>NZ_FLKH01000011.1 GCF_900086715.1 Gracilibacillus timonensis | reverse complement strand
CCTTGGTATCTAATTTCGAGGTCATCGCGATGACACTCTCTATCGTACCAAGAGGGCTCTATTTTTGTACAATCGATTCTAGCCCCACTTACCTTCATATTTTTTTATATACAGGAATGCTTTCTATAGATATAAACAGTGGGTCTATTCTAGAGGTTGTTCCAAAAGCCCAATAAAAATGACGCATCGGATTTCTGCGTTGGCGATATAGGAACTTCTACTAAGACCGCCCACGTCCTGTAGACAACGCAGAAGTCAACACATCCTGCGTGAGTCCGCTCCTCACGTATGAAAAGCATACGTTCTGGTACTCAAAACTGCACCGCCTTGAACTTCTTGATCCTTTTCATCGGGCTTTTTGAACGCGCACTTCTATAGATTAGTTTCATGATTTTCTATTTAATCAAAACATTTTTTCTTCAAAGTATTAGAGTAAATTCTTATACGACTCAACTAACACAAGTCCTTTTGACGTTGGTTCTAAAAAGTTTTGTTCTGTCTCCTATTCATTCATTTCTCTAGTTTGAGCCCGGTAAACAAATAAAGACATGATAAACGCAATGGCCGCCATAATAAATGCGATAAAATATACCAGTTCCATCCCACCAATCATGGCTTCGTTAATAGAAATTGGATCTGTTGGCGTTGCTGATTGATTCAATATATTTTCTTGTCTTGCGCTCATAATACTAACAAATATTGATACCCCAATTGCACCTGCAACAGGCTGTAACGTGGTCACAATAGCAGTTCCATGGGGATACAGCTGCTTAGGTAATTGATTTAATGCATTCGTTTGGGCCGGCATCATAATTGCTGATACGGATACCATCAATAATATAAAACC
Source organism: Gracilibacillus timonensis (assembly GCF_900086715.1). GTDB lineage: Bacteria > Bacillota > Bacilli > Bacillales > Amphibacillaceae > Gracilibacillus > Gracilibacillus timonensis. Next base: position 853,835 of record NZ_FLKH01000011.1, on the reverse strand, counting down.
TGCTATCACAAACCACACAGGAGTATCCAAACTTAATCTGCTGCTCATCATAAACATGGTTCCGCTCAATATCAGTGTAGCAGGAATCATCATTACTTTAGGTCCAAATTTATCAAACAAAGCTCCCATTACCGGAGACATGAGTCCGCTAAGTATGCTTCCCGGTAATAAAACCAGACCGGCTGTTGATGGAGATAATGCTAAAGGCCCCTGCATATATAGCGGCAATATAATTTCAGATGCAAACATGGCCATAAGAACAAACAAAACTAAGATGATCCCATGCGTAAACATTGGAAAAGCAAATGCTCTTAGGTTCATGATTGGTTCATCCAGTTTAAACTGCCTCAAAGCGAATAATAACAGGGCGATTAGCCCAACCACAATCGGAATATATGCAGCAGGATTTAGAAATCCATTTTCTAAATCGCCTGCAGAACTAAACCCATATACCGTTCCGCCAAATCCAATTGTTGAGTATACAAGTGAGATGATATCTATTTTCGGCTTCGTCACTTCAAATACATTAACGACGTATTTATATGCAAGAAAAATAGAAAGTAACGCAAAAGGAATGACAACGATAAATAAATACCGCCAGCCTAAGTGTTCAACAATAATCCCTGAAAGTGTCGGTCCGATAGCTGGAGCAAACAGGAGAACTAGCCCCATAAATCCCATCACCTTTCCACGACGTTCAGGAGGAAATATTAATAAAAACACATTCGATATAATCGGGAGTAACAGACCTGTTCCAACCGCTTGAATTAAACGACCAACCAACAAGATTGAAAAATTCGGTGCAATGGCACAGATTGTTGTTCCGACTGTAAAAATGATCATCGTTCCTATAAATAATTGTCGTGTTGAGAACCATTGCATGAGCATTGCTGACGCCGGAATGATAATTCCCATCACCAGCATAAAACCAGTTGCCATCCACTGAACGGTGGGAAGTGTAATTTGAAATTCCCCCATTAATGTCGTTAACGCAATATTTAATAAGGTTTCATTCAGAACTGCAAAAAACGCACCGATAATTAATGAGATAATAATAGGCATTGATTTGAAATTTGGATTTTCTGCTAAATATTCATATTTTCCATTGGTATGTTGACTCGTCATTGTGCAAAACTCCTTAAAGATTGCTTCGATAATTTCATTTAATTCTCCCTCTCTTTCTGATTACATAAGAAACTCATGTAATCTGTTGTTATTTGCTCAAGCCACGTTTTTTCCTCTGCTGTGAATGGTGTAGGGACGAAACGTTCGATTTCTTGAATATAGGCTTCTACCCGTTCTTCATTCTCTTTGACGTTAATATCTACGGAAAAAATATCCGTTAGCTTTTTTGAAGAATCCATATCGACCTCATCAAGAATGAGGCTATAAAAGTCAGTCAGCATTTGTTTGACCTCTGAATTATCTGCCGGCCTCCCAAAATTCTCTTTCACCCGTTTACAAAATGTCAGCCATTCCTTTTCAAAGAACATCTTCTCCTCAGCTCTCTGCGGAAACAACTTTTTCATAACATCATCTTTAATAATCCCTTTCGCCAACTCCAGCTGTTTTTTCTCGTTTTGCATACTTGCCAGTAAACTGACAAGTATATCATGATCCACTTCTTTTTCATTTTCTAAGAGATATATCGTCCGATGAATGACATCCAATACCTTATCAATCTGTTCCTTATCTTTTATCAGCTTTGATTCCTGCATCCTTAACGTATCGATAAAGCTTAAATTGAAAATATCCAGTTGCATATAATCCTTAATGTTATCTAAGCTCATCCCTAAAAACTTCATCGTCATAATTTTATGCAGCTGAAGCATATCTTCTTTTTCATAAACACGATGACCCGTATTTTCATCTCTCCTCGGCTTCAAAATATTTTTCTCATCATAATAATAAAGTGTCCTTACAGAAACACCTATAGAATTGGCAAATTCACTGATTGAGAATGTTTCTTTTTTCATAACTGGTTATCCCCCTCTCTAGATTGATGGATTTATCGTATCACCCTACGTGGCGGTAGGCGCAAGAGGAATTATATTTTTTTTTTGCCATTTTCGGTAACCCAAATTAATTACCTCCAATTAGTTGTTTCCTCTCTCTAAATCATTAACATATAAGTATACTGTCTAGTCGCATGTGTTGCTGATGGTGAAACGGGAAAAACAGTGGAGAAAAAAATAACGAGCATAAGAAATGATTGGTGGAAAACATACGCTAAGCAAATTCCAACATAAAAAAGCCGAGTCTCCCTTCGCTAAGGAATCGTTCGGCTTTCATTTTATTGGTTTAGAGGGCGCAGAGAATTTAAGCTTGTTATGTTAGTCATATCAAAGGTGTAATCCCTGAAAAATTGATATATTCCCATCCTAGTGGTGTAATGTGTTTTAATAAATACTCCCGTAAACTCCCCTTTGTCATTCAGTTTCAGTTCAATAACGGGTTAGCTGTTACGTCTGATTTAAAAGTCATTTTCATTCTTACAAAATATAGTATGAATGAAAACCTAAATCTCTATTATCTTCTCCCAGCCATTTGTTTTCAACGGTACGAATTGTTCAGTATGAAGTCATAAGAATAATCCAGCTCACCGCTTATGAAGGTGGACTGGAATTAAAAACCTACTTATCTACAATAACTTTCCCATTTTCATCAAGCAATGGCGTCATACCAACACCACCTGTAGCATGCCAGATAGTATGAAGATAATTCACTCCAGTTTCACGATCAACTAAAATCGTTATTTGTCCAATATCTAAACCCTTTACCAACTCTGATTTTATATAAAATCGCTTATTTTCATTTCTCTTACTTTTAAACATAATCATCCTCCATCATAATCAAATGTTGTGTTGTTTCATTCACTTCTTCTGCATCAGTTCGCTCACTTGAGTTCTCCATTCTCTGTTAGGTTATGTAAAATGGACTTACTAATTAATGCAATGAATAAATTCTGTTAAAGAAAATAGAAGTGTGCCTATGATCACAAATAGTCATACGATTTGCAAAATATTTATTTCTAAAAAAAAACAGAATACATCAGTTAAAATCAAAAAGAAGAGTAAGTACAGTAGACACAACAATTCATGCAGAAGTATCTTTTGAAAAATTTGTAAAACGCATTGGAGTGATTCTTAATAATTTATAAACACCTTGTAATTGTTTCTGATAGATTGTGAAGGCATTTGTAACCATTCCCCCAAAAATAATACTTACACCAAATTTTAAACGGGGCAAAATAAAAAATCCTTTCTGTAACAGAAAGGATTTTTATCAATTATAAATTATTATTTAACAACGTTAGTTGCTTGTGGCCCACGATTACCTTCTTCGATGTCAAAAGTAACTGCTTGACCTTCTTCTAATGTTTTGAAACCTTCGCCTTGAATTGCTGAGAAATGTACGAATACGTCGTCTCCACCTTCAACTTCGATAAATCCAAAACCTTTGTCTGCGTTAAACCATTTGACTGAACCTGTGTTCATATGAAATTCCTCCATTGTGCATCATGCACACGTTTATTACTTTGGTTGTTCTGATAATAATTCAAGACGATGATATAAATTGTAAAGTTATGACATAAATCTTGTATTGCTAGCACGAACAATTAAGTTGTTTATAATATAACACATGGCACTAAAAAAAGATACCATTCTCTCTCTGTAGTTTGAAAGACGGTCTTCTTGTTCAATTAATGCATCCTTTATTCAGCATTACAGAGATTATTACTAACCTTCCATCTGCGCAATAGAATCCTGTTTTCGGAAATCCAATATTAACAGATGCGGTGATGGACCGGCTTATTTATCATTCACATTTACTCCTTTGTAACGGTGAAAGTTTCCGTTATAAGGAATCATTCATACAGCAATCATTCGGACGGCAAGTAGCATACATTTTTTACTTGCCAAATACAGCCAGTTGCACAGTCAAATCACCTTCTTTTTAAATAAGATATAGAAAAGCACATCAAAATGTCATTTAGGAGGGAGTGAAATACCGTTGAAGGAAAAAAAATATGGCTATAATAATAAATCTAGAGAGTTACTTGGTAGGGATTCCTATCCAAATTGTCACTGCCACCATTGCAATAAAGAGCGTAAAAGAACTCATGAGGGAAATGAAAATAACACATCCAATACAAATACATTTAATCCTACATTTAATCCGTCCATTACCATCAATATATCCCCTGGGTACACACCAAACCCCATAGGAGTGGAGACTCTTCAATACATTACCCTTGCCGAAGAAGGGAAAAAGGTTTATACGAACAACGATGCCTTAAAGCAATATGGAAGTAGTGATATACTTGATCCGAACAATGTTTCAACTCTCCATTTATTTGTCAATGGCGTGTTGCAACCTCCATCCATTTACCATGTCGAGGAAGGTATTCTTCACTTAGAATCCAGTGACCTTCCTCCAAAGGACGCTCCCATTATTCTTCTGTTTATCACGGTTAAAGGATAATATTACCTTGCTATTTAGTATGTATGCCTTTTTTAATGGGGCATTTGTTAACTTCCAATACTTACTAGTTAACCTGACCAAGCATTTCCAACTCCTCTTCATAGAATAAAATGTGGTTGATCGAAAATGGAGGTGAAAATGAACATGGCACTTCAGTTAATGAAAATCGCTATTAGTGGCACCATTGACACCGATGTTAATCCTGATTCCTCGAAATTCTTTTACATCACAACAGCAGATACCGCAGCAGGAAGTACCTTATCTATTGATGCTGCAAGTTTCCTAGGGGATGATGGTGAAGAGGTAACGACACTTCCAGAACTTGCAGAAGATAATAGTTATTTCACTGTGGAAATTAACGGTGTTGAGCAAATGCAAGGCATATCAACATATACACCAGGTGCTACAGGGACTGGTTCATTAGACATTGCTGTTCCTGCTGGTGGAGAGTCCATTCCAGCAAACCAAACCGTTATCTTGCAAGTCGTTAATTTCGCAGCAACATCCTCAGGGACATTTGACACCTAGAATAAAAGTGCTACCTTTGTGCCCGCCAGATACTGGCAGGGCACAAGGAAATGTAACTATTTTCACCATAAACACCTCACCTAAGAAAAAAGACTGTTTCAATGACCGCACTTTTTGGAAGTTTGAATAACATTATCTCGTCATACTTTTCATTTCTTTTAAAGCAGAGGGGGAGTAGTTATGAGTATGGAATTCTTTACCTTGGGTCCGACAGCTATTCAACTATTTAAGGCAGGAGAGCAAAACCCACAAAAAGTAAAACGAATGGTTTATGGACAGACTACGTCAAATGCAAATGGTATAGCTACCCTTTATTTCACAGACAATGGATTAGCAGATGGAAATTCATTATTAGATACGATTGATTATGCGGCGGCAAGTGTTTATTCAACAAATTCTACGATAAATGCAAGACCAAGAGTGCAAATGCGTGAGAAGAACATTACTGGAAAATATGTTTCAGCCAATGTCACAAATATTAGTGGTGTAACCGTTCTAGGCATCAGTGTATTAGGTTCGGAAAATCCAATGAGTGGGATTGTTGTGGATTTTATGATGTTGGGTAGCTTTAATCATTAAGATAGATCTTCTCCGTTTGGAAAAGTATTAATAAATATACTTGTTTGAGTATCATATCATTATAAAAAATCGAATATTCGAGACTCTTAGCAGGTGGCAATACCTCTCCTTCCTTCTTTCAGCAATAGACGGTGTACCCGTTTGTTCCACCCTGGCTTCCGTCGATTCTTGACGCCTATCCAGCTTCTGTCTACTTCCACAGTCCTCAGTCAGTCTACTCACAAGGGCTTCTATGGATCACATCATACCCTTTCCCTCTAATCCAGCCCTCTAACACGTCAGGACATTCAGCTATTGGGACTTCCTGTTTTTTTGCACAGTCAGCCATCTCCCGTGCCATCATGGGATTTCAGCTCTGTTCAGAGGTTTGCCTACATGTCCCCCGCACGCTACTTCACAGTCCTTGCACCACATGTCAGCTAATGCTTTCTGGCTGTTCGGCACATTTGGGACTTGCACCCTATAGTGATATGTGCTGCCACTCACCAAAAAAAATGCCCTGCCGAAATTTTTTGGCAGGGAACTAGATTATTTTTATCCATTTTATATACTGTCAAATCACCAAATTATATAAATGGTAATATTTTCCTTTACTCCCATTCTATGGTAGAAGGTGGCTTGCTCGTCACATCATACAGTACACGATTAATATGATCGACTTCATTCACCATCCGCGTTGATATCTTCTCCAGCACATCCCATGGGATTCTTGCCCAGTCAGAGGTCATCCCATCAATAGAAGTCACCGCACGGATGCCAATGGCATAATCATACGTACGAGCATCGCCCATAACACCTACACTGCGAATGTCTGGAAGCACGGTGAAGTATTGCCAGATGTCACGTTCAAGCCCGGCATGCTTGATTTCTTCGCGTAAGATCGCGTCTGATTCACGAACGATCTCTACCTTCTCAGGTGTGATTTCACCTAAGACACGGATACCAAGGCCTGGTCCTGGGAATGGCTGACGCCAGACGATCTCATCAGGCACACCTAATTCCGTACCAAGCGCGCGTACTTCATCCTTAAATAAGGTGTTTAACGGCTCGATTAATTGGAATTCCATGTCTTCCGGCAAGCCGCCTACATTATGGTGTGATTTGATCGTTTGAGCCGTTTCGGTACCACTCTCTACAATATCAGTGTAAAGCGTACCTTGTGCCAAGAAGTCCATGTTTTCCAGTTTGGCCGCTTCATCATCAAATACATAGATAAACTCATTACCGATGATTTTACGCTTCTGTTCTGGATCAGATACACCAGTCAATTTGGATAAAAAGCGCTCCTGTGCATCGATTTTAATAATATTCATATGGAACTGGTCACGAAAGGTGCGCATCACGGTTTCACCTTCGTCTTTCCGAAGCAAACCGTGATCAACAAAAATACAGGTAAGCTGATCACCAATGGCTTTATGAATCAATGCTGCTACAACCGATGAATCGACACCACCGCTTAGGGCGCATAATACATTACGATCGCCTACTTGCTCGCGGATCTTGTCCACTTCCATATCAATGAAATTCGCCATGGTCCAATCGCCTGTACATGCACAAGCTTGGAAGACAAAAGCCTTCAACAGATCATTACCATACTCCGTATTACGTACCTCAGGGTGGAACTGCACACCATATAGCCCCTTCTCACGATTGCTCATGGCAGCAACTGGAGTAGAAGAACTGGTCGCCTCAATCACAAAATCTTTTGGTGCTTCCATAATCTTATCACTATGGCTCATCCATACGACCTGTTCTTGTGGTGTTCCTTCAAATAGGATGGAACCTTCTTTTACATGAATATCAGCTTTGCCGTATTCTCGTTGATTGGCACGTTCTACCACTCCGCCAAAGTGATGGGTCATCAACTGCATACCATAACAAATTCCTAACACCGGAATCCCCAGGTCAAAGATACCCTCATCACAGCGAAAGCTATCCTCACCATAAACACTGTGAGGACCACCTGATAGTATGATTCCTTTTGGATTGATTTCCTTGATCTCTTCAACGGTTAAGCGATGGGAATGCAGTTCACTGTAAACACCAAATTCACGAATTCTTCTCGTGATTAATTGGTTATATTGACTGCCAAAATCTAATACTAAAATCATTTCATTATTTACATCCACGTTTGTCCACCCTTCCTTTTCCCTAAACACCCTATTTATCTCTTCTCTTCACTAGAAAAGACAATAAAAATCTGCCTTTCTTCTATACGTAATGCAGAAAGGCAGTAAGCCTAAGCAAATGATCGTCCATAAATCCCCCACTTAGTTACTGCTTAGTAGCTAAGTGAGGATAACAAAAGCTAACATTCCACTAATCTATCCTTAGCCAAGGTTTACTAATTAGCTTTCACATAACTCATGACATACCAGTGATTTTTATCTATTTTATCAATCGTTTTGACACGGGTCAAGTAAATATTCGACTACCCAATTGCTTGAATAACTGTTGTAATCGTTTCAGTTCCGCTTGATTGGCGTTTTGCTTATAATACACATATCCTTCATAGACATCGGTAATTTCTGACATCTCTGTAGTATCAAAATGTTCATCCATTTTCTTAGCATATTGCCTTAACGTCTGTCCCTTTCCTAACTTGTATCCTCTGAACGCCAACACTTTTAATAGATACATATAGGCGGATTCGACCTCCTGATTCTTTAATAATCGATGCCATTTGCGCTGTACATACCAATGCTGGATATCCCGACGTTTCAGATAGGCAATTAGGCCAAGGATCAACAGTACAACTCCCAAGCCAGTCCAGACATAAGGCCAACCATTCCAGTGATCTTGATTATCACTTACACCTGAAGCTGCATTGTCATCCGTTTCTTCCTCTTCTTCCGTTTCTTCTTCTGGTTCTTCCTGATTTTCGGTTGGGTCTGTCTCCGTTTCTTGCGCTTCATCTGAATCATTGTCAGCATCTGCCGCTTCATAATAGAAATCAGTCGGATTAGCGAAACCGCTCGTTGGTTCAAAAGCCACCCAGCCTGTTTCAGGGAAATATACTTCTACCCAAGAGTGGGCATTGTTATTGGTTATTTCATATAAAGAATACTCATCTGGCAATGGCGGCTGTTCGGTTGCCATCGTTCCACCAGTGAACCCTTTTACCCACCTTGCTGGGATGTCTAATGATCGCAATAACACGACCATTGATGTCGAGAAGTTATCACAATAGCCAACCTGTGTCTCAAATAAAAACTGATCGACATAGTCTTCCCCTTCTTCTGGTATCGAGACATCTGTCGTTTGATAACGGAAGCCATTTGCGCCAAAATAGCCTTCAACAGCTTTTGCACGGTCATAACGATTATCTGCTTCCACCGTTATTTCCTCTGCCAGCTCACCTACACGTTCGGGAAGCTCATCTGGTAATTGCAAGTATTGATCACGAATCTCAGCCTCATCATTTCCAGGGTCTTCACGCAAGGCATTGATTGAATAGGAAGGTGCCTCGTAATCAACCGAATACGACGTACTTTGGTTCTGTTCGCCTGTCTCTGCCTCGATAATACCGAATTGCTTATCCATATAAAAATTGGTTGGGTTGTTGGTGGAGAGCTGATCACCACCATAAGGATACACAATCCTAGGCAACGCATTCTGCACATCCGGTCGTATCGTTGCGGTGTAAGGATCCGTTTCAACTCGGAACATCGAAAATGTTTCAAAATCCATCACACCGTCTTCAAGCATTTCATAATTTAAATCGGCAGAACGCTCCCAGCCGCTTCCAGTATAAACATCTTTAGATTCAATACGCCAATAGACATCATCATGGGCAATCGCCTCAAATACCGATGAATCATCCTGAACAAAGGACCCACCTAACTGGGAATCATCCTCTCCATAACCAACTTTCTGTACCGTACCTCCTGTACCAAATCCGATATGATCGGCATTGCTTTGGATAAAAGGCACGGGATCGGGCCATTGCGGATCCAATTTTGGCAGGTAGATGCCTGCAAGTGTCGCAAAGGTAATAATCCCTGCTACGAGAGCAAGCCATTGAAACAGATTCCGCCGCGTTCCAGACCGTCCTGTTCGTTCGATCAGCTTAAGATAACGGCTCAAGCCAAGCATCACAAAAGAAATAATAAACGTCCTCACCATAGCAAATTGCGCATCATAAGCCGTAAACGTATCTAGAATAGCCAAATAAATAAAGGTCAACACGACAAACAAAAAGAATTTATTCGCTACTGTAAACCAGTAATGCAAGAGATAGCTCATTAACCACAAGACAATCATAAACAAGAGACTCCGGAAAAAAGAGGTCATCATTACCCAATTATTCTGCTCAATCACTTCAAAATTAAGCGATAATTCTAAATATAACTGCTGTACCCAACTGCTGGAAAGCAATAATGGATCGAAAAATAAATAGTCCAGCGCGAGAATCAACGCAGCTATTTTAACAAAAAAACGAGCAAATCCATTTTTAATAAAATAGGAAGCAAGGAAGCAGATGGCCGTGTATACCACAAAGACGTACATGCTGCCTGTATCTGTTACCTCGCCTAGCGGGCGCAGCCATTCCCAAAATAGTAGAAAACCTGCCAAAAACATGATTGGAATGGAGATTCGTTTGATATTCATAGGGTTGGAGTCACCTCCCAATCCTTTTGTAATAATTCTTTCTCGGTAATAATCTGCACGCTTATATGGCGGTGACGCAGCTGCCGGATCCGTTGTTGGATCTGTTCGTTCAATTGTTCGTGTGGTGTTATATAACAAACCAGGACAAACTCTTGTGTACGCCAGCTTAACAAGCGATCAACCGATTCCTGGTCTAATTGGTGCACGACAAACAAGAAGACACTACCCTTGGCGAACGTTTGATTAGAGCTTTGCAGACTGTCCATCCACGTTATTCTTTCTGGATGGACGGTTGCCAGATAATTCTGTACTGCTGCAAATTGTGTGTGCAACTGATGGGAGGAGAAAAAACGATCACGATCTCCTAAGGTCAGGAAAGACACCTGCTGATCTTTTTTACGCAAAATATACAGGATGGAAATCGCCCACTGAATACCCGCTTCAAACACCAGCCATTGATGAGCAACGGGACTCATATCCAGTAAGACCATGATATTAGCGTCCTTCTCCTGCTCAAACTCTTTGGTCATCATCGTATCTTTTCGTGCGGTTGTCTTCCAATCAATCCAAGCAAAACGATCTCCTGGTATATATTCACGCACACCAGATACAATATTGGATAATTTATCATTCATGATTTGGGAAGAGGTATTCCCTTCCTCCAGACTTTCCGGTTGCAATCGCCATTTCATCGGATGAACCGCTGGATAGACAAAGAATTCCTGCTGCTGTTGGAATCGCCACGAGGTTTCGATAAATCCAAAGGCATCACCAATCGTGATGTTTGTATGGATTAGATGATGTTCCCCTCTTGGCAGATGATCTAAGACATAACGCACAGTCACCTGCCTGCGAAATCCAATATGCAGCACTTTCTTAATCGGTTCTCGCTCCTTGAAGGTTTTGGAATCGGCTAGATATTGATATTTACCCTTTCCAATATCTCGATACTGAAGTGTTTCCGGATAAGATTCTTCAACAATTAAGAAAAAAATAGGAAAAGGAACCTTTCGCTTGATCGTAATGGCTACCTCCAGCTTAGACCCGGTTGCTAAATAACGGTCTGATAATTCCCGGGTAACGTTCCATTTCTTCAATGGGTAGAAAGGGATGACCATTAAATAGAGAAGAATGGGCAGCATACTGTAAAACAAAAACCAGCTAACAAACCCACCTTGAAACATAGCAAACACAAATAAAAGAACAAGTAAGAGGATAAATTGTACTTCCTTGACTAGCCGTCTCATCCATGCAGTTCCCTTCTAACAGGGATATCCACTTCCTCAAGGATATTCTGCAGCAGCTTAGCAGGCGTAATTCCTTCATACCTCGCCTCTGGTCTTAACATAATGCGATGGGGCAGTACATATGGGGCTAAATACATGACATCGTCGGGGATGACATACTCTCGATTCTGTACATATGCATATGCCTTAGCGGCTTTCATTAACGCAATCGAACCACGTGGACTGACACCTAAATGAACATAAGGATTATCCCGTGTTGCAGCTGTTAATTGTACAATATACTGCTTGACGGTACCATCAACATAAAGTCCTTCAATTTGTTTTTGCATATCTAAGAGTTGTTCTCGATGAATAACTGGTTTGACAGATTCGATAGGATGGACTTGATCCGTTCGGTTCAGCATCTCGATTTCATCCGCTTCATTGGGATACCCCATGCTTAGTTTCATTAAGAATCGATCAAGCTGTGCCTCTGGCAACGGGTAGGTGCCTTCATAGTCAACCGGGTTTTGCGTCGCCATGACAAAAAAGGGTTTTTTGAGTGACTTGGTGACTCCATCAATCGTCACGTTCATCTCTTCCATCGCTTCCAGAAGTGCCGATTGTGTTTTTGGCGAGGTTCTATTAATCTCATCCGCCAAAATAATATCGCCAAAAATAGGACCACTGCGAAACTCAAATTCCATATCTTTCGGATTGTATATCGAAACACCTGTCACATCAGATGGTAATAAGTCAGGGGTAAATTGAATACGGCTGAATTCACAATCCAATGATTTGGAAAGGGCCCGCACCATCATGGTTTTCCCCACACCAGGTACATCCTCCAGCAAGACATGCCCATCTGCCAGCAATGCCACCAAACTCAACATGGCCTCTCGTTGTTTGCCTATTAGCACTTTTTCAATGTTTTCTAAAATAGCTGCTATTTCTTTATTGTATTCCATATATCCGCCTCCATTCTGCATTAGCATGTCTGATAATACTCACTACCTTAACTATACTATATCCAGGCAGCCTACGTATACTGATTAAACTGAGAAGTGGGAGGAATTATCTATTGCAAAGATTATTGGTTGTTTTTTTCCATCCATTAATACTCCGCCGTCTATCTAATTACTTTAACTGATTAATAATAGGAGAATTGGTGAGTTCGAGGAGGGATTAGAGATTTCTTACGGACAAAACTTTGCGAGGCGGACGGTTTTTGTCCGTTAGATCCATTCTTACGGACAAAACTTCGTGGGTCGGCCGTTTTTTGTCCGTTAGATTCATTCTTACGGACAAAACTTTCCGTTGTTTTACAGTTACCTCACCTATATTAACACTGAAACCAGTTGCTCTATCAATGATACGAGCTTATTTTTTTATTTATTTTAAGTTATATTTTGATAGCGTAATATAACGATATATGATATAATAAGGGATAAAGCAGGTGATATCATGTATTTAAAAAAGACAAAAACAAAGAATGGACGAATTCATTTAAGTATTGTCGATTCTTATTACGATAAAGCGAAAAAACATGCCAGACAGGTAACCGTGGAAAGCTTAGGTTATCTGGATGAAGCGGAGAAAAAATATGATGATCCCATCGCTCACTTTAAAGCACGTGTAGAGGAATTAAAAAGAGCGAAAAACGAAAAGAAAGAACCCATCCGATTGGAACTGTCTGTTGATGAAAAAATGGAAAAAGGAAAAGCATACCGAAAAAATTTCGGGCATGTGATACTCAGTCAGATTTATCACCGGCTGAAGCTGGATACTTTTTGGAAAAATCGTTCGCATCGCCGGAAATTTGATTTTGATGCCAATATTATTTTTAAGTTATTGATTTTTACACGTCTCTTGTATCCCGGATCGAAATATCAATCGTTTGAAAATCAATCGCTCTTTTTTGAAAGAACAACTTTTAAGCTTGCCGATGTCTACCGTGCACTTAGCTTCTATAACGAGAAAAAAGACGACTTCCTTTCGTGGCTGCATGACCAAGTAACAGAAAATTATGGACGAGATACCTCCCGTGTTTTTTATGACGTCACCAATTATTATTTTGAAACAGAGACTATCAAAGAAGATGATATGCGCCGGAAAGGGGTATCGAAGGAGCATCGCCCCAATCCAATTGTCCAAATGGGGCTGTTTATGGATAATCAAGGCATTCCCATCACCTATCAGTTATTCCCTGGAAATACGAATGATTGTATGACCTATCGTCCAAACCTCAAAAAAATGAAATTAGATTATGGAATCAAGCGTGCTGTTGTCGTAGCTGACAAAGGAATGACCACAGGAGATAACATCTGGTATACGCTCTCTGCCAAAGACGGCTATGTATTCAGTATGTCCGTACGTGGAGCGAACAAGGCATTAAAAGATTATGTGACGAATGAAAACGGCTATGAATGGCTCGGAAAGGAATACAAACGAAAATCCCGGTTATATCCAAGAGATATTCAAGTGACAGCGAAAAATGGAAAAAAACTTACTAGACAAGTCCATGAAAAACAGGTCATCTTTTGGAGCGAAAAATATGCGAAAAAAGCCAAATACGAGAGAGAAAAAATCCTTCAAAAGACACAAGCTTTAATCGACAATCCAGGGGCTTATAAACGTGCCACTTCCGTAGGTGCCAGTAATTATATTAAAAACATCCGCTTTGATAAAAAGACAGGCGAAATTTTAACACCAAAAGAACAACTGCAGCTCGATATAGAGAAAATAAAGGAACAAGAAAAACTGGATGGCTATTATGTATTGATTACCAGCGAATACAACGAATCGGATGATGCCATCATTGATATGTATCGAGGATTATGGCGGATTGAAGAAACGTTCCGGATCACGAAAAGCAATTTAGAAACCCGGCCTGTTTATGTTTCCAGCCAGGAACATATTGAGGCACATTTTCTAACTTGTTTTGTATCACTTACGATCGCCAGGTTATTGGAGATGGAGATGAAAGGAGAATATGGTGTCTCTCGTTTATTAAACAGTTTACGCAAAGCAGAATGTACAGAGCTTAAACAGAATTATTATCTATTTGATTATTATGACGATGTTCTGGAGGCTGTTGGCAAGCAATTTCAAATTGATTTTTCTTCCAGATATCGTCGATTGGGAGAAATTAAAAAGATTTTAGCACAGACGAAGAAAAGGTGATTTTTCCCCATGAAAACAGGACAAAATACAACACCCCTCCATCCCAGTTACATCAAGGGATAAAGGGGTGTTTTTGTTTGTTTTTACTGTAAAACTCAGGATTAATACTCCGCCGTCTATCTAATTACTTTAACTGATTAATAATAGGAGAATTGGTGAGTTCGAGGAGGGATTAGAGATTTCTTACGGACAAAACTTTGCGAGGCGGACGGTTTTTGTCCGTTAGATCCATTCTTACGGACAAAACTTCGTGGGTCGGCCGTTTTTTGTCCGTTAGATTCATTCTTACGGACAAAACTTTGCGAGTCAGCCGTTTTTTATCCGTTAAATTCATTCTTACGGACAAAACTTTGCGAGTCGGCCTTTTTTTGTCCGTTAGATTCATTCTTACGGACTGTGGATCGCGATTTGCTCTTTTTCAGTCCGCAAGATTCGTTCTTACGGACTGTGGAGCGCGGTTTGCTCTCTTCAGTCCGCGAGATCTGTTCTTACAGACAGCATTTCACGATCCGACAGTTCTTTGACTGTTATGGATCCATGCTTATACAAACGTTAATAAGACAATCCCATCCGATATGCACATTCCTATTTCTCCACAAAAAAGTGGCGACTGTGCGCCACTTTTCTTACCCTATAATAATTCGTTCGGTTGGATAATGGAATCGATCTTTCTTCTCGTCGCCGCGAATCAGGAACAAGAAGGTAAAGATGCCGATACGCCCAACAAACATTAAAAACATAATTAATAACTTGCCAACTCCCGACAAATCAGGAGTAATCCCCAAGGAAAGACCACATGTTCCGAAGGCAGAAGTCACCTCAAACATGATCTCCATAATCGAAAAGGATTCGGTCTGCATGAGGATAAGCACCGAACCTACACATAAGAGCAGCGCCGTACTGATAACAATAAAAGAACGTAAAATATCCTCATGATCAATTTCACGACCAAATACTTTGACACTTGAATTCCCTTTGGCATAATTCCAGATCGTCAGCAACATAATCGCAAAAGTGGTTGTACGAATCCCACCGCCAACACTACTAGGAGAAGCCCCAATAAACATTAAGACACTGACAAAGAACAAGGTGCCAATGGAAAACTCATTCATATCCATAGTAGTCACACCACCACTCCGGCTAGTGACCGACTGAAATAAACTGTAGAAAAAGGTTTCATGCCAAGACTTATCCAAAAAGAATTGATTCTTCTCTAAGACAAAAATCCCGACCGCACCTAGTACTACCAACCAAAAAAAGGTTACTGTGGTGATTTTCGTAAACAAGGAAAACTTATGACGATCATGGACATCGTTCCGTTTTCCTCGCAACAATTCCTGCAATTCGACTAAGACAGGAAAACCAATCGCTCCTAATACAATCAAAATCATATGAATAAATTGAACAAAATAATCATCAGCAAACGGAATTAATGAATTCCCAGTAATATCTAAACCGCCATTGGTTGTGGCACTGATGGAAGCAAATATCCCTTGATGAATTGCTTCTCCTACCGTATCAAAATAATTCAAGAAATGTACGGATAGGATGATCGCACCAATACTTTCAATAACAAGAATAATCTTGAAAATAGTTATCATTAAATGAACAAGTCCTGCTAAGTTCTTACTATTCTGGTCTACCTTGATCATCTGCCGGCTGCGCATGCCGACTTTTTTACCTAAAAGCACCCAAATAAACGTACCCATCGACATGATACCAATACCGCCTAGGTGCATGATCACGGCGATCGCAATTTGACCCCCCTCATTGAACACCTCTGGTATCGAAACAACACTCAATCCCGTGACACTGATCGATGTGACTGCAGTAAATAGGGCATCAATCCAAGATAACTCAATCCCTTCCCGATGAAAAAAAGGGACGCTGACCAAAGCCATACCGAGCATGACCGCCAGCAAATAGTAAACAACAATATGCTGGATAGCGGAACCTTGTTTGGACCATTCTTTTATTTTATCTAGCCACTTCATTGCTATATCTCCTTCAAGTAAATCAGCTAGAGGATAGTTTATCATATAACTTTACATTTATCACGGTTTATTTGTTAAATTTCGTTATCTATCATTCAGGCGGTAGTCACAGTTGAGTTTCCGTTCGTTACCATTTAAAATATATATCGTGTTACTTGCTTATGTAATGAATGATACTATATGAGGAGAAATGAAATGAAACGATTACGAATGTTTGTAATGGGTACACGCTTTAACCGTTTTATCATGGGTTTGATTATTGTCAATGCGATATTAATTGGAATGGAAACTTTCCCTGTTATTTATCAACGCTTCCACGCCCCGCTGATGATCCTGGATATCGTGATATTGCTCATCTTTGCTATCGAAGTAGCCTTGAAAATTGCTGTATTAAAAAAGAGTTACTTCTCCAATCCATGGAACATTTTTGATTTTGTGATTGTATTAGGAAGTGTGATTTTGTACAGCACTCCATTTGTTAGTGTATTGCGTATTTTCCGAGTATTGCGTGTTTTTCGTACGATTACTGCTATTCCAACACTGCGTAGAATCGTTGCTGCGTTATTTATGGCCATCCCTACGATTAGTAGTGTCCTTCTGATCATGCTGATTATTTTTTATGTCTATGCTGTTTTGGGTACATCTTTTTATGGCGAGGTAGCCCCAGAATATTTCGGCAACATTTTCTTAAGCTTTATCACTTTATTCCAGATTTTCACCTTAGAATCCTGGGCAAGCGGTATTTTTCGACCGATTTTTGAACAAGAGCCCTCTGCCTGGTTATATTTCATTTCATTTATCGTGATTGCCGCTTTCATCATGATTAATTTAATCGTCGGTGAGATCGTCAATAATGCCCAAAAAATCAGTGATGAAGTGGAAGAAGATACAGGAGATATCAAGACAGATACTAGTGAAATCAAAGAATTAAGGAAAGAAATCCGAGAAATAAAACAAATGCTCCAGCAAAAATAAGGAAACCCGCTCATAATGGCGGGTTTCCTTATTTTGCTGTAATCGCCCAATTAATCGGCTGCCGTCCGTTGTCCTGCAAGATTTGATTTGCCCTGGAAAAGGGTTGACTGCCAAAAAAGCCGCGATGGGCGGACAATGGACTGGGGTGTGGCGACTTAATGATAAAATGTTTTGATGTATCAATCAGCGCCTGTTTTTTCTGGGCGGCCGCTCCCCATAAAATATACACAACAGGTGTCTCCTTCTGATTTAATGTGGTAATCACCTGATCCGTAAATCGCTCCCACCCTTTTCCTTGATGCGAATGGGCTTGTCCTTGTCTAACGGTCAAGACATTATTTAATAATAGAACACCTTGCTTCGCCCATTCGACCAAATAGCCATGATTGGGAATCGCACAGCCGATGTCAGCGTGCAGCTCTTTATAAATATTTTTCAACGATGGTGGGATATCCACCTCTGGCTTCACCGAAAAACTGAGCCCATGCGCCTGATTCGGTCCATGATAAGGATCCTGCCCTAAAATAACCACCTTCACCTGTTGAAATGGGGTGTAGTGCAGGGCATTATAAATATCATACATATTCGGATATACGGTAAATTGCTGGTACTCTTTTTTTAAAAACTCTCTTAAGCGTATGTAGTAATCTTGCTCAAATTCAGAGGCTAGCTTATCTGCCCAGTCATTTTGCAAAATCTGTTTCGACATCTTTTCCTCTCCTTTTGCTCCCGAGAATGGTTACTGCTAGTTTAACATATTTATTGATGCGATGTGTATTCGTGATGGTGTGTGGCTTCCGGACGGTTTTGAGCGTTTTCCGGACGGTTTCAGCTTCTTTCCGGTCAGTTTTGCGCTCTTTCCGGACGGTTTACCACTTTTAACGGACAGTTGCAGCTCCTTTCCAGTCAGTTTCGTATTATGTTAACTAGATCCGGGTGTTCATAATAGGTGTTTTTTCCACTTCCTCTTTTTATCAAATCGGAGCGGTAAATCAGTTTACGCGTCGCATCTAGTGAATCCACCCGTAAGATATCCCGTACGATGGACGTCGTTAAACGATTTTCTGTTAACAACGCCCAGTCATATAAGGCTTGTTTATGCGCCTCTCGTTGTCGTTTGCCGCAAACCGGACATTGCCAACTTAGCCGCACGCGTTCCATCATTTGGTCACAATGGTCACACATTACTCCTTTCATTAATTGATTAATCGTTAGGTTATATTTTCGCAAGATGGGAAGAAATCGTTCTTTGTGAGCGTTTTGGAGAAGGGTAATAATACGTTGATTTTCTGCAGTAGATATTTGCGCAGGATGTGGACGCAACAATTCTTCTAATACAAAGGGCACCTTCTGACTGGTTATAATCCGAGTATATTCCGGAAAATCCTGCAGCTTGAGTATTACATTCGGACTGACAAACACCACATAGCGATAAGTAGGTAACGGATTAATCTGATGTTGCTTGAAAAACCTACGTAAATGAGCAAATTGGCGATCCACTTGAAGCAATGGATCTTCAAACACCTCGTTTTCCCGTGTCAATTGATGGGATCTCGGATCGAAATAAATCGTTCCCGCATGTGCCTTCACTTCAAAAATCACACGGAATCCTTCGGTTAAAATCAGCCAATCCATTTGAAATGGTGACGGTGCTTCCATTCGCAACCCTCTTATATAAGGAAAAGAAAAGGTAGCCGCCTGTTCTACAAAATAGCTAAGTCTGTCTTCTCCGGCATACCCTGCCTCATACCGCCTGAATGCTTGATCAAATGAAATAAAACTTGCATGTTGCCTTGGCAGATATTTGTTTAACGCTCGATATTGCTTTAAAAATAATGGCAACTTATCATTCACGCCAATCCCCCCTTGTAACTTATCTTCTCAGCATACACAACATAAGGGATTCTGCAAAATAGGCAAAATCGCAAAACTTGTCTGTTAATCGCTCTCCTTTTCTTCTTTAGGCATAACAAAAACGGCAAAATAAACACTTTGCCGTTTGCTTCCCTGCGATTTTGGGAATACCTTACACAAGTGGTTGTTTCTCCATCCAGTTATCGGCCCATGTTTGAATATTTTCCAAGACAGGCTGTAAGGCAATCCCTTTGTCTGTTAATTCGTATTCAATGCGCACGGGCGTTTCATTATATACCGATCGTCTGATAATTCCCTGTTTCTCCAAGTCCTTTAACCGTTCCGACAGTACCCGTCCACTAATGCCAATGGCTGATTCAATGGAAGAAAAGCGTTGAGGACCTTCCAGCAGTTGAAAGATAATCAAACCCGTCCAGCGCTTATTTAATATATTTAATGCTGCTTCAAATTTTGGGCAAATCTCTGTATCTGCCATACCCTTCACCTCTTTGACTATAGTATAACAAAAAATCAACAGAAATAAAATAAATAAATTACTTGACGTAATGAATTAATAAATATATACTAAGTTACATAAAGTAAGTTAATAATTTTTAGGAGGTCATTTGATTATGGCAAACGTAAGCTTAGATAAAGTACACAGTGGGTTACATTTTGAAGTAAAGCATATGATGGTTTCAAAAGCGAAAGGTGAATTTCAAGATTTTGATATCACATTTGATGGAGACTTCGAAAATTTAGAAGCTGCCAATGTGAAGGTTACGATTGATGTATCCTCCATTGAAACAAATAACGAAGATCGTAACGGTCACTTAAAATCAGCTGATTTCTTTGAGGTAGAAAAATTTCCAACGATCAGCTTCGAAAGCACGAACATCAAAAAAGTAAACGACGATGAGTTTGAGGTAACTGGTGATCTTACGATTAAAGGTGTAACCAAAACCGAGACTTTTAAAGTAGAATATAATGGTATTGCTAAAGACCCAATGCAGGGTAACATGATTGCAGGTGCCGATGTAGAGGGCAAAATCAACCGTGAAGATTATGGTTTAACTTGGAACGCTACCTTGGAAACTGGCGGCGTGTTAGTTGGCAGAGACATTAAAGTACGTGGCGGGTTTGAATTTGTTGTAGAATCCTAAATCATAGAAAAGCCAGCACCTAAGCTAAAGTGCTGGCTTTTTTTCTTTTAAATGCTTCAACATCGCCACGATCAAAAAACTGACAATCACCAATAGCAGCCACGAACTGATTTTACCAAGATGAACAAGTTCCCACGTCTGCGATTGTCCCGGATATTGCCACGCGCCAAAGAAAGTCGCAATATTCTCCGCAATCCAAATGAAAAAACCAATAAGAACAAAGGATAAGACCAATGGCATCTGGTACGTTTTCCGATTAACATGATAATAAACGACCGTAGGAAGAAACAGCAACACGGTCGACACCTTTAACACCCAACGCAGATCATAGATATAATGATGGGTAAAAAAGTTAAAATAAATGGCCAAACTTAACAGAGCCACTGCCCAAGTCGGCGGCCACTTCACCAGCTGTACGTCTAATCTCCGCCAAGCCTGGCATAGATAACTGGCGACACTGGCATACATAAATCCACTATAGAGCGGCACTCCCCATACCTTGGTCCACGCATCTTCAGGATAACTCCACGAGCCCATATGTACCTTATACAACTCCAATGCCAGCCCGATAATATGAAACACGCAAATCACTTTTAATTCATCCCATGTTTCCAACTTTGTCGCCAGCATGATCACCTGTGTCACTACACAAATGAGCAGAATCAGATCATACCGATGCGGAACAGCTAATATCTGTGTAATTGCCAAACTGGAAAAAATAACGACTGCAAACACACAAGATTTCGCTTGTTCCAGCCCAAATCTCCATAGCTGCTTCACTGGTTAAATCTCCACGACATAGCTGATAATTTCGTTGATCTTACCATTTTTATGCTTATTCAGCTTATAAATATCACAAAAGCTGTAATGACGCTGCTCTCCATTGGCATCCGTTGAATGAATCGTACCATTAATCGCCGCCTGTTTTCCATGAGTAATCAAGCATTCCGTTTCCTGTTCAAAAAAATGTCCTTGATCCATCCCTTGCAATGCCATCTTCAAGTCGTCTATCCCTTTTATCGTGTCATTCCCTACCATACGCCACGTAATATCATCGGTTACACTTGCCAAAATGGTTTCTGCGTCTGCCCTTACAAAAGCTTCATTAAATGTCCGAAAAAACTGTTGATTTGCTGTCTCCATATTTACACCTGCCTATTATTTATTCCTTCTTCATTCTACCATATGAAGAAGAAAAAAGACTGGCATTCACCTGATTTTCCTTTTGATGGATGACATCGATTATTTTCTCCAGTGCCTCGTCCATGTTTTGGGCATGAATATGGATTTGCCGGTCATCCGGATAATCCTTCATGGAATGCTGATACCTCGGGTCGTAATAGTACTCTAATAATAACGCCACCGCCTCAGCAAAATCTTCTTGGTGTAGCGCGTCGGCAATTTTTTTGGCAACGGGTGTATGGATATGCCTTCTGATCAGTTGAAAAGACTCCAAGATCTCTGCTTGATGCTGTACCGGATCGTATTCGGACAAGATGTTTTCAATACGCTTTGCCACAGGCAGGTGAATGAACAATTGCGTGCCTGCTTCTTTCGCTTCAAGCAAAAAGGGTGGCAGCGTTGCCTTGCCAATCCGTTTGCTTTCCCCCTCTAACAGGATAAACGGTGATTGTTCCAAACGTTCTATTTCCTGAACCAATAAGGAATCAAACACCTTTTGATTATGAGGATCTCGTCCGATCTGACCAAATATCGAGCCACGATGGTTGGCCATACCTTCTAAATCAAGGATAGGATAGCCTTGCTGCTTCAATCGGTTCAGCAAGATCGTTTTTCCCGTACCCGTATAACCATTTAACACATACACATTGGAGGAAAACGACGGGTCTTCCAGGCGATGAACCACCCATTGACGATAAGAGCGAATCCCGCCATCCAGCCGCACAACCGTTTGTCCCATTAAATCCAATACCGTGGCAGCCGTTTTACTACGCATGCCGCCACGCCAGCAGTAAACCATTTTTTCCTTGTCTAACGATTGGAATGCGGCGATAAATGACGGCAACTTTGCTGAAAAAATAGCCAATCCTCTTTCCTTAGCAGCTTCTGGACCAACCTGTTTATAGATAGTTCCTACCTCCGCCCTTTCCTCATTATCAAACACAGGGATATTGATGCTCCCAGGAATATGGAATTCAGCAAATTCTCTTGGTGATCGGACATCCACTAATGCAACAGATTCTTCTTTCTGTTTTCTTAATAAATCATCTAGACTAATATCTTGAAACATGTTCTCACGTCCTCATTAGATAAAACTTTGATTTGCAGGAATATCGTTAATGGAATGTTACTACCCTACCCATGGAGCAAGCTCCAAAGACCCTTATAGGAAGTTTACGTTATTATTCCTCAACCACGATATGTCCATTTCCGTCTGCCACTTTTCCAATGATCGCTGCCTCCATATCTTTATTCTGCAAATCAGCAAGTAAGCATTCAGCTTCAGCTTCTGGCACAGCTGCTAATAAACCACCTGAGGTCACCGCGTCAGCTAAGATCCATTGGTCGATCTGATCCAGAGATTCGGCAAACGAGATGTCGTCTTTTAGATAATTAAAATTATTCTTCGTACCACCAGGAACTGCTCCAACTTCAGCAAGCTCTTTTACCCTTGGCAATACGGGTACTTGGTGAGCAAAAACCTGCAATTCGACATGACTTCCTTTGGCCATTTCGGAGGCATGACCTAGCAAGCCGAATCCAGTCACATCGGTACAGGCATGCACTTGATAGTCGGCCATTGTTTCAGCGGCTTCTTTATTCAAGGTAGCCATCACCTGAGTGACACGTTCAACCTCTGTCTCAGTTAATAAGCCACGCTTAATCGAGGTAGTCAGAATCCCTACACCAATCGGTTTGGTTAAAATAAGTACATCACCTGGCTTGGCACCACTATTTGTCCGAATTTTATCAGGATGAATCGTGCCCGTCACCGCCAGACCGAATTTTGGTTCTTGGTCGTCGATGGAGTGTCCACCCAGTAAGGTGACACCTGCCTCTTTTAGTTTGTTGTCCGCACCTGCCAGAATACGACCTAATATCTGTTTATCCAAATCAGCGATCGGAAAAGCAACAATGTTAAGGGCGGTCAACGGTGTCCCACCCATTGCATAAACATCACTAATCGCATTGGCTGCCGCAATTTGACCAAAAGAATAAGGATCATCGACAATCGGTGTAAAAAAATCCACCGTCTGGACGATTGCGGTATCGTCATTTATTCGATAAACTCCTGCATCATCACTTGTATCCAAACCAACTAACAAATTGGCGTTATCGGTCGCAGGTGAAAAAGATTGCAGTACCTCCCGTAGATCTGCTGGTCCAATCTTACAGCCACACCCTCCTTTAGAGGATAAAGCGGTTAGTTTAATAGATTCCGTGCTACTCATGATATTCAACCTCTCCCTATTTTCGTTTATCTATTTATTTTAACATATAAAAAAAGAAACCCTTTGACTAGAATCTTATTAGTATTCACTACATGATAACAACCAAAGTTTCGATTTTGATCTGGATTATGGGTGTTTGGGCGTCATTTCCTCTCCGATTTTGGCCGTCATTTCCATGATGACGCCCATTTCCGCACTTCTCCCTCGGATTTTGGCCGTCATTTTCACGATGACGGCCATTTACTCGGCTTCCTCTCCGATTTTGGCCGTCATTTCCATGATGACGCCCATTTACTCAGCTTCCTCTCCAATTTTGGCCGTCATTTTCATGATGACGACCATTTCCGTGCTTCTCCCTCCGATTTTGGCCGTCATTTCCATGATGACGGCCATTTACTCGGCTTCCTCTCCGATTTTGGGCGTCATTTCCATGATGACGGCCATTTACTCAGCTTCCTCTCCAATTTTGGCCGTCATTTCCATGATGACGGCCATTTCCTCAGCTTCCTCTCCAATTTTGGCCGTCATTTCCATGATGACGACCATTTCCTCAGCTTCCTCTCCAATTTTGGCCGTCATTTCCACGATGACGCCCATTTCCTCAGCTTCCCCTCCAATTTTGCCGTCATTTCCACGATGACGACCGTTTCCGCGCTTTTCCCTCCAATTTTGGCCGTCATTTCCACGATGACGACCTTTTTCCCATCTTCCCCTCTGATTTTGGGCGTCATCCCTAGACTGACGATTATTTTCCCAGAACCGCCCATCATTGCAGCTGTCGTTTCCGGGATCTCGCATACGTTCCATACATAGAATCGTTAAATAATAAAAGCCATCCCCAACCTGGGAATGACTTTATTGTTCTTATTCTGGATAAATAACCTTATAACTATTCTCTGCACTATTCTGCATGTATACCTCATCTGGTTTTTGATCGGTAATGAGATAATCGATTTGATTAAAGTCGCAATAAGTAGTTAAGGAATAACTATCAAACTTACTATGGTCCACCATGACAAAAACCTGCTCACTCTTCTCAATCACCTTCGTCTTAATCTGTGTCTCCAGCGGAGAGGAATTAGTGATTCCTTTGCTTAACGAAAGTCCCGTTGAGGCCATAAATGCCTTGTTAAAATTATACTTACTAATCATATTCGCACTCTCGGTGCCCACATACGATCTGGTCGAACGCTCAAACATGCCCCCGGTTGAATAAATATGCAAATGTGGGTAACCAGTAGCCTCCAACGTGAAATCCAAATTATTGGTCACAATGGTAATGTTTTTATCCGTAATAAAAGGAAGCATTTCACCAGTAGTGGTACCGGAGTCAATAAATATAATATCGCCATCCTCGACAAACTGTGCGGCAAGTCTTGCTACTACTTGTTTCTCTTGAAATTTCTTCACCTTACGATCTTGATATGGCACTGTTAGCGGCTTGGCAATCGAAACACCACCATAAACCTTCACCAATTTCTCACTATCTGCTAATTCTTGTACATCTCGTCGAATCGTATTCTTTGATACATTAAACTCTTCCATCAAATCGTCCAGGGAAACCGACTCCCTTTGTTTGACATACTCTAGAATAGCGTTAACCCGTTGTGCTTTCATCATAGGACATTCTCCTTATCCTTTTTATCTATTTGTCTTACATTCTATCAAAAGAAAATCAAAAGTTCATCATTTTTTTACAATTTCTCTTTTTAACTTACTCTTTCGCTAATCTCTTTATGTTATTCCCCTCATAAACTGTTTTAAACAGAATAAGCTAATTCAAATGAGGATGTTATATAAAAGTTAACCAAAAATATATCAATTTATCATCATTTTATTGTTAACTTTTTGATAGACATGTGTTATAATCATTGCAGAAACGAAAACGCATTCATATTAAATGATCCGACAAACATATCTTAAAGGAGGAACTTTCCATGTCTAGAAAACTAAAAAACTTTATTAACGGTGAATGGCTAGTCAGTAAAACCAATCAGTATGAAGATGTCTATAATCCAGCAACCAAAGAAGTACTAGCAAAAGTACCTATCTCAACAACAGCAGACTTTGAAGAAGCTGTACAAGCTGCTCAAGTCGCTCAAGATAAATGGAAAAACGTATCCGTAGCAAAACGAGCGCGTATTCTTTTCCAATATCAACATCTATTACAAGCACATCAAGAAGAACTTGCCACCCTAATCACGAAGGAAAATGGAAAAAATTACAGTGAGGCACTTGGCGAGGTAGGTCGTGGAATAGAGAACGTGGAATTTGCAGCAGGTGCCCCAACATTGATGATGGGTGATTCGCTCTCCACCATCGCTTCAAATATTGAAGCAGCCAACTATCGCTATCCGGTTGGTGTCGTTGGTGGTATTGCACCATTCAACTTCCCCATGATGGTTCCATGTTGGATGTTCCCAATGGCCATCGCCGTGGGAAATTCCTTTATTTTGAAGCCTTCGGAAAAGACCCCACTGCTTGCAGAGAGATTAGCAGAGTTGTTAGATGAAGCTGGCTTGCCAAAGGGTGTCTTCACGATTATTCATGGAGCACATAATGTCGTAAATGGCATCCTTGATCATCCACTTGTCAAAGCTGTATCTTTTGTTGGTTCTAAGCCAGTTGGAGAATATGTCTATAAACGTGGCAGTGAAAACCTAAAACGTGTGCAAGCTCTTACAGGTGCCAAAAATCATACAACGGTATTAGCTGACGCTGATTTAGACCTTGCTATAAAAGAAATTATCAGTGCCGCCTTTGGCTCTGCTGGCGAGCGTTGTATGGCTTGTGCAGTTGTGACAGTAGAGGAATCCATTGCCGATGCCTTCGTTACCAAACTAAAAGAAGCAACCGACGATATCAAAATGGGAAATGGATTAGATGAAGGTGTTTTCTTAGGTCCTGTCATCCGTGACGAGGCAAAAGAACGTACTTTAGGGTATATTAAAAAAGGGCTTGAAGAAGGCGCACAACTAGTGCGTGATGGACGTAGTGAACAAGTAGAAGAGGGTTATTTCGTAGGTCCAACTATTTTTGATGGAGTAACACAAGATATGTCGATTTGGCAGGAGGAAATCTTTGCTCCCGTTCTTTCCATTGTTCGAGTAAAAAATCTCAAAGAAGCTGTAAAATATGCCAATCAATCAGAGTTTGCTAACGGGGCTTGTCTCTTTACCACCAATGCTTTATCGGTTCGCTATTTCCGTGAGAATATAGATGCAGGCATGTTGGGCATTAATTTAGGTGTGCCAGCACCCATGGCCTTTTTCCCATTCTCTGGTTGGAAATCTTCCTTTTTTGGGACACTTCATGCCAATGGAAAAGACAGTGTCGACTTTTATACACGTAAAAAAGTCGTCACCGCTCGTTATCCAGAACCAGATTTCTCTTAGGCAACCAATAGACAGGAAGGATGAGGGTAGTTTCCTTCCTGTTCCACAACATTCTACGCAGGAGGGAACGAAAGCATGGCTACATTATTAAAAAAACCGATCCAGAAAAACATGGCAAAAGGTGTAACATTGATTCACGACGTCAACAAAGCAAACACAGAACTTGAATATGTTGGTTTTAAGATCATTGATTTAGAAACTCAAGGTGTATATGAAGAAATACTCACCGATCATGAACTATGTATCGTTGCCTTGACTGGTCAAATTACGGTATCAGATAGCAACGAAACCTTCGAAGGGGTCGGAACACGTAATAGCGTCTTTGACAGAAAACCAACCGACAGTGTATACGTGTCACACAACAAAACAGTTAAAATCACTGGTAATACCAAGGCACGGGTTGCCCTTTGTTACGCTCCGTCTCATCGAGAACTGCCTACCAAACTAATTAAGGCAGCAGATAACGGCGTCGAACATCGCGGAAAATATCATAACAAACGACAAGTACACAATATTTTGCCCGATTCAGATCCAGCAGCTAACAGTTTACTAGTCGTCGAAGTCTTTACCGAAACAGCCAATTGGTCTAGCTACCCACCACATAAACATGATCAGGATAACCTGCCGGAGGAATCCTTCTTAGAAGAGAGCTACTATCATGAAATCGACCCGCCCCAAGGGTTCGTCTTCCAGCGTGTGTATACCGAGGATCGCTCACTTGATGAAACAATGGCTGTTGAAAATAGCAATGTCGTACTTGTACCAAAAGGCTATCATCCAGTAGGTGTACCAGACGGCTATGCCTCTTATTACCTTAATGTGATGGCTGGACCTAAACGCATATGGAAATTCCATAACGAAAAAGATCACGAATGGATCATTAATCGAGAATAAAGTAAGACGATGATCAACGTCCGTTTTATGAAGTGGGACGTTACGAACAGTCCATGTGGTGATCAACCAACGATACCAAAGGAGTGAAAAAAATGGCACTGACGTTTCACCAGAATAGAGAATTTGATATTATCGCGATTGGGCGGGCATGTATTGATTTAAACGCCAATGAATACAACCGCCCGATGGAAGAAACCATGACTTTCACCAAATATGTCGGTGGATCTCCAGCGAATATTGCGATTGGAAGCGGGAAGCTTGGCTTAAAAGCCGGGTTCATCGGTAAAATCCCTAAAGATCAGCACGGAAATTATATCAAGCAATATATGAGTGAAAAAGGGGTAGATACTTCTAACATGGTATTTGATACCGAAGACCGCAAAGCAGGGCTAGCCTTCACAGAAATCCTCAGCCCTGAAGAATGTAGTATCTTAATGTATCGTGACAATGTAGCAGACTTATTCCTCGAACCAGCAGAAGTAAGAGAAGACTATATTAAACAAGCAAAGATTTTACTTGTTTCTGGTACGGCCCTCGCCCTCAGTCCTTCTCGCGAAGCTGTGTTTAAGGCAATCCATGTAGCGAAAAAGCATGACGTAAAGGTTATTTTTGAATTAGATTACCGGGCATACACCTGG
Source organism: Gracilibacillus timonensis (assembly GCF_900086715.1). Taxonomy (GTDB): domain Bacteria; phylum Bacillota; class Bacilli; order Bacillales; family Amphibacillaceae; genus Gracilibacillus; species Gracilibacillus timonensis. The sequence continues at coordinate 824,897 of NZ_FLKH01000011.1, read as the reverse complement.
AAATCCAAGAATGAAACAGCAATTTATTATTCCTTAGCCGCTGAAATGTCTGATGTCATTATTGGGACACGTGATGAATATGATGTGATGGAAAACCTAGAAAGCGGTGGAGACAACCACAAGACGGTGCAACACTTATTTGCTCACGGCGCAGAACTGGTGGTTATAAAACATGGCGTTGATGGTTCCTATGCTTATGAGCCAGACGGTAGTGTTCATCACGGCCACGCCTATCAAACCAAGGTATTAAAAACATTTGGTGCCGGTGACTCCTATGCCTCCGCCTTCCTATATGCTTTGGTTAAAGAAAAAGACTATGAAACGGCCTTACAATTTGGCAGCGCCTCTGCTTCTATTGTCGTCAGTAAACACAGCTCATCTGAGGCGATGCCGACCGTTGCCGAGATTGAACAACTGATTCGCGATCGCTCGTAAAAAGCACCTTGTTCCAAAAAAAATGTACAGGTGACCGCAAACATAACTTACCATATAGAAGAAAGAAGGTTAGATCGTATGGGTGATACAATTCGTTTAACAACCGGGCAAGCCTTAGTCACGTTTTTAAAACAACAGTATCTTCATGTAGACGGTGAAGAATTCCGCTTTGTGGATGGGGTATTCAATATTTTTGGTCATGGCAATGTGCTAGGTATTGGTCAAGCCCTAGAACAATATGGAGACGGTTTAAACATCTATCAAGGCAAAAATGAGCAAGGCATGGCACACGCCGCTATCGCCTTCAGCAAGCAAAAGCTGCGCCAGCAAATCTACGCCGTGACGACATCCATCGGTCCCGGCTCTGCCAATCTTGCGGCCGCAGCTGGAACCGCTTTAGCCAATAATATTCCAGTGTTATTTATCCCGGGCGATGTCTTCTCCAACCGGCAGCCTGACCCTGTTTTACAGCAAGTAGAGCAGGAATATAGTGCGGACGTGTCAACCAATGACGCCTTACGTGCCGTCTCTCGTTATTGGGATCGCATCACTCGCCCAGAGCAGCTTATGTCCAGTTTAATTCGTGCCTTTGAAGTAATGACAAATCCAGCTACAGCAGGCCCTGTAACGATTGCGATTGGTCAGGATGTGGCTGGCGAAGCCTTTGATTATGAGGAAAGCTTTTTTCAAAAACGGGTACATTACTTGGATCGTAAGTCCCCAGTAGAACGAGAATGGCAAGGGGCTACGCAGTTAATCAAACAGAGCAAAAAACCACTTTTCCTTGTCGGAGGCGGGGCTAAATACTCACAGGCGCAAGCAGTACTGACACGCCTTTCCAAACAACACGATATCCCATTAGTAGAGACACAAGCTGGTAAGGCAACAATCTCCGCAGAATTCCCCAATAACCTTGGTGGACTCGGAGTTACTGGTACCTTCTCCGCTAACAAAGCTGCACAAGAGGCAGACCTGATTATTGGAATCGGTACACGCTATACGGATTTTGCTACATCTTCTAAGACGGCGTTTGACTTTGATCATACCAAGTTCTTAAATATTAATGTCAGTCGCTTTCAAGCCTATAAATTAGACGCCTTTCAAGTTGTTGCCGATGCGCGGGCAACCCTAGAGCAGTTAGAACAAACATTAGGAAACTATCAATCCACATTTGGCGCGAGAACGAGCGAGCTAAAAGCAGAATGGAACCAGGAACGTCAACGTTTAGGATCCATTACGTTTCAAGCGAAAGATTTTATTCCTGAAGTAAAGGATCATCTGCCAGCCTCTGTTTTACAGGAATATGCAGATAGTTTGAAAACAGAATTCGCTCAAACAACCGCCTTATACACGATTAATGAGGCCATTGATCCAAATGCTATTGTGGTGACTTCCTCCGGTTCGTTGCCTGGCGACATGCAGCGCCTCTGGCATCCTAGCAAAGAAAATACGTACCATGTCGAATATGGTTATTCCTGTATGGGATATGAAATAGCCGGTGCATTAGGGGCAAAAATAGCAGCTCCTGATCAAGAAGTCTATTCAATGGTTGGAGATGGCAGTTTTCTTATGCTTCATACTGAATTAGTTACTGCATTGCAATACGATAAGAAAATTAATATCATGTTGTTTGACAATGCTGGGTTTGGCTGCATTAACAACCTGCAAATGGAGCATGGGAGTAACAGTTTCTTCACCGAGTTCCGCAACAACGATGACCAAATTTTAAATATTGATTATGCCAAAGTTGCAGAGGGGTACGGTGCCAAAGTTTACCGTGCCAATACCCCCGCTGAATTACAGGCCGCCATTGCAGATGCTAAACAGCAAAATGTCTCCACTTTGATCGAGATGAAGGTACTCCCTAAAACGATGACAGCCGGTTATGAAGCTTGGTGGAATGTCGGTGTAGCGGAAGTATCTAATAATGAGAACGTGCAACAGGCTTATCAGGAAAAACAACAAGTGCGACAATCGGCACGACAATATTAATCACAAATGAGGTGAGCTTATGACAGCTAAATTCATTAAATGGGGCATCGCACCAATTGGTTGGCGCAACGACGACATCCCTTCGATCGGGAAAGACAACACCCTCTCCCATCTACTCAGTGATATTGTCGTTGCAGGCTTTGATGGAACAGAGGTCGGCGGATTTTTCCCGGATGCTACAACACTAAACAAAGAATTACGCTTGCGCAACTTGGAAATTGCGGGGAAATGGTTCTCTAGTTTTATCATTCGTGATGGCATTGATCAAGCAAGTAAGGATTTCCACGAACACTGTCAATACTTGCGCGATGTTGGAGCAGCAGTAGCGGTTGTATCGGAACAAAGCTACAGCATTCAAGCGCTAGACGATAATATTTTTACCGAGAAACCGATTTTTAACGATTCAGAATGGGTCACTTTGGCAAAAGGGCTGAATATCTTAGGTCGGATAGCAGCAGAGTATGATTTGTTACTGGTGTTTCATCATCACCTAGGTACGGGCGTCCAAACTTTAGCAGAAATTGATCGTTTAATGGAGACAACGGATGCCAATTATGTCCATCTTCTTTATGATACAGGACATATTTTTGCCTCCGATCATACCTGCATGTCCCTTTTAACAAAACATCGAGATCGTATTAAGCATGTCCATTTCAAAGATATTCGTCAAGATGTGATGGCGGCAGCAGAAGCACAAGGCCTGTCCTTTCGCGATGCCTTCCTGGCAGGCATGTTTACCGTTCCCGGTGATGGTGTAATTGATTTTACCGAAATCTATCAATTCCTTAACGAAACGAAATATCATGGATGGATTGTTGTTGAGGCAGAACAAGACCCTGCACTTGCCCATCCACTGGAGTATGCCTTAATCGCTCGCAAATATATCGACAACATTTTACTAACGAATGAAAGGAGGTAATCGTTATATCACTGGTTACATTAAAAGAATTGCTCCCAAAAGCTAAACAAAATCATTATGCCGTCGGCCAATTCAATATCAACAGCTTTCAATGGGTAGAAGCCATCCTACGTGCTGCAGAACGCCAGAAATCACCCGTTATTCTCGCTTCCACTGATCGAATTGTTGATTATTTGGGCGGAGTAAACGTGATTGCTGCCACCACCAAAAAAATGATAGAAGAAATGAACATTACGGTGCCTGTTGTCCTACACTTGGATCATGGCTTTACGGTTGAGCGTTGTACAGCGGCGATTGATGCTGGTTATAGCTCCGTGATGTATGATGGTTCCAGCCTGCCTTTGCCAGAAAATATTCAGAGAACACGCGAAGTCGTTGCTTACGCCAAAGCTCACCACGTTTCGGTAGAGGCCGAAATCGGTTCCGTTGGCGGTACCGAAGATGGTGTGACATCAGGTATCCAGTATGCCGACCCTAATGAATGTTATCAATTAGTTGCAGCGACAAGGGTGGACGCACTTGCCGCTGCCCTCGGTTCTGTGCACGGTCCCTATCAAGGGGAGCCAAACTTAGCCTTTGATTTAATGAAAGAAATCTCAGACAACTTGATGGATGTTCCGTTCGCCTTACATGGGGGTTCAGGCATTCCCGATTATCAGATCATCAAGGCGATTCAATATGGTCATGCGAAAATCAACGTGAATACAGAATGCAACCAAGCCTGGGCGCAAACCATTCGCACATTGTTAACCGAAAAGCCCGATTTATACAGCCCTCCAGATATTCTCGGACCGGGTATGGCAGCGATCGAGCAAGTAGTAACGAGAAAAATCCAATTGTTCGGTTCTGCGCACAAAGCTGGATAGTTTTTGCTGTTTTTGAAATAGGAAATGCTACATATCAACTGTACGAATGAGAATCTATATTTGGAGGTACGATCATGAACAAAAAAGTAACCGCAGGCATTATTGGGGCAGGACGCATTGGTCAACTGCACGCCCACAACATGCTATTATCTAATCGTTTTCATTTAAAAACGATCTCTGACGTCTATACCGATCACTTGCAGAAAACCGATTTTTTGCAGGCGGTTCCGCATATCACCAACCATGCAGATGAACTGCTCCGTGATCCCGAGATAGATGCGATATTTATCTGTTCCAGTACCGACACGCATACCGATTTTATTACGAAGGCGGCGCAAAACAACAAACATATCTTTTGCGAAAAACCGATCAGCTTCGATATTGAGGAAACGCTACGTGCATTAGAAACGATAAAAGCACATAACATTAAATTTCAAGTAGGCTTTAACCGACGCTTTGACCATCACTTCCGCAAGGCACATGATGTCGTTCGGTCTGGAGAGATCGGCACACCACATATTATTAAGATTACATCACGAGATCCGGAAGCACCACCTGAAGCATATATTCAACGATCTGGTGGCTTATTTATCGACATGACTATTCATGACTTTGATATGATCCGCTATTTATCCGGCCAGCCCATCAAAAATATTACGGTCAAGGCTGCCTCTTTAGTAGATGAGACATTCAGCCGTAATGATGATGTAGACACCGCCATCATAACCGTCACCTTTGCCGATGGTTCCCTTGGCGTGATCGATAACAGTCGTCAAGCAGTCTACGGATATGATCAACGGATTGAGGTGTTTGGCAATCAAGGAATGGTGCAAGTAGAGAATGAGAAGCCGACCAACGTCAAAATAAGCACCACCACTTCGGTAACTGAAGATAAACCGAAACACTTCTTCTTAGAGCGTTATAATCAAGGTTACATCGATGAGATCAATGCATTCGCTCAGTCAATTTTAAACGATGAGCCAGTTTTGGCACAGTTTGAAGATGGTTTGCAAGCAGAAAGATTGGCCCTAGCAGCTAAGATATCTTGGCAGGAGAACCGAACAGTGGAATTGAATGAGGTACCGTTATAACCTATCCCTAATAGAAATCACCTGGTGGCAACTACCAGATGATTTCTGTTAACTATTTTGCATAACCACTACCATCACGATAAACATTAATAACCATCACGGCAACGATTCCATAAAAACCTTTCCTCGTTAATTCCTTTTGTTGATTACACCCTTTGTGAGAAACGATAGCCAATAGAACCATGGAAATCACAATTAATATAATCAAAATAGGATTCACTTGTCTCCTTCTTTCTCTTGATATTTACAAACCCAATTAACTATTTTGCATGACCACCGTCACCACTATAATGATAAACATGCTGGCCATCACGGCAACAGTCCCGTAGAATGCTTTTCGTGTTAATTCCTTTTGTTGATTACGACCTTTATAAGAAATAATAGTCAATAAAATCATGGCAATTAACATGATTATAATTAAAGTAGGATTCACATATTTCCCTCTTTCTCTTAGTATTTACGAGCCAATACGACAAATGCAACAAACACTGTTCCTATCATAAACGCTGCCAATAGCGATATCGCTTGATAACCACTTAAATGCAAGACTTCAAAATGGAGCAAAGCCGTTAAAACAATGATAAATGCCAATACGATAAAATAGCTGAGATAGACGCCCCGCTCCTTAATTCGTTTTACTCGTTCATCTTTTTGGACAAATTGCGGTGCCAAATAAGCATTGCAAAAACATGACAATGTCACCGCCAGCAGCATGATATCATGCCCTGCTGGAAATGCCCCTGTACTGATCGTTGCCACATTAAACAATGCGCTCATCAGCAAAAATACAATCCCAAAAATAATAAATAACTTACGATCATATGATGTCATCAATCTTGATCCTCCTCTTCCAAAATAAATATTTCTTCCACCGTCTGATCAAACATCCGAGCGATTTGCATAGCAAGTGGCAAGGAAGGATTGTATTTCCCTTTTTCAATCGAAATAATCGTTTGACGGGAAACCTTTAAGGTCTGTGCCATCTTCTCTTGCGAAATCCCTTGTACTTTCCTGCATTCTTTGATGCGATTTTTCATCTTGTGCCTCACTCCTGTTATTTATCATTATAATGTAAAGCTCACTTAACTGTCAATGTTCCTTTACAATAAATACGAATGTGAACCATTGGCGGGATAAAAGAAAGATATGATAAAATGGCTAAGAGATTCAAGGCATTATCGGTCAACCAAAGCCTTGTTAACCACATTATTCGAGGAGGTTGGATATGAATCAAAAAGTAAAAATTGCTAATACCGATTTAGTCGTAAATCCGATTGGGTTAGGGACAAATGCGGTTGGTGGACATAATCTGTATCCTAATTTGGATGACCAACAAGGAATGGATATGGTACGCGACGCGATAAATCATGGTGTCGACTTTTTAGACACTGCTTTTATCTACGGTCCGCGTTATTCAGAAGAGTTGGTTGGAAAAGTGGTCAAGGGCATGGGTAAACGCCACGATGTCGTGATTGCTACCAAGGCAGCGCATGTCTTCGACAATGGCGAAGTGAAAATGAATAATTCTCCTGCTTTTTTGAAGCAGTCGGTAGATGACGCTTTACAGCGATTACAAACCGACTATATAGATCTGTTTTATATACATTCTCCAGATGAACATACTCCTAAAGATGAAGCAGTTGGTGCATTAAAAGAACTAAAAGACGCCGGCAAAATTCGTGCGATCGGGGTTTCCAATTTTTCAATCGATCAATTGAAAGAAGCAAATAAAGATGGATATGTGGATGTGTACCAAGGTTTATACAATCTCATTCAACGAGAAGCGGAACAAGCATTTTTTGATTACACAAAGAAGCAACAGATTTCTTTTGTGCCTTTCTTTCCACTTGTTTCCGGATTGCTAGCAGGAAAATATGACGTAAGCACTACCTTCCCAGAAGGAGACTTACGTAATAATCAAGCGCATTTTCAAGGACAAGCATTCCGGGACAATCTGGCCAAAGTGGAACAGCTTCGAGAAATTGCCAATCAAAAACAGATCCAAGTTGCCCATTTAGTATTAGCTTGGTACCTCGCTCATGATGCCATTGATGTGATCATTCCAGGTGCCAAAAACGGGGCACAGGTGCAAAGCAACTTACACACGTTGGATGTTTCGATCTCTGATGTCCAATTTAATAAGATTAGTCATATCTTTTCTTAACGTTGAAAGCAACATCGCCCCTGTTTTGTCATCCAAACAGGGGCGATAAATTATAATAGCAATGAACGCCTTTTTTTCTCCACATAATAAACCATCTCTTTAAATCCGATATCCCGCAAGGTTTGCTGCACTTCTTCGAAATCATCACCAATCCGCTCAGGCACATGGGCATCGGAACCGAAGGAGATATCCACCCCATAATAGCAAGCTCGTTCTAAGATTTCATGAGACGGATACCAGCCGCCACAATCCTTTGTTTTCCCTGACGTATTCACTTCTATCGCCACGCCTTCTTGGGCAATTACTTGAAGTGTCTCGTCGATAATCGGTGTCTCAATGTTAGAAAAATCGGGATAAAAACCTTTCATGGCATCGATATGACCTAAGATTTGAAAGAGGCCACTTTTGGCTGATTGCTGAATCAACTGATAATACCGTTCTTTTTCTTGCACACGCTCGTCTTCATTTAAGCCATCCCAACGCCCTTTTTCAAAAATATTCACATCATTAACAAAGTGAACCGAACCAATCACATAGTCAAACGGGTATTGCTTGTACTGCCGGCGATATACCTCTTCATGTGCCGGAAAGTAATCACTCTCCATGCCTAGTAGTACATCGATTTTCCCTTGGTATTTTTTCTTAAGCTCCAGCACTTCCTGTACATAGTTAGGAAACTCGCTTTTGGCCATCGCAATATCAGGACGCAGCTGATCTTCCTCGCTGTAGAAAAACGGCGAGTGATCAGCAATCCCAATATACTGTAAGCCACGTTGTATAGCCGCCTGTATGTAATCCTCTATCTGTCCTTCTGCGTGACCACAGCGGTAATGGTGATTATGTAAATCAAATGTCATCTGAGCACCTCCCTCTCTTTATCTACTAGTTTAAGCCAAAGCAAACAGAACGGCAACTCATTCATTTTAATTGTTAACCCAAAATAAAAATAAGTTGACAATTAAAAAAACTTGTCTTATTCTATGGAAGAGGAGGTTACCTATCTATGAAAAAACAATTAACAGCACTCGATCTTTCCATTGGTGCGATCTTTGTCGCTTTAATGGCTATCGGCGCAAATATTACTTCTATTGCACCATTTATGGTGATCGGCGGTGTACCGATCACCTTGCAAACATTCTTTGCCATTCTAGCAGGTTTAATATTGGGAAGTCGCTTAGGGATGTTCACTATGCTTGTATACATGCTGCTTGGATTGGTCGGGGCACCGATTTTTGCACAGTTTGGTGGTGGACCATCATCTATATTGATGCCCACGTTTGGCTTTATTGTATCTTATCCTATCCTTGCCTTTATTATTGGACGAATAAGCGAGCGGAAACGTACGCTGCCAACCTATATAACAATGGCATTGCTGGGCTTAGCCCTTAACTTTCTGATTGGCGCCAACTGGATGTACCTTGCCTATCAGGTCTGGTTTGAAGCACCATCTGGTTTCACGTATGCCTTAGTATGGTACTGGTTAGCACTTCCACTCGTCAAGGATATCGTGCTAGCAGTTATTGCCGGGGTGTTTGCCTACCGTCTCGAGAAAAATTTTCTCTCCAAGCGCGCCTTTCGCACACAGAGGCAAGTTGGAAGTATGTAAAAGCAGCCAGGGCTTATCCCTGACTGCCTTTTCTTACTTAATGATCGTGTTAATCCGAATAAATTCTGGATTAGCTCCTAACACTAATAAAAATAGTTGAGAATAGGAAGTAGCTTCACTATCCTTCATCAAACGTAACAGCTGCTCTATATCTTCATCTGTCCGAAGTTTCTCAACCTCCGTTTGATAAAGCTGCAAGACAGATTCTCGAATAAAGGCAGGCTGTGGTGTATCTACATATCCATTTTCCACTAATTCGCCTAGATATTTATAGGGAATCTGTAATTGCCGCGTCAAGCTCACTACATGTTTTAATTTCTCATAAAGCGCTGGATGGTTGCGACCTAACTCGTTCAATTCTTCCTTCAAATCATATAAATTAGTTAAATTCGCTAACATAAATGGCCCTTCTTTCCCATGGTTTTTCTAACCCAATGATTTTGGTTAATTCCTTACTATGCTCTCTTCTCTTCCGGCGCATATTGGCCCGCTTCTCACCAGATTCATATAAAAATTTTTCCTCTTCTGTTTCAGGAATAATCCCTGGCACTTGGACCGCTTTTTTATTTTCATCTAAAGCGACAAATGTGAGAAAAGCGGTAGCTGCAATTTTTCGTTCTCCTGTCATCATATCCTCGGCAATCACCTTACAGAAAATCTCCATCGATGTATTCCCTGTATACGTGACAAACGATTCAATACATAGTGAGTCTGACTGGCGAATCGGATAAAGAAAATCGATCGAATCCGTAGAAGCCGTCACACATTCCTTGATTCTGGCATGCCTTCGAGCTGAAATCGTGGCATTATTATCCAGTTTTTTCATTAATACCCCGCCAAACAAGGTATTATAATTATTTAAATCGTTGACTAGTACCTGATCTGTACTAACAACCCTACTATCGTTTGGATGTTTAAAACTTTTCATATCACATCTGTTCCTTTCCTGTTCCTAATGTTTTTCCCAGATGTCTATGATAAATCGAATGTAAGCTAAATAAAAATAGTTATTTCACATGATACCTATAGATGAAATCTATGAGAACGCCATCATTCTCCCTTTATTCCTTGTTCAAAGATTAATTTCTCTTTAGTGAATTTCAGCCATTCTTTGGTAACAAAGGTCGTATAACTGTTCTTTTTCCAAATAATCGCCAGCTGCCACGATATCGATGGATGCTCGATCGCGATACTTTCCACATCTTCTTTTAACATCGCAATAATACTTGTAGGTAGGATGCTTATCCCCAAATTGGCGACAATCATCTGCTCGATAAAACTCCATTGTGAGCTTTCTCCACTTATTTGTGGATTGAAACCGGCTATTTTACACGATTCAATAATCCGATCGTTCAAGACAAAATCTTCGTTAAATAATAGGAATGGTTCCTCTTTTAATTCAGCCAAATCTACCCGTTCCCTGCCAGATAGGGCATGCCCTTTGGGGACCACTAATTTCAGCTGCTCCTCTAAGATAAAAAAGTGATGAAAACGTTCTGTCTCTGTCGGCAGTACCGTAATCCCGACATCCATTTCATCATTCTCGATACCTTCTTCAATTCGCTTACTTCCGTTCTCTACCAATTGGAAAGTGATATTCGGATAGCAATCATGAAATTCTCCTAGAATCTGCATAAAAAACGTCACATTCATGATTGGCGGTATCCCAATTTTGATATGTCCTCGTTTTACCCCTAATAGATTATCCATCTCCATTGGCAGATTTTTATAAAGACGTACGATTTCTTTTGCTTGATCGTAGAAAGCTCGTCCTGCATCTGTGAGTATCATGTTTCGTTTATGACGATCAAATAATTCCACCCCTAAGTCTGCTTCTAAATCACGCAGCAGCTTACTGATCGTCGGCTGTGAAATATACAGATTCTCTGACGCCTTCGTCATACTTCCAGTTTTAACGATTTCCATAAAGTAGATCATATGTTTAATATCCATACATTTCACCTCTTGGTAAGTTGATAAGTGAACCTAGTTTATCACAAATAAGCGATGGTGCATAAAGCAATACGGTTAGATAAATAATCTACCTTTCTGCTTTCTACGGTATCCACTTTTTTCAAACAATGCTATAATAGGGTTAAATCAGTTGACGTTTCAGGGGGAATAATAGATGAGAGAGAGCCATAGAGGTAGCACCTTTCGATTAATGGATATTAGTAAACTGTCTGATATTAGCTTGTTCTTTGCTGTATTCATTTTTGTGATCCCGCTTATTTTGTTTTTCAGTCATTCCTTTCTGACATGGACTTTTACTGTGGTCCTTTTAAGTATCGCGTTATTTATTAATATTTGCCTGCTTGTCCAGGCGTTTCTTCATAAACGAGATAACCCGGCATTACATATTGCGTTTCTATGTTTCTTGCTGATTTGTTATCTAGTCACATTTATCTCCTTTTCTTTTGATAACCAGGATATGGTGATGACCTTGCAATCGTTTGCTATTTTTGCTTGGTTTTTTGCCTGCAGCAGTGTGCTCTTGCAGTTGATGAACATCTTGTTTATTTGGACATTGAAGCGAGTATTCCCTCAACATCTTCCTGCTAAACAAGAGATTCAGCTGCCAAGCTTGGCAAAATTATCTGCTTATATTGATCTGCCAACACAGAAAATGTATCATTCACTTTGCCTGTTAGAATACTTTTTAAGCGCTGTATTTCTCATCTTTTTTGCCTTCTTCCTGCAGAAGATCTCTGGACTCTTTGGCACCTTTTTACATCCGGTTGTGCTGAACTGGATCCAGGAAAACAGTAGCTTCTTTGCCTTTTTCAATCTGCTCAGTTTACTGGCTTTGATCGTTACCATTCAGACCTTGACCTACAGGCAGAAGCATAGAATTACCGCCACCGCCTTTCAACGTATGAAGGAAGATTTTGATGGTAGAATATAAATAAGTAAAAAGCTTACACGTTTTATTTCGTGTAAGCTTTTTCGTTCATTCACAACCAATCCCATCACCATCGCGATCCAAATGTGGTGCGTAGCCAGGCTCACCTTCTTTTACCGGAGCAGCACCAGCCTCTCTTGCAGCGGTACAATTTTCGTAATATGCATCAGAAGGTGCTTCCGATATGATGTCACTATTAGATTCATTGGTTGAGCTATCTGCATTGACTGAAGTGGTTTCTATCTCCATATCATTCGTTTGCAATGAAGCTATCTCTGCTTCTTGTGTTTCAATGGTTGCGGTAAGATGATCTACTTCTGTATTTAAATCATCTATTTCTTCTTGATAATTCTTAGAGGCTTGCGATTGACTGAGTAATTCTTCCTCCTTTTCATCCAGTGCAGCTTGTATGTCCTCTCGTGCTTTTTGCAAATCTTCCATTTCTTTGACTAACCCTTCTTCTTGTTCCATTAGTTCAGCATTTTTTTCGGTTAAAGCTTCATTTTCACTTAGCAATCTTTCATTTTCTTTTGATAACTTGGTAGAATCGCCACTGATAGTAAAACCAAGGACGAACGCAATCACACACTTGCTAGTACAGTATAAAAAATTTTTTTATAACGTGCCTTTTTCTCTTTCTGTTCGTTCACATACGATAACGTCAAATAAATAAAAGAAGAAACAACGATTATAATTCCTAGAATGATCACGAAAACCCCTCCATGAAAAGACATTTTATATAAAAATTATATACTGTTTTCTACTTATCGACTATATCTTCGACAAAACCTTTCAAAATAAGCTATTATTCTCTTATACATTTAATCGAATGGAAGTAAATTATTGACAGAGAGGATAGTTTGATCTTCAGACATCTTGAAATAAGAGTCTTTTAAACGGTTCGTATATAATGGAAAAACCCAATCCACTAATTAGATTGGGTTCCCTCGTTTTTTAGAAAAACTTAGCTTTTCCCTTGTTTCAAATGATAGGACTAATATTGCATTTAGAATGGCATAAATCTTATTTATCTAGGATTCCGACACATTCCTGGAATCAAAAACAGGTCAATGAATAACCAGATAAATAGAATCGTTAATGGGATCCAGCCAATCAATATCCAAGTAGTAGCCCAGCCGACCACACCTAAGATCAATTGTGCAATGGCTCCTCCCGTATATCCTGTGTAAAATCGATGTACCCCTAGCTGCCCCAGGAATAACCATAAAATATAAGCTAATAACATACTTCTTTGTGCCAAGTGACTTTACCTCCTTCGTTTTTACCTATAAGAATTATAAAGGTCACTCTAGCTTAACGCAACAATAAACAAACATCATCAATTGACTATGACTATGACGGCCATTTTTTGTGCTTTCCTCCGATTTGTGGACGTCATTTTCGAGATGACGGCCATTATTTCGATTTTCGCCCGTCAAATGGCCGTCATTTCCGAGATGACGGTCATTATTTCGATTTTCGCCCGTCAAACGGCCGTCATTTCCAGGATGACGGCCATTATTTCGGGTTTCGCACGTCAAATGGCCGTCATTTCCGAGATGACGACCGTCTTCCCCTGATTCCAACCGTCATCGCACCATACCAGCACACAAACAAAAAAAATAGCCCTAACACTAGGACTATTCTGCAAGTGATTCTTCTGCTTTATCCATCCATTCTTTTCCTTCTAATCGTCTGGTGACTAGCATGCTCGAAACCGTATCACCTGTCACATTAACCATTGTTGCTGGTGGATCCACTACTACGCCAATCGCCGTAATGATGGGCAATGCTTCAATTGGGAAACCATATAGTGTAATAATCATCATTTCACCCATAAAACCACCACCAGGAATTCCACTCATTACAATACCAGATAAAAGACAAATACCGATAGCCGTTAAAAAGGTATCCATTCCCATAAAATCTTGATTAAAGACGCCAAAGATAAAGGCAATCTTCAACATGGCCGACAAGCAAGAGCCGTCCATATGTATCGTGGCACCTAATGGCATTACCGTTTCACGAATATCCTTTGGTACACCAATCTTCTCGGCTGCCTGCAAATTGGCCGGCAAAGCAGCCACACTGCTTCCAGTTCCTAATGAAGTAGCGGCGGGAGACAGAATATTCTTCCAAAAACGAGAAACTCCTGTTTTTCCACCTGCCAAAAAGGCATAAAGCGTAAATCCAATCAAAAAATATAAAACAGATACCGGATAATACATCATCACAGCCTTGGCGTAATCACCGATCAAATCGGCACCGAATTCACCAACCAACGCAGCAAAATAGGCTCCCAGACCAATCGGCGCATAGTACATGACCACCTGAATAATCTTCATAAATACTTCTGAACCACTCGTCAAGAAACGACTGAACGCCTTGCCTTTTTCTCCTGTTAAACCAGTAGCTACACCAACTAATACAGAGAAAATAATCAACGCCAGCATATTATCACGTGAAAATAAATCAACAAAATCCGGAACCGTAAACGTATTAACCAATTGTTCAGATAATGTCGTTTCTTCTACTTCTTCTGGCGTTTCTAAGGCAATATCCACCCCTGATCCCGGTTGAAAAATCACCGAGGCCACAAGCATAAAGACAGAAGAAATAATACCTGTCACTACAAAAACCGTCATCATCGTCCCCATAATTTTTCCAAGACGCTTCATGCTGTCCATACCTGCAATCGCTGAGGAAATCGTAAAAAAGACAAGTGGGATAACAATCATAAATAATAAATTAATAAATAGGTCGCCAAGCGGCTGTATTATCATGGCCTGTTCTCCGAAAACCAAGCCAATAATAGTTCCTAATAGAATCGAGCCTAACAAAATCAACGGAAATCGATAGGACTTGAATTTTTCTTTCATACCGTTGTCCTCTTTTCATCATAATCATCTTGTTACATTGTACACGAATCGACAAGAACATGAAAGACTCCATTTCCTTATTGACACTTTTTTCGAAAAAGAGTATTTTTTAGTTAAGCATATAGTATAAAAATGGATATAGCCATCCCATACTAAGAGACCCTACACTTCATGGAAGAAGGAATAGCCATGCGCAAGCTTAGAAATTCGTCACCACCTCAAATCATTATTGGAGCCTTTCTTTGTATGATGCTGATTGGCACACTACTATTAAAATTACCGATAGCTACCACTCATTCGGTTAGCTGGATTGATACGTGGTTTACCGTCACTTCTGCGTTAACAGTCACCGGTCTTACCGTTGTTGACACAGCTGGCACCTACACTATATTCGGAGAGATGGTGCTAGCAGGATTAATTCAACTTGGCGGCTTAGGTATTATGACCTTCGCGGTGGTTACCATCCTATTGTTAGGCAAAAGAATTGGTCTAAAAGAACGCTTGGTATTGCAGCATTCCCTAAACCAAGATGCTATGGGTGGGGTGATTCGATTAGCCAAACAACTACTCGTTTTTTCTCTTATTATTGAATTGATCGCCATGCTGGTCCTATCCATACGTTGGATACCTACGTTAGGTTGGGGCAAGGGGATCTATTACAGTTTCTTTCATTCGATATCTGCCTTTAATAATGCTGGGTTTGCTTTGTGGTCTGATAATTTAATGAATTACGAAGTGGATCCTCTCGTTAATATAGTAATTAGCCTGTTAATTATTACAGGTGGTCTTGGCTTCACCGTACTGATTGACCTTTTGGAAAACAGACGTTGGAAAAAATTATCCCTCCATTCCAAGCTAATGGTATTGGGTACTCTGATCACTAATATGGTCGCCATGCTACTTATTTTTTTATTTGAGTACAACAATCCAAACTCCTTGGCGATGCTGCATTCTTTTGGGGACAAGCTTTGGGCCTCTTACTTCCAAGCGATTACCGCTAGAACAGCAGGATTCAATACGATGGACATCGCCGGGCTGGAAGAACCCACGCTCTTCCTACTATTATTACTAATGTTTATTGGCGCAGGGAGTGCATCTACTGGAGGTGGGATTAAACTAACCACTTTTATCGTGATTAGCTTCGCTGTGATTACATTCCTCAAAGGAAAAGAGGAAATCGTAATTGGCAGGAGATCCATTAGCCAATTCGTGATTTTACGCTCGTTAGCCGTGACAATTATGGGTATTGCCTTGCTGACAATTGGTATTTTTTCTTTATTACTAACGGAGAATCAATCTTTTCTATCTCTGGTATTTGAAGTGATTTCTGCCTTCGGTACCGTGGGGTTATCTATGGGCATCACTGGTTCACTAACGCTTATTGGAAAAATAACCATTATCCTATTAATGGTATTCGGTAAAATAGGACCACTTACCCTCGCCTTTGCTATTGCCAAAAACACTCGAGCGAAGATACGTTATCCAAACGAAGAGATTCTAACGGGCTAGAGTCTCTTCTTCCTTCTACAAACAAAATCGTGATTGATAACCGTCATTTGCGGGTATAGCATAACATACTTTTTGAACCCCCCCCCTTTATTATCTAGGTAATTATGGTAACATCGTACACACCCCTCAAAAAAAGAAAAGAGGAGCTATTGTTATGGAAAAGAGAAAAACGCTACAGAAAACACTAAAGCCACATTGGGTCTGGGCGATCGCATTAGGCTCCGCTATCGGCTGGGGTGCCTTTGTTCAGCCGGTTAACTGGATGTCTACAGCTGGACCATTAGGGGTCATCCTCGGTTTCTTCATTGGTGCCTTATTAATGATTCTCATTGCCGTCAGCTACGGATTTTTAATTAAAAGTTTTCCGGTTTCTGGTGGGGAGTTTGCCTATGCTTACGTTAGCCTGGGTCGTACACACGCCTTCATTTCTGGCTGGTTCCTAACATTAGGGTACATATGTATTGTGGCATTGAATGCCTCCGCTTTTGCACTGATGATTAAATTTATTTTCCCTAGGGTAATTGAAAATATTCCCTTGTATCAAATCGCGGGGTGGGATATTTATTTAACGGAAATTATTGTCGCATCGATCCTATTAATTGTTTTTGGATTCTTTAACATTCGCGGGTCCAGCCTATCTGGCCGAATGCAGTTTATTTTCTGTATGGTAATGGTAGGTGCGATCCTCGTCTTAACCGTGTTAGTCGGTAGCCATGGTGGGGCGGGAATAGCGAATATAACCCCATTATTCCCAACAGATACCACGATGCTTGCCGCTATTCTTTCGATTGTAGCCATTGCACCTTGGGCTTATGTTGGATTTGATAATATTCCACAAACAGCAGAAGAATTTGATTTTCCGTCTAGGAAAGCCTTTAAGCTGATTGTATTTGCTATCTTAGCTGCTGCTACTTTATACAGCCTGATGATCCTCGCTACGTCTATGGTTCAGCCATGGGAAGGGGTCGTTAGTGCTAATCATATTTGGGGAACAGGCTTTGTCATCGAAGAACTACTAGGACCACTTGGCCTTGCTATTCTTGCGGTTGCCTTAACGATGGGAATCTTCACTGGTCTAAATGGCTTTATTATTTCATCCAGCCGTTTACTGTTTGCGATGTCACGTGCCAAGATCATCCCGAGCTTCTTTTCAAACCTTCACCCTAAGCATCATACGCCATACTGGGGCGTCATTTTTGCCGTCGTCATTGCCATGTTATCCCCTTGGTTTGGCCGGGAAGCCTTATTATGGGTGGTTGATATGTCATCGGTAGGTGTCACTATTGCCTATTTCTATACTTGTTATGCCACCTTTTCTTTATTCAAAATGAAAAAGGACGCCGGTTTTAATGAAAAAAGACATATAGAAGCACCAGGAAAGAAAATCGTCGCCATCCTTGGTATGATTGCAAGTGTTATTTTTCTTATATTACTACTATTCCCTGGATCACCTGCTTTCCTAGGTATTGAATCTCGAATCGCGCTTGGGGCTTGGATTGTGTTAGGGATTATCTTTTATTTGATTAAACGTAAAGACTTTAAGGATATCCCAAGAAAGGAATTGAACTATTATATTTTGGGGAGTAAGGAAGTAGAGTTGGGACAGACGGAAGATTAGTAAAGTAAGTTTCTCGGAAGCGGGTGAGCTAGGAGCCTCCCGCTTCTTTTTATAAAGCATTTACATTTTGGCTAACAATTATAAAAACGATGTCCGTTTACCGAACTATTTTGTATTGTCAAAGTATGACATGAAATCACTCGGTAAAAATTCCGTATACTTTTTAAATACATCTATAAAATAACGATAATTACTAAAACCAACTTCAGTCGCAATCATCGTAATTTTATCATCTCCCGTTTTAATACGTTCGATTGCCTTCTGAATACGATACCGATTCAAAAACTCATTAAAAGTATAACTTGTACCCTCTTTAAACTTTTTATTCAAATAAGTAGTTCCCATCCCTACCTCATCAACAAGATCATTGATACTTATTTTCTCATCGTAATACTCTTGAATATAAGTAACCATCTGTTGTACATGTTGTGATTGATCCTTCCATTCAGTCCAGATATCTACGTTTAACACGTTTTTTGTTTCGGGTGTTTTCATACTTTCCTCCATAATATGAAATTGCTTCTTATTGTCTACTTCTTTTTTAGCACGATTAATAGCTGCTTCTAATTCACGATGATCAACTGGTTTGAGCAAATACTCTCTGACACCGTATTGAATGGCCTTTTGTGCATAATTAAAATCATCATACCCTGAAAGAATAATCGTGCTAAATATATGGCTATCGTCACATTCTGCCAATAAATCAATTCCATTCTTCAATGGCATATTAACATCAAGTAATATGATATCAGGGTTTAATTCGACAATCTTTTGCAATCCTTCTTCTCCATTGGTCGCCTCACCAACTACTACACATTGGAGATTTGTCCAATCAAGGATATATCTAATACCTTCTCTAATAATGTCTTCATCTTCTACTACTAATAGTTTATACATGGAGTTCTCCCCCTTTAGAATATGGGATGGTTATCTGTACAGTTGTTCCTTCACCCAAAACACTATGGATGATAAGACCATAATCATTTCCATATTGAAGACGCACGCGCTGGTGTGTATTATATAATCCGATTCCTATTTGACTATTTCTGTCATTTTGAATCTTCCTTTGAATATCATTAAGCTTTTCAGGAGCAATTCCTCCTCCATCATCTTCCACAGTGAACACGATACATTCTCCTTTAACTACAGCCTTGATTAATATATTCAAATTAGTTTGCCTCTGATAACCATATTTAATTGCATTCTCTATAATCGGCTGTAGTAACAATTTAGGAACAAAAGCTCCTTGAATCTCCTCCGGTATATCTATTTCATAATGCAGACGATCACGAAACCTTAGTTGATGCAGTTTCAAATAGTCAATTGTATAATATAAATCTTGTTCCAGAACTACGTAATCGACGGTTTGATTAATACTATATCGTAGCAAGGAAGACAATGATAAGATAATATCTTGTGCTTTATCCACGTTACTAATCATGGTATAACGCAATGTTTCTAATACATTAAACAGAAAGTGCGGATTGAATTGACTTTGCAATATCTTCATTTCATTCACTTTTTTGATTTCTGACAGTTCTTGATTTCTTTTCACAAGAGCATTTAAGCTATCTAACATAATGTTATATTGATTCGCCAGTGTTTCAAATTCATCCCCGGTATCAATATCCACATAGGAGGTTAAATCACCCTTCTTTAATTGAGAAACGGCAACCAATAGTTTATCAATCGAGTCCACATTTTTACTCGACATCTTCTCTGCTAATATTCGAAGCAAGACAAATAAAAATAAACCTGTAATACCAATAAATAAAATATATAGGATCAGAACCACTCGGTCTGTTCCAGTATTGTTTAGGGTATAAATACGAAAAAGACCATCTTCCGTTTTTATTTGGTTCATATAATAATTTTCATTTTTTATTTGTGCTCTTGAGTTTGTTATTTTTTCTGGTTGAAATTTGTTCATCAATCCTTGAACAATTTCATTAGAAGTCACAACAATATGATTATACGTGTCAGTGACAACCACAATATCTGTCTTTTCGCCAAATATTAAACGTTGAAAATCTTCCTCATATAATTTATAAATTAAGTAACCTATTATTCGATTATTTTGTTTCACTGCTTTTCCTAAGGTTATAGAAGAGGTCTGTCCATGCGAAAAACTTGTTTTCTCTACTAAAGTTAGCAGTTTATTTGGTTCTTCACGCAAATGCGGAACGATTTGGTCCAAAATAGCATCGTTCACTTCTTCATTCGATTTATTGGTAGATGCCACAAATACATGTTGATTGTCCACCAAATAAAAACTACTTTTTACCTCCTGCTGGTTGTTGAAGTTATAGAATGCTTCGTATACAAGGTTAATATCGGAATGCGTTTGCAAACTTTCCATCACTACGGATGAAGAAATCATCCTTTCCATCTCTTCTTGGTAGGTTTTGTATACATTTTCTATCTTCTCACCGATGTGAACGCCTGATTGTTTAGCATCATATACAGCCTTTAGGTGAAAGATAACAATCGTGAATATTGTAAATAATACAATTAAAGCCAAAATAGGAATGACTGTATATTTTAGAAAAAGACTTTTCGTGGCATCCTTGAAACTTTTCTTTTTCAATATAGAGTCACTCCTTTGTTTATTTCTTATTTCTTTCGTCTTTATAAAGAAACTTCTTTCTTACCGGTTAATTTAAAGAAGATTAATAATGAAATAACCGTAATAGCAATTAATATTGTAGATAAAGCAGCAGCTACACCATAATTGCCACGAATCACCTCAGTGTATATTCCTATAGTCATTGTCTTTGTATTAACGGTATACAGTAAGATCGAGGTACTAAGCTCACTAATAATTGTAACCCAACTAAGAATGGCACCAGATATTACACCTGGTAACATCATTGGCAATGTGATTTTAAAAAATGTCTTTAAATTAGAAGCCCCAAGACTTGCCGCAGCTTCTTCTACGCTTGGATTGATCTGATGTATGATCGCTGCGCTAGAGCGAATTGTATATGGAAGCCTTCTGATTACAAAAGCAATGATAATAATCGTTGCCGTACCACTCAGAAGAAAAGGTTTGCTGTTAAAACCGAGCAACAATGCTACACCAAGGACAGAACCAGGTACTATATATGGTACCATTGAAATAATATCCAATCCATTGGTCACTGCACTACGACGTCGAACCGTCACATAGGCAATTAAGATAGCAATCAAAATGACAAAAAACAGTGCGACTAAACCTAATGTAAAAGTATGCACGATTGTATCGCCTGAACGCGTGAATGCTGTCTTAAAACTATCTAACGAATAACCTTTAACAAAGATCCTGCCCGATGTCTTTAAAAATGCAGTATATACAACGTACAGTTGCGGCAAGATGGCAAATGCTAAATAGCCATATACAAACAAATGAGCCAATACATTACGAATCCCCGTTTCTTTTTTTTCCTTAATGGGATGTAAAGCACTCATAGAGAAAGATTTCTTATTTGTAACGTATTTTTGTAACAAGAAAATGGTTAATGCTATCACAACAACAATAACACTAATTGCTGCGGCAAAACCAGAGTCACCACCCATTTCACTGGTGAATTCATTAAAAATCAATACAGGTAAAGTCTCAAATCCTTCTCCAATTAGCATCGGGGTTCCAAAGTCTGCCAAAGCACGCATGAAAACAAGTAAGGAACCAGCTAATATAGTAGGAATCATTAGTGGCATAATCACCTTCCATACCTTTTTCAAACCCGTATAACCCATACTTTCGGCAGCCTCTATCAATGAATTATCAATACTTTTAAACGCCCCCATCATAAACATATAGATCAACGGTGTTAATTGTAGCGTCAACACAATCAAAATCCCCGAGAAACCATAGATATCTGGCATAGTAATGTGGAATACATCACTTAAAAAATTGGTCACAACGCCATTTCTCCCCATCAGCAGAATCCATGCATAAGCACCAATAAAGGGAGGTGCCATGGAAGAAATAAGAATGAGTATTTGCAAAAATAGTTTCCCTTTAATTTTAAAATTCGTCATAATATAAGCTAACGGGGTTGCAATAACTAAAGAAGCTAATGTAACCGCAACAGTTACTTTCAGACTGTTGAACAAGGTGCTGTAATAATACTTCTTAGTGAAAAACTCCGTAAAATAGTCAAGCGAAAAACCTCCGTCTTTTACGATACTTTCTTTTAATAATGTAATCAATGGTAATACGAGTACTAAGGCATATAATAGAATAATAACTAATGTAATGAGACTCCATATATCTCTTTTGCTGGTCGTATTATTTTGCATAGGAATCCTCCTCCAGCACATTCCTCTCTGTTTCGTAATCGAATAGATTAATTTTTTCCTTATTCATTAATAGTTTTATCTTTGTACCAGGTTCAATCGGTTCGCCTAGAGTAGCCTCTTGTATTACCTCAACAAATTCATCATTATTTAGTTTGACCGTGTAATGAACATTTGTACCTAAAAAAACATTATGTTGAACTTCTCCTGCTATTCCTTCTTGTGTAGAGCTAATTGTGAACTCTTCTGGACGAATAGATATCTTTATTTTTTCCTTTTGAGGAATGTGATTCATTTCTAATTTATAGTCTTCTCCCATTATTAATACTTGTTTACCACCCTCTTGTTTTAGGGATCTTTCTAGGATATTAGTTCTTCCAATAAAACTCGCAACAAAAATATTGGATGGACGTTGATAGATTTCTCTTGGCGTACCTACTTGTTGAATGATGCCATTGTACATTACTGCAATTCGATCGGAAACTGCCATTGCTTCTTCCTGATCGTGCGTTACATAAACTGTCGTTATTCCTACTTTATGCTGAATTTCCTTAATAGCTTCTCGCATGTCTATGCGTAATTTGGCATCTAAATTAGAAAGTGGTTCATCCATAAGCAGCACATTTGGTTCCATTACGATAGCACGTGCCAAGGCTATTCTTTGCTGTTGACCTCCAGAGAGATTTTCTGGCATACTTTTTTTGAATTGACTTATTTGTACAACATCTAAAATTCGGTCCACTCGTTGCTCTATCTCTTCTTTCTCTATTTTCCTGTTTTTTAATCCAAATGCAACGTTATTTTTCACATTTAGATTTGGGAAAATAGCATAATTTTGAAATACCATGCCAATATTTCTATGTTGAGGAGTTATTCGGTTCATCACTCTATCATCAAAAGATATTTCACCACCTTCAATACTGTTAAAACCAGCTATCATCCTTAACAGAGTAGTCTTCCCACAACCTGATGGCCCAAGAAGGGTGAAAAACTCACCCTTCTTGATGTCCAGAGAAAGCCCCGAAATAACGGTCTTATCAGCATATTTTTTTATTATATCATTGAATTTGATGGTTACACTCACGGTCATTCTCCTTTGTTGTCTTTTTTGTGTATACGATTATTCTTGAGCACCAGTAAATACATCCTTATATTTATCAACAATTTCATTTCTGTTTTCTTCTACATATTCCTCATCTTCTTGAATCACATTAATTTCATCGAATGGCTTTTTGTAATCTGCTACCTCGACATCTTTTCCTAATGATCGAATGGTTAATTCTTGAGCAAAGGCATTTTGTGCTTTTTCTGATGTAATAAAATCAACAAAGGCCTTCGCATTATCCATATGTTTGGCATCCTTAATAATTTCCACACCTGCATCTAGGAATACAGCGCCTTCCTCCGGATAGATGACTTCAACAGGAGCACCATCTCGTACATAACTTAAAGCAGGATCTTCATAAGTAAGTCCGACGGTGTACTCTCCATCTGCCACTCCTTTATGCACAGCTCCTGATCCACTTGCGACCTTTCCATCCATGTTCCTTACTAGTTCTTCTACATAACTCCATCCTTCATCTGATGAATAATCTCCACCCATAGCCATTAGCATATTAGTAAGTTGAGCAAAGGCTGAACTCGAACTTGCAGGATCTGCTCCTGCTATTTTTCCTTTTAATTCTGGATTCAGCAAGTCTTCATATCCGTTAATTTCAATATCTCCTATCAAATCAGTATTGACGAGAATAACACTTCCATCCGCTCCATAAGGTGTCAAGAACCCATCAACATTCTGGTGGTCAGAAAGCATCTTATCGTTATTCGCTGAAGTGTACTCTTCAAATAGACCGGCTTGCCCTAACATCTGTGCTTTACTTCCACCAAACATAATGTCACCGTTAGGATTGCCTGCCTCTGTTTCAATTCGTTTCAGTAGTTCACCCGTACCTGCAGAAACAAGTTCCACCTCAATGTCTGTCTCTTGTTCAAACATCGGAATAATGGTATTAATAATGTCCTCACTATTTGGTGAATAAACGACTAATTTATTTTCATCCTCTTCCCCACTGTTACAAGCAGATAATACAATAAACAGCATCATTCCAAATAATAAATACGTTATTTTTTTCAATATTCTAACCTCCTAATTTGTGATTGATCTCAGTATAAACAGGTTTGACAACGGTTACAATGCTAAAAATAAACGACTTTGTCTAAAATCGGACGCAGCTAAAAGACAATCCACAAATCAATTTGAGATACTAAGTTACTATTTGGACTTTGCGTTAATTCGAAATAAGATTCTTTTATCTTGTAATAAAGAACTAGTATTTAGAGCAAAAATGAAAATTCTTATAGGTTTTAAATTTCATTTTATTAACCAAGCGTTTTATTATATAATAAATTAAAAACACAGCTTATAGAGAAAGTGAAGCAATGCTTATCGCTCTATTATTGATCTCCTTGGCATACGACAAAATCCAAATAAAGGATATTAGAAATCGATTTACTTTTATCATAAAAAATGATTCCTTTAGATTTATTCAAACACAAATCAAATCAAAGATATCAATTAATGTATGCAATACCCTTTTCCATCACCAAAGAAAACAAAATCAAGCATAGGTAGACCCCTCTTGTACCCATTGGTGAATCGGGATACTTCGCTAAACTGTTGATTGGACAGTTTTTGCTGCATAGGGTATTTCTCGTGATCATGTTATGTGCAACCTTGATTGTCAAACATGTTATTCCGAGTATCGTAATTGGCATCGTTCTAGGGTTAAATATGCTGGGAATGATGGCAAGTGCTCTAGAATCACTTATCGGTCATACAAACTTTTCATCTTACCTGCTAGTGAACACGATTACGCATGGCCATGATTTTAACCAATTAGAAGCAATTCTCCATGTTGCAAGCGAAGCCGTAGTAATCATCTTCTTATTGTTATTTTCTACCAATGCGATTATTTACAAAATGAAAGAAGAGTTGAAATAGGAGGTGCTGTCATATGATGATGATCCAAGCACTATTAAGGGGTGGTATACCCTTGCTAATTATGGGTGGTATTGCTTTCATTCTTTATACTCAAGGAAAAAACTCTGACGCAAAAGGTACACTGCTGGCTGCATTGATAGCATTCTTTGTTGCTGCAGCAAGTGTTATTTATCATATCGATCATTGGAGCTTATGGAAGCAATCACTTGTACACTTTTTCATCATGCTTATAACGGTCTACCCTATTCTTTTGCTAAGCGGTTGGTTTACCGTAGGTTCTGTCACAGATGCCTTAAAAATCCTGCTTATTTTTATGTTTATTGGTATATTGTTGTGGTCGTTATCCTTTTTGGCAGTGAAGATCTTTTCAAAATGAAGGAAGTAAAGAAGCAGCTCTTCATCACGAGCTGCTTCTTTACTTCCTGTTTCTCCTATTCAAGACAACTTTGATCTTATTAGACGATGTCGAAAGGGAATTACAGACATCTGATCTGGTTGCGCATGCTACAAAAATGGATTACACTATTCTTATCACTAATAAAGGGGAAATCGGGATGTCGAATATCGATAAAAAACATTTTTTATTTGAAAAAGCATTAGATTATACTAAGGTCGGCCTGATTATCACCGATCCATCATTAGATGATCATCCGATTATTTTTGTCAATAATGGTTTTACCGAAATGACTGGATACGAAGAAGAGGAAGTCATTGGACAAAACTGCCGCATCCTTCAAGGAGAGGAAACTGACCCTGACAACTTGTCCAAAATAAGACTAGCTATTAAACACAAAGAGTCTGTGACTGTACAATTATATAACTACAAAAAAGATGGAACGCCGTTTTGGAACGAACTTTCCATTGACCCCGTGTGGGTAGAAGAGGAAGGAAAATACTATTTTGTCGGGATACAACAGGATATGACAAATGAAAAAGAACAAGAGCGCTTATTAAAAGCAGCCCTGCAAGAAATGGACCAATTATCCACACCCATTGTTCCAGTAGCGGAGTCCATCGCCGTCCTTCCGCTGATTGGAACACTTCATGAAACAAGGATGGAGAAACTAACGGAAGCTATCTCCAACTACTTGATCAGCTCCAAGGATGATTATCTAATATTAGATTTATCTGGGCTATATGAAGTCGATACTTTTGTCGCCGCTTCGATTTTAAAACTCTATGATTTAACCGCTTTGATTGGAACACAACTCGTCTTAACCGGAATTCGGACAGAGCTCGCCATCAAAACAGTAGAAATCAGCGATAAATTACAATCGATGAGAACATATATGACCGTAAGAGATGCCATGTGCGCCTTGCAGCAAGAACAACAGAAGGTTTAAGGATGACATCTCGAAAATGACGGCCATTTGATGTGCGAAACTCGAAATAATGGGTGTCATCTCGGAAATGACAGCCATTTGATGTGCGAAAACTAAAATAATGGGCGTCATCTCGGAAATGACAGCCATTTGACGCACGAAAACTAAAATAATGGCCGTCATCTCGGAAATGACAGCCATTTGACGCGCGAAAACTAAAATAATGGCCGTCATCTCGGAAATGACAGCCGTTTGACGGGCGAATACTGAAATAATGGGCGTCATCTCGGAAATGACGGCCGTTTGACGGGCGAAAACTAAAATAATGGCCGTCATCTTGGAAATGACAGCCATTTGATGTGCGAATACTGAAATAATGGGCGTCATCTCGGAAATGACGGATTAAGCCCATATAATTGTGTAAAAAGGAAAAGGCCTCGTTCATTTCCTGTTATAATGTTTTTATCCCACTAAAAACTTATAAAGGAGAAATGAACGATGACCCATATCCATTTTAAACTGAATTTTGAAGAATTAAAAGAAAAAGTATTAGGATCGGATTTAGAAGATGTGATGAAATCAGCGTTAGTGATTGTGCTGAATTCGTTCATGGAGAAAGAACGGGATGACTACCTAGAGGCAGCATCTTACGAAAGAACCGAAGGGCGTAAGGACTATCGCAACGGTTACTATGAGCGCGATTATAAAGTACCTGTGGGAACCTTAAAATTACATGTTCCCCGAACGAGGAAAGGGGAATTTTCCCCATCCTTGTTTGAAAAATATACACGCTCCGATCAATCCTTGGTCTTATCGATGCTGGAAATGGTGGTGAACGGGGTATCTACTCGAAAGGTCACCAATATCATGGAAGCGCTCTGTGGAGAAGGGGTGTCTAAATCCATGGTATCGAATATCACCAAGAAATTGGATCCCCTGGTCATGGAATGGGCCAATCGCCCGTTGAATGTGAAGTATTATCCCTATATCTATACCGATGCCATGTATATCAAGGTAAGAGAGCATCATAAAGTGGTCTCTAAAGCGGTGTATATTGCGGTAGGGGGTCAACGAAGAAAAGAAACGGGAAATCATCGGGATGACAGTTCAGCATGCCGAGTCGAAGGAAAGCTGGAGCCGTTTCTTGGAAAGTTTACAATCGAGAGGTCTCCAGTCGCCCAAACTGGTTATTTCGGATGCCCATGAAGGGTTAAAACAAGCCATTCAACAACGGTTCATTGGTACGAGTTGGCAGCGTTGCACGGTCCATTTCAAACGGAATCTGTTCGATACCTTGCCGAAAAAAGGGAGAGAGGAGGCCAAGAGATGGATCAAACGTGTATTTAACGCGAGCAGTGTAGAGGAAGCGCGAGCGTTAAAAGATCAGTTTTTGAAGGCGTATGAAGATCAGCCAAGATTTACGAAAGTAGGAGAATTGTTAGAAGAAGGATTTGATGATGCGGTTCAATTTATGAACGAACCCGTTGATTATCACGTGCAGTTACGGACCACCAACAATGTGGAAAGAATCAATGGAGAAGTCCGAAGAAGAGAACGAGTGATTCGCATATTTCCTAACACTCAATCCGCTTTTCGGTTAATTGGGGCCGTCCTCATGGATATCGAAGAACAATTAGACCGAGGCAATCGAATATACTTGAAAGGTACCTAAAAGCCCGCCAGCGTCGGCGCGAAAATGTGTGGAGGAAGGAGGGGGTACCCCCTCCTTCCTCCACACATTCACCATACCCTAACCGGATAAAAACATGTAAATGTATTTTACACAATAATATGGACTTGACTAAATGACGGCCGTTTGACGGGCGAAAACTAAAATAATGGCCGTCATCTTGGAAATGACGGCCGTTTGATGTGCGAATACTGAAATAATGGCCGTCATCTTGGAAATGACGGCCGTTTGATGTGCGAATACTGAAATAATGGGCGTCATCTTGGAAATGACGACCACTTCATGAGTGAAAACCAATACCATTGTCGGCATATCACCAACCATACTTGGCGGGCTTCTTTATATTCGTTCGATCATGCCGACTGTTCCTTCCTTTGCAATAGCACAGCACCGATCACAATTGCACCTTTAAAGGCATCGCGCAGCAATGGTGGGACGCCGAAGAGATTTAATAAATTATTCAATACGGCGATAATCAACATCCCATATACCGTACCTAAAATAAACCCTCTTCCTCCCATCATGCTTGTTCCACCGACAACTGCTGCAGCAATGGCATCCATCTCCATCCCGCGCCCTGAACCAGCAAAATCCATGGAGCCAATACGAGATACTTGAATGATTGCTGCAATACCGACTAACATTCCCGATAAGGCATAAACACGGAATTTCACTTTTTTCACATTAATACCAGATAGCCTTGCCGCCCTTTCGTTCGATCCAACGGCAATAATCTGGCGGCCAAATGTTGTCTTTTTTGAAATAAAATACATAATTGCCGCAATGATGATCCAATAAAGGATAGGCATAATCATCAAGTCACCGATCTTGAAATTAGAAATTTGCAAGAACTCGCTCGGTACTCGTGGAGAAGCCCCTTGCATCACATGCTGTGTCACACTACGAAACACCATCATTGCACCTAATGTGGCAATAAAAGGAGGAACCATCCCTCGCGTTACCGATACCCCAATCAGGGATCCCAATAAATAACCAAACACCATTACCAACAAAATAGTGAGTATGATAGCTGGCCAGCCCGTTATCCCGATACTGCTCAAGAGACCATTGGCTCCTGCATCCAGCAAGGTCATAGCAAACGCCCCGGTGGCAACAAGCGTTGCACCAACGGCTAAATCAATCCCGCCCGTCATAATGACAAAGGTCATCCCTAGTGCCACGATAGCAATACTGGCATTATTGCGGAGTATATTAATCCAATTGTTTGTCCAAGATTGAAACCAATCGCCAAACGTGGGATAATCAAAACCTAAAACAATCGTCTGCAGAATCACCATCACCACTAATGCGATAAAAATACTAAACAGAGGATTATTCTTCCAATGTTTTTTAAACCAATGCAGAAAATGGGTAACGCTATTTGTCGTTTGTTCTACCATAGGAATCACGCCCTTCCTTACTGTGAAATAGAAACAGTAGTCTCTCCACCAGTTGCCAGTTCCATAATCGATTGTTCCTTCATTTCTTTTCCATGCAATTCCCCTTGCAAATTGCCATGGTACATGACATATGTCCGGTTGCATAAACGCAGAATTTCATTAGCCTCGCTGGATAAAATAACAATCGCTATTCCCTCATCAGCTAAGTGCAAAATAATATCATAAATATCCTCTTTTGCCCCAACGTCCACTCCCTGTGTCGGGTTATCGAGAATTAATACCTTGGGACCTGTGGCCAGCCACTTTGCTAGCACCACCTTTTGTTGATTTCCACCTGATAGATTCGTAATATTATTAGCGTAATCTTCCATACGGATATTTAATTGTTGTTGCAGCTCCGCCAAGTTCGCTTTATGTACAGCTTGTTGAATGATGCCCCATTTAGCATATTTCTTCCAGGAAGCAATAGCGGCATTCTCTAAGATATTCATATCCTTAATAATCGCATTTTCTTTACGATTTCTTGGCAGATAAGCAATGCCTTGTTCAATAGCGGCCATCGTTGAACGAATTTTTACTGACTTCCCATAAAGATACAGCTGTCCGGAAGACAAAGGATAAGCACCAAAAATCGCTTGAAACAGTTCACTCCTGCCATCTCCTAAGAGACCAGTAAAACCAACAATCTCTCCTTGATGAAGCGAAAAGGAAATATCAGAAAAGTGCTCTTCTGACGTTAATTCCACTGCTCGTAGTACCTCTTCTCCCCGCTCTCTATCTCGAACCAACTTGTCAGTCCGCACTTCATGACCCACCATAAAACGGGCAAGATCTTTTGTCGTCACATCTGCTACTTGCCCTTGAGAAACCACTTCACCATCACGCAGTACAGAATACTGGTCACAAATCTCCATTACTTCTTGCAATTTATGCGAAATAAAAATGATACCTACCTTTTGTTCCTTTAATCGTTTCATCATCGCAAAGACACGTTCAATCTCGGTATCAGTTAACGACGCAGTGGGCTCATCCATGATAATCACCGAGGCGTCCATTACAACTGCCCGGCAGATCTCAATGATTTGCTTATAGGATGAATCCAGATGTTTTACCAATGTACGTGGATTTAAGTTCACTTGCATTCGCTCAAAGATCTTCTGCGTTTCTTGAATCATTTGCTGATGCGGAACCTTGCGGAAACTGCTTTTATAATAGCGCTCTAAAAAGATATTCTCATAGATGGGCAGATCATTAATCAGGTTTAACTCCTGATGAATAAAGGAAATCCCCCTGTTGATTGGCTGCGCTGGATCATGAAAGTCCACCTCTTCACCATCTAGGAAAATACCTCCACGATCCGGCTGATGGACACCGCCCAAAATATTCATAAGCGTTGATTTACCTGCACCATTTTCCCCTAGAAGGGCACAGATCTCTCCCTCCTTAATCGTGAGTGATACATCTTTGAGCACATGATTCGCACCAAATGATTTCTGAATATTCTTCAACTCGACAAGCATGTTACACCTCCAGTGAAACATATAGATGCGAGGGAGTACCACAACAAGCAGCACCCCCTAATCTCTTAATATGGTGAATCCGAATCTAAAAACTCTTCATAGTTATCCCGATCGACCACGGTTGTCGGAATAATCGTTTCTTGCTCCACTTCTTCTCCATTGAGTACATCCAGAGCGACATCCACCGCATCTTTTACCATAGCAGGACTATATAAAGCCGATTGAATCCAAATATCCTCATTTTCCGGCATCATTTCAAAATACTCCTGCATGCCACCTCCGCCAGTAACCACTTGGATATCCGTTCTTCCTGCTTCTTCAATTGCTTGTAACACCCCGACAGACGTTTCGTCATCCAACGAATAAACGGCATCAATTTGATCCACGGATGTTAAAATATCGGCAAAATCGGTTAGCCCTGCTTCACGCGTGAATTCTGTCGCATAAGTCATCACATTCATATCTGGAGCAATATCCGCGATGGTTTCTTCAAACCCTTTGGTACGCAGCTCCGATACAGAGCCTGAGGATGGCACTTCAAGCACCACCACATTCCCGGTTTCGCCAATTTTATCTACAATATAATTGGCCCCTTGAATTCCCATGTCCTCATTGTCACCTGATACACGATAGACGCCATCTGCATCGATCACAATATCAAAGTTGACAACCGTCATACCATTGTCAATCGCATTCTGGATCGGTACATCCATCCCTTCCCACTGCGGAAAAGCAACAATCGCATCAGCTCCCCAAGTCGTCAAGTCATCAAGCTGAGAGGTCATTTCCTCTGCATTACCACTTGTTTGTATCTGATAATCAACTTGATCGGATAGCTCTTCCACCCTGTCCTCCGCATGATAAGCAACAGCGCCGACCCATCCATGAGTTACCTCTGGAGCTAAAATACCAATCTTATACTTTTCCTCACTGCTCCCTTCCTCACCACCACTGGCTCCATCGGCATCTGCACCCGTTGAATCGTCACTGCCACACGCGGCTAATACGAACATCAATAATGCCAACATAGCTAACCAAAGAACATGCTTTTTCATCATGAACCCCTCCTTGTAAAGTAAAATGAAACGGATAATAACGAGCTGTAAACATATCAGGATGTTATCGACCATTACAACGTAGCAATGTAAGGCGCTTAGCAGTGAATGATTTCTCTATTAATAGCTATTCGTATACCCCCCTTGCTAATGCCCCCTTTCAGTGATAATATCTCTGTTTCTTGTCATTTGTGTTAGGGGTTACTTATTATATGGAGTAACCCTAATCAAATAGAACAATACCACTAAATGAAAGCGTTTTCTATACTCTAATGCATAAGTCCTAAAAAGTCAACAGATCTACCGTTATTCACGTCAGTTTGAACCATTTTTTTAAGGGAAGTTCAAATACTCGACAAAAGTAACATAGGAAAATTTCCCGTTGGGGGAGTCAGTATTCAAAGATTGGGACTATTGGTGTTTTCGAATACAATGATGTGCTGCTACTGAGGTAGATAGACGGTGACTTGATGAATTTGCACCGTCTATCATTTTTCTGTTGCTATTTGCTATATCTGCTTATCTTTTTTCTTGCGATTGATGTCTTCTAGTTGATTTACCATTTCCTGATAGTAATTTCTTTCATAATGCATTGGCCCCAGCCCCCACTTGTGTTCTTCCCAAGCTCGATAGCTCCCTTGAGGCAAACCAATCGTATGGATATTCTCAAAGTGACTTTCAAAGAAATGATAATAATGATCGAGTAACTGATTAATAGATTGATAAATTTTGGTCTTACGATCATCAAATTTCTGTACTTTTCCTGCGTTGTCTACATACTCCTCGGCAAAATATGCCTTATGTAAAATAACCTGATCCGCATGATAATATGATTTCAATTTCTCAATAAAAGCCAAACAAGCAGCATCCCAGTCCTCTATCGTTTCTGTTTTCTTCACTTCGTATCCGCCTAATAGATTTTTCAAACCAGCAGTAAGGAAATAGTTGGAGCGCGTCACATACGAGAACCCAATTTTATACAATGCAAATCGCTCATCAATGAAATCAATGATTAAATCGTGGGCTCGATGCTTCCATAACTGCTCAAAATAATCCTTGTTTATATCGGTATACACTACTCGATCTTTAAAATTTGAACCTGTCGATATATATTTCCAGTCTACCGAATAAGGTTTAGACATCATACTTTGCACAGAAGATCTCGCTTGATAATAATCCACACTATAGTTATGGTCTTCTACCAGACCAAAAATATCCCTTGATACACAACTTCCGAAAATATTATAAGTCTTCAACATACATCATCCCCTCTCCATCTATCACGCCACTAACAACCGCAAGAAGACCGCTATAGATAGTCTCGCTTTATCATACCTAAAACAACAGCGGTATTATACAGGTCCATAGAATGATTTTTAACATTTACATTGCTTTCTGTGAAGATAGATACATTCTAAGTTTCTTTTATATATGGTAATCAAATCCATCCCGGGTCTTATCCCCTGTTAAATCACCTTTATTTTGTGATAAATACCATTAATTGATAGAAATAAATGAATAGTTTCACGCATTGTCGGAAAAAATACTCTTATGTATGATGGGAGATTATAGAAGAAATACAACTAACATATGCATCTTAGTTCAATGTAGCAAAGGAGATTAACACCTTGGAACCCATTGTAAAAAAACGAGGAAAACAATTATTTTTAAAGGACGGTTTTGGTGATTTCAATCAGATTTCCTTGATGAACGGAAAACGACGGATGCCCTTCAAAAAGTTTTATGTGTATCAACATGATGAGATCGTAGTCTATCCTAACCGAGTCGATCACCATATTAAAATTCTCGAGAAACATCCGAATCCATTATTAAAAAATACTTTTGTGGTTCTATACTTGGATCCCATAGGCAGACTTTCCTTTATGATCATGAAAAGACATCGCTCTTTACCTGATGAAAAGGTATTGGAAAAGGCAGAATCAACACCGCCTCACCGTGTTTTCACTTGTGGTTTATTAGCCAATCTTTTTATCATTGGTGCCATCCGCTTTCGCTATGCCAATATGTCCGAAGTCAACATAGCCATTGGGTATGATAAGGCATTAGACTATGATTTTAAGTATTTTCTACCTCGATTCATCCGAAAAAAATTAGCTGAAAATACAAATAAATTGGTGCTTTTATCACAATTAGGTTTTTGTCGGATTAAATTATCTGAGGTTCTGCGAAAATATCAGGACAGCAGTGAAATCAATAATCCTATGTATATTAAATCGCTAACCTTGGATGGTTTAAGCTATTACTACCCCCTAAAATTCAATGGTTACGATAGATACGATAAAAATCATTATATATACAGCTCCAGAAGATATACATTAGAAAGACATCAAATACAATCTTTTCTTCGCAAGTCGATCACAGGGCAGTTGGTACTTGTGATCAGTGATTACTTAAACAAGGCGATACCAATCAAAGAGAAAGTAGCAAAATGGCTCTCTGTATTCGGCCAAAAAAGAAGCAGAGATATCTATTTTGAGAAATTTGCAAGTGGGGCCAGCGAGTCTGCCTTTGAGGTATTCCAATATGCGAAATCACAACATGACAACAAAGCAGTGTTTGTACTAGACAAATCACACGAACAATTTCAGACATTACAATCCCATTATGGCAAAGATAGTGTAGTAGCACACAATTCGGTGAAAGCTTTCTATGCCATCTTTCATGCGGATAAACTAATTTCTTCTGATCTGCCTACCCATATACTGAGAAATTTATATGACAACAGCAGACAGCTAAAAAAAGTGATTTTACAAAGCGATAAAAAAATCTTTTTGCAGCATGGGATCTCTCTTGCCACCAATGTATTTGAACGAGGCTACTATAATAGAAAGGTTCCCATTGCTCCTGATTATATTGTCACCAATTCCGACTTGGAAAGTTCCTACTTTATCCAATATCCGAAATATGAACCGAGCCAACTGATACAAAAAGGAACACCTAACTTGGATTTATATGTTCAAGAGCGCAAACAAGAAAAGCAGGAGATCAGTTTCTTATTAACCTGGAGACCTTGGGATGTGACGGGAAAAATCGAAGAAAATTCTTATATTGATCGTTATCTGCAGTTTTTTCAAATGATACAAACCCATGATTTTTATCAAGAGATTCCTGTTAATCTCATCTTACACCCGAAGGCCAAGTTATTAATTGAAAATCAATTTGCGGATGTCTATGCCTCGATTGAGAAATTCATTTACGAAGGAGATATTAAAGACGCCCTGTTACGATCTAAGGTCGTTATTACCGATTATTCCTCTATTTGTTATTATGCCTTCGCTGGCGGCAGTAATATTATCTATTTCTGGGGCGACAAAGCATTAGCCGAGCAGGAATATGGAGCGCCAAACATCTTGCAAGAAGAGAATTGTTTTGGTGATGTGGTCTACCATGTAGACGAACAGCTTCATCATGCCATCTTAACCAATTATCACCGAGAACAGCCCGATCAATATGTGCAAAACTATGCTGAATTGGTGGAATATACGGATGGGGATAATACGAAGAATGTGTATAGGGCGATTCAGGCTATTTGATAAGCATTTGAAATGGTTAACAGGTGAAGTTCATGCAATATATTTGCTTCATCTGTTGACATTTGGTTTATCCTATTTTTTAGGCAATTTATAGATATAAACTTATACTCATTACACACTGTGACATTTATTATAAATACTAGAACTAAATAGACTATTTTAACAATAGAAGCGATAAAAGAAAACGCATGCAAAAAAACTATTGACTTCTATCTTTTACGATGATACTATACAAATTAACTTGTATGACAACTTACAGCGAAAGTGCAGTTGATTAATAATGGATATCAAATCAATTAAAAAAACAAACATCGTGGAAGAAGTGTTCCAACAAATCATACAACAAATTCAAAATGGTGAATGGCAAGTTGGCGATAAACTACCTTCCGAAAACCAGCTATGTGAAATGTTCAGTGTTAGTCGAATTAGTGTTAGAAGTGCTATGCAAAAACTGAGACAAATGGGAATCATTACGACTAAACAAGGACAAGGGTCCTTTGTCTCAGGAATCAATCATGCAGAAATGATAAGCAACGCTATGCCAACTATGGATATAAGCGAAAAAGAATTGTTAGATATTCTCGAATTCCGTGAGATTATTGAGTTTAAATGTATTGACCTAGCTACCGAAAGAGCAACAGATGAAGATATAAAGGAATTAGAATTGGCCCTTGAAAAAATGCTTAATAATAAAGACGATTATAAGCGATACACTCAGGCGGACTTCGAGTTCCATTTAACGGTTGCCAAAGCTTCCAAGAATCAATTTTTATATGCCGTTATGAAAAACACAAAGGCTTACTACTATTATCTCGAAGAGTTAAACAGAGTATTTGGTGTAGATCATAAGACACTCGAAGGAGATTCTATTGATGGTCATATAGAACAGCTTAATTGTATAAAGAATAGAGATCCTGAAGGGGTTAAAAATATACTTAGAAAAAGCATGGCTCAAAATTTAAGAGATTACAGAGCTTCTAAGTAAGCTTTGTTTTTTATATAACTTGTATGACAACTTACAAGTTTGATTATTTATTTAAAGGGGGTGATGATAATGGCTGTTGAATATGTTATTTAAATAATTTTATTGTTCCTATTACGGTTTTTCAATTATTAATATTTGATTTTTACTGCTTAAACTTGTAAGACAACATATAAGTTATACCACTTTCAAGGAGGTTATTTTAATGAAGGTTACTAAAATGAATACAAGTATTTTAATCATATTTCTTTGTACGCTAATCTTATCGGCTTGTAATACAAATAATGAAAGCGCTAACTCTACAGAAGAGAATGATGGTAAGACTGTTTTGGAATTTATGTCTGTTTCTCAAACAGAACAACCTGATGGTGAGAATGAATTAACATTAGCGGAAGAATACATGGAAGAAAATCCTGATATTGAAATAAGATTTACATCCGTCCCTATGAATGACCTTTTTGCAAAATTAACTACTTTGGCTACTAGTAATGATTTACCAGATGCATTTAGTATGACACCTGAATTCTTACATACTGCGGATGATATGGGAATGCTAGCCAATTTATCAGAATTATATGATGACGAATATTTGGATGGTTTCATACCAAATATTCGAGAAGAAGTTTCTATTGATGGCGACATGAAGATGCAGCCTTGGGTAGCAAACCCTGTTTCTTTAATCTACCGAGGAGATTGGTTTGAGGAAGAAGGGATAGAAGCACCCAAAACATGGGATGAATTTATTGAAGCAGCCGAGACATTCACGAAAGACACTAATGACGATGGAGAAATCGACCAATGGGGCTTTGGAATGATTGGAACAAATAATGGCTCTGGTGCCAGCCGATTTGTGACTGTACTTCGATCATTTGGGGCTAAAGAAGTAAGACAAGATGAGAATGGCGAGTGGATAACCGACTTAAATACACCTGAATCTCAAGAAGCCTTTCAGCTTTATGGTGATTTAGTAAATGAATATGGCGTTGTCCCTCCTGGTCCAACTGAAACTGGTTTTCCTGAAGCAGCTAGCATGATGGCGAATAATCAAACAGCAATGCTGATCTCCGGTCCTAATGCGTTGGGTGGTATATATTCAGAAAACCCTGATCTAGAAGGAAAACTATATAGTGTGCCATTACCTAAATCAGAAAGCGGTGAGAACGTATCTACAAATGGATTATTTGGCTATGCTATATCCGAACAAAGCGAACATAAAGAGGAAATAGCTGATTATCTAAAATTTATTGTATCTAAAGAAAAAGCCTTGTGGTGGAATGGTGAAAGTGGACGATTACCTACTCGAACAGAATTAGAAGACCATGAACAACTACAAACCAAAGAAATGGCAGGGTTTGCAGAAGCTATTCAATATGCCTTTCCAATTCCAAGAATCAGTTCATACAATCAATTTTACGACATTGTTGGCTCAACCTATCAAAACATTATTGCTAATGGTGAAGATGTAGAGACTGCAACAGAAAATGCAGAAACGCGAGCAAATGAAATCATAAATCAGGCTGAATAAAAAACTTATATTTATTAAAGGGAGATTCTCCATTTCCAGAAAAGACAATCTCCCTTTATATCATTTCTTATCAAGTAAAGGGTGATTGTTATGCACAAAAATAACCTTAGAAACCTCATTCAAGGCGAACAATGGAGTGGCTATGGTTTCACATTTCCATCGCTCGTTGTTCTATTATTATTGGTCACGTACCCACTGCTTTATGGTACATATATCAGTTTCTTTGATACAAATTTAGTGAACAAATGGGATTTTATAGGTATAGAAAATTATACTCGTATCTTCTCTAACATGGAATTTCTCAGAAGTATTGGACTAACACTACTTTATTCTATTTTAGTTATTGCTGGACATTTTATTGTTGGGATCGCATTCGGATTAATTCTGAATATGAAATTACGAGGCATTTTATTGTTTAGAGCATTATTGATTGTACCTTGGTTACTTCCTGAAGTAGTAGTTGCCTTGCTTTGGAAATGGTTATTCAATCCTGTATACGGATTATTTAATCATTACTTAATGCTATTCAACATTACCTCTGAACCCATTTCTTGGCTAGGTCAAGAAACAGCAGCCTTTACTGCAATTGTCCTAGTAAGTATTTGGAAAGGTTACCCGCTTATTATGATGATGGTACTGGCAGGTCTTCAGTCTATTTCTCAAGAACAATATGAAGCTGCAAAAATCGATGGTGCAAACTTGTTTCAAAGCTTTCGATATATTACGATTCCTGGGCTTATGCCCGTATTGCTTGTATCACTGATTTTGGATACTGTTTGGTGGTTCAAGCACTTCACCATGATCTGGATTCTTACTCAAGGCGGACCGGGGGCTGCAACCAATATCATTAGTATCGATATTTTCAAACAGGCTTTTGAGTTCTTTAATTTTGGAAGGGCATCAGCCATGGCTGTCATTGTGTTTTTTATATGTCTCTTTATTGGATTAACCTATAGGAGGATTTTAGGCGATGATGACAATTAATAGAAAAAAAACATTATTTAATAGTTGTATGTACTTATTGCTTATCCTAGCCTCGTTAACTGTATTAATTCCAACGTTGTGGATGCTGTCAACGGCTCTAAAACCTGAAGGGGAAGTAATGGTCTCTCCTCCTCAGTGGATTCCCGATAATATTACAATATCAGCTTTTATCAATGTATGGAAAAACTACCCTTTTGCACAATATTTTTATAATAGCATCATTATTGTTGGAGTCTCTACTTTCGTCTCTTTACTTTTTTCTTCATTAGCTGGATATGGTGCTTCAAGATTCCGTTTTCGTGGCAGGGGATCATTTCTTACTTTTTTATTGATCACGCAAATGTTTCCTTCTATTATGCTTTTAATCCCTTTCTATCAGGTATTGAATTCACTGAATTTGATTGATACGCATATGGGGTTGATTCTTGTGTATGTTTCATTCAGTATACCATTCTGTACCTGGATGATGGTGGGATTCTTCCAAAGTATTCCGAAAGAATTGGATGAAGCTGCCAGAATTGATGGATGTGGACGCATTCGTACTTTTGTACAAATCATACTACCACTATCCCTACCAGGACTAGCTTCTACAGCTATTTATTCATTTTTATTAGGATGGAATGAATATATGTTTGCTTTGATTTTAACAAATTCTGACGCTATGCGAACACTACCTGTCGGAATAGCTGAATTAAATGGATTCTATAAAATTATGTGGAATGAGTTAATGGCAGCTTCTTTTCTATCAAGTATTCCATTACTCATCTTGTTTATCTTTATGCAAAAATATTTTATCAGTAGTTTAACAGCTGGATCCGTTAAACAATAAAATTAGAATAGGAGCTACAGATATGGATATTACAATAAAAGACGTCAAAACAATACTCACAGCACCACAAGGAGTGAATCTCGTTGTAGTGAAAATCTATACTTCAGAACCAGAAATATATGGACTAGGATGTGCAACATTTACGCAAAGACACCTAAACGTTGCCTTAGCAGTTGAAAAATACCTTAAACCATTTTTAATAGGGAAAGATGTACAACGAATTGAAGATATATGGCAAACAGCAATGGTTAGCGGTTATTGGAGAAATGGGCCTGAATTTAACAATGCCGTGTCAGGAGTTGATATGGCATTATGGGATATTAAAGGAAAGATAGCAGGTCTCCCTGTATATCAGCTGCTTGGCGGAAAATGTAGGGAAGCTGCCATCGTATATAAACACGCTGAGGGTGATTCAAAAGAAGAAGTAGCCGAAAATGTGCAGCGATTTATGGATGAAGGTTACCAGTACATACGTTGCCAAGTAGGAGGATATGGTGGCGGGAAATCTAAAATTAATACGCCAATCAACGCCCTCCCAGGTGCCTACTTTGAACCGAAGACATATATGAGAAATGTAGTCGATATGTTTGAATACTTACGTAACAAATTCGGCTGGGATATTGATTTTATCCATGATGTTCATGAACGTCTATCACCGACTGAAGCCATGCAATTCGCCAAGAGACTAGAACCTTATCAACTTTACTATTTAGAGGATGCTCTTCCTCCTGAACAGATTAGTTGGTTTGAACAAATCAGGCAACACTCCTCCACTCCAATAGCGATGGGAGAATTATTTAATAACCCTAACGAATGGCTCTCCCTTATTTCTAATCGTATGATTGATTTTATTAGAGTACATGTTAGTCAAATTGGAGGGATAACACCTGCAAAAAAACTGTCTATTATAAGTGAGGCATTTGGTGTTCGTACAGCTTGGCATGGTCCACATGATGTATCGCCGGTTGGTCATGCAGCAAACATTCATCTCGACGTCAGTTCCATGGCCTTCGGTATTCAGGAATGGCAAGGATTTGATGATTTGATTCATGAAATGTTCCCAGGTAGCCCTGTGGAGAAAAATGGTTATGTTTACCCTAACGATTTGCCGGGTCTTGGAATTGATATTAATGAAGAACTTGCAAAGAAATATCCTTGTGATAGTAAGATACCGGATTGGACTTTAGCCCGGTTGTTTGATGGAAGTCCGGCGAGACCTTAAAAAGCAAAGCAAACAGACAATCGCTACTAAACATGATAGTGATTGTCTGTTCTCTATGCTGGATTAAGA
Organism: Gracilibacillus timonensis; assembly: GCF_900086715.1. Taxonomy (GTDB): domain Bacteria; phylum Bacillota; class Bacilli; order Bacillales; family Amphibacillaceae; genus Gracilibacillus; species Gracilibacillus timonensis. Next base: position 783,485 of record NZ_FLKH01000011.1, on the reverse strand, counting down.
TACTTAAATGGAAACCTCTATCCTCTTCCGATTCCGAAAAAACACCATCTCTTGAAAACCAATTCCTCTCAAACGCTGACGCACAGCTTCCCAATCATCCCCTACCCGTTCTGGATTATAATTTGATTCCTTTTTTCAAAAGCCGTTATTTTTCTTTGTGAAAAAAAGGAGTAACCCCAATAACAAGTTACTCCTCCTCACTTAGCCGTACACTCGAACCTCTACAACCTCTGCATGCGGACTTCCATTGGTTTCATGAATAACAAGCCTGCATTGAGACGTTTTATCAGTGTGATTCAGATAATGTACCTGTTTCCGTTTACGATTATGATCTACCTCAACTACCGTTCTCCATTTCTGATCTACCAGCACTTGAACCTCATAATTTTTCACTAGTTCAGGGATAATATCGAATGGTGTACGATGATGGTGCAAGTTAATAAGATCCTCGTTTACATCATCATTCCAAGTGAGGTGAATTTCACGTATCGATACCTCACGATCCCACTTCAATGTCAGCCATTCCTCTGTTTTGTTCATCACATCTGACTTCCAAAGGTTTGGTCCACGATAAGGGCGTTGCAATCCATTTGTTACTTTAGCAGGCGCATAAGCAGCTGTTTTCCCTTGGACTTGGAAACAAAATGGCTTCCTCACACAATTTTTCATGGACCACTTGGTAATAGAGCTTTTCTCATTTTCAAAGAGTCCCGTTGTTTTCGCGTCACCAACATCCTCAAAAGATAATACTCCTGTAACAGGTTGATCTGAACGATGCAACGCTACATCTGGATTTTCTTTTACAATCACAAATGCATTTTGTCGCTCAGACGGATGCCAATGAATATCCACTGACACCCACTCAGCCTCCCCTGGCTTTACTTCGATCGTCTTCTTGTCGATCATATGATGTGGGATATAATTTTGCGGCTTACCAGTATCCCATAACTCAATCGTTAATTCAGTTGACTTCTTAGCAGTAACTTTCAGTTCGATGCCTTCCATTTGCAATTCAACAGGAAATAAAAATGCAACATCTTTCTCTAGTTGATATGTTTCCGCAGCATGGGTTACCTGTATCGTCTCACACGTGCTAGAAGCCGTAATTTCTGCTTGTCTAGCCAAATCTTCTGTTTGCTCATTTTTTATCCCGATTACAGAAGCATCTTGTTTTAATAGCGTTTGTTGCAGCTCTTTGATATAGTGATCGTGTATTTCACGAGGTGTCATCCTCTTCTCCACTGCATAAGCGGCTCCCGTACCAGCCGCTTCTCCTATTACCGCACATGTAGCCATTACTCTCGTCGATCCAAAAGCAACGTGAGAGGCACTAATATTTCGACCAGCAAACAACAAATTATCCACATTTTTCGAATAAAGCGACCGAAAAGGAATATGATAGATACCGTCTGCTTGTAAATGCTTGGAACCGCTAGTCTCTGCATACATACCAGCTGGCGGGTGTAGATCAATAGACCATCCGCCAAACGCAACTCGATCAGCAAATTCAACTTGCTCCACAATGTCATTTTGCGTCAGGGTATAATCTCCTACGAAACGCCGGTATTCTCGTTTACCTGGGATCGCTCCAACCCACTCCAATGTCATATTTTCCGCCTCAAATTTACCGGAATTCTTAATATAATCCCAAATTCCATAAATAACCGACCACAGTTCATCTCTAATTCTAGCATCCTCGTGAACTGTATCTAATTCACCTCCCCATTCAATCCACCAATAATAACAGCCAGAATCGCCGCTCCTAATGATTCTTCGCTCAGGAATCGATGTAGTAGTGATATCTTTTGCAAAACTAGGAGCTACATATTTCACAGGATGCCCTTCATCCCTTGTGTAAAAGAGAATCGTACTTCCTAGTGTAATCTCATCACTTTGATCAGGCGCCCACGCTTCATTGTATTCAGACTTAGCTTCCCTGCCAATACGATAGGTGGCTCTCGCTAAAAAGCCAATTAAACCATCGCCAGTACAATCAAGATAAACCGGACTTTCAAATCGAATATGTCTTTCTGACCCCATCATCCAACCCGTTACGGAATGAATCGTTCGGCTATCTTCTTTTCCACTTGATTCAATCTCTCGCACATCGGTATTCAGAAACAATTCAATATTGGATTCTGCTTTCACCTTTTCTAAAATAATTAGATCCCACATATAGGGATTACCATCGGGATTACGGTATTGATTTTCGACAAACATCTCCCCCATAATTCCCGTTTCTCTGGCATAGCGATTCACGCCGTGCTTTGTTGCACCAACTACCCAAACCCTTACTTCACTGCTGGAATTCCCGCCTAAGACAGGCCGATTCTGTATCAGAGCTACCTTTTTCCCTAGTCTAGCTGCTGCCACGGCTGCACATACACCTGCAAGTCCTCCGCCAACTACCGTAATATCCTTTTTTACGATTTCGTATTTCATTTATTTGCACCTCTATTCTCTTTATCCTTTCACTGCAGAACTAGCTACACTTTGAATGATATACTTCTGCCCAATGAAAAAGATAATAATCATTGGTATGATCGCTGCTGAAGCTGCTGCCATCATACCGTTATAGTCAATAGAAAATTCATGGACAAAGTTTTGTAAGCCGAGTGGAACGGTAAATAACTGCTCACTGATCAAGAACACCAATGCATCCTCATAATTATTCCAGTTCCATGAAAAATCAATAATCGCAAACGTCACAATCGCAGGCTTAGCCAGAGGTAGAAATATTTGAAAAAAGATTCGAAAATGACCTGCCCCATCGATAAAAGCTGACTCTGATATTTCCTTAGGAACTCCTAAGAAAAACTGCCTTAGGTAAAAAACACCAAAAATCGTGACAAAAGATGGCAAGATTAAAGCCCAATGTGTATTATAAATCCCTGCCCAGTCAAACATGATAAACTTTGGTACGAACAAGACTTGTGGCGGCACCATCATCATCGATAAATATAAGAAAAACAACAGGTCTCTTCCTTTAAAGGAAATACGCGCAAATCCATAAGCAGCTAGTGACCCAATAATAATGGCACCACCCGTGCCTATTACAGCTACCTTAAGCGAATTAAAATAGTAGTGAGCAAAATTATTATCTACCCATACTTTGATATGATGCTCAAAACTTGGACTGTCTGGTATCCATTGAATCGGAAAAACAAATACCTCTGATGGTGATTTTAACGATGTACTTAACATCCAAATAAAGGGTAATATCATAAAGATAGCCAAGATAGCCATAATAATAGTGGTTACAATTTTTTTGATATTCATTTTAGATAACCCACTTCTTACTTCCGTTCGGTCTAATGCTTTTGCTCGAGATATCGACATATTCCTTGACTCCTTTACTGATAGTACACCCATTTCTTTTGGATATACCATTGAATTAATGTCACAATCAGGATAATGATAAATAATACAACGGCAATTGCGGAAGCATACCCTAGTTCATAATACCGAAAGGCATTCTGATATACATATAAGGCAAGTACATTCGTACTATCACCAGGGCCTCCACCTGTTAAGGCATGAATTAGCCCGAAGTTCTTAAAGGTATTGATAAAACCAATAATCAATAGAAAGAAAGTGATAGGGCTAACCAATGGAAAGGTAATAAACAAATTGATATGCCAAAACTTAGCTCCATCCACTCTGGCCGCTTCCTCTAATTCTGCCGGCACATTCTGTAACGCTGCCAAAAATATAATCACATTGAAGCCTAGGATAAACCAAACCGACATTAAATTAATCGCATGCATGGCTGTATCTCCAGCCGCTAACCAACTTGGTGGATTACTTATTCCTATCGCCCTTAATGTTTCATTAATCGGGCCATTGCTAGGATTCATAAGCAACATCCAGACAAAAGCTATCGCAATACTACTTGTAATATACGGTAGAAAGAACATAGCCCTTAATGTATTGCGCATATATACCATCCGATTTAATATAACTGCCACGATAAATGCCAACCCAACCGAAACAGGTACATGCAACAGATAAATTCCGGTATTCTTAATTGTAGTGAAAAACAAACTATCCTCCAGCATGTCCATAAAATTAGATATGCCGATAAATTCTGTATTGATTCCGCTTGGACCACTCCAGTTGGTAAATGCTAATACCACAGAAAATAGCAAAGGAAATGCAAAAAATATCGTCACACCTATGACACTAGGTAATATAAAGAGATAACCAATCAGCCTTTGCCTCTTCATCCATCCCATAACCACGCACTCCTTGTTTGTTGTGTTGATTAGTGATCAGTCGAAAATTATTCCTCTAGATATTGGTTATGTCGATCCACTAGATTCTCAATCGTCTGATCCAAATCTTGTTCATCAATAAAATATCGTTCCAATTCTTGATTGAGTAAGTCATCTACTTGCAATGGCAATACCTCTGCTATAACCCCAGGTTGATCAAACATTCTTTCTAAAGAAGCAATATCATAGGTGTCTTCTACCCCTTCCACCATATCGGCAATAGCCTGATCTATCGGTGCGTCCTTAGAAGATGGTATTCTTCCCCCACTTGCTTGATGAATCATCCCTTCATCGGCATACCATTTAATAAATTCCCATGCCTCTTCTGGATAATCTGTATGGGAAGCAATCGATATCGCATCTCCCAATCCATGAGCGATTTGACTACCACCTTCAAAATTCGGAAATGGCGCAAAGGCAATTTCAAAGTCTCGTGGATACTCCTCTAAATCATTTGACATTCTCAAAATTCCTTCAAAAGCGCTCAATATAGCCACTTCTCCATTTAAAAACATTTGATCAGCGGCGGCTCCCGTTGCAATTTGTTCCCCTAGCGGCATCATCGATTGATCATTATGCATCATCTCATGCATGATGTTTAATCCTTCTGCTACATTGACTTGATCAAAATTCGATTGACCGTTGGCATTGACATATCCTTCATCAATTAAGGCACTCGCAACATACGTGTGAGTACTCGGATCAAACTGACTGTATCCTAATCGTGTATCCGTTGTTAATTCTGCCGCATATTCCCTTAATTCTTCCCAACTCCACTCTTCCGGTATTGGTAATCCCGCTTCATCTAACGCCGTTTTATTAAGGAAGATGAAATTGGCATTTTGCTTGGTTGGTACCGCATAATAAGAATCATTCACCAGCCAGCGTTGTGCCTCTTCTCCCATTTTCTCCTCAATATCGTAATCATCAAATTGACTTAGATCTAAGACAAACTCTGATTCGACCCGATCTTGTAAATAGTTTGGAACATAAGACATAAACAGATCGACACTATCCCCTGTCTGTAATGCTGTATTCAACTTTAAGTTTCCATCATCATCATTGACAAACCTCGTATACTCCACTTTGACATCTTCATTTTCTTCATTCCACTGATCAACTACCGCTTGCGGTCCAGCATCAGCCGGTACCCCTCCCCAAAAATGCAGCACAATCTCTCCATCCTCTGAAGCGCTTCCATTTTCAGTCTCACTAGAATTACAACCAACTAAAAAGACACACAAACTAAACAATAATACATACATGCCTTTCGCATACAGACGCCCCTTGCTTTTCCCCTTCATTTGAACCCCTCCCTAATATAAATGACACCTTTATCTTAGCACGCCTTATTTATTTTCTTAATGAACAAATCTGTTCAAAAATGAATCATATCTTTGGATTCATCGAGGCGATCCTGATCAAGTAACTTCTTCTAGTGACTGCTAACCCCCGCTTATTATGAATAGCTTTCATTGCGTAAAAAGAAAGCCACAGTACCTGAGAACACTGGGCTTTCTTACTTTACAGCTATAGTCTTTTGACAAGGAATTTGTTTTCGGAAATTCTTTGGGGTAGACTCTGTAATCCTTTTAAAGATTTTAATAAAATAATTGTCATTCAAAAAGCCTACTTGCTCTGCAATCTCTGAAATACTCATGGTTGTTTCTTTTAATAATTTCTTTGCTTGCTCAATTCGCACCGTATGAATATACTGTATCAATGAATCCCCTGTCTCTTTTTTAAACAACGCACTCAGATAATTCTCATCTATGGAAACCTTCACAGCCAACGAACGTACAGATAACTCTTCCGCATAATGATCATGGATATACTGTAGAATCATTTGAACGATGGGATGATTGGAATATAGTGCATATCCATCCTGTGCTTGCTTATCCCAAAAAGCTAATATATTCTGCTTGAAAATGTCTAATAGTTCATCCTGTGTGTTGCACCTTATATAACTTTCACGATGATCTGATTCTCCTGCTAATCTAGCCACCATGCTATCAAGATTGATCACTAAACCTTTCGCTACAGGCATACTCATCCCCGCTTTTATCCTTTTACAAGCAGCCTGTTCTACTCTTTGTTCCAAGTTATCTCTGTTTAAATTCACAAAACCATGCATCACCTCATGTTCTATCGCTGCTTTTTCTGACTGTTCCAACTCTTTTGTTGTAGTCAAGGCAGAAAAGGACTGGGTCCAATGTCGGTTTATTTGTTGCAACATATCTTTACAGGCAAGCACTATTTCACTATTTCGTACAACAGCTGACTTCCATATAATATACTCTTGCAAATGACCTAATGCCAACTTACTATCATCACTTGACCAATAAAAAATCGTTGTCATGCCAATATCATGAACTAGATACGTTAGCACCTGCTGTCGTGAATGCAGGAATAAGGATTTCAAATATGCCTCATCTTCTAATTTTTCTTCACCATGATGTATGGTAATGATCTGCAAATAAAACCTATCCAATAATGAGAAAGTATCGATTAAAGATAATGGTACTTGATAATTTCTGACTTGATTCCATAAACTCACAAGGTTTTCTTCCATTTTTTTATTGTTTTTTAAATGCTGATGAATCAGCTCTTTTTCTATCTTTCCCAGTGTCTCTTTTAACGATGGGACATTCATGGATAATTTAAGGATATAATTGGCTGCCCCAAGCTCGATTGCCTTTTGCACATGCTCAAAATCATTCAAGCAGGTCAGCATAACAAATAAACTAGTAAAACCCCTTTCTCTGGATTCTTGCAGCAAATCCACGCCATTCATCATTGGCATTAAAATATCAGATATGACCAAGTCTGGTTCCTGCTGCTCCATCAATGCGAGTGCTTCTTTACCATTACTCGCTTCCCCAATAATAGTAAATCCTAAATCTTCCCACTTAATAAGCTCCCTAAATGTCTCTCTCACAAAAACTTCATCCTCTACCAAAATAACGGTCCACATTAGTGATCCTTCCCTTCTTGATAAGGTTTGGTCATTAATAACGGTATACATAATGTCACTTTCGTACCTTTTGAAGATGAATCTATCGTAAGATCTGCTTCCTCTTTAAACAGTAAGCGCAGTCGCTCTTCTAAATTCTTCAATCCTACGCCAGTTCCTCTTGAATTATTCTTTTTGGCTTCTTCAAATCCAATACCATCATCGCTGATTTCTATGAACAAATGCTTAGCTAATGTATAAATATTAATAGAAATATTCCCTTTATTCACCTCTGGAAAAGCATGATAGATCGTATTCTCCACAATTGGCTGCAAACTAAATTTTAGCACTAACGCATGTTGGACATCTTCTTCTATATAATAGTGAACTTTATATTTTCCTTTATATCGATAATTTTGTATATAGATATAAGAGTTCAATAAATCTATTTCTTCATATAATTTAATCAATTCAATCTCATTAGCTAGGCTCTTCTCTAATATTTTGCCTAAACTAACACAGATTTCCTCGATGTCTTTACTGTCTTCCTTCAATGCAATCCATTTAATGGTATTTAATGTATTGTTCAAAAAATGAGGATTAACCTGAGATAATAACATTTTGTACTTCATTGCTTCCTTTTGTCTCTCTTCTATTTTTAATTCTTCTGTCGATGTCTCTAAATCTCTCATCATCTTGTTAAAATGCTGCACTAATTCTTTTAGCTCTCCGGAATAATCCGCTTCTGCTAGTTCAGTAGACAAATCTCCCTGCGTTACAGTCGCCATTTTTGATTGCAAGTGTTTTAGTGGTGCTGTAAATTTGGTGGAAATCAAGAGTGTAATGGAGATAAAGATCACCATAAAAATGGTAAATGGTACATAATAATTTCTTTCCACAGAGTGAATATTATTATACATAACATCTAACGGTTGTAGGCTAACCATATACCAATCCATATTGTCTAAATAATTATAGCTCACAAAATAAGGGGCATTCTCTGTAAAATAATAATCTTCCTTGTTTGATCTGGATAAAACGGTATCAACGGTATCCATCAGGATGTCTATATTATCTTCTGATTGCAAAATAATCTCTCCATCACCTTCCATAATAAAATACGCTTGATCCTCTGGCAGACCTGACAATAAAGTATTAAACCATTCGGAAAAGTCAATACTGATTCGAACAACTCCAATAGTCTCTCTCTGATTGCCTGATATTTCAGCAAATAAAGTTAAGAAATATTCACTCTTGGATATATCACTATGCACATAGTTGTCATCTGTTATACTCCAGTAATAGCTCGCCTCTTGTTGCATTAACTCGTTATACCATGGTTCCTTGACTAAATCATTAAATTTGTTCGATATTCTTGGTGCAAAGGAAGTATAGACATTTTCTTTATTATCTAAAATGGTATAATAAATCGAAGGACTGGATAGAAAAAAGCTATTGCTGATACTCTCAAATTTCGTATTGATCATTTGATGTCGATCAATAATCGAGTATTCTTCGGGATTCTTTAAAATATTGGTAATCGTCGAATCCTGTCTTAGTAACGTGAGTGATCGAAAAGTCATCCCCATCAAATCTTCCAGTGTCTGATTCATCGCATGTACCTGATTATTAGACTGCTGAATCACATTTTCCTTTAAAACCTTTTCAAAGTTCCAAAAATTATATACATTCAATAATACAAAGGGCAGCAGAATAAACACTAAAAAAGATACAATCAATTTATTTTTCAAAGTCGCGGGAACGAATTTTCTCATGTTAATTTCAGCTCCCCCTTAAGTAAATAGTTAATTCCTATATAGCTATCATTATATAAGATATCACACATAATGAGAACGCTTTCTTTTGATTATTACAGATATGTGTGATGAAATCTAAGATTTGTTCTATTTTGTTGTGTGCTAATCTCGCTTTCTTCCTATGTGCGAATGAAACGTTGTAGCTTCTTTTACTAAGTTAGGCAATCACACCTCGCATTCTCGTGCTTGGTAAATCGATAAAATCACGATTCCACATGCAAAAACGGTCCATCATTCACAGATGAGTGATGGACCGTTATATACCTTATATATTTAATAATTCCAATAAAAAGTTACGCATGTTTATTTTCACTACTCACTAGATTTAATTTCATTATACAACTTCAGCGTATCCGCTATTTGATCATTATTTGGATGACTAATGTCTTTGAAGGGAGCTCCCATGACGACAATGATATATTCACGATTATCTACCACCCCAAGTGTTGCCCAGTTTTGTCCAGCTTCTTCTGTTGTTCCTGACTTTCCACCAATAATTTCAAAACCGTTTTGTTCACCTTTATCAAGGGATGAAAGAACAGTCGATTCTAACATGATTCCATCAGGATGGGCTGTCGTCGATGTTGTCTGATACGTCTCTTTTGTAAAAATCGCCTTAAAATCTTCATTATCTAGTGCATAATCCAAAAGCTTGGCCATGTCAGCAGTTGTCGTATATTGCTCTTTATGATCGAGCCCCTCTGGATTAGTAAAATGTGTGTTATTCAATCCTAATTCATCCGCTTTAGCATTCATCATTTGAACAAAGTCATCCACACTTCCTGCCACATGAATAGCTAAAGAGTTTGCTGCTTCAGCACCTGAAGGTAAGATAGTTCCATATAATAGATCCCGATAGGTGACGGATTCCCCAGCAGAAAAACCTGCCATCGAAGCATTATTTGTAAACATTTCACTTTGCGTTTCTGTGTCTATAGGGGCAGGAGCAGATAAATCATTAATATTCTCAAGTGCTAGAATCACTGTCATGATTTTTGTGAGCGAGGCAGGGTATGCCTTAGACTGAGCATTCTTTTCATGAATCACATCTCCTGTCTCTCTATCGATCACATACATATATTGACTTGCGTATTCTTGGTTACTAAAATAAGGAAAATCTTTTTTGAAATCTAAGTTTGTTTTAGCTCCCACATTAAATGCGATGACCACTACAACCGTAATGACCAGCACTATTTTTATCATCGTTAAAAACTTTCTCATACTACCGACGCTTCCTTTCATTAACCTCTTCACTTCATTATTTGTATGGGGCCATACCAGACCTTGAATGCAATCCCACTTCTAATCCATCAACACATCTCCAATGAGTTCTGAATCGCTAGCTGCTATCAAACCTTGTACTTTCATCATACTAAAAGAAAGCATTTGGTTTATTTGTTTTCCTTCAAGAAACTCATAAGATTTTATGAATAAATTCTTACGAAATTCCTACGAAGCACTTGGTAATATGGTGATTTATTTAATAGCTTCGTTTACCCAGGTCTCCACTGTTTTCATACCACAAGCGATACTAGTTGTATGGTTTATCCTATAGGAGATATTCTAAGAAGTACATATAATAATTGCGTAACACAAAATCAAAACATGTAAAATGCTTGAAAAGATATTTTTCCACTGCTAATGTGAAAGAGTATGGGTTGATATCGAGGCCCCATGTCAAATCACACACTACTATGAGAAGTGTTTTGCATTGAACAATGAAGGGGTGAGAAAATGACAACAAACGTTTTAGTTGTAGAGGATGAAATGGAAATTGCAAATTTAATTGAAGTATACCTGACGAATGAAGGCTTAAACGTTCATCGGTATTCTAACGGAAAAGAGGCATTAAAAAGTATCCAAACGACTGCTTTTGATTTAGCTTTACTGGATATTATGCTGCCAGAAATAGATGGTTTTACGCTCTGCCAACGCATCAGAGAAAACTATCATTACCCTGTTATCATGCTTACTGCAAAAATAGAAGATATCGATAAAATTACCGGGCTAACACTTGGTGCGGACGATTACATGACGAAACCCTTTAACCCCTTGGAGCTGACCGCCCGGGTAAAAGCTCAATTAAGAAGGTACAAGCGATATAACCATACCGAAGAAAATGAAAATATAGAGTCAACTAATCCAGAGTTTTACGATTTCGCCGGATTGTATATCAATAAAGACAATCATAAATGTTTCCTGTATGGTAAAGAACTGTCCCTCACACCTCTTGAGTTTTCCATCCTATGGTACTTGTGTGAAAATAAAGGGAAGGTTGTTTCATCTGAAGAGCTATTCGAAGCCGTTTGGGGAGAAAATTACTTGGATAATAATAACACGGTAATGGCTCATATTGGCCGTTTACGAGAAAAAATGAACGAGAAAGCCAGAAATCCAAAATTTATTAAAACAGTGTGGGGAGTTGGCTACACCATTGAGTAATCAATATTCAAGCTATTCAGGAAATGACTTGAAAAGAGCCATCATTTATAAATTCCTTTTAATGGTGCTTTTGTTCACTGTCGTCTTAGTGCTCACTTTTTTATTTGCGGACTTTGTTCTATCCATGTTCACTTGGCAAGCGGACAATGCTTTATATCGTTTGCTTCTTTTTCCGAAAAATAATCCTATTTTGGTCCTTTCTTTTTGTTGGATGATCGGATTTATCATCATTGTTTTCATCAGTTGGAAAAAGATTATTTATTATTTTGATACCATTATAGCAGCAAGTAATCAATTGGCTTCCTCGAATGAGGACCTCATTACATTACCGCGGGAATTGAAGCAGGTGGAAGATCAAATGAACCAAATTAAACAAAGCGCCATTCGCAATGACAGATTAGCAAAGGAAGCGGAACAAAGAAAGAACGACCTAATCGTCTATCTTGCCCATGATCTAAAAACACCACTTACTTCCGTCATTGGTTATTTAACCTTGCTTCATGATGAACAAGAGATATCAAACAAGTTACGCCAAAAATATACGTCCATTTCATTAGATAAAGCTATTCGTTTAGAAGATTTAATTAATGAATTTTTCGAAATTACTCGTTTTAACTTAAGCAAACAAAGCCTTGAGTTAAGTCAAGTGGATATCATTCGAATGTTGGAGCAAATAACCTTTGAATTCCAACCGCTGCTTTCTGAAAAAAACCTATCCTTTCAGCTCATCTCACCTGATAAGCTTGATATCAAATGTGATGTGGGCAAAATGGAGCGCGTGTTTGATAATATTATCCGAAATGCCGTTAGCTATAGCTTCCCTGACAGTGCGATCACCATCGAAATCAAGGAGGAAGGCGAGGGCGTTCGCATTCGCTTTGAAAATGAAGGATATACCATCCCAGAAGAAAAAGTAAACCGAATTTTCGAGCAATTTTACCGCTTAGATTCCTCACGTGGCACCAATACAGGTGGAGCTGGCCTGGGACTTGCTATTGCAAAAGAAATTGTGGAACTCCATCAGGGAACTATTTCTGTGTCAAGCTCAGATGATCAAGTGGTATTTGACATCTATCTTCCAACTCTTTCATAAGAATGTTGCAAGAAATGCGGAAAGAAAAACACTTTTTAGCTTGGTACGATGGATCTAACAAGTTAGGGAGTGTTTTTTTACGATGTACCTATGCAACTCCTTCTATAAATCCCCCCGTTTTTATGTTACATTATAGATATAAAACTAAAAATCGGGTGAAAATTTATGAAACTAATAGATAACAAATTTTATGGATATTTAGAAATTTTCGCTAACTATTTTCTTCTTAATATACTTTGGGTATTGGCATGCTTACCCATTATAACCTTTTTCCCTGCCACCTCTGCGATGTATAGCGTTATTAGATGCTGGAAATTAAAAGATGATACTGGCGTTTTTGTCTTATTTATCAAGTATTTCAAGGAGAATTTTAAACAAAGTTTTTCGATTGGGATAATTTGGTTTGTTATTACCATCATTCTTTATGTCGACTTTCTATTCATGAGACAATCAGAATTCAGCTCGTTTCTATTCATTCCCTTACTTATTATTGGTTTATTATTTGCTTTTACATCGATCTATGTATTTCCGATCATCTCACACTACAATATTTCAACCAAAACGATTATTAAAAGTTCCTTTTTTATCTCCATGACTTACTTCCCTATGACCATATTAAATCTTATTCTTTTAGCTCTAATAGCTGCTGCATTATATTATTATCCGATAACGTCATTAATTCTTTTCAGCTTTGCAGCCTTTGTTAATTTTTCTATTTGTCATATCGTTTTTACAAAGAACAGCAAGTTGCATGAGCAAAGTGCCCTGCAACAAACCACAGAATAAGTGACATCCTACAAAAAAAGCTGTCTGCTCAACATTCCCATGAACAGACAGCGTGCTAATTTTAATAAGCAGTATACACTTGTTTTCCCAATTTATATGTTTGTACGATGTTGACTGCACTATTCTCCCGCTTGAAAGTAACTAGATCGGCAGGCGCTCCTGCCTCAAGGCCGGCCTTCGTTGGAAATTTCATAAACGAAGCAGGACGCGTGGAAGCCATCTCCCAAGCTTCTTCTATCGAACATAACTCACTATTTACAAGATGCGCGATGCCGTCTTTTAACATTTTTACAGAACCAGCCAATAATTTCGGATTTTCTTTCATATGCAGTTTACCTTCGGGTGACAGCACAACCTTGCCACCAATATGGGTATCATACTCGCCTGGCTCTAAGCCACTGAGATATACAGCATCGCTGACTAACATGCTTGAAGATTTTTTGGCACGTATGGCGACGCTTAGAAAAGATTCCGGGAGATGGAATCCATCCCCAATCAAACAGACTGATAGATGATCATTAGCCAATTGCTCCCAAATATAGTTTGGATGACGCGGCAGCATAAGGTGTGCTCCATTTCCCAAATGCGTGGACATGGTCGCTCCTGCTTCTACTGCTTCTTGTATTTGCTTTGGCGTTGCCGCAGTATGACCAAGCGATACGGTAACATTATTTTCAACACATTTCGTGATGAAGGAAACAGACTCCAGCCATTCAGGCGAAATGGTGATGATTTTAATTCTGCCCTGTGCCGCTTCTTGCCATCGTTGGAAAAGCGACCAGTCAGGAGCCTTTACATAAGCCGTACTATGAGCACCCCTGGGACCATCTTCAGGAGAAATAAAGGGTCCTTCTACATGGATGCCGGCCACACATTCTGCGACGAAACGATCGTTTTCACAGGCTTTGGCAATCACCTGCACGGCATGTTCAATAGCTTCATCATGATTGGTGATGATGGTAGGAAAGAAGGAAGTAACCCCCTCTTTCCACAGTAAGTTCGTAACCTGCTTGATGGTTTCTTCGGTGATTGGCAATGTATTAAAATCATAGCCTTGATAACCATTAATCTGTAAATCAACGAGACCTGGTGCGATATAGGGCAAATTCACCTTCTGACTCGATAATGGCTGAATATCTCTAATCTTACTTCCTTCAATGGTTACGGAAATTTGCTCTCCTGTAGCATAATGAATTCCTTCTAGCGATTCATTCATCATAAGCATCCTTATCTACATAAAGAGTACAAGCAGGATGACGACGTAAGATGGAAGCCGGGTTTTTCTCTGAAATAGGCCCTTTTAATGTTTGTTGGACGGCATTCTTCTTCGTCGCTCCCGGAACAATGCAATATAAATGACAGCCAGACATCAACGCTGGAATCGTCAAGGTCAATGCATGAGTGGGGACATCCTCTAATTTGGGAAAACAACTGTCATTGACCTGTTGTTGTCGGGATACTTCATCCAGCTGCACCTTTTTTATGAATGCAGGATCATGAAAATCGGCTACGGGAGGATCGTTAAATGCAATGTGACCATTCTCGCCAATCCCTAAACAGACGATGTCAATGGGAGCTTCTCGTAATCGCTCACTATAAATGCGACATTCCTTGTTTATATCATTGACGCCATTGATCAAATGAACCGCTCCCGGCTTGACGCTGTCAAACAATCGATCACACAAAAACGCACTGAATGATTGTTCTTCCCTAGGCTGTAAACCAATATATTCATCCATATGAAATACAGTCACCCGCTGCCAATCTATTCCGGAAGCATTCCTTAATGTCTCCAAAAATTCATTTTGAGACGGGGCAGAAGCAAATATCATCCGAATCGTTTCCTTCCCTCTTAATAAAGATTTCATTTTTTCGATAACATCTGCCGCTGCTGCCAATCCCATGTCTTTCCGCTTTTCATATACTCTTACGGTTAAACTTTCCACCTTTTCTTCTTTACTTGGCTGTATTTTTAGTTTCAATTTTTAAGAATACTCCCTTCTTCAAGTTTTGTTAGTCATCATTAAGAAGATGTTTACTTTTCTGCAGTCTGTAGTAGCTGATGTAAGCCATCTAACGTTAATTGGGTGCCATCCATTTTTGTTCCGTTTTCTGGAACATAATGCGTCTCTATCGTGAATAAGCCTTGATAACCATCTCTTTCAAGAGCTTGTAACTGTTCGACATAAGAGACATTACCCTCACCAATGGGAACACACCTCGGCTCGTTATCAGTTTTCATGTAAGCGTCTTTTAAATGGATATGACCAATTAATCCTTTCACCGCTTCATATCCCTGGGGAAATGCAGGTTTGCCCCCATGTTCTTCATTTCCTGGATCCCAAAGAGCTTGGAGGTTAACCGAATTTACCTTTTGTACCATGCTGCTTACTTCAGAAGCATAACCGCCATTGCAGGCCCCTTCATTTTCCAATAATAATATTATGTTCTCTTTTTCAGCTAGATTAGCTGCTCGTTTTAAATGACCAACGATTTCTTCTTCATATTTGTCAGGATCTTGTTCTCTCCAGAATGAGAAGATGCGAATTTTATCTGTTTTTAACTGTTTAGCTATTTCAAAGACGCGATTTAGTTTCTGAAAATGGGCTTCCACACTTTCTTCATCTTGCCCAAATGTATCCCCTGTAGCAACTGTTCTAGAAGGATCAAGCGCACACTTGAATACGGGGGATGATATACAGGAAACAAATAATCCTCGCTGTTCTACTTCTTGAAGTAGCCGTTTGACTTCATCATCCGAAAAATCAATGATATTTTTACCATTTACCCGTCGTGCTTCTACATGTTTGAGTCCTTTTTCTTGCGACCAATTTAAGGCCTTTGTGATATCAGATGATACTTCATCTGTAATGACACCCAATCTATCCAAAATCAATGATTTCCCCTCCTGTTTCTATCACTGCGTTAGTCATCTTGATAAGTCTCGCTTTACAATTCTACTGTTTTACCTGTTGCACGGCTTTCATTTGCTGCTTCTAGAAATCTAGTAATTTCCAGCGTTTCTTCGCTATCAATTGCTGATTTCCCGGTTAATACAAATGGTATGATTTTCTCTAAAAGAGAGGCATAGTAGGGCTTACCACCTGATGAGGCGTTGACAAATGCTGTTCCTTCCTCACTATGGATCGCCGCGCCAAAAGTATTATTTCCCTTTCGATTCCCACGTAAGCTACCAATACGACCATCTCCCCATTCTCCCAGTATCACATCATGATCTTCATTTTTGGTCACAGTAACTCTTTCACACCCTGTACCAAATGTACGATAAAGCATTTCAGCCGTATGAATGCCATACCAGAACAAACCATGATTAGGTTCAATAGCCAGTGGCCCATAACAGTCCATGCCTATGATGGTTTTTCCTTCTAACTTTTCGAGCGCAGCAGATAAATCCTCTGCAAATCGGATAGCAGAGCAACTCATAATAGGTGTCTGATGCTGATCGGCTAACTGAATAATTTCCTTAGCTTCCTTGAAAGAGGTCGTAAACGGCTTATCAATAAATACAGGTTTTTGATAAGAAACAATTTGTCGGAATTGCTGCAGATGTACCCGACCATCTACTGATTCCAAGAAGATCGCATCACACTTTTCCGCGACTTGCTCCGGAGAACTTACGATTTCAACATGGTAATCGTCTCGAAGTTCGTTCGTAAATTTTTCTACACGCGAGGAGCTCAATTCCATATCTGGTGAGCCTCCAGGAAAGGCAACGACGACCTTTCCTCCCGGCACATGATATTCATTCGCTGTATCATTTAGTAATTTGGTAAAAGCAACCACATGGGATGTATCTAAACCGACCATGCCAATTCTAATAAAATCCATGTATTTATTCCTCCTGTAATTAAAGCTGAAATTGATTGACAGTACTTAGCTGAACCTCTTTACCTGTTCGAGCCGATTCATAGATCGCCAAAAGCAAGTCCACGGCTTTGCGTGCTTCTTCGCCAGATACTAATGGTTCACGGTCTTCTTTGATTGCCTGAATCATGTCATCGACAAAAATATAGTGCCCCTTATTCGAGATAGCTTTCGGGTCATTGCTTCCCCCTTCTGTATTACTCGCTTGAGGCATTTCTTCCTCTTTTCCACTAAATTTCCATTGTTTAAAACCGGAATCTGCAAAAATAATCGAACCATTTTCACCATGAAGTTCAAATCTGGTTTCTTGACCTGGATACACCGAAGTGGTTCCCTGGATAACACCAAATGCGCCATTTTTATATTTGACGGCAATCACAGCGGTATCCTCTACTTCGATATTTCGAACTAAAGGAGCAGTATAGGCAAAAACTGATTCCACCTCGCCCATCATCCATTGAATCAGATCGACGCCATGGATGCCTTGATTCATTAACGCTCCACCGCCGTCTATTTCCCAAGTGCCTCTCCAGCCAGCACTCTCATAATATTCTGGACTACGGTAGTATTTTAAATACGCATCCCCAAGCACCATTTTCCCAAGCTTCCCTTCTTGGATAGCTTTTTTCGTTTTAATAGCTGCATCTAATGTCCTCCGCTGATAAACAGCACCTAATTTAACACGATGAGACCGGCATGCCTCAATCATTTTCGACATGTTTTTGCTCGTAATGTCTAACGGTTTCTCACACAATACATGAATGCCATGCTGAGCAGCCGCTATGGTTGCATCTGCATGATAGCCGCTCGGTACACAAATGGATACGATATCAATCGCTTCTTGTTTAAACATCTTATCATAATCGGTATATATTTTTTTTACATCAAAGTCATTAGCTAATTTTTCCGCCTTTTCCTGTTCAATATCACAGATAGCCACTAGATCTGCCTCTGGATGTGCGGTTATCGCTTTTGCATGAGAGGCTGAAATCACTCCAGCCCCTACAATTGCTATCTTTTTTTTATTAAACATATGGTCCACCTCTTCTTATAAATAATTACGTTCTAGTTCAACTCTACTTCCTGCATGCGTTGATATGCCTCTGCGTGGATGTCAACTAGATCTTGAACACCTAAGTTTTCCATCTCTTGTACATAATCATCCCACTCCGCTAAATCACGGTCCCCAATAATAAATTTTGCGATTTCTTCATCTCTATGCTTCATAATGGATTCTCCTTGAATAGCGATGGTTTCCTGCTCTTCCGAAGTAAAAGCTGGTTTAGGAACGATTGGTGCATCATATTGCGGGCTTTCTTCGTATGCTTGCTTCACTTCATCACTAAACAACTCCATATGTGCGTCGTAATCGAACCAGGAGTAAGTTGCATACGTAGATAATCCTGTGTCATTACGGAGATCTGCAACACTTCCATAGTCTTCTATCCAGTTTTTCTCTCCATTCTCTTCCGTATAGGTTTCCCCTTCGGCACCCCAGCTTAATGCATCTCGACCTTCTTCAGAAAAAGTCCAGTCAAGGTATTGAATAATAGTGTTAATATGTTCAGAAGTGACGGCCACCGAGTAACCAGAGTCGTTTTCATGTGCAGAGAACGCTATTTGGTCCTCTCCAGGAAAACCAGCAGGCGGCGGCATATTGATTAATGTGTAATCTGGATTGGTTTCCCGATTAGCCAGGTTAAACTCATCTATCCTCCCGATATAGTCGTGAGTAATAAAGGATGTATCCGTGGACATTAATTCCTGCCACTGAGCGGTATCGGTTGATAAAAAGTCAGAAGGGATTAATCCTTCACTATAAAACTTATTAAAATATTCCACTAATGCGCGGAAATTATCTTCGATAGGACCATAACGCCATTCGTCTTGCACTTCATCGTAATAATAGCTGTAGCTGGTGCCAAAATTAGGAGCAAAGCTTTCTAATTTATCTGCACCATTACGAAAGCCTAGCGGATAGCTATCAGGATAAATCGACTTTAGCTCTTGTAAAACCGTATATAATTCATCCCAATTCTGCGGTACTTCTAAACCATTCTCTTCAAAAATGTCTTGCCGGTACATATACAGCATACGGTTCGTTTCTCCCATGCCTTCATTTGGTGTCATGAACATTTTCCCATCATGAGAAAGAACAGCCCTTGCCTCTTCAGGAAATTCTTCCATCCATGCTTGTAAATGAGGCATATCATCAATATATTCAAGCAGATCGACTAGAGCCCCATCTTCTCCATAACTGTTGGCTGTTGATGAAGTTGTACGTATTAAATCCGGTAGATCTCCAGAGGCAACAACAAGATTTAATGACTCATCATAAGGATCTGCGGCAATCGTTAAATCGATATCCATATTGCCCCCTTCCTCCATTAAGTCAAATACCATCCAGTCTGCATCCGTTGGCCAACTCGGATGTTCGTTTGTATAGAATTCAATCGTTTGCCTTTCCTCACTGGAATTGCCATCCGAGGAAGACGATTCTGACGATTCATTAGAACATGCCGCCACAATAATTAAAACGAACACAATCATCGTAAAACGAGACATCATCTTTTTCATTAGTTATTCCCCTTCCAATAATTAGAAAATCATTTCCTTTCAACCATGAAACAAGTAGATTTTCATTCCAACTCTGCTTCTTGCATTCTGAGGTATGCTGCTTCATGTATATCTAGCATTTCTTGCAAACCAAGCTCTTGTATCTCTTCCACATAAGCGTCCCATTCACTTAAATCTCGATCACCAACAATAAATTTAGAGATTTGTTCATCTCGGTGCTTCGATATCGCTTCTCCTTGAATGGCCAGTGCTTCTTGTTCATCCTCTGAAAAGGCTAAAACTGGAACAATCGGTGCATCGTATTGAGGATCTTCTTCATAGGCCGTTTTTACCTCTTCACTGAATAGACTCATATGGGAATCGTAATCAAACCAAGAATAGGTAGCATATAACGATAGACCTGTTTCTGAACGAAGCTCCGACGGACTAGAATAATCTTCTATCCAAGCCTTCTCCCCATTTTCTTCCGTGTAGGTTTCCCCTTCAATCCCCCAGCTCAATGCATCCCTTCCTTCTTCCGAAAAGGTCCAGTCAATGAACTGAACAGTCGTATCTATATGATCTGAATCTACTGCGATAGAATATCCCCTCTGTTGCGTGTGTGATGAGTAGTCTCGTTGTTCGCCTCCAGGTAAACCAGCTGGTGGCGGCATATTAACTATTGTAAAATCTGGATTTTCTTCGCGATTCGCGACATTAAACGTATCGATCCTGGAAATATAATCTTGTGTAATAAATGATGTGTCGGTAGACATTAATTCCTGCCATTGAGCCGTGTCAGTTGATAAGAAATCAGAAGGTATTAAATCTTCCTGATAAAACGTATGAAGATACTCCACCAGTTCGCGGTAGTTGTCTTCGATAGGTCCGTAGCGCCATTCTTCATTTTGCTCGTCATAATAGTACTCCCAATCGGTTCCGAAGTTTGCAGCGAAATTTCGAATCTTATCTATCCCATTACGGAACCCAAGTGGATAGCTTTCTGGATAGATTTCTTTTAGCTCTTGTAACACGCTATGAAGCTCCTCCCAATTACCAGGCACCTCTAAACCATGTTCTTCAAAAATATCCTGCCGGTACAACCAAAGCATTCGATTCGTTTCGCCAATACCATGATTAGGCGAAACATACATTTTTCCATCATGAGAAAGCGCGGCTCTAGCTGCCTCTGGAAATTGATCCATCCATTCCTGCAAATGGGGCATTTCATCGATATGATCCAATAGATTGACTAAAGCTCCCTGTGCACCATATCTATTACCTATTGTATAATTAGGCATCCCAATTAAATCAGGTAACTCTCCAGAAGCAATGACAAGATTCAATGATTCATCGTAAGGATCTGCAGCAATCGTAATATCCATCTCCATTTTGCCGCCTTCTTCCATCAACTCCCATACCAGCCATTCTTCATTTGTCGGCCAACTCGGGTGTTCATTGGTATAAAATTCGATCGTTGGCCAATCTTCCTCTGAATCGGTAGTAGAAGAATCTGAAGAACAAGCTGCCATGAACCCTAATACAAAACCCATTATAATCATGAAAGAAATTGCTTTTTTCATCAGTTAAGCTCCTTTAACTTTTGAACTAACTTTCTGCATACTCAACGCCTGCCCTTTCCTATCGTCAAATCTTCAACCTCTCTTAAAACGCTTTCTTTATTCTTTTAAGGACCCGATCATCACTCCTTTGACAAAATATTTTTGAAGGAATGGATAAAGTAACAGGATGGGGAGTGTAGAGACTAGAATAGTTGCATATTGAATCGATTCCTGAACTACTACAGCATCCCCACCGGATACCTCAGCCATTTGTTCAACAAGGACTAGATTTCTCAGAATAACCTGTAAAGGATACAGTGCGTCATCCCTTAGATACAACAAGGGAAGCATAAAGTTGTTCCAGATCCCTACAGCATAGAATAATCCAATCGTTGCCATTACCGGTTTCGATAATGGTAAAACAATACGAAGGAATATACCCAGATCATTTAAACCATCGATTTTAGCAGATTCCTCTAATTCTTCTGGTATCGTCGCGGAAAAAAAGGTCCTCATAATAATTAAGTTCCAAGTAATTACCGCCTGAGGCAGTACCATAGCCCAAACGGTATCCAATAATCCCAAATATCTAACAACTAAGAATGTTGGGATCATTCCTCCGCCAAATAAGATCGTGAACACAATCATCAGCATAAAACCTTTACGAAAAATCAACGTTTTCTTAGATAGTGCATAGGCTCCCATCGCTGTCACAATAAGCGAAATGGCAGTTCCTAAGCTGACATATATAATCGTATTAAGGTATCCTGAGCCAATTCGAGGATCCCCCAATACATGTTCATAATTCTTTAACGTCCATTCCTTTGGTATTAAATTGACATCTCCTCTCATCACATGCACATCACCGCTTAACGAGACAGCAATCATATGCAGAAACGGATAAATCGTCACAAATGCAACACCTAGCAAAAGAATAGAGTTTATCACTATAAACGGAGTAATTTTTGCTTTTCCCAAAACCAACGCCCCCTTACCATAGACTTTCTTGTCCAAATCGTTTAGAAAGATAATTCACACCGAATAAGAAGATAAAGCTGATCACACCTAAGAATAGCCCAATAGCTGTTGCATAACTGTAATTCCCTTGAACAAGTCCAACTCGATACAC
Organism: Gracilibacillus timonensis; assembly: GCF_900086715.1. Taxonomy (GTDB): domain Bacteria; phylum Bacillota; class Bacilli; order Bacillales; family Amphibacillaceae; genus Gracilibacillus; species Gracilibacillus timonensis. Next base: position 760,988 of record NZ_FLKH01000011.1, on the reverse strand, counting down.
ATAGGTAGAGATGATATCGGCCGTTTCATACGTTACTGGATTGTATAACAAGAACACCTTTTCAAAGCCAATTTCTAACACCTTTCCAATATTTAAAATCCCTACTATAAAGATGGCTGGTCTTATTCCTGGTAACGTGATATGCCATAATTTCCTAAAACGCCCGGCACCATCAATATCTGCTGCTTCATACAATTGCGGGCTAATGGACGTTAAAGCGGCTAAATAGATAATGGCATCCCACCCCATGTGCTGCCATATCTCCGATGTTATAAATATCGAACGAAACATTTCTGGCATAATCATCCAATTAAGTGGCTCGACCCCTATATACGAAATCAACCGATTGATAATGCCAGAAGGAGAAAGAAAGACGACAACCATACTCGCTACCACGACATTTGATATAAAATGTGGTAAATAACTGAGCGTTTGAACAAATCGCTTGAAAAACATATTTTTCACTTCATTTAATAAAAGCGCAAATATGATAGGAATGGGAAATCCAAAAAGGAAACTATATAAACCTAGTAAAAATGTGTTTCGCAATAAATTATAGAAATCTGGATTGTTGAAAAACGTTTGAAAATATTTTAACCCCACCCAATCGCTTTCTAACACACCTGTAAATAAATTGTAATCCTTAAAGGCAATAACAACCCCAAACATTGGTACGTAATGGAATATCAAGTAATAAATTAATACAGGCGCAAATAATATTAAGAGATATTTGCTTTCGTTCAATCTTTTACGGAACGTTTTACTCTTTTTGTTTGTTTTATTACCGGAAGACTTCTTTTTTGGTTTGGTTCCCATTTTCGTTCCCTCTTGTTCTAACGGCTCTAAATTCTCCATTCAATGGTACCTCCTTTTTTCATTAATTGGCAGCAGTAACCGATTACCATGACCATTCAACGATTTAATAATGAATCTTCTAAGTGGAGTACAGAGCTGCGATCGACTATTCTCGGTTGTAACATAATATCTACATTTTCCACTGTTTTTTCATCTAATTGATCTAGCAGCATATTACATGCTAATTTACCCATTTCGTAATCTGGCTGTTGAATGGTAGTTAACGGTGGTGTAATCATTTCTGAAAACTCAATGTTATCAAACCCCATAACAGAAATTTGCTCAGGGATCTTTATGCCTTGTTTGATCAATTCATTCATCACACCAAATGCTGTCATATCATTACAAACGAAAATTGCAGTTGGTAAATCCGTCCCTTTTAATAAATTTTGTGTTAACTCGATGCCATTTTTAAATTCATAATTTCTTTCAAATTCCTCATATTCTCTTGAAGCAATTTGGATCCATGATTTATCCACCCCAAGACCATACTGATTTAATGCATGGAGATAGCCCTCATAGACACTTTTCCGACTTGGACGGGTCAATGGAGCACTTATTAAAGCAATTTTTTGATGGCCGCTCTTTATTAAATGTTCTGTCGCCATAAATCCACCTTTTTGATAGTCAAAGTGAATTTGACTACTATCCAAACCATCTATTGTTTGATCAAAGGCTACAATATTTAAACCCTTATCTATTAAAGCTCCAAGCAGTTTCTTATCAGGAGAAATAGATGAAACAATTAATCCTTTTACTTGTTTTTCAAATAACGTTTTTAAATATTCCTCTTCCAATTGCGGACTGCGATGAGAGTTACATAGAAAAACATGATATCCCCTACTCCTGGCAACATCCTCAATCCCTAGCATAATAGAGGAGTAGAAAGGATTTGTTATCGATGGAATAATGACACCAATCGTCATGCTATTATTAGTCTTTAGTTGTCTGCCAATCACATTGGGAATATAATTTACTTCTTCCGCAACTTTTCTGATTTTGTCCCTTAACTCTGGTCTAACAGGATAACCATTGTTGCTTAAGACACGAGAAACGGTTGCGGTAGATGTATCTGCTTTTTTTGCTATATCATATATTGTCGGATGTTTTTTCACTATTTCCTCACCTTTTAGTAATCGATTTCTATTTCTTAATCAATTTGTCGATATCTATCCTCTCCCACTACAACTTCTTAATGATTCCTTTAAATTTGTGAATATACTTCTGATTCCATTCATCTCCTCCTGGAATATTACTGCTTTTCCAGATTGGCGGTTGTAGATTGTCACGGACTAACATCTGGGTAGCCTCCATACAAATCGCATTCATAATGAATGCGTTTACAAATGTGGAAATAGCCCCCACTTTTTGCTCTAGACCTTCAATTTGTATAACAGCATCTCCTTCCTTTACTTTGGAATCAATGGTGAGATCCGTTAGCTCAAATAGGTTGTATTTAGATGGGTGTCTTGCAGGATGATCAACAGGTGTATGTTCCGCGTGCTGAACAGAACAAATCCCAATAGTTCGCACTCCCCGCTCCTTTGCTTCAAGTGCAGCACCTATTGCTGCGGAGTTGATTCCATAAGCATTAATAATAATCAACAGGTCACCTTCGTCTAAATGGTTATCATTAATGACCATTCTTCCATATCCAGGCATTCGTTCCATCGCCGATGACCGTAACGCACCATTACTGAGCAATGTTCCCTCATCGAGAATCGCGTTAGCATGCATTAACCCTCCTGCTCGATAGAAAATTTCCTGTGAGGCAAGATTAGAATGTCCGCCTGGGCCAAACACATAAAATATCTTATCCTGCTTGATTTGTTCTGTGACCCACTGAGCTGAGTTCAAGATATTTTCCTTTTCCGTTCTTAGGATTTCTGATAAAAATTGGTTGATTTCTTCTTGGTATTTTACGGTTAATTCCATCGTCATCCTCCTTTTTATGAAATCTATAAGATGTTAAAACCTGCTAACTCTTGGACTCGCCATGCCCCACCTGGTTCGCCAAGTTTTTTATGAACCGCTTCCGACCAACGATAACTTTTCGGCCGATTCCCAAGAAAAATTAATTTGGTCGGCCAAATAAGTCCTGCCACCTGAGGTAAATCTGTGTGTCGTAGTGCATTAATCATTTCAATTAAGTGATCATTGCCATTTGGATTACTTGGTATATCTTGTGAAGCGGGAGGATCTTTTAAAATAACGGCATATATCCTTTGATCAAGCAATGCGGCATAAAGGGCTGGAACCGTCATATCCTTTTCGGCTGCAATAACAATCTTATCGGGATGCACTTCAGGCATGGACCTTAGAGCTTGGACCCCTCGTAATACATCCCAAACTCGTAAAGAGGCGACGGTTCTTCCTGTCAGAGCTAAAGATCTACGTACATTCCAATTGATTTCGGGGCCCCAGGCACTTTCACCAACTCCTCTTACCTCCAACATTGCCTGCAGCCACGAAGACGGTAAATCATGAATCATCGGTATGTGATGAAACTTAAACCCATCTACCCCTCCAGGTGACTGTAAATAGATAGCAGTCGGTGAATGAGAAACCTGCATATCCTCTCCTTGCAAAAACCCCGTAATCCTCCAGCTATACTCAGAAATAATGGAAAACGTGTGGTGCCAACTATCTTCGTTCGTAAAATATTTTTGCTTAGTTTCCATAGCCAGCGGAATAGAATAGTTAGGAAATGCAGCAAAACTCTCTTGCTTTAGTTTCTGAATGACGTTTTCTTTAACCGCTGTAAGCTCTTGAGGCGTTGTAATCGATGGCTGTTGGCTTAATGCAATCAACCACTCTTGAACCGATGTTGATTCATCATTTGCTGGTTGCTTGCCTTGATAGACAAGCAACTCTTCCTCGCCCTCCCTTTTCCCATCAATATCACTAACTGGATGATGTCCCTCCCCTTTTAAATGTTGAAGGAACCATGAGAAAGCGGCCTTTCGAGAGGCGGAACTATAAGAATGGTGTGCATGAAAGTCAAATAACTGAATTTTCTCCTTGCAACCCAAATCACAATATAGCGCTTTCAATTTTTCATAAACGAACTGAACCGAGTCTATGGTATAATTTCTGTCTCGATCCGGAGATATAATTAACATCGGACGCGGAGCCATCAAGGCATAAGATTCAATAAGTGACCAGCCATATGGATTATTTGGAAAAATACAATCACAATGTGTATCTATCGTTCTTTCTCTTACCTGTGAAGCAATCGTACCAGTACCACTCGATGCGGCTGCTGCCTTAATTCGATCATCACAACAAGCAGTCCACCAGCTAATAGCTCCCCCACCAGAATGTCCAGTGATGCCGATTTTATCCGGGTCTACTTCCTGTCGTTCTGTCAGTAAATCGATACCCCTTACTGCATTCCAAACCTCGGTTGCCGCAGGTGTATAACCTTTGCTAATCCATTGAAATTGACCGTGTGCATAGGTCCCATGGTGCATTCCTTGCACCTCTCCGAATTGGATTGTATCAATAATCAACGTAACAAACCCAAGTTGAGCGAATTTCCTAGGATGATCTTGGTAATTTATTTTTTGTGAAAGACTGTGACCACAAAGGTATATAAGGGCTGGGGCAGGAACTTCTACATCATTGGGCACATATAAATGAGCCGTTACATACAAGCCAGGTAAACTTTCATAATATATTTTTTCAATTCGGTGTGTATCACTTTGCAGTGTGCCAGTTATTGTTACATTTAATGGTGTCCTCGGTTTATTAAAAAACGTATCGATCCCAAGCATTTTCTTAAATTGTCTTTGTTTACTTTTTTTCCATAAGAAGTATTCGCTGTCTGAAGAAAAAGAAGGTAACGGACGCTCTGTGATTTCTCCTGCCACTTGATTCAAATAGCTCCTTATGTACACTAGTTATCTCCCCCTTTCGGATACCAATATATTTCCAAATTTCAGATTTCTATATTTGGTAACTATAAATTTACTCGAATCCTATATAAATGACAAGTCTTTAAAGTGTCCATTAATGGGGATAGCGATTTTATTTTTTTGGAAACCGAGAGCACTAGCCATACAATCGCTTCATTTACTCGAAACTTATAACAAGTAACAACTCTATACAACAACCCCTTTTAACGCCCAATCAAAAACATTAAACTGAACTTATAGTCTATTTAAAGACTTGTCATCACCGGCACCTCCCATTATACTGTTCATATATTTTCCAGATACATCACAAAAATGAAGGAGGAGAGCATCATTAAATCAAACGTATCCATTGTTTTAATTGGAATCGGAGGATATGGCGACCTCTATGTCAGCCATCTGCTGGATTCCTCAGAAGCGTCTATTGTGGGAGTAGTGGATATAAACCCGCAAAAAAGCAAGAACTACCAAACGATCATCGAACGGCAGATTCCTGTTTTTTCATCCATAGAGACATTCTATGAAAATTGGAGTGCTGACCTTGCCATTATCTCTACACCGATTCATCTTCATGCCGATCAGACGTGCTATGCGTTGACACATGGCAGCCATGTGCTTTGTGAAAAACCAATGTGTACAACGGTGGAAGATGCTGAAAGAATGATTGCTACCCGAAATGCGAGTAACAAATTTTTAGCGATTGGTTTTAATTGGTCATTTCAGCCATCGATTCAAGCATTAAAGCACGATATTCAAAATGGTCTTTACGGAAAACCCAAAAGACTGAAAACGATCGCGCTTTGGCCGCGAACAGGCAGTTATTTTGAGCGCGCACCATGGGCCGGTCGAAAATATGGTAATAATGGAGAGCTGATCATAGATAGTGTAGCCAGCAATGCCTGTGCACATTATCTTCATCACATGTTTTACCTCTTAGGTGCCACAACCGAAGAGAGTGCACATTTGCAGCAAGTCACTGCCGAACTTTATCGAGCGAATCCAATTGAAAACTTCGATACGTGTGCAGTCAAAACAATAATAGATGAGGGTGTGGAAGTACTGTATTATGCGACACACGCTGTTCCGGAGACATTTGGCCCCCATTTCACATTTGAATTTGAACATGCCACCATAAGCTATACACAAGAAGAAGGCTCCAATGGCGTTGTTGCTCACTTTCATGATGGAAACAAAAAAACCTATAAAGATCCAAGAACCGAAGACCCTTTGCACAAATTATCGATATGTATCGAAGCCGCTAAATCAGGAAAGCAAGTTATTTATTGTGGTCCAGAGGCCGCCTACGCCCATACATTATGTATTAATAGCATGCACCATTCTATGCCTGAGATTATTCATTTCCCTGATACACTTATTCAACATGACCAGCAAAAAGATCTTACTTGGGTGGAGGGATTATCTGAAACACTCATGAAATGTTTTGAAGAATCGCGCATGCCAAGTGAATATCAACTAGATTGGGCAAAGGAAGGAAAAGTGATTACTTTATCAAACTAGTTTCAAATGGATGAGATAACACCATGACTTCATTGCACCGAAAACTTACAGGAGGAAACGATTATTAACAAGGACTGTTTTGCAATACATGCCATCAGACGTTAATAGTGACCTCCTTATTATCTTTTTTTGTTCCAAATGAAAAGAGAAATATCCTCCCCCTTTCACAGAAATCTCCATTACTAATATATAAGTAAATCTATTTTTAGACTTTTTATAGACTCCGATTTCAAGACATTGTTAGCAACTACAGCGAAACGATCGAAAAGATTACGGTTACTATGGCTGTCGTACTTCCCAGTTAGAGCGCATATGTTTTTAGCAACATTACCATAAGGAGGAGAAAATAACATGTGGAGAAAAACGTGGATCTTGTGTTTCGGATTGTTTGTACTACTTAACTTTTTGCCTGAACTAACCTCGCCTGGTGTCTCAAATCATCAGATAACTGCTGCCGAGACTGCTCCAGCTACCGAACCTGTTATTGATCATAACCATAACCGTTGGGCCGTCGTTCCAGAAGTAGAAACAGAGATCGCTATTGACGGTGATCTAACAGAGGATATCTGGGAGAAAGCAGTCGAGTTAGAGGGATTTGTCACCGTATTCGATAATGAAAAGGTCGAAAAAGACACAGAAGCCCTGCTTGGCTATGATTCCGACAACCTTTACGTTGGTTTGACCTACACAGATGAGGAGGCAAGTGAGTCATTAGCTAATGTCGAGATTTTGATTCGACCTTCTCCAGATCAAGAAACCTTTTTCACGATAACCATTCCGGTCCATGAACCTAATTTACCTATTACAAATGATTGGGGGCCAGGAGGTGAAGAGGCAGCTGATTATGATTACGAGGTCATTACGGAAGAGGGATCCATGACGGCAGAGGTTGCTATCCCCATCTCCTCTCTTAATGTGGACGAGCTGCACGTTGGAGATGAATGGCAACTCAATATCATCCATCAGCATGAGATCAATACGGAACCCATGAGTTCTTGGATTCCCATCCGGACATCCAGTTATAACCAAACAGATACAAGCACTTCCACTAGCTACACCATCGATGTTTCTGAAGAAGGACGGCTGGGCAGTATCTTTTTTAATCAATTGCCAGAACAATGGTCACCGGAATCCTATAACTCTATTTGGAATCCACAGGAGTTGAAACTAGAATATAAAGCCTTTACCGAGAAAGAATTGTCCTTTAAAGGGGCAGGGATCAACCCTATTCATGATGATATTGCGCTAACTTGGCGCTCTCCATCTGGCGAACAAGTGGAACTAGACGATGTGAATATGGAAAAGGTAAAAGACCGCATGGTTGTATCCTTTGAGCACCCAGAACCACATGAAAATGGATTGTACCACTTATCTGTTAGTCTGGATCAGAAGCGCAATAAACCTGAAGCCATGTTCACCATGCTAGCTTTTGATCGAAACCAGATGATGGATGCAGGAGAAGCATTATACGATCACGTCCCATATGATGGGGAAAAGACCATGGTAGAATGGGAACCTGCGACAGAAGAAGTCCAGCAACTCTTGGATATCATCCCCGAACGAGTTGGTTTTCGATTTACTGGATTACCGGATCAGCCTCAACTGCATCCAGATAGAAATTTCAGCTGGGATATCGATCAACCAGATATCATCAGCTCCAATCACAGTGATAAAACGTATCCAAATGAAGAATATCCAGAAGATCAAGCCTTAACCGTAACCAATAAAAAAGGAAAAACCGTTGAATATCCCTATTATGAAGATGAAAATGGCAGGAAATATTTCTTAAGCGCCCACAAATGGTGGCTGCAACGAAACTATGCCCTAGGACAGATGTCGAAAATTGCTTCCGAAGATCCGCTGGGAGCCGCAAGACTATTGCAACGCTTTGCAGAAGTATATGAGGGTTATATACCAGTCAGTGATCATGTATGGCAAAACTTTCCGGTAGAAGTCTCATCTGGACCTCCCTATCCTTGGTGGGGTGGTGTATGGAACCGCTGGTCAGCCTCTGAACTGTGGGATCTACGCAATTTATTCAATGCTTACGCCACCGTCAAACAGACTAATGCATTGGAGTTATTAAGTGACGAAGCAGGAGAAGATGTTGATCAAAAGATTGTAGAAGCGATGTTTAAACCATCCGTAGAGTTTGCTCGGACGTTCCCGATTATTAATCATAATATGGATTATACCAAATGGGTCGGTCTGGGTGACATGTCAAAAGCCATTAATGATCCTTCCTATATTCACGAGGGAGTAGAATTATTAGAAGACTATACAACCAACGAATATTTATTTGATGGCTTTTATAAAGAAACGACCTTGTCTTACCATAACCAGTCCACCAATGGCATCAATCGAGCCATCGATGCCTTTCAGGGATGGAGCGACCCACAAGGATATACTTCACCTCGTTCAGGGACGCGATTTGACGATTTAGATATGCGAGAGGCATTCCCTGCCTTGGGTAAATCGCAGGAAATTCCACAGATGCTGATTTATCCAGACGGGAAATACCTTCCTACTCAAGATACATGGGCAAACGAGGTGTCCGGAAATCCTAATTTAACCGATGGCTCCTTTTTACTGCCAGCGTCTGGATATGCTCGACTCCAAAGGGGGACCCCAGATGAAGAGGAAGAAAGTACCGGCATTACTTATTTATTTCCTGGGTTGGACATTGTCGATCAGACGACAGAGGATCGATTATTTGCAGATAGCGGAACCGTACAGTTTGAAGCGGAAAGCGAAGGAAATCAGATTACCTTTGTCTTTGAAGTCCCCGAAACGGATACGTACCGTGTAGATCTGAAACCCTTTAAGGCGGCAAGTTATGGGTTATATGAAATCTTGATGAACAATAAAACTATCACAGAACTGGATTTCTTTAATACAGGATCCGGACCAGGTGATATGGAAACATTGGCAACACTAGAGCTAGAGAAAGGTACACATGAAATTACCTTTAAAACGATTGGCAAATCTGATGAAGCAACCAATTATAAAATGGGTGTCATAGAGCTAGTTCTTTTGAATGAAGAAGCCCAGCAAGAGGATGACGGCGAAGAAGGCAATCCTGCTCAACCATCCCAGCTATACATGAATTTTGATCCAAAGTATGGACATAATCATTTTGACCCACTTAATTTAAATCTTTATGCAAAAGGGCAAGAACTATTGCCGGATATTGGCTATAGTTATACCTTTTACCGCCGCTGGGCGACATCAACCATGGGACACAACACAGTAGTGGTAGACAGCAAAGACATGACCACTTCTGGCGAGGCTGAGCACGGAGGAAATATCGAGCTCTTCGCCCCTATCAGCGACCAGCTACAAGTGATGCGTGCCCATCAGGAAAAGGCGTATCCAGGAACGGATGAATACAGCAGAGAACCTTGGTTTATCGGATTCCCTGATGGAGAGGATGGCTATGTATTGGATTTGTTCCGTGTCTCCGGCGGAAATCGTCACGAATATACCTTACAAGGAGATGCCAACCGCGATGCTCACTTTGATACCGACATGGAACTAACCGAATATGGCGATTACCTCCTGCCTGAAGGAACAGAAGTCACTCTTCCCGAAACGGCATACGACACAGGTTATGCAGAAGGACATTATTATGGCTATATTTATCTTCAAAACGTCATGGAAGCCGCACTGGAAGATGAGCAATATCAATTAACATTAACAACCGAAGAGAATGAAGAAGAACAAGCAAAAATGAAAATTACCGGTCTCTTGGAATCTGGAGAAAATGAATTGTATTTAGCTGAATCACCGTCCCTCCGTTCCACTCGATTACATGGCACAAGTATGGATACCAATGATGAAGCAGTAAAATACCATATGCCTAAATTCGTTTTAAGAAGAGACGGAGAAAACCTAAGCAGTCAATTTATTACGTTAATGGAGCCTTACCAACATGACGAGGAACCACGGATTGACCATATAGAGAAATTAGAAATAAAGGATGCTCATCCGGGTGATATTGCCGTTGCGGTTACTCACGGGGAGACAACCGATATTATTCTCAGTTCCCCTCACCACCCAGAAGAACCACTGGTTGTGGATGATACCACCATGACAGGAAAGATGGGAATGATTCGTTTACAAAATGGGGAAGTTACCGACATGTACCTGATTGGCGGCAGTCTGTTAGAAAAAGGAACCGAACAATTGACTGGCAATGAAACGATCAAGGGGACGCTGACCAATGTAATGCGTCAAGCCAAGCAAGACAGCTATGACGCATTTGTAACAGACACCAATATACCGGAGGATACACGAGGCAGTCATATGGTTATCACACACCCAGACGGTAAAACACATGGTTACGAAATCAAAGAGATTATGAAAGAAAACGATCAAACGATCATTCAAACCAATGGAATGGACCCAGGTTTCAGCATCCATAGTGATGGATCCTCAGAAATGAACTTCTATCCATTTAAGACATGGGACGGAGAACACACCTTTCAAATAGAAACATTCAGTACTAAATAACATGAAGCAGAGCTCTTTTCTTTCGGAAAGGGCTCTTTCACTTTTGACCAAAAAATGTCCACTGCAGACATTGTAAAACGCCGCAATGGACTAGAAAGACTCTTTCTTTTTTATTTCTGTAATGAAAATAAGTGCCAAAACCCTAGTCGAGCCATTTCGATAGATTTGCTTGGATAAAGGTATCATCATTCAAATGGGGATAACTTCGGTACACACGATCGATTTCGTCTGCCTGGTGAGGACTTAACTGTTCCTTTTCAAGCAAACACCAATTGCCCTTAAGCAGCCCTTGTCTGGTTAGCACTTCATTTATCCCCGCAATACAGCCTTTAAATTGATTGCTTGCATCAAAGAAGGCCGCATTCGCATCCGTAATCTCCTGCCCCAATGTTAAAAGCTCACTAGGAATATGGTCTTTACTTTGCGCATGTTTCATTTCCGCAAACATTTCCACCACACGCTTGGTCCACACCGACCAATGACCAAGTAACCCACCGACGATTTTCTTGGTGACTTGCCTATCCCCCACCCTTATTTGATACGTAGTTAACAAGTCATTCACGATGTTATCATCATTTCCCGTATATAAAGCAATCTCTTTATTTCGCGCAGAATTGCACACAGCTCGAACGACGTCAAAGGATTGATATCGATTAAATGGAGCAATTTTAATCGCATGCACATTGTCTATGTCAGCAAAGCGTTTCCAGAAATCATAGGAAAAGACCCTGCCTCCGACCGATGGCTGCAAATAAAATCCGAAGACCGGTATGATTTCTGCAACCTTTTCCGCTCGATAAAGAAGTTCATCTTCTGAAAGATCTTGCAAGCTTCCCATGCTCAATAAACCTAAGTCATAGCCAATATGTTTACTAAACTCCGCTTCACGGACAGCCTGCTCAACCGGCCCACAAATACCCGCGATTTTAATGAAATTCTTGGAGGCTCGCTCCATCTCTTCCATTGCCATCACTAATACCTTTTCAAATAATTGAAAAGCTGGATCCCTAATTTCAAATTGTGTCGTATGAACCCCTACCGCCAAGCCTCCTGCCCCTGCATCGATATAATATCTGGTAAGTGCACGCTGACTTCTCTCATCCAGCCTTCTATCACTAGTCAAGGCAAGCGGATGGGCAGGAATAACCGTTCCTTCATGAATATGCTGTTTCACGGCATGATCAAGCATTTAAAATGCCCCTTCCCGTTCTTGAAAATGTGTAGGTTTATTATGTGTAACACCATCGTGGCTTAACCAGTCAGCAATCATCGTGATCATTTGTTGAATAGAAACTTTAGGATAGCCAAATAATTCATGGGCTTTGGACGCATTATTCAATAACGCTTTTGAATCTTCGACATGGATGAATTGAGGTTCTTTATCAAACCGTTTGCCAAATTCATTGGCTAACCATCGGATCGATAATGTCTCAGGTCCTGTAATATTTAAAATCTTTGGCGGGGAATCGGTATGTAACAAGGAACGAATAGCATACTCATTCGCATCCCCTTGCCAAATAACATTCACATTACCCATCGTTAAATCAATCTCTCTGCCTTCATACACTTGTTTCGCTATCTCCAGTAATACACCATAACGCAAATCAATCGCATAATTCAGTCGAAAAATGAGCAAAGGTGTCTGATGTTTATGTGAAAAATACGTGAGCACACGCTCTCTTCCCAAACAGGATTGAGCATATTCGCCAACTGGATTCACCGGGGTATCCTCTGAGCAATTACTACTCAGTACATTGGTAAACGGATAGACATTTCCTGTAGAAAATGCTACTATTCGTGAATGTTTAAATTTCTCTGCTACTCTTCCTGGAAGATAGGCGTTCATAGCCCAAGTAAAATGTTCATTTCCCACGGTTCCAAACTTATTACCAGCCATATAAATCACATTTTTGACATTGGGAAGTGCGGCAAGCTCCATGTCATCTAATAAATCGGCCGCAATGGTTTCCACACCCAGTGCCTCTAGCTCTTCCCTTAAGTTTCCTGATGAAAATCGCGACACACCGATAACTCTTTTATTCAATCCGCCGTGATCTATAGCCCTTTTGGTCATTCTTGCTAAAGTCGGTCCCATTTTCCCACCAACTCCCAGAATTAAAATATCCCCATCCAAAGATCGTAAATCATCCATTAGTGCCTGTGATGGTATTGTCAGAAAATCATCCAATTCAGCAATCGTTTTCATTTGACCACTCCTTTTCCTATTTTCAAGTCTTATTATGATTTTCGAGATAAAATTCAGATGCCTGTATATTTTTATTGTATGGAGACCACTTTTAAAAGACAAGTCTTTAAACAGTCTTTAAGTATGCCATTTACGATGACTCGAAGCTGTGCATTCACCATCAATTATTCTGTAACCTAATCGTTTTGACAAATGGATGTTTACAACGTATGATAATGACAATAAAGAAAACAGACATGTCCATACTTGTGTCGATAAAGACCTAAGGAGGGTAATTCAATGAATTTGAAAGCGGTTACTATGAATCCAGAGATTACGATTGGAGTTATTACACCCGATGCCCTTGTCGAACAAATCAAGGAAACTTTGAAAGCTTTCCCAAACTTCAAGCCTATTTTTTATATTATTAATCCTGATACCGTTCTGGCTGAGGCAATGAATGATTTAGAACAAGACGCAGATGTATTGATGTTTATGGAATACCACCAATATCACTTAGCCAAACAATTGACGGACTTCTCCATTCCGGTACACCTTGTGCCACTGATGGGAACCGGGCTTTACCGATCATTATTTCTTATAAAAAACAGCCATGGATTGAAAAAATTGTCCGTCGATACGGTTGAAAAAAAATATGTGGAACAAATACTATTTGAATTAGAAGAGACAGATTATCAGCTAACGGTATTCCATAACCATTCCAAGAGTATGCTAATTACTGATATCATTGACTTTCACAGAGCAAATCATCAAGAGAACGGCACCGTGGCTATTACTGGCATCCAAGAAGTTTCCATCCGGTTGACAGAACTGAATATACCAAACGAATGGGTCACTCCGACACAACAGGATATGATCGTCTCTTTAGAACGGGCACTTCTGGCTACAACCACGCGAAGGAACAAGGAATCACAAATCGTTTTCGGATTAATTGACATTGATAACTTTAAAAAAATAATTGAAAGATACCCTTCCGAGCATGATGTGCAATTATTGAAATTACAAATACAGCAAATGCTGCTGAATTACACCAAACAGCTCGACGGTCATTTAATTAATATTGGCAGTGAAGAGTACTCTTTTATTACCACTCGAGGTATTTTCGAACGGGAAACGAGGGGATATAAGTTTATTCCATTGCTGAACGAAACCAAAAGTGAAATCGGCATCACCCTAAGCATCGGAGTCGGTTTTGGCAGTACGGCCGCAGAAGCTGGCAGTCATGCTCGCTTTGCCATGCGCCAATCAAAGGAGCTTGGTGGAAATGTTTGTTACATTGTACGTGAGGATCGCAGTGTGCTTGGCCCTGTTGACATTACCACCGATACGCACTACGAACGCTATGATCTATCCATAACAGACGCAGAGCTGCTCGAAAAAGCAGAAAAATCCGGTATGTCCGCAACCTATATGACCAAGTTGATGGCACGCGTTGCCAAATACAATAAATATGATTACACCGCCCAGGAATTAGCTTCCACACTGGATATAACTATTCGGAGCGCCCATCGTATCCTACTTAAATGGATGGACGGCGAACTGGTTGACATTGTAGGAGAAGAAAAGGTAACGCATAAGGGACGGCCTCGTCGTATATATAGGTTAAGTTTTATTATTGATGCGGAGAAGGCGTAAAATCCTCAAAGAAAAAGACTTATATTACCCAAAATGAGGAAGCAGTTCCTTTTATTAAAAATAATATGGATAAGTTTCTTCGATTCTAGTTAAAACGCTTATTGGCAATCTTAATGATGAGAAAGAAGCTATCGTCTATTTACGATAATGGAAGCTCCATGAAATTTAAATCAGATCTTCTAGCTTACCACTGCATTCGATGATCAGATCTTTGTATTTTTTGATGATAACCTTTAAGATAGGATTAATATCTTTTGTTTGTGAGGCGAATGATGGAGTATGAAATTTCATGTTCGCGAATACACCTTAATAATACGCAAGATATCGATATTCAAACATTGCGTATTACACCCAATTGATTTACAATTCGTTTTATTGCTAAGCATAAATCAAAAAGGGATATTTGGGAGCAAGAGAAACATTCAATTTGAAACAACTACTGATTTTTCAACGCGGTGCTAACCCTATGCAAACATGTAATACCCAAGGGGTTAGCACCTTGTTACAATAGTGGTTTTATCGAAGGTTAGCAATTGGTTTTACTATTTTATTAATAGAAATATTTAGGTTAGCACTTTTGATAGTCTATTGCCTTGGTTGGGAAGGCTTTCTGATGTGTGCTGTCGCATCCTTTATGGGTGCGTGGATTGAAATACTGGTATCACATGGTGTCGGTGTGCTTGCCTGCGTCGCATCCTTTATGGGTGCGTGGATTGAAATTTGTCTTGGTACCGGCGCACTGCCTTCACTAGTCAACGAAAAACTGGGTTAGCCTCACAAACATAACCCAGTCACTTCTATAATAAACTTATCTATTTTTCAAAGCTTAATAAATGGCACCTCCGTCATTCTTAAATTGGTACATCCATAAGGTAAAAGCTTAACTTGCTTCACTTCACTCATTGGCTTTCTACCTGCTGGGGTTCTAGTAACTACCCCATCTTTTTGGGGCCAATCAATTTCTACTACCTTTGCCGAAGCTTCAAGTGGTGGTTCAGCAGGATTAAAAGGCATATCCGCCACCTGATGGAATTGAAAGTCTATCTCCTTATCCACATAAGCATAATTCCATGGTGAAACAGGAGTCACTTCATAATCGCAATGTGGATAAACGCGTAATGTCTCGTTCTCACCATAGTCTATTTTGTTCCACTCTTCTTCAATGGCTATCGATAATAAGAGTGGCCCTCTTCTAACTGCGATCATCTCCTCTGGCCTATTTATAAATTCCGACTCATAGTATAAGATCACATCGATCGTTTCTCCATCTGTCCATACCTTAGATATATGATAGTATTCCCCACTCTTTGCCTGCTTTCCATTTATCGTTGCACTTGAACAAAAGGCCGGGACCCTAATATCTATATCAAAGGCACAAGGCCGCTCCACCTGAACGGTGAACTGCATAGTGTTACGAAAAGGATAGTCTGTTTCAAGGTCGATCTTTACCTTTTGATCATTGATAGTGGTTTCTACCTCTGCAGGTGCAAATGCAGTACAAGCGATCCCTTTTTTTGTTTTCATAAAAGTGGATAAGGCAAACTTAGGCCAGGCTTGGTTAAAATTAGCAGTGCAACACCCAAAATGAGGTTCTAACCCAAATATATGAGCCTCTCCATTATTCGTTCGAAATGGCTGTTTTCCTTCTTCAATTCTGCTACACTCCACCTGATTGACCATCTGATCATACTGATGAGACCACATATCTGGGCTAATTGCTGCAGGCAAAGCATTATAAGCGATATACTCTAGTTGGTCTGACCACTTTACATCACCAGTTACTTGAATAAGATTCTCTAGCGAATACATAAACTCTGCTACTGCACATAGTTCGGTTCCTTGGGTAGGACTGTTTCCCGACAGACACTCATCTCCTGTAAATATACCCGTGGCCGTGCCATGGAAAGTTAATAATTGCTCAAGCATTTTATCTGCAAATTGCTGATCAGTCTCTTGTTTACTTATTCTGCTAAACAAAGCTAATGATTTCACTGCCATTGCTTGATTTACTACATGACTCATTTGGCTCCAATGTCCAGAGGAATTGGGCTTTTCATAAGGCCAGTCTTCATATAAAGAGGCATAGTCAAACCCCTGTGCCTTTAATTTAACGGCTAGCTGAAGCAACCATTCTTCTTGTTTCCTTTCATAGAGCCAATATAGAGGGATTAGCATTTCGAACCACCTGGTAGAAGCCCAATCAAAGATAGTAAATTGATCAATATGCTTGTCGAAATTCACCATCGCTCGATGAACAACCTCTTCTACTCTTTCATCCTTACTACAATCATGGTAAACTACCAACACTTTTAATAGTAGAAATAAGGCCCACATATCATATTGGCCTCTCTTTTCTTTAGGACATGGGCAAATCCAGCCATCTTCTTCTTGTCCGTCTATAATAGCATCCATATACTTTTTGGCACGCGATTTCATATCTTCATCATCTAATAAATAAGCTAGAGGAATAAAACCATCTAACCAATAAGGCACCCGCTCCCATCCCTCTTTATCTCCACCAATCCATTTACTGTCTTTAATATCTGGCCAAAACTTGTCTAAATGACCACTAAGTCCTTCCGCTTGAATCTGAAGCTGGCGTAATAGCCAGCCCTTGGGTTTTATCTCGTTAGTCGTTAATGGCTGAAACGTTAGTTCCGCAATCGGTTTTGTCTTCATTTTGTTATCCCACCTTTTGTCCTTCATCACTCTAGAAATAGAGTGCACAGAGATTTGCATGCCCTGTACACTCCAATCATTATTGATTCGCTTCCTGCAACAACCCCTCTAATATTGGAGACAATTCATCAGCTGCCTTATCTGCTTCTAATTCATCTAACCCCACCAAATCAAACTTCTTCATCGATTCATTCATCACTTCTTGCCAGTTATTCGTAAAAGGAACTTCTTTTGAATAATCTACAGATTGGAACCATACTTCTTTTTCTTCTGCATTTAATGGATTAAACATATCACTTTCTCGTTCCTCAGCTACTGATTTTAATGTTGGTATGCCGCCTAAGCCGTGATCCACCAGAATATTTTCAGCTTCTTCGCTCATAAAGAACTCAATAGCTTGCCATGCCTCTTCTACATGGTCAGAACCTTTATAAACTACATATTTGTCGATAAAATTAGGTGTAACAGCTTCTCCATTTGTACTTCTTGGAATCGGCGCAACTCCCCATTCAAATGAATCAATCTCTGCAAAGGAAGGCATCATCCACTGCCCCTCTGCAATCATGCCCAATCTTCCTGTTTTAAACAATTGATCGGTAGGCATAGTTTCTGTTTCTGCTGGTGTTGGGGAAATTCCTGACTGGATAAAACTTTGCAGAAATGTTAAAGCTTCTTTTGATTCGTCTGTATTCACCATCGATTCTGTCATTTCTTCATTAATTAATCCACCATTATTAGACCATAAATATTGAATAGATCGTTCAGGATTAAAACCTACATAGGCTCCGTACTGTTTATTTGCTCCCGATCCTTGTGTCATTTTTTCTGCCGCTTCTTTAAATTGATCCCAAGTCCAAGCCTCTCCCCAATCTGCCGGTGGATACTCAATTCCAGCTTCATCAAATAAGGTTTTATTATAATACATTGCCATGGTATATACACCAATCGGTGCACCATATATATTGCCATCTGTATACTCCGTAAAAATAGAATCAAAATAATCATCTTTATTTAACGATTCTACAAATGGTGATAAGTCTTCTAATTGTCCCTTAGAAGAATACATTGGCATATAGGCTACTCCAATTCTTCCAATATCAGGCGGATCTCCAGCAGCTATTTGAGCTGTCATTTTTTGATTATACTCATCCCAGCTCCCTGGTAATCGTTCTAATTTTACATGGATATCTGATTGCGATTCATTAAAGGCATCCACAATCCCTTGCCACCCTGGCATCTCCTCAGTACCTGCTACAATGGACATTCGTAACTCTACTTTATCGCCACCCCCATTATCTCCCTCTGAATTGGCATCGTTGGAGCACCCAGCTATTAGCAAAACAATAGACACTATCAACATATTCAAAAATGTAATCCTTTTCATTTTAACCCTCCTTCTATTCATTTTCAAATTTCTATTTATTCATGCGGACTTCTGAATACTTACAATAAACTACCCTTTTATGCCGCTTAATGTAATCCCCTCAATAAAGTATCTTTGTGCAAATAAATAAATAATTAATACAGGAATAAGGGATATAGCAGAGGCTGCCATCAATACTGTCCAATCTGTGGTGTAAAGCCCTTGGAAAGAAGCAATAATTAACGGAATAGTAAACTTCGACTCATCATCCAAATAAATAAGTGGTGCCAAGAAATTATTCCAATTTGCCATAAAAGTAAAAATACCTAAAGCAGCAAGGGCTGGTTTACAATTTGGCAGAACTATCTTCCAATAAATCTTCCATGTATTCAATCCATCAATTCTAGCCGCATCTTCTAGTTCTGTTGGAAATGTACTCATAAATTGCCGAAGCAGAAATACGCCGAAGGCATTGGTTAGAATCGGTGGTATAATAAGCGGGAGATGTGTATTCACCCAGCCAATTTCTTTGAATAACATAAACATAGGAATCAGGGTTATTTGTCCAGGTATCATCATCGTTGCTAACAACACCACAAATAGAAAGTTCTTCCCAACGAAATTCATTTTGGCAAATGCATAACCCGCCATGGAACAGCTTATTAAAGTGCCTGCTGTCACTAATCCCGTAATTTTCAAGCTATTCCAGTAAGCCAAGCCAAAGGGTAAAGCGGACCAAGCCCTGCTGTAATTATCAAACTCAAAAGGATTTGGAATGAGACGAGGCGGATATTCAAATACAGCACCTTGTCCCTTTAATGAGGTAGAAATCATCCATAGAAAAGGAACAAGCATAACCAGTGCACCTGCAATTAACACAATATAGATAAAACCTTTCATCATATATTGCCCCATACTTTTTCCGTTTTCTTGTGTGTCAGACCTTTTGGAACGACTTAATGTCATACTAGGCATCGTAATTCACCCACTTTGAAAATTTAAATTGTAACAGTGTGAAAACTAAGATGATAACAAATAGGATAAAGGCTATCGCAGAAGCTTCTCCCATTTGAAAAAATTGAAATGCCTTGTCATAGATGTGCAATACAAAGACATTGCTTGCATCTGCTGGACCTCCTTTTGTCATCATATAAGGTTCGTTAAATATTTGAAACGAGTTAATCAGTAACATAACAAGGACAAAGAATATCGTTGGGGACAATAACGGAAAGGTTATTTTCCAGAATTTTTGCCAAGCATTTGCCCCATCGATGATAGCGGCTTCATAAAGTTGCTTGGATATGCCTTGCAAACCTGCTAGAAATAAGATCATATTATACCCTATCCCTTGCCATATCGTCATGAAAGCAATAGACGGTAGAGCCCATTTTAAACTAGATAACCAACCTGGTCCTTCAATCCCAATGAACCCTAAGCTTGAATTAATCAAACCAAAATCAGGATTATACATCCATGTCCACACTAGTGCTACTGCGACAGATGAAGTGACAACAGGCATAAAATACGCCGTTCGTAGGATGACTTTTCCCTTGATGTTTTGATTAAGCATCAGAGCTATGATTAAAGAACCGATCATCGTTAAAGGGATATTAATCAACGCAAAAACCGAGGTATTCCTTACTACTTTCCAAAAGACAGAGTCCGATAATTGCTTTGTATAATTTTCTAAACCTAACCATGTAGGTGTTGAACCAATGTCCCAATCCGTAAAACTAATAGCGAATGCAAAGATAATAGGACCGATAATAAATAATGTAAGCCCTATCATTTGTGGCCCTATAAAAAGATATGCCCACATATTTTCGCGTGCCCTTCTGCTAAAATTAAACATATGCTAACCTCCTTTTTGTGAAAATTGTGATCACAAGGTTAGTGTAATGTACTTTTGAGATATCGACAATGTAGCGATGATTAGGTTTTGTTTGTTCATATTAAAAACCTCCAAACACTTTAGAGGTTTTTAATCACTTATCGTAATTTCCAACTGATTGCGGTATTGTTTGGGGGTTAATCCACTATTTCGTTTAAACATTTGACTGAAGTATCTCCCATTTACATATCCAACTTGCTCAGCAATTTCATATATTTTTAATCGAGGATTTTCTAATAATTCTTTTGCCACTTGATATCGATAACTCACTAAATACTCACTGAAAGTTTCACCTGTTTCCTGTTTGAAAAGGACACTCAGGTAGCTTGGATTAATACTTAAATCGACCGCTACATTTTTTAGCGTAAGATCACAATCATATCTCTCTGCAATCATCTTTTTTGCTCTTTCAATGATATAATTTTTCTCTTTTATTTCTCGTTCATTCACTTTTGCAAAGCATTGCATCACTTGTTGATAAAACCATTCCTGCACAGCGCTTGGATTTGGAAAAGATAATGAGTTTGACTCATATTTAATTAATAAACTGTTGGTAATCTTCACTAATAAACTATTAACATAATTATTTAATTCCTTAAACATCATATGCTCAAAATAGACAGTAAGCTGATCAAATGACTTCTTTACTTCTTCCTTTCGCCCTAACTTTATCGCACTCACCAGGGATAACTCTAATTCAAACGGGATAATGGAAGGGTCTTTGTCAAAATCAAGAATATCATGATAATGAATAATTAATTGATCAGGCTTCGAATAATGAACGGCCTTTTTACTTTGATGATAAGATAAAGAGGCTTCTGCCATTAACGAAAGCTGCCCACCAACTCCCGCTTTCCAAAAGAATTGATGATTTTGTGCACATTTAATCCTTAATGCATGGAGTTTTTCTTTTAAACTATCCCAATCCAAGAATTCCTCTTTTTCACCTACTACTAATAATAGTATCTCATCTTGCGCATCCGGAAGAACGATGATTTCTAACCCCCTCGAGAAAAGGTTTTTGGTCAACTCCTCTAAAATTTTCACACGTTGCCCCAATGATAGTGGTTTATTTTGAACGATCGTAATCACAACAATATCGGTCTCTGAACCCCACTCATCTTTATGTGAAATATCTATATTTCCGATATGTCCCCCATACAATAAATTTCGAAAGGCCTTTTCTGTAATCCATTTATTATAATGATTCAATGAATCATGTAAATCTTGTTTCTCTTGTTTTTCTTGCTTCTGTTCTATCAAAAGAGATTCTGCCTTCTTTAACACTTTTATAATGTCCTCAGCTTTCGTAGGTTTTAAAATGTAATCAAGGGCACCGTTTCTTAATGCTTGTTGGGCGTATTCAAACTCAGGATATCCTGTGAGTAATATAACCATACTTTCAGGATGCAATTCTTTACTCTTTTGTAAAAGGGTTAAGCCATCCATTTTCGGCATGCGAATGTCTGAAATAATTAAGTCAGGCTGATACTGTTTGATAAGCATGAGACCCTCTTCACCGTTTGTCGCCTCCCCGACTAATTGCCAATTCCCATCCAAGTTTTCAATGACCTTCTTCAATCCTGTCCGAACCATATATTCATCATCAACTAGTAGCAATTTATGACTGTACAAATGATTTCACTCCTTCTCGTAGCTCCGTTTCTTACAAATTCTTGTTTTGAAAATAAAGAGGTAACCTAATAGTAACCTTGGTTCCTTCACCTAGCCGGCTTTCTATATTGATACCATAAGTGGAACCAAAGGTAAGTTTAATCCGTTCGTCTACATTATGCAGCCCAATACCATCATTGATTTGCTGTTCCTTTTGAAAAGACTCGATTTGTGTTTTCGCGATACCGATGCCATTATCCTCCACTATCAAGATTAGATTTCCTTGTTCCTCTCGGATGGATATAACTATCCTTCCTTTTCCATCCCTTTCTTCAAGCCCATGATGGACAGCATTTTCTACAATTGGTTGTAACATCAGTTTAAGCACCTTGGCATGTTCAAGTCTTTCCTCCATATGAAATTCAAAATCTATACTGTCTCCTGTCCTAGCAGATTGTAAATTAATATAGTTTTGCATGTTGTCAACTTCTTGTTTCAGTAAGACAAGTGAACTTTCATTACCAATGCTGTAGCGAAGCATACTAGATAGGGATACAATCAACCCCCCGATTTTCTCCTCCCCTTTTACATATAACATCCAATACAAAGTATCCAATGTATTATAAAGAAAATGAGGATTAATCTGAGCTTGCAGGGCTTTTAATTCTGCTTGTTTTTCTTTCATTTCTCGCTCATATACCTGTTTAATCAATTCATTAATCTTGTAAATCATTCGATTAAAACTATTGCTTATCGATTGAATCTCTCTATTTTGTTTTAAATTCACACGTACCGAAAAATCGCCTTTCTCTACTGTTTTCATGGTAGTTATCAATTCCATCAAAGGATCGGTTACACTCTTCGTTATTTTAGACGATAAAAAAATGGTCAGGATCACCCAGACGATAACGATGATTAGGAGGATTCTTTGAACTTCCCATAATCCTTCTGTGATTTCATCAGCTGGGACTAAACCCACTACACTCCAGCCCGTTTCCTCTGATTGATCGAATGCAATAAAATAATCCGTACTGCCAATTTTCTCAATCACACTATCCGTATTTTCCTGGTATCTATCTGATACGTTTTCGAATATTTTTTCATCTAATTTCGTTCCTATACTTCCTCTCAACTGACTAGTAAGGATTGTTCCCGTTTGGTCCAAAATGAATGTACTTCCAGTCTGACCCATCTCTAATTCTGCTATTAAATCAAAGATTAAATTTTCTGATATGGTAAATGATAAATAGCCAATTGGTTCAGTAGAGGGACCTAATACATTCTTGATAGCACGACGCCCTACAACCAAATTTTTCTGAAGTGAAGAAGGGTTTGCATTTGCATAGCTCCATATTACCTTACCCTTATACTGATCCAACTGGTCTATCTTATCAGGCGATAACTGTAACTCATTTGGCTTATTTTCAGTAGTAACCAAAAGACTGCCATCATTAAGATAGATGGAGGCAGATGTTATATTACTATTATCTATAATGAAACGCGTCAGCACTTTTCTTAAATCTTCTCTTGTACTATAATCGGCAGCTTGAATATTTTGTGGGTTTAAACTTTCTTGTATTTCATTGTTCGTTAATACCGGAATAGAATCTTCAGCAAATTGTTTTAGCTTGGAATCAATCTCCTGATTGGTCTGTTGTAATATTTGAGTTACATATTTTGAAGCATTTTGATTGATTATTTGGGAACTCTTCATATACATCACAACAGATATGAATATAACTGGTATGATAGCAATACAAATAAAACTAATAAGTAGAATAGATTTCAAACTGGTGTTATTATTTTTTTGTAAACGTTTCGATTTCATATGTCCTCCCCGTTGTGCAAAATCGTTTACTTAATAAAAGCATCCCCCCCTCAACTAGATAGCGCTTTCAAAAATGTATAGCTATTTCCTTTTTACTTAACAGTAATCACCTTCTTCATAACATATCAGCTGTTTTACATTCGATAAAAAAAGACAGCCCTTTTAAGAACTGTTATGTTACTTTAGTTATAAGGGACAGGTGAATTATAATTATTATATATGACCTTCATAAGAAAGCAAGCTAGTTTTATATATTGTATAATAAAGGAAAAAATCGGGTGAGAAATTATAATAATAGGAGTGGGGAGGCGGGCGAATAACGAATGTATAAAAATGAATGAGAGAGAATTTATTTCGAAGTTTACCTAAGCATGCAGGAAAGACTTTTTGTCCCTGCATGCTTTTTAAGATTTTTAATATTTACTAGTTTACGCAACCCATCATACTATTGTTTAATAATCATCTCATAAATTTATTCTCAATCTTTATAAACCAACTCCATTTCCTTCACTTCCTCATTGTTTGATAGTAATCTAAATAACTCAGAAAACCTTTTCTTATTTATTCCATCAACATGAATATTTATCCTCCGTAACTCAGGTGTCTCGTTGGTAACAGAATATTTATGAATATGAATATCCTGGGAACTTATTTGTTCCATAAAATCTGGTATATTCTGTTCTTTCAAGCACAAAATTCGACACACCATATCCTTATTCTTTCGACGAATAGATTTACTAAATTTATTTAGGACTACCAGACTGATTAATCTGTAATTCAATTACTCTTCCACCACGTGGCAGATCACCATAGCAGTTAAAACCTGTAATCCTTCCAAAGCATAACTTTATTCCATGGTAACTCCCTTCGAAATCATTATCATGATCATGCCCGCAGAACACACCTTTCACTTGTTTGTTTAATAGTAAAGAGGTAAATAAGCCTGTATTTACTGCTGGCGAAGAGACTTCTTCATATTTATAACCGTATGCTTTACCATTTTTCCAGGCTTCATGATATTCAGGGAGTGGAATATGGAGGAATAAAAGATCTTCTGTTGCTTGCTTTTTCTCCTGTTGATAAAGGGCTGATACATCATAAAACCAATTTACTTGTTTGGGATGAACAAATTCATAAGTACCAATTTCAAGTGGATCATTGGCACCACTATCTACTATATAAAGGACATGCGCTAGATCTCCGTTTTGCTCCCTTATTTCCACACAATAAGATTCTCGGTCTTCCACAATGAAACTATGTTTCTTTTCAACGGCATGTAATAGTTTACGTTCTAATATTCTTAAGTCAGATCTAGTAATTCCTTCTTCGGTATCATGGTTACCATATGTGACTGCAATCGGTTTCTCTATACTATTAAATACTTCAATTAGCTCATGAAAACTCTTTTCAGGATCGGTTACACCCTCAGACCAGATTAAATCTCCTGTCACCACAATTAAATCAGGATCGATTTCTTTAACTGTAGACTTGATCAGATCAAATGTTTTCTGGTCATCTGCATTTAAAGGGGTTTCCCCTATGTGTAAATCAGTTAATTGTAAAACTTTAAAGCTATCTTTATTTTTTAACATCACTATTAACCTCCATCTATTGTAGTTTATAACCATGCGTATATTTATCGTATGGAATAAATTGTGTACCTGCAATAGGTCTTGTAACAATTTTTGTCTTGATGGTAGGGGATAGGTTGTACAGTGATTCTTATACTTTTGACGTTAGATAGTTAACCACAAATAGGACAGGAAATTGACTGATAAGTAAAAACAGTTTTATGGAGGTAGGAGGCTAGAGAGTATGAAATAGTACCTATCACATTTACTTTTTATAAGCTTGTTATTCTGAAATAATATGCGCTAAATCTGCACAACCGGCGATAAAGGTTAAACGACCTTTGGTTTGTAATGTTTTCACAATAGATTCTAAATGGCTCAAGCTATCACAATCATAAACATTCACTAGATTTTTCCCTTGACCTTGTACTAAATAGCTGTATACTTCATTCTTACCAATCAACTGTGCAGGAACTTGATAATCTTGATTTATAATATCTATGACATGGCTTGAAGATAATCGAGATAAGTCATTTTTAAAGATAGAATGCTGTAGCAATTGTCCATTTATATAATGAGTTCCATCAATTGTTTTTCGATTAACAGATGGATATGCTGGAACAAAGGCTAATGTTTCTTGCAATACATCAATTCCTGCTTTAAGCGTGGCAGATATATTCCCTCTCAAACCAGAATCCGTTTTCAAAAAGATTAAATCAAATTGATCGGCATGTTTTTCTAGTATATTTGCTACTTTGTTATAAGCTATTTGTGGATTGTCGTGACGACTATTTGAGTTAATTATGACAACCTCAGAGTAGGAATTAATGCTTTCTTCTATCCCTAAATAGACCGTGGTAGATATTTTTTTTTAGAAAATTGAACACCTGAATCTAGCGCTCCTGTTAAATCATCTGCAATTAATAATGTCTTCATTTTGTCTCATCTCCAACTGCTGGAATTATTTTGCGCTGCACAATGTAGTTAAATTATAAGGAGAAATCCATCAGAGATACATAAAATTTTGTGCTCTTTATCTGGAATTTTGTATAATAATGTCGAAATAATCTGGAAGGGGATATGAAGAAATTAATCATCTATAGAGATAGATTTTATATAATGTCTACATTTATATGGAAATACACACTGAACTAAGTCTACTCTTTATTTCCCTAATACAAAAAGTAACAATTAGCCCTTTTTGACAGGATAATTGTTACTTTTTTTGATATGCTCAATGAATCAATTAAAATTGTAGCAATGCAAGCAATGAGTTCTTTCAACATCGGCTCAAGATAAATTCTATTAACACTTATGGTTTTCCGACTTTTTTGCCGTGCATTTATAAAAATATCAAACTAAGCTCTCTTAACCTACACCCTACTCACTACTTCTCTTGCACGCTTGACTTCATCCATAAATATCTTGGCGCGTTCAGGGTCTATTGGATTTTTCATGTCTCCATTTTTAATCCATGTTGCAACACATACACCATCATATTGTTGCAAAAGCTCATATACATTCTCTCCTGTTGCGCCTCCACCTAAAAAGATTGGTGTGTCTTTCACTTTCGTTCTTGCCTGTTTGACTAAGTCTAAGCTTTCACTCGGGTTTTTACCAGCAATAAATAAGCCATCTGCAAATGCCTCATGCACTGATTCCCAAGCAGCATCTTGAATAGGCTTTTTACCTAACGGCACTCCATGTACTTCATATACATCAGCAAATACAGGAATATTGCTTTTAATTCTTTTTCTAAGTTCATTAATTTCTACACATTGTGCTTCTAGTAGCCCGGCACTTGTTACTTCCACACCAGTAAATAAATGTTCTACTCTTACAAAGTCTGCTCCAATCGCATCTGCCACCGATAAACCTGCTACGCCATCCCAATTCATTAATACACCTAATATTTGATTAGGGAATTCTCTTTTTATCGCTTCCCCTATTCTAGTCATATACGCAATAGCCTCTGGTGAAGAGAATTGCTTGATAGGCATATCATTCATATTTTGCAGCACGATACCGTCAAAACCATTTTCCAACACCATTTCGGTTTCCTTTAATGTTTGGTCGATAATCTCAGCTATTTTTTTATTGGTATGTCGGTAACTACCTGGTAAAGGATCAGGTTGTACCATGGATAAAGCTACACCATTCGAATGTATCATACTCAATTGTTATTCCCCCTTCAAACGATCATGGAATCTCTTACTGCTTTCAAATAATTGATTAGCAGGAATGATTCCTTCTTCCGTAATAATTGCGGTTATATATTTCGATTCAACGCCTAGTAGTTCTGGACAATCAAAATCGATTTTACTTTTTATATTCTTATCCCAATCGGAAGCTAATTCTTCTGTTAAATCATTAATCTTTAATTCTTTTTTATATCCATACATCGCTCTAATATCCATTTTTATCATCGGTGTCAGCACATATAATGGGATATTAAATTCTTTACATACTAACCCGACGATATCTGAACCGGTCGTATTAAAGGCTGTTCCATCTGGATAAAATGTCTCAGCACCAAAAAAGGCGCCATCACAATTCTTTAAATAATACATAATCGCTGCATCTGGTATAAACTTAATACGATGACCAGCGTCTTGACAGGTTTGTACAAATGGATAACCACCATTAATTATTCTACTTTCTGGTATAATGACTGTATAAGTTTTATTCTCTTTTTCTAAGTTTTGAAGCCATTTATTTACCGTACTTGAATAATCAAAAACCAAGATTGTTTTCATAGATGAGGCAACTTTAGTCCCGTATTTCACTACTTTATCTATTGCTTGTTGTGATTGCATAAG
This sequence comes from Gracilibacillus timonensis, assembly GCF_900086715.1. Classification (GTDB taxonomy): domain Bacteria; phylum Bacillota; class Bacilli; order Bacillales; family Amphibacillaceae; genus Gracilibacillus; species Gracilibacillus timonensis. The sequence goes on along the minus strand of NZ_FLKH01000011.1, from coordinate 732,583 downwards.
ATAATCGTTCTTCTTTTGGATAATAATTCTTGTCGCTTCTTCCCTATCTAAATTTCTAACTTCCTCAATATTTTTGATCATAATATTAATCGCATTACTAATCGCCTGACTTGCTGAGCCTCTCGTCTCAATAAAGAATTGAGAAATAGTTAAGATCCTATCTATTACACTTTGCACGGATAAATTATTTTTCTTTCCATTCCATGCAATAGACTCAATCATATCGCCTATCATACTTATATGCTTACTAGCTCCCAATACTCTTTGAAAAACGATATCATCAAATGCTTGAATACTTTGTTCATCATCTAACACGTTTCTAGCTTCATCTACTTCTATCATACTTATATTCATTCCTTTCCGTATGCGTCGAGCACAAAAATATGATGAAAGCTTGCACTCCGTATTTCCTATGGTTACTTAATGATCGGAAACCTTATAAGTGAGGCAGGCGTTCCAAATCTGGTTGCCCCACACCCTAGTACTCTTTTCTTTTATGCTTTTTTTGCTAGTAAAGCGCTCTATTCAAAAACTTTGTATTATCCCATAAAATTGAGTTCATTCCAATCGAGTTCATTTGAATGAATAGATTCCTTGTACTCCTCTAGAGAAGGCAAAGATGTGATCGCTCCTTGTTTCATCACAGAAAGAGCAGCTATATTTACTGCATGTTTTACCGCTATATCTAAATCACCGCTCCTGATCCATAAAAAAGATACCGCTCCTACAAAACAGTCTCCAGCCCCCGTTGTATCTACTACATTTACTTTTGGAGCAGAATAGTGTTTGACTACCTCTCCTGTCTTAAAAACGGCACCTTCCCCACCCAAAGTTATGACAATATTGTCGATTCCTATATTAGAAATGATTTCTAGAGCTTTCTTAGCCGAATCAACAGAGTTTACATCCATTCCTGCTAAAAAAGAAGACTCTGGTTCATTAACCACTAATAAATCAACCAATTTTAGAATTTCAGCATCAATTTCTACAATTGGGGCTAAATTGAGAATGATTTTTTTTCCAAGATTAGAAGCGGTTTGAATAATGTGTTCTCCTACTTGTTTATCCATCTCCAGCTGAAGAACCGCCCCTTCTGATCGCTTCAATTTTTCTAACGATTGCGTAACGTCTTCTTCGGTTATCACTGCATTTGCACCTTTGTAGGTAACAATGGAATTATGACCAGCTTGATCCACACTTACCATTGCAATGCCCGTTTGAATACCTGATGAAATCAATACGTTATCATCATCGACGCCAGCTAGAGCAAGTTCATTCTTCATCACTTCTCCAATATGATCATCCCCTACTCGACCAACCATTGCCGTTTTTGCTTTTAATTTAGCCGCTGTAATCACCTGATTTGCTGCTTTTCCACCTGGACCGATATTAAAAGAACTAGAGGCAACCGTTTCACCAGGTTCCGGTAATTTGTCCACGTAACCAACATAATCCATATTCAAGCTTCCATAAACAATCAAGTCATATTTATTTTCCATTTTTTTCATTCCCTTTTGCGTATAAGATAAGGTATTTATACTAGCAACTTCCAGTAGGAAAAATCTCTATGATTGAGTAAGGTATTCAAGTAACTCATGTCTATATAAGATCTTTTTATCACTACCTATACCTTCTGCTAATTCACCTATTTGAGGTTTGCTAATATTAGATTCTGCCACAATGTCATTATTCCAAAAAATATTCCTTGCTGAATCATCGGCAATAATACGCTTGTTAGCCATCGCTATCACTCTTGAAAAGTTATCAGCGACAAATTCCATATCATGCGTAATGGTAATCACACTTCTTCCTTCCTCCTGCAATATGTTCAACAATTCGGCAAGCCGTTGTATACCATTAATATCTTGTCCAGCAGTCGGCTCGTCCAAGATTAAATAAGGCGTGTCCAATGCGACAAAGACAGCGATAGTGACGAACTTTCTAATGGAATATGGAATATCAAAGGGCTTCATATCCAAATATTTTTGTATCCCTGTTAATCCAGCTGCACGTTCCACTCGACTATTAATCTCTTCATCTGTTAGATTGGAGTGTTTAAAGGAATATTTCAATTCCGCCTTAACCGTGTTATTAAAGATTTGATCATCCGGGTTTTGAAAAATATAACCTACGTGTTTAGAAATTTGAGCAACCGTCTTCTCTTTAGTATTAATACCATCTACTAATACATCTCCTGTGGTGGGCTTATGCAGACCATTCAACAACTTTACTGCCGTTGTTTTACCTGCGCCATTTTGCCCAACAATTGCCACTCGCTCCCCTTTTGCAATAGTGAAATTAAGTTCTTCATTTGCAACATATCCATTAGGATAAGCAAATGAAACATTTTTAACTTCTATTGACATATCTTTTCACTACCTTTTTTCAAAATTTGATCCATCGCCTGTGATTTAGTGATAGCAAAGGTTCCGAAGGGTTGTCCCTGCTCTTTCATATCATTACTGAGCAACGCAATTTGCGGAATATTAACGCCCTTATTTAATAAATCCACATCAGAGAAAACCTCACTCGCTGTTCCACTTGTAATTAATTCTCCTTGTTTAATAACCAACACTTCATCTGCATATTCAGCTATTAGATCAATTTTGTGTTCAACGAGAAGAATCGTTTTTCCTTGTTCTTTTAACAAATGAATAATCTCAAAGATATCTGACGTACCTTTAGGATCTAACTGCGAAGTGGGTTCATCTATCACAAGAATATCCGTCCCCATTGCAATAATGGAAGCAAACGCAACCCTTTGACGTTGTCCGCCAGAAAGCTTATTGGGATTATTTTTAATCAAGTGCTCTATTTTTAGTTGCTTAACAACTTTGGTGACTCTTTCAATGATTTCTTCTCTGTCCACACCTAAATTTTCTAATCCTAATGCTATTTCTTCAAAAACGGTCTCTTTTATTCCACTGATTTGAGTGAAAGGATTCTGAAAAATATACCCAATGGTTGAAGCCAACGCACTGCTTTCCCATTCGCGAATCTCTTTCCCTTTAATAAAAACTTCTCCTGTCAAATCCCCTCCATAAAAACTAGGAATAAGACCTTTCATTAAATCACAAAATGTTGTTTTTCCACCGCCATTTTCACCGATAATGCCATATAACTTACCTTCTTCAAAATGGTAATTAATACTTTTTAACGCGTCTTCTTCCGCAAGTGGATATCGATAAGATACGTTTTTCAATTCCATATAACTCATAATGTTATCCCCCAAATAATGAGACCTAGAATAAGAATGTCCACTAGTATCACCATTACTTTCTCAACAACTGGTGTAGGACGAAGAAATCGCAAATGCGTATTAGGATTGGTAGATGAAAATGCTCTAGCATCCATAGCAATTGACTTTTCTTCTGCTCCAGAAATCGCCCCCAAGAATAGCGGGCTTAAGACGGGAACAAAAGCTTTGATTCGTACAAATACATTACCTTCTGTCTCTATTCCTCTTGACCTCTGAGAATCCATAATCACTTTCATTTTATCCTTTAAATCGATAATTAACTGTAACGATGATAAAATCATAAAGCTGATATTGTGCGGTACACCGACTTTTTCCAAGGAGTATGTTAAATCTTCTGCTTTTATCGTAACTGTGCAAAGAACCAGTATTCCACATACGACTAACATAATCGTTGCATATTGAATGCCTAAATCGATTCCTTCCTGTGTAATATTAATAATGGCATATTGAAATATCATATTTTCACCTGGCCAAAAGATGGCACGAACAATGAAGAAAAAAGACCAATGACCAAACCAAGCTTCAGAAATGGACCAATAAAATTTTTGAAACGACCTGAAGCAATCGCTAACATAACAAACACGAGCGTGATACCAACATTCACTTGCCAATGTTGAAAGAATAATGTAACCAACCCTAAAGCCACATAGATATTCATTTTGTTCAAAGGATTTACATTCAAAAGCCAATTATTACTTAATTGTGGACTCCTATAAGAATTTATAAATGTCTCGTCCATCTTGCATTCCTCCTGAACAGGCATTTTATTTTTTGTAAGCATTTAAAAAGACATTACCGTTTGGAAGCTTAACAAGTGTTTTCTGTGGTATATTCCTAATGATTAAATAAGCCACCAAAGCAGTAGGAGCCTTATCAATAATATCTACAGACATATTTGATATAAAAGCACTAGCCCATACTGGCACTCCAGATCCCATCAAAATTCCTCCGAATACACCTGTTCCACTGACACCAAATCCATTAAATAAGAAATAAGAAATCAAGCTTCCTGATATTCCAACAAGCATTCCCATGATTGCTCCAGCTCCAATAGTTTTTGGAATGGTAGTAAAAAACCCCTTTTTACCCAAGTATCCCGCTAAAAACCCCATTAACATAAAATTAATGACGTAAAATAAAGATTGTGGATTCGTAATCGAGATACTCAAACAAGTAAGCAAACCAACAATGATACCCGGGATAGGTCCAGCAATAGCTCCGATCGTAAATGTTCCTATCGTATCTAAAAATAGAGGCAATTTAAGTAATACGGCAATTTGACCACCAACAAAATTGACAGCAACACCTATCGGAATTAAAAATATTAGTAAACCCATGTTTCGATTCTTCATAACACCTATTCCTCCCTTTATAAAGTTATGATTGCATGGCATTTCGTGTTGTAAAATGTGAAGAGAGGCTGGATACCTCTCTTGTATTCGACTGTTAAAATTTCATTTCTACCGTCTTTCCATCCATAAAAGGAACCCAAGGATTCACCATTTCATCCCCAAATTTATCTGGTTTCTTTTCAATCGCAAATAGATACGTACAATCTTTATTGGCTGGATAAGCAGGACTATGCCAAACTCCTTTATTAATGACTATGCCTTGTCCAGGTTTAATCCGAAAACATTGAACGGTCGCGACATCAGGCTCTTCATCTGGATCATTTATATCCTGACAAATAGCTACAGGTTGTATTATTTCATTATCTAAAGCAATTAATAACTCTTCCCTGCTGACATGACGTTCCATGGAATCTACTAACAGTTCCCGTTCTTTGGTATTAACTAATCCCATTCCGATAGGTTCTGAAACATCCAACATCGCAATGTAATTCCAACAATCCCAACCATCCCCTGTTTTGGGTGGGGGTGTGTTTGGAATCTCAATGACCTTTCCGAATCTTTCAAATTCAGCAGAATTAATATCTTTCACCATTGAATAATTAGACATATATGCCACTCCTTATAAATAATAATTTCTTTTAATTAGCTCAAGGAATAAAACGCTTACTTAATATGCAATAACCGTTTGCTTTTTCATCTTCTTCATTCATAAACGTTACCTCTATGCACAAAAAACTAATAAAGCCATTTTAAAGACATATACAATCAACCTCCTTTTTTTGAAGCTTTATACTATTTATTATTCATTATAGTAAAGTATATTTTCGTTTATGTCAATATATTATTTTTTAAATAAACATAAACGAACAATTTAAAACATAATTGTTGTGAATATCTTTATTAATAGCTATAATGATAATAAGATCGAGTATTCTGGGAGGAATCTTAATGTTACGAGAAGAGAGATTAAAAGAAATAGAAAGAATATTACATGAAAAAGGAAGAGTGGAAGTAAGCAATTTATCAAGAATGTTTAATGTGACAGAAATGACAGTCCGAAGGGATTTAGACGAATTAGCCACTAAACAAATCGCTATCAGGTCACATGGAGGAGCCATCATACACTCGGATAAAATACTCGCTGAACGCCCCTATGAATTAAGAATATTAATGAATCGAGAAAAAAAAGAAAAAATTGCCGAAGCCGGACTCTCTTTTATTAGTGATGGAAATAAAATATTCATTGATTCCAGTACTACTGGTTATTGCCTTGCCCATTCCATCCCAAACGAAAAAAGACTATTAATTGTTACTGGTACATTATCCACAGCTGTTGAATTAAACAACCGACCAAACTTGCAAGTCGTGTTTATTGGTGGTGACTTAGAAAAAGAGACTGGTACAAGTAAAGGGCATTTTGCCGAATTAATGATCAACTCAATGAATTTTGACGTTGCCTTTATCGGCGTCCCCAAAATAACACCTAATGGCATTCTAACTACCTCTAGCGTTGATGAACTAATGATTAAAAAATCCGTAATTAAAAAAGCTAAAAAAGTGATTGTATTAGTAGATAGCTCCAAAGTAGGCGAGCCAGATTTCTTAGAGTTATGTCATGTAAGTGAAATCGATACGGTGATTACTAATAATGATATAGACGAGGAATTCTTGAACACTTGTAAGGAAGAGAATGTGGAAGTGATTTTGACGGATAGCTGAATGCATATTTTAGTATCCTAAAAGAACATGTTCCACAATAAATGAATAGCTGTTAATAGAAGCCTATAGATACAAACTTCGATTGTTACATAATATGACATCGTTTTAGATTAAACTTAAAAATCCCTTGTGTATTTCCCATGGAATAAATAATAAGCATGAAAGACTAGCAGAATCATTCAAGAGAGAGTCGTCTAAGTTCCTAATCTCCAATACTAAAAAGAATGACACCGCCACTTCCGCAACCAAATGTCATTCTTTTTAGACTTGTTCTATTTTAAATCCGACTGTAAAGAATGCTACGATTCCAAATACAAATCAATAATATTGTTCGGCCTCTCCCACCAACATACGTTCATCATCCATTATTCAAATAAATCTACCTAATACTCGCGGATGATTTATTATGATTGTGATCCCGTATCCTTAAGAACTACAGCTCCATAACGTTCTTCTTCAATCTCATTTAGAGACCTCCCACGTGTATTAGGCGCCATCATTATACCTATTATGGCATGGATAATGAGCACAGTAGTCATCACGATACCAGCGATTTTAAAACCTAAAGTTGCCATTATAGTAGGCAAAACAAAAGACCAAATAGCGATACTTGCTCGAACAATAAAGAACATCAATCCTTGTGCAGTTGCTCGGTAACGGGTAGGAAATAGTTCACTCGTCCATAGTGCATAGAAAGCCTGAGCTCCAATCCCCGCTGCCGCCCCCCATAAAACAACAAAAATAATGAGTGTCGGCCATGTCATTGGCATGAATGTTAATACAATCCACGCAATAATGCCAGCTACCGCTCCAATACTAAATATTAGTTTTCTACTATATTTATCTCCCAACTTCATAAAAATAAAGTATGTGGTTAAAACAGTAAACATCCAAAGAAACGCTTGAAGTAAATTTGCCTGCATAGTGCTTAAACCACCAATATTCTCATAAATATAAGGCATAAAATACCCCATAGCTCCTGCTGTTAAACTCCAGAAAAGATAAATTCCTAAAGTCAAAAATAAAGCTTGACGATTTGGCTTTAGAGTAAAAAGTTCCTTAATTGAATTTTTTCGCATTACTCCTCTTAATTTTTCAGCCTTTTCTTCCGTTTTTTGTTGTTCCCATAGTTTCGATTCCCTTAAGCCTCGACGAATATACAGTGCTATACCTGCAATAATGAATAAATGAACAAAAATCAGTCGTGATCCCAACAATTCTAAAGGAGCTAATATTACTGCCAACGTAAAGGTAATCATTGGTCCAATTGACCATGCAAGTTGCGTCGTACCAACATGGGCGGCGCGCTTGTGTGTAGGGGATTCTTCCGCTATATAAGTCCATGAAACTGGCACACCAGCTCCAACTGCTATACCTGTTATAATAGTACCTATTAAAAGCATCGGAAAATTAATGGAAGCAGCAATTAAAAGCACACCAAACATATAGACCATTAAATCATAACTGAATATTACTCTTCTCCCAAATTTATCGGTTAATGGTCCTCCAATTAGTGCACCAATTGCTGCACCAAGAGCATTTGCACTAAGAGCACTAAGTAATCCTACCCCGATATTATCAAATCCTAAATACGCTTGCCACATTGTTAAACTACTGGCAGCGGCTATAATGGAACCAGCTTCAATATAATTTGCCATTGCAATAGCGACAGTAGCTTTCCAACCAGTTACATTCTTGGCAGCAAATATTTTCTTTTCCATTGTAAGTCCTCCTTGTATACCATAATGAGTCTAACCGAGCTTTATACACATGGACTTCTTATGCTTTTTCAGATAATACTATTCCTCTTTTATTAACATAGAAAAAGCACTCCCTACTTTATTAAACACTTGAATATGTCATATATTTTCTTCTTTAATATTTTGCAAGCGCTGTCATATATATTATTAAATTTTCTCTCCCAACGTTTTAAATCTTAACTGTTGGAATCCCCAATATAAGACCTACTTTTTTAAATAAATCAGCATTTTTTCCAATTGACATTGCACAGTGATGTATCGGAGCTTCTTCAAACCATTTCTCATAATACGTGTCTGGAGCCATACCAAATTTCACTTGTGTCTGGGTATTTCCTATTTTCATTGTCTCACCATCGGTGGCTTCTCCTTCACTAATAATTAACTTTAATCGACCTTCAACGGTCTGAGTCAGACCCAGTGTGGTAATTGGTCCAGTTTTAACCTTGGCCTCTACAGAAACACCACTTCCTTGTTTTCCATGATAAAGACCTAGACCTCTTAAAATAGGTTTACCATTTGATATTTCTAAATGAAAAGGACCATCATGTCCTAATAAAATGGTGTCATTTACGTAATCTGTAGTCACTATCTCGCAAAAACTTCCACCTACCCCAAGGATGTCACAAATTTTCATCGCAACGTTTGTCTTTAAATCACCCTCTCCCGCAGCAGGAACACTCTGAGCAGTAAGTAAAGAATTCCCTAAAATAAATCCACTTTGCAACTTTTCATATTCACTGTCAGGAGTACCGTGATAGTAATAGGTTAATCCATCTAATCCTCTATCTTTCACCAATTTTTCTTGGGCTGCTGCTACATGATAAGACCAATTTAAATCCTCTTCAGTTGGTTTCCTTGCCAGCTTCTCTGAAGGAGAGTCTTCACTAATTGAAAACATGTCCAAAACTTGCTTTTCTTTATATTGCATTTCTTTATCCGTTATCGTCAACATTCTTTCGTTTAAGTCGCACATCTCTAGAATATCTACTTGTATACCTGTTTGCGCCTGTATCATCGTAAAGTCACTATACAAGTCTAGCATTCCATTATAGGTATTTCCTAAAAATCCAAATTTAGCATTGCTCAACACATCCTTTACATGTGCAGCTTGAATCCATTCTTTGATTTCTTTCCACGCTCGAATAGCCTGCTGGTGATGATTGGTTACTTCATTCGTCATTGAGATCTCCGGCGATCGATCAAGACCCAGCAAACCGCTAATTACTTTATATTCCAAGCCCGCTCGATTAAACACATTGGAAAATTCAGGGATAGGGCAAGCTCCGCAATGTGCTAACCATTCTCCTGTATTGGTTTCATCGTAATTTAATTGATCAGCAGGCTGAAGATTCAAGATAATTATGGTTGCATGTGAGCGCTGATGAACTGGCAATACGACAGAACTAGTCGCATAAGTTGCCGCATGAATAAAAATCACATCCACATTATGTTTGTTAAAGTAAGTGCCAGCTTCCCTCCCTTTCTCTTCTGAATCTATTAATCCAAAATGAAAGATTTCCCCCCACTCACTCATTCTGTTGGCAATAAATTCACCATAACTTATTAGTCTTTCTTTCAAACCGGGGAACTGATCCCAATATGCATTCAAACCAGTGGAATAAAGTCCAATCTTTGGTTTATCATATTTTCTTAATGCACTTATTTCAGACATCATCATCCTCCTATTCGTTCGATATATCAAAATTGTACACGATTACATTTTTAACATCATCGATTTATATTGTGAAAAAATAATAGTATATTGGTATAATTGATTTTAATTAAAAATAACAAATAGGGAGGAATTACTTTGGTCGCCTGGATAGATGATGGTTCATTTGATTGGACCGAGGATTCGATAAGATTAACATTAAATCCATCTAAACATACAATTGATTCTTATTTATATATACAAGAAATTGGTCATTTTAAAGCCTATTCTTCTTATTACACGGAGAGACATAACCTCGAATCTTATTTGATTATTTTTACGTTACAAGGGGAAGGGAAGCTATTATATCAAAACCAAGAATACATTTTAGACCAGCATTCATTATGTTTTATTGATTGTAAAAATCATCAATACTATCAAACCAGTAAAGAACTATGGCAGTTCTATTGGGTGCATATCAATGGGAAGCAGATTAAAAATTATTATTCAGACTTTTCACAAGATAAGAATATCTGTTTTAAAGTAAGAGATGATACAGCAAAAAACATTATTCAGACAATGTTAAATTTACAAAATAATAAAACTAGAACTTTAGAAATAATAATAGCAAGAGAAATTATTAATCTTCTCACATTATTATTAGTAGAGAAAATGCGATTAAAATATAATGATGAAACCAAGATACCTGCTTATATTTTCGATATTCAGTCCTATTTTGAGAAAAATTACAAAAATAAAATTACACTTGATGATCTTTCTAAAGAATTTAGACTAAACAAATATCAAATTGCAAAAACGTTTAAAAATTCTGTAGGCATTTCACCTATTGAGTATTTAATTGAAACAAGAATCGGCAAAGCAAAGGATTTATTAAAATACACTAATTTATCAATAAATGAAATCGCCTATGAAATCGGAATAGATAATGTGACGCATTTTATAAACTTATTTAAAAAAAGGGTGGGGATGACACCCTTAAAATTCAGAACTAGTTGGAAGTGAGACGGGTTCGATTATTTTCTAGAAAACTTACCATCAGCCACTTCAAACTGCAAATACAAGCAATACATTTATTAGGTTATCTCCTTTTAAAATAACTACGCCGATCAAGAATAAGTTAGATAAAGAAAGAGACATTATAGCTGGCATTAACTTACCTGGGTTATTTACTGGTATGATGGAGACTTATATCGCTCAGTCTTATTTAATTAACACGTTCTACTCCACTAATATCCATCCTAATTTATACAGAATAGTTTTAAATAAAAAAGTAACGACTTTGGTAAATAGAGCAACTTCTATATCATTTATGTGTACCCAAAGGAACTCCTCCTTGACATCCCTCTCCATATATGAGATGATAACAAAGTTAACAAACTAAAGTAACAAATAAGTGTAGCTGGTATTCTACTCATATTTTTGAAAATACTTATTCACACTGGCGCGACTAAGGGGTCGCAAGGACGTAAGAGCAGGTAGGGCTTACGTTGCTTAAGTTAGAAAATCCCAGTGGGATAATTACCGCGGTAAAGTGAAATTCTATTAATAAAATTTCCCACCCGAATGATTCGGGATATAAATAAAATCATAAATCTTATGTGTTGCTTTATCAATCAAAGGGGTACTCTTATCGCAAGAGTACCCCTTTTCCAATACATATGAAAGAAGGTCTTACTATGAATGAGCACATAGGTACCATCCAAACACTAGAGGTACTACGACAAATCGATACTGGTTATGTTTTAGAAAACGACATCCTCCTGCACCATAATGAAACGGACGCAGAACTTGAGGCTGAACAATCTGTTGATGTTTTTCTTTATCAGGATAAAAAAGGACAGACCGTGGCAACGACACAATTACCAACGATTCAAATCGATAGGTATGGCTGGGCTGAAGTAGTAGAAGTCCTGCCACACCTAGGTGTATTTGTGAACATTGGTATTGCAAAAGAAATCCTTGTATCAAAAGATGATTTGCCATTGTTCGAAAACGTCTGGCCCATCATTGGTGATAAACTTTACGTTTCATTAGGCAAAGACCGGAAAGGACGCCTTCTTGCCCTCCCTGCAACAGAAAGCATTCTCTCAAGAATATTTGAGTTAGCACCCGATGACCTATTGAATGCGACCATCCATGGCCGCATCTATCGCACAGATAGAGAAGGTGCTGCATGTATAACGGATGAGGGATACCGTGGATTCATCCATCACACGGAACGAAAAGAAGAGCCACGTTTAGGTGAACGAGTGCAAGGCCGTGTTATTGAAGTGAAACCTGATGGCACAGTAAATGTATCTCTCCGACCATTAAAAAAATACAGCATGGGTGAAGATGCCGATATGATATTGGCGCGACTAGAGAAAAGCGATGGCGTGATTCCGTTTTCCGACAAAAGTGACCCTGAAGATATCCGTGACACATTTCACATCAGTAAAGCAGCATTCAAACGTGCTCTTGGTAAACTGATGAAAGAGAAGAAAGTAGAACAGCTTGACGGGAAAACTTACTTGAAGGCAAAGTAAGACTATTTCTTATTTGGCCCCTACAATTTCTTTCACATATAATGCACATGCTATTTCGGTCCATCATCCATAATAAATGATTGACCGATTTTTGTATCTAATACTCAAAAAGTATATAAAACCAACACTTCACTAAACTGTTCTTGTGAGACATAGAAGTGTTAGCTATTTCTTTTAAAAAGTTTTCCATTACATATAATAAAATGTCACTTTAATCCAAGCTGTAGATAGATTCTCGATCCCTAAAACTCATTTTACTCTTCGCTTCACCACTACCTCCCATACAACTTCTCCCCTTCCACACAAGGCAACCAAACCTTCATAGAACCCGCCTCTCGGTTATCCCAAGCATAATAAGGAATAGCGCTGAAGGATACTCCTGAATTCTTATTTATCCCCTTCAACAAAACGCCCCCATTTAACCATTCCAACTTATCCTCTAGTACGTAACTAGTATCTTCCTGAACGGCGATGTTCTCGACAGGCAGCTGATTATCCGTCTGTTCTACGCAATATACCAACGGTCCTCTCTGGAGTGCTATTTTTCCAACATTCTCTTTCACTAAAGGATGTGCCTTCATTGTTTCTACAGGCATATCAAAATAGATCGTTAGCTTATCTCCGTTCTGCCAATGACGATTTAATGAAATATAGCCTTTCTCCATGACATAATCATCCACTAGCTGATCATTGTAAAATAACTTCAAGGTCCTACACCAGCCCGGAACACGGATATTTAGGCTTATGTCACATGGTTGTTGTGTTTCTATACTAATTTCCACTTTTTCATCCCATGGATAACTCGTTTTCTGATGTAAACGGAGGGATCCTTCTGGTAATGGAATGGTGCTTTTACTTTCCATAAATAGATTCACCCAAACCTCCTTCTCTGCGTATGTATAAACATACTGACCGATTGAAGGAATAAACCGAGATATTTGCGTTGGACAACAAGAGGTATCAAACCATGCCACACGATGATGACTGCCATCTGATTCTAGTGGATTTTCATAGAAAAATGTATCCCCCGACAAAGAATAGCCAGCTAGTGCTCCGTTATACATCGCTCTTTCCAGCACATCTATATATATACTATCACCGTGTAATAAATGCATGCGGTGATTCCAAAATACCATCCCAACAGACGCACACGTTTCGCAATAAGCGCTTTCATTTGGTAAGTCATAATCTTCCGTAAAACCTTCATTATGCCGAGATGGTCCAATTCCACCTGTAATATACATGTTCCGATCGACAATACTATGCCATACAGCATCCATACTGCGTAAATAATCCGAATCTTTCGTTACTTTTGCCACATCGGCCATAGCGGTGTATAAGTACATAGCCCTTACCGCATGTCCCTTGACCTCTGTTATTTCCCGCACTGGCTTATCATCCTGACAATAAGCCGGTCCCCAATCTTCCCGATCCCAAATAGCACCTTCTCCGTAACCATGCCCTCTTTGTTCCAATAGCCAGTATGCTAACTTCCAATATCGGTCTTCTTCTGTTAATTGATACAGTCTCACTAGCGCCAACTCAATCTCTGGATGGCCTGGTACCCAATTCCGTTTCCCTGGACCAAACGTGTGATCATAATGATCCGCTAATTTACACGCCACATCTAACAGTTTACTTTTTCCTGTTGCTTGGTAGTAAGCAACCGCCGCCTCTATGAGATGTCCACCACAATACATTTCATGCTTATCCATATCCGTCCAGCGCTGGTCTTGATGATTTAAAATGAAATAGCATAATAAGTAACCATCTTCTTGCTGCGCTGCGGCGATTTCATCCACTATTTGGTCTACTTTCTGTTCAAGCTGTTCATCGGGATGATTCATTAAGGAATAAGACGCACCTTCTAACACCTTATATACATCCGAATCATTAAAAAAGATCCCCTCAAATTCCCCACTCTCATGACCAGCAGCTTTTGAAAAATTAGCTATTCTGCCTGTACTTTCACACTTTTCTATACAAGCCTGTAAGGTAATATCCTTAAAGGTCTGTAGTCTGGGCTGCCAAAAAGGATCGGTTATTTTTACTTGTGTAAAGGGTAACGCTTGTTTTTGCATGGGTATCAACACCTTCCTGTTTTTATGGAGCTACTTCAACAAACTTTTACAAATATTAATCAATTCTTTGGCTGACTCTGGTAAGTATCGGGAATTATTATAAAGCAGGTAAATATTTCTTTTAGGAGATGGTTTGCTAAGCGGATATGCATGAAGTTCTCTCCTAAATGGGGAAAATGAAATGTAATTCTTCGGTACAATGGTCATGCCAAGTCCTTTATCTACCAATGAAAGGGCCGTTTGAAAGTGTTCTACTTCAAATTTGACGTTAGGTTGTATCGCTACTTTCGCAAACGTATCCAAAATTTCATGATCTGTTTGATGCCCAGGAGGAGTTAAAATTAAGGGGAGCTTGCCAAGAGTCTCCAGATCAATTGGATAATCATCACGTGGTTGATTGGTGACAAGTACCCACTCCTCTTGGTACAGAAAATCACTCTGGATAAAATCAAGATTCGGTTGATAACTAGAAATGCAAAAATGTGTTTCAAAATTTTCTAATGATTCAATGATTTGTTCAGGAATGAGAATTTCGTGAAGACGATACGTTTGCTCTGGATACTCTTGCAGATGTTTACTAATCATAGTAGGAATCCAATATTTCACCGATTCTATCATCCCTATTTGAATTTGACCGGTTCCATGGGAATGGAAATCAGGAACTTCTTTTATTAGTGCTTCATGTTGGTTCAATAAGTTCTTTGCTGATTTATACAATCGCAATCCAGAATCCGTCAATATAATACTGCGTTTCGTTCTTTCAAACACCTTGAAGCCAATTTCTTCTTCCAGCATTTGAATCGCGTTGGTTAAAGAAGGTTGTGAAATTCTTAATTGATTTGCTGCTTTTGTAAAGTTCCCTACTTCAGCCAGTACAACGAAATAAGATAATTTTCTAAAGTCCATAATTGCCTCCTTATAGTCTCTATCTATTATTATATAGATTTTTAGTATTTCTATCTACTTTTTATCTATTCTATAATTGGCACAAGCAGAAACCATATAACGATCCCTTTGGTCATGGGTTCGAAGCATATTCTGCACAACATGGAAGCGATTACTAATAAAAGAAAGGAGTCAACAACATGAATCAAACAAAAAAACTTCAACAATATGACGTGGTTGTAGTAGGTGGAGGACCAGGAGGCATACCAGCAGCACTAGCTTCTGCGCGAGAAGGCATGCGTACTTTACTAGTAGAACGAAATCCTTTTCTTGGAGGGGTGGCTTCTACGGGACTACCTTTACTAGCCTTTTACGACAGAGAAGGCACACAAGTTGTAGGAGGGATAGGAGACGAGATTATCCAGGAACTTGAGAAAATAGGCGGTAGTTTAGGTGGGCACATTCCTTGTCCATTGCATAATTCGATTACACCCGTTAACCCCTTCTTATTCCGGAATGTCGTAGGAGAAATGTGCAAAAACGAAGGGATCGAACTATTTCTCTCCACAGAACTTCAAGAGGTTAGAGTGGATAATGGAAAAGTATCAAGCGTACAACTTCATTCAAGAGGCTGGACATATGATGTGGATTGCAAGGCGTTGATTGATGCAACAGGGGATGGAATGGCAGCCTATCTAGCAGGAGCTGAATATAGTGTGGGGAGTAAACAGTCTAACCATATTCAACCCGTTTCTTTGGTTTTTAGTATAGGAAATGTAGATTTAGATGAAATGCTAGATTATATCCAAGCAAACCCTGATACATTTAAAACGCCAGATACGTATGGCAGTGGCATGCAATATTCCATTGAGGATTTTACAGAAGCCGCCTCTTTTTATTTTACAGGTTTCGGAGAATTGATAGAAGAAGCCAAAAGAAATGGTGATTTCGATATTCCAAGAGATCGCATCATTCTGGCAAAACAGCCGAATAAAAACGAAGTGGTGGTAAATGCAACAAGAATCAATGATATTGATCCGACAGATCCAGAGAGTTTAAATCTAGCAGAAATCGAAGGACATAAACAAGTATTGACGCTGTTGAAATTCTTCCAAAAATATTGTCCAGGTTTTAAAGACGCCTTCTTGGCTAACACAGCAAACGGCGTATACGCACGAGAAAGCAGGAGAATTACTGGAATAAAAACGATGACACAAGCGAATATAGATGAACTATCCATTCCGGAAGATTCTATTGCACTTGCTGGTTATAATATTGATATTCACTCTGGAAAATCGATAAAGTTTATGCCTTCTAAACATGCGGTCGGCATACCATACGGCTGCCTCGTGTCACGAAATATTGAGGGACTGTTAGCTAGTGGTCGCTGCATTTCGGTAGAACCCTACCCTTTTGGTCTGATTAGAGCCATGTCAACCTGCCTGGCTATTGGAGAAGCTGCAGGTACCGCTGCCTCATTAGCTATCAAAAATAATATTCCATTGAAAGAGGTGGACGTTGATAGACTAAGAAACGAACTAAGGAACAACGGTGCGATTGTATCAAAATAAAAACGATGTTGAACTCCCACCTTAGATTGCGAAAGGAGCTAAGAGAAGGATGGCACCAATAATCAAGCAGATGATAGGTATGGTTGTCCTAGTTATACTCATTACTGGATGTGGTATGGGAAGTAGTGCTGAAGAAGAAACAGCAGAACCTATCGAAGTACAATTTGGTCATACACTATCTATCAATTCGCCTTGGCAAGAAGGAGCAGAACATTTTGCTGAGATTGTTGAAGAAGAAACAGATGGCAAATATGAAGTTAATATTTTTCCTAGTGGCCAGATAGCTTCTGGTAATCAACGAAAGGCCATTGAAATGCTACGGCAAGGTAGTTATGACGTGGATATTACTTCCTCTTTAGTTTGGTCTAGCTTTGATGAACAATTGAATATTACGGCTATGCCTTGGTTGTTAACGTCATGGGAAGAAGCGCAGGAAACCATTGATGGCAAAGGCGGAGAAATGTTATTAGATATTTTAGAAGGCAATGGTGTCACACCTGCAAGCATCGGCATCACTGGTTTTAGACAAATGCTTAATAATGAACACCAAATAGAAACCCCTGAAGATTTGGAAAATTTGGATATGCGAATACCCAACACCCCTGTCTATTTTGATATATATAACCACTATGGAGCCAACGCCCTTGACATGGACTTTACCGAAGCATTTGCAGGGATTCAACAAGGCGCGATTGATGGGATGGAGGCGGTAGAAGAGGTCGTTTTAACAGGTAGTTTTTACGAGATTCTTGACTACATGTCCGTCAATAATTATAGTATTGATTTTTTCTTCTTATCTTTCAGTAATGATTTTTATGATCAATTACCAGAAGAAGATAAACAAATATTTCTAGAGGCAGGGAGAGAAGCTACTGAATATATAACGGATTATTCAGCAGAAGCTAATGTTGAGGCCTTAGAAGAACTAAAAAATGAACTGGATGTATATGAAGCCTCCGAGGAAGAAATAGCAGCTTTTAAAGATTCGGCACTCCCGATTTATGATATGTACAGGAACGATTTTAGTGCGGAATTACGTGACGCTTTTAACTATCCAGATTGAATAAAGTCATCCAACCGCTTCTAACTAGACCGACTATTTTCTAAGAAGGGATGCAAACTGACATGAAATTCTTAAATCATATAGAAGAATATTTACTTGCCATCTGTCTGTTATCAATGGTAATCATCAACTTTGCTGACGTATTTTTAAGATCTTTATTCCACTCCTCCCTATCCTTTTCAGGAGAGCTGCTGATGATATTGTTTGTGTGGGTGGTATTGTTAGGCGTGGCAATAGGCTATAAACAAGTGAAACATATCAGTCTGCCGATTGTCTTCGATGTTCTTTCTGTCTTCTATAAAAAAATCTTGATTGTTTTCTCTGGCATCGTTACGTTTGTTTTTATCATGTCATTGGTGATTAGTGGGTATCAAATGATCGCACAACAAATTCTATTTTCACAAAAGACAGCTGTTCTTCAAATGCCGGAGTGGATTGCCGGAGTTTCTATTCCTATCGGCTCCCTATTCATTCTTGTTCGTTTGATTCAATCAACCGTAGGACAAATTTCTGAGGTTAAGGAAGTGAGGCAGAAATGATATTAGCGATTATTTTACTAGGCTCTTTCTTCTTGTTAATCTTTTTAAATGTACCGATCGCCGTTTCCTTAGGAGCAGCATCGCTATTAGGTCTTATATACAGCGGGGTATCGTTTGATATTCTCGCCCCAACGGTTTATTCGGCAATTACTAAGTATTCACTCCTTGCTATTCCTTTTTTCATACTAGCAGGACTGTTAATGGAGAAAGTAGGTATTACTCGAAGACTTATCTATTTTGCTCAAACCGTATTAGGCGGTATGCGAGGCGGGCTTGCTTACACAGTCATTGTGGTAGCATTAGTCTTTGCTGCTATATCAGGTTCTGGTCCAGCAACAGTGGCTGCCCTCGGTACTATTCTCATACCAGCTATGTTAGCACAAGGATATGACAGAGGGATGGTAGGGGGATTGTTAAGTTCTACGAGTAGTATCGGCATTATTATCCCGCCTTCTGTCGCCTTTATTGTTTATTCCTCATTGGCATCCGTCTCCGTGTCTGAGATTTTCTTAGCGGGGATTATTCCAGGATTGCTTTTAGGTATTGCGTTTATTATTTGTAGTTATTTCTTTATCAGAAAAAATGATAATATCGAAGTTCCAAGGGCCTACTCGGCCAAAGAAAAATTCAAAGCATTTACCGATGCGTTCTGGGGATTATTAGCACCAGTCATTATATTAGGTGGTATTTACAGTGGTATTTTTACCCCAACAGAAGCGGCAGGAGTTGCGGTTGTTTATGCTTTAATTGTTGGAATTTTCATTTATAAGGAACTTTCTTTCAAAAAACTATTCGATGTATTAGTCGATTCATCCGTAACAACAGCAACCGTCATGTATATAGTAGCTAGTGCTACAATTTTTACGTGGTTACTAACCACTTCCTTATTAGCCGCTGACATGGCTGCATTCATTACATCGATAAGTTCGAATGTTATTCTCATGCTACTTTTATTTAACCTGATCTTTTTAATCGCAGGGTTTTTCTTAGACACTATTTCTGCTTACTACATCCTGACTCCCGTCATGTTTCCGGTTATTGCAGAAATGAACATTGATCCGATCCATTTTGGTGTATTCATCACCATCAATCTAGCAATTGGCCAATTTACTCCCCCTGTTGGTGTGAATCTATTTGTCGCCTCGAATGTTGGTGATATTCCACTACAGGAAATCGTTATGAAGGTTATACCTTATATTTTGGTATCTATTATCGTGCTGCTGATTGTGACCTTCTTCCCTCAGTTGTCACTGTGGCTGCCTTCTTTGATGTTTGAGTAGTATGGATGGTAGACTATTTGTGAGTAGCTTCAGTAGTGTGGCTTTAAAAACTATAAAAACAACCAAAGTGTGTAGTAATGGCTTTGGTTGTTTCCTCATGTTTTATAACTAATAAAGAATCTAACGATAGAATATATCATAAAAAAAGAGCACCGTAACTCAACCGAACTTTCCAATAAAAATTCTTCTACAACAATGTGGGCTATAACGATAGTTGGATTGAATCTAAGTCTAAAGGAATGTTTTTGAAGTCTAAGCTCTGGACTCTTTATTGCTTCATCTTGAATTTCAAATAAAATCACTAATGTAGACCGTGCGGATACATCATATCCTTCACAAGAGGCTTTTTGTACAGTAGTACTTATACCGATGTCTACTAAGTCAAATAATGGACTACCCGGGTTATTTGTTATTGCAACACTCTTTACATTTAAATACGAAAATTTATCCGCTGCCTTAACCAATGTATTGGTGTTTCCACTAGAAGAAATAAAAATAACTAAATCATTCATACCAATCCAATTGCTCATTAATATAAAGGAACTAGAAGAAAAGAATGAACAATTAAAAGATCAAGTTCAAAAATTACATGGCAAGCTATTTTAGCGTTATTGTATATCTCAGATCTAATATAGCGTTCGGATTAGTGTGAACTTTCGCTATGGGTATGTGTTAAAATAAACTTATGAAGTATAATTTACGAGATCGATTTTCAACAATCGGGCTATTTTGTGGAATAAGATTTCATTTAAAAAAATTTATCTGATGTGTCGATTTTGTCGTGTCCCATTCGTTGTCTAAATAGAGGCGGGAAAAAAGGCAAAATAACCTAGGAAACCCGTCTCCAAATATTAAATTTGGGAGGAATAACAAATGCGATTCATGATGATTGTCAAAGCCACTAAAGATTCCGAGGCAGGAGTAATGCCTAGCCAAGCTCTTGTTAACGCAATGATGAAGTATAACGAAGAACTGGTGAATGCAGGGGTACTTGTGGCCGGGGATGGGCTCCACCCAAGCACGGAAGGTATTCGCATCTCTTATCCTGATTCCGGGAAGAAACCGCAAGTGACGGATGGTCCTTTCACGGAGGCGAAAGAACTGATCGCTGGATTCCACATCATCGAGGTGAAATCCAAAGAAGAAGCTCTCGAATGGGCGCTTCGCATGCCGGACCCACATGGTTACGGAGAAGGAGAAATCGAACTTCGTCAAATCTTCGAGGCGCCGGAGCTCACACAGGATCAGGAGACATTGGCAAAGGATGCTGAACTGCGCGAAGCTGTGGAGGGACGAGAGAAACCGTGACAACCCATGACCCCCATCGTACGATCGATGCCATCTGGAGAATTGAATCTGCTAAAATCATTGCAGGATTGGCGCGGATCGTTGGTGATGTCGGGATGGCTGAGGATCTTGCACAGGATGCGCTAGTCATTGCGCTTAAAAGCTGGCCGGAATCAGGGATACCGGAAAATCCTGGCGCATGGTTGATGAAGACCTCAAAACGTCGTGCAATCGATCAGCTTCGTAGAAATAGGACGCGACGGAATAAGTATGAACAGCTTGGCCGTGAAGTTGATTCCTATCATGAACCTGACTTCGATGCTGCCATTGACAATGATGTCAACGATGATCTTCTCCGCCTTATTTTTACCACGTGTCATCCAATTCTTTCTCAGAAAGCGCGCGTTGCACTCACGCTGCGTTTGCTCGGAGGGCTGACGACAAAGGAAATTGCGAGTGCTTTTCTCGTCCCCGAGCCGACCATCGCACAGCGTATTGTCCGGGCCAAACGAACGCTTAGAGAGGCGCATGTCCCATTCGAATCCCCAGAAAGTGCTGAGCTCCCGGCACGACTCTCTTCGGTGCTGGAAGTCGTCTACTTCATGTTCAACGAGGGGTATGCCGCGTCTTCCGGAGAGGACTGGATACGTCCCAGATTATGTGAGGAGGCATTGCGCCTCGGTCGGGTATTGGCAGAACTCGCTCCTGGAGCGTCGGAGACCCACGGTCTTGCGGCGCTTATGGAAATTCAATCGTCACGACTTAAGGCGCGGATCAGCCCTTCCGGAGAGCCTATACTTCTTAGGGATCAAAACCGAGCGCTTTGGGATCAACTTCTTATCCGGCGGGGACTTGCTGCGATTGAGCGCGCTGAGCGTCTTGACGAAACACTGGGTCCGTATTCACTGCAGGCGAAGATTGCTGCGTGTCACGCAACATCCTCTTCCGCATCAGAGACAGACTGGGTACGAATATCTGCCCTTTATGATGCCCTCTCTCAAGTGGCTCCATCACCTGTTGTGGAGTTGAATCGCGCGGTTGCGCTTTCCAGGGCGTTCGGTCCAGAAGTTGGTCTTGAAATCGTTGATGGATTGAAGTCAGAACCATCATTGAAGGATTATCATCTGCTACCGAGCGTGCGAGGCGATATTCTCTTTAAACTTGGCCGTTTAATCGAAGCACACGATGAATTCCAACGTGCGGCAACACTCACGGGAAATGCCCGTGAGCGTGAGTTGTTATTCAAACGAGCTGCAGAATGTGATGATGACCAGCCAAAGAGCGATGACAGCGAGTGAATATTTTATTGGGTATTAAGGGAGGCAATTAAAATATTTTAAAAATTGAGGAGGAAGATGAATGATTAACAAAGTAGGTCAAATTATGTTGTACGTCAATAATCAGGATGAAGCAGTGAAATTCTGGACAGAAAAGATAAGGTTCCATGTCAAATCTGATGAAACTGAAGGAGACATGAGATGGATTGAAATTGCGCCAACAAAGGAGGCTGAAACAAGTTTAATCCTTCACGACAAGCAATTCATTGCCAACATGGAGCCTGAAATGAATCTTGACACCCCTTCATTAATGTTTTTTACAAAAAATCTCGATCAGTTACATGACGACTTATCAAGTAAAAATATCACCGTCGGGGAAATTGAAAACATGCCGGCAGGTCGGGTTTTTAACTTTTCCGACCACGAACAAAATTATTTTGCAGTCATGGAAAAGAGTAAATAACGATCCATTTTATTTCATTTTAATGCATCTTAAACGGGCGCAATTGTTGAATAAGGACTGCGCCTCAATCGGGCCATATTGTTGAACAACAACCGTCATCCCTACTTCTAAATGAAAGTTTCAAACTAAAATAGAAATAAAACAAGCCCTGAAATTACCAAACATAAAGGTACTTCAGGGTCTTTTAATATTGTATTAGTGTGGGTGTATCGTAAAAATGTTGACGGAACACCCACTCTGATAATTCAAATTTAATCTACAAAACCATCTAGAAATTTACTCGCATCACTATTGAATTTCCACATTACACCGAATTTGTCGATTAACATTCCAAAACTTGCTGACCATGGAGTAGAAGATAGGGGCATGATCACAGTACCACCTTCAGAAAGCCCTTCAAAACATTGTTTATTCATTTCTGAATCAGCATCAATAATACTGATTAAGACGGTATTCCCTGTTGTGATTTCGCCTGCCGCAGCTTGCATAAAAGGCGGAACATCAGAGATCATTAAAATATTCCCTGAAAACTCAATACGAGATTCCATAATCATGTTTTGTTCTTTTACCGTTAATGGGGCATTTGGATCTTGACCAAAAGCACCAAATCTCACCATTTTTACATTTGTTGCTTGTAATGCCTGTTCATAAAAGGTTAACGCTTCTTCTGCTCTTCCACCAAATTGTAGATAGGATATTGCTTTCATAACTTAATTCCTCCTTTTCATATTTGAAGTATAATAGAACATAGGCGACAGCATTATGTCGTATATAGGAGGGAAATATGAAAAAAATTGAACGACTTATCTCGATAGTGATGATATTGTTACAAAAAGAAGTTGTTTCTGCATCAGAATTTAGTCGACTTTTTAATGTATCGAAACGAACGATTCAACGTGATATGGAAGCATTAAGTTATGCAAACATCCCAATTTATGCGGAATATGGTGCTGAAGGGGGATATGCGTTAATGGAAGGGTATAAATTCGATAAACGATTACTAAATCACAAGGATATTGAAAATATACTCATAGCTTTAGGTGGCTTTGAGGGACTGATTACGAATCAAGAGATTCAAACGACTATTCAAAAAATCAAAGGAATGGCTAGCAAAGATATTTTTCCAAAACTTGATTTATCTTTTTATGATTGGGTTGGAAGAAGTAAGATTAAGGAAGAAATTTTATTTATCAAGAAGGCAATTGAGAATAATTGGTTATTAAAGTTTGAGTATGTAGACCAAAAAGGAAACATAACTTATAGAGTCGTAGAACCCTATAGGTTACATTTAAGTGAAATGCATTGGTATCTTATTGGTTATAGTTTAGAACGGGAAGACTATCGAACGTTTAAATTGACGAGGATAATAAATATCCAAAAAGACGGTTTTTTTGTCCCAAGGTCTGAAAAGGAATTTAAGGATGAAAAAAAACACGATGTACAACAAAACTTGGTTAGTGTACAACTATCGATAGATGTTGCTGTAAGAGATCAATTTATCGAGAGATACGGAAAAAATGCCGTTACAAAAGTGACTACAAGTAGTTACCTTGCGACAATTGAATTGCCTGAGAATCAATTTGCCTACCAGTTTATAGCCGGATTCGGTAATAAAGTTAAAATTATGAAGCCAAAAGGTTTCGTTTCTAACTATTTGAACTTTTTAAAGGAAGCAATGAAGCTTTACAAATAAAATGTTTATAGGTCAGCTTTGGAGATTCATGATGGATATCAAAAATTCTAAAATTCAATTCCCATATCCTTTCCTCAATAATTGATTAAGCGACCATTATCATTCCACTGACCATACATTTTATTTTCTCTTGTATTTTCAATAAACTTATATAGCCTTTTATTAAAAATATCGGGTTCATTCCTATAACTTTGTATTGTATCAATTCTAATCCTGCTATATAGTTCAGGAAAGTTAATGAAGTTCTGGTATAATTGTTCGTCTTCTTTTAGAAGCGTTTCAATATCTTTATCTATAGTAAAAGATTCTGGTCGCATATCGGGGAGAATTTTCAGTCCTTCCTCTTTCATCAAGCCTAATTTATCTAATCTCTTTACCTTTTCTTTATTTAATTCTGTCCAATTACTTGTTTTCTTTCTTGGAGAAAGCCTTTGAGCCAATTCAGTATCTGATATTTTTTTCTTTATACCATCAATCCAACCAAAGCATAATGCTTCCTCAACTGCATCTAGATACTGGATGGCTTCAGTTTGTTCACTCATGCTTACTATTACCCAACAAAACCTTGCTGTATTCGAATTTTCCTCAAGCCAATCTCTCAATTCCTGCCTCGTCTTAACTCTAATCAAATTCTTAATTTCCATTTTTGAACATATCCTTTCTCATTCAATAGGAGTGGTTTCGCACATAGAAAAAATGAACGCCTTCAAATAAGTGAAAATAAATGTTTATGGTCTAAAAAAACAGGAATCGTAGCCATACTCCTACTTCACCTACATATTACACCATTTTCCTTTTTCTTGCTTGCATGATTTTTCCTTGATGTGAGAGACATCATTGATCACCATGATGTCTCTCACCTACCTCTCTATTCTTGCTTGATAATGAGGCGAGGTTAAAAAAGGCCTGCCTTGTTGACATACTAGCTCGCCATTCTCCGTCAATCCCTTATCTCTTTTCTCCAAAATGTGAACCAATCGCTTTCGCCATTCTCTTAAGGTAACTTGAGCCTCATCCACTTCTGATAAATCAACTAATTCATAAGGGTCGTCATCAAGGTTGAAAAGCTGCTCCTCCCCTATTCTTGGGAACCAAATATACTTCATGCTTCCATCTGTTAGATATTGCATCTCCTGCTCTTCGGCATAACACGTGCTGTGTTCACCATGCACATACTCCCGCCCATTGGTTTGCTCGCCCTTCATTAACGACAGTAAGCTTTGCCCATCCACACTCTCGGGCACTTCTAATGACAACGTCTCCAATATGGTAGGCATAATATCCTGAAGCAGGACAGGTTCACTTACTGATTTTTCAATAGCCCCTGCTTGTCTAGGTAATTTAATCATTAGCGGAATATGAGCAGACCCCTCATAGGCATAGGTTTTTCGCCACATATTGTGATCACCTAGCATATCGCCATGGTCGGAAAGAAAAATAATCATCGTATTGTCAAAGAGGTTCTTTTCCTTAAGATAAGTTAGTAGTCTGCCAATCTGGTGATCGATATGATGAATGGAACCATAATAGCCAGCTCTTGCTCGATGAATATCACGCTCACTTCGCACACCCCGCCATGCATCCGGATTCATAGCCTCTTCTTTTACATCATGTCTCGAAGCCCAACTGCCCACTTTTGCTTTGGGTATCGCGTCGTTGTTTGCATATAAATCAAAATAATATGCTGGTGCATCATAAGGAGAATGCGGTCGCGCGAAAGATGTTTTCAGGAAAAAAGGCTTGCTGGGGTCACGACGCTGTTCGAGAAAATGGATCGATTCATTAATGGTCCAATTCGTAGGATGTAAGAACTCCGGCGCATGGTAGGGCCTGGCCATCCATGAATTCCAGCCAATACCGTGATCCGTAATGCCATAATCTCCTGTTTTATGTTTATCAAACCACTGTTTATAATCCGAGCGAAAGCCAGGGTCAAATTCTCTTCCTGATTCATCCAGCACTGTCTGATGGAAGCCATTTAAGGATCGCTGTGGATCAAAATGCATTTTCCCAATACCCTGCGTATGATAACCCGCGTTGGCTAGTTCACCAGGTAAGGTATGAGAAAAGTTGACACCCATCGGTCCTTGTCCCATCCCCATTCCTAAAATTCCTGTGTTCCATGGATCCATACCGGTTAGCAGGGAAGCTCTTGCCGGCACACAAGATGGACTAGGTGTGTAAGCATTTTCAAAAATCGTCCCTTGTGACGCCAGCCAATCCAAATTCGGTGTCTCGATCACTTCATTACCATAACAGCCCAGCGCATCCCATCTTTGTTGATCGGTCATGATTAGTACAACATTCGGTTGATTCATTGTTCTACTCCTTTCACTAGCCTTTTACTCCTGTTAAAGCGATACCTTCAATAAAATGTCTTTGTAGAATTAAATACAATATAATCAAAGGCAAAATCGATATAACCGCCCCAGCCATCATCAAAGAATAATTGGTATTATACTCCCCAACAAAACTAGAAATAGCAATAGACACCACTTGTAAATCAGATGAACTCGTCATAATTAACGGCCACAAGAAATCATTCCAAGACGCTACTGCGACGAAAATGGCCAAGGAAACTAAACCAGGTATCGTTAAAGGCATATATATACTCCAGTATATTCTAGGATAGGAACAGCCGTCCATATGTAAAAGGCCTGTTCATAAATGTTGTACACCAAAAACTCGTCCTCTCACTTCAATCATAGACCATCATAAAAATCGAAGAATATGCACAATCGTTTAGTTGGCATCTCAATATGTTGCGCCCCCTGTTATCTTTATATCTGCCCCTCTTTCCTTTAACTTCAACATTTTAAAAGTATTTTTCAACATTATAAAGGTATTATGATCCATATAAAATGTGTTCTTTACATTATAAAGATACTGTAAATGCTTTGAATTATAACGAAAATGTCGTAAAATGAAACGAAGAGGTGAAAAAAATGTACGCTGAGTTATTAAAATTAATTGAAGGTGGAGTAAATAATGACAATCAAAAAGTAATTAACTACTCCAATAAACTTGCAGAAATATTAAAAAATGAAGTCAAATTAATATTTCAAACAAAATAAATCGTATTCTAACTGCTAATAACACTAGATTGAGTTCATTAGATAGTTTAACTGCCAAACCAAGGTCTTGGTCAATCTATCAAGCCAAATCACTTGTCATTGGGAAAACCAACAGCAGAGGATGCCGAAAAAATGGTTCACAAGATGTTAAACTCTCCTGATCGCCCTAGAGCTATTTTTGCATATTCTGATATCATGGCGCTCGGTGTTTTGCAAGCCGCAAAACAGTTAAAATTACGTGTTCCCGAAGATGTTGCTGTGATGGGATTTGATGACATTGAAGTATCAGAATATGTTGGACTTTCTACAGTAAGCCAATCTCTTCTTGAATCAGGGAGAATAGCTGCAGACCTCTTAATAGATATGATTCAAGAGCCTAATCGTCCTCACCAAAAGATAAGTTTATATCCTAAAATAATTGAAAGAGACACTACGAGTGGAATTTTATGAAGCTAAACAGTCGAAAGAAACAATCCATCTTTCGACTGTTCTGTCATACACAAATAAAATAATGTACCACTCGTTCCATACTTTACTCAAAATAGAACAAAAAATACTAAATCAAAATATGTGTATCTGTTTTATTCAAAACAATATAGGCTGCTCCTATAATTCCAGCATCATTACCTAATTTCGCAAGTAACACCTCGCATTGATTACCAATGCGAGGTAATGCATATTTTGTAAAATTCTCTTTCAACATATCTAGCAAGAAATCACCAGCTTTAGAAAGTCCGCCACCAATCAAGATTCTGGAGGGATTGATGACAGAGGCAGAATAAGCAAGTGCCTGTCCTAATATATCTAAAGCTCTTTTTATTATTTTGTAGCTAACTTCTTCTCCTTTTTTCGCTATATCAAAAACGTCTTTTGCTTCAAGATCGTGTTTCTGTTGTTTCATTCTAGCAAGTTGTGAATTGGGATTTCTTTGTATATACTCTTCTGCTACTCTTACAATGCCTGATGCGGAAGCTATCGTATCTAAACAGCCGACTCTTCCACAGTTACATAAATATCCTTGTTGATCTACTATTACATGTCCTATCTCCCCAGCTGTACCATTACATCCATTTAAGATCTTACCATTGGCTATCACTCCACTACCAACTCCAGTGCCTAAAGTTACTGCAATTAAATTTTCAGCACTTTCGCCTGCTCCTAACCAATTTTCTCCTAATGCCGCTAAGTTAGCATCATTTTCTACAAAAATAGGTAAATCTGTTTTCTCACGAAATTTCTCTTTGAGATCAAACATTTCCCATCCCAAATTAACAGCTTCATATACTAACCCTGCTTTGTTATCAACAAAACCTGGTGCGCCTATTCCTATACCTATTACATTATCTTGTTCCATATTCATTTTTGATAACTGTTTCAAGATCGAATCCCATACATTGTCTATTATATGGATACTATTATTACTTTTGTCAGAATTCACTTCCCATTTTTTTATAATCTGACCAAAGTGGCTGATCACCCCAATCTTTACTGTGGTACCTCCTATATCTATTGCAATGATAATGTTTTTCACATGCTTTCCACTCCTATTTTAATTATTCTCATGGTTTCCAGCTTAGTAATTTGAAAGCCAAAACAGGATGTAACAGTAAATTCTGTAAAAACGAACAATGCTTTAAGCCAGTGATAAGTAATCAGCTAATATTAATAATGATATTGCCTATAGTGGCAAAGCCTTAATTAAATAACTAGGTAAAGTCCATTTATATTGTTTTTCGCATTTGCAGTTCTTTAAAGATCTTCGGATATTCCTTATCCAACTTGTAAAAATACAGCAATACAAATAGAATAACGTAAGTGATAATAGGTAGATAGATAAAGAGACTATTAATCGCGAACAGGGCTGAATCCGCTTGCATTTCTTGTCCACCAATATAACCACCCCAGCCTAATATCCAGCCAACAAATGCTGAGCCAATTCCTACACCAACTTTAGTTCCCATGCTGCCACCACTATATACCAGCCCTTCTCGTCTTACACCTGTTTTCCATTCACCATATTCTACTGTATCGGGTAATAACGCAAATATACTTCCGAAAATTGGAGTCCTCCCGATACCTCTTAAAATTACTCCAATCATAACAACAGTTAAGTTTGTTGGATCCATTAAAATGACGAGTGAACCTAAAAGAAATATACCTGTGCCCCACATCATTGATTTACGTTTCCCAATTTTTTTAATCATAGGGGCAACAAAAGGCATCAATAATAAAGGAGGAATATAAATAGACATCGTTAACGTTCCTACCAATAAAGGATCACCTAAGATATACTGGGCAAAGTACACAGTACCCCCACTGTATAATGCGTCATTCACGTAATAAGCAATAAAGATGAAGAAAGTAATAACCCAGTATTTATTTTTAAATAATGCTTTAAAACCTACTATAAATGAATCATTATTTTCTTCTTTATTATCTTGATATATACTAGAAGCTCTTTCTTTCGTTGTCTTAAACGTAATGATATACATAATAACAGCTACGACGGCGAATACAGAATAACCAGCAATCCATGCTGATTGTCCGCCACCAAATAAATTGACGACAGGTAAGGTCAACGTGCTTACAACAATCACACCTATACTTGCGAAAAACATTCTGTAAACATTTAATACTCCTCGTTCATCTTGATCCGATGTGATAAGAGTGTTTAAAGTTCCATATGGAATAACTACCGCAGTATAAAGTAATATGAGCAGATTATAAGTAATTGCGATATAGATTACTTTTCCCATCGTACCTACATCTGGGACAGCAAAAAGAGCGACCATTAACCCTGCAAATGGAATAGACAACCAAAGTACCCACGGTCTTGCCTTTCCATGTTTAGATTTAGTTTTATCAACTATCCCTCCCATTGCAATATCCGATATACCATCTAAAAACCTAGAACAGAGTATAATAGTCCCTATAATACCTGCAGCAACACCAATTACATCTGTATAAAAATAAACAATAAACATACTCATTGAAGCCCACGCAAGATTAGTAGCTAAATCCCCTAAACCAAAACCAATTTTTTCTGTAATCCCAACTTTCGCATTTGATTGATTTGATTTTCCTGATTGGCTCATTACTTAATCCCCTCTCATTACAATAATATGTTTTATTTTTCATTACACCAATCTAGACATGTTGCTGCGATCATTTTTGTTGCCGTTATAATATCTGCTACATCTACTTTTTCATTTGTTATATGGGCAAACATTTGATTTCCAGGTCCAAAATTCACAGTGGGTATCCCACCTAATCGATCTAACCATCCTGTATCTGTATGAAAACCTGAGCCAAATGTTTTTAATGCAGGACGAAATGGTTTAGTAGACTTCTTAAATACATCTACGAATTTGTGATCCTCCGGCACCTCTGAACAATCAGCCTCCAACACCCAGTCAATCTTAGGTGGTGTTTCATGCAACCAATCATCAGATTCCGCCACCCTTTTGATAAATTCTTCAAATTCTTTTCTCACGGTAGTTCCTAAACCATTTTCATCTGACTCATGCGGTAATACTTGAATATTAAAAGATAATTTACAAAAATCAGGATAACTGGAACGATGATGCCCTGCTTCAATCATCGATACTTTTATTTGACAGGATTCAGTCAATAATGGATGATTTTTATCTGGCCTGCCTGCCCAGTCCTTATTTAACTCATCAATGGCATTCATCACATACCGCGCCTTATCAATGGCATCTACTGCACCATTATCGGACCAATGAGGTTGCGTAACTTCTAAATGACCTGTTCGACCTTCGATAATCAAATCACCCCATATAATTCCACGACACAATAAACTTAAATCAAGGTTTGTAGGTTCTGTCATAATACCAGCATCAATCTTTATGTTATGTTTGTGAATATAATCGGCCGTCGCAAGAAAACCAGTTCCACCTGCTTCTTCACCTACAGAACTCGAAAACCAAAGGTCGCCATCTAATTCAACCCCACTCTCAACTATTGCTTCTAAAGCCATCAACATAGAACCCACTCCGCTCAACATATCCACAGAACCTCGACCATACAATGTTCCATCTTCAATTACTGCATCAAACGGTGGATGTATCCATTCAGATTCATCATCTGCTGCTACAACATCAGAATGCCCAGTGAGGATAAGTGAACTTCCTTTATCAGATTGTTTACCAGGTAGACAAGCTAATATATTTGGTCTATTTTCCCAAGGAAGTTCATCTGTGAATCCGGTTACAAAACCAGGTAAATCCCTATATTTCTCTAACTTATCAAGCTCTACATCGAATTGATCTATTTGCATATTTTCAATTTTATTTAATCTGTCTATGATAATTTGTTGACATTCTCTTTCATTGGTATCGTCATTATAAGCTGGATTTACCGATTTCGTCTTAATTAAGCTTCTAACCAGTTCTACGATTTCATCTCTTTTTTCATCAATTTTCGCAAATACTTTTTCCTTTTGTTGCATGTTTATCCTCCTTTTTTTTCTTGAATTATTACATCACTTATTTATCTGTAATACTAAATTTATAAGATGTACGTTTTTGATATGGATCATTTGCATTTAAAAGGATATTGGGAAAGTCATCGAATTCTAAAGATGCAGGAGATGATTGTGTTTCAAAAGTCACTCCTAAATATTTTTCAGATTTTCTTTCTGTAAGTTCCAAGGTGTCATCAAGATTATTCCCCGTATATAGCACTACACCAGGTTGATCTGTCTCAATCGTCATTATTCTACCACTGTTTGGCTCTTTAACAATCACACTATTTCTCTTTTGATGATCAAGCAAAAAATAATGATCATATCCATTTTTGGCATATTGGTTTTGTTTTTGTGGAGTCTCAATACCTGCTTTCAAAGCTTGTTCGTCACGGAAATCAAATGTTGTGTTATCTACTTTTATTTTATTCCCAGTTGGAATGAGCTCTTCATCAAGCTCAACAAAATAGCTACTGTTTAATCTTACAAGATGGTTATTAATTGATCGTTTAAGATTTCCATTTAAATTAAAATAAGAGTGATTGGTTAATGTTAGTATCGTATCCTCATCGGAAATAGCATAGTAATCTATAATCAATTCACCGTCGTTATTCAGCTTGTAGGTTACAGTTATTTTTATATTTCCTGGATACCCACCAGACATGTTAGAATCATTATGCTGAAGCTCTACTCCCACTTCAGAATCTGTCTTAAATGTTTGTGTTTTCCATATCATCTGATGAAGTCCATTTACTCCTCCATGAAGGTGGTGATTAGATTCATTAGCGTCCAAAATATAAGTTTTGCCTCCAAGTTCAAATTTGGAGTTTGCTATTCTACCTGCCACCCTTCCTACTGTTGCACCAAAGTAATTAGGGTCATTTTTATATTTTTTATAATCAGCATAACTTAACACAATATTCTCCAGCTTACCATCCTTATCCGGAACGGTAATATTAGTGATTCTTGCTCCATAATTCAGGATATCAATAGAAATATTCTGATCATTTTTCAACGTTATTAATTTCCAAGTATCATCTATTGCATTTGTTTCAACATGCACTATTATCACTCCATGTTTGCTTAATTTTTTTCATCCATACACTCGGACTCATCTCATTGGCTGCAACGTTTTTTTAGTTGAATTTTTCCACACCCTTCATTTATGACAAGAAATACTACTGCATGTTTTTATCCATTCCTCAATCGAACAATCACCTCTTTCACAGTTATAATTAGAACTATTTTACATTTTATAGAAAACAACTCTTCATTAGCTACTAAAACATTATCAAAACAATGATAGTTAATGATTAGTCATCTACTGTGTTTCCACTATTCTATTTATTTTCTAATAAAGATGCTGCCTCTTCATCTATAATAAAAGTTACATTCGGATGTGCTCTTAAAATAGAAGCAGGACAGTTTTCAGATATAGGACCTTCTAATGCCTCTTTAACTGCCTGAGCTTTCCGTTCACCAGATGATGCTACCAAAATATGTTTAGCTTCCATGATGTCAGCTAATCCAAGGGTTAACATTTGTGTTGGTGCTGTTTCTTTTGTTAGGTTATGGTAACCTATTGTGCTGTTAATAGTGGATTCATCACTATCAGCTAAAAATAGTCGCGAGTCGAATGGTGTACCTGGTTCATTTGCCCCTAAATGACCATTTACCCCTAAACCTAAGATTTGCAGATCTCGTGGATATTTCGCAAGTACAGCATTATAGCGATTTATTTCATCATCAAAATAAGTTAAACTTCCATCTAACAGTTCAATAATTCGTGGCTGCGTTTTGATTAAATCATAAAATTTTTGGTGCATATAAGTATAGACAGTGAAAGAAACTTCCCTTGCTGCAATGTATTCGTCTAGGTTCATCATTACCGTATTTTCAATCGACAATTCACCCTCATTCACCGCCTTTACTAGTAATTCAAATAAACCATCATAACTAGCCCCAGTGGTTGTATTAATAATAGGATTATCATTTTGTTGTATTGTACTTTCTACTACATCAAACGCTTTTTGAGAAAGCTCTTGATAATCTTTCACTTGAATAATTTCCATATTATCACCTCATTATTAGTTTTAATTAAACTTAGTTTAATTAAAAGATGAAAAAATGGGCAAATAAACTATTTTTTACCTATATTTCTGATTCATCACCCTTAATTATTAACACAAGTTTAATAATTAGAAGTATAGCACCCTATTCCACGGAGTGCAATACCTTTGTTAAATTTTCTAACCATTTATCTAAGTTTTTAAGAACAAAAAAGTGAGGTATCTAAGCTACTGTAGCTACCCCACTATTTTTTAGTCATGAATTATTCAACTAATTATAAAAAATAATTACATTACACTTCATCGTTTGAGAATCTTAAAAATTCATTCAGTACTAGTGCACTTGCACCAATAACTCCACTATCTCTCCCAATCTCAGGATACACTATATGAAAAGAATGGTTTAAAGGAGCCCAAATATACTTATTTACTTCTGTTTCTATATCTTGTACTAAGGAAGGAAATTCCTGTATCATTGGACCAGCAATCAATACGGCTTCCGGGTTATAAATGCATATAACATTAGAGATAGCAAGTCCTAAATAAGATTGCGCTCGATTTATTAATCTTTTGGCCCAATCTTCTTTTCTGTTAAAGGCAGCGAAAATTTCTTGTATTGGCAATTGAGCCTGCTTCTCTAATTCAGAGGAGCACACAAAAGTTTGCAGACAGCCTAGACGACCACAGTCACACATAGCTCCATTAGGATCAACTATCATATGACCTATTTCTCCTAATGTATTACGGTGACCACGTAACATTTCACCATTTAACATAGCTGCACCACCTACACCACTGCCTATATAAATGCATACTGAGTCATTGTAGTCTTTCATACTACCATATAAACTTTCTGCCAATAATACTGTCCTTACATGATTATCTACATAAATGATGAAATCTAATTTTTTTTCTAAATAACCTTTAATATCAATGTTCTCCCAATGAAATTGAGGAACTCTCAATGCTCTCCCATCTGGCCAGGTAATAAGACCTGGTATACTAATGCCAATAGCTATTATTTTCTTATTAATATTGCTATCCATCTGTTTTAAAAGAGCTTCAATTTCCTGTCCTAATTGATCTAGCAACATGTAAGGCTCTTGATCTGCAGCAAATGGAAATTGTTTTTTTCTTATTACGTCACCCGTTAAGGTCACGATAGCAATTTGAATACCGTTGATATCCAATTCTACCCCTATAATAAATGATCCCGTTGGGTTTATTTCTAATAGTGTTGCCCTTCGACCTACTTCACCCCCAGTTTGTCCCACCTCAATTACTAATTCATCAGCAATTAAATTCCTTACTATTTTACCTACACCTGTATTACTCATCTTCGTCAACTTTGCAAGCTGGGATCTTGAAATTCTTTTATATTTTTGAATTAAACTTAGTAATAGAAAATAATGATACTTTCGCACACGGCCTTGGTCATACCTTAAATTCAATGTCATTTTACCCTCCCTAATTATATGGCATTAAAACTGTTCTATCATTGTATGTCAGATTTTCCATGTTTCTCATCAATCCAGTATATTCTACATGATTAATAAAAGTAATTACAAACACAATAAGAGATCTTATTATTAGGATACCTTAATTCATTGTTATTGATCTACTTTTTTTGTTTCTATTTTAATTTTTGGAATGATTTTATTGTCAAAATAGGTTTAGAACAGATTATTTCTAGCTTCATTTACACAAAACATCTTTTATTTTAAAGAGGGTACATCAAAATTTATAATTAGGATTAATGAAGGAATATAGTAAGGAAACTAACTTGAGAACAGAGTGTACAAAGGTTTATAAGATAATAAGATTCTACAGATAAAAAAAGACCACTGAAAACCAATTTAAAGAATCAATTTTTCAGTGATCCCAAATAACAATGACTTTCTTTTTCAAGAGAAACACTGATCTCTCTAGAACAATCACTTTATATTAAAATTACATCTTTATAAATACTAGAGATGATCATTACTGATACCCTTTACACCACCACCAAAACCTTATCCGGTGTTAACCAAAACGGACTAAAGTATGCGCAATTATTAGATAATGGTAGTAAATCATCATGGATTGGAATGCCAATTTCCTCTCTAATAAACTGTTGCCTTCTTTGAATACGCTCCCATAAAGCAGGGTATTTTTCTTTGATTTCTGCACGTAACTCCTCGTCCGCGAAAAATACACTGTCCTCACAATTCAGACCAATGCCATCTGGCAAAGGAGTTGGAATAATGTCACATTGGAAAGCCATACCAGAGGCAATTTTCTCTTTTGAACCAGGCTTCATAATGGTATTCATCCATTCATCTGTACTTACTTGATGTCCTGGGTTTAAAGCTGGCTTCAACCCTGCTTGATCAAGGATAGAGACTATCTCATTCCAAATTTCTCCACCCGTTGCACCAATAGTTGTCTTTTGATACCAAGCAGCAATTGCTTTAAAATAAGGCTTCGCTAAATCATTTAAATACTTATCATTTTGCTTATCGATAACCCCTGCTCGACAGCTTAATCCTCCCCAGTAACCAACTCCTGTTGTGACTCCATCACCAAACTCGATTGCTTTGGAGGAAGGACTGGATAAGCCAATAATTTGTTCTTTACTAGCTGAAAACATCACATGAGCTGTTAATATTTCTCCTGCAAATTGCATATTGGATACAGCTTCATGTTCTGTCATACCAACTTCTACGTTTCGCACTATTTGATCGACTGCATTAGAAGACCGGGCAGCTCCCCATTCGAAGTACGCTAGATTCTCTGCTTCATTATAAACACGCATACCTTTCGTAGGATGCAATAGTAATTCTGTTACATCGACTAATACTGTATTCACAAGATTTTGCAGGCAATCAACTATGAAAGCCGGGATAAATAGATTTGAAGATGACGGAATCTTTTCATTTTCCTCGAAATACTTCCAACCACAAACTCCTACTTTATCCGCAGCTGTCATACCAATATCTTTTAAGATATGATCCAATCGTGGCGCTTGCGTACGATCTTGTCCCAACAGCCCAAAGGATTGGTACAACACTACCTCGGCGTTTATTTTATTTACAGGTGCGTAATCTACACATTCATTTCCTAATAATAAATATTTCTTTTGGTTCGGACCTAATAATAGTAAAGCTTCTTCAAACCTTGGATCAAAGGCAGATAAATAATGAATATTGGCGAAATGTTCTCGATCTGCATAAACTACAAGCCAATCACATCCTGCCTTAGCGTAAAATTCGCGACATCTCGTCTCATAGATTTCTGATGGTACATCTGGTAATACCTCTTCTAAACCAAATTCAGGTAGATTCACTTCTTTTAACTCTATTTGCATATGTTTGTCTCCCTTTCTATTAATTTTATTCTGATAGTAACTCGACCGTATAATGCAATGATTCTAAATTCGTTATACTTCCTTCCTCTACTCTTCCTTCCGCTTCCATAATACCTACAACTCGTTCAAAACGATCTCGCCAATAAAAATCACCATTTTCATCTAGGACTTCGTTTTGATAAAACTCTTTGCTGCTTGGAAAATACTCCATGTTATTCCAAACATCCTTTAGTTCTTCCACCGTTATCTCTGTACCAACATCCTTCATACGCTCTACAATAATTGGAAAGGCCTCATTCGGATTTTCCTCAATATAGTGAAAGGTCTTAAAAATGGCCTGAAGAAAACGCAGCGATAAATCATGATTATTTTCTACCCATGATTGGTGGGCGGCAAAGCCATTATGAGAAATGGTATATGGTAACGTAGTCTGGTCAATTAAAGTAGCATATCCCTCTTTTTGCACAGCTAAACGTTGTGGAATACCGCTAATCATGACATCAATAGATTCAGATAATAATGCTGGTGGCAAATCTTCTTGGGACATATCAATAATTTCATAATCATCTGACTCTAATCCAACATAATCTAACATGGATATGAAACTGGTGTATTCGCTTACACTTGTGTTTAATCCAATCCTCATTCCTTTCACTTGCTCTAAAGTCTCTCGCATCGCTTCCTCTTGATCTAGCCCTTCCTCAAGGAATTGATCATATGTCTGCCAATCATACCTATCATCATCGTACATGAGCCCTGCACCTGCAAAATAGAATATCGGAAAAGCAAGCGTCGTTTCTACTCCATTAGAATTCTGTAACACTACATCGGAATCACCTGCTGTAGCAACATCTACTTGCTCCCCTACTAATAAATCATTTCCTCCTGCCCAATCTGTTTCTTGAATCTCAAGCTCAATACCTTCTTCTTCAAAAAATCCCTGCTCTATGCCTACATGAATCGAATAAACATCCTGGAAAGGACTTAATGCTACACTAATTGTTTCTAACTCATCTGATTGTTGCCCTCCATTCTCTGTCGTCGCTTGTCCACCGGTATCGTCATTATTAGCTTCACTCCCACATGCTGCTAATATAATTAACAAAATTGGCACCATTAACATTTCCACTATTTTCATTTTATTCATTACATGCTCTCCTCCCTTTTAAGCTCTTTCCGTCCAGCGTGTAATATAATTTAAAGACTTTCGAATCGCAGCATCTACTAATGCAGATAACAACCCAAACATGACGACTCCAAGAAATATCACATCGGTGTTAAACATCTTACGAGCCTGCAATATTCGATACCCCATTCCAGCCTGAGCTCCCATAAACTCTGCTGCCACTACCAATGTAAATGAAATCGCAATACACACCCGAATAGGTCCTATTAACGATGGGATAATACTAGGCAAAATAATTTTTCGGAAAATATTTGCCTTATTTGCCCCAAGCGTTTGCCCTGCCTTCACGTAAATAGGTGGAACATTACGAATGGATTCTATCGTATTAATCACGATAATAAAGAAAACGCCTAGTGTTACTAAAAGAAATTTGCCCAATTCACCGATTCCAAACCACATTAAGAAGAAAGGAATCATCGCAATGACTGGAACGGGGCGCCCACTTTCAATTAATGGGTTGAGAAAGTAATAAATCTTCTCGCTGAAACAAACCATCACTCCTACAACTATCCCTAAGACAACACCTGTCACTAACCCCGTCACCACACGAAACATCGTATAAAGTACATCATTTCCTATTAATGCACTTGTCGATAAAGCTGCCTCAAAAACCATACTTGGTGATGGAAAAATCACTGGTCGAACGAGTCCCAAACCATCCTCTGTCACCGTAAACCAGGCAATGAATACTAGCAATACAGACAAAATACTTAAATAACCACCTTGAGAAAATACTAACCTCTTATCTTCTAGCTTTTTTGACACTGCTTACACCTGCTTTCTATGCTTCTTGTTTTAAAATGGCTCGAATTTGTTTTCGGTATTCGATAAAGGAAGGAGAAGTTTTAATAGATAAATCTCGATCTTTTGCAAAATCAGGTGTGTATACAGAGTGAATTTTACCTGGTCTAGGTGTCATCACTACTACTCGATCACCTAAATACAACGCCTCTTCTAAATCATGCGTAATAAAAATGATCGTTCGTGGTGCTTTCAACCACAACTTCCTCAGTTCTTCTTGTAAGTATTCCTTCGTCATAATATCTAAAGGCCCAAATGGTTCATCTAACAATAATACTTTTGGGTTAGCGGCATAAGCGCGAGCGATATCGACTCTTTTTTTCATACCGCCTGAAAGTTGTTTTGGCCAGGCATGACGAAAATCTGTTAAGCCTACTAGATCCATATAGTATTCTGCTTTTTGCTTAATCTCCTGTTTTGATTTATTTTGCATGGCCAGACTAAAGCCAATGTTATCTTCCACCGTCATCCAAGGAAAGACAGCGTCATCTTGAAACACTACCGCTCGTTCTGGACTTGGTTTATTTACGACCTTTCCTTCTACTTCTATCTTTCCTGATGTTGGGTGCAGCATACCAGCAATTGCATTCAGCAGTGTCGTTTTTCCACACCCTGATGGCCCCATGACACAAAGAAATTCATTTTTTTCCACCTCTAAATTCACTTCATGCAATGCTTTAACCGTTTTCATTTTCGTATGAAATTCAAGGGAAACATCCTCTAGTGAAATCAGTGTTTCCAAGCTTTCTTCAAGATTGTGATTCGTTATCGCTTGAATAGATTGCACGCTTATTCCCCCTATCTTTTTTAACTACTTCACCATCTTTCATCACAAAATCAACAAACTGTAACCTTGAAATATCTTCGATGGGATCTCCTTCCACAGCAATAATATCCGCATATTTTCCTTTTTCAATGGTTCCTACCTTATCTCCTAAACCAATCACATCAGCAGCTAATTTCGTTCCTGCTACAATGGCCTGCTCAGGTGTCATACCCAGTTCTACAACCAACTCCCATTCCTTCGCCGCTTGATCTTGCGGATGCGTAGGATAACCAATTAAATCCGTTCCTAACACAAAATGAACGCCTGCTTCCAATCCTTTACAAAAACTTTCTTTCATGGCTTGATAATGTTTGGTGAATAACTCCTTTTCTTGTTGCGAATAATGAAAAGGCTCAAAAGCTTGCTCATGGAAATACAATTGAGACATGGTGGTAACAACAGGGATTTGCGTTTCTACTAATCGCATTCTAGTCTCTTGACTGATAGCGTATCCGTGTTCAATAACATCTACATTTCCATCTATCGCTAAGTTCACTGCGTCTTCTCCAATACAATGTGCACTTACCTTCACATGATTAAAATGTGCTTCTTCCGTTATAACTTTGGTTTCCTCCAAACTATATGCTGGTAAGTTTGTATAAGGATCATCTCCCCATGAGACATTCAGGTCACCTAAAGCTCCTTTGGATAATCCTATCTTTATCACATCTGCTCCTTGGCTGATTCGTTGTCTCACTCGTTTTCGTACTTCTTCTTTTCCATCGGCAAATTCATGCGCCGGTGTAATATCATCCCACGTCCCACTAGTTGAAATAATAAAATTTCCAGCTGCCACCATTCGCGGACCGGGAGTCAATCCTTCATTAATAGCTCGCCGTATGGTTGGTGTGACATTAGAACCAAGGCATCTTGCCGCTGTAATCCCTGCCTGCAACATCTTTCCTGCTTCTTCCGCTCCTCGAATCGCTCGATATTCTGTAGATTCGGTATGCATTTTATATAATTCATGACTAGGTATGGCAAAGAAATGCATATGCGCATCTACTAATCCCGGAAGGACTGTTTTATCTCCTAAATCAATGATTTCCGCATGATCTGGTATATGGACACTTGTTAATGTTCCGATTTCGATAATGGTATGATCTTGAATGACGATTGCCATATTTTCTTTTTTTGGAGCTCCCGTCCCATCTATAAGTCCTTTTGTCTTAATTACTTTGTGAACAGTCATGCTTATTACCCCCTTTTCTTCTATTGAATCGCTTTGTTGTGTCACGTTTTTGAATAAACACCTCCATCACTATTCTCTTCCATAGAGCATTCATTTCAATCGGTATGCCGTTTTCAAAGAATAATCATAGAGATTGCTTCTCTTTCTTCCATTTGATATGAAATGGTTACTACATCACACCTTCCTTTCTAAGATCTGATTATGTATGCGTCTATCCTCCTTTTCTTGGTACGCTATTGCGTACCACCAATGAAAATAGTATATGATATATTTCCATTAAAGTCAAACCCATTTTAAAGGTGACCTATGGATAAATATATAGAAGTAAAAATCAATGACCTGATCGATCAACATAATATTTCCTTGCGAGAGTTATCACGACTAACCGATATTCGTCACGCTGCTCTAAGCGAACTGGCCAACCGCAAACGTCAGAATATTAACTTTGGTCATATTATCAGAATCGCCGAAGCTTTTGACATATCGGATATTCGCGAGATTATTGATTTGAAGGATAAGGAATAAAAAAGATACTCCAAAAATTTTTATCGACTTATTCTGGATGGCATATAATCTTTGCCACCCCCTCTACTTCCAGCTATTCCTGCCAACGGTTAAACCAGATAACTGTTGGCTAATCATTAGCATGCTTCTTTCTCTACCGATGAACCCGCCTTCCTCATAATTCTGTAAAAAATGAATGGCTGATTCCGTAGCCTATTATTATTAAGACCTTCATTTCTACCTGCTTCACCAGACCCTTCCATCTCTCGTTCGTTATTTATATGCTTTGCCCTACTGCTCGTTTATTTAACTCTAATTTGAATTCGTTTCTTCTCTACCTTTGTGTTTTCTTCCTTCACTTGTTTTTTACCCAACTGAAAAGAGGTGTTCTGTTCTCTATGCAAGGTTTTGGATGGCGACTTGAAAACCTACGTGAGAACTATGGATATTCCAAAAAAGATGTAAGTTCAAAGCTTGGATTCACACAAAATGTCTATGGTTCTTACGAGCGAGAAGAAAGAAGACCATTACTAGAAACAATAATTACACTTGCAGAAATCTATCAAGTTTCACTCGATTACCTTTTACGCGGCGAAGCATTCCATTCCAATAATCAAGAGCAGGCAAATGAAGAAATCTTACGTGAGGTTATCCAAGTCTTTACCGAAAAGGAAATTAGTAATCCTTATATTCTTCAACCTGACAAATGGGCTATATTAAATAACCAAGAGATTCAAACACTGGAAAGTCATTTTGAATGGATGGTCGATAATGCGAAATCGAGAGAGGGATGAGCAAAGTTTCGTCTGCGAAATATCTGTCGAGAAATCGCATCAGAGGTGTATAGATGGAAACATTAGCTAAAAGATTAAAACAAGCGAGAAAATTAACCAGACTATCGCAAAAACAAGCTGGTGACACAGTAGGTTTAGCCAACGGTACTATATCTGGAT
The DNA here is from genome assembly GCF_900086715.1 of Gracilibacillus timonensis. GTDB lineage: Bacteria > Bacillota > Bacilli > Bacillales > Amphibacillaceae > Gracilibacillus > Gracilibacillus timonensis. Next base: position 689,720 of record NZ_FLKH01000011.1, on the reverse strand, counting down.
ATGAAAGAAACTATAGAGACCCTGATACACAGACTTTATTTGAACTTGCTGACTTATATGAGATTTCCATTGATTGGTTATTAGGGAGAGATTCATTCCAACAGGAAAATGCAGACCTTACTACCGAAATGAACAAACGATTGAAGCAATATGGTATGACGCAATCAAGTTTACTAGATATAGAACGATGGAAAAGAATGGGCGAGAAAGAATGGAAAGAGCTTGAGCATTACTTTAAATATATTACGGATACGGCACAGTATGGGGATGATTGAGTTCATTAAGACCAAAGAACAATTAAATTAGCATGGAAGCATAATAAAAACGAGATGAAAATATTTTCATCTCGTTTTTCGCATCTATGATATTTTCAACGGCTATCTCTCTTCATTTAAACAACTCCCGAAATGTCGCCACACCAGCCAAACCATCCACTTTCAAACCACTTCCCCGCTGAAAACTCCGCAAAGCAGCCACTGTCTTTTCCCCCAATATCCCATCCATACCTTGAGGATCAAACCCGCTGCAATAAAGCAGTGCCTGCAAAATCCATGTCAGATTTCCTCTGGCACCAGGATGTAAGGTAACAGAAGCAGCACTGGTCTTCGGTCCCCACACACCATCCACTACAAGATTTGCACCAAATTGTTTGTTCAATTCGGTTTGATAGGCTTTCAACAACGCCTGTTTCGTCTCCGGGCCAAACAAATCATCTATTTTCAGCGAAAACCCATAGCGGCTCACCAGTGTGGATTGAATGTCAGCAATAGGAGCTTTCTTACTGGCAGCACTTTCACCCAAATTAGGCTTCGCTCCATTTCGCAGTTGCACCAAACTTAATCCGTCTGTCATTTGCAGATGAGGATAATCCTTAAAGGTCTGCCAGTCGCCACCCCATTCAAAACCAAGTGATTTCGCGATCGCTGCAACACGCCGCCAATCGCTGTTGACCTGCCATAACGCCTTCTTACCATCCGGACTCAACAACACATAATCCACGGCCAGTCCATAATTATGATAGGATTGACCACCTCTGGCATTGGTGACGACCTTACCCGGCTTGGTCCTCCCTTGTGTATACAATTCATTTTGTCGGGCATGACTGCGGTATCCCTCGGTGATTCGTACAAAAATACCTTCCGCATACGCCCGCCGAATCGTCTCTAACGCCTTTTCCCTCACCATAGGATGCGTGCAGCTTCCCATTTTCTCCTTCGCCTGCTTGAGCAATGTTTGTAATGATAAATTCATGTTATCGTCCTCCTTCGATTACAGCTTCCTGCCAGAGCTGCTGCAGTTTCGGTCGTGCATTCTTGCCCCAATTCTTGACAGCATTCTCACTGACTTGGTGCTCCTCGGCAATATCCTTGACGGAGCGATCCTGACAAATATAGCCGACAAACCACCACCATTGCTTTTCAGATAAACGTCGGCGGGCCTCCCTAAGTAGCGCCTGATCCAATGGCTCATCATCTTGCGTCGTCACGTCTGCCATGGTTGTTTGCTGCTGCCAATTTTCCAGCTGCTCCCGCTCCCGATTTTCTTTTTTCATCTTATTGATCAGCCGACGGGACACACAGCTATAGGCATAGGTGGAAAATTTCGATTTGGTTTCGTCATAACTTTGGACGGCATGCCAGAGAGCAATTAGTCCTTCCTGATAAAACTCCCCTTCCACATCCCGAATCTGGTACTTGTGAATCAAGTGGTAAATGATACGTCCATGTTCTATTAATGCTTCTTCATATTGCATGTTGCTTAGCTCCTGAAGATAAGCGCTTATCAATTATTCCGCGGTGATTACAGCATAGATCATACTCTCCTCACACGCACATCACCGTATTTCGTGGCACGCCCATGAAAACAGGATTTTCGATTCAAGTTTTTTGCTTTTGTTCCTGTAAAAATCAGAAAATAGACCTACCTGCAAGAAGTTTGCATCTATTTTTTGAAACGGAGTGTGAAAAGAACATGACAAAGCGAAATTATCGAATTACCAAGGAAACACTGGCCATCCTGCCAAAGTATGATATGGAGTATTCGGCGACGATTATTGAACAAAATGGGGATGTTGACCGACAAGAAAAACCACTGGATATTATCAAAGAGAATTGCCTGCATTATGGAGCAAGTTATCAAGGGAGAAAAGAGTCTGTGACCTATCGACTGGGCTATAAGCAGAAGGTACCTATACCGATTAGCCCAGAGCGTGGGATTTATGCTTTTCCGACAAAATCGGCTACAGCAGAGGGATGTTGCTGGTTGTTTTTACATGCGATTGTTGCGGTGGAAGTGGTGAATAATGAGGTGGTGGTTTGGTTGGTTAATGGGGAGAAACTGGTTAGTGATGTGTCAAGGTATGTGTTGGGGGAGCAGATGAGGAAGGCTGGGGCTTGTGGGGTGGTGATAAAGTGACTAAATATATATTATAGGCATTATAAATTAAAGTGGAAAAAACACTATTTTTGTCGAACGAATAGGAATATTGACTTATTGATTGTATAATTATATTATTAGCCACAATGAGGATATAAATTATCTTTTTCCACTAAGCATAGAACAAAAATTGTTTAGAATTCTTTATGCGAATCTCATTCCTTGGGACAAAGTGGAAAACGCTTATCTTCATTACTTAAAGGATGTCACGCAAGGAAATAAGGCATTGCCTGTGCAAAAAGCGCTAGGATCCCTCTTGATCAAAGAACGGATGAACTGGAGTAACGAAGAAGCTGTGGAAAAAATCAAGGAAAACCCTTATTTGCAGTACTTCATAGGTCTGTCTGCTTTTCAAGAAAAGGTACCATTTGTTTCTTTCTTGATAACCCATTTCTGCAAACAGCTAGATGAATGCATCCATCATTCATCAGGTAAATAAATGGATGGTGGAAACCCAAGCACAGGAAGAGGGGGGCTAACGATCAAGATAACGATGATGATCCTCCCCAGGAAGGATCAACGCTTGAAATACCTACGAGTTCACACGAAGATCTTGCAGAAAAACCATCCCATCAAGGAAAGGTGTTGATCGATGCCACTTGTGCGCCAGCGGGTATTGCTTATCCCAAGGATCTCCAGTTGTTGAATCATACCCATGAGAAACTGGAAGAGATGATCGATACGCTGCATCTTCCTTTTCGGGGGAAAGCAGCCCAAGCTGCGTACCTACCGAAAGAAAGCACTCAAAGCTTATTCGTCAGTGGCCAAGCAACGGAATCCCAGACGCAGAACCCTGCACAAGGTGATCGGGAAACAACTAATTTTCATCCGACGTGACCTCTAGCATGTAACCATACTTGCTAAACAAAGTGTACTAGAGCTTTTGAGCAGTCGGCAATATCATCAGCTGTCGGTGATTCAAGAACTGTATTGGCAACAGCAAATAATATATGAAACCAAGACGCACCGGATCGATGACTGGATTGTCAGCATCTGACAGCCACACATATGGCCCATTTTGCGTGGGAAAGCACATGCAAATGTAGAATTTGGAGCCAAGTTTTCCGTCAGCATGGTGAACGGTTTTGCCTTCTTGGACAAAATAGACTGGAATGCCTATCATGAAGGGAATTACCTTCAAGCATCGATCACGTCCTACCACGACCGATATGTCGTCTATCCGAAAGCTGTCCTCGTTGATCAAATCTACCGGACACGATAGAATCGCGCATACTGCAAGCGGCTTGGCATCCGGCTTAGTGGTCTAAAGCTGAAGCGTCCTTCTAAAGATACAGAGGTGATTGCCGCCGTAAAACAGATCGCCTATCAGGATGCTGTGGATCGAAATCCCATGGAAGGGAAATTTAGTGAAGGCAAACGCGAGTATTGTCTTGACCGTATTGTCGCACGCTTTCAAGAGACCAGTGAAACGGTTATCTCTCTACAACTTCTGGTAATGAATCTTGAAAAGGTCCTCTGGGATACCTTTTTGTCCATTTTCTCGATGTGGATGAGACCATTACGTTTACAAGATGCAAGCCAGTCGATCATGATTTTTACAGAAATAATGGTTGTTCAGGAAACTCTAGTTAACTTTTTATAGCATATTTTTGGTATATTTTGGACAATTTTTACCCTTTTTGGGGGCTAACCATATTATAAATACTGAAAAATTTTCAAGGAGGCAACAAAAGAGTATGTACATAAGCAAAGTAAGAATAAATAACTTTAGAAATTTTGACGAAACCGAAGTTGAATTAAAAAAACAAATAGTCATTGTCGGAGAAAATAAAATTGGAAAATCTAATTTTCTACAGGCACTAAGATTAATTTTAGATCCATCGTTATCCGATTCAAGACGGTTATTGCAGCTTTCCGATTTTTGGGATGGATTACCCCATCCTTTAAATGATGAAGAAATTAGAATAGATGTTGAGCTTACTGACTTTGAACAAGATGTAAAGTTAAAATCTGTTCTTTCTGATTATTTAGTGCAAGATTCACCATTAACTGCAGGATTAACATATAGATTTTTCCCTGAAGATGAAGAAGGAAATAAAATTTACAATTTTAAAGTTTTTGGAACAAAGACAGGTAATATTTTTAGTTATGAACAAAGAAAATGGTTGCCGTTTGAGGTACTGTCGGCACTAAGAGATACAGAAAATGATTTATCAAATTGGAGGAAGTCACCTTTGAGACCGTTAATTGAAAGGGCGGTCGAGATAACTGATAAGGACGAACTAAATAGTGTTGCTGAGGAAATTACTCAATCAACAGACTCTTTAAAAGAGCTAGATGAAATTGAAGCTTTAGCTGAAAAAATAAATACCCAACTAGAAAACATTGTAGGAAACAGACATGCTCTGGAAACCAGTTTGGGCTTCTCTCCTGCTGATGCTACAAAATTATATAGAGCAATAAAGATGTTTATTGATGATGGAAATAGAGGAATTAATGAGGCAAGTCTGGGATCTTCAAATTTACTCTATCTAGTATTGAAACTTCTTTCTTTAGAACAATATGTAGTTGAAAATGAACGTGCTCATACTTTTTTAGCTATTGAAGAACCAGAGGCACATTTGCACCCTCATTTACAAAGGTTGCTTTACAAGTATTTATTGAATCATGATCAGGTGGTAGTTGAAACTTCTCAAAATCATAATCAAATTTATAGTGTTTCTAACATTTTAACAACTCATTCACCTCATATTGCAAGCGTTGCTCCATTAAGATCTATTGTTTTGTTAAAAGAAGCACACGAAGAAGATAAATCTACAAAAGTGGTTTCTACTGCAAATGTTGATTTAGGTGATAAAGATGTGAAAGATTTAGAACGTTATATTAATGTTACTAGAGGGGAAATTTTGTTTGCTAAAGGTGTTATATTGGTTGAAGGAGATGCTGAAGAATTTCTACTATCTTCCTTTGCAGGATTACATGGAATTGATCTTGATAAACTTGGGATTACTGTATGCTCAGTTTCGGGTACTAATTTTCTTCCATATATAAAACTTTTAGGGAGTAAAGGGTTAGATATTCCTTTTGCAATACTTACAGATTATGATCCGCAGGAAGGCCTACCTTTAATTCATAATCGCTTAATTAAGTTACTAAGTTCTATGGATAATGAACATGCAGAACAATACAATAGTCTAAGCACTAACAAACTAATTTTATGTGGGGAGCAATTTGGCATTTTCGCTAATAGACATACTTTAGAAGTAGATTTATTTGATACAATGTATGTTGAGATTACAATGACATTAATTGAATTGACATCAAATCAAAATGCAAAAACTAGAGCTGAATCATGGAAATCATTTGAAAGTATTGATGAAGAGGAAAAAATATATCTAGCTGACATAGGAAATATAGGGAAAGGAAGGTTTGCTCAAAGATTAGCAACAAATCTTACCGATTCTTCAGTTGTTCCTAATTATGTGAAAGGGGCTTTAGACTATGTCGTCAGTAGAATTTGATAAGACACTGTATAGAGAAGTCTCCAAAGATTTAGCAAATAACAAAGAGCAACTAAAGGTTTATAATTCTACAGGGAATTGTGTCGTACTCGCAGGTCCAGGTAGCGGAAAGTCTAAAGTTCTTACATTAAAATTAGCTAGAATTTGGAATGAAGATATAGAACCACCTCAAGGGATTGCGTGTTTAACTTATAATAAACAGGGTGCGAAAGAACTACAAGAGAAGCTGTATAAATTAGGAGTTCTTGAATCATCTTCAATTTTTGTCGATACTGTTCATTCTTTTTGTTTAAATCATGTAATTAAACCATATAAACATTTAGTAAAGACAAATTTACCTGAGCAAATTAAGGTAGCCACTTCTAGAGAAATATCGGAATCTAAACTTCAAGCTTTTCGCTTAATATTTGGAATGAACGAACGGTATACGAATGAATTATTACAAGCATTTGATGTTTATAGAAGAACATTTACAAAGAGAAATTCTTTTGAATGGGAAAACAATGATAGCGAAATAGCAGCATGGATTATTAACTATGAAAATTTATTAAGGAGCAAAGGGTTAATAGATTATGACGATATGGTTTTAAATGGATTATGGATGATTGAAGAAAATCACTGGATTCAAAAATTGTTACAAGCTAAGTTTCCCGTTATCGCAGTTGACGAGTACCAAGATTTAGGTGTACCGTTAGATGAAATAATAAGAGTGCTTTGTATAGAAAATGAAACTCGTCTTCTAGCAGTTGGAGATCCGGATCAATCAATATATGGATTTACAGGAGCCAACCCTAGTTTATTAAATGATCTTGCTCATCAATCAAATGTTCTAAAAATAAGACTTAAAAAAAATTACAGATCAAAAGGAAATATTGTTAAAGCTTCGATTGCTACATTATTGGAGGAAAGAGAATTTTTCTCAACCAGAGAAGAAAGTGGAAATATTAATTTTTATGGCATTAAGGAAGGGATCGATGCACAATGTGATTACATCTGTACAAATCTGATTCCTAAAATTCTTACTTTAGATTCCTCCAATACGCTTGGGGATATCGGAATATTGTATATTGATAAAAATGATGGAAACAAAATAGCTGATAAAGTGGCACTAGAAGGTTTCCAATATGTTAGAGTGGATGGAAATGCACCGTATAATAAAAACCAATTAACCGTATGGATAGAAAAATGTGCAATGTGGTGCTCCGGAGGATGGTTGAAGGGTAACCCAAGATTTTCTGATATTCAGCGTATTTTCAGTTCGTTTTTATCAAAAACAAATATTTCAAAGGCAAAACTAGAAAGTAAAAAATTAAACTTATTTAATTTTTTATTTCGGAATAGAGATATCGACTTAAAATTAAGTGACTGGCTTAAGGATTTTAATGATAATATTATTTATGAATTATTAGATTGTTTTATAGAAGTACCAGAAATAATAAAAGAATATAATAAATTAATTGAGTCTGCAAAAAAAGGGCAACTAAAAGATTTTAAAGTATCATCTTTATCTCGACAATTGGGATCTAAAACTCACTTGAATTTATATACATTGCACAGTTCTAAAGGATTAGAGTTTAAGTATGTTATTATGCTTGGTTTAGAACAAGGTAGGATACCTTGGCTAAATGTTAGTATTGAGAAAGAAGCTGAATTCAGAAGGCTTTTTTATGTAGGACTAACAAGAGCAAAAGATGAGGTTCATCTGTTGTGTTCAGGATGGTACTTTGATTATTATGATAATGTGAGGCGTTATGGTGCTTCTCAATATGTAATAGAACTTAAAGAATTTGCGGATAAGAATTTCCTGTAACTTAGCAAGCTGATATTCCCATAGAATAAAAGTTACACGCAACATTTTATAAAATTTGCCACATTGTGCACATAGCGTTTCAGTAAAGCCATAAAATCGCGGTTACCTGAGCCAGGTGAATCGCGATTTTATGAACCAGTTTGGTCGGAACTATTTGAGCCATTTTTCATTCTTAGAGAGTCTCCATAAACATAGAAAAGACAAGGATTGGAAACTGTACGATCTAGTATTGCATCTGCTATCGCTCCACCGCCTAGCTTTTTATGTCATTCCCCCTGTTTCCATTTGAGAAGAAATAATGATAAGTGAACGACCTCCGCTTCTTAACTCAATAACTTTCATTTAAATATTTCTGCTCATGTTCGGTTATAGCAATCAATAGAAAATAATCAATTTATTGGTTCTCAGTTTCAACATTCACTTCCCTCCCCACATCAATAAAAATAATCAAACATAAAATAAACACAGATTAAATACACCACCGGAATGATTGTAGACACAATCGTAAGCGTCATATAATACACACCTTCTTTACTCATTCAATGCGTGAGATAATGTCATTACATTAAATCTTGTAGGAGGTTAAGCCATGACATTATCGGACAAAAGAATAGAATGGGAAGCTCGCATGAAGGAATGGAAAGAGAGTGGACGAAACGTAGCCCAATGGTGTAGAGAACATGATGTCAATGTTCATCAAATGTACTACTGGAAGCAAAGGCTTCAAAAGGAAAATGCGGACACCAAAGAGACAGCCAATTGGCTGCCCGTGCAGGTTACAGAAGGTTCACCTGTCATAAATAGTAGTCCTATTTTTATTCATGTACATGATTATGCAGTGGAAGTTCCTGTTGGTGCGGAATCCCGTTCAAGTAGCTGAAATCCTTCGTGTTATCTCCTAATCATGCTACATAACAGAAGTTATGACCGGGTATACTTAGCGCAAGGAAATACCGATCTGCGAAAATCAATAGATGGATTAGCTGTCATTGTTCAAGAGAGTTTTGAACTCGATCCCTTTTCCCCTTGTCTATTTGTGTTCTGTAACCGCAAACGCGATAAATTAAAAGTATTAGAATGGGAACATAATGGTTTTTGGTTGCATTACCGACGACTAGAACGTGGAAAATTCCACTGGCCTTCAGGTGATAAAACTGAGGCTGTGTCTATTAGTCATCGCCAACTTCGTTGGCTCTTGGATGGTTTGCCCATTCATCAACAACATGCACATCGAGAAGTAAAAGCACGTACTATTTTATAAAATAATTATAAAAATGATGAGGATCCGACTAGTCAATTCGGATTCTTTTTCGTATACTTATGGTATGAAAAATTCATCCACTAACCCAGAATCAATTGAATATTTTAAAGAGCGTGCCGAAAAGCTTGAAATGGAAAAGGAAGAGTTGGAGGCAAAAGTGAAATGGTATGAGGAACAGTTCCGATTAAGCCAACAACGCAGGTTTGGTGCTTCTAGTGAGAAAAGTAATCCAGATCAACTATCTCTTTTCAATGAAGCAGAAGATACATCCAATAAAACAGTGGATGAACCAACTGTCGAAACGATTACATATAAACGTAAAAAGCAAAAAGGTCAACGTGAAGCGAAACTGGAAAACCTGCCTACGGAAACGGTGGAATATCGTTTATCCGAAAAGGAACAGGTTTGTTCATGTTGCGGTGGAAATTTACATGAGATGAATCAACAAGTAAGAAAAGAATTAAAAGTAATTCCAGCGCAAGTAAAAGTAGTGGAGCACGTTAATCACATCTATAGTTGCCGCCATTGTGAAAAGCATGAGATAGAGATGCCGATCGTCTCAGCACCTATGCCACAATCGGTATTCCCAGGAAGTTTAGCCTCGCCATCGGCGATGGCCTATATAATGTCACAAAAGTATGTGGAAGGATTGCCACTCTACCGACAAGAGAAAAACCTTGAACGATTCGGCGTTTTTATTCCACGACAGACACTAAGTAATTGGATTTTACATGGGGCTCATACCTGGCTGGAACAGATTTATGATGAAATGCACAACCAACTATTGCAACACGATGTTGCACATGCGGATGAAACAACCTTACAGGTTTTATCTGAACCAGAGAGGCCAGCGAAATCCAATTCGTACATGTGGTTATACCGATCTGGTCATACCGATAATCCTATTATTTTATATGATTATCAACAAACCAGAGCCGCCAAACATCCACGACGTTTTCTGGATGGGTTTCAAGGATTACTACATGTTGATGGGTATCCAGGTTATAATGGATTACCCAATGTCACATTGGTTGGATGCTGGTCGCATGCTCGTCGAAATTTCCGGGAAGCATTGACAGCATTACCAGAAACAGCGACTACCACCAATACGAAAGCACAAGAAGGATTAGCCTTCTGTAATAAACTTTTTGATATAGAACGTGAATTAAAGGACACAAGTCCAGAAGAACGGTATGAAAAACGTTTAGAACGCAGTCAGCCAGTACTGGATGCTTTTTCAGCATGGCTTCGTGAACAAACACCACGTGTGTTGCCAAAAAGTGCATTAGGAAAAGCAATCAAATATTGTCGTAATCAATGGGAACGTTTAGAAGCTTTTCTGATAGACGGACGTTTGGAGATAGATAATAATCGTGCGGAGAGATCTATCAAACCATTCGTGATAGGCCGCAAGGCCTGGCTTTTCAGCAATACCATAAAAGGTGCAAAAGCTAGTGCCATTACTTACAGCGTTGTGGAGACAGCGAAGGAAAATGGATTAAATCCATTTCATTATTTGCGCTATCTTTTTGAAGTTCTTCCCAATATGGATACAACAAATAAAGATCAAGTAGCTATTCTCCTACCTTGGTCCAAGACTTTGCCGCAAGAGTGCTACGTTCCTAATGAAACTAAATAAAGCATACAATAAGTCCACATCTAATTTCTAGGTGTGGACTATCTTACGCTTACCCTTGTTCTTGAGATTTCCTCACATACTCTTCATGAAGTAATGTTAAGGTAACATGTGGTTTGGCCAACTCTTGATGCAGGTAATCAAAATCAATCATATATCTGCCGGAAGCTTCTAGTTTTTTCTCAGGATAGAGAAAATCTTCAATCCAAGCATCCGTCATTTCTTCATCTAACGGACACTTCAATCCTCTTTTTTCCGCTAGCCGTATGACTTCTGTTACTTTTTGACGTGAATGCCGCGTCATCGCTGCGATATTTCGTAAACTCCTTTCCTCATCATATAATTTCAGCATCTGTCGATAGGGGAACATAAAAAACCTCCTGTATTCCTAATGTCATGCTGCTTGGCATGCATATTAAGTATACAGGAGGCGTTGAACTGGTAAAGCCTTCCGCAAAAGGTGGTAAAACTCTCCGCATTTGGTGGTAAAAAAGATTGCAAGGCTGGTACATTCTGAATGCAATATTCACTCTAGCTGCAGCTTATCTGTAGAAGCATAGGTTGCCGGTACATCACCTAGCTTGATGAGTTCGAATTGTTTTTTGAATGTCATTTCTTTGACTAGTGATTTACTCATGCATTTCTCTAATGTTTCGATAAATGTGTTTCTCTATTTGATATTATCAATGTTGTATACCTCGTGTCTCATTACTGAATATTGACTTCTAGGATGTTGTAGAAACCGTTTATATTGCTTTAAAATTGTAAGTATATCTATACAACTACTTACTCACTGGAGCTGGCCGTCCAATAGAATAATATTCTACCTCATTATCAGCCATCTCTTGTACGTCATATATATTTCTACCATCATATACTAGTGAAGAGCGCATCAGATTTTTGTATTGATCTGGTGTGATGGCTTTTACTTCATCCCATTCTGTAAAAACAAAACATATACTTGCGTCTGCTAATGCTTCTTCTGGGCTGGTAACATAAGTAATACTGCCTTTACCATGTTCTCCTTCTGGATAGAATTTCTGAAAGTTATCTGCCCCCACCGGATCATAGGCATAAATGTCTGAGCCTTCTTTTAAAAGCAATGGGATATTCTCTAATGAAGGAGCCTCGCGCAGGTCGTCTGTATTTGGTTTAAAGGTTAAGCCAAGGACAGCCACTTTAATACCGGCAAAAGTAATAACCCGGTGCCTCGCCTTCTCATATAATTTAATTTTTTGCTCTTCATTCACATCAATGGTTGCATTCACTGTTCGCATATTGTAACCATGTTGCCTGGCGATATATTCTAAGGCGCTGGTATCCTTTGGAAAGCATGACCCACCATAACCAATACCGGCATTTAAAAATTTATTACCAATACGGTCGTCATAACTCATTCCTTTTGCCACGTCTTGAATATCGGCACCAACTAATTCACATAGGTTAGCAATATCATTCATATAAGAAATCTTTAACGCCAGAAAATCATTCGAGGCATACTTAATCATCTCAGCTGAACGACGATTGACAGATACAATCGGAAGGCCAAATGGTGTATAGATACTTGTCAATATCTCCTCCGCCCACTCAGACTCTGTACCAATCACAATACGATTTGCTTCCAATGTATTCCGGACTGCTGATCCTTGTGCCAAAAACTCCGGATTGGACGCAACCTCCACCCTTACATCATGGACGAGAAAGTCATTGATAAATTGCTGTACCTTATCGTTAGTTCCAATAGGCACTGTCGATTTCACCACAACAAGGCAGTCATGCTCAACGGATTCCGCCACTTGTCTGGCCACTATTGCAATATATTTTAAATCCGCAGAACCATCTTCTCTCTCTGGCGTACCTACACCAATGAAAATAGCGTCCGCTTCCTTATACGCAGTTTGATAATCAGTAGTAAAGTGCAATCTGTCTGCAGCGATATTCTTTTGCATTAATTCTTCTAATCCATCTTCAAAGATTGGAGAAATACCCTGACTCATTATTTGAACCTTTTGCTCGTCAATATCTACACAAGTTACGTTATGACCATTTTCCGCCATGCATACACCGGTTACGAGGCCGACGTAGCCAGTGCCTGCTATTGCTATTTGCACAATAAAAATCCCCTTTAAGAACATTAATTTTCATGCATTAAATTATATGGCTTGTAAGTTAGAAATATAATTGTAGTTTACAAATGTTTTGATAATTTGATTAAACTACAACCCTTACTCTGCATTATAATGTTCTTTTATTAAGGGAATAATAAATTGATGTAAATTTTGATTTTAAATTAATAATGAATAATATGGGGATAGCTGGTGTGCCAGAGCTTTTTGGAGAGCTTCTAACACAAAATCCAGTTCCAACGTCTAATCCAGCTCCCAACTCACCACATAACGAGAATACCAGTCTATCAAGGTAAGCAGATACATCCATCCACGTTCCAGTCGAATATAGATGATATCGGATTCCCCATACTTGTTTCGTGTGAGTGATATTCAGCCCTCTTAGAAGATAGGGATACGTGCGATGCGCTAGGTTCCGCTTACTGAGATTGGGACCAGGACAAATACCTGCAATCCCCATCTCCCTCATATGCCGCTGAACCGCTTTTCGATTAATCGGTACACCACTTTGATTCAGTACCACGGTGATTCGTCTCGACCCGTAGAAGGGGCATTTCATATACATCTCATCAATGTGATGTTTGATCCATATTTCTTCCGCAGACGGTTCCACCGGCTTATAAATAGTACATGCTGGGCCGATTAATCCCGAGTAAGTCTGCTTCCGTCTTGATGGACAGCTCTCTATCTTCCCAATCCACCATTTGTATGCGTTCTTCTCTACTCCTTAAAGCCAGATTTTTTTGAGCCATGACAATTGCGTGGTTAGACGGCCAACTTCTGCGTAGCGATTTTCAATCTGTTTTTCATAATCCTCCTTCATTTGGTTGGCTTGCTTCTTTTCTCTCGTGAAGACGGATAGCATCTGTTCTAAAAATGCTTTCCGTCATTGACGAATCTGATTGATATGGATACCATGTTCCGAAGCTATTTCATTCATGGACCTTTCTTCTTTCAAGAATTCTAGCACGATTTGAGATTTAAATTCTGGTGTGTATCATTTTCTTTTCATATACCTACTTTAACATCTCCAACATCTCTTTTTTTCGTGTCTAGTTTCTTGGGTCCATTATATTTTTAATTCCCACAAAGAAAAGAATTTCACTTTAGGAATTTGCTTGAAATAAAAAGAAGACAGGGACACTCCTTGGTGCATTAACGGACAGGGAGCTACCTCTTCCTATCTGTTTCTAAGATGTCATACAATAAAACGGAATTCAAGAAAATGAGGAACATTTGTTTCGATTGAATTTTCAGATCGACACTGAATTTTTTAATTTTTGACTAATGCACAATATCTTCCATGTTGGACATTACTAATATCCAACATGGCATTGCCAGGATCACCTCGATTTCTATTTTATCAAATAGTATAGCCCTTGTTGTTTTGGAAGTTGCCATAGGAATCTACTCCATCTGTCATTACCTTCAATTAATAATGGCCCTTTTTCCGTTATCGCAACATCCCACCCTACACATCTAATATCTGGTACCTCAAGTGCTGCTTTCTTGCAAATTCCAACAACTTCTTCCCAAAATGGTATAGGAAAATCCATTAAAGTATGATTTGTGATTGGGTGTTTTTCATATCTTATTCCACCATTTGTGTATGCAGTACTGTTTATTTTACCATTTGAAATATCAACTGATACATATATTCCACCATTATCTACATAATTTCCATTTCCCATCCTTAAGCTTGCTCCCAATAATTTAACATTATTATTTTCAACTAGTGTTATAAATCTAACCGTGTTTATGGAGTCTGGATACAGTTCATTCATAGCAGGATGTTGTACTATAGCTTCTTCTATAATATCAAGACCGTTATTTAAACAGTATTGAATAGTCTCGTTAACATCCTCTACAATTAACCTAGTTACGCTTCTCCCTTGTACTCCATTACTAGGTTTTGCGAATACAATTCTCATATTTTCTAACCATATTTTACCTTCTTCTGCATTCCTACCGTTTAAATCTAACTTGAATAATTTTCTACCTAGATATTCTGAAAAAACATTAGCAAATTGATTTTTATCTTTAAAAATATCTGCCTTATCCTTATTATTAACATTGTCAAAGAACTTGTGTAACTTTCTTCCTGTTACATATGATTTTCTTTCTTTATAATTTTTATTATAAAATTCAAACAAAAGATAATCTTGTAAAGTAGTGCCATGAATCATAATTGAAGAAAAAAAGTCTAAATATTGTATAACTTTTGGTCTTTTTGCTAACAAATGACTTTTTTTCATTTCTGGATGGTTTAACCAATCTTTTACAACCATAATTTTAGACTTCATTTTCTGTATTCCAGATCCATATACAATTTTATTATAATTTTTACCCGTACTTGTCTCCACCATCTATTCTCCCCTAACATTCCTAATTTAATATCGTTATACTCAATATATACTTTTTTAAAATGCATTTCAATATTACATTGGGGATAATATTATATCTTTTCTAAAACGTATTTGTACCATACTGACCAATTCCCGTTCTCGTCGGAATGTCTAAAATATTTTTGGGGCTTTAAAGTAATATAATGGTGTAAATTCATTTATTTCAGGGGTATTATCGACTAAGCCCCACTGCTCCTTCATACTCTAGAAGGCTGTGTAAGTGTTCATACATCTGCCTATAAATATTTCTGTCTTTATCATATTCCAGATGGTGAAGCAAGCCCGTGATAGATTGTTTGTTTTCTCTGTATGTTTTCTTGTTTAACCAGACTCCCAACGTGCAACTAATCTCATCATCGTTTCCTGAAAAGTTTACAATACTTAGATATGCAATCGGCACAACCAGACCACTTTCCAATGTTACATCGCACTGCATTGGCATTTTATTTCCACCTCCCGATTGCTAATAAATAAACAAGTGATGATTTGTTAGAAGAAATTGGGAAAAATATATTAAATCTACAAGATCGTGTGCTATGCTGCTCTGTTACATCTCCCCATCTATTTGCAGTAGAAACGGATACAGACACGACCAGATCACTGGTATTTATTCTCGTGGAAAATGCCATGTTTCTGATTGCGGACCCTTCATATGGCTCCTGACACCATATCCAGTGTCAGGTTATTTCGAATAATTGTATACCTACAAATCATTGTCCCGTCATCGTATTTTACCCAATATCCACCTGAGCCGCCACCGGAAGTATACATCCCTCTTGTACTTGAATAAAATACTTCGATATCTGTTATCTCTTCTAGATCGTCTCCGACATCAAACTGCTGGTAAACTAAAAATTCTGATGGAATAAATGCGTTTATAGCTTCAAAAAAGATATGGACAAACAACTCTCTGTCACTATACAGATACAGTCCTTCGGTCCCATCATCAAGTTCCTTTGCATAAAATTAAAAGTTTGAACTATACTTGTCAATACCTGTAACGCGTTTTTTATCGTCTTATCACCTTTTATGTTACTATTCACAGCCGCCTTACTTCAGCCCATGCCAAATAAACTGATGAGCGCCTCCTTTTCATCGGTTTATTTGGTTTACCAATATTTCTTTTAATGTATATGGATTCCCCTCCATCGTTTTTTTCAAAACGTCCACGATATTCCAATCATGTCGTTTACAGGTTTCCACATGCGTACGAATGGTTGCGTAGTTTTGCGCCGAGATAATCGTCTGAAATTGTCCCTCTATTTTCATTTTGGACTTTATCCCTCGTAAACTGCGCTCACTCGTATTGTTTGAAAAAGGAACGTCGAAGTAGAACACCCAATTAAAGTACGCTAGTCGGTACTTCATAAGCCGGTTGAGTAAAGCTCGTTCTTTCTTTGCGCCATAAAGGTTCTGTAAATCTTAATAAATTAAAATCCGGTACTAGTGCTATATTTGTACCAATGAACCAACCGTTGAAATCATCTGCTGAATTCAATTTATTGATAATTAATTAACTCACCTAATAAACTGCACGCCTATCGAAACGCCAAGTCGATCATTTTGGATCTGGATTCCACCCATGCGGATACCTATGGTGAGCAGGAAGATGCCACGTTTAACACGCACTATGGAACGATCGGTTTTCATCCTTTAGTGGCTTTTGACGGTATCACGGGCGATTTTTTGAAAGCCAAACTGCGCCCAGGCCATATCTATACGTCCAACGGCGTGGTGGATTTTATCCAGCCAGTCATCCAACATGATAATGAGCAGTTTCCAGAATCCATCCCCTTCTTGCGCGGGGACAGTGTTTTCGCCGTACCAGCACTCTATGAGTTATGCGAGAAGGAATCCGTTTATTATGTGATTCGGTTGAGATCCAATTCGAAATTACAGCGACTGGCCCGTGAGCTCCATCCCTCTACCCCTCCAAAAGATGTGACGAAAACGGAAACGTACTATGAAGAAACCGTGTATCAAGCGACTTCATGGTCCAAGCCAAGAAAAGTATCATCCAGTCCGTTCGTCCAGCTGGGGAATTGTTTTTTACGCATGCATTCTTTGTCACCAATCTAACGGATGTCTTCTCTCCACAAGCCGTTGTCCGTTCCTACCAAAAAAAGAGGAACGATGGAAAACTATATCAAGGAATCGAAAAATGGGTTCCATCTGGACCGCATGAGTAGCCATCATTTTGCCTGTAATGAAGTGCGCATGATGCTGAGTCTGTTAGCGTATAACCTGACCAATTGGCTGCGTACGCTTTGTTTTCCAAAAGAGCAGAAAAACATGCAAATTCAAACGATTCGAACAAGAATCATTAAAGTCGCCAGTAAGTTGGTAAGGTCTGGACGCTCGCTTTACTTTAAATTGGCTTCCAGTTTTGTATATGCCACTTTTTTCTGGGATGTGTTACAGCGCATTCAGCGATTACAAATAGAGTGACGTCGCCTGGAACGAAGTCTACCCATTTTTTCACATGCCATCGTAAGACCAAGGGAGTCGTATGTCCAAAAAACGAATAGGCATAGATAAATTTGGCAAAGCTCCATCATTACTCGCCTATTTTTTCCTTATTTTAAGAAATTTGTTCAGATATCAACTTCATTTATATGGTTGTCGATTGGTGTGAATAATTCAGGAATAAAAATATGCTAGTAGATCCAATAGTTAGTGAAGAACATGAATTTATAAAACATTGTCATACTTAGACTTCATTATCCAAGGTTTTGCGGATAAAGTTTTTTCAAAATAAATGTTGAATATAAAAACATGGCTAGATAATCCTGCCGTGAAAAATAAGATTGTTTTTGCAAAAGATAAAGTTGGACAAATGTTAAGAACAGAAAGAGAATTATCAAATATAGCTATTAAGAGCTTAAAAATAGTCTTATAAAAAGATAATAAAAAACAGCTGCAATCCATGTTTGTTCCAGGAAGGACTCAAGACTTGCTTTGGAGAGATTTTGATCTTGCAAATGATAATGAACTGAAAGATTGGTCCACCTTTGAAAATGAAACCGTCGATAATTTAGAGGCTGTTGCGTTTAACACTCTATAGAATTACGATTTGTTATGACGAACTAATAATTTGATATTTTTCACTCCATTTGATGAAATGATTAATGTGATTGCAATCATTGAGTATGGCATTTAATATGTAACAGTCTTGCAATCTTTTTTTACCACTAAATGCGGATAAATTCACCACCTGTTGCGAACGGCTTTACCATTTCTAATCATATACAGTATTCCAAAGTCTCACCTACATCCATGGTGATCCATTATACTGGAGAATAAGCATTTATCAACCATAATGTTAACTGTCCCCCCTCCCATCCGCCAATAAAAAAACTACCACGAGCACAAACAAGTTCAAGGGGGTGGAATCATTGCTATAGCATGAGTGGAACGATTGATTCAACTTCAGTATTTTATTTTTTTAAAGTGTGATAAAGGGCAAGGCCTTCGCAATTAGTGGTACCTCTCCCTGCAAAAGGTGGTAAAAATAATCCGTCGTACTTACAAGCAGCAATGAATCCATAGACTAAAATAAGAAGTAGCTTCCTCTCTCTCAAAGATTTCTAAAAATCTGCATCTTCCTCAAATACTAATTTTCACGTTTTTACCATATCATACTTTATTGACAAGATAATTATGGTAACATAGTAAATATACTTAAAAACAAAGAGGAGCTACTATCATGGAAAAGAGAGAAACGCTACAGAAAACACTAAAGCCACATTGGGTCTGGGCAATCGCATTAGGCTCCGCTATTGGGTGGGGTGCCTTTGTGCAACCCGTTAACTGGATGTCTACAGCTGGGCCATTAGGGGTCATTCTCGGTTTCTTCATTGGTGCCTTATTAATGATTCTTATTGCCGTCAGCTATGGATTCTTGATTAAAAGTTTTCCGGTTTCTGGTGGGGAATTTGCTTATGCTTACGTTAGTCTGGGTCGTACACATGCCTTCATTTCAGGTTGGTTCCTAACGTTAGGATACATATGTATTGTGGCATTGAATGCCTCTGCCTTTGCACTGATGATTAAATTTATTTTCCCTAGGATTATTGAGAAAATTCCCTTGTATCAAATTGCTGGCTGGGATATTTATTTAACCGAAATTATCGTTGCATCGATCCTATTGATTATTTTTGGATTTTTTAACATTCGAGGCTCGAGTCTGTCAGGTAGAATGCAGTTTATTTTCTGTATGGTAATGGTAGGCGCCATTCTAGTCTTAACCGCACTGGTGGGTGGACATGACGGTGCAGGCCTATCAAATATGACGCCATTGTTCCCAACAGATACCACGATGCTTGCCGCTATTCTTTCGATTGTAGCCATTGCACCTTGGGCTTATGTTGGATTTGATAATATTCCACAAACAGCAGAAGAATTTGACTTCCCATCTCGGAAAGCATTTAAGCTAATTGTTTTTGCTATCTTAGCTGCCGCTACTTTATACAGCCTGATGATTCTCGCTACGTCTATGGTTCAACCATGGGAAGGAGTCGTTGCTGCCAATCATATCTGGGGAACAGGGTTTGTCATTGAGGAACTACTAGGACCGCTTGGCTTGGCTATTCTTGCGATTGCGCTAACGATGGGCATTTTCACCGGATTAAATGGTTTTATTATTTCATCCAGCCGTCTATTATTTGCGATGTCGCGTGCCAAGATTATCCCGACCTTCTTTTCAAAGCTTCATCCTAAATACAATACACCATACTGGGGTGTCATCTTTGCCGTCATCATCGCTATGCTATCCCCTTGGTTTGGTCGAGAAGCGTTATTATGGGTCGTTGATATGTCATCGGTAGGTGTCACTATTGCTTATTTTTATACTTGTTATGCCGCCTTTTCTCTATTTAAAATGAAAAGAGACTCCGACTTTAATGAGAAAAAGCATCTGGAAGCACCCGGAAAGAAAATCGTCGCCATTCTTGGTATGATTGCAAGTGTTATCTTTCTGATCTTGTTATTATTCCCAGGTTCGCCAGCCTTCCTTGGTATTGAATCCCGGATAGCGCTTGGGGCTTGGATTGTATTAGGGATCATCTTTTATTTAATCAAACGTAAAGACTTTAAAGATATCCCGAAAAAGGAATTGAACTATTATATTTTAGGAAGTAAAGAAGTGGAGCTAAAACAAACAGAAGACTAGAGTGTTTTGCAACGGCGGGGGGCAGAAGCTATGAATTCCCGCTGTTGGATTACTCCACTTGTAAAATTACTCATAGAAGCAATTACTAGAGATATCATTTAGTAATTTGTGTATATGCTGCCAAAGCAGACACCATCTTCTCTTCTAGTATTCCATCAATACCTTGTCCACTGCAATAAAGCAAAAAAAACGATAAATAATTTAGCGAGATTGGTAAAAAACTAGTGGTCGTGGCTATCCGCTATAAATTCACCACCACGGACACAAACAAGGTCAAGGGTGGTGAAATTGTTGCAGTACCAAGGTTGATACTGCAGTGGGTCACTTATGGCAGAAGTGGGTCAAAAAGATGGCATACCTGGGTCTCCTCCATGGCAATACTCGATCCAAAATATAAAAATCATTCAACCGTCATTATAAACATAATATATGATCATATATTCATATAACAATCAAGAAAGCAGCCGAACCCAAACATTCAGCTGCTTTCTTTACTTACTTCTCCACCCCATAATACCTCACATACCAATCCGTAAATTGCTGCAACCCTTCCTCAATCGAAGTCTGCGGCTTAAAGTCAATAGCTGACTGTAGCTTATCTGTAGAAGCATAGGTTGCCGGTACATCACCTGGCTTAATGGGTTCAAATTGTTTTTCGAATGTCATTTCTTTGCCTAATGAGTTACTCATGCATTTCTCTAATGTTTCGATAAATGTCATTAGCTTCTCTGGTTGAGTATTGCCGATGTTGTATACCTCGTGTTTTACTTCTCCGGTTGGGGGGGGCGTGATTAAACGCTCGATCCCCTCAACGATATCGTCAATATAGGTGAAATCACGATAGAGATCATTATCGAAGTCGCCATTATTATAGATTTGGATTGGCTCATTATTCACAAATTTATTGGTGAAACCATAATAGGCCATGTCTGGTCTGCCCATCGGACCATAGACGGTGAAAAAGCGCAAGCCGGGTTGCTGGAATATCATATAGGTGGCTAAAGGTATGAGCCATTAATTCATTCGATTTCTTCGTGGACGCATATAAGGATATTGGATTGTCCACGAAGTCTGTTTCTTCAAATGATATCTTCTTGTTTATATTGCAGTTTTAATCATTAATGCTAATAACCTTATGTATCCTTCACTATAAACTCCAATAAGTAAATCCTACGTTCTCCATCTCCTGTCTACTATAGGTACCCTTAATATCAATAAATACTTTTTCGTCTGTACGGTACATGGATACGAAATCTCTCGCTTGATAAGCTTTATACTCTTCATGTGGCACCGATAAAACCACGGCATCCATATCTTTTAGTGCACTATCTGCTGTCAATTCAAATCCAAATACTTCTTTCACTTCTTTTGCATCTGCTTTTGGGTCATGAACAAAGACTTGTACACCATACTCTGTAAGTTCATCCACAATATCATTAACTTTCGTATTGCGTACATCAGCAACATTTTCTTTGAATGTCAGTCCCAATATCGCCACACGTGCGCCATCAATTTGGACTTTTGACTTAATCATCTTTTTGATAATATTGCTAGCGATATATCTTCCCATATCGTCATTGATTTTTCTTCCTGCTAATATAATTTGAGAATGATAACCCAATTGTTCAGCCTTATAGGTGAAATAATAAGGGTCCACTCCAATACAATGGCCACCCACTAACCCTGGAGTGAATTTTAAGAAATTCCATTTTGTCCCGGCAGCTTCAAGGACTGCTTTTGTGTCAATATCCATTTTGTTAAACACGATTGAAAGCTCATTCATAAAAGCAATATTGATATCTCGTTGAGAATTTTCAATAACCTTTGCCGCTTCTGCTACCTTAATTGATTCTGCCTCAAAGATACCTGCTTCAATAATGGAACCATATAAGGCAGAAACAGTTTGTAATGCATCCTTATCAGAACCAGATACTATCTTTTGAATGGTAACTAATGTGTTAACTTTATCTCCCGGATTGATCCGTTCTGGTGAGTATCCTACTTTAAAGTCTTTCTCAAATGTAAGCCCAGACATCTCTTCTAAAATAGGAATGCAGATTTCTTCGGTTGTGCCTGGATACACAGTCGATTCATAAACAACTAACGCTCCTTCAGCAAGATTTTGCCCTACAATTTCACTTGCTGAAATAACAGGGTTTAAATTAGGAGTTTTATCAGCATTAATCGGTGTAGGAACCGCTATAATATGAAATTGGCATTCATAGATATCGCTAGGCGTACTAGTAAAACGCAAAGTAGTTTCTTGAAGTGCCTTGCTACCTACCTCTTCGGTAACATCGTTTCCTTGCATATATTGCTGAACCTTGGATTCGTTTAAGTCAAAACCAATCACATCATATTTTTTTGCTAGTTCAATCGCAAGAGGTAATCCTACATAACCAAGCCCAATCACAGATATTTTTGCTTGTTTATCTTGAATTTGTTGAAATAAGTTCATTTGTTTAGCCTACCTTTTCAAATGTAATTTGATATAGGAATCTTTCGTAGAAATCTAATTAGTTATCAAAGCTTAAAATTCAATGCTGAATTTTCGATACAATAGTTTTTTAACTATTTCTCGTTATTATGATACAAGGAGTCAAAGTATATTGGGATTTTATTTTCATATGATAATCAGTTGCACTTGAAACTTTAACCAATAATTGAAGTTCTTGTTTTTAATCACTGCAAGTCCTTTTCTGATTATCTTTAAATGTATATTTATACTGCATCAACGAATAAACTTAGTAAGTGCAATTTTAATAAGCCAGCAGTGAAAACAATCCTACTTCGTTTTTTTCAAAATATAACTTTTTTTATTATAGATGAATTTCAAAGCACTACATGAATTCTCTTTTAGCATGATTCCTAATATAAAAAACAAACTATAGGATTAGTGCATATTCATATGATAGCTGTTTCATTTTGTAAAACACGACCAATAGAAATAGAAAAAGTAAGTCTAATTTAAGTATTTTAAAGTGTTTTTCCCTTATAAACATGGTCAAGTACTTTCTCAGTATATTCACCAAAAATTGGACCAATATTAATTTGGTGAAAATCAATTTGTCCAGTTGGGATATTTGCTTCTATCAATACTGGATCCCCATTCTTATCAATAGCATAATCCCAAGAAACCATTTTAAAGTAGGGGATCCTACAATGTTGTCTAAAAGCATCTTTTATTAATTTTTTAGGCTCTTCACCAAAATCTATGGTTGACCATTATGCAATTCCCTGCATGTAATTCCAGTTGCATTCGACCAAAATCCGATTGTCGTATACCGTCCGGTTGCGTGTGAAATAATGCCTGCGCTGTATTGCTTTGAGCTTATTGTGTCGACCTTCCACCACTGCATTGGTGAACCGTAAGCGATGATAGTTGATGATGTCTGTCTCCCAATTCTGTATCGTTTGGATAGCGGATTCCACGGCTTTATGCTGGATATGGTGCCCTTGTTGATACCAATGTTCCAGCGTATTCTTCGCTTGATCCGCGTTGGCGCTTCGATCATACCAGTCAATAAAAGCTTCTTTCCAACGGTAGGCAGCTTTTAACTGTTGATCATAGGTTAACAGCCTTTGAACGGTTGCTTGATCTGGAGTGGATAAGTCCTCATAGCGTCTTTTTAATAGGCGATGGTTCCGTTTTAACTGTTTTTTGGCATGTCTAGGAAGGTTTTTTTGTACCTCCTTGCGTACCTCGTGCATGGCGTCCGTCACATAGCGATTCACATGGAAACGGTCCGCGATACGAATAGCCTGCGGAAAGGTCTCTTGGATGAATCGATGATACGTATAGCTTAAGTCCATGACCACAGCAACAGGGTTTAAGGCATGCAGATAGGAATGATTTTCTCGAAAGGCTTGTAAATCTTCTTTTTTACGCCCTGGGAAAATGTCCAACATGCTCCCTCCTTTTAAATCGTGAATGCCCGTGTTATACGTATGGCCTTTTCGGATGGCCACATCATCGATCCCGAGTACGAGTTGTTCTCGATCGATGGCATCTTGAATACAAGTCATCTGGGTGTGTTCTCTTTCTACTTGAAGTCCTTGTTTAAAATATCTTTCCGCTGTTGTATAGGGCACCCCTTGGAAGTGAGACAATGCTTGGACCGGAATACCTTGGCCTTGTTCGGTTAAGTGCTCCTGAAAAGCTTTGGTATACTGTTTTTTTGGTGGCGCAAATCCATACTGCCAAACAAAATGGCCCGTGCATTGTTGGCATTTCTGATTAACCGATGGAACCTGAAGAATGGTTTTCCAACTCACCAATGGTAAATGTCGAATATGGCGGGGGTAACATACACCATCTCTATGGACATCATCACTCCCACAATAAGGACATGGTTGAACCTTTTGCACGGGGGCAACACGAAGGTAAACCGTGTGCTGGTTATCATCAAACGTCATATTTTTAATCTCTACTTCTGGTAATTGAATCCATTTATTGATATAGTGAAAATACACCTGTAACACCTCGCTATTTTGGTTGTTGGTACTTTCACTATAGCAGGGTTACGGGTGTTTTTGCATTTAACTGGGCTTATTACCATATTTGCCCTTGGTTGACACCCATAGATTTTGGTGAAGACCCATTTTTTATACGAAGGAATTTTTTTATCCTTAAAAATAAATCCACTATCATGCTGCTTTCTAATAGTTTGGTCTAATTGTACTGCAGATTCTTCCAAAAATCCACTTGTGTTCACAACTGCAATAACTCCCCCAGTTGAAACTCCATCTAACCTACTACCCTCTTTCCCCATTCTCAATAATGTGGATAAAAGCACAGGTTCTCCTTCAACTAACAATGTTACTACTCTTAGGGTATTAATTGTAGACGTTGTTATATTTTTCATAAATTGATGAGATTCCACAACCTCTTGAGCGATTACTTGATCAAAAGAAGTCAGAATATCTTTTAAAATGCTTTCTTGGTCCCCGGCCTTCCAAAACATAATACCTTTACCACCGTACGTACCCGTAGAAGGTTTTATAATAACTTCTTTTTCTTCTTTGCATAACTGTATTGCATAATCTAATGAGATGGGGTTATGTTCCCTATCAGATATAAAATTATTTATTTTCCTAACAATTGTTTTTGGTTGTTTTGAATCAAACAGTTGCTCTTGTACATTTTTGTGATGTAATCCCCCCATTCCTTGAACATACAACTTTTGAGCTATTTCTCCATAGTACAAACTTTCAGGTATATATCGGGGGTCAAAATAATCATTTCCAAAGGAAAAGTAAGCTGTCCAATTAGGATTAACTCTTTTCCCATATTTTTTCCAGAAATCCTTTATATCATGTTTTTGATTTCTATTAAGTTGTTTTAATTTGACCCCATTTTTCTTTTTCTTATACAATCTAAGATTCCAGCCGTTCACTAAAATAAATCTTTCAAATGGTTTGTTAAATTCTTTTGCGAATTTTAAAATTTTATTAGCCAAAGGATGCCCTCCGTTTAAAAATGTTATTTACACAGTGTTAAATAAAAAAGTTGATTTTATTCAACAAAAAAACATTACAGTATACATTATTTTAAGGTTAACAACTCTTGTCTATTTTTGTAAACTGTACAAGATTTTAGACCATAACGAAATAACTTATTTTTTTGATTTACTCTTCAATCTTAGTGGACAATACATTCATTTTTTTACTCTTATATTTTCAACATTAAAAATTAGCGTTTGTAAAAAATTAACTTTTTGTAATGGTGTAAGCTCACTATCCTTTATTACTTTAGTTACTTCATTTATTTTTGATAGGTGAAGCAAAATCTCCATACCAGAATGATACTTATCAGCAGAATATGTGAATTCTTTTTTCTGGACTAAATTGCTCCATTCCACCCATGGACCTTGATTTCCCTTTTGAATTTTTAGTTTCTTACTAACTTTCCTACTCGTATATATGATTGGATAAAAAATACTCTTAGATACCCACGAATAGTATGGGTACCATCCATCACCGTGCATTAACCACTTTGTCGGCTTCAACAATGGTTTCGACATTTTATGAAATAAAATTCGGTTCAATTTCCATTTTTGAGGGGTTACAGCTGCGATTTTTACTATATCTTTTGACATAAAAGGTTCATAACTTCTGAATAGCCGACGATTAGCACTTAGATTAGGAATATTCACATTCATTGAACTTGGCCATAATTCAAACCACTCTTCCGCTGATTCATTTCGAAAAGTTTGTATATATTTTAGATGATTTTTCCTTCTCTCAGATATTTTTTCTAAGGACTTACTACAAAATAGTGAATTTTCAATTAGTTCATCATTTGTAAATTCTTCATCTTTTAATTCGGGTATAAAAGGTAATTTCCCAGTTCTTTTTTTTCTTTTTATACGTGCCCCTTTTAAAAGTGCGTCAGAAAATAAACCTCCAAAAATTGCCGAATACGAGTTAAAATTACAACTTTCATGGAAACCATATGTGTGAGCATGAAGGTATTGGGATCCACTTCCTATCAGTAGTGAACAATCTTTAATTATATTTAAGTAATGTAACTCACTTCTTGTAGATATTTTGAGTTTTGCTCCATAAATATCCGCTACTTTTTGCGCGGTTCTCCCCTCTCTATTCATTTGGTCTAAGAATATAAATCCATCCCTTGTAATATTTTGTAATAACGAAGAAAGTACTCTTGAATCTTCTCCGCCACTTATAAATTGTGCTATATTGGTAGATTGTGAAGTAACTTGATTAATGTAAGCTTCTAATCCTTCTCTTGTTTTTGTAGCTAGTTCATTTAAATTCAACTCACTCTTTACTTCTTTAGGTATCCAGTAACTATTAATTTGAATTTCAGTACTATGATTTGGTAATTTGTGAATTGAAGCAGGCTGAATTTGATTAATCTTTTTGTAAAAAGTATAAGGGTACGTCACTGTTCCATTTAATATAAAGTCCAATTGTGAAATTTTATCTATATTATGACATTGGTTCGAGGTATTGGCAAGAATATCAACATGCGTTGAAAACATGCAACTGACGGAATCATTCAACGCATATACAGGTATAAATGACATTAAATCAGTAACACAAGTAACCTCTTCTATTTGTTTATTTATAAAAATTATAGCGAACGGGCCACTTAAGTCTTCATCCCATTTAATTTCACTACTTAACCATCTTTTAAAAATAGCAATAGTACCTTCACAACTATCAGCTTCATCCAAAAAAGTATTACTTTGAAACATTAAGATTGGACCGCCAATTACTCCAACAATATATTCATCATTCTCATATACATCAAAACCATTATAAAGGTTTTTACTAATTCCAAAGGAACCCCAATTTCCATGAAACTCCCTAACTTTAGGCGAATTACTAGTTATGTATATCGATTGTATTTCTCTTTCTATTTTTTTTAACTGTAATCTTTTTCGTGAAAACAAAAAATCACTCACTGATATCCCACATTTCTTATCTTTTTTTACTTATACCAAGCGTAGCTATTATTAATACTACATTTAATAAGGCACCTGCTATACTATACAATGCAACTGCGATTAAATCATTTGAAAATAGGAAATAACCAATTGCTAAAGCAATAAATCTTAAAATCAACATAATTATTGTATAAATTAAGTGAAACTTTTGAGCATTTAATACAGGAAGAGCACGAACGCTCGGTCTATTAATAAATCCACAGAACGACCATAAGGCAATCCAACGTGCATATTCACCAGCTATAACCCAATCACTTCCAAATACAAAACTAAATAAATACGGTCCGAATATAATGATTATAGCAAATGGAAGTATCCCTACTCCCATTAGCGCTAATGTAGCTTTCTTTATAAGAAAATATGTATCTTCATTTTTATGTTTCGCTTCAGCAATGCGTGGATAAAACACATCACCCACTGATTTTCCAATAAGTAAAGTGGGCAAGTTTAATACTGTTTTACCTATAGAATAAAACCCTGCAGAAGCAGGACCAAAAAAAACTGAAAGAAGCAAAACAGGTAAACCTTGGGATATTGCATTTATGAACATTTCAGGAGCTCTAT
The DNA here is from genome assembly GCF_900086715.1 of Gracilibacillus timonensis. Lineage (GTDB taxonomy): Bacteria > Bacillota > Bacilli > Bacillales > Amphibacillaceae > Gracilibacillus > Gracilibacillus timonensis. The sequence goes on along the minus strand of NZ_FLKH01000011.1, from coordinate 661,355 downwards.
ATGCAGGGAAGTCATAATACTTTTTAGCCAACTCATTTAATTTTTTCTTGTCCGATGTTTGTGATCTATCGTTATTTAATTTATCTTTTCTAGAGAACATAAATAACATCAACGCTCTTATTCCATTTGCAAATGAAGTTATAACTACCAATATAGAAGCTATCGGATAAAAGAAACCTAAGCAAATTTTACCTCCATTTGTAATCAAAGACTGAAAAAATGTTACTTTAGCATTGATTGAAAATTGTTTTTTTCTAATAAGCCATTGTTCCATAATTTGTACACAACCAGAAAAAATGACTATCAAAGGAATTAAGAATAAGAAATTTGAAATTTCACTAATATTAAATATATTTACTATCTGATTATTAAATAGAAGTAGCAACAACAGAGCTATTAAAGTACTAAAAACTGTAACTATTAAAGATATTTTAACAAGCTGTTTGGCCTCTTGATCTTTTTTAGGTAGTACAATAGCTATTGGATAAGCTAATGCTGAGATCGGCAATATAATATTAATTAAGGCGTTAAAGGTTCCCATAATACCAAAAGCTTCAGGTCCATACATTCTTGTTATAACTGGTGATGCTGCCATTGTAATTATTTGAGCAGCTATTGTTCCGGAAGCTAAAATAAAAACATTACGAACAAAAGATTTTTTTAAAAGATTTTTTAATCTATTTTGCATATACTCATTCTCTCTTCTGTTTAAACAAGCTTATTTAATATATTTTTGCATGTACTTGTGTTAATAGCTTACTTGTTAGTTTTAATTATCATTTCTACTTAACCACTAGTGTAGAATCATAATGACAAGATTAATACCCTGTATAACTCATTGATTTAGCCCCTTTTGTAAATATTCTACATCTACTGATAAGTTACCAACAAATCTTTTTTCACTCTTACTTCAAATATAATTCTGTCACTAAAATCCAACATAACGTGAAATACCAAGCAATAAACACCTGTTACTCAATCATTTTTAAATTTATTTTTATCTATTATATAATTTATGTTATAAGCAAAAGTCATTAATAAAAATAAATAATTCATTTTATAGGCTTCTGCTATACCTCCTATTAGGATTGCAAATAATCCAATAAGAATTAATGTACTCATCATTTGCTCTTTATTACAATGTAGCTTAACCCCTGCTATAAGAAAAGGAATTATAAATAACATAAATCCAATAATTCCTGAATCCAAAAGCAGCTGAAGTATCATATTATGTGCTGCAAAATCCGTCACAACTCCAGCTAAAACTTTACTGTTGATACCAAAACCATACCATAAAGACTGAGGGAGTGTTTCAAATATTTCAGCCCATATTCTTGTTCTTCCAGTTAACGTCAAGTCTTTTCCTAAAATATCTGTAATAATTGCTTGGAAAGAATCTAAAGAATTAAAACGAACTACAATTAACCAAATAATAATATAAAAAAGCAAAAATAAGAAGAAAGTATACACTAATTGTATTCTTTTTTGTCTAACTAATATGGATGAAATAATCACAAAAAACACAGCTACTACTGCCGTTGCCGACCAAATCATTCCAACTGTAATAACCGCAATAAGAATTTTTAACCATGCTATAATTGAAATTGTATTGTACCTATACCAAGAATTTAACATAATAAAAGTAATACCTGGCACTATAAACAAAGCAAACTGATTTTCAATGCCGAAAAGCCATGCACTTGAATATCCATCTGTTACATACAGCCCTTGAGGAAACATTAACAACGCAAAGAAATTTAATACAATATACGCACTGAATAAAAAATCAGTTGCACTTAGTGTAGATTTGGGATATTTTTTAATAAAAATATTTACCAAAAGTATTAATGAGGCTATTCTAGTACTATTCACCAAATCCATTACTCCATCAGAAAAGTAGTAACTTGAGACAGAACGCCAAATTAAAAAAATCAAACTAGTAATTACAAATATATTCAATTGTTTTTTAGTTACCGTGAAATAAACTAGAAATAAAAATATAGTAGCCGTTATAAAATCAATAAAGAAACTTAAGTAACCTAATCGTTGAAAAAAATCCGATTGAACTAAAGGTATTAGTAATAAAAATATTACTACACTTAAACTTAAACGACCTCGCGTTTGAATACCTAGATCCACAGATGCTCCCCTCTATTCTATACTATTACATTTAATTTAAAAGTTTTTTATAAATACCATATATTTCTTTAGCATTTATTTCAGCTGTGAAAGATTCATGCGCATGTTTTTGACTTATTAATGCTGTTTCTTTCATTTCCTTTTTATGATTAAGTGCGTAATCAATTTGGTTAGCTAAAGACAGATAATTACCTTGTTCATAAGTTAAACCATATTTATCAGCTATTAACTCTTCTGTTCCTTCAGTATTAGCACCGATAACCAATACTCCTGACATCATTGCTTCTACAGTAACTCTTCCAAAAGCCTCAGCTTTAGAAGAAACTATAGCGATATCTGTTTCATTCCAAATATCTTGCATATTCGATTTATGACCTAAAAAAATGATTTGATTTTCAAGCCCAAAATCTTGGACTAATTTTTTTATATAAGTTGCAAAACTTTTTTCTCCATCTCCACCTACAAATTGAACTACAATATCTTTATAGCCCTTTTCAATCAAAAATTTAACTGCATAAATCACTTCTTCATGCCCTTTAGAAGCAACAATTCTACCTGCTAGAGTTAAAGTTATTTTATTCTCTTCAAAAATAAAATTTGGTTTCATAGAATATTCATTCGTATCAATGCCATTATATACACGCATAAATAAATCATCACTAATAACATTACTGTATTTGTTCTTAACGCTATCTGATATTGCAATAACTCTATTTGAACTATTTAAACATTTATAAGCTTTATTTTCATCCCAAAATTTTTTACCTAAACCTTGTTCTAAGATTTCTCTTATGTGCCAAATTATTTTTGTTTCATTTTTTTTGGCTGCTATATATCCACTTGAGGCTGTTATCGCATTTATATGAACTATATCTATATTATTATTTTTTATTACTGAAGAAATCCTAATTTCTTGAAATATATTTATAAGTTGTTTTATTCTCCATTTTATTTTTTCTTTGATTAGAGTTGATTTTTCAATTTTGATCACCCAAGGATATATTTTTAATTTTTTGTATGGTATATTTTCTTCAATTAATATGTTTTCTAGCGGCCCATCGCCTGGTAAAATAACTATTGCGTTAATTTGGTACGTCTTAAGATACTTAACCATTGAAATTAAAGAGTGGCTCGCTCCCGAAATCCCTGAATATGTAGCTATAAATAATACATTCATAAATTTATCTCATCCAAAATCCAAAACATGTTGAACGTCCCCTTTTTTAATCAAGTTCGGTATCATTGTAAATATTAATTAATTCTTTCGCAATAGATTTTTCACTAAAGATTTTCTGTGCTAAATTTGATATTTTTTTACCCGTATAATATTTTCTATCATTATATACTTTTCTTAAAACACTTGTCATCTCCTTTAAATTATCTTTCTCAACCAAAACTCCATTATGCTCATTAATATAAACATCAATTGGACCATTTTCTACACCAATAACGGGTTTTCCACAAGCCATAGCTTCAATAAATGGGACTCCAAAAGTCTCTAAAATACTTGCAGAGAAAAACACATCCGCATTTTGTAAAATTTCAGCTGTTTTTTCACGAGATAAAAAACCATGCATTATTATTCTATCTTTCATACCATAATCTATTATTTGTTTTTTTAATTTATCAAATAACGGGCCATCACCTACAATATGCATTCTTAATCTATCGTCGTTCTTAAATGCTTTTGTAAAAGCTTCGATTGCTAAGCCAAACCTTTTCACCTCGACTAGTCTGCCAACTGTAATAAAGTCAAAAGTTTTTTTGTCTTTTATTGTTTCTTGATAATAAAAGTTAGGCTTAACCATATTAGGTACAACTTTTATTTCTTTATTTGTTCCCGTTAAATCAACAACACTTTTTCTTAATGGCTCCCCTACACAAATAAACGTATTCGTTTCCTCTACTATCTGTTTTAACAAATCAACTCTATAAGATTCAATTGATTTATTTTGAACTTTTGTCCAATGTTCAGTAACGACAATAGGTACATTTAAATTTCTCAACATTCCCCAAACCTCTTTATTTAAATTAAGAAGTGGAAAATGCACATGTATAACACTTGGTTTTCCATGATCTTTTAAGATTTGATTTAGTATTTTTTTATTGTATTGGAATTTCAAGCTATCAAATATCTTTCTTGGTGTTCCTCCAATAGGTAAATGATAACCATAAACAGGGATTTCACTTGAATCTAATTTAACATGATTAAATTTTCTCAAGGACTTAATAGAACGAGTATCACAGAAAGAATAAATGGTTTTAAATCCATACTTATTTATAGCAACCGCTTGTTCATATTCAAATATACCCATCATTCCCGTTTTTTTGTCCGGATAAGCTCTTCCTATCACCAAAGCGTACATAAGTATCCACCTATCTATTTATTCTTATAATGATCAAATAACTCTTCTATCATAAGGTTTATATCATAATGAGGTTCCCATGAAAAGTCAGTGTAAAATTTACTACTATCAATTAAATTATTAAAACTATCTTCGTTTGGATTCACTTCAACTTTTGATTCCATAATATTTCTTTTTTTTGCATTTTCTAGTACAGTTTCTACTATTTCTAAAACTGTGTTCGAATAATGGCTTCCTAAATTATATATAGGTTTCCACTTCATTGATTGTACATTCATCATAGCTATCAATGCAGATGCAGCATCTTGGACTTCTAAATAAGATACCTTTTGTTTCCCGCCATTAACTAAGATTTTTTCTCCATTTAACACTTGCTTAACAAATCTATTTGTCATCCTTACTTCAAAATCTTTTCCAGTCAAACTAGCTAAGCGTATATTGGAATAACTAATATTTTCGTTTTCACAAAGAGAACATACTATCTTTTCTCCAGCATATTTTGCCATTCCATATAAAGATTGAGGAACAATCTCCGCAGTTTCATCAGTTAATGATTTTGCTTTTTGGCTATAAACACTTTGAGAAGAGATATTAATAATACTTTTTATATTTAATTTAATAGAATTCTTTACTATTTCTTCTGTAAAATCTAATCCCTTAGCTAAAGAAGTTGGATCAGAAGAACGAGGGAAAGCGCAGTTAACTAGAATATCAATGTTATCTTGTTTATCCAGTTTGTCTGCCCAATCATCTGTACTTAATATTTTTAAATTAGAATATGTCCTGAATTCTTGCTTCAAGTTCTCTTTTTGAGAAGTAATTGCTACTACCTTATTATTCTCAAACTGTACTAATTGATAAACTAACTCTTTCCCTAAAAAACCAGATGCTCCACTTACCAATACTGTTTTTTGAACTTCTTGACTCAAAATAATACATCCTCCTTAAGTTCTTTAGTATCGAATCCTTCAAGTAACATGTTTTCACCCTCATTTGAAGTAACTTTCAGGGTATTATATATTGTATCAAGCAATTCTGTTAATTCATTTTTATTTTCAGCAGTTGCGAATACTCTTAATACTATTTGTTTCAAAGTGCCTCTTGCCGAATTTGGTATTTCCTCCCCTTCTTCATGGGCTAATACTGCATCTAAGACATTTGGTATAGCTTTTATTTCATCTAAACCTTCAATTTTTTTTATAACTCCTGGCTTTATTAAGAAGGATACATTAAAACCAATTTCTTTCCAATATGATGTTGCTTTTTCTTTCAATTTCATTTCTGTATTCACACCAGTTAATGAATGCTCAATCATCATTTGAAGAGGGTTATATCCACATACTTGTTCTAATAGTTTATATTCTAATGTTCCAGTAAGCCTATAACCAATATCATATATGATACAGTTATCATCCTCTACCAAGCATTGCATAAAAACCATACCATTTTGCATTCCTAATGATTTAAACATGTCCTTAACTTTAGGATCTGTATTTTCAACATAACTTTTTGTATATACCGATGGGAAAGTATACGCTACTGGCAGTGGAATTACATCATCTTGATTATGCTTTACATGCCTGTCTCCAATTCCTGATAGATAGATTTCTCCATCTTGTAAAGTGTAAAATACAGTTACTTCTTCCCCAGTAATATACCGTTCAACAAGAATTTCGTTTTTTTGCGAAAATTTTAATGCCTTGTTATAATTAGTGATCAATTCTTCTTTGTTATTGCATATTGAAATTCCTCTAGCGCCACTATTATCTGCTGGTTTAACAAGAACAGGGTATGTTATATGATCTAGCTTATCAGTATTCAAATCTTCTTCACTAATTTGATATTCATCTACCACTGGTACATCAAAGACCTTACATAACTTTTTATAAGTATTTTTATTTGTTAATGCTTCAAATTGTTCCCTGGTTCCATAACATGGAATCCCAGCCTCTTCGCATATCTCTGCATAATAAGGTAAAACAGAATCAGTAAAGCCAGTAATTACACCATCTATTTTTTTACTTTTTATTAAGTTTACCATTGCAGGTATATCAGCAGTGCTAGTCATAAAATATTCATCAGCAAGTTGTTTAGCTGGAGATTTTTCTAAGGGATACCAATCTGTAACCATTGTATAGATGCCCATTTCTTGTGCTTTTCTCACGATTTCACAAGAAATACGTGAACCTCCTAATATTAATAATCGTTTATCTTTTAAATGATTCATATAATTCACCTGTACTTTCAGTATCTTTAGTTCCCAATCATGCTTTCGACCTATAGGCAGGGAAAAAATCGCTATTATTATCTGCATTACTCATTTCACACAGTTGTTTATATACATTTTTATTCCATATTTTTTTACCAATAAAAAAATTAAATTCCGTATTTTTACTAAATCTTTTTTTGAATTTATATAACGAGTCATTTGGATCGTTACTTCTTCCGCCGCCATGATGAATTACCTTATATCCTTTTTCTTTACCCCATTGAGTTAAAGCATATCTTAATATATACGCTGGCGATAAGTGTAAATAATCACTTATCGTTCCAGAAAGATGGGTATGTATAAAATCTCCATATATAAAGTAAAAACCCATTGCAATTACTTCCCCCTCAAATATAGCTTCAACTAATAACAAATTATCCTTAAAATATTCTAAACATAGATTAAAGTAATCCTCAGCAAAATAGTAATACTCGGAGGCTTTGTTTCGGTCCATAGTTGAATAATATATATCTTTGAATTGGCTAACATCTTCTGGATTTTCAGTTATTCGATAGGTTACTCCAGCTTTCAAAGATTGCCTAATATTCTTTCTGCAAGACTTTGAAAATTCTGTTTGGAAAGGATCGTCATATTCATTTAGACTTGTTCCTAGAGTATTTCTAATTTGAGAAACATCATAGTATTTCATAAAATCATAAGCATTTTCTATTAAAGGGTGGAAACGAACAAATTCACTTACAATATTTTGTTTCGTACAAAAATCATCTAAACCAGCCATAAAGTTTTGAACTAGTTCATCTCTTTTATTTTCATCAACAGGCTCAATAGATGGCCCCCCATAACCGTAAGGTGTAACTATATCATAGTAAATATTTTCATCTATGGAAAAAGGAATCTCTCTTTTAATAAACATATGGTGAGCTTTTCCTAAGTCATCTTCATAATTATAAACCATTGAAGTTCCATTTTCTATTTGCTCATAGAGTTTCCCGTAATTCTCTTCAAAATATATATCTCTCATAATTCCTCACTAACTTTCGAAATATTATAGTGGTCTTTTATATTGTCTCTATAATTTATTGCAATTTTTGATTCCCACTGTTTCATTAAATTAATAATACGATGCATGTCTGTACTAGAATACCTCTGGTCACAAATTAATGATAATTCATGTTTCCAAATATCTGAGTCTATAATCCCTTCTGCTGGCCAATGCACTGGACAATAAACGTTATTTTGTATTAAGAAATTTCTCAAACCATCTCTTTTATTACCCGAAACCATTACAGGTACAAATAGAGGACACTTCCCCCCTAAATCTGGCTTTGGTATTAAAGGTTTTATATATTCAAGTTCATTTATCTTTGCATACAATATTTCCGCATTACTTCGTCTAGATTTCCGTATAGATTCTATATTAACTCTTTGAATACAATTAAATGAAGTACTATCAATTTCATAACTCCAATCAATATCCTTCAAAGTTTGTTCATAACTATTAAACTTATCCATAAATTCATTTTTATCAATACCTTGACCTTTTACGTATTGGTACTTTTCTTGCATCGCTTTTATTTTATTATGTATAAACTCCTCACTGCATTTAAATGGTTTATTTTTGAATGTACCATTTTTCTTAGTTGCATATCCCCCTGTAGGGATTCCAAACCATTTACGAAGACTAGCTATTGTATAATCGGTTTTCGTTGAATATGAGATATCGCATAATAACCTATGAGTAATGTCTTCTATCACAATAGTACTTTGGTTATTTATTTCCTCAATTAAATTGTCACAATTAAATTCCTCTAACCCAAAGTAACTCATAGCAAAGAAAATATCGCATTCTACTTTAGGATTGTAATCATATATAATACCTTTGCCAGCAACAAAGCGTACATTATAAAAAAATACATTTATATTCTTTTTCAAAAAAGGTTCTATCATAGAGCTACAACAATAAGCAGGTATATACACACTCTTAACTCTTTTTGTCTCACTTATATCATTTAATACTAAATCAATCGCAGATCTTCCTGAAAAGGTAAAACTAGCATCTTGCATTTTCGGTAACCAGTCGTTATTTTTTTCATTAGTATCTCTGATATATGTATCATCATATTCGAAGTGACTACCAATTTCATTAAGCACACTATAGTCCTCCCATTTAATTGTTTAATATCACAAAATGGATCGAATTAACATGAAACTTTCGGCATTTTGAACCACAATGGTTGAACCTCGAAATTTCGACAATGATTCAATAGCTTCTAACGAACGAGGGTGGGGAAAATCATGTAATTGCGACTTAAAACATTTCATAGCCTCGACTTTCTTATCAAATGTACTTGTAATATCTGTCCACACATTGGGTACAAATATATTATCAATAGATGGTATATTCCATTCCGTTTCAGACAATGTTTCATATGCATAGATTGCTTTCAATTGTGGATTACTAGCTGGTCTTAAGGCAACCATCGCGCTCTCAGCTACCATAGTATGGTCAATATGCATATCACCTTTGTGTGGAATATATGCTATATCAGGCTTGATTTGTTTTACTATATCAAAGAATGCTTTATTTAACTCTTTTGTAGGTATATCAGATAAGCCTACTACTGGTAAGTCCAAAAAGAATGTCTCCTTTACTCCTAGAACCTTATGAGCATTTAACGCTTCATTTTGGATATTACTTAATCTTTCTTTATCTTTGCCACTTGTAACTTCACAAATATAAACATCATGTCCTTTAGCAGCATACTTTGCAATTGTGCCTCCTACACCTAAGACTTCATCATCATTATGTGGAGCAAAAACTAATATTTTCATTTAATCGACCTCTATCTTTTCATTGGTTTTGCAGGATTACCTATTACTGTTTGCCCTGCTTCTACATCTTTAATTACAACTGCCCCTAAACCAAGTACAGCGTTATTTCCAATTGTACATTGATTTCTAATTACACTTGCTGCCACGTGGCAATTATTCCCTATAAAAACACTTCCACCAACGAAAACTGGAGAAGTGAACACAGTATTTTCACCGACAACTACATTATGAGCTAGAATTACCTGTTTATTCAGTTTAACACCTTTGTTTATTATAGTATCTTCAATTGTTCCTCTACTAATATTACAAGAATCTCCTATATGAACATCATCTTTAATAACTACCCCACCGTAATGTTTAATCATATTTCTTTTGTTTTCATCAGCTTTTAAAGGGTTGAATCCTGTCTCTCCTATTATCGTCCCAGAAAGTATTGAACAATTACTGCCAATAGTTACATTTCTTCTAACAACTACATTATGATGTATCACTGTATCATTACCAATAACAACACCCTCTTCTATGACACATCCAACACCAATTTTTACATTATTCCCTATTATTGCTTGGCTTGAGACGTAGGAATTGTTTTCATAAAATTCTTTTTCAGTACTAATTAAAGTATTATTGTTTTCTGAACTAAAAAAGTAGTCTAATATTGTAAAAAAAGTCATTTTAGGCTTTTCTATTTTTATGACATTCTTAAAACAATTATAAGTGTTTTCAGATGAGTCTACAATTACTAATTGAAGTTTTTGTTCCTCAAATAAATTACTGTAATCACTAAATCTATTTAATGAAGATACAAAAGTTAAAGTATTCTCCCGATAGTTAAAGAGAGTAGAAAAACCATCTATTTTATCTTTTTTATTACCTTTAAAATCAAATTTCAAGTTTTGTTTTTCTAAAAAGTTAATTATTTCTTCAATGGAAATCTCTTTGGTCATTTCTTAACCTCACCATTTAATTAAATTGATTTTTCCTTTTTGTCTTCACTATCATTCCCCATGAATTTCCCTCTATTACTATTGATATTTTCTCTTTTAAAAACTGTCACTACAGTTTTTAAAAGAATTTTAATATCTAGTAAAAAATTAATATTTTTAACATACCAAACATCCATTTTAAGTTTTTCATCCCAAGACAAACTTGCACGTCCATTTACTGCTGTTAAACTTGTAAGTCCAGGTCTCACATTGTGTCGTTTCTTTTGTTCATCGTTATACCTAGGTAAATATTCTACTAAAAGAGGCCTAGGACCAATGAAACTCATATTTCCCTTTAAAATATTAATTAGTTCTGGTAATTCATCCATAGATGTTGATCTTAACACTTTACCAAATTTGGTTAATCTTTTATTATTAGGTAACAAGTTTCCTTTATTATCTACTGCATTTGTCATACTTCTAAATTTATATAATTTAAATATAGCCCCATTTAGCCCTACCCTTTCTTGAGTGAAAATGAATGGGCTACCCAAATTAATTCTCACTAAAAGAGAAATTATCAACATAAAAGGAACCAATATAACAATAAGTATAGCCGAAGCAATAATATCAAATATTCTTTTAAAAATTTTATTATACAATGATAGTTCCCTCCGAATTAAACCAGAATTTTAAAAAGTTCCATAATCCATTTTAAAACATTGCTTTATAATATCTACAACCAATTTCAACTCATTATCCGTCATCTTCGTATCACTAGGCAAACAAACCCCATCCTCAAACAACTTCTCAGAAACACCCTTACCCACAAAATCATACGCTTTGAAGAAAGGCTGCATATGCATTGGCTTCCACACAGGTCTTGACTCAATATTTTCTTTTTCCAATGCTTCAAAGATATCGATTGGCCTTATTTTACCGGTCAATTGTAACGAACTCAACCAATAATTCGGACTATCCCATTCGTTCACAGGCATAAATTCCACACCATCTAAATGACCTAATTCACGTTTATAATATTCAAAAATGTATTTTTTCTTTTCTACTCGCTGTTTCAATACTCTCAGTTGTCCTCTACCAATACCTGCTGTTACATTGCTCATTCGATAATTATAACCTAGTTCACTATGTTGATAGTGTCGAGCTTGGTCTCGTGATTGGGTTGCCCAAAAGCGTGCTTTTGCAACCTTCTCTTCGTTGTTGGATACAAGCATGCCTCCGCCAGAGGTTGTGATAATCTTATTTCCATTGAAAGAAAAAATACCATAGTCGCCAAACGTACCTGTATGCTGTCCTTTGTAATAACCGCCTAAGGATTCTGCTGCGTCTTCAATCACTGTTACGTTATATTGATTACATATCTCCATTATGCGATCCATATCGGCAGATAGACCATAAAGATGAACAAGTAATACTGCCTTTACTTCTGGATATTTTTTAAAGGCTTCTTCTAAAGCATCTGGATCCATATTCCATGTCTTTTCATCACTATCAATAAATACGGGAGTCGCATTCTGATAAATAATTGGGTTCGCTGTAGCCGAGAAAGTTAAGCTTGAACAAAATACGATATCTCCTGCTCCGACTCCTGCCGCTTTTAGAGCGAGATGAATGGCTGCCGTTCCTGAAGATAGGGCAGCTGCTGCTTTTGAACCTACCATCTCTGCTAATTCTTTTTCAAATTCATTGACATTGGTACCTAATGGGGCAATCCAATTGGTGTCAAATGCTTCTTGTACATATTGTTGTTCATATCCTTCTTCACTCATATGCGGCGAAGACAGGAAGATACGTTCCGCCATAGTTCTAAGACTTCCTTCCAAGATGTTAGTTTAATAGTTCATGAGACTAATTTGCTGATTGTGCCTTCTTTTCTGTATCTAAATAGACGATACTCATCAAAGTTTCTTTCAATTGTGTATTTTCATAGTTCGAAAATTGATTAATCAACATTTGAAGTGGTTCTCGATCCACATCCACCGTCTTCCCAATATAAATCTTCTCAAAAATAGCTTCAGGGTGAACTTCATCCTCCCCAAGCAGTTCTTCGTACATCTTCTCACCAGGTCGGATACCGGAAAATTCGATCGGTATTTCATCTTCTGTGAAACCAGATAACTTGATTAAATTTCTGGCTAAGTCAACAATTTTCACTGGTTCTCCCATATCCAATACAAAGATTTCGCCGCCTCTTGCCAGTGTTCCAGCTTGAATCACTAGCCGTGAAGCCTCTGGAATCGTCATAAAATACCTCGTCATATCCGGATGGGTAACCGTAACTGGACCACCGTCTTCAATTTGTTTGCGAAATAATGGGATTACACTCCCTCGGCTACCTAACACATTGCCAAAGCGTACCGCCACATACTTTGTCTTGCTTTGTTTTGCCAAATCTTGAATCACCATCTCAGCAATTCGTTTGGTTGCTCCCATAACGTTGGTAGGGTTCACAGCCTTATCGGTAGAAACTAAGACAAAGGTATGAATGCCGTATGTGTCAGCTGCTTCAGCTACGTTACGGGTGCCAATCACGTTGTTCTTCACTGCTTCGTGTGGGTTATACTCCATCAATGGTACATGTTTATGAGCTGCTGCATGATAGATAATTCTTGGCTGGTGTTGACTGACAATCTCGAATATGCGCTCTCGATCTTGAACATCTGCAATAATTGGTATAATTTCGGTTTCTGAATCAACAATCTTTCGCAATTCCATATCAATCGAATAAATGCTAAATTCTCCATGTCCAACTAATAGAATTTTAGACGGAGAAAATCGCATGAGCTGCCGGCATATCTCGGAACCTATTGAGCCTCCTGCACCTGTAACCATCACAGTGTTTCCCGTGACATACTCAGAAATGGAATTGATATCTAATTCAACTGGATCGCGCCCTAGCACATCTTCGACATCTACGTTTTTCAAGTTGCTTACGGATATTTTGCCAGAGACAATATCCTCGATCTTCGGCACCATCTGTACCTTGACATTGGTGCTGTTACAAATAGCGACAATTTCGGATAGTTCACTGTTAGATAAAGACGGAATCGCAATAACAATCTGTTCAATTTCCATATCCTTGACCAGTTCAGGAATTGCTTTAATATTGCCCGCTACCGGAAGATCATATAACTGCATTTTATGCTTAGCCATATCGTCATCTGCAAAAGCTACGGGCAATAAATCGGTTTGGCTGTGTTCATTTTTCAACTGGCGGGCAATCATCGCACCTGCTGCTCCTGCGCCGACAATTAAGGTACGTTTCTTTTCGATATTATCTTTCATATACCGATCGCGATAGATTCGCCAAACAAAGCGTGATCCGCCGATCAGAATAATATGTAACAGCCAAGTTACCAATAAGGCTCGCCGTAGTAAGCCAAAATCATTAACAAAGAACTGCACAACAGCTGTGGCAATAATCGTAAGCGTAATCGCCTTGACGATCGCCATCAGTTCTCCAATACTTGCATAAGACCATACCTTGTGGTAAAGCCGATAAATAAAGGCAAAGAGATGGTGAAACAAGAGCAAGGCGATCGCTGTGATGATCATTACCCTTGAATCACTATCATAATTGGGATAGACGATCCATGTAGCGATAAAGATAGCCGTACTGACAATCACCGAATCTAGTAATACCAGCAAGCCTATTCGTTGTTTGTATCCCATCTGGGCCATCCCTCTCGTTAGTTTTGTTTTTGTTTCAAGTCTTCTGCCAGCTTTGTGATAATCGCTTGCACATCTGGACCGATTTCTTCGTTTTCTAGCGCAAATTCAATCGTCGTCTGAATAAAGCCAATCTTCTCACCGACGTCATATCGTTTGCCTTCAAAATCATAAGCAAATACGCTTTGTGTTTCATTAAGTCGTTGAATCGCGTCGGTTAATTGAACCTCTCCCCCAGCACCTAGTTCTTGATCTTCTAAATATGGGAAGATCTTTGGTGATAGGACATAACGTCCCATAATAGCAAGATTAGACGGTGCTGTACCAGCCTCTGGTTTCTCTACAAATTGATTGACGGAATAGCTGTTTCCCTTTTGCTCGTTTGGATCGACAATACCATAGCGATGTGTTTGATCATAAGGAACCTGCTGCACACCGATCACGGAACCGCCTGTTTCTTCATAGTGATCGATTAATTGCTTTAGACATGGCTTTTCTGCTTGGACAATATCGTCTCCCAAAAGAACAGCAAATGGCTCTTCCCCAATAAATTTGCGTGCACACCAAACGGCATGACCTAGTCCGAGTGGCTCCTTTTGACGTATGTAATGAAGGGTGACCTTTGACGATTGCTTCGTTTTCTCTAACAGCTCAAATTTGCCTTTCTTCATTAAATTGTCTTCTAATTCGTAGTTGTGATCGAAATGATCCTCGATTGCTCGTTTCCCTTTACCCGTTACAATAATAATGTCCTCAATACCCGAATCGATGGCTTCTTCGACGATATATTGAATCGTTGGCTTATCGACAATCGGCAGCATTTCTTTCGGCATCGCCTTGGTGACTGGTAAAAACCTTGTACCCAATCCGGCAGCAGGTATGATGGCCTTCCGTACACGTTTCATCGTAAAACTCCAATCTTCACATGATGATTTTTTATCCTTAATATGGCAACATGCACAAATCCCTTTTTATTTGAAAAAGGGTTTTGTTACATGATTTATTTTCATTTTCAATACATTCGACATTGTATCATTGGTAGTAGTTCCATACAACTAGAAAATACCGAATCTTTTCTTTGATCTGATTCGTTCAGGTGGCTCGCCAATGACCAGTTCACCATCGATCATATACTGGGCATTCTCCATAAACCAATATACGGCGGAAGCACCATATTTATGCTTAATCACACTATAAGCTTCTTGCATCACAAAACCTCTTGACGTAATATTATGGGCGTCGGAAGCAATAAAATGGGTAAGATTTGATTCGATAAGCTGGAGGCTGAATTTCTTAATTTTTTTACCGAAGTTTCCATTTACGCTTGCGGCCGTCACCTGCGTCAAGGTGCCATTACTGACTAGGTCATATAATATATTCGGGTTTTCGATTAATTCGCGGTTACGCTCGGGATGTACAATAATCGGTTTTATATCCTTCATTTGCAAATCAAATAGTAATTGTTCCGTATAACGTGGAACCTGTCCAGAAGGAAGCTCCACGAATAAATAGCCACTTGTTTCATTCAAAGGCAGGAGGTCCCCATTTTCTAAGTCGGTTACCATGTCTCCATAAATACGTATCTCTTGCCCGGAAAGAATGGTAAGTGGGATATTTTCTGCTTGTAAGGCCTCGTTTAACTGCTGTACTCCTGCGATAATATCGGTTTTATAATTATTATAGGTACCATTCATATGATGTGGTGTAGCAATAATAGTATTAATACCTTGCGATACCGCACTCTGAGCCATGCTGATACTATCAGCCATATGCTTAGCTCCATCATCGATACCCGGTAGAATATGACAATGAATGTCGATCATACTGCGACACCTTCCTTTCTATATAGACTGTTCTGTTTATCTAGCTGCTTTTAGACCGTCTATTCAAACTAATTATAACAAGGTAATGGGTTGACAACAATAGGTAATAGGTGTAAAACCACTTGTTTCTTTAGTATCCATTTCGTCTACATTTCCTGTGTTATTTAGCCTACATACAGAAAAAAAGCCTTTTAGCTTGAACTGTTTATCACCAAAAGACTCTTCCCGACTGACTACGTACCGTAATAATAATAATGTCCCTTTTTCTGTTCCCGATCATTCAGGACCACACCTAATAGCTTGGCATGACCCACTTCTAATAATTCCTTCGCTTTCTGCGCGGCATCATATTCGGTTTGTTTACTACGCACCACCATAATCGCACCATCACACATATTGGCAAGAATTTGCGCATCGGTCACGGCCAATACTGGCGGGGTATCAAATAGTATCACGTCATATTCCAACTGAGCATTGGCAATCATTGTTTCCATCGCCCTGGAGCCTAATAACTCAGACGGATTAGGAGGAATCGGACCACATGTTAATAAATCCAAACCACCTACATCACTGCTAGTTACGGCATCCTTTAAGCTTGTTTCCGCTACTAACACACTGCTTAAACCCCGGCGATTATCCGCGCGAAAGGTATAATGCAGAGTTGGTTTCCGCATATCAGCGTCAACAAGCAGAACTCTTTTTCCTTGTTGAGCAAACACAATCGCCAAATTGGCTGTTGTAGATGACTTCCCTTCGGACGGACCGGAGGAAGTAACTAGCATGGTTTTCAATTCGGTATCTACCGATGAAAACTGCAGATTGGTTCGAATCGTCTTGAACTGTTCTGAAATCGGAGAACGCGGGTTCAGTTTCGTAATCAAAGGTCTGATATTCTTGTTACTGAGCTGTTTTTTTCCTTTGCGCATGAGCCGCTCCTCCTTTCTGCTGTCTGTTCTGGTTGGCCATCTGTCCCATTAATACATCCTTTTCTTCCATATGGGATACGGCACCAAGGATTGGTAAACCAAGCTTATTTTCTACATCTTGTTCTGTTTTAATGGTGTTATCTAAGTACTCTAGCAAGAAGGCTAGCCCTACGCCAATCATCCCGCCAAGTACGATGGCAATGGCGATGTTTAACATTGTGTTGGGACTAACGGGTGATGGATTCTCGCCGACTTCTGCTTCTGTTAATACATTGACATTATTGACATTCATCAGTCCCGGCAATTCTTCCTGAAAGATATTCACCGTTGAGTTCGCAATATCTGTAGCGACCTGTGGATCATAGTCGGTAACGGTTAAGGTAACCACTTGGGAATTCTCCGAGCTGGAAAGCGATACTTTATCTGCTAATACTCCTGGTGAGATAGTTAGATTCAATTCATCAATTACTTGGTTCAAAATACGATTACTTTCAATGACATCGTTGTATGTATTAATAATCTCTACATTTGATCGGATATCATTTAATTCAATGTTGCTATTCTCTTCGTTTGTTTCTTGGCTAACAATAAATTGTGCGCTAGATTCATAGGTTGGTGTTAAGATAAAGATACTAATAATGGCGCTAATCGCAGCAGCACCAACGACTAATAATAGAATTAATAGAAATCGTTTTTTGATAACCTCGAAGATCTCTTTCAGTGATATCGTTTCTTCCATTCTATAGCTACCTCCGCATATTTGTAATCATAAAAATAGCATGATATGGGAATTGTCCATACCATGCCAAATATTATAACACACTATTTTTCGAATTGTTAGCCAATTTTGTAGATTTTAGAATTTTTTACGCGATTGTTGATGGATTTTTGGGTGATAGCGTTTTCACTTATGGTGGGTTCTAGTTAAAGTTTATACTTGAATTGAAGTGATTTTTTCGTTCTAACTTAAAGTGAGTGTTATTTTATTTTTTGAAGTTCGGATCTATCGAAAACTCGTTTACATCTATCTCGTGCTTAGTTATTTTTTTGATCAGTTGTTTCTCCGAGACCAAAAAATATTTCAAACACAAAAGCCACCAACCTGACATGGATTACCTTATGTCAGATCGGTGGTCTCTTAATTAGAAATGTTTCATCTTTATATTAAGGAAAGATATTCTTCAGGTCTAATGAATCTTACACCTTCATATTCTGCTAAATCAGTTAGACCAGATTTCATATCTTTCGTCAAACAGTAATCTGCTTTTCCTCATATGGCACATTCGATAAACATTTGATCATATTCATCTCTACTTAAATTAGGTACGCTATCTTTATTCATTGTATTGATGGAATGAGAATGATAGAAAATATCCATTAAATGCGAAAGAAAAATAATTACGATATTCCTCTGAATGAAATGTATGCCTTGCAAAATTTTTAGTTATGTAAATCAATTCTCCGATTGTTTCTTGAGAGAACAAAAGTAAAATACGCCTATCATAAATAGGTTGCATTATTTCTTGACAGGCGTAATCATTATCAAACCATGCATCGATAAATATATTTGTATCTATTACGATTTTATCTCTCATACCTCTTAATTCCCACTTTTTTTCTTAGTTCATCAGCAGTTATATTATTATTTTTCATAGACGTTTGTGCCATATCACGCATTTCCAATATTGACTTTAATTTTTTTCTTTTTCTACTTGTGGAGTTGCCATTTCGTCATCCTCCTTATGATCACACATACCGTTATCTACCTCCAATTATCATAAATAGTAATAGTATATGCGACTTTACACTTAAATTTTATACATCAAAAATATAAAATTGTAAACCAGTTCAAATCGCTTCTCAGGCATTCATTCCAAACTAATTCTGCTTTTATACTTGAGGAGCAGATAAGGAAAATCCAGAAAGTGACTTTTGACTTAAACTTACATTATAATTCTCATTCATAGTTCTCAAGGGATTAAAATAGTACATCTTCAAAATGGGCATAAACCTTGAATTTCACAGCATATATGACAGTTTTTTTTCAATGATTAAATCGTAATATTACCTTGATATAATCATAAAATCTCAGTATATTTGAATTACATAAAATGTGGGAGGGATTGATTCGAGTGGAAGATACAGGAGAAAAAAGGAAATGGAACAAGAAAGTCATTATTCTATCTGTTATCGCTTTATTGTGTATGGTTGGAATTTATGTTCTTGGTAATTACATCGGTGATCGAAATGCTACGGTGGAACTAGAAGGTGAGAAAAAATCAAGAGAAGAGATGCTGAGTGAAGTAGCTAAAATGGAAGGGCAACTTATGGTAATTGAAGATGAACTGACGGAAATCAAAAAAGAACAAGAAACTAAAACAACGGAATTAGAAGCATTACAAGAAGAATACGATGAAACCCAGTCCATTATTGATCAAAAGAGTGATTTAGAAAATGAGTTGACAACACTAAATTCAAATAAAGAAGAAATAGAAGATAATATTTCTCAATTAACTACGGAATTATCAGATACCCAAACTGACTTAGAATCCAAAATAGCGGATGCTGAAGCACAATTACAAAAATTAGAGAATGGCATTGTCGCCAAAAAAGCAGAGCCAAAAAATTTACCGGCTGGTTTCTTTGAAGTAGGAAATGATATTCCTGAAGGCAGATATAAAGTACAAACCAATGGCGGTTTTGGCAATTTCTTTGTCAATGAGGGGAGCAAGGCAAATATTTTATTGGATACCGTAGATGATCTGGGCGTTAGTGAATATATTATCAAACTAGTTGAGGGAGATGATATTGAGACGACCATTCCAACGAAATATACGCTTGTGGAAGAATAGAAAAGAGGTTTTTCTTGAAAAAATAATCGTGTTAAACCTCTAACCATTTATGATAGTAGACTCTGGTGCAAAGATTAACAAAGTATGTTATCCATATCGACTGATTTTCCTTACCCAAATGCCATTCAACAAGGACACTTATCTATAAAAGTGTCCTTGTTTGTTTTAGAGTCGTGTAAAATGTTTGAAACCTAACTACTCTACCCTTTCACCGACCCAGCCAAAAGCCCACGCACAAAATATTTCCCTAACAAAATATACACCAACAAGGTCGGCAGTGCAGCAAGGAGGGCTCCGGCCATTTGCACATTCCACTGGACGATTTGACTGCCGGAGAGGTTCTGCAGGGCAACCATCACTGGTTGGGCATTGTTATTGGTAATCGTCACAGCAAAAAGAAATTCATTCCAGATATTGGTGAATTGCCAAATCGCCACGACAACAAATCCAGTGATCGACAATGGAATGATAATCCGCCGAAAAATCCCTAAAAAGCTAGCGCCATCTACTTGGGCTGCTTCGATCATGGTATCCGGAATATTGGCATAAAAATTACGGAACATTAGCGTCGTAATCGGCAAACCATAGACAACATGAGTAAAGATAAGACCGCCAATCGAATTATATAACCCGATTTCATTAAGAAATTGGATTAACGGGATCAGAATACTCTGATAAGGAATAAACATTCCAAAAAGAATCATGGTAAAAACGATTTCCGATCCTTTAAAACGCCACTTCGACAATACATAACCATTCATTGCTCCGAGAATGGCTGATAGGAATGTGGCCGGAATCACCAAGTAAAAGCTGTTCATTAAATTCGGTGCCAATTCGGAAAAGGCATGGGTATAGCTGGATATATCTATCGCGGTGGGCAAGGTCCACATCTGAGCAAGGGATACTTCATCCAATGGTTTCACACTGGTAATCAACATAACATACACCGGTGTGAGAAAGAATAGGGCAACTAGTGTTAAGACAATGTATTTGATACTTCTTCTGATTACCATTAGGATGCCCCCCTTCGACTATTAATGAGATAAGGTACAATAAAGATGGCGACAAGCAGCAGCATAATAATGGCGATCGCTGCACCGTTGGCATAATAATTGCCGCGGAAGGTCGTTTCAAACATATACACCCCAGGCACATCGGTGACAAAATTGGCACCCGGGCCTGTCATCGCATAGATAAGATCAAATATTTTCAATGAAATATGAGCCATGATAATGACCACACTCATCGTAATCGGCGTCAGTATTGGTAAAATCACCTTGCGATAGATCTGCCATTCCGATGCCCCATCTATTCGAGCCGCTTCCCTTAATTCATCTGGTATCCCTGTCAAACCAGCTACATACATTGCCAGCGAAAAACCAGTCATCTGCCAGACAGCCGCAATGACGACGGCAATAATCGCCACTGGCAAACCGAATTCAATACTACCCCATTGGAAACCGGCTAAGATATTGGTGTCGGTATACCATTTTGGCTCGATACCAAAGATACCAAGAAATTGGTTGAAGCCTGTAGACGGGTTCAGCAGCCATTGCCAGACTACCCCGGTGACAACAAACGATAACGCCATCGGAAATAAGAAGATATTCCGGAAAAAGGCATTGGCCCTTTTCGTTTGGTCGAGTAAAATGGCGAGGCTGAGACCAAGCACAATTACACCGCCAATAAAGAAAATCGTGAAAAAAATGGTGTTACGCAAGTCCGATTGGAACCGATAATCGGCGAATAAGTACAGGTAATTCTTTAATCCAGCAAAGGACATATCGGGCACTAAGGAGTTCCAGTTACTCATGGAAACCCAGCCAGTCCAACCAATAAATCCATAAACAAAGACAATGATTAACAAGAAAGAAGGGGCCAGAAATAAGCCAGCCATTAGTCTATCTTTTGTTATTTTCACGGTGGGATCCTCCTCTCTTTTGTTCTTTATATTCTTCTTAGCAGAATGACCCGCACAACGCGGGCCATTCTCTATTATTTACAGCTCGCCTTCTGCTTGTTTTAATTTCTCAATAAATTGGTCCACGTCTTGCTGGGTGACAAAAATATTCACCTCTTGGTTTATTTTGGTCAGGAAACCTTCCGATGCTGCTGAGCCATGGGCAAGACTTGGCGTCAGGTTACTATTCTGAAAATCTTCCATCGTATCTGTGCCATACTCATCATATTTGGAAGTGTCGGCGTCTACGCGTGCCGGTATTGACCCTTTTAGTGGATTAAAGGCATCTTGACCCTCCACAGAGGCAAGTACGGATAAGAATTCCTTGACCGTATCAGGATTCTCTACGCCGTCCGGCAAACCAAACGTATCGGTAATCACCATAAAATCTTCCGTTGTACCTGGAAAGGCAAAATAACCGAAGTCTTGATTAGTTTCCAGGTCTAAGTCATTGGAGAAATAGCCCTTGGCCCAATCCCCCATATTAGTCATAGCTGCTTCCTTGCCACCAACCAATTGGGCGGCATCTTGCCAGTTTCTGGAGGCATGATCCTCGTTTACATAGCCAATAATCGTTTGGAAATATTCCGCTGCTTCTACCACACGAGGATCATCAAAGCTAACATCTCCCGCCCATAAGCCGCGGTAATCATTCGGTCCTAACGTCGCCAATAGCAGATTCTCAAAGATTTGTGTTGCTGGCCATGATTCTTTATCACCTAAGGCCAATGGCACCACACCAGCACTATCCAACTGTTCCAATACATCGACAAACTCATCTAATGTCGTAGGTACCTCGATATCATTTTCTTCGAATAGTTCCATGTTATAAAACAAGACATTACCACGGTGAATATTGACTGGAACGGAGTAAATATCGCCATCCTTACTGACCAAGTCAAGCAATTCTTCTGGGAATTTATCCGTCAGTTCATTTTCTTCATAGAAATCGTTCAATGGTGTCATTTTGTCGGCTGCTACCCAACTTTCATTTAATTCTGCCCCGCCATGTACCTGGAAGGTAGAAGGTGGATCATTCCCTTGCATTCGTGTGGCAAGAACGGCCTTGGCATTGGTACCCGCTCCGCCAGCTACCGCTGCATTCTCCACCGTAATATCAGGGTGCTTTTCCTCAAACAGGTCAATCAATGCCAGCAAACCATCTTCTTCCCCAGCACCCGTCCACCAGCTAAAGATTTCAACGGTATCTTCATCACCGCTGCCGGAATCGCCTCCGTCATCGGTGCTTCCACCTGTATCTTGATCATCTCCACCACATGCCGCTAACAGTAACAACATGAATAAAAAGAGAAGTGCCAGACTTTTTTTCCACATTCCTAATACCCCCTATATAAATAATATGAGCGCTTTCATTTATGATTATATAAGGAAAGCGCTCTCTTGATCGGTCTTGTTTTCTGTATATTTTTACGAAAATCTTCACTATTTTACGATCTGCTGCTGATATTGCTTAGGTGACATGCCGACATGCTTTTTAAAGACACGACTGAAATAATTGGGATCTTTATAACCGATATCAATACTGATTTCCTTCAAACTGGCGGAATGTTTCTGTAGTCGTTCCTTTGCTTGTTGAATGCGGATTTCGGTCAGATAATCAATAAAGGTGTGTCCGGTCACCTCATGAAACAAATTGGAAAAATAATTGGTGCTTAGTTCGGCATAAACTGCCATATCCACTAGGCTGAGTGACTGATGGTAATGTCCGTCGATATACTGCCTTGCTTTCTCGATTTTTTCCTGTGATTGAAAATAAGATTTCATCTCTTGAACGACCCACTGGATAAAGTCTCGCCAATCCGCTTCAGTAAGCAGATCTTCTCGCCTAATAGGCAGCTGGATACCTTTTGCTTCAGTAATTTGTTTGACCTGTACGAAGAGTTCGACATCGGCAACTGGAAGAATAGCCTCAATCTGCAATTGCATCCGCTGTTCGTCCCCATCGCGTATGGCCTCTAAAAAAGCAGGCACGGGCGACGTCTCTTCTGCTATTCTGCTAGCAAAACCATAATGTCTTGCCCCTGCAGTGATCAGTTGTCGCAGGGCTTGCTTTGCTTGATGATATGATTGTGTTAATGAAGAAAGTACGTGATACTGCTTGCCAATTCCAATAAAATAACGATCTCCCAAGCTTAATTGCAGCTGCCGTACCTGTGTTAAGATAGCCGCATTGGTTATCTCCTGATGGCCGATATATAATCCGACCTGACCTTGTATGACATAACCAGATAGTGGCGGCAAGGGATGATTAGATTGGATGAAATAACCCATTGCCATCTGTGGAAATAGTTCTCGTTGCAAGGCTGTTGCGTCTTCGCCTTTGATAGCTTTAGCAAGGAATAATTCTTGTTGGCTTTGCCTAATATGGCGAGCTTGTGCTATTTCCTCTTTTACATGTTGAATGGCTTGGAGTATCTCTTTCTTTTGGCCAGGCTTTAAGATGTACTCCCGCACCCCGAACTTCATCGCCTGTTTGGCATAGTCAAAGGTATCATAGGCCGTCACCATAATAAACTTTGTCTGCGGTAGTTCATGGTGTATGGCTGCAATTGCCTCCAGTCCATTGATACCAGGCATCTTGATATCCATCAGAATTAAATCTGGTTCTAGCTGCTGAGCTAATTCAATCGCCATTCGACCGTTTGGCGCTTCCTCGATCGGATGCATATCAGGAAAATGATCTTCCAAAAACTTTCTCATCGCCTTTCTTTCGAGATATTCATCTTCTGCAATAAGCACCTTCATGCTAATGCCCCTTTCTGGTCTGCCGCTTGCAAGTACAAACGAATCACGGTTCCTTTATTTATCGCTGTATCAATCTCTAAGACATGATCGGTTTGATAGAAATAGCGCAGTCGTTTAATCACATTGACTAAGCCAATCCCTGTCAGGTGCCCGACATGCCCATCGCTTTCTTCTGTTGATTGGATAATTTGCTGCTTTAGCTCCTGTGACATACCTATTCCATTATCGGTTATTTCTACCATCATTCCATGGGAAAAAGGCTTGAGATAGATCGCCATTTCTCCGTTTTCTTCCAGTGATTCCAAGCCATGAATAAAGGCATTTTCCACTAATGGCTGTAAAATCAATCGCGGCATGGATAGATTAAACTTGTCTGGTAACGGATCCACATGAAAATCGATTCGATCCATAAAACGAGTTTGCTGAATCGCGATATAATTCTCCGCCATTCTAAGTTCCTCTTTTAAGGTCGTCACTTTACTTAAGTCACCCAAGCTGTGACGCAACATAGCTGCCAAGGCATCGATTAATTGCGAAGTTGAACGCGCTTCTTCTAAATAAGCCATCTTAGAAACAGTATTGAGCGTGTTAAACAAAAAGTGTGGTTGGATCTGATTTTGCAAATGTTTTAATTCTAATTCCCTCATTAACTTCTCCTGTTCCGACTGATCCTTGATTTCCTTGATAAGATGACGAATATTGCCACGCATTTGATTAAAGGAATCTCCCAGTAATTTCAGTTCATCCGGCGACTGGATAGCAACTGGCTGACCGTCTAAATCGCCAGCCGCTACCCCCTTGGCAGCCTCAGAAAGTTTCTGCACTGGACGATGAATCCCGCGGGAAAAACGAATCGTAATATAGGCCCCAAGTATAACGGAGGTAATTAACAAATAGATGGTAAAATATTTAAATGCCTCATTACGCTCTCTAATATCGGTATATAAGGTTTGATATTCACTTAAGGAACTATCCAATAATTCCATGGTTGCTTCTTGAATATAGGAGGTGGTTTGCTGTACTTCTTTAAGGTGCATCGTATAATATTCCATATCGTCACGTAAGACAAACCCTGCCGTCATATCGGTTTGATAGTTTAGTGTTTCAATCAAGTTAATATAATTTTTGTACCGGATGGCATGCTCTTCTTCTAGAATGGGTGCTGTTTCTTGTTTGAAATGGGTTCTAGCTTGATAAAAGGCATTCAAATCTTGTTCTTCACCACTCAAAACATAGGTCTTGGTCTGATCCGACAATTGCTGAGCCGCTTGAGAAATCGAATTAAGGCTTAACAGGTTTTCAAATTCCTGATGGTATTCCTCCATTAATTTGGTTGAACTAACATAAATCGATATCGTAACTACATTAAAGAGAATAATAATTCCAGTAAAAAGCAGCGTCAATTTGGAGGGAATTGTCTGACCTTTCAACAAATGCTTGATCCGTCTCATCTACTGCTCCTCCTTTGGAATAATTTCCCCATTCAGGATATCTTCCTGCTTGATAATGCCTGTTTCGGTATGTTGAATGCTGTCTGGTTGTTGATTTTGATACCATTGGACCATTTGTTCAACAGCTTGCTGGCCCATTTCTTGCGGATACTGGGCAACGGTTGCCTGAATCTTATCATTCTCTATAAGGGAAAGTGTTTCTGGTAGGAGGTCAAAGGCTAACACATACGGTCGACTGGTCGGATTTATCTCTTCAATGGCTTGCACAATGCCAATACCATCTAATGCACTAACCCCAAAAAAGGCGGTAATATTCCCATGATTTTTTAAAAGCTGATAGGTGCCGTCCGCAGCACCTACTTCGGTAATGCGAGATTCCGATACACCGATTAATTCCATTCGATCGACATCCTCGATGGCCTTCTCAAATCCGGCCAAGCGATCTAGCTGATTCTGCGCCTCTTTCAGTCCAATAATAACGGCAATCTTCTGCTTTCCTTCTGTCTCCTTGATTAATGTCCGACCAGCTAAATAACCGGCTTGGAAATTATCGGTGCCCACGTAGAAGTCACGATTGCTGGTTGGATTGTCCGTATCAATCGTCGCAACGGGAATCTTGCGGTCCTTTGCTTTCTTGACCAGTTGAGGAAAGCGTTCATCATTCATCCCTTTGACAATAATACCGTCCACATCAGCAGCGATCATACGGTCGAAAGTCTCCAGCCTTTCTTCATCGTCAGCAAGCTTAGGACCAATATACTCTAAATAAACATCGTTCTCCTCTGCTGCTTGCTTTGCCCCTTTTTCAATCAAGCGCCAATATTCATTGCCCACTTCTTCGGTAATTAATGCAAAATGATAATCATGACTCATCTCTGTAGAAGCTTTTTGATCAATATAAAACGTTTCTTTACCATAATAGATCATGAAACTAAATGATATTATAAATAAAATGAGAAAGCCTATTTTACGCAACAATCATAGCACCCCTCTTCATTTGAGTTGTTTATCCATTTTGATTGTAAGCGTTAACTTTTGATTTGTCTATGGGGGAGGGGGAGTGATAGATGTCTATTTTTGTGAGAAGTAATAAAAGAAGAGGGAAATCATTGCAAACAAAAAGAAACCTAGGGAATCCCCTAAGTTTCTCCTCTTACCCTCTATATTCTCCTTCAAAAACTGTTTCTGCTAATGGACGACGTGGAGAAGGTGCTTCACGTTGTTGCAGCTTCTCTGCTAATTTTTCTTTGGCATCCTGATAACCAATCGCAATCACGGCATGAGGTTGGAACTGCTCTGGAATATTTAAGGCTTCACGAGCTTTGTCTTTATAGAATCCACCCATCGCATGGGTTACTAAGCCTTTTTGCATCGCTTGCAGGGCTAAATATCCCCAAGAAGTACCTGCGTCAAAGGCATGAGAACCATTTGCCTCAGCGTCTGAAACGATTAAGGCTAAGACCGGCGCCTTCTTACACCAAGCAAGATTGGTATCCTTAATAAAAGAATAAAATTTCTCTTTATCCACTTCTGAACGGGCAATAATATAACGCCAAGGCTGCTTATTGCTACCTGATGGCGCCCATCGTGCTGCCTCAAATAAACTCATTAAGTCCGACTCTTCTATCTGTTTATCCGAAAACGAACGCGGCGACCAACGCTTCAAGAAAAGCTCATCTATCGGATGATCCGCTATTCGATAATCCTTGATATTAACATCTACCATACGTATCTTCCTCCTTTGTTTCCTTCATCATTATAGAACAAAATCCTCTCCTTCTCAAAAATCACGCTTGAACGGCGTCGGCATATCTTATAAAGAGATGGGCGAACGAATCAGAGGCATGTCTCCAAACACCATGCTTGCATTCCATGAAGGTAAAACCATCGATTCGGATTCCAAACGACGAAAAGAGGAAATCTAATGAAGACATTTGTGTATTTTCAGCTTTTTATGATCTTTGCTTTTCTCTTATTTATCCCTATTTTATTGTTAGTTATTCCACTAATAGGGATAAAAACATTTGTCATTATTATACTTATCCTCATCATCGGATATCTGATTGAGCTATTTTTGTGTAAATAATTTGCTTAATCATCATTTTTATAGTATTATATACTTAGTTACAAATAATCATATAAAGGAAGTGTGAGGAATTAATGTATGAAGTAGGAAGAATCATTAAGATACACCGTAATAAAAAGAAATGGTCACAGAAGCAATTGGCCCACTTAGCTAAATGCAGTATTTCCACTATAAGCAAGTTGGAACAAGGAAAACAAGAACCTTCTCCTGAATTGCTGTTGCGGATTTTTCAAGCGTTAGAATTGGAAGCGCTAGCAAAAGAAAATAAACCGATTCGTTTTCAACAATTGAGTAATTGGCTGAAAAGTATCGCACATCGCCAATATGAATCTGCTGATAGCCATTATCAACACTTAAAGGATTTTCCGATTGCTTGCTTTGGTAATCAAAAAGAACAACGTCACTTATGTCATTTTCGCTATGCTTTGCTATATTGTGATCTGGAAAAGGCAGAAAGATACTTACCCCACGTGATTAGCTATACAGAAGTATTAGCTTCCCCCGTTAGCTACCCTTATTTAAAAGCGGTTGGTTACTATTTCATGTTAAAGCGACATTTCATCCATGCCCTTACCTACTTAAATAAAGCCGCTGAATCATACCCAAAACAATTAGAACATGATGGGGAACTTCATTTGTACTATGCAAATACATATTATCACATGAAAAAACATGCCCGTACTCATGAACATGCTGCAAAAGCGTTTCAATTATTTCAAAATTCATGGAATACCGCCAATATGGTATTATCACGCCTATTGCTGATGATCAATTCCTTTGTAGATCGCACGCTGGCTCATCATCATTTGACCAGTGAATTACAAACTATGCTAGACAATGACGGGAAGTCGAATCATTATTTTATTTATTATGTATTAGGTATGGTGCACGCTGACAAGAAAGATTATGAGAGTGCACTGAAATATAGCAAATTAAATCTGCGTCAATCGGCACAGGGATTGACACTTAAACTGAATGCCATGTTGTTCGCTGCCTATATTTATCTGCTTCGAAAAGAAAGGGATAAGGCCATTCACGTCATTCAAACAGCGGAGAAGTCCAAGCTTTCGAAGGCTTTTGAATATCAATTTTTCATTTTAAAAGGGATCGCCAAGCGTACCTATCATTCGGAATTATTTCTGCAGCGCTTAAAGGACAAAGTCTTGCCTTTTTTTGAGAGGACGGGAGATTGGATGTCGATTGATTATTGTCATGATATCTTGGGATATGTTACTTACCATAAGCATAATTACAAAGCAGCAGCCAATCATTATTTTGTTCACCGACGTGATGTTGTTATCAATCATTTGTTGACGTGAGATGTTTGAAAGATAGTGCAGTGGATTGGGGGGCTGCGCGTTTGGGTCTTAGCGCCTAGGAACGGGAATGGCTACTACCAGTCCGCGTGATTCTTATGGACTTAGGAACGCGATTGTTTTCCTCAGTCCGCGAGATTCATTCTTACGGACAAAACTTTGCGATTCAGCGGTTTTTTGTCCGCGAGATCCATTCTTACGGACAAAACTTTGCGGGTTGGCGGTTTTTTGTCCGTTAGATTCATTCTTACGGACAAAACTTTGCAGGTCGGCGGTTTTTTGTCCGTGAGATCCATTCTTACGGACAAAACTTTGCAGGTCGGCGGTTTTTTGTCCGTGAGATCCATTCTTACGGACAAAACTTTGCAGGTCGGCGGTTTTTTGTCCGTGAGATCCATTCTTACGGACAAAACTTTGCGGTTCGACGTTTTTTTGTCTGTGAGATCAAATTCTCACGATAAAATTTTACAATCCAGTCAGCTTCCTAAGGCAAAGGAAAAATTACCATGCATGATTAGCGGATAGCTCTGCAAACTATCACTAGGAGGTGTGCCAGATGGCGAAGGATGTTAAATGTGAAGTGAACAATTGTATGTTTTGGACGGAAGGCAACAAATGTAATGCAGACGTCATTTATGTAGTAAGTCACACGGGCCACAGTGCGGCTTCGAAAAAAGAAACCGATTGTACAACATTTCAGCCTAGCATCTAATTCCCTTCTCGGTTGGAACATGTCACCCCTACCATCAATGAAAGAACCTCTGCCTGTTCAACAAGCGGAGGTTCTTTCGATTCACTACATCTTATCGGGCAGGGCGACAATGGATTCGATCAGCATATTGAGTTTTGTTTCAATGCGATGCAACAAGTAGAATGTCACAATAACTGGAAAACCAACGTCTGTTAGCATGGAAATCCATGTATCTTCCATTTTATATTCCCCCTTTTTTCGTATGATAAAAAATAGAAAAGGAGAGCACGGTGGCCCTCCTTTTTCCTGCTTAAACGCCGATGTCAATCTCTTCCACATTGCGTTCCACAACGCGGGCGCTTTTTTTAGCAATCAGGTCCCCGCCGGAAGAAAAAATCGCATTCTCTGCAATAATCGTGTCCATTGCTGCTGAAACCACTGATTCATCCACTGGCTCGACAGGTTGATCCAAAGAGATCGTCGTTGTTTTACCCTCTTCGTTTTCGAATTTGAGTTCCAATTTTTTCATTGCTTTCACCTCCTTTTTGACTAACGTGGGTGTTCGTTACTCTGCCATCAACAATTCGGTGTCATTACGTTTCACAGATGATAAGGTTAACTGCTGTAATGGCGCAAGTGCTGAGGCGATTGCAAATAACTGATCTGCTGTTGCCGCCGTCTTTACATTGTTGAAAGACTTGGTCTTATACAACTCCCTGCCAGAGATCGGGTCAAGTCCGTTCTGGAAGGTTAACTTCAGTCTTGAATCGAGATGTTCTGCTACTGCCATGTCGCTCACCTCCTTTCACTTCTATAATCAATCGGCAGGAGAAAAAGGTGTCAAACCGATTTAATTTTTTCGTGAAAAGGGACGCCTGTGAATGTTCAAGACATTTATCTCAACTAATAGTAACCAAACAAAAACCAGTATCTCCGTAGAAATACTGGCTCGTTTATATCTTTTGATTTTTTCCAAATAGCTTGCGGATACTGCTAATCAAAGGTTGCTGCCCGTTGAAAACAATGCCAGACAATTCGGCGATTAACTGGATCGCTAAAGTGATAATCCCTAAAATAATAAGTGATGTCAGCATAGTGGCGCTGTTAAAGATAATCGCCATCAGGCCAAAGAAAAAGCTAAACGCATAGATGATCAATACCGCCGTTTGATGGCTGTAGCCCATCTCAATCAATTGATAATGGACATGTTTGCGATCGGCTGCACCTATACTCTGCTTATTGATAAGACGGCGAATAATCGCAAAAATGGTATCAAATATCGGCACCGCAATAATAATGATCGGAATAATAAAACTGAATAAAGCGACGTTTTTAAACAAACCGAGCATGGAAATAACCGAGATCGAATAACCCAAGAACATCGCTCCCGTGTCGCCCATAAAGACTTTGGCTGGATAGAAATTGTGATATAAAAAACCCAAACAACTGCCCACCAATACCATTCCTAAATAAACAACCACCACTTGATAATCCATAATCGCAATAATCAAGATACTGGTTAAACCAATGGCCGAGACACCAGCAGCCAGTCCATCTAGCCCATCGATTAAATTAATCGCGTTGGTGACACCAACCACCCAGAATACCGTTAAGATCAATCCGGCTTGTGATATGTCCACCGTTCCCAAAAAAGGCATCGTTACTTTATCAATAATAAGGCCAGATGAAACAAGCACCAGTGCTGCAGAGACTTGTCCAATTAATTTTTGGTAAGGCTTGAGTCCAATAATATCGTCTAATATACCAGTAATAACGATGATAATACCGCCAATAATTATTTCCATCATATGCGGATGTTCTGGGTGCTCATACAAGAGACCAGCCACAACCCCAAGCACAATGGCCAATCCACCTAGCCTTGCTTTAACTCCTTCATGCTTTTTACGACCCGTCGGATAATCTACTGCACCGATCTTGATCGCCAGCTTCTTAATGAAAGGAGTCGAGGCAAACGCTACCGCGGCAGAAATCAAAAAGGCCACAATTAACTCCATAATATTATACATACACACACCTACTTGTTTTAGTTACCGTTTCTCGCTTTGCCTCATTATAGCACGAGTGTTGTGGAAGAATACAGCACTGTCTAGCATTTTATAAAAAAAGAATGTGAACTGTAACTTTTTACGCTTTTTATCGTCCATTACAGTAACAGCTTTTTTAGGAAGGAGGAGTCGATTGATACGAGCAATATAGTGTTATAGTATTGGAATTTATAAAAATAGAAGCAAACGGATTAAAAACCTTGAACATCATAACGAACGATTATGGCTATACCTTATCAACGTATCAATTATCAGAAGAGCAGCTGCTCCAACTGGATGCTTCTATTGATTTTTCAGGATAGCGGTAGCGCGTTGTATCAAGCCCTAGCAGGGGTGAAACGGCTTTAAATTCTTGTGTTTTGATCGATTTTACAGTAAGATGATAGAACAAGTATCTGTTGTGAAGGTTTTTGAACGAGTGTAACAAAAATTTAATCTATTTGACATGGAATGACTAGTGACTATTTACCCTATCCATTGTACAATGAAGGTTGATGTTTTTTATAAATGATCGATCATGCACATATAATAATGATGACTTAACAATCAAGGGAGATCTCATACAATGAAAAATAAAAACAAGAAGTCAAGAGTGGTAAGACGAAAAACGAAAAAAAGAAATAAATGGGCCCTTATTTTAATCCCTTTACTAGTGATTGCGGTAGGGATCGGTATTTATGCCATGCAGATTATTAATCAAGCCGAAGAAATTATGGATTCTTCTTATGAAGATGATGGCCGAGAAAAATCGGATCTACGTGAAGAGCGAGTAGACCCCAATGTGGATGATGTTTCGATTCTTTTTATCGGTGTGGATGAAAGCGAGAAACGAGGCACCGACACCAACGGACGCTCTGATGCCCTGATCCTTGCCACATTAAACAAGGATGAGAATAGTGTCGACCTGTTAAGTATCCCGCGTGATTCTTATGTGTTTGTCCCTGAGATAGCGACAGAAGATGGCTATAAGGGCGGTTATGAAACAAAGATTAATCACGCACATGCCTTAGGAGGTCCTCAAGCAAGCATTCAAACCGTCGAGAACCTATTTGATATTCCGGTCGATTATTTTGTGAAAGTGAACTTTGACGCTTTTGTTGATGTCGTCGATACATTGAATGGTATCGATGTAGAAGTTCCTTATGAAATGACCGAACAGGATTCCGATGATCAGGCAGGCGCGATTCACCTTATGCCTGGTGAACAAACACTGGATGGCGAAGAAGCATTGGCACTTGCCCGAACCAGAAAACAAGACAATGATATTGAGCGTGGTAAAAGACAGCAAGAAATCATTAAGGCGATTGTAAATAAGGCAGTATCCTTTAACTCTGTCTTAAAAGTAGATGACTTAATGACAGCCGTTGGTGACAATATGAGTACAAACATGTCATTCGATGAACTAAAAAGCTTTATCTCTTATGGATCGACCGGGAATTTAGATCTCGAATCGCATAACCTAGCAGGAGTGGACCGCTGGGGAGAGGCTTATTATTATGATATTGACCCAACCGACTTAGAAGAGAAACAACAAATGCTGAAAGAACAATTAGGTTTATCCTCCTCTGACAGTAGTGAGGAAAGCAACACAGATGAGCCAACGCAGGAAGAACAAGGCGAATCAGAATCGGATGTAACAGAAGAAGATTCTTGGGAAACCAACCCTGAAGAAAATGGACAAAGTGAGACTTGGACCCCGGAAGAGGATAGGAATTCAGCTTATTAAATTTAAAAAGAAGCACAGATCGGTTTTGTGCTTCTTTTTTGCGGTTGCCCTCCTCTTTATTAAGGTAATGACAACAATTACATAGTTTTGAAACAAAGCAACAAGATTAAAATGCAAGGTAGGTGTTAACCATTCGTTCCCGATTAGAAAAAAAGCAGAAAAGTAAGAAAAAACGTATTATTCTATACTCCCTGTTATTTATCGTACTAGTCCTTTTAGCAGGTGTTGCTTATATTGTTAAACAATCAGCCGACGCCTTTGATAGTTCTTACCATGAGTTAGAAAGACCAGATGACAAATCCCCATTTCGAGAAGAGGGCGTAACGATTAGTGATGACCCTATATCGGTACTATTGCTTGGGTTGGAGGATTATGCTACGAACGGAGAAGGTGGTCGAACAGATACGATGATCTTGGTAACTTTAAATCCAAAGACTGAGCAACTAACAACCACCCTTATCCCGCGTGATACAAGAGTAGATTATACCGCAGAAGAAGCAGGAAGCTATGCAGGCACGCACAAGATAAATGGCGCTTATAACTATGGATCACTATCGGGATACGGGGCAACAGAGTTGACAGTGAGTAAGGTGGAAGAATTTTTGGATGTTCCCATTGATGAATATGTCACTGTTAATTTTACAGGTTTCCGCGATATTGTCGATGTATTAGGCGGAGTAGAAATTGATGTCAAAGAAGGCTTTTGGGAAGATAATATCTTCAACAACGAAAGAATTGACTTTACAGAAGGGGTTCAGGAGTTAGACGGTGAAGAGGCATTGGCATTTGTGCGCATGCGTAAACGTGAAGTGAATAATATCTATTCCAGAGAAGAAAGACAGGTACAGTTTATTCAAGCGTCCATGCAGGAAATACTATCGGCTTCAACTTTGTTTAAGGCAAATGAAATTAGTGATGTGATCGGTGAGAATGTCATGACTAGCCTTAATGCTACGGAGATCTATAATCTTCAGCGAGCTTATTCCGATATGGATTCTTCAAAAGTAGAGAAATTAAATGTCCCTGGAGAAGATCAAAGAGTCAATGGCGTATGGTATTTTATTCCGGATGAACAGCAACTAAGTGAAACCATTGATGAAATCAAAGATAATTTGGAAATATAAAGAATCCATCAAAAACTTCAACATAGGCATCTGATTGTCGCGGAGACTGTCTGTAAAATTTGTTCTTATGGATGGTCTCCGCTTTTCTCCCCTATATGGCTGTTCGAGTGTTTTACTTTTGTTCTTGCTTTACCCTTTTCTCAAAGGTACAATTTTCTTATATGGACAATATTCCAATCAGAATGGACGGTGTCAGTCATGAAAAAAGTGATGGTTGTCTTTGGGACAAGACCAGAAGCGATTAAAATGTGTCCCCTCGTCAATGAGTTAAAAACACGTAAAAAATTAGAAACTATTGTCTGTGTTACTGGTCAACATAAGGAAATGCTTGCCCAAGTACTCGACGTGTTTCAGATTGAGCCCGATTATGACCTCTCCATTATGAAGGATAAACAGACGTTATTTGATGTAACGATTCGCATTTTAGAAAAGATGAAACAAGTGATGGATGAGGCAAAACCAGATGTGGTACTGGTACATGGCGATACCTCGACAACCTTTGTCACCTCCCTAGCCTGTTACTATTTGCAGATACCTGTCGGCCATGTCGAAGCTGGTTTACGCACTTATGACATCTATTCCCCTTACCCAGAGGAATTCAATCGCCAGGCTGTCGGTATTATTGCACAGTACCATTTTGCTCCTACGGAATTAGCACAGCAGCATTTATTAAAAGAAGGGAAAGACCCTGCTTCCATCTTTATTACAGGCAACACGGCAATCGATGCGCTGCACACTACCGTTCGTGACGATTATAGCCACGAACAATTGACCTGGGCAGCGGATAGCCGTTTAATTATGATCACAGCACACCGTCGTGAAAATCTAGGTCAGCCTATGCGAAATATGTTTCGAGCGATTAAACGCATCCTTGATGAACACCCTGATATTAAGGCGATCTATCCAATCCACAAAAACCCGGTGGTACGTGAAGCAGCCTATGACATTTTGGGCGAAGACGAACGCATCCGCCTTATTGAACCATTAGAGGTGATCGACTTCCATAACTTCCTCTATCAATCCTATTTGATACTGACGGATAGTGGCGGTATCCAGGAAGAGGCCCCTAGCTTGGGTAAACCGGTATTGGTTATGCGCAATACTACCGAACGTCCTGAAGGGGTAGAAGCTGGTACATTAAAATTAACAGGAACAGAGGAAGAGAATATTTATCGCCACTTCAAACAACTACTCGAAGACCCTGTCGCTTATCAGGCAATGAGTAAAGCCAGCAATCCCTACGGAGACGGCTTTGCAAGTAAACGGATTGCGGATATATTGGAAGATGATGCAGAGTAGTTCCTGTTAGTTGTTTGTTTGTGAGTATCCTGTCGACAAAGTGATGTCGTCTTTGCTGATTTTGTGCATAAGATCTTGAAATAGAGCTGCATTCAAAAAATTTCAGATAAAATCAAAATAGTTCATGTATTTTAGCCAGGCTAAACCCCTTGCCATATCTTTTAATGGCAGGGGTTTCCTTATGACCTTATCATATTCCCTTTCGACGCAATTGTTTCTTTGCTAAGGTAAGGCTATTCTAATACGTCCTCCTCCACTCGAAATGTCTCAGAGCTATGAAATACATCCTCAATCACTTTCTCTGAGGCTTTCCCTTCTTCTAAATAACAAAACCTTTGATAAAATGCCAGTTCTGTTCCTGAGGGTTCAAAAACATTCTGTTCCAGTTTTTTGACCTCTGCCAGCACTTGCTGGTTCGTCTTCACCAAAGGCCCTGGTGCGTCTTGTTCGAAATCGAAATAAAAGCCTCTTAGTGTATCTCGGTACTCTTCCAAATCATAGACAAAGAAGATAATCGGTCGTTTGAGATTGGCATAATCAAAGAAAACAGACGAATAATCCGTGATCAGAATATCAGAAATGAGATATAACTCGCGAATATCCTCGTACGTGGAACCATCCACTACGAAGTTATCCAAACCTGTTAAATCGATGTGATCAGCTACCAGATAATGCATGCGTAAAATAACGACATAGTCTTCTCCCAATTCTTGCTGAAGCATGTGTAGATCCAGTTCCGCTTGATATTTATATCTTCCCTTGCCAAAATACTGATTATCCCTCCATGTTGGTGCATAAAGGATAACTTTTTTCTCGGGAGCAATTGTTAACTTCTGTTTTATCTGATCGATTGTTTCGTGATCCTTTTGGTGATTTACGATAAAGTCGTTCCTTGGATATCCCGTCTCTAAGACCTTTCCCTCAAAACCAAATGCTCGTGTAAAAATGTTACTAGAGTAACGGTTAGGAGCGACCAAATAATCCCACTTCAAGGCCTCTTGTTTAAAATTGTACTTATATTGTTCCGGGTTAGTCCCAGGCATATGAACATCATCCAAATCCAATCCTAGTTTCTTCAAAGGTGTTCCATGCCATGTTTGCAAGTACTTAGTTTTCGCGGATTTTGTCATCCAGTTAGGAAGACGACTGTTAATCACCCAATAATCGGCCCGTGACATCGTCCACAACCACTTCCAGGAAAACCGAGTTAGTGTCTGCAGTTGATGTTTTTCAAAAACGGAAAGTGATTGTTTATCTGCACTCCAATATAGTTGATAAGAAGGATAATTTTCTTTCATATATTCATAAATGGCCCGAGGATTGTCGCTATATTGTTTCCCATGAAAGCTCTCAAATACTACCGTTTTCTTTGAGTTGGAGAATAAAGAAATCGCAGGTAACTTTGTGAATATATATTGTTGTACTATCTTTCGTCTTAAATTTTTGTTTTTCGGTTTCAGATAACGGGTTAATTCATAAAGCTTTACCCTGCTTTTACTAAAGAAGTAAGCTATCCTAAACTTGCCGCGCTTGATAGTTGATATTTCTAAACGATGCCTTGCTACTAAATTAATAAATTCTGAATCAATATTTAAAATCTCTTGTAATTCTTGATACATTGGCATGTTTTCGTTAAAACCAGCAGAAAAATAATCACTTTTGGCTATCTTATACAGATAATAATTAATGGCTTTTCGCTTTACTTGCCTGGCAACAGATAAATTATCTACTTCCATCAATCCATTTCTTAGAGCTCTGTAGAATTGAAAAAACCGCTCTTCACGGACCTCTTGTGACAAAGAAGGATAATTAACCGAGTCACTATGTATTAATTTATAATACAAGCCGACTGTCGTTTCCTGAATCGATAGTACTTTATTATAAATTTGTATTAAAAATGGTACTTCTCCATAAAGATCAAGTGATTCATCAAAAAGCAGTTGATGATCCATTAAAATTTGACGTTTAAAAATAAAGCCGTGTACCTTTAGTGATCGATTAATGGTTTTCAAAAATTTATTTTGTGTTTTTACATTACAGTTAGCATTTAATATATTTTCTTCGAATAATTCATTTATAAGTGCGGTTTGCTGTTCATTTGTGACATTAATCTCTAACTTATCAAAAATTTTAGTTAATTGAGCGGATGTATCATCTTTATAAAATGCTTGATTATTATTATTTAAAGTAGTTCTTTTGTCAAAACGCGTTCCTTTAATTTTTAGTCTGATGACTTCTGCATACTCACTATCAATTACCTTTTTCGCATATACCAAAGCATTAGGATGCAAAAAATCATCAGAGTCTAGAAATAGTACGTACTCCCCTCTCACCTCGGATAATCCTTTATTTCTAAATATGCTCACATTCGAAGTTTCCTCCATTTGGATTAAACGATAATTGAAAGTCACCCCTTCAAACAAGTAGTTTATTTGAGTGGGATCTTGATAGACGAATAATACTTCAAAATCTTTCATGTACTGTTCTTCTAAGCTTTCTATACAATTTTTCGTGTATTCTATATTAGTTTCTTTGAATGGTATGACAATACTAAATAACATGCGACGCCCCTCTCTTTTTTATTTGCTACTCAGAAATGATTTTCTATTTAGATGATGCGGTTTCATGAAACAGCATTGGATGGGAGGCTTGTGTGTGTAAAAGACTTGTTGTTCTCATAATACCGGCGACATTGTAGGTTATTATATGTATACGCTTTCATTATTTGGATAATGTCATTTTATCTAAATGTTTTTAGATAAAATGACTTACTAACATTCATATCCAATTATTGATGAAACATTTGATTCATACATGGCTTAGTAACCAGTACTATTGGATAATTAATAAGGCAAAGCAAGAGGTTAGAAGGACTTAGTGAGAATTAGGTCCACTTTACTGAATTATGTTAAAAGTCTTTATATTATATAGTTTAACTTAAAATATCTCAAATTAAAAGTAATTTTGTATATCTCTTGAACTATGCTAGTAAATATTTTTCTCTTCAAATGCCTCTAGCGTTTTAAATACAGTGCGAAAAAGCTTTTTACAGCTAAGTATATAAACAAATTAGACTACAACGTACAGATCAATACCTTTTGCTCATGATCCGCAAAATAAACTCAAACACCTTCAACATTCTCTTCCAGCGGAATGGCTGCTTAATAAGACGATAAAGCCACTCTAAGTTTAGTTTAATCCAAATATCAGGGGCCCGCTTCACTTCACCTGCTATAATATCAAAGCTACCGCCAATGCCAATAAACGTGCCTTTATCGAACAATGATAGATACTTAGTAATCCAAAACTCCTGTCTGGGTACACCTAAAGCAACAAAGACAAAATCTGCTTTTGATTGGATGACATCTGCTACGATTTCCTGATCATCCAGATCGAAGAAGCCATGATGATGACCAGCAATCCGTAATTCGGGATGTAACTCTTTTAATTTATCTATCATTCTATCGTTCACATCTTTACTTGCTCCAAGAAAATAACAGCTTAATTGATGGCCTGCTGCATAATCAATCAAATCTGTCATTACTTCAAAACCGGGAATGCGTTCTTCCAACGGCTCCTTCTGTAACTTGGAAGCTAACACTACTCCCGTTCCATCCGCTATCATATAATTTGATTTTTGAATAGCCGTTCTATATGCCTTATTTTCCCGTGCAAGCATCACGATTTCCGGATTAGCCGTGACAATAAACGACTTCTTGCCTTGCTCGGTCCTTGTTATTATTTCCTCGAGCAAGGCTTTTTTATTTGTATTTAGGAAGTCAATCCCCATAATTTTTACTGTATCTTTCACGGTAACCTCTCCAATATGGTGCTGGCTGGTCAGCACCTCCTTGCCTTAAAGGCGATAATCTTTTTGATGAAGTTCTACTAAATAATCCATTAACTGATCTCGTAAGTCGTCTCTTTGTAAGGCAAATTCGACCGTGGTTTTAATAAAATCGAATTTTTCTCCTACATCATATCGTTTTCCTTCAAATTCGTAGGCATATACCTTTTGGACTTTGTTTAATTTCTCGATGGCATCGGTTAACTGGATTTCCCCACCCGCACCGATTTGCTGTTCTGCCAGAAAGTCAAAGATTTGCGGAGTTAATAAATATCTTCCGATAATAGCCAGGTTAGAAGGTGCTGTACCTTGTGGTGGTTTCTCAACAAAACGTTCTACTTGATATAATTTATTCTCCTCTGTTAATGGAGAGATTACACCATAGCGATGCGTTTCAGACTCTGGAACCTGCTGCACACCAATGACTGACTGCTCCACTTCATCAAAACGATCCATCAATTGTCTGAGGCAAGGTGTTTCATTCTTAATGATATCATCACCTAACAGCACGGCGAATGGTTCATTACCAATAAATTTCCGAGCCGACCAAATGGCATGCCCTAACCCTTTTGCCTCTTTCTGTCTAATATAATGGATATCCACATTTGATGATTTATGAATTTCGTCTAGCAGATCATATTTTCCTTTGCGTTTCAGGTTTTCCTCTAATTCAAACGAATAGTCAAAATGATCTTCAATCGCACGTTTCCCTTTTCCGGTCACAATAATAATATCTTCAATGCCTGAATCAACGGCTTCTTTGACGATATATTCAATTGTCGGGCGATCGACAATCGGAAGCATTTCTTTCGGCATTGCCTTGGTCGCTGGTAAAAACCTAGTACCTAGACCGGCTGCTGGTATAATTGCCTTTTTAATTTTCATATGGTCTCCTACTCCCTTTCTAGACGTTTTCAACGGCATTGTCAGAGATGACCTTCTGCTTGTGCGCATCTTTCTCTTTCTTACTCAACTTCTTCCAATCGGTTAAATATTTCTCATAGTGTTCGATCACTTCATTAACCGGACCGTGTTCCCGGACCGTTCCGAACTCCAGCCAGAGAATCTTCTCACAGAATTTACGCATTTGTCCTAGAGAGTGGCTGACAAAAATCATCGTTTTTCCTCGCTCTTTAAATTCCATCATCTTGTTTAAACTTTTCTCAGCGAAGGCACGGTCCCCAACTGAAAGAGCCTCATCAATAATTAGAATATCTGGGTCTATATTGACGGAAATAGCAAAGCCTAACCTTGATTTCATCCCGCTGGAATAAGATTTTACTGGCTGGTCGATAAACTTTTCCAGCTCTGAGAATTCAATAATATCCGGTTCTAGCGCAGCGATCTGATGCTTATCGAAGCCTAACATTAATAGCTTCAGTTCAATATTATCCCGCCCTGTTAAATCAGTCTTCAGACCGGAAGCCACAGCAATTAAGGCAGCTTGCCCATTAATTTCGATCGTCCCTGATGTCTCAGGGACGATACCTGCCAGAATATTCGATAAGGTGGATTTGCCGGAACCATTCGTACCAATTAAACCTAGGATATCACCTTTTTCCACATCAAAAGAAACATTGCGTAAGGCATAAAAATCCTCACCATAGCTTTTCGGTGTCAGTAAATCAAGGAATCGTTCTTTTGATCCTTTATACAACTTATATTTCTTGGTTATGTTTCTCACTACAATAGATTTTTGCATTTTATTCACATGCCTTTATAAATAATCGATAAAGTGCCTTCTAAACCGAACATGGATCGAGGCACCGATAATTAATAAAATCAATACGACTGCCCAAAACCATAACGTATACTGCCATTGGGTCACCATGTACCATTCCGATCCAAAGATAGCGGCTCGATAGCCGGACATCAAATAATAGAGCGGATTAAGCTTCATTAAATTCATAATCAAAGGGAAGTCGGCCAGCTTGGAAATCGGCCATAGGACCCCAGAAACATATAAAAACATACGAAGCGTAGAATTCAATAACATATGGATATCTCTAATAATGGTCGATAATGTTGAGGTGATTAAGGATATCGCAAAAACCAAGGCTATGGTAGCAAATAGAAAATAGATAATTTGCAGATAATAGATATTGGCATAATATCCACCTAATTGAAAAATGACAATGGTTATTCCCAACATAACAAAATGGACATATAATTGCGAAAAAATCACGTAACTTGGAATCACACTCATCGGAAAATTCATTTTGGACAGCATCTTCAATCGCGAATAAATCGATTTGGAGCCCTGAATCGTTGATTGATAAAAGAATGTCCAAAGAAAATAGGCTGGCATTAACCAGAAAATAAACGGCACCACTTCTCCGCCTACCGTGAGCGGATCGCGACGCAATAACGTCCCAAAGACAAACCAGTAAATCAATATCTGGATCGAGGGAGTTAGAATTTCCCAGAGCATTCCTAAGTAGTTATTCTTATTCTTACTCTTTAATTCATATAAAGAAAGCCGTCTGACTAAATAAAAATATTGAATTTGTTCTTGAATTACGGTTATAACAGATTTCATCTATAGATTACCTTCCTATTTCTTAGGCATGGTTGTACCTAAGAAATTATACTATACATTTCTTCTTGTGAACACTATTTCTAGTTAACCAAATACCTCCTCGATTACTTTCTTCGAGGCCTCCCCATCTTCTAAATAACAAAACTTCTGGTAAAACGCCAAATCCGTCGGAGATGGCTGTCCATCGTTGTGCTCCAGTTGTTTGATTTCGTCCAGCATTTGCTGATTCGTTTTGACTAAAGGACCTGGTGCGTCCTTTTCAAAATCAAAATAAAAACCTCTTAAGGTATCTCGATATTCTTCCAAGTCATAGACAAAGAAAATAATTGGTCGTTTCAGATTAGCATAATCGAAGAAAACGGATGAATAATCTGTGATTAGGATATCAGAAATGAGATATAACTCGCGGATATCCTCATACCTGGACGCATCTACTACAAAGTTCTCCAATCCCGTTAAATCAATGTGATCGGCTACTAAGTAATGCATTCGTAAAATAATCACATAGTCTTCCCCTAATTCTTGCTGAAGCATGTGTAAATCTAACTCAGCCTGGTATTTATATCTGCCCCTGCCGAAATATTGATTATCACGCCATGTAGGAGCATAGAGGATTACTTTTTTCTCTGGAGTAATGGCTAATTTCTGCTTGATTTGATCGATGACCTTGTTATCATTTTGAT
Source organism: Gracilibacillus timonensis (assembly GCF_900086715.1). Classification (GTDB taxonomy): domain Bacteria; phylum Bacillota; class Bacilli; order Bacillales; family Amphibacillaceae; genus Gracilibacillus; species Gracilibacillus timonensis. Next base: position 618,017 of record NZ_FLKH01000011.1, on the reverse strand, counting down.
AGTTTACAATAAAATCGTTCCGCGGATAACCCGTCTCTAACATCCTTCCTTCAAATCCAAAGGCTCGACTAAAAATATCGCTGGAATAACGGTTGGGAGAAATCAAATAATCCCATTTCATCGCCTCATGTTTAAAATTACGCTTATATTGCACCAGGTTGGTCCCAGGCATATGAACATCTTCTAAATCCAGCCCCAGCTTCTTCAATGGGGTTCCGTGCCATGTCTGCAGATACTTTGTCTTTCGGGACTTCGGAATCCAGTTAGGTAAACGACTATTAACTACCCAATATTCTGCCCGTGGCATGATTTTCAGCCACTGCCATGAAAAACGCGGCAAGACCGGCAGTCCATGGCTGTGAAACAAGGACAGATATCGCTTGTCCGCACTCCAATATAATTGATAGGAAGGATAATGCTCCTTCATATATTCGTAAATGGCCCGAGGGTTGTCACTATATTGCTTGCCGTGAAAACTCTCAAAAATCACGGTTTTCTTTGCCTTGGGAAATAGGGAAATCATAAGAAAGGCCAGTTTATATACAAACAGCAGAAGTTTACTCCGCCTGACCCTTATAATCAATGCTTTCAGTTTGTTCATGATCCAACTCCTTGCTAAGCTTGCGCATTACTGCTTGATACGTTCTTTCACAGTTCCGATGATCCTGATACTTGATAATATTATCTAGCTCGATGTCAAAATTCTTGAAATGATTTTCGATACTTTCTGTTAACAGATCGACCATCTCGGTCTCGTTTTTGGCGATTTTGCCCAGGAACGTTTCTTCCACTGGCCTTAGTATGCCTCTCTTGAAAAATCGCTGCACGTCAAAATGATAATAGATCACTGGCTTGTTCATCAAGGTGAAGTCAAAGCTGACACTACTGTAATCCGTCACCAACAAGGCATGATCAATTAACAACTGCTGAACCGTCTTCGATCCTAAGCGGATAAACTTCACACGACTATTCGCCTCGGCAATATCTTGCGCAAAGAAATCCTGCGCCCGGTAATGCGGATAAAAATGCAGGTTCACATCATATTCCTCTAGTAGCTCCAATAATTTTTCATTGTGAATCAGACTGTAATAATAGTTATAATACTGGCTTTTGAGAAATTGTTCATCGGTATGAATCCAATCACGCCATGTTGGCATCAGCAGGATATCTCGCGGTTGGTTGGTAGTCGTCAAATGATCGAATCGTGCCAAACCAGTCACTGCCACCTCTTCTTCCTCATAGCCCATCTTGTCCATTACTACATCATATTTCTCCGGATCACTGCTGACAATAAACAGATCAAATGGTAATTCATAGTTTTTTTTATCATATTCCACCGGTTTTCTGCCTAAGACACCATGCTGCAGAAAGACCTTTACGGTATCTTCATAACCAAAAAAGCCTTTGGCAGGTTTATATGGTAGTAAATTTTCTAAATCATGGGTACCAAGCAAAACCTTGGCACGGCTGGCTATCTCAAAATGCACCTTACTGCCAAAGGTCAGCACGTGTTCTTTATCGGGTAATGCCTGATAGTCTTCTGCGTCCGCTTCGATAACATAATAGGCCTGGATATTGGTATTCGCCCGCAACCAGCGAAATAAGGCAATCCCATTATCTTGCGCTGTATTATAGCGTTCTCCGATCAACCAAATATTATCGTCCTTTTCTGATGTATCCTGTTGCATCTCCACGTCAAACGGGACCATAAACGTCTCTATTTTCAAGTTTCCAAATGGAGTGGTCGTCACAAGAAAATAATGTTGGTTGCCAGATTCATCCTCGCCTTGCAGTGATTCATAATAATTATCCTTGCGATAGTCGGCTAACTCATACTTGATTTTTTCTTTTCTGACCTGATTTCCATCCACATCTTTCACGACAATAAAAAAGTCCAGCACACTCTTTTCTTTCCCTTTTACAGAGATTAAGTCGTTGGCTCTTAATGGAATATCAAAATCTTCTGCAATAGGATACTCTTTGATATCAAAGGTATTGCGGTCTTCTACCGCCAAATAAAACGTGCACTCCTTAAAGACACGCAAGTTACCAATATAACCGGAAAAATTAAAATTTTCCACTTGCTTGATTAACCTTTTTAATTTAGGGCGACGCACGATCATACTGCCAATCGACCGATCCTTTCTGCGATAAATACGTAGCAGAAATTCTTGGGAATGATAGTCTACTTTTAGACTGCGTTTTTTAAATACTTTGGCACTATCGATGAAGAATTGATATTTATAGGATTTCTCTCCCTGAGACATAAGAAAAAAGCGCTTGAACGTCCCACCTTCGAGCAAATCTTCATGGTTGATAGAAATATTCAATCCTGTGTTGGTCAGATAAACTTCATAGTGACTTTCTGTGTCAAGCCTGGTATCTTCCACAATGAAAATATAGGATTGCTCCTGTTGCTGGATATCCATAGTCAGATTTAACTCCACAGCTTGATTCTCTGTTGCCACTTCCACATCATGCACCGGTAAACGATGACTCACCAAATAAAATTGCAATAATTCCTCTTTGGTACGAATCCTCACTTGATGGTTCGGTGTATCAAACGAAGATAGCTCCTCATCAACAGCTTTAAGAAAATAAGCCTTTTCGTCAATAGAAAGCAGTAATTGCCAACTACCATTGGATAAGGCTTGCCAATCGAAAATTTCTAGACTAGGGACCTCTTTGTTGATCTCTGCCTCTAGTGGCTTGATGGTACCATTTTTGACAGCGAACACCTTCCATACATCACCTTGGATGGGGTGATCAGCTGTTAACTCACCGGAAAAATGATTAAAGTCAGTTTGCATATTTGTTAAGGTTAATCGCTCCTCCGAAAAGTTGATTTCTGGAAGCAAACGCTTGATTGAAATGGTTTTATGAACCGATAATCGGTAGTATTTACCTTGATACATTTGAAAATGTTGACTATCCTCTGCTTCTTCATCCATTTTCAACCAAAAGGTTTGGTTATGATTCATTAAACGAATCACATTATTATTCGTGTCGGATAATAGCTGGATAGGAACTGTAATCGTAATAAGGTTCTTTTCTCGCTGCCATTCCAACTCTTTGGCATGAGTTCCATCACTGATGGTTGCCCGTATGTGGTTATAGGTTAAGAAGTTCTTAGCTTGCACTTCTATTTTTAATTCGTTGTTTTCGTTCAAATAAGAACCAATAACCATTGTTCTTTTGACAATGTATTTCTTTACTTTTTTGATTAATGTTGTTTTATTGAAACCCATCATCATCTCTCCTAGTTAATGAATGATCGTTCAATAAAACCCACCTTCTATTATATAACAAATTCCTGCAAAAAGATATATTTCTTGCTGTCCAAACGTGGTGAGTTTTATTATTTGTTAACTTCCCTATAAATAGAATTTATATTCATTGCGGATTATCTGAGGGTGGTTTGCAGAATAATTTTGATTCTACCTTTATCGTTCACTTTTTTGTAAGAGGATAAACCAAAACGAGGATGATTTTTCCAATCATCCTCACTTTAATTTATTTTTACCTACAGGAATCATATACGAGGAAAAAGGCAGCCATAAAATAACGCGAATCAGTAGCATAGACAGTATCATCACCAACAAGAAGACAACGACGAGTTGATAAGACACCAGCGGACGCAGGGCATACCATTGATCAATAATGGTAATGACAAGCGGGTGCACTAAATAGATCCCCATGGAATAGTTACCAATAACACGCAAGATCGTAGTTACTGTGGTATTCTTATTAACAAAAGGAAAGACCATGAGTAAAAATAACAGCCAAATTGGAATATACAGCAAATTTTCTACTCTGGAGGAGGCAAAGAGCTTGCCCTGTTCGATTTCATAAAAAGCTAAAGTGATCATACCTATAAAAGCAATCACAATCCAATACTTATACTTAGAACAGACCGCTTTAATTTCAGGATAATAAAGCTGTAACACTGACCCCATCATGAAATAAGCAATCCAATAGAAGATAAAGGATTGATGATTAATAATGGTGTTCACAGGATCAGAAAAGAGTGAAATATCCCCTTTTTGAAACCACCAATAATTAATCGGCAGACTGACAACAAGTACACCTAACATGATTTGTTTGTTTTTGATTAACTGCAGCAGCGGAAAAAGGAGATAGAACTGGATCACGGTTACGATAAAATATAAATGATATTGTGCCGTTCCTAACAGAAAGTACTTCATCGATTGCCTGACATTAGGAAATACATCTTCACCAAGATAGGCTCTTACTCCGAGATAGACAAACGACCAGATCACAAATGGAATCACAATCTTCGTCGTTCTGGAACGAAGAAATCTGCCGAACTGGAAGGACCTGCCATTTACCGAATGGAACAGTAAAAAACCACTGACAACCGCAAACACCGGGGTGCCCAATCGACTGAATTGATTGATATACAAACTCCAATTATCAGCAAAATACGGTCCTTCATAGGAATTACTTGATACATGCACTAAAACGACCATCATACAAGCTATGGCTCGAATATAGGGGATTTCATCATAGTATTTATTCATGGCTTACTCCTTCACAAGAATGTGATCAAGACATGAACTATTTTATGGGATGAGAGAAACTTATCCAATGGGTTTTACGGTTTTTTAACATGGAATTTACAGTGGGTATACAATACACTTCAAATATGCATAAAAAAAGCATAAAATATGTAGCTATTTATTTCAGTAGCTATATATATTATAATAAATTGTAACTCATTAAAAATAGAAACTATTTTGTCCAAGCCTTCAAACATATATAATGAAGTTCTTGAGTCAATTGTCATATATATTTCAAAGGGAGTTTGAAAATGAAAAAGAAAGCTATGCAAAAACTAAAAAAAATGATTAGTTATTCTCAAGCAAATGGCATACTATCCGTAAGCGGAACTTTTGCTAGAGAAAATTTTGAAGCTAAGGAGTTGTGGCTATTCTCAAAGGAAAACGTTGATCATAGATTAAAAATCGCAGAAATAGAACCTAATTATTCCTTTTCGTTCGCAATAAACTTAATTGAGGTAATGGAAACTATTAAAGACACTGAAAGTTCTGAGTTTGATTGGTATTTCAAGATTCGTACCCCTCTTAAATCAATTCCTGCTAATCGTAGAGAAAGAGATGACTTAGAGTTACTGGAGATAAATGAAGTAACCTATGCCGAGTATTTTATTCGTTGTGGGCGATTTGCAACTACTTATGAGAATGATTTATCCTATTATACTTCCAATAATGATAAAATCTTAAATTACATCACCATAAAAGGGAACTTATCCCTGGTTTATAATACAAAGCCCGATGCTCCAACAAGGATACAAATTGACAAGGCAAAAAAAAGTGGTAGCACTATCCGATTAATCGGCAAATTATTCACACGCAATTCAAAAATATTAGGTAGTCAGCTTGTTTTGCAAGGGAGAAGTACAGGTTTGAGTCTATCAGCTGATACAATAAAAACATTACATCTAAGTAATCAGGTAAAATACAATTATGGTTTAAACAGATATATTTTCGATGGCGAGATTGATTTTTGTAAGCTGAATAACGGCGAACCGCTACAAGATGATATCTATGATTTATTCCTAAAACTAGATTTACATGATAATGATGAAGCAAAGTATATTCGAGTTGGAAGACCAACTTTTAGAGCACGCTTATTTCTTCGAGATTTAAATGCAGTTTTTGATGAAGAAGCTAATATCATACACCCTTATTACACTTTTAAAATGAATAATTTGTCATTTGAAGTGTATCAATACGATATTGAAAAATTCCGTTATCTAAAGAAAATTACACGTTGGTCATGGCTGTTGAGAAAGCTATTCAAGAAACAAGATACATGGATTGTTGGAGAGAGAATCTATAAAGCACAGGATACAGGCTATGCTTTCTTCAAATATATGCGAGAAAATCATCCGAAAAAAAATGTCTATTATGTTATTGAGGCAGACTCACCAGAAAAGAAAAATGTAGAAAACTTAGGAAATGTTATTGAATATAAGTCCAAGGAACATATGTGGAAGACATTAATAGCTACAAAGGTTATCTCATCTCATCATCCGGACTACCTTTACCCTATTAGGACAGATAAATTTAAAAATAAAGTAAAAGCGGATAAAGTTTTCTTACAACATGGCATCATGGGTACTAAAAACATGATAGCTAATTACGGTAAGCAAGCTCCTGGTTTTGATACGGATTTCTTTATTGTTAGTTCCAACTTTGAAAAACAGATGATTGTAACAGATTTTGGTTACTCTCCAGAGAATGTCTTTGTAACAGGACTTTCAAGATTCGACACCCTATTCAAGGATGATGTAGAACCGAAAAGGCAATTATTAATTATCCCAACTTGGAGAGATTGGATTGTATCAGATGAAGTATTTTTGGAAAGTGATTATTATTCTCGATACACACAATTAATTAATAGTGACTATCTAAAACAGCTAGCTAAACACTATCATTTTGATATTTTATTTTGTTTACATCCTAACATGCAGCAATATAGCGATCATTTTGACAATGAACATATACAAATCGTTCACCAAGGCGAAATTGACGTTCAATATTTAATTAAACAAAGTGCTATGATGTTAACTGATTATTCAAGTGTCGGTTTCGATTTTAGCTTTTTACACAAGCCAGTTTTGTATTATCAATTCGACCGTAATCGATTCATAGGCAAACGTCCTTCCCATCTTGATCTTGATAACGATTTACCTGGAGAGATTGCTTTTGACCATGATATCCTCCTATCAAAGATTGAGGTGTATGCAGAGGATGACTTTATTATGAAGGATGAATACAAACGTAGAGCTGACAAATTTATTCAATACCGTGATCAACATTCATCTCAACGCATTTTTGAGCATATCGAAAGAAACCAGGCTCATAACTCTATCTTGGATAATGGAAAGATCAATATTCTTTACCAAGCGCTATTCAAGAAATTCCGAAGAAGCAACTATTATTTCCCTATCATGAAGTCGTTTTATAAAATTGGGAAAATTGTTATTCCAGTGGATCCAAAATTAGTTATATTTGAAAGTGGTCTAGGGAAACAATTTGCAGACAGTCCAAAAGTTATTTATGAAGAAATGGTAAAACAAGGCTTAGATTTCAAAAAAATATGGGTTTACAATAAGAACTATCGCTTTATTGACCCTAAAACGAAAAAAATTGATCGTCTAAGCCCACAATACTATTTCTACCTATTACGAGCTAAGTACTGGGTGAATAATCAAAATTTTCCTGCTTATATCAAAAAAAGAGCTAAGACAACCTATTTACAAACATGGCATGGTACACCTTTGAAGAAAATGTTGTTTGATATTGAAAATGTTCAAGGCAGAGATGATGACTATGTAGAGAGAATTGGTAATGCGGTTAAAAATTGGGATTATTTAGTTTCTCCTAGTCAATATGCCTCTGAAAAATTTCGGAGTGCGTTTCAATATAATGGAGAAATTTTAGAACTAGGTTATCCAAGGAACGATCTTTTCTTTATGAATAATAAGAAAGACTCTATTTCTAAGATTAAAAATAAGTTGCAACTACCGATTGATAAGAAAATTATATTATATGCGCCTACATTCAGAGATAATCAAACCTCTAAAAATAATAAATTTCTTTTTGATATTAATTTGGACTTACAGCAAATGCAAGAGCGATTAGGGGACGAATATATACTCTTATTAAGAATGCATGTTGTTGTGAGCAATAAAATTAAGATTGAACCCGAATTAAAAGAGTTCGTAAAAAACGTGTCCAACTATCCAGACATTCAAGAATTATTATTAATGACAGATATACTTATAACAGATTATTCTTCAGTGATGTTTGATTTTGCTAATACCAAAAAACCAATTATCTTCTATACTTATGATTTAGATAATTATAAAGATAATTTACGTGGATTTTATATGGACTTTGAAAATGAAGCTCCAGGACCATTTGTTTATAATACAGATGAAGTCATCCACACCATTGAAAACATTCGTGAATCGGAAGCTAACTATAAGACAAAATATCGGGCATTTAATGAGAAGTATTGTTATCTAGATGATGGTGATGCTGGTAAGAGAGTTGTTGAACGGATATTCAAATAGATAGAAACTAATGGATGAGCAAATCCTCAAACTAAACAGTAATTGGGATTTGCTCATCATTTATTCCAAATTAATTTATATTAATTCGCCAGTAAAAACATATGATAATAATTAGTGTTCCCTATAATTAATGTAATAGATCTATCCAAACACCAAAATTTTTCTATTCTCCTATACAAATTCTATTTTTAAATCAATCCTAATACCGTTCGAGATATATTTTGATTATGATGATAGATTTGGATAAGTTGATTGATAATATCCAAGTAAACCGCACTTATATCAGGATTATGTTCTTTTTTATTAATAAGATTGTTAAAGTGTTCAAACTTGATATCTTTTTCAAATTGGCTAATGATAGATTGACCTTGAATGTTGCTACGCGCAAGTTGATGACTATCTTCCTTAAATGCTGCCAAGGAATCTGAAAAAGATTGTTCTATAAACTCTAGTAGTTCATCAAGTTGTTGTTGTTCTTTTTGATCGAGCAATATATTTTCCGTACTTATTTTTTCTGTCTTGCTAATAAAACGCATGACTATATCTCCAATATGTTCAATATCATTAAGGATATTCAGTAATTTCACTTCCTGATTGGATTGTTTGTTTGACAAATCACGTTGTCCAAGCTTTAACAAATATTGTTGGATTTGAACATAAGACATATCAATTACCTGTTCTACCTGGTATAGTTCTTCTTTCATGTCATTATCTTTTATATAATCTGTTAATCTATTGATCATTCGCTCTTTAACAAAATCAGCCAAACGAAAAATTTCATCTTTTCCATGTATTAAGGCCTCTTCAGGTACATTTAATAAACTTTCATCAAGTCGAACTTCGAAAGTCGAGACGGAGGATTCTCGTTCTGGAAAAAAACGCTTAAAAAGTTGTGCGATCCATGGCAGAAAAGGGAAAAATATAATAGCAATAAAAATATTAAAAAATGTATGAAAGTTGGCAATTTGGCGTTCTGCGTTTCCAGGCAGCATTCCTATCCATTGGTTGTTAAAAGTTAAAATCAATAAAGCGGCAGTAACACCAATCGTTTTAAACAAAAAATAAAACAGGGCGAGTTTTTTTCCCTCGGGTTTGGATGATAAACTAGAAACGAGCACAGGTAAAGTGGCACCTAAATTAGCACCAAGCACTAGGGGTAATACTGCCTGTACGGATAGTATATTAGATGTGACGAACGCAATACCAATTACAATCATAGCCGCACTACTATGCATTAATGCCGTTAGTAACATACTAACCAAAGTTAACAGAATCGGACTCTCTGATAGTTGAACTAGCACATTTAATATAGCCTCATTTTTACTTAACGGTTCCAAGGAATTAGTGATTAATCCAATCCCAAAAAATATAAAGCCAACACTTAACATGGTTTGGCCAATTGTTTTGTAAATGCTGTGACGAACAAAAATAAAGAAAATAGCACCAATAAAAATGAAAAGTGATGAATATTGTGTAACCTCGAATGTTAATATTTGCACAGTGAGAGTTGTTCCAATAGCTGAACCAAGTACAATACCAAATGCTTGAGCTAAAGTTATAATAGAGCCACTGACTAAACCGACTACAAGAATATTTGTGACTGTGCTGCTCTGCAGGAAAAAAGTAACAATAACTCCACTAATGACACCTTTCCATCTAGTATTCGTCATCACAGTTAAAGATTTTCTCATTTTAGCAGCCCCAATCTTTTGAAGACTGCCACTTAAAAGGTGATTACCATAAAGAAAAATCCCCAACCCTCCAAAAAAGCCCAAATAAATAACTACCATATATATTCCTCTCTTATTTATATTTATAAAGGATGATAGAAAACCACTATCATCCCTTACCAGCGTCATCTATTGTATTTTTATAGATTCTAGCCGTGTTCACTAAATGATCGCCAATGCGCTCTAAGAAACGACTAATAATGACCATTTGAATTTTACTTTCCGTTACATTTGATTTTTGATTCACTAGAGAAATGATATATTGATAGTTCTCTTTGTTTAATTCATTTACATATTCATCATGGTTCATTACAGCTTCTAGATTCACTACCTGTTCATCTCTTATCCCGTTAACTAACCAATTCATCATTTCTTTCTCATAATGAAAAAAATTACGAATCAATGGCCGCAATTCAGCAATATCAACCATATCACTAATAGTTATTATATTCGTTAATTGATCACCAATGCGCTCTAATTCACGAACTATCCGACTCATAGAGAATAACCATTTAATTTCTGAAGTATCTAATTGTTCCAATGAAATAATTTCCAATATATATTTTTCGATGATTACCTCACGAGTATCAATAAAAGCTTCACCCTCTAAAATACTGTTCTTTCGTTCAGCTGTTGGGTTACATAGAAAATCATCAAAGTTTTTTAACATTTGATTAATACTTGCTAGGATATCCAATACTTGCTGTTTAATTTGTCCACGACGATTATCATAGTAATTCTGCCGAATAAGCATTTCCCAGTCTCCTCCTTATTTTCATGGACGTTCAGGAGATCACTATCAAAAGAGTTATAGTATGATTTATTCTTTACAAGCTTAGAAAAGGTACTTTTGAATTGCTTTTGCAACCCCGTCTCTTTCATTAGTATCAGTTACAGCATCAGCCTTTTCTTTTATTACTTGTTCAGCATTTCCCATTGCTATTCCTAACCCCGCTGCCTTGAGCAAACAAAGGTCGTTATAATTATCACCAATTGCCATCACTTCCTCCATCTTTAGCTCCATATAATCACATATTTTTTCTACTCCGGTTTTCTTCGACTTTCCATTCAATCCAATTTCTAAATTATTAGATCCTGAACTTGTAATACCTAAAGTCGGAATTTCAGATATCTGTTCTCTAATTTTTTGTAGAACGTTTTGGTCAGAATGTCTAATACCGAACTTTAACCATTCTTTACTAAACATCTCTTCATTCCATTCCTTACGCCCAACAAAACTCTCTACATTGTATCCCCAATAACTTGCATTAGCATTTTCGGAAAAATGATGTAATTTCCGAATATCTTCTGCAGATATTATCGATCTCTCAAGTATCTCTGAATTATTTCCCCATACCTCCCCTCCATTTACTAATACCATTAATGTATCTAAACCAAGTTCTTCTTGAATTTTTGTAATCCTTTCTCGACCACGCCCTGTTGCAAAAATTACAATCACTCCACTGTTGATGGCATATTCAATCCATTTTTTGTTTTGCACCGATATACGTTTATCTTTCGTTAATAATGTTTCGTCTAAATCTAATGCTAGTAAACGATAATTTACCACGTGACATTACCTCACTTTTTGATATCAATAACCTTAACTTTCTTAAATCTCTACAATTAATCCATCATAAGCACATTGAACCCCTATTTGGCGTAACGCACTACTCAGTTCTTCATGAGGAGGACAATGCTGATGAGAAAAGTGAGTTGCATATACTATCGTATTTTCATTAATTGCTTGAATAGCTTTCATTTTCCCCAGCATGAATTGCATATCACGAATGTTCAAATGAACAGAGCTTGATTTAGTAGATATGGATCGCGTACATTCCATGACCACAAGATCCAAGTTTACATTTTCTAAATGTGGCCATACTTCTTCCTCATAAATGGCTGTATCTGAAGCGATAAGTATTTTTCTCTCTCCATCATCAATTATATAATTGACGGCATCTCCAACTGTTTGTAAATGCTGTGCTTTGATTGATTTGACCGTGTATTTATCCAGTTCCACCCTATCAAATGGATGGATTGGATGTCTTGTCAGTTCCATGCCTTCATCTGTAGAACCATAAGCATTAAGTAAAGTCATAACCGACGAAGGTGCAATCAATGTTAGATGCGGTAATTCTGTTTGTGCTCGCATACCTTTAGTACGCATACCAAGATTCTGAGCAAAAAAATGATCCAGATGACTGTGTGTAATTAACGTATATTTCATATTTAATAAATCAACGTCATGCATTGCACAAGCCGAAAACAGGTCTGGACCCATATCAACTAGGAGATCATCATTAATTATATGAGAAGTTCTCTTTCTCATATTTTTACCGTGAAATTTCCTAGCCTGCATACATGTGGAACAATTACAATAAGGGGTTGGTATCCCTTGGGCAGCACCAGTACCCAAAAAGGTAATCTTCATGCTAAGTTTTCCTCCCTCTATTCTCCTGAACTAGCTAGACATTCTTAGTGCATCGTGTGGGGTTTCTTATTTGCTAATCTATATTTTGACCGATTCATTATATTTATTAGATTGATATGCCGCTAAAGCAACCTCCAGAGCTTTCAAACCGTCGTATCCAGTGATAGAAGGCTTTCTGTTTTGTTTAACACATTCTACAAAATCTTTGATCAAGCCGTAGTTCATATCATTTCCGAAGGCTATATGCTTTAATGGCTTATCTCCATCTTCATACATTCGATAATGTTCCTTTAGCGCATCCACACGAACAATATTACTAGTACCTACTACCTCAATCGTAATATCTCCCCAGATTGGATAAGTGGAGCATTTTGACCAGCTTGCATCATGTGTTGCCACCACACCATCTTCCAATTCAAGTGTAAGAATTCCAGCGTCATCAATATCTATATTATGAAAATAAGAATCTACTATTCCATACACTTCGCAAACTTCCTTTCCAGTAAACCAGCGAATGATATCCACCATATGTACTGTATGATCCAATACTGCGCCGCCACCTGAAAGGACCTCATCTATAAACCACCCACCTGGATTTTTGCCTCTATTTGTAGTTCGAATGGCAATAATTTCTCCAAGTGTTCCATCATCCATCATTCCCTTTAATTGTTGGATGGGATAGTTGAAGCGAACTGGAAACGCAACTTGTAATATAACATCGTTTTTCTCACAAGCCTCAATCATTTCAGTAGCGTCTTCCACAGTAGTAGCAATGGGTTTCTCAACTAATATATGTTTTTTTGCATTAGCCGCATGAACCACCATGTCCTTGTGGTAAACATTTTCACTGCAAATAATCACCGCGTCCATTTGCGCTTTTAAAAAATCATGTTGACTATCATAATAATCTACGTTAAATGTTTCGGCTGCTTTCAGCCCACGCTCTCGATTGTCGTCAAAAATTGCAACTAACTGAGTATCTGAGAGTTGATTTACTTTATTTGCATAGCTATTTGCATGGCTATGAGCAAAACTCATCATTCCAATTCTCATTTTTTATCACCAGCTTTTATAAGTTTACAATACTTATCAAGCGTTTCCAGTAATTCCACATCAACAAAGTACGATCTGTCTAAAATAGTCTTTGTATTTAGCCCTAAAGAAAGCGCCTCTATATTTGAACCATTTGACATAAATGGATTCATTTCATCACTATCAAATTCCAATATTCTTCCCACTCCGCTCCATTCTAATTCAATTTGATCTTTATTGGTGACCGTATATTCTACATGTGCCATTGTTCCACCACCGAAGTTCAATGTAATAATAACGTGGTAAGGGTGTTTTTGTTTTGATCGCTTGGTGAAAACATGTTCAGTGTCACCAAAAAAAGAACAAATGACAGCCATATCTTCAATAAGCAATGATTCATTGATATCTTTTTTTGTTTTTCTTCGATAACGCAGTACTCCTTTGGGCTTAACTTGCTGCCCGATTAAATTCCTAACCTTATCAAAAAAGGGATAACATTCTAATTCAAAATAAACATGAACATTATTTCTTTCCCCTGCCATTGCTAATAGTGAAGAAGAAATATAGATGTCCTTTCCTTCCTCGCCAACTTCATCCAAACTGTCCGCTACCAATGTTTTTTCGGCATCAGCCAACCTTATTCTATTGGGGTCAGCAATAATAACTTTTTCCATCTTCTTTTCCTCCTGGTTAAACCCTATCAGATTGATCATTTAAATCGGCTTTATAAATAAACTTCTTTACCGTTCTTGGCTGATTGATACACAGCATTCAATATTTTCATTATTTGAACACCATCATCAACAGAAGCAATATTTTCCTTTCCATCCAAACAGCATGTTACAAAGTGATCTATCTCTTCTTTAAATGCCTTTTTAAAATGGAGGGACCTATTATCAATCTGAGGTGATACATTTAGTATGGTATTATGTTTTTCTGACGTAATCAGCAATTCTGGTTCTACCTCCGCTCCTGCTTTTTCACCATATATTTTCACGTTGACTTCATTTTCTTTTGCATGTAACGTAAAACTTACATCTACCATAATAGAGGCCCCATTCTCAAAACGAATAATGGCATTCGCCAAGTCCTCAACGTCATTTAGTTCAGGATTATAGTCTGCCGCTTTATAAAAGGAGAGATTTTCAATGTTACTTCGATTTCCCAAACGATGATAGGTGTTTCCACTTACAGATACCGGTTTGGGTTTTCCCATTAAGTACCAACATATATCAATAACATGTACACCTAGATCGATTAACGGCCCACCTCCTGATTTTTTCTTGTCACTAAACCACCCACCTGGATTACCTAAGCGCCTTAAATAAGACGCTTTTGCATAGTAAATATCCCCTAGATCACCATTATCAATAAATTCTTTCAGTATTTTTGTGCTTTCACTATGGCGTCTGACGAATCCAACTTGTAGGACTTTACCAGTCTTATGAACCGCCTCTTTAACAGCTAAGGCTTCCTCTACTGTCATACTTAGGGGTTTTTCCACCAAAACATGTTTACCTGCTTCCAAGGCAGCAATAGCAATTTCAGCGTGGCTATTATTCCAAGTACAAATACTAACAGCATCCAAATTTTTATTTTTTAAAAGATCATGGTACTCACCATAAAGCTGTTCTATATTGTATAACTCTCCTTTTTCCTGCAAGCGTTCTATATTGTGATCACAAAAAGCATGTAAATGAACATTCTTATGATGTAAATACTGCTCAATATGATGGCGGGAGATAGACCCTACACCTATTACACCTACATTTAACATTGTCATCCTCCTTGGATGTTATATTTTAGTTATTTGTTAGTTCATCTCTTATCTGTAATGCTAACTCTGGATAGTCTGTCATAAGAGCGGTGACATTATAGTTTATAAACCTTCTCATTTGATCCTTTTTATTAATCACATAGACTCTTACTGGTATATTTCTTAGCTGCATTTCAGTAATCATCTCCTGATCGCATTTTAACCAGTGAGGATGGATACTGGTAGCGCCAACCGAAGTAATATAATTCCATGGTTGATATTGTTTATCCAAGGTTAATACCCCACATTTTATATCTGGATACGATTTACCTATTTCATGAAGCGAAATATGGTTAAAAGAAGAAATGATAACTCGATCTGTTAAATGATATTTCCTCACCATTTCAACCACTTTATCTTCGAGACCATGATAATCTAATACTACATTTTTCAATTCAATATTTAATATTTGTTTTTCCTTTTCCAAAAAGATTAGTACTTCTTCCAAAGTTGGAATACGCTCTCCAGTAAATTCCTCAGCGAACCACGATCCAGCATCCAATTGTTTTATTTCTTGCAGGGTAAAATCTTTTACATATCCCTTACCATTTGTTGTTCTATTGACAGTGTTATCATGAATAACTACCAGTTCATTGTCTTTCGTAAGATGAACATCTATTTCAATACCATCTGTACTCATTTTTACTGCTTCCCGAAATGCGGAAAACGTATTTTCAGGATGAGTTCCTGAACTGCCTCTATGAGCAAATATTTGTACCATCTCATTTCCTCCTGTTGATACTGTTCTTCTTTTGTTATTCATTAACTTACTAAAAAATAATGATTCTAAACAGTCTCTACTTCAACCTTCTCGTATTTCGAAAAGGTCTTGAATCCTCCCCATGTCAGAAAATAAGCAGTAATGCTACCTCCAAAAAAGAACAACAGTGCCGGAATAGTCATAAAGACAACATAATAAGAAACACTCAACGTTAAGACGATAAAGACTGTTAATATGGGATGAATGATCCCTATCACTAAAGGCCATTTTAAGTAGTTGACCATACTGAGATTAAAATGAGAAAATATTGGAAAAAGGAACAGTAGCATAATTACATATAAAAAGACTAAAGCTAGCACGCCGAAGCTTGCCAGAACATACATAGTTTGACCACTTGACCATAGTATCTGAAATTCAATATATAATATATAGCCAATTGCCAGCACCAAGTAACCTAAGATATTAGCTTTTATAAAGTCTTTTCTTACATATTTCCAAAACGTTTGAAATACTCGTATATCCTCTTCCAACATCCATTTTCGTATGACAGCGAACAATGCTGCTGTCGCTGGAAAAAAGCCTAATATCCCCAAACCAGCTACCGAAAAAAGAACCCAAAGCATATTAAAATACGCAAGTTGTGTAACCCAATTTGCAAGTCGATAATAACCATTTACAAATCCCTTCATTTATAGTCCCCCATTTGATATCTCTATCCTATTCTTTTACAGAACCAATTAAGACCCCTTTTACGAAGTACCGCTGTAAGAAAGGATAAACGATTAATAACGGTAAAGACGAAATAATAATTACCGCATATTTAACAAGACTCGCATTCTTCACCTGTTCTACTAAAGATTCCATTACACCGGCACTACCTTCCTCTAGCCCCATTTGATTGACAACAAGAATTTCACGGATAATCAACTGTAAAGGATATAGCTCCCTCTCACTTAAATAGATAAGGGCAGTAAAGTATTGATTCCATAGACTGACCCCGTGGAATAAAGCCATAACAGCTATAATGGGCAGGGATAACGGTAATACTACTTTTCTGAATATATAAAAATCGGATGCACCATCTATTTTAGAGGCCTCAACTAATTCATCCGGTATGCTGTGCTGAAAAAATGTACGCGCCACCAAAATGGACCATGCACCTACTACGTTTGGAATTACAATAGCCCATATCGTGTCTAATATCCCTAATGACTTTACTACCAAATAAGTAGGAATTAACCCACCATTGAATAACATCGTAAATAATATAAACCATAAGATTATTTTCTTACCCATTAGCTCCTTTCTTGATAATGCATATGCACATGGCAATAAAATAACTAAATGAATAAGTGTTCCTAGTAAGGTATACATAATCGTATTACGGTACCCTGTCCAGATATCCTGATTTTCGAATACTCGCTTAAATCCTTCAAAAGTGATATCTACTGGCCAAAGCCACATTCTCCCTGATGTTACTGCAGCAGGATCACTAATCGATGCGCTTAATACAAATATAAGCGGGTAAATGACAACAATGACGATGAGAGAAACTAAAAAATTATTTATTCTATCAAATGATTTATCAGAAAGTCCTCTTTTTTCCATATCTAATCAACTCCTTACCATAGACTGTTTTCGCTTGTCTTCCGTGCAATTTGATTAATCATGACTAATAAGAAGATATTAATAGCCGAATCAAATAGACCAATCGCTGCTGCGAAACTATATTGCCCTTCTAATAAACCTGTTTCATAGACAAACGTTTGAATAATATCAGATGTTTCTGAGTTTAAGGAGTTTTTCATAAGTAATACTTTTTCGAAACCTATTGACATAAATTTCCCTATGTTCAAAATAAACAGTATAACCACTGTTGGTAATATGGACGGAATATTAATGTGTAATATTCGTTGCATCCTTGTTGCTCCATCCACTTTAGCTGCCTCATGTAGTTCGGGATTTACTCCTGCTAATGCCGCTAAGTATATAATCGTTCCCCAGCCCAATGATTGCCATTCTCCTGACCAAACGTATACATGCCTAAACCAATCCGGGCTTGTCATAAATGAAATTGGTTCACCGCCCAAAGCTACAATGGCATGATTGATTAATCCTGTAGATGGTTCTAAGAACGCAACAATCATCCCAACAACCACCACTACTGAAATAAAATGTGGTGCGTAGGTAAGTGTTTGTGCCCACTTTTTAAACACACCGTTTCTAATTTCATTTAACATAAGAGCAAATATGATTGGTAATGGGAACAATACCAATTGGTACAGGTTGATAAGCAATGTATTCTTTAATAGTCTCCAAAAATAATAAGAATTAAAAAATCGTTCAAAGTGATCAAATCCTACCCATGGACTTCCTAGTATCCCTTGATTAGCTATAAAATTCTTAAAAGCAATCTGCACCCCATACATTGGTATATAATGAAGTACAAAAAAATAGATAATCGCAGGTAAAAGGAAAACGTATAACTGCCAATTAGAAATTAAATTCTTCTTAAATGAATGAAGTTTTTTATTATCCGTGTTCCTTACATTAATAGTTCCTTCCTTTGACGCCATAAAACAACCTCCAATCTCACTACAATAATCGTCTAAATCATTTAGCTGAATTTAAATTTTGCATAAGAGAGGTTGAAACATTGAAATTTTCCTTTTGCTTCCGATTTTGTCTCAACCTCTCTTACTTATAATCAATTAAAAGATGGTGAATTCTAGTTTTCTAAATATCTCTCATATGCAGCCTGCTGTATTTCCATATACTCATCTAACCCCATATTTTCTAGTGTTTCTACATAATTGTCCCAGTTATCAAAAGATTCTTCACCCGCAATAAATTTATCCTGCATTTCTACTACATATTTCTCAATGTCGGCTTTTAATGCTGATAACCGTTGATTTTCTTCCACGGTATATGGGAAGTCTGGCCAAATTTCATCAATTATGTCAGGCTCGATTAATTCTGTCGCCTCAATGGATTCAGGAGAATTTTCTGCCCCTTTAAAGTAATCTGACTGAACTAATCCTGGGTATCCGCCACCTAACCAAGTAATATATGGTCTTAATGCTTGCTCAAAGGTTAGACCATCAGGGTTGTTTGTGATTTCTTCCACATATTCCTTATCTCCTTCTTCTGTCACTTCATACGTTTCTCCCTCAACTCCCATAAAGAGCATAGTAGCACCTTCATCACCATAAAAATAATCAATCCAACGAGCTGTGGCTGCTGGGTTTTCATTTTTATCCGTCATTACAAATGCTGCTTTATGCACTACTGGAGCAGTAACATACACCCAATCCTTATAGCCATCAGGTCCTTCTATTTGTGGCATTCCAGTAAAATTATCCGTGCCGAAGCGTGTTTCAGGGCTTGTTGTGACAGTACTACCGTATAGTCCTTGTGAACCCTGTTCATGATATTCGTTTGTTTCTAATGTAAAGATATTTTCGTTTAATAAACCTTCCGTGTATAGTTTATTTATATACTGAAGCATTTCTTTATAACCATCAGCTGTACGGTAAAAACGAAGTTCCTCTGTTTCTGGATCAAGGTCAATATATCCATGTTTTCTTCCTTTATTACCGATGTTATATGCACCCTTAAACCAGCCGATAAGACCATCTACTGAAGTATTGCCATAAGGGATTTCATCTGCTTGACCATTCCCATTCGGATCATCTTCTTTTACTGCTTTCAGATATTCATAAAATTCATCTGTCGTTTCAGGCATATCCATATCTAACGCTTCAAGCCAATCTTCTCTAATCCAAGGCTTAATATTACTTGTCATAGATAAGAAGTCAGGTGAATAAACAGTTGGAAGTGAGTAAATTTTTCCATCCGCATTTGTTAAAGCCTTTTCTATTTCAGGATATTCTTCAAAAAGCGCTTTCACATTTGGCATGTACTCATCAATTAAATCATTTAATTCAAGAAATACCCCTTGATCTCCATACTTCATGATGTCAACATCAGAGAACTTTGCTGTATAGAAAGCTTCTGGATAATCTCCACCTGCCAGCCCAAGATTACTTTTCTCTCCAAATCCTTCAGTTGGAACTAATCCCCAATCAATCGTTACATTTGTCATTTCTTCATATTCATCCCATATAAGAACTTCATTATAATCATTCTCTGTGGTGGGCGGTTTGCGAGTCATAAAATCAATAGTGATTGGTTCATCTACAATTGGAAATCCTTCCTTGTTTACATTTTCAAGATTTTCTTCTAAATCTGCTGCCGTATCTTCACTGTCGTTACTACAGGCGGCTAATAATAACATTGGTAAAATCATCAACAAAATCAAATAATATCGTCCCATCTTGATTTAAACCCTCCTTGTAATTTTTAAACACGATCTCTGAAAGCGCTGTTAAATTGAGTTAATCCCTCCTCTCGTTATCTGACTTATCTTTGAATATAGCAGGCAAGCCGTATTTTTTTAAATATGTAGATTGTGATTCTGATATGTAAAGTATGATAGTGGGTATTTGACATAGCTTACAATTTCATAACCGACTAGTTGTAGCTAATGATTTGCATAGCCTCTCTCGCTGTAATTATTTAAGTTAATATGCTGAATGATTCATATTTGTTAAAAGTTCGTAAAAAAAACCAGGCAATTTCTGCCTGGTTTTTAAATTGAAATAACACCTTAAGTAAGTTTTGGTTTAGTGAAGAAAAGATTCTTACGTTAGAATTTTTGTTTTCGTTTTTTCTACAACTTTTGAATACCATCATAACCCCAAAATTACGCATCTGCATTTTAGAAGATAACCAACCATTTATTTCATACAAATGATCTTTATATGAGACTACAAAGCATTTTTAAATTTATAGTCTTTTCTGTATTGCCCTGGTGTCACCCCTTCTACTTTTTTGAATTTCCTGGTGAAATTAGCTACATCAACGTAACCAATATCCAATACAATCTCTTTGATTGCCTGGTTGGTTGCAACTAACTGGCGTTTGCATTCTTCATTTCGCAGTTCCCATAAGTATTGAGTAAACGTTGTACCCGTATGTTCTTTTATAAAACGACTTAAGTGTGAAGTAGAAATCTGAAAATGTTCTGCTGTGTACTCAAGACTCAAATCATGTTTTTTATAGTTCTCATTAATAAAGTTTAGAATATGATCACGTAAATAATTATTATGACTTTCTTTTCTTAAATCAACTACTTCACAAATATAAACAATCATAAAATTGATTTTTTTCTCCAGATCTTCTAATGAATTAAACTCAACGAGTGCTTTTACATCATCCGTTTTATGCGATAATCCTAAATTCACCATATTTTTGAGAATAATATTAATCAAGTCAAAACAAATCGCTCGAAGCATATAAATAGAAATATCTTGTTCTTTAAAATTTTTCATAATGACTGCTAATGTTTCTTTGGCTACAGCTTTATTCCCTTGTTTTAAACTATGACTAAATTTAGCTTGATCATCTAAGGAATACCAATTATGGTCTTCCTTAGATTCGGATATTTTCCCAAAGTAAACAATATTTCGATTATTCAAAGGAATGTATTCTAGAGCTGCATTAGCCTCAATAAATGATCGATTGATCCCATTTGTCCCTTCATATATTTTCCCTACTCCTACTGATGGGAATGTATGACAATAGTCTTCTAGTTGTTTCCCCAATTCCTTAACGAAATTTTGCTGTCGTTTTTCCAAATCAGTATACTTACCTTTAATACTTGTAATTAAAGCAACTCCATTCTCATGGACCAACTCCACACCATAACCTATACAGTATTGATCTGACATCTTCATGAGGAGATCTAATAATCGTTCTCTTTCTTCGATGGTCTCATTCTCGACTATTTTGTCATGAAATGAAATCATCACTATGAAGTAGTAATCTCCTTTAAATGAAATATCTAGATCTGTTAATAATCGTTTCATCTCTTCATGATTACCAGTATTCTCTTTTAATAGAAGTGTTAACAACTGATCTCTTAAAAACGGCTGTTGCACCTGTATTTTTTTATGCATTTCTCTACTATTTTGATACATTGTTTCGATTGATTCCCGAATTTTATCCAGCTCATCCTTGTTCTTCGTTTTAATTGAATGTTCAATTTTTCTCGTGTTAAGCGATTGAGCTATATTTTTAATTGGTCGATATTGTCGCAGGGCCATGAATATCGCAGCAAACATGCCTATTAAAGCAATTAAGATTAAAGTAAGAATAATAGACGTTTTCAGTGAAGTCATTCGCTCGTAAAATTGGTCTGTTGGCATAGCGCTCACAAAAGTCCAACCACTTGAGTCTGAGTGAACTGTCACTAAAGAATAATTTTCATTATCTAGCTTTTTATCCACAACTCCTTTCTCTTCTAAATTAAACCGATTTAGGTACTTTGGATCTAACTTTTCCCCATTATTATGAGATGTTAACAAATCCTTTTTATCATTGAATATATACATGTTACCCTTAAATTCTCCTAGTGCATTTTGTATTAATTTTTTAAATGCGATTTCCTTTATGAAAAAGGCTACCGTACCATAACTAGCCGTACTGTTAACCGGAACAGGATACAAATAAGAAATAACTTGTTGCTGATCTTCTTTATCTGTCTCTATATCTATGGACTGTACTACCGGACTTGAAATCGCTTCCATTTGTGTTCTTAATTTAATTTCTTCAGCGTCCGTAAGTCTATAGGTATTCTCAATAAAAGTAGTCATACCGCTTGTCCCTCTAGGGGAATATATTTGTTCCTCATCATGATAATATAAATATAATTCATCAACAATGGCACTACTTACCTTATAAGAAATTAGTTTTTCAATCGCCTCCTTACTATTATAAGGTTGATTCAGCATATATGGTGTCAAATGGTGATCTAATGATATCCTTGTGGCAATATCTCTTAACTCCTCCATTCGAGAATCAGTTATATCAATTACTTGTTCAATTTTATCTATATTGGAACTGATAATCTCATGACGGAGATTTTGAACAGAAACTTGATAGAAAATTATACTTATTGTAATGTACGGTATTAAAAATATAATGAAATAGGATAATAAATATTTATAAAGCAATAGTGACTTTTCTTTATTCAAATACTTCAATTCAATCCCCCTTTTCTTCTAGATTATCATTCTACATATTGACTAAAAAATAAAAGATGGTGCTAATATTTATATTACTTCATCTCGACTTTCATGAATAAAACATAAGATAATTGCTTATCAAACCTGCATTCACCATTATATTACACTTCATAAACAATAAATCTTATTCATCAGTACATTATAGAAATAACTTAAAAAATGGATGTTTTCTATAGTAGTTAGGTTTGATCAAATGGTGAAGCTGAATTCTTGTGTCCATAAATAGGGCTGAATTTATTGTTTAGTATTCTCTTCATACATCTGGATAACATTGCATAGAAAAAGGACTCTACTCACTATGTTACTCACTCCAATCAAGATTGTTCATCTACCTCACTTGTGATTAGCTGTTACGGAAGATTTCACAAACAAAAGGAAAGCGTTTTCAAGTAATGAAGACAATTTTCCTAATGATAGCTGAATACTGTTGTTAAATAAAATACAAAAAGACTTTTCTCCACTTTTGACGGAATAAGCCTAAAGGAATTAGTTACCCTCAAATACTATCTATGAAAAATAAAGTACGTGTATCCCATCGAAGTTCTTTTGATTATTCTAAAATGATTGGCTCGATTCAACTGGTGAGTATTTTCTGATCGATTGCGTTTTATGAAGTTCCCACCTTTTTTATAAATTACCCAAGTTTGGCGACAAAATTTACCAGTTACAGCCATATCAAGGGTTGTAGTATCTCGAAAAATTATTTTAGGTACTACAACCAGCTTTCTACTTTTTTAATAACCCCTTTTTTATATTTTTCTTGTATAATTTCATCACATTGTAATACCTGCAGCCATTCCATTTGTTGATCGGAAACTTTTTGTAGCTTAAGCATTTTCTTTGTTGTTGCGATTTCAATTTGATGGACTCTGCATGCTTCCAATTCTTCAAGAACATCTTTGGGAGATGTCTTATGGTTGGCTTTGCGCAGTAATTGTTCCATGTCATTCATCAGAAAATTCGCCAGCATACATATCGTCACATGCGCTTTTACTCGTCCAGTGCGTGTCACGTGCATGGGGCGCAATTGTAGATGGGACTTTATTTCATGAAAGGCCTCTTCCACTTTGTTTTTTCGACGATACAACTCCATTGCTTCCCGATCACCTAAGTCTTCTATCTTCATATTTGTGATGAAGCAAGATAAACCATCCATACGTGCTGCATCTTTGATTGCTTCATTCAACCAATCCAGATGAATATGAAAACTTTTCACCGTACGTTTTTTTCCTTTTGGCGTGTCCACAGTAAGCGAAAGAGGCTCTATCGTTATTTTTGCCTTTTTCTTGAATCCTTTACGAGAAAGAAGTTGAGAAATCTTCTTTTCAATGGTTTCTACTCGCCTGGACTTCTTTGCGTTTAACAATTCATCATTCATTTCCTGAATGACTTTTTCGATATGTGCCATATGACGTTTGCGCTGCTTTGTTTGTTCGATAAATCTCCCAACATCAAATGTGATGATGTAACGTTTTCCATTTTGCATAACAGGGCGATAAAATAAAAATTGATTTTCATCCCAAGGAACAAATTCTCTCATGGCAACGACCTGTTCCCAGTCTTCCATGGTGGCAGCCTCTGGCATAACGGTGTCAAGTAACGTATTGCGAATTTCGTCTTTATCCATTGCCGAGACATAGGCAAGGTTTTCTTGTTTAATCGCATGTAAATTATTTGCGGAAACCATGCCACGGTCAAAAACAAGGGTACACTTACTAATGCCAAATCGTTGACGTACATCTTTAATCAAATCCTCTACCGTTGTAATATCCTGCGTGTTGCCTTCCAAAACACGCCAATAAAAGGGGTATCCTTCAGGTGTGACCATGAGTGCAATGACAATTTGTTCACGATCTGGTCGATGATCACGTGAATATCCATAGTTGGAAATAATACAGCGACTCCCTTCCAAATAGGAAGATGTGATGTCGTAAAAAAAAGCTTCTGAACCAATCCGATTTCGGCGCTTTAATTGTTCCAATAAAAACACCTGTAAATCATCTTCCTGTCTGGCTAAGCGGTCAAGTTCTCGATAAACATCGTACTCATCATATTTTTGTAAGGCAGGAATGATGGCAGGAAGGACGGTCTTTTTTGTCCAGGCAGATAACTTGATTTCACTGCATGGATCAAGGCAACGATTAGTAACCAAAGCTTGTACCCATCGATCATCAGAGAAGAACTGATCCAAATTCCATTGTTTCCATAAATGGTATAAGGTCATGACATTCAAATAATCAATGTTTTTCGTTACCGCAATATCCTTTTCTTTCGCAACAACGATAGATGGATTACTTTTAACTTGTATGGCGAGCTTCAATTGTTCTGCCTGTTCATCGGTTAACCTGCCAACGTTAAATAGGATACGGTGTTTCACCTTATTGTCTTCCCTAAAAGACTCCACGATTTTATAATGATTATATTTTTTACCGTTAATAGTAGTAGTTGATTTTTTTAAGAACAACGTAGTCATCCTTTCGTTATTACGGGACTACTTATATTATACTATAAAATCGTTATATAATCAATATTAATAAAGTATATTAAATGAATTAACAACTTATTTTAAGGGACTACACTTTAGGTTGGCATTCTCTTGGAAACTTGATACATCAACGTTTGGAAAAAAATGTCGCCAAACTTGGGAAATTACTTTAACATAAAAAATTGACTTGCTTCCAAGATTGAAATACCGATAGCAATCTATTGTTCTTGTTAGGGACAGAAAACGCAATTCTATAAGAACATATTATCTTATAGAATTGCTATTATCAATCTTTAATTAATAGTTTTAGACCTTTAGTTTCTGATTTATGTTATTGATTTGATTCGATACTGCATAGTATCTTTTGATTATATTTTGTCTATCAAATCCAACCATTGTTCTTCATATTTATCAATGCTAAATCGTTCAGTTACTTCTAGAGCATTATTTGAGAATTCTTCTCGCAATTGGTTATTCGTCATTAGCGTAATTATTTTTTCTGCCAATTCTTTTTTGTTACCCTTGGGAACTAAATAACCATCCACTTCATTTCTAACGATATCTTTCGGTCCATACTTGATATCATAAGAAATAACTGGTGTTCCTGCTGCTAAACTTTCTGTTAATACTAAGCCAAAACCCTCAAAGTCTGAAGTTAAAATAGAACATGCTGCAGATCTATAAGTTTTAATAGGATCGCTTGTAAAACCTATTAGTTTCACATTATTGGTTAAGTTCAGCTTTTGAATCAAGGTCTCTAAATCTTCTTGTAAGTCTCCAAAACCGTAAATGTGGTATTGGGCATCTGGTAATTCCTCAACTACATAACTAAATGCTTCAATTGCTTCATCAAGCCTTTTTTGCTTTTTATATCTAGCTAACGTGACTACTAAATATGGATTTCTTTTTACGTCTTTTTCTAATTGACTTTTCTCAATATGTGGAACTGCATGAGGAATTACTGTTGATGCTTTTAATGGTCCATATTGTCGCTCAACATCTTCTTTCTGTTCTTCTGTTAAAAACACTATACGATCAAATTCATTGATATTATCAAAAAATGGATTCCATAATTTATTAATCTCTGCAGTATTATCAAAAGGACTCTTGAAATGATTATTATGTAATACTGCAACTTTTTTTATATTATCAGATTTCAAGCCTGCAACTAGCGAATCTGTATTTCTTGAATCAGATATGACAACAGGCGAAGACACACCAGAAAGTATTTCTTTAATCCATAAATTATATAGTCCCTCTAATTGAGCATATTCTCCTTGATTTTTTTTATCGAAAGAAATAACTCTTTTCGCATTGCCTTTGCCATCTACCCAAATTGTAATTGCACACTCTCCATCGGAATTAAAATATCTATCTAGTCGTGGAAGATTATTGTTTTGATCCATGTGACGAGAACGTATCATTTCCCCTTTTTTATTGTATTCGTCCCTTTGATAACGATGCCTAGCTTCATTCATATAATCAACAAACATTAAATTCCCTGATTTATCATATTGTTTGTACTTCACATAAAAACCATCTTTGTAATACCTATACCCATTAATATCTGGATTTCCGCCTTTAAAGACATAGAAACCTTTTTCATTTATTACATCTTCCTTTTTTCTTTTCCCCCCTCCTTCTCCAAGGATGTCATTAAAAAAATTCAATACCTTTATCTTCTTATCTAAATTTCCTCGTTCATATAATTTATTCACAACTCCTACGAATTCAGGCTGAAATGATAGTGTAAGAATAATTACATCAATGTTATATTTAACTAAAGTATTAGCTCTTTTTAACACTGCATTACTTAATCCACCTCGTACTACACCTAAAGAATTAAATACAAACACAACCGTTTTTTTCTTCATTTATGAGTTCACTCCTTCAACAAGCTATATTCTGATTTACTTTTCTATTTCCTTATTGAACTTTTTTGTATCATAATAAATACTAGATATTTATGTTACTGTAGACACTGTATAATAAATCGTATTTATATTATACAACTTTTAAATACAAGTACAAAGTATTAATAGCACCATTTAAAAAAATTACCAATATAGGGGAGATCATGATTATTATACTGTGAATAAAAACATAAGCGTCAGATAACCTTGTTCAAACGCTACATACAGGTTACTTGACACTTATGGAAATATTATTCAAATATTTTTTCGAACTCTTCGCTAAAAATAGGTCCAAATGATTCAGAAAATGTATTAGTCATGTGTTTATTATCACGATAAACCACAACATTTCCTATGATAGGTCTATACTCACCGTCTACTTGAAAATAATTAGTTAAATCTAACTTATAAAAAGAATCATTGGTTTCATTGAATTGCTGCCAAAAAGCTTCATCCTTTTGAGGATTCATACTGTTCATTGAAGATATTGTATTTATCTCCCCTTCTAAATCTAATGTCTCTAAAACATTAAAATCATAACGCGGATTATCCCTTAACGCCAATATTTTTATTCCCGAATTATAGATTTCATTCAATTTGTCTACCATACTTTGTTGAATTCTTGTGTTCTCTGTGTCAGCTGCAGTAACATGGGAAATTACCAGATCAATATCATGGTTTTTGATGTACTCTGTCGCTTTACTAACCCACTGTCCTTTTAAATCGTCATCTTCATATCCAGTAGAAAATCTAGTTCCTGATCTGGTTATAGATAACACTCTATAATTGGTGTTTTCCACTCCTGCAATGACCGCACCTAACCAGTGTTCAGAATGAGAGCTTCCTACGACAGCAATCGTCTGCTCATAATTCTCTGTTTTTCCATAAACACCTACTTTAACCGCAGTTTCTTTTAAACCTTGATTACTATTATCTAAATGAGAAATCGGCAAGTCGTCAAATGCCTCTCCCAAAGAAGGGATAGGGTTAGCATCATTAAGAACGATATTCTCTTCTTTTACCATAGCTCCAGGATGATCAGCTTCTGTAATATCTTTTGCTTGCATATAACTGCTAAAAGCGTTGGTAGAAAATAAACCAATTATTAAAACCAGATTAACAAATGCCATAAAACCCAATTTTTTGAAGGATATTTTCAAACTTTTTGTGCTTCTTATAGGAGATTCAACGTAATTTGTCATGATAAATGATAACATTATAGAAATTACTATGATAAGTACACCCATAAATAAGCTTGGTGGTTCCGAAACATTGTAATTATAGAACGATAAAATCACCCAATGCCATAAGTATAAGCCAAAGGATAAACCTCCTAACTTAATCATAATTGGCGATCCTAGAAATCTTTTGACACCAAACTTGGTATTCTTTGTTCCAGATACTATAATCATTACAGCACATAACATCGGCCACAATGCAATATAACCCGGAAAGGATGTTGAAACATCAAAAATAAGACCCGTTAGAATAAGTCCAACTAATCCTAGCCATCCGAAGATAATTGAAAGGAAATTATTCACTTTTATTTTTGATAGATTAATACACAATAATCCACCTAATGCGAATTCCCAAACCCTTGTAAACGTGATGAAATATGCAAAAGGTTGATTTACCGCCGTTAAATAAATGGAAAATAGTAATGAGCCTATAAATAAAATACTAAGTAGTATGTTTAATAAACTTTTTACCCTTGTGATTTGATATTTTTTCACAAAGAAAACAACCAAAGCGAAAATCAAAAACCATATAATATAAAATTGACCTTGGATTGACATCGCCCAAAAATGTTCAACTGGCGTTTTCATTTGGTTAGCATCCAAATAATCTGTGTTAGAAAAAGCTAATTGCCAATTTTGATAATAAAACATAGAAGCTACTATTTCCTTCAACGTCTTATCAAAGATAGATGATGGTAACCAAAATAAAGACAAAATAATCACTACGGCCAATATAGTAAATACAGACGGTAGTAACCTTTTTAATAATTTAGTGATATATGGAATGAATTTGAAATCACCTGTACGGTTTATTGTTGAAATAATGGATGTAGTAATAAGAAAACCAGATACCACAAAAAATACATCCACTCCCCCAGATACTCGACCAAACCATATATGGTAAATTGCCACTAAAAGTGCTGCAATCACTCTTAAACCTTCAATTTCTGGTCGAAACACTTTCTCTATTGAAATCATTTTATCATTCATTGTTTAACAATCTCCTAGTTTTCATTTCTTTTATGGTAATTAAAAACAGATAAAGTATACTTCCTATTATTTCATACTAACACCTATCTTTCCCTATGTACTTATTCTTATGAACATGGAAGATATAAAACAAAACTAGTATAACAAAATTCTAGGAATTTTTATATATGAAGTTTAAAAATAATAAGTCTAAAGTTTAGTTGATTACCATTTACTGATTAAATTAAATTTAATTGATTTGCTACAATCACACATATCATATGATTTGGCATTTTATATTAAGATGTCATACAGATATTTACATGTTTATAAATTAGCATTATCTAAAAATCTCAATAAAATTATTAAAACTGACAAAAAAAGCTTAACATCTACATTATTTTTTGCGATAATAAATATGTATGATTTTTTTACTATTATTTTCACAGGAGGTGAACTATTAACTAGTTCTTAAGTCATGAATTGGAGGGGTAATCTTAATTGAAAAACCGTAACATCTTTAAGCGTCTTTTCATTTCTGCTCTTGTTTTATTTATTGCTTTTCCTCAAATGAACTTAGCTGCGATGGCAATTTCAGATGAAAAACAAATAAATAATAATTTTGAAGAGAATCTTTATACTTTTAATATAGATGATGAGGAACAAGAATTTATCTATCTATATGAAGAAAAAAATAAAGATGAAAAATTCATATTAGCTGAAATTCCAAACCATTCGGAGATTACTATTTTAGAAGATACAATGGATCACACAACTTTAGATAAACCTGATGAAAATGAAAAATTTATTCTTGTAAGGTTTACAGAAGAAACTGAAGAAAAGCAAAAAGATCCAAATGTCTTTGAAGGATATGTTCTCAAAGACTATGTATTCACTGAAACAGAATTAACAGATTTAGAGGAAATACTAAGTAAAGAAAAACAAGAAACAGATATAGAAAAAGAACGTGACGAACAAAATACTGAAGACAATGAAGGTGACCAAGTAGATTCTGATGAGCAAGGTTCTGAAGACAGTGATGGTGACCAAGTTGATTCTGATGAGCAAGGTTCTGAAGACAAAGATGGTGACCAAGTTGATTCTGATGAGCAAGGTTCTGAAGACAAAGATGGTGACCAAGTTGATTCTGATGAGCAAGGTTCTGAAGACAAAGATGGTGACCAAGTTGATTCTGATGAGCAAGGTTCTGAAGACAGCGATGGTGACCAAGTTGATTCTGATGAGCAAGGTTCTGAAGACAGTGATGGTGACCAAGTTGATTCTGATGAGCAAGGTTCTGAAGACAAAGATGGTGACCAAGTTGATTCTGATGAGCAAGGTTCTGAAGACAAAGATGGTGACCAAGTAGATTCTGATGAGCAAGGTTCTGAAGACAAAGATGGTGACCAAGTAGATTCTGATGAGCAAGGTTCTGAAGACAAAGATGGTGACCAAGTAGATTCTGATGAGCAAGGTTCTGAAGACAAAGATGGTGACCAAGTTGATTCTGATGAGCAAGGTTCAAATTTTTCAATCAGCACTTTTAGCGCCAAAGGCTATTTCAGCCAAAAGAAATACACTGGAGTTGCTTTGAAAGATAATACCCACGTTTTCACTAGCAAGTCTCTTAATTCAAAGGTACTAAAAAGTTATGCGAAAGGAAGCATTTTAGTTTATCGGTCACATAACTCATCTTGGTATGAAGCTCGGGTTATGGTAAACGGTGACTGGCATTATGGTTATATACATAAAAACCATGTAGATAATGCTACAAACAATCAAAAAAGATTAACAGGAGTGGCAACTCAAAGTTCTACAAGCGTTTATCAAAAAGCTTCTACTAGTTCTAAGGCTCTTAAATCTTATTCAAAAGGATCTATTTTATACTACAAGACCTTTTCGAGTGATTGGTATCAAACCGGTGTTTACATTAATGGTAAAAAGGTGACTGGCTACATTCATAAAAGCCATGTAAATAATGCTACCGGTAATCAAAAGAGTTTAAAAGGGGTGGCAACTCAAAGTTCTACTAGTGTCTATCAAAAAGCTTCCACTAATTCTAAGGCTCTTAAATCTTATTCAAAAGGATCTATTTTATACTACAAAACCTTTTCGAGTGATTGGTATCAAACCGGTGTTTACATTAATGGTAAAAAAGTGACTGGCTACATTCATAAAAGTCATGTAAATAACGCTACTGATAATCAAAAGAGTTTAAAAGGAATTGCAACTCAAAGTTCTACTAGTGTTTATCAAAAAGCTTCTACTAGTTCTAAAGCTCTTAAATCTTATTCAAATGGTTCTTTATTATACTATAAGACCTTTTCGGATAATTGGTATCAAACTGGTGTTTACATTAATGGTAAAAAAGTGACTGGCTACATCCACAAAAATCATGTAGAAAATGCAACAAGTAGCCAAGCAACCAAACAAGGATATGGCAAGAAAAAACCAACTAAAGTTTACTCCAAAGCATCGACTGGTTCAAAGGTTTTAAAAAGTTATTCATTTGGTTCATCTTTAAAGTTTAAAACTTTTACTTCTAATTGGTATATCGCCACTGTTTACTTAAATGGCAAGCCAAACACTGGTTTTATCAATAAAAATGATATTAGTTTTGAGCCAATTAGAACGGTGGAAAATTCATCTTATAACTATTCATTTAAACATATGGTGGATAGGCAAATGGCTGGTGAGCCAAAATCTAATGGAGCAGGGACCATTAATGCCTCTCGTGGGGAAGTGGAATTTTACTCAAATCCTAATAACTTTGGTTCGGACAGTCAAGAATTTTTCCAATTTCTTGTCTTATCTAACCCTGCAGGCTTAAACGCTGCAGAGATAAATAGGAAAATCTTAACTAGTTCTACAGGAATACTTAGTGGACAAGGACAAGCATTTATCAATGCGGCAAAACAATATAATATGAATGAAGCGTATCTAATTTCCCACGCTATACATGAGACTGGAAATGGAGATTCACGTTTAGCTACTGGTATTCCTGTTGACGGAAATGGGAATGTAACAAGAGACTCTAATGGGAATATAGCAAAAACATCCCGTACAAAGTATACTGTCTATAATATGTATGGTTATGGAGCATATGATAACAACCCTATTGAAGGTGGGGCAAAATATGCGTTTGAACATGGTTGGTTCTCTCCAGAAGCCTCTATTATTGGTGGAGCTAAATCTATCCATACTTATGTTAGCAGAGGTCAAGATACGTTATACAAAATGCGCTGGAATCCAGATAACCCTGGATATCCTCAATATGCAACACATGTTAAATGGGCAACTGCACAAACAAAAACAATGTATGGTATTTATCAAACATTAAATGATTACAGTGTCGCCTTTGATGTCCCTACTTTTAATACTAATCCATCAACGGGTACTGTTAATGCTTCAGCCTTAAATGTAAGATCTGGACCTTCTACTAGCAATGGTAGGATTGGTACATTAAGTAATGGTGCTAATGTTAGTATCATAGGATCTAATGAAAATGGTTGGTATCGCATTAAGAGTGGTGGTATTACTGGTTGGGTAAGTGCTGCATATATTTATTTAAATCATTAAATTTAAAACTGTCAAAAGTCATGTGCTTTTGACAGTTTTTTAATAAATTAATAAGCGTTCATCAATATATATTTACATTTTAAAAAGGATGGTGTAAAGTATTAAACAATTGATTTATTACCTTTATAATGTTAGTTATCACTTTTGAATTCAATTTTTTCAACTTTGAAATTGAGAAAATAATCTATTACTTACAAAACATTGATTGTTGAAGATAGGTCATATATAAAAGTAAAAGAAGTATAAAGAGGGTTGTTGAGCTACGTTCCTTTCATTAGTTTAAACTAATACAGTGAAGAGGAGAATGTTGATCCTAATTTCACCCATCAAAATACGATTAAAGTAACTCAATGATGTTAACTATAATAATAGAGATTCAATTGAAGTAACACTCCCGGGAGGTTTATCATGAAAAAAGTAATTACTTATGGAACATTCGACTTGATCCATCGGGGTCATATCAATATATTAAAACGCGCAAAGGAATATGGGGACCATTTGACAGTCGCTATTTCTTCAGATGAATTTAATGCGATTAAGGGAAAAAAGGCTTACCATGATTTTGAACATCGCAAATTGATCTTGGAGGCGATCCGCTACGTGGATGAGGTGATTCCAGAGCATGAGTGGGAACAAAAGATTGACGACGTGCAAAAGCATGATATCGATGTATTTGTGATGGGGGATGACTGGGAAGGCAAGTTTGACTTCTTAAAGGACTATTGTGATGTGATTTATTTGCCTAGAACCGTTGGGATCTCTACCACGCAAATCAAAAAGGATCTAGGTACGGCGAAGGATGGCTAGGGAGTTTCTTATTTCCTGCTATTTAGTGGGAATCTGGTGTCTGTTTCACCTCTTCCGGTTATGGCCATTGCGTGCGGAGAAGGTTTGCTTTGTGCTCTCCTTTAATGATA
Organism: Gracilibacillus timonensis; assembly: GCF_900086715.1. Lineage (GTDB taxonomy): Bacteria > Bacillota > Bacilli > Bacillales > Amphibacillaceae > Gracilibacillus > Gracilibacillus timonensis. The sequence goes on along the minus strand of NZ_FLKH01000011.1, from coordinate 583,910 downwards.
CGGCGGATCGGGTTTGGGACAAGCTGGATGAGCGTTACACCAAGATTATCATTGAAAATGAACGGCCGATTGATTATCCTCGCGAGGAGACAGGCTTTCATTTATTTCGATTGCATCCGAAGCGACCGTTGCAATTTATTCAATCGTTATATCATTTGGCGACATCCAAAGTCATTATAATCGATAATTACTTTGGGTTTTTGTCTGTGACAAATTTTAAAGCAGGTGCGCGGGTGGTACAGCTATGGCATGCGAATGGTGCGATTAAGAAGTTTGGGTTGCAGGATCCTGCGATTGCACGGCGTAGCTCCAAGGCGCGAAAAAGGTTTCAGCGTGTCTATGATCGGTTTGATCAGGTTGTGGTTGGTTCCAATAAAATGATGGCAATTTTTCAAGAAAGCTTTGGTTTGGAGTCGTCCCATTTTTTGAAAACAGGGATTCCGCGGACGGATTTTTTCTTTGATCAACAGGAAATCGACCAGCGACAGGCGGAGTTACTGCGGCAGTATCCGATGATAAATGGCCGGAAGGTTATCTTATATGCCCCTACCTTTCGTGAAGACCAATTGCACGCGCCGGATCTGGCATTGGATGTTGATAGAATGGCGGAAACGCTTAGCGAGGAATACGTCTTGCTTGTACGGCTTCATCCAGCTGTTTCCCAGCAAACAGCTATTTCGGCCGGAGATTTTGTGCTGGATGTCTCGGCGTATCCTAATGTGAATCATTTACTGACGGTCACGGATATTCTGATTACGGATTATTCTTCGATTCCGTTTGAATTTGCCTTACTGGAACGCCCGATGATTTTCTTTCCTTATGACTTGGAAGCTTATGAGCGAGAGCGGGGGTTTTGGGAGCCATATATCGAGCAGATGCCTGGGCCAGTGGTGTTTACGAGCGATGAACTGCTGCAAGTGATTCAAGAACAGGACTTTGATTTAGAACAGGTTCGTCGTTTTTGCCAGGAGTGGAATCCATATACCGATGGGATGGCTGCGGACAGATTAACTGATTCCATAGAAAAAGCGCCGTAATTGGCGCTTTTTTTATTTCTTATCCTTCTGGTTACTCGCTTCAATCAAGTTCAAGATCGGGCGGTAGTTCTTGCCGATAATCCCGGTGATCTCCACGACTATTTCGATCAAGAGGATCATGGCGATTAAAGTGATCATACTGCCCCACATGGTCGACTTGGTAAAGATGATTGCTGCTAAGCTAAACAAGGCGCTAAGCATATAAATCATAATTACCGCTTGCCGGTGGCTAAAACCAAAATTGATTAAGCAGTGATGTAAATGGAGCTTATCCGGTTTATGCCAAGGCTGCTTGTTGCGGATTCTTCTAATAATCGCAAGGCCCGTATCTAGTAATGGCACCCCTAGGATGACAATTGGGATAATCAAGGTGAATAATGTCGCATTCTTGAAGCCTAATACCGACACAACCCCGATCATGTAGCCTAAGAATAAGGCGCCGGTATCCCCCATAAATATCTTGGCCGGGTAAAAGTTGTAGAATAAAAACCCGAGTGTACTGCCTAGTAACATAAAGCCAATAAAGGCGGCGAAGGTATCGCCGAGTGTGATCGCCAAACCAGAAATAGTAATTAATGCGATAGATGACACACCTGCTGCCAGACCATCTAGCCCATCAATTAAATTAATGGCATTGGTTACCCCAACAATCCAAAGAATCGTGACTGGAATACTCAAATAAGCAAACTCCACAGTATAATCAAATGGCAAGTTAACGACCGTAATCTGTGCTCCACCTAATACGACAATACTTGCTGCGATGAATTGGTTCAGTAATTTAATTTTTGCAGAAAGTTCATACATATCATCCAAAATACCGGTGATCGTGATCACTAATGCGCCAATAAAGATCGGCCAAAAATAAGGGCTGTCCGGATTGAAGATAATAAAACCGGCGAAAAAACTAATAATAATAGCTAATCCACCTAATCTGGGCATGACCTTATCATGAACTTTTCGGTAATTGGGTTGATCGGTTACATTTAATTTCAAGGCAAGTTTTTTAATATATGGTGTTGCAATTAACGCGATAATCAAGCATATAAAAAAGGAAATTAACATCATAATTGGTTCCTCCTGGAATGAAATCATGCACACACGCCGGTTAGACGCTTATCCATTTTCCCACTTAGGCTACTATACCACTTTTTCAGGCAAATGAACATAACAAAAGTGTGTAATTTTTTTTACTTATACATGTCAGCCCAAATCAGCCACCATCTCTTCTTCGGTATATGACGGTAGGAATCCTGTAATGGATGAACAGAAATGGATAGTGGTTTAAACCACCGCCTCATACCGATTCCCCTTAGGTAGTGATCAATCGTTGCGTCAGGAAGCATGGATAACTCGACAATGTGCATTTTTTTAATGATTTGTTTGACTGCTTGTAATAGCAATTTCCATGTGAACGGCTCGTCAATAGCAAGCAAATCCACGATACAAGCCTTTGTTAGCCTGCCCTTCATCGACAATTGAAAAACGACATAACCTTTTATTTCCCCATAATAGGTTAAAACTAACGTAAGATACAGAGCTTCTTGTTCTCTTTGATTGGTGTGTACAGCCTTGCCATGTGATTTCATTGCAATAAAGCGAACAAGTTCTGGATTGGTGTCCTCCCATTCTTCGAGCTGCCAACCTTTAGGCAAGCTTCGATTCTTTTTGGTGACGACCTGACAGAGATCCTTAATATAATCGTCTTGGGACAAGGGTGAGTGATAACATAAATGCTTGCAAATCGACATCGGGCGATTGATCTTCATATATCGCTGTAATGGTTTGATCACTTCCTTGTCAGAGTCTGTCGCCTGTTTAGGGTCTGTATAGATATCAACGATACAGGTAACGCCAAATTGCTGGGCTTCCTCGGCCAGGTGCTCTTTGAGTTGCTGGTATATCGTTGTCTGACTCGCGTCGGGATCGATCATTTTGTCGCTGATCACACCGATTAGCTGTTCTTCGCCATGGATATAGGTCCGTCTGATGGATAGCGACATATGGCCGATAATCTGCCCGTCTTTTTCATAAACGAAGGTACAGGAACGCCATTCTTCCCCCATGACTCTTGGTTTTCTTTTTTTACGTGGAACGACTTTATAGAACAATTGATTAATATAGGGTTCATCTGCTATTTGATATCGTCTTATCCCCATCTAATCATCTCCTATGCCTCATTAATAAATTCATGAAGTAACCCAAACATCTTCTCTCTTCCGGAATGGAACACGGTTGGCTGAAACTGATAAGCTTGCTCAAGGACATTCTCCAACCTATCTCCTTCTCTTAGCGCTAGGATATGCCCTGCTGCTTCAAATACGTCAACGAGCTGGAGCTGGTGGTCGTCATTGTGCTCGCCAAATTTACTTAATCTTGGTGCGGCGATAACGACCTTGTTCTTCCGCAATCCGGATATGACAGAACCGGTACCTGCATGGGTGATTAACAGATCGGCCTGTTCATACAACACCTCCATCTCTTCAAATTGGAAAAAGCGATGCATGTGCATATCATTACTGTGATACGCGGTGTGCCCTGCCTGGACAATGATCTCTTCGTCTGGTATAACGGTTCTTTTACATCGTTCTACCTCTTGTAACAATCTTGTAAAAGGTAATTCATGTGTGCCTAAGGTAACGAAAATCAATAGATAGACCCCCCGTATACCGCTTTTGGATAAATCTTTTTCATGCTTTCCCATTGGACAATAAACAAATCAGAGATCGGATAGACCAATCTTCCTGATAAGGTCGGGCTCGTCGATTTCGAAAAGCTTTCAATAAAGACGACCTTACGTCGGAATAATTTGGCCAGATAGCACATCGGTACGGCGGTATGCGCGCCGGTTGAGATAATCACGTCGGGTCGGTATCTTAGAAAAAGGTAGAGTGATTTGATCACATTAAATGAAAATTTAAAGATATACCGGAACGGATAGTTTCTCCCACCGTACATCAAGAAGGATACTGGGTATTTCTTTTTCAGCTCCTCGGTGATTTCAGACTTCTCGGTGACGATATGGTACTGGTAATTTTTAAATAACGATTCTAACTGGAGTAACTGGGTTAAATGACCGCCAATAGACGAAATGAGAAGTAATTTCTTTTGTTTCATCAGCTATTCTCCTATCGATCATAGATTGTAAATAATGATTGGATTAATTTTTCTTGATCATTGTTGTCTGCCTTTGCCTCTCCATTTAAAATCATGTTTTCTCTTAGCTCTGGATCGTGGAGCACCTGCTCGATCGCTTGCTTGAGAGCGGACGGATCTTTTGGTTCGACGCTGAGACCGGCTTGATCTGCCAATAAATATTGCAGCCCACCCACATGAGAGCCTACCACCGGCGTGTGACAAGACATCGCCTCTAATGCAACCAAACCGAAGCCTTCGATATAAGAGGGAACCACCTGGACGTCGGCGATATTCATCCAGCGGGCCACCGTCTGTTGATCGGCTGCCGGCAGGAAGTGAACATTTTCAATCGCATGGTCGGCAATATATTGCTGTAATACTTGGTAATATGCGGGCTCTTTTATGGCACCAATGATATATAAAGCTGCTTGCGACATCTCAAGCTGTTCAAAGGCTTGCAACAGTTCACGTACGCCTTTGTTCTCGATAATATTGCCGACAAATAGGATAATCGGCCCCTCTTCGTTAAGCTGTTGCCCTTTTCTCAGGTCGGTTTTGGACATCGGATAGAAAATCGAGCGATTTACCCCCATGTTGAGTAGGGAAATCTTGGCTGCGTCGATTTGGTACTCCTGCATGAGCTGTTTCTCTAATCGGCTGCCGACTGCGATGACGTGATCAGCTGCTTGCAGGATGTCTGTCGTATAACGCTTGATGCGCTGGTTAATGTTGGCCATCTTATCGAGATCGCCGCCATGCACGGTGATAATCAGTGGTACCTTGATCATGCGTTTGAGCCAGAGTCCTAATAAGCCGCTGGGAAACGCATAGTGGGCATGGATCACGTCGTATCGCTGTCGCTTTCTGACGACGAGGTCAAGCCATTTCAAAAACCAGACGCCGTATTTGATAATAAGGTTAGCTTTTCCCATCTTCGGGTTTTTTATGACTAATAAATCAGCGGAATAACCGTTTTGACGGATTCTTTTCACCTGATTTTCGACAAAAATGCCGAAAGACGGATATTTTTGGGATGGATACATGGTGCTGATAATGAGAATGCGTTTTTTCATCGCCTCCCTCCTCTCGTTGCCGCAAGTCCGAATAATGCGGCGAGATAAATGCTTGCTGCTGGGGAGGAAAGCACATGGCCAGCTAATGCGGCACTTCCTAATCCCAGTCCGATGGCGATAAACAGCATAAACGGCTGTACCTTGCGCAAAATATCTATGCTTAGGATCCGGTAGAAGCTATAGATGATTGGGATCAGCAGGATGAGAAAACCAATGATTCCATAGGCAATAAACCAGTCGATAAAGTCCATCTCAATCAACTTCGGTTCGTCCTGATAATTGCCGGCGTAACCAAGACCAAATAGCTGTTGCAACAGGGGTGCTTCTTGGTATTGCTGCAGGCTTTCCTGGAAGAAGGCTTCTCTTCCGTTGAGCGCCTGGACCGGGACACGATCGGGTGGTTCCTCCTCTTGACCGATGGACGGATTCCTTTTGCTTTCTAACGTTGGATAACTGATATTCAGGTTATGACCAATAGCTGACAGCGGCGTGAATAGTACCATACCTACCAGCAATAACAGCAATGGCGTGATTTTTTTCTGATAACTCTTCTTCTTGAAGGATTCAATGAACAACCAGGTGATCATCGCTACACAGGCAAGGATGAGCGCACCAAAGCTGACTTTCGTTCCAATCGTCATCATTGCCCAGCCAGTGGCGGCAATCAAGACTAGGTAAAAGAGCTGGAGCTGCCATTTGGTTTGTTGGATAAAACCAAGGAATAAAAAGACGATTCCCATGGCGGTAATGGCGCTTAGTTCATTCCCAGAGAAAAACCAGCCGGTGTGCCCTTCTTTGGCCAGCATACCGTAGCTTCGTTGTCCGCTGGAGGTAAGTTCGGCCAGGATCATCACGATGGCAATGATTCCGAGATTGATGACGAAGAAGCTGCTCACTTTTTTTCGCCATTTCGATTGGCTTAATATCTCGCCATATACGCCTAGCATGACGAAAAAGTATGCGGTTTTGATCAGAAAATTCACTTCTGTGACGAGATCGAAGCTTGGTTTCAGAAAATAATTCATCACCAGATTACCGAACAAGAAGGCGGCGATGGTTAGAAAATAGATTCGATGCTTACTAGCCATCAAGATATAACAGCCGCCAAGCAGAAGGGCCAAGCCTCTAACTGGTTCTGACAGCGGTATGCCGGTGTAGGCGATCAGATCTAGTATTGGTTGCAGTAGAATATAATAAATAAAAAGCTGCTCTATTTTTTTCTGGTACGTATTCATATAAATCCTCCGTTAATCTCGTAATCGTCTTATTAAAAAGGTCAAGGCTTTGACGCGGAATAACTGACAGCAGCCAAAATAAATGATGATCCCTGCTGCTACCAATAAGACGACCTGCACGATGGTGTGTAATGGCTCGATGGCTTGCTGCATCCATAAGATAACGGAAGCCATGGCAATGGCAGCTAAGACGATTTTGATAAATTCAGAATACTGTCTTTCTGCCTTTGTCGGCGTTTTTGCCTGATTGATTTTCAGGTAAACCAGATAGGTGCTAATCGAGTAATAAGCACCTACTAAGGACGAGGCAAGTGGAATGCCGTAATAGCTGATCCAACCTGTCAGCAGCTGATTTAAGAGTATGTTAAGCCCGATGGAAATCAGGCCGATCTTGAATATCGCCGTGCCTTTTCCCATGGTGTAAAGCGCCTTGTTCCAAACGACGTTGATGCTGAAGAAAAAGGCGGATCCGGCATAGAAATAACCTACCCTCGCCGTTTCCAGTGTGGCGTTTGCGCTGAATGCTCCTCGTTCAAACAACATCTCGATAACGGCGGGCAGGATTAGTGTTAGGCCTGCTACTGCCGGTAATGTTAAGAAAAAGGTAACCTGGCTCGCCCGTGACAAAGATTGTTGGAAGGCGGTTAGGTTCTGTTTGGCATAGTTTTCTGAGATATGAGCGAAAAGGACCGCTCCGACCACCGCCGCAATAACCGTCTGTGGCAGATGCACAAGATTCTTGGCGTAATTAACATAGGTGATCACCCCTTCTCGAAAGTAACTGGCATAGACGTTGTCTACCATCAGATTCAACTGCCCAATCATGATGGTGATACCCACTGGAAGTAACTCCAGGTAATAACGGCTGGCTAAGCGAATATGGAGCTTATGTTTCGTCAGCTGGAGCCGTCTGATGAACAACTTTTTAAACAGAAAGGAAATGAGGCTTCCTAGTAAATAGCCCCATGCCAGGACATAGACGCCTAATTGTGTGACAAAGAGTATCGTAAAACCTATCATGGTAACCCAGACAAACATCTGGGAGAGAGCCGAGAGATGGTAACGATAGGTCGCGTCCAGATAGCTTTCCAGGACGGCATTGATACAGACGATACATACGGCGATCATCAGAATCCGCATTATTCGAGTGGCAACTGTCGCTGTTTCTTCGTTAAAAGCGGGATAAAGCAAATCTATTAAAAAGGGTGCCAGGATCATCCCAAGAATGGCTAACAGTATGCCGATGACAAAGCTTGATTGGAAGATATGGCTCAAAAAGGCGACTTCCGCTTGCTTTTTTTTATATTGAAAATACTGGGGTACAAATACCTCTTTCATCCCGTTTTGCATGAATAGAATCATCATATTGGGAATAATAAAGGCGGCTAGGTAGGCCTCGGCTAGATAACTATCACCAAAATAGTTGGCAATCAAGATATCGCGAGCTAAGCCAGATATTTTCAATAATATGGTGCTGATGAACATAATCATCGCGGAGATGCCGATTTTTTTTCTCACATGATAACCTCTCTATATCTCTCATTTTTTTCACTATAACAAAGCTTTTTTTCTACTTCTATAGGTTTTGGAATTATTTACATAATCTTTACACGGGCTTCATATTCGTTTACGTGTTTGTAATAGGTTCTCCAGATGGGGTTGGGGCTATACTCAGGTTTAGGATTGCGATTGTGGTGCGGTTGTTATATGATGGGATGGAAAGGAGTTGGATATATGAATGATAATGAAAACATTACAGAAACCAGATGAATTAAGTGTGTACCAAGCACTGCATGAACGACAGCCGTTTTCCTCTGAAGAAAAGCTGGCCTTCCAAAACCTCCAGCAAGGCTACCTCGGAGAATCACGATTAGCAACGTTATTGTCAGAAAGCGTTATGGAATCCTTTTTGATCGTGCATGACCTTCGCCTCCAGATTGGCACAACCACCTTCCAAATCGACGCCCTTATTTTTACGGGTGCAACCATTTATTTGCTCGAAGTGAAGCATTATACCGGGGATTACAAGTATGATAACAAGATATGGTATAAAATCCCTGATCATGAAATCAGCAATCCGATGCTGCAATTACAACGCAGCGAATCCTTATTACGCAGATGGCTGCATGCCCACCACGTAACTACTTCGCTTGAAGCTCGCATACTGTTTACCCATGATCAATTTTTTCTCTATCAAGCCCCTGTTAGCAAGCATTTCGTATTTTCCACGCAATTATTGCGATTTATCCGTTCGATTAATCAACAAGCACCAGCAGAAATGAAGGAACAACGTATCGCTCAACAACTGATAGACGCGGATTTGGGCGCTTATCCACATCCATCGTTACCCGCCTATTCCTATGATAGGTTGCGGAAGGGGATTCGCTGTAGATCTTGCGCGCGATTGACGGTCGTTTCAACCGGTAGGAAGTTGACCTGCTCCCGCTGCGGTGCGGTGGAAAGCATGGAGGAAGGCTTGCTGCGTCATATCGGGGAATTGCGCTTGTTGTTTCCTGGGGAGAAGTTGACGTCGCAGTTGGTTTATGGGTGGAGCGAGGGTATTTATTCGATGAAAAGTATAAAGAGATTATTAGAAAAACACTTCACACCAGTTGGGAAGCATAAGTGGACCTACTATATAGATTAATGGTAATAGCTTGGAGGTAAAATGGTGGGTTTTGTAGATAGGTTTTGTTAAATGATGTTTTTGGGGGATGAGTTTCGGCTGTTGGAGGGTTCTTACGGACGGAATTTCGCCTGTGAGCGATTTTTTGTCTGTTAGATTCATTCTTACGGACAAAATTTTACCTGTGAGCGATTTTTTGTCTGTTAGATTCATTCTTACGGACAGAATTTCGCCTGTGAGCGATTTTCTGTCTGTTAGATTCATTCTTACGGACAGAATTTCGCCTGTGAGCGATTTTCTGTCTGTTAGATTCATTCTTACGGACAGAATTTCGCCTGTGAGCGATTTTCTGTCTGTTAGATTCATTCTTACGGACAGAATTTCGCCTGTGAGCGATTTTCTGTCTGTTAGATTCATTCTTACGGACAGAATTTCGCCTGTGAGCGATTTTTTGTCTGTTAGATTCGTTCTTACGGACAAAATTTTACCTGTGAGCGATTTTCTGTCTGTTAGATTCATTCTTACGGACAAAATTTCGCCTGTGAGCGATTTTCTGTCTGTTAGATTCATTCTTACGGACAAAATTTCGCCTGTGAGCGATTTTTTGTCTGTTAGATTCGTTCTTACGGACAAAATTTTGCGATTCGGCGTTTTTTTCCGTAAGAGCCTAAGCTTGTAAAAAGATTCATCCGCGACGCTGTAACAAGCTGCACGGATGAATCTTTTTTAAGCTTCGATAAATAACGGCAGAAACGCTTGGGTGGCTACGTCCACTAGGCCGAGATCTGAAATGCGTATTTCTGGGATGACGGTTAAGGTTAAGGAGGAAAAGGCCATGGCTGGTGAACGCCTACCTACTTGCACTCCCATGGATCTGGCGGTTGTGCTGAATTGCTCCACTTTTTTTGCCATCGATTCTATTGGTTCGGGGGACATCAGCCCGGCTAGTGGTAATTCCAATAGCTCGCGAACCTCTCCGTTCTCCACTAAGCAGAGGCCGCCGCCTGCTTGCTTGATTTGTTCCACAGCGAGCAACATATCTGTCGCATTGGTTCCAGTAACTACCAAGTTGTGGCTATCATGGGCCACCGTGGTTGCGTATGCCCCTTGGTGAAGCCCTGAATTCTTCAATACACCAACAAAAGGTTGTCTGCCTTGGCCATGCCTACCGATAACCGAAGTAAAGGCGTAATCATCCGGCAGAGAGGCAATCTGCCCATCCTCGACCTCGACTGTTAATACCCCTTTTGCGGTTGTGCCATTTTTGAGGAACTCCATTGTTTGCAGTTTCACTTGCCCAGTTGGAACAGGCGCCTGAATAACCATATCCGTCTCCGTTAACGCTGGAATATCTACTGTATTTCTCAATAATGGTGGTACGTTGCTGGTGATGTCTGCTTGCAGGATGCCACTTTTGACTTGTTGTTTACCCGCAACAAACACATCCTGCACTTCCATCGTTTCTAATGAATCGACTAATGAAAAGTCAGCACGGAATCCGGCTGCAATGGCACCGCGATCACGCAATCCAAAGCGTATTGCTCCATTAAGCGAGGCATAACGAATCGCCAAAGGTGCTGGTATCCCCTCTTCAATACAACGACGGACGACGCGATTCATCTGACCATTTTTCAGCATATCACTTGGTTCTACATCATCGGTACACATCGCAATATTCGTGGCATGCGGCACCTCTTGCCAGGCCTCGGCTGCAATATCCGCAAATTGACTGATACTGGATTCGCGAATATAGACCAGCATGCCGGCGCGTAATTTTTCTAAAATCTCATCGGTGCTCCGGCATTCATGATCGGTATCCACGCCTGCTGTTAAATAGGCAGCCAAATCCGAGCCATATACTCGCGGTAAGTGCCCTTCATTCCTGACTCCAGCTTGCAGCCCTTTCTCCACAATGCCTGCCATTCGCGGGTTTTGATTAATTACTCCGACATAATCCATGACTTCTGCAATCCCTACTACATTCGGAAGTTTTAACATTTTCTCGATATCTTCTGGATAGAATTCCGCTCCCGCTGTTTCCATACCTGGTACAGCCGGTACACAAGATGGGATCGTAGTCAGAATCTCAACTGGCAGATTCTTGCTGGCATGAACCATATATTCGACCCCCTCTGTCCCCATGACATTGCCGATTTCATGGGGATCGATCACTGCGACCGTTGTACCATGACGAAGCACCGCCCTCGCAAACATATCCGGGGGAATCATCGTGCTCTCAATATGAACATGGCAGTCGATCAGACCTGGCACGGCATATTTCCCTTCCCCGTTGATCTCTTGCTTTCCTGACATTGCAAAGGAAGGCAGGCCCTCTTGATAGGGCGCAACCGCCGCAAAGCGATCGTCTTTCACCCCAATATCAGCCTTGTATACCTCTGCAGTAAAGACATTGACCAGATTAACACCGCGGATCAGCCAATCCATCGGCTCGTCGCCACGTGCAGCGGCTACCATATGCTTTCGTGAATACATCGTTTCGCTTCCCCCTTTTCATTAATGAGCTAATGACACAAAATAAATAATTAATGGAATCAATAATACATATAAACCCCAGTGCAGTTCCTTATATCTACCGGAAAATAATTTAACGACGACATAAATAATGATACCTGCCGCGATCCCATTCCCAAAGTTAAAGGTAAAAATAGTGATCACGATCGTCATAAACGCTGGCAGGGATTCCGTCACGTCATTAAAATTGATATTCCGAACGGCAGAGAGCATGGTTAACCCTACTAATATCAACGCTGGCGCTGTAGCCTCGGTAGGGATAATAAAAATTAACGGTGTAATAAACAAAGTTAGTAAAAATAGAATACCTGCAGATACTGCTGTTAACCCTGTTCGCCCACCAGCCTCTACACCTGCCGCAGACTCTACATAGGTCGTCATGACCGGCACAGAAAAAAAGGAACCAAGTATTGTTCCACCTGCATCGACGGAAAACGGCTTATCGATTTTCGGCAGGTTTCCGTCTTTATCCAGCATATTCCCTTTACCTGCCACACCCAACATCGTTCCCAAACTGGAAAAGAAATCCGGGATGAAAAAGGCTAGTAAGAAAGGAAAATACGTGATTTTTAGAGCTTCGATAATATCTAACTCAAAAGCAACTGGTGCAATGCTTTGTGGCATCGAAAATATTTTATCCGGGAGAGTCGTGATTCCCATTGGTATACCAATGATCGTAACAATAATAATGCCAATTAATAAATGCCCTCGCACATTTCTTGCCAATAATATACTCATTATGAAAAAGCCAATCAAGGCCAGCATGGCGTTAGGTGAACCAATATCACCCATTTGCAGTGAATTGGATTCCTCACTGGCTACCACCAATCCCGCATTTCGAAACCCGATCAGGGCAATAAACAACCCGACACCGGCGCCAATGGAAAGCTTGATCGCTGGAGGCATTAGCTTGACAATCAGCTGACGCAGGCCAAGCACCGTAAATAAAATAAACAAGACCCCTGAAATAAAGACCATCCCCATACCTACTTGCCATGGGATACCTTCTGAGACGACCAATGTGATCGCCAAAAAACCAACAGAACCAAGCCCGGGCGCTAGAGCGAAGGGACGATTACTATACAGCCCCATCACAATCGTAACAACCGCGGTCATGAGAATCACAGCGACAGTTACCGGTCCTTTTGGCATACCCGCTTCCTCCAGCATGCCTGGCACTACAATTAAGACATACAACATCGTCATAAAAATCGTTAAACCGGCGATGAGCTCTGTTTGCACATTGGTATGATTGGACTTCAATCGAAATAATCTTTCCGTCCATTTTCCCTTCATTTTCACAGCTCCTCTTTTTTTAATGAAAAATACGAACATTTTTCTATTTTAATTGTTTTTTGTTCGAATTTGATAATAGTAAACTTATCAATTTCCGTCCTAATTGTCAAGTTGCAAATCGACACATACCGACACAAGGGCGATATGGGGGATGATGCAAAACTGCTCCATTTTTTTCTGTGCTGATCAAACTACTCTAATGTCAGCCCGGTTCATTCCAGGTTAAAATCATTCCTTTTCTTATCATACCAAGAATTCTATCATTTATTGTGAAAAAAAAGGGCTAATGATCGCTGTTTGACATTTTCCAAAAACCATTAGGAAAAGCTATTCATTCAATTAGTCCTGAACATATAGACATCCATGCGCCATTTCAAATAAAAAATAGATTAATAGGCTTAATTATCTTCGCAATATCAGAAATTTACTACATAAATAAGCAAATAAAATCCCATCCTTCAGCCTATTGCTAAATATGGCATCTTTATTTATTGTTATTGATATGTTTGTATGAAAATCATACTACTTAAACTTCAATAGAGAGGGAGATCACACATGAACAAATGGTTAATGTTTTGTCTAACATTATTGCTTAGTGTTGCGTTAGTTGCTTGTGGTTCTGACGACGCAGATAGCGATGCGGATACCGGTAGTGATAATGAGACAACAGAAGACGCGGCGAATAACGAAGAGGATGCAGATGGTGACACAGACGAAGCAGCTGATGATACTACTACAGAAGAGGAGCCTGCAACAGACGAGGAACCGGCGGCTGATGCTAATGAAGAGCCTGCTTCTTCTGAATTAGATATTGATCCGAATGGGCAAAATGAGGTAACAATTGAAATGGAGCAAGGTGGCGCTGTATCTACTGTTACTTATTTAGCAGATGGTGACATGGTAACCGAACAAACCGCATATAACGAAACACCTTATAGTGCGTTGGGTGTAGCGGACAAAGAAGAAGCAGAAGCGGCATTACAAGCTGATGTAGAAGCTTATCAGTCAACAGAAGGTGTGACTCACGAAATTGAGTACCAAGACGATAAGCTTATTGAAGAGGTAACCGTTGATTATCAAGCCGTTGATTTCGAACAGCTTGCTCAATTGACTGGTTCAAGCTTTGAAGGAAATGTAGAAAATGGTATCAGCCTGCAGAGATCCGTTGAAATGCTGCTAAATCAAGGATACCAACTTGTTGAATAAGCAGATAGTAAGCTAATGTTTAGACCAGTAAAATGTATCCAAAAGAGATATTGCGTAACTGCAGTATCTCTTTTTTTACTCCTATTTTTTTCTCAATTGCCATCTGATCAATGCCTCCAGCCATCGCCAAGGAAGCAAGCCTGTCAGTATAACAGCTAACATGGAACCTCTGCCCATGGCATAACGCAGCCGAGGTTTACGTTTTGCGGAGATGTTAACGATTTTTTTTGCTACATCGATTGGCTGTCCCGCCTGTTTGGTTAACAGCTTTCCGACCGATAATACTTGTTTCATTGGATGTTGATAAGGAGAATCGGTGGGGCTCGTATTCTCGATATGGGTAAAACCTTTCGTCCAGATATCCGTCTGATAGGCGCCAGGTTCAATCAAAATGACATCCACACCATAGTTGGCCAGCTCCAGCCGCAATGATTCACTAAAGCCTTCCAAGGCGAATTTGGAGGAGGAATAAGGCCCATAACCCGGAAAGGCAATCCGCTCGCCTACACTGCTCATATTAATAATCTTACCGCTTTGTTGCTGTCGCATTAATGGTAGAATCGCCTGTGTCAAAAACACTACACCGAAAAAATTCGTTTCCATACTCAGCCGCCAATCTTCTTCACGGATTTCTTCATTAAAACCACCAATCGATACCCCTGCATTATTGACAAGTACATCAAGGCGCTGGTATGTTTCTGTCAGTTTTTCGGCGATTTCGATGATTTGCGTTCGTTTCGTTACATCTAAGGACCAGACTTGGATGCGCTCCCTTACTTGCTGTTCCTCGGCTAAAGTTAGTAAGGGCTCCTGCTTACGGGTATCGCGCATCGTAGCGATCACGAGATAACCCGATTTTGCTAATTCCACTACGGTCAGCAGACCAAAACCGCTCGAAGCTCCGGTTACCATGGCTACAGATCTCTGCATTAACCTCCTCCTTCCTTTGTCTCATATTAACATATTTCGTTACGGCTACGCTTATAAATGCGTGAGCAGTGCGACTGGATTTTTGGAAGAGTTTTATTAGAAAAAACAGGACCCCCTCTCTACGAAGAAGCCCTGCTTGCTGTCTATTCATGAACGAGATGATGCTCGGCCGCCACTTTATCTTTTTTACCATGCAATAAAAAGTAAAGACCTGCCGCCACGATAACTACCAATCCTAATATCGTATAAAGTGTACTATAGCCGGTAATTGGTACAATCAGACCTAACAAATAAGGTCCGAAGCCAAGCCCGCCATCTAGAAAAATAAAGAAGGTAGAGGTTGCCAATCCCATGCGGTGCGGTGGGGTTAACTTCACTGCAATCGCCTGCGTGCATGATTGGATGTTACCAAATCCTAAACCAATCAACACCCCTGCCAATAATAAAACAAAGCCATGCTGAACGGCGCCTAACAACAACATCCCTACCATAAATAATAGGAATGCTGGGTACATCACGTAATTAGCTCCTCTGGCATCCATTAAGCGTCCGGTAAATGGACGGGATACGAGCACCGCTACCGAATATACCAAAAAGAAGAAGCTGGCGACACTTACTAAGTTCAGTTCGATCGCATAAAAATTAATATACGATAGCACACTAGAATAACACAAGGCCGCCACTAGTGTAATAATAGCAATCGGTATCGCCCTTGGTTCAACAAAATGTGAGATATGAAACCCTTTTTTCTCGATTGCTTCTTCTCCGGCGGGCAATGGAGCGAGTTTGACCGCAAATGCGGTTAGCAAGCTTAACACACCAAGCGCCAGACAAACAGTAAAAATCGTATTCATGCCAGTATGCTGACTGAGATATAATCCAACAAATGGACCAATCGCCGTTGCCAAGGTGGCGCTCATACTATAATAGCCAATCCCTTCCCCTTTTCTAGAGGTTGGAATTACTTGTGCAACGATCGTTCCTGTTGCCGTGCTAGCCACGCCGTATGCCAGACCATGCAAGAGACGATTGACATAGAGAAATGCCAAGCCAATATTTAAGAAATAAAGCGACGTTGCCAGGATAAAGGCAACCACTCCAATAAATAAAGTACGTTTACGGCCAATCGAATCAATGCTGCGCCCTGTAAACAAACGACCAATTAATGCGCCCACAATAAATAAGCCCACAACCAGCCCCGACTGACTCGGCGTCGCTCCGAACTCCTCTACCGCAAACATGCCAATAATAACGACTAATAAATAAAATACCAATGTTAGAAAAAAGTTAATCGTTGATACGATTAAAAAATCCTTTGTCCATAATTTTGCTTTACTCACGTACGTTCCCTTCTTTGCTGATCATATTGTTTTGAATCTTGTTCAATGCTTGAAAAATGTTTTTTATCTCTTGCTCGGTACATCCTTCTAATATTTGATGTTCCAGTTTGGTTATCTTCTCCCGGCATTCCTGGTAAATAGCGGCACCATGGTCGGTTAACTGGATCACCTTTTCCCGGCGATTCTCACTGGGGATGACTTGAATAAGATTTAACTCTTCCAAGCGATGAACCCTACGCGTAATCGACGGTTTTTCCACATGATAATGAGAAGAAATCTCCACCAATGTCGAATGCCCCTCTCGTTGGACATAAAAAATCACTTGCCACAAGGAGTAAGAGAGGTGATACTCTGCTAATAATTCATTTAATTGTGTCACCATCGGACGATAAACCTGCATAAACGAGCGAAAGAACCCTTCCATGTTTTGTTCACCTTCTTTGGTTATCTTGGTTAACTGTTACTTTAGGTAACTATACACGTTTTTTTCAGTTTTGTCAATGTTGTGGGGTGGGGGGTGATGGGGTGGGCTTGCTATTGGAGGGGATGACGATCCTTTTTTCAGATTTCCCTTGATTTTTGGCCGTTATTTTTGTGATGACAACCTTTTTTGCGGGTTTCGCTCGGATTTTGGTCGTCATTTTCGGGATGACGACCTTTTTTGCGAGTTTCGCTCGGTTTTTGGTCGTCATTTTCGGGATGACGACCTTTTTTGCTAGTTTCGCTCGGATTTTGGTCGTCATTTTCGGGATGACGACCTTTTTTGCGAGTTTCGCTCGGATTTTGGTCGTCATTTTCGGGATGACGACCTTTTTTGCGAGTTTCGCTCAGATTTTGGTCGTCATTTTTAAGATGACGACCTTTTTTGCTAGTTTCGCTCGGATTTTGGTCGTCATTTTCGGGATGACGACCTTTTTTGCTAGTTTCGCTCGGTTTTTGGTCGTCATTTTCAAGATGACGACCTTTTCTGCGAGTTTCGCTGATTAAGCCCATATAATTGTGTAAAAAGGAAAAGGCCTCGTTCATTTCCTGTTATAATGTTTTTATCCCACTAAAAACTTATAAAGGAGAAATGAACGATGACCCATATCCATTTTAAACTGAATTTTGAAGAATTAAAAGAAAAAGTATTAGGATCGGATTTAGAAGATGTGATGAAATCAGCGTTAGTGATTGTGCTGAATTCGTTCATGGAGAAAGAACGGGATGACTACCTAGAGGCAGCATCTTACGAAAGAACCGAAGGGCGTAAGGACTATCGCAACGGTTACTATGAGCGCGATTATAAAGTACCTGTGGGAACCTTAAAATTACATGTTCCCCGAACGAGGAAAGGGGAATTTTCCCCATCCTTGTTTGAAAAATATACACGCTCCGATCAATCCTTGGTCTTATCGATGCTGGAAATGGTGGTGAACGGGGTATCTACTCGAAAGGTCACCAATATCATGGAAGCGCTCTGTGGAGAAGGGGTGTCTAAATCCATGGTATCGAATATCACCAAGAAATTGGATCCCCTGGTCATGGAATGGGCCAATCGCCCGTTGAATGTGAAGTATTATCCCTATATCTATACCGATGCCATGTATATCAAGGTAAGAGAGCATCATAAAGTGGTCTCTAAAGCGGTGTATATTGCGGTAGGGGTCAACGAAGAAAAGAAACGGGAAATCATCGGGATGACAGTTCAGCATGCCGAGTCGAAGGAAAGCTGGAGCCGTTTCTTGGAAAGTTTACAATCGAGAGGTCTCCAGTCGCCCAAACTGGTTATTTCGGATGCCCATGAAGGGTTAAAACAAGCCATTCAACAACGGTTCATTGGTACGAGTTGGCAGCGTTGCACGGTCCATTTCAAACGGAATCTGTTCGATACCTTGCCGAAAAAAGGGAGAGAGGAGGCCAAGAGATGGATCAAACGTGTATTTAACGCGAGCAGTGTAGAGGAAGCGCGAGCGTTAAAAGATCAGTTTTTGAAGGCGTATGAAGATCAGCCAAGATTTACGAAAGTAGGAGAATTGTTAGAAGAAGGATTTGATGATGCGGTTCAATTTATGAACGAACCCGTTGATTATCACGTGCAGTTACGGACCACCAACAATGTGGAAAGAATCAATGGAGAAGTCCGAAGAAGAGAACGAGTGATTCGCATATTTCCTAACACTCAATCCGCTTTTCGGTTAATTGGGGCCGTCCTCATGGATATCGAAGAACAATTAGACCGAGGCAATCGAATATACTTGAAAGGTACCTAAAAGCCCGCCAGCGTCGGCGCGAAAATGTGTGGAGGAAGGAGGGGGTACCCCCTCCTTCCTCCACACATTCACCATACCCTAACCGGATAAAAACATGTAAATGTATTTTACACAATAATATGGACTTGACTGTTTCGCTCAGATTTTGGTCGTCATTTTCGGGATGACGACCTTTTTTGCGAGTTTCGCTCAGATTTTGGTCGTCATTTTCAAGATGACGACCTTTTTTTCAGGTTTCGCTCGAATTTCGGCCATCATTTCCGTAATAATCATTTGCAAACAGAAAAAAGGAGCGGGGCACATTGTATATCTTGTGCTGGTGCTCCTTGTTAGTTGATTCTTTGTTGGCAAATGTCGGAGAGGGGACAGCCGCTGCATAATGGTTTCGCGCGGCAATGGCGTTTTGCGTGTTCCACTAATAGGGCGTGGAATTCATTATAGGTAGACACATCGTCAGTAAACGATTGCTCCACTTCTTGTTGGAAGAGATCGTAAGCTTTGGGCATATCATAACCCATTCGCTCGAAAATCCGACGGGTGTAGGCGTCGACCACAAACACTGGCTTTTCTAAAGCATAGAGCAAGATCGAATCGGCCGTCTCCCGGCCAATACCATAAACCTCGATTAATTCACTGCGCAATCTGTTTTTCTTCTGCTTTTTTAGCAAATCAATCGAAAAATGGTATGTTTGAAACCAGTCGATGAACGCCTTGATTCGTTTCGCTTTCAGATTATAAAAACCACTGGATTTGATCAACGGCGCCAGCTCTTCTGCGGTCATTTGATCAATCACTTCCGGCGTCATTTTTGGTCGGAAGGTATGTAAGGCCTTTTCTACGTTGAGCCAGTTGGTATTTTGAACGAGAATGGCCCCCATCATCATTTCGAATCGGCTTTCTGCCGGCCACCAATGCTGCGGTCCATAAGCGTCCAATAATCGGTGGTAAATCGGCGGATAAGGGGGTGTCATTTTTCACCTTCTTTACTTGTTTGCGATAAATCCAGAGAAAGCCGTACCATATCTACTACTTGAATGCCATTTTCCATAATCGGTTCATCGTAATGGCGCAAGAAAAAATCTCGGTCAATTGACGTCATTCGAAAACCACATTTTTGATAAAGAGCTAGCTGCTGCACACCTGAATTTCCCGTTCCTATCTCCACCGTATGGTAACCCTGTTGTCGCGCTGTTTCGATGGCGTGCAGGACCAATTTTTTACCTCGGCCTTGTCCTTGATAAGCTGGATCTACCGCCACATTAACAATTTCTACGGTATCGGGGCGGGTAGGCAGCAGGATGTAGACACCTATCGTTTGACGGTTTTCTTCCAGCACATAGCATTCGCCCCGTCTAACGTATTGGTCGACTAAACGCTCAGACGGATCGGCTAACAGCAATAAATGCATGGGTAGGTCTTCTCCATTTTCTATTAATGTGATCATATCATGGAACTCCTTTACCTCTAGTTTAGCGAACTCTTGTTCTTTTGTCAAAGGAAAAGCAGGATGCCTTGTATCAAGCTAACCTGCCTCTCCCTTTAAATATTCTCTTGTCTCAACGTCTCTATCACATTATCATCTTTGATTTTGGAAATAGAGTAAAGCATGGCCGCAGCAACAATCAAAAAGACAGCTAGTATCACAATGCCAATATATAGCCACGGCAAGCGGAAGCCGTAATCGTAAGCATTCTGTGTCTGCATGTGAATCAGGTACATTATTGCCACACTAACCGGCAGCCCGTAGAGCAGCGATTTCACCCCATAGAAAATACTTTCAAAGCGAATCATCTTGCGAAAGGCCTTTGGGGTCATACCAATTGATTTCATCGTGGCAAATTCCCGTTTTCGCAAGGCCACACTGGTGGAAATCGTATTGAAAATATTAGCAATCGAAATTAATGTAATCAATGTGATAAACCCGTAAATAAAGACAGATAACGCCAAGGCCAGCTGTTGATCTTGCTGTTGATACTGATACAGATTCGTAATGTCTACTTCATTTCCACCCTCTAACGATTCGATATCGGTGACCGTCTGCTCAGGATCGTCAGAAGAAAGATAGATTTGCGTTTCAAGATCTCGATCATCTGCTAAGGATTCATCCAGCTGCTCCAATGTGGATTGATCGAATAAAAGGAACAACGTATTGGGTGAAGGGTAAAAATCTCCCATCGGAAATTCATCCGTCAGGCTAATCAGTCCAACATCACCAGCATGATGCACTTCAAATGCTTCGGTATCTTCTTGATATTGCTCGACCTGAAGTGGCAGTTGATCCCCTACTTCCACGTCCAACATGGCGGTCTCTTCATATTTATTGTCGCTATTCATAAAGGTAACGGTATTCACGAGTACTCCTTCTATTTCCCCATCTGCTGGGTTGGGAATATCATGCTCGTTGAGATAATTTTTCCAATCAGATGCTTCCATCCCAATCATCTGAATCATATAGGGATAACCATCTTCACTTATCTCATTGGCCCAGTCTTCTCCCATCGTATCCCCCGCTATCGATTCAGGCAGACGAACCTGCACATAGCGCTGGTTATACATAACGGAATCTGTGACATCATCGATATCCGCCAGATCATCCTTTAGCTGTTGCAGTGTCCCTGTTTCCGTACTTTGGGAACGAATCGAAATATCATAATTTTGCTGGTCGGATTGCAGTTCAAATGACTTCAATAAGGTATTGGTAAAAAAGCCGACCGATAAGAACAGAATGATGCTGATCATTAAGGAAAAGACGGTGATCTGATAACGTTTTTTGTTGCGTTTTAAATTTTTCAAAGCGATATCTGCTTCATAGCCAAATAGCTTTTGCACCAAGCGATTGGTTTTAATCTTTTTCTTAGTCAGTTTCACGTCTTTAGCTTGGCGGATTGCGTCAATTGCTGTTATTCGCGAAGCGCGCAAAGCTGGGATAAAAGCAGAGATCATAATCGTTAGAAACGAAAGCACCACGGCGATGGCCATCGATGGCAGTGTTACTACTAAACGCAGCCCTTCTTCCATGCCGGACGCTTCTAACATGGGGCTGACGTAATGAATCGTAATGCCAATACCTAACAAGCCTGCTGCTATGCCGATCGGAATACTAATTACGGCTATAATCACACCCTCAAACAGAACGGAATTTCTCTTTTGACTTTTGGTGGCGCCAATACTGGAGAGCATTCCTAAATAACGGGACCGCTCAGATACCGAGATGGCAAAGGCATTATAGATGAGCGCGACAGCACCTACCATGACGATGATCATAATCATCGTGATCACCCCCGTCAAAAAGGCGACCATACCGGCATTGAGAGAAACTAAATGGGCATCTAGCAATGGCGTATTAAATCCCGCCGTAAGATCATTTGCGTTCGCTAAAGCCTCCGCATCCTCAAAAATCGACTGCTTAACATTTTTTACTTTGATAGTCGCCGTATCAACCGCAGCTAAGGATTGATCATCCGTATACGATACCAGACTTACACCTGGTGACCAGGGACGATCCCAGAATGGTTCTTTGATTTCTCCGACAATGGTATAGGTCTGTGCTTGTTGATTTCGCAACTCTTCTGCTACTTCATCATCTTCCATTTGCAAGGAATGATCTTGCGTTAGCGACTGGCCGCCATACCTTTCTTCATCCAATGCGTAGCGTTCCCCTAGCTCTAATTCAATCGTATCGCCAATCTGATATTGTCCTTCTAAAGCTTCAGACATCACGACCTCGTTCTCATTAGTAGGAAGCCGTCCGTCCATCACTTTGACCTGCATTTGTTCCATCGCCGCCTCATTCATGGCGCTCACATGAATATACGACTGCATGGCATCCTCGTTTGGTGGCGCATAGCCGATCTCGTTGGTTAGTCCAATGGTATCGGTATTGTCGTCTGACTGAATTGCCTCGAGCTGGTCTTGATCAAGTGGGCCCGCCATACTGTAATGCCAGTCCCCTTGATCAGAAATGACATCACGCTGCTGCATATCGATAAACGACATGCCTAAGGCAGCCACGGCGGTAATCATCGCTACCGAGATAATCACACCAAAAATCGTCACTAGTGTGCGACGTTTATTCTCTTTTAAGTGCCTGATCGTAACTTTATTGACGATATTCATGGCCGAACCACCTCGTCTTTGGCGATTCTGCCATCCTCAATCGAGATCACCCGATCCGCCTGCAGGGCAATACGATCATCGTGGGTGATCACCACTAACGTTTGATTATACGTTTTATTAAATAATTTCAATAGATCAATGATTTCTTTACTGTTTTTACTATCGAGATTACCGGTTGGCTCATCTGCTAAAATAATCGATGGATTGTTAATTAATGCTCGGCCAATCGACACTCGCTGTTGCTGTCCGCCTGATAATTGGTTGGGTAAATAGGATAATCGTTTCTGCAAACCAAGAATATTCACTACCTCATCTAAATGCTTTTGATCCACTTGGTGCGCATCCAATAACACCGGCAGCGTCATATTTTCCTCTACCGTTAAAATCGGAAGCAAATTATAAAATTGATAAATCAAACCAATTTGCCGGCGCCGAAAAATGGCAAGCTGTGTCTCGTTAAGATCGTATATGTCGGTATTCTCGACATATACTTTTCCATCAGAAGGTCGGTCTACCCCGCCTAACAAGTGTAACAACGTGGATTTCCCCGATCCTGATGGTCCGATAATCGCCACAAACTCCCCTTGCTTAATCGAAAAGGATACCTCGTCCAATGCCTTAACTGACGTATCGCCTTTTCCATAGATTTTTGATAAATGTTCAATCTTTAATATGTCCATGACATCGTCCTCCTTCTTTGGTCCGTTACTTTTAGCATACCTATCTAATATGACGCTTCCGTGACCATGAAGGTGACAATTTTGTCATGTAGATTTAAATAATCTGTTTATAAAACTTCACTATGAAGGACGTTCCCTCTCCCAGCCGACTCATCACCTCAATATCGCCCTGTTGACTGGTAATAATCGAATGCGACATCGCCAATCCGATGCCTACACTGCCATTGGCCGCATGACTTCCTTTGTAGAACCGTTTAAAAATATGGGGCAGATCCTCTTTACTGATGCCTTTTCCCGTATCTTGAATAATGATTTCTGTATAAAGGGTGTTTTCTTTAAAATGGATATCGATCTTTCCTGCTGTTGGAGTATGCTCGATCGCATTTTTCAGGAGGTTGATACAGGCCTCTTTGGTCCAGTTTTTATCCCCGGTAAAAGAAGTTTGTTCGTCTCCTTGAATGTTCCAGTGTAATTCCTTCAGTTCCATCGGTATTTCCATGGGCGCTATCACTTCTGCGATCAGGTCTTGCACCTGCACTTTTTCCTTAGCAAACTGCACCGTACCTGCGTCCAGTTTGGATAATGTTAACAGAGAAGACACCAGCCATTCCATCCGCTCCAGCTGTTTTTGCAAATGGCGAGTGAATTCTTGTCGTTTCGGATCAGGCAGTGTGGCATCACTTAATAAATCTGCCATCACCGTCATAGATGTTAATGGGGTCTTCAATTGATGGGAAATGTCTGAAATGGCGTCTGTCAACTGGTCTTTATCCTCTTGCAACATCTCTTGCTGCTCCGAAAGCATACGTGTCATTTTATATAGTTCATTTTTGACAATACTAAGATCGCCTTCTCTATTATCACGCACATCCAGGGATGTATCTCCTGCCATAATGCGGCGCAGGTATTGGGTCAGCTGTTGCAGCCTGTGGTAACGCCAAAACAGCAGCAACAAATAACTGACGGCTAGCAGTATTCCCGTGCCCGCTACCAGCATTGCTGTTGCCGGAGAGATACGCCAGCCTATCAAGATCCCGATAACGACAATCAACACCGAAGTCACGATAAATAAATAGATTTCCTTATTCCTAAGCATGATTGCCAGCCATCCTGTAGCCTAATCCCCGTACCGTCTCAATGATGTCAGGCTGTTGCGGGTTGTCTTCGATCTTCTGACGGAGGCGTTTAATATACACCGTCAACGTATTATCATTCACAAAATCACCCGCTACGTCCCAGATCATTTCCAGCAGCTGTTCCCGAGAAAGAACCTGTCCGCGGTGATTGATAAATATCATCAACAAACGATATTCCAGGGCGGTCAAGGCAAGCTCTTCTTGCTGTTTATATACTTTACCTGCTAATGGGTGCACCGTTATCGAGCCAATGGTGATTTCATCACTCGCATGAGGCTTATCCTTTTGATAACGCCTTAATACCGTCTTAATCCGGGCGCTCAATTCACGGATACGAAACGGCTTGGTAATATAGTCATCCGCTCCCATTTCCAGTCCCATGACCACATTCCCCTCGTCATCAACGACGGTTAGGAAAATAACCGGCAGATCGGCCTCCTTTTTGACACGACGACATAGATCATAGCCGCTGCCGTCTGGTAGGGATAAATCAAATAAACATAAGGCAATCGAATCCAGTTGTTGCTCGATTTGTTGGTTTGCTTCTTGTACACTATGACATAAGATCACTTGATAGCCTTCTTGGATTAAGGAATACTCTAATCCAGAGGCGATGGTATGATCATCTTCTACGATTAATAATTGCATGGAAAGAACCTCCACCTTTTTTTCGTGTGAATCATCTATTGCTATTATACAGACAGGTAGAAGCTAGATACAAATGGAAAATGGATACAGATTTTTTACTGTAACATTTTTGTATTCGTATCGTCTAATAGGTAAATCAATGTCAGAGTATGGAGGAGGTTAACGGATGGATAAAGAATTGATTTCGGACTGGTTTGATCATTATGCCGATGATGTGTATCGTTTTTTGATTTATTATATGTCAACGCCCGATGTAGAAGACCTCGTCCAGGAAGTATTTATGAGAGCAATCGACCGCTATCCATCTTTTAAAGGAGATTCCAGCCCAAAGACTTGGCTTATCTCCATTGCACGAAATTTAGCCATTGATGAGGCACGCCGCAAAAAACGCAAAGACTGGCGCAAGCTGATCAAGACCTATGAACATCAAACAGAGATATCCCCAGAGGATCTCCAAATCACCGAAGAAAGAAAACTGGACTTACATCAAGCCATTGAAAAATTGAAAGATGATTATCGTTCTGTTGTGATTTTACGAGGGATTGAAGAACTATCCGTTACGGAAACGGCACAGGCACTGACGTGGACGGAAGCCAAAGTGCGGGTCACCTTTCACAGGGCACTAAAGGCCTTGAAGACACAAGTAAAGGGGGGTTATTATGAGTCGCCATGAAGATGATTTGATAAAGGAGTTAAAGGCATTGAAAACGAATCGTTCATTGGATACCCAGAAAAAAGATGGCATGAGAATGGCGTTACAGGAACATGCGGCAAAAAAGCAAAAGCAGCAAAGGCGCAAAGTCAAGGTCAAACAAACTTTTATGCGATTTTCGACGGCGGCTGCTATTCTGATTTTTGGTGTATTTGTATACTATTTTGTCAGTATTGATCAACTCCCCATGCCGAGTAATGACCAGGAATCAAGCAGGGAAAATGAAATGCACCAAGAAGACTTGACTATGCCAGAAGAGGAAGAGACTACGGACGAAAATGAGGCTGCTTTTTCGATAGAGGAACAAGGAACGGAGATTGGTACTATTATGTTAGAAGATTCCGAGCAAGAAGAAACCCTGTATAATTATACGATTGAGCCATATGGTATTGATTTTCAAATGAGGGAGTTTTTGGCGAACTATACTGTGGAGGGTGAGGAAGTACACTTTTCCAACGATGTAAACTATGACTCAATAGATATACGTTTATGGGTCGCTGAATCTACTACCATCGAGGATATGATACCAGAAGTGCAGCAAAGGTTTGGCGAGGTGTTTGATAATGCCGAAGAGCCTGAGGCAACAACCGATGATAATCCTTATGAGGGCGTAACACAGTCTATTTCGGATCCACCCCAAGGTTATTACTTGTATCAAATCGATGATAATGTGCTTGTGATTCAATACGAATATGGTATTGCAGCAGCAGACGGCATGGCAGCAGCTTGGGAAGTATTGTTAAATTCGATTGAATAATGTTTGATTAATGCCTGTTTCCTTGTTTGGGAACGGGCATTTCTCTTCATTATACAAAAAACGAAATAATCGATACAATGGCACTAGAGGTGATATAGATGACAGAACCAACATGGCTGACATGGGCAAAAGAGCTTCAGGCATTAGCACAATCAGGACTGGCCTACTGCCAAGATGATTATGACATTGAACGATTTAAACGAATTCGAGCAATCAGTGTGGAGATGCTCTCGCAGCATACCGCTGACTTGGATCAAACAACGATCCACGATTTATTCGCTAGTGAAACGGGGTATGTCACACCTAAAGTCGATGTACGAGCGATTGTTTTCCAAGATGATCAGTTGTTGATGGTGCAAGAAAAGGCAGACGGGAACTGGGCTTTGCCAGGAGGCTGGGGCGACATTGGGCTTACTCCGGCAGAAGTGGCAGTAAAAGAGGTAGAAGAAGAATCGGGATTAGAAGTGAAGGCGACGAGGTTGTTAGGAGTTATCGATAAAAAATGCCACCCCCACCCGCCTTCTGCGTTTCACACCTACAAGATACTCATTCAATGTGACGTGGTTGGGGGCGAAACCAAACAAGGATTAGAAACCAGCGATGTCGGCTTTTTCGCGGAAGAACAGCTGCCGCCTTTGTCGGTTGGGCGTAATACGGAATCGCAATTACGGATGATATTTGACTATTGGCGAGATCCTGAACGCCCGGCTTATTTTGATTAGGTGGTGGGGTGGGCGCTCTCTAGTTTGCGAGATTTTCTCTTATGGACTGTAGAACAAGATTGGTGCTCTTCAGTCCGCGAGATTCGTTCTTATGGACTGTAGAACGGGATTGGCGCTCTTCAGTCCGCGAGATTCGTTCTTATGGACTGTAGAACGGGATTGGCGCTCTTCAGTCCGCGAGATTCGTTCTTATGGATGTAGAACGGGATTGGCGCTCTTCAGTCCGCGAGATTCGTTCTTATGGACTGTAGAACGGGATTGGCGCTCTTCAGTCCGCGAGATTCGTTCTTATGGACTGTAGAACGAGATTCGCGCTCTTCAGTCCGCGAGATTCTTACGGACAACATTTCGCGATTCATCGATTTTTTGTCTGTTAGATTCGTTCTTACGGACAACATTTTGTGATTCATCGATTTTTTGTCTGTTAGATTCGTTCTTACGGACAACATTTCGCGATCACGGAATTTTTTGTCTGTTAGATTCATTCTTACGGACAACATTTTACGATTTATCGATTTTTTGTCTGTTAGATTCATTCTTACGGACAACATTTTACGATTTACCGATTTTTTGTCTGTTAGATTCGTTCTTACGGACAACATTCTGCGATCACGGAATTTTTTGTCTGTTAGATTCATTCTTACGGACAACATTTTACGATTCATCGATTTTTTGTCTGTTAGATTCATTCTTACGGACAACATTTTACGATTTACCGATTTTTTGTCTGTTAGATTCATTCTTACGGACAACATTTTGCGATTCATCGATTTTTTGTCTGTTAGATTCATTCTTACGGACAACATTTTACGATTCACCGATTTTTTGTCTGTTAGATTCGTTCTCACGGACAACATTCTGCGATCACGGAATTTTTTGTCCGTAAGATCTCTGCTTGCACTCGCTAATGACTAGCTGCCTCCCCACTACGACGCACTTTCGACAGCACAAACACCGCCAGCACCAGCAATACAATCGTTAAAACAACCGTGAACGCACTGCCAGTCACACCGGCCACGATAAAACCGATAAAGGCGATCACTCCGTTCACCAGCGCATACGAGATTTGTGTCTTGACGTGGTCGATATGATCCGCCCCTGCACCAGTGGAAGATAGGATCGTTGTATCGGAAATGGGGGAACAGTGATCACCAAAGATTCCGCCAGATAACACCGCAGCAATACATACCAACAACGGGGCGTCTAAGGAAACGGCCATCGGGATTGCCAGTGGCAACATAATAGCAAAGGTACCCCATGAGGAGCCGGAAGCTATCGAAACAATGGCCCCAACGACAAAGAGAATCGCCGGGATAATAAAGGCCGGCACCCTGCCTTGCATCACTTCGACGATATAATTAGCCGTTCCCATTTCACCAATCACCGTACCGAGCGCCCACGCCAACACAAGCGTCACGCTCACATAGGCCATTTTCTGCATACCAGATGTATAGATTTCAAATATTTCCGCAAACTTTTTCAGCCGATAGCTGATTAACAAAATAATAATCGACAGAGCCGCAAACAAATAAGCTGTTGTCAATGCGATACGAAAATCATTACCATCGACCGGTTCAAAAGGAAAGCCATGGGTTAACAATAAGCCAAATAAAGTAATAAATAAGACTAACAAAGGCAGCCAGACCAAAATTGCTCGGCTCTCTGTTGTCGTTGCCTCTGATTGTTGTTCTGTTCTCCTTAAGGGCTTTGCATCCTTCCAATATAATTGACCGGTTTCCCTTACCCTTCTTTCCGCCTTCGCCATTGGCCCAAAATCCAATCTCGACAGTGCAACGAAAGGCACCATCAAAATCGCTAAAATCGGATAGAATTGAAAAGGAATCACTTGAATCAGGGTATCAAACTCTGAGGCCTGAATATTTAATGTATCAAATTCACTCTTGATCAAACCCATGATATATACACCCCAGCCAATAAACGGAATCAAGACCGCCACCGGTGAGGAGGTTGAATCAATCACCCACGCCAGTTTTTCGCGCGATAACTTAGCCTTATCAAAAATTTTTTCAAATACAGGACCAACAATTAATGGTGTTCCTATGTCCGAGAAGAAAATGATAATACCGCCAAACCATGCCGATAACTGTGCTTTGACCCGCGTATTAATAAACCGAGCTGTGCGATTAGCCAAGGCAGCACCGCCTCCCGATTTTTCCATTAATGCGACAAAACCTCCAATAAAAAATAACAGCACAAGTACGGCGGCATTATAACTGTCCGCTACTTGCGGGAAAAGAAAACTCCCAATTGTTTCTGTCGTTGCCGTTAAAGGGTTTCCCCCCACCATAATCAACACGCCTGCATACACACCTAGAAACAGGGATATGATGACATTTTTCGTTATAATAGCTAACACTACTGCTAAAATCGGCGGGATAATAGAAAGCCATCCCATATGTTCCATACGATCTCTCCTTCAATCAACTACAATCAAGCTTATTTTATTTAGTATAGGGAAAAACCCCCGCAAATACAAGCCTTTCTTGCTGATTCTATCCATCCCCTTGCATTATCCAAAGAAATCAACTACAATAAATGAGTAAGCACTCACTCATCAAAAAAAGAGGTGGATTGACATGATACAAATTCAGAATATCTCCAAAAATTACGGCAAACAGTCCGTATTACACAATATCTCTGTTCCGATCTATAATCGGCAAATTACTGGATTAATCGGTCCTTCTGGTGCCGGGAAGACCACACTGATTAAATGCTTAATGGGCATGGAGCGGTCGGATTCCGGCTCCATCTCGATGAATAATATCCAAGTGCCTAACCGCAAGCTGTTGAATCGCATCGGCTATATGGCCCAAAGCGACTCCCTTTATCATGATTTGACCGGGCTAGAGAATATTCAATTTTTTGCTAATATGTATGGGAAGAAAATTGCCAAAAGGCGTTTAAGGGAAATGTTAAACCTCGTGCAGCTCGATAAAGAACAGCACAAACTAGTGGAACATTATTCGGGTGGGATGAAACGTCGGCTTTCTCTTGCTATCGCCCTGATCAATCGACCAGAATTTCTCATACTGGATGAACCTACTGTAGGAATTGATCCTGTTCTAAAGCTGGACATTTGGGACCGGCTACACGCATTAAAGGAAGAAAGTACGATCTTGATCACCACCCATATCATGGACGAAGCGATGAAATGTGATCAGCTGTTATTAATGAAAAATAAAGGTATTGCCGCCAGTGGCACACCGCAGGAGATTTTAAGCAAATTTAACGTCGATAATATCGATCAAGTCTTCCTAAGATTGGAGGAAAAAGAATGAAAATATTATCCTTGATCAAACGCATTTGCAAACAAGTTCTTCGTGACAAACGCACCCTGGCCTTATTATTTATTGCACCGATCCTAGTTATTTCGTTACTCAACTATATTTTTCCCGATCCGGATGATGAAATTACGATTGCAACTATCAACGTGGATACGGAGATTATCGATATACTAGAAGAGGAAGATGTCCATGTGAAAGAAGAACAGGATATCGATCCGAAATCCTATTTACAAAACGGCCATGCCAACGGAGTGCTGGAAGAAACGGACGAGGAATGGACATTAACCATTCTCAATGATAATCCAATCGATGAAGGTCCAGCGATTCAACAGAGTTCACAGGCTGTCATGGAACGAAATATCACAAATCTGGCTGACAATATCGAAGAATTAGTTAGTAATATGGAGGAAATGACCCAAGCTCTCGAACAAATGCCACCAGAAATTCAGCAAAACATCGATTCGGAGATAACACCGGATACGGAAATCGATACAGACATTGATATGGATGAGGAAGCTTTGACTGTGAACTATATTTACGGTGATGAAGACCAAACGTTTTTTGATATTATTAATCCTGTATTGGTAAGTTTCTTTGTCTTCTTTTTCGTCTTTCTTATTTCAGGAATGGCAATGTTAAAGGAAAGAAGCAGCGGTACGTTGGAAAAGTTATTGTCCACCCCGATTAAGAAATCCGAAATTGTCTTTGGTTATCTATTCGGCTATGGTATTTTTGCTGTGCTTCAGACCGCCGTGATTATCCTCTTTTCCGTCTATATTCTGGATATGGATATCGCTGGATCGCTAGTCAACATGTTTATTATTAATATTTTACTTAGTTTGGTCGCCTTAGGACTTGGCTTACTGCTATCCACCTTTGTCAAAAGTGAATTTCAAATGATGCAGTTTATCCCATTGATTATCATCCCGCAAATCTTTTTCTCCGGGATGTTGAAGGTAGAGACGATGGAGCCTTGGCTGCAGTGGATTGCACCTATCATGCCGTTATATCATGCAGGTAATGCAATGATTGATATTGTGTTAAAAGGGGTGGGGCTAACCGATTTGATCTGGCCTTTATCCTTCTTAGCAGCATTGATTATCTTGTTCACACTGCTTAATATCCTTGGTATGAGAAGATATCGAAAGGTTTAGGTGAGAGAAATGAAATCTATTTTTGAAATGCTGGAAGAAACATTACCTAATATTGATGAGTTATCCGACAAACAACAAGCCGTCGCCAAGTCTGCCCTAAGCCTGTTTAGTGAGAAGGGGTTCCACCAGACATCGACCAAGGATATCGCCCATCATGCACAAGTGTCAGAGGGGACGGTCTATAAACATTTTCAAAACAAAGAGAATTTATTATTCAGTGTGATACTACCTTTATATAAAGAATTTGTTTTTCCAGTTGTCTTACATGAGTTATATCAAGCAGTTCAATCCGAGGAAGCAAAGCCCTTTTATCATTTTTTAGAAAAGGTAGTACGCAATCGCCTTGCCTTTGCTCAGCAAAATAAGGAAGCGATTATTATATTCGCAAGAGAGATTGTCTTTCGCGAAGAGTTTAAAACGATGATTAAGGATTTTATACCGAAACAGGTCGGAAGTGTGTTCCAGCCAGTATTAGCTATGTATATGCAGCGAGGCGAAATAAAAGATATGGCCGCAACGCGAATCATGTATTTTATTTTCACCAATATCTTTAGCACCGCCCTGCCTGCATTATTAGTCAACCGAGACATCACTGAACAGGAAATAAACCAGTTGATCCAATTAATCTATGATGGCTTACGCCCCGATCAGCAGTAAGCAAAGGGGGGATAATTCCCCCCTCCTTGCTTATGCTTTCAACAATCGGGCGTTAAAGGCGACAATTACCGTACTTAGTGACATCAACACGGCACCGACTGCTGGATCAAGGACAATACCCCATGGAGCCAACACCCCTGCCGCTAGTGGAATCGCAAGGATATTATAACCAGCCGCCCACCACAGATTTTGCACCATTTTACGATAAGTAAGTCGCGACAGATCGATAATGGATACAACGTCTTTTGGATTACTATTGACCAATACAACATCGGCTGTTTCCATCGCCACATCTGTACCTGCACCAATTGCCACACCTAAATCGGCCGTGGCTAAGGCAGGGGAATCGTTAATCCCATCTCCTGTCATGGCCACTTTTTTCTGATTAGCTTTTAATTGTTTGATCTGGTCGGCCTTTTGATCAGGAAGCACCTCTGCCATGACTTGATCGATACCTACCTCTTTTGCGACACCATTGGCCACTTTTTGATTATCACCAGTCAGCATTTGCGCTTCGATGCCTAGCTCATGCAGACGTTGAACCGCTTCTTTCGAGGAATCCTTGACTTGATCGGCTAGTGCAATCATTCCCAGCAGCTGTTCATTTTCGATCACAAATATCACGGTTTTACCTGCTTCCGATAATTGATTAAAGGTTGCTTGATCATAAGCAATACGTTGTTTTTGGACATAGCCTGGACTAACCGCCAACAAGTGATCTTCACCAATTTTGGCCGTAATACCGGCACCTGTAATCGAATCAAAACGATCTGGTTGTGTAATCTGCAGGTTTCGTTCTTTTGCCGAGTCAACAATTCCCGCAGCAATAGGATGCTCAGATTGTGATTCAATCGAAGCCGCCTTTTGCAGCAGCGTCTCTTCCGGTATATTTCCTTGCGGCAGGATATCGGTGACGGCAAATTCTCCCTTCGTTAAGGTACCTGTCTTATCATAGACAACTGTATCTATCTTCCGCGCGTCCTCAAAACCAATCCGGTTACGAATAAATAAGCCTTTTTGTGCAGATAAATACGTCGAACGCGCTACGACTAACGGAATTGCTAATCCAAGCGCATGGGGGCAAGAAATAACTAAAACAGTTACCATTCTCGTCATTGCCTCTTCGATTCCATATCCTAACAACAGCCAAACCACAAACGTGATAAGCCCAGCTGCAATCGCAATGTAAAACAACCATTTGGCGGCTCGATCGGATAACATTTGTGTTTTGGATTTGCTTTCCTGTGCCTCTTTTACCAATTGGACGACTTGCGATAGATACCCTTCTTCACTTGTTTTCGATACCTCTATCGTTAAGGAGCCAGAGGTATTCATCGACCCACCGATCACTTCTTCGTCGACTTGTTTCTCAACTGGCACAGATTCACCGGTAAGCATCGACTCGTCAACCGAAGATTGCCCTTTGATAATAATACCGTCTGCTGGTATTTTTTCGCCTGGTTTAATCAAGAGATGGTCTCCTTTGACTAAATCTCCTACCTTAACAACTTCTGTCTGACCTTCTTCATCGATTTTCGTCGCCTCATTTGGCATTAAGGCTACCAGAGATTCCATCGAATCGGACGCCTTGCTGACAGATTTCATTTCGATCCAATGCCCTAGCAGCATGATGACAATCAGCGTGGCTAATTCCCAAAACAAGTCGTGCCCTGCCAGACCAAATACCGTAGCGGCGCTGTAAAAGTAGGCAACCGCAATGGCAAAGCCAATTAATGTCATCATCCCAGGTGACTTCTGTTTGATTTCATCAATTGCCCCGCTCAGAAATGGCCAACCTCCATAAAAAAAGATGATCGTAGCAATAAGCAAGCTGAGCCATTGATCTCCCGGAAAGGATAGGGAATAATTAAAAAACGACTGAATCATGTCCGAGAGTATGATCACGGGTATTGCCAGTATAATAGAGATATAAAACCTCTTTTTGAAATCTTCTATCATGTGCTCATGGTGGTGTTGATGATCATGCGAACCGTGGTCGTGATCATCATGTGAACCATGGTCATGATGGTGATTGTGCTGGCGGTCATGATGGTGTTCATCCGATTCATGATTATGGTGATTGTGATTCATTTGTCATTCACTCCTCTCTTTCGATTATATTATACCCTATGGAGGTATAATATAAACATATGACTCTCGATTCTTGATGGATAACGTGATTAGAAGAGGAAATACAAACGTTTTTTTGAAAAAAGAAATGTGATGGCTGTTCGACACCATCGTTTCTATTAGAAAGACAGAGGGATGACGGCCATTTCAGTGCTTCTACCTCAGATTTTGGCCGTCATTATCAAGATGACGGCCATTTCAGCGCCTTTACCTCGGATTTTGGCCGTCATTTTCAAGATGACGGCCATTTCAGCGCTTTTACCTCGGATTTTGGCCGTCATTTTCAAGATGACGGCCATTTCAGCGCTTTTACCTCGGATTTTGGCCGTCATTTCTGCGATGACGGCCATTTCAGCGCTTTTCCCTCAGATTTTGGCCGTCATTTCTGCGATGACGGCCATTTCAGCGCCTTTACCTCGGATTTTGGCCGTCATTTTCAAGATGACGACCATTTCAGCGCCTTTACCTCGGATTTTGGCCGTCATTTTCAAGATGACGGCCATTTCAGCGCCTTTACCTCAGATTTTGGCCGTCATTATCGGGGATTCTCCTATACACCCAAAACTAACTTGGAGCAATGGATCGATGAATTTTACTATACTCCAAACAACCAAGCATTATCGAAGCGATGCCTTTATCTGCCGAGTATAATAAAACCTCACGATAAAGAAATAAAGAATCTGAATCGTCAAGAACAGACCTAACACACTGGCTGCCTCTTGAACCAAATTATAGAAGAACAAATTTGACAATGCCGTTAATGCTACTGCACCATGGATCAAGGCCACTACAATCGGTGCAAAAAAGAGGATCAGCGTCTGCCTGTTCAGTACCTGTTTCAATTCCTTATCGGTCAGCCCCATCTTGGTAATTGCCTGAAACTTGCGCTTATCTGCATCAACGTCTGCATACAAACGGAAATAAAGGAAACTACCTGCCGAGACAAAAAAGACAATACCAATAAATAAACCAACAAAGAGGATGGGGCCATACACCTTATTTAAAAGATATTCTTCATAAGTCGGATTACTAATAAATCCATCGCTTATCTCTTGATCCAATTGCTCGGATACTGCGATTGAGATATCCTCACCATTGCGTTCCTGCCAAGCAAAATAACTTTGCTCAGAAGAAGGTTCTGGTAAACTTTCAAAGTCATGATCAGATACCACATAATATTCATTTCCAGCAGTGGCAGGCAACACCTCCGATTCGATCAGCTGTTTCGGCTCTATTGTAGAACCATTTTCCAGCTCAAGTCCGGCATTCGCCAACACTTCTTCCTCTGTATCTCCAGGAGTTCCGATCATTAATAAAGGTATTTCCTTCCGCACCAGCCCAGGGGAGCCATCTGAAATGTTTAGTGTTTCTTCGTCTAATAAACTCGCAAAGCGATTATAGTCAGATGCTTTCACGATAACAACCGATTGATCACCTGTTTCATAATACCGCAGTTGAAGACGCTCGCCATCTGTCTCTAACTGATCTGCTTGCAAACTTTCCTCAATCACAGCAGCCGCCTCTTCCCCACCGGTGTCATCCGCTCTATAGCTGATCGTATAGGGACCTTGCTGCTGCGTTCCGGCGGATAAAAACGACTGAAAACCATACAATGTACCGATCGCCGAAAAGGCAACCGTTGAAATAATCGCCACTAAGAAAAAGGTTCTGGCATTATCCTTCATACGAAAAGAAAGGTCCGATAATAAAATCATATTGGTCTTATGCCAGAAGAAACGCTTCTGCTTTTTCAAACGTCGGATCAGAAAGACACTTAACTGGGTAAACAATAAGTAGGTTCCTAAGATAACAAGCAGAACAACTGGCAGTAGTGCTGCAACTACCTCGAGACCCTCTACCATTAAGGCAATGGAATACCCTGTACCAAGTAAGAGCACCGCCAGTAACGTTAGCCACAGATTGGCCTTGGGCTCCCCTTTTGACTGCTGATCCCCTTTGATCAAATCAATTAATTTCCGGCTTCTCAATATATAAGAAACAAACAAGGAAATGAGGAAAAACAGCACAATAAAACAGACAAACGTTAACAAAATGGCTTGTGTAGGAAGATAGAAAGGCAATTCATCCTCAATAATCAAGACATTTTCCGCAATCAACAGAATCGCCTTGGCAAATACTAACCCTCCACCAATACCACCAATCGTAGCAACAAACCCAATCAACATATTTTCAAGAAAAACCATCAGCCGAATCTGTCTCATGCTCATTCCTTGCATCATTAACAAGCCAAACTCTTTCTTACGAGATTGCAAAAAAGAGCTCATGGAATACAAGACAAAGAAAAAAGAGAACACGTAAATAATTCCCGAAGCCACATTCATCCCGATCGACACATATTGATTCATGCTCCCCCCTGATAAGGACGGGTGAAAGGCAAAAATCGCAAAGGTAAAAAAGACCATCACTGTAAACAGACTTGTTAAGAAATAGGCGGCATACAGCCTTTTATTGCGAATGACATTATTAAACGCGAACTGACGAAAAGTCATTAGCATCCCCTCCCATTAACGAGAGTGTATCGATAATTTTTTGGAAAAAGGCTTGACGGTTATCGCCACGATGAATTTCCGAATAAAATCGGCCATCTCGAATAAAAACAACCCGATTACAATAGCTTGCTGCCTGCGGATCATGGGTAACCAAAAGCATCGTTGTTTGTTCCTTTTGGTTCAACGTAGTCAGCATTTCCATTACGTCCTTCGAAGAACGAGAATCCAGATTACCGGTTGGTTCATCAGCCAAAAGCAATTTAGGCGAGTGGATCATCGCCCTTGCTACAGCTGCTCGTTGCGCTTGCCCACCAGAGATTTCATAGATTCTTTTTTTCATAATCTCGCTAATCCCCAGCTTCTCCGCAAACTGGTGGGCCTTCTCCTTCATCTCTTTGACCTTCTTGCCATCCAGCGTGAGCGGCAGTACCATGTTTTCCTCTACAGTGAGGGTATGCAATAAATTAAAATCTTGAAAAACAAATCCTAATTCTCGGCGGCGGAACTTGGCCAGCTTGTCTTTTTTCAAAAGATGTGGATTGTCGCCATTGATGGTAATATTTCCTGTGGTTGGTTCATCGATCGTGGCAATAATATTTAACAGCGTCGTTTTGCCACTCCCGGACGGACCCATGATTCCCACAAATTCATTGTCCTCCACGTTTAAATCAATATCCGTCAGCGCACGATAGGCGACTTTCCCTTCATATATCTTGCTTACTTGGTTTACATTTAACATGCGTATACTTCCTTTCTTGTACTTGATTAATGCCTAGTATATCGCTGATGGTGGTAACGGACGATTGATTTTTATTTCATTTGTCTTACATTAATGTAAGGTTTGTTATAACACAAACATGAAAGACCTAATCATGGTTAAAAATGCCCATAAAAAAAGAGAAGAAATAATCCCCTCTCCTACACATTTTTTATAGTTGATTGTTTTTTAAAATTAGCTTTATTTGTTCATTCGTTATATTTTCTTTGTCTTTTTTAGAATATATATCTAACAAGTATATTTCAAAGTGGTCTTCAGTTACCAAATATATTATTCTAAATCCACCTGACTTGCCCACATTTGCACTTGTATTTACAGCCCTCACTTTGTAAATAGACTGTTGCATTTTCAAACCTACATTAGGGATTTCATCACCTATAAAATTCCCTGTTTCTAGTAAATCTTATGTACGTCATTCCCCACTTTTTTATAGCGTTTTTTCCTTATTAAATACTTTATTCTTTTTTCAAATTCTGGTGTAGGAATGACAGAATACATGTTTTAACCTCAATCATTATCTTCTTTTATTTCATTGTAAAGTTCGTCCCATGTTTTTTTTCTTAATTTCCCATCTCTCATGTCTTTCACTTCTTGGATAGACTTTTCTAACGATTCTGCTGGTGTTTTAAGAGGCGTTTCTACAGACATTTCTTCTTCACCATCCTCATAACACATACAGTTACCACCTCTCTCATCAAAGAAATAGTAATAGTATATGTTGCTTATAACAAAATTATACACAAAAACAAGAGATATGATAATACATTGACCATATAGTTGTAGAGCTTTTAAAGCACTCTTATTATTAACAGTTATTCACAAAAGGTCATTTTACTTACAAGTAAATTATCAAATCAATGCCCTGTTCCATACGTTTCTCTCATCTTTTTTTGCACATACTCCATCTTCTAATTCCTAAAAAACCTTTTGCGTTTCCGAGAAGATAATCCGAAAGGTGGAGCCTTCACCGACTTGTGACTCCCATTCGATCTGATGTTGCAGGTATTCTGCTGCCTCTTTCACTAGATACAGCCCCATCCCGGTGGATTCTCGAAATTCCCTGCCGTTTTCTCCGGTGTAAAATGCATCAAAAATCCGCTTTTTATCCGTTTCTGGAATGCCTACTCCAAAATCTTTCACTTCCAATATGGCTTCTCTCTCCCTTTCATAAATCGAGATGATGATCGATTGGCTTTTTCCAGCAGAATACTTCACGGCATTTAAAACAAGCTGCGTCAGTATAAAGAATAACCACTTTTCATCGGTCTGTACGGTCACTCTTGCCGTTAATTCTTCCACTTTTGGATAAACTTTATTACGTATGTAGAATCGTTTATTTTCCCCATTCACCTCATGTACCAATGAGGCCAGCTGGATCGGTTTGATATGAAAATCCTGCTCTATTGTCCGCAATCTGGCCATATAAAGAATCGTGTTTAGGCCCGATTTCATGCGCTCCGTTTCTTCTCGAATACTCGACGAATCTGGTTCATCCAAGTTCTGTGCGGTGAGTTCGATGACCGAGATTGGTGTTTTCATCTGATGTACCCATTGATCCATCAGCTTCAGATGTTCTTCCTTCTCTTTGTCGATGGTATGTATCTGCTCTTGATAATGTTTATACTGGCTGCGCAACAGTTCATTTAATGCCTCGGAAACAGGATGTTGACTGCTTTTTTGCAATGATTCATCCAGTGACTTCAGCGGCTCACTCAAACGTTGATAAAACGCACGGCGACTGACATATTGATAAAAAAGATAACAGGTAAGAAAAAAGAATCCGATAAAAATCGCGTAGAATGCTGGCAGCAGATTTCGGTAACCGTCTAGCCAATAGATTAGCAGAATAGCCACAAATTGCACGATATTAAGAGCAATTAATAAGCTGTGTTCTTTCCAAAATAACTTCATTTGTCTTCTCCTTGTGCCAAGGGTGCGTGCAGCCGGTAACCAACGCCTCGAACCGTTTCCACACCATTATCTATCCCGACAGACTGCAACTTTTTCCGCACTCTTGTGATATTGACATTTAAGGTATTTTCATCGACATAGGTTTGGTCATCCCACAATTTTTCTAATAAGTCCTCCCTGCCGGCAACTCGCGGATAACGATTCATTAACGTTTCGATGATATCTGCTTCCTTTTTCGATAAATAGATTTCTTGCCCATTAAAGGTTAATTCCAGGCGTTCCGGCAAAAGTTTCAAACCTTCTATTTCCAAGAAACGTTCTTTCACATCCTGAGCGTACGCACCATAGGCCCGGCGCAGCTGACTGCGTATTTTGGCCATGACAATTTCGGCACTGAATGGTTTGGTGATAAAATCATCACCACCATTTTCCAGAGCCATCACCTGATCCATTTCCCCGACCCGTGCCGAGATAAAGATCACTGGACAGGTCGATACTTGCCGAATTTGCCGACACCAATAATACCCATCATAGCTGGGCAGGTTGATATCCAGTAACACCAAATCCGGCTCGATTTTTTGAAATACATCCATAACCTGATCAAAAACTTCCACCTTCTCCACGTGATAGCCATATTTTTCAATATAGGTTTGTAAATGCTCGGCAATCTTGGGGTCATCCTCGACAATCATCATCGTTTGCATGCTGTTCACTCCTTATTTTCCATTATTATGGCATAGATGATGGGAGACTACAAAGGGCAAGTGCGTTTTCTTACAACTTTGTAAGGTTAGCGAAAGGTGTCGTCTCTGGTCGCCGGTCTTGAGTTTGTAAGAATGGTTGGTACTTAGCAGGCCCGAGTCACAAGAGTTTGTTATCGCAGAATGAGGGGAGCGATTCTCGTTCCTCCGTCCATAAGATTTATTCTCGCGGACTGAAAAAGAGCGAAACTCGTTCTACAGTCCGTAAGATTCTTTCTTGCAGACGAAAATTTAATAAAAAGATATAAAAAGCCCCGATCAACAGTCAAACATGGCGATTGGCGACTTTTTCATCTAATAAACTATCTAATATTCTCCACTCACCTTTCTCCTACACTTCCATTTTTTCACTCTTTTTAAGCACAACCATAAATAACACAATAAGGGTCAGGCAGCCAATAGCATATTGCAATGGCGAAAGTGGATTGGATCCCACCATCACTGGATAGAAATAAAAAGGAAAATGCTCGATGAAGCTTGAGAGCAAGCCATTGTTGATACTCTCCAATACATTGGCTAAAATATTATGAACAAACAGCAGTAATGCCGTCAAAATCCCATAAACAGCCCCACTCCGAATACCGTATAATAATAAAACATAGCCGAACAAGAAAAAGGTTAACACTAGCAGAAAGATATTCGCTGAAAATCCTAGCAGGAAAGAAGCCTCTAATTCTCCAGGCACTCCCAATTGATCGGTGACTAGAAGCAAGCCGACACCCAGTGCTGCATAAAATAAACTGACACATAGCGCCACAACAATATCGCGAATACATAGTTTTTTCGGTTTTGTTTGGAGTTATTAATCAATGAAATCGTCTTAAAAGAATAATCTCGATTGACAAGGTATAGTGGGTGTAATACCGCCGCAGTTTATCAGCATGCAGAACATCCAAACAGTCTTACAACAATGTAAGGTTTTTGAAAGGAAAATAGATCTCTAAGCCTTCACTTCCTTGATATCATTGTATTCAGATAACCATTCATCGAAAGGAGCAAGAACATATGAAAAAAGTGGCTATTACCTGTGTTGGCTTACTGGCATTTCTCGCTATCTTGTTCGTCGGCATCCAGCAAACAACTGCTGGTATCATCCCTTTAAGCGACTGGTTGTTGCACAATAATGAAGAAAGCCTCTATTACGTGGAGACAACGACAGACTATGAAGAGCTGTGGAATGGCAACTATCGTTACGAGTTTACTGGATTTGATCAGGAAGGGAATAAGCAGCGTATTGTAAGGGTGATGGATAGAGAACTACAGCCAAACGCCTATTTAGAAATCTATGCAGCAGGCCGTTATGGCAAGGGATGGGTGGAGGTTCCGCAAGAGGCGGTGCCTGAGGGTGCTTTGATGCAGTTGAATCGGTAATTTATTAATAATACTTTTAATTTTCATAAGGAATAATCACCATATACTAGGCTCTGGTGGTTATTTTTTTGTTTAAATGACAGAATAATCATTAAGATGCAAATACCATAGCAGTGATTCCAATACTTTCATAAGAAGCCCCTTTTAAAAATAAAAAGCTATCGCCAAATCCATTTTTTTATCAAACCAAACACATTCATGACCTCCACATTTATCAGGCACTTTATACCGCTAATCTTTATCATTACTATTATTCCACATGACAGTGACTTCTTAAATAAAATTGACCATACCTCGTACGCTTAACTATAATCACCTATTTAAGACGATTCGAGATATTGTGTTGACTAGCGTTTTCTAGTATATTTAACTTTATATGGTTTTTAATATTATGAAGAAGGAAGTATGGAATCATGAAAAAATTCACCACGTCTATTTATAACAGCTTCGCCCTAATCATCCTTATATTAGTTCTAGCTGGGTGTGCTAATGAACAAGAAGAAACCGAGGCCAATCCAGAACAGGAGCCCGCTCTTGAAGAAGAAACAACTTCTCAAGACGAGCAGGATGATGAATCATCTACAGCCGATCGTTCCGAAAATGACGCTACGGATGAAACCGATACTACGGAAGAAACTACATCCACTACAGATACGGAAAATGACGAACCTAATAGCGCTAACGATAGCGCATTATCTGCCTATTCTTCAGAGGAAATCGAATATGCCCGTGTTTGGCTACAACTTGGAGACAATCAAGATATAGAAGCTGTGGATGTGACACGCATTCCAGCTGGTACTTCATTGAATCCTGGCGAAGAGGATATTGATGTCAGCTATCCGGAAGATGTGATTCAACTGCGAGGTTCTCGAATAGTAGATGGCATGATAACCTATAGCGGCAATGGAGATGGTACCATCAATGTCTATAACATTCCATATCGTTGGTACGGCGGGCTTTCCCGTCCTGATAATGTAACGGCGGATGATATCCAGCAAGAAAGAGAAGAGATCATTGAAAATACAGAGTTAGTTGAAATTGATCCTGGTAACGATGAAGAGGTTATAAATATTATTGATAAACTCTATATGCAGTAATCAACAATGGTGCGGGGAGGCTCGATATGATTATTTGGTTGAACGGTGCATTTGGATCTGGTAAAACAACGAGTGCATTCGAATTAAAACGAAGACTGCCCAACTCGTTTATTTATGATCCGGAAAATATCGGATATTTCATTCGTGAGAATATCCCAAAGCAATTGCATGAATCCAATTTTCAAGACCATGAGCAATGGAGAACCTTTAATTATGACATGTTAACGTATCTTTCGAATACCTATGAAGGAACCATTATTGTACCGATGACCCTTTTTAATCGCCAATATTATGAAGAAATCGTTCAAAAGCTGATCGATGAAGGTATTCCGTTACGGCATTATATCTTGTATGCTGATAAAAATACGCTGTTAAAACGGTTGAATAAGCGGCTGGAACGGGGTGATACCTGGACAAAGGCGCAAGTTGACCATTGTATCCATGCGTTTAATACCGACATTACGGAAGAAAAAATCATAACCGATAACCAACGTATTGA
Source organism: Gracilibacillus timonensis (assembly GCF_900086715.1). Classification (GTDB taxonomy): domain Bacteria; phylum Bacillota; class Bacilli; order Bacillales; family Amphibacillaceae; genus Gracilibacillus; species Gracilibacillus timonensis. Next base: position 540,304 of record NZ_FLKH01000011.1, on the reverse strand, counting down.
CGAGATTGTGGAAGAAATCGCAGCTAGAAGTGATGTAAGGCTTTTACCAGATAACAGAACGTCCTTTAAAAAATGGTTCGATCGGATGATGGTATTAATCAAACATATCAGATGATCGCAGCACAAGTCATTTTTTGTAAACAGTTGCCTAAAAAGCCCTCCATCGCTAGTGATGGCAGGCTTTTTGCGCTGATAATAACCTATTCATTTCCTCTATGCACTTGATACCATATCGCAAAAACAAGTACTGTCCAAATCTTCCGACTGTAATCGACTTTGCCTTGAGCATGTTTGTCCAACAATTCAAGCACATATTCTTTTTTTATCCATTGCTCAATTGGACTTTCCTTGATCACACGTACAGCCCAATCGTACAACTCTTGTCTTAGCCAATGTCGGATGGGCACCGGAAATCCTAGCTTCTTTCGCTGTAAGACGTGATCAGGCACAATCCCTCTTACTGCCTCTCGCAGGATATATTTCGTTGTGCCATTTGTCACTTTCCACTCTTCTGGCAATTCACTGGCCACGCGAAACACTTCTTTATCCAAAAAGGGGACCCGTAATTCAAGGGAATGAGCCATGGTCATCCGATCTGCCTTTAATAAAATATCTCCGCGCAGCCAGGTATACATATCGACATACTGCATTTGATTGACAAGTGAATAACTGGCAGCATCTCTAAACAACGGCCGAGTAACATCCTGATAGGAAAGGGTAGAATCATAGTTTTGCAGAAGTTGCTGTAATTCTTCGCCCTCAAACATTTTGGCATTGCCGATATACCGTTCCGCTAATGGTGTGGTACCCCGCTCTAAGAAACTTTTCCCTTTTACCCCTTCCGGTAAGACATGGGCCACCTTCTTGAGCAATTGCTGAGCTGGGCCAGGTATGGATTGAAAGATCTTCAATGATTCCGGTTCACCGTAAATATTATAGCCACCAAAAAGCTCATCTGCTCCTTCTCCTGATAACACTACTTTCACTTGCTTTCTTGCCTCTCTAGCTACAAAATAAAGTGGCACACAGGATGGATCGGCTAATGGGTCATCCATGTGCCAAATGATTTCTGGCAATTTTTCAATATATTCCTCTGGTGTTACGAGATAGGAGGTATTGTTCACATCCAGTTTCTCGGCCGTTTCTTGAGCAACATCTATTTCCGAATAACCTGTCCGGTCAAATCCTACTGAAAAAGTTTGAATCGCTGGATTCACTTGCTTGGCGATTGATACGATGATCGAAGAATCGATCCCACCCGAAAGAAACGAACCAACTGGGACATCACTGCGCATATGTTTTTCCACTGAATCAAATAAGGCCTGCTGTATCCGCTTTACCCATTGATCTTTTTCTCTTGGAACGGGATGAAATGCTGGCTTCCAATAACAAGTAGTCTGCATCATATCCTCCTTTTCTTGACAAAGTAATGTCCAGGTGTCAATTTTTTAATGCCTGGTATAAGCGTGTCTGGCTCTGGTACAAATTGAAAACTAAAATATTGCTGCAAGGCAGGCTCATCTAATTCAGACTTATTTTGAAACAGGCTAATGCTTTTTCGTTCGGAAGCGCAGATCAACCGATCCTCTGTTTCTTCATAATAGAAAGGCTTGATGCCAAATGGATCGCGCGCACCATACAACGTTTCCTCCTGCTTATCCCAAATCATGATGGCAAACATACCACGTAAGTAAAAAAAAGCATCTTGCTTATACTTAGCGAACAGAGCGGCAATTACTTCTGTATCTGATTCCGTTTGGAAAGAATATCCCTCTTCCATCAGTTCCGCTCGAAGTTCTCTATAATTATAAATTTCCCCATTAAAAACCATCCATATTCGATTGTCCTGATAGCTTAATGGCTGCTCCCCTGATTCTATGTCAATAATACTCAGTCTGCGAAAACCTAGGAATATACCATTTTCGGCATAGTACCCCTCATCGTCTGGACCACGATGCCTGATCAGGTCTGTTTTCTCCTGCCAAGCTGTCATTTCTTTTTCTGAAAACGAGTAATCTTGCCTATCGATTACTCCTATAAAACCACACATCTGTGAAAACTCCTCTTTTTATATCTGACTTTTTTCTATACGTTACTTAATAGACGCATTAGGGAAGAGTTTGTTACAACAGATTCAAAAAAATGTTTACGACTATAATATTTTTCTACTGATTCGTTTCATTGAAAAACATTAATTTTCCATTTTGAAGGTATTTTCCTTATCAAAAATCATCAAATAACTAAGCACTATTCCGATTATCTCTCCTCTGCACCCTATGAAAATTCACTTTTACGGCTTTGCCTTTATCGTACAAAAGCGATAAGATGAACACACATTCATTCTAACGAAAGGATGTGGTATACTAATGTTAACCGCAGTAAAAGAAGATACGCATGATTATCGCTCGGCACCTCCCGATTATGATGGCCTATGGAAAAACATTATTCAAGAATTTATGGCCTTTTTGCGCCCGATTTGTACCCGGACATTGATTTTGACAAAGGCATCGACTTTGAAGGTACAGAGCTTCTCCCGCATATTTTGAGACAGGCAAAAGGGAAAAGATATACGGATAAAGCGAGACTTTGTTCAGTGGGGCTGATCTTCGCCCCTGAACAATAGCGAGACTTATCAGGAGGTTTAGAGACCGTTGTTTTCCATTACCACTTTGAGGTACCTCTCATACAGTCAGAAAACTTACGGTCTCTTAACGCTGTGACAAACTAGCCAAAGTAACACTAAAAAACGGGGAAAATCAATACGTCCATATCCATATTGAAGTGCAGGCAGTTGGGAATAAAAAATTTGCCCGGCGCATGTTTCCATATTTTTACCGCCTCTACGAAAACCATACAGAACCGATTTATGCGATCGCGCTGTTAACGGATGCCAGCGAAGCAAACTATGAAGATCAGTTTCATGATGCCTTTTATGGCACGGAAATCACGTATCGTTACAACACCTATCACTTTTACGGGAAAGACGAAGAAGCACTGAAACAATCGCCGAACCCCTTCGCATTAGTGGTGCTTGCCGGTATCTATGCCAGTAAAAAAATCAAAATAAAAGATGAACACAAAAAGAGTAAGGAACAAAAGAAGCAAGAACGCGAGGAAACCAAGTTTGATCATAAGAAGATACTGGTCGACCTAGCCTACGAAAAATATCGGCATCATCCCAAGTATCTTTCTGCCTTATTGTATTTTATTGATTACATCATGAAGCTACCAGACGAATTACAGGAACAATTTTACGAATCATTACCCATCATCCAAAACGAGAAGGAGGGCAAAAACGTTATGGGAATGGAAAAATTAAGAGACACCCCGACGTTTGGCCGACTGATTAGAGAGATTGAAGAAGCAGCTACAGAACAAGGATTGGAACAAGGGATGAAGCAAGGGATGGAAAAAACAGAACGTAATGTTGCAAAAAAGCTGTTAGACCGGGGTTATTCTGATAAAGAAATATCAGAACTAACCGGCCTTGAGCTTAAAGAAGTAACGAAGCTGCGAAAATCGCTGGAACATTGATGTATAAGGACTGTTGCACAATTAATGAGCTAATTGTGCAACTACGCTGATGATATCATTATTGGTTTGTGATCTATATCTTGCAGAAGGCGTACTGGTCATTCGTTAGAAAAAGGTTAAACTACTCACAAGCATTAAAAAAAGACAATTGGACCAATTCTTTTATGATGATCAATTAAATCAAATCACTGGTTAGCTAGTTATTTTCTCTATCTTCTCTCTCGAATAATTTCTAATAATTTTTCTGGAACTAACTGTAGATTACCACTTTGAAATTCACTTATAGGCTTCCATAATAACTTAAATGTAGTTCCGTCATCTTCTTCACCATTAAAGCAACTGGTTATATATAATGAAGAGTCATTAAATATTGCATCGTATACCATTACTATTTCATGCCCTATCTCACCGTTGTAAGTGAAAATGTTCTCAATCGCACCCAAATATTCCATATTAGTTATGCTTGCTTTTATCTCTTCTTGAACCTCTCTTTTTAATGCTTCAGAACTTAATTCTCCATATTCAATCCCACCGCCGATTGGGCGATAATAGTATTCTTTCATTACGGTGTCGTAACCTTCAGCTACTAAAATAGAATCATTGTTACTAAATAAACAAATAACCAATGGTCTAATGACTCTTTTTTTCAATAAAATCCCTCCATTTAAATTGATGTAATCCCTTCATTCCCTCAAAACCCATACTTGACTTATGGGAATTCAATTTTCAATGAATTCATCTTTCGTTAATCCAAACAATATGCAATCCATATATTTACCATTTATATAAACTACTTGTCTCCGTATTCTTTCTTGCACACAACCAAATTTTTTCATCATCTTAGCAGAAGCTTCATTTCCTATGAGAACATAGTCATTGAATTTATTAAGTCTACGTTCCAGAAATGCATACTTCAAGAGAATTCTCATTGCTCTTGTACCATAACCCATATTGATAGTACTTATTAATCACAATTCCAATACTGAAGGTACCATTTCTTTCATCAATACTATTTAAATTGATACCCCCCGACACTTATTCCTTTTAAATTTTCAATAATAAACATGATTCTTCCATTTATCTGAGAAGAATTAGCATTTCCCACTGCAGAATCTTTGGAATTTGTCATTGTAGGTGGTAATTCAGTAGAGCACTCCAACAGTCTACGTAAAGAAGTATCAAATTTACTAATATAATCCGTTTCCCCATCTTCACGTTCTATGGCTCACAATCTAATTTTATCATCTTGCCAAAAATAGTTACTGTAATCTATTTTATCCAAGACTCTTTCATAAAGTAAGAACTAAGATAAGAAATGATCGTTTGAATATAGATGTATCTTCAAATTTTAAACATATTCTTTTCGTGCAGACAAAAATAATCAACGAATAAACTTGCTTTTTAATGATTTCTCTTTTTGGCCTCTGCTTCTAATTCCAATAATTTGATAATACCTAATCCTGCAATAGCCGTTAAGAGAAGATCTACAAATCCAGTCGCAACAGAAAGATATCCAGCAAAGTAGAGAATCGTTAGACTTATAATCGCAACAGATACAAAATAGATACAAAAAAATAGGAATTTATCGTTCATTATTGGGCCTCCCATTTGACAGTGACTTATATGGCGAACCTGATAGCCAACTGTTCTTTGTAAAATAAAAAATATCCCTTTCGCTAATGATAGACAAAGGGATAGATTAGTGCAACTTTTTTCGCCAATGATACAGCTATGACGTAACCATTTTGAAATATCCCCCGTTCACACGGATTCCCCGTCCCCTTATTTTTTCATATATCTTAAAGACAACAGGTTGTTAATACCATTCTTCTTCGCCATCTTGTCCGAAAAAGGCTTTCTTTTATATTCTTCAAAGCCTAACTTCTTATATAATTTCATCGCAGGAACATTGGTATCAGCCACTTCTTCAATGACATAATCATGATAGGATGTGTTCTCCAAGATATACTGAATCATTTGAGAAGCTGCCCCTTGCCCTCTGAATTCGGAAGCTGTGCCAACAAATTCAATGGAACCGGTGTTATCGGGAAAGCTCTCATCAAGGGTTTCAAATTCTTTTTTCAAAAAGAGTCCCGCCATGCTTCCTTTGAAAAATCCTAAGTGTTTTCGCAACTCTTTTTTGTTTAATCTGACGGATAATGTTTTTCCATCCGTGCATGCTGTCATACCAGCAACTTTGTCATTTGCTATCACTAGATAAAATTGCTCTAAAATAAACATATGGGCAAAAGCTTGTGCGATTTTATGTTGATCCTTGGAAAAATAGCCCAACCATTGTGAAAATTCTTCCGCAAAAATAATTGACATCTGCATGCGTACATCCATATCTACTTGATCTGCTTTTACCACAGTAAACGTCCGCTTCCCTGATTGCATTTGGCTCACTCCTCACGATTTTTTCGGAAAAAGGGTATAACTAAAGCTTACCACAAAATCGATTACCAGAATGAAAGACCAAAGAAATAATATCTGCACTAATGCCTCGGTCTGTGAATAATGGTTCATATAAAGTATCATACTTCCTAATATTCCTCCGCCAATGAACCAGGACAGTAAATGACGATACCACTTTTTCCGTTCTTTTCTTGCACGTGCTTTTCCGTATTTGATTTTGACTGACTTCTCGCCATCTCCGAATCGATAACGGAAATGCCCATCTGCCTATTGAATCATTTGATGTCCAAAAACAATACTTACTGCTATATAAATGGAAAGTGATTGTGGAAGAGGGAATAGAACAAGCAAGCGTTAGGAAAATCGCTCAAGTTGCTGGATTCTCAGTTGGTGCGGTAAGGCACTATTTTGCCTCACAGTCCGAATTGCTGCACTTTTCGATGGAGCTTGTATCCGATCGGGTCATGCAACGAGCCATGACAAGGAAAATGAAAGAAAATCAGGAGCCACTAGAATTTGTGACAGAAGGGGTCTGTGAAGTGCTCCCCATCGATGACGAGCGAAAAATAGAAATGGAGGTATGGTTAGCTTTTTCTGCCAAAGTGCTTGTCGATCAAACGCTTCGGGAGCTGAGCAATAAGGTCTATCTTGATATGCACGATGGTTTGAAAAATGTGGTTATGGCATTGCAGTTATTAGACATGGCTAAAGATGAACTTGATCTGGATATGGAAGTAAACAGACTCCATGCCATCGTGGATGGAATGGCTATGCACTACTTATTAAATCCAGAACAATTTTCACATGAAAGCATGATGCAGACGTTAAACTATCATTTTCGTTCTCTTTGTAAATGAACAGGCTATAAAAAGGGGACGGAAATTATCCCCATCCCCTGTCGAGGTTAAAACGGCGTAGAATCGAAGCGCATTAGCGTCTTACTCCCTATTTTATCGTACTATGCTTTCTCCTGCCAGATCCATAAAAATACATACTCAATGGCCACCAGATCATGGCGAATATCGGATAAATCTCCCAGATGACATGTGGCGAGGAGACCACTCTAACCATCACAAAAAAGATGGCAGTTACTAAGGTAGCAAGGACAGACAAGCCAAAATATTTCTTTGCTTTTATACAATAAACAAGCATTGGCCACCACAATACGACATAGGTTGGATAGATCGCCCACGGGTAACCTGGTGACAGATAATAATTCAAGCCACTGTAATACACAATAGTGAGCACTGTCCCAATCCATGCCATCGATAATTTCCAGCTGTACTTACCTAAAAATGTGAGAACTACTAACAACATAATCGGCCATAGAGCATATAAAATCCACGGATGTTCCGGGGTGTGGATATAATTAATAGCTGATAAGTACAAAAGTGTTAACAAACTAGCCACAAGCACGAAGATTTTATAGCGACCTTTGCTTAATAAATATACACTGACAAGCCATAGTAAAAGTGGAAAAGCGGGATAGATAAACCAAATATAACTAGGACTGGTTAAATAGTTGACCAAGATAAGAAATAGTATGGTCATTACACTTCCAATTGCTGCGAAAACCACATGATGCTGTTTCATATTCATTACCTCCTATTTCCATTTTAACCATTGATAAAACAGCGCTAACGGCCACCATAAAACAGCAAACGTCGGATATACAAACCAAATCGTAGACGGTGAATGATAAAAATTAATAAAAATCATCAATCCAATGATTAACAAGCTTCCCCATATCGAAAAACTTAAATTATTTTTTGCTTTGGCCTTTTTCTTGTCTTTATTTTTCGGCTTACTAATACCCAATTCACTGGTTAATTCCTCGATGTTTCCAAATTCGACAATCGCCTTATTGATAGCATCTTCTTCTTCCTTGCCTTGTTCCATTAGATCGTAGACTTTCTCCTCCAGGTTTTGAAAAATTTCTTGTTTAAGTGTATTTTTCTCTTCGCTATCTGGCACATTTTTGAACAATTCCTCTACATGATCTTTTATCTTTATCAATGTAATCCCTCCATAAACAAATCAATAATTTCCTTGGTTTCTTTCCATTCTTCAGCCGTTTCTTTTAAATATGCCTTTCCTAACGTGGTGATACGATAATACTTCCGTTTTCTTCCATGTGTAACATTGCCATAATAGGATTCAATTAAATCTTTTTTTTCTAGGCGCTGAAAAACGGCATATAAGGTTGCTTCTTTGATCTGAAATCGATTATCGGTGCGCAGGCTAATTTGTTTCGATATTTCGTAACCATATTGATCCTTTTCATAAATCAATCGCAAGATAATCGACTCCAGATGACCACGAATAATATCACTTCTAATCATCATGACCCGACCTCGCTTTTTATTAATTCTATCTGATAGAGTAATATTAGCACTTATTACTCTGTCTGTCAAAGTAATTTAAAAATTGTTTTAACCTATACATTATAAAGGTTTATTTATTAAATTACATAATTTTTTTGTTTATTAGAGTAAAATCATTGAATATTACTCTATCTAAATAAGTAATTATTTGTTGTTAGGGATAAGCTCCAAAATAGAAAATGGGGTGACATGGAGTTGAGACCGTTTTTCTGTAAATATTTCAGTCATGTAATTATCTAGGTTTGAGATAAGCATGCGAAAATGAAAGTTTTGTTCTATTTTGATCCGTTAGATTGATTCTTATGGACTCAGGAACTCGGTTTCCTCTCTTCAGTTCACGAGATTCATTCTTATGGACTGAAAAACAGGATTTCCTCTCTTCAGTCCGCAAGATCCCCTTTTTCAAGAATACCGGCGTTCTTTTTTTGATCGACCTGCTTCTATCAAACCAGCATCAAAAAAGCCACCACCTTGCTCCATAATCCATGGAGGCCATAGTGATGGCTAATCGTGTTCTATATTATACTTGCCGTTCCCTGACCACGCCCCGATAGTAATGGGCACTATCCTTCCAATAACGCTCCTGCGTCTCAAAGTCGACATAAACAATGCCGAATCGTTTATCGTAACCAAAGGCCCATTCAAAATTATCAAACAGAGACCAGAGGAAATAGGCGGAAATGTTCATTCCTTCTTCATTTAGTTCAGCGATGGCTTGTAAATGCTGTTCTATATATTCGGTTCTTTCCACATCATGGACCTGTTTATCTTCGGTCAATTGATCGGGATAGGAGGCGCCATTTTCTGTTATAATAATCGGCAAATCGGTATATTCCTCACGTAAACGTCGAATCAGATCTTGAAACTCCCTTGGTGAGATATCCCAGCCCATCCCTGTCTTCTCATAGTCAGAATAAGCAGGTGCCTGCATAAAATCATTTGCGCCGTTAAACTCAACGATTCCCCTGCTGTAATAATTAATACCAAAGAAATCACATGATGCAGCAATCACCTCTAGATCACCATCCTGAACAAAAGAAAAGTCATGCACATACTTCGAAAACAGGTTAATCATATCAAGTGGATAGCTGCCTTTGAAAATCGGATCCAAAAACCAGCGATTGCTATAGCCGTCTGCATTATTTCGAGCAATTTGGTCATTCAAACGATTACTCGCTGCATAAATCGGACTCAAATTCAAGGTTATTCCGATTGGCGTATCCGACTGAAAGGTCTCTTTCAACAGCTTCACCGTTTGTCCGTGCGACAATAAGATATGATGGGCCGCCTTTAAGGCCTCTTCCATATTGCGATGTCCTGGGGCATGAATCCCTTGGTGATACCCAAGAAAGGCTGCACACCACGGTTCATTTTGTGTAATCCAGCTATCGACTAAACCATCGAGCTCTTCAAATACCTTTCCTGCATACTCCGCAAACCATTGTATTGATTTACGAGAAACCCAGCCCCCTTGATCCTGCGCCCATTGCGGTAGATCCCAGTGATATAAGGTCACGACTGGTTTGATATCATTTGTCCTTAGCTCCTCCATTAATGCCTTATAGAACGCCATGCCCTCTTCATTATAAACACCCTCTTGCGGAAAAATCCGTGGCCAAGCAATGGAAAAGCGATAGCTCTCTACACCAAGCTGCTTAATCGTCTGAACATCTTCCTTATAGCGATGATAGTGGTCGCATGCTACCTTACCATCATCTCCTTGAAACACCTTACCAGGAATCGTCGCAAAGGTATCCCAAATCGAATCACTTCTCCCGCCTTTGTCAGCTCCACCCTCGATTTGGTAAGAGGATGTTGCCGTACCAAACGTAAATGCTGTATCAAATTTCTTCACTGTCTGTTTCCTCCTCTCGGTCAACCCTTCACTGCTCCAGCAGAAATACTATTGATGATATACTTGGATAAAAATAAGAATGCAATCATGATTGGTACGACAGAAATGGCAATTCCTAAATACATTGCCCCTAAATTCGTAGCAACCGGCGAACCTCGTAAAGCCCCCATCATTACCGGCAATGTGAAGAGTTCTGGTGTACGCAAGATGACCAATGGTGTAATATAGTTATTCCATGAGCCAATAAAGGTGAATATTCCCATTGTCGCAATGGCTGGCATTAATATCGGAATGACAATGCGATGAAACATATGCATTTCAGAAGCCCCATCGATACGCCCTGCCTCCAGTAAAGACATCGGCATCGTCGTAATTAAATACTGCCGAAAGAAAAACACGGTAAAAGGAGCAGCCACTGCCGGGATAATTAACGGCCAGTACGTATCCAACATCCCTAACGCCTCGCTTAAATCATAGAGTCCTATTAATCCTAATTGACCAGGCACCATCATCATCACAATAAAAGTGACAAAGATCACGTTTTTCCATTTAAAATGATAAACTACCAGAGCAAATGCCGTCAGCGCGGAAAAATAGGCATTCAATATGGTGACAGAAACGGAAACGATCGAACTATTTAAGAAGCCACGCCAAACATCCATATAACTGATTAATGTAGTGTAATTCTCCATAATCGCCGCTCCGGGAATTAAGGAAAAGCCTTGTAATATCTCTGAATTGGATCTGGTCGCATTAATAATCATCATGTAAAAAGGGATAAAACAGATAATCACCAGCACAATCAACGCAATATAAATAAACAATTTGGCTAATTGAATTTTTTTCATATGCACGCTACCTCCTATCTTACTTCTTTTCGGTACATGGTACGGAAGGTAATGGCCGAGAATAACACGGTAATAATAAACAGGCCGTATGCCAAAGTTGCACCGTATCCGAAGTTGTTGTATTTGAACGCTTGATTATAGAGATATAGCACCATCGTATTTAACGAGCCTTGCGGTGCTCCGCGTGTATCCGTTAATAACATCGGCAGATCAAACAACTGCAGACCACCGATAATTGAGGTAATTAACACATACAATAAAATTGGTTTTAATTGCGGCAAGGTGATATTCGTAAAGGACTTCCACCAATTTGCACCATCGATCAGCGCCGCCTCATAATAATCCCTTGATATACCTCCTATGCCAGCTAATAAAATAATAAAAGAATTTCCAAACCACATCCAGGCTCCAATCAACGCCACAGCTGACTGCGCATAGGTCGGGCTGTTCAGCCAATTAATCGGACTATCAATCATACCTAGGCTAAGTAATAGCTGGTTCAAAGCCCCATGATTCCAATCTAATAAAATATTGAATAAAATAGCTACAGAGGCAATCGTAATAATATTTGGCAGGTAAAATAATGCCCGGAATACGCCTACCCCTTTTAACTTCAAACGAATATCCGAAAATAACAAAGCTAGTCCAAGCGCAATTAACATCTGAACAATAAAGTTAAAACCCCAGATCTTAATCGTATTCAGAAAGGCCTCATAAAAATAAGTATCGGTGATCAAACGAAGATAATTGCTCAAGCCGATAAATTCTGCATTGGCTATTCCGCCCATTCCGCTGTAATTTGTTAAGCTATAATAAAAGGTAAGAAAAATCGGATAGATGTTAAATACCAAAAAAACAATGACAAACGGCGCAATGAATAGGTAAGCTTTTTTGTTTGTTTTGGACAATGCTGCTTCCTCCCCTCCTAAAATCTTCTATGGAAAGGGGACACACGAACGGATGCATCCCCCACATTTTACTCTGGAACAATGAGATCAGGATAGGCATTTTCAACTTGATTATAGAATTCTTGTAAAGCCTCTTCCTTGGTAACATTGCCCTCTACATAATTACCAACTTCGGTGCCAAATAGATCGCCTATCTGCTGGTCATACTTCGTGATCGTACTGGAATCAATCTTTTGGGCTTCTTCCAGGAAGAACTTATAATGATTCTGTCCGCCTAAATATTCTTCTGAGTAGTCCTCACCGATTTTGTTCGTGACTGGAAGATAAGACAAAACATCACCTGTTGTTTCCGTTACCCATTCGGTTAAAAACTCCTCATCATGCACTAGCATTTGGATAAACTCCCACGCCAGATCTTTATTTTCGGAGTCTTTATACATTCCAATCCACGTTCCACCTGAAAAATATGGTGTAGGGCCACTAGTAACCGCCCAATCTCCTGCTGTTTCCTCCGCCTCTGTCTTTAGTACAGAATTCAAAGCCCAAGTTGGCAGGGATACGGCAAATACCTCGGTCTGATCACTATCGTCTTCTACATCTTCCAACTCATCCCAACCAACGTTATAGCTAATCGGTCCGACAAACGATTCATACCATGCTGGAGACCAGGCAGGTGCTAATGCTGTATATTGTTTATCGCGCAACTCTTTTGCATAGTCGAAATAGGATAAACGGGCATCGGTCATTACCAACTCGTTATTTTCATTGACCCATGGCTGTGGATCTTGCCCGTTGGTAAACGGCTGAATCGAACCTTCATCTGGGAATAAACGATAATTGTGTTCTTTCATTTGCTCTCCGACATCCATTAAGCCATCCATTGTAGCAAACATTTCTCCTACCTCATCTGGATCATCGGTTCCAAGCACCTCTTCAGCAATACTGCGTCGGTAGTAAATCCCCCCTGGTGTAGTTTGCCACGAAACCGCTCTTACTTCGCCCGCATCGTTCTTACCTAAATCCCAGACATATTCCATATAATCATCTTCCCACTCGTCAACATTGTAGGGATCGGCAGAGAGGTTTGCCCAATAATCTTGTTCAATCCAATCTTTCAAGTAAACTATTTCACCCGTAAATACATCTGGCGCTCCTTTTCCACTCTCTAGTGCTGGTCGTAACGTGGTCGTATAGTTTTCTGTCGGTATAATCTGCAAATCTACCGTGACGTCATGTAACTCTTCAAATCGATCAATCGGTTCTTGTAATTCATCGGTAAAGGATGTCACAACCAAATCTGCATTACTTCCTGATGAGCAAGCCCCTAATAATACGAGAACCATTGCAACTGCTGCTAAGTACAATAATCTCTTCATTTCTTTCCCTCCTGGAAATCTTTTATCGTGATAAAGGAACCTTAGAACTTCAATCTATATAGTAAAGCGCTTTATAAAATAAATATGACTAATAATATGAAAACATTACTTAAAATAGCTGTAAATTTAAATTTTAGTCATAAAGTAAGCGCTTTTTTATACAATAAATAGAATAGAAGTCTTTTCTTTTATCTAATATAATTAGTAAAGCGCTTTACATTATGATAGAAAAAATAAGCAATACCTATTTTTTCGCATCCACTGCCTGACATGTGCCTCTTTTTACTAATTGGACGGGGATTACATGATTTTCCCGGCCTTTACTTAAGTGATTAATCTCGTCTAAGAGAACAATCGCCGCCTGTTTGCCAATGACTTCGGTATTTTGTCTAATCGTCGTTAAAGGTGGATCAATGTGCCCGGTGACGGGAATATCATCAAAACCTATCACAGAGATATCCTCTGGGACTCGCAATCCCGCCTCTCTAATCACTTTCATCGCACCAATGGCCATCAAATCCCCTGAAACATAGACAGCCGTTGGTCTATCACGTAACAGCAACAACTTCAGCATCGCCTCTCGTCCGCCTTCATAAGAATAATAGCCGCCATTTACAATATAACTATCTGGTACAACAAGTCCGCGACTCTCCATCGCAGCTTTATAAGCTTCAGTACGCTCGATTGCCGTATACATGCTTTGAGTACCAGTAATATGGGCAATTTTGCGGTGCCCCAGCTCATATAAATAATCGACCGCGAGCTTGCTACCTTGACGATTATCACTATAAACCGCCTTTGCCCCTTTTTCCGGCATATCAATAAAAACAGTCGGCATATTGAATTCCGTGAAATCCAACGCATCATCACCTAGTGATTGGATAACCACCACTCCATCCACACCACGATGTCTCAAGTGTTTATAGGTCTCCTCTTTCAAGCCCATTTTCCGAGAAATAAATAATAAGTCATAGTTGTACAACTCAATTTGCTTCTTGAAACTCTCAATTACTTCACTGAAAAAAGGATGAGCCAATCCCACTCCTAAATGCTCGGCAAACACCACTCCAATCATCCATGACTTATTGGTAGCAAGTGTCCGGGCGGAAGAATTGGGTGTATACTTGAGTTCTTCCACAGCGGCTAATACTTTGCGTTTTGCCTTCTCACTTACATTGGCAGATTCATTGAGTACTTTAGAAACGGTTGTAATAGAATAACCTGATTTTTTTGCAATATCGTATATCGTAGCCATGTCATACTCCTATCGAAAGCGCTTTACACTTTTATTTTAGACAGGGTTATTCGGTTTGTCAATAGCTTCTTTTTCTAATTGTAAATTTTTCGCAGCAGTGAATGCGTCAAACGCCCGATTGGCACAGCTTATAACGATAAGTGCCGGAATACTTATCCCGTAAAAAGGTAAAACAGCAGGAAAAATAAACAAAATGACACTGAACACACTGAGCCCTGCAAAAATGAAGATGGATGATAGTGGATATAGTCCAACCATCAATAAAGCATTTTTGATGTGGCGGCCATAAGGATATTCAACATACACATATAGTGCAAATACATAACTTGACCCTAATATAAACAAGGTAGTCAACAACAGTAAAGCCGGGAATACGACGTAATCGATAACAAAACTAGACGGTAATGCCTGAACAAATAAAAAATCCAAATAAATAAAAGCCCCTACTACATAAATAGGAATCATTAATTGGTTCAACCGCCAAAAAGATTGGCGGTACACATCATGAAAACGTCTCCAAATAGTGTAATCATCATTTCCTTTTAGCTTATCTCTCATAATAGTAAACAAACTAGCGGTTGCTGGCCCTATCCCGAGAACAAATAAACCGGCCAAGGAATACAAAATCCACAATATATTCAGATAGGCTAACTTTACCGCCCACTCAAAAAAATACTGAAATCCATTGGAATGCTGACTATTCATAAGACTCCCCCCTTTTTTCTAACAAGTGTATTAAGTGCCTTAACCGTACCACTTTGTTGAGGTTTGCGCAACTAGAAAAAGTAAAAAGGGACACACCTGTTAGAAGGCTTTTGCCTATCGCCTTTTAACCGTGTATCCCTCGTTGTCCTTTAGCTTCCTGCACCAATCAGATGGACTTATCAGCTTATACTTCGCCAGCTTTTATATTGAGTAATATCCTCCACATCAGAAAGCTCCTGTACATATGCCTCACACAAGAAGCCTAAGACTTCTCTTCCATCCGCTAATTCGACTTTGCCAAGTCCTAATGGAGCTGGAATCGAATTCGCAAAAGCGCCTAGCTGATCCACAGGCATTTTCCATACTTCCAATTCGATCGATTCTCCATTCTCACGAACTCTTATTAAGCCAGGCTTCTCTACATTTCCTGATAATCTAACCATTCGATAGACAGGAGCAGTCGTTGCTTCTTCAGAAAAAATAGCTAGGTGCTCCTTCATTTGTTTTTCAAAAGGAAAGCCTCTCATATGCAACCCACAAACAGCAACCTCCACAAATTCGGACTGTTGTTGCTGGAATAAATCAGCCGCTCCCTGGATAACGGCATCCTGCCCCGCTAATCCAAATATCGTTAAACCAAACGGGACAGTATCCGCTGCTTCACCTGCTGGGACGGCAATCGCACATAAATCCAATAGATTACAATGATTGGTGTAGAGTCCCATCTTACTATTCGTTTCGATTGGATCCTTGGCTACTTGCTCTCTTGTCCACGTCCCACCACAAGTAGGCAATACAAGAACGGCATCCTTCAATATTTTTCGCACTTCTAATTGCAGCTCTTTTAATCGATGCATTGCTTGAAACAAGGCAGCTGCTGAATAGTTTTCAGGTTTACCATTAGTCAATACTTGTTTCGTTTCTGGTAAGACTTCCTCCGTATGATTGGTGACAAAATCACCAACCGCCGCCCACCTCTCCGCAATCCAAGGACCATCGTATAAAATAGCAGCAGCTTCAAGAAACAGATCCAACTCTACATATTCCTTAGCAAACGGGAGCGCTTCCCATTGTCTGACGTTTTTCTCCCATGCCGTTTGATACTCTTCTTGATATGGACCATAAAAGGTGAACGGCTGTTTAGGTAGCACTATTTTTTTCGGTAAACCTGATGCTTTTTTAGCATAAGGCTTCGACCATGGGTCCTGTTTGTCTTCACCTTGGATGATCTCATGAATCAACTGAACATCACTAAGCTGATGGGCAAAAACGGCTACACAGTCCAAGCTGGCACATGCAGGAACTACTCCCTTGACTGGCCAGGCTCCGAGACTAGGCTTAAACCCAATCACTCCATTTAATGCAGCAGGAACTCGGCCCGAACCCGCTGTGTCTGTCCCTAAGGAAAAGACCGCCTGTCCCCGTGCTACAGAAACCGCTGAACCAGAACTAGAACCACCACTGATAAGTTCTGATTTCAGACCATTATGTGTAGCACCATAAGGGCTTCTTGTTCCTACTAATCCGGTAGCGAATTGATCTAAATTGGTTTTACCAACTGGGACGGCACCTGCATCGACCAGTCTTTGCACAACGGTCGCATGCGTTTCGGGTGTGTACGCATATCCCTGGCAACCCGCGGTTGTCGGCAAACCAGCTACATCGATATTATCCTTTACGGAAAATGGAATACCCCATAATGGAGCTGTGTCTTGATCGATGTTCTCTAAATTACTCAGATATGGCTCAATGAAGGATATGTCTGGTGCAGTAATCCAGATATTCTTATCCTTTTCTGCTTCTGCTTGTTTAATAATTGCTTCCATTACCTGCCTTGGGTGAGATTCACCTGTTTGATAGCCCTCTTGCAAGGCAGTGATCGTCCATGACTTCATCTGCTCGCTCCTCTCCTACACCTTTGTTTTCATTGCTTCTAATGCCGTGATGACTTGTTCAGAATCAGAAACACTTCCGAATACCCCACCTTGCATTTTCACCATATTCAAGGCTGCCTTATGATTATTTTCATCGGTTGCACCAGTGCAGTCCTCTAAAATTAAACATTCGTATCCACGATCATTCGCCTCACGCATCGTTGTACTCACACAAACATCTGTTGTAATACCTGCTAAAATCAAATTAGTAATTCCTTTATTTCGCAAAATAAGATCTAAATTAGTAGCGTAAAAGCTACCCTTACCCGGTTTGTCAATAATAATCTCACCTTGTTGCGGCTTTAATTCTTCGATAATATCCCAGCCAGGCTCTCCTTGTACTAATATTCTGCTGCCAGATGGACCTGCCATTCCAATCTCAGCTCCGATTTGCTTACTTCGCCAACGCTTATTCTCTGGAAGATCAGCTAAATCCGGCGTGTGCCCTTCTCTTGTATGAATTACATGAAACCCTTCGATACCTCGCACATATTCCAATAAGTGTTTGATAGGCTGAATCGTTCGAGCCGTTAATGAAATATCATACCCCATTTGCGCTACATAGCCACCTTCCCCACAAAAATCTGTCTGCATATCAATGATTACCAATGCGGTTTTCTTCGGATCCAAATCTCCATTATATGGCCATTGATATGGGTTTGCTTCTACTCTCATGACTGTTCTCCTCTCTTGTTTATTATTTTTTAGGCTGCTTCGTTCATCTCGCCAATTTTTTTATGATTTTTAAAAAGGACACTGACCACCAAATAAGATGCTGCGGCAAACACAATGCCGACTACCGCTGTTGATAGACTAGTAAACTGATAGTGTGCAATCAATGCCGTTAATGAACCTACTCCCCAAGCAATAAATGGCGTATATCGTAATGATTCGACTTGCTGACTCATTTGACGGCGAATGATAAGCTGATCCACGATAAGAATCGCACCAATTGGCGGTACAATCACACCTAATAATTCGAGCCAATTGATAAAGTAATTGTAAGCACCTGCTACAGCAAGAACAATACCAACCAGCCCTAAAATAAGCGTCAATGTTCTCATCTTTTTGCCTGTAATAAAGGACCATCCTACAGCACCATTATATAGACAATGCATACATACAGATCCTAGGTTTGCAAATAGAAAGATAACTGCCAGCAAGGTGAGCAGTCCACCTTTATTAGCCACAATCCCAAAGACATCTCCTGAGCTTCCGGCTACTGATGCAGCGATAATCCCGCCGATTGCCATTGCAATCATATTTCCAATTGGAAAAGCAGATAAGGTCGCAAGCACGGCATGCTTTCTGTTTTTCGCCCAACGCGTAAAGTCAGCCGTCATCGTTCCTGAATCGACAAACAAGGCAAAAACCATCGTGACGGCAACTCCCATTGGAATGACTACTTCTGTTGTACCCTGGTAAGACCAGATATTACTTCCCGACTGCCATACATCCACCACAGAGTATATACCCATCAGTAAAAACAACGGTACGGAAATAGAACCTACAATGGTAAGGGCCTTGATCCCAATCAAAGTGGCTGCAAGGAACAGGACACCAGCAATCAACGTAACTACAAAAAGATTCACATCATATGCCGCTGCCATACTTTCTCCCGTTAAACTAGTCTGTACGGCAAACCAGCCGATCACAAGTGTAGACAGCAACCCTGTTGCGATCATATAACCTTTTCTTCCAAACGTCCGGGAAGCTAACATCCCAAAATTCATACCATATTTTGCTCCTAAAATACTTAATAACCCGACATAACCGAACAATAATAGATTTCCTAATAATACAGCTAACATTCCTTGCACAAAGCCCATCGAATGAACGAGTGTAGCTCCCGTAACGGCAGAAGTGATGATCATTGGGAAACCTGCCCATACCATCGTGACGGAAAACAATGATTTTCGTTTATTCTTTGGTACCGGGGTTGTTTCATATTCTTCTTGCATTAAATCTGATTTTGTATGTTCTGAACTCATTTTTGTCCTCCTTTATTGGTTGAACTGTAGAAAAATATCCTTACAGGTCTTTGCCAAATGTTCTTCTATTAATGCGACTAACGCTGCTTCCTCTTTATTTTTCCATAAATGAATCATTTGATAGTGATCTTCTTGTGCCTTTTCCAGAGAGTATTCTCGAGTCGTCAAGGCGTATAAGTGCATATATGGCTCTACGCGCTGCCATATTTGACGTAATGTATCATGTAAAGGCTGCGAATCGGCGTAACCATATAGTGTTAAATGGAATAATTTATTCAGTCGTTCCCAAGCTGTCTCATCTGCTAAACAGTCATCCATTTGCTCCAGAATGATCTCCAATTTATTGATTCGTTCCTTGGTTACATGGCCAATTGACCAGCGGATAGCCGTACCTTCTAACTGTTTTCTAATTTCAAATATTTCTGCGACCTCTTGTGCGGATAGTCGAGCAACGGAAACGCTCCGCCTTTGATAGATAATAAAGCCTTCTACTTCCAGTTTTCTTAGCGATTCCCTGACTGGCATGGTGCTTACTCCCATGGATTGTGCCAAATCTCTTACCGTTACACGTTGCCCAGGTGCCAAAACACCTGTAATGATTCGTTCTTTTAACTGCTTATACACTTCTTCACTGACTGTAGATACTTGTATCGTTTGATTGTCCATATACATAACCCCTCATAACTCCATTGATTTGTGATCACAAATCTGACGATGTATCTTATCTTAATCGTTAAAAGAGGCAGTTGCTAGGATGATGTTAGATTATGTGACATGGTTTTTCTGAATATCGGTTTATTGCCTCCGTTCAAATGAGCAATAAAAAACAGCACTATATTTGCTAGTGCTGTTCGCATTGATATTTATCCCAAAATATCGCTCCATGAAAAAAAGCCTCCAATTTGGCCGCAGTGTTCGTGTCTTTATGCCTAATTGGAAGCTTTTTATTATTGTTGATCGTTTGTTGGTTCTTTATCTGTTGATTCTTCCTCTTCATTTGGTTCTTGTGGTTCTTTAGGGTTTTCAGGGTCTTTTGGTTCTTCCGGATTTTCAGGGTCTTTTGGTGATTCAACAGGTTCATCCGGCTCTGTTTCCGGATCACTTGGCTGAGAATTTTCTTCATTAGCATCTGTTTCCTCACCATCGCCTGTTGCCTCATCACCTTCGGGTTCCTCTGACGAAGCTGGCTCTTCATCCGAAGGTTCTTCTGACGATGGAGTGGATGGCTGCTTTCCACTGGATCCCTCAGGTATCGTGGAACTTGGCGAAGAACTGGTAGTGGTTTCTCGTTCGGGCGACGGCTGCCATCCTTGTCCGCCTGTCGATTCCTGCACTTGCTCTGTTTCTTCCTCATACACCGGTTCCGTCTCTGTCAAAACAGGTTCTTCTTCGATCTCTTCCTCGATCGGCTCTGTTTCCTCCTCTTCTTCCTCCAGTTCCAAATCATCTGCAAACCAATCCTGATTTACGTTTGCCACCATATCCAAGTGGCTGACTACCGTCCGAGATTGGTGTAAGTCAGCGTTAAGTAAACGAATAGAGGTATTATTAAAAATAGTATTGCCATCTAAGTAACTTTTACCGATCCACGCCCCACCAACCAGAACGGTTAAACCAAAGGCGATGGTGATATAGATCGCTTTCGAATCACGATTTCGTCTCAAACCTTTCTCCTCCTCACGTCCATGTAGAAGTGTGTTGCATTATACCACATTTTGGTGAAAAAGTATAGGTTATGCAGGAGTTGATCAAGTTAACGCCATTTATTTTTAATAAAATAGTAAGTCGCCATCCCGAGAATAATACTGATAACCGATAAAATTACCAGTACATACACAGCTGGAAACTGGACAACCGGCTCATTGTTCCAAATAAAGAGATCAGCAATAATCGCCCATGCCCCAGATATCCCGGAAATAATAACAAAAACCGTAGAATAAAGCAATACCGTATCGGCATTCTTTTCTCGGCGCAGCTGCTCCTGTTTCTCTCGTTTTTGCTCCTGCTCCTTTTCTTTTTCTTGGACAAACTGCTTTTCAATCTCGGCAATCGAAAATAAAGCGTCTAATTCAACTGCCAAGTCACTCTTTAATTCTGGAATATTCAAGGTCGTTGCCAGTTTATTATATAACTGCTGTTGATGCGTGATATTAGAGACATGCAAAAAGTAGCACCTCAAAATAAAAAAGTTGATCCGTTTACGCAATTTCGGAATCGTCACCTTACGATCATGTTCCCCGTCTAATAATATTTCATCGGAATAAGGCAATTGACTTGCTAATGAGTTAAAATGGAGCAAGCCAAACCGTTGATGCAGGGCTAATATATATAAATGAAAATACGTTTTCATATTATGACGATAGTTTCCAAGAAAAAAGGCATTATTCTGTTTATCCTCTGTCAAAAAGGCAAGATTCGTCATACCCTCAAAGGAGACACCCCAATAGGAATTTTCAAACAGCTCGATATGACTGTCGTTCCGATCGGCATTGAGTTTATCTGCAGCAGGTCGATAGGATGTCTTATAGGAATGCGTTAATTGGAATAAATGGTAGTGTAATTTTTGGTGATGATCTGCTTCCTGTTTAAAGCCCTTATCGATTAACACAAAATTAAATACCGTCGCAACCTTTGGCTCATGCTGCAAGGAAGAGAAGTAATGCTCTACCGCAAAATCTGTTAATAATTGAACGGTGATAGAAGCAAAGTTTCGCGGTTCTGCTTCTGCACCCGTAAATTTTTCCTTTTGCGTGATTAGCCGGCCCTTATCAAAATGTTGCAGGTGCTTCAACTGATAATTCAATGTAACGATCTCTTCCATCTGAGACTGGGTATGGATTATATCATAAACCAAAAACCCTACATAGCTTTCAAACAAAAACAATTGAATATCCTCTACCTTAAACGTCCATTCCATTCCTTTATCATTCAGCAGGTGAAACGTATTCGATTCATTTTTCGGCAGACCGAACGAATCACGCTTCTGCTTGTGTAAACGGTACACATCACAAATGATACCATTGCCTGCTGGGTGTTCTTCTGTAGCAAATAGTTGATTAATATGATCTAATAATGAACTGCTCCATTGCAGTTGCACATTTTCCCAGATGGATGTGTCCACACTTTTTTGCGAAAAAACAAACGGGATCACCAAGGATGTCTTACTTTTGGAGCTTAAGATAGGTGTTTGCGCAGGTGAAAGATCAGCCATTGTCATCCACCTGCTTGGCAAAATAAATAGTGTCAATCCCTGCACCGCGATGATCCGGTAATACCGCACTCTCAACAAACCCTAGCTTCTGCAACACATGAATATGGGCAGCATTGGTTGACCAGGTCCTTGTAGAAATAAAGTTCAGCTGATATGCGGACGGAATTTGCTGTTGGATCAGAGCTTGATAGAAACCCTTAGTAATCCCCTGATTGCGAGCCTGCTTCGTGATACAAATCGTTGTAATATAATTACTTGGCGAAAAATTCTTCAATGGATCACTTTGATAACCATGTTTAAATGTCATAAACCCTACCACCTGATCCGAATCTTGATCTATCGCTACAAGAAATACCTGTTTTTTCATCTCGTCAAAATAGGCATGGGGCTGGACATGCTGTGATGAAACCGCCCCGCCTAAATCGGCTTGATACGAGCTTTCCCGCGAAGACAACGCAGGTATAAACTCTTGATCACATTCACAAAGTATCTGCCAAACAGCTTCTGTGTAATGGTCTTGCTCGATAGAATCCGAGAATTTGTATGTAATAGACATTTATTCACTTCCTTTGCTAGCAAAGGCATATAATCGGTGCGAATAACCATCATAGCCCTCTGTTTTACATAAATGCAGGAATTCCCGCTTCAGTTTTTTGTGTAACTTCTCATCCGGTAATGGCGCATAATAAGGAATCAAACTGGCATTGGCGAAGTTCTCCGCCAAATTCGGATATTCCTTCCCATCGGATTCAACGCTTTTGATCGATATATCTTTAAAGCCAATACTCGTCAATACATCTTCGTAGCTTTCTTTTGTCGGATAATAAATCGGATATGTCCAGTTTTGATAGTACATTTCTAAATCCAACCTAGAAATAGCTGTTTGCACTTTTTCATGTAATCCTTTATACGAATCATAGCCTCCCTGATGGATGGCGATTCTGCCATTTGGTTTGAGAGAATCATAGATTTTTTTATACATCGTTTCATAGTCGGTAACCCAGTGCAAGGCGGCATTACTAAAGACCAGATCGTACGCTTGCTGGCTGTTCAGATCCAAGGCAGTCATCACAAAGAAATGCAGCTGCTGTTTCGATATACCTGCCTGATCACGATTGGCGATCGCTGTTTCAATCATGCTATCCGATAAATCAAAGGCATCGACAGCGAGATCCTTACCTTTTTCCCATAGTTCAATGGTGGTAGAGCCATTTCCACAGCCAATATCTAAAACCTTCGCTCCATCTTCAACCGCTAACTCTCTAATCAGGGCATTTCCTTGTTTTGATTGCGTTTGCGATGATTGTTGATAATGCTCCCCACTGAATTGCTGTTGCGATTTTTCAATCATTCTCGGTGTTAAGATCGGGTTAATCATAAATTTTTGGTTATGGCGCAAAATGTAATAATGCGAATAGATATCAATATTTTTAAAATTATCAGACAAGCTGAACCGTAATTCATTGTTGTCCCAATCAATTGCCGTAAACAATTTTCGGCCAAATTCATCAAACTTGATTTCTTTAATCTTAATAATCTCCGGAAAAACGTTAAATGATTTTAACTCTTGCAAGGCCTCTATTGACGCGTCAAACAGAGCAATCGTCTTCTTTTGATAGGTATGATAAGGAACTTGGACATTCTGCACCTTCTGAAAATGGGAAAAGAACGTCCGCATCGAAGCAATATGTTCTAGTTTTTGGACGATTTGTTTCGGCAACATTGTTTGAATATTCAAATTCACCATTTTCAACTGATATTGATCTAACTTCGCCAATTTATTCAGATAGGAAAACAGCCCGATATACTGTCCAAAGGTAATGCGATTATCAATAATCCTATTCGAAGGATTATCTTCATTGTACCGTTTCATAAAGGAATCCAGCGAACCGAATAGATAGGTGGCGTAGAAATTGAGCATCTCATAAAATACATGCTCCAAGTCTTGAAAACAGGAGATACCTAAGCCCATCATGTACTCTTTATTCGTTTTATTGTACACATCACTTTTCAACTTTTGCTTATTTGTTTGGAATTGATTGATGAAATAGTCTAATCCTTTTGGTTTTTCCACGATATTCATGCCGATTTGTTTTAACAGCAGCTTAGCTTTTGCCTCCATTGAATAGGTGAAAACCGATTCTGCAATGTTTTTATGATGAAGCTCCATGATAATATCCCGCGGACCCAGGATTTTGACCAGCAGCTCGACTGGATCATGGGTCAGGCAAAAGTTAAGTACTTTTTCTTCATATGTAACGGCTCGGCTAAAGTTGTCTTCAATAAACGATGAGTTGAATTGATTGCTAATCACCTCGATTAATACATGTTCATCTGGGTAATATTTGAGAATGAGATCAGCCAGCTTTTCAATTTTATCTTTCGGACGAACATAAAATAAGAAATCATTCGTTTCGACATTTTTCGTATCAATCACCATATCTTGCTTAATTTTCTTAAATAAGGCTGATTCTGTCAGCATATTAATCAAATCACTTGGACTAATTTCTTTGTTTCTTTCCATGTGAAGCCGAACTTCATCTAATACCTCATGGACATAGTTAAAGTTACGGCAATATGTAGTAAATAAGAATAGGTTTTTGATTATAATATCTGGAGC
The DNA here is from genome assembly GCF_900086715.1 of Gracilibacillus timonensis. Classification (GTDB taxonomy): domain Bacteria; phylum Bacillota; class Bacilli; order Bacillales; family Amphibacillaceae; genus Gracilibacillus; species Gracilibacillus timonensis. The sequence continues at coordinate 515,268 of NZ_FLKH01000011.1, read as the reverse complement.
AGACTGCTCACCAATCCACTCTTTTAAGGAAGGGGAGCGCAACGCCTGTTTAAAATCTTCCACATCAAAAAAACGATTACCAATTTCAAATTGAAAATGATTAATGCCAGGCAATGCTTCTAAAAAGAATTTGGACCTGCTTGTGATCAGAATCTTTTTATTGGCATGCTGAGAAAAGCTTTTTTCTAACAATGATTTCAGTGGTTCCCTCGCATAATGTTGATCAGCATTATCTAACAGCAAAATCTTCTCATCAGTTATATCAAATAATGTTTCATCTATTTGATCCATATTCACTTTTTCAACTGGGATATCTAACCAGTTCCCTTGCATTAAATCGTCTAATAGAGCCGTTTTACCCGTTCCTTCTTCTCCAAAAATATTAATAAGAAAGGATGGATTATTGGTTATTACCTCGCCGATATCACGAATTAATGCATCTTCACCTAATAAATGTGTAGCCACATGAATTCCTCCTTTTGTTAAGTATATGATAGATGGAATCGATGGTACAAGTCATTTAGCTGGGGAAGATTGGTTCTTGCCAAGCGAACTAGATTCCTTTTTATATTATCGGTTGGTTTTAGCTGTTAATGAAGGGGTGGGGTGTGCGATTTTGTGATAGTGAAGCTGTTGTAGAGGTCGGGATATGGTGTGGTGTGGTGTGGTTGTGGTGTGGTCTGCTCTTTCTTCCGTTGGTTAGAGTTGGTTATTCTTGCGGGCTGGGGAGCGAGGTTGGCGCTCTCCAGTCCGCGAGATTCTTACGGACAAAGTTCAGCGATTCATCAATTTTTTGTCTGTTAGATTCGTTCTTACGGACAAAGTTCAACGATTCATCAATTTTTTGTCTGTTAGATTCATTCTTACGGACAAAGTTCAACGATTCATCAATTTTTTGTCTGTTAGATTCATTCTTACGGACAACATTTCACGATTCATCGTTTTTTTGTCTGTTAGATTCGTTCTTACGGACAAAGTTCAACGATTCATCAATTTTTTGTCTGTTAGATTCATTCTTACGGACAAAGTTCAGCGATTCATCAATTTTTTGTCTGTTAGATTCGTTCTTACGGACAACATTTTGCGATTCACTCTTTTTTTGTCCCATAAGATTTTTCTTACAAACAAAGTTCGCCCCCTCCCTCCTATACAGTCCGTAAAGTTACAGCATCCTCCCCTTCAAACATAAGCGACAGAACAAGGCTTGATGGCAGGCTTCAATTTAGTTAATTGACATTTTTGCGCATTGAATCTATAGTAAACTTATCGGATTAAACTGACTGACTTGTCAATCAAGTGGGAAAGGAGTAATGCTTTGCGAAATGATACAAGAGAGCTTCTGTTGGAGGTGGCTCTAGAGTTATTCGCCACCAAAGGTTACCACGCGACCAAAGTTTCCAATATTGTGAAACAGGCTGGCGTGGCACAAGGGACCTTTTATTGGCACTTCCAATCGAAGAGTGAAATTGCCGTTACCATTATGGAAGACGGGAAAGCGAAACTACTAGATGTGATTCGCGAAGGATACCGTAGAGACATCGGGAATGTTTCTGATATGTTGCAATCATCCAAAAATTTAGTCCAGCATCTCTTTACCTATGCGAATCACAACCGGTATTTAATGATACTGCTTTTTCAAAAAGGGCATGGCGGTGATGAGCCACTGCGAAAGGCTGTCTCGGAGACGATCATGGCGATCGAAGCCGAATTCGCCAACAATATCCAACGGGCAATTGATTTGAACATGCTCGCCAATCGGGATAGTGTCGATCTACAGGCGCAGATTCTCACGAGCTTTTTTACTGGGATATTGTCTAGATGGTTATTTGGACCATTGAATAAATTAGATCATACTCCAAATACTTCTATAGACGACATCGCCGAAGAAATTGTCCGTTACGAATTCTTTGGACTAATTGGTTCAGGAGGTAAAATATGAAAACAATAGTAACATGGTCTAATAACGATTTGGAAATAAGGAATACTACAGGAGGACAGATTGTTGGTACGGAAAATGCTGATGATCAGGGATTCACCCCCATTGAACTGTTGACTAGCTCCTTGGGTGAGTGTATCGTCATCTCCCTTTCCCGATTATTAAAAAGGGATGATGTATCATTCGAAGAAAAGGATTTACAAGTCACTGTACAAGCACATAAGGCAGAAAAAGGTCCATCCAGGGTCGAACGATTTACAGTGGATATTCAACTTGCGCTTGACCTTGATGAAAAATACCGCAAAAGACTGATTAAATCTGCGCAGCGGGCTTGCACGATTGGTAATACCTTAAAGTCTGGAGCAGAAATCACCTACCATGATGGAGGAGATGACAAATGACAACAAAACCAACTAATTTAGAGGATTATTCGATTAGCCCTGTACCAGCTGATAAAAGGAAAAACACGTTTAATGTTTCCATTACCAGTTGTGCCTGGATTATCTCATTATCCACGATTTTTACTGGAGGGGCATTAGTAGCTGGTATGAATTTTCAAACGGCGGTACTTGCCGGAATTTTTGGCATGCTTATCCTTGCCGTGATCGGTTTCTTTCAAGGCTTTATGGGTGCTAAGTATGGTGTATCCACCACTATGCTTACCCGTCAGGCCTTTGGGCGATATGGCGCCAATTTGTTTGGGATTTTATTGGCATTAACGATGGGAGTTGGCTGGTTTGGCTGGCAGATTGCCTTCTTTGGCATGACCATCTCTGAAATGTTTCCAGGTCAATGGTTTGCCGAGCCAAAAATCGCTATGATTTGGGGCGGTATTTTAATGATATTAACAGCGTTAATTGGTTATCGTGGTTTGGCAGCATTGAGTATGATTGCGGTTCCACTAGTTGCCATTTTATCCATTTGGGGGCTAATTGCTGCGATTGATCATTTAGGCAGCTGGGACACTTTATTTACCGCCGAACCGACTGGAGATCCAATTTCCTTATTTGCTGGGATTACGATTGTAGTGGGTAATGCCGCAGCAGGGGCGATCGTTTTTGCCGATGTGACACGTTATGGTAAAACAGCTAAAAAAGGTGGATTTGGTGCAGCGATTGGTTATTTTCTAGGCGGTTCATTTTGTATTATAGCCGGCGCTTCGATGGCATTAGCCGCTCAGGTTCCATCAGTTGGTTCCACACCAAATATTCCAGCCGCTATGAGTCAAATCGGATTAGGCTTTTTTGCCTTTTTAATCTTGGTATTTGCGCAGTGGACGACCAATGATAATAATCTATATACTGGTTCACTTGGCCTCCGAAATGTGGTCAATGCACCGAAATCGGTTATTGTTATGGTGTTAGGTGTACTTGGATTGGTGATCGCCTTAATCGGGATTGAAGACTTCTTTGTTCCATTCCTAAACGCATTAGGTACCTATGTGCCGCCAATTGCTGGTGTAATGATTGCCGATCATTGGCTGGTAAAACCTAAGATCTTACAAAAATCCTATCAATTCGGTTCTGGCACCACCTATGCGAAATGGAACATTGCAGCGATTCTTTCCGCTGTACTTGCGGGTTGGATCAGTTCTCAAATCGCTTGGGGTATTACCGCCATTAATGCGGTTATCTTGAGTTTTGCTCTATATATCGTGCTGGCGTTTGTCTTAACAAAATTAAACATATCCTTTGAATGGGGAAGAAAATCAGAAGAAGCGGATGGTTTTTAATACCATCCCATTGTCAATAAGGAGGACTACAGATGGAACAAGCAATCCACACAAATAATTGGGTATTGGGGGTCGATGTTGGTGGGACTTTCACCGACTTAGTCGTCACGACCGAACAAGGGAGACTACTTTCCACCAAAACACCATCTACTCCCGATCAATCGGAAGGCGTCATGAACGGCATTGAAAAAGTCGCCGGCATACTGGGAGTAGAACTCGAGACCTTTTTAGCGAATTGTCCTTTAATCGTTCATGGGACAACGGCAGCTACCAATACCTTGTTGGAGTATGACGGTGCCAAGGTTGGTTTACTCACCACCGAAGGATTCCGTGATGAGATCGAGTTTCGTCGTGCTTATAAAGAAAGTGTATTCTCTGTTCGATTACAGGCTCCACATCAAATTGTCCCGAGAAGGTATCGGATCGGTATACCAGAAAGGTTAGATAAAGAAGGATCAGTCATTGAAGCGCTAAACGAGCAAGCAGTTAGAAATGCAGTCCGCCAATTAAAAGACGAAGGAATAGAAGCCATCGCCGTTTGTTTCTTATTTAGCTTTGTGAACCCAAGCCATGAGATAAGGGTGAAAGAAATTATTGCAGAAGAAGCACCGGATATGTTCGTCTCTTTATCCAATGAGATATTGCCGCAAATACGAGAGTTCGAGCGTGTCTCGACAACGATTGTCAATGCCTATACCGGGCCAAGCCTACAATCCTATTTAAACCATTTAGAAGAGAAACTACAGCAAAAGGGATTCCTCGGTGAATTATTTGTAATGCAATCGAACGGCGGGGTGCAGAATGTCGAACAAACCGGGAAGCTCGCAGCTGGCAGTCTCTTATCAGGACCAGCAGGCGGCGTTTCTGCAGGTGCTTTTATCGGAGAAAAATCGGGTAATGAAAATATTATTACAGTGGATATGGGCGGAACAAGCTATGATGTCTCTGTTATCGAACAGCTTGAGCCAACGATCACGACCGAAAGCTGGATCAGCAGGTACCGGGTTGCCTTACCGATGATGGATATCCATACGATCGGCTCCGGCGGTGGAAGTATTGCTTGGATTGACAGTGGCGGTGCCTTACGTGTCGGACCCAAAAGTGCGGGATCCTTCCCAGGACCAGCCTGTTATGGCAGAGGCGGAACAGAGCCGACAATCACCGATGTGAATGTGCTATTAGGATATATTAATCCCGATAACTTCCTTGGTGGAGAAATGAAGTTAGATCGTGCCTTAGCCGAACAGGCCGTACAACAGCATATCGCTGAACCATTAGGCATGACAACCATCGAGGCGGCACTAGCTATTTCTCAAATTGTCAACAGTGATATGTCGAATGCCGTGCAATATGTATCCTCCCAGCGAGGCTATGATCCGCGTGAATTTGCCCTAATGGCTGTCGGAGGCGCCGGGGCGATTCATGCCGGCAGACAAGCAGAGGACTTAGGTATTAACACCGTAATCGTACCTGCCTTAGCACCTGTATTCTCTGCCTTTGGTGATGTTGCTGCCAATTTAAAAGTAACCGAACTGAAAACACGATTTGAGGATCTTCATTCCTTAAACTTAGATGAAATGAACCAGGATTTCGAACAAATGGAAGCTACTGCTCGAGAAAAGCTAGGCGGAGAAAACATCGTGGACCATTTTACCACGCAGCGTTATATTGATATGCGCTATAAAGGAGAAGTCCATGAGGTCACGGTTCCCGTTCGTTCACGCACCAAAAGAATAACCAGATTAAACTTGGAAGCGACCGTAAAGGATTTCCATGAAATGCACGAGCGTCTTTATGCCCATCAAGATACAGAGCAAACCATTGAAATATTGAACCTGCGCTTAGATTTGATCGGCGTTCGTGAAAAACTAAAGATGGTCGATGAACCTTTTGGTAAAGAAGATCCGATCGATGCAAAAACAGAAGAAAGAGTCGTTCACTTTGAACAAGATCCGGTCACTGTTCCCGTTTATAATGGCGATCTGCTCACTTCAGGTAATTTAATCGGCGGACCAGCGATTATCGAGCAATGGGGAACAACGATCGTGGTTTATCCACGACAAGAGGCACTAATCGATGCGAATGGCAATTGTGTCATTGAGGTACAGCAAGCTAGAGGTGGTCTACAATGATTGAAGAACAAATTCAGTATTCCAAACTTCAGGCCATCAGCCAGCAAATGGGAGAAAGCCTCCAACGAATTTCTCGTTCTCCACTGGTCTCTCAGGATCGAGCATTTGCGACGGCGATATTCACCGATGAATTAGAGCTTGCCGTTCAGCACCAATATGAGCCAGAGCATCTATTTGCGATCAAAGAAAGTGTCACACAACTGTTTGATTATTTCTCCTTTGATATTTCTGATGGCGATATGTTGCTTGTGGCAGATTCCTATAACGGTGGAACAAAAGGACAATCGTTAACTATGGCAGCTCCATTGTTTCACCAAGGGGAGCTTGTGCTCTTTCCGGTAATCCGGGTCCAAATGACCGATCTTGCCGGTGAGTTCCCCGGAGGATTCAACCCAAACGCTTTTGAAGTATGGCAGGAAAGTATGCGTATTACACCGATCAAACTTTATAAACAAGGGCTGCTGCAGCGTGATGTCCTGCAATTCTTATTGGCAAACAGCCGGGTAAAAAGCCTGTATGAAGCAGAATTGAATGCGATATATGCCTGTTTGCGTGCAGCCCAAACCGACCTGTTATCCTTAATCAAGCAACATAAACAACGGCTTGATCATGCCATTTCGACGATGTCTGATTACAGTCATCGCCGTGTCATGGAGCAAATGAAGCAATTACCAAGACAAGAAATGAAGGCTGAACTTACCTTTAACAGCAATACCGATGTGATCCGTCTGCATACGGCGATTACAGCGATGGAAGACCGGTTGAAAATTGATTTTGCAGGAACAACCGATCAAGTAGCTTCTCCTGTCAATGCCGCCCTATCGACAAGCAAAGCTTATGCGGCATGGCCGATTCTCGCACCGATAGCCGATGAAGTTGCGGTCAATGAAGGGTTGCTGCGGGCATTCGATATTGCAGTACCTTCAGGAAGTGTGCTTCATCCGCGTTTTCCAGCGGCCGTAGGATTAAGCACAGATATTACCGGACACTATATTGCAGAAGTGATCAGCAAAGCATTAAAGAATCAGCAGACATCGGAAGAACTTTACCAAGACATTTACGGCCCAGGACCACAGGCGATTTTGTTCCCGCCATTTGGAAAAGCAAAAGAAACCGAACCGCTTTTCTTAACGCCTGGTTTCCCAGAGTCACAGCAAGGCTGGGGACCATCGGCTTTATTTGGCAATCGCAAGCTAGTATCAGCCGAAGAATTAGAATTTAACTACCAATTTAAAATGGTCGAGCGCGAAAAACAGGAGAGACAAATGGTGATTACCATCATCAATGAAGGAGCAAGCTATGATGTCATTACGATTATTCCGGAAAAAGAAGGCAGATCCTATGGCGGAATTAAGCTAAATACGAAGGAAGCAAGTCAGACATTTTCGCAAAGCACCGTTGGGACACAACTGAATCACGGGGATAAAATTACCTTTGTCTATGAGCAAGGAGGTCAAGAATAATGGATCAAAAAATGATTGCATCTCAAGTGATTGGTGGGTCGCTGGACGCCGTTGCACGGGAAATGAGCGCCACCGTTACGCGGACAGCTAGATCCCCATTATTTAATGAAGCCCATGATTTCACCACTGGGATTTTTGATTTATCAGGCCGAAAATCCCGTTTGGTAGCGCAAGCACCTGGTTGTACCTTACACCTTTATGCGATTGTAGGGGCAGTAGATCACCTGATCGACACCTTTCGATATGATCTCCATCCTGGTGACATCCTGCTGGTTAACGATCCTTACCATGGTGGTTCGCACAGCCTAGATTGGACGATTGTTATGCCAGTCTTTTACAATCGCAAGCCGATTCTGCTGCCAGCGGTAAGGAGTCATATGGGAGACAATGGCGGACCGGTTGCCGGGGGATATAACCCAAATTCAAAGGATATTTGGCAAGACGGACTGCGTATCCCCCCACTCAAAATTTACGAACGTGGTGAAAAACGACAAGATGTATTTGATTTAATCGTGGCTAACAATCGTTTATCTCACTGGTTAGAAGGCGATTTGGATGCGATGATTGGTGCCTGTAAGCTTGCCGCCAGCCGTATTCAAAATATGTTAGACCAATATGGTGCGGAAGAAATGGTTGGTGCCATGGATGAACGCATTACCTATACCGAACGCAGGGTGCGTGATGAGATCGCCAGCTGGCCGGATGGTACCTACAGCGCAGAAACCTTTGCCGACCATGACTTCCAAGGAAATAGAGACATCAAGGTGAAGGCCTCGGTTACTGTGTCGGGCAGTGATTTGCATATTGATTTCAGCGGTTCATCACCACAAGCAGAAGGCTTTATTAACAGTCCCTTATCCAACACAACATCTTTTGCCTTTGTCGGCATTTCTACTTGTTGTGACGAGGATATTCCGATTAATGAGGGCTATATGAATCCTGTCAAGGTGACGGCACCGCTTGGCACAGTTGTTAATCCTGAATTGCCTGCACCATGTGGACACGCCACGGCTTGTGTGGGGGCAGAGATTGCTGAGGCCGTTTTGTTAGCCATTTCCGAATGTGCTCCCAAACGGGTTGGCGTCAATGCCCATAAATTACCGTTAGCCTATACCAATGGGATAGACGAGGACGGCAATCAATGGGTGAATCTTAATTTCTTCGGCTATACCGGCGGAGCCGGAGCCGCTTATGAAACGGACGGCTGGGGTTTATACCCGGCCGTGATGACAGGGGTGACCCTGCCTTCGATTGAGATGAACGAGATTCAATATCCAAGCAGGGTATTGCGTCATGAATATGTGGCAGATTTCACTGGTGCTGGAAAATGGCGTGGAACCCCTGGTTTAGACGTTCAAATCCAACACCTCGCTGATAGTTCTACTAGCGTGATGATGGCAGGAGTACGCAACACGACAAAAGGCTTTGCCTCTGGTCAAGACGCACCTAGCAACCACGTGATTGTCAACTATGGAACTGACGAGGCACAGGATGTAGAAGAAACGGCCTTTGCTCTGAAAATGCCACCGGGCGGGATTATTCAATTTCACCGCGCAGGCGGCGGAGGCTGGGGTGACCCATTGGAGCGGGATCCAGAGCTGGTACTAGAAGATGTAAAAAATGGTCTGGTATCCATTACCGCTGCTGCTGAAACTTATGGTGTCGCCATCTTTGCAGAAGACCTGACGATAGATGATGAAAAAACGAAGCAATTAAGAAAACAATAAAAAGAAGCTGCCTTTTCCTGAGAATCACAAGGAAAAGGCAGCTTCTTTTTTACAAATAATTTGCCGTATAGGAAATGGGTGACTTGCGAATATCTCGCGGCGTACCTGCTGCGATCACTTGACCTCCCTTATCTCCGCCTTCAGGGCCAAGATCGACCACCCAGTCCGCCTCTCGAATGACCTGGCTATTATGCTCGACCATCATCACGGTATGGCCAGCGTCCACTAAACGATGCAACAGCTTCAACAATTGTGTGGTATCATTGGGATGCAATCCCGTGGTCGGCTCGTCCAACAAATAAAGTGATCGTTTATTACCTTGCTTGAGCAGTTCCTTAGCCAGTTTAAGTCGTTGTCCCTCTCCCCCTGATAGCGTGGTTAACGTTTGACCCATTTTGAGATAACCCAGACCAATTTCTACCAGAAGCGTGAGGGACTTGATGATCTTTCTCTCCCCAACAAACAGCGACAAGCACTCATCTATCGAACACTCTAAAATATCATTGATCGAATAGCCTTGAAAATTCACCGCTATATGGAAAATCATGAAAACACAGTTGTTAGTGCTAAAATGTCAAAAGAAGACTTAACTACGTTCAAAAGCATATTTAATCAGAGCAAAAAAGTTTATAAAAAATAGCTAAGTGGCATTCACAAGATAACTTATGAGCTTAAACAACATAATATGTACCTACTAAAGAAAGTATTGATTGGATTCTTTTTTCGTATCACACAGACCACCAAAGAATATAGAAACAACAGGATTTACTTGGTTCTATTTAAGATAAGTAAATTAAAATGACTATTTACATAGAAGCATACGAACTGAATGCGCAAAGGAGAAAAATATATGTCTTATACCTTGATATTGCAAAAAGAATGGAAGAAAGAGCTCAAATCAATGCTGCTTGGTTTTTTAATCGCTATTTTGATTTCACTCTACTTTATTATCACTCAAAATGATTCATTGTTAATATATGTGCTTTTATGGGTATATCCAATGATGGTTTCATTAATTCCTGGGCGCATGCCCCATTCTGTTGCACATGCTTTTTGGTTTAATTATTCTCAGCAGGCTCTTTATTTTTACAAATCCAAAGTCCTATTTCGGCTTGTGCATTTTTTGCTCCATATGCTATTACTTAGCTGCCTAAATCAAATATATCAAATTCTATTCGGTTTTGATTCGGCTTATTCTTCTTGGGGATTACAATTCTACATTGTCTTTTTACTGCTATACTCCTATTTAGTATGCTTAGGTGTATCCATTGAAGAAGCTGTCTCCACTCGAAATAATTTAGGCAAAATAGTACAACTTCTATTTACTATATTGGGAGTTGTTATATTGGGCATAATCTGCTCTTGGATATTCGACTTTGTATTTGAGTTGATCCCATTTACCGATAGCGATGATAATATCATGACTCTTTTAGTTTTTACAATATTTTCTTTCATCCAACACCATATAAATAAAAAACTGGTGCGTCAAATAACATAAACAGTAAGACATTATGATTATTATTTATAGAACAACATTCACACAAATATTGGGAGGTTTCATTTGTGACAGTTAATGAAGACTTAGAGATTTCCGCTGAAGGTACTTTAACGTATGATGACTATAAGAAACATGCTTCACATCACTAAAAAAAATTGTAATTAGTTACACTCTTTCTTCCTTTATCATATTAGTATGTACTTGTTTCTTTCTAACAAATGACATAAACGTTTCTCCATTTCTTATCATTCCCATAGTCTTGGTAAATTCCGTACTAGGTACTATTTTAATATGCGTAGTTACGATTATTATTTTCCAATTCAAAGGAAAAAAAGAGTTTAATAGTGATTTTATGATACATAACAAAATTAATTACAAAATAAATGGTTCTGGAATTACTCAAATTATATCTCCTTATACCAACACGTATTTTGATTGGAACAATATCATTAAAGGTTACGAAAATGAAGATATGTTCCGCTTATATATTTCAAATAACAAAGCTATTATATTGCCAAAAAGATTCTTCAAATCAAAAGAGGATATCATGGCTTTTAAACAACTTATTTCAGCCAATACTGATAAGGTGAAACTGAGAGATCAATATTTCACTTCACTTTTTTTCTTAAGTAGTAAAGATTAATTTCTTAAATATTAACAAAATAAAACTTCAATATATGTTCACTTCTAACCATTAACATATATCAGAAAACTTACAGAACATAGCATTACACATCCAAAGGAGGTTATTATTTGAATCAAGATATAGAAATAGTAGCTGTTGGCAAGATAACTTATGACGAATTCAAACAACACCATATGTACCACGTAAGAAAATTACTTATTGGATTTTTTTTCATTTCGCTTTTCTTAGAAATGTGTTTATGTTTGGTCGTAAATCAAATGCAAATATCACTATTGCCTGTATATTTAGGTATCTCTCTTTTGGCTTCAGGACTATTAACTTATTTATTATTTATAGCTCACCAAAAACGAATTAATAAAGAATTCCGCAGTGACCTCCTTGCAACTAAAGAAATCACATATACCATGAATCAGGAAGGGATAGACTATCAAGCAGAAAGAACTCATATTTACGTAGAATGGGAAAACATTGTAAAGGGTAAAGAATATAAAGATATGTTTGGCCTGTATACATCCACTATAAAGACGATCGTACTACCTAAAAGATACTTTAAATCGGACGAGGATATCATGGCTTTTAAACAACTTATTTCAGCTAATACGGATAAGGTGAAACTGAAAGATTAATATTTATAATATTTGGACTTCTATTCTATTTGCTGATGGTACGACAGACCGAACAAGCTATAAAGTCAAACATTCATTTAAAATAACTAGGTATTTTGAGATATCATTCACAAAAACTGGAGGTTTGTATTGTGGCAAATATTGATGAATTAGAAATTACTGCTGAGGGAGCATTAACATATGATGAATTCAAAAAATACAATATGTACCGACTAAGAAAAATATTGATTGGATTCTTTTTTATTACGTTTTTCTTAGAAGTTTGTCTCTGTTGGATTTTATATAAAATGCAAAACCTACCATTTATTTTTTATATAGGTACCTGTCTTTTTGCTTCAGGATTAGTTACTTTTTTGGCGTTTAAAACTTACAAAAAACGCATTAAAAAAGAATTTAATAATGATCGTCTTGCAAGTAAAGAAATGACATATACTATAAATCAGGAGGGGATAAACTATCAAGTAGGGAAATCCCAAGTTTGCATAGAATGGGGGGATATTGTAAAAGGAGCTGAACACAAAGATATGTTTTGCCTTTACATATCAAGTATAAAAGCGATCGTACTACCTAAAAGATATTTTAAATCGGACGAGGATATCATGGCTTTTAAACAGCTTATCTCAACTAATACGGATAAGGTGAAACTGAGAGACTAATATTTTATAGTATTTGGACTTATATTCTATCTGCTGATGGTATGCCAGACCGAACAAGCTATAAAGTCAAACATTCATTTAAAATAACTTGGTATTTGAAGAATGTTATTTTAAAAAATATTGGAGGTTTACAATATGGACAATAATGAAGAATTAGAAGTTACTGCTGAAGGAGCATTAACATATGATGAATTCAAAAAATACAATATGTATCATCAAAGAAAATTATTGATTGGATTTTTCATATTTGCATCCATTATAGGAATTTATCCTTTCACCGCCACCGATCACCTTCCTTTAATTATCTTTATTATTTTTTCTCTTTTGCTTGCCGTTTTAGCTACTAAAATATTATCTAGGATTTTCAAAAAAGGTGCTTATAAAGAGTTTCATAGTGATCGCCTTGCAAGTAAAGAAATGACATATACTATGAAACAGGAGGGGATAAACTATCAAGTAGGGAGATCCCATGTTTTCGTAGAGTGGGGGAATATTGTAAAAGGAGCAGAACACAAAGAGATGTTTTGTTTATATATATCAAGTATAAAGGCGCTTGTATTACCTAAAAGATACTTTGCATCTGATGAGGATATCATGGTTTTTAAACAGCTTATTTCATCTAATACCGATAAGGTGAGGCTGGAAGACTGATATTTTTGCTTCTTTATTTCTTAAGTAAAAAAGATTAAGAAGCTGTTCTTCAAACCTCGCTTGTTATATATCACTATCGATAGTCTTAAAAAATCATTATACGAGGAGCGATAATAATGTCAGAATATCAAGAAATACATGCTAGTGGAACTATCACTTATAATGAGTTCCAGAAGTATAATTCCTATCATTCAAAAAAGACTGTAATTGCCATCTCTTTATTCAGCTTTTTCTCTATAGTACTTTTAGGTATTATTATAGCAGATGGTTCATATTTTATTTTGGTTCCCTTTTCTATAATTCTTGCTTCCATAGTAGCAGTTATATCCATTTTAATATTAGTAACTGCTTTTCGAATACGTGCCCGAAGAGAATACAATAGTGACTTTCTTATGACGAAAGAAATAACATATACTATTAATGATAATGGAATAACTCAACAGATAACAAAAAAGTCCCATAACTTTATTGAATGGAATTATATTGTAAAAGGGTATGAAGATGACGATATGTTTCGATTATATGTCTCAAGAAATAAAGCAATTGTTTTACCCAAACGTTTTTTCACTTCTGAAAATGACTTAACTATATTTAAAAAAATAATTTCTAAAAATATTAACAAAATGAAGCTTAATTGATACTTTTTGCCTCAATATATATTCGAGTAAGAGGCCCGACCTTTCACACCACTTGTACGTACTATTCGATATCCGGCGGTTTCATATTACTTCAACGCATAGTTTGATATCGTTCAAGTAAACTTTTCAAGTCCTCGGTAACCAATATTGGTCACCGAGGGGTTTATGCAAGATGGGACTTTTATCTGTACGTAAGTCTTTCTTGTGTTGCCCATTCCCACACTTGTTCCTTGCTAATTCCAATTCCCTTTAGATGTTGTACTTCGTTTTCACTTTCTTCCATTCTTTGTTGCATCGTTGAATACTCTCTTTAGAGATTTGAATCTTTTGATTTGGGTGAAGAAAAATCCAAGAAACTTACATTTTCATGGGTGGTCTACTGTACTTCTTTGTTCGTTTACCGTCCATTTAAGTTTCTTTCAATGAATGTGATAACAATTTCCAGCACTCATAGACTTGCTCTCATAATATTAGAGAGTAGCGAACTCAAATGTTTGGGATATTTATCCACCGAACCATGTATTCTGCTTTGAGAAATCTACCTATCAAGGCGCAACAGGATCGAATCGGCTATCCGGTGCTGTAGGAACTTCACGATCCACTTGTTCGAAGAATTCCTTAGTGGACGAAAACAGAGAGGGAGCGACCTGCTGCCTTCCATCAACGTTATTCAATATCCACATTATTATGTCGATCCTCCAACTCTCTGTTCCGCATTTGATGCCCTCACTTTCCTATTACTTGTTCATCATACTCTCCTTTAACAGAAAACGACATGTGGTCTCCCGAGTTGCCTATATCAAACGTGTCCCAGTCTCAGACTCCGGGGAAATTGACTTCTCCTCGCTATTTGTCGGAAAAGACAATCTTGCTTACTAAAGCATAAACTCATCAGTTTTCTCATTTATAAGTTTTTTGATGCTCCATATTTCTTCAACTCGTTTGGTTTACAGTCCCCTTGCCTTGCTGTCTAAGCTTAAAGATAGCATTTGCCTGCCACACTCAAAGACCCACTACAGATGAGTGACTAACTCTTTTCCGACGGGTGGTGCTCCACCCGCTATAGGTGATGACCTATGCTCTGACGCTCTATCTTTTCTTATGTTGTTGGAGGAGTCACTTCTCTTCCTAACATATAAGCAATTAAAAAGGCTGCACCAAAAACAAGTCCTCCTGATGCTGCTCCTGCTGCTATCATTCCAATTACTGCTATGATTACGATTCCAACTAACGCCGTAACTGCTGTTGCTTTCAAGTTATCTAATGTATCATCATTAATATAAAATTCATTCTCCAAGGTAATAATTTCTCTTATCTTCCATTCTCCATATCCTGTGTCGGTTAAAAATTCCATCTCAAACGGTTTAATTACAAATCCTCTCAACTTTGGAGTAATTTCTAATACAGAAACGCGTATTTCTTCGATATTATCTGCTAATCTTAAGAATGTTTCCGACATTGCTGCTACTTCATCTTTGCCAGAAGCAGACGTATAAAATTCCATCATTCTATCTAATCCTTGTGCAGCGAATGAATCAAATAAATCTTCAGGCGTAAAACCATTTCTAGTAATATTCCAATTCACACTTCCTTCTTTCTCTAAATGAGCCTGGTAATTAAATTTCACTCCTCCGATCGTAAATGGTGATTCAATTCCTGGCAAAATAGGGTTAGATTCAGATAACTCATCTACAACATTAAACGCTCTAGATATAAAAGAATTTGGTTTGATTTTAACCTCTTCCTCTTCTTCGGGAGGGAATATCGCTTTAACTGCATCTACTGTTGCTCGTGCCATTCTTTCAATGTTGTTTTGATTCTTTAAAATATTAGCATCTGTTGTGTTATCAATAAAACCATGCTCAATTAATACAGACGGCATATTTGTTTCTCGAATTACATGGTAGTAATCTCCGTTTTGGCCTTGTCTGGATTTTGTACCTCTACTTACAAATATAGAGGAAAGATTCTTCATAATTTCTTCTGCTAGTGTTTTGCCTCTTCCTCCATAAATACTATGGTAAACTTCTGCGCCTCTTCCTCCACCTGCGTTGATGTGATTAGATATATATAACTCTGCGCCCCAGTTATTTGCTGTCGTTGTTCTATCGGATAGTGAGATAAAATTATCCGCAGCGCGAGTCACACCGACGACGTAGCCTGCTTCAACTAGCAACTCTTGTTGACGTTTAGAAATCTCTAGTACTAAATCTTTTTCTCTTAGACCATTCCCTACCGCACCTGGATCGCTACCACCATGTCCAGCATCAATAATTATTTTCTTTAATTTACCAACAGTTCCTGGTCCGCCTACGGATCCACCACCAGATCCACCATTATTTCCTGGATGAGAGGTAGAAAACAAGGAATTCCATGTCATAGGGCCTACGATACCATCTACATCTAATCCTCTGTCATGCTGGAATGCTTCTACTGAACGTCTTGTCATTGGACCAAAAATGCCATCTGCAGTACCGACGGAATAGCCTAAATCAATTAATTTCTGCTGAATTTGTTGTACGGCACTGCCTGTATCTCCTTCGCGAACTAAACCGGAATAGTTTTCTTCTGTTGTATCAGGGGATGGAACACTGACACCATTAAACATGGCGTTCCATGTTAGAGGTCCCACAACCCCGTCTCTGTCTAAGCCTTTAGACAATTGAAATCGTCTCACAGCCGCCGCAGTACCCGCACCATAAATCCCATCTTCTGCACCGGCATTAAATCCCATGTTATTTAATTGAGATTGCACTCTTGTAACATTGCTTCCAGAAGAACCGATACCAAGTAGTGTTCCCGGATACGGGATGTCTACATTGGCTGTCGTATTGCTGAATAAAGCATCCCAAGTTAAACGCCCTACGATCCCGTCTGCCTGTAATTGTTTGCTTGTTTGATATGATTTTACTTTTTGTTCTGTCTTCGGACCATAGATACCGTCTACGATACCTACAAAGAAGTTGAGCTCATTAAGCCTTTCTTGCACTAAACGTACATGACTTCCTGCAGAACCATTACCAAGCAGAACCCCCGGGAATGGCGTGTTATTATTCACATTTTCACCTGTCTGTGAATCAGACATTAATTTATTCCAAGTGTTGGGACCTACGATTCCGTCCATCGCCAAGTTACGTGATTCCTGATAAGCCTTTACGCCGTTTTCTGTACCCGCTCCAAAAATGCCATCCGCACTTCCCACATTGAAACCTAAACGATTTAATTGGTTTTGAATAATCTTAACACTATCCCCTTGCGAACCTACGCTTAACACATAACCAGGATAGGTAGCTCCGATTCCATTAGCTGTGCCTTTAAATAAAATATTCCATGTTACCTCGCCGACAATTCCATCGGTTGAAATGAAATGATCTCCTTGAAAGCTAATGACGGCTTGTCTGGTACCCGGACCAAAAATACCATCTGCTACTCCTGCGTTATAACCCATACTGTTGAGACGCTGCTGTACCAATTCTACATTTGGACCGGCTGAACCCGTACCAATTAATTGCTGAGGATAGGGATGGTTTCCTGAGGCACTGCTATCGTTAAATAGCTTATCCCATGTTAACTTTCCGACAATTCCATCTGGATTGAGCCGATTGTCTTTTTGAAATGCCTTTACTCCTTCCTCGGTACCTTCACCAAAGATTCCGTCAACATTCCCCACATTAAAACCGAGCGCATTCAGCCTTTGCTGAATTTCTGTCACATTGCTATCTGCTGATCCTACTCCATACAATAGTCCTGGAAATTGCATCATGGTTCCTCTCCTTTTTCGATGAATTTATCTTACACTTATACTGTACATCGTAAATGGGGCTGCAAAATGTCCGAAAACTCTTGGAAAAATCACTTATAAATCCAACAAATCTACCACAATTAGATCAATCCACCAATACTATATCTAATTGGTTATAATTTCTTACGCTAGGCATAAAAAAAGAACCAACCCTTTTGGATTAGCTCTTTTCATTCGATTCATAGTATGTAACAAGGAAAGTGATATCAATTTCCTTGTTACAATAAAAGAAAGTGGCATTCCCACGCTCTTTATTCATCTTCATCTATAGGCTCTCGTCCGTTTTGTATTCTAACGACATTGGATAATGAAAGATCGTACGCTCTAGATTCTTCTATAGATTCCGGATTAATTGCAGCATTTAATTCATAAAGGACATATTTCAATGAGAACAGTGCATCTTGGTTACCTTCCATAAATTCATCTCTTAAATTCAATATTTCATTGATTAATTCTTTGTCATATTCCTTTTCGAACGGATAATTTTCCTTTATCCATTCAAATTCAGCTCTACCCGGCAAGAATTCCTCGCTATACTCTTCCGCTTCTTCATGAAAAAGCATGATCGTTGTATTAATATATGCGTGATAGCCATCAATATAATTTAACACCTCGTCATCCGTCATACCCATTAGATTGTAATATTTATCCGGTGTAATGGATTTCAACATATCCACTTCTTCATCTGTTACTTCGGCCTCACCCTTGTTTGCTTGATCACCTTTATGTAATAAGTCCTTGATTTCCTCGTCTGTCATTTCATCTAATTTTTCTCTGGCTTCGCTATTTGGTTGCTCCGCTTGTTCCTCTTCCTTCGTTTTCCTGTCCATTTCTCTATGTTGCGCATCGTTTCCGTTTGCCTTAACTGTTTGGTCATTCCCTTGAAACAAAGCAAAAACGCCTATACTTAAAGCAAGCGCTATCACCAATGTAATCAAGAATCGTTTTTTTAACATCCTTTCCCCCCTCATTTCGTTTTCTGTTTTTATCCTACCATGTTCCATGATAAGTGTAAACCATCTTGAGACTCCCACGACTAAAGTCGCAAGCCCTAAACCTTATGGTTTAACGGGTGGGATTCTTGAATGACTAAACGTTCGCAGTCCATTTCTGTTTTGAACAGCCTTCAAGATGAGGGTATCTCATTACCCTTCCTAAGACAGTGCATATAGCATCTTAGGCTGATTGACTGTTACCATCAATCACAGGTGCATAACGAATATTCATAGCACCGACTAAATCACGATGTTTTTTGAATCCACATTTACACGTATATTTTCGATCTTGTGCCTTATTCTTTTCAAAACATGTAGGGCATGTTTGACTTGTGTATGCAGGATTCACATATTCCACTTTAATACCTTCTAAATTCGCTTTGTATTCCATGAATTGAGATAGACGATAGAATGACCAGCTGTGCAGGTTCTTTTCGTTTTTACGGCTTGTTCTTGCCGTCTGTCTAATATTCGCTAATTGTTCTAAACGAATGACAGAAACCCTATGATCTTTTGCAAAATTTACGATGGCACGACTAACCTGATGGTCTTGGTCTTTCATCCATCGTTGTTCCTTGTCCTTTGAATTGCGAATAGCATTTAACTTTTTTCTTTTGCCTAATGCTTTGCGTTCAGAACGGAATTTTCGTTTCACGTATTTATTTTGTCTGCCATTACCAAAGAAGCGTACCTTTTCATCATCTGTTACAGCAACAGCAGGTACTTTTAAACCTAAGTCTACACCCATGACTTTTAAACCTGTTCCTTGAACGGTAGGTATAGTGACAGAAATTTGTGCCATCCATTTATTCGCTTTCTTTGTGATACGAAGTGTGCCTAGTTTGTGTTTCAGCAAATCCATGTTACGGTTATCCTTATCCATGAATAAGGCACGTATAGGTATTTTCTTCGCTTTCCCATCCATCATAATCGGCATGGAAATGTGCGTAGAATCAAAAGAATAGTTTTGGTTATTCCAAACACATACAGTTTTTTTGAGTATAGGAATAACTTTGTACTTACTCTTCTTCCCTTTTTTAAATACGCTTTTAGCATCTTTGATTGCTTGATTTTTAACCGCACTCGGCAAAGATACAGAAATATCTTTACTTGACTTCTTTGTGCTTTTCTTTTCATCAACCATTTCAGAAACGAGCGTATTGATTACAGAAATATACGTTTTACTCATTTCCGACAAAATAGAAGCTTGTTCTTTTGTAGGTATCAATTTAATTTTTATCGTTATTGTCTGTGACACATCATTCACCCCCTTGTTTTTTGTTGTTCAACATAACGCTTAATCGTTTCACTTGATACATTTCCTGCGGTAGATACAAAATAGGAACGTGTCCAAAGACTTGGCAAGTGTTGAAGATGAGGAAATTCCTCTCTCAACTTTTTAGAAGTCACTCCTTTGATTTTTGCCATAATAGCAGCAGGGCTAAATGTTGGTAGTGAGTTCAGAAACATGTGGGTATGGTCTTTGTCACATTCTAAAGCGACAATAACGATTTTTAATTCTTCACATATTTCTTGGACTAATTGTTTGAATCGTTCCTCTACATCAGTACGAAGGAATATTTTCCTTCTATACCGGGGACAAAAAACAAAATGATAGGTGATTAATGATACGGTTGTGTTTGTTCTTCTGTATTCGTTCATATACACATTGTATCAGTTTCGTTTACAAACTACAACGGATATACCATAAATATAGAGTGAAATTTTCAGATACTTGAAGCACCACAAAACCTTATGGTTTTTAGTGGCACTCCGTATCTGACCTCACTCTCATCCCACCCCTAAAGGGGGGGCTGTCGCACCGTAGTGGGCTTTCCCGTTCGGAAAATCTGTAAAAGACTAACCCTATTCAAACAGGGTTAGTCTTTTGTGACTATATATATTCTATGAAGTGTACAGGGCCATGATATGCACTTCCAGCAATTTGTACAACTACTCGCATAATACCCTGGTTGCGGACATTGGTGAATGTCCTATTCGATGGTGAATCTTGAGATACATAACCTGTTCTAGTACCTATCGTTTGATAGGCAGGGGCTGATGTACCGCCGTCAACTGATCTTTGCAAATACATGGTCCATTCACCATATGTCCAATCAGTATAACATATTTGGTGTTGGCACAATGAAGTCAGACTAACATCTACATTAGGAAAAGATGCATTTGTTGATAATGTCCAAAGAATGTCACTAACTACTTTTGAAGGCATAATATAATTCCCTCCTTTCCCGATGAATTTATCTTACACTTATACTGTACATCGTAAATGAGGTTGCAAAATATCGGAAAACTCTTGGAAAAGTTACTGATAAATCCAGCAAATATCCGGAAATGTTTACTTATATATTATTTCTTCCTATTCGTACGTTTCTCATTACTTATTTCGATCCAGGTTATAAATGCCTATTTTTTAAGTTTATTTATTGTTTTTGTGGAAATTAGTGTTATGATTATATATATAATCATAATTATATTGACTGTAAAAGTATAATCCCCCCCTTTCTGTCAATACTATGGAAAGGAGATTATGAGGAAATGAGCGTGGAAATGTTGGGAGAAAAACATTATACAAGACGTGTTAGTCAAGTTGGGAATAGTTTGTCAGTAAATATTCCGAAAGATTTAGCTATGAAATTAAAAATGAATAAAGGCGATGAAGTTGAGGTTATATATGATGAAGAAAAGGATGGATTAATCATAAAAAAAAGAAATCGTCTTCCTGACGGTATTCGTCCAGAGGTATTAGGAGCAATGAATCGAGCAATTTCAAAATATGATAAAGCACTTCGTAACTTAAAAGATAGATAAAAGGTGGTTTTGAGGGGGAATGATGTACCTAACAGGAGAAGAAATATCAGTTATTCACTATACCATTATGGAAATGTATGATGATATGGAGCAAGCGGGAATCAAGTTCCCCGATAAATTTGAAGCCATGCTAGAAAGACCGAAAATAGAATTGTTTGGGGAAGAACAGTACCCATCGATAGAAGAAAAAGCTTGTTGTTATTATCATTCAATAGCAAGGGGTGGACATATCTTCCATAATGATAACAAACGAACTGCTCTGACGGTTTTTGAAACCTTCCTTAATGTGAATGGTTATGAATTCACCATGACCAATGATGAAGCGGAAGATTACACTGTTTATCTTGCAGAAGATGATAAATTTAAGGAAAATGATTGCATTCATTACCTTGTAAATGAACTGGAAGATTATATTAAGCCCTTGTTAACAGAATGAAAAAAGACATTTTATCAATGGATATAGCAGATAACAGTTAATACTAAATAGGTGTTGCCATTATTGGTATCGCCTATTACAGATCTACACGTGTCCTTAACCAGTAAGACGATATTTAAATAATCGAACCAAATTTGTGAATTATCATTTGTCTCATTCAACCATTTTTGCCTCTTTTAACTCTTCAACTTTCATCCAAATTCCTCGCCTATTGTTCCTTACAAGTTTATCTTACAATTGATCAGGGATTCACCTATCTCCTCGAAACAGATCGCATGGATTTTCAAGAACGGCTGCACAACTTGGGTTCGGTACTCTTATGTATATACATCTCCTCTTAATTCTCTTATAAGATCAAGAAACTCTAAAATTTCCATTAATAGGGCTGGCAATAGTAAAATGATTAAGCCCACTATGGCAAAAATCATGTTAACACTAAAAAATTTTTTTCGACTCAAAAAAATTACGACAGCATAAAGGAAAGTGCCTGCAAAAACAGCGTCTTTGAGTTCTATACCAAATCGAAACAAAAAACCTTCAGGATTCCCATCTTCATTTATTTCTCCTATATCTGTATAAATAGTCCAATAAACTAGTATTAAGATAATATAACCTAGTATCAATAATGTAGAGCTGATCGTTGTTTTATTAATCTCGTTACACTCCTTCCTTTTTACGTCGACAAGATACTCTTTCTCTTTCTTGTTCCTAAATTATCAATAATTTGTACACTATTGTAAAATAAATTCTAATTTTTACAATACATTACTTTCTATATTTTATTTTATTTGTTGATTATAATACGACTATCTCTTTTCACTAACGAGTCCAAATGATAAAGCAGTTCCCATCCCGCTATCCGCTAAAAAGACTAAACTCTATCTAATAAAGGCTCACAACATTTCTTGAATTTCTTATTACTGCCGCAGAGGCATAACTCATTTCGCCCTGGCAAGGGTTCTCCTGACCGATAATAGTGATTAATATTCGTCTTCCTGATTTTCTGGGCAACCTTTGTTATTTTTTCGTTGGCATAACGATAGACCTGCTGATAGCTTTCACAAAAATAATCAACGCCGGTCGTCGTCTGATCGCTTACTCGGTTTCTTGGACATCCGCCATGACACAAGGAGAGAAATTCACACTGTTTGCATTGATCAGGGAGATTGGGTTTCATGGCAAGAAAGTCATCCCATTTTTCATGGTGGGCTATTTCCGACAAGGTATCTTGTCCCACGTTGCCTAAACGATAATCTTCGTGAATAAAAAAATCACAGGGATATGCATCCCCATTTTGTTCCAATACCAGCATCTTAGGACACATTTCTTGGTGCACACACAGTTCGGCCTGCTGATGCAGTAATACCGCTAAGATGTTATCAAAGAAGCGAATCGATAGCTTCGGATCGCCGTCATTGTACCAATAGTGAAATGATTCACATAAAAAGTCGCCATATTCCTTCGGCGTTATGTGAAATACACCGGGCTGATCCACATGCTGTGATTGAAAGTCCATGCACGGAATAAATTGGACAAAGTCAAACTGTTCCCGTTGATAAAAATCCATTAATGCCTTGGCATGGTGGACATTATTTTCATGAATAACGGTCAATACATTAAAATCCACTTCGTAATCTCGTAAATGTTGGATCCCCTTCATAATCGCCTGATAGCTACCTTTACCGGTACTGGTTACGCGACGTTGGTCATTGATTTCCTCCGGGCCATCGATACTTACCCCGACCAAAAAGTTATATTTCTTGAAAAACGCCGCCCATTTCTCATTAATCATGGTTCCATTGGTCTGAATACTGTTACTGATCATTGTCCGTTTGGGAGCATGCTTAGCCTGCAATGCCACAACCTTTTCAAAAAAAGGCAACCCTGCAAGCAGTGGTTCTCCGCCTTGCCAGGCAAAGCTGACGACACCATTAGATGCTGCCATATATTCCTTGATAAACTTTTCTAACACCTCGTCCTTAATTCGTTCGATATGCCCTGCTCTGCCGCCACAACGACTATAATAGCAATAATCACAAGCAAGATTACAAGCCTCTGACACCGTCTTCCACATCACACCGGAAATCATTGGTTGCTTCCTGTTGATGACAGGCGTTTCAATCTCTACCATTTCGACATTCCTCCTCTCCCTATTATTGTATCCCAATTAAGATAGCGCCTTCAATAACATTGGGTATTAATTCATATATTGTTCACTTACAGCTTCTGTATGGAGCTAACCATGAAGAATGATATTCGTTTGAGACGATAAAAAAGTGCTATCCTCCATAATTTCGGGGAATAACACTTATTGATACTTAACATTTAATATTTTCATTTTCAACTTATTATGGTGAGGCATTATGGATACCTGATTATTGATCACTTATGAATACCCTCTCCATCGTTATATTTATTCTAACAATAAAAAACTAAAGTGTGCCTTTGAAGGATCATTTACATTTGTCCAAAAGTTATTTGAAATAGAACTAGATCAGTAAATCGAATTCTAACTCTATAACCCTCATGCTCAATCCGAATCATTTTTCAAAACAAACCATACTGCCAGCAATTGCATTTGTTAACGGTAGAGTAATAAAATGGGACTGTTGCACAATCAAATAATTGATGTTCAACACCCCCTTCATGCTAGCTTTATGCATTTCATTAAATACTCTTCTTTGCTTACACATCTAATCGCCGACGAAGCTTTAGAGCCGAAATAGCGAATATAACGAAGGCTGCTAATGCACCAGCAGTAACCATTATCAATACATTTCCTATCGGAGGGTTGAATAACAGAGCAACCGAAAAGATTAGAACGGCACCAGTTAATCCCATCCCTAAAATACAAAATGCTAAAACGTTATTCATTCCATCACCTCCCTCTCCTTATACTGAAGCGAAACAACCTATTACTCCAGCACTACCACATATTGCAGCTAATGATTAGTTTCGGAGCGTTAATAGTTGCGATTATGTCAGATAAAAACCATAAATAAAATCCACCCTTGAGTTAGTGGCTCATTAATAGGGTGGAAATACTCTTAACAGTGCCAGCCCCCTTGTAGGGAACTAGGCTATTGTGTAGGACTGAAGGTGTTAGCGCACCTTTAGTCTTTTTTAATTTATTCAGTTTCTAACATTAGTATACCCTTTTTGCGTAAAAAAGAAAACATCTAATGCTTTTATGGAGTATTAATATTCAATACACGCTGTTTTTGCCCTCCTGCCTAATTAACTGCTGATCCTCGATTCGGTAAACAGAATCGGCGGTTTGCTCGATAAAACGTTGATCATGAGAAACTAATAAGATCGTGCCTTGATAACCAGCGATAAAACGTTCCAATGCCTCAATCGCATCGATATCCAAGAAGTTGGTTGGTTCATCTAAAAGCAAGATATTGTATCTGCCTAAAAACAGTAAGCTTAACTGGAGACGAACGGCTTCTCCACCGCTTAAGAATTGAACATTTTTGGTCAGATCCGTGCCTTCAAACCGCATCGCATGCAAGACACTTCGTAAGAACGATTCTTTAAAATCGGAACGAGCCTTTACATAATCTAACAGGCTAGATTCACTAGTAAACTGATAACTCATTTGCCGAAAGTAACCAATCTTCGCTTTGGGAGAGATGGTTAGCTCCGGGTTGTGTGCCGCTATTTGCTGCAGCAGTGTGCTCTTGCCACTGCCATTTGCCCCTGTAAGAGCAATTACCTCACCCAGTGGCAATTGAAAACTAGTTTGATCAAGCAATACATGATCTGGGCCATCAAGGGTGTAGCGCTCACCCATTATTGGAAATTTATTGTGCAGTTCTAAGGACTTCGCCTGATGGAACACAATCGGTCGTTTGTAGGTAACTGCTTGGACCTCTTCCAGTTGATTCATGCGTTGTTCGATCGCCTTGGATGCCTTTTGCATCGCCTTCTGACTCGACCCTTTCGATTTCGTCATAAACGATTTATCCGGTTTGGCATTGGCCTCTTTTTTCGACATGCGACCTGCTTGAGCCACCTTTTGTGCCTTCTTCATTTTTTCTGCCGCCGCTTGTTCTAATCGTTGTTTTTCCTTTACAAATTGTTCACGAGCCTGCTGTTGCTGTTCGATTTCCTGTTGCTTCTGTTCGATATATTGACTGTAATTCCCGGCATATACGCGTATCTGACCTTGGTCCACTTCCCAGATCGTAGTCACCAATTCATCCAAAACGGCTCGATCATGACTAATCAGGACAAGCGCTCCATAATAATAGCGCAATTGATCTAATAAAAAGGTAATTCCATCTTGATCCAAATGAGTGGTTGGCTCATCGATCAATAATGCCTCATAATAATCACTAAACAATTGCGCCAGCTTTTTCCTCGTTTGCTCACCGCCACTAAGTCGATCGTCCGACTCCGGAACGGCCAGTTTCCCTAATAAGGCTGGATCTGCTGGATCATTGCTTGGAGCCTCTATTTGTTCAAAGTAACCACTTGTCACATGACGATGAACTTTCCCATAAGTTGGCTCGATTTGACCTGCCAGCATTTTTAATAAGGTAGACTTGCCTTCCCCATTCTTACCGACAATCCCAATCCGATCAAACTGGTGCACTGCCAGTCTTTCTATCGTCAAAATATCTTTATCTAAATACGTCATTCGTACGTTATTTAATTCATAGGATAATAATTCCATGTTGCATACCTCCACTTTTTTTAAAATACAAAAAATCACAGACGGTCTGTCTGCGAATAACAAGTGAAGGGAGTTTTGTGCCTATCCGATCCATCAAACATACCGAAATAAGCATACAGCTATGCTGCAGCATTCGATGACTACACAAATAAAGAAAGATAGACGTATCCACCTTTCTTCTCCAGTACCATATCTTGTTCAAGAAGATTATTAAAAAAGGACAGACTTATCCCGTTCACTCTGTTATCCAAACAGAGCCTTTGAACCTATTCAATTACTTAGTTCAAAGTGGGGAAACGAAGTCGCATCGCGTGTGTCATTTTTTAATAATCCTCCTTCTCGTATGTTTCCACTTCATTATATAAATTTCTTTGATTCTTGTCAACAGCGGCAAGCCTTTCCTATGCGCTCTTAGAGAAATATGATACAATGCAGGTTGTACATATCCTATTTGTTTAGAGGTGACTATCTATTGCTTTGGATCGCCCTTTTAACCTTGAGCTTATTTGTAATCTTTTTGATTTCTTATCTACGAGACCCGCGAAAAATTATTAATGGATTTTTATTTAATAGCTTTATTCTCGCTTTTTTGGTTACTTGTCTGATGTATACCTTTCAAACAGATACGACACAATGGAGTGCTTGGATTATATTCCCTATTGTAGCCATACTTATTCTTATTCCATTTGCCTTCGTTGTCCTGATTGTTGGGTTGTTTCTCAATGCAAGAACCTTAATGCGCAGGGAAGGAAGAAAACTAGCCAATTCGCTCACGCTGTTACTGGGGCTTGGCATGTTGTTTCTCTTGGTGGTAAGAATGTTGGATCTGTCCCAATTGGTATCCAACAACCTGCAGCCATTATTTGGAGGGGCGGGGCTGATCACGATGTATTTCTTTTTGCACATGTTCAACTTCTTAACTGCATATACATTGTATCAATTTAACCGGCCCAAAAGAGATCAAAATTTTGTGATCGTACTAGGTAGCGGATTGATTAATAACAAGGTCCCTCCGCTCCTAGCCAATCGGATCAATAAGGCAGTCGCCTTTTATCAGAAACAGAAAAAGGTCACTGCCCCGCCTAAAATTATCCTTTCTGGTGGACAGGGACCGGACGAGGAACGGCCGGAAGCAGAGGCGATGCAGGAGTACGCCATTCAGCAAGGGATTCCTGCCGAGGATACGATCCAAGAAAATCAATCCGTTAATACTTATGAGAACATGGTTTTCTCTAAAAAAATCCTGGATGATCGCAAACCAGACGGAGATTATCGCAGCATTTTTACCACCAATAATTTTCATCTGTTTCGTGCTGGTATTTATGCCCGTAAGGCAGGACTGAACAGTCAAGGCATTGGTGCCAAAACAGCCTTTTACTATTGGCCTAATGCCATGGTAAGAGAATATATCGCAATCGTTGTTCTGCAACGCAAGCGACATCTTGCTGTGGTAGGCAGTATTCTTTTTATTTCGATTTGCTTATCGATTATTAACTGGTTCTTTGTTTATTAACCTGAAGGAGGTGTTTGGAGTGGAAACGAATAAAATATTGTCAGCGCTTTGTTATTTCAGCATCTTCTTTGCGCCGATCATCTTACCGATTGTGGTCTGGATTGTTGGTGATGAAGAAAGCAAACGACATGCCCAAAAAGCGTTTTGGTCGCATATTATCCCCGTACTGACTGTCATTCTCGCTTTTTTTGTGGTGAGTGCCGTTGGATTCACTCAATTTATTCAATATGATCAGGGAACTGCTTTCATTATTACAATGATGGTTGCAGGATTTGTCTGCTTCTTAGTCAGTGTTTTCTATTTTATCTGGAATATCGTACAAGGCGTTAAAATCCTTAGTGCTAAGTAAGGAGAAATCAAATTGAAGAAATTAAACACAGATACACAGTACCTCAAATTTATGCAGTTGAAAAGGGAGCTTATCGAGTCTTTCGAAGTGTTCCCTTTCACCCTGCCTGTCATACAACATTTTCAGGATATCGTTTTCCATCCGAATGTCACGATGATTATCGGAGAAAACGGTATGGGAAAATCGACATTGTTAGAGGGAATTGCTGTGTCACTAGGCTTCAATCCAGAAGGCGGGTCGAAAAATTTTAACTTCTCCAGCTATGATTCCCACACCAATTTGGATGCGTACTTGCGCATCGCCAAGGGACCCTATCGTCCGAAAGACCATTTCTTTTTACGGGCGGAAAGCTTCTATAATGTAGCCACGTATGTGGAAGATATTGATCAAGATCCATCAGGCGGGGGCAGAGTAGTCGACTCGTTTGGAGGTACTTCCTTGCACCAACAATCGCACGGTGAATCGTTCTTCGCCGCCTTTAATGAACGATTTCGCGGTAATGGCTTGTATGTCCTTGATGAGCCCGAAGCTGCTCTGTCCCCACTGCGGCAATTATCACTGTTAAGCCGGCTGGATGAGCTGGTGCACCAGGGCTCTCAATTTGTGATTGCTACCCATTCTCCCATGTTAATGGCCTATCCTCATGTCAGGATTCTTGAACTATCAGAGGACGGGCTACAGGAGAAAGCGCTGGAAGAGACGAGTCACTATACAGTGATGAAACAGTTTTTTGAGGATAGGGGGCGGTTGTTTTATCATTTGTTTCGATGAAGTGGTGTGTTAGTCATGAGTATAATAAGGAGGATTGTATATCTTGATTGCTTTTATCATAGCAGGAATTATTTTTATTCTTATAATAGTAGTGATCATTAAGGTATTGGTAAAGAAAAAAAGACCCACTAACTCTTATACTCCATTTGATGCTATTACAGGTCAGGAACATAGCGAATTCCATGAAGAACGTGAAGAGTACGTACAAAAGGAAGATGAGCGGCAGGATGATGATAAGGATAAATAGTAATGGTGCTTATAAATTATTCTCCATACTTCTCTTTCAACTTTTCAAATACCTGTTCAGCTTCTAAAAAACTTTCTCCTTCTTTCCTTTGTTTTTCTGCTTGGGCTAATTTCTCGTATAACTCCAATTTTGCTAAAGTTTTTTCATCAGTCGCCATACTCATTAGAACCATATCACCGGTATTTGAGCTCCGTCACGATCTGAGATTGTAGCTTTTATTCAAGTCTTCGTTGGCCAATGATGACGGCCGTTTTTATTGCTTCTACCGAGATTTTGGACGTCATTTTTAGAATGACGCCCATTTTTGCTGCTTCTACCGAGATTTTGGACGTCATTTTCGGAATGACGGCCATTTTTGACGCTTCTACCGAGATTTTGGACGTCATTTTTGGAATGACGGCCATTTTTGACGCTTCTACCGAGATTTTGGACGTCATTTTTGGAATGACGGCCATTTTTGACGCTTCTACCGAGATTTTGGACGTCATTTTTGGAATGACGTCCATTTTTACTGCTTCTACCGAGATTTTGGACGTCATTTTCGGAATGACGAGTTGGTACTAAATCTCTCATCCTTCTATTCCTTTTACCGGCGGATCTCCCAGGGTTCATGCATTATCTGCAGCACAGCGCTCACACGTGTGTATAGATATCAGCACTTATCTCTTCTCCGCTGCGATCATTAAAAACATCGGTCTTCGTAATTCATCTTTCATTTCAGGGATTTCCTCGAGTGCTTCTGCCGATGGTGTGGATTCTTCTACTTCTTGAATCCTGAACCCGGCTTGGATGACATCGTTCATATAACTTGCTACGGTACGATGATATTTCTGCACATTATCCGCTAAAAAGTTCGTTTCCCGCAGTCCCTCTGTGTGATAATGGTCAACCGGCCAATGCAGGTGATTGCCTTCCTCATCATTATGCCAATCCTGTTCCGCCCTTGCTGTAAAAATGGGATGTTCTACGGAAAAGACAAACATACCACCTGGCTTTAGATACGGATATACTTGCCGACATATAGCAGAAAAATCTTCGACATAGTGAAAAGCTAAGGAGCTGAATACCACGTCAAATTGCTCGTCATCAAAACTCACCTCTTCCAACGGTGCCTTGATATAAAAGATTTCCGGATCATCGGTCATTGCTTGGGCCTGGATGATCATATTTTCTGATATGTCAACGCCAATCACAGATTGAGCTCCCTGTTCTTTGACATAACGGCAGTGCCAGCCAAATCCACAGCCTAAATCCAATACGGCCTTTCCTTGCAAATCTGGAAGCATTTCTTTGACAATATGCCACTCCCCAGCAGCCTCTAACCCTTTGACCGATCTGGGCATCTCTTTGTATGCTTCAAAAAATGCTTGGTTATCATATTTATTTTGTTTCATTGTCGATTCTCCTCGTATACTACTGATTTTTCTTTCTATCATGATATATTCATACTACGCCAGTCCATGCACTATACCTTTGGTAAAGGAACTTGTAACAGTCTTAAAAAATCCTTTTGCGATTCCAATTCTCTAGACGCAATAAAGTCAATAAACGCTTCATCATCTCGATGTGTCTTTTCAAGTAAAGCAATATATTCCGCTCGCAAAATGGGAGGGATCAGTGCAGGAAGATAGCCATCCTGAATAAGGGCGGTATTCATTAATAGTCTGGCAACCCTGCCATTGCCATCTTTGAAAGGATGTATAAATACAAACTTCTTGTGAAGAATGGCTGCGAATTCTACTGGATGATACTTATTTCGTTCTGTTTTGATCCATTTACATAGAGCTTCTATTTCATAAGGTATCTCCTCAACCTTACTAACTGGATAATCAGAACCCGATATAAACACGGGAATATTTCGATATTTACCTGCAAAATCCATATCAATATTTTGATAAAATAATTGATGCAGATAGAGGATATCCTTTTCTACGATCTCTTTATGATCAAGTAGTGTAAACATCTGGTTATATGCCTTCGCATGGTCGACGGCTTCATACATATCTCTCAGAGGTCTTCCTCCAACGGTTAGTCCATCTTCTATGATGACTTTTGTTTCGCTCTCCGTTAAGGAATTACCCTCTAGCGCATTAGATGTCCAGGTTAATCCGACCCGATAAAAATCTCTTATCTGCTTTAACATTTCCCCTTCAAATGGCCTTAGTTCATTAATACAATGCTGATATACTTCCAATTTTTCAAATGGCCCCATCATTTCCCTCCATTCTTGGCTTTGTTTTCTCGGCTTTTGCTTTGCCTAAACTTTCATATAGCTCCTCATCTAACGGCATGCATATAATTTCATTATGAACGCTATCTTCTATTTATACAACTTAACCATATCTTGATGTTTATTTTACAGTAGCTTTATCTATCTTTAACAATCGACTGCTATGATTGATAACTGTAGGGACCTCCCCTCTGACCTTATTCAAAAAGTAAAGGAGAATGTGAATTGAGCGTGAGCAACGTAATGCAAACAAGTCAAGCTTTGAACCTTGCCGGTGTGCACAACTTCCGTGATCTTGGCGGTATGAAGACAACAAATGGTCGCACGATCAAGCATGGATTACTCTTTCGTTCGGCTGACCTGACAGACGCTACGACAGAAGATAAGCAATTATTCCAAGATCTTGGCATTCGCACCATTTTTGATTATCGTACAGCGCAAGAGGCAAATGATCGTCCAGACCCACAACTCCCTAACGTGAACTATCATCGCGTTGCGGTCAATAAGGAAACGGGTGAAGCAAGCTATCAATCGCTTGAAGATTTATTTGCTAAAGAACAGCCAGATAGCTTCGGTACGGACCTCTTAGTGGCATTATATCACAACTTACCAATTGGAAACTATTCCTTCCAGCAGCTAATGGCACATGTCAAACAGCCAGCGGACAACCTGCCTTTGATTCAACACTGTGCAGGAGGTCGAGATCGTACGGGGATTGGTACGATGATTATTTTATTAGCTTTAGGGGTTGCTTGGGAGGATATTGTCGAAGACTTTCTCTACTCTAATGTTTTGTTAGAAGACTATCACCAGCAAATCTTTACACAACTAGAAGACAAGATACCGCCGTCACAGTTGGAGCCATTCAAAAAGGGATTCCTGTTGCAAGAACAATACTTAACCTTATCTTATCAAGCCATTCTCGCACATTATGCCACCATAGAAGAATTTTTAACCCAAGAATATGGTATCACAGCAGACATTCGCATGACCTTACAAGACTATTGTCTAGAATAAATCATTCATTTTATTAAAGAGGAGTGTTCCAATGAACAAACTATCATTTATCCATTTAACCGATACACATGTGTTGAAAGACTATCAAGGAAGTTTCCTAGAAGGACTGGACAAGAACAGTTCTAATCCTAGTGATCAATTAATCAAAATCCTTCAGTTTGCCGAAGCCCGCAAGAATAAGCTTGACTTCTTGCTTGTTACCGGTGATTTAGTGCATGAAGGGGATGTGGAGGACTATCAGCACTTAAAATCCCTGCTAGAGGAACATACCAGCCTTCCTATCCATCTAAACCTTGGCAATCACGATGTCACCCCTGCTTATTGGGAAGCCTTCCATCAGAAGTTAAATTGTGAAGACGAATTATTTTATACCGTTGATATCGATGGTTTCCGTCTCATCGTTTTAGACTCCAGTTATGATAAGAGCGGAACTGGGCGGGTCAGCGAAGAACAGCTAGCATGGTTGAAAGATGTCCTAGCTGTTCCTTCCCAATTTGGAAGCCTTGTTACGGTTCACCATCCGATTGATGAAGATATGTCTTTTGGTGATCATAGCCTGGTTAATTCTGAAGAATTGTTGAAAGTACTAGATAATGAAGAAATCATTGCCGTTTTAAGCGGACATATCCATAAAAACTGGATTAAAAGCTACCCTCATTTTCTGTTATCAGCGGCAGAAGGGACCTGCTTCGGTGTAGAATTTGATGGCGAGAAGGCGGATTTCACTGATAACAGTGCGTTTAATATTTGCACCATTGAAAATGGCCAGCTGCAGATTGAAGTGACTCGTGTACCAGAAAACAATCAAGTACTCTTTAGCTATGAATTAAATCTTGCTTAAAGAGACCGTAGTTTAGCTATTTTTTAAAAGAGGAGCTATCAAAACGATGAAAAAAATAAGTATATTTCTAACATTTGGTTTACTGTTGTTATTTCTGGCTGGCTGCGGCATTTGGGGACAGCAGACATCAACTGCTAGCGAAAGCACGTCAACCGATTTGGTCGAACTTGATCCAGACAATCCTACACCAATCAACTTTTATACCTATAGTTTGGCAATCCCCAGCATGAAGGATGGGATGGAGCAATTAATTCAAGACTTTAATGATACGGTTGGTAAAGAGAAAGGCGTCATTGTCGAAGCAGTAGCCGACCCTAATTTTCAACAATACCAAGCTGATATCACGGCTGGGAAAGAGGTGGATGTTGTCCAGCACGTGTTTGGCACCTTAGACGCCTCCAGAATGAATTTGGGCTTCGAGGCTTATGAAGATGTATTTCCAGAAGAAGAGTTAAACGCTCACTTAGAAGGTATCTCGGAAAATGCCTTACAACTCGGGGTAATCGATGAAAAAATGTACGGGTTGGCCTTTACCTTTAGTACACCGATTGTCTTTATAAATGGCGGACTGTTTGAAGAAGCCGGATTAGATCCCAATGATCCGCCGGAAACCTGGGCAGATATCAAAGACTATGCCCTGCAAATCAAAGAAGCAACCGGGAAGGACGGATTTGGATTGGAACCAGACAATGGCTGGGTTACCGATAGCGTCTTTTTCAGTAATGGGGCGGACATCTTAACAGAAGATCGTTCTGAAGCCGTTTTTGCTAGCGAAGAAGGCATGGAAGCGATGGAAACATGGAAGGATATCTACAATAGTGGTGCTCATGCCATCGGCTCTACCTCCGATGTGCCCGAGCAATTCATGGCAGGTAACTTAGGAATGTATATCACCTCAACTGCTATGCACAGCGGATTTAAAGCAGCTTCTGAGGCTGACGGTTGGGATTTATATGGCGCTGCCCTGCCACAGTTTGGTGACAAACCTAGCATACCGGTTAACTCCGGTAGTGTCCTTGCTGTACGCCCGGAATCGCCTGAAAAGAAAGCAGCGACATGGGAATTCATCAAATATGTAACAGGACCTGAGGGGTACACAACGATCACCGAACAAATCGGCTATTTACCTCTTCGTACCGGCTTAGCGGAGGACCCAGATTATTTAAAAGATTTTGTGGCTGAGAATCCTCTATATAAGATTAACTTGAAACAACTGGAACATATTCGGCCGGCAACCATCTGGCCTGGAGACAGTGCCACCGAAACCAGCGCCATCTTTAGTGATACCATTGTGGAAGCTATTTCCACCGATGCAGACGTAGCAGAATCGTTAAAAAACGCCGAAAAAGCGATTAATAACGCGCTAGAATGATCACTTGGTATGATTGCTTTTGAGCGTGAAAGCAACCATACCATTTGGAGTAAAGGATGAGGTATATGTCTAACCAGAGCCATTCGATTGATATTTCCACACTGGAGCCTGTATCAGCAAAGTCAAAGCGTGCCAGAAAGTGGCGCTTACTTACAAAACCATATATGTACCTGGCTCCAGCTCTCGTTTTATTATGGATTTGGATGTATTATCCGATGTTATCCACGTTCATACTTGCCTTTCAGAACTGGGGAATGGTGCCGGGAACGTCACCTTCTCCCGCAGGCCTGGATAACTTTGTACGTTTATTGGCCAGTAAAGACTTTGGTATTTCCATTATTAATACGATCTTCTATACCGTGGGCCTGCTTCCATTCTCGATTGTGATTCCCTTATTTCTGGCTGTAGCCACTCACAAAATGGAAGGGAAAATGAAAAATGTCTATCGCGCCATGTTCTTTATACCACTGATTTTGGCACCAGTATCGGTGGGGGCCATTTGGCGCTGGTTGTTTCACCCTACCAATGGATTGGTGAATGATCTGTTACTGCGATTTAGCTTGATCGATGCACCGATTGCTTTTTTCTCAGACCCAGTCTTTGCCAAATGGCTGATTCTTTTGATTACCGGCTGGAAAATGATCGGGTTTGGAACGATTTTGTTCTCGGCCGCCTTAACCGGGATTAGCAAAGATTATTATGAGGCAATTTCCTTGGAAGGAGCCAACCGTTTTCAGCAGTTTCGTGATTTAACACTTCCTTTGTTGTCACCAATGATTTTCCTTGTCTTAATGATGAGCTTGTTATTCTCTAGTCAATGGACGTTTGCCTATATCGATATCCTAACCCAGGGTGGTCCGTTTGGTACATCGACGAATATTTATTATGAAATGTATAAATACGGCTTCTCGAATATGGATGTCGGATTAAGTGCAGCCGCCGCCATGTTGTTCTTTATTGTCTTTGGCATCATTGCCTTTGTGTTAAATACGATCACCAAAAAATATGCCTTTTATGATAATTAGGGAGGGAGTGCAGCTATGAGACAACGAAAACTTTCCGCAAGCACCATTATACAGCATACACTATTGATTTTACTAAGCCTGATCGCTATATTCCCTTTATATTGGATGGTGATCTCATCGTTAAAAAATGAAGCTGATATTTTTAGTTCCAGTTTTATACCATGGAACGCAACATTTTCTAATTATGTCTATGCCTTTCAAGAAATGCCGATTTTACGCATGATGCTCAACTCATTTGTGATGGCAATCCTATTAACGGCTATTCAACTGATTACGAGCATTCTCACAAGCTATGCTCTGGTGCGCTGGCAAGTGAGGGGAAGTCTTTTTATTTATACGATTATCAGCCTATCTTGGCTAATTCCGATGCAAGTGATCATGATCCCTAACTATGTATTAGTCAATCAAATCGGGCTAAATGAGACGATCTTGGGGATTGTCGTTCCCTTATCTGTTTCTACCTTTGCGATTTTATCGCTCTATCAAGGCTTTCGTTCCTTCCCTAAGGCTTTGATCGATTCAGCCAGACTAGACGGCGAAAAGGATTTCTTTATCCTCGTCAAGATCATCTTACCCAATTTGAAGTCAACGATTGCTTCGCTTGGTATTCTATTATTTATCAATGGCTGGAATGAATACCTTTGGCCCATGTTGATTACGACAGAAATGGAGAATGCCCCGATTCAAATCGGCTTGCGTTCCTTTGTGAATTCGGATGTGAACATGTGGGGATCGCTGATGGCGGCAACAACAATATCTTGTCTGCCTATCTTGATTATTTATTTACTACTGCGAAAACACATTATCGAATCCTTTGTACGTTATGGAATTAAATAAAGGAGGAGTATCAAATGGCACAAATCACCTTACAACATGTCAAAAAATCGTTCGGTAAAGCGGATGTCTTAAAGGATATTAACCTAGAGATTCAAGATGGATCTTTCACCATATTGCTTGGTCCTTCTGGTTGTGGTAAATCAACCTTACTAAGGATTCTAGCAGGTTTAGAGGAGGAAAGTGCAGGTCATATCTATATGGACACAAAAGAGATTACCTATAACGAACCAAAAGATCGCGATGTCGCGATGGTGTTCCAGAATTATGCCTTATACCCGCATATGACCGTCTATCAAAATATCGAGTATGGTCTAAAAATTAAGAAAATTCCAAAAGATGAACGGAAACGAATGGTAGCGGATGTACTGGAAATGGTCGAATTAACCGATCATGCCCAAAAAAGACCGAATAAACTGTCAGGCGGGCAGCGTCAACGCGTGGCCTTGGCTCGTGCCATTGTCAAACGACCTGGTGCTTTCTTTATGGATGAACCATTATCCAATCTGGACGCCAAATTACGAAATCATATGCGCCAGGAATTAATCGAACTGCAGCAGCAACTCCAAACCACGTTTTTGTATGTCACCCACGATCAGGTCGAGGCGATGTCGATGGGAACCCATATCATTATCCTGAATCAAGGAAAGGTCATGCAGCAAGGTACACCTAAGGAGATTTATACAAATCCCGAGAACCTGTTTGTGGCCCAATTCATTGGTTCTCCAGCCGTTAATATTATCGAGCAAGGCGATTATTCGATCGGGATACGTCCTGAAAAAATGCAGCTTATCACACCTTTTGATACAGCAGCAGGTGATTACCAGCTTGAAGGTGAACTTCTTTCGACCGAACAACTCGGCGGGGAAACGATCTACCGTGTCAAGACGGCATACGGTAAACTCCATGTTAAAACGCCAAGTCAATGGGAGGCTGTGGATAATAAGATAAAGCTTTCTTTCAAAAAAGAGGATGTCTTCTTTTTCGACAATGACGGTGAACGTACCGCACCGGATTATACCTTATTAAAAGACTTGCGAGAGGAACCACAGCTTCATTTTGCATAATTTAAAAAAGGATTCCTGCTTGTGTGGGGTGGAATCCTTTTTTTGTAAGATAAGCGTATATCATTTTGCATGAATAAATTCTTATTCAGGAACAGCCGTGTCCAGCTCCAAGCGCCAAACTTTAGAGATTTCACGACACGCCCTACGATAAAGAAGACTTAGCGACTGGCAAGCCAACAGACGCAGACAGAGCTAAAGTCGCACTTATGCCCTGCGGGTGAAAGTCAACATCGACTCCTCACGTCGCCGTGTTTCCTTTATCTCAGCTGCAACGCGCAGGTCTCTACGTTTTTAAGAGGGCGCTCCTGCGCTTTTCGTTCTACTACTCTTTTGTCCAATACTCCATCCCATTCTCCTGCGTCAATGTCCAGTTCCCGTTCTGATAGGTCATACCATGCAAGCTTGTATAACCAACCGGGAAAACAGCTTGGTGATTACTCCATTCTTTTCCCTTTAACAAATGATAAATGATATTAATCACCCCGCCATGGGTGACAATCAGCACATTCTCCTGATTGCTCTTCGCTAACGGCGTTTGACAGATCTTTTGAAATGCTTTTTTAATCCTTGTAAAAAATTCCTGAGGGCTTTCTCCGCCCGGATATCTTTCTTCCATCTTCAAGCGATTGAAGTATAGACCAGGATATCGCCTGTTTGCTTCTTCATTAGGCATCCCTGCTAATACACCGTTATTCGTTTCCCGCCAATCCGTGGATGTTATCATTGGTAGATCAAGCGCCTCACTTATGTAAGACGCGGTTTGCGAGGCCCTGTTCAAATCACTGGAGATAATCTTCACAATAGAAAATTGATCTTGATGCTGTACCAAATAAGCAGCCAATTGCTTAGCCTGCTGTCTGCCCTCTTCTATCAATCCTTTCTGACTCCATCCACCGCGATACCCTTCCTCATCTCGACCATGACGCACCAGATAAACAGCCATCTACATCTTCCCTTTCTCACTAAATTGGGATAGGTGACTCGATTCATTGGCATAATTAATCTGCCATTTGCCATCGATATGTTCCAGCTCCGACAAACCGGCATTGACTAATCTTGTTTTTCCCGTTCCTAATTCATGATTAGAGAAGAGCGACAGAATGACATTAATCACCGCTCCATGGGCCACCAAAAGGACACGCTGTTGGGGATAATCAGTTAAAATCCGCTCCAACCCATGAGAAACCCTATGTACAACACTTTCCCTTGTTTCCTGATCTGGATAAATTTTATCGGGATATCGGGACATGCGCTCCTCTTTGGATAAACCTTCCGCCATACCAAAATCTCTTTCTACAAATTCTTCCATTTTTATCAATGGAATATCCAGCCTCTCATTCATTATCTCTGCCGTGCGGGCCGCGCGGGACAACGGACTAGTGACCATGACATCCCAATCGTATTGACTTAAATAATCCCTGCATTCCCGAGCTTGCTGTATCCCGGTTTGATTGAGTTCAATATCCGTTTTTCCTTGTATT
Source organism: Gracilibacillus timonensis (assembly GCF_900086715.1). Taxonomy (GTDB): domain Bacteria; phylum Bacillota; class Bacilli; order Bacillales; family Amphibacillaceae; genus Gracilibacillus; species Gracilibacillus timonensis. The sequence goes on along the minus strand of NZ_FLKH01000011.1, from coordinate 476,073 downwards.
TGACCTGTCTTATTCCAATCGGTTTCTCCATGTCTGACAATACAAATGCGTGTCATATCCCTTCCCCCTCATCAGCTTATGTACTTGTTGTTTATTATACTAGAAAAAAGGGGGAAACTGCTATCAGAATATATCATCCAACTGATTGGAATATCCAAAGCAGAGCAATAAGATGAATTGAAAAAAATACTGCTGACTAGTCATTGTGTCAAAACCACAAATCTAATCAGGTAAAATGATACGGTTGACAACCGGTTTATCCCATAAAATCGATGTTTTTGTATTGCCATATGGAATTAATTTCTCAATCAATTGTGTTAACTCATCCATTTCCTTTAATGCTGCTTTCATATAGTAGTGGACATGTCCAGTGGCTCGGTAACATTCGATAATACTTTTCTCCTTCTGGATTACCTTTTCAAACTCATTGTGAGAAATAGACAATTCACTTAATTCGATCATAATCAATAACTTTTTCCCTACTGAAAGAGGAGAAACGATCGCAGAGAATCGTCCAATTACACCATTTTCTTGCAACCTTTTCAATCGTTCCGTCACACTCGGTCTGCTCAATGCCAAATGTTTTGATAATTCACTGATTGACATTCGACCATCCTGCTGTAACAACTTAATTATTTCAATATCCAATTGATCCATGTCACTCACTCCAGGTTATATTTTCATAATGTTAACTATTTCGCTTAAATAACTGCAGATTGCCAAGAAAAAGCAACAAACTGCTTCGTTTTCGTATATACATTGCAATTTATTTGTACTAACATTATAACCAATCTTCAATTATTTGAAAATTCACAAAATAAAAAATGAAGGAATGAGGTTAGTGCATACTGTACATCGCAGCGCTTCTTCGTCATTTTAAAAAGGAGGGAACCATCATGAGCCATTTATCCAAGATCATTATTTTGGCAGGTGCGTTTGTATCTTTTATACTAGGTGCTGGAACTGCAACAGGGCAAGAGATTATGCAATTCTTTGTTCCATTTGGTTATATTGGGACCGGAGCTATTGTGATAGCAGCTATTTTGCATATGTGGTTTGGTGCTTATACGATGGATGTAGGTTCACGTTTGCAAGCAACGGATGCCAAAGATGTTTTTAACTATTTTTGCGGAAAATATCTAGGGTTCTTTTTTTATTGGTTTGCCCAATTATTTATGTTAGTCGTTTTTGTTGTCATGATTTCAGGAGCTGGCGCCACAGTCAGCGAACATTTTGGTACAGGAGACATCCTAGGACGAATCATTATGGCTGCTGCAGTTTTAATCACTGCCTTAGCTCGATTAAACACTATTATAAAGATATTAGGTATTGCCGGCCCTATTATTATACTATTTGCTGTCATTGTTGGGATTGGGAACTTCGATAGTGAAGGCATTCGCCATTCTAATGAACTAATTAGCGAACTACAACTACTGCAGGCTACCAACAGTTGGTGGCAATCAGGGTTTATCTATTCATCATTTGTTCTTTTAATTGCTGTACCTTTTCTTGCTAACCTAGGGAAAAATGAAACAAATAGACGCACCGTTATATTTGCTGGAATAGTAGGCGGTTTTATTATGCTGTTAGGTGTTTTTGCTATTTATACAGGCATTCTTTCCCATATTGAAGATGTACAAGACAAAGGAATTCCTACGCTTTTTCTAGCCGATCAAATCAGTTCTATATTAGCCTTGTGTTTCTCTATTATTCTTTTAATTGCTATTTATACAACTGCTGTGGGAATGCTTTGGACCGTATCACTTCAATTTTCAGGAGGGAATCCTACTATTTATAAAATCATTACCATTGCCTTAACTATCATTGGATTCTTCGGTGGAGCCTTACCATTTGCTACAATTATTGATCTTGTCTATCCCATTGTAGGATACATTGGCTTAATTTTAATGGCTTGCATGCTTTATCGCCAATTTATTAACAAAGGTTCATTAGGAAAAGAGGGAATTTAATCATGAGTAAATATGAAAAAAAAGAAAATTATATCAGAGAGAAATTAGATATGCCTTTTACAGGGATTACTTCTTTTAAGAAATATCCTATTTGTACAAATCTAGACGACCTAGATGCTGATTTTGCCATTATTGGTGTACCAAACGATATGACCACTGCTTGGCGTTCAGGAGCTCGGATGGGACCACGATCCATTCGCGAGCAATCTTCCCTTTATGCATTTGGAGCAAGCTATGACCACGAAAAAGATATTATCTATGATGAGAAAGATGTGAAGATCTTTGATTGTGGAGATGTATCGATCATTAATGGTGATGTGGAACAAAGCCATGAAAATACAGAAGAAGCAGTCAGAAAGATTATTGCAAAAGGAGCCATTCCCATTGTGTTAGGTGGAGATCATTCCGTCACCAATCCTGTTGCTTTCGCTTTAGAAAGTCATGAAAAAGTGAATGTGGTACAAATTGATGCTCATTTGGACTGGTTAAAAGAAGCCTCAGGGCAGCGTTTTACCTTAAGCAACCCGATGCGCAGGATGTCTGAAATGAATCATATCCATAAAATGGCTCAGATTGGTATTAGAGGTGTTGGCAGCAGTCAAAAGGAAGATTTTGATGATGCAAGAAACTACGGAAGTAAGATCATCTCACCTAGACAGTTAAGAAAACAAGGGATTGCTCAAGCGCTAGAACATATGCCTGAAGGTGAAAAATATTATGTAACGATTGATATTGATGGTTTAGATGCCTCCATCGCTCCAGGTGCAGGCTCTCCTTCTCCTGGCGGTTTATTTTATGAAGAAGTCAGCGATATATTAGAAGCTATTGCAAAAAAAGGGAATGTGATTGGTTTTGACTTAGTAGAAGTCAATCCGCTATATGACCCAACACATGTGACATCGCAAATCTCGGCTAGACTAATCATTGATTTTATTAATTATATTATTAAAGAAAAGCAACTAAACCAATAATATGATACTGCAGACAGTGATAAAGTGAGAATTATTTCAGCGGGGGCCGGTCTTCGCCCCTGAACGATAGCGAGACTTATCAGGAGGTTTAGAGACCGTTGTTTTCCATTCCTGTCATGGGTTAGGTTAGCTCTTTTTATTGCAGGAAAACTTACGGACTCTTAACGCTGTGATAAAGCGAGAATTCGTTCAGCGGGGGCCGGTCTTTGCCCCTGAACGATAGCGAGACTTATCAGGAGGTTTAGAGACCGTTGTTTTCCATTCCTGTCATGGGTTAGGTTAGCTCTTTTTATTGCAGGAAAACTTACGGACTCTTAACGCTGTGATAAAGCGAGAATTCGTTCAGCGGGGGCCGGTCTTTGCCCCTGAACGATAGTGAGACTTATCAGGAGGTTTAGAGACCATTGTTTTCCATTCCTGTCATGGGTTAGGTTAGCTCTTTTTATTGCAGGAAAACTTACGGACTCTTAACGCTGTGATAAACAATACATAAAGCTGCTGCACAGGGAATAAATCGTGTAGCAGCTTCATGTTCCTTTTTACTCCGCAAACAAAATAAGCATCGTAATCGACGTTCCTTCTTCCCCCACTTTGACAAAACCTAATGATTGATAAAGCTTTACCGCACTGGTATTCTCAGGATCTACACTTAACGACAAACCCGGATAAGGGGATGTCTTAGCCACCTGCAACAATTTGTTCATCAGCTCTCGCCCCAGTCCTCTCCCTCTTGCACCAGAAGTAATCGCAATGCCTAGCTCTGGAATATCATGACGAACAAAGCCATAGCCCGGATTCCGCTCATCAAACAAACGATACCATGCGGCACCGATGGCCTTATCCTCTTGCTGGTACGCAATAAATGCCGTATCCCCCTGCCTTCCCCAATCTTGATGATATTTGCGCAGATGCTCTGATTGAAGCAGTACATGTTTTGCAGGCTTATTCTCCGAGATGTAGATCGATTCGTATAACATATCGGTTAAAAAGTCATAATCCGCCTTCGTTCCGGTATAGGCTCTGATTTCAAACATGCTGTATACCTCCTTATTCGTCGGGATAGTGAGCTTGCAGAAACTGAACGGATTGCATGATTAAGTCCCGCAATACATCTTCATCTATATCAGCCAGCTTATTCACATAAACACAGCCTTTACCCGCCTTATGCTTACCGAACTTCTCCAGTAATGGCGTGCGACTGTCATCTCCAGTTGCAAAATAAAGGCTGAACTTTGCCTTACGAGGCGAAAAGCCAACAAGTGGAGCGTCTCCTTCATGACCAGTATCATATTTATAATGATAACGACCAAACCCGATAATACTAGTCCCCCACATTTTTGCTTCCTTTCCGGTTGTCTCTGTAAAAATATCTAATAAACGATAGGCATCCTCACGTTTGCGCTCGCTCTCTACTTTTTCAATAAATTCAATCACACTGTTGTCGGTTTCTTTTGTTTTTAGTTCATATGCCATTTGATTCAGCTCCTTTTTGTACATACTCATTTGGACAACTACCATGCTAAACCGTTATATTGTTTCATGCTTCCTATTATAACGGAAAACAGTAGTTTGTGGTATTGTCAAAGAAGCAGTGTTGATTAACATTATGTTATATAATAGGTAAAAAATAAAGGAAGGAAATAGTTGAGGAGAAAACAAATAATATATCGTAATATCCCCGCCATCCACATTTATCCCGGATGCTTCTCTTCAAATCCAGAAATTCACCTCGGGATAAATGCTGAATGCGAAAGGTTGACTACATTGCTTCATAGTTAGGATAGCTATCTTCTGTACATAATAGCTGAAAATGGTGATGCGTACGCAAGATGCTAGCTGGACATTGAGAAGAAACTTGTTCATAAAGCAAAGCGTAGACAGCGGGGCGTTTATTCGCTCCTGATGCAATAATGACCGCCTTGTCTGCCTCCATGATCTGAGACACTCCCAAAGTCAATCCCTGTTCAGGCGCTTGCTGTTGATCTGCAAAGTACTTAGCGCCAACCGACGTGGTGGTTTCCTCTAAGTGCACTACATGGGCCTCTTTGGTGAAATCTACTCCTGGTTCATTAAAACCAATATGTCCATTAACACCAATGCCCAAAACCGTCAGATCAATCCCTCCCAGTTCTTTAATCGTTGTATTAATTTGACGGCATTCCTCCTCTACATCATCCGCTTTTGCATCAAACCCATGAATCTGACTTTCAGCGATCTGTAATGGTTCAAACAAATTGGTATATAAAAAATGTTGACAACTTCCTTCATCCTGCTTATCCAGCCCCACCCATTCATCTAACAGGACAAAATGGGACTGACTAAAATCGGCTTCGTTTCTCCTTTGTGCCTCCACCAAATAACGCATCATTCCTTTTGGCGTGTCACCAGCTGCCAGACAAAAACAAGCATTTGGTTTTTGTTTCACTTGACGAATCACTTCAGCTGCAGCAAGACTGGATAATGCCTCATAATCTGCCACTACATTCAGCAGTGTTTGTTTGGATATCACATGCATTCTCCTCTATTTTTTATCGTTATTTCTCCATCTATTGTCATTAATTCTTGGTCGGACTGGATACATTGAATCGTTAACGGGTCGGACCAGCCAAAGCGGCAATTCCCGATATGATCTTCTTGATAGCTTATTTCCAAGTTATGTTGATTGACCTGTACCCTTGCCGACTGTATATATGTCTGAAATTCTGCAAAGCTTGCAAATGTTGCCGCGGATCCCATTCTTAAAATCCAGACATTCTTACGCCCTGGGGAAATAAGCTCTCGTTGTCTATTAATACCTTCCTTCGTTAACGTGAAGCCGTTATTGGCATATACAGCCAGAAAATGATTCTCTTTTCTCAAGAAAAACCAGCTATTCTCTTGCACCACTTCATCAAAAGCAAATGTCGGGACATAAGCATGGGTGAAATCCACCTCATGATGGTCGATGTTAAAAAGAACAATCGCCAAGGATTTATGCTGTGCTACTTTGGGCAGCACCCCGTTACCTGCCCAATAGCTCGGCCTGCCGTTACCTTGTACACTTATTTCGCCAGGATGATTAATCCATACATTCGCCTCCGGCCCCATGCTTGCTTGTATTACATGCTCTTGATATCCTGCCTCTCCCTCTTTAAACTGGAGAGCTGAAGACAGCATACCAGTCGCCTCTTTATACGTATATAAATTCACATAACCATCCTGTCCTTGGCTATTCCTGTACAAGAGGGACTGACCAGCCGGCAGTTTCGTATATGCAGCAAATGTTTCAGGTGGTCTGTAAGAGGATAAAGATAAAGATACCGAGCCAAATGTTGCGTAATTCAACACTCCTTGTCCCCAGGCAATCCATGATAGATTGGTGGTTTGGGTATTGTAATTGCCTTTAAGCTCTTTTTCATATACCCTTCCTTGTGAACAGGTAAGAAAACCATGATAGCTATTCAATGCCAGCCATCTAAAGATTCTATCCAAAGCCGTTTTGGCCTTTACTCGTATATGACTAGCTGCAGCCAAATCATACAACGTGATCAAACCGATGACATTAATCGGCATATACGGTGCAGAATTCCATTCTAATAACCCTTCACTGAAAAAACGATCAAACCACTTATTCAAACGTTCTTCCGCTCTGTTATAATGTTCCTCCCCTTGAATACCAGCATTAACGAACCACTCATTTCCCCATAACTGTCCCGCCAATAGCTCGCAGGTGTGAAACATCAGGGCATGATTTTCACTATAAAACCACATCACATCATTCCCAGGTTCATCCATCCAGTATCGAAAGTTAAGTACCATTTGTTTTATGTTTGCCTTCCGTTCTTCCGTCATCATTGGGTGATCTGGATAATGGTATAACATCTTTAAGAACATCACCAAGCTAAAATCACTGCAATCTCCTCTATTATTAATGAGGTCCATTTCTAATTGCATGATCGATTCCAATAGATCCTGCTGCTGTTCCTCTGGCGTTTGACTTAGCATAGCAGCGAGTTTGTGAATATTAGGTTCACCATACTTGGATGTGAATGCCAAGGCTTGCTTTTTCCGCTCCTGCACCGAATCAGCCGGAGATGGGGAAAGATGAATAGGGAATATTTCTATACCAAACGGCTTGCTAATTGCAATAGCTCCCTTGACTGCCCTTACTTCAATGGCTGTATATCCCATCTGGAAGTCTTCTACTTTACCAAGCCTGACCTCCGTATCTCCTTGGTTAATCAAATAACTTCGATATTGCTGCTGACATCTTTCTACTTGCATTGCTATAGACATAGTAAAAGACGTCTCTGCTTCCGAATCCCATTGCAGATAGATATCTCCACTTGTAAAAGTATCTCTTGGGAAATAAGCCTGCGTCAGTAACGCTTCGATGTGTTTCATTTCATCTGCATGATGTTCCCCTATAGGCAGTACCACTTGAAGCGGTGTTTTGTCTTGATAGTCCAAACGAAAAGAAAATTTTGTATCTCTCTCTGCCAAATCATCATAATAGATCTCCACTCTGTTCCGCCCTTTCTGAAGTCGGCACGTCATGGTCGTGGAAGAAAGTTCATTTCTAGTAAACGGTGCAAAACTAGTCGATAGCTCGCCATTCACCCATATCTGGATCCCGCCACACGTGTACACTTGGAAAGAATAATCCTTTTCCTTTTCTGCATACCATTCTGCATAGGCCCTGGCTTCTATGTGCGTAGGGGTATCCCAAAATCCTTCCTTTTCTACTAATGGATTGCCAAAGGGAGTGTGCAGTTGCCATGATTGCTCCAGTTGAGATAAACCCGCATATACTTCGTCCTGTGGAAACAGGATCAACGGACTAGCTGGTTTTCTTTCTTTTAAAAATTGTTTTCTGCCAGGGTACTCATGGATAGCGAAGCCTTCCAACAGCCAATCATTGATCCCGCCCTCTTGGACAAATTCCTCAAATATTTTGGGTGTCTGAAATACGCCTAAAGTCAGCCATCTATTAACGGCTTCTCCCTGTTGAATTGTGTAATGGAGTTTTTGCACCCTTATTCACCCTTTCTTAATCCTTTAGCCCTGCGACCATAATTCCTTGTACAAAGAATCGTTGGAAAAATAGGAATATGATAATCATTGGTACCATCGTAACTACCGCCATAGCCAAGAGTGGTCCCCAGTCAACCGAATATTCTCCGACAAAATTGGCTAACGCTAGTTCCAAGGTATACAGCCTGGTATCTGAAATAGCAATCAATGGCCAGATATAATCCTGCCACCGCCACATCACAGAGAAAATCGTCAATGTGGCTATAACTGGCTTGGCCAAAGGTATAATAATTCGTGTGAAAATCTGCCATTCATTTGCTCCATCTATTTTTGCCGCTTCAATCATTTCATCTGGTAGAGACAAAATATACTGCCTGATTAAAAACACTCCTGTTGGTGTAGCAGCTGGCGGAATAATAATGCCCCAAATGGAATTATATAAACCTAATGTCTTCAATACCAGAAACATAGGAATCATTAATGCCTCTAGTGGAATCATTAACGTCGATAAGAATAGAATTAAAATAATCGTACTGCCACGGAACTTGAACTTCGCCAGTGCATAACCTGCCATCGTATTGATTAGCAGGGTGATCAATGTGGCAATGACCGTAACAAACACAGTATTAAAGAAATACCGACCAAAATTGGCTTCACGAAATGCACTAAAATAATTTTCAAACGTCACCTCCGCAGGAAAAATCGTCGGTGGCCAGGCAAATAATTCAGAACCTGTCTTCAAAGAAGAACTGACTACCCATAAGATTGGAAACAACATGATCACGGACAATAAAATCAGAATCACATAGTACACCCATTGATATTTTTTCGCTGTCTCCATATTACACACGCCCCCCATCGCTTACCTTCCATTGAACAAAGGTGATAATCGCCATGATGATGAATAAGACAAGAGAAAGGGCACTTCCCATTCCTAAGTTACCTTGATCAAAACCTGTTTCATAGGTATATTGAACATAATATTTCGTTGCATCGATAGGTCCACCGCCTGTTAACGAAACGACTAAGGCGAATGTCTTGAAAAACTCAATAAAACTTAGAATAACTACCAATAGAGTAATCGGCTTTAACATCGGAAGGGTAATTTTTGTAAATTTCGTCCACCCTGTTGCCCCATCTATATCAGCAGCCTCATATAATGATGGTGAAATACCCTGTAATCCGGCGATAAAGATCACCATAAAAAAGCCAACTCTGGCCCAGATCGTTACCATAATCACCGATATATTGGCCATAATTGGATCAAGCAGCCAATCCACTGCATCCAGTGATAGGGAAGTCAGTATATAGTTAACCAGCCCTGTATCTTTTTGCAGAATCCAATTCCACATTAAACCCGCGACAATAAACGAAATCATTACCGGTAAATAAAAGATAGTGCGAAACATGTTGGCAAACCTTAATTTTCTCGTTAACAACCAAGCTAGCCCCAAGGCGCTAATCACCGTACAAGGTACAACGACGATGACATAGATAAACGTCCTTGTCAGCATATCCCAAAAACCTTCATCTGAGAATATCTTGATAAAATTATCTAGTCCTACAAATATCGGATCAGAAATTCCATTCCACTCTGTAAAGGCGTAATATACACCAAAAATCGCCGGCAGTCCCACAAACACACCAAAAATAATCATGTTTGGCAATAAAAATGCATACGGCACCCATGAACGAGTTCTCATCTATGTTGTCCTCCCTGTTACCTACTTTTACTGTTTTGTAATACCTGCCCTCCCTTTTGCCGAAGGACAGGTACAAATTTTCTTAGATTATTCGATCTCTGCGTTTTCGACAATTTGATCCATTGCCTCTTGCGCATTTAATTCACCTGATAACGTCTTTTGAACATTTTCTGTTAAAAGCGTTTCCACAGCTGGCATATTTGGATTCTCCCAATCCAATGTCGGAATCTGTGATGTTACACTAAGTTCGTCGGCAAATACCTTCATTTCTTCGCTTCTTACATCATATTCAATCTCTGCGTTATCTTTTCGTGTACTTAAAAAGGATGATTCGGAAACAAATTGCTCATTCACCTCTTGAGAAGCAAAATAAAGTAAGAAGTCCGCTACCGCCTCTTTATGCTCAGAATCTTCAAAGCCTACCATTTGCTTGCCACCTGCCACTGAGGATCGCTGTGTTCCTTCTGGCATATACGTGACACCCCAATCAAAGTCCGCATTTTCTTCATAATTTTGCACATTCCAATTACCTGATAGATGCATAGCGGCTTGGCCAGACCTGAATAACGAGTTCGGATTTTCTCCACCTAACCAAATCGAGCTAGGAATTAACTCTTTCTCATGTAATTCTTGAAAGTATTCTAAGGCCTCAACAGATGCTGGTTCATTTACGGTTAATGATGTTTGATCTTCACTAAATATGCTTCCTCCATTTTGATAAATCAAAGTAGAATATCTGGATGGTGATAGATCATACGCCAAGCCAAATCTGGCATCACTATTATCACTTACTTGTTGCAGGGCAGCTTCAAATTCGGCCCAATCCCAGACATCATCTGGTGAGGCAGGCACCTCCACACCGGCTTGCTCAAAATATTCTTTATTATAAAATAATCCATGTGCCGTTAAGTCAGTCGGTATGCCATAAACGGCATCGTCCCTTACAACAGTTGGAATGGCAACATCTGAAAATTGATCGAGAAACGCATCTTTGTCATCTAAATACGGGGTTAAATCCAAAAGGGCATCCTGAACGTGATTAATCCCTGATATTCTGGCCAAGTCTGGCGCATCTCCGCCAGACACCCGCGTTCTAATTCGAGTTAGTAAATCATCATAGGGTGTATCAATAATATTAAAAGTAACGTCTGGATTCTCTTCTGTATATTGATCGGTTATTTCTTTAAACACGTCTCCTTCATTACCATCACTAAACCAAATGACATCAAGTGTTATCTGATCTGCATTTTCCTCTCCAGAAGATTCCTCCCCATTATCGGAACAGCCGGCGAGTAATAAACTAAAAGACAACAACAAGACACTTATAGCAAATAACTTTTTCATTATAACTTCCTCCCCTTTTAGGAATGTTTTATATGTCAAAACAAACATAACGTTTGCTTCGTTTTATAATGAATCGCTTTCATTACCCTGCAAAACATACTCCTGTTTACTGACAGGAGATGATTTCATCTTTCACAACAAATTGTTTTCTTCTACTTCTTGAAAGGAATAATTGACCGCTCCAATCGCTCCAGCCATACTGCTTAAAGTCGCTAATTCAATCTCTGTTTTGATCGGTGTTAATTCATCCACTCTGGCTTGAAGCTTTGGAAGTACAACAGCCATAGATTCTGAAACCCCTCCACCTATTACGACTTTTTCCGGATTAAGCAAATTAATACTATTTACAATAACCACCGCTAACTCTTCCATAAATTCATTAATAATCAGGACAGCTTCTTCCTTGCCTTGACGATATTGTTCGAATACTTCTTCGGCAGAATACTGTTCGGTTCTGATCCCTTCACCGGAGGCTTTACTTTCAAATACACCAAATTTTTTTAATTGATTAAATCGCTTATTTCTAATATCTTCACGCGAAATCTGATAGCCAATTTCTCCACTCATAAAATCTGCACCATAGATAAGTTTACCTTCTGAAATAATAGCGCTGCCAATTCCCGTCCCAATCGCAATAAAGAAAATATGATCACGATTATCCCCAGAACCAAGCCACCTCTCCCCAAGAGCTGCACAGTTCACATCGTTATTAATAAACACAGGGAATGAAAAGGCTTCTTGCAACTGTTCTCTTAAAGGAACATCTCTCCATTGCAGCGCTGGTGATTCAAATACCATCCCTGTTTCTGGATTGGTAAAACCAGGAACTCCTACTCCTAATGAAACAATACTGTCTCTTGCTACTTGGGAGTCATTGATTGCCTCCTCAATAAAATCAATCAATTTGCTCATTTTATTGGTCGATGCAATACGTCGTTCATACACCTTGTTTCCAATTAAATCTGTCATAATCATTTGAATCTTGGTTCCACCAATATCCACGCCAATTCCTATTTTAGAACTAGGATTAAATCGTAGCATCGATCTTTTTCGACCACCTCGTTCGGTGGACTTACCCTTTCCCATTTCCTCCACTAACTTTCTGCTTACTAATTCTTCAATAATGGAAGAAACCGTTGCCTTACTTAACTTTAAATCTTTGGCAATCTCTGTCCTGCTTATTTCTTCACTTGACTTGATCTTATCCAGTACCATGGATCGATTGATTCGTTTGATAATATCGAATTTGCTCGCCTCTGTCTGATGCATGGGATAAACTCCTAACATAAATTTTTATGGCAATGTTAGTTTGTTTTAAAATCTAACTAACTAAATAATAACACCATTTTCTAAAAATGCAACCTTTATTTTTAGAAATCGATATAAACTGGCTTTTTTTTTCAATAAATTGCGTTTCATTTGGACAAGGCATGGGAATAATAATAATGATGAGATAATTAATGATTTTTCTTCAGGAGGTAATCAATATGATGCAATTTAGAGAAACAAAATCCGAACAAGGCAGAAAAGAATTAATGGAGTTACTGAATAAACATGTAACTAATTTAACGGATCTCTTTATTCAGACAAAACTAGCACATTGGAATGTACGCGGTCCTCGGTTTATTGCTTATCACGAGTTCTTTGATGACTTAGCAGGACGCCTGCCAGAAGCCATTGACATGCTCGCAGAACAAGTCGGTACCTTGGGAGGAACAGCTGGTAAACCAATTCAATTCATGGCACAGGAGACGTCCGTTCCAGCATGGCGATTAGAAGACAGTAAAGACATCGTGGTGATAGAGGCATTAACTGAACGATGGGCTATTGTTGCTAACAGTCTCCGCGAAGCAATTGATGTTGCTGAAGGAATTGACGCGAATACAGCAGATTTATTTACCGAAGTATCCCGTCAGCTTGATAAAGATCTCTGGTTCTTAGAGTCACACTTGTCTGATGGTAGTTCCGATTAATGAAGATTCCGTCATTGTTGACTGAATAACGTAAATAACCCGATGCTATGTGATGAGCATCGGGTTATTTCATATCCACTTTTTAGCTTGATTGATCTAACCAAAAATCACTAGTATCTTCTATCCATTGCATATAATCCTTATATGCTTCAGCTATACCATACTTTGGAATGTACCCTATGTCTGTCTTCAATCTCTTGATAGATAACATACTGGCATCAGCAGGAACAAAAAAGTCTACGTTGTTATCCTCCGATTTGCCTATTGTATATTGTAATGCCGGTATCTTTTCTAAAAGCATTTCACACCATTGCGCCATCGTCCATTGTTGTCCTGATCCAATATTATATATATCATATGTACTATCATTTTCTTTCCATATTTCCCATATGGCAGCGGCGACATCTCTACTATAAACCCAATCTCGAAGTCCCGGTCTTTCCATATGAACTTCCTTATATAATAAAGCACTTCTAGTCGCTTGGAAAGGACCAGATGGGGTGTGTCTAATACCTGTATATCGCTCCCAAGGACCAAATACTTGCCCTAATCTAGTAACGATAACTTCCATGTTAAACAATTCCTTGTATCTTAATGCCGTTCTTTCAGCTGCATATTTCGTAATTTCATACAATGTTCGCGGTACAGGTATCGTTGCCTCTTCATGCAGTATATTACCTTTAAAAGCAGAATCGCCATATACCGAAACGGAGCTTATATAGATAAATTTCTCGATGTGATGCTTTCTTGCCGCTTCTAACACATTTACAGTTCCCATGTAATTAACACGGGAAATATTTTCGCTGTTTGCTTGTTCTTGTTGAAAATCAGGAGTAATAACTGCTCCATGAATAACTGTTTCAATATCATAGTTATTCATAACGCTATCCAACATAAATGAATCTGTTACATCACCATGAATAAATTTATAGTGTCCTGATCGGTTGTCAAAGGAATATGTCGCTTCATCCGGAACAGGGAAGGTAGCATAATTAACAATGTCCTGCTTCTCGTCTAATAGTTTTTCGATTATATTGATTCCCACAAACCCAGATCCACCCGTTATTAAAATGGTCATATCATTCTCCTTATGGTTAGTTAGATGAGGCTAAAATTTCCTCATTAATACTTGTAAAAACACGCAATGCGCTATGATACAATAATTCTGTTCCCAATGCTAAATCATCATAGGAAGCAAACTCGGCAGGGTTATGACTAATGCCATCTTTACACCTCACGAAGATCATGCCGATATCACACGTATCTGCCATAACTACTGCATCATGGAAAGGACCGCTTACCATTAAAGGACTATTTAATTCATTCTCTCGACTCTCTTCTATCATGACTTGTTGAATCCAATCTGCACAACTTACTGGTTTTAAATTGGTGTCTTCCTGAATCTCAAACGTAAGATCATAGTTATTCGAGACTTGCTTAATCATAGCACGTATTTGTTTCTCCATCTGATTACGTCTATTTAAGTCTATATCACGAAGATCAATGGAAAACTCCACTTTTTCAGGTATGCTATTAGGTGAATTAGGGAATACGTGTAAACTTCCAACCGTTGCTACCGTCGGGGCATCCTGTTCTTTTCTTACTAAGTGATTAATCTCTCCAATCATTTTCGCTGCTCCTAATAGTGCGTCTTGCCGCATATTCATAGGGACCGATCCTGCGTGGCCAGCAAATCCTTTTAATGTAACGGTAAGCCAAATAGGACCTGCAATAGCTGAAACAATTCCGACTGGCAGCTGCTGCGCCTCTAAAACTGGTCCTTGTTCGATATGCATTTCTAAAAAGGCACCAATGACTCCATCCGGATAGGCAGCTTCAGCAACCTTATCTGGGTCACAGCCAAAATCTAATAAAGCTTGCCTTCTAGTAACACCATCTTTATCTTTTCGTTCTAATTCCTCTGGCTCAAATTGTCCAACGATCGCTCTAGAGCCAAACACTCCTTTCTTAAAACGCCAACTCTCTTCATCACAAAATGCTACAACTTCCATCGGAGATTCGGGCACTATATCTTGTTCTTTCATCGTCATTGCTACTTCCACACCTGCTAAAACACCTGATGTCCCATCAAAGCGACCTCCGTATGGCTGAGAATCCAAATGCGATCCTATCATTACAATTGGTGCACTCGGATTCTTTCCTTCTAGCCGTCCAATTAGATTTCCTGCATGATCAATTTTCACAGTCATGCCTGCTTCCCTCATCCATTGAGAGACGACCTTAAATGCTTCTTTCTCAACCTTTGAAAGAGTAGGACGACAAAGACCGGTTTCACCTATTTTTCCGTATTCGGATATTATTTCGAAGTGTTCCTGTAAACGCCATTTATTTATCTTCATTTAGATCACTCCTCTATCATCTGTAGTGATGGAATCATAGGCAGCTCCATATGGCTCGGCTTTTATGAATCTACCCTGTTGAAGATTTCCAATATATTTTCTATCTTTCACGATAAGTTCACCACGTAGAAAAACATGGCGTGGACTGCCTTCAATATCAAATCCTTCATAAAAGTTATAATCACTGGCTTGCAGTTGTGTTTCCGCTTTAATGGTTTGTTTTATATCGGGATCGAATAGAACAATATCCGCGTCACTTCCGATGGTGATTGTTCCTTTTTGTGGATATAATCCCATAAACTTTGCAGGATTGGCAGAAATCAGCTCTACTAACTGTTCAAAAGAAATTTTTCCCTTCTTCACACCAAATGAATATAACATTTGAACCCAGTTTTCAATGCCATTTCCCCCATTAGGAATTTTGGTAAAATCGTTGATGCCTCTATATTTCTGTTCATGATAATTAAAGGAACAATGATCTGTACCAATTGCCTGTAAAGTACCAGCATTAATAGCTTTCCATAACGTTTCTTGATGATATTTATCCCTGAGCGGAGGTGAGCAAACATATTTGGCCCCTTCAAAATCAGGCAGCTGCAGATAGCTTTCATCTAAAAATAAATAATGTGGACAAGTCTCTCCATAGACTGCTTGACCGTTTAAACGTGCCTTCCGAATTTCTTCCGCAGACTCTTCCCCAGAAACATGAACTACAAAAATTGGCGCCTCTGTTATCTTTGCCAGAGCAATTGCTCTTCGTGTTGCTTCTGCTTCTATTTCAATAGGACGAGTAACCGCATGGTAAATGGGTTCTGTCTTGCCACTTTCCATGTATTCATTCTGCAGCACAGAGATAACATCTCCATTCTCTGCATGCACCATGACTAGTCCGCCTACTTCCTTCGATTTCTTAAGTACACGGTAGAGCGTGGCGTCATCAACCATTTTATCATCTTTATAAGCCATAAATAATTTGAAAGTGGAAACGCCTTTCTTCACGGCCAAAGGTATTTCGTCTATCACGGCATCATTTAGATCAGTGATAGCAACATGAAGGCTGTAGTCAATAGCTGTATTATTATGTGCTTTTGTCTGCCAAGTATGGATAGCCTCCAATAATGTCTGACCTTTTTCCTGAATGGCAAAATCGACAATGGTTGTTGTTCCACCTACGGCAGCAGCTACTGTCTCAGTCTCCCATGGCATAGAATGTGTCCCAGGACTTGGCATCGACATATGAGTATGCTCATCAACAGCTCCAGGTAAAACGTATAGCCCTGTTGCATCTACCATTTCCACACCTGGACGATTCCGTTCTAAATTATCACCAATTGCTTTAATCTTTTCACCTTTTATTAAAATATCCGCATTATATTGGTGAGTTGGTGTTACGATACAACCATTTTTGATTATTTTATATGTCATATGCATACTCCCTTATAAGAATAAAATAGCTATCTTTATCTAATTGCTTCAGGATATTAGTCCTGCAGATTATCAGCAGTAATTAATTCTGGATAAACCTCTTCCAATAAACTAAAATCATGGTAAGAAGCCACCTTAGGTTTTGATTGGATATTACCAACACTCATAAAGTAATCCATAATTCCATCACTATTACTCTCATTCCAATAGGTGTTATCTACTTCCATAGAATAAGTATTACGCCCCATAATCTCTTCTAATTCACTCTCACTCAAACGCAATTCCGGAGACAGTGTCTTAATAGCTTCTTCTCTATTTTCATTAATATAGTCGGTCCCTTTCTTTAGTGCTCGAATGATGGCCTTAATCGTATTTGGGTTTTCTTCCAAGAAATCATCCGTAGCCATCAACGTGGAATGAACACTTAGCCAGTCCACTTCTCCTTGCTTTTCTGGTAAATTACTTTCTCTACCACTTAGGATAAAATCGCCACCTGCTTGTGTTCCTTTTGTAATAAACGGTTCCCAAGCCGCTAATGCATCGATATCGCCACGTTGCAAAGCTGCCAGTCCGTCACTTGGTCCAATGTTTACAAACTCTATTTGATCGACATCGACCCCAAGCTCTTCTCCCATGCTGTCAATGGCATATCTAACTTCTGCACCATTTGGCATTCCAATTGTCAATCCTTCTAAATCTTTTGCGGATTCTAATTCGAGGTTCTCTGATCCAACCATCGCCTGTGTTCCAGCCATTTGATCAAGAACAGCTACTACATTAATGGGAACATCTGAAGCTTTTAGTGTGATCGAAAGAAAATTGGACATTAAGCTTATAGGAGCACTTCCACCAGCGATCATGGAGCTCATTTCCGGACCATTTTCGATTAAATAATTGGTAACATCTAAGCCTTCCTCTTCAAAATAACCTAATTCATCCGCTATAATTTGTGCAGCAGAGATTTGTGGATCACGCACTCCTGTCAGTGTTAATTCACTCATTTCCAATTCTTCACTTGCTTCTTCTCCTGAGGCTTGTGAAGCATTGGTGTCACTTCCACAAGCCATTAAAACCATAGCTAATAATGTCATCAGTAAATATTCCCATTTAAAAAACTTAGAATAAATCACGGTAATCCCTCCCATTAATATAATATTCTTAATTTTCAGTTAATTTATCTTGCATTTAGCTCTCAATGGCTCCGTTTGCACCACCTTTACGCCAAAATAAGATTCTTTCCTTTATCTTTTTAATGATAAAAGCAAAAAGGCTATACTCTAATCCAATCAAAATAATGGCTACAAACATATTTGAGATCTTAAAATAGTTTCTTGCGTCAACAATGATATATCCGAGTCCTGTTTTCGCACCCATCATCTCTGAAACGACCAGTGCGGAAAAGCTCAGGCCTAAACTTACCTCAATACCTACTAATATATTGGGAATAGCGGATGGAAGAACAACCCGAGTGAAAATCTGCCTTTGATTTGCCCCAAGGCTTAGAGCTGACCTTACTAATGTTGTATTCACAGACTTCAGTCCATCTAGTGTATATATAAATACTGGTATGAAGGTAGACCAAGCAATTAATAGAATTTTGGGAAACTCACCGATTCCAAACCAGATGATAAAGAGCGGAAGTAAGGCTAGGGCTGGTATGGGTCCAACCAAATTAACAATGGGACCAACCCAATTCTCTACTAATTTATACCGGCTCATAATAATCCCACATGCTATTGCTACAACACATCCCAAACCAAAACCTGCTATAATTCTTAGCGTGCTGGCTATAATACTGCTAGTAATGATACCTGTTTGTGCTAATGCCCAGCCATCCTGAATAATCAACGTAGGTGGCGGCAGAAAAAGCGGATTGATCAAATTCAAATTTTGATTTAACCTCCCGACTATTTCCCATACAACAAAAAACATGATGATAGGTAAGGCCTTTTGTAACATTATTTTGTAGTTATTCAGTTTCGTTATTGACTGTTCTTTTTGAATCGGTCCAACCTTTATAGCAGTTGATGATTTCATGTATCCTCCTCCTCTAATCTCTAATCACTTGCATTAATTCGTCTTCTCCCATTAATATTTGCTCAATTTCAGCCATTAATTGGCTAAAGCGAGGGTGATCATACATTCTTGGATGATCAATTCCTACTTTAAAATCTCCCGCTACCTCACCATCTTTCATAACAACTACTCGATCGCCTAAATGGATGGCTTCACTAATACTATGCGTAACAAATATCACCATCGGATGCAGTTCATTACAAATCCGAAGTAACTCCTTACGCATAATATCACGGGTTAGTATATCCAGAGCACCAAATGGTTCGTCCATTAACAATATGTCTGGGCCACTCGCTAACGCCCTAGCAATACCTACCCTCTGCTTCATACCACCTGAGAGTTCATCTGGATAATGCTTTTCATACTCTTCCAAGCCAACTAATACAAGAAATTCCCTTGCCTTTTCCATTGCTTCATCTTTTTCCATTCCTTGAACCGTTAATCCAAATGCAATATTAGTAATGACATCATACCAAGGAAATAATGCATGATCTTGAAAAACCACTCCACGGGATTTAGAAGGTCCATCAACTGGTACGCCATCTACTTTTATACAACCTACATCCTCCTTTAAGAAACCAGCCACTAGGTTTAACAAGGTAGATTTCCCACACCCGCTATGTCCCAGTACACATATTATCTCTTGTGGATTTACTTGCAGATTCACATTTTTAAGTACTTCTTTTTCTCCAAAAGATTTATTGACATCTTCAAGTGTTAAATTCATCTTTTTTCACCTCTTGTAATCATTTTCGCTGATTGTGAACTTCTTTTAAGTCCTATTGTCTGACATATTATTTCACCAACATTATATATGCTCCAAGATGTCTCCAATCTTTTGAATATGCATTCTCATACAATAAATAGCCGACTGTTCATCCTTATTTCTAATCGCCTGTACAATCTGCTTATGTTCCCTTATAATTTCATCTAATCTTCCAGGATAATCGATGGTTTTTTCTTGCAGCTGGTTCATGATCTCTTCTAAAGATTCAATAATATTCAGCATGACTTGATTCTGGCTAATTCGAGCCAACGTGATATGAAAAACAATGTCTGCTTCAGCAGCTTGGTCTGGTCTATTAATCATCCAATCAATGGTTTTTTCTAGTTCATCAATGTCTTGTTCACTTGCTCGATTTATCGCGAATTGAACAACAGAGGTTTCCAGCACTTCTCGAGTTTCAAGTAAATCGTATAACGCCACATTTTCTGTTTTAGGTGTGTACATATTGGCAATATCTTTAAAAGTAATGCTGCGAATAGTAGTTCCACCTTTTTTGCGTCTATTTACATATCCAGTACTTTCTAATATCTGCATGGCGTCTCTTACGGAGCTTCTGCTCACACCAAACATTTCTGCTAACTTTAACTCAGATGGTAGTGATTGACCTGGCTTTAATTCCCCATCTACAAGCCTTTTCCTAATTTGAGCAACAATCGTTTGAGGAATTTTTTCTACAGCCACTGTTTCAAATTTCATTTAACCCCCTCTTTTCCTCTTTAAAAATGTGGCATGTTCTTTTGTATATATCTTAATTTAAAACAAGAATGTATATTTTACTAATAGCTTGTTATACTTCTTAACACGGTTTTTACTTAGCTATTATTTCTTTGTTAGATATCCTATCCATCACCACATACTTGTTCAAAGCAGCTGGAAGCTATTCTGAATAGTATGTTGCATGGTATCGATTTATCGATTGAAATTTTTTCATGCACAAACGATAGTAAATAGTCGTTCACCTCCACATTGTTTTTTTTATTTCATCACATATTGCTAATAATAGAAAAAACGCAAGGAATAATCCTCTGCGTTTTTCGCGTCTCGTTATTATCATGTGTGAATAAGACTCATCTACATTTTCCCAATCCCATTAATAAAAAGACTAAATAATAAGCTTATCACCGTTAAACCAGCCATTGTGATGGCAAAAAGTCGAAAATTTTTCATTTCATAAATCGTAATACATGCACCTGCTAGAGATATTATCAGCCAGACAGGCAGAAAAATAGCATCAGCAATATTTACTGGAAATAGGGCATAACCACCAACAAGGAAAAAGACCCAATGAGTAAGCAGCAACCCTAAGACACCATAGGAAATCTTTCGGGGAGCTTTCTTTTGTTTGTATATCTCCACCACCAGAAAAATAGAAACGAGACAAGTCACCATCAAGATAAAGCCCATCAGCAGCATAAATAGCAAAGAAAGCCCAATAATGTCCACGCCCCTCCCTTTCATCCGATTCGATTTGGTCATGCACCACGTGCTCCACACTAATGATTGCTAAAAATATAACTAGAAATAGCAAAAAAGACAATCGCTACCACGATACTGAAGGTTAACGTGATATGTTCCTGATCCACGAGCTTCTTTTCCACTCCCAGCGTCATCATCAATAAGCCCATGCCAATCATTCCATACCCTAGCCAAACTTCCTCCAAGCCAATAGAAAGAAAAGCAAATACAACCACTCCTGCCATCAACATCAGCTTTACAATCAGAATGGGTAGAGGCGTATCCTTAAAGCCATTGATTTTATGAAAAATAATATCTCTCCTTAGATAACCGAACATCTTTATCTTCTCATTTTAACATGGATGAATGAGGTTAGCTAACAGGTTCCTCGCATTGTGATAAAACAAGCCTGCACCTTCTCACGGGTACAGGTTATGTCTTTACTTTCCTCTATGGAATGAATGCCAGACTATCCATTCGCCCTATACAAATAAATTTCCCATGGAGATTCTTTATCCGTAAAAACTTCCTCCAAATCTAAACTTAACGATTCGGCATTGCCAATCTCCATTGCAGACAAGATATACTCGCCCCCAAGCGCTTGAAGGGCGTCTGTGTTAATATCCAATTGTTCGATCGGCTCGTTTTTATCCTTGGTATACATATAATTTTCCCCATGTTCGGCTACATACATATACAATCTGCCCCCCCAGTTATCGAAATAATTTTTCAAGTGAGGATTTTTTTCCAATTCTCCGGAAATAATCTCACGAAACGCATGCTTATACGCTAAAGAAAAACTATTATTATACGTATCCAGGGTGTAAAAACCATTAAATTGGGCAATTGTCGGGTGCATTCCAATACTAACTACGCGGTAACTGCTGGGATCTTCGCCAATATACTCCTGAATATCTGCAAATAGATCTTCCGAATAAAATTCTTCAAAGCTTGGCGTACCAACTTCCCTATATTTTATATCCTCTGTTAAAACAAATAAAAACATGCACTGCCCAACGACAGCCAACATCGCTAAATACTTTCCGAATTTAAGGTGTTTCCACATAATCAGCAGGGCAAGCGCAAAAATAATATACCAAATTGGCGGGTCTAAAAAGTGGATCCGAGCAAAATTAAACTCATTAACAATCGAGATATGATCCTTAATCAGACGCCAGCCTTCCCAATACCAGAAGGCATACCAGAACGACAATACCAGATTGGCTAAGAATAAGATCATTAATAATTTAGGCTGACGATTTTTCAGAATGGCTGTCAAAAGAGCAAGAAGCATAAAAGGAACAATAATATAGGCTTGATGGGCCTCGTCATGGGTATGTCCATACAGAAAATTCTCCCATCCCAATTCATAACTTCGTTGAAAGGTATTTTCTCCTAACTCCAGTTCTGCTCGATGGGAAGTGAAATCAGAACTAAAAAACATCGAGGTAATCAGCAAATAATTTTTCAGCAGATAGATACTCGTCATTCCTGCTATAGCAGTAAAAAACGCCCAGTTCCAATTACCAAAACGGATACGATCAACGAACCACCATATCCCCATAATTGCCAAAAAGAATACAAAGCTCAAGATAAAATTCGAGAAAAACGGGATCAAAAATAAGAGCAGCCATACGTGCCTTGGCGCCTGTTTACGGTATTTACGTATCATTAAAAAGCCATACAAAGCCAGCGGTATCCCTGCAATCGATAAAGCACCCGAAGGCCAGTAGGGAAGCAAGGCAAACGCCAACGGTACGCCTACTTTTATCCACGGACTGGTTTCTTCTTTTAATATAAACCTCGTTAATAATAAATACATCCCAAAGAAAGCGGCAAAGCGCATCACTGTTTCACTAATCGTATAGGCGGCCATCGGTTCAAAAAGGACATATAACCAAACCACGGCATCGAAAGCTGACGGTAGAGCACTTCGTGGTAACCCATTCACGGCATATGGAAGCTGAATATCTTGCAAGGTGAAAATATGACCACTTTCAGCTAACACCTTATACCAGACAATATTGGAATCCATATTGTCATGGACACGAATATGAGTAGCTTCACCGAATATTAGATAAGGGGATAGGTAAGCCAGGATAACCAGACACCCTATCCAAATCCATTTAGCCTTCATAAAATTGTTGAATCTTTTCCACCACATAAGCTACATCCCTTTTACTCATTCCATAATAAAGTGGTAAACGCAGTAATTTATTGCTTTCATTGGTCGTATAACGATCAATCCCGTGAAATCTGCCATATTTCTTACCAGCGGTTGAAGTGTGCAATGGCACATAATGGGTAACGGTCATAATATCTTGCGCTGTTAGCCATTCCATCAATCGTGGTCTACTCGTTGGATGGACCGTTTTGATGAAAAAGAGATGGGCATTATGCTTGGCATACGCGGGGATATATGGAACCTCTAGCATACCGCTTGTCGCCAAAGCACGTAATCCTTCTTCATAAGCATACCAGCTTGACAATCGATCCTGATTAATGGCTTCAGCATGGTCCAGCTGAACCGATAAATAGGCAGCATTCAGCTCGCTCAATAGATAAGAAGAGCCAATATCACGCCAGCTGTATTTATCAACCTCTCCTCTAATAAACTGGGAGCGGTCTGTTCCTTTTTCCTGGATGATTTCTGCACGGGTGATCAGGGTTTTGTCGTTGACCAGCAAGGCACCACCCTCTCCACAACCATAATTCTTCGTTTCATGAAAACTAATGGTTCCTAAGTGACCAATCGTACCAAGCGGCTGTCCATTGTACTGGCTCATCAATGCTTGTGCAGCGTCTTCCATCACCCATAACTTATGCTGATTTGCAATCGCCATTATACGGTCCATATCACAGGCCACACCTGCGTAATGTACTACCATAATGGCCTTTGTTCGTTCGGTTACTGCCGCTCTCACTTGTTCCGGATCGATATTCATCGTGGCTGGATCTACATCGACAAACACGATTTGCGCTCCCCTTAAGGCAAATGCATTGGCAGTTGAGACAAAGGTGTAAGAAGGCATAATCACCTCGTCTCCCGACTGAATATCAATCAGCAAGGCACACATCTCCAATGCCGCTGTACAAGAAGGGGTCAGCAGTGCTTTTTTGGTATGTAATTGTTGCTCTAACCATGCCGCACACTGCTTACCGAAAACACCATTGCCGGACATTTTCCGATTGGCAATAGCTTGAGCGATTGCTTGCTCTTCTTCTCCGATATAACATGGTTTGTTAAAAGGTATCATCTGCTCACCTCATTACGATAATCCCAATGATAATTAAGGCAAAGCCAATCATTTTTTGCGGATTGACTGGCTCGGCAAATAGAATCGCTGACAGGATAAATACTAAGACAAAGGAAAGACTCATAAATGGATAGGCATAGCTAATATCGAATTTCGTCATGGCAGCCATCCAGCTTAAAGCCGCTAGAAAGGCAGCAAAAAAACCAGACAATATCCATGGGTTCCCAATCATTTGCACTAAGAAAATAAATTTATCGAAAAGCCCTTCCGGTAATTCCCCTTGGCGATCCATCGTCCATTTAATAATTAACTGTCCATATACGGTAAAGATAATCGTTGCTGCAATATATAAATATCCCAATTTAATCTCCCCCAACCGAGCCATTTACTTTATGATAAATATCCTTACAAGGACCCATCCGAAAGCCTACGCCAAGGAACACATTCAACGAGGCAGGGTTACTGGGAGAAATCGATGTAATCAGTTTGTCAGCATCGGTTCGTTCCCATTGTTCCTGTAAACAAGCCGCTGCAAACGGTGTGGCAAAGCCCTTGCCCCGAACCCTTTTGTGCATCGCCATCAGGAGAACATGTTCCTCTTGATAGGCAAAAAAACCATCCACATTTCCTTGCTGTACATAAGCAAGAATCAAATCTTGATCGATTAAATCTTTCACCCAATTACGATAACGTAAATCGGCTAAATCATTAGGGACATTAAAATCACGATGATAGCGTCCGCCTTGAAACGCTCCTTCTGCAATAGTCAGCACCTGATCGTTGTCATAATCTTTGGTAAAGGTGATATCACCAGCACGATCAGCCAAGAAGTGCTCTCGCTTGCAAAAGGGTTCTGATAAGGTATCCACATAGTAGAAGCCATATTGCTGCAATAGGGACTTATCAGCAAACGGATCCACCTTTATTGTAAAATGACCTTCGACTTTGTTGGTTTCTTGCAAGGCTTCCTCCCTATATTCCGTTAGTTGATAAGTAGCGATAGCAAAATTACGCCGATCCCATGGTGTTGCTTCTAAAAAGGTATTGTTGCTCATTGCCTATCTCCTTTCTTTTCCGCATTAGCATCGGTCACATCCCTAATTAAGTAGATGGGCCGATTTTTCGTTTCGTTGAAAATTTTCCCCAAATACAAGCCAATAATGCCAAACTGAAAAAAAATCAGCCCGCCAATAAAGAAAAGCGAGACCATCACACTGGTCCATCCTTGCACAGGTTCTGCCAAAAAAAAGTAGCGAGTAAATAAATATAGTGCATAGATAAACGAAAGTGTAGCCATCAAGAAGCCGACGGTAATCGAAAGCCGTAGTGGCTTATTAGACTGTGATACGATAGCGTCCGTAGCAAGTACCACTAGTTTGCGAAAATGGTACGAGGATTTACCTTCTTTCCTTGCATCATGCTGAACGGGAAGCTTGGTTTGCTTATAACCAATCCACTTGATAAAAAGCGGAAAATAGCGATTCTGTTCTCGTAATTCGCGATAACTTTCAACAACTTTGCGGGATACAATACTGTAATTGGCAATCGTTGCATCACTTTTTTGACCACTGAAGTAGTCATATATTCTGTAAAATAATTTCGAGGATAGTTTTTTCATCGATCGATCCTGTCGTACCATGCGCTGAGCAAATACAACATCGTAACCTTCCAACGCCTTGTAGTATAAGGATATGATTTCCTCTGGTCGATCCTGCAAGTCACAGTCCATCACCACCACCCAATCTCCGGCAGTAAAATCAAGTCCAGCAGTAATGGCATGATGCTGACCAAAATTACGCGTTAAATCAATCCCCTTCACCTGTGGATCTTGGGCATGCAGATTTGTAATTACTTCCCAAGCATGATCAGGACTTGCATCATTAACAAGCAGAATTTCGTAGCGAGCTGGAATGGACTGAATCGTTTGTTTGACGCGATCACATAATTCTGCTAAGCAAGTCTTACAGCCATAAACCGGGACAACGACGGAGATCAGCGGTTGGTTGTTCTTTTCCATTTCTCTACGTACCAATCTACCGTTTGTTTCAGTCCATTCGTCAATGATGTCACTGGTTGCCAGCCTAACTCTCTCTTTGTTTTACTTGCATTTACGGCATAACGGCGATCATGCCCCTTTCGATCTTCCACAAAGGTCATCAGCTGTTCAAAACGTTCTAAGCGATATTGCCGCAGAAGTTCGGGACACACTTGATCTAAAAGCTGACAAACTTGTTTGGTTATCGTGATATTGGTCTGCTCATTTTCCCCGCCAACATTATAAGTTTCCATTGGTCTACCTTGATGATAGATCAAATCAATCGCCTCACAATGATCATGAACATAGAGCCAATCTCGAATATTTTGACCATCTCCGTAAATAGGAATGGACTCATTGGCAAGCGCATGCCGAATAATAGTAGGAAGCAGCTTTTCTTCATGTTGTCTCGGACCATAATTATTCGAACAAGAGGAAATCACAATATTCATCCCATAGGTATAGCCAAAGCTCTTTACCAACAGATTGGCACTAGCCTTGGAGGCACTATAAGGATTTCGCGGGTCATACGGGGTGTCTTCGGTAAATTGACCTTCTTCACCTAATGAGCCATAGATTTCGTCCGTGGATATCTGGTGAAAACGACGGGATTTTAGTTCCCCTTTTTCTTCCCAATTCTTATACGCCGTTTGCAGGATATTCATGGTCCCTACCACATTGGTATGAATAAAAGGAATGGAGTCGGCAATTGAACGATCCACATGGGATTCTGCAGCAAAATGAATCACCCCATCAATATCCTCTTGATTAAAAATGTCCTCGATAAGCTTCAGATCAGCGATATCTCCTTCCACAAAAGTATAATAGGAATCCTCTGTGATACTGCTGAGATTTTGAAGAGAGCCAGCATACGTCAACTTATCCATATTGATAATTCTGTCTTCTGGGTGTTGCTGCCGATAATAATGGATGAAATTGGAGCCGATAAAACCGGCCCCACCTGTAATTAGTATGGTTTTATTCATTTTCCACCAGTCCTAACATGGGATGATGATCAATGGAATCCCAATATTGTTGATGGTGTTTGCGACCTGCTATTTCCATTAAATATTGTCCATAGTCGTTTTTCTCCATCGCCTTTCCTTTTTCGTATAATGCGTCTTTAGAAATATAGCCCATATAGAAGGCGATCTCTTCTAAACAAGCAATCTTGAAGCCTTGACGCTGCTGGGTGGTCTTGATAAACTCACCTGCTTCAAATAATGATTCCTGTGTGCCGGCATCCATCCAGGCAAAGCCGCGGCCTAACAGTTCCACATGTAACTGCCCAAATTTTAAATACTCCTTATTCAAGTCGGTAATCTCCAATTCACCACGATCGGATGGCTTTAATTTTTTTGCTAGTTGGACAGCGCGATGGTCATACATATATAGGCCGGTAACCGCAAAATCAGATTTGGGATCTTCTGGTTTTTCTTCGAGTGAAATAGCGCGTTGTTGATGATCAAATTCAACTACTCCAAATCGTTCAGGATCCTTGACACGATAACCAAAGATCGTTGCATGCTTATGCTCTTTGATCGCTTTCCTTAATAGTGTAGTAAAGCCCTGCCCAAAGAAGATATTGTCAGCAAGAATTAAGGTCACATCATCTTTTCCAATAAAGCCTTCTGCAATCACGAGGGCCTCTGGGATTCCTTTTGGCTCTTCTTGTACACGATACGTTAGGCTAAGGCCCAGCGAGGAACCATCTCCTAATAATCGTTCAAATCGTTCAGTATCTTCTGGTGTACTGATAATCATGATCTCTTTCAGTCCACCTAACATTAAGACAGACAGCGGGTAATAGATCATCGGTTTATCAAAAACAGGTAATAGGTGCTTATTTAAGCTATCCGTACTTGGTGATAACCGTGTGCCGCTTCCTCCGGCAAGAATAACACCCTTCATCCTTTTCACACACCTTCCCATATTATAATTTCACATTTTTTAGTACTTATTATAGAGGTTGTTCAAAAAGCCCAATAAAAATGACGCTTGGTTCTTTTTAAACGCATACTTATAGTTGTTACCTCATTATTCCTTTTTCTTGACCATTATAAACTTACATTATGATGTCAAATATGTTTCAAATTGAAATATTTTTTTCTTACTTTTTACTTAATCAAGACACTTTTCTTTTTTGTCATAGGAAACTGCGGTATAATTAAATTTCGATTACCGAAATAATTAAAGGAGTTAGTATATATGCAACAAACAAAAGAAAGGATTTGGACGAAGGATTTTATTTCTATTTGTGTCGCCAACTTCTTTATTTTTCTTGGCTTTCAAATGACACTGCCTACCGTTCCTTTACTAGTGCAGGAATTAGGTGGCAGTAATCAAATGATCGGAATTATTACTGGTATTTTCACCTTTTCGGCTTTACTTATTCGGCCTAATGCCGGACACGCCTTAGAATCAAAGGGTAGACAATTTGTTTATTTAATCGGATTGTCTATTTTTGTTATTTCAGTTGGGTCATTTGCTTTTATAACGAGTATTGTCTTCCTCTTGCTTATGCGTGTCGTGCAGGGGCTTGGCTGGGGCTACTCTACAACCGCTACCGGTACCATCGCCACGGACTTGATTCCACAAAGCAGACGTGGTGAAGGAATGGGCTACTTCGGCCTGTCAGGTAACTTAGCGCTGGCTTTTGGACCAACATTGGGCTTGACTCTATATGGTTATCTGTCATTTACGTGGTTATTTATTATCGCCGCCAGCCTTGGTTTGATGGCCTTTATTCTGGCTACTCAGATCACTTATAAAAAGGTAGAACCCCCTCTTTCTGAGGAAAAAACATCGAGATTTGATGTGGTGGAAAAATCGGCACTTACACCAGCGATATTACTGTTCTTTATTACAACGACTTTTGGAGGGATTGCCTCCTTCTTGCCATTGTATACAGCAGAAGAGAATATTGCAGGCATTGAAATCTATTTCTTGCTTTATGCCTTATTTTTGATGGTTTCTCGAACATTCTCTGGTCGTTTATATGATAGATACGGGCATGTCGCTGTCTTTCTACCCGGCGCCGCTTCGATTATCATTGCCATGTGTTTACTGGTTTGGATGCCTAACGCCGTTGTCTTATTTATCGCGGCCTCTTTATACGGGCTTGGTTTTGGCTCTGTACAGCCGGCATTACAGGCATGGGCAGTCAATAGTGCAGCCAATCACCGGAAAGGAATGGCCAATGCTACCTTCTTCTCCTTTTTTGACTTAGGAGTCGGCACGGGCGCAATGGTATTTGGTCAAATAGCGAATAGTTTTGGCTACAGCTATATTTATCTAACTGCCGCCATCTCTGTTAGCTTATCGATCTTGTTATATATTTATTTATTTTTCTTGCGTCGTCAGCGACCGGCACAGATATGAGTTTGGATAACAGTGAGTCCTTATCCATGTTTAAAAAAGGTAGTGCAGAGAGTCATTCTTCCGCACTACCTTTTTGCTTATAAATATCTGTCCAACGTTTGCGCTTTCGGATACTTCCCGCCGTTTGTAAAAGCAAGTGCACGGTGATCACGGATACTAAGAAAAGAATAGCTGGTTCATTTGTCCAAAAAATGGACACCATTAGCACAAACAAGCCGAGCGATAATACTAACAGAATAAGCAGATATAAGACTAAACTGAGAATAAAAGCCATATTTTCTCTCCTCAAGCTCATTTCCATAACGATGGCAAAAACTTGACATAGGTAATGGGAAATACGAACATTTCCAATGTCGATCGTTTTCTTGAGTAATCCCCATCATTTTACCAGAATCGTTAGTTGTTGACTAGATCCCCTATCCTACAAATAAAGACTGTGCAGTCATAAAATGCACAGCCTTTATGGTTCTTAATTCTCTTTATACTTTTTCTCTGATTGAGAAGTGCTTTGACTGTTTTTCTTATCCTTCTCATTCTGTCTGTCAATTTTCTGATCTTCTAATGGCGTTTCATCGACAAACTGTTGTTCTTTGAATTGATCCAATTTGCTACGTTTTTCCTCATGAATGGTTTTCCGCTTGTTCTTTTCCCTTTCTTTCCTGTTTATTTCATCGTTCATCATTTGCCCCCTCCCTTCTCCTTGTTTACTTCATGTGTACCTGCTCCATAACCACACGACTTTTCGGCAATGGTGGAATATCATTCATTTTATACGTCAGGTCCTGCTCTGGAAAGATATACGTGATTTGGTTAACGAAAAAATCTAACGTCACTTTCAACACTTCGAGCGTAAGCCATTCACCGGCGCAGCGATGACCAATATCAAATTCGCCTCCTCCTTGAGGAATAAAATCAAATGGAGAACCGCTCCATTCCTTAAACCTCTCTGGCTGAAAAGTATCCGGGTGATCCCAAATAGCTGGGTCATGGTTGGTGCCATATAAATCTAACAGGACTAATGTTCCTTTTGTAAAACGATATCCTTCCCATTCAAAATCCATTTTTACACGTGCAGGAGCTACGGGAAAGAACGGATAAAACCGTCTTACTTCTTGAATGAAATGCTCCCTTTCCTGTTCCGTTTCCAATTGACGAACCGCTTCTGGATAATCATGGATCGCTAAGGCAAGAAAATCAATATAGACAGCAATCGCCACAATCGGACGTAATAAATTCAATAATTCGACGGCCACAATCGACTTGTCCAGCAATTCTCCATTCCAATCGCGATGCCAGACAAAATGGTAAAGTGGGCTGTCTTCGCCGACTTCAATCTCTTTTTCACGTACTTTACCGACTAATTCCTTGATCCAATCCTCTGCCTTGTTTCTGGACCTTCTTGCCTGCCAATGTTTCAGTCCAACTGCTCCAGCGTCTTCAAACATATCACCTAAGTGATCGCTCCACGTTTCTATCTGATCCTCTTGATAAGGAACCCCTGTCCATCTTAAAGCAGCTCTGGTTAAAACCCGCTTGGCTAATGAATAGATAATCACCTTTTCGTCTTGGTATTGATCCATTTCTTGCTCCCACTCTTCTTGAATGAAAGACGCCATTCTTGCCAAGCCATCCTGCGACATTAACGACATAAACATCTCCTTGCGATGGTGATGCTCCTGCCCATCTAAACCTTGCACGCCACCTTCGCCAAATAACGTTTTCTGAATTCTGCTCGGAGATGCGTCCTTCCGAGAAAATTTCGCATTATCGTAAAAGAGTGCTGCCTCTTCTTGACCGACCATACAGATGACCTTTTCCCCTAACAGCTTCGTTTCAAATAGCCGGGAATCGAATTTATCCGAACGATTCATTACGTAATGATATCCCTCATGTAACAGCTGTAATGTGTGGTCCAATCCTTTATCCCTCGGCATATGTGTATCCGTCATCTTCCATACCTCCTTGATAAAAAAGCTTCTTGAACGAATTATTCCCTTTTTTGTGATCTATTAAAACAACAAGAAAAAAGGTTACTTTCCTTCGACGCAAAATAAGACTGAACCCGTTGTGGATTCAGTCTGTATACATTTTATTAATAAGCTCTTTTACTTGTTATGAGACGATTAGCACTAATTGGTATCGCCTCTAGCTCCTAATGAGAAATAATTACATCTTCTTCCCCGCCGTTATCTTCGTTTTCCGAGGATAATTCAATCAGTAACTTATGCGGCAGGCAGACAATGGTCTCGCCAGGTTTATCTTTCCAGCCCATTCGTACTCCCACTTGATCTGGACTGTTGTCTTCTTTGATCCTAATTCTCTCTCCATCTACTTCGATGCGGTTATATTGGTCGCCTTCTCCTTCAATCGTAAATTCTTCATTTCCTTCATTTCCTGTCAAGGTAATCTCGCGTAACACTTCACCATCTCGGGAAATCTCAGCCACAACGGTATCTCCCTTTTGTTGTGCCTGCATAATAGAAAAATAAGTAAGCGGAATAAGGGATATAAATATAAGTACAACAATAATGACAATATCAAAGGGTTTTAACATTTTCATAAAGTTTCGCATGGGAATCGTTCCTTTCTGATTAAAGGAGTCCATAATAAGGATTCTCGTCAGTAAACCTTATAAGTCTATTTTATCATATAAAGGCTTGTTCCTTCCAGCTTGATTTGTATGGTTATCATCATAAGAAAAGACGGAATCTGCCATCGATTCCATCTCTTCCGTCCAGTTATTTGATTTAGCCAAATTGTGCCTGATGCAGACGACTATAAGTTCCCGTCCGTTGCAGCAATTCTTGATGAGATCCTTGTTCGGCGATGCCATCCTTGGTTAATACAATAATTCGATCCGCATTCTTAATCGTCGCCAAGCGGTGAGCAATCACTAATGTCGTTCGACCTTTTGATAGCTCAGCAAGTGACTGTTGTATGGCCAACTCAGTTTCTGTATCTAAAGCTGAAGTGGCCTCGTCTAAGATTAAAATAGGCGGGTTTTTCAAAAACATACGAGCGATTGACAAGCGTTGTTTTTGACCACCAGAAAGCTTAACGCCACGTTCGCCAATTACGGTATCCAGACCATCTGGTTGCGCCTCAATAAATGTCTTCAGTTGGGCTTTTTCAGCAGCTTCCATAATCTCTTCATCGGAGGCCTCCAATTTACCGTAGGCTACATTTTCTCGAATTGTACCTGAGAATAAAAACACATCCTGCTGCACGATGCCAATCTGATTCCGCAATGAACGAAGCGTGAAATCCTGAATGGAATGACCATCGATATAAATATCACCTGACATCGTCTCGTAAAAACGAGGCAGCAGACTACATACAGTTGTTTTCCCAGCACCGGAAGGACCAACGAATGCGACAGTTTCTCCTGCATTAACCTCGAAACTAAGCTGTTCAAGAATACTCTCTGTTGGGCTGTAACCAAAGGAGACATCCTGATAACGTATTTCTCCGTGAATCGGAATATCCCGTGCTTGCGGACTGTCAGCAATATCAGGATTAGTATCCAGCACCTCTGTATACCGCTTAAACCCAGCAATTCCTTTTGGATAACTCTCGATAATCGCATTGATTTTCTGAATAGGTGCCAGCAAAATATTCGACAAAAGCAAAAAGGCAACAAATTCACCATAAGTCATGGAACCGTTGATCACAAACCAAGTTCCGAAAAATAGGGTGAACAAAGTAACAATGCGCATCAAAAAATAATTGGACATAATATTTTTTGCCATGATCTTGTACGAGGCCAGTTTGGTTTGACGATACCGTTCATTATTCTCAGCAAATTTATCCTGTTCATATTTTTCATTAGCAAATGCCTGTACAACACGAATACCACCAATACTGTCCTCAACTCTAGAATTGATATCGGCAATATCATGGAACATCCTGCGAAAGGTTCTAGTCATCAGCTTGTTAAAGTAAATGGCAAAGACCATTAGCAAAGGAATGACGATAAAAGAAATCACGGCAAGTGGCCAATTGATGCCAAGCATAATCGCAAAGGCACCAGCTAGCGTCATCAAGGCAACAAAGGCGTCTTCTGGGCCATGATGTGCCATTTCCCCGATCTCTTCCAAATCTTTGGTTAACCTCGAGATGGAGTGACCGGTTTTGTTATTATCATAATGGCCAAACGATAGCTTCTGCATATGAGTAAACAACTTTTGACGCATATCTGTCTCGATATTGATACCTAATCTATGCCCCCAGTAAGTGACGATATATTGCAGTAAGGTATTCAAAGCATAGATCAACAATAAGGCGACACACGCCCAAATGATCAGTGTCCAATTTCCTTGTGGCAAGAGACGATCAATCACCTGATTAACCGCAAGCGGAAAGGCTAATTCTAAGATTCCTACAAAAATAGCACAGATGAAATCTAAAAGAAAAAGCCCCTTGTAAGGACTATAATAAGAAAAGAAACGCTTCAAGTAATCCATGAGATACCCCCCTATTTATGACCTTTTTTTACTTAATTCACGAGCTGGGCAACCAATTTTTTATTGCGTTTTTTGAAGAGGTCATTGTGGGAAGATACCATTCCAGAGGCCAATGCGTCGGGCTCAATAAACTGCTTCGCTTTATTGACAGCATTCACTGCATCTTGAAAAGCACCAGCAATTAAATGAACCTTGCCATCGTATTTAATCACATCTCCAGCTCCATATAAGCCCGCCACCGATGTCTCACTAAATGGGCTGCTTGCAATAAAATACTCGTTTGCCATCTCAATGGGCAGGTCACTTTCTTCCAATAATTTCTTCTCGCGAACAAAACCATGGTTTACCACTAATTCATCAATCATTATATGGGATTTTTGGTTTGTTTGGCAATGACTTAGCTCAACTTGCTCGATATATTCTCCTGAATCGTTAGCAATCAAACGTTTTATATCGGTATCAAAGTGACATTCGACGGAACTATTCATCAACTGGGTTACCTGCGCTTCATGAGCATTAAGTGCATCTTTACGATAAACCAAATAGACTTTTCGCGCGATCGGCTCTAATTCATTCGCCCAATCGACTGCGGTATGACCACCACCAGAAATAAGCACGGTTTTATCTTTAAATCGTTGGAGTGACTTAATCGTATAGCTAAGGTTAGCAACCTCATATTTTTCTGCCCCGTCTATTTCCAGCTTTTGCGGGTTGAGAATACCACCGCCGATTGCCAGAATAATTGTCCTAGAATAATGCTTTTCACCTGAGGCTGTATGAAGAATAAATATCCCTTGTTCATCCTGAGCAATCGTGGTTACCTTTTCCTTACAGACAATTGTTGGGTCGAAGGTTTTTGCCTGTTCTATCATTTGTTCAATCAACTGTTCACCAGACACCGGTGTTAAAGCGCCAATATCCCAAATCATTTTTTCCGGATAGACATGTACCTTACCACCCAAGCGGTCTTGGTACTCAATCACCTTTGTTTTCATTTCACGCAATCCACTATAAAAGGCAGAGAAAAGACCCGCCGGCCCTGCTCCAATAATGGTCACATCGTAAATCTCTGGATTTCTCATTTGATAACCTCCTCGGTTTTTTATAACAACTTCTGTGATCAGCAAACAAGAGAAGGAGAAGGAACTCCTCCTTCTAGTTTACTCGAATAATTCTGGATACATTTCTTTCGCCAAGATTTCCATACCATCTAAGGCATTGTAGCTGTAGCCAAACATGTAATTGTAATCCACCGCATACACTTGCTCGTTCTGAATCGCCTTCATACTAGATAACTTTGGATTACTGTATAAGCCTTCTTTTACCTTTTCTGCATTC
This sequence comes from Gracilibacillus timonensis, assembly GCF_900086715.1. Classification (GTDB taxonomy): domain Bacteria; phylum Bacillota; class Bacilli; order Bacillales; family Amphibacillaceae; genus Gracilibacillus; species Gracilibacillus timonensis. The sequence continues at coordinate 440,522 of NZ_FLKH01000011.1, read as the reverse complement.
TCAGGATCATTATCTATCCAAGTCGGAATAATTAGTACATCCGGGTCTGTTTCGATTAACGTTTCTAAGCTTACCTCGCCTGTTTCCCCTTCAAAAGCATTGGTGAGTTTCACTTTACTAAATACATCATTAAAAAAGCTTTCCTCTCCAGAAGCGTACACTGATACCTCATTCGGATCAGTCATGTGTAAATAGACAAATGTCTTATTCTCCTCAATACTTGATAAATTATCGATAATGGCTTGTTCTTGCTCTTTTAATTGTGAAATAAACGCTTCTGCTTTATCTTGCACGTTAAAAATAGCACCAACCTGTTCGATATCTTTGTAGATCGATTCATAGGTTGCACCAGGTATCGAGGATTCCAGCACGTAAGTATTCACATCCATCTCATTTAAGGAGTCTACTGTCCCGACACCCCACTCATCATTCGTAAATAAGCCGCCTCTGCCAAAGATTAAATCGGGATCAGTGCCTAAAGCTACTTCTTTGCCTACATAAGAATCACTTAGGATGTTTAAATCATTATAGTCCGTTTCAACGGTTGAATCTGGAGCACCGAAACTAGCTCCAACACCCGCAATCTTATCTTTCAAGTCTAAATGCAATAATAATTCGGCAGCTGGTCTTGTATTAGCCATGATTCGTTCAGGAGCTTGATCAAACTCTTGATCCTTTTCTTCCCATTCCGCGCCACCCTCTGCTTTGGTATAGTTGGTAATCGTTACGGGATATTCTTCGGCTGTCCCCTCTTCTGCTGTTGCATTACTCTCTGTTTCATTTCCACAAGCTGCTAGTAGGCTTATCATCGTAACAACCATACATATATATAAATATTTTTTCATATTCATCCTCCTGTTATATGTTGTAAACAAATCCTAGTTGATTCGTTACTGGATTTGTGTATGTTTCACATTTGATTTGATATAATTCACCAATAATATCCGGGGTTAACACCTCTTCCGGTGTCCCGGACGCATATACCTTCCCATTCTGCATTGCATAAAGATAGTCACAATAATGAGCAGCCATCTCTAAATCATGTAGTGCCGCCAAGACACCAATCTTTAAATCTCTGACACATTGTAAAATTTCCAGTTGATAACGAATGTCTAAATGATTGGTTGGCTCATCTAAAATCATAAATTGCGGCTGTTGCGCAATGGTTCGTGCCAAAATGGTCCGTTGTTTCTCACCACCTGATAGGGATAAATAACTTCTGTTCTTGTAATCTAATAAATTCGTTTGTCTTAATGCCTCTTCCACGATATCAATATCCTCTTGATTATCTACTTCTAACAACTTCTTATGCGGCGTTCTGCCTAACAGCACCATTTGTTCCACCGTTAAATCAAAATGCATTTCATTAAACTGCCCGACGACGCCTAATTGCTGTGAAATCTTCTTTTGTGATGTGTTTAGGACATCGATATCCCCCAAAACAACCTTACCGTTATGTGGAGGAATGCTTTTATAAATACTCTTTAATAACGTGGATTTTCCACAGCCATTCGGTCCGATCACGCCGACAAACTTTTGATTGTTGACTTGCAATGAAATATTCTTCACAATTTCCTTTTTTCCCAATTTTGTCTTCAATTGATCCACTACTAGCTGCATCGCTTACCCTCCAAAATTATAGCCTTTTTTCACAATCATATAGATGAACAATGGAGAGCCGATCACAGAAGTAAGAATACCGATCGGAAGCTCCACGTTCTCTACCAGTATCCGCGACAACACGTCTGCCCACATCAAGAAGAGGCCTCCTAAGAGCAAGGATGTTGGCATTAATCGTTTATGATCGGAACCAACTAACCCCCTGCATATGTGTGGGATAATCAGACCAACAAAGCCAATCATTCCTGAATAAGCAACCATGGTGCCGGTAATCAATGCCGCGATGATCATGTATAGTTTTCGGAACACACTGAGATTAATGCCTAAGGTGATGGCCGATTCATCGCCTAATAACATGGTATTTAACACGCGATGCTGAAAAAGAAAGAGAAAACATCCTGCCAGTACAATAATAGTCATAATAGGTAATTTGCTCCAACTCGCTGACGCCAAACTTCCCATGGTCCAAAAAGTGACACTCTTGATTCCCTCCGCATCATTCGCAAAGAAAATGACCAGACTAGATAATGAACTGCATAAGGCGCCGATCACGACACCAGACAACACCAATTTAATCGACGTTACCTTTCCCCCAATGCTTGATATACCAAGAACGAGAACGGAGGTAATCATTGCACCCATGAATGCACCAAATGCGACTCCAAACTGGGCCAATACCGTTCCACTGCCAAATCCCACAAGAATAGCAAAGGTAGCCCCTAATGAACCACCTGACGAAATACCAAGTATGTATGGGTCGGCTAGTGGATTTTGTACGATGGCCTGCATCACTACACCACATAGCGCAAGGCCCATACCTATCAATAAAGCAAATAGGACACGCGGCATACGAACTTGCATGATAATATTGGTATATGAATCACTCTCTATCTGATCTAAGGATCCAAGGTGACCACTGGTGATGGTATGTAGCACCACTTGCATCGACTGTTGAAACGGGATAGGGACCTGACCGATAGAGACGGAATAAACAGCAGTAATTGCAATTGCGCAAATAAGGAAGACCATGGCAAACAGATAATAGGTTTGCTTGAGTCCTGCATTGCTTACTTGTTCACTACGCAAATATTCACCTCCTCACTTTTCTTAAATGATAATGAGAATCATTTTCATTATAGAGGAAGGTCGTTATTTTTGCAATCTGTTTTTGAATTAAATTGGAGGAGTTGTGATTTTTTATGGAAATGAACCAATGTATGCTGAGGATTTTTTGATAAAAGTAGAGAATTGGTTACCGAAAAAAGGCCATTAGACAAGAGCGTGCTCACAATATCCTTTATTCATGCAACTCAAAAACCCACACTACTCGATGTGTGTGGGTTGATGATTTTATATCACTAAGATGTTTAACAGCGAGGATTACAAATGATGATTAATTCTTAATCTCTGCCCCGCCAAGAATGGTCAGACAGTGAAGCTTTAGTCGAATAACTTCTCCCTCTCCATTAGACCGTCTTGTGCTATCTTCCCATCCTCCTAATATGGGAATACCCGTCACTTCGACTTGAACGTTTTCTGGAACCATAACGCTAGCCCCACCTAATACAGACGTTACATAAAGCATAGCTCCATCAACAATATGTGCGTCGCGAAGATCAATTTCCGCTCCTCCCACGATCGTTGTGACACTACCACCACGAAAATTCTGCGATTGACTCCGGATCTCTGCACCCGAAAATAGTGCAAATGTGTTTAAATCTGTGTCCGTATGCGCTCTTTTTCCACGATTAAATCGATGGAAGATAATGATAATACCGATAATGATCAGAAGAAAAGGCACCAAATAAGGACCCACATTTAAGTTAAACACTTGATTTACCAAAAAGAAGACCCCAACAAATAAAAACATGAAACCAGATACTTTAGAAGCCTGATGACGATAGAATAACTGAATAATACCAATCATGATTAAAATAAGCGGCCACCAGGTAGATAGTAATTGTCCGAAGTTAATGATATCCACTTGATGTAAAAGAAAACCAATACCAAACAAAAGAAAGCATAGACCAATCCATACTCTTCCAGCCATTAACATCTCCCCTAACGTTGCAATTTGTCTTACTGCCTTCATTATTTACTTAATAATATATGTTGTCAATGCAAACCCGCCGTAATTAGGTAAGCCTTTTCAATTGTATACATCATCTATACATTATATAATGTATATGAGGTGATAAACAATGAACGATGATACACATAAAGTCAGAAAACAAGTTTACCTAGAACCTAGTCAAAACAAACAAATTAAACAACTCTCTGCACGCGAACGAAAAACGGAAGCCGAGATAATTAGAGAGGCTGTGGATGATTATCTGGTGAAGAGGGAGACAAGTAAAGATCCCTTAGCCCAGCTTATTGGCATGGTAAAAGATGGTGACAGCAAAGGCTCCACTCACCATGATTCTACTGTTTATCTAAGCGAGGAGCGTGAAACCAATGAAAAGGAGTAAATTATTCATTGATACAGGGGCATGGATTGCTTTAATGTCAACGTCTGACCAACATCACAAAAAAGCACGTCATTTTTTTGAGCAGCTTGATTTTTCCATTACTCGCATCACTTCAAGTTGCGTCATTGCAGAGACTTATACATGGCTTCGGTATCGAGAAGGGGCTATCTATGCCCAGCGCTTTCTTGACATCATTAACCACTCTAAAGCAAACAGAGCCTTGGATGTCATAGATGTAGATACAGACACGCGTGAATTAGCTGAACAGATTTTGTTGGATTTGGCGGACCAGCGTTTGTCTTATACAGATGCTGTTAACTTAGCCATAATGAAAAAGGAGCAAATTCAACAAGTTTTTGGTTTTGATCAATCTTTTTACCATACGGAAATGGAGATCGTTCCGTAGCTGAGGCTAGAAAGTGCAAATTTATCAAAAGGTAGGAATGTGGTATACTAAATATATACAGGGAGAGTGCAATAATGGGAGAGGGAATAGCTTATCAGAATAAAGATATTCTACTGAGGTTCTTAAGTGATTTTTATAAAGATGTGACGCTTGATGTTTTCGGTCTAGAAGATATGCCAAAAATTAAGGGGCTGCTGCCCAATGACTTCCCAGAGATTACAGCAGACGATGCACGATCGGATACTTTTTTTGAGCTAGACGACAGTTCTATCCTCATGTTGGAATACGAAAGCAACACTCGTTTTGTAGAGAATCATTTGAAGTACATGCGATATGCACACAGGATGTCGCAAAGATTTCTACAAAAAGAAAAACAGATCCGGCATTTACATGTTGTCGTTGTTTATACGAGCGATGTGGAAAAAGTTAGCGATGGCTTAGATATTGGCGATGTCTCCATTTCCTCCACACCGATCCTCTTATCCGACTATAATGGGGACACTATTATGGAACAGCTCGGAGAAAAAATGGAAGCAGGAAAACCGTTAACGCACGAAGAATTATTCCAGTTTAGCCTCGTTCCTTTGATGCACAGTGTCAGAAAACGCAATGAATTAATCCAGGCGTCCGTAGAACTAGCTAAGAGAATGGACAATGAGCAGAATCAAGTGCAAGTTATTGCGGGAATCCTTACGGCGACAGACAAATTTATCGACGATACGTATGCCAAACAAGTAAAGGAGTGGTTGAGAATGACAAAGGTTGGCAGAGCTTTTGAAGAAGAGAAACAGGAAGCTGTTGAAAAGGCTAGCAAGGAAGCTGCTGAAAAGGCCAGCAAGGAAGCTGCTGAAAGGGCCAGTAAAAGACGGAATAAAGAAATTGCCCAATCTCTACTTGATGTTCTATCGTTAGAACTGATCGCTGAAAAAACAGGGTTAACCCTGGACGAAGTAAAAGAATTGAAACAAGAGCAAGAAGAAAAACAACAACGAAAAAATGCTTAAAGATACGTATGTTTAGCGAGTAAGGCAACACTTATCAAGACTCCGTGTACTTTATCACTGACTTAAACTATTTTAGTCACTTTTTTAAGGTTGTAACCATTAATCCTATTGAACAAGTAAAGGAGTGGTTGAGAATGACAAAGGTTGGCAGAGCTTTTGAAGAAGAGAAACAGGAAGCTGTTGAAAAGGCCAGCAAGGATGCTGCTGAAAGAGCCAGTAAAAGACGGAATAAAGAAATTGCCCAGTCTCTACTTGATGTTCTATCGTTAGAACTGATCGCTGAAAAAACAGGATTAACCCTGGACGAAGTAAAAGAATTGAAACAAGAGCAAGAAGAAAAACAACAACGAAAAAATGCTTAAAGATACGTATTTTTTGGTAGATAAAATGCCAGCATAGCCTCCCCACCTGATAACAGATGGGGATTTCTTATGCCATAAACACCAGACCCTCGTCGCACCATTTTCACCAGGTCTTTGAAACTTTATGACCCTTATTTATCCGTGCTACTTGTCTGATCAACATCCAATTTCCGAATACCAAATCCTCCGGTAATCGGTGCTAAAAAGCCATAAAGGGCAGAGAATACAAAGCCACCCAGATTAAAAATTGCCCAAGGTAAAAACTCGAAATTGTCTACCCCTAAGGTTGTCGCCATAAACACCCCGGAAACGGTCCAAGGCATTAACACCTCTGTAATCGTAATGGAATCCTCCATATTACGGGACAAATTGACAGGGTGCATGTTCTTTTCCCTGTATGCCTTGCCATAGATATCTTGAATCAAGAAATAAGACACAAGCGCATTGGATGTACAATTGATCACCGCAAACCCTGTAACAAGGGCAGAAAACGTTAAACTTCCGATGGTTCGTAAATGCTTGATAATGCCTTCTAAAATCGTGTTTAAGGCTTGTGAAACTTCCAATGCCGACGCAAAGAAAAAGGCAACAAAAATAAAAAACGTCGCATTATACATCGAATAGAGTCCACCGCGGTTTAGTAGCTCCTGTAAGTCCTCGCTGATTCCTGCTGCACCAGCTTCCAGCATATCGGCGTTAAACCCCGAAACCGCAGAACTGAATATATTCGCAAAAGAAGCACCTTGGAAAAATAAGGCTAAGATCATCGCAATCACAGATGAAGAAAATAATACAATAATCGGCGGCTTTTTCATTAATGATCCCGTAATAACAATAAGCGCTGGAATTAAAAGTAACAGATTCAAATGAAATAACTCATCTAATCCCGTTACCATTTCTTGAATACTGGAAAGTCTTGCTTCATCCGTCTCCGTACCAGTACCTGCAAAATAGAAGACAATAATAGCCAAGATAGAAGATGGCACGGCGGTATAGAGCATATGCTTAATATGATCATATAAATTAGACCCAGCAGCAATGGCACTCATATTCGTTGTATCCGACAATGGAGATAGCTTATCCCCAAAATAAGCACCGGATACAACGGCACCCGCTGTAATAGCTAACGATAAATCCATGGTCTGCGCAATACTCATGATGGCTACCCCAATCGTACCGGCAGCTCCCCATGAGGTACCCACACAGGTCGAAATAATCGCGGTTACTAGGAAGGCCAATACGTACAAGTAGTTAGGGTTTATCAATTCAAGCCCATAGTATACAAACAATGGAATCGTACCAGAAATCATCCACGTTCCAATCAATAACCCGATACAAAACAAGATGAGAATGGCTGGTAACGCCTTTTTGATTTTGGACCCCATCGTCTCAATAATCGTGTCCCACTTATTCCCATACAAAACAGCAAAAATGGCAAAGATCACCCCAGCAAACAACAACATCAATTCAGCTGGGTATTGGAGGATTCCAATTCCACCAATAAAAACAATTAAGGCAAGTGCAATGGGAATCAAACTCATCACAAATGAAGGACGTCGAACATTTTTCTCGCTCATAAATTAGTTCTTCCTTTCTCTATAGAGTATCATGACAACTGTTGAAATGCCTTTTCCAAGTCATTAATCTGCAACGTGGCACCTTCTAAACCGATCGATAGACGGATCAAGCCAGGAGAAATACCCTGTTCAAGTAGTTGCTGCTTATTATCATCTTTTAACGGCGAGTTGACCAGACTTTCATAACCACCCCAGCTTACTCCAATTTTAAATAAAGAAAGGGCATCGATAAATCGAGAAATACTAGCAAAATCGTCATGCTTGATCTCAAAGCTCAATAATCCCGAAAATCCACTCATTTGCTTTTTCACATATGGCTTATCTGCCGTATCTATGCTTGGGTGGTGAATGGCAACGATTTCCTCTTTGGTTTGTAAATACGCAATCACCTTCATCGCGTTTTCCTGATGCTGCTGGAGCCGGATTGGCAAGGTACGTAAGCCACGATTAATCAAGTAGGCGTCATGAGCCCCTAAAACAGCCCCATTGAGCTGGTAACCATATTGGAAGATTTCATCTACTAACGCATGATCGCCAATCACTGCACCACCAACTACATCGCTATGCCCGCCAATATATTTGGTAAGGGAGTGAATCGACAGGTCAAATCCCAGCGTCAACGGTTTCTGAAAAATCGGTGTGGACCACGTATTATCGATTACCGTAGTAATACCTTTTGCCTTTGCTGTTTCTGCGATAGCCTGAAGATCGATCGTTTTCATTAACATCGTTCCCGGGCTTTCGGCATAAATCAGCTTGGTATTATCTTGTATCTGATCCTCCCAATTCGCGAACGACTCCTCTGCAAAGCTATAGGAAATACCAAATTTCGTTAAATACTCAGCCAATTGAATGGTTGGGCCATAAATGTTATTAACCAACAGCACATGATCACCGTTCTGTAATAAGGTGTGTAGTGTGGCACTTATTGCCCCCATGCCTGAGCTAAAGCATTTACATGTTTCTCCTCTTTCCAGGGCTGCCAGTTTTCTTTCCAGTATGTTGACGGTTGGGTTTACCCCTCTTGAGTATACATAATTTTCCCTTTCCAGCTTCTGTGCTTCCGTAAATTCCCTAAAGCTGTTAAACGTAAACAAACTGGTTTGATAAATCGGAGGGGAAACTGCCCCTTCATATTGGGATGGATTTTCCCCAAACTGTGTGCATATTTCTTCATCTGTATATGTCATACGAGCCATCCTTCTTTCTTTTATGATGAAACTGGAAAATTTGTTTATTATTCTATCATACTTTCAACCTGTATGAAAGGTTTGATTATTCAGACTATTTGACGGATGGACATCCCGAGTAAAAACTACCCGCTCTATTCATTCTCTTACTCCTCTGTTATACTGCCAATAGAGGAGTGATGATATCCAAAATCTAAAAGTGAGGAGAAACTATTTCTTAATAATATTTATTAGTTGTACTGTGGGGATAGTCATTCGAGTTATTGGTACTATTACTAATAAGGAAGCGCTGTTTAACCTCCACCATGTTGATATTCTCATCTTGTTTATCTTATTTATCATTTGTCTAACAGGCTACCTGTTAAGTGGTAAACCCTCCGATTAACTATTTTACTTGATGGAATATGACAACCTTCATAACCAGTTTATTAAACCTTTTGATGATCCTTGCACCTGTCTGTTTATCTGTAACCAATAGTTAGGTTATAATAAAAGATATACTACACGCAGAACATCATGCTTTTTGAGGTGAATCAAATGAAGATATTAAAGAAACAACGGCTATCTGAATTAGTTGCAGAAGAGATAAAAAGCTACATAAAATCGGAAATGCTGCAGGAAGGGGATCGACTCCCCTCGCTTGTCACACTAATGGAATCCTTGGACATTGGTAGATCAACATTGCGAGAAGGACTGCAATTACTAGAATCACAAGGATATCTAGAAGTCTTAAACGGGAAAGGCACGTTCGTAAAAAATACAAAGCCTTTTCACATCCAAACCGCTTTTGAAGTAGAAAATGAACGGGATTTTTTGCTAGAAGCGTTGGAGGTGCGACTTGCTCTGGAAGGAAAAGCGGTTGAATTAGCTGCCCAAAAAGCAACATCAGCAGATACAGATAAAATGACATCCCATTTAAAGGAATATGTCCGCTGTATCCATGAACAGGAACGAGACAAGGCCAATCAGTCTGACTTTTTATTTCATCAAGCCATTTATGAAGTGGCGGACAATGACCTATTAAACAGTATTATCGACTCAGTTTGGGATACCTTTCACCAGTTTTGGAACGAGCCTTTTGGAGTAAAGGACATTTTTGATCAAAGCTATCCTTATCATGAAGACATGCTGGAAGCGATTAAAGCCCATCAACCTCAAAAAGCGGTAGAGGCATTTGAAAAAATGATGGCATCCGTTAGACATTCGATCGAGGATTATTAAATCTAGTTTCGGTCAAAAAATAGCGAAATACCCATCCTGGAGTGTTCCATTGATGAGCGTTTCGCTATGCTGTCGACTTCTATTTTACGAATCTTCATTGATTTCTTTAACGACTTTTGCCGGTACACCTGCAACTACGGTGTTTTCAGGGACATCCTTCGTAACCACCGCACCAGCTCCAACTACTGCGTGATCCCCAATCGTCACACCCGGCAGAATAGTTGCTGCCGTTCCAATCCAAGCATGTTGCCCAATATACACTGGAGCAGCATAGGTCGTACTTCTTGTTTCCGGAGTAAAGCCATGATTTAACGTTGCAATATTGACATTCATACCAATTAAGGCTCCATCCCCAATATAAATGCCTCCTCGATCTTGAAAAGAACAACCCGTATTAAAAAATACATTCTTACCAATATCAATGTTCTTCCCAAAATCCGTATAAAATGGAGGAAAACACATAAACGAATCATCGACATCACTATCCGTTAATCTTCGAAAAATCTCAACAATTTCTGCCTTCGAGTGATAGGACGTATTCAGTTCCATCGTTATTCTTTGCGCCTCATAACTACACTGGGTAAGCATAGTGTGCAGTTCTTTATCTTCTCCGCTAATTGGATTTCCTGCCTTACAATAGTCAATAAACTCCTGCATATCCATGTTATCGTTTCCCTTCTATCGATTGTGCTTATCATTTACCATTTGGATCATCTTTTGAAACATGATTTTCCCCTATCCCATGGCAATTGTCCACTAATCATATACTAACATTTCTACACTTGCTATTGCTACTGCTAAGCTGTTAAATATTACTAGATGGCTTCCTAGTTTGTAGAAAAAACGGAAAACTAATGGAGACGAAAAAGAGCACACTATTGGTAACCCCTGGCATTCCGTTTGAAGATACCCAACAAGCAATGGAATATTCTGAATCTGGCAGGGCCAAAGGGAAAATTATTATCAAAATAAAGTGAAATTGTCATTGGGGTACTTAACGCTGTAGTAACAAACAGTCACTAAATTAGAAAGAAACCTGCATTTCACTCCATTAGCAGGCCTCTCTTCTATTGTTTGTATACTCCTCCTAGTTCTGTTCTTTTCTCTTCACCGCTATCCAGATCTCACTATATACATCATCCAGATTGGTATAATCTTCTACAAATGAAAGCTCTGGCGCCTCGACCAGCTCATAATCGGAAGATGGCAACCATTCGGAGACGATTTTAGCCCAGGTATCCTGCATTACTTTAGGAAATGCACCCTTAGAAGAGAAGATGGCCCATGTAAGACTTGGGACCTCTAATACGTCCAAGCCTTCAAAATGACCAGTCTCTGTTGTAAGCATTCCTATCATATGATCCAGAAACCCTTCCTCCTTCATCCTACCTTCATCAAAATGATAGGAAGCATTCATCACCTTTTTTGGCTCCATATTTGCATATTGGTGCATCGTTTTTCGCTGTTTATCGGTAATACTACTAGCCAATTGCTCGATTTCGCGGTTCACACCTTCAAACTGCATCGGAACACGGCGTTGAACACCAATCACGTTAAATGCCTCTTTCTCAACGATTTTATAATCCATATTTACTCCTCCTTGAATGGTTAATTGGAAGGAGAGCTTCGGGAATGTTTTTAATGATTGCCTGTGTTGCTTGCTTATCTCAGAAGGACTAAAACCTGCCCACTCACGAAAGGCTCGCGAAAAGCCATCCACCGAATCATAGCCATATTTAAACGCCAGATCAGTCACCCGGACGTCTTTTCTTAATAAATCAAATGTTGCATCGGATAGCCTACGTTGACGGATATAAGCTGTTAATGACATTCCAGCTAAATAAGCGAACATTCGACGGAAATGATAAATCGATGTGCCCGCGATCCTCTCGATTTCCTGTTCGTCTATGGTCTGATCCAAGTGCTCTTCGATATATTGCATAGCCTGATTCATGCTTTTCAACATACCTTTTCCCTCCCTTCCATTGCTTTCTAGTATAGCGAAAAGAGACAATCGTCACCCGACAAAAATGTAACGACTTTTATCGGATTTTTAACTTGTTAGTAAGACTTTTCCTTTTCGACCATCCAAGGCAGCGAGAAGGGCTTTATCGATAGATTTCAAAGGAAAGGAAGCCTTCACTGGCAATAATTGCAGCCGTTTTTTCGCTGTTAATTGTACGATTTGCTGCAGTGTATTGTGCCACTTATGATCCGTTACCTGCTGATTCCAATGTCTCAGATGGAAAAGGTCAGCCCGTATGTCTCGCCGTAATGCTTGCCAATCAATTGGTATGCCCGATAATAAACCGATACTAATAAAAGAACCATTCGATTGTAAGCAGCCTGCTAAATCCACTGCCTCCTGTCCACCAATCGAATCGATAGCGGCGTCTGCTCTCAAACCATTGGTGAGATCCATTACCGTTTCATACAGCGGATATCTAGAGGTGTCGATTACCGCTGTTGCACCAAGTTCCAACAAGTCTTGTGAATGTTTCAGATTTCTCGTCACAGCAATGAGGCGAAAACCCACAACATTCGCTAGTTGGGCGTACAGATGACCAATCATTGAGCCACAGGCATTCACCAGCAGTGTCTGACCTGCATTTAACTGCAACTTTTCCATGATCGTTACCAAAGCCGTCACCGGATTGATATAGAGCTGAGCGGCAGTAGCATCCGAAATCGAATCAGGAACAGGTATCGCAAAGGGTGCCGGGACTTTGACAAAATCCTGCCACGTACCTTCCCCGCGTAATGACAGTACTCGTTTTCCTAGTATCGATTGTCTCACTGATGATCCAACATCCTCCACTATGCCAACTCCTTCATAGCCAGGGGTGTAAGGCAATGAAATCCGATTGGCATAGCTACCATTTACGGGAAGAATGTCGGATGGATTGATGGGCCGTGCGATCATACGGACCAGTACCTCCGAAGCCTTTGGCGGCTCAATATCCTGATATTCTAGCTGCAAGACCTCATCAGCCTTGCCAAATTCATAGCAACAAATGGTTCGCTTATGCATGATGGAGATGTCCTTTCTTACCTTCTGCTGTTGTTCTTTATATACCTAGGAACATGATGAACAATAGTCTCAAAAATCATTCCCCACTGTCTCTCTGAAAGATAACCTATCGGGAACTGATTATCAACTCCTAATTTTTTCCTGACTATTTTTAATTGTTTGTGTGTAAATAGCTGAGCAAGGGCGATTCCAATAGGCATATCCGGCTTTTTTAACAACGGCTTTACTACTTTTCTAAATGCATTTGCATGCTGGCAAGCAATACATGGTTGTTTTTTCCTCGTAATGATTACCAATGCAGAATCAACCTTAGGTGGCGGGGCGAAGTTGGTTTTGGATATATACCTTGCTATTCTTATATCAAAATACATTCTCCATTGCAATACATAGTCATCCTTTATCCGCTGAGATGTGAAGCGTTTGGCTGCACCCTTTTCCATCACTATCAAGGCTCGGGACAGATGATTATACGGATTACCTAGCAATGTCTTCATAATCGGTGTCGTAATAGCATAAGGAATATTAGATACCACCACAAACGCTTTTTTCGGTAAGGCAAACCTTAAAATATCCTGATCGATCACTTTGACACAATGATTGTCAGCAAATTTCCGTTCTAAAACGGTCAAGAAATTTACATCCTTCTCCACTGCCAGCACTTGATTAGATTTCTGGGCAATCGCTTCTGTCATCACACCTTTACCTGCACCAAAATCAATCACGGTTTCCTCTCGCTGTATCGAAGCTTGCTTCACAATACCTTTGATAATTCCTTTGTTGTGCAATAAGTGCTGCCCTGGAAAATTGGGTGGCTCGCCTCTTTGTATATTGCCATCTTTACCTCCCTTACTCATATTTCTATTGATCCTCTTATGCTTCTTTTGTTTCCTCATATTTTTTCATCTCCTTTTTTCTAAATCAAGACACAGTTCTAGCCCATATATGATCAGAAAAAAGGGGTCTACACCTACATTAATAAACCTTTTCAAAAAAGGACATACAAAAAGAGAAAGGCAGTACATCCACCTTTCCCTTTTACATATACCGAAGAGAGATTATAAAAATGGACAAACGTATCCCGTATTGCTCTGATCACTACAGAGCTAATGAACTATTCATTTACCAGTTCAAAACACGGAATATTAAGATCATTCGGTAAAATCCCTCCTTAAGTTAATACCTGTATTATGGCAAATATCGGGATTGATTGCAAGCCTTTTTTATTCTCATGATACAGCTTTACGTTGAAAATACAGATAACCGCCAATAAAAAATAAGACAAAGCTGCCGCCAACCACGATGAATAATTGCCCCCATGGTATGAAAAAGACGTTTTCTGCCTCTCCACCAATATTCATCATTAAAAACGGTTGTGCCCAAGGGTAAAAGGGACCAAATCGTTCCGAATTAACAATTAAAAGTGTTGGCAGGGTGAAGATCACATTGACTGCAAATGGAGCAGCGAAGCTTTTAAATAACAAGGACATCCATAGTTGTAAGGCGAGCAAGGGAAAAGCAGCGACCCAGCCGCCTAAGACTGCTTTCCAAACAATCTCACTAGGAAAAGGGTCGGTAATCCCATCGATCATGCCTACCAGATAAACGGCCCCCAGATATAAGAGCTGCAGCAGCAATACAATCAATATTAACAGCAGATATTTCACCAGAAAAACGCGCCCTCTTGTGACAGGCAAGGCCAATAATTGTTTCCAACCTCCTGCTTGATGTTCATAACGACAAATGATGCCGGCAAATACTGCTGTAATCAATGGAAGAAACAAACTGCCATAGTTAACATTGATGGTAACTAGTTTACTTTGCCATTGGTTAGCTCCTCCCAGATCATAGGTGACGGACATACCGATCATTAATACAATCAATGGGGCAGTAAGTACCAGCAACATAATCTTTGATTTTCGTAATTTATACCATTCCGAACTCATCGTAGCCAACATCTATTTAACGTCCCTTCTTTTGAAATCTGTCATGCCAACCAAATAGATAGCAATCCCTACCGCAATACCTAATAAACCATTGATATAGGGCTCACCCCACTCATTATCCAAGGTTGGCCATTTCCAAATCACCCAATCCGGTAAACTCATCGAAGCATAGGCAAGAATCACACTAATCACACCAATCGTTGTCGGAATCGCCTGATTTTTACAAACGAGGGCAAGCCACAGCTGCAAGCCAAGCACAGGTAAAGACGCAAAGAATGGCAATAGGCTATGCTGAATGATTTGCAAATAGGGGATATCCTCACCTAAGCCTAAGGTTAATCCATATAGATACGTCAAAAGCAGCAATACCAGTGAGGAAATAAGCAGTAAACAACTTATCACCGTGAACTTGGATAAATATACTTCTCGCTTAGATATCGGTAAGGCGATTAATTGTTTCCATGCATTGGTTTCATCTTCAATACTCGCCATAAAAGAGGTCAAAATAACAATCCCTAATATGATGGCAAGTGGTGTAAAAGAACTGACAAGTGATATATACTGCTGCCAGTGATCATCGGTTTGCTGAAATAGATAATCTTTACGGAATCCATAATTGACCATTTGCAGGGCAACCACACCAATCGGTCCAAGTATACTCAGAAACCAAAGTCCTTTATATTTAATTTTCAGAAAATCCGTTTTTAGTAATCGAAGGATCATCCTGTCTGCTCCTCCTTTGTCATCTCAAGGAAAATATGCTCTAGCGATCGTTTCTCTTCTTCCACACGATAGATAGACAGGCCTTGTTCAATCAAATATTTGACCGTTGCCGCAACACGTTCATCCCCTTGCATATGGATGGCGACACTATTTTCCGTTAAGTCTGCTCGCTGACCGTTTGCCAGCAACACCCGCCATGCTGCTTCATTGTCATTTGTTTTCAATTGGATCGAAGGCTTCGCGAATGTGCGCATTGCCTCAATCGAATCCTGAAAAATCATCTTGCCCCGGGAGACAACACCAACTGTCGTAGCCATTTGATCGATTTCCGACAATAGATGACTAGAGATCACCACCGTCATACCATATTGCTGTGGCAGACTTTTGATCAGCTGGCGCATTTCTATAATACCAGATGGATCTAAGCCATTCGTGGGTTCATCTAAGATTAATAGCTCTGGTTTATGCAGCATCGAAGCCGCAATTCCTAGGCGTTGCTTCATCCCTAATGAAAAACCTTTCACCTTTTTATTGGCTGCACCTTGGAGTCGAACCAAATCTAATACGTCATCAATCCGTTTTTTAGGCACATCAAGGATTTTTCGAATGGCTTCTAAATTTTCACGGGCTGTCAAATGGGGATAATAAGACGGGTTTTCCACTAAGGAGCCGACCCGTTTTAATATATCAATTCGCTCCTTTTTCAAATCTTTACCGAAAAGCTGAATGGAACCATACGTTGGACGCATTAAGCCTAATAACATACGAATTGTCGTCGTTTTCCCTGCTCCATTCGGCCCAAGGAAACCATATATCTCTCCCTTTGGTATGTTCATTTCCAGATCCGCTACCGCCATTTCTTTCCCGAATTTTTTAGTTAATCGTTTGGTCTCTACGATATATTCCATGTTTATCACCTCTATTCTTATGATAGAGGTTCAAGGTTAAAATGGAGGTGGCATTTTGTTTAAGGTTTGTTTAAAAAATGGGGATTATCTGCATTTCAGCAGTGAACGGAATGCAAAGCTGAGTATTCTTATGGACTGTGGAATGAGATTTGCTTTCCTCAGTCCGCGAGATTCGTTCTTATGGACTGTGGCACGCGTTTTGCACTCCTCAGTCCGCGAGATTCGTTCTTATGGACTGTGGCACGCGGTTTGCTCTTCTTCAGTCCACGAGATTCGTTCTTATGGACTGTGGCACGCGGTTTGCTCTTCTTCAGTCCACGAGATTCGTTCTTATGGACTGTGGCACGCGGTTTGCTCTTTTTCAGTCCGCGAGATTCTTACGGACTGAGGAACAGGATTGGCGCTCTCCAGTCTGCGATTCGCTTTTTTTGTCTGTTACATTCATTGTGCAGACTCCAAAACGGGATTGGCATAATTTCACCTCTTGTAGAATTTCCCAATGAACAAAAAAAGCGAACCTCCAAAAAAGACTCGCTTCTTCATTATTTATTTTATTCCACCTTTTTTCGTATCGTCCCAGGCAAAACTGCCGCCTAATACGTCACGCACATCATGAATAACAACAAATGCGTCCTTATCAACAGTAGAAATTATTTTTTTCAAACGCATCAATTGGTACTTATTGATAATCACATAGGTCATATCGGCGTCTTGTTTTAGATAACCACCATAACCTTTAAATACCGTCACACTAATGTTCATTTGGGCAATGATTTCATCGGCAATCTGGGGCGCCCTTCCCGAAATAATACTGACTGCTTTCCGTGGATCTAACCCTTCCATCACTATATCGGTAACTTTTTTAGCTACAAACAAGGCCACAATCGTATACATCGTATTTAGCGGACCTATAACAAGCAAGCCAGAAAGCACAATCACAATATCGAATACAAAATTAGTCCGTACTAAATCCCAGCCAAGCCTATCTTGACACATCCTGGCGATTAAACTCGTTCCTCCCATGGCACTTCCCGTCCGGAAAATAAGACCTGTACCAAAACCGATAAATACCCCTGCGAAAATGGCGGAAATAAGAGGATCACCCAAATTTCCAACTAGATTCTCTGTACTATATATAAAAAAGGAAATCAAAGGAACCGTCAATATGGATAAAAAGATCGATCGTTTCGGTAAATAACGGAAACCAATCGTCGTCACAATGGCGGTTAATATAAAGGTCACTATCCCTGGAGACCAGCCAAAAGCATAATGTAAAATAAGCGAGGCACCTGGCACTCCACCTTCTGCCAATTGGTTTGGTATCGCAAGCAGTGTCAACGCAAGGGCATAGACTAAACAACCAATAATAACCATCACTAAATCTTTGATGAATTTATTCATGCACATGACCTCCCCTCTGTTTTAATACTCTTTCTATTATTAAGAGGTTAAGAGATTTTGTCAATACGTGAATTCGGTCATTCAGCGATACTGAATAATCCTAATCGTTGTGCCTCGTTCACTTGAATCTATCTTCCAATCAAGCCCCATGCCTTTCACCATCATATCAACAATCGACAAACCAATACCGGCTCCTTGCTGATTGCTATTCATCTGCATCCCTTTTCCTCTGTCCGAGATAACAAAGGCATCATACGCCACTGTTGACTCCGTACTCACTGATACATATTTACCATCACCGGCATGACGCAGCACATTTTGTAATAGATTATCCAGAATGCGGCTAAACCAAAGGGGATCTATCTCCCACTTTTTTTGTAAAAATGGCTCAATTTCCATATCGATGGTAAAGCCTTTCCGCTCAAATACCGAATACCACGTCGCTAAGCATTGGCGCACATGGCGAATAATATCTACTTCTTCTACTTCCTTCTGGTATTTACTCGCCATTAATAGGGTATAAGACATTAGGTTTTCAATTAGTTTATCAATATCGCGGATTGATTTCTCCACTAATTGTATCGACCGCTGGGCTTCTGCTGGCAGGTTCTGTTTTTCCAAAGTAAAGGCTTGGGCATTGATTTTGGTTAATGGCGTCCGTAAATCATGCGATAAATTGGCAATCAACTCTCTGCGTAGCTGCTCTTCTTCTTGTTCACGCTGCTTGCTTTCGCGCAATTCTTTTACCATCTGATTAAAGGATTTTTCTAAATCACCGATCTCATCCTGTTTTTTAACTTCAATTAAAATGGGCAAGCCGTCGGTATCACGAATGGCCATCGCTTCCTCCAACTGCACCAATCGCTTTCTTATGCCCCTGAAAAACCAAAAGAACAGGATCAAAAAGAGAATGACTACGCCAAATGTCAGAAAGATACTCGCCCAACCATATCGCTCTGTCACCGTTTGAGCGGGTGAGTGCAAAACTTGACGCGGCAGCTGAAAGACAACAAAACCGTCACTCTCTCCTTCTCCCAAGAACGCAACCACCGTAAATGGGTCGTTGTCATAATGATCTTTAATAAATCGGACCGTATAGCCAGCGTCCCATTCTAAAGGGATATCTTCGTTAAGATTATGCTCCGCTGTCAGCACACCATCCCCATTAATCCAAAACATAGCAGCCTCCGGGTATTCCTTTTGCCAATCTGCAAAAATTTGTTGGATGCTCTCCGCTGAAGTCTCCTCCACTTGGCTAGCTGCTTGATGCCACTCCTCTTCCAACTGCTCGAAGCTTTCCTCTTGGGCTAATTTTTCATCTTCCGTTAGCAAAAGGAAAGAATAGACAATCACAAGATACGCCGCATACACCAAAAACAGGGCGATAAAAATAAACAGTAGATACTTAGCAAACAAGGATCGCAGAAATCGTTTCATCGCTTCACCCGATAGCCAATGCCACGTATGGTCTCGATAATCACTGGCTTGGCGGGATTCTCTTCCAATTTTTCGCGCAAATGACGAATATGCACCATTAATGTCTTATCCCCTTCAATATATCGCTCTTTCCATACCCCTTCATATAGCTGTTCTTTCGTTAATATTTGATTTAAATGACGAATAAAATATTGAAACAGATAAAATTGCTTGCCCGTTAGGATGATCTCTTGTTTTGTATGTGTGTCGATAACCATCATAGACTGCGTATCGATTTCCAAATGACCAATTTTTAGAACATCCTGCTGCTTTTGAAAACGACGCAATAACGCCTCCACTCTGGCTGCCAATTCTTCCGGATAAAAAGGCTTGGTCAGATAATCATCAGCAAAGCTTAATCCTTCGATTTTATCTTCTACAGTCGAACGTGCCGATAACATAATAATCGGGATATCGTCATTGACATTTTTGATTCGCTTACCGATGGAGAATCCGTCTAATCCTGGCAACATAATATCCAAAATGGCAAGATCCATATGAGGCAAATGGGCATCCATTCCTTCCCCTGAAAGCAGCCAACATACCTCATGACCTCTTATTGTTAATTCATCGCTCACCCATCGGCCAATTTCCTGTTCATCTTCAATATATAATATCTGTGCCATCTATGTCATCCTCCATTTCTCATACTCCATCCCTGTCATCATATCAAGAAAAAGGGAAAAAGCGATAGACTTTCTCTTTTTTTAAACGAAATTTAAACCGATGTTGGCATCATTGTTTATGTTATCATGAAGGTAATGGAACATTGATGAAAAGGAAAAAAGTAGGTGACGATATGAAAAAGGCTATTTTGTTTTTACTCGTTTGGACCCTATTTTTAAGTGGTTGTACAAAAGAGGAAAGCAGCGAACAGATCTATCAAACGCAACAAGCAGCCATTCATGATATTTTTAATCAATATCATATAAATGGTTTCTTCGTACTGATCGATACAACCGATAATCAGCAGCTTTTTTTAGCTGAAAATAAGGAGAATTTTTTTGTGGGTGACATTAAAGAGCGAGAAGGTGGATTTGTTCCTCGCAAACTAACGGCTAATATCGCATTAAATAATACGACTGGTGCAACATTTGAGGTTCCTATAGAAGATCAAAACTACATGCTCACCGTGACTTCCGATGCAAAGGAGGGAAGCTTCTCCGTGCCAAATTCTAATTATTACTTTGATCTTGTCACAGAAGAAGATTCTCATCGTATGGTCGATGATTTTCGTGTTATCGACCAAGATTCCTTGTGATAAGGGGATTTTAGCTTTGCACAAAGCCAAAGTCCCTTCTCATGTTTTAGATGCGCTCTAAATGGGTATCCTGAAACTTTGTCGGATATTTTAGCCCATAACCAAACAATCGATCCATCCCAATATGGGCAACCCAAATCAAGCTAATCAACAACAAAACCGTGTGATGAATCGCTACACTCAAGATAATCAAGAGCATTGGTATCGTGTAGGTATGAAAAAAGTTATATATGATGGAACCAATCTTATTATTTTTCATATACCCAATCATAGACAAATCAGGTGCTAACAACAAAAGGACAAATGCAAGCCAATGAAATTCCAGAACAATAAAATAAACATAAACACTTACTGCTAAAACCGCTAACCCCTCTACCCGTAAAATCGTTGTCGTTTTCATTCTACACCTCCACCTTTTATTGAACGTTGGTCAATTAATGCGTAAAAATTTTATCTTAGACCATTTAACAAAAATTGAACATGTTGCTCTGCCATTCCTTTGACATCTTCGTACGTTAATTCTGGGAGACCACAATAATAAGCAACAAAACCATGTAAGGATAAAAATATTGACCAGATCAGCCTCGGATCCATTTGATTCCCGGATAATGCGTGAAGAACCGAAGCGAATTTTTCATACGTGACATTTGGCTCCTGCTGCAGCTTACTTTGCAAACTTTCCTCTTGCATCAGAAACATAACCCGATAATGATCCGGGTGTTTGATACCAAATTCAATATAGCCTAACAAAATGCTGCTCAGTTTCTTTTCTACATGTGTATCTTCTTGTAAAATATCATCCAACGTTTCATTAAGCAGGTTAAAATCTTTGGCAACCAGACTGTAAAACAATTCCGCTTTATTTTTGAAATGATAATACAAAGAGCCATGGCTATAGCCAAGCGACCTTGCAATTTTTCTCATCGTAACATGCTGGTATCCTTCTGACACGAACAGATCGCGTGCCGTTTCCAGAATAATTTCCTTCGTTAACTCTTGGTTCACCGCTTTTCTCGCCGCCATCTAAACACCTCTTCTTAATTGACCATTGTTCAATTAACAGCATAACCTGACCTTGTTTGATTGTCAAGATATGTAGGAATTTCACAGCAAAAATTAAAGTAAAACGAGATTTATTAATATATTGAAGTGATGATTTATGGGCTATTAGTGCTATGGTTAATTGAAAATTATTAATCCATCATACACCAGTCATTTATATAGATCTCCCCCTTATTTATTTTTAACATAATTATAATGGGTGTTATAAATAATTCCTGCTATCATACCCACAATCACACTTGATTTGAGCATCCCAATTAAGTCGTTTATATTACCAAAGAAGACTATATATAGGATACTTGAAACCATCCCCCATAAAAGAGCGCCAATGGCCTTTAGCAAAACCTCGCGATTATTCAAATGATGATTTTTACTGGAAAAAGTAATGGTTATGGAGGATATCCCTCCTATTATGAAAGCAAAAAATACATGGATCATTATCTTCACCTCTCCGTCATTCTCATTTATATCATTTTAAATAGTGGTAAGTTGCTCATTCCCTGTTTCATATTCTCTATATAAATCCTGATAATACCTATTCGTATGTATTAACTCCTCATGCGTCCCCGTCGATCGTATTTCCCCTTGATCCAAAACGACAATGCAATCTGCCTGTCTAATAGTAGAGGCGTTATGTGCAATTACCAAGATTGTTTTTTCGTGTTTAAATTGCTGTAAAATAGCTTGAATCTGTTTTTCGGATTGATAGTCTAATGCGGAAGTCGCTTCATCAAAGAGAAGGATCGGCGCATCACGTAAAATAGCTCGTGCAATCGATACTTTCTGCCGCTGTCCACCTGATAAATTCACACCTCCTTCGCCCGCTTCCGTAGCCAATCCTTGCGGTAAATGATGGATGAGATCATCTAATTTTAGTGTTTCTATCAGATCTACTATTTCAGCCTCACTGGCCTCCGGTTTACCATATCTTATATTCTCTAACACGGTATCAGAGAATAGATAGTGATCTTGACTAACAAAAGAAAAATAACTCATTAATTCGGCGTATGACATCTTCTCAATCACTTGATGATTAATTTGTATCGAGCCTGAAAAAGGGAAAAATCCTAATAGTAACTTAAAAATCGTCGACTTACCTGATCCATTATGTCCTGCAATAGCTATAAATTGATGGCTTTTCACCTCTAAAGTGATATCTTTTAACACTTTTTTGTCTTCTTTTTCGTAGGCGAAGCTAACATGGTTCATCGTAATACGGCTGTCTTCCTTCGCAACCTTATGTTTTTCGGGAAATTCCTCAAATTGTTTATTTTCTTGAAACACACGGAATATTCGATCACAGGCAGATAATGATTCTTGCGTTAACCCCCACACCTGCGCTAATCCCGAGAATGGCCAAACGACATGATTTAATAATTGGATAAATGCCAAGAGTGCACCAACAGTAATATCGCCAACTAATACGAAATACGAACCAAACCCAAAAGCTACTAAAAAGGTTAAAAATCCTATTGCTTGTGAAGAGCCTTGTAAAGCAGCCTGTGCTTTCCCTTTTTGCAGGTCATGCCGAAAAATCGTCTTAGCCAGACCTTGAAATTTTCTGGACATGGCTGCACCTAACACGTAGGTTCGGACAAAAGGAATATTACGTACAGATTCCTGTACAAAACTTTGACTATGAGCGACCTGTTCTTGTAACTCGCCAGACACTTTTCTCATCGATGAACCAAAGATTTTTCCAATCAAAATAATTAATGGGCCTAAGAGTCCGCATATTAAAGCTAACTGCCATTGAATATTTAATAGAAAAATAAAAGCAGCTATCGCAACTAATGGACCATGGATGAGACTAATCAAGGTACTACCCATTAAGTCACCTACCACATTAACATCGTTAAATATTTTGGAAGCAATCTGACCAGATTTTGTTTTATTAAAAAATGTTATCGGTAACTTAAAGTAGTGATTAAATAAACGAGTACGCAGATCATTTCTTATATAGGAGGCAATATAATTCTTGATTAACACATCAAAATAATTTTGAAAAAAGGTAAGTATCAATAAAACAATCCCCAAAATTAAAACAAAACGAAATCTGTCGGTATTCCCAATTAAAGCGGAATCCGTAATATTCATCATAAACCACGGCAAAGCCAAGTCTAAGAATATACCGGTTAATAGGCAAATGAAGAGCAATAAATATGTAAGCCTTTTCTTTTTAACATAAGCAAATAGTTCTGAGCGAACACTTTCCATTTCCATCCACACTCCTTCATTTCTCAGATATCACTGTATTTGTACTCTGTAAAAATAGTCCATCTTAGAGCCATTTTCTAATAATGAATGTTGTGATCTTTCACTGTTGGCTTGGGGTACTGGTATAATCATGGTGAGAAACATAATGATGATATATAGGCAGGAAGTGATGCTAACAGATTATTGATCATTTTTCTATCTTTCAATCATTGCCGCCTCTTTATTTTCGTCTAATACATGACCATCTATCTATATATTACCATATTTTCACTTCTTTAGGTATCATGCTTTAAAAATTAATTGTCCATTTTGGTTTTAATCCAATCATTAGCTTTTGAAGAGGCTGATTTTGAGGCAATAACAAAGGCGATGGAGAAACAGTATAAAGCAGAAGCATAGCTTAACTTCACGATTTTGTTGATAATGAAGCTATAACGAATAGGAGGAGAAATGCACATGTTCGAAGCAATAGACTATTTACAAAATGGCAACACCAGACAACAACAGGCTCACCAAGCCATTCAACGGCTACAATTGCTGGAGGCGTTGCGGGAATATCAGCCAGCCTTATGCGGAACAATTCCCATTGGCATTGACATCGCTAGTTCGGACATTGATATCATCATGGAAGTACATGATCATCCCCTTTTCGCAGCAAAAATAAAGGCATTATATAGCGATCAAATATTTTTCACCATCAAAGGAACCCCTATTCGTGGAAAATATGTGACCAAAGCAAACTTTCGTTATCAAGGGTTTGATGTTGAATTGTTTGGCCAACAGCAACCCGTTCAGCAACAGCATGCATATCGCCATATGGTGATTGAAAAACATCTGCTTGATCAGCATCCAACGCTCTAAAAGAACAAGGGGTGAAAACCGAGCCAGCTTTTTGCCAAATCCTTGAATTACCAGGCGATCCCTATCAGGCATTGATTGAATATGGGTTAGCAGAAGGGATTATCTTCAATAGTTGATTGACTATCGTATACACCATACCGTTATCCTGCAATGGAAACGCTGCATCAAAGATTTTTCCTGTTTTTAAAGAATATTTTTCCTATTATAAGGACAAGATATGACTACCTTTATTTTAGTTTTATTGTAACTAGGACATTGCTATTGCGGTGAATATTATCCGTAATGAAAAGCAGGTACCTCTTCTTTTATTGACAGAAAAACAATATTAGCTTAAACTAAAGGTGTAAATTAATTGCGAGATGACATTGGTAAAAAGAAGTTGGAGTGGTTCCCAACTTCTTTTTCTTTCTTTATAGAAAAGACCACCTTCATAACGAAGGTGGGAAACATTATAAGAGCAAGGTTTTGATAAAGTAATAAACAGTTTTTATACTGTTTGCTACAACACTAACGATGATCGTTAGGTGGTTCGCTGTAGCTACTCTATCTGATTGTCGCTCCTGTTTCTTTTTTTGTTTGCGAGATGACATCGGTTTCACCTCCCTCCAGGGAAGCCTGTACATTAACAAATTCGTTATGTACTATTATATTTTAACATAAAAAATTAAAAACAAGAGGTGAAAACAAAGGCAGGCTTTTGCCAAGTTCTTGGGTTGGCATAATTTCCAAACACTAAATCTGTTGTTGTTCCATGCATTTAGAAGAATAAAAAGGGTTAGATACCAGCTTCCCTTCCGTTTTAACTATCCTTATCGTTCCATTCTTTTAATAAATCGATTATTTGATTATTTTGTTTTTCCATCGTTTGTAACCTTTTTTCAATAATACTGGTGGATAAGAAAAGTACAATTAAAATAATGATAAGCGTTAATAGCAGAACTACTCCCTCCCTGTTCAATTGCTAATCATCTCGTACTGGAAATTATATCACAATGAAATGATCATGTGTATAAGGGAATAAGCTTCATGCTCAAATGGCAGTCCAATTTACTCTCCAGAAAGAAAGGGACAGATGAATGATGAGACAAAATTATACAGGAAAATTCCTTATTCTCAAATTGATCATTACTATCATCATGATATTATGTTTAGCTTTGCCCTCTTTCACTTCGATTTCTTATGATGTCAATATACTACTAGCTATCCCATTACTTATTTTCTTTGTCTTTAACGCCATACTCAAGAAAAGGGAATCAAGCTAAATATAAAACGGCAGAAGATGGCCTCGCCACCTCCTGCCGTTTCCATTAAACCCCTTTATAAACCCTTGCCTCATACGGTTTTAATGTAAAGGCTGGCAATGAATCAGCGGCTGTCTGATCATAATTACTAATCAGCAGCTCCTCTGCTTGAAAGGACACATCACTTGGTAATTGGAAATCAACGGATTGATCACTAAAGTTGGTGATTACCAGCAGTTTTTCCCCCTCATCATGACGCAGATAAGCATAGATCTGCTCATGATCATCCAAAATCAGCTGATACTCTCCATAAACAATAATCGGGTGCGTCTTGCGTAATTGGATCAACTGACGGTAATAATGGTAAATAGATTGTTCATCGTCGACTGCTTGCTTGGCATTAATTTCTGGATAATTACCGTTCACCTTCAGCCATGGTGTGCCATCTGTAAAACCAGCATTTGCGGAATCATCCCACTGGAAAGGGGTTCGAGCATTATCTCTCCCTTTAACATAAATCGATTCCATCACCTGATCAGGGTCTGCATCCCCTTCGATTACTTTATCCTTGTACATGTTCAAGATTTCGATATCCTGATAGTCGTCAATCGAATCAAAGCGGACATTGGTCATCCCGATTTCTTCCCCTTGATAAATATAAGGTGTCCCTTGCAGCATATGCAAAAAGGTTCCGAGCATCTTCGCGGATTCGACGCGGTATATCTGATCATCTCCCCAGCGTGAAACGACGCGAGGCTGATCATGATTATTTAAGTAGAGACTATTCCAGCCAACACCATGAAGCCCATTTTGCCATTTTGAAATACTGTCCTTTAGGTCACGTAACTGCAAGGGACGCAAATCCCATTTCCCTTCTGGACCGGAATCGAGATCCATATGTTCGAATTGAAAGACCATTTGCAGTTCTTCCCGTTCTGGATTGGTGTATTTTTTGGCTTCTTCTACATTAACACCCGGTGTTTCCCCAACTGTCATCACATCATATTTAGACAAGGCCTCTTGATTCATTTCATGTAAAAATTCATGCACACGCGGACCGTTCATATAGTACGGTGAACCATCTCCATACTTATGCCCCTCCGGTTTAGCACCATCTGGCAATCCTGGCACCTTCGAAATCAGATTAATGACGTCCATGCGGAAGCCGTCTACCCCTTTATCCATCCACCAGCGCATCATCTGGTATATTTCTTCGCGAAGGCGTGGATTTTCCCAGTTCAGATCGGGCTGTTTTTTACTAAATAGGTGTAAAAAATATTCTTCGCTTGCTTCATCGTATTCCCATGTGGAACCACTAAAAAAGGATTCCCAATTGTTCGGTGCTCCACCATCTTTGCCAGAACGCCAGATATAATAATCTCGATATGGATTATCCTTTGCTTTCTTTGCTTCCTGAAACCAGCGGTGCTCATCAGAAGAATGATTAACCACTAGATCCATCATTAATTTCATATCTCGCTGATGAATCCCTGCCAACATTTCTTCCCAATCGGCCATTGTGCCAAATTCGTCCATAATCGCTTGATAATCCGCAATATCATAACCATTATCATCATTTGGTGATTGGTAGACAGGGGACAGCCAAATCACGTCCACTCCTAAGTCTTGGAGATAATCCAGTTTTTCCGTAATACCGGGAATATCTCCAATGCCATCACCGTTGCTGTCATTAAAACTACGAGGATAAATCTGATACACGACGCTTTCTTTCCACCATGCTTGTTTCATCTCTATCTCCTCCATTTTTTACTTATTATTCGCTATACTGCTGGCACGTTTACTTGCTTCTCTAGCTAATTGTGTACTCAAACCCGTATGGGTAGCTGGATCAAGCAATGTCTTTAATTCCTCTTTGCTAAAGTAATAGTCAATTTGTGAATTCGCCAGCAATACTTGATAAAAAGTGAGCTCGCCTTCACTAGCAGCAACTTGATGGGCCGCGTCATGAACAATCGCATGGGCATGTTGACGCCCCATCGTTTCCGCCAGTTCCATCATAACCGCCTCTGCATTAATTAACCCTTTGGTAAGATCCAGATTGGTTCTCATTCGCTTTGGATAAACCTCCAAGTCTTGAAGCACTATATGCATGGCTTGATAAATCTCACTTGATAAAATAGTTGATTGCTCGATCGCCTGATTCAACATTGCCGAACGTGTACCATCGACTTCATGAGATTGGATCATCGCCTCCAATGATGTAGGTACTAGCGCCCTTACTTGTGCTGCTTTTGTGACAATATCCATACAACGCTTAGCATTGCGTTTCTGAGGCATCGTTGAACTTCCCACATCTCCTGCTGGTAAGCTCTCACTGACTTCGCCAAACTCATTTGCCATTAACCGTGAAATCTCCTCAGCGATCGAAGCAAAAGTCGATGATACCATGCCTAGCAACAGTACATATTCGGTAAAATGATCAACAATATTTCTAGCTGGCACCGCCATCGGTGAAAGTCCCAATTTTTCGGCAACACCAGATTGAACAGCAGGTCCTACCTCTCCTAAGCTGGCAAAATTCCCTACTGCTCCACCAGTCATCGATTGAAATAACCTTGGCTGTAATTGTTCCAAGCGTTCCATATGCCGCAATAAAGGATCTATCCATGTCGCCACCTTAAAGCCAAACGTAATCGGTACGGCTTGCTGCTGATGTGTTCTGCCTGCCATGATCGTATCGGCATGCTTGTCTGCCAGCTGCGCCATGTCTCCCGCAACAGCAACTAATTGCTTCACTAATTGGTGCACAGCATATTTCATGCCTAATACATCACCAGTTTGTTCGATGTTTTGCGTGGTGGCTCCCCAATGGACATAACCTCCCTCAGGATCGCCAACCACACGAGCGAATTCCTCGATCACTGGCACCATAAAATGGCTGGTTCTTTCTTGACCGTCTTTGATTTTCTCCAAATCCAGCAACGACACATCAGCGGATTGCCTGATTTTTTGTGCTGCGGTCTCAGGAATAAGTTTTAGTTCAGCTTGTGTCGAAGCTAAGGCAGCTTCTACCTCTAAATAACGTTGTAGTTTTGCTTCTAATGAAAATAGTTCCGTCATGTCCATCTAACATCTTCCTCCATTTGTAAGCTATCTATTTCTATTATAGGTGCTGGCACTTCCAAATAAAAGTGCGGAAGATGCTTTAAAAATCTTCATGCTTTATTTAAGTGATCCCCTCATTACACCACCGATAATCCATTTTTGCGCAAAGATATAGACAATAATCATTGGCAGCATCGCCATCAAGTATGAAGCAAAAGCCAAGTTATAATCGGTACTGAACTGCCCTTGGAAAGCATATTGTACTAACGGTAATGTATGCTGACTCGTATCACTTAAGATAACCAACGGAAGCATAAAGTCATTCCAAGCAAATAAAGCTGTCAGAATGGCGACTGTCGCATGCATCGGTTTCATTAGCGGAAAAATGATTCTCCAGAAAGTCTGCCAAGTACTTGCCCCATCGATGGTTGCTGCTTCCTCTAGCTGCGTTGGTATTGTCTTAAGAAAGCCAACATAAACAAACACGTTGAAGGCAAGCTGCATTACTACATTAAGAAATGCCAATCCGAGCAAATTATCGAGCCCCAGTATACTGGTTTGTTTCACAATCGGTAACATGATAATCGGAAACGGAATAAACATGGCACTGATAAAATAGAAATAGAGAAACTTATAAAACTTCTTGTGCATATTTCGTGCAATCGCATAAGCGACCAAGGAATGTGTTAACAACACAAGCACCACGGTAATTACGGTAACGGTCAAACTGTTTCCTAATGCACGAAAGAAATTGGTCATCTCAATCGCTGTTGCAAAATTATCAAACGACCAAGATTGCGGCAAAGCTAACAAGTTGCCTGACATTTCTTCGGGTGTTTTAAATGCGATGGTTATCGTTAAATACAATGGAAAGAAGATAAAAATCGAACCAAGTATTAATAAAGTGGTTACCTTCCAATTTGTTTTTCCCATCATGTTACTTCACCTCTCTTCGTTCAAGTACTCGTAGTTGAAAGATTGAAATGACAACGATCACGATAAAGTAGATCACGGCATTGGCTGATTGATAGGCAAACTCGCCGCCTTCAAAACCACCACGATAAATCAATAAGGATATCGATTCTGTCGCTTGTCCAGGACCACCATTCGTTAAGGCCACTACTTGATCAAATGCCATGAGGAAGTTCTTCATCGCTACCACCATATTAATCGTGAAAAATGGCGCGATTAATGGAAAAGTGATCTTCCAAAACTTAGCCCATGGTCCTGCTCCATCAATGTTAGCCGCTTCATATAATTCATTATCAATCGTTGACAAACCTGCTAAATAAAGCAATGTGTTAAACGCAGCTGACTGCCATACCGCTAGAGCAACAACGCCAAGCCATGCCAAATCTGGATTACCAAGAATATTAGAGGATAGGAATCCAATCCCCAGTGCTTCTCCCAAGTCTGGCAGTAAATGCGTAAACATAAACTTAAAGATATAACCTACAATTAACACACTTAATATAAAAGGGATAAAGTAAGTTGCACGTAAGGTCTTACGAAATTTAATATTAGCGTTCAACCCTAATGCAATAAGTAAACTGACAATGTTGACAAGAATGGTAGACGCGATGGCAAACTGAAAGGTAAAGCCATAGGAGCTTAAAGCCCGTCCGTCCTGAAACACATTCAAATAGTTGCTAAATCCTGTAAAATCCCACTCTCCATATCCTGCATAGTCGGTAAAACTATAAAATATACCCATTAAGACGGGATACGTATGAAAGGTGAAAAAGATGACGAGGGCTGGAATAACCATCAATAGATAGGTGCGATTTTTTTTCGCCACGATAACCTCTCCTTTGTATATTGATTTAATAATTTGTTAAGGGAACTCGTCCATTTAACGATTAATGACTTTGTCCCATTCATTATCTAATGTTTGTAGTGCAGTTTGTTTATCTTTATCAATCAAAAAGCCTTGGATTAAATTTTCGGCAGATAACCCTGCAGGATAAAAGTGATCCGGAAAGCCAGTCAAACGATCTTCCTCAAAGTTCCTTCTGATCCCATCAAATATTGGATCTTCCTGCAACACTCCCTGAAAGGCAGAAAAGGCGCTCTGTTCATCGATATAACGTTGAGCGATTTCCTGTTCAGCCATAAAATTGATAAACGTTAAAGCCTCTTCTTTATGATCTGTATCTTCACTAACCGTCAAGGCAACGTCCACACCTGAAACTAAATCATTTTCTTCCGCTTGATTACTAGACGGCAACGCAAAGGTACCGAGTTCCACATCAGGATTGGCACTTAAAACATCCGGAATCGCCCAGTTACCTTGAATATAAAAGACCCCTTCTCCATTAGCAAAACTGTTATTCCCATCGTTATAACCAATACCAAAGTTATCATCGCGACCATAATCTAACAGCTGCAACATTTTATCAGCGACCCTGTCATATGCTTCGACAAAGGTAGCCTGCCCCTGATTCTTAAGCTCAGGAAATTCCTCCGATACATCATTACCTGCAATCCCATTCCAAATTGGCATCGCGGTCCACGCCTCTTGCAAAGTGAAATTAATCGGCAACTCACCTGCTTCTTCTGCTGTTTCTAATGCGGCGATAAACTCATCCCATGTTTGAGGAATCTCTATATCCAATTCCTCTACTTTTTGCTTATTATAGATAACGGTATTTGCATTAGTTGCGTAGGGAACACCGTATATACCATCATCCTCTGATCCTACTAACAACCCAAGCATTTCTAAGTAAGAAGGCTGCACCTTATCCAACACATCCGACTCCGAAAAGTCATGAAAAATCCCTGCACGAGCCAGTTCACCATATGTCGCATTTCCACCTATCGACATCACATCTGGCACATCTTCTTTTACTAATCTGGTTTTCAGTACGGTCTCAGCCTCTGGCGGGGCTTCTAGTTCTACATTAATATCAGGGTGCTGACGCTCGAACTCTTCAATTAAACCATTGTACGTATCAAAATTCTCCGATTTATTGGAGAATAATTCAATTGTTACTTGTCCATCATCGCCTCCGCTACTGCAACCTGTTAAAAATAATGCGGTCATGATTCCTGCAGCCGCTAGTCCTTTCGTTATCCTTTTCATCTAAAATCCTCCATCCTATCTCATTTACTTGATGTCTATCTATATCATCCTCACTATCAGGGTATAAATACCTCGAAAAAGTATGGATCGCAAGACATGAACATGCCGGGATTTTTTCACCTCAGCGTAAACGTTTACTGCATACGTAAACGTTTACGTATCAAACAGATGCATCTTTCAAGATAATGCTCGCACACTTTGTCTTTCGATGATGGTATGTGGAAAGATGCGACTTTCTACTGTTGTAGCCGAAGCCAACATGTCAAAAATCATTTCAACTGCCTTTTTCCCCATTTCCACAGAAGGCTGTGCTACGGTTGTTAATGGCGGTATACTCATTTCAGCCATTCTAAGATTATCATAACCAATCACCGATAATTGTTCAGGAACCTTGATATTCATCTGATAAGCAGCAGAAAGCACGCCTAAAGCTGCCTCGTCACTAGCCGCAAATACAGCAGTGATATCAGGGAATTGACCGATTAACTCGGTAAATCCTTTGACACCTTCTTCAAAAGCAAAACCAATGGGAACAATAGAGGTTTCTGTTACTGGTAAATCATGATCTTTCATCGCTGCAATAAAACCGTCTATCCTCGGCTGACCTGCAATACTGTCTTCCCTGCTACCACTGACCATACCTATTTTTTGGTGGCCTTTTCGAATCAAATATTCGGTTGCACTATAAGCCGCCCGACGGTCATCTACCTTTACATATGGTACAGGAAAATCGAATGATTCTGTTGATAAAAGGACGATTGGTTTTCCCATGTCCTTCATTAATTGATAATGCTCTTGCAATAACACTTCACTTGTAAATACAATCCCATCTACTTGCTTCTCTTGTAATAATTGCAAATATTGGGTTGTTTTCTGTCCTTGTTGCTCTGTGTGGCAAACGATAACACTTGATCCATAGGCATGAGTGACCTGTTCCATGCCACTAATAAAATCTGACATTAACATACTGGAAATCGCCGGTACTAAAACGCCGATAGTATGAGTTCGTTTACTAATTAAACCACGCGCCACTCCATTGGGGTAGTATCCTAATTCTTCAATAACCTGCAATACTTTATCTTCCGTTTCCTTCGAAAATCCAGGCTTATGATTGAGGATTCTTGAAACGGTTGCAATGGATACATTCGCTTTTTTAGCTACATCCTTAATCGTCACAGTCATTATACATGCCCCCTTTCAACGTAAACGTTTACTAAAAAGATAGTATCATGAAAAATGATGAATTGCAAGAGTGAGTTTTTTTATAAGACTCTATTAACATATCATTTATTATCATAAAACTTCATACAGCAAGGATTAAAATGAATCCCATCTGCATAGCTAAGCTAACTAGCACATTTTTTTATCACTTCTAGTTAAATCAAACTACATAACAAACCAATCACCAAAATCAGCAAACAGATTTTATTTTGCATGATATCATGTTCTCACCTTTTTAAGATTGTTTTGACACAATTTTTTTGTTAATGCAATAATTGTTATCCAAGTGGTTTCATTGGAAAAAGTTAATAATATAGCAACCACCACGTCAAATGATAGTTGCTGTATTGGCATATTTTTCTAAAAACGTAAATCCCAATTCCATACCTCATCGTAATAAACACCCTGTCTCTCCACACATTAGATTACAGGTTTTCCGATTCTCTAGGTGCAACTTGTTTCGAACCTGATTGCAACCGTAAAAAGTAGAATATCCCGACAATAATTAAAACGCCGCCAATCATCTCTACCGGAGTAAGTATTTCCTGTAAAAGAATAACGGCTAACATCGATGCACCAACCGGTTCTCCCAAAGTGCTCATGGAAACAGTTGTTGTATTTACATGGTTTAATAACAGGTTAAAAATAATATGGGCTCCAGTCGGAAAAATCGCCAGCATGATAAAAACAAGCCAGTCATTTGTACTATATCCTGTGAACCCTATACTACCAATAAGGTTAAACACTGCTACTGTCATTCCCGCTACCAAAAATACTAAAAAGCTGTATACCCAATGATTAATGGACTTTACATTGCGTTGGCCGATCATCAAGTAAAGCACTACAGAAACCACAGCTAGGAAAGACAGTATATTTCCGAACATTGCTGCGCTGCCGCTTCCTAAACCACCACCTCCAACAACAACCACTCCAATAAAAGCGATTCCCATTGCTATTACCGTGCGAATATCTATTTTTTCTTTGAAGAAAATCAGCCCTCCAATTAACGCAATTACTGGCTGCAATGCTAAAATTAAAGTTGAACTCGCCACTGTGGTATGTTTTAAAGACTCAAACCACAAACCGAAATGGCCTGCCAGGAAGATACCAGCAAATATAATGGCAATCCATTCTTTTCGCTTTATCTTTTTAAACGAATGACGATATTTTATCACCATCGGCAAAATAAATACACACGCTAAAAACATCCGATACATGACCATAACAGTGGAAGGTGCATCCGATAATTTCACAAGTATTGCGGATAACGATATGCAAATGGTGGTGATAACTAAAAGTATATTAATGGTTCCCTGTTTCACTTATTATCCCCCCTCTTGGATTTGATGTTGCTTAGTCACGAGAGATTCATGTATCTCCACTACAAAAATCAACTTTCCAAATAACCGTAATTATAAACAAGAATCTGATAATAATAGCATGATATGTCTATTTTTTAAATTGATTGGTTCACACAAAATTTAACACAGTCTTTAAAACAAATAAAAAGGTTCTGTTCATATAATGGAAGCAGCCATACAATCTTCTGCTCACTTCCTTTATTCATCGAGCAATTAATTTTCAAAATAACATTTTCTATGGTAAATTCTAATGGAAATAATCAAAATCAAAGGAGAAATTATGCCAAATTTAAACGATCAAGTCGTACTCATAACTGGAGCTAATCGTGGACAAGGGAAGGCGATCGCCAAACATCTTGCTTCACTTGGCGCTAAAGTTGCTGTTGGAGCAAGGAATGTTGAAGATGCAGAGACTCTTTCATTAGAAATCAGTCAGAATCAAGTTCTCCCTGTTCAATTAGATGTAACGAAAGTAGCAGATTGGACAGCAGCAGTTCAAACGGTTATAGATACGTATCATAGAATAGATGTACTTATAAATAATGCTGGTATTTTCATAAAAAAGCCACTGTTAGACACAACAGTAGAAGATTTTCAACAGCAGGTTAATGTTAATCAACTGGGGGTTTTTATGGGTATCAAAGCCGTCGCACCCTACATGGAAAAACAGCGGAAAGGGTCCATTATAAATAATATATCTATCTCTGCTTTTGCGCCGATCAATGATGCGGCAGCCTATGCAGCTTCCAAAGCAGCAGTATCAAACCTTTCTAAATCTGCTGCTATCGAGTTAGGACCAAAAGGAATACGGGTGAATTCTATTCATCCAGGCGTTATTGAAACGAATATGGCAAACGGCAGCAATCTGAACCTAAATAAAATTGATGCAATACCCTTAAGAAGAATGGGACAATCCAACGATATCGCACAAGTAGCAGCTTTTCTTGCTTCGGATGAGAGTGCCTATTGTAATGGTGCTGAAATTGTGGTCGATGGTGGGCTCACTTTAGGAACAGATGTTTAAATGAACATGTATGCATAGCAACACGCACAAAACAATCCAGGCGAATATACCTGGATTGTTTTTTTAGAGTATTACGGTTGCTTTTTGTAAAAACAAGCATTCCAAATTTTACTTCAATATAAAATATTCCATTCATAAGTCCATCATCATGATTTTATAAAGGTACAAACAATGACTGCTTCAAGTAATCAGATAGTTCATACAAAAATATCCCTTCTATTCCGAAATGGATTATTCTCTATAAGATGGAATTAAATCATCGACTTCTATTTATCTGAAATAAGAGCAAATGTAAGTTGTTCATCACAGTTTGGTTTATTATTTTTAATTTTTTCTCTAATAATTCTACTGCAAAACCTTTTTATATCAACTAGTTTCCTAAAAGTAACTAGGTTTAAATAAAGTGCCTTCTTCTCAAAAAGAGACATTAGGTTTATTATAACCCTAGTAATCAAATTAATATAATTTTTTATTATTTGATTTAACTCAACTTTCGCAGCTAGAAAGAAGCATTCCATTTAACTAGCCGTAAAGCTTATTACTGTTCAAATATGGTCGTTGACATTAGAAATAGGTATAAAAAACACCTCAACTTTTGGTATAGTGTAATTGTCTAGAAAACACTACCAATACAGAAGAGGTGTCTCCTATATGATAGCGAATAATGACCACAATAATCAACTACCAAATGAACTTTCTTCCACTTTTAAAGAATTAGACGTGTTTAAACATCTTAGAAAAGCTGGTATTACAAAGTCTGTCGGTTTTACTTGTGCCTATCTTTTTCAATTGATTTTTTGTTTGATCTTTGAAAATAAGAACTGGTATCAAGTACTTCAAAGTAACAAAGCGAATGAATGTCCAGAAAAGAATGCTGTCTATCGTTTTTTAAACAAATCTACCTTTGCTTGGAGAAGGTTTTTACTATTTCTAAGCGCTCATACCATTGAAAAAGTAACCAACTTAACGAGTCATGATCGCCCAAAAGTATTGATTGTCGACGATTCTTCGTATGATCGTAATCGCAGTAAATCGGTTGAATTATTAGCTCGCTGTTTTGACCATGCATCTCAAAAGATGCGCTTTTATAAAGGGTTCCGTATGCTCACGCTTGGTTGGTCAGATGGTGCAACGTTCATTCCCGTGGACTTTTCATTATTGAGCTCAAAGAAAAGCCAAATCAATGGTATATCATCAAAAATTGATAAGCGTAGTTCCGGTTATAAACGCAGAGTCGAAGCATTACAAACCGCACCTGAGCAAATACCAGGTATGGTTGAACGGGCGATGAATGCTGGTATAGATGCTTCCTATGTGCTGATGGACTCTTGGTTTACGTATCAACCTCTCGTTAAGGAGATAAAAGAGCAAGGTTTGGACGTCATTGGCATGGTAAAGAACTTGAAACAGCGTTACCTTGTGAATGGCCAACGTGTAAGCTTAAAAGAACTTTATCGTTTTGCGAAACCAACAGATGGAAAGAAAGACATTCTTCGTTCGATTCATACGACACAAGTGGATCTATGTCAAGAAATTGGACACTAGAAATGGTGAATTTCTTCAAATTCCTACCGCACTCCGTTTGCTTCCCTCTGTGTTAAAAGAAGGGGAAGTTCGCCCCTTCCTTTAACACAGAGGCTAATTACGCTTTTCTATGAAGCTATTTTACGTAGATACATTTTTTCATACGCCATTGGTGACATATATCCAATGGTGGAGTGAATTCGCTTGGAATTATAAAATGTCATGATGTAAGAAAAGATACTACGCTTTGCTTCTTCTCGGCTTTGATAATCTTCATGAAAGATTAATTCCTTCTTGATCACGCTATGAAACGACTCGATACATGCATTATCGTAACAGTTGCCTTTCCGGCTCATGCTTGTGGTGATATGATGTTTTCTTAAAAGCGCTTGATACTCTTTAGCCGCATATTGGCTACCTCTATCGGAATGGTGAATTAATCCTTTTTGCGGCGTTTGCTGATTAATGGCTCGTCTTAAAGCGGTGAGTGTTAATTCTTTGGTCATTCGATGACTCATGGCCCAACCAATAATCCTTCTGGAAAACAAATCCATGATGGTCGCTAAGTACAACCATCCCTCTCTGGTCCAAATGTACGTGATATCGCTTACCCATACTTGTCCTGGTTTATCTGCCCGGAAATCTTGATTTAATAAATTCGGATAGACAGGATGCGAATGTTTGGAGTTCGTTGTCGCCTTATATTTCTTCATTGTTTTCGAACGTAAACCATTTTCCTTCATGATACGAGACACTGTTTTTGGAGAAACAGGTACCCCTTCATTGCGTAAAACCTGTGTGATTTTAGGACTGCCATATCTTTTTTTGGATGCGATAAATATGCGTTTGATTTGAGCTGTTAGCTTTTGTTTACGTTTAGATTGATCGCTGACAGGGCGATCTCTCCACTCATAATAGCCACTCTTAGAAACACCTAATACTTGGCACATCTTCTCTACACGAAATTCGTGGTGGTGTTCTTGAATAAATCCATAGATTACTTCGGCTTTTTTGCGAAGATGCCCATAGCCTTTTTTAAAATAGCTACCTCCTCTTCCAAATCACGAATCCGTTTATCTTTTTCATACCCAGCTTGATCTTTGGGACTGCGATTACCGCTTCCTACAAAGCTATTCTCTTGGTCCTCCTTGTACCTAGCTACCCATTTTTGCAGCGTCTGGGGAACTAAGTCTAATTCTCTTGCCACTTCGGCTGCTTTCCTTCCATCTTCCACTACTAATTTTACTGCATATACTTTAAATTCTTTATCATATCGTTTTGCCATGTTAGACACTCCTAGAGATTATTATATTTAGTATAAAAATCCCCATTTGGTATGTCCAATTATTAGACTATCATCACAAGCGAATGGCATTCCTATTAAAGTTGTCTTTGTTCGTAATCGGAATAAAAAGAGCGAATGGTTAGCTATTCTAAGCACCGATTGTACACTTAGTGATCAAGAAATCATTCGTATTTATGGGATGAGATGGGACATTGAAGTTTTTTTCAAAACAACAAAATCTCTTTTGAAACTCCAAAAAGAGTTCCAAAGTCGTTCGTATGACGGCTTAATTAGTCATACGACCATCGTATTCGCACGATATATTATTCTCTCGTGGCAAAACCGATGTAGCACAGATGAGAGAACACTTGGCGGCATGTTTTATGAATTATGTGATGAAGTTCATGATCTCGATTGGGCTGTGGCACTTCAGCAGTTGATCGACCTTCTTGAAGATGCCTTGAAAATGAGCAACAAAAAGGTACAAAAATTAATCAAAAGTCAAGTCCAACAATGGATTGCTGGCTTACCCAGCTATATCAGGGCTTACCTGCCTATTTCAGTGTGCGAAAGTTGAGATTTAATATATAAATTTATTCGGAGGGTTATACAATGACAAGAATTGGCATTATTACAGGAAGTACACGTGACGTACGTGTGAATTTGCAGGTTGCAGAATGGATTAAAGATTTTGCAGATAATAAAGAGACGGATGCAGAATTTGAAATAGTTGATATTAAAGAAAGTGGACTTGGACGTTTTAATGAAGCAGTACCGCCTCTGATGGCAAATAAAGAATATGAAACAGAAGCACATCGTGCATGGTCAAGGAAAATTGATTCCTTTGACGGGTTCATTTTTGTTACACCGGAATACAATAAAAATTTCCCTTCAGGTCTTAAAGATCATTTAGATTATTTAGGTATGGAATGGCATCATAAAGCAGCTGGAATCGTCAGCTATGGTTCTACTTTAGGAATTGCAGCTTCCCTTGCACTGCGTACAACATTAGCAAACTTAAAAGTAGCAACCGTAGAACCACAGGGTGCCTTCAGCTTATTTAATGATTTTGAAAATATGACCACGTTCACACCAATGGAAGTGCATAAACCAAGACTTGGCGAGATGATTGATGATGTTATTGCCTGGTCAAATGCACTTAAATCTGTGAGAAAAGAAAAGAGCTTCGTATAATCAACACTTTATTCAGGCGAGGTTTTGCTTTTCTGCCCTGAATAAACCTCAGTGATTCAGATAGTTAACGCTCATTATCTCTCGACTAAATAGATATATTTTCACATTCTATTTTAAGACAGGGGTTTATGGGCGTTTTTTCATAATGAATAATCAAATATAAATAGTCTATCCAAAATATTATGGAAAAGAGGCAAGTGTAAAAATGAAACTAACAAACAAAAAAGTTGTTATTATTGGTGGAATGTTGTCTTTCCTGGAGTTATCGACACACCATCACGTTATGGCATGCCTGAAGAAGAACGAAAGGCATTCTATAACGCCATTGCAGAACAATTGCCAGTAAATCGTGCCGGAAAACCAGAAGATGTAGCTGAGAGAGTTATTTATTTGCTGCGTAATCGCTTTTCAACTGGAGAAATTATTCATGTAGAAGGTGGACACAAATTAATCTAAATCCCCTCTTAATCACCTTAATCAATAAATATTACATTTTCAGTAAATTATTCCTTTGGTTATAAGGTATCCAAAGGGATAAAATAATATTATTTTATGGTGAGACGCTTAAAATCATTAGACAATATTACCCGAGATTTAATGAATAAAGAAATAAACCAAACCCATCAAAGTTGATCTGGAGGTTTGGTTTATTTTATCTGTTGTGTTGTTTTGTTAAGCCTCTATCATTGCTAAATTAGTGAATAGCATGTAACCGGAGTTCTGGATTTAATGCATAAGTCACATATTCTTTAGCAATTTCTGCAAGCTGTTCATCTGATTTGTGCCCTACACCATTTAGTGCAAATGGTGGTAAATAGTATGCACTGACAAAATTAGCAGCTGCCTCTAGAGGACGTAATAATTCTGGAACCGTAAATGCAACGTCCCCCTCTGCTGAATAGCCTTCCTCAGCAACACCTGTAGTTACAGCAACAAGTACTTCTTTCCCTTGAAACTTGTCTCCGTTTGTTCCAAAAGCCCAGCCATAGGTAATAACTTCTTCCAACCATTTTTTTAATAATGGAGGTGCACTATACCAAAAGAAAGGAAATTGAAAAATGATACGGTCATGATTTTCTACCAGTTCGTGTTCCGTTTGCACATCTATTTTTTCATCTGCATAAGACGTGTAAACATCATGAATCGTAACATCAGGTTGCTTTTTTATTTCTTCCGCTAAATAACGGTTACCACGAGATTCAGACAAGTTAGGGTGAAATATCAATACTAATGTTTTCATATTATATTAACTCCTTTTATTCATATTTGTGGTTTTCTAAGCTAACTTAATAGCTATTTATTACTTAATTAATTCTTTCACTCTTGGAATTACTTTCTCACCATAAAGGCGAATGGTCTGGAAACGATGTTTTTGAAGTTGTCCTCCCACACTATAAACTAAATTAAAACGCTGAACACCAACAGCCGGTATCATTTGAGCAATTTTCTGTGCAACTGTTTCTGGGCTTCCAACATAATAAGCTCCATATTTTACTTGGTATTCAAAGTGTTCTTTTTTCATTGGTGTTCCACCTCGTTCTTTGGATACTCTGTCCATTGTAGCCTTTACATAGGTCCAAGCAATCTCTTTTGCTTCTTCATCCGTTTCGGCAATAACCCCTAGAGAATGCATACCTATAGATTGCAATGGCTTCCCTAGTTCGCGGGTTGTTTTATGATAAAGATCTACTAAAGGCCTAAAAC
The DNA here is from genome assembly GCF_900086715.1 of Gracilibacillus timonensis. Taxonomy (GTDB): domain Bacteria; phylum Bacillota; class Bacilli; order Bacillales; family Amphibacillaceae; genus Gracilibacillus; species Gracilibacillus timonensis. The sequence continues at coordinate 399,086 of NZ_FLKH01000011.1, read as the reverse complement.
GTGCCGGATCTCCACCAATGATAGCTAACACAACAGGGAAATTATATTTCGCAGCACGAACGATAGACGCAGGAGTACCTCCTACACCAACGACTACATCCAGTTTTTTATCTAGCTTTGGATAGATTTGAACATTATCAAATGATTGCGTAAGATTTCCTTTCCAAGTGACTGGTTCATTTTTAATTAACTCATGAAGAAGAGCAATCTTTTCCTCAAAAAGTTCATTATAATCTTTTAAATGATAACCAAAAAGCGGAAATGACTCCGTGTAGGCTCCACGTCCTATCATCATTTGAGCGCGCCCATTTGATAAAGCATCTATTGTCGCAAAACGCTCGTATAACCTCACTGGATCATCTGAACTTAAAACCGTCACACCTGTACCTAAAGTAATATTCTTCGTTACTAAAGAAAGAGCAGCTAAAACGGTATCAGGGCTTGAGATGGAATATTCTTCACGGTGGTGCTCACCTAAACCAATCGCATCAACTCCATGTGCATCCGCTAATTTCACTTCCTCAACAATGTTCCGTAATGATTCTTCATAGCTCATTCGTTCTTTTGTCCCGTCTTTATAAGCAATATCACCAAATGTATCCAGCCCAAATTGTAATTGATTCCTATTTATATTCATATAGAACCTCCATACATTAATCCTTCGTATATATTTTGAGGCATCAAATAATAAAGTTGTTTTTATTTGATCACTAGGGTTATAATAAACCTAATGTTTCTTTTTGGGAAGAAGGCACTTTAATTAAACATAGTTACTTTTAAGAAACTATTTGATATACAAAGCTTCTACCAATAAACATTTTTTATAAAGGGGAGTTTACTCAATGACAAATCAATCTAAGGGAGAAACTTGTAAAGAACTTCAAGCTGCGTTAGATATTATTTCTGGTAAATGGAAGCCGATTATCTTATTCCATCTGATGGAGAATGAAAAATTACGTTTTAGCGAATTACAACGAGCTATCCCAGAAATAACCAGAAAAATGTTAACCTCGCAATTAAGAGAATTAGAATATAATAACATTGTTCATAGGGAAATTTATCATCAAGTACCTCCAAAAGTGGAATATTCCATGTCAGAATATGGACACGGATTAAAGCCGCTATTAATTGCTATGAGAAGTTGGGGATTTGACCACTTAGAACATTTGGAAAATTTATATCGGCAAGATAATGAAAAACTGATTAAGGAATAATTTTTGCCAATCAAGAGACAATTCATATCTTCATTTGGCTCCTCGCCATTTCATATTGAAAATCAAATTAGAAATATTCAGAAAAACGTGTGACAGGCAAGTCTTTGCTCACATGATTACCTGATAATTCTTCGTTTGATCCATTTACGCAGTATGATGAGGTAACCAGGGGCATAAATGCATTTATGCCTTGGTTATCTCATCATACTGCTACCTTTCAGCTCTACTGAAAGGCGCTTCACACGAATGGATCAAGAGCACCTTTCCGATATCCATGAGACATGATTTCATTTTACTTATATCATCAAAATAACATGCGTACTACCGATAAGTTCCAGATCAACATCATTCCAAGTCCTATTATACCAAGGATTATATGCTTTCTTTACCTATCAAAAAGTCTGACCTCTCAAAGATATAATTGAGGTCAGACTTTTGCTTTAGTTGTTAGATATCAATAATTCAACTATAAGTGTGTTCTAAAATCCCGATAAAAAGGATCAGAAAGTTTAAGCGGCACAGAAATTCGAAGTGGCAGCTATATTTTCTAAATACACTTTTGAAAATTCAATTCGTTTTTACATTTTAAAAAGAATTATAAAATTGACCTATTGTATCTTATATACACTATTTCGTATACTGTTCTTTAACATGGAAAAATATGATACACTAGAACGTTAAAGGAGATGAATGTATGTCAAAGTTATTACTCGGAATCATTGAATTTTTTGCTGCTATTTTACTATTTGCCATCCTGCTCTTCTTGCTTGGTAGCATAAACGAAACAGTCATATCAAACTTGACGGGTAAAAAAATCATAGAAATTACTCATCAAAAAGCTTCCTTTGTCCTTATGGGGTTGCAAGTGGCAGGGGTTTTTCTTATCACGCTATGGCTCTTTCGTAATAAGGTCCAGTCTAATCGTTGGCGTCATCACAAACCATTTTCTTCAAAGACGAGCAAAATGATAATTGGTTTAGCTCTATTATTTATCCTCCCATTCTATCTTATTCCATTTTTCTAACGAAGCGATAGGAGGCGTACATACATTTGTACGACCTCCCACCTCTTGACTTTTACACGATTAATGTGAAAAAGCTAAACTCATTGACAATCATTCTTTTTTAATTTATTATTTAGTTAATTACTTAAATACTTAAATGAAGAAAGGAATCACTTTCTTATGAAAGAAGCATTTAAAGCCTTAGCAGACCCAACTCGGCGTGAAATTCTTGACCTGCTCAAAAAAGGAGATTTAACAGCCGGCGAAATTGCCGACCAGTTTGACATGTCCAAACCGAGTATCTCGCAACATTTACGCTTATTAAAACAGGCTGGTTTGGTCGATGATGAGAAAAAAGGACAGTTTATCTATTACCATCTCAACATCACGGTTTTTCAAGAGCTGATTAGTTGGGCGATGACATTTACGCACAAAGGAGATGATCACAATGTATAAACATTTAGGAGCTATCGCACTCATAATCGCCACTTTAGGGATGTGGCTTATTAGTTACCCATACTTGCCGAACGATCTTCCCATGCATTGGGGAACAGATGGTTCGGTGACCTGGTCTGCACCAAAATCGATTGGAGTACTGATAAACATGGGACTGCTCATCCTCATCTATGTAATGTTTGTATGGATACCTAAACTAGACCCCAAACGAAAAGGATATTTACTTCAGTCCAGGGCTTATCGAGTTGTTATCTATGCCACAATGTTACTACTGGTTTTCGTCAATGTATTAGTAGTTGTACAAAGTTTAGGCATGGATTGGAATGTGGAGATTATTGTTCCGTTAGCTGTAGGAGCCCTCTTTATCGTCATGGGAAACTACATGCAAGCAGTCAAATCCAATTGGTTGATGGGAATACGGACACCTTGGACATTATCCAGCGAAAAGGTGTGGCAAAAAACCAACCGCTTAGGCTCTCGTTTGTTTATATTAGCAGGACTTAGTTTCTTTATCATTCCGTTTATTGATCTTAACATAGCCGTATATTTTATTATCATCGGAGCACTACTAATCGCCCTTATCCTAACCGTTTATTCCTATGTGATATATAGGCAAGAACAGAAGGAGGAGTATCAATGAATGAGCCGGATGTACGAGAATTGATTCAAATATTGGCACCATTTGTGATTATCCAGTTTATCTTGATGGTTATTGCACTTGTCGCCTGGTTTAAAGCAAGGCAAAATAACACCCTGAAAGGGAATGAATGGGCCTGGTTCTTCGCCATTATCCTATTAAACACCCTAGGCCCCATTTTATTCTTCATTTTCGGAAGGAGGCAGGATTAAATGACACTGATCATTGACCAATTAAACAAAACATATGGACAGAAACAAGCTGTCCATCGATTAAATCTAGAATTGGCACCAGGTCAGACCTACGCCCTATTGGGGCCAAACGGCGCAGGTAAAACCACTACCCTGCGTATGATTAGCGGCTTAATCAAACCAACTGCAGGCACGATCCGCTTTGATGAGATTAGAGAAAATGAAGACCTACGCCGCTATATTGGATACCTACCACAATATCCACATTTCCACGGATGGATGTCTGGACGCGAATTTCTGATTTATGTAGGTGAACTAAGTTATCTATCGAAAGAAGAGGCAGCCACACGAGCAGACAGGTTACTGGAGAAAACCGGCATTGCAGAAGCTGCCAATAAGCGGATTAACACCTATTCAGGTGGGATGCGACAACGCTTAGGGATTGCCCAAGCAATGATTCACCAGCCAAGATTCCTGTTGCTTGATGAGCCAGTCTCCTCACTCGATCCTGTTGGCAGACGCGATCTGCTTAATTCATTAGAAGAACTAAAAACAGAGACGACCATTCTCTTTTCCACCCATATTTTATCCGATGCAGAAGAAATCAGCGATAGCTTGATTGTGATGAATCAAGGGCGTGTTGTAGAACAAGGGACATTGGAAACTTTACGTAAGAAATATCAGCGGCAGGTCATTGATCTGCATTTTACCGAGGCTTCGCAAGAACTGCAGATCCAAATAAAGTCGATTAGTGAAGTGACGGAGGTACATGAACAAAAGGGTCACCTTGTCGTTGAAGTTACCGATGTTGAGACAGTAAAAAAAGCAATCCTTCAGCTCACCCTCGAACAAGGCTGGTCATTGGATTATTTCTCTGTTCATCAGACGTCACTGGAAGAAATGTTTATGGAGGTGATCGGCCATGAGACAAATTAAAACCGTCTTTAAAAAAGAACTACTCATGCATACGCGAAATTACAGCCTAATTTGGATTCCTATTGTTTTTATTGTGCTGAGCATTATGGATCCGATCACTACCTATTACTTGCCGATTATTCTAGAAAAAGTTGGCGGAATGCCGGAAGGAGCGACTTTTGAAATGCCAGATGTCCTCCCCGTTGATGCCTTTATGATGAGCCTTAGTCAGCTCAGTATGTTCGGCGTCCTGATTGCGATTTTGTTAACATTATCGACCGTAAGCGGGGAACGAAAGAGCGGCGTGCTCGAGCTTATATTGGTGAAGCCAGTAAAAACCATCAACTATTTAGGGGCAAAATGGCTGGCGAAAATATTCGTATTTGCCATTGCCACTATTATTGGATTACTGATAAGTTGGTATTATGTAGACTTGTTATTTGGAGCGCTAAGCCTCCTTTATACCATACTCGCGATTTGCTTTTTTACGATTTGGTTTGTATTTGTTATCAGTGTAACGATGGTATTCGCTTCCCTGCTGCGCTCGCAAGTCTTGAGCTGTGGTTTAACGGTGATCACCTTCATCATATTATCGATTATCAATAGCATTTTCCAACATAAAATGCCTTGGTTTTACAATAATTTATCCAATCTAATTCAAGAAATGCTCTACCAAGAACAAATCTCCACTGATCTGATCATCAATCTTGTCCTTTTAGTTGGTACTTCGATATTGCTGCTGGCGGGGAGTGTTTATTTGTTTAATCGGAAAGAGAGTTTATAGTTTTCACTGCGGTTTGGTTATGAACTAGATTCATTTAGAGTGATGTAACAGCTTGTATAAGGGAATACTATCGTTGGTTCTGGTTAGTATTTGACTAATTTTTCTCATTTGCAAAAGGCATTCACATGGATCTGTGAATGCCTTTTATTATTTTATTTCTTTTTTGATTTGTTCGATTTCTTCCATGGTCAAATCCGTCGCTTCCATAATTTGTGTTTCATCCATATTTAATAGTAGTAACTTTTTGGCTACTTTTAATTTTTCTTCCTTCCTACCTCTTTTTTTACCTCGTTTCTCGCCTTCTTCTCTCAATTGTTCAGCAATAGACATGAGTCGTTTCCTCCCTTCTATTGTTAGCTGTTCTTTTAGCGTGTCAATCGGCAAATCATCGCGCACACTTAATAAATAAATCATAATCGTGTCAAAATAAGATGGATCGTATTCATTTAAGAGATCCTCGATTGTAATGATCACATTCATCAATAATTCCATATCCTTGATGAAAATGTGTCTGGATAATTCCAAATATGCTCGCAATTTGGGATTCCCTTCTGCTACTTCATTACCATCAAAGGAAAAATCACAGAAAACAAAATCGTAATCCGGAACGTACTTCTGGATACTAGTCGAAAAACGATCGTAACCGGAAATCCAGTCACTTATTTTTCTGGCTCTTTCCCACTTTCGCTCTCCATGGTAGAAAAGGATGGGAATAATGATCGGCAAGTTGGTTGCTTTATCGTTGATAATATGTTGGCTCCAAATTTGAAGCATATACGCCAAAAGTTGAAAAGCAATATCTGGTGCCTGATAACTCTTATGCTCAAAAAGGAAGTAAAGATAACCTTTTTGATTATCGATTTCTACATCGAATAACAGGTCAGAATACGAATCTTTTAGTTCTGCTTGAATGAAGCTATCTTTCTTTATCGCTAATGTTTCCGTATCTACGATGTTCAATATTTCTTTGGGTAAATAATGATGGACAAAATCAGTGGCTACTTCAATATCTTCAAATGTCACTTTGAATATCTTGTCGTGGGGTTGGTGGATCATACTCACTCGCATCATCTGCCTAACGGATTGATTTATTACATATAGTATAGCACGATTCTAAGGAAAAATAAATGTGATCATGGTGCGGTGAAGTGCTGTATGCCCACCCCTCACTGCAAATGTCGATTCAGATATAATCTTCTGAACTGTAACGGGGTGTATTTCGTTGTCTTTTTAAAAAAAGCGACAAAATAACTGGCATCTGAAAATCCAGTCAGATCGGAAATCTCTTGAATTTTTAAGGAAGGATGATTAATCAACAATTCCTTGGCCTTATTGACTCGATAGGCTTGCAGATAGGAGATTACGGTTTCCCCCATAAACCTTTTGAAAATTCTTGACAGATATTGTGGACTGACAAACAAATCATCTGCCAAACCTGCTAGTGTCAATGGTCTGTCATAGTTGTGTTTCAAGGTGCGAAGCGTAGGTGAAATATAGTGAAGATACAAAGGATCGTCACTATACTCGGTGATACGATCTTTTTGACTTAAGTTCAACAAAAAGGCATAAGCAGAAGTGGATAACTCTAATGGATTTTTATCGCCAGACATATGCTGAGCAATCACTCTGTCAATCCAAGCTCCAAAAGGGAAAGCACCCGTATACTCATCCGTTATATAATGCCCCTTCCCTACCATATTCACCAAATGATCACTCAACGTACCATTGAAAGTGACAAACTTAGTTAGCCATCCTTGATTTGCATAATAATAATGAGGCACAAAAGGGCGGATCAGCACCCCTTTACCTTTTGGCAATCGAATGATTTTTCCATCTATACTGATTTCCCCATAGCCTGCTTCTGTCTGCAGCCAGTGAAAATGAGGGTAGCCATCAGGCCGAACAATGCTTTCTTGCTCCCACTGATTCCCAATACTAGCGATCGCAATCGGCAAGGAACTGCTGGTTACTTGAAAAAAAATAGGCATACTGTCACCTCGGTTTCTTAAATTCATATAAACTCTTTCATTTATTTATACAAATAGCGCTTTCACTCTTTTATAATAATACTATCATAACAAAAGATAGGGTGATAATAAATGAAAGAAATACAACATTTCCTATATGGTGGGGATTACAACCCTAATCAATGGGATCGTGCCACATGGAAAGAAGATATGGTCTATTTTAAAGACGCTCGAATTAACAGCGCCACGGTCAATGTATTCTCATGGGCAAAAATCCAACCTTCCGAACATGAATATGATTTTTCCGAGTTAGATGATATCATGGATATGCTGACAAGAGAAAAATACCAAATTGTGTTAGCTACCTCCACTGCGGCACTGCCCGCTTGGATGTTCAAGAAATATCCCGAAGTAGGCAGAACCGATTTTGAAGGACGACATCACAAATTTGGACAACGTCATAACGCTTGTCCGAATAGTCCGATTTATCAAAAATTCGCCAGGCGACTAGCCTCCAAGCTGGCAGAGCGTTATGGTGATAATCCGCAGCTCGCCTATTGGCATATTAATAATGAATATGGTGGAGAATGTTTCTGTGAAAATTGTGAAAAGGCCTTTCGCGTCTGGCTAAAAGATAAATATGGAACGATTGAGGCACTGAACAAGGCCTGGAACCTGGAATTTTGGGGACACACGGTCTATGAGTGGGATGAGATCGTCCTGCCTAACGCCTTAAGCGAAGGTATCTCTTATGAAAATACCGCTTTTGCTGGTATCTCGATTGATTACCGCCGATTTAATTCAGATAGTATGCTGGAGAACTTCAAGATGGAGCGGGATGCCATTAGAGAATGGGATAAGGATACACCGATCACAACGAATTTAATGGGTACGTACCGTTACTTAGATTATTTTAAATGGGCCAAAGAAATGGATATTGTTTCTTGGGACAGCTATCCTGCTTATGACACACCATGGAGTGAAGTAGCGCTACGTCATGATTTAATGCGTGGCTTAAAGAAACAACCTTTTATGTTGATGGAACAAACCCCGAGTCAACAAAATTGGCAGCCATATAATTCATTGAAGAAGCCTGGGCAACTACGTGCACAAAGCTATCAAACAATTGCCCATGGCGCCAATACGATTCAATATTTCCAATTGCGTCGTTCGATTGGGGCCTGTGAGAAGTTCCACGGAGCAGTAATTGCCCATAGCGGCACCACCAATACCCGTGTATTCCGCGAGGTTAAACAAATCGGTGAAGAACTTGAAGCGATAGGAAAAGAGCTGCTTGCGACTAATATCAAAAGTAAAGTAGCCCTAATCTTTGATTGGGATAACTACTGGGCCTTGGAATATACTAGTGGTCCGAACAAAGACTTAACGTATGTTGACCAAATTCATCACATCTATCAATATTTTTATTACCGAAATATTCCTGTTGATTTGGTCTCCATCGACGACGATTTTTCGGATTACCAATTGGTACTAGCACCTGTGTTGTATATGGTAAAAGAGGGAGTAGCAGAAAATATCGAGAAGTATGTCGCCAATGGCGGTGTTCTCGTTACCGGCTTTATGAGCGGACTCGTGGACCAATCCGATAATGTCTATCTTGGCGGCTATCCAGGCCCTCTCCGCGAGCTTTGTGGCATTTGGGTAGAAGAAATTGACGCTTTAGCACCTGAACAGAGTAATCAAATCGCATGGAAAGACGGTCAAACCGGTATTGGCACACTTGTTAGTGATATTATCCATTTGGAAACCGCAGAAGCATTAGCCAGCTATGATTCCAACTTTTACAAAGGGACACCAGCTGTAACGGTCAATGACTATCAAGACGGAAAGGTGTATTACTTTGGAACAGAATTGGATGATTCTCTTTTAGCAACGCTGCTAAATGAAGTGGTGAGTCATACAGAGATCGAGAGGCAGGTTCCCGATACAAAACTAGAAATCATCTCACGGGAAGGAAAAGAGTCTACGTTCACCTTTATCATTAATTTTACAAACGAGGATGTGCAAATTCCTGAAATGTTTGCTGGCCAAACAGACTACTTAACGAATCAAACAATTAAGGACCAACATGAGCTTGCGCCTTTTGATGTTTTGTTGATGAAGGAATAGTAACACGCAAGAAAAAGATATGGTTCCTATTACATTTAGGTAATCATATCTTTTTCTGATTTTAACAGTAATATCGAAAAGCGTTAAGCCAATCAAAGAGGCTTAAAAAACTATTAAGATTAATGCTTTTCATCACTTTTCACAGTGATTATACTCTATAATATCTCTACTTCGTTTATCAACTTTTTTTCATCACACTTATAAATTATTTTACCTTCTATATCAATATGAGTTTTTAAGTTTGGGTTAGAGGTCGCCTCATAGTGAATCAAGTCAAAAAATAGAGCAGAGAACATCCCTCATTCAGTAAATCAAATAATTCATATAGCGTATTGGGCTTAATGCTTGTTCCTTTAATGGCAAGATCTATTCAGACCCTCTTTTGTAGTTAACCATTGCTCGATTTCCAAAAATGATTCCATGCTCAATTTCACTAAAACTTTGCAATGTATTATTTATTTCACGAATATCACTTTCCAATAAACCAAACATTATGATACTTCCTTTAGTAATGTAAGATATAGTTTTCTAAGCATAGGCAAAAATTTTTCTTGTATTTCTCTCACTAGTTTTTCTGTCAATTCTTGATCATAGGTATTTGCGATTAAATATCGCTTGGACAATGCTTCCATCCACAGATAGCCGTTTTCAATTATTTCAACATGGAACGCTTGCTTAATCGATTCTCTTGGGCTTTTAACCATGATTCCCTCTGCTTCTAAATAATCCTTTAATACCTTCCATGCTAATTCGAAAGTTGTTTCAAAAAATTGAATAATGCCTGCTCGTTCCAATTCCGTCGATATGGGAGTAGCAGCGTATTTTTCTAGGAGTTTGAATGATCTCTCAAAGTTTTCAAATTTTTGTTTCCAACGAATATCCTTCGATTCATCCATTATTTCATTTCTCCATGATACGTAAGCGGTTTTTTGAAAAAAGCAATCTTATGCTTTTATTTCATATAATAGGTTACATTAAATTCCATACCCTGCAAACAGACAAATGATGGGAACTACTCATCCCACCAATTAGTCTCCATATCTATTAACCAATGATTTCGCAACATTAAGGCACGTTCCAATGCGGCGATGGTCGCTGCAACTAGCAGACTTATATTCAGCCAATCAGGCAGGAAGAAAGGCGCTTCGAAAATGCCCCAGCGCTCAGCAATATACGGGATATGCGAAATCAAGGAAATTAACTGAGGCAAACCAATGACAAGGGATAGCAACAAGACGATAACTGCCATTAAGCCAATCAGCGAACTGACCTTGGGAAAACGGGCATCAAATCTTAACCTTAGCCCTTCTGCTGAACGACGATCGGGGGTTAACACCTCTTCCCCGCTCTCGTCATCGGCCACATAATGCATGCGTTTCGCACCATAGGTGGTCGTCGCCACTTCGATCACACCTCCTGGAACAGGAAAAATGGCTGGAAGGCCAGAGAAAGCATGATGCTTACCATCACGATACAGATCAGCCGAAGGTTCTTCACTGAAATAATTGATATCGATAGTATACGTATGACTGCTGCCATCCGCTTCAGGCAGCGTTATGTAGAATAATGAACGATATAAAACTTCATAAAAACGGTACGGTTTGAGCGCATGCCCATCCCCTTGCTTTACTTTTTTGATCGACTTCTGGCGTCTCCAGCGTTTAAACAAGTGCAACACCGCTTTCTCCTCCTTCTTCCATATAACCTCTTAACCATATACGCAAGCTACCAGGGAAAGGTTTCAGTATTCATTCGCGAATAGAAAAAAACCTCTTTAAGCCATCCCAGCTAAAGAGGTACTCTATCCCATGCCTACCTACTCACTGCCAACACTAAAACCAATGAGCATTTGCATCTCTAACATTTGCAGTTTTCGCAATGCCATGCCTTTATCGCTATCTTCTGCACCGTTCCGATGTACTTCTTCTACTTCATCAACCATCGCAGCTGGATCCCACGTCCCTCGTTGCTCTAAATCTGCATCCATTTTCCGTCCTTCGTCATATAACAGGGCATGGATCGGGTGCTCTCCCGCCTTACGAAACCAGTATTTTGCATTGGGGAAATCCCCTTCCCGTCGATGCATAACGCCATGCAAATAAGAGCCTAATGGATTATCCAGGCTTTGTGAAATCGTATGAGAGCTATACAAGTCATCATTTAACAACAGCAGACTGCTGCGCACCGCTTCCACGGTCTGCGGAGAAGGTGGTGCTTCTCCTTCCGGGCGAATCTCCTCTGCGGCTAACGTATTAATTTCTTCACTCAACTGATCATCCCATACTTGCTCCGGTAAAAGTCGCGGTAATGGCTCACGTTCATTTAAACGTTGTAAAATAGCAGTAATTTCTTTCAATGGACATCTCCCTTTCTATGTTAATAGGTGTCATTATATTAGGCAATTCCCGTAACCACTGTATTCTAAACAGACCATATTCTAACGTTTATCTTTTTTGAATAGAAGAAAGATAGAGGTCACTAATACCACCAGACAAAACCAATTTATGTAACGAAAGCCAACCAATGTAGCACCAAACCCTGCTAATAAGTTGCCTCCCAATCTTCCTAAGGTAGAAGCATTGGCATACATTGTCGCAGCAACACCAGCCGAATGGGGTAATAGATTGGAAAAATAACTTAAGCCATTCCCCATCACCACAGCGACAAAGGTGGCTTGAAAAATCTGTGCTCCGATTAATTGCCATGTATCAGTAGACAATGCCAAAATACTGTAGTACAGCAAAGCAGCAGCACAGCCAATAAGCGTAATCCATTGATTGGAGATTCTTGTGCTTAGTGCCCCAAATGTCAGCATAAGAGGAATCTCCAAACCAGCACATAAAGCAACCATTACCCCGACATTGGCAGGTGTACCCTGTAATTCATTGATAATAAGCAACGGTGTATTGATACCGTTAACAGAGTTAACAGCAAATAACAGCGTAAATGCTATAAATGGCCATATCATTCCTTTCATTTCTGATGAAAAGAAAAGGTTTGGCTTACTGTGCACTGATTTTTTTACAGAGGCTTTCCGTTTAGGTAGAAATAGAAAGACAATGCAAGCAAGGATAAGAAAAATAAAACTAGTCCCTAGAAAGAGCCCCTGATAGTTAAAAGCCCCCAGAAGTAGCGTGCCAAACAACGGGCCAATGAGAAAGCCTAGCGAGAATAAAGATCGCAAAGTAGATTTGGCAAAAGTCTTATCTTGCGACTTACTAGCATTAGCCGACTCATCTGCATAGGCAAACATTTGCGGCATCGCTGCCGCTCCCAATCCATTAAAAAAACTAACAGACAATAATAATCCGATAAAAGATTCAAAAATAAGATACGAGGTATAACCACAAGCGGAAGAGAGTAAGGCTGCCAAAATCAACCACTTTCGACTCATACCATTGTCCGAATAGTTAGCGATAATCGTATTCGCAATCACTCCAGCGAAAGAACTAACGGCCATAAATACTCCAAAAGCAGATGGACTCATCCCAATCACGGTTGTTCCATATATCGAAAGGTATGGGGCAGTGATCGATATACTTGTCCCCACCAATAGCATACAAATAATAAAAAGCCAAAAATACGGAATATGAAAAAGCATCTTTAACCGATTAAACACTACAGCCATCTCCTATACAGCACCATTACAAACAAGCATTATCACATAACTTTTATTATAACGAATGTAACCTCTCGAAACAATGGGCTATGTGAAAAGCGGCTTATTTCAGAACACACAAAAAATCCTAGGAGCTATTGATGTCACTTGGAAGATATCACTTCCCTAATTGTCTCCACATGCTCATTAACCGATTCGATATCATGCTCTGGTGTGAGGCTGTCAGACAATTGATACTTTTCTTTTAACTGAATAATACGCTCTACACTCTGATCGATTCTTTCTTCGCTGATTTCGCCATTTTCAACTGCTGACTTTAACTCTTCCACCACAGTAGCAATTTGCTCCGGCTGATGGGCAACCAGTAATAAGTCTCCACCTGCCTTGACGGACTGAACCGCTGCTTCTGCTATACTATAATGATCGGTAATCGCCCCCATTGTCAGATCATCGGTCACTACGACACCATTAAAACCTATGTCTTCGCGCAGCATATCCGTAATAACTGATTTTGACATCGAAGCAGGATACTCGGATTTCATTTGAGGCAGTAAGATATGCGCAATCATCACCATATCTGCTCCTTGTGCAATAGCGTTCTGAAACGGAATCAATTCCAATTCCGCTAGTTCATCTTGGTTTTTATCGACTTTTGGCAACTCCAAATGGGAATCCACACCTGTATCACCATGACCAGGGAAATGTTTGACAACCGAAATCACTCCATTTTCTTGAATCCCCTTCATCGTTTGAATCCCTAAATTCGAGACGATATCAGGATTGTCTCCAAATGAACGGTCACCAATCACTGGATTATTGGGATTACTGTCCACATCAAGCACGGGGGCAAAATCCAAGTTAAAGCCCAATGTCCGCATCTGCTCTGCAAGGATAGTGCCTACCTCGTAAGATAGATCTGGATCATTCAATGCCCCTATCGAACGGCTATCCGGTAAGCTGTTTATTCCTTCAGGCATACGAGTCACACTGCCGCCTTCTTCATCCACCCCAAGCAATAAGGGATACTCGTTTTCTGCATTGGCACCTTTTATATCATCTAAGAAATCGGTCGTTTGCTCCCTATTTTCGATATTAGGACCAAATAGAATGATACCCCCTACATGATATGATTGAATCATATCAGTGGTTGCCTCTGTAATTTCCGTTCCATCTACCCCACTAAAAATCATTTGCCCGATTTTTTCATCTAGACTCATCTCTTCCGTTTCATCCATTTCTTTCGATAATGAAATATGATCTACCGACGGGTTAGCTTCCTGATCAGTCGGCTCTGGCAACACCCATTTTAAAACATAACCATTATCCAATTCGTAAACCAGAATAACCTGATCATGATCCTCATCTTGATAATAACGTGTATCATCTGGCTGTTGATATGACTGAATCATCTCCAAATCAATTGCAGAAAGCGTCTCCCCTGCTGCACGTATATCCGTCACCGTATCCTCTGTCATTCCCACATCTGCCTGTTGCTCGGAATACTCCAAAAAACGCCCAACATCGGTATCCGAAGTATGATCAGGAGCTCCCCAAGCGGCTTCCACTTCCTCCCCAGTGGATACGCCAACAACAAACGGATAATCCGCAACTTTTCCCTGCTCTGCCTGACGAAATACCTCTTCAAGCGCCGCTTCGGGGTTACTCATCATTTGACCTTCCTCATCTGTAGCTGTATTTCCAGGCAGCTCGCCTACTTGTTCATTAGGATCATTCCCTATAAATCGGATAGTGAGCCATGCCACTGCACAAACGATAACAGCCAAAAAAACAAATCGAGTTACACGTTTGCTCATTTAAATTCCTCCCATTATGCTAAAAACAAATTCATTCCAAGCTAATTGCTGTTTATTGTAGGATGCCCCTCTCCATCTTTTCAAGCAATAACACTATTTTTGGATAGGAAAAGCGCTGTTTTTACCATTCCACTGATTCCCTTCCACTATCACCATTTTTCTTCCTTCACACGCAAAAAAGGACACAAAATAGGCAATTAACGTTATTCCTATCATCCTCCTATTCCTGTATTCTCTAAAGAAAACAGCACTAGCAGGAGGAGATAACATGATCAAAAAAGGCTTTGTAATGGAAGTATACCCGGATATGCATGAAGAATATCAAAAAAGACATGAAGAAATTTGGCCAGAAATGGTCGAAGCCATCCAAGCTCATGGTGGACGTAATTATTCGATTTTTTTAGAAAAAACTACTCATCAACTCTTCGGCTATATCGAGATAGAAAGCGAGGATAAATGGCAGCAATTAGCGAAAACGGACATTAACCAAAAATGGTGGGAATACATGGAGCCTGTTATGAAAACTAATCCAGATAATAGCCCCGTTACCACAAACCTGAAACTTGTATTTCATTTAGAATAGCCAGTATTATTTCCATGACAGACTCAAGACAAGGATGGATCCAAGCTGGAAAATCCCCAAAACAGGCGAATTCTAGTATACTATTACTAGACACTTTTGGAAACGCATTCACAAAAGGAGTGAGAGCATGTATTTGGAAAAGTTGTTTGGTCTGTGAGGAAAAACAGCGGTAATTACAGGCGGAAGTATGGGAATTGGTCAAGTGCTTGCTATTGGTTTAGCACAAGCTGGGGCAAGGGTGTTTATTCTTTCAAGGAGCTCTGCAACACATGTAGTAGAAGAAATCTCCATGGTAAACGGAGAAGCCCATTGGATCGAGACAGATATAACAAAAGAGGAGCAGATAGAACAGGCGATTCAGCAAATTCTCGCACAGACAGGTGGAATTGATATATTGGTGAACAATGCTGCCATGTGCATTCACGAGAGATCACTGACATCCACTTCAGAGAAATTCAGCAAGGTGATGAATCTAAATGTTAATGCACAATTTGTCATAAGCAAATATGTGGCACAAGCAATGGTTGACAAGGGAACGGAAGGCAACATCGTCAACATTGCCTCGATGTCCGGTTCCATTGTCAACATACCGCAAATGCAGGCTGCCTATAATGCCTCCAAAGCGGCACTGATTCATTTAACCAAATCTTTAGCCGTTGAATGGGCAGAATACGGAATTAAGGTGAACAGCCTAAGCCCAGGTTATGTGGCAACCAACATGTCGGTGAATACGCCAGAAGCATTAAGAGACACTTGGTCCGAGTTGATTCCAATGAAACGAATGGCCAAACCGGAAGAACTGATTTCGCCACTGTTATTTTTAGTCTGTGACAGCTGTAAATACGTTACCGGCAGCGATATTATCGTTGATGGTGGATACACCGCATTTTAAGGAATGGTTAATAATGGATCGACAAACGTTTTAAAACGTGATTTATCGCCCATAAGCGCACAATGACATAAGTTGTGCGCTTGTTTAAAACACGATTAGACCTCTAATCCCCCACGAAATCCTCTGGCACCATAGTAAGATTCTGCCCCATTATGATATAAAAACACATGTCCAAAACGGTAATCACAGAAAAGCGCCCCACCACGTTCTCGAATATCAGATGGTGTCTGCACCCAGCTTGAAGTCTTCTTATCGACTTCTTCCAATTCTTGCAACTGGCGATATTGTGCTTCTGTCAACAAGACAATTCCCATATCCTGCGCCATACCTACTGCACTATTTTCTGGTTTATGCTTTTTCCTTGATTCCAGTGCTGCATGATCATAGCAAACACTTCTCCGGCCTTTAGGGCTTTCTGCGGCACAATCATAAATCATATAGACATCTTTTTGTTCATCGTAGCCAACAACATCCGGCTCACCACCTGTTCTTTCCATCTCATGAAGCGACCATAGTTTGTTGTCGTCAGCCTCTAACCTTATTTGAATAGCGTTCCATTCCAACCCTTGATGACGATGCATGTTCGTTTCAAAGCGGGTTTGTAGCGTTTTCCATAATTCCTCGCGCTGTGTTTCGTTGATCATTGACATGGTTTGTTCCCCCTAATGATGGTTTTAGCGTAATGGTGCTTTTAGTTTACAACAAGGGAGGTGTGAAAGTAAATGGAACACTAAGAACAACCTTCATTTTCATTTTTTTAAATATAAACACGTTAACTTTTCAATGGTTTATAAATGGGTGCTGTAAATACATATTTATCTGATTTCAATTCATATACGGCAGCTGGTTGTTTCGGGTCACGCTGAATTCCTAACGAATGCATATACATCCAAGCAACAACCGCCCCAAAAGAATAATGATTAAATAAATTCATACTATTATTACCACCAAAACCAGCTTCTTCTGTATAAGAATTTAGTCATTCCCAGATGGTCGTTGCACCATTCCTAATAGAGTAAAGCCAGGATGGATACTATCTCATCTTAAGCGAACGCGTCTTTAATAATGAACATAGTCCTAATACTCTTACTTTAAATATTGCTAGACCAGAAACCAATCGTTCACCAGGAAAAAATTTAATGGATTCCCTTGTGGAAAGTGATGCCACGTCCCAACAAGTACTATCTACACTCCAAGAAATTACCATAGACAATGAATCAGAGCCCTCCTTTGTTTTCACGCCTCTACAACTATTTTCTAGTATGGCCTCAACGGAGCAAGCACATTTCCAGGAGATGTTATTTCAAATTAGTTCTCTTTACGGAATTGATCTGCTTCGTTTTTATACAGGTGAGCAAGTAGGCATCATGTTCGGACAAGCTGGTGAAATAGAATCCATGAAAGTAGAAGCAAAGGAAAATAGAGGAGACTATCTTTTTCCAACCGACAATGGAACTTATCAATATATAGCCGGGGTAAGTGGTGGCAAGGACATTCATGATAAAAACGGATAACTACTTGATTTTGCTGAAACGGTAGAAGCAATGCGGACCGTTAGTGATCATAATGCGGCAAGGAAGTCAGATATCCCAGATTGGATTACTATTCATCACGCAACGATTAATGAGGATAATCAAGCAGAGATAAGCTACTCGATTGCAGAAGGGCAAGAATCTGAGTGGGTGGAAGAAGAGGAGACGCAATGGAAGAATATCCTTCAATTAACCGCACTAGATTTCCACGTCGAGGCATTACGTCGGGTAAACGAAACCGAACAAGTCATTTCAATCTTTCCTTTTAAAAATAACAATTAAATCCTAAATGCAAATAATCTCCACCGGAAGTATAGTTCTGATCATTACTTACTACCAGTAAAAACGTATGACTTGGGTATCTCTATTCATACGTTTTTACTAACAAGATGCCATTGCCTCTGCAATAATTTTTACTCCTTAACCACACATATATACATTTTTCATCCCATTCTAAAAACTTGTCTTGAACTACATCTGTGCTTGCTGTGCGCTTATCATTTGTGGACCGATCTCCTTTGTTCTAGGTGTCCTCTCCCCCTAAATAATAGGAAAATACTGCCCATATCTCGGATTAGTATAATAAGGTGGCCTAGGTCCTATTTTCGGCAATTGGAATGTATGCTGACCAGCCTCATATCGCACTCCCACTTTCTCATTTGATTGATTCACTAACAATAATTTCACTTCGGGGTTATAATAATATTGCATGGTGTTAACCTCCTTGTTTCCTTCTACCTCCTACTTTATTCAAATCCCAGCGATATGGTGTTTCACTACATCCGCCTATTTTGCATAAAGTATTGCATCCATGTTATTTCAAGGAGGATTATCATGACGCATAAAAAACAAAACGAACCGACAAGATCCCATTATCCAATGTATCCAAACTATGGTCAGATCACACAATATCAAGATGTGCCGGTTACAGTTCCGGAACAACGTCAATTTCGTCAGCCAGGTTTAGAAAAATGGATGGTGCCCAGACCCATTATCGAGAATCCGAATGATAAAGGAAGTAATAAACTAGCCGAAAAAATTGCACTAATTACTGGAGGGGACAGCGGTATGGGAGCAGCGGCTGCCATTGCCTTTGCCAAAGAAGGGGCAGATGTAGCCATCGCTTATTTGGATGAACAAGAAGATGCAGATAGGACGAAGTCTCGAATTGAAGAGCTTGGACAGCAGTGTTTACAGCTTCCAGGCGATTTAAAGGATAAACAACAATGTATCGATATTGTAGAAAAAACGGTGGACACTTTTGGAAAATTAGATGTGCTTTGTAATCATGTTGGCATTCAATTTCAACAATTAAGTCTGCTCGATATTACAGATGAGCAATTTGATGACACATTTAAAGTGAATGTGTACTCCCACTTTTATACTACACGTGCCGCACTCCCTTATTTAAAAGCAGGCAGTTCAATTATTAATACGGCTTCTGTCGTCGCTTATGAAGGATATGATCAATTAATCGATTATTCAGCAACAAAGGGAGCTATTGTCAGCTTCAGTCGGGCCTTGGCCAATAATCTTGTAAGCCAGGGAATTCGAGTGAACGCCATTGCTCCAGGACGAATATGGACACCATTGATTCCTTCCAGTTTCTCCGCAGATGCCGTTTCATTAGCCGGAAACCCCATGCAACGTCAGGGACAGCCATTTGAAATTGCTCCCACTTTTGTTTATCTCGCTTCTGACGATTCACGATTCGTAACGGGGCAGACACTGCATGTTAACGGTGGACAATGGACAACATCTTAATTTATTCTAAACATTTAGCGATTCGATAATCAATCATTTTCGCTCTTATTAACTATCCAAAACAGAAACCCCCCTCTATTCCCATGATACGAAGGAATAAAGGAGGTTTTTGTTTGTTTTAACTGCGAAATTCAACCTTCAATGATAAATAAACTGTTTAATCAACAAAAATAAAACACAAAAATGTATTGAAAATCAAGTCACCTCCTCCCTTGGAAGTCTCCAACTTAAAGACTACCGACAGGACGACAGTGCCACCCTAACCCCTCATGTGAAGCCAGTCTATTGATAGGTCTATCGTATCATAAAATAGTGCTTAGTTAACAAGCTCTCTATTTTTCACTTATCCTTTATTTTTATTATAGACATCAAATCCTACAGCGATCAGCAGTACCATGCCTTTAATCGCCTGCTGCCAGTCAATACCGATCCCAATCAGAGACATACCATTATTCATAACCCCCATAACAAGACCGCCAACAATCGCTCCAATCACCGTACCAACACCACCAGCCATGGACGCACCGCCAATAAATACTGCAGCAATGGCGTCCAACTCTAGCATATTACCAGCTGCAGGTGTTGCAGAATTGAGACGTGCCGCAAACATCAGACCAGCAAGTGCTGCCAGTACACCATTGTTGACAAATACCCAAAACACTACTCGTTTGGTTTTGATGCCAGACAAATCGGCCGCTTTTTTATTACCACCTGTTGCATAGATATGGCGACCCATTACCGTCTTTTTCATAATAAAGGTATACACCATAATGAGAACCAAGGCAATCACTAAAACGGTAGGAATCCCTTTATTCAAGGCCAGCTGATAAGCAAACCAGTTAATCACCAGTAGTAATAAACCAATTTTCACAATGCTAACCCATAACGGCAACACTTGGAGATTGTATTGTAACTGATTTTTCCTTTTACTAAATTCCATATAGATTAACACCAGCGATAATACAATGGACAACACCATCGTAAAAATGTGGATATTGCCACCTTGAAAGAGATCAGGAACAAATCCACTGCTGATCTTCTGGAATGACTCTGGAAAAGGCGCTAACGATTTGCCATCCAGCAACCATAAAGTCAGCCCGCGAAAAATCAACATACCAGCCAAGGTCACGATAAAAGATGGAATACCAACGTATGAAATCCAGAACCCTTGCCATACGCCGATCAGAGCACCTGCAACAATCGCAATGACTACCGCCAGCCAAACCGGGACACCCATGTTAATAATTAAAACCCCAGCCACCGCCCCAATAAAAGCAACCACAGAACCGACCGAAAGATCAATATTCCCTGTAATAATAACCAAAACCATCCCTACTGCCAACACCAGAATAAAACCATTTTGCAAGATTAAATTGGTAAGGTTCAACGGCTTTAGATTCACACCATCCGTTAGCAGAAAAAAAAGTCCTGTAATCAGTATAAGGGCAATGATCATACCATATTCTCTAATATTATTCCGAAACAGATTAACGATTACTTGCATGATTGGTCCCCCCACTTCCTGTCATGTAATGCATCATTTTCTCCTGATTAGCTTCTTCTCTCGATAATTCGACTGTGAAACGACCTTCATTCATGACATACATTCGATCAGATAAACCTAATATCTCTGTCAATTCAGAGGAAATGACCACAACTGCCATTCCTTGCTGGGCAAGTTCATTAATCTGTGTATAAATTTCAAACTTCGCCCCTACGTCTACCCCTCTGGTTGGTTCATCCAAAAGAAGTACTTCAGGCTCGGCGAACATCCATTTACTCAAGACCACCTTTTGCTGATTACCGCCACTCAAGTTCCCGGCTAGCTGTTCCAGTGTAGGTGTCTTGATATTTAATTTTGTTTTTAACCTTTCTGCCTCGATCCGTTCTTTATTTTCATCCATTACAGATGCCTTAGAGACCCTTTTTAAATTAGCAGATGTAATATTGCGTTTTATATCATCGATCAGATTCAGTCCATAGGTCTTACGGTCCTCTGATACATAGGCAACCCCATTCTTAATCGCCTGTGCGACGGTATTTACATCGATCCGCTGCCCGTTTTTATAGACATCACCGGAGATGCGCTTTCCATAAGATTTACCAAATATACTCATGGCTAATTCGGTGCGACCGGCACCCATTAAACCAGCAATACCTACGACCTCACCTTTTTTTACATAAAAATTAACATTATCTATTATTTTTCGGTCACTATGCTGCGGATGATAGACCTGCCAATTCTTCACTTCGAACAATGTTTCTTGAATATTATCGTGGCGTTCTGGAAAACGACTCGTTAATTCACGACCAACCATGCCTTTGATAATACGTTCTTCTGATACCTTCTCTGTTCTTGCATCTAATGTCTCAATCGTCTGCCCGTCACGTAATACGGTAATCGAATCCGATACGTGAGAAACTTCATTTAGTTTATGGGAAATCAAAATCGAGGCAATTCCTTGCTCTTTCAGCTCCAACAATAATTGCAATAAGTTTTCACTATCGGTTTCATTCAAAGCCGCTGTCGGTTCGTCCAGAATTAACAACTTTACATTCTTCGATAATGCCTTAGCAATCTCGACTAATTGCTGTTTCCCCACGCCAATATCCATTACGATCGTTTCAGGAGAATCCTTTAATCCTACTCGATCTAACAGCCTTTGTGATTCCGCATATGTATCTTGCCATTTGATGATCGTATTCGATTGGCGTTCGTTTCCTAGAAAAATATTTTCTGCAATCGAGAGATAAGGACTTAACGCTAATTCTTGGTGAATAATCACAATACCAAGCTCTTCACTTTGCTTGATATTTTTAAAATGACACGTTTCTCCTTCAAAATAGATATCACCTTGATAACTGCCAGAGGCATACACCCCGCTTAATACCTTCATTAACGTAGACTTGCCTGCACCATTTTCACCAACCAGGGCATGTATTTCGCCTTGTTTTACCTGGAGGTTTACTTGATCCAAAGCCTTCACACCAGGAAAGCTCTTGGTAATGTTTTTCATTTCCAAAATATAATCAGACATCTGTTCACCACCTTATGGAATGAACTTAGCAGTGAGTCTATCACCGCTAAGTTCTGATGATTTATTACAACTCGTCTTCGGAATAATAGCCACTGTCGATAACCACTTCTTGATAATTATCGATATCTACAGATACAGGCTCAACGAGGAATGTTGGCACTACCTTCACACCGTTATCGTATGTTTCTGTATCGTTTACTTCTGCTTCCTCATCATTTAGAATCGCTTCTGTCATAGATACCGCACTTGCTGCCAAGTCACGCGTATCCTTAAAGACGGTTTGTGTTTGCTCCTCAGCAATAATCGATTTGATGGATGCTAATTCTGCGTCTTGTCCAGAGATAACTGGTAATGGCAAATCGCCGGAACCGTAACCCACCCCTTTAAGCGCCTGAATAACCCCACGGCTGATCCCATCATAAGGTGAAAGCACTGCGTCTACTTTTTCCTCACCGGAGTATGAACTGCTTAGAATGTTTTCCATTCTTGATTTCGCGGTGTTTCCATCCCAGCGCATGGTCGCTGCTTGCTCGAAGTCCGTTTGTCCACTTTGAACAATTAATTTTCCTTCATCTATATAAGGCTGAAGCACACTCATCGCACCATCCCAAAAGAAATAGGCGTTATTATCATCTGGTGAACCACCAAATATTTCGATATTAAAAGGTCCATCCTCATTAGCTAAATCGAGTGCCTCTTCCAAATAAGTCGCTTGCAATACTCCTACTTCAAAATTATCAAAGGTCGCATAATAAGTGACATGCTCGCTTTCCATAATCAAGCGGTCATAAGCGATCACTGGAATGTCTTGAGAAGCGGCTTCTTCTAATACATTGGTTAGCGCCGTTCCATCAATCGAAGCAATTACTAATGCGTCTGCCCCTTTTACAATCATGTTCTCAATTTGCTCCACTTGTTTGTCAACATCATCTTCGGCATACTGTAAATCCGTCTCAAAACCAAGTGCCTCCAACTGCTCTACCATATTGTT
Organism: Gracilibacillus timonensis; assembly: GCF_900086715.1. Lineage (GTDB taxonomy): Bacteria > Bacillota > Bacilli > Bacillales > Amphibacillaceae > Gracilibacillus > Gracilibacillus timonensis. The sequence continues at coordinate 375,556 of NZ_FLKH01000011.1, read as the reverse complement.
CCCATCATCTACCCAGCGTTGTGATGATTTGGTCGGCATCGCCACTCCTATCAACGCATCCTCTGTCGCTGCATCATCGGATCCACCAGCTGAACTATCCTCACCACATGCTGCCAAAAATAAAATAAGACTGAATAACAGTGCACCAAAAACGAACTTCTTCATAACGTAACCCCTTTCAAAAATATATTTCTCTTTCTTGTGTTATACGTTATCACAGTTGTTTTTGTAAGCCTTTACAATATTTTAAATAGTTTTTATAAAAATTTAAGGTGGGGAAGATAGTAAGCAAACCACACATAGTCTATACATCAAAAAAGGGACGATTGCTGAACTCCTATTTTCATTTTTTACCACAAAAAAACACCACTTCATCCCAGTTGTAGCAAAGAATGAAGTGGTGTTTTTAACTCTTTTTACTGTAAAGATCAAAATAAAAGAAGGATTCAACCAAAAAAAGAACTTCTAATCGTCTAATGACTAGAAGTTCTTCTGAATTATTAACAGTAAACCCTATCATGGATAGGTGTCATACGATTGCGACGTGGCAATCTAACATCTCTATGTTCAGAATAACCTAATTCATTTGAAATGTCAACATAAACCCTATCCATAATAAGGATAATATAGCTTATGTAGTTATGATACATTTATTCCACCACTAATATCCCATCGTATATAAAATTCTTGTTTTTATGAAACGCATATCTTCTTGGTAGATATTAAAAATCAAATCTCCAATTCTGGCCACATCAATACTTCTGATATCCTCGCACTTAATAACGGAATTATCATCCAACTCCCTATACGTTTGTTTGTAGAGAATGAAGTGATTCTTATACTTAGGTATTTTTCTTCCTTTTTTTATTTGATATTTGAACTTGGAGGAAATAGGAATCACGATAACCGTTTCAGCTTTATTCATATGATTAGGAGAAATAATTACTCCAGGCCTAGTTTTATTTTTCTCTGCCCCTACATTTCCATTACCAAAATTCACCCAGTATACGCCTCCACGAAATAATTCACGCAAGGGTTCTTTATGTCCCGTCTGTTGTAACTTTTTTTGTTGTGTTTTAATCATGTTTTCTTTTGCATCGAGCAGTTTGAATTTCTCCACTAACCACTCTGAAGCTTCTCTTATATTTTTATTTTTATTCCAAGCCATATTCTTTCTCCTTTTCATGGGCATTCATCAAAAAAGAATGCAACTCTAATAAAAATGCTTAAGGTGTAAGAGGGCTTTAAATCTCACTTTCTCTATCGGATCATTTTTGTATACTTTTCATTCGTTGTTGTCCATATTAAAGTTTAACCGAACTGCAAATACATATTATTTTCAAACAGTTAGCGTCGCATCACATGTTTTTAAAATTTAGTCATGCAAACCTCATTCATCAGGAACTAACATTTATGTTTTATTATATCACCACCTCTTTGTTTATGGGCATTTCCCGCCTACCAGCAACTTTGCAGTAGCGTTCCTGTCCTTTTGTTAGGTTGATCGACTCTTTCATTAATGTTTGTTCTGTTCATTATACCAAACAAACGTTCTGTGATCAAGCTATTTTTTATAAAAAAGATACGCATGTAATTTAAAATGTTAAGATTACCTTTTCATCATCTCATCTCTAAAGAAATGCGCTTTCTCGTTTGAAAAACCTATAAGAAAAATACACCTACCCTTTCCGCTTAAACTGCACCGGTGTCACCCCATTCTTTTTACGAAAGGAAGTGCTAAAGTAATGCTGTGAATCATAACCGACTTGTTCGGCAATTTCCCGGATATTATAGTCGGTCGTCCTCAATAAATCCTTTGCAACGGCCAGCCGCATATCCGTCAACACTTGTACATAAGAAACACCTAACTCCTGTTTGATCATTTTACTGAGGTAGACGGAAGAGACATGTAAAGAGTCAGCTACCCGTTCCAAGCTGAGATCTGGATCTTGATAATAATGCCGGATGTATAATAAAGCCTCCTTAACTAATGGTAATAGCTGTACCTGTTTGTCCACTTTCTGTTTGGCTTCATGATATACTGTGGTGATATTGGTGTCCTGGATATCCATGATAGAAGCCGCAAGATGTTGCTGCAATTCTTCCACTATTTCCTGCTCCCATTGCGTGACAACAGACCGGGGCAGCTTATCCCATAAAAAGAAGGTCATCCATTCGTTTTCTATAAAAGAAGCAAAGCGATAACCTCGCAATCGATTCTCCAGCCATTCTATTACCTTCTGTTCCATATACTTATGCCGCTGATTCTGTGTGAAATATTGTTTCTTTTCCCCCTCCAGCCACTTCATTACAAGTAAAGATTGGGGTAACGTTTGTGGCAACTGAAAGAATTGTAGCTGACTGAATATTTCCTTTTCAGACAAATTACGCGCCAGCCAATCTTGGAAAAATCGATTTTTGAGCTGTTGCTGATTTTTCTCCACTTGGGAGGAAGCCTGTTGTATATATTGTTCAGACGCTTGTCGCTGCTCCAGCTTTTGTTGAATGATACGCAGAATCTCCGCTAACTGATCTGGATCCACTGGCTTTAACAGGTAGTCTTCCACCTGCAAACGAATAGCTTCCTGCGCAAATCGAAATTCGTCATAACCTGAAATAACCACCATCAAACAATCTGGTAACTTCTGTTTTATTTTCTTCATTGCGGTGATGCCATCCATAATCGGCATATTCAGATCAACTAGCGCCATATCTACTTGATGCGTGATTGCTTGTTCTAGTGCCTCTTCACCATCTTCTGCTTCCGCGACCACCTCGATATGATAGGCTGGCCAATCTACAAAAGAACGAATGCCATCTCTAATAATAAACTCATCATCTGCTATCAAAGCTTTCCAATTCTCCATCTCTCTCCTCCTCTTGGTCACAAGGTAATAAAATGGTAACCTTTGTCCCAACGTTTCTTTCACTGGCAATCGTTAAGCCATACTCCGGTCCGTGCGTCAGTTGGATCCTTGCCTGTACGTTTAACATGCCGTATCCTTTTTTATGGCGAGTTTCTTCGGGATTTTCCGTACGTGCTATCGCGTCCTTTAGGGCTGTTTTCATTTCTTGTAATGAGGCTGCAGACATTCCTTTCCCATCATCACTAATCTGAATCATAAGTGACTCCCCTGTTCGTCTGGCCTCTATCTTGATATGGCCAACGCCACGCCGTTCTTTAATTCCATGATAAATAGCATTTTCTATAATAGGCTGCAGAATAAACTTTAATACTGGCACCCCTTTCACCGAGTCCTCTACCTCAATCTGGTAATTTAATTTATCCCGATACCTGGTTTGTTGTATTTTTAAGTAGCTATCAATATGATCCAATTCCTCCAATAATGAGATAAAATCATGCCCTTTACTTAAACCAATTCTAAATAATTTTGCCAGGGAAGCGACCAATTCTGCTACGTCATTCGCTTGGTGTTTTCTTGCCATCCATTGAATCGTATCCAAGGTGTTATATAAGAAATGAGGATTAATGTTGGCTTGCAAACTACGAAATTCCGCTTCACGCTTCTGCCTTTCCTGCCGCTCCGTTAAATGCATTAGGTGATTCACCTTGATAACCATTTTATTAAAACTTTTGCCTAATAGACCCATCTCATCGTCTCTTTTTTCTTGATAACGCACTTGAAAATCACCAGCTTCTGTCTTTTTCATAAACGATACTAATTGAACAATTGGCTTGGAAATAGAGTAAGAGAGATAATAAGAAACCGATATCCCAAAAACAGCATAATAAATAAGAACACCACTAAATAAAAATGGATTTCCTTTAGACCAAACACGGTTTCTTTGGCAGGAAAAACCGCGATGGTTGTCCAAGCTACAAAGGGAGAGCGTTGATAAATAAATTGCATTTTGTCACCATTGATCGTTCGAGAAAAAGAGCCGCTCTGTTCAGAACCTAACCATTCTAACGGGATATCCTCGATAATCGGCTGACTAGGCTGGTATATAGCATCTCCATTATCATCCATGACCATCAGATAACCACTTTTACCTAGTGTCACGTTTTGTACCTCTTCGGCAATGGTTCGTAATTTTAAATCCATCATCACCACACCATGGGTTTCTTCCGTAAAAGGATCGACACTGGATTTTACTACTGTCACAACATCGGTATTGGTATAATCAACAATCGACGTAAGGCGCCGTCCTTCTGGGTGACCGATCACTTTTAATATACCGTTGTTTTGAACGGCTTCCTGATACCAAGTCGTTTTCGTTAAATCCATGACGGCAGGGGCATATAATTCATTGCTAATAAAGGCACCATCATTATTAACAACCATAATTCCGGCAACTTCTGGTGAAACGGTGGTGAACGTCCGCAAAAAGCTTTGCACATTGTACGAGATATCATTTGTTTCCTGAGCCTCTGTTTGACCAAAAAAACTTTCTACATCTTCGTTACTGGCAATCATATAGGTATAATTTTGTAGATTATTAATATGAAATTCGAAAGACTCATTTACTTTTCCAATCAACTGCAGCGTATTTTCATTGACTTGTTCCTCCATGACCCGTTCCACTGTCCAGCTGATCAATAAGGCAAGACAGAAAATCGGCAGCATACTGATAAGCAAAAAATGCGTAATTAACTTATAACGTATCGGTAAATTGTTGATTTGCGTCCATCTCTTCAAAGGAATCCATCCATTCTATTTTTACGGGTATTATTCAATCGAATAGTAATCCTTTACATTCTCTTCTGTGACAATTTTAATCCCTGTATCCACATGGGGGGGCAGTGTTGTCTCTCCATTGATATCGCTTACTAGATTGTGCTGCAAATGAAAAAGAAACTGCAAAGACCAGTACCCCATCTCTCTTGTCCCTTGAGCCATCGTAGCTGATATCACCCCTTCTTCAATCATATCCAACGTACCTTTATCTGTATCAAAACTAATGATGTGTAATGAATCCTCCTTATTTTGTTCCAGTGCAGCCATCCCAACCCCCACTCCACCATTTGCTTCTGAAGCAAAAATACCTTTTAAATCAGGATACTCACTGATTAACTCCAAGGAAGCATCCTTAGATATCATCTGATCTCCGCGACCATCTTTGATATCCACAACTGTCATCTTGGGATACTCCTGTTTCATCGTGGCATGAAACCCATCCGTTCGTTCCTGATGATTCAGCTGATAGGGGTGAGTGATGATACCTACCTGTCCTGTCTCATCCAGTAACTCAGCCATTTTATGCGCTGCCGTTGCTCCTGCCTCATAGTTATCTGTTCCGATAAAGGCATATGCCTTGCTATCAGGGGCATCGGCATCAAACATAACCACAGGAATCCCTGCTTCGACTGCTTTATCTATGGCAGGATTTAAGGCTTCTGGATCCATTGTTGACACCGCAATACCGGCTGGATGTTTAGCAATCACTTGCTCTAAGGCCGTAATCTCTTCATTAACATCATATTGCGTCGCCCCGCGATATTCGACCGACACATTAAGAGCTTCTGCCGCATCTTCAAAACCTTTTAACGCCCGTTTCCAATAGTCAATTCCTGTTTGAAAGGTCACCATGACATAGGTCTCATCGACAGAACCGCGCAATTCATGTTCTTCCCACTCCCTGTTTGTCGTCTCACTGTTTTGATATTGATAGACATAGATCACAAACAAAGAAATCAGCGCCAGATAAATGAATAATAATTTCTTCAATATGTAACCCCTTTCATTAAAATGATGATCATTCTAGTTTATTAATGATGGCCAAGCTTTATGTGGTAGGTGATGTTATTATGCTCCTATTATACTATCATTTTTGAAATCGGATTACCATTAGTGATTCTATAGAACGAGAAAAAGGACAGTTAGCAAATGAAGCACAAAAAATGTAGCGCTGTTCTACCTTCCTGTTTGGAGTACAATTCCATTTTAAAACCACCAGTATGGGAACTGATGGTTTATATGATATGTCGAGCAAACGGTTAAGAACTGGTTGATTCCCCACCATCTACGTGAAGCACTTGCCCGGTGACATGCCTGGAATCATCAGAGGCCAAGTAGACAAAAGTCGGTGCTACTTCAAAAGGCTGAGCCATCCTGTGAAATAGATTCACGCCATGCAAAGCATTGAGATCGGCAGACAGGCTGGATGGAGTAAGTGGTGTCCAGACTCTTCCTGGAGCGATAGCATTCACTCGAATCTGACGTTTGGCGATACTTTTGGCTAGAGAACGGGTCCATCCAACGATTGCTGCCTTTGTAGCTGAATAGTCCATTAATAATGGTTCCCCGGCATATGCCACCACAGATGCGGTTCCAATAATCGAGCTTCCTGCCTTTAAATGGGGCAGTGCCGCTCTCGTTGTGTAGAAGTGAGAATATACATTCAATTTAAAAGTTTGATCAAATTGTTCATCGGTAATGTCTGTCAGTTCATCCTGTTGAAATTGGATACCAACATGGTTGCACAAAATATCCAGTTTCTGAAATGTGGCTAACGTTTCAGTCACGATATGTTCGCACTGACTTTTTTCGCGGAGATCTCCTGGCAACAGTAGGCATTCCTGGTCAAGTTCCTCCACTCGCCTTTTCGTTCGATTGGCATCTTCGTGTTCATCTAAATAAGCAATCGCAACGTCGGCACCCTCTTTGGCGAAAGCTATCGCCGCTGCTGCCCCCATTCCACTATCACCACCAGTAATTAGCGCCACTTTACCGTTTAATTTTCCACTACCCTGATAATGCGGATTCTCAATGATCGGCTTTGGCACCATCAAGCTTTCCAGCCCTGGTTGAACCAGTTGTCTTTGCTCAGGCTGAGTCAGCGGTACCTCTTGATAACGCGTGATTTTTCCGTATATCGGATAATATGGATAAGGATCTTCTATTTTATTATCTTCAAACCATTTTTGATAGGCTCGAATTTGTTGCAGTACTTCTGCCGATACCTGTCGATAATGATCATTATTTTGATTTTCCATAACGATTTCCCCTTCCTTTTCATAGATTATGATTAGGCAAGTGCATATGTGATGCTGTTTCCTATTACAAAAGCCATTTTCAGCAATTATAAGGAGGAACTAAATTGGAAATCGAATTTCACCCGCAAGTAGTACGTTTATTAGAAAATAGCAGACAGGAACTGGAGATGCATTATTTGGACGATAAATGGAGCACGCCATCTATTATGATCAGACCTCCATACTATACTAGACCTGTTTATCAGCCTTATTATCCGGAGATGGATTGAAAAGAAGACAGCGCTTGATTCCCCATGTTCAACCAAAGACTCTGTATTCTTAGGCCATTAGTGGGATTCACTGTCTCCACTAATGGCAAGGTCGGCATGTATCGCTTTGATAGTGAAACCTAATTTGCACAAAAAAAAGAGCAAGTAACTAACTCACCCCTTTCTGTCAGTTGCGCTAACTGATCAAATAAGTATTTGCCGATGCTATCGGAAAGATAAAAGGCCCTTCTCCACCTGTAAAATCTTATCCATTTACCAGGATTGCTGCAGCGATTCTTGAAGAGAGGTATTTACCCGTTTCTTTATGTGTGAATCATTTCTAAATGGACTCTTGCACTAACAAAATTGGAACACAATCGTTGCAGCTATTTCCGTTTTAAGATCCTCTAGAGATAACTGCAACTGTAGAAAAGCCTCTTCTTTTCCTTGATGATTGGTAAAGGTCTTACGCCTTATCTGCGGTATCATATTCGAATCATAAACAATCTTTAGAGATTGTTTTGCCCCTTTTAACACAATTTGGCTATCTTCTATCACATAAGGCATATCCAGCAAAATAAAATGTTCTATCAGAGAGGATGGCTCATCAGTGAAACGAAATCGATCGGTTAACGTTAAGGCAGGGTGTCGGTCTCTATCAAAAATAAACGTTCTATTCAAACGTAATAAAGTTGGATCGTTGTAAGCCTTATGCATATGTAATTGAAATATCGTTTGATTCCTACAATGATCTGCCTGTTGAACTGTTGCCTGATATTCTTTCCCAGCAAATTGAGTCTGTCCATTAATGACGGGGACTGAATGACCATAACTGCTATTACAGATGAAATCATAGCGCTGCTCACTGAAATACGCCTGATTGTACTGTCCCGCACCTAAATCCTTCAAAAATACTTCTTCTCCGCCGAATAATAGAAAGTGTCCGATATCATTATGGTTATGGGGTTCATCGTTATGTCCTCCCTTCGCAGCAAACGCATAGGTTTCCTCATTACACTGGAATCGCGTCATCAAAATCGCGGATGGATCCCATAAGACATTAGCATCTCGCCAATTCGATCCTTGTTTGCCTACATCATACCATTGTAGTTCACGAAAAGCTGGTGCCCATCTCCCACAATGATCGACAATCTCTTTTTGACCAACTTCTTTAACTGGTAGATGTACCTCAGGGAATTTTTGCTGAAGATAGTGGGTGAACCCAAGCATTGGCTGAGCAAATGACGGCGCATCCGAGAAATTGATCAGATGGTTTCCAGATAGAAAGATATGCTGCTGAAATTGCGCAATTTTGCGTATCTTGTTGGAATTAAATAGCTTATACCTTTCACCTGTCACTCGTTCTAACAAATCCATAAAATAAACAAAATATCCAAAACCATATTGCCAGTAAGTATAACCCTCCGTGCACGCCCCATCTGCTTTAAAGCCACTCAGATAGTGTTCCATACTGTCTAAAACTCGATCTATTATCTTCGCCAGCTGCTCTTGGTCTTCTAACATATAAATAGCAGCCGCCCCCACTGATCCAGCACATACAGAGGCCCAGTTGTGACTGGCGCTCTCCCAATGGAATGGCCCATTATTGATAAAATTACTTAGTACACGTCGATCAATCTCTATTTTTATTTGCTCTATCAAAAACGGGTCCAAGTGGTCTTCTAGTAAATAAATTATTTCTGCGAGTGAAAAAGCGGTTTCCGCTGCAAACAAATCAATCGTGTATTCTAATGTCTGTGATTGTTGATACGAGACATAGATTTGCTCCTCCTTCTGTTGATCGATATGAGCAGGAAGACACCACGTAAACTCCTGACAAATTTGCCATATCTCATTTTCTAACGCCTGCAGATACTGCTTATTTTCTGGCTCTATAGAGCTTAATAATCCAAATGTTGTTAACCTTTTTCTGCGCTCAAAATAAGCCTTCTCGTATGTACTGCGTTCACCGTCTCTTTGAAACTGGCGAAAAGTTTGAAAAGAAGTCAAACTGGATTGCTGAGAAAGAAAGTACGCTGCTTCTTTTGTTAAATAGGCTATCGTTTCCTGATGTTGCTCCTTATCCAATTTCCCCCACAATTTCTTTACCTGATCTGTTTGTGTCATTTTGGCTGCTCCTTTTTGTTAAAGGTAGTTCTTTATAATATTTCGATTATTTCCCACTTTCATTAAAACATAATTATTAGACAAAGAACCACTCTGGCATATATATAAGTTGGTTTTTAGTAGGAATAGCTACGATAAAATATGTACTAATTTTATGAAGAATGTACTGCTGAAATTGATTATCCATTGTTTTAACGATTGAATGATCAATAACACTTGTCTTGTTAAGTAAAATGTCACTTCTTCCAGCATTATTGCATGCAATAACCTATATATCTAGGTTCTTTGATTTAACATAACTTATTTAAACAAAAGCTTTAAATGGTCAATAAAGCCTCCTTGAAAAAAGCTACAAAACTCTTCACCTCACTAGTCTCTATCCTTGTAAGCAAATAAGTAGCAGACATGGGAGCCATCACTCTCTCAGGTGGTATTTCTAATAAGGTGTGATTCATTACCTCTTCTTTAACCGTGGAAACAGGTAGATAAGAAACTCCTAAAGCCTGCGCAATAAACTTTTTCGTCACTTCCATCTGATTAACCGTCATGGTTCGAACTTTTGGGTAATGATTTTTCACTTCATGCAATAGCGAATCCCAATAATCAGGATGGTTATAGGTAATGAGACGGTGAGTAGACAACGCCTCCCGTTCATTCCAGTTTTGTGTACCCCAGGGCCCTACCAAGATAACAGGTTCTTCATGAATTTTCTCCACCTTAAGATTCACTTGTGAAGGCTGCAATCGGCTCAAACCTAGATCTGCCTTCCCTACCGCAATTTCATTTCCGATTTCGAAAGAGCTACTTACATGGATTAATACTTCTATATCACTGTTTTCTTTAATAAACGTCCTTAATAACGATGGTAAAAAAGACGAAGCAATCTGTGGAGCAACTGCAATTGTTAATTTACGCTGATATCCTTGCTTCCATGACTCAAAACGGTCCATTCCTTGTTCATATTTGGAGAGCCATTCTTTTGCAACAGGAAGAAATTGATAGCCTGCCGGAGTTAATGTTACTGTTTTTCCCCTCCGTTCGAACAAGTTACTATCCAGATGACTTTCCAGCTGTTTGATATGTTTAGTAACAGCTGGCTGCGTGAGAAATAATTCTTCGGAAGCTTTTCTGAAATTTTCCCATTTTGCCGCAACAAGAAAGGTTTTCAACCATTTTATATTCATTGTCTACTCCCCCATCTGACATTAATAACGAATAGTTATTAATACATGCTATTTATTTTAATTTCAATTATATAACTTATCCCCTATAATGCAATTAACACCACCGAAGGAGGAATACGTATGAAACGTCCAACAAAAGATAACTGGAATGCCGATTTATATGATGGAAATCATGCCTTTGTATCACAATACGGGGAAAGTGTCATGGATCTTTTAGCACCAAAGAAAGGAGAGAAAATCCTTGATGCAGGCTGCGGTACGGGAGATTTAGCAAATCAACTCCATCAACGCGGTGCCCATGTCATAGGGATTGACCAATCCCAAAATATGATCCAGCAAGCACAACATAAATACCCAGATATTACATTCGAAGTCCAGGATATGTTGACTTTAGCATATCACGATACCTTCGATGCCGTGTTTTCTAATGCTACACTCCACTGGATCAAACAGCCTAGACAAGCACTTCAATCCATCTATAACAGCCTGCATACGGGCGGCAGGTTGGTAGCAGAACTTGGCGGAAAGGGCAATGTTCAGCTGATTACGGACGCCATTATTCAGCAAATAGAGCGTATGGATATTCCTTATACGCAAGAACAATTCCCTTGGTATTTCCCAAGCATTGGTGAATACACCTCATTAATGGAGGAAGTCGGGTTCACCGTAACTTTTGCCCATCATTTTGATCGGCCAACCCCTTTAGCCGGAGAGGATGGCTTACGCAATTGGATCGAGATGTTTGCTGGCAGTATTTTAGCAGAGCAACCAGATACTCTAAAAGAACAGCTTATTCAACAAGTCGAACAAAGCTTGCGAGAAGTTCTATATCAAGATGGTCAATGGGTGGCAGATTATAAAAGATTACGTGTTATTGGCGTTAAATAATCTCCAAGTTGAAAAACGTTCGTATAATTCAGCATAAACTTGAAAAGATAAAGGTAAGTGAAAACCATTGGAGGTGGTCTATGTGAGTCAACCTTACCTTTGTCCCAAGTGTAAAACGAACAAATCCCGCTTTAATGTCATCGAACAAGTGGTTAGATCAGTAAAATTAGATGCAAATACGGGCGCTGTCGTCCATGATTATCAAGATGAACCATTAGAGGTTTTCCACCTTGCTTATAATGGACCGGACAGGAGAATACAGTGTGGCGTTTGCGGCTTGATTGAAGATGAAAATGCCTTTATAAACTATGCCAAAACACCCTAAACAGCAAACGGAGGAGGTATGAAGATGTCTAAGCATAAGAATCGCAAAGGACCAAAGCAACAAGAACAGCCAGACTTGCCAAACAGTGTTCAACAACCCTACGGCGAGCCAATGGCAGGCTCCCATAAAGTGAAAAATAAAAACCATTCCCGACAAAAAAAGAACGCCTCCCACGATATGTAGAAGTGTTCCTTCCCTTGGCTTGCATGATGGCATGCCTGGGGAACTCTTTATGCCTTCCGCAAAATCTTTTCCATCGCTTTTCCTTTGGCTAGCTCATCGATAAGTTTATCCAGATAGCGAATTTCCTGCATAAGGGCTTCTTCTATGTCTTCCACCCGCACACCGCAGATCACACCTTTGACCATGGTCCGTGCAGGGTTCATTTGTGGAGCTTCCGCAAAAAACGTGTCAAAATCTTTCTCGTTTTCCAATATTGCTTCCAACTCTGCTTGACTATATCCCGTCAACCAGTGAATAATCTCATCCACTTCTGCTTTGGTACGTCCTTTTTTCTCCGCTTTTGTCACATAATGCGGGTAGACACTGGCAAAGCTCATAGCATAGATACGATGTTTTTTCATGATACACCTCGTTTTCATTTATAATTCGTACTTCATTTTGTTTCTTTCAAATAGAAGCCAAACCTAACACCTCTTTTCATCTCCATTATAACCTAATGTAAATATAATTAATGGATGAGGTTATAATTTTTCCAATAATTAAGTCATTATATATTCGATCGTTTTGCTAGAAAAATAATTAAATAAACAATTAACGCAATAAACGATCAAGATCCTTATTTAAGCAAGATTGTTTTAACTTCTTGGTTTTTCGTAAAAATTGCAGGTCCGCTTTGTTACCATAACTCAATTGGCGATAAAAATAATTAATAAATTCTAAAACAGCAAATAGCAAGATAAACCCAGACCACATCAACCCACTTATTGGTAAATGAGAAAACCACCTATAAATATCTATTATGAACGCAGATAACGCAGTAATAAAGACTACGATATTGAAGATTCTTGCCTTTTCTAATATTTGGACGGTTTTGAGAGAAGTGTTGAAATTACCCTCTAATCTATATCGTTTTAATTTAGCATACCAGTAATAAACACCTTGAAGTAGTATCATCTCCAATAAAAGGAAAGAACACCAAAAAGAGATCAAAAAATATAATTGTAAGCTCGGATAATTACTCTGTACTAAATAACTCAAAAAAGCAAAGAGGATGGCTGCCGCTAATTCACCCGAATACAAATATACTAACCTTTTTTCTAAGTTTTTTTTCATTCTATATTATCTCCTCCGTATGATAATAGCTGTATATCTTTTATCGTACCATAGGCTCAGCATACAAAAGAAGATTAATCTACAAAATTCAGGGTAAATAATGGATAGACACGTAACCACTCATTTCTTCACTATCAACGGAACAAAATGCGTGCGACAGGAGGGAATCTTGAATGTTCAAAAACTTTAAAGAAAACTTTCGGCGCCATGCGCTGCTCCGTGCGGTTATTTTTATATTAATTGGCGCCGCCATTATTATCAATCCAGAGGGTTTTCTTCGCTTTATCGGTTATATCATCGCAGGGTATTTAGCCTTGTTAGGTATTATAAAGATCTACCAAGACCACAAAATAAAACAACAAATTGGTACGTATGGAATGGGGTTGGCAGGTGGTATTATTTTAATATTATTAGCTGCTGTTTTCCTTTATTTTGCGCCAAATATTTTCTCCATCTTACCATTCTTATTAGGCTTGGCGATTATCATCAATGGTCTGATGCAATTGATCGTCGCCCTGAACATGAAAAGTACGGGTTGGATTATTTTTTGTATCCTGCTCATCATTGGAGGGGCAGTGCTCGTATTTGATCCCTTCAAAAGCACCTTGGTACTATTCCAAACCTTTGGCGTGATCCTTGCCTGTATTGGAATCTCGGAGGTTGTCGGCCATTTTCAGAATAGGCAAACTCATAATAACCCAAGCACCAGTCGTTGATAACAACACTGGTGCTTGGGATTTATTTACTAAGCATGCGACACACGTGGCATTGCTAGTGGTTCCTTGCCTAATTCTGCCCAAATATACTGCATGAGCAACTGCTGTTTCAATTCTTGATGCGCCTTACTATCCCATAGATTATTTAACTCCAACGGATCTTCTTGCAGATCAAATATTTCCCCATACGTTTGCTGATAATACACCGTCATTTTGTATCTCTCCGTGATCAATGTTTTTTGGTGAATCGTGGTCGGTTCATGGCGAAACTCACAAATGGCATGATCTCGAGCCCTGTTTTGATCGCCCTGCCAGACTTCTTTCTGATCCACGCCAGTCATGTGAATGGGAATATCCGCATCCGCAAAAGAGAGAAAAGTCGGTGCCAGATCCACTAATGATTGAATGGACGAAGATGTTGCACCTGCTGGCACATGATTGGGATACCTTACAACAAAGGGAAGCTTGATTAAATCTTCGTAATGGAAGCCACCTTTGTATTGCAGTCCATGCTGACCGAAGAAATGGCCATGATCGGTGGTAAATACAATCAGCGTATTGTCGGCTAAACCAAGTTCATCTAACTTATCTAGTATTTTCCCGATATATTTATCCATTAAGCTGATCATGCCATAATACGTGGCAACCAATTGTTTGCGATCATACTCCGAAATATTCCGGTGAGAAAGATAACCATGAATCGCCTTTCCTGTTTCCTGTAAGTGTGAAAAATCCGGATTTTCCTCTTGTGTCTGCCCAAAGTGAGGTGGATTTTGATCATGTTCGCCTGGCACCATTTCTGGTATCGTCAAATCATCTGGATTATACATCGTATCCCACGGTTTTGGGACTAAATACGGTGGATGCGGATCGAAAAAGCTGGACCAGAGAAAAAAAGGTTCCTCCTGCTCCTTATAGATTTCCAGTCTTTTATTCGTTTCTTCCACAATCCATTTGTCATAATGAAATTCCTCCGGTATATCCCATGTGTGCCGAGTATCCGGATCCATATTTCCAGTTGGCGGCGCAAAGTAATCCTTCCAGTTCGTGCAGCCTTTCTCCTCTAACCAATTCGCGTAATGTTGACCAACATGCTGCTCATTGGTATGATTCCTCGCCAGCTCCACATGATCAAAACCATAAAACGGCCCATGAAACCCTTTCCAAAAATCAAGGTCTTGAAGAATCGGATAAGACTCCAAAGAAGGGTATGTTTCCGTACTATGTAATGGCTGGAAATGAGCTTTACCAATTAACGATGTTTGATAGCCTACCTCTTTCAAATCATCATTCAAGGTATGGGCATCTTCCTGCAATTTAGTTCCGAGTGTCCATGCCCCGTGCTGGCTAGGGTACTGTCCTGTTAAAATCGATGCTCGTGTAGGCGTACAAGTAGGGTTCGGGCAGTAAGCTCGATCAAACGTCGTTCCTTCCTTCACCAGCCGGTCCAGATTTGGCGTCGATATCTCTTTATTAAATGCCCCCAATGTGTCCCAATGCTGCTGATCACTAGTGATTAGTAAAATGTTTGGTTTGTTCATTCTAGTTAATACCTCCTTTTGGTTCTTATTTTAAAAGAAAACGATATCCATTGAAATAGCTTCATGTTAGCTTTTGTTGTTATTTTGTTAGGTTAAGAATTCGATGATGTAATGCCAGTCGAATGTTAACGGATGATGAAAAAGAGTGAGCTTCGTACTATCCATCTTTTTCTACCAACAAGGCGAGTGTTTCATTCCCCGCTTGATACGGTGCACCCGTTACATCATTATAAACATCTATCAGTGTGAAACCTGCATCCTCTATTTCCTGTATAACCCATGTTTTTGCGAAATATTGATGCCAAATGTAATAGCTTTCAACTGTTTCATTGGTGATAATGGTGGTCTGTTCCAGTGAAACATCCTCATCGTATTTTACATTTTGCGTCAATTTCACATGTGTCTGCGGAGACCAAAAACCGCCTTCATGGACCATCCAGTCTTTTCCTTCGATAAACTGTTGATATTTAGCTATAGTAAATACATCGAAAAGTAGTCTTCCACCCTTTTGCAGGCTGTTCCAAATACGGCGCAATAATTGCTTGCGGTCACCTGGACTAAGCGCCCCATAATCACAGTAAATCAGTGTCGCTAAATCATATTGTCGATCAACGGTTGCCGTCAAATAATTGTCATAACGATAGGTAATATTCAGCCCCTTTTCCAGTGCAGATGCTTTGGCATGCTGAATGGATCTCTCCGAAAAGTCAATCCCGGTTACTTGATAGCCCGCCTCAGCTAATCGTTCACAATATAACCCTGGTCCACAGCCAAAATCAATGATGGTCTCCGTTTCTGCTTGAGCTGCTGTCTGAGTGATAAACGCCACCGATTGATCGATAAAATCAGCCGTTCTGCTCGCACCTTCATGACCTGGATCCAGATGTGCCTCTAACAAGTATGTGGAGATATGCGAATCTTGCCAAAACATTTTTTCGGAAGGTGTGAATCTTTCAGGTAGTTGCAATTGATCTATTAAATAAGTAAACATATGTATCCCTCTTATCTTTTTGCAGTATTCTAAAGCATGTACTTATATGTTATCACAAAAAGAAAATCATAATTACATTTTACCTCGATTCCATCACTTGAAATCCTCACGATACATATGATTCTCTCTTGAACCTTACGTCACGTCATGATTTATACTAACCATACAAGGATCACATAAGGAGAGAATATAGATGTCCACTTCCATCATCAAAACATTGATTTTCGACAAGCAAGTCCGCCTCTACTTGACGAATAACACAGGATTACTCAATGAAATCATTCCGATACACCAAGAGGCTAACCACGTTATCAAAGCGACGCTAGCTAACTCTCTTTCTGTTGTCAGCCTGTTATCTGCTACACTTAAGGAGAAGCAACGATTGAGCACGACCCTGCTTATGAGCCAGCCGAAAAACAAGATGCATATCGATGTAGACGCCCAGGGTAATCTGCGTGGTTATGCTAATGATCATTTACTAGCACAAGAGCCAGCCTCTGTTAAACAGCTAATTGGTCAAAAGGGATCGATCAGAATGATAAAAAGTTCTAACATGAACCAATTTACCGGGATCACCGATATGCCTTATCAGGATATTGACAAAGATTTCTCTCATTATTTCCAACAAAGTGAGCAGACGGATACGTTGTTCAAGACACACATCGACTGGACAAAAAAGAATGCGATCGCTAATAGCTACGGTTTATACGCCCAATTGCTTCCACAGGCCTCTAAAGAGCTATTAATGTATGTAGGGGAAGCTTTTGATATGCTAACCTCTGTGTTAAGTAAGCTATCTAATGTGACGGAAACCGAGTTGGCAGCTACATTAAGGAAATATTTTGGCGAATCCTCTATAATAGGTTATGATGAGGTCCAATTTTTCTGTGACTGCTCGAAAGAAATGTTTTTTGGTTTGTTACATGCCATGAATAAAGGCGAAATAGAAAATCAGATACAATCGGGACAACCAATGCCAGCATCATGCAATATATGTGGTAAAACTTACTTGTTCACCACGGAAGAGTTGAGAACCTATCTACAGGAGGACGTAAATGGATAAATATTGGAAAATCGGAGAAATTGCCGAGATAACAGGATTATCGATTAGAACGTTACGATATTACGATCAAATTAATTTGCTAAGCCCTTCCCTGTACACTGAGGCAGGACACCGCCGATATTCGCTGAAAGATCTGCAGACATTGATGGAAATTCTTTCGTTAAAGCAAATGGGGTTTTCTCTAGAAGAAGTCAAACAGCTCCAAGAACAACAGGCTCCCTCCACTGTTAGAGAAACTTTAGCTATGCACACCGAGCGAATAAAGGCAGATATGGAAGCCCAGCAGCAGCTTTTAACACAATTGGAAGAGGTGCAGCAAGAGTTTTCCAGCTCGCCAGATAACATGATCTCTTTACAAAGTTTAACCATGCTATTTGATGCCATGAGAGCTGATCGTTCCAAGTATTTCAACCAAGCTCAGCTAGACTGGATGCGGGACCATTTTCACACCATGGATAAAACTACCTTACAGCATAGTCAATTGGCGTTTTATAAGCTGTTAACCAGATTGAGAGACAAAAAGGAGAAGCACTACCCTCCATCTGATCCATCCGTGATCGAAATCGCCACCAAGTGGAAAAGCATGATGAATAGCTTCTTACCTGAAAACAATGAGTTGCAACAGCAAGCCGAAAAATTCTATGCCGATAATCCTGATCTTGCCGCAAAAACAGGGTTGGAAGCAGATTTGTACGCTTATTTACACCAAGCCTTATCCTTTACAAAAGCAGATAACGAGCGTTAATGGTAGGTTATCTGCTTCTGTTGGGCTTTTATAAAGAAAAATGATTTATCCCCTGCTTGTTGCGATAAATAACGAAGCATCTTGGTTCACAAATAGGTTCTTCCCATGATAAAACGTATTTATTTCGATATCATGTAGACCCATATTCGTTAATAGCTCGTTTATTTCTTCCCTAGTAAAACCATTGTGCACCTTTGGATGATCTACTCGTTCATTTTTGTCAAAATCAACAATTAGAAAAAGACCGCCTTCATTTAATCGATTTTTTAATTTTTGTAACAAGGCTTTTACGTCTGGCACATGTATTAAAACCAATGATACAAGGATGACATCAGCGTTAACATCCAATTGATCATCTTCCATTAGATCAAGCTTCCTTGCTTCGATATGATGGTACGGAATTTGAGCCAATTTATCTTGGGCCACATGAATCATTTCTTGTGAGGCATCAAGCAAGAGGACATTATCAAAATGTCCTGCTAATGGTAAGGTAACCAGGCCTGTTCCCCCACCATAATCTAATAGGGAGTGCTGTTTCTTGTCAGGTAGCACCGTTTTAACTTTATCCGCAATAATATTGGCGAGTTTTCTTCTATCTTCTGTATCATACCTTTTTGCATGCTGTTTGTTAAATGCATTATTTCCCATTTCACCTACTCCTCTGCAATTGATAGTGACAAGCCTTATTATATCTCATTCAACTTTTTATCGACACCCTAGTTGCTTGTAGGATTATTCCCCACTATGTGCTATATTATTAAAGAAACAACAAAATAAGAGGAGGTTTCAACATGTCAGCGAACACATCATTTGTCATTCCTAAAGAACTCGAAGCCTATCGCCCCATCTTAGAAAGCACCTTAGAGCCTGTGCTCCTCATCCAAACGACAGAAAGAAAAACCTCATTATGGGAAAGCAAATTCGGCGGCAATCCTTATTTCCCTTTGACGATGGAATACCCTAAGACTCCCAAAGGACACCCATTACGGTTACTGGCGCAAATTAATTTTGCAGACCTACCAGAGCCATTACCTTCCTTCCCTCCTAAAGGCATACTGCAATTCTATATTGATGGCTCTGATGATATGCTCGGCCTTGACATCGATGGCGACTTAAATCAATCAGGCTATCGTGTGCTGTTTCATGACAATGTGATAGAGGGCGAGGAAGCATTGCTACAGAATTTCTCATTTTTAGACCAACAAGATAGCGACATGTTTCCCGTTGAAGCTGAACTGGCTTTGTCCTTTGAACCGGGTTTTGAACCCCTCTCCACCGGCGATTTCCGCAGTCGTGAGACCTATGCAGCAATCCTAGAGGAACTGGATGGAAATGATGCATTAGAGGATGCTT
The DNA here is from genome assembly GCF_900086715.1 of Gracilibacillus timonensis. Classification (GTDB taxonomy): domain Bacteria; phylum Bacillota; class Bacilli; order Bacillales; family Amphibacillaceae; genus Gracilibacillus; species Gracilibacillus timonensis. The sequence continues at coordinate 356,121 of NZ_FLKH01000011.1, read as the reverse complement.
TCTACGAGACGTTCGATAGTTCAGGTCACCGAATTGGTGGGTATCCTTTCTTTATCCAAGGGGATCCGCGTGACTTCGGCGATTTCCAAGAGTCAACTACCCTGCTGCTGCAACTCGATAGTGATGACGATATTATGTGGGGCGATGTAGGGGTAGCCAATTTCTTCATTTCCAAAGAGGACTTGGAAAAGAGAGACTTTAGCAAGGTGTTGTATAACTGGGATTGTTCGTGAAAAGTGAATCACTGATAGGGCGTCGTGAACCCAGCCTGCTTCCACCTCTTTTGAATCAATCCCTTTTCCTAGATGTTGGAACAATCATTTCACAGCATAAAAGGAACCAACGAAGAAAAGCCCAAACATTCATTGGTTTGAGCTTTTCTTCGTGTGATTACTGGATGAATCATTGAAAAGCGAAAGAGCCGTTTAACGGGCCCCGCCCCCACCTCCTCCGCCAGCTCCAGCGCCACCGCCGACGCCTGTAGTACCACCACTGCCGCCAGAAGCAGTTGTCGCCGACGTACTGGAATGAAATCCGCCGCTGATTAGCCCTGTAGACCAGCTTGTGCGAGTGTGGTAAGCTCCATACCAGTAATGATAATAAATCCAGTCTTCTTGATGATCGTTATCTGGAACAAAACCTTCTAGCTTTTTGGACACTTTTTCACTTTTACCAAAGAGTACGCTCCACAGCATCATATCTTTTAATGAAAGAGGTCTGGAATAATTAGTAAATGCATCCATATCCGATTGGGTCAAATAATTATTAAACTGAATCAAGCGCTGCGTGAGTTGCTCTCCTTCTTCGCTAGGAACTATAATAGGCTGCTTTATACCAAATGGTTTTATTTCTTCAAAAGAAAACCATCCTTGCCGTTCTAGATAAGCTTCTGAATAGTCTTGGAGATAATCAGCAAAAATAGTGACTTCATCTGCATACTTTTTGCCCCATTCCTGAATGGCGTCATCTGTAACCATACCATTGGTATCTGCAACATCTAAAAGCATTGTCCACAAGCCGCTTTCATACGTTCCATCATACATTTCGTTTTCGATTTGATCCGTAATCTCCCCAAAGGTTGTTGGATGTTTTTTCAATTCCTTTTCTATATCATTTATCGTGAGGGAAGTACGGTATTTCTTTCCGAAAAACTTGCTTTCTTCTTCTGCTTCTATGGATACTTTTTCATTCAGTGACCACTTTAACAGATAAGCTTGAAAGATATCTTCAAAATAGCCAAGCTGCAAATGTTTTAAAAGGGCACTTAAGCCTGCATAATCTTCTCCCGTATACGGGATCGTTTGATACGTCATATCCTTATTTTCTGATACAAGCTTGTACATAGACTTCATTGCGCCAGCTTCTCTTTTGGCTTTATTGGTTTTAGAAACAAGGAGGTAAGTTCCGATACCAATGATCAGACAAAGAATGACAAATATACTGGCAATGATAAAATTCACCGTGGAATTGTCACTTGTATTGTAGGTAGAACCATCCATTGCCTCTTCTTGTTGTTCGGATAAGGTCATATCCTCTGTGAGATCGGCTTGAAATAGATCAGACGGAAACTGGGTTAAAGCAATGACATCACCATCTGCCTCACCGTCTGACTCCCATACAATCCGGTCACCAACCAGCTGCATATCCCCCTCAAAACCAAATCCCCAGAAATCTACTATATCCTGCGTAAAAGGTTGAAAGCCAGAGATTTCAACGGTTAAGTTTTGAGCGGGAATATCTGAAAAAGTATCGAAGTTCCAAAGCATGGCCTGTCCATCTTCCAAATTGCGAACCAGATTAGATAGAGTGTAGGTTACCGTATACGAGTTTTCACCGTATTCTCCTATACCCCAAATCAGTTCAACCCCCTCATCCGTAGGTAACATTCCATATTTCCCCGCCTTTTCTTCTTGTGAAGCATCAACATCCCAGTCAGGCTCTTCGGTAAAACCGTTCACTGAAAAATGGATCACCTCTGACCCCTCAAGGTTTTCCATTTTAATGAAAAGTTCTGTACCTTCATCTAAATTCATTTGACGGTGCTCTGTCACAACACCTGAACCATCTTCCTGCAATTCCACTTCGATATGTAAATCACTCATCTTATTTTCTGCAACTGCCGTTAATGTAAATCCCAGGTTTATTGCAACAGCCATCGATAAAACAACAAGTGCCTTTATCCAATTACTCATCGGAGGCATCCCTCACCTTCCTCTACTTTAAGCAAGTATTTTTCATAAACTCTCTGCATTTATTATAGCAGATAATGACTTGCGAAAAAGTAAAATAAAAAAGCTGGCGTCATTTAGTACCACGCCAACTTTTAAATAGCTGTTTTCTAAATCCACAGGGCAAATGAACTGCCATTTCTGAGATAACTGTTCTGCTTTTTATCATACCACAGCAATTTATCCCGATCCCTGTTTTTCCATTAAACGTATAGGTCAAACATATTGATATCGTAGCCAAGCTGCTTTAGATAGTTAAAGAATTGTCCCCGATGATGAAATAAATGAGAAACCTCTTCCACAAGCCAATGTGCCTGTGTCTCTCCCTCTTCTAAATAAAAAGGCTTTGTTTTCTTGGTCAAAAAATCTTCGTCTGATAAGGACTGCATATACGTCTTGAATAAATGGAAACCTTCTTTCATCGCCTTGATCCATTCTTCAGAAGACTCCATGCTCTCATACTTTGCTTCCAAGTTTTGAATCATCTTCTGATCTTTTTCCTGCCAGAGATTCAAATCAACTTCTGGTATGGAGACTATATGTCTGGCTAGTTCTTGAAGACTGCGCATGTTCTCTGCTGGCCGGTAAGTCCAATCCTTTGCCTCCACCTTCTTCAATAATCCTTCTATAGATCGGATGCCAAGCTCCAGCTCTACTAATAATTCCTCTCTTAACTTAGATACGGCATACATCATCATCATCCTTTCCTTTTTTCTAGCCTATCATGGAATGGTGACAAATCCTGTCACCCTTCAAAAAATAGTGAAAAAAATTAGTGATATTTCTCCATCAAGTCCGCTATTTTCTTTTTTATAGTGTCTACTGCCTCTTCTGGTGCTACGATTCGTGCTTCACTGCCAAACTTCCAGATAAGATCGACAAAATAGGTTAATTCTGACTTAGGTATAGCCATTTTCACAAACCCTGTCTCATCCTCCCGCTTCTGAACATTTTTTTCTAAATCAAGCTCTGACAGCGCGCGCCGCACCCCTTTCCTCGTCAATTCCACTGAAAAAGTAACTGGATCAGAAACTTCGGACTCGGACCATTTAATCCATTCCATGATAGATGCATACGGTAATTCTTGTCCTTCTTCACTCGCATGTATCGCTTTTTTTATTCGATCCGCTCGAAACAAACGGATATCCTCACGCAAAAAACAATAAGCCGGACAATACCAGAATCCATTATGACTATACAAACCAATGGGCTGAATCGTTCTCTCCTTCACTTCCTTCTGACTGTCATAGCAAATTGTCAGCGTAGATTGATCGACGGCTGCAGTTAATAGTATATCCAGCTTATTCGCTTGTTGAACACGGTTGGGATTCCAAAAGACTATTCGATCTTTCATCGTATCAATACGCGTTTTCGCCTCAGCGGGTAAATAATGATACAATTTCTTTAGAACATAGCCTGTTTCTGTTTCAAAAGGAAGGGCACCTATAAACTGCAAGGATTGAAAAGCGAAATACAGCGCAATGGCTTCTGACTCTTTTAACAAAACGGGTGGCAGCATCCGCTCATTCAATACATAATAACCACCGTCCGCGCCAACTTCTGAATAAAGCGGAACACCAAGTTCACTTAATTCCTCCAAATCTCTCAGAATCGTGCGATAGGAAACGCCAAATTCTTCTGCCAGTTCTCGCGCTGTAAATTTTCGTTTTGCATTTACTGTCATCATTAGCTCTATTAAACGTTTTGTTTTGGACATTATACGGCCTCCATGTCGTGAAGCATGCCTACTGATAAGCATATTTTCAATACTTCTATCTTACATTCTCATTTCATTCAGCTTTATTATGTTGTAGGATAAAGGTGGGAGTGGGATATATATGATGAAATTTGAAGATAGATTAATCTCTATTCTCCAACAAGACAATTATATCATGTCGATTTTAGAAGCTGTAGAAAAGCTGCAGTTGCCTGATTGCTGGGTTGCTGCCGGATTCATCAGAAATAAAGTTTGGGATACCCTGCACCACTGTCAGACCAACATAAATGATATCGATGTGATTTACTTCGAACAAACAGACCTTTCCAGGAGTACAGAGAAAAAATTAGAGGCCGCATTAGAAAGCCAAATGCCGAATCAACCTTGGTCCGTGAAAAATCAAGCTCGAATGCACGCCAAAAATAATCAAGCACCTTATCGCTCATCCTTTGACAGTGTTTCTCATTTTCCAGAAACAGCTACTGCCGTTGCCGCACAGCTCTTTCATCAAAAAATAAAAATAATGGCTCCCTATGGCTTGGAGGATTTATTTCAAGGGATTGTTAAACCAACTCCGAATGATGAGAAAGACACGAAACGCCACTCCGTTTATAAGGAACGGATGCAAAACAAAGAATGGGACGATATATGGAAGGGCTTAATCATAAAAGATGTCTGAACATCCTAGATGCCATCGCCATGCAGAAAAAACAGTCATGTTTCTAAGGATATTTTTGCACATTGCCACTCACAGATGATAGACAACTTCCCATCAACTAACTTTCCTCTGGTGGTTCCGCCCATTTTTTCCATGAAACTTTTGACGATAGACAGACCTAAACCCGTGCTGGCGTTAGTACGGGAGTGGTCTGCCATATAAAATCGATCAAACATGCGGCTGATATCTTGCTCCGTTAAGGAATGCGCCTTATTGTTCACTACTAGCCTTGCCTTGGTACCTGCTCCCTCGACAACGATCTCTATGTTTCCTTCAGAGTGGGCAATCGCATTCGATAATAGATTCTCCACTACCCGCGTGACAGCTGACTTATCCGCAACAATCGATATAGCAGCTTCTGGCATATCCATGATTGGCTCTCGATTCTGTTTATGAAAGCGATCATAGAAACTCATCAAGACATCTGTAACTACGTTTTTCAAGTTGATTCGCTCCGATTGTAGCTCATAATCCTTAGATTCGATCGTACTCAACTCAAAAAAGTCATTTAATAACGCCTCCAGCCTGTAGGCTCTTTTCTTAGCAACAGCTAATAATTCCTTGCGCTCCGTCTCCGCAATATCTTGATTCTCTGCCATCTGGATATATCCTAAAATAGAAGTTAATGGCGTTCGTAAATCATGTGACATATTAGCAACAGCTTGCTGCTGCTCCTTTTGAAAATAAATTCGCTTCCTGTGCTCTGACACATGCCAATCAATCAGTTGGTTGATTTCCCATCCCAGTCTTTCGATATCTTTATCTAAAAGAGACACATCTATTTTTTTGTTGGTTTTGCGATGGTTATACTTCTGCAGCTGTTGGCTTACCTTTTTTACTTCTTTCTTTAACGTCATGCAACGAATAAGCAAAAAAAGGCTTACGCATAATAGCACGACTATTGCATACCACATGTTCATCACCTGCTGACCGAATATTATTTGATTTCTTTTCTATTAAAAACAAATACTCCACACCCGAGTAGAAGCAATAATGATACCATTCCTACCAGAACAGACTTGATAACTTCGGTACTGGTTAGCTGATACTGAAACACCTCACTTAATTGATAGAAGAAGGTAAGTTCATACACAGCTTGGACAAATGGGACTGTCACCAGCTTTTCGATGGCAAACATTACAATTGCTAGCAAAAGCGTAAATAAGATCGTCTTACCACTGTCCTCTGTCGCTACTGCAATCCATAACACAATCGCTGTAAAGCTGAGAAACTGTAAGACAAATAAACTGTACGCTCTCGCTAGATAAAGGTTATTGGTATCGTTCAGTATCTCCCCATGACCTAATAACCAAACGAAGATAAGTGCTGTTACGAATGGAATCAAGATAGCAACAAGCACTGATCCCAACGAATAGATCACATATTTAGCAAGAAAAATATGGCTTCTTTTATGGCCGCTCATGATTTGGTTTTTAATCACACCACTTTGGGTGAATTCTGTTGCCAGATAAAAACCGGCCAACGTACTGATGACAATGTTAAAAAATAAGGACAAATGAAATGCTGTTAGGGCATTCCATTCACTTAATCCAGCCTGATCGAATACTGTTCCTGATAATTGCCACCAATCCAAGATAACGAGAAGATGCAGTAAGAGACTGAGGCCTGCCATCGTTACGATCAGCACCCAAAATGTCTTATTCCGTGTTAACTTATAGCATTCAGCCTTGATTAAATTAGTCATGTTCGGCACCCCCTACTAGCTTGGCAAAATAACTCTCTAGGCTGTCACCATTCTGCGAGAGGTGTTCGATGACTAAATCATGACTGGTTAACGCACGTGATACACGACGAACATCGTCAGTGTGATGATATAGTTTGATCATACCATCCGGCATTACTTCAAAATCCGTTGTGGACAGCTCCTCTTCTAAAACAATGACAGCTTTAGATGGCTGATCCACTTTTATCTGCAAATGCTGCCTGCATTTTTCATCCAATTCTTCTGCCGTCAACTCCTCTAATAGCCTTCCCTTATGAATCATACCATAATTGGTGGCAAGCTGATGGAGTTCGCTGAGTATATGACTGGATATTAAAACAGTTAGTCCCTTTTCTTGATTGAGTTTTTTGAGCAATTCCCGCAGCTCGACAATCCCCATTGGATCCAGTCCATTGGTCGGCTCATCCAGGATTAAGAATTCTGGATCACTTAATAACGCGAGACCAAGTCCAAGTCTTTGTTTCATCCCTAACGAAAAGTTTTTCACCTTTTTCTTTCCGGTATTCGACAAACCTATTAGATCAAGGGTTTCTTGCATCGATTCTTCTCCCGGAATCCCTTTCTGCAATCGCTGCACGGCTAGATTTTGATACGCAGTCATATCTGGAAAAATGGCAGGATTCTCAATGATAGCTCCCATTCTTTTCTGGGCCTCGGGCAAGGCTTTAGGATCGTCATTGCCAAATAACTCCACCGAACCGCTTGATGAAAAGGCAAGTCCCGCTACTAAACGCAACATCGTAGATTTACCTGCACCATTTTGTCCAATAAAGCCGTAAATCTCGCCTTTTTTTATGGAAAGGTTAATATGATCAAGAGCTACACCGCTTTTATATATTTTGGTTAGCTGCTTGGTTTTTAGAATATAGTCACTCATTCCTTTTAGCTCCTTTCTTAATGGACGTACCTTCTTAGTATGCCCGCTAAAACTTAAGAAAGGCTTAAATGAAACCTTAGGAAAACCTTAAGATTTCATACGGTAGCCCATTCCCCAGATCGTCTCTATATATTCTGCTTCTGGGTTAGCATTACCGAGTTTCGTCCGTAAGTTACTTATATGGACATTTACTGTATTATCATCCCCATGAAACGGCTCCTCCCACACGCTTTCGAAGACATTTGCTTTAGAGAATACCTTTTGAGGAGTGGTCATTAACAAAAGAAGAATCTTATATTCTCGGATAGTTAACGTGAGGTGTATGTCATTTACATAAACCGTTTTTTCTTCTACATGAAGTTCGATATCTTTATGGGTTAATAGCTGGCTAGGGGTCTCCTTCGTATGTTTATATCTGCGCAAAAGTGCATCGATTCGAGCAGACACCTCATCCAGATCAAAAGGTTTGGTAATAAAGTCATCAGCACCCGCACGCAAACTGGTAATTTTCGTTTGTTTTTCCTCTTTAGCAGAGATAATCATAACGGGAATAGAACCCTTTTCCCTTATATTAGTAAGAACCTGTTCCCCGGCCATCCCTGGCAGCATTAAATCAAGTAACACCAAGTCCCAATCTTGCTGCTTTAAATAAAGGAGTGCTTCTGTTCCAGAATAGGCAGGTTGGGGATGATACTGGCTCTTGGTCAGCATCCTGCATAATAATTGGTTAATATCATTGTCATCTTCTACAACTAAAATATTGGTCGATTGCTCCATATGAGTTCCTCCTTTACCTTGTTACCCCCATTCCATTGGGAGATCCATATTCGGAATGCACCATTTATCTATTGTCCCGTGATTATTATAATCCTTTAACCTCCCCTGATAGAGCCACTCCCACTCCGCTATCTCCAGCAAATGATAAGGCGTCATCAGTGCTGGTTGCCGCTCCAAATCAAGGATTTCTGCTTGTTGCAGTACAGTGGCGACAAATTGAGAACAAAACAGCGCTTTTTCTCTTGGAATCGGCGTACCGAAGAGGAATCCTAATAAACCCAAGAAATTGTAGCGATAGTGTTCCTTCTCTTTTTCTATTTCCTGTATATATTGTTTCATTTGATGCAGCTGTATGTCCGTGACGGTAAGAGAACAAACAACGGCTTCCGCTTGTTGAAAAAAGCACGTTTTCAAGTTCTCTTTGACAAAACCTCCCACGAACGGGTTGTTCATTTTTTTGCGACCAAAACTATAGGCCTCTGCTACATTCGATTGAAAAGAGATCGAAGCATGATTATAGGGCTTTTTTGTATATAATTTGATCAGTTTTGTGAAAAAGGAACCCGTATCCGTTAAAAGAAGATACACCTTGTTTTCTGCCATGATTATACCTCTTTTCTGTTATGATAGAAAGCCTTCTCTCCATAACTTTACAGGCTAAATCATAAGAACAGCTTAACAGGTTCCTTAAGAAAATCTTAAATATGGGGCGGATTATGTTTTGAATATAAGGAGAGTATGATGGAAGACGACCAGCATGGGAAGAGAGGAAATCATATCTCCTCTCTAGCAGTAAGTTCTATTTTTCACCATACTGTTCTAATAAAAACCGAGTGATTTCACCCTTTTGAACAGGATCACCGGCGTGTCGCAGTGTGAAGGGAATGCCTAACTGATCATATTTTTGTTTTAATAGATAACCATGCATGGGATGATGAATGACTTTATCTACCGAAGCATCCGCTGGAATAGTCGTCCCTTCTAATGGAAAATCATAGGACATAAAAGCAGGAGGTGCATGTTCAGACATATACGTAATGGCCGATGCTTCCTCCGCCAATCGAATAATGTCGGGGCGGTCTAGTTCATCCAAACTGGATATGCCATAAAAAAGAGTTAAATTAGGTTGGATATGAGGACCAGTATAGATTGGCTCGTAAAACCGTTGATCTTTAGAGACTTGTGTAGCATGTCCTACGAATGCCGTCACATCAGAAGGAATACGCTCGATCGGATCTGGACTTGCTGGGTCAGCCAAATCTCCGTTTAATGCATTCCACAAGGCAATATGTCCTCCTGCCGATGAGCCGGCGGAGGCGATGCGCTGGCCATCAAATCCCCACTCCTTCGCCATACTCCGTACGAACTGAATCGCCCGCGTGCCATCTTGCATCGGGGCCGGGTATGGATCGGTAGTGATAAATCGATAGTTGCACGTGACAAAGGAGATTCCTGCCGCTAAGCAATCATGCATTAGTTCCGTGGCTGCTCCTTCCTTCTCGCCACCAACATAACCACCTCCATGGAAGAAAATCACGAGTGGTGACGGAACAGTCTCGTTTTTCACAATATAAGCGTCCAGCTTATTTCTACCATGTGGACCATAAGCAACGTTTTTGTATTCTTGAATAGACAATGAGATCAGCCTCTTCTCTAGCAATTATTTTACTATGTATTATACCAGTACATCCTTTGCAGCAGAAATGGTAGTCATCCTCAATATGACGACCATTATTCGTCTCAATCCATGAAAAACAGTCGTCATCCATAACTGCTAAAGGATATTTATTATTCTACTCTGAATGAGCTGATTCAACGGCCTTTTTTTCTGCAAATTGATCCAGCATCGCTCGTACCTCATCAGTTGTTGATGTGCTCATCAATTGATTTCTTAACTCGCTAGCCCCATGAAAACCTCGGACATATACTTTAAAAAAGCGTCGGAGCGGTTTAAAGGGGCGCTGCTCTAATGCAGAATATTTGTCATACAGATTAAGATGCACCCTTAACAGATCCAACAAGTCTTGGCTGTCATGTTCTTGCGGCTGCTTCTCAAAGGCAAAAGGGTTGGCGAAAATTCCGCGGCCTATCATCACGCCATCCACACCGAATTGCTGAACAAGCTCCCAGCCTGTTTGACGATCAGGAATATCCCCATTAATGGTTAATAAGGTGTCAGGTGCAACTTCATCACGCAATGCCTTAATTTCTGCAATTAATTCCCAATGCGCTTCGACCTTGCTCATCTCTTTTCTGGTGCGCAGATGGATCGAGAGGTTAGCAATATCTTGCTCAAAGACATGCCTCAACCAATCATGCCACTCCTCAATATCCGTGTAACCCAACCTCGTTTTGACACTAACCGGCAGGCCACCTGCTTTTGCCGCTTGAATTAATTCCGCTGCCACTTCTGGTCGCTGAATTAAGCCGCTTCCCTTTCCTTTCACGGCCACGTTGGCTACGGGACAGCCCATATTAATATCGATACCTTTAAACCCTTGTTCCGCCATACCAATACTCATTTGCCGAAAATATTCCGGCTTATCTCCCCAGATATGAGCAACAATCGGTTGTTCATCCGCTGTAAACGTCAGGCGGCCGCGCACGCTATTGCGTCCATCAGGATGACAATAACTCTCCGAATTAGTGAACTCCGTAAAAAACACATCCGGCCTGGCTGCTTCACTTACGACATGACGGAAGACGACATCTGTCACATCCTCCATTGGTGCTAATATAAAAAATGGTCGTGGTAAATCACGCCAAAAATTGGTACTCATATTTTGCTTCCTTTCATTCACAAGCTGCTTTTTTTCCTTCCATATCATAGCATAAGTGCACGGAAGAAAACAAAAGGATCGTCTCTATGACCATCTTAAGGCCCTATTTTCTCAAGCTATCAACGGCTTCAAGCAGCTTGATAGAATCATCATATAAGCTTCTATCCCTTTCCGCCTCTTGAATAATAGTGGTGATGTCTTGTTGCAAATGCAGCTTTCCTTGCAGTGACAGCCACTGTACAAACGCCCGAACGGTTGTCAGTAAATGCTGATATTGGGTTTTGCTCACGTGTTGCTTTCCACCAAAAAGGGCATAAATATCGTTGGTTAACAACTGCTTCCAGAATGTCTCCTCACACTCCGTCCAGCTGTGCAATGACTTGATTTCCATTATTTCTCGAATGTCATACAAACTATTTCGATACTTTCTTTCGGTTCCTTTTGATTTACCGCTCGTTTTTTCTTGATAAAAATCGACAATATCCTTAACATAAAAAGCATCGATTGTGTCTGGGGTAAAACCTAACCTTTCATACGCGTAGATATCTTTCTCTGATACACTCACTTGTGCCATCGGCGTGATGGAACTTTGGCGGTTTTCTCCTCCTGTTACCCATGGTGATAACGGAAAGCCTAATTCTTTTCGAGCTGTATTATAGTCTGGCGTAATTTCTACCTGTCCATAGTCTTGTTGCACGATTCTATTTAGTTCAAATTCAGAATGCTTCAGCCAAGTTTCTGCCAATTTGGTATCCCCATTAGCCACAAGTTGATGGACGGATTGATGATCGTACTGAGGCAAAGGCTGATCCAGCATAAATTCAATCCTGAATGAAGCGTAGGTGCTTAAATATTCCGGAAATTCCTCTGCTGATTGCACCAAGTATTGATCAAGTACGATATTCTTAGGAACATTAGATACCTCTTCCTGCTCATCGATTAAGGAAAAGGAATGGTTTACTTTTTTTATCTTATTTAATATTTTATTATAATACGCTTGTTTAGTTGTCGTACAGGTGATGACATCGCCGTCGAGTTGAATGGTTGCGTCTACTTTATACAAGGTAATGTCTTCCGGCCATTCACTATCTCGATAGATACTACCTCCCCTCACCCACGAAAGCTTCTTATGGGCGTCATCCCATTTCTCAATAACAAAATCAGGGTCATGATACAAACTCTCCGCCATCGCCTCTGGTTTACCAATTGTGAACTTATACGTATAATAGACTACTTCTTGTGTTTCCTGTTTATCCTTTGGTAAATCCTTTTGTGAGAGCAGAATTTCAGGGAAGTAGTCCAACATTACCTGCTCCCTATCTATTTGTTGCTCTTCGGCCACTCTTTCGACATAATCAATCGACTCTTGATACTTTTCGGGGCTGACGAGCATTCTTACACCATTAAAATAATAGACGTCCTCGATGGGCTCTAAGAAGGCAATCGTACTCATCCACGGCAAAACAACTGGTAAGTTTTCTGTCCGTTTTGGCACATGATACGTTTGCTTGGTGTGATAGTCTTCAAACACAACAGATCGTTCTGTTTCATTAATAGTTTGCAGAAATTGCGGGCGTAATGCTGCCCACCGCTCAGCCATTACTTTTTCGGCTGATGTTAACTGATCCCCCATCTCTGATAGAAAATATTCAATACCACGTTTACCGTTCTCGAAACGATGGAAAAAGTAAAGCCAAAACTGAAAAAATCCCCTATCCATTGTATGTTGTGTTCTTTTTTTAAATTCAGATTCTAAAGTATAGTACTCTCTTGATGACAAGCACGATCCCGACACAAAATCCTTTAGCTGCTCTAAAAGTTCATGTTTTGCCGCATATAATCTTTCTTCCTTGATTTTTTGTAATGAGACCAGATTGTCCTTTTTCATACAACACTTTTTATATTTTTTCCCGCTACCACATGGGCATGGGTCATTTCTTCCAACTTCCATTATAAGACGCTCCTCTTAGGTTTGGAATAACTCCTTTTCTTTCATTATAATTGGTTATTGGAAAGATGAAAAGTTCAAAAGGCTGAACCTTTTATTATTACGGCTATTTCTATCTTCCCTTAAAAATTAGAGGTGATTTGGAGAAGAAATTGCTAAAGTATTTCATTTTGTCAACTGGCAAAGACCACAATTAAGAAGGACTCCATTATTCATTTGTATATTAGAATAGAAAGGATAGTGACCAAATGAAGAAAATTATTTTATATCTATGGTAATGTCGTTAGACGGTTTGTTGCTAGTGAAAACAGAAATATTTCATGGCATATGATGGACCAGGAAATGCATGATTACATGGATAGTCTCCTAGACTTTGTGGATACGTTACTTTATAGACGGGTAGCCTATGACATGTTACTCCAATATTTTACAATATATGCATTAGATCACCAAAATACAGCAAAAAACCATTCATTCGCTAAAAAATGAATCAAATGGAGAAAATGGTGTTTTCTCGCACATATTGGAAAAGGAAACATGAGGTACAAAAGTGGTAAAAGAAAAGGTGGCTTTGAAAATAGACAAGTTAAAATCTTAACCCGGTAAAAATTCGCTCTATTGCAGGTGTTACTATTGCTCAATTCTTTATTCAACAAGATCTAATTACTGTGTATCTCTTGATCATCAATCTTATTTTGCTTGAGAAAGGGCAACAATTATTTAACAATTTTCAATCAAAGCTTGAATTAATAGAAACTCAAACATTTCAATGTGGAAATGTGTTGCTAGTTTATCATACTGGATAGAGCTTGAGGCATATACCTTAACTATGTTTCCACTACAAATAAAAATCTTCGATCGTCTGGTATTCCATTGATTTGGTCATCCGTGTCGATACTGAGAAGCAAACCCTCGATGCCAGCCAACAACATCGAAACTGGCTTGGGATCGAGAACTGTGCTGTCTCTTATTGCTTGGTCTTTTGTTAAAGGTTTTTAAGATTTCTTAGATGTCAATGAATGAAAAATCTTCATCAAAAAATCCAAATATTTCTTCCGATTCATCTTCTAAGATGATGATGAATTTATTGGTATGCAGGATTTTAAACTTATTTTGATAAGATGTTACTAACCTCTCATTCCATTCTTTTCTTTAGATTAGTTTTTTTGTTTGTTGGGATAACTGTTAAATATGATGATCATGTCGGGTTATTTATCCTAATACAAGTCATACTTCGAGTTTTTTATTAAATTCGCTTCATATGCCCATCTGCTTTGGACAGTAGTTAAGATATTTTCATAAACTTAATACTTTTTCATAATCTTCACAGCCAGCCAACCTAGATAGACGCTTTGCTAACTCTATTATTTCTTCTGTAGCCTCTTCCTTTTTTATTTTCCAACTATTTTCTAGCATTGCAAAACTAACTCCTGCAATCAATTTACCTTCATAATTAAAAATGGGCGCAGACACACAGCAAAAACCTTCTGCACCTTCTTGTTCTTCATAAATAAATCCTACTTCTTTCGCAGCCTTCAATTGTTCCCATAGTTCATCAATATTTTTTAAGGTATTGGGCGTTAAAACGTGCAGATTATAATCAGGATATAAATCTTTTAGTTGTTGATATGTGTATTGAACAAATTGAATCTTACCAATTGCTGTTGCATGAGCGGGAAATTGCATGCCCGGTTCAGTAACAAGTCTTACTCGGGAATCACTCTCTTTTTTTGCCAAATACACTACATTTGTCCCGTGCAAAACACCTAGTTGAATCTTTTCATTAATCTTTTTTACCGATTGCTCTGCTTCCGTATAAAAAGACTGCAAGATATTAAACTGGCTAAAATATGCAGTGCTTAACGATCCAAGTGTTGGACCCAGTGTATAGGTATCTCCTTCTTCCTTAACTACCCATCCGAGCATTTCCAACGTATTCAGCATAGAAAACATAGTGCTTTTATTTATATCAAGTGATTTTGATAGATCAATTAGCTTATATTTTCCAGGTTCTTTTGCAATTAAATGCATCACTGAATTGGTTCTTTCAATCGCCGGAACCCAATATTTTCCTGACACACTATCACCACCTTCTAAAATTTAAGTAATATAACTCATTTCCTAATCTTCAGTAAGAAAAGAGCTTAACGATATACCATGACATCTATACTATCTTATAACAGCTCCGAGCCTCTTATGGATAAACACATCTAACACATGCCACATCTATTGTCACGAGTTACCAATATTTTAGCACATTTATATTCGTTTAGGAACAAGACATACCATTCATAATGTGCAAGACACTCTAATTATCCCTTATAAAATACGATTGCTATTAGCAATTTTTTCTTCATTCCTACTGAAGAACATTGAAGCTTATTGAAGTGTTAACATCCGTTATCTCTCCACCTAAACTTCTTCTAAATTCTCAAATGGGGGCTTAGAATGCTTGCACCAAGATAAATATGGATAAGAAATTATTTTTGTAAGGTTATCAATCATATGCTGTTATAAGCTGGGGCACAATTCATTGGTCTTTTCGAAATATTCATTGCTTGATATCATCCACAAAAGCAAATTTCTATAAACGCTATTTATTTAATACATTTTCTAAAAAGTCTTTTACATATTTGACTTTGTCTATACTAAGTGAACGGGCTGGTGCTAGAACATCTGTTGAAACTTCGATACCGCGAGCTCGTATTGCTTCTTTTGCAACATTCATGAATGGTGTGTCTAGTTTATACAACTGTAACAGAGGGGCTAGTTTGCGATGAAAGTCGACCATCTCTCTGAAATTATTATTGGTAAAAGATTGATAAATTCCTACAGAAAATTCTGGCACAAATGACGCTGTTAACGGAATGGAACCATCACCACCATTTACTAAACAGGATAAGAAGTGATCATCATATCCTGAAAATACTGCAAAATCAGGTTTTTCCGATTTCACCGTTTGAATCATTTCTCGAGTATGTCCAATTGACTCCACTGTTTCTTTAATACCTACAATATTGGAATGTGTTTTCGCTAATTGAAGAACAAATTCTGCAGTCAAATCTTGACCCGTTAATGCCGGATAGTTATATAAAATAATTGGTAACTCGATCTGATCTGCGACTTCTGAAAAATATTGAAAAAGATGTTCCTCCGCTAAATGATAGTAATATGGATTGATTACTACCACTGCATCAGCACCTATCGCCTGTGCATGCGTACTTAATGCAATCGTCTCCTTTGTACTAGGAGTGCCAGTACCAATTAATACTGGCACTCGTCCGTTCACATATTGAGTTGCAAATGCAGCTACCTTTTTTCTTAATTCAACTGACATTTGTGCAAACTCTCCTCCTGAGCCTAAAAAGAATAGACCATTTACCTTTGATTCTATTAAGAAGTCGATGAGGTTTCTCATTCCTTTCTCATCCACCTGCCCATCTCTATATAAAATAGTTGGTACTGGCACAACTACACCATGAAATTGTATGTTCACTTTATTGACCTCCCTTATTATTCTGTAACTATGGCAACAACATTATATACAATTTATTTATAACTTAATTCATCGTACATGTAAGAAAACTTATACTATTAGAGTTCATTCTAAATTAATCAAACAGAATTCCACCGTTTGTTTCAATAATTTTCTTATACCAATCGAAGCTTTTCTTCTTGTAACGATTAAGGGTTCCCTCCCCTTTATTATCTTTATCTACATATATGAATCCGTAACGTTTTTTCATCTCTCCTGTACCAGCACTTACAATATCAATCGGTCCCCACCATGTGTATCCGAGTATTTCGACACCATCTTCTATGGCATTGGAAATTTCAATAAGATGTTTGTTTAAAAAACTGATTCTGGCATCATCAACGATTTCTCCATTTTCATTGAAATGATCTACTCCACCATATCCATTCTCAACAATTAATAATGGTTTTTGATAACGATCATAAACAGCATTAAAAACATACCTAGCCCCTTTGGCATCAATCCCCCAACCCCATTCCGTTTTTTCAAGATAAGGATTGTCTAGACCTAAAATACCTCCTGTATTTCCTTCGGCTGACATATTTGCTTGGAAAATAGAACTCTTATAATAACTACATCCTAGGAAATCAGATGTATTTTCCATGATCATATCTAAGTCGCCATCTGCCATCTGCACTTGTATATTATTCTCTTTCCAAATTCTTTTCACATAGCTAGGATAATAGCCCCTTAACATCACGTCGGAGAAAAATAATGAACGACGTTGCAATTCATAAGCAGCAAAAACATCATCTGGATTAGGGGTGTTAGGATACACCGTTGCAGTACTTAGTGTTAACATACAACCAATTTTTGCATCAGGAATTATTTCGTGACAAAGTTTTGTAACCGTAGCATTAGCAACAAATAAATGGTGGGCTGCTTGATAAATTTCTTGCAGTTTATTATCTTCGTTAGAAATTCTAATAGCACCTGCCGCGTACGGAATCGTGTGTAGATTATTGATCTCATTAAAGGTCAACCAAAATTTCACTTTATCTTTGTATCGACTAAACACAACCCTGCAATAATTTTCAAAGAAACCGATTAATTTCCTATTTGTCCATCCACCGTACTCATTTACTAAATGTAAAGGCGTTTCGTAATGTGAAAGGGTAATAACTGGCTCAATGCCGTATTTTAAGAGTTCATCAAACAAAGCATCGTAAAACTGCAGGCCTTTTTCATTTGGTTCTTCCTCATCCCCATTAGGAAATATACGAGTCCATGCAATCGATGTTCTAAAACATTTCATCCCCATTTCTGCAAATAAAGCTATATCTTCTTTATAGCGATGATAGAAATCAATAGCCTCATGACTTGGATAATTTTCTCCTTCTATAACGTGTTCATCCGCTGCACCTGCAACTATGCCACCACGAACAACGTCTGTAATAGCTACTCCTTTGCCATCAACGTTCCAAGCCCCTTCGGCCTGATTAGCTGCTATGGCTCCACCCCAAAGAAAGTTTTCAGGAAATTTTGGCGTTTTATTATTTCTAGTCATTTTACTACCTCCAATTTTTTATCGTTCCTTATTTTCGTGAATGATAGTTTAACCTTCATCTAAGGATTGATTCGGAACAAACTCAGTCACCCATTCCGAATCAACCTCAAAAGATGACAGAATACTTAGGTTAATTAATTCTGAACACAGTGTCATCTTCGGTATCTGTTTCTACCTTATTAAATTCAGTACTATTCGTAATAACTATTAGTACGGTAGGATCCAAACCACTCTCTTGAATTTTTTCCACATCAAATGTTAGCAGTTCCTGCCCTTGTTTTATATCATCTCCTTCTTTAACACTTCCTATAAAGTATTTACCATCTAAAGATACTGTATCTATCCCTACATGAATGAGCATTTCCACTCCTCTTTCACTTTTTAAACCAATTGCATGTTTTGTAGGAAATATCATGGAAACAGTCCCATTGAATGGAGAGACGATTCTCCCTTCTGTTGGCATATAAGCTTTGGTTGGTCCCATTGTCTGTGTTGAAAATACTTGATCATCAATAGTCGATAAATCAACATTAGTACCTATTACGGGTTTTCCTATATCTATTTTTTCGTTGCTCCTTTTCTTTTCTACCGTTGAACTACCTTCATCAGTTATATTAATTTTTGCATCTTTACCCACTCCTAAAATATAGACAGCAGTAAAGGTTACCGCAAAAGTTAAGACCATAGTAACGATGGCATGAACAATATTCATAGGATTATCTCCTATAAAAACTGGTAGTGTTGCTACACCAGGTGTGCCAAAAGAATATCTTACTAAACCAGATATACCGGCATATAATCCACCAGCACCTCCACCAATAATGACTGCGATCAACGCTTTTTTTACTTTTAATGTTACACCATACATGGCCGGTTCGGTAATTCCAAATAGCGCAGTAATACCTGTACTGATTGATAATTGCCGCATATCCCGATTCTTGGTTCTTAATGCTACTCCAAATGACGTAGCTGATTGTGCCATATTACTTGCCAGAAAGCCTGGCCCCATTACGATCTCATGATTCAAGTTACTAAGCTGAATGGTCGTAAGTGGAACGAGTGTATAATGCATACCTGTCATAACTAATAGCGGAGCAAATGCACCAGTTACAAATGGAATTAACCAAGGTGCTAAGCCGTTTAGAAACTCAAGAGCAACAGCAAGCCCTTCACCAACGATCGTACCTAATGGGCCAATAATTACTAACGCTAATATACTAGTAACAAAAAGTATAGTTAGTGGTTTGAAGATAGCCTTAATAACACTTGGAACTACTTTTTCAGCAAATACCTCAATGTAAGACATTATCCATACTGTTAGTATAATGGCAATGACACTAGCACCGTAGTTAGCCATAACAATTGGCGCCCCGAAGATCGATAAGTCGAGTTCATCTATTCTTGCTTGAGAAAAATCTGGATGTAGCAAAACACCAGCTAAACACATAGCTAAAACGGGGCTACTCTTAAATCGACGCGCAGAAGTGTAGGCCAATAGAAATGGTAAAAAGTAAAAAGGAGCATCGGAAATAAAATTTAAAACGTAATAAGTGTTTCCGCCTTCTTCTAATATGCCTGTAGTTCGTAAGATTGCCAAAAGAGCTTTTATCATCCCTGCCCCAGCAATTGCAGGAATAATAGGAACGAATATTCCACTTATTGTTTGCATTAATCTTTGTATTACACTGCCGCTTTCGGGTTCATTTTTTTCTGAATTGATTTCTCCTAGATGAGATAATACCTCCTTATACACAACACCTACATTATTCCCAATAACAATTTGCAACTGATTTCCTTCGCTGATAACGCCCATTGTTCCTTCGAGCTTTTCCAGTTGACTGATGTCTGCTTTATTCTTATCTTTTAATTCAAGACGTAAACGAGTTGAACAGTGATCATAGCTATTAACATTTTCTTTTCCGCCAATATATTGCACAATTTCACTAGCTAATTGATTGGTATTCATATCTGTTCTCCTTTACAAGTTATTAACCCTTTGACTAGTTACGTGTTACGAAATACATTTTTTCGCAATTTCTTATACACTTTTTCCTTTATTAATAGGGATTAAATGTTTATCTCGATTTAATTCAACACCAAACCCTGGTGTATCCTCAACTTTTAATTTCCCATTTTTAGGGATAGGTTCATTTGCGACTAAGGGATAGTACTGAGGTAGAATCTTATCTCCTTTTGGACTTGTAATAATATACTCTGTGAATGGACTATTAACCTTTGTGGTCACATAATGATGACTGTATACACCGCTTCCATGGGGAATAACTAATTTCCCATAACTCTCAGCTATGTTGCCTATCTTCATTAATTCCGTTAAGCCACCACACCAACCTACATCTGGTTGTATAATATCTACATCACAATACTCTAATAAAAGACGAAAACCATAACGAGTTGCTTCATGTTCCCCACTAGTCACCATGATGTTGTTACCAGCACGTTTCTTTAAATCACGATAACTCCAATAATCATCCGGATTAAAACATTCCTCAATCCATTTGAAGCCTAATTTAGCCGATTCATCCATTAATTTTTGAGCATATGGCAAATCTAATGACATCCAACAGTCCCACATTAACCAAAAGTCAGAACCCACTCGATTTCGCATTTCTTCTGCTTGTTGTATATTTTTCTTTAAACCGATATCGCCGTCTGCAGGACCATAAACAAGTGGTAATTTTCCACCGATAAAGCCCATTTCTTTTGCTAAATCCGGACGTGGGCCGGTTGCATAAAATTGCAGTTCCTCACGCACTTTACCACCTATCATGGCGTAAACAGGTTCTTGGCGAAGACGACCAAGCAAATCCCATAGAGCTAGATCGATAGCAGATATTGCATTCATTACAATGCCTTTGCGTCCATAATAAATGGAGGAACGATACATCTGATCCCACATTAATTCAATATTTTCAACAGGTTTTCCGACTACAAATCGATCTAAGTGATTCATTATCAACCATGCGGCAGGGTAACCTCCAGTTGAAATTCCAAAACCTACCACTCCATTATCAGCCTCTACTTCAACGACTATAGAATTTAAAACATTTATGCCAAAACTAGTACGTGTTGCTTTATATTCGGGATAAATACTCATGGGAGTAGCAATTTGTCCAACGATCCAGTGGTCTTCACTCTGGTCGTGATAATCTGCTCCTCCCCCTTCTACAACATAAGCTCTAATCGCAGTAATTTTTTGTCCTGTTTTAGTCACTTTTTAATCCCCCATCATTTAGTTTTTCTTAAAATACAACCATAAAGATAAGAACATCTACTATCATTTTTTAATTCCTCTCCCCCTCTTATACTTTCACATGTTAATTTCTTTAAATAACCATGATAACTCCAGTAATGAAGGGAATATGACTTTTTTAAAATAGCACTATGATCATCTTTATTTGAAGAAGGGCACATTATTATTTCACTTATAACGATTACTTCGTCTAAAAATTTTTATTTACTTCAAGCATTACATAGTTTCAAAACTATTAAAATTCGCAAAAGTCAACGAATCCATATAAATGGTCACCCTCTCTTTTGGTTTTTTATATAAAACCTTTGTTTTTTATTTAAAACTAAAGTAATTATAACATATCTCGCTAAATTTAAAACAGAAAATTGAAAGATTTTGTTGCAGTTACATGAAATTTATATTCATGTTTGTTTATAAGTAAGTGGACAAAAGAGGAAATAGCAACACCTGCATATTTTCGCCCTAGAACTTTGGATTATTATCGAATATAGCGCTTTATATAGTGAAGCAATTGTTAAATCTTGAGGAAGTAATCCATACTCTACTACAAAAAATACCCAACACACTCGATAATCGATGTTAAAAAAGATTAACGAAAGTATTGGATATTTTTTGAGTCAGCTTATACTCATTCTAATGATGTTTTATTGAAGCGTTCTTGTGTAATAATGGCAAATATAGCTACACAATTCTTAAAATTTTATCAATGTCTTTAGAACTTCTCAAAAATTACTCCATTGATTTTTGAGAAGGAGCTAAAGTAGTCTCGATGATCATGATAATCACCATGAACCTTTGTCCTTCCATATATTTCATTAAATAGATTTAAAAAAACCTTCAACCACCGTATAGCGCCCACCATGATAACAATAATAATGCTCTGCTCGCATATTTTTCAGCTTCACTAAAGAGTGTTCTGCTTGCTCCAGATCCAAACAAAATTCTGGATTAGCGATGGCTAATTCATGTTGCTCTTTTACAGCAGCGTCTCCTGTGATAATACTGTCCAGACTGGGAATATACAAAGAAATGTGCCCAGAAGTATGACCAGGCGTTGCTATCACTTGACACTGGTTATTTAGGATCCAATCGCCATCACCGACTGTTTCATCAATTGGTACATGTTGCAAACTTTTTAATTGTTGGATAAACCACTCCCCAAATGCCTGATGCTGCTTGGGCATAGTTTCTAGCATTTTCTCAGCTTGGACTAATCGCTCTGACTTCTCCTCACCGCTAATATATGTTGCTTCCATTTCACTGGCTATGATACGAATCCATGGATATTTTTCTTTGAAATCAGACAGGGAGCCGATATGATCATCATCGTAATGTGTAAGAATGATATTCGTTAGATCGTTCATCTCATATCCATTTGCTTCGATTTCTTTTTCGATGATCGGTAAAAAGCCTTGATATCCTGTATCAACTAAGGTTAGTTCATCATTGGATCGTATCAAGCTAGGATAAATATCGTTTTTTTGACCATTAAATTCAAATGCAATGGGTAATTCAATTATCTTCATCTCACTTCTCCTCTCCTTTATTCCATCATTTCTGCTATCTGCTCCACCCACGCTGGAATCTCGGTACACACGATTATTGCTTTTGATCTTCTTTGCTCCATTCAATCACTTGATCGATACCTATGGAAACAAGGTAGAAACATAACGCGGCAACTACACTAGGATACAAGATAAAGGAGTCTATCTCCTGAGCCAATAACAGAGAAAGAAGACTTCCGAGTAGGAAACCTGCCAACAAATAGAAGAGAGAATGAACCATAACCTTGTATATTCGCTTTGAAAATTTTATATTTTTCATGAGCCCATCAATAAGGAGTGCGGATGGAATGCCGCCAATCAGAAAAATAATGCCTGATACCACCAATACAATGATAAAAATCTCATCAAAAGTCCAAGCTTCCGGATAGTCAGGTTGCTCGGGCTGGGCATACAAGACCGCCCAGATGATACTGAAAAGAAAACTGGACAGGATTGCCGCACCCAACTTTTTCAACACAATCATGGTTCCACCCCCATTCTTTTTGGTGATTAACTACTAGAGATCCACGGTCACTTTCATTTTTCAAAAGAACCATAAAAGGCAATCATATATTACTTCTGTTGACCCTGACTTTCTGGATACAATTTCTCCAGCAGTTGTGCCGTTTCATCAATCACTCGGTCACTTACGATATCTGCCCCCATTGATTTCATCATTGCTTGAACAAACTTTAAGCGCCTGAACAATTTCTCTGGATTTGCCTGAAAGATTGCTGGATCACACCAAATATTAATTAACAAAAAGAAAACCTCTGCACATTCATCTGGATATTCCGTCGTAATCGATCCATCTTCCACTCCTTTTTTTATGATGTCGGCAAATGCTGGGGCGCTGCTGTCGATGGAACGCTTCATCATCGATACAATAAAATCCGGGCTTGCCATTTGTGTACTAAATGTCTCATCCAAAGCATGAGCTTGTTGATCTGTTGTATTTTTTTCCAGGATAGCGGTTAATTCCTCTCTGGCAGAGGACGCTACAATCGTTTCTCTCCATTGCTTTAAACGATCTTCTATACTATTTGCTTGATTCTCTCTGACAATATCAATTATTTCTTCCTTTGACTTAAAATGATGATAAATCCCACCTTTGGAAATGCCAAGCGTGTTCGCAATATCCTGCATACTTGTTTTCTCAAATCCTTTTTCCTTGAATAACTTTACAGCCGTTGTAATAATATCTTCTTTTGTCTGTTTTGCATTATATTTTCTGCTCATTTTTATTCGCTCCTCGAAAACCATCCGGTCGGTTTTCTTAAGGTTAACGAAATCTCTTTTTAGTGTCAAGTTTTACCTTGACCGTCACGTAACGTGATACTGTACAGTAAAACAAAATAGATGAAGGTGGGATACAATGAAGATTAACGTATTACGGTCGGATGAGATTTATAAGCAAGTAATGGCTTGTCCGCCAGAAGAAAAAACAGAAATGTATCGCCAGGAGATGCTAGCCCCTTTTATGAAAAAATGGGAAATACAACAGATTCCATACCGAGCAAGGGAAGAAAATGGATTTGATGCTATGACGATTAATAACATGGCTCATCTGTCACCAGAGATGATAACGCCCGACATGGAACCAGCTGTAGAGCAGATTTCCTCGGATATATTATGGGATGAGTTAAAGAAGACGCTGGAACACTGCTTACATCTATTTACACAACACGGGATTTCTTTGCCTGTGTCGGAGTATTTATTTACGATTTTATTAGGGAGTCCAGACAATGAATTATTACGGCTGAGTGAAGGATACAGTGGGGAGGGAGGAATTCCCGGTTATATTTTTCTAAGTCTCATTCCAAATGACTATACACGGAAACGATTAAAGCCTGCTTTGGCCCATGAATGTAACCATAATGTCCGTTATCAATTTATTAAATGGAATGATACAATTAATCTGGGAGAGTTGATTGTTAGCGAAGGACTTGCCGAAAATTTTGCGACCTCTTTATATGGTGAAGATTTAATGGGCCCTTGGGTTAGCAAAACAGATGCGCACACACTAAACAATGTCATTAAACCAATCATGAAAGAGCACTTGGAAATAACAGGATTACCACACATTATGGCTTATCTTTATGGAGATGACGTTGCTAAAATACAAGGGTTGCCGATTGCAGGAGGTGTTCCACATAGTGCCGGGTATGTGTGTGGGTACTATTTAGTGAAGTATTACCTGCAAAAAACAGGGAAATCCATCGTGGAAGCAACCACACTTCCAGCCGATGACATATTAAGGGAGGTGGAAGAATATTGGGATGAAGAAACCGAAACCGTACTACACCGTTAAGGATTTGATGGCGATAACCGGTGTAACGAAAAGAACCTTGCATTATTATGATGAAATTCATTTGCTAAAGCCAGAAAGCTATTCCGACAAAGGGTATCGGATGTACCATCCAGACGATGTAAAGAAATTACGAATGATTTTGCTATTAAAGGAACTAGACTTGTCCTTGAAGGAAATTGCAACCATTATACAGATGCCAAAGCAGGAGAAAAAAACGGTTTTAGCTGGACATTATCAAGCCTTGCAAATAAAAAAGCAACAATTAGACAAAACCCTAACCCATTTAGAAGATTTTATTGCTGGAACAGACCTTTCTTTTTTAGATGTTTTCCAAGAGGGTGATATCTTGCCGTTAAAAGAGCAGTACCAAATAGAGGCAAAGTATGTGTATGGCGATACGGAGAAGTTTCAAGAAATGGAGAATCGTATGAAACAATTTTCCGAGAAAGAACAGGCTGTTGTATTGGAGTCATTTGATCAAAACATGCAGAATGTATTCCGTCAATTTGCCAATCTTGCCAACGAACCTCCTGCCTCTGCAAAAGTACAGCAGGTTGTCCATAAATGGAAAAGCAGCTTGGAACCATTTATAGTTTGTGATAAAGAAATCCTGCAATGCATTGCCTATACGTATAGGGATGACGAAGCCTTTCAAGCATATATCAATCAATTTGGAAAGAATACGCTAAATGAATTTGTCTATCAGGCCATTATGCAGTATTGCGAAGATGAAAACCAGCCAAATCCATAGAGGTTATTTAGAAACCGATTAAAAGTCTATGTTGATTAACACACGTTTATATTTTACTTCTCAACCTTTTAACGTGTCAGCTCACAAAATTTAATAAGAATAAGAGGCGTTTACCGGCAAAATCACACTCAGAACAAGTGATAATTTTTGGCACATTCCAATGCTTCGATGCGGTTTTTAACCTGTAATTTGCTGTAAATATGATTAATATGTGTTTTTATTGTAGAAAGAGAGACATTCAGTTTCTGGGCCATTTCAGCGTTTGTTAAACCTTTGTCCATTTGTTCAAGTACTTCTTGCTCTTTTTTTGTCATCGTTGGTTGCTCCCCATCAATCGAGACAAATTCATTTCTCTTATTTGACAATGGTGTGATCAATCTTTCTAGATTTTTCACATAAGATAAAGGGATCTTCTTATCTGAATGGTACTGTTGGCTTTGACGAAAGTGAATGTACTGTTCAAGTAACTTTCCAATCGCTAGCCCTTTATCCACAAACGTACGGATATAATTTCCGGACCAAGCCAGCATAAGAGCGTCTTCCAAGGTGCCCATTGCTGAGGCACGCTTTCCTTGCAGAATAAGTATACTACTTTTGGAAATAAGCAGACGAATTTGATCCGTTTTTCGATCCGTCTTACCTACCATCTTTAACAATCGCTCTATTAACGTCATAGATTGTTTCATTCGGCCTTGTTCGGCCAGACAAACAGCTAACAGATCATATTCTTCCATCATAGAAGTCGGAATCTCATCCGTATAGCTTAAACCACTTTCCAAAAAGTAGCGATAAACCTGTTGTTTTGTCTGTTGCATCCTAGCCACTATCGCCTGAACCGATAAAAATCTTCTTGATAAATGCGGATTCTTTTTCGGAGCTATTTGCGTACTTATTGCCTGTATTTTTGCATTGGCATCCTGCCACTCACCTTGCGCAGCCATAATACGAGCAAGCCACAGTTCAGCGATCACAAAAAGACTGAAATTATCGTCAGATCTTCCAATATCCCTTGCTCGGCGCATATGTTGATTAGCTTCTTTCAATAAGTTACGTTCATACTTCAATTTACCCAAATCAATATAAAGATGAGCAAGGAAATGGGTATGGCTCGTCTCTGACCAAATCGCAATCAGCGGATCTATCATTTCCTCTGCTAGATTAAGATTATCATCTGATATATACGTATCCCAAGCTGGATGATAACCATCACGATCGTAACCCAGCCCTACAAATAAATCCCCTTCTGGATGCTGATCGACATATTCTTTGGAATATTGCACGGTAAACTCGAAATCACGCTCTAAAAATGTTCGAAGCGCTATGAGAAGAGCCAAACCACCCTGCAACGTTCGGCTTGCTTCCATGGACAAAGAAGAGGTTTCTTCTTCTAAGTGATGAACGACATTCCAATAATTGGTTGACGATGTTTCCGTTCGCTCTGATAAATATTGAGCGGCAAGTTTAACTAACAACATTCTTGGTTTGGTAAATAAGATGGCTTCAGGGATACTTTCCAGCCATCTGCCAACTGTTGCCCATTCACCACTCATTCGATCAGTTGCTTCCATCTCCACTAAAGAGAGGACGGACTTATAACTCATCCCAGACAGGTAATGACTAACAGCTTCATCAAGATATCCATGCTCCTCTAACCATTCCCCCGCAACATGATAGAGTTTCTGCCATTTAATCGGTTCCGATTTTTTCAGTTGTTTTATTAGAAAAGATTGAAATAAATGATGATATCTGTACCATTCTTGCTGTTCATCTAAGGGCACAAGAAATAAATTATCCTGCTCCAACTGCTGCAAATATTGCCCGCTATCTGCTATACCTGTTACAGCTTGACAAAGTGCTTCTGACATTCGATCTAAAATCGAGGTTTGCATTAAAAATTGCTGCATCTTTTCTGATTGACAAAAAAATACTTCCTCCAGAAAAAAATTAGAAATATCTCGTCCTTTTCCCGACATCCGTTGGACAAGCGTGTCCGAATCTGCGTGTTCTGGCAGTGATAACATGACAAGACGCATGGCAGTTGCCCAGCCTTCTGATTGTTCATGCACTGTCCTCGCCTCTTTACTGGTTAGTTGCATACCACTGTTTTTTGCAAAAAATGCACTCGCTTCTTCCAGAGTAAAACGTAAATCATTCGTATCTAACCAATTCAAGGCATTCCTCAAGCGTAGTTTGGAGAGAGACAAGGAAGGGACTAGTCGACTTGCCATATAAAGATGAACATTAGATGGTAATCGTTCCAGCAAATACACAACGCCCTCCCGAACAGTAGAATCAGTAATAAAATGAAAATCATCCCATACCATAATCAATGTGTCTGGTAGGCGGTGTAATTCGTTAATCAATCCCGCAATTAAGGAATCTTCAGAGAACTCTTCCCCTGTATGACGAAGGACAGATTGGTCATTAAAACTCGAGTAGGCTTGTTTTAATGCAGCCACGGCATGCCCCCAAAAACGTGATGGATCATTATCTCTCTGATCCAATGATACCCAAGCAACCATCCGAAAGCGTTTCCTTGCCCATTCACTGAGCAAAGTAGTTTTTCCATATCCTGCAGGTGCTGTAATTAAAGTGAGTGAATGATGGAGCCCTTTATCCAAAGATCGAAACAGATGCGTTCGATCAATAAGGATGGATTGTCGTTGAGGAATATGTAATTTCGTTGTAACAATGATCACATGAAATCACTCCTTATTTATCATTAAATGGATAATGACAGGGAATTTCTACTAATTACTTTGTTACCATTATAACAGACAAATCCACATTTGGATCACCAACTTGAAAGTGAACAAAGTCTATATAGGAAAAGGGCAGTATGCAATAAAGTGAGACTGCTCTCAGAATGTCAGCGTCTGTTATACCCTGCTTAGGCTCCCTTTTAGCTCTCTCCCATTCTGAAAGTGGAGGTCTAACCGGATAATTGGACCGTTTTGAAAGTGAAATATCTATAAAAAGACCTAAACATCCTGCTATTCTAGTGTCAGAATACAGGGGCGTTTAGGTCATTGAAAATTATGTTCTATACTTCTATCCGTCCTATAGATGATCCTCGTTATACTTCCTTTTTCGATGGATGAACCATAAGCCGCTCCCCAAAACAATGAATACGATACCAGTAATCACCCAATTATATTGATTCGTTGCGGTAGCTGGCAAGGAAGTGGGCTCTTCCTCTGCGGATTTATCGTCTTTTGGTTCTTGCGCTGGTCCCTTCGCTTCTGGTTTTTCTTTTACTTCTGGTTTTTCCTTCCCTGATGATTCTTCTTTCACTGGTGGTTCTTCCTTTATCTCTTCTTCCACAAACACACCGTATATCGAGAAGTCGGATACCGTTGTGCTGATGGCGTTACCTTCTATGGTTCCGCCAATTCGTTGCCATTCATTCCGATAATGATAAAGACCTGCCTCTTCCCTTCCATCTGTAACGCCCATTGTCAGGGTGAAGTCTCCGCTATAATCCTTCTGTCCGTCTGGATAAGTAAAGAGAAAATCATATACTTCTCCAGCCTGCGTTAGACCTTCCTGTTCTTCTACTTCTACAGTATGAACTTGCAACATCGTACCTGGTGGAAGAGTAGCAGGCAATTGAATCGTTGTTTGTGTGTCTTTAACAGTCACCGTGATTCCCGGAAATACTTCTACTGGTGGTTCATCTAATATAATTTCTAGGCTCGCTGGGATTTCAGGTTCTTTCGGTTCTTCTTGTACTGGGACATACACATAAGTCACCGTTAGGACTGCTTTGGTAAACACACCATCTACATTCTCTGGGTTTTCGATTAACTCATAACCCTCTATTTCTTTTGCTTCTGTGTGATACACTTCTCCGATCTTGCCGGTTAGTTCTTCAGAATCAGCTAATGCGTTACCTGCTTCATCTACATAGATGACTTCTACTGGCATTCCTTGGGCTTTCTCCGTTGTTACCTCTACTGTGGCAGAAGCGGTATTATCAGATGGATCGATAGCTGCTAGTTCATACTGATAAGTCATACCTGCTTCTACGGTCTGATCGGTAAAGGTGACTGCTTCCCCATCGATACGAGCTAGCTCTTCGCCATCTCTGGATAAAATATACTTTTTGATTCCTGCTATATCTTTAGCAGAAAAGGTTAACACGATTTCTTCTGTCATGACTTCCGTTGCCTCCAGTGAAAGATCGGTTGGTGCCGTTGTATCTTTGACACGAACTTCACGAGTGGCACTGGCGATATTATCGGAGCTATCCTTCACGATATAGGTCACATGATAAGTTCCAGGCTCGCTGGTGTTGACACCTCCCGTAATGGCAACTGCTTCACTGATATCTCCATCATAATTATCGGTCGCTACTGCTCCTGGTTCCTCATAGCTGTCACCAAGCTCCAACGTGATTGCTGTTTCCCCATTTAGAGTAACTTCTGGTGCAGTCGTATCGACGACTTCCACCGCACGAGTGACTTTGGTTGTGTTTCCAGAGTCATCTTCTACTTCATAGGTAACGTGATAGATTCCTAGTTTTGTTATATCGATCGTCTCTAGGATATTCATTTGATCACTTATATCATCGCCTGCTTGATTGATTGCCGTGGCACCAAGCTCTTCGTACGCAGTATCTACTTCTAATCGCAGCGGATTGTCTCCGTTTAAATGAATAATAGGAGATGTCTCATACACGACATGTACCGTTCGAGTCTTGCTTGTTTCATTGCCTGCTTGATCTTGTGCGGTATAAGTTAATTCATACACACCTGTTTGACTCGAATTTACTTTTCCAGTCACTTCCACAGCAACATCATCGCTAAAGTTATCTTCCACTTCATAACCAGGATCTTCAAAAGCAGCCTTATATCCGACAAACATCGGATTATCACCTAATAACGTTAATGCAGGATCAGTGCGGTCGATTTTCACTCTGGCTTCCGTTACGTCACTCTCATTTCCTGCCTTATCTACCGTGCGAGCGTAAACCGTGGTGATTCCTTCTTCTGTTATCGCCAAACCCTCGGCATAGGTGCTCCAACCTTCGTTCTCATTTAGTTGGTATTCTATCGTTCCATCCCCTTCACCGTTTCTCAGTTCTACTACAACAGTATCTGCATTCGTCCACTCGCCAGTTTCGACATCAATCTCAGGTTTATTGGGAGGGCTTCGTTTAATTTGGACAATGGCATCCGTTATGTCACTAACATTCCCCGCTTTATCGATGGTACGCGCTTCGATTTTGGTCTCACCTGCTTCAGTGGTCGATAAAGGCTGATCATAGGTTAGCCATTCTCCTTCCCCAATTCGATACTGCGTTTGATCGACACCACTTTCCTGATCTTCCCCTGCCGTAATTGATGTCGTTATTTCTTCGGCGTTGGTCCATCCTTCTTCACTCAACCGAATGGATGGATCAGAAGGAGGGGTTTGATCCACACGGATTGTACGAGTTTCTTCCGCTTGATTTCCCGCCTGATCCACAGCTGTCAGCGTGATGGTATATGTTCCTGCTTCTGCAATGGAAAAAGCGTGCGTAAAACCATCTACATTGTCCAGCTCTTCTTCATTAACTGTTATCGCCCATTCCTTGATGATTGGATCGGTTGCTTCCATGAATAGATACACCGTTTGATTAGTCCATGTATTGTTTTCATAGTCCTTTTCTTTGTTTCCTTGTGTCATATCTATGGTGATGTCTGGATTACTTTGATCAATTTTTACCGTTGCTTTAACTATATCACTACTATTTCCTGCTTCGTCCATAGCTCTGGCATAAATAGTGGTTTTACCTTCTTTAGTGATAGGAAACGCTTCTTCATATGCTGACCAGCCTTCTTCCTCTGTTCCATCCAACTGGTATTCGATTGTTACAACATTTTCCTCCGCCTCGATAGTCACTTCCACTTCGTCATTCGTCCAATCCGTTGTAGCTGGACGGATTTCTGGAGCCTCTGGTGGTGTGTTATTCAATATAAAAGGATTTGTCACCACTTGCGTCTGATTTCCTGCATGGTCTGTCGCTTGAACATGCAAATACCAGTCACCATCTGCTTCTGCTTTTGTCAATTCCTCTTCATTATCAAAAGCTTCCCAATCCGCCTCGTTGTCTGGTGCGTCATCACTTTCTGACCAAGTATAAACAAGCGAATCTTCATCTAACCCGCTACCTTCATCTGTCACGGTTACCTTCGTAGTAACTGCTTGTGCCGCGTTTGCATTACCGTTTGGATCAAAAGCAATTTCCGGCTCCGTCTTGTCTATTTTAACCGTAGCTTCAACCAGATTACTCTGATTCTCTGCCTGATCCAGCGTCCGTGCCTCCAGCTTGGTTTCTCCTTCTGTTTCCAGCTTAACTTCACCTGAATCATCCAGCGTATGCCAGTTTCCCCAGTCCTCGCTTCCCGCTTCCTGCAGTCGGTATTCGGTTTTATCTACACCGCTGTGGTCATCTTCTCCAGCAGTTATCATCACCGTTACTTCCTCATTTGTCCATTCATCGGGTGCCTTTATTTCCGGCGGGTTCGGACTGGTGTTATCCACCTGAAATACTTCCGAATGCAGATGAAAATCTTCACCCTGCATGTCTGTCCCTTGTATATGAAGATAATATTCTCCTGTCGCCTTTTCGGGTGTTAAGATAGTCTCCGATTGACCATCGCTATCTAATGTTAATGCTTCCCATCCTTCATTTGGCAGCATTTTTTCTGTCG
This sequence comes from Gracilibacillus timonensis, assembly GCF_900086715.1. Lineage (GTDB taxonomy): Bacteria > Bacillota > Bacilli > Bacillales > Amphibacillaceae > Gracilibacillus > Gracilibacillus timonensis. The sequence goes on along the minus strand of NZ_FLKH01000011.1, from coordinate 323,715 downwards.
CCCATGCATACTGAATTTCCTCAGAAACTTCGACAAATTTATTTACCGTTATCATCAGTTCGTATTCCTGAGCCCATGTGTCTCCTCCACCATTTGGGTCAAACATTACATCTGCCACCATCACTTCATTATCATCGGAAATAAAGTTATCGGACTTCAGTGTTAAAGTGGGATGTACATCAAAATAATAGACTACTGGAAGCGGGAGTAAATTACCATCTCTACTGACTGTATGCGCCATTGTATTATCATTAGGGACATACGTTCGCAACCACATTTCCTGTTCGGGATTATCTAAAAACCCTTTTTCCGAACTAAAGTATTTGCTGTAATGCATCCATTCTTCATTGGACAATAAACCCACGTTGGCATTTACTTGCTCCTCATTCCCCTCATCAATTCTCCACATTCTTTCTTCTATGACCGCTTGTTCCGCAGAGGTAAACGCCTCGTTATAGTACTCCTCGTTTAAATAATGAGCAAGTTGACTTTCATCCTCTGGATCAAATCGATTCGACAAAGAGGATTCATTATCAGAGTCAAAAGGCCTCCATCCAATTGATTCCTTGCTGAAGATATACCCCTCGTCCGGATCGAGCACAATCCATGTTTTATCAGAAAAAGTAATTTCATCACCTGGGTCTAAATCTTTCAGTTGTTTTGAAAGTTCTGGCACAATTACTTCGTTGTCATCAGATACAAAAATGTCAGATTCCAGTGTTAGAGCAGGACGCACAATGGCATTAGTGTCGTCCACTTTAAGATTATTTAGATAACCAACCTCCCAGACCGCCCATACACTATCATTACTGGAGGAATATGGCGTTCGTAACCACATCTTCTGTTCTGGATTATCTAAAAACCCTTGTTCCGGACTAAAGTCTTTGCTGTAGTGTATCCATTCTTCATAGGACAATAAACCCACGTTGGCATTTACTTGCTCCTCATTCCCATCGCCGACACCATTTATATCAATACTTTCAATTCCCCATGTTCTTTCTTCTATGACAGCTTGTTCCGCAAAGGTAAATGCCTCGTTATAGTAATCCTCGTTTAAATAATAAGCAAGATTGTTTTCATCCTCTGGATCCAATCGATTCGACAATGGGGATTCATTATCAAAAGGCTTTGTTCCAATTGATTCCTTGCTGAAGATATACCCCTCGTCCGGATCGAGCACAATCCATTCCGAACCAGCAAAAGTAATTTCCTCACCTTGATTCAAATCCTTCAACTGTTGCTGTCCTGACTCCTCTGCATAAATATTCTGTGACTCCATAGAGGGAAATAATGGGCTGACCAGCAAGATTATCAGCATAAAAATAACGGTTTTACGTTTTCGTTTCGGCATCTGATCCATCCTTTTCATTTTTAAGACTATGTAATAGAAACAAGTATAAAATCTCTACCTGTTTTTTTAGATGCATGTTAGTTCATGATACCTGTATTTCCAACCATTGTCGTCCACCTTTTGCGCAAAAAAATTGCAAAGGTGGAGGAAGGGGGTGGAGACGTTTTATTCTCCCAACACTTTCTATCATAAATTGGCGAGAAAAGAACCACCATTTCGGCATTTATAGACTTATTTGCGAGAAGTTTATGGTTTGTGAAAAAGAAATCCTGCCATGGATTGCCTATACGTATAGGGATGACGAAGCCTTTCAAGCATATATCATCCAATTCAGGAAGAATACGTTAAGTGAATTTGTCTATCAGGTCATTAAAGGTGAAAACCAGCCAAATCCATAGGGGTTATTCAAAAATCCGTGTTGTTTAACACCGCATATGACAATCGTCTTGTTTGAGTTTGCCTCTATTTAAATGTTTAAAAAACCCTTATGACGTTGATATGTCATAAGGGTTAATTCTGAAATATTAATTCTTTCGTTCTTCTGGGTAGATCATCCTTGTAGTGTTCTAAAATAAACTTCGCCCAATAGTGTGGTCCCATATGTTGAGACCATTCCACATCACTTGTTAAATGATCACTCATTTCTTGCTTCCAAAGCCTCTTTTTAGCTGTTGGAAGATCAACATTATACCTTTCTTGTAGAACTTTCACAATTTCATCTCTGAATAATGGATAACCATTTTCTTGTTCAGATTTCAAAAGAAGCACCAATTCTTCTTTGGTCATACGATTCTTTTTTATCATGTGCTTTCACCACCCTTACATACTTTATTACATTATATGTGAAAATAGCTTGATTGTGTATTGATAATGGATCATAAGTTCCATATTTCGCAATTTCCTCATAAAATAAATAATCCACCCCTTTATTCAAATATTCATTTGAATGTATATGGCAGTTATGGGGTACAGCCAACATTTCGGAAATTTTGTACGCTAAGCAAAATATAGATGAGCGTATCCATAGAATTATTTGTCAGAGGATAAATATTTACTCTAAATATCAAAGTCCTACTGTAAATCAGAGGTACTTTTGAGAAATTTTTAATTCACTAAACTCAAAATGGCGCGGAAAGTTTCGTTCTCCACCATAATATATATTCCTAATCCTATAAACACAATTGGGATAATCCAGCGGCCGTATTTCTCAAGTGTTTCAGAAACATATCTGAACCTTGCTAGACGATAGCCAATTAAACACCAGACAGCAACCATTATAAAGAAAGTAACAACTGTAATTATCAGTTGGCTGTTATTTAAGGTAGAAAAGAATGGAACATAAATTCCAATATTGTCTCCGCCATTGGCGAATGTGATAAAGGCTACACTTAAATAGAACTTATTAAATTTGTTTAAGCTGGAAAGAATGTTACCTTCATCCTCATCTTCACCCTTTATAAAGAGTTTTACTCCTAGATAAATCGGTATTAACCCTAGCAAACCTACCCACTGATCAGGAATGAGTGTTACTCCAAATGTTGCTAAGAGACTGATTAAAACTAAAAGTGCAAAACCAAGATATTGGCCAATGACTATATCTCTTGGAAAAATACGGTTTCCTTTCGATTCCATGCTAACTACTCCGCTGTTACTCGTTTGAGCTTGTGACCTTGCCTGAGAGAACAGCAACATCAAGACAAAAATATCATCGACATTGGTTACTATAAAAGAACCTAAAGCAGAGAGAATGGTTAAAATTAAATTCATTTATATCAACTCCTTCATCGTTCATAAACAGTTAGAAAAACGATTGGATATATTTCATAATTTATATTAACCCAGTTCATTAGAGATTCATGAATAGTGATTAAACCATACCATCCGGAATTTTATACAGTAATGCACCCATCAATAAAAATGTGCATGAATCTCCATCCTTTAATAAAAAATTCAACCTGCACTATAAAAAGTGCAGGTCTGCCTGCATTCATTATTGTTTTTTATTCAACATATGTATAGCATGTCCCATCACACCTTCTGCTGCCTCCATAAGTGGCTCCGGTAAGGTTGGATGAGCATGAATCGTGAGGCTAAGATCTTCCGCATTTGCCCCAGCCTCAATCGCAAAAACGGCCTCTGCAATCAGAGAGGATACCTCCGGCCCTACCATCTGTACTCCTAACACTCTTTTCGTATTCTTTTCGGCTACAACTTGTACAAAGCCATCTGCATCCGAGACAGATAACGCCCTAGCATTTGCTTGGAATGGAAAACGACTGGATACTGTTTCGTATCCTTTTTCCTTTGCTTCCTTCTCTGTTAAACCTGTATAGGCTACTTCAGGATCGCTGAAAATAACAAAAGGCATCGCTTGAAAATCAATCACACTGTTTTGACCGCTGATCACTTCTGCTGCTATCTTCGCTTCATAACTAGCTTTATGAGCAAGGAGGTCACCACCAGCACAATCCCCTATTGCATAAACATGGTCAACGTTTGTTTGACATTTGTTATTTATCTTAATAAAACCTCGGTCGTCTAACTCTACTCCGATATTTTCCAGACCGATTTTTCCTGTGTTTGGTTTTCTCCCAATAGAAACTAAGCAATAATCACCTTGAATATTTTCTTCCTTTCCATCAACTTGAACATGAACGTTAACTTCATCCCCTGTATTTTCCCCACCTTGAACTAGCGCATCTGTTATAACAGTGACTCCAAGTTCCTTTAAATGACGTTTTACCGTTTTTGTTAGGATAGGATCCGTCCCAGACAAAATTGTATCCGATCCCTCAAGGATGGTCACTTTTGCCCCAAACTTTGCATAAGCAGTACCTAACTCTAATCCGATATAACCACCACCTACCACAACTAAATGATTGGGTACCTCCTGTAGTTGCAATGCCTCGGTTGAAGAGATAATTCTTTTTTGATCAAATGGCATACTTTTTAACTCGACTGGCAAAGAACCTATTGCAAGAATTAAATCTTTGTAAGAAAAAATTTGTTCTTCATTCTCTATTTTTATTTTTGCAATATGTGCTTCAGTGAGATAGGCTTCCCCATTGATGACCTCTACACCATTTCCTTTTAACAAGGTGCGAATCCCATTTGTTAGCTTGTTAACGATTCCATCCTTCCACTTCACTACTTCTGGCATATCTATTTCAATATCTCCCGACACCTTGATGCCCATTGCATTGGCATGTTTAATATGTTTGACTCGTTCAGATGCACTAATTAGTGCCTTTGATGGTATACAGCCGCGATTGAGACAAACCCCTCCTAGCTCGGCCTTATCAACCAAGACCACTTTTTTTCCTAATTGAGCAGCACGTATAGCCGCCACATAACCTCCGGACCCTGCTCCTATCACTAATAGATCTACATCTTTTTTCCCTTCCCTGGTCATTCTAGTTTCCTCCTTTGATGAGTAAAAAATAATTACTACTATTTACACTTAAGAATATGGTTGTGCAATATATAACTAATACAAATAACTTTTTTCTTACTTTAACCTATTTTTCTTCACTTATTAGACTAAACTCGACATTTAAAAAAATTAACCTATATTTGATGAAAAGGGCTTTCCAAATTATAAACGGAAAGCCCTTTTACTTTTACTCTTTCACTCGCATAAGTCGTAAACCATTCAACGCTACAAGAAGGGTTGCCCCCATATCTGAAACGATAGCAATCCACAGTGTTAACCAACCAGGGATAACCAAAAGCAAAGCAATCAATTTAATTGCAATAGCAAAAGTAATGTTTGACTTAATTATATTTAGTGCTTTACGACTAAGTTTTACAGTAAAAGGAAGTTTTGTTAAATCGTCCCCCATTAGAGCAACGTCTGCCGTTTCTAGTGCTGTATCAGTGCCAGCACCCCCCATTGCTATTCCAACAGTAGAAGCAGCTAATGCAGGGGCATCATTGACACCATCTCCAACCATGGCTACATTGCTGTATTGAGATCTAAATTGTTTAATATAATCTAATTTATCTTGTGGCATCAGTTCAGCCTGAACATCCGATACTCCGACATGACTACCAATCGCATGCGCAGTACCTTTGTTATCACCTGTAAGCATAATAGTATTTTTGATGCCAAGTTGATGTAGTTTTTGAATGACTTCTTTACTTGATTCACGTACTTCATCTGCTACTGCAATAATAGCTAGTATTTCTTTGTCAGTTCCAAAGACCATAGCAGTTTTCCCTTGATTTTGAAGTGCTGTAACTTTTTCCTCTAAATTATTATCAAAACTAGAGTTTGACAGTTCCTTAAATAGTTTTGGACTTCCAATATAATAGGTTTTTCCGTCCACTGTACCCTTAATTCCTTTTCCCGTAATGGAGGAGAAGTCATCTACCACAACATCTGAATAAGAAATATTCGCCTCTTCTGCTCTTTTCATGATTGCTGATGCAAGAGGGTGCTGAGAACGATACTCTAATGCAGTAATGATGGATAGCATTTCATTTTCATCTATCTGTTTGTTTAACACGTTAAAATCAGTTACAACAGGAACTCCTTTTGTTAGTGTACCCGTTTTATCAAATGCTATGGCTTTTAAGGCACCCATTTCTTCTAAATAAACGCCACCTTTTATAAGGACACCTTTTTTCGCTGCATTCCCGATAGCCGATACAATCGAAATCGGAGTGGAAATAACCAACGCACAAGGACAACCAACAACAAGAACAGCTAATCCTTGATAAATCCATGTTTCCCAACTGCCATCAAAGAATAATGGAGGGACTATAGCAACTAATGCTGCAATGATCATAATAATCGGTGTGTAATATTTTGCGAATTTATCAACAAATGCTTGCGAAGGAGCACGTTCCCCTTGTGCTTCCTCTACAAGATGAATAATTTTTGAAATGGTTGTATCTTCTACTAATTTAGTTATTTCTACTTCAAGTAATCCTTCTTCATTTATAGTACCTGCAAATACTTCATCGTCAGTCGTTTTTTCAACAGGGACTGACTCACCTGTAATGGCTGCTTGATTCACAGCAGAGTACCCACTTACAACCACACCGTCCATGGCAATCTTTTGACCAGGTTTGACAATCATAATATCTCTAACCGCAATATCATCTACATGGATCATCATTTCTTGACCATTTCGTCTAACAAGTGCCTCTTTAGGTGCAATGTCCATTAATGAACGAATCGATTGTCTTGCCTTATCCATAGAGAAACGTTCTAGAGCTTCACTTATCGCAAAGAGTATGACAACAATAGAAACTTCTGCCCATTCACCTATAATGGCACCACCTATAACAGCCACTGTCATAAGTGTTTTCATGTCAAATTCAAAGCGCAACAAGTTTTGGAAACCGACTTTAAAGAGCGATAATCCCCCGATTAACATCGATGCTACAAATAATAATGTAGTAACAATGTTCTCATCCCCATTTACAAATGATGAAAGGTATCCGAAAACAATCAATAAGGTCGAATAGAGTAAAGTACTGTGCTTTTTATAAAATGGCACTTTTTCTTCTTTTTCAACCTCTTTCTCCTCTTTAACCTCTTGTGTGGCTTGACGTACAGGTTTTTCCGGAGCCACTTTAAGGTTCTCGAAAGCACCTGCATCTTCTAATTCTTCAATCGTTGCTTCACCGTATACAGAAATTTTAGATGCTCCAAAATTCACTTTTGCATCCTCCACACTCGGAATTTTTTTAACATTTCTTTCAAACTTCCCTGCACAGTTTGTGCATGAAAACCCTTCAACACGATATATATTTTTGTCTTTTTTAGCCTCTTGCGGAGCCTGCCGCCTAGGTTTTTCTGGAGCCACTTTAAGGTTCTCAAAGGCACCTGCTTTTTCTAATTCTTCAACCGTTGCTTCTCCGTAAACGGAAATTTTGGATGCTCCAAAATTTACTTTTGCATCCTCTACTCCCGGAATTTTTTTAACATTTTTTTCAAATTTACCTGCACAGTTTGCGCATGAAAATCCATCAACACGATAGACATATTTCTCCTCTAATGGCTTCGTTGCTTCACTCATATTTAATAACCTCCTTCTTAATTAACCATATCTTTTATCAATCAATGCATGTGGAATTCCTATTTTCTTGACCACCTCTCATTATGATATTCATTTGAATATTACGTTATGTTGCTATTATATATCCACACATATAGATAGTCAAATGATTATTTGATTGTATTTTAAATTTTTTTGCTAAGACTAAACTCAACTTTTCTGTTTAATTTCCTCAACTTATTATTCAAGGCTATTCCTTTAATATTTTCATTCCAACCCAACAACTCCTATGATCCAAGAAGCTATATAGAAAACGGCTACACCAAGCAAAACGTAAAGACCAGTTTTTCGATTTTCAGATTGATTAACAACTGGAAGTAAGTCCGTTGCTGCAACATATAGAAAAACACCTGCTGAAAAGGACAAAGCAATTCTTGCAAAAGAATCGCCAAGTACTTCAGCTGCAAATTCTGTGTCACTGAGTAGCCATACTAAAGCCCCTCCAAATATAGTAGCCAAAGCCAGTACTGCAGAGGCAATAAACGCCTTTTTCCTGTCATTAAATACTACAAGAACAATCGAAGAAATGGTTAAGCCATCTGGTATTTTATGAAGTAATACAGCAACAAACACAAGGAAACCTAATTCACTGCTTACTTCGAATCCCGCAACAATGGAGACCCCATCAAAGAAACTATGAATGGTCATTCCTGTAAACTACCACATTAATTCAGACATCCTTTTCCATTTTATATCAGAGAGAAATCTGGAGTAATGTGCTCGTTTATTCATTTAATTTCCGATTTGAAAAAACTTTGTAAAATTATTTCAGATACTATTCCAGAAAAAATGCCCCTTTTAAGAGGCATTTCCTGATGTGATATCTATGTATTCTATACGAACTTTGTAAACCTCGAATACACGTAAATTAAATGCTACATCTTCATCTAATATCACATACCACTCTTGATCTTCTTTTCCTAAATATGCTTTGAAATAATGCTTTTGAATACGTAATTCAAAAGCCATTCCTTCAAATGTTTCATAGTCTTGCTGGCCAATCCAGATCTTCCATCCCTGTAAATCAAATATCATGATTCCTTGCCGCATCATAGGCCACTTTCCTCTGTTGCCATACGAACAATCTCTTCATCAATTTGTTGTTTTTTTAACTGCGCTCCATACAGAAGACAATTTGAAGCTAATGTGTTAATGATGCGTGGCCATCCTTGCGAACGTAAAGCGATAGCTTCTAAACCTGTCTCTGTAAAAATCGGCATCTTTGCCCCTGCCAGTTTTAACTGATGCTCCATATAAGCAGTAACGTCTTCTTTATTCAATGGCTGGAATTGGTATCTCATAATAATTCGTTGAGCCAACGGGCGATGGTGATTCAAATGGAGCCGCGTTTTCAAATGCGGCAGACCAGCTAGTATCAGAATAAATGGATTCGACGAATCCATTTGGAAATTGAAAAGAATAGCTAAGTCCTGTAAAAAAGCATCTTTTGCCATATGCATTTCATCTAAAATAAATATGGGCGTTATTTTACGCTCCTGCTCCATCCGTTCAATTCCTTGTTGAATCTGACGAAATAAATCTACTTTACGAAACTTAGGTTCTTCTCCTAGTCCGTATGCTAGCCCCCGGTAGAAATCCATCACCCCTCCGGTGGACAACGGAAAATAGACGACATGGTATAAGGCTGGGTTAAGTGAATTCTTAAAGGCTCGTAAGGTGTACGTCTTCCCAGCACCAGGGTCACCTATCAACAACCCAATTCCTTTAGACTTTTGTAAATACCCAAGACCATTCATTGCCTCTTGATAACTCGTCGATTGGAAGGCATTTGTTGCTGTTGCTTCCTTGGTAAAGGCTTCCTTTGCTAAGGAATAGTATGTTTTATACATGATCCTTTCCCTCCTCCTGCCTTGCTTCAGAGAGAGAAAACGGCGATGGTCCACGTTTGATATGGGCGTTATCGTGGATGGTGACCGCTCTGGCTTCAGCTGCCTTTTTTCCGTCCTCAAATACATAAACATGTTGTTCATCCATACGAACTTCAATTCGCTGACCAATATATTCCGAAGGAACTTCATATAACTGCTTGTCCAATGTAATCGTTCCATCTTGCTTTACTTTTCTCTCTACCCGTCTTAAAAAGATGGTTTCTAAAATAGAGAGGTCCTCTAAAAAGCTGATTCGATCTAGCTGCGATTGGAATACTTCATGTGGCGTTTTTCCTTCTAAGGAAGCGTGTACTCTCCGATGATAATCCTCTTCGAGCCAACACCAGAATCTCTCATTTAATTCCTCCAAAGAGGTAGCTGGATTGGTTTGAAGTAGTGGATAAAAACGCGTTTGTATCGTCTTAAATAACCTTTCTATTTTCCCTTTGCTTTTAGGATCGTAGGGTTGCGTATGAGCTAAGGTAATTCCTAATTGGGCACATGCATACTGTAGCGTTTCTGACCGATAGATCTTTCCATTATCTGCATAAATGATGTTTGGCTTTCCTCTGCGTATGAATGCCTCTTTGGTCACTTCTCTTAAACCATCAAATTTCTCAGAAGAGAAAAATTGTCCATACGGTACCAATCTCGAACAATCATCAATATAAGCAATAAGAAACGTTTTCTTCATTTTTCCATTAACCGGGACATAAGGGCCGTGTGATAAATCTGCCTGCCATAGTACATTGACTTTATCATGCGCAAAGCGTTTTCGTTCTTTCTCTGGATGATAATGAATATAATTCCTTCCTGCCATCTTGTGTTTTTTTAGTAATCGGTTTATAGTAGAGTAAGAGATTTGATTTTTGTTGATTTCTCCATTTCCTATTAGTTGTTCGTAGAAAACACTAACAGGCATATGGAGAAATTTTTTTCGTGTTTCTAGTATATGATCTTTGTCATCCGGAGATAATCTTCTGGCGCCCCCTCGATCAGAACGCCTTTTAGGCTTTAATGCATCAAATCCATTCCTTCGGTAATGCAGATGCCATTCTTGCATTGTCTTGGCTGCAACCTTTCGTTCCCCATAATAAGGAATCGTATGCATTTTCCCTTCCATTTCTTTCAAATAATCCTTTGGCTTTACTTGTCCATTCAAAAGTGGGGCAATCAATCCATAACGAAATAAAGCAATTTCTTCCCGTGTTTTTTCATTCATGAACTTTTCCTCCTTTTTATAGAAGGATAACCGGTTATCCATTGCTTTTATTCTACTTTGTCCTTCCCATCAGTGCTAGGAAAAGTCTATGTGGGATGAATAGTATTCTTTTTTGGTGGTAAATATGGTAGAATTAATTTGCCCATAAAATAGGATGATAAATGACCCCAGCTCCTTCGGAAGAAGGAGGTTGATTCGCCAAAATCTTGGATCATTGTCACGTATTTTTGGGCTTCTTTTTTTATATCCTTCGTGAAACCCAATTGATATCCTGCGTCTGTAAAAAAGCTATGGGTCCAATGGATGCTTTCATAAAAACGTTTCAGATGTTGTTCTAATTGCTGGCGACTTCCTTTTACTTTCTCTCCCTTAAGCACACTGCTTAATCTTTCCATCATGGTATCCAATGTATGTTGAAAATAGGGAATTAAGAAACTCGGTAAAATAGAGATCGTTACTTGACAAACCAAACACCTGAAACGACATATAGGAATGTGTAGTTCCTCTTCCTGGTTTATTCCGTATCTCCAATAATAACCATGTCTGTGCAAGTTTCCATAAGCAATTGCTTGGCAATTTGGGCACCATTTAAATAACGGAAAGTTATTCTTTTTTCCTTTCTTCTCATATTCTTCTATCCCAATTCCAAAGTCGTGTAAAAAAATCATTAAAAAACTCCCCCTTATAATATGCAAAAAATTTAGCATATTACTTCAGGAAAGTACAGTAATTATCCTGGAGGAGTTTGAACAAGATAACCCTATTTGAGAGGAAATAAAGTGATGCTTTACATCATTCCGATAAAGGCACCTAAACCGCCCGTTTTTTTACTGAGTTTATCCTCATGTGTTTCATAGCCGAAATGAAAATGAGTTGTGAGGATTCTTTGAAAGGCAAATAATACTAAAAATCCTATTAATATATAGATTCCATTTTCAGGTGAATTTTCTAATCCTTCTGGCATTAGATCAAGAATACCTATGGATAAAAGAAAACCTGCACTAAAAGCCATTAAATATGTAAGAGCTTTGGGGGACCATTCTTTTCTCACGACAATAAGTCCTCCAACAAGATTAGCTATACTTGTGAGTAACACAAGAGATACTACAGTCCATGAGAACATTACAAACTCTCCTTACTTTAATTCATTCCATTTCACAAATAATTTGGACCATCAGGGTACAATTCAGAGAAAAAACAAGATTTAAGCCCCAGTGGATACCAGGGCTTAAATCTCCTGAGATGATTTTTTATCTACTGGTCTTTTCTTAGGTAATTTTTATGGTTTATTTTTGAGCAACTGCATTCCATCATGTAAAACGGAGGACTGAGTTGTTTGTAACATTTTAACTAATTTTTCCCAACACTCATCACATTTACTTCTTTTCCTTCAACTGTAGTGCTTCTTGCATAAGGTGATGCACATGATTACTTACTAGCCTATAAAAAACCATCTTCCCTTTTTTACGGTACTCGGCAAGCCCCATATTACGTAACATACGTAGGTGGTGTGAAGCAGTAGCATTCGTAGAACCAATAATCGTTGCTACATCACAGACACACATTTCATCTTCTTGCGTAAGTGCATAAACAATTTTCAACCGTGTATCATCCGCAAAAACTTTAAACAATTGTGATAAGCCATCCGTTTGACCGACTTCCTGCTGACGGCGCTCAACCTTTTCTGGGTCAAATATAAATGTCTCACAAGCATCTTTTCCCCTTGATTTTATACCATCTAAATCATGTTCTTTTTTATTTATGGAAGTAATACTCAAAACAACCCCTCCTCTGTAATTAGTGTATACAATAACATTCAAATTATTATTTGTATATATATTAGTATAAATAATATAACGTTTTATTGCAACAATAAAATATACATTTGTTCGTTATATCATGGTATACTTTAAAATAATGAATATTGGAGGAGGAGAATCAGGATCTACTATATCATTGCAGTCATCGTTTTAATCATTGATCAACTATGGAAATCTGCGATTGTCAAATGGATGGAAATAGGTCAAACCATTCCTTTATGGGAAGGAGTATTCCATATTACTTCTCTTCGAAATAAAGGAGCAGCATTTGGAATTTTGCAAGGTCAACGCTGGTTTTTTATTATTGTAACGTTAATTGTTGTACTGGGTATCATTTATTATTTACAAACAGAAGGAAGGAATAACCGACGAATCTCTTTTGCCTTATCACTGTTGCTAGGTGGAGCATTAGGGAACTTTTTTGACCGCTTGATTAGAGGAGAAGTAGTAGATAGCCTTGATTTTCGGCTCATTGATTATCCTATCTTTAATCTCGCTGATGTTTTCATAGTTTCTGGTGTTGCTTTAATGATATTGGATATGTGGTTGGAAACTCGTACGGGGCAACAAAAACAGGAAAATGAAAAAGTATAGTTTAAAACGAGGATTTTTAGTGGAATTAGGAACACAAAAACCAAATATAAATGTACAAAAAATCGGTTCATTCGTAATATAGAGAACCGATTCTTTAATAGCTATTCAAAAAAGAAATACAAACCGACAAGAAATAATCCAACGCCAATTGCTTTACTCAAGAGTTTCTGCCACCTTACCATCCATCTGGTATTCTTCAATACCCTAGCCAACCATCCAATGATCAAAAAGGGCGTGCCATGTCCGATCCCATATACTAGTAACAAAAGGGTACTTTTAACTAATGACCCAGTAATTGATGCGAAGGCGATCATAGCAATAATCATAGGTGTTGTACATGGTGATGGTGTAAGGCCAAACAAGGTACCTAACGAGTAAGCCTTCATTATAGGATTACGAGGTTTTTGTTGTTTTTTTTCAGGTTTGGAATAAAAGGTAACAACTCTAAAAGGAAGTAACCCTAGAAAGTGATGAAGCCTTAAACCGAGAACATAAAATCCAATTAATAAAAATAAGAAACCTAGAAAATTATGAAATAAATCTTCATATTGTTCCGTCCATTCTAATACTTGCTCACCAAAAAAAATACTAACCACACCAAGAATCGTGAACGTAAGTGTAAAAGAAATCATAAAAGTCAAAGTGATGGGTAAAATGCTTTTGTTTTTAGATTCTCCTTTAAAAGCAAAGATACTGGAAGCCATCCCTAGCATACAGGGATTAAAGCTTGTCAATAATCCGACCGAAAAACTAACTATTAATGCAATAGAGAAATGTATATTTGCCAATTGGTCTATAATATGTGTCGCCCACTCCATTTTTATCACTCCTTGTACAAGTCTATTTAAGGATGATAAATATTAGTCATATTTTTTAATAGAATTTGTGTTAACACTAAATAAAACTTAAAATTCCCTTTTATCAATATCAAACAATAAACGTCACAACGTAAAACAACAGAGGTTCCAGCAGCATTTAAATAAAAAACCGATTTTCAAAAAGTTGAGAATCGATTGTGATTAAATATCTGGAAAATCTCTTTTAAATTGTTTCCATAAAGGAATTGAACATTCAGGTAAAGTCTTGGATTCGAGTGACAGTCAATTCCAAAAAAACCTCCGTACAATTTGGCATACGGAGGGAGGGGAGACTTACCAGTTACGTATCTCTTCATCATCAAGGCAGCCGGATTAAAAATGCAGCATAATTTATTTGGTTTGATTTGCTGCATGAATTGAAAAAGCAGCCTAAGAGGGTGTTTTATCTCTGTCTCATTTTACTATGTCAGTCTAGTTAGGCTGGTTTTTCATAGAATTTCATAGGTTGAACTCTTAGTAATCCTAGTAGGAATTAATCATATCCTTCTCTTAACATCTTTAATCACTACTTTACTATGAGGAATACTTGGAACTCTCACCATGCTGTAACTTAAATCCTGGTTAGGAACTTCATATTCCATTCGGTTAGCCAAATAATCAAGACTTACTTTCATGACTTCAATGGTGGCCCACTCTCCGGCACAGCGATGCCCCATAAAGTAATCACCACCACCCTGCGGAATAAAGCTAAAAGGACTGCCTTCCCATTTGTGAAACCTATCAGGTCTGAAAACGTCAGGATTTACCCAAATTTCAGGGTCATGATTTGTTCCATATATATCCAGTAAAGTTAATGTGCCTTCTTCAAATTTATAGCCTTTCCAGGTGAAATCTTTTTTTACTAATGCTACGACAAAAGGAAAAAACGGATAAAAACGGCGAACTTCCTGTACAAACATCTGAGAATACTTTTCGTCATGGGATTCAAGCTTCTCCCTTTCTTCTGGAAAATGATGCAATGCCAGCGCAGTGAAATTGATGAATATAGCGATTGCCACAATAGGTCTCAAGATATTGATCACTTCCACAACAGCAGTCTCGATATCCAAAAGATTCCCTTCTAAATCGCGATGCCAGGAGAATCTATGGAGAGCTGTATCTTCTGGAGGATTTATTTCCCCGTTACGCACCTTATCGACCAGATCACCAATCCTATTTTCTGCTTTATTCCGTGCATTTCTCCCAAGCCAATGGTTTGGACCAACTGCAGCCGGAGACTCGAACATCGCGGCCAAGTGTTTTGTCATTTCTTTAACATCGTTTTCTTCCAACGGGACGCCTGCCCACTGGCAGGCTGTTCTGCACAGGACTTCTTTAACTTCTTCGTAAAGAATAACTTGATCCACCTGTTTCCATTTATTTAGTGCTATCTCCCACTGTTTTTTTGTAATGTCTGTTAGGCTTTGAAGTCCCTCAGGAGACATGATAGACATAAACATTTCCTTCCGATGTTTGTGATCTTGTCCATCTAACGCCTGAACACCATTCTTCCCGAACAATGTTTGAACCGCCCGGTTCGGTGCTGCATCTTTCCTTTTGAATTTCTCAGTGTCATAAAAAACTTCTGCAGCTTCCTTTCCTACCATGCAGATCGCTTTCTTGCCAAGTAATCGGGTCTCAAAAACATTAGAATTAAAACTTTGGCGTCTGTTCAAAATGTACATATATCCTTCTCTCATAAGGCTCAAGCTATGAACTATTCCTTCTTCCCGAGGCATTTGATTTTTATCTGACATAGCATTCATCTCCATTTTAATTAATGATGATTTTATTATTTGTAACTTTTTCCTATTTACTCTCAAAAGAAACTTTGATTTGTCCCATCCGTGTTCAACTTGACATTTTATAAACTTCTTAACGAGAAGAATTGCAAATTGCTCTTAGTCAGGACTCAATCAACAATCTTCTATTCAATAATAGAACCTATTGTAAATTGGTGAAGACAAGACCCCTAAACGGACGTTTATGGAACTAAAAATAATTTTATCAGAAAACAACCTTTCTCTATTAATTCACAGAACCAAAACTCATTCCCAAAAACAAAGTCACATTTTTAATTACTAAGTCCCTTTTTGGTGCTACAATAAGTTTATAAACAACTTGAAGTAGGTGATGAATGTTGATTTTTGGTTACGCACGAGTGAGTACGGTGGAACAAAACTTGGATATGCAAGTTGATGCTTTAACCAAATTTGGAGTGGAAAAGATTTATAAAGAAAAGTTAACCGGTACAAGAAAAGACAGACCTCAATTAGAAGAGCTTCTTAAAGTCTTACGTACTGGCGACAAAATTGTTGTATATAAACTTGATCGTATTTCACGTTCTACAAAACACCTTATTGAACTTAGTGAATTATTCAACGATTTGGGAGTCGGTTTTGTATCTATTACTGACAGTATTGATACTTCAACTGCAATGGGTAAATTTTTCTTTCGTACAATGGCAAGCATTGCAGAATTAGAACGAGATATTATAAGTGAAAGAACAAAGTCTGGTCTTCAAGCAGCACGTGCCAGAGGGAGGAAAGGTGGTAGACCAAATAAAAATAGCGACAAAGTAGAAATGGCGATAAAAATGTATACGAGCAAGGATTACACAATTAACCAAATCACAGAAGCAACAGGAATCAGTAAAACCTCACTGTATAGATACTTAGAAAAAGTAAATTAGGAACATACCAAAATTACTTATAAGGATTGATTTAACTTGAGTGTAAAAGAATTACTGACACCAGAACAAAGAAGGGATATCTTAAACCTTAATAATTTATCGGAATTTGAATTCACTTCATATTACAGTCTATCTGACTATGATATTGAAGTTATAAATCGCCACAGAAGAGACCATAATCGACTGGGATTTGCGCTCCAATTATGCATACTAAGAAATCCTGGTTGTACTTTAAATAACATGTTAGAGATACCAGATAACCTTATTACCTATGTGGCTAAACAAATTGATGTAGACCCAGACGTTTTCTCTTCATATGCTCAACGCGATACAACAAGACGTGAGCATTTAGAGGAAATACGTCAAGTATATGGATATAGAAATTTTAATAATACTAATTATCGTACGTCTTCTAATGCTCTTTTAAAATCCGCATTAGAAAATGGAAATACAATGTATCTAGTACGTAATGCAATTGATTTATTACGAAAAGAAAAAATAATATTGCCTGTAATACCAACATTAGAGAGAATGGTTTGGTTAGCAAGAACACGTGCAGAGAAAAAAATATATGCCATACTAATCAGTAATCTTTCTGAAAGAAATAAGCACGGACTAGAAAAGTTGATTGATTTAACTGTAAGTAATAACAAAACACAATTAGCTTGGCTTCGAGAAATTCCTGGTCAGTCATCACCAGATTCCTTTTTAAAGGTCATAAAAAGATTACAGTACATTAAAGAAATGAATATCACTGCCGATACCTCATTAATACATCCCAATAGACTTTTGCAATTAGCGCGAACTGGGGCAAGGTATGAACCACATTCCTTTAGAAGATTTAAAGAAGATAGAAGATATGCATTATTGATCGCTCACTTATTAACTCTTTCCCAAGACTTAACTGATCATGCCATTGAAATTCATGATAGACAAATGATGGTGTTACAATCAAAAGGAAGAAAAACTCAAGAAGAAATGCAAAAGCAAAACGGTAAATCGGTCAATGAAAAAGTAGTGCATTATGCAGATATAGGGACGGCTTTAATCAAAGCTAAAGAACAAGGAATCGATCCTTACGTGGCACTTGAACAGGTAATGACTTGGGAGAAAATTGTAGAATCTATTGAAGAAGCTAAAGTATTATCAAGACCAATGGATTATGATTACCTCGATTTAATAAAAACACGATATAACTATTTAAGAAAATATACTCCAGTCCTGTTGAATTCTTTAATGTTCCAATCTACTAAATCAGCAGATCCTTTGTTGAAAGCAATGGATACGATACGTGAATTAAATGATTCCGGAAAAAGAAAAATCCCTGATGGATCACCTTTGGATTTTGTTCCTAAACGTTGGCAAAAACATGTTTTTGATGATGAAGGTAACATTAACCGTCAATATTATGAAATGGCTGCTTTAACAGAACTCAAAAACTATATCCGATCTGGTGATGTTTGGGTTGAAGGCAGTCGATTACATAAGGACTTTGAAGAATATTTAGTGTCAAAGGACGATTGGGAAAAAGCAAAGGTTAAAGGGAATAAGATAGCTGTAAAAGTAAGTTTTGATCAGTATATACAGGAAAGAATGGAAACTTTAAATACTAAACTACATTGGATTTCAAAAAACATTGACAAGGTCGAAAGTATCAACATTGAAAAACAAAAAATACATGTTGAGAGACTACAAGCAGATACTCCCGAAGAATCTAGAAACTTTAGCTTATCTCTTTATAATATGCTTCCAAGGGTTAAACTCACTGATTTATTAATGGAAGTTGCTGAATGGACTGGATTTGAAGAATCATTTGTTCACGCTTCTTCAAATCACCCACCTAAGGGGGAGGAAAAATCCATAGTAATGGCTGCCTTGATGGCGATGGGTACGAATATTGGACTAACTAAAATGGCAGAAGCAACGCCTGATATTTCATATCGCCAGATGGCTAATGTTATGCAATGGAGATTACATGAAGATGCAATGACACGGGCCCAAGCTACACTGGTAAACTACCAACACCGTCTATCCTTGGCTTCATATTGGGGAGATGGATCAACATCCTCTTCGGATGGTATGCGTGTACCTGTTGGTGTATCATCATTACATGCAGATTCAAACCCGCATTATGGAACTGGGAAAGGGACAACAATTTACCGTTTTACAAGTGATCAATTTTCTTCATTTTATGCAAAAGTTATTAATACGAATGCCAGAGATGCTGTACATGTGATAGATGGATTATTACATCATGAATCTGACCTTACAATAGAAGAGCATTACACTGATACAGCCGGATACACGGATCAGGTTTTCGGATTAAGTCATTTGTTAGGATTTCGTTTTGCACCTAGGCTAAGAGATATAAGTGACACAAAATTATATACCATTTCTTCCCCCAAAGATTTTCCAAACATAAAAGGCATACTTCAGGGTAAGATTAACACAAACGTTATTAAAGAAAATTTTGATGATGTATTAAGGCTGGCGCATTCAATTCGGGAAGGAAGAGTTTCTGGATCATTAATCATGGGGAAGTTAGGTTCATATGCAAGGCAAAACAAAGTAGCCACAGCCCTTCGAGAGATTGGGAGAATTGAAAAAACAATTTTTATTCTTGATTATATTACAAATGAAACATTAAGAAGAAGGATACATCGTGGGCTAAATAAAGGTGAAGCCATGAATGGATTGGCTAGGGCTTTATTCTTTGGTAAACGTGGTGAATTCAGAGAGCGAGGCATACAAGATCAACTCCAAAGAGCTAGTGCATTAAATATATTAATCAATGCAATAAGCTTATGGAACACTGTATATTTGGGTGAAGTGACAAAAGAGTTTAAGAAAAAGGATGTTCTAAAAGAAAATTTACTTCCACACATTTCACCTTTAGGATGGGGACATATTAATTTTCTTGGGGAATATAAATTTGATTCGAATAGCTTGCCAGGGAATTCTCTAAGATCATTGAATAAAAGTTAAATTAAAGTATAAGCCAAATTCCCTAACGTACAGGTATTTGGCTATATTTATGTCAAAATGTGCTTAGCGTACAAAATTTCCGAAATGTTGGCGGTACCCCGTTATGATATCATTGTACATTATAATCAAATATATATTTGAATGATGATGGAGTGATCCTATTGATTAAAAAAGACATGTGTGAAGTTTATTGTTATGACGAGGAAAAAGTCCACCGTATACAGGAAGAATTACAAAATGAAAATTTGTCTCGTGTTTCTCAATTATTCAAAGTACTGGCAGATGAGAATAGAACAAAAATATCTTACGCGTTATGCATTGATGAAGAGCTATGTGTTTGCGACATTGCAAATATCATTGGTTCAACCGTAGCAACTGCCTCCCACCATTTACGGACACTTCATAAACAAAAAATTGTGAAGTATAGAAAGGAAGGTAAACTTGCCTTTTACTCATTGGATGATGAACACATTAAGCAGTTAATTTTCATTACGTTAACTCATCAAAAAGAGGCGAAAGTAAATGTCTGAATCACTCACAAAAAAAGAAACAAAAACATATCGAGTGCAAGGATTTAGTTGTGCAGGCTGTGCGAAAACATTTGAAAATAACATCAAGAAATTACAAGGTGTGGAGGATGCCGAAGTGAATTTTGGAGCATCAAAGGTATATGTTCAAGGTCAAACCACTGTTGAGGAATTAGAAAAAGCAGGGGCATTTGAACATTTAAAAGTTCGAGATGAAAACGAACAAAAAGTAGATCATGAACCTTTTTGGAGGCAAAAAGAAACGATCAAAGTTTATATTTCCGCTATATTACTTTTAGTTAGTTGGTTTTTAGGAAAACAATTCGGAGAAGAACACCTCCTTCCGACAATCGGATATGCAGTATCCATTTTAATCGGGGGGTATACCTTATTTATAAAAGGGCTTAGAAACCTCAGCAGATTACAATTTGATATGAATACACTGATGACGATTGCTATTATCGGTGCTGCCATTCTCGGAGAATGGATGGAAGGAGCAACGGTTGTTATCCTTTTTGCTATTAGTGAAGCGTTAGAACATTTCTCGATGGATAAAGCCCGTCAGTCGATTGAATCGTTAATGGACATTGCTCCAAAAGAAGCGCTCATTCGCCGAGGAAATAAAGAAATGCATGTTCATGTAGATGATATTCAAATGGGCGATACGATGATTGTAAAATCTGGTCAAAAATTAGCAATGGATGGCTTGGTGGTTAAAGGTACTTCTACCTTGAATCAGGCTGCCATTACAGGTGAAAGCGTTCCTGTTGCCAAAACCGTAGATGACGAAGTTTTTGCTGGAACACTAAATGAAGAAGGATCGCTTGAAGTTAGAGTAACCAAACGAGTGGAAGACACCACACTTTCTAGAATCATTCACCTTGTCGAAGAAGCACAAGCAGAACGAGCACCTTCTCAGGCATTCGTGGATAAATTCGCCCAATATTATACGCCAGCTATTGTTATTTTAGCTATCTTGATAGCTGTTATGCCGCCATTATTGATTGGTGGCGATTGGAGTACATGGATTTATCAAGGATTAGCTGCTCTTGTAGTTGGTTGTCCTTGTGCTCTTGTTGTTTCTACACCAGTAGCTGTCGTAACCGCTATAGGGAATGCTGCAAAAAATGGCGTGTTAATTAAAGGTGGCGTTTATTTAGAAGAGACCGGAAATCTAAAAACCATTGCGTTTGATAAGACAGGAACCCTAACCAAAGGAATTCCTGTCGTTACAGATATTATCACTGTTAATGGTAACGAAGATGAACTACTGACAATTACCGCTGCCATGGAGAAAGGATCGCAACATCCTCTTGCTTCTGCCATTATAAAAAAGGCAGAAGCAAGAGGATTACATTTTAATGATGTACCTATGGAAGAATTTCAATCTATTACAGGAAAAGGCGTTACAGCAAGGATCAATAATGAAATATATTATGTGGGCAGCCCAAGTCTCTTTGAAGAATTGTATATTTCAATAGCATGGGAGCAAAAAGAAACCATCACTCATTTACAAACAACAGGAAAAACAGTCATGGTTTTAGGAACAAAAACCGAAATCCTTGCTTTCATTGCGGTAGCAGATGAATTAAGAGCATCATCCAAAGCAGTCATCAACAAACTCAATCATCTAGGAATCGAAACAGTCATGCTGACAGGTGACAACCAGCGAACGGCAAATGCCATTGGAAAACAAATTGGGGTTACGGATGTTGAATCTAATTTACTGCCAGAAGATAAGTTAACTTTCATTAGGGAGCTTCGGGAAAAACGTCAAAATGTAGCCATGATTGGGGATGGCGTAAATGACGCTCCTGCACTTGCAGCTTCTACAGTTGGAGTTGCCATGGGTGGTGCAGGAACAGATACAGCATTAGAAACAGCGAATATCGCTTTGATGTCTGATGATTTAACAAAACTGCCTTACACCATTCAATTAAGTCAAAAAGCATTGTCCATTATCAAACAAAATATTACCTTCTCTCTGGTAATTAAAGCACTTGCTTTGTTGTTAGTCGCACCTGGTTGGTTAACATTATGGATCGCCATTTTTTCAGATATGGGAGCAACATTACTTGTGACCTTGAATAGCTTACGATTATTAAAAAGAAAAGAAGAAAATGGTGTTCCATACGTTTGATAAAAAGAACCCCTCGGCTAAAGTCGCGATGTCCTGTGCATCAAACCAGCCTGGAGTACCGGAGTGTATTTGGTTATTATGTGAGGAACGAATTTGCACAGGATGTATGGACTACTGCATTACCTACGGTAGGTGACTTTAGCTGAAGTTCCTATTTCACCAACGCAGAAATTCGATGTGTCATTTTTATTGGGGTTTTGAACAACGCTATCATTCTATATAGTTAAACCCGCTTTTCATGGAATGGGAACGTCTATATAGATATAAAGGATATTTTCTTCTTTTGCCAATTCATGGCGAAACACCTATCATGATTTTGGAATCTCTACAACAGTTTGGAATACATCATATTTTCTTAAAAATCTCTCATGAAACCATTAATTCTAGATATTTTCACAGCATCTAGTATAGATAGCTAATGTGTTTACAGAACTTTTGTCTATTATGATCTCTGCTATCTTTCATAATAGTGCTATGACAATTGGTCTGGTCACATCTGCCTCGCCCTTTCTATAAGCTGCAGTTTTGGCTTAAAAACCGATTTGCGTAACAACAAAATGTACATCACATTTTCTATCAGTTAAGATTACCTTCCTCATCCTGGTATTCGAGAATATCCCCAGGTTGACATGCTAAAGCTTTACAAATGGCTTCCAACGTGGAAAATCGAATGGCTTTTGCCTTGCCATTTTTTAATACCGAGAGATTTGCCATAGTTATACCGACTCTCTCGGACAGTTCGGTTACGCTCATTTTTCGTTTCGCCAGCATCACGTCAATATTTACCACAATCGGCATCTTATTCACCTCAGATCGTTAACTCATTTTCTGATTTGATCTCTATCGCTTCTTGCAACA
This sequence comes from Gracilibacillus timonensis, assembly GCF_900086715.1. GTDB lineage: Bacteria > Bacillota > Bacilli > Bacillales > Amphibacillaceae > Gracilibacillus > Gracilibacillus timonensis. The sequence goes on along the minus strand of NZ_FLKH01000011.1, from coordinate 300,712 downwards.
GCCTTTTAAGCACTGCAGCAAAGACGGCAATCACTACAGAAGCACCCATAACGACTAGTCCGATCAATAGAAGACCCGGCGCGTCATCCCATTCCGCTATGATAAAAATCAATGGCATAGCCACCACATACAAACCACTAATGGTAATAGCAGCATTTCTGATTTTCGTTAAAGTTTTTACAGATAATTCCGAAAAGGCCTTGTTATGATCAATATAGCCTAAAAGCTTAAATGCTTGATACAAAGCGATGTAAAACGGGATCGTCGATATATACATAACGCTTAAAAGACCAAATACCATATAAGCCAAGGAGGAACCATTTTCAGCTGCAACCATTGCTGTATGGGCTATCCGAGGCAATAGAAATATACAAAGCGCAAGTACTGGAATACCTATTAACACAACAGCTACTTTCAAAAAGAGTGTTGATTTTCGTTTCATGGAAAGCACCTCATTTATTTTAGCGTAACTTTATTATAATATGTAATTTATCGTTTTACAATAAATTTTTACCTTTTATAGATGAGGCTTTTCCATACACGAATCCACTAAGCTTTACCTTCTTCGCCAATAATAAAGCGCCAACTGTGTTCTATCGCGGACTTCCAGCTTATCTAGAATAATCGACAGTGTATTACGTACTGTTCCTTCCCCCAGAAACAGCTGACTGGCAATTTCTTTATTGGAGCAGCCTTGTGCCACGAGCTGAAGAATATCTTTTTCCCGCGCCGTTAAACCATCAAGTCCTTTTGGTTCTGGCTGTGTTAACTGCTTTAATACATCGGCATCAAGTACCGAGCTTCCGGAAACTAAGGTTCGCAATTGATGAGCCATATCCTGAGGTTGAGCGGATTTAAGCAAATAACCCTCAGCTCCCGCTAAGAGTGCCAGTCGGATATTCTGTTCATCTTCAAAAGTCGTTAACATCATCACCCGTATTTGCGGCCAGCGTTTTTTGATTTCACGGGTGGCCTGAATACCGTCCATTCCTGGCATTTGTATATCCATCAGGGCGACATCTGGCGGCAATGCTTCACATAATGCAATGGCTTCTTCTCCGTCATTTGCCGTTCCGATCACTTGGATATCTTGTTCACGGGAAAGTAACAATTGCAGGCTCTCATATACCATCTCATCATCATCAACAATGATTATCTTCATTTGATAGACCTCTTTCCTTATTCGTCTTTATCCAGCGGCAATACACAAACAAGCTGAAATCCTTTTTTGACAAAGGAAGCCGATAAACTCCCGCCGACTGCTTGTGCTCGTTGGCGCAAATTCCTCAGTCCAATACCGTCTCTTCCAGTCTGTTGCGATACACCATCGTTAAAAATAGATAGGCGTACAATGTTCTCACTTACGTCCAAAGTCACCGTTATGTGTGTTGCTTCTGTATGGCGCGCCACATTGGTTAAAGCTTCCTTCAGACACGGCTCCAATATTCCCCACAGATAGGCAGATATCCTCGATGTATCTCCATACACTCTTACATCAACGGGACACATATTAAATTGTTCGCTTATTTCTTTAAAACGTTCCATACCCATTATATTCACTGGTTTCATATGACGCACCGTTTCTCTCAAATGACGAGAACTCTCCGAAAACCTTTTTTTTGCCTTGAAAAATACCGAATCAGCTTGGGGATCTCCTTCCTTCCAAAGTTGTTCAAACGCCTGTAAAGCCAGAATAGCCCCTGTTAATTCATGACCCACATGATCATGCAATGATTTGGAAATACGGTTTCGCTCCATTATCTCTGCTACTTTTGCACTTTGCACATTTGCCTGCAGCAACTCACGCTTAAAATTTTCTAATTCATAGCGCTGTCTCCGCTCCTGATCGGCCTCCTGTTTATATACAGCTATTCCCTTTGACCAATAATAGATGGCCATTCCAGTAAACGAAGCAGCAATTAAAATCGTTATGAATAGCAATGACATTTGGGATTCTATGAAGAAAAACAGTAGAGATAACAGAATAAACCAAGGTCTCCCCTTCAGCATGGTTTCAAAAAAAGGGATAGCTAGAGCAAACCACGCCCCAGGCCAAAAGAAGCTCGCGATAATACATGCAGCCTGATCAATCAGTGTTGTCCAAGCAGGCATATTGATTCTGCCTCTCATGAAAACCATGGTTATCAAAAACAGTAAAAGAAGAATCCCTGCTTCACCAACATCATTTAAAAGCCAAAAGGTAGCAAACAAAAGAATAGCCAGAAAACGCCATATTAGCGCACATGTAACGGGGGTCAACATTTCATCCTTATTTGGCGTCATCTATACGGGACTCCCTTCTCGGCAAGTGCATCTTTTTTCAAAAAGAAATGAAGCAATTCACTCATCAACATAATCCGTAAGAAATTCTACAAGTTTTTCATTTACTTGTTCAGATCCATGCCCAAGCCATATTAAATGGCCCCACGTCTCTAACAAACAAAGTTGAGAATGTGGAATGTGTTGATCAGCATAGCTGGCGTGCTCTAATGGAACTGCTCCATCATGTCTACTATGCATGATAAGCGTGAGACAAGTAATAGCCTGTAAGTTTTTAATCGTAATCTCCTTCGTTGATAAATCGATTAAAAATCCATAGACCGATCGTTGGCGATTATTCATTCTCTGGATTGCTTCCATATCCGTATCAAAACGTTTGCTTTTTATTTTCTTATTGGAGAGATTGCTAAAGGAAGGTGCCATCATTTTAAACATGAATGTCGGAAACAGATTGCTCATACGGGAGACTAGTTTCCATGTGATTTTTTCGATTGGAGGGCGAAATAACGTCTGGGCAATCTTATATATATTATCTTCAGGCGTCAGCCACTCTTTTGTCACAGCACTCTGCAATGTCAATGTTTTTACCCTTTCTGGGTAGTGAGAAGCTAAATAAAGCCCACTTGGTCCACCGGCAGAAATGGCAAGCAGATGCACCTTATCCATTTTCAAATAATCTAACAGCTTCACATAATAAGCACAAGCTTTGGACAAATCCTCTCCCATTTCTTTTGATGTTTTTCCATATCCAGCCCTCGAAGGTGTGATGATAGTGAACCCATTTTTAATCAGGAAACTGTATCCAAACTCCTCATGACAGTTGGAATGGCCGCCACGCATCACAAGAACGGGCGTGCCAATCTTTCCTGTGACGGAATACTCGATCGTGTAACCATCTACGGTATACGTCCCAATCCATCTTTCCATTGCCTTGTCACACCCCTACTTAGCGATTGTTTACTCATACTTTAGTATAACTAACGCCACAGTTCAAGCCTGCTTTCCCATTTTCAGCAGGAATTGTTTAAAAAAAGACGTTCCGACGATAAAAAGCGGCAGCGCCATCTATGATAGACGTCGCCTACTGCCAACAACAAGGAAAGCCATGGTAAACATCAGCAGCATGACAAGCGGAATGAATAGTTCCGTCTTATCTGCTTGGGTCGTGACAATCGTTAACGATTCTATCAGCCAATAAGTTGGTAATAACATAACAAGACGTTGCATAAATTCCGGCATCAAATCGATCGGCCACAACATTCCGCCAGCCATTGACATCAACATAATCAAACTCATCAAAATTACCAAAGCTGTTTCTTTATGTCTAAATAACATAAACCACGCCAAAGAAAAACTAATAGACGTTATCGCAAATAATAAATATACCAAAAATAGAAACAATGGATCAACTAAATCATACCCATATAACAATCCGCCTATCATCACGAGGATAATCTGTACCATAAGAATAAGCGTATAAGCTAGAAGATTCTGCCAAAGATACTGAAAATGTGTAACAGGGGCAACGCCAATCCTCATCAATACCCCTTTCATTCGATCTTCCATCATGATACTAACAAGCTTGGCAGCAGCAAAAAATAACACCGCCCCATATAGTTGAAAACCTAATGGCAGTGGCGTCCACTCTGCATCCGGCATCCATATGACGATAATAGGCAGCACACAGAGTAAAACGATATTCATGATATCTCTAAAGCAACGTTTGATCGCAAAAAGGAAGATGGTCATGCAAACCGCCTCCTGCCAAATAGCATGATTAGCACCACTAATATAGCCGATAACATAAGCAGCATGCCCATACTTAAGTAAGCTTCTTTCATTTCTGTTCCGATCATGTTATGGATGACCACCGTCTCACCAAGTGTCAGTGGGTTAATGAAGCGATTGATCCAGTCAAGGAATGCGATATCAGGTACTGGAATGAACAAATAACCTGCTAAAAATATAAAGAGAAAAACATACGTATATCCCAATAATTCTGCTACCTTGTATTTCTTTATCACCATCACGGATAACAAGAATACTAATTGCGACACAATAGAAACAAATATCAAGACAAGGATTACCCAAGCCATATTCCCCCAATTCACACCATAAACCCAGTGTGTAAATAACACCATAATGGTGCCATTTAAGATATTGAATAAGACACTGCTGATCACAATCGAAAAGGTATGGATATATGTTGGATAAGGCAAGGAAAGTAAACGCCATTTATGTTCCGAAAACAAGTCAAATTTCACCGTTTCCATTGTATAAAAACCGCCAACAAGTTGAAAGCCGATAATAATGGGACCTGCAACTATTTCCATCCCAGAACGTCCATGTTCATCAACGAATCCATCCCCGATCGCAAAGCCATTTACGGTAATAATAGCTAAAGGAAGCAGAATTAGCATGGCATAGCTAATATAACCTCGCAGCATTCTTCGCAAAGCAAAATAAACAGATCTGAGTAACATGTTATTCCTCCTTCCCATCACGTAGCGTCTTTCCTGTCAACGTAAGAAATACATCCTCCAGCGTTGGTTTCTCCGCTGTAACAGAACGAACTCCCCCTACTTTCTTTACCACAGCAAGCACATTATCCACATTCTCTGCACCCCCACTAGAGATGATCTGAATTTTCTTCTTATCTTGGATAACTTGTTTTACCCCGCCTAAGTTTCGCAGTTCAGTTAATACATCATTGGTTGGCTCCTCGATTATTTCCAAATGAATCTTCTCTTCATGCTGAATATTTTCAATCAATTCATCTAATGTCCCTTGAGCAATCACATGACCTTGGTCCATAATAGCTACTTTCGAAGCAATGGATTGCACTTCTTCCATGTAATGTGTTGTATATAAAATGGTGGTGCCTTGTTGTTGCAACTCGCGAACCGATTCCAGAATATAATGCCGTGATTGTGGATCGATTCCTACGGTTGGTTCGTCCATAATCAAAAACTTCGGTCGATGCACAAGTGCACAGGCAATATTCAAACGTCGCTTCATCCCACCAGAAAACTTCGTCGGCAAGCTTTTTGCTCGATCGGTTAGACCAACAAAGCGAAGTGTTTCATCCACTCGTCGTTTCAGTTCCGTCCCTCTCAAACCATAAATTCCGCCAAAGAATTCCAGGTTTTCACGGGCAGTCAAGTCTTCAAAAACGGCAATCTCCTGGGTGACCAAGCCAATCTGCCGTTTAATTTCCATCATATTTTTACCCAATACCTTTCCAAACAAGGAAATATCTCCAGAATCCACCTTAATCAAACCGGCTAATGAATGAATCAATGTAGTCTTACCCGCGCCGTTTGGCCCAAGTAAGCCTAGAATTTCGCCTTCTTCTATCTCCAGATCAACATGATCCAAAGCTCGGAAAGAGCCATACCTTTTTACAATATCGTTCATATGCGAAATGATCATGCATGGTACCTCCTCTTATTTTGATAGCCTTATTATGGCAGAGAACCATAAACCGTTGTAGTTACAAATGTAATACATTTAACCTCTCTGCTTCGACAACCAATTAAAATAGCAGCGTAAAAATCTGCAAAGGTAGATTAATCAATCCATGGATCATAATCAACACCCAAATATTGCGGTACTTTGACCATAAGAATCCTAAAAATAACCCCGTTACCCCTTGATTAACGAATACATTAGCCAGCGCAATATCCGCAGCGGCTCCACCTTGGATTGCCATATGCCATACAGCCCAAAGCAAGGAAGATAACATAATAGCCGGCCAGGTACCAAGCAAAGCTTCCAACCTCGTCTGCAGCCATACCCTGTAAAAGAATTCCTCCAGCACACTATTGATTAAAAATGAAACAAAGGTACCTGCTATTAATACCGGAATCCCAACCTCATATGCAGGTGCTTTCGGTATGGCTAACGGACTGTAAAAATACAGAACCATCCAAACCGCTGTGATGAGTAATGGATATATCCACTGGTTATTCTTAAGATAGGAAGACTTTTTTGTCATATCTTTCTGGGCAGCCATGCGGAACATGGTTGCCGGAATGATCAACAATAGCACCATCTTCAGTATCGGAAAAAAAGTGAATACATGTTCATCTGGAATGAGAATCAGAGCCATCATAAAAAGCAATGCCAAAACCGTCAAAATTGTTGTTTGTTTGATTAGTATTTTCCTAGGTGTCTGAGTAAATGGATTGTTCTGAGATACTTTTCCACTTAAGATAAAAATCAGGCCTATCAATAAACCGAAAATAACCCACTGCTGCCAAAAAGGAATGGTCATGTCATGGTCTGCACTAGTTTCTATCATTCCGTTATTTTGGATGATCAGCCAGACTGCTGCCATGCCAATTAGAAAGAATCCAGCGTATGTGATCCAATGGTAATTGTTTTTGGTCATCTATTTCCCCCCCCACCATTACATTAGTATAAATTTTATCATGACAAGGGCAGATGAAACATAATAGTTACAAATGTAATATTACCTAAATTTGAATTGTGTATTATAAAACCCCTTTAGATAAAAAATCCAAAGGGGAAGACGATTATGATTCTCTTTCTATATCACAGTACCAATCAAGTATTTACTTCTAACATGTGAAAACCCTATTTTCTTCTCAAAGCATACGATTATTATAATAGTGAAAATAAATCATGATTTGTCACTTTAAGAATCGGCTCCGTGTCTGGATTTAATGCATACGTATATTTCGGTGTTGGTTCTGTCACTAATATTTTCTGAACTAAGTTACCTTCATGCAGTTGGCCAAGCCGTGTAGAAAGTATACGCGGTGTCGCCGTTTGCAATAATTGACGGATCGCATTAAATTCATGGTAGTGATGATAAAGAGCCATTAACACGGGCCAATTCCATGCTTTGGCAGCAAGAAAGCCACGATTCAATTGTTGCTCAGAGCTTGAAAGTACCAGAGCGGCTTCTTTCATAAAGCGCCCCTTTTCCGTGAGTTGATATTCCGGGAGCAATGGGTGGTTTCGCTCAAAAGGAGATAAATGTTGGACAAGTCCTGCATTAGACATTGTTTTCAAATTATCGCTCAGTCGGGACGGCGCAATTTGCAGCTCGTTTTTTAATGGTGTGAATCGTCCGCCTGATTTCTCGAGTGATAATAGAATAGGAATCGTCCATCTTCCGGAAAGTTCTTTCGTGATGTGTATGATCTGAACAACTTGATCCATTACGACACCATCAATGTTTGGGATAACTCCATGTCGTGCCCATCTGGATCTTTAAACGTAATCAATTTAGCATACCCCGGAATAGTAGAAATTTCTCCGTTAAACGTGATTCCTTTCGCCTCTAGTTCTTTGACTGCGTTCTCAATATCCTCTACTTCAATAACTGCCGCTGCTGTGGAAGGTACCACCTGCTCCGCCTCTGAAAATCCAATAAAACAATCTTTGGTATTTGTGTGTACACTTCCCATACCATGTTCTTTGTCATAAGAATCCATTTCAAAACCTAACTGCTCCGTGTAGAATTCCAACGTGCGCTCGACATTACTGACATTGTACCATAACGTAAAACCAGCCTTATACATGGAACCACTCCTTCTATTCTATTTGATGCCGAAAGTATACTTAGTATATTTATGTTTGTCAATAATTAATTATAAACTTTTATTACACCTTTATTGATGCCGTCACACACGTTCTTATTATTTATAAATCACTTCAAAAAATACCCTTTTACCCTCATCCCCATCAAACCTCACTTTTATATTACAATTAGATCACAAATTCATTGCATACCTATTAAAATTATGTAGAAAAAGTTATAATGTAATAGATATTTGTCGTTATATCCCATATCTATTCATCTAATATAAATACTTACATATTTACTCGTGTTTACACTAATTAAACTAATTTTATTCGTTTTTTTATTGAAAAAGGAGGATTTCCATTGAACAACAAGAAAGTTCTTATGTCCGTTACAGCAACCGCTGCGATTGCCTCTGCCTTTTTTATAGCAGATGAAGCGGAAGCAGCGTCTCACAAAGTAAAGAGCGGGGACTCACTATGGGGAATTGCACAAAAATATGGTACAAGCGTATCTTCCCTAAAGTCAATTAACAACTTAAGCTCCGATCTGATTCACCCTAATCAAGTGATTAAAACAAGCAAAACATCCAGCTCCAATTCCAGTTCATCGGATTCATCTAATTCGAATAACAGCAACAGTGGAAACAGCTCGAACGGATCTACATATAAGGTAAAAAGTGGGGACACCTTAAGTGGTATAGCATCGAAATACAACACTTCCGTTCAAAACATTATGAAATGGAACAACTTAAGTACGACGCTGATTTACCCTGGAGATGTGTTTGTTGTCAATAAAAATGGATCATCAAACAATTCCAGCAACAATAATTCATCCAATTCTAATAGTTCTAACAATAACAACAGCTCGAATAACAGCAGTTCCAATAGTTCATCTGCAACTACACATACCGTGAAGTCCGGAGATACTCTTTCACACATCGCAGTTAAGCATGGGGTAACGGTGACAAAGCTTAAAAAATGGAATAATTTAAATTCTCATATTATTCTTGTAGGACAGAAGTTAAGTATTAACGCTTCTTCTTCCAATTCGGGATCTAATTCCTCATCGAGTGGTAACAGTGGAGCTTCCAAGGAAGAGGCGCCATCTGATGTGAGCTATAATGTCAATAAACTGATCAGTGTTGCGAAATCGCAAATCGGCACTCCGTATGTTTGGGCAGGATCATCTCCAGGTGGTTTTGATTGCAGTGGTTTTATCTATTATGCTTACAAACAAGCAGGCATGGATATCGGTCGACTGTCCACCACTGGTTATTATGATCGTTCTTATGAGGTAAGCAAACCTAAGGTAGGCGACCTAGTCTTTTTTGCTGGCACTTACAGATCTGGTATTTCACATATGGGTATTTATATTGGCAATAATAAATTTATTCAAGCAGGATCCAGTAAAGGTGTACAAATCACTTCCTTAAGTAATAGCTACTGGAGCAAACATTTCGATAGCTTTAAACGTTTTTATTAATAAAACTTATCCTATAAAAGATGAAGCAGTAAAAATCAGCTGCTTCATCTTTTTATATTATATTCCACCATTCTTTTAATAGGTATTCGTATCCACTTATAGAACGCATAATATATGACTTATAGATCAATAAACCACCCTACTCCTCTATCAAAAGAATCATTTGTTAGTCAATGTTGTCGAAACAATAGATGCTTATCATTTGTTTATGGTAATTTAGTATTTATATGTGATCTAATCTATTATCCCCATTTCCATTGTGGGTAATAGATACATTCACGCAGACATCATATTTTCGTACATCATAAGGAGGAAACAGATTGGAAGATCAAGTACAGCAAGAAGCAATGCAACCTAAGTCGAAGATGAAATGGATTATCATAACCATTGTTGCCGTAATCGTAGTTGCTGCTGGTGCATTCGCCTTACGAGCTTTTGTGTTTACTACGGATAAAGAAAATTATTTCTTAGCGGAAAAGCAAAACCTTGAACACCTTCAAGAAACACTTGAAAACCGTTTTGAACAAGAGCTTGCCTGGGTAGAACACAGCAATGAAAATGCGGTAGAGTCAGCCTTTGACATTACGGCACAAGTAGATCACCCTAATTTATCCGGTTTCGGCTATAATGAAATCATTAATAATGCCAGTATCTCTGTTCAATCTGCTATAGACAAAGAAAACCAAATGGCTTCTGGAAGTCTATCCGCTTCCATAGCAGATTTTAAGATTGATGGATTAGAAGGATTTTTAGATTCTAATGATTTGTATACCGGATTACCTTTTTTAGAGGAGTATTTGCAAGTAAACGGTGATGACTTGGGGAGAATTCTCAGTGAAATCGATCCAGCGTCTTATACCGGAGATGAAAACGTGGATTTCACCATGCTTTTTCAAGATAATGCACTTCCAGAAGAGGATCTAGAATACTTACAAGATGAGTATCTCACTTATTTATACGATCAGCTCCCGGACGAGGCCTTTGACAGTACATCAGAAACTGTTACTGTCGGTGATAATGAGATCAACGCAGATAAAATAAGCTTCCAATTGACGGAGGAACAGTTTCGAACGATCTTCACAGAGTTGTTCGATAAAATGGCACAAGATGAGCAATTACAGCAAATGGTGGTGAACCAGCTCGGCTATGCCACTTTTGTCAATACGCTCTCTCCAACCGATGTGATGGAATCGATGAAAGAGGATTTTTCATCATCTTTACAAGAGGCTTCTGAAAACATCAGTAACCTCGAGCTTCCCGATGGATTTAACTCCACGATATGGGTAGACGATGGCGTTATCGTACAGCGGGATTTACAGGGAACATTTGAAATGAACGGACAATCAGAAAATATTAGCATTACCGGCTCTCATGCCGTGTCTGATACCACACAAACACTCGAATATACCTTTACCTCTGGAACGGATGGAAATGAGGAAACCCTCACCGTGAATGCCGACTTATCTAACGAAGAGGGTGAAACAAATGATACGTATACCTTTTCCACAGAGATGGGTAGTGCCACGGTAGGTCTCCAGCAATCCGAGCAAGGAGATAACGATAAGCAGTTTGAATACAGCCTATCATTAGAAGAATATGACTCGCATCTGTTTTCGGTTTACTGGCTTGGTGAGGCAACCTATGAAAGTGACCAAATGTCGATTGATCACACCCTTTATGCCGATGATGGTATGAATGTCAATCAAGATGTGGCTTCGCTGCATATTGCACAAACAGGCTCTACCATTAATGAAGTAGAAATCCCGAATCCAGACCAAGTACAAAACCTAAGTGACATGTCTGGCGACGAGATTCTCAACTACTTTGAAACAGATGTAGCGCAAGCATTCCAAGAATGGGCAAGTGAAATATTTGGACCGGAGAGTTTGATGCCTGGTATGGATCCTAACCCTGGATCTGGCTTCGACTCTGAGATGGAACAACCCTTAGAGCCAAGTACAGAGTTCGATGAGAGCGACTTTGACAGAGAATTAACCGAGGAAGAACAGCAAGCACTAGATGAACTACTGGAATCTCAGTAATATGCATCGTTCGCAATGGTAAAAAAAGAAGGTGTTCAAGTTGCATACTTTAAAACTAGTAAACCTATTTATCAAAAATAACCTATTGCAGCTTGGGAGGAAGTGGCTATCACTTCCTCTTCTTTTGCTGTCTCCGATTATATTAGTATCATTGCTGGCATGGGCGATTATCTCCATGGTCGACACAACCGAACAAGAAACCATGGAAGTTGGTCTGGTTAACCTTGATCAATCGGAAGAAACCGCATTGATTGTTGACTTATTAGCAGAATCCTCACAGTTAGGGGAAGGCCTGCACATGGAGAAGATTTCAGAAGCAGAGGGACAGACTGGCATTGAAGCCAATCAGCTTAGCTCTTATATGGTCTTTCCAGCCGACTTTTTTCAAGGTTTATTAAACGGCCAACGCTCCCAAGTAACCATTGTTGGAAATCCTGAACAACCACTAGAAAGCCAATTAATCAACGAACTGATGGAAACAGTCACCCGACATATCCGCGGTTCTCAGGCCAATATCCTGACCATTAACGACTATGCCAAGCGACTGGATATGGACAACGAGGCCAGAAACGATATGCTATTTGAACAATTTGTTGACTTTTTCTTTTATGTACTAGGCAGTAATCAAGTAGTCGATGAACAAACACTTACGAATCATGCCACTGCCTCACCTGTTACATACTTTAGCTTGGCTGGCTGGTTTACGCTTATCACTATCTGGTTGTTTATCCTTTATACGATGTTACATCGAGATAATGATGAGAAAATGAGAACAAGGATGAGGCTGTATGGCGTGACAGATTGGCAGCAGGCAGTAGCTGCCATGATCGTTTCTATCATCATACTCGCTGTTCTCGCCGTGTTAACCTTTGCCGGGCTTGTTTACCTTTTTGATGATTTAGATTTGACCAGCGAAAATTATGGAAGAATCGCCATTCTGACTCTATTGCACAGCAGCATCTTTTTGCAGTGCTTGATTTTACTAGATTGGCTGTTGAAATCACAAAAGCTAACCCTGCTCGTCCATACTGCATTCACAGGTATGGTGCTTTTATTCAGTGGTGCTATTATTCCAGAGATATATTTCCCTGCTTATTTGGAAAAGGTATTCAGCTATAGCTTTGGCTACCAGTCCTTTCACTGGATCGAGCAAATCAGTCTGAATGGACGCTTTTACGCCGAATACCAGCCCTTAGTCTATATGCTGGTCGTTAGTTTTGTCATTTCACTCATCGTCTCACTTGGAAAGGGGCGTGCCTATAAATGAAAGACATCCTATATACACGTTTACTACTCTTCAAAAAACAATGGCTCAGTTTAGGTTTTTGGTTATTGCTTCCTGTTCTTATCACCGTCTCTTTTCTTACCATCGCAGACAATATACAAGACGACTTTCGTGTACCGATTGGGATTGTCTTAGAAGAAGAGAACGAGGCCGTAAGCGACTTATACGAGGAGATACAAGCTTCCGAATTGGTCACCGTCACACCTTTTTCAGAGAGTGAGGCTCTAAGAAAGGTCCAACAGCATGAATTAGACAGTGTTTTCATCGTAAGGGAAGGTTATCAAGAGCAGATTCGAGCTGGTGAAAGAAGTGACTTGCTGGCAGCTTATCATACGAATCGTTCGTTGGCCTACCAACCAGTCAAAGAAATGATTGTGTCGATTATTCAACAAACTACCGGCAGAGTAAAGGCTGCTGAGGCAGTCCAGTCATTGGAACAACAAATCGAGGGAACTTCTACCTTTACAACGGAGGAGATTATCGCAACGTCTCAGCAGATTCAACAAGAAGAGGATTTATTACACCATGTCTTTCGTTACCAGGGTGAAGAGCGTCCGGAAACCGATGAAATCATTCAATGGAATCCATGGATGGCTTGGGCTTTTACGGCATTTTTGATGACACTATTTATCTTTGATTGGGTTAGTAAAGAACGGCAGGCTAGTGTAGCTATTCGTCTGCCTTTTATGAGACATAGCTTTCCTGTCTACATGCTACTTCATCTCTTAGTATATTTTTTGTTGTTCCTCATCATCGACTTAGGGACGGCGGCATTATTTTATCTATTATATGATGAAACGATCTCTATTTTGACCTTGCTGACCTACCGGCTGATGTTATGTCTGTTTGCCTTTTTATTTGTCTGGCTGATTCGCCGTGTCTACGCTAGTTATATTGCTGCCATCGTGTTAACCATCGTCTTAGTGATGCTAAGCGCGACCGTGCTCCCTTTTGGTAACAGCGACATGACGATCACCTGGCTGACCTATATTAATCCCCTTTACCCATTCTTATCTGGGGAGCCAACTATCAGCTGGTTAATTATTTGCTTGATTGGAATAGCTATTTGGTTTGTACGAGAGGAGAAAAAACATGCTTGAGATAGCTGGATTAAAGAAAAAATATCACCGCCATACGATATTAGACAATTTATCTTTGCATGCGAACCAAGGAGAGATAGTAGGGCTGGTCGGCGAGAATGGAGCAGGTAAATCAACCTTGCTTCATATCTTAGCTACTATCTCCAAGCCAACTGCTGGCTCCATTCACTTGCATGATTGGGACTACCAAAAACATACCGCACAAATCAGGAAACAGATCGGTTTTGTGCCACAGGATATTGCCATCTGGCCAAAGCTTACGGTCGAAGAAAACATGGTGTTTTTTGAAAAATTATCTTGGCAGAAGAAATCCAAGGAAGAACTGAAGCAAATCTGCCTCGAGATGCATTTAGATCGTTGGAAAGACCCGGCTAAAACATTATCCGGCGGAATGCAAAGAAAGCTGAATTTAGCCATTAGTCTAATCCATGATCCCTCCCTATTATTGCTGGATGAGCCAACGGTAGGGATTGATTTAAAGTCACGTAAAGAGATTGGCGCCTATTTACGACGACAAGCCACCGAGGAGAACAAACTGATTATCTACACCTCACATGATATGGATGAAATCAAACAGCTTTGCGATCGGGTTTTGGTGATTGGCGAAGATTCCTTTTATCATGATCTGTTGAAGGAAGCGGGGAAAGAGGTAGTGGTGGTTGGGTAAGAAAACTTCGACGATAAAAACAGTTCCTACCACCTACAGTTAATTGCTTTTAAACATCTAAGCTTAACCGTAACTTCATCTGTAATATCAACCAAAGTGACAACATGAACCTTATAAAAAGGGTTGTTACTAATTATTATCAAACGTAATATTATAATTATGCTTTAGCCATCCCAAAAGAAAAGGCTAAAGCATAATATCTCGTCACACCCCCCACTCACTCTTTAACACCTCCACTCAAACCAGCTATCAAGAATTTTCGAAAGATGATCGCAATGAGTATTGGTGGTATAGAAGCAACTATTCCTCCCGCGGCTGTCATTCCATAGTCTGTCAAATGTCTTCCACTAAATTCTGCAATGGCTACAGAAATAGTCTTTGCCTCCAAACTTGATGTAAAAATTAACGCATAGAAAAATTCTTCCCACGACATTAAAAACGCTAAAATTCCAGTTGCAATAAACCCAGACCTTGCCACAGGAATAATGATATGCCATAGTGTTTGAAATCTATTACATCCATCAATTGCTGCTGCCTCTTCATAGTCTTTGCTAATCGAGCGAAAATAGCTTTGCATAATCCAAATAACGAATGGAATGATAAACGTTGCATTTAAAAGAATCAGCGATATTTTAGAATCAAGCATATTTAAATTGCTTACCATCAAATATAACGGCAAAACAATGACTACCGGTGGAATCATATAGGTGAATAAAAATACATATATCATATTTTGTCTAAACTTAAATTTCAATCTGGCAAATGCATAAGCTGCTATCCCTCCAATAATTAACGATAACAACGTAACAGCTAACGCTACTTGAATAGTATTAACCATTGCCTGTCGAAAGGTCGAAGTCACTTCATTTCCGCTATCAGTAAATATATCTATATACCTTTGCCATGTTACTCGCTCAGGCATCCAATCCAATGGAACTTTGGTTAAATCTTCTGTATATGCAATACTAGTGATAAACATCCAAATAAAGGGCCCTAAAGTACATATAGTGACTACTAAAGCAAATATATATTGAAGCATGATAAATGGCTTGTTCTTGTACATTCCTATCTCTCCCCTTTATTCAAGATTTTAATATAAGTAAAAGTTAATAGGGCAATAATCAGTGCGATTAAATAAGAATAAGTTGCCCCTCCGGAATAATCAAGGTTTTCAAAAACCTGAGCATATGCCTGGTAGCCGAGAACCATCGTACCATTTGCTGGCCCCCCTCTAGTCAATACATAAATCAAATCAAACACCTTGAAGGTTTCCATTGTACGCATGACGATAACGACTAAAAGCATTGATTTCAAATAAGGAAAAGTAATAGAAATGAACCGTTTGAATAATCCTGCCCCATCCATAACCGCCGCTTCATAGACAGATTTATTTGTTAATTTCAAAGCAGATAACATAAAAATAACAACCAAAGGCGTCATTTTCCATGCATCTGCAATAATAACCATAAACAGCGCTAACCACGGCGTCCCTAACCATGACTGATAATCAGATAAAATGTTGAGTTGAACAAGTAAAGCATTCAGAGCGCCGTATTCAGGATGGTAAATCCATTTCCACATGGAACTACTCACAATATTTGGTATAGCCCAAGGAATAATAATAATCGTAATCAAAATGCCTTTTCCACGAATATTATCATTTAGAAGTAACGCAATTAGCGTCCCTAAGATGATTTCTATAAGTATGGATACAATCGAAAAGTATGCCGTTCTAGCCGCACTTGACCAAAAATACCCATCTCCAAGTATTTCTATATAATTTGAGAGCCATACAACTTCACCAGAACCCCCAAGTGATAAATTCATATCTTGAAACGTATACAAAAACGTACGAATTAATGGATATATAACAATCCCTAACACAATAATTAATGCTGGTAATATCATAACCCAAGCAAACTTCTGCTCCGACAATTTACTCTTCAATTTCATCCCCCTATGTGTAAAAATGAATACATGCTCTGGGTTTTCGCAAAGGAGAGCAATGTTTATTGCATATTTAAAACACCACTTAAATTGAGCAATTTTTCTCGCAGCTATATATACAACTTCTCTCCCAAATCCTATCCACGTAAGATTGATTATGAAGGAACGTGCTTTTCCGACAATAAATCTACATGTTTCCTGCGAAGGATTTTATCTCTCCACAGGAATGATTCCAATGAAAGTATTTACCATTTTCACCTATTAACAAACGGTTTACTCCTCTGCTACTTCGCTTTGCAAATCAGTCAATCCACTATCAATTGTTTTAGTCCCAGTTAAAATTCCTTGTAGTTCTACTTGAATATTTTGTGATAATTCACCATATGAAGGAATTTTCGGTCTGCTTATCATATTTTTAAACTGTTTATTTGCCACTTCTACTAATTCAGGATTCTGCTCTAATATCTCTGTATCTTCATATAGAGATTCCCAAATTGGCAAGGTAACCTCTGCATGCTCCTTTTGCACTTCTTTAGATGTTATATACTTAATAAATTTCCATGCAGCTTCTTTGTTCTCACTTCCTGAAGTGACTCCTAAACCTTCTCCACCATAGACAGAAGCGCTCTCTACATCATCACTTCCCGGCACTACCGTAACCCCTAATTGTTCGCCAACATCTGAATTTTTCGCTTCACTATACATAAAAGACCAATTAATAGCAAAAGCAGAATTTCCATTCGTAAAATTGTCCAGTACATCTTGCTCGATATATTCGGTTGAATTTGGATTTGAAATCCCTGTTTCAAGACTATCTACCATAAAAGATGTCGCACTAAAAATATTATCTCCTTCAAAATTTGGTTGATCATTATGCATAATTTCCCCGCCATAACCACCAACTAAAGTTACAAAATCACAAACTAAGGCCTCACTCTGACTCCAACTCCAGACAATAGGATACTCTACTAAACCCTGAGATTTTATCTCTTCAGATTGTTGTTGCAATTCTTCCCAAGTAGTTGGTGGATTGTCGAAACCTGCTTCACTTAATATTTGCTTATTATAAAATAAGAACTTCGTATCATTTTTCCATGGCATAGCATATATACCTTCGTTAAAAGTCATACCGTCAATGAAATTATCAAATATATCTTCTTGTTCGTCTGAAGAAAGCTCCTCTGGCATTTCTTCAATAATTCCTGAATTCGCAAATTGAGCCAGCCATGGTTGGTCAACATAGGTTACGTCATAACTACCTGCCTGAGCCGACGTTAATATTTTTTGTTTTAATGAATTATAAGCAATAAACTCCAATTCTACTGTAGTATTTGGATTATCTTCTTCAAATTCTTTCGCAATACTTTCTAAAGCCTCTTCTGTTCCAGCACCGCTTGGAAATATAGCACGAATGGTAGCGCTGCCATTTTTGTCAGAACTTCCACTGGAATCATTACTAGAACAACCTGCAATCAACATGCTGATTATCACAAAGATGCTTATCATGATATATTTTGATTTTTTCCTCATAAAATGACCCTCTCCTTTTTCACTATATAAAATGAGGTTTCCAACCATTTGCTCACTTGTCTTTAATTGGTCTATGCCCTGTTAACATCGAACTACGTCTTCCCGTATGAATCTATGTCTATCACCTCCCGTCGCAAGTTATTTTATAGATCAATTACGATAGCTGATGAAGTTCAACTGCCGCTTCTTCATCCAATATCCACGAGATATTCTTATGTCTTCTTAACTTCGTTGCAGGTATATTATTGGTGATTGGTCCTTCAATGATCTGCTTAACGATCTGGGCTTTTTTCTTACCGCTTGCTATCACTAATAATTCCTTTGCTTGCAGAATAGCTTTAAGCCCAAGAGTAATTC
Organism: Gracilibacillus timonensis; assembly: GCF_900086715.1. GTDB lineage: Bacteria > Bacillota > Bacilli > Bacillales > Amphibacillaceae > Gracilibacillus > Gracilibacillus timonensis. The sequence goes on along the minus strand of NZ_FLKH01000011.1, from coordinate 282,465 downwards.
CTTGAGACACGGGAATGGTCGCTTGAAAATACTTCCTTGATACTTTTTTTGTAAGATCATCTAACGGTACAACCTGCACCCACTCCTTTTCACCAATAAGATTTGGTTCATTAAAACCGATATGCCCATTTAAACCTACCCCTAATAGGATAAAATCAATTCCATTGACCTCTTTCATTTTATTCGTTATACGCTCTTTTTCATCGTAAATATTATTTGCTTTTCCATTAAAGAAAATGATTTGTTGTTCATTTAAATGTAGAGGTTTATATAGATATTCATTCAACATCTGTCGGCAACTGCCTATATCTTCCCCATCCAAACCCACCCATTCATCTAAACTTACGAACGTTAACTTACTAGTATCTATTTTTTCTTCCTTCACTTGCTTTACCAATTTTGCATAAGTAGTTAACGGAGTATCACCTCCTGCTAAGCAGATAACGGCGTTAGGATTTGCTTTTATGCACTCCATAATCTTCGAGGCAGCTAGCCATGATAATTGTTCATGATTGGGAACAGTCCGTAAATGATTCATTCTGATATTTCCCCCTATATGATCTATTGAAATTCATACAATCCATGATTTTATTATGAAAACTGAGGTAAATAATCACGGTAAACTTGTAAGTAGTCATCTAGTATTGCTTTCGCCACTTTATAAGAAGGTACCAGCGGATGAACCGCTAACGCCTGAAGGGCCTCCTTATAATTACCCGTTACCGCAGCACTTACTGTTAACCTTTCGTAAGTTTTTACAGGTTTAATTAAAGACATGGATACATCAGGAACTTCTCCGACATTTAGTGGAAAATATCCATTCTTGTTGACCAGGCATGGAATTTCTACCACATCGTCATCACGCAAATTGTTAATAGCACCATTATTAGGAACATTTAAAGTTAAAACTTGTTGTTTATTATTAACAATACTCTTAATTATGTTTAGTGCTAGCCCTTCGTATCCTTCTTCTTCAAAAGTTATATCAATCGCCTCTTCATTTTCATGCACATCATGTTCATCACCAGTGGTTTCTTTCGACATATAAGTAGATGATCTAGATTCCATGGTCTTTTCGTACTTTTCTAACGCCTTTTCCATTTTCTTCTCTTTTACAAGTGGGATTAATTGATCTAATAGTTCCCGATTCAATTTAACTATTTGTTCACCGCGTGTTTCCTTAGCATTTCTAATGTTATTTAATGCTTCACTCTTATAATAAAAATAATATAAATATTCATTAGGTAGCATCTTTATATTACGAATTAATTCCGGGTCAAAAAAGCTAAAGATATGAGAGACACTGGCTAATTTTTCATAATTATCAATAATTTCAGGCAGCCGGTCTTGACCATTTACGTAGACATTGGGCACCCACCCTAGATGATTCAAACCAAAGTAACCTGCTTGTAGTTCCGTATGAGGTACTTTTAAATACTTTCCTAAAGCATTTTTTATTCCAGCATGTGCGTCACAAATGCCAATCACTTTTTTATGACTACCATATGTATTAAGGGCTTGTGCAAGTAAACCAGCCGGATTAGTAAAATTAAGAAGCCAAGCATTCGGAGCCAGTTCATTTATGATTTTTGAATAATCTAACATCATTGGAATGGTTCGAAGTGCCATCGCAAATCCGCCAGGTCCAGTAGTTTCTTGACCTATCACTCCATGATTTAAAGAAATCCTCTCATCCATCGTTCTTGCTTCTTCTTGTCCTACCCTGATAGCAGAATAGATAAAGTCTGCTCCTATCACAGCTTCTCTAATATCTGTAGTTAATGTTAGCTTAAATGCATTGTCCTTACTTTCAACGATAAAGCGAGAAATGTGTCCCATTATTTCTAGTCGCTCTTTATCATTGTCGAATAAGACGACCTCTTCGAATTTGATATCTTCATGCTTGAAAAGACCATTAATTAGCATAGGGGTTCGCATTCCTGCTCCACCAAGAATTGTTAATTTCATTTTTATTCCTCCCATATTATTGTAATCGTAATTCTTCTATCACTTGATCCCATGTTGGACTACACTTAGTCCCGCCTAAACCTTGCACAGAGCATCCTCCACAAAAGTTTCCAAGTTGTATAGACTCTGACAAACAATATCCTTTTAAAATACCTGTCATTACACCTGCAACGAAAACATCCCCCGCACCAGTTGTATCCATCACCTGTTTTTTAGTAGTGGGAACCATCTGTTTTGTGTTACCACTCTTAAAAATCGCTCCATCTTCCCCTAATTTAATGATTGTAACGCCCTTAGTGTTAAATGTATTTAATTGGTCTAGCGCACTTTCTATCGTGTGTTCATTTGTCATAATAAGTGCTTCTTTAAGATTGGGTAAAAAATAATCACCTGCTGATACTAATTGTTGCAACTTGACTTCCTGCAGCCATTCTTCATCCCAACCTACATCCTGAAATATCAACCAATTTTTATTTTTCGCTGATTCAACAATAGATACAGCGTTTTCATTCAATGATATATATAGTGCTCTTGCACTCACCTTATTTACAACAGAGTTTATATAACCTTGATAATCAAAATCGTTTATTTTGTCCTCATATGATATAAAAGAGCGATCGCCATCATAATTTAATGCAACAGACAACGTACGCAATGGCTTATCAAGGTGTACTATATGTTCTGTGTTTACTCCTTCTTTTTTTAAATTCTCAAGAATAAAAGAGCTCAAAAAGTCATTACCTAGCGGGGCTGCCACTGTCACTTTTAAACCAAGCCGCGCTAATGCAACTGCTACATTATAAGAAGCCCCACACGTGAATTCAAAATCACCACAATATACCTCTTCTCCTAAGTTAGGCAGTCTGGGTATCGATGAAAATATAACATCAACTGAAAATGGGCCAACTACTAACACATCATAATGATCCATAATATTCTCCTTTCTAAATTGTTAATGATGTAATGACAAATTTAAATAAAATAATAAAAACAAAACTGTAATATCATGGTGTTGTACTTATATTCATTTTGTTGTAATTATGAATTTTACTACAAGAACCGTTTGTAGTCAATTTAATTTTTATTTTTATCTATAAAAGATGCATATCCCATCTTAATTTCTAACAAAAAAAGATTATACTTGTTAGCCATAAAATAATTGAATAGCTGGGCTTTACAATAAATTCATATGGTTATCACTATAAATTTTATTGTAAAACAAAATGAGATATGCAAGATATTAAGAAAAATTTATTACAAAGACTCTATTTTATACCCTTTTAATAAATTTCAAAATGAATATCGCTAATATAGTTTCTTAAAATTTGATATTATATTATTATATAATAATATAAATAGGTATTAAATTAATTATTTTTAATGAGGTGAAAACATGGTGCAACACAAACACGGCATTTCATTATACTATGCTGTCAAGGAAAAAATACTAAATAGAATTACGGATGGCTTTTATCCTGTTGGAAGTCAACTGCCTACGGAAGCAAATCTATGTGATGAATTTAATGTCAGTAGAACAACAATCCGTGTAGCACTGCAACAACTTGAGCTGGAAGGGAAAATTAAAAAAGTGCAAGGAAAAGGTACTTTCGTCTCGTCTCCCAAGTTTAAAGAAAATATTAGTCAGAACATAAAAAGCTTCTCTGAACAGATGAAAGAAGCGGGATTAAGTTCTTACTCAAAAGTTCTAAATTTAGAAATCGTTCCAGCAACTACTAAATTGGCACATGACTTGGAAATTAACGCTGATGATCCAGTGATTAAACTGATTAGACTTCGTTTTGCAGAAAAACTTCCATATCAGTATTCTATATCTTATGTACCATGGAAAATTGCTCCAGGTCTCATTAATGACGATTGTTCTCATTCCTTGTTTGAACTTTTAAGAGAGAAATATCACGTAGATACTCATAAATCAGTAGAATCTATTCAACCTATCCTACCCAGCAAAACAGTTTGTGAGTTACTGGAAATCAATAAGAACACAGCTTCTTTTGAATTAGAATCTTATACTTATACAGCTGAAGAAACATTAATAGAATATTCAAACACCATTGTCCGAGGAGATTATGCAAAATTTGTAACAGAAAGATATTATGACAATTAGTCATTGAATAAAAGAATGCAAATCTGTAAAAACCCCAAAAAAAACTGATGCTTTTTTTGGGGTTTTTTAAGTGTCATAATATCTTGTTATATAGCTGATTCCTGCATTTTATATATTAGAGCTAATGTTATTCTTTATCCACTGGCTTTTTCCAAATACCTAATATCAAACCAGATATGATAGCACCAATAATAATCGCCAGCAAGTACATCATCCAGTTGCCCACCACGGCTGGGAAGGCAAAGATGCCGCCGTGTGGTGCTTGTACACCAATACCAAATAACAAGGTGAGACCACCGGCAATCGCAGAACCAATAATCGAAGAGGGAAGCACTCGACCTGGGTCCGAGGCAGCAAATGGAATCGCACCTTCTGTAATAAAGAAGGAACCAAGGGCATAGTTTGTTTTACCAGCTTGTCGCTCCTCATCAGTAAACTTGTTTTTGAAAAAAGTTGTTGCAAAAGCGATAGCTAATGGTGGCACCATCCCACCTGCCATAACGGCCGCGTGTGGTCCAAAGTTACCAGCATCGATCATGGCAATACCAAAGGTAAAGGCCGTTTTATTGATGGGACCGCCCATATCAACCGCCATCATACCACCAAGAATAATGCCTAGTACCATCACATTGGCTCCCGTCATACCGCTTAGCCAGTCGCTCAATACATTCATCAGCCAAGCAACAGGTTCAATAATGACAAAGTACATTAGAAGTCCCGTAATCAAAATATTTAACACTGGATAGAATAGAATCGTTTTAATCCCATCAAATGTTTTAGGCATTCCTGATAGTAATTTTTTCACACCTAATGCGACATAACCACCGAGGAAACCGGCAATCAAACCACCGAGGAAACCGGCGTCACCAGCCGTTGCCATAAAGCCACCGATCATCGCCGGCGCAAAACCTGGCCGGTCGGCAATACTCATCCCGATAAACCCGGCTAATACGGCTACCATTAAGGCAAGCGCATTATCGCCACCAATGTTATTCAAGGCAGCCGCAAAGATATTATATTCGTCACTTGTTGGGTCTGCTGAATTGATACCAAACAAGAAAGAAATAGCTACTAAAAGTCCTCCACCCACAACAAATGGCAGCATGTTGGATACACCATTCATTAAATGCTGATAAAAGCTGGAACGATTACCCCCGCTTGAGCCTGAACCGGAACCTTTGCCGTCACCTTCATAAACGGGAACATCCCCACTCATTGCCGTATCGATTAATTCATCGGTCTTGCGAATACCATCGGTTACTCCACGGCGCAGTACCTTCTTACCATCAAACCGATTCATTTCCACTTTGGTATCGGCGGCAACGATAATTGCCTTGGCTTGTTGAATCTCGTCGTCTGTTAAACGGTTCTTCACTCCATCGGATCCATTGGTTTCCACCTTGATGGATATCCCTTTTGCCTTTGCCTTATCCTTCAATGCATCGGCCGCCATATACGTATGGGCAATACCTGTCGGACAACCCGTAACAGCTAACAATTCGATACCATTTGCCTTTGATGCTTCCGCTTCTTTCGCCTCCGATTCGGCTTTTCCTAATTTCTCTTCTTCTTTTTGATTAATAATCGAGAGAATCTCATCTTCTGATGTTGCTCCCATCAATTGTTCACGAAAATCCTCATCAATTAATAAGGTAGATAGCCTTGATAAAGTTTGCAAGTGATCATTATTAGCACCCTCACTCGCTGCAATCATAAAAAATAAATGCGCTGGCTTACCGTCTAATGATTCGTAGTCTATTCCGTCTTGCGATCTTGCAAAAGCAATCGCTGGCGTAGATACAGCGCTAGTCTTCGCATGAGGAATGGCTACATGGTCACCCACTCCAGTACTAGTTTGCTTTTCACGATCCCAAATAGCCTGCTCAAACGCAGCCTTATCATTCAAATAACCACCTTTATCCAACTGCCCAGCTAACTCGTTGATAATGTCATCTTTTGTATGTGCCTTGGCGTCCAAAATGACAATATCTCGTCTTAATAACTCGGTAATTCTCATTAGTTATCCATCCTTTCCTCACTCAGTTTAACTTGTGACAAAAGCGCCTCTGCTTCTTCTTTGGTACATAAGGTTTTCGAGAAGGCCGTGGCACTACCCGAAGCCACGGCAAATCGGGCCGCTTCTCTTGGATCAGCTGTTTGCTGTAATTTATAGATAAATCCTGCAACGGCTGAATCACCCGCCCCTACCGAATGAACAGCCTGCCCAACTGGTGCCGTTAACCGTAACACACCGCCTTCCCCAACATAAATGGCACCATCTTTCGCCATCGAAATCAACACATGATTAATTTGATTTTCCTGATGAAGACGTGTGGCTAAACGAATAATATCCTCATCCGTTGCTATTCTCTCACCAAACAAATCGGCCAATTCATGATGGTTGGGCTTGATAAACGTCGGACTTGCCTGAATCGCTTCCTCCAGCGGTAGTCCGCTTGTATCCAGGATAGCCATCACACCTTGATCGTATAATTGAGCCACTATTTCACGATAAGTGGCTGGAGAGAGGGACGATGGCAGACTACCCGATAGCACCACAATATCGTGTGATCGCAGTTGACCTAGCTTGTCCAAAAGTTGTTGATAGGAGGCTTGATCGATCTGTGGGGATACGCCGTTTACCTCCGTTTCTTCTTCACCTGATTTCATCTTTAAGTTGATACGTGTATCCTCTTTTAAGTAGACAAAATCATGTTCAATGCCTGTTCCTGTTAGGTAATCGGTGATGAATTCCCCTGTAAAACCTCCGATAAATCCTAACGCAGTACTTTCTCCACCGAGACGTTGAAGCACTCTGGACACATTAATACCTTTTCCTCCCGCTTCCTTATAATCTGACTTGCTTCGATTTAAACGGCCAGCTGTAAAATTCTCTACTTGTACCACATAATCAATGGCAGGGTTTAAGGTAACGGTATAAATCATAACGACACCACCTCCAAGTTTGTTTGTTTACGCAGAGCAGTTTGTTGTTCTTCTGATACATGATTCGTTGTTACCAGGTTGACTTGAGCTAAGGAAGCTACATTGGCAAAAGAGACTTCCCCAAACTTTGAGGAATCCGCCAGTACATAAGTTGCTTGTGCTTGTTCCAGTGCAGCACGTTTCACGCTTGCCTCTTCCGGATCCGGAGTAGTTAGTCCTTGTTCTAGATGTACCCCATTTATCCCTAAAAAACACTTATCAAAACGATATTCACGCACCGACTCTACTGCCTTGGTGCCCGTTAATGCTGCGGTACCCTGCTTTGCCTTACCTGCTATCACATAGGTTTCAATATTATGCTCAATTAATAACGGAACATGCGGAATACCATTCGTAACGACTACTACCGATTTTTGTGCAAGAAAAGGTATAAGTGCTAACGTCGTGGAACCAGCGTCCAAAAAGATCGAATCACCTGCTTCAATATGCGAAACAGCTTGTTCACTGATTGCTTCTTTTTCATGATAGTTTCTGGTTGTTTTTTCGACAAAGGTCGGTTCATCTCTTTTTTGTTTGATTAACGAGGCACCACCGTGTACTCGTTTGATGTACTGCCTCTTTTCTAGTTCTGTTAAATCCCTGCGAACCGTTGATTCAGAAGCGTTTGTTAAATCACATATATCTTTCACCTTGACTACTTCCTGCTCTTTTAATAAAGATAAAATCAAGTTTTGCCTTTCAATTGTGAGCACCAAGATCATCCTTTTTATATTAGTTATGAATCGCTTACAGTCATTATACAATCAAAAACGTTCACAGTCAACCAAAATCTATCAAAAACATTCACAACGCTTCATTTTATGTTATAATATTCACAAGTAAGCTGAAATCATTCGAAAGCAGGTGCAGCTATGAAACACACTTATCTATTTTTTGCCGCTATCTTTATTTTACATATCTATTCGTTATTTTTTCCTTATCCTTGGTTAAAATTCACACTTGGACTTTTGGCGATTGTCATATTACTGATTAGCTTCCGGCAAGCGACCAAATTGTTTCAAATTCTTGGAAGCAGCTTCTTACTTATTGGTCTTATTCTTTTGCCATTTACCGATTTATCATGGGGAGATATCATCTCTGGAATGGGGGATAACCTGTCGCTGTTAACCTTGCTTGCCGTATTACCTTGGATGAACAGCGTGGTAGCTGCTGGACGATTTGATAAATTGCTGCAGCGTTTATTACGAGGAAATGTGCAACATTTGGGGCAGCTTTATCAACGAAGCAGCACGGTGATGATGGCCTTAACTTCCTTTCTCAACGTGTCGGCTGCTACACTGGCACAAGATGTACTAGTCGATAATCTAAAACCAATCAAACAGAGAATTGCCAGTAAGTTTATTATGATGGTTTCCTTGCGCGGTTATTCTTTGGCATTGCCTTGGAGTCCATTAGAAATGGCGATGGGAATGATTCTTTTGGTCACTGGTGTGGGATTTGGCGAGCTGTTACCTTGGATGATTGCCATATCCGTCATTATGTATGTGTTGGACAGCCTATGGGGCAGATGGTTTTTTAAACGCTACAACTACCCTGCACCACCGCAGCAACAAACAAGCAACATCCGTCAAAATCGGTCAAGCATGCTACAATTAATCATTGCACTGGCCACTTTTTTATTTCTAGTGATTGCGATTGGAAACGTGTTTGATCTTGATTTTCTATTGACGGTTATTTTACTTGTACCGCCATTTGCCTTTTGTTGGGCCTTAGCTATGGGGAGATGGAAAAGCTTCTGGACAATTGGCTGGAATCGTTGGAAAAATACACTGAACACTATGCACAATTTTATTGTATTGTTTGTAACACTCGCACTGTTTACCAATGCCTTAAATGGATCGCCAGCACAAGACATGCTACAACAGCCGATCATTGCCTTAGCAGATAAACCGTTGTATGTCTTAATCATCATTCAACTATTATTTGTTTTTCTAAGCATGTTTGGCGTCCATCCATTAGCAACGATTGGAATCTTAAGCGGAATTAGCGGGATTTTAATGGAAGTATTATCCCCGTTAAGCCTTGCTGTCAGTTTAATGATAGCCACGGTTGCCACCGTCCCGATTGGAACTTACGGATTGGTCGTCACCATTACTTCCATGAGTTTAAGACAGAGTCCGTACTATATCACTTATTATAATATGATATATTCGTTAGTGTTCGGAATTGTCGGCATTATCTTTGCTTATTTCCTGATCTAAATCCTCCAACATGCATTTCGCCAAATTATTTGATACAGTGAAATGAGATCAATGATAAAGGAGAGAAATGACATGTATCGTACCGTGCAAGATTTTATTACCGATTGGGAGCACGAAGCACAAGGAACCGTTGCGGTGTTGAAAGCTGTAACAGATGATAAGCTAGGACAAGCCATTGTAGAAGGTCACAGCACACTTGGATGGCTCGGTTTTCACCTGGCGAGCTCTCCTGCCTTTTTCTCTAGTTTGGTTGGATTGGATATAAAAGCAGCCATCGCTTCTGAACCTAGCCATGCGGAAGAAAATGTAGCTGCCTATCAAAAGATTGCAGCAGCCGTAAAACACGAGGTCGAAGCCCATTTGTCCGACGAAGCTTTACTAGAAGAGGTAGATGGGATTGGCGGCAAGACACCACGCGGGGCTATCTTGCGTAAATTAATTGATCATCAAACCCACCACCGCGGGCAAATGACCGTATTGTTACGCCAAGCAGGTTTGCATGTTCCTGGTGTGATGGGGCCTACGAAAGAACAGCAATCATAAGTAGGGAGAAGAACAACAGCCTTCTTGGATAAAATAATGAGAGGCCTCTGATTTATGGAGTAAAAAAAACACGGGGGAGACCCGTGTTTTTTTATGTCAACTATCGTTTTATTACTAGTAACATTTTTTAACGATATTCTTTGGCGAAATTATCCATAAAAGCCACTAGTTCATGAACGCCTTCTACTGGCATAGCATTATAAATACTCGCACGCATTCCGCCTACAGAACGGTGCCCTTTTAAGGTTTCTAGGCCTGCAGCTTGTGCTTCTTTAACAAATGCTGCATCCAAATCATGATTTGGAATAACAAAAGGAATATTCATAATCGAACGACTATTCTCCTCCACAGGAGAGTGATAGAAATCTGATTGCTTTATATAATCATATAAAATAGCTGCCTTTTGCTGATTCCGTTTCTGCATTTGGGACAAACCACCCAAATCTTTCAACCACTCAAACACAAGCTTGGCAACATATATACCAAAAGTTGGCGGTGTGTTATACAAGGAACCACTTTCACTATGTGTTTGATAGTCTAACATCGTCGGGCACTCTGTTGCCGCATGTCCGATTAAATCTTCTCGAATAATGACCACGGTTAATCCTGCAGGTCCAATATTTTTCTGGGCACCAGCATAAATCAAAGCAAATTTGGTCACATCGATTTCCTCCGATAAAATGTTAGATGACATATCCGCTACCAACGGAACATCTCCAGCATCTGGAATGTCGTGAAACGCGGTACCTTCAATCGTATTGTTAGTCGTAATATGCACATAATCCGCTTCAGGATCTATCATATCTCTTGTAACGGTTGGGATATAAGTGAAATTCTTATCCGCAGAAGAAGCTATCTCCTTTACTTCTACAAATTTTTTCCCTTCTTTGATCGCCTTCTTAGACCAAGATCCCGTATTCACATAATCTGCCTTACCATTCTTCTTTAAATTTAACGGAATAGCAGCAAATTGCTGAGATGCCCCCCCTTGCACAAAAAGCACCTTATAGTTATCCGGAATCCCCATCAATTCTCGTAACAAACGTTCAGCTTCGGTTATGATATCCGTAAACAACCCTGAACGATGACTTAATTCCATTACAGACATACCGGAATCCTGATAATTTGGCAGCTCAGCTTGCGCTTTTTCCAACACCTCTAACGGCAGTATCGATGGACCAGCAGAAAAATTGTATACTCGTTTCATGTTCACCACACCTTTATATAATTTTAGACAGAAAGAGGTAAGGAATCTTTTTCCTTACCTTGCCCAGGCGAGCGGCTAGCGATACTATGTGCTCCCCTACGGTTGATCCGTATCCTCGCCAGTTACACATAGCCGATTAACTTTGTGAAAATTATAACAAGTTTCCCTTCCTTTTTCAATCATAATTTTATTTTTCGTCTGATTTCGCCGTTTGTCTATCTATGCAAAAGAAGTACAAAAATTGTAACAGTTTGATGCCCGAAAGTATGATAAAATAGACAATGGTCTAAAAATGTGACCTAAGATAAATCGGATAACAAGGATGGATATACATGCAAACCATCATTTTTGATGTTGATGATACATTATACGATCAATTACAGCCATTCCGTCATGCCGTTCAGCAAATAATTCCTGAAAGCTTTCAGCAGCATGAAATAATCGACCTTTATAAAAAAAGCAGGGAATACAGTGATGCCGTTTTTGAACAGCATATCCGCGGTGAGATCACCGCCTTGGACTTGCAAATTTATCGCATTCAAAAGGCATGTGATGATTTCTCTATCTCACTTACTAGAGAACAAGCTACTGCCTTTCAGCAATGCTATCTAAGAGAACAGCAAAATATCAAACTATTCCCGGAGATGGAATGCCTGTTAGATCAATTATATCAATCTGAGATATCATTAGCCGTTTTAACTAATGGGGAATACCATCACCAAATGATGAAAGTAGCTCAATTAAACGTAACCAAATGGATACCAGAAAGTCATCTATTTATTTCGGGACAAATAGGCTATTCCAAACCAAATGTACAAGCATTTCAATATGTAGAAGATAAGATGAACTTAGTCAAGGGACAAACGCTCTATATCGGGGATTCCTTTCCTAACGATGTAGCAGGGGCCAAACAAGCTGGCTGGCAAGCAGCTTGGCTCAACCATCGCCAGCGGCCTGTTCTTGAGCCATCTATCGTACCAGACTATACCTTCTGCCATGTGCAGGACGTATTAGCAATTGCCAAGGATATAGGGATTAAAATTTAATGAGGAACGGGATGAGTCCACCATTGATTCATCTCTTTCGTTTTTGGGGTGAGATTGTTGAATTCAAAAAAAGTATTAGGTATTCTATTTGCGGTCATGTTCTTCGTTATGGTAGGCTTTGGAATTATTATTCCCGTCCTCCCTTTCTATGCGGAAGAACTTGGCGCTTCACCATTCCAGTTAGGTTTATTGATGGCCACCTACTCGGTCATGCAATTTTTATTTGCCCCAATGTGGGGACGACTTTCTGACAAAATCGGGCGCAAGCCGGTTTTGCTTATTGGAATTGCTGGATTAGCCCTTTCCTTTTTTCTATTGGCATGGGCATCGCAGCTATGGATGCTATTTGCCGCTCGAATCATTGGCGGCTCATTATCTGCCGCAAACATGCCTACCGTAATGGCTTATGTTGCCGATATTACCAGTGAGGAAGACCGAGGGAAAGGCATGGGCATTATTGGCGCTGCCGTTGGACTTGGTTTTATTTTCGGACCAGCGATCGGAGGGATCTTCTCTTCTGGAAATCTGGCATTACCGTTTATTTTATCAGGAATTTCTTCCTTATTCACATGGTTCCTGGTGCTATTCGTTTTGAAAGAATCCTTAACAAACAAACAGGAAGCAATCGACAAGAAACGTCCTTCTTTGATAGACGGTTTGAAGACGCCGATAGCTAATCTCTATATTCTGCAATGGTTCGTTTCCGTTTCACTGGCAGGACTGGAGGCGACCTTTGCGTACTTCGCCTATGATCGTGCAGGTCTTGGTACATTGGAACTCGGCTATATTTTTATGATCATGGGACTAGCAGGAGCCATCGTTCAAGGTGGTTTAGTCGGTCGCATGACGAAATCGTTAGGAGAAGGCAAGGTTATTCAAATCGGCGTCCTCGTTTCTGCACTTGGGTTTGCTCTTATTTTGCTTGTGGAGAACTTTATCACTGCCGCTATTTTTTTAACAATATTTGGGTTGGGAAATGGCTTGATTCGTCCCAGTGTGTCTTCTCTATTAACAAAAACAGCCAAATCAGGCTATGGACAAACCACTGGCTTACTATCCTCTTTTGACTCGTTGGGACGGATTATCGGACCTCCGCTCGGCGGCTTACTATACGGATGGGCGATTTTCCTTCCTTATCTATCAGGGGTGGTATTGTCGCTGTTTGCATTAGCCATCTATTACGTATACAAAAAGAAAGTTTATTTAGCACTTTGATTGATAAGACACTAGCACAAAGAATCCACCTTTGTGCTTTAATTATGTCAAATCTCCTATATACAAGGTCCCTTTGGTCATGATAATCAGAACGGAAATGTCCTATCTCTTTTTTAAAATGATGCAAAAGCACCGACAGCTGTCTGACCTCTACAAAGCTACTATTCACTATTGCTTTTAGAAGACTTGAGTCCCTGTAATTCAAACAAGTTTAAATTGTTTAAAAATTATTCGACAATTTTTGCTTGCATTTTAATTTTCGAAGCGGAATTCATTGTATAATGCTTCCTAGAAAGGGAGAATCGTATGGTGAAATTTCAAGAAAGGCTTCGGTATCTTAGAGAAAGACAAGGGATCAAACAAGAAGAAATGGCCAAAAAACTAAATATATCGACCAGTGCATATGGATATTATGAACAAGGCCGAAATGAGCCTTCTTTAGATTCCATCAAAACAATCGCCGAGATATTTGATGTATCTGCCGATTACTTATTAGGCATTATTGATACAGAAAAACATCCTACCACTGTAGCAGATGGATTAGTATTGTCGGATGAAGACCTGCAGTCCATTCGTTTATTAAGAGAGCTTCAATTATTAGATGACTTAAACCGTTCCCCAGATTTTCAAGTGGAACGTCTCGGCAGAGCCTGGCAATTTATTAAACATGAAATACATATAGAGAAGACTCAGGAATCGGAATGAACCTTGTTTCGTTACTGAGTTTTCTTGTGCATTCTTTCTTAAACTGCTTAATTTATAGCTTCTTTAACTCTCTACAAAGCTGTTCAATTTTATGTGGACCTTCTTCTAATTCTATTAACGGTATGATTTGTAATAATGCCCAAGCCGCATCATCTTTGGTGTATATAGAATCCTGAAGTAATAAACAAATAACCTCTAATAATTGCGCCTTCACATCCGTTAATACCTGCTTGGACATCAAGTTATCAATAACTTCCGCATCTAATAATGACTTTTTCACTGGAAAGACCTCCTATTTAATTATGTTTATTGTTATATTGGGATATTACTTTAAAACACCATGGTGGATTATTCTACACGAAAAGAGGAACATGCTTAGAGGCGAATAAAATAGGAACGTTTGTTCTTATTAATATATCATATTCTCTTCAAAAGAACAAGATATATCAGAAAACAATATAAAAAAATCACAACAGGCGAATGAACCTCGCTACTCTAAGATTTCTATATAAATTGAACTTATAAATGTAACAAAAACAGGTAACAGAATCTATACCTCCACTCCAAACACAAAATAATGGAGTAATCATCCGACAAAGCCGGCAATTACTCCATTTATTTCGGGGATAACGGACGCTAACTCCCCGATAAGTTTCACTACCCATTAGTGGGAGCTGAAGAAAACTTCCACGGATGGAAGTCTCACTTTATTTATTTGATTTGTCTGTCTTCTTGTGCAAACCAGCGAATTCGATAACTATTTTTTGCGGTTGTTCCTAGCTGTTCTAACAAATTATAATTGGCATATGCCCCTACGACCGCACCGAATCCCGGGATTAATTGGAACATTTTCACCAAGTCAATATAATCGCGATATTCTTGTTGGAATTCGCGCCAATCCATATCGGTTAAGCGTCCCTTTTCCTCGTCCCAGTGTTTAATCAAATAGTAGACTTCTCTGCGTTTATCTTCATTGGAAAAGGCCAATTGAAAGACGTGCAGAATAAATAAACGTTCTTCATATTTCGACACATCCCATCCATATATCGTAGCAACCTCAAATAAAAACTTGATTTTAATCGATAAAAGCAAAGGAAAGTCAGCTAAACCTAACAAGAATCCTCCCGCACCTGTCCCTGCTCCTTCCAACATAGCAGTTTTTCGATATCCTTCCAGTTTCTCTTGGACAAGCTGCTCCTTTTCCTCTAGGGTCTTTTCTACATACTGCGTTTTATTGGTAGTCACATCAGAACCAAACAATGTCGTCTTTACCATTTGTTTAATCGACTCCGTGATAATCTGATGCGCTCTTTCTGGGATATATTGATTGATCCGATTTTGCGTGCGTTTTGATATTTTTTGAAACATGCTCTGTTTTTTCAGCAGGCTTAATTCCCAATCAAGCAGCTCTTGATAAACTTCATGCTCATATCCGTTCATTTTATTTATTCCCTCCATAATATGCAACTAGCTTTTATACGTAATAACCAAGCTTTATGCTTCAAAAAAATCCCCGAATACCACAACTTTACTTAGAATCAACAGATTTGATCTCTAGTCTATTGTCGAAAAGCATCTTTATATAAGTTGAATGAAATCATTTCTCATTGTTTTGATAGATGCTCTTGATCCATTTTCGCGAATGAATCAAACGAAGTATTATCAGGAAATAATGTGAACATAGACTTGCTTGTCACACGTTTTTGTTACATTTATAACTTCAACTTATATAGTTACGAATTTTCGCATTATCTAAGCGAAAGATATTTAAAAAAAAAATGAGCAATCAAGCCATACATATTATGTCGTCTCATGGAGCAACATATAGAAAAACAAATCACAGGAGGTGCTTTTTACCATGCTATCTGATCTAATGATTGTGGCAGGAAGAGTATTAACGATTCTCCCTTTATTTTTAGCAATTGCCCTCTTTATGGGAAGACGAGCCATGGGAGAGGTACCCATCTTTGATTTTCTCGTCATTATTACCTTGGCCTCGGTGGTGGGGGCGGATGTCGCTAACCCAGATGTAAGCCATATTCCAACCGTTACGGCTCTCTTACTTATTGCTATTCTACAAAAAGTAGTTTCTCATTTAAAGCTGTCCCATCGCAAATTCAATAAGCTCATTAACTTTTCCCCAACTACCGTCGTTTATGAAGGAGTTATTCTACATAAGCACTTAAAAAAAGTTGGTTTTTCTATCGAAAATTTACTGCAAATGTTGCGTGATAAAGGAATATTTGATTTACAAGAGGTGCATATTGCAATCATTGAAGCAAATGGTGCTCTTAGTGTATTAAAAACACCAGACAAGCAGCTGGTGACACTCGGAAACTTAAACATGACATCTTCCCTTCTACCACTATCTTTCCCCGTTATTATGGAGGGAAACATTCAGACAAAGGTCCTAGCATCCAGAAACCTGAACAAACAATGGCTGTGGACTGAATTAGAGAAACAAGGCATTGTGGAGATACAAGAAGTATTTTTTGCCTCCGTCAATTTACAAAACGAGCTGCACCTCTCTCGCTATCAAGATCAGCAATCTCAAGCACCGATGATGGACGATTAATCCCTCTTATTATTACAGTTTGATTACACTTTGCTTTTAGAAGATTATTTGTTTAGAAATCGTGGTATCTATTACTAACCCCTTCATAATATAAAAAGCGGTAGGATGATTTTAGCGTCTTATTTGCTTAGCTGTGACGCCACTATAACATTATTTATGGCGTTACAGCACACCTTTACGAACATTTTAAGTAAAAAAACTTAATAAGGAGGAACCCCCCATGAAGTGTAAAGATTGTAATGGTGAAGGTTTAAAACGATGTCCAGATTGTTCAGGTGAAGGTATTGATTATGGAATACACAAGTGTGACACATGTGCTGGGGAAGGGGAAATTGCTTGTTCGGGTTGTCAAGGCAGCGGGAAAATAAGCATACTACAGAAAATAAAGGATTGAGTTTATGACGAATTGGAAAATCAAGCTACGCTAACACCTCAAGCACGTCACCATTTATCGTGCCTGAGGCGTTTTTTTATGATGCCAGACATCGTCAAAACATGGTATAGTGAAGGATGACGATAATGATACAGGAGCGATGAGTGAATGAATAAACAAGATATTGCTAATATACGTAAACAATTTAAGGTAGATAATGATAAGATGAAAATTCATGAAATATTTAATGTCTATATCATGAAGGAATCCAGTGATATTTACCATCAGCAAAGCCAGCCTTTCGATATGCTTGATCAAGATGAACAAGAACTATTTATCACCAACTTTAAAAAAGTGTTAACTGGACAGCTGGATGAAAAGTTATTCGAATTGAAATTTCACGCCGAAACAGAAAACCCAACCCAGCTCATTTTACATAAAGGATTGCTAGCAGGTGAAAATCAAGAATGGCAGCAACAAATGCTAGTTATTGTTGAAAAAATACTCCAGGACCGACAATATGAAATGGACGTGGTCGTTACATTTATACGCGGTGAATATGTTAAACCGATGGGAAGAAGTCAAGATGATGAAGGTAGCATTCATGATTCGGTTTATGCACACCCATTTATATTATGCAGCATCAACAAAACACAAGATCCCAAGAAAGAGTTGCAATTCGACTATATCGCGAAAGAGTTTAAATATAACGTGATGGTAGACCCGGTTATCAATCTAAATGCGCCAATGGGCGGGTTTCTCTTCCCTTGTGTGACAGACAATGCGCAGGATGTGAATCACGTGTTGTACACTGCTGGTAAAGCCAACGAGCCTGATGAGGCATTTATTGAAAATGTATTAGAAGCGGAAGAAACGATGACAGCCAAAGATGATAAGATCGCCTTTGAAGAAGTGGTTCGTGACGCTGTCGGGCACCAACTGAACTCCTCGACCCTCGCCAATGTATATGAAGAAATTCACCGCGTGGCAGAAGACAACGAGGAAGAAGAAGCACCTACCTTAGATTACAAGGATGTCGAACGTATCTTGACTTCAAGCGGTGTAGCTGATGTGAATACAGAGAAGATGGAAGCCGCCTTTCAAAATGTCATCGACGACACCAATTATGAATTAAAAGCACGTAATATTGTGCCCAAATTTAACTCTAAGTCTATTAAAATCAATACAAAAGTCGCTAATATTTCTGTTAGCCCGGAAGATTTACGCCACGTCCGACAGATACAAATGGACGGGCGCCGTTATTTGATGATCGAAGTGGAAGAAGACACGGTGATTGACGGATTTACATTGATTCCGGAGGCGTTTAAGTGAGAAGGGGGATTCCGTTGTAATTGCCCTGTAAACATGACCTTATCACACCTTTCAGACGCTTTCAGTTGGCAAAACGCTAGGTTTTTGATATCGTTTTCATATATGATTTAATAAATCTTTGGAGGTTGGTGTATGGTTTTTACATTAGAATTACGAAAAAAGGCCCCCGATTTTTATCTGAAAGCAACCGACGGGAAAAACTATCAGCTAGATGACTTTCAAGATGCAGACGTCCTTGTGGTGTTTTTCACCTGTAATCATTGTCCTTTTGTCCTCGGTTCCAATGAGGTAACTCGAGCTACTGCTGAAAAACACTGCGCTGATGGGGTGAAATTCGTTGCTATTAACTCCAATAGCGTGAATACTAAACCTGATGATTCTTATGAAGTAATGGTTGAAACCATGAATGACCAGCAGTTTCCATGGCCCTATCTGCACGACTCCACCCAAGAAATTGCCAGGGCATATGGTGCTTTACGCACTCCACATTTCTTTGTGTTTGATCGGAATCGAAAATTGATATATACAGGAAGAGGTATTGACAATCCGCGTGAGGCAGACAAAGCCACGATGAATGATTTAGACAATGCCTTGAAAGAACACTTAGCAGGAAAAGAAATTACGATACCTTTAACCAATCCACTTGGTTGTAATATTAAGTGGGAAGGACAAGACGAACATTGGATGCCTGCAGAAGCATGTGATCTAGTCTAATCTATTGTTTTCATTACTTGAATGGAAAAATCCAAGGCTTATTCCACCTATTGAAAAAGCCTTGGATTTCCTAATTACATATAAGTTAAACATTTCTTCGTCTGCAGCATACGCTCCATATCTCCCACTCGAAGCGGTTTACTAAAATAATATCCTTGCACCTCATCAATACCTAACTGCACGACTGCCTCTACCTCTTCTTTCTCTTCCAACCCTTCCGCCACAACGGTCATATCAAGACTTTTCCCCAGTTGAATAACGGTAGAAGCAATTAGCTTCTCACTGGATTGGGTAGAAATCCCTTTAATCAGCGATCGGTCTATCTTTAATATATCCACCTTAAATTTACGCAAATAAGCTAACGAGGAATAACCCGTACCAAAATCATCTAGCGCAACTTTGATGGACTTATCTCGTAATTTCTGCAGGATATCTCGTACCCCTTTTTCATTCTCAATCAACAATGATTCCGTGATTTCTACTTGAACCCAAACCGGGTCCACCTTAAATTCTTGTAAGATTTGAAAGAAATGATGAACAAAATAAGCTTGCATAAATTGACTAGCGGACAAATTGATAGAAACCGGAATGAGATCATAACCATTGGAAGACCATAAGCTGATTTGCCTACAAACAGATCGAATCACCCATGTACCAATAGGATTAATCATCCCCACTTCTTCCGCCAGTGGGATAAATTCAGATGGGGATATTTCACCAAACTCCGGATGTTCCCAACGAATTAAAGCTTCAAAGCTTTGGATCGAGGCATCGATTGGATTGACCCGGGGCTGATAAACAAGGGAGAATTGCTCCTCCTCTAAAGCCTTACGCAAATCATTTTGGATTTGAAACGTACGCTGACTCATATCATTCATATCCATGTTAAACATTTGATAATCGTTCTTCTGCTCATTTTTAACATAATACATCGCTAAATCGGCGTGCTTCATCATTGCCTCCGGGTCTTCTCCTCCACCTGGGTAAGCGGCAATGCCAATACTTCCTGTTATATTCAACTCATAATCTTCTATAAGAAAAGGTTGTTTAAAATCATCTATAATAGCTTCCGCAAACTGCTGCAATTCATTGTAACTATCAATTTGGTCAATCAGAATGGCAAACTCATCTCCGCTAAAACGGGCAACAATTCCTCTTTTGGAAACCATCTGCTGGAATCGTTCGCCTACAGCAATCAGCAACTTATCCCCAGTCACATGACCCAAGGTGTCATTTACATATTTAAAACTATCTAAATCGACAAACATAATGCCGAACTTAATGTTACGTTGTTTCGCCTTGTTTATTGCTTCTTTCAGGCACTTATCAAACATCCGCCGGTTGGCCAACCCAGTCAAGTGATCGTAAAAAGCCATATATCGAACTTGTTCTTCGTTTTGCTTTTTGTCTGTAATATCATAACGGATTGCTAGATATTGATAGGGTTGTCCGTTCTCATCCTTAATAGGAACAATGGTCGTATTCACCCAGTAAGTGGAACCATCTTTCCTTCGGTTGCGTATTTCACCCTTCCACACCTTACCTAAACCAATAGTACGCCATAACTCCTTGAAAAAATCCCGTGAATGATAATGAGAATTGATAATCTGATGGGTTTGACCAATCAGTTCCTCAGCTGTATATCCCGATATTTCACAAAATTTATTATTTACATATGTAATCTTGCCTCGTCGATTCGTAATCGCAACGATAGCAGCCTGATCGATGGAATATCGCATATCGGCAAGATCCTTCAAAGAACGTGTTAGTTGTTCTCCTTTTTGCCTTACATCGGTGATACACCCAATCACTTGCGGACCCACTGCAGAATGAACATAATGGCCATAGATATCCAAGATGATAACTTCATGTGGATTGGTATGAATCATGGCCGTGGTATGAATGTCTGTTTTGTTACCATCTATTAACGATTTAAAACAATGTGCCGTCTCTTTATTTATCCACTGTGCAATAGCCGTAGAATAATGGCAGTCTTGATATTGCTTCACATCCAAATCTAATATGTCTACGCATACTTGGTTCATATATGAAATGCGTTCTTGAACGATTACAAAAACCCCTTGCTTCATTTGATCACCTCCAGATTTGGTGCCATTATAATATCTTAGATTATACCATATTTTAGATGTACTGGTAACTTTTCAAAAGATGAGGCATTGCTTGTTGGTGGGAATATAATCAAAAAAATAGTGGCGCTGTCTATTTAACAGCACCACTAGGACATTCTTAATTATACGTTAAAAGCTATATCAGGGAAAAGCCGCTGGATGACTTAAACAACAATGGTTTATTCGTAATCACACCATCTACCCCTTTGGCCAAATATTGCTCAGCCAACTCCATATCGTCAATCGTATAGGGGTACACCTTTATCCCGCATGCATGAGCTTCTGATACCATACCTTTCGTCGTGTAAAAATGGTGTGGATGGATACTATATGCTTCGATCCCACTATTTTTGATATAATCAAACAGGTGGACCAAATTCATGTGCAGTATAAAACCGATCTTAACCCTTGCATCCAATAAGTGAATTCTTTTCAAACATTGGTGATCAAAAGAAGAAAACAGCACACGATCCTGCATCCCATATTTATGAACCAAATCTATCATCTTCTGCTCAATGCCTACATGAATAATCGGGCTATTCTTCACCTCAATATTAAGATCCATGTCCGTGTCTTTCACCAATCGCAAGGTTTCATCTAGTGTTGGGATTTCCTCCCCAGCAAATGAAGGATCAAACCAGGAGCCGAAGTCACATTGTTTTAGTTCGCTTAAATTTGCTTCATGAATGGCAGCTGTCCCATCACTAGTTCTTTTAATCGTTGCATCATGACATATAACCGGAACGCCATCCTTTGTCAGTCGAACATCCAGCTCAATACTATCCGCTCCATGGTCAATCGCTTTTTGAAAAGCAGCTAACGTATTTTCGGGGGCATCACTGGACGCACCTCGGTGTGCTATTATCTTCACTGTTGTTCCTCCTCCTCACTATCCTGTGTATGCAGCAATAGAAATTCTATCCTGAATATATGATAAACTCATCGGTTTCATTACCGCAAATCTTTAACAGAGACTTGCCCTGCAACTCACAACATAGAGGATCGGGCAAGTCCTGTTATACATAATTAGCTTTCTTGGTATCGTTCATGCGCTGCTGATTCAATTTGCATATATTCTTCCAGCCCCATTTGTTTTACCTGCTCAACGTAGGCATCCCACTCGCTGAACGATTTTGAACCATTGATGAATAATTCTTCTTGTTCTGCTACAAAGCTTTTAATGTCAGCACCTGGACCTTGCATAAACGTTAATTCTTCCTCGGTATAATTAAAACCATTCCAAATCTCTTCCGGAACATCCGGCTGTGCCTTTTCCCCTGCTTCAATGGCATTTGGCATCGACTCTGATCCCTTGAAATACTCCTCCTGTACATATCCTGGATAACTGCCTCCCATCCACGTTACATATGGTGTTAATGCTTCATCCATCGTTAAGCCATCAGGATTATTGGTGATTTCCTCGGTATACTCCATTTCTCCATCTTCTGTCACTTCGTATGTTTCTCCCTCCACACCCATAAATTGGAATGCAGCGCCTTCTTCACTAAAGAAATGGTCAATCCAACGAATCGTCGCCTCTGGATGCTCATTAGCACTAGTAATTGCAAATGCGGCAACATGAATTAATGGTGATTTTACTTGACTATATAATTTGTCACCATGTGGTCCTTCTAAAGCCCCTAGGCCAGTGAAATTATCCTGGTTCATGACGGTAACCGGGTTTGGTGAGATATTCGCTCCTAAAATACCTTGAGCACCTTTTGCGTTTAATTGGGCATCGTCCATCGTGAAAATCTCTTCATCTATTAATCCTTCTTGATATAACTGATGAATATATTCGAGCATTTCTTTATATTTTGGCTCTGTCGGCATAAACCTTAATTCGTCGGTCTCTGGGTCAACATCAACATATTTATTGCCAACACCTCTTGTGCCAAAACCCCAAGCACCTTTCACCATATCACGAATTGCTCCGGTACTGGTGGCACTAAACGGTATCTCATCCTGTTCGCCATTACCATTTAAGTCTGTCTCCTGAACGGCCTTTAAATAATCATAAAATTCATCGGTTGTGGTTGGTTCATCCATATCCAACTCTGCCAGCCAATCCTGATTAATCCATAGCGGCTTACCAATCAACATTGGTAAGAAATCTGGGTTGTAATAAGAAGGGATCGAATATATATTGCCATCCGGCATCGTTAAACCCTTTTTGGCATCTGGGTGTTTTTCCAAGAAAGCTTGTATATTCGGCGCATATTCTTCAATTAGATCATTCAAAGGAACAAACACTCCCTGTTGACTATACGATACTACATCTGCCGAAGGAATCCTAGCTGAATAAAAAACGTCTGGGTATTCGCCGCTAGCTAAAACCAAGTTCCTCTTCTCGGTTAATGTTCCAAAGGGGACCTCATCGAAAGTTACGTCAATACCGGTTTTTTCTGCATACGTATCAAAAACAAGTGTTTCTTCATAATCATCTAGATTCGGTTCATATTTTCCTGTAAAAAATTCTAATTCAATCGGTTCTTCCACAATCGGAAAACCTTCCTTATTGACATTTTCCCTAGATTCCTCTGATCCTGCCCCCTCTGCCGCATCTTCATTCTGACATGCTGCTAACAACATTCCTACTATTACTAACATCAAAGCGAATATTTTCTTCATTTTTCCATTCCTCCTCATATGTTAACCTTTTAATGAACCAATCATAACGCCTTTAATAAAATATTTTTGCAAAAACGGGTAGATAATTAGCATAGGTAAACTGGCTATGATCACCACTGCATATTTCAATCCCTCTACTCTTAAAAGATGCTGTGCAACACCTTCCGTTCCAGATGTGGACATCGCCGTCATATCATCCTGAATCAGCATTTGCCGTAAAAACAGCTGCAAGGGATATTTTGCTGAGTCCTGCAAATAGATTAAGGCATCGAAATAAGAGTTCCAATGTCCTACCCCATAAAATAGTGCCATTACAGCAAGAATTGGCGTAGATAACGGCAAAACAATTTTCCACAAAAAATGTAAATTGGTAGAACCATCAATCGCTGCAGCTTCGCGTATCTCATTCGGAATTCCTTGAAAAAAAGTTCGCATGATAATCACGTTATAGACAGATACTGCCCCAGGTATCATGACAGCCCAAAATGTGTCTAACATCCCGACATCTCGGACTAGCAGATAGGTTGGAATCATCCCACCGTTAAAAAACATCGTGAAGATGATAAACGCCGTGATAATCCCTCGACCATAGAAATCTTTCCTTGACAACGGATAAGCAATCATTACAGACATAATCAGATTAATAAGCGTACCAAGCGCCGTGTAAAAAATAGTGTTTCTATAACCTATCCAAATATCCGAATTCTGAAATGCCAACAGATAGGATTCAAAGTTTATATCTTTAGGAAATAGCCATAATTCTCCTAACAACATCTTTTCCGGGTTGCTAAAAGACGCGCTAATAACATAAATTAATGGGTATATCATTAAACAAATGACCAAGGATAAGAGAAAGTAGTTTGTCACGGTAAAGAGCTTATCGCCTTTATTTAAACTATAAAACATTCGTCTTCTTCACCTCATCTTTTACCATAGACTCACCTTATTCACCTTTCTTGCTACATAGTTCACGATTAACAAGATGGTAAAATTAATCACAGATTCAAATAATCCGATAGCAGTAGAATAACTGTATTGCGATCCCAATATACCGGTTCGATAAACATGGGTAGCTATGACATCAGATGCTGCCATATTTAGGTTGTTCTGCATCAAGAATACCTTTTCAAAACCTACACCAAAGATACTGCCACACTGTAAAATCAACATAATAATAATGGTTGGTTTAATAGCTGGTAAGTTGATATGCCAGATCGTCTGAAGTTTCGAAGCCCCATCAATCATTGCCGCCTCTTTTAACTGCGGATCAATACCGGATAGTGCCGCTAAGTAGATAATCGAACTCCATCCCATTGTTTGCCAAACACCAGATAATACATAAGTGGTCTTAAACCAGCCGGGTTCCGTCATAAATGCTATTGGTTCGCCTCCAAAGGCTGCAATAATATTATTCAGCACTCCTGTCGCCGGCGATAACAGCATAAACAGCAAAGCAACTACAACCACTGTAGATAGAAAATGTGGCGCATAGGTTACCGTTTGAACAATTTGTTTAAACCGCTTGTTCTTCACTTCGTTAATCATCAATGCCAAAATAATTGGAATTGGAAACCCAAGCGCCAATTCATACAGCCCGATAAATAAGGTGTTTTTTATCAATCTCCAGAAATAAAAACTATCAAAAAATCGAATGAAATGGTCAAAACCAACCCACGGACTACCCGTAATTCCTTCTACTGCTAAAAAATTCTTAAAGGCTATCTGTGCCCCGTACATCGGGTAGTATTTAAAAATTAAGAAATACAAAATAACAGGCAGTATCAGTAGATATAAATCCCAATTTTGACGTACAGACTTGATACCGGCATGCCGTTTTGTCAAAGAAGGTTTTTTTGTTCGTCTATCATTGCTTAATGTCTGATCAGCAGTATCGTTCACTTTCAATTGATTTACTCCCCCCTAAAAGCAATGTCATAGTAACTCGTTTACAATGCCTCATCCTCCTTCTGGTCACTCTATGTGATTGGACTATCTCTTTCATCATCGGTTATGTAACAATAAGTAATATCGCACATTTTAGTTTAAAACACCCCTATGAAGATGGTATAAATGGATTGTAAAGAAACCGTTAAAAAGAGAGTCTTACAGAGCGATACGAAACCGTTAAACTAAGTGACCATCTCTTCTATCATCTTTATGTATATCCAACTCATAACAAACAAGAAAAAGAGAAGACAGAAAATTAGACACACCTTTACCCAAAAAGGTATCTATCTAACTCTATATTCTCTGTGGACTCTAAGAGTTATTTCACTATACATATGTACGTTTAAATGACAGAAGATTTGATTTACGGCCAAATTATTAGCCTTTTATCCATTTGTTCCGCTCTAAGAATAAATAGATTTTCTTTCCTATTTCTAAGAATAAACCACTAATATGAAGCGAATATAAATAGAATGTAAAAAAGATGTAAAGAAACAATAAATAGACCAGCGAAATGATGTTTCCTTCCAATATGCCCAAAATTATGGATTGCCAGAAATATTGGCTTAAACATTCATTATCTTCTACTCCTACATCAATGGGCTAATTCATTTCATTTTCATTAAAATATAAATATGCTAGGATAGTAGTAATATCTGTATTCACTATTGATTAAAAAGTGGAAAGGAAGCGTTATTATGGACCAAATTACTGATATGGTTCAATCACAAGTTATTGCGTCTATAAAGAGGCCGGAAGATATAGACAAGGCAATCCAGGCACATGCGAATATTACTTTTCTATTAACTGGTGATCTACTTAACACGCCGGAATATATTGAGCGCCTAAAACAAGCTGGTAAAAAAGTTTTTTTGCACTTGGATTTTATCGATGGATTAGCTAATACACAAAGTGCATTACGATACGTTTCTGAAAAATGGAAACCAGACGGTGTCATTTCCACCAAAAGTGGTATCATCAAAAACGCCAATGAAGTAGGATTGATGACCATCATGCGTGTCTTCTTAATCGATCACAGCGGTCTGGACAAAGGGATTGAAATGGCCCACAAATGTAAGCCTAGTGCTATTGAAGTTTTACCAGGTATTATGCCCACCGTTATTGACAGCCTAACAAAGAAAACACATTTGCCGATTATTTCCGGTGGTTTAATCAGCACGAAACAAGACATACTTCAAGGACTTCAGGCTGGTGCACTAGCTATTTCAACAGGATCTTCTGCATTATGGAATTTTGATTTGTAGCTGGAGGGTGTGAAAGGGAAAGTTGATTTTAAAAAGGATAATTAGCCCTTAAAACAGACTAATTATCCTATCATTTGTTACGCCATTTTAAATTCTATCTAATTTCGATTCTCCAACCAATCTGTACTTTCCTGCTGTGCTTTTTCCAGCGCTTCTTCTGCCGACCTTGATCCTGTCATGGCCGCCTCTACTTCAGAAGTCAGAATGAAGCGTGGCTGTGAAGAGCCCCATGGATAGCGTGGGGTCATAGGAGCACTTAAAGCTTCCATTGTCGGATCCATTAAATGCTGCACTTCCTCATAACTATCCCATTCCGTTGCTGCCTTAATTGTTGGCATCGCATTGACATTTTCAAAGACATATTGTTGCATAAATTCACTGGTTGCAAACTTTAACCATTCCCACGCAAGTTCTTTATTTTCACTATTCTTCGCAATGGTAATTGGACTACCTGCGAATAAACCACCTACACCTTCATCATTTTTAAATTCCTGAGCAATGCCAATTCGTTCATCAAGGCCTTGGGCATGGGATGGCATGATTAAATCCCCTGGCCCTTGGTTCAGCATAATCGCAATATCGTTTTCAGGTGTTAGCCATTTTTCATTACCCTGATTACTAGTCAATCCCTCTGGTGCGTATTCTTGCATTTCCAATAACCATTCTAAACCTTCTGTCATTTCAGGACTATCAAATTCGAATTCAATTTCATCCCAGGCAAAACCAGTACCCCAACGTCCATTCTGACCTTCTGCAAGATTCACCAATGTAAAGGCAGAGGACCAATCACCGCGAAACCAAATACCATAGTTTTGTTCACCAGTTTCTGGATTTTCTCCGGTCATTTGTTTCGCCTTTTCCATCACTTCTTCCATCGTCGGATAATCGGACAAGTATTCAACCCCCCACTCATCAAACAGTTGCTTATCATAAGCGATAAAACGAGCGTCACCCAAGAATGGAAGTCCATAGGTTTCCAATTCATCCGAATCAGGTCCAATTACTTCCCATCCTGCCATCTGATTATCAATAAATACACTTTCATCAAATTCTTCATCCTCATCCATATAAGATTGCAACGGCTCAAGCACATCTTGTGGTGCAAAATCGGCAATACCTGGCATTTGATAAACATCTGCTTCTCCAGATGTGATCATCGCCTGTGTTTTTTCGGTATAGCCTTCCCATGGCATCGTAACAAATTCTACAGTAGCTCCTGGATGTTGGCTTTCAAACTCGTCTTTTACAACATGCAAACCTTCTGCTGTATTTCCCGTGATCGGGTCTGTGGAATCCTCCATATCAAAATCACCAATTAAATGGACGGTGATCGACTGTCCATCCCATTCACCGCCAGAATCACCACTTCCTCCTGACGCACCTTCATCTCCTGAATTGCTGCAACCTGCTATGACCATACCCATCAACATCAGAAACAACAACGTCATGATCGATCGTTTTGCAAACATTTTTCTACCCCCGTTTTTTAAAAATTTATTGTCCTGCAAACGCAGCCAGTCTAGTCAATGATCACTCCCCTTTCACTCCACTAAGTGCAATACTTTGAATAATGTATCGCTGTAAGAAAAGATACAGCACTACTATCGGTAAAATACTTACCGTAGCTAACGCCATCGTTAAACCACCTAAGCTCGTTCCATTTTCCAGCGAGAAGCTCGCTAAATATAAAGGAACGGTATGAAGATCTTGATTATTTAATACAACTAATGGCCACATAAAGTCATTCCAGCTCCAGATAAAAGATAGAATCACCATCGTGGCAGCAATGGGACCAGCTAAAGGAAAATATACCTGAAAAAAGATTCGAAATTCTCCGGCCCCGTCAATTTGTGCCGCCTCACGCAAGGTATTCGGTAATTGATCAAAAAATTGCTTCGACAAGAAAATCAACATCCCATTAATCACCGTTGGCAGAATGATAGGCCAGAAAGTATTTAACAACCCAACACTGTTAAATAACGTGTACAATGGAATTAATCGTGGCTCCATTGGGATCATTAAAGTACATAACACTAAAATAAAAAGTAAGCGTTTAAACTTAAAATCCCCTTTAGAAAAGGCATAACCAGCAAACAAAGAGGCTCCTACTTGAATCACTACCGAGCTGACCGTTACAATTCCTGAGTTAATATAAGCCTGAATCAGCCTGCCATTTTCAAACACAATCCCATAGTTAAACGATGATATAGTTTCTGGTATCAATCGTGGCGGAAAAGGCATCGTTATATTCGCGGTACGGTCAAATCCCACACTTACCATCCAAATAAAAGGCATCATTAAGATCGTTCCAAAAATGAATAATGCCGTGAATTTCACCACACTGTTGGTTCTTCGCATTGCTTTATCACTCATAATTTTCCTCCTTTCCTACAGCTTCATTTTCGATATTTTTAAATTAAAGAAAGTAAAGATCAAGATAATCACAAACATAATATACGTAGCAGCCGAGGCGATCCCAAATTCAAAACCGGTAAAACCTCGCTCATAAATGAAGGCTCCCATTGTTTGAATCGACCTTGCCGGACTTCCATTTGGCCCGCCTAATACGTAGATTTCGTTAAAGCGCTGCAGACTGCCGATCCATCCAGTTATTAGCAAAAAGGCAAAGGTTCCGCTCATGTTTGGTATCGTGATAAATAACCATTGTTGAATGGAGCTGGCCCCGTCTATTCTTGCTGCCTCATACATTTCTGGAGATATAGCCTGCAAATTGGCCAAACAAATGATAATTACAAAACCAATCCAGTGCCACACAGCCAGCATAATAACGCCCCACTTGGAAGTGCTAGGATCGGAAAACCAGGTGGATGTCGGCAATCCAAGTGCATCAAGGGCATAATTGGCGACTCCCATTTCCGGATGTAAGACAAATTGAAAGATCATCGCTGCCGCTACAATCGAGGTAACATTCGGTAGAAAATAGACTACCTTAAAGAAGTTCTGACCGAATCGAACCGAATTGATTAATGAGGCAAAGATAAAACCTAACGGAATCGTGATCACAATCTGAAATACTCCAATAAAGAAGGTATTCCACACCGTATTCCAAAAGGTTGCCGACGTTAACACATACTGAAAGTTACGCAAACCAATGAAATTCTCGATCGTTCCATTCGATTGAAAAAAACTTAGCCGAAATGATTCGACAATGGGATAAACCATAAATAGGATGATCCCGAGGAAACTTGGTAACAAGAACAAGTACCAAGTCAACGCTGATTTTCTTTTTTTACTATGAAGCGTATCGACATCTGCAGCAATACTTGGATTGCTATCTAGCTGTCCATGTTCCGTTTCTGTTTTCTTTGTAGACAAGACTTCCGCCTCCTTTGCTTGATAACGCTTACTAATCAGTTTAGTGAGTTGTTATACCGCAACTCTGTTATATTCAAATGAATAAAACAAGATTTACAACCGCTTACAACGAGATAAGCGTAAATTTCTATACTCGGTAGGGCTTACTTGATAATGGTGCCTGAATTTTCTACTAAAATGGGATGAACTCTCAAAACCTGACTCCATTGCAATATCCAGCATAGATTTACTTGGATACATCTCCAACATGTACTTCGTGCGCACTAATCTTCTATTCATGAGATATTGCATAACGGTCATACCAGTAACATCCTTGAAAATTCTCGACATATAATACTTGCTTAGGTGTAAATTTTCCGCCATCTCATCCAACGTAACGGCGCGTTGATAATTCTGGTCAATCCAGGATATTAATCGGTTGACATGATTATTTTTCTCATTATTCGCCAATGGTATTTGAATCAACTCACTATTACTAATCTCATAAATAATAAATAATAGTTCAATCAAACGATTGGTAATCTGTCCTTCTAATAAATCCTTCTCCAATTCTGATACTGTTAAATCAGCTAAGTACAGTTTTTTTAAATGAATATCTTCTAAAATCGCAATCAATTTCTCATGATATTTTTGATCAATCCCTCTAAATAAGAAATTGGTCAGTTTCTCGAAGGGATCCAACAGCATCGGCACATTTAATTGCTGAATAATTGGTCGTGTCCATTCTGCCGAGAACTCCACTACACTTCGAATATATGGTATATCTCGTTGTGGATGCGGGCCATGCAAGGAGGATCCATTCATAATGATAAGATCATTTTTCTCCAACTGAATCACATGGTCATCGATCAGATACTTACAATCTCCTTCATGAAAGTAATAGATTTCGTAATGCGAGTGAGAATGCGTATAGAAGTTATGGGTGTATAAATCTACCGACGTATTCTTATAAAAAACACGCACGTTTTCTGTCGTCTGATCATTCATCGCCATTCTCTCCTTCAATTTTGATGGTTAAATCGAAGTTTACTCCAGTCAGAAAATCTCATGCAGGAATCTATTAGCTTCTGCGGCCTCGGCCTCCATATCTTTCCATTGACATTCTATAGATAGGCGCTGATGATAGTCTATTGATTCCAGTTGCTCTCGCAAATCATGATAAGGATAGCTACCTGTACCTGGAGCAAACCTGTTACTATCTGCCACATGAATATGCCTAATCCACCTATCTGCTTTTGCAATATTTGTTAAAGGTTCTTGTTCTTTTTGCATATGATAGAAATCGGCTAGTACCTTAATAGACGGGTGATTCACCTCTTCTGCCAGCGCTGTTGCCTCTAAGACGGTATTAATTGCATTACTCTCCTCTCGATTTAATGGTTCTATCACCATCGTCAGTTCCAATGATTCCGCATACCAGGCCACCATTTGTAAAAAATGTACGATTTGACGATGGGCTTCCCCCGCTGAAAAGTCAGTAGGATAAGTCCTGGCACCCCCGCTCCCAAAGACCACTGTGTCCGCTCCAATTTCCTTCACACGTGGCAACATTTTTGCTAAGTAAGTATCCAGTGCTTGTTGATCTACTTGATTACCCGTTACCTTCAGCGAACCCGGCAGCAATATATTACATACCTCAACCGGCAACGGACTGTCTTGGTAAGCCTTGATTCGTTCATTTACCTGCTGCTGATTCTCTCCCATCAACGAGACAACCGGCACCTCCAGAAAATCGAAACCCGCTTCTTGCAGCATAACCGCCTGATCCAGACTAGCACAACAACCTATTTTCATCTTATCTCCCCCTTGTGTCATGTTATCCGTAACATAGATAATGATAGTGAAAAGTTTGTGATAAATGCATCAACAAGCCCTTCGTTGTAAGCGTTTTATAATTGAAGCAATGACCTTATTTTAACAATCGTTTGGCTGACAGGCTCGCACCTCTTTGCTATGGTTTTGTCTGAGATTGCTCTGATGAATAGCCGTTTTTCTTATTATTCGCTTAAAACTGCATATTTAAGCGACTTTTGTTGTGTGTTGTAATTGTACTGTTGGTTACACCTATTTAATGACTCATAAGCATTATTAGTCACCTAAAAGGGAAAATATAGAAATGGGATTGTGGATATAAATGAAGAAGTAATATAGACACCTCCATTTAAAAATTGTCGTGCGGGTACGAGAAGATATGATAAAGGCATGGGTAGATGCTGTTCGTACACACTTACATATGATAACCATTCATAGTTCTAGATCATCATCTGACACAAAAAAATCCTAGAAGTCGATAAGACCTCTAGGATAACCTCTATTCTTTATTCTACTTTCATGGCTTGCTTCTGGGCGATTAAGCATAATTCTGCTGCTTTAAACGTATGAGCTTGTGTCATTGCCTCTTCCGTTCGATGAATACAATCCTTAATTAATGCGCCAAAGTATGGGAAGCCTACTTTGCCTTGCAGGTTGAAGTGTTGTTCACCGTTTTTATTCACTAAATAAAGCTGGTCGCCACCTTTATCCGTTGCCAAATCCACATATTTTCGAATTTCAATCGTTCCCTCTGTTCCCGTAATAAAGGTTCTTCCATCACCCCAGGTACTCAATCCATCCGGGGTAAACCAGTCGACACGAAAATATTGGGTTGCCCCATTTCCACCAACTAATGTGGCATCACCATAGTCATCTAGTTCGGGATAAGTTGGATTGTCATAGTTTGCTATTTTACTATGAACCACCTCGGCATTGGTATTACCGGTATAATAGAGAAACTGTTCAATCTGATGACTGCCAATATCCGCCAATATCCCACCATACCTCTCCTTCTCAAAAAACCAATCTGGTCTGCTTGGGGCATTTAGGCGGTGTGGACCGAAGCCTGTAACCTGCAATACTCTGCCTATCGCTCCCTCTTGAATGAGCTGACCTGCAAAAACGGCACTCTCAACGTGCAATCGCTCGCTATAATATACCATATACTTCTGCCCTGTCTCTTCAACAACTTTCTTTGTTTCTTCTAATTGTTCTAATGTAGTGAATGGTGTTTTATCAGTGAAATAATCCTTACCCGCCTTCATCACACGATTACCAAGTGCACTTCGATCGGAAGGAATGGCCGCAGCCGCTACCAATTTCACTTCCTCATCCTGCAATATATCCTCCAACGAGGTCGCTTGTTGTGCTTGCGGAAACGTTTTTAGAAAAGCGTCCACCTTAGCTTGATCTGGATCATATACCCACTTCAAGGTGGCACCTGCTTCAACTAAACCATTGCATTGCCCATAAATATGACCATGGTCCAACGCAGCAGCTGCAAAAACAAATTCCCCCTCTTGAACGACCGGATTCGGCTTTCCTTTTGGTGCATAATTCATTCCATCTGCTTTACTCATTATGAAGACACTCCTATCTTTTTTATTATTTATTGGTGCTTACTTTTCGAGACAA
This sequence comes from Gracilibacillus timonensis, assembly GCF_900086715.1. Taxonomy (GTDB): domain Bacteria; phylum Bacillota; class Bacilli; order Bacillales; family Amphibacillaceae; genus Gracilibacillus; species Gracilibacillus timonensis. The sequence continues at coordinate 248,700 of NZ_FLKH01000011.1, read as the reverse complement.
AGTCTGTTTGGTTCGTGAAGATTCATTTATCAGTGCGATCATTTCCATCGACGAATATGCGTCCTTGGCATGAATATAATCATCCCCATCCTGCTCTATTTGGCGGTAAAAATGGTTAATTAACTTCGCATGACTCGCTCCATAATAAAATTTGCTACCAGGTAATTTACGGTCCTCCGCCAGTATTTTCTTTTCTTCATCTACCTGTGTTATGGTTAATATGCTGTCTTTTATCGTAAACTTAGCTTTTTCTAGGATAAGCTGCAACTCCACCGACGAGTTATCGCCATTAGCATTTGTAGCAAAAAATAAGCCAGTAGCCCCACTCTCGAACGTAATATAGGCGCTTGCCGTATCCTCTACATCATAACCATAATCTAGTAATGTATCGATAGAACCGCGGATTGTATTAATTCCACCACCAAACCATTGCAGCAAATCTAATGTATGAATCGATTGATTGATCATCACACCACCGCCTGCTGTTTCCATAGAAGCCCGCCATGGTTTCACTTCGTAATACGATTTGGGGCGGTGCCATGCTACCAAGCCTTTTACACTTAACAGATCGCCATACGTACCACTTTGCACCAACTCTTGTAAACATTCCACCGTTTCATTCAGTCGATTCTGCAAATTGACAGCTATCTTCACATGAGGATTGGCGGCTTCTAAATCCACAATTGCCTGACTATCGCTTAGCGTGTGCGCCAACGGCTTTTCCAAAATAACATGAATCCCCCGCTCTACGGCCACTTTTGTTGCTGGATAATGCAGGTGGTGTGGCAGGCAAATATGCACACAATCCAACTTCTCCTCCTGCAACATGGTACGGTAATCCGGATAACACGGAATATCAGGCAAACTGCTATATGCTTCTTCATCGATATCAGAAACGGCAATCAGCTCTGCTTCCGGATGTTCTGTGATCACCGGAACATGAATCTTCGAGATGTCTCCTAGACCAATCACACCTATTCGTAACATGATTTTCTCTTCCTCTCTCCTTGACAAAATATATATGAATTTATATTCTTACAAGCGTATAACGCTGTGGTAAAGCGAGACTTATCAGGAGGTTTAGGGATCGTTGGTTTCCATACCCACTGTTGGTTACCTCTCCTATAGCCGGAAAACTTACGAACCCTTAACGCTGTGGTAAATCTGCAGCCGCTGTTTCCGGTATTGTTTTGCCGTCATCCCAACACTTTGTTTAAAAAAACGGCTAAAGTGAGAAGCGCTTTCAAAACCACATTGATCAGCAATTTGTTGCATGGACTTATCCGTATCCATCTCTAACAAATATTTCACCTGTTGCAGCCTGACCGCCATCACATATTCCATCACGGTATAACCTGTCATCTCTTTAAACACATGAGAGACATAAAACCTGCTCACATTAAGAGTATCTGCAATCTTTTGGATTGACAGCTTTTCATGAAAATGTCCTTGAATAAAAGCAGCAATATTCTCCGCATGTCTTGCCTTGTCCATTTTATCTGGCATCACCTTATGGGATTCTCTTTGTCCTAATTGATTCACTACAATCAACAGCTGCACCACTAATGTTTTAAGTTCCCATGTTTTCTCATAGGATTCTGTATCAAACAGACGCTCAACCTCCACTATTTGATGGATAAGCGTTTCTACTTGTTGGAGCTCACCTAATTGACTGGGGCGAATCAAACAATGATGTAGCTGATCGAAGACATCTAATAATGAAACAGCCCCCATCGCTTCTAACACAGGCAACACCAAATCTGGTGTAAAATGCACATGACTTCTCACATACACACTATCCTTAGGTACATTTGGTTTGTGCAAGGCTAATCCATCCATTAACAGAATATCTCCAGGCTGTAAATCATAGATTTGGTTGTGAATCAAATAGCGGCACGTGCCCTCGTGAAAGACATAAATCTCATACTCCTTGTGAGAATGTGCCTGCATTTCACCTACTGGACCTTGCAGCCGATAACTTGCTATCAGGGTTTCTTCCATATCTCTCCCCTTCAATCTTCTGATCTTTTCATTTTATTGTATATGATTAGATAATAAAATGGCTAGTATTGTCCATTTTTATTTATTTTTTGACTGAGAGTGTTTTCTATTTTTCGTGATAGGTCCTGAGCTCTGCTTTCACCCATTCCATATGGTAAAATAGTAAAACCATACATCAGGGAGGAAACAGTCGTGGAAAAACTTAAACAACGAATCATCAATGATGGCGTCGTACTTTCCGAAAAGGTACTGAAGGTAGACCAGTTTCTAAACCATCAAATAGACCCCGCTTTGATGCAAGATATTGGAGAGACTTTCGCCAACCATTTTCGTGATCAACAACCTACAAAAATTGTTACAATCGAATCCTCTGGAATTGCCCCTGCCATATTTGCAGGTCTTTCTTTGAACGTTCCGGTTATTTTTGCCCGTAAAAAGAAGTCATTGACACTGACAGAAGGGCTGATGACAGCAGACGTATACTCTTATACCAAACAAGAAACAAGTACCATTTCCATTGCTTCTAAATTTTTAGAAGCCTCTGATCACGTGCTGATTATCGATGATTTTCTAGCTAACGGTCAAGCAGCATTAGGATTAATTAAGATAATCGAGCAAACACAGGCAAGGGTTGCAGGAATTGGTATTGTGATTGAAAAGGCATTTCAAGATGGTGGAAAGCTGCTTCGCGACAAAGGCTACCACGTAGAATCGCTAGCGCAGATTAAGAGCTTGGCGAATAAACAAGTTACCTTTCTCTAATCATCAGAGGTTCGTAACTGTTTCTGAATAACTATAAAAAACTATAAAAAGATATTAAAAATTTGTGGTTTTGACCGATATAATGATGAAAGAAGTGAAACGATGAATTATTATTCGATGGGTGAGTTTGCAAAGAGAATCAGTGTTACCGTTCCAACCATGAGGAACTGGCATAAGCAAGGGAAGTTCATTCCAAATCACATCACTGAAGGTGGACACCGTTATTATCGTGAGAGTCAGCTACAAAGATTTTTAGGTGTGGCAAGTGGTAAAGAAAGAGTTGTTATTGGTTATTGTCGTGTAAGCAGTCATAAACAAAAAGATGACCTTGAGCGTCAAATGGATCACATGAAGGTTATTTAGTTGCACAAGGCAAATCGTTTAAAATAATACAAGATGTAGGCAATGGGATTCATGACAATAAAAAAGGCCTACAGGAATTAATAAGAAAAATGACGCACAATGAAGTCGATAAAGTCGTTATTTTCGATAAAGATCGTTTATTACGATTCGGTTTTGAGTTAGTCGAGTATGTGGCATCATTGCATGATGGTGAGGTCGAAATCATGGAGCAAGAATTAGTGGAAGATTTGATTCCAATTGTCACCGTGTTCTCTTGCCGGTTGCAAGGTAAAAGAGCGAACAAAGCTAAAAAATTATGAAAGGAGTTGAGTAATAATGATGAAAGCCTACAAAATCAAACTCAATCCAAATAACAAGCAACGCACTCTGTTAGAACGTTCCGCAGGAGTGTCGAGGTGGGCGTATAATTGGGCGTTGGAACAAAAGAAAAAACGGTACGAAGAAACTGGCAAGACGGTTTCACAAGCGGATCTAAGGAAACGGTTGACGAAGCTGAAGCAAACAGACGACTATCAATGGCTGTTCCAGTTCAGCAACAACATCACGAAGCAGGCTATTAAGGATAGTGACGAAGCGTTCAAACGTTTTTTTAAAGGACAGGCGAGGTACCCCCGATTCAAGAGTAAGAGAAAATCGAAGTGGTCATTCTACAACGACAATCATAAAGTGAAACGGTCTGATACACATATTCGACTTGAAAAGATAGGGTGGATTCGTTTCGCTGAAACAGGGTATTTACCTATCGAGTTCAAACCGCTGTCTTACCGTGTCAGCCGAGAAGGATTGCACTGGTTCGTCAGCATAACGGTTGAGATACCCGATTCATCGGATTATTCAACACCTGTAAATGAGCCAATCGGCATTGACTTAGGTATTAAGACGTTGGCGACGGTCAGTGATGGTTCGGTGTATGTCAATATCAATAAAAAGCACGAAGTTAGACAGATGGAGAAACGTCTACGAAGGTTGCAACGGCAGATTTCTCGTAAATACAAAATGAATAAGGAGGGAAGCCGATATCGGAAAACGTGCAACATTATAAAAACCGAAAAAGAGATAGCAAGGTTGCAAACACGTTTGAACCATATCCGAACGAACTATATTCATCAAATGACGAGTGAGATCGTGAGAACCAAACCATCCCACATTGTCATGGAGGATTTAAACGTTCGGGGTATGATGAAGAACAAGCACTTAGCTGACCACATTGCAAAATGTCATTTTCGTGAAATCCGCAGACAACTGACTTACAAGGCAAATCAGTCGGGTGTTTCCCTTGTTGTGGCAGACCGCTGGTATCCTTCTTCAAGAATATGTTGTGAGTGTGGTGTGATGGATAAAACACTGAAACTGTCTGATCGGAAGATGAAATGTGAATGTGGAAATCGAATCGACAGGGACATGAACGCTAGTATCAACCTTTCAAGATTAGCCGTATAGTCACGAACAAGACACGGCTAATAGGTACCGTGAGTTACACGGGAATGAACGCCCTCGGAGTGTTACAGCAAACGAGAGTAGTATCTGAGACAGATACAAAATCGGACACGGTGAACAGGGAAGAAAACAAAAAATCTCTTTTACAGGTTTTTATAAGTTTTTCGTAACGGGAGCAGTTACCCTCTGATGATCGTCAACTTCCTTGTAACGTTTTCTTTTTAGGCTTCAGCCAAAGGATCACAATACTGGCTAAGGCCACAACCGTAGCCAGCTGATACATCTGTTCAATGGTCATAAAGGTCAGCACCCAGCCAGCTAACATGTTCCCTACAACTCCACCTAAGCCAAGAGAAACGGCCCAAAAGATTGTCTGACCAGTAGCTCGGTAATTCTCAGGGGTTAATTCATCGACATAAGCAACAGCGACAAAATATTGAATACTGTAGGATAAAGCCAATAGGATTTGTGACCACAGCAAAATATCTATATTGGTACTAACGCCAAGTATAAGCCATCTCATTCCATACACAAAGGCAACCGCTGTTAACAAAACAGGATAAGAGAAGGCATTCATTAATTGTCTTGATAACGAGAAAAAGGGCACTTCTAGAATCGATTTAATTAGTAAAGCGAATCCGATTAAACTGATAGAAGCTCCTAAGTCCTGCATATGTATCGAATAAAAGGAATTGTTGGCGTGCACAGTCAAATGAACCATAAAACTAAAACAAAGAAACAAAACAAAATGATGATTTCGGAATAAGGCAAGTATTTCTTTCAAATGGAATTCCTTTTTCGCCGCCAATTGAACCGGTAATTTCAAGGCCAAAAACAAGGCTACAACAATCAACACACTGTGCAAGATAAACATCAGATTTAAACCAAAGATATCCAACAGCCGCCCTACCACCAGGACACCTGCCGCATAGCCTAACGAACCCCACAGCCTGATCTTGCCAAACTCTTTCCGGCTATCCAGCATCGCCATTGCCGTCACATCCGCAATCGGCGGAATCGCGCTTTGAAAGAAAAAGAAGAGAATATTTAACCATAACAGATGCTCAAATTGACTTGATATCGGAAAAAAGAGGATCGTTGCAGCCGCACCGACAATCATCACACCAAGCGTTACTTTGGCAGAATTCATATAATCCGTTACCATGCCCCAAAACGGTTGTGCCACAATCATTACCATTGGCCCTACTGCAAACAAAATCCCAATCTCACGCGCATCCAAACCAAAGTCAGCATAAAATAGATTCAAAAATTGAAAGGCCCCTGTCGACATTGTAAACATAAAGTAAAACAGCTTCAGCAGCCCATATTTTTTCATGTTTTCCAACTCCCTTGTTCTCCAATAGATAAGCCATGCCAGTTCACCTGACATGGCCTATCTAGATACGCTTAAAATTGAATTTCTTTACCTTTTTCACTGGACTCATAAATTCCACAAAGGATTTTCATCATCTCTACCCCATCTGACACAGGGCTGCGTGTTTCCTTATCTCCGTTAATAGTATCTACAAAGTAATCAATCTCATTTTGAAATGCCTGTTGGAAATTAAAACTATGATGATCCGTTTGCGGGGTTGCGTTTAACATCGTATTATATTTCTCCGTGATAATCTCAAGCGATGGTTCTAATTCTGCACCACCCTTGTCCCCATACAGATTCACCGCCATTTGATCTTGCTTAGCATGGAGGGTAAAGCTGACATCTACCATTAAAGATGCACCATTTTCAAAGGTTATCAGGGCATTCGCCATATCTTCTACGGTATTTTTATTGGGATCATAGTCAGCCGCTTTATAAAAATCCAGATGTTCTACATTCGAACGATTTCCTAGCTGATGGTACGTATTCCCTCGGATTGATTTCACCTTTGGTTTCCCCATTAAATACCAACAAATGTCGATGATATGTACACCTAAATCAATTAAAGGGCCACCACCGGATCTTTCTTTATCCGCAAACCAGCCACCTGGGTTGCCTAATCGCCTTAAACAGGTCGCTTTGGCATAATAAATGTCACCCAAATCTCCATTATCAATAAAGCGTTTGACAATCTCCGTATTGGCAGCATAGCGTCGTACAAAACCAACTTGGAGGGTTTTTCCGGAAGATTTTACAGCTTCTTCTACCGCTAGGGCATCTTCCACAGTTTTACATAGTGGCTTTTCCACTAGTACATGTTTCCCTGCTTGAAGTGCTGCGATAGCTATCTCGGCATGCGTGTTATTCCATGTACAGATACTAACCGCCTCGACCTCTTTATTAGCCAGTAATTCATGGTAACCGGTATACGTATGCGTTGCCCCATATTGTTCTGCTTTTTGCTTCGCCCGCGTTTCATTTAGATCACAAATCGCAAAAATTTCTGCTTGTTCATTATTAGCATACGACTCGAAATGTGCTCCAGAAATCGACCCTGCTCCAATAACACCTATCTTCATGATTAATACCCTCCTATATTTCTTGCCACATGTTTTTCAGATTGGTCAAACTTAATTTCGAGGCAAGTTTACATTCTTCCAGACCTTCAAATTCGATCGACACATACCCGTCATAATCAGATGCTTTAATCACTCGCAACACTTCCCGCATCGGAATATCTCCATGACCGATGATCGCACTGCGCAAATAATTACCGGCGATAGTAGGTATCCAGCCTTCTCCTGGATTAAGATGAGCCGGCCGCTGGTAAAAATCTTTAATATGCACCATGGAAGCAAACGCAATATTCTTTTGAACAGCCGCCAGCGGACTTTCATCCGCACAAAGAAAATTCCCTACATCCATTGTTGTTTTGAAATTTTCCCGATCCACATGGTTAATCACGGACTGAACACGATCACTCTGCTGGATATAATAACCATGATTTTCGATACTTGTTGTGATCCCATACTGATGGGCATAATCGGCCACTTCTTGGCATGCGCTTACTAATAAAGGCAAATCCTTTTCAAAATTAGCAATGGTTGTCTCTGGAATTCCCCTTGAGGCAATATCATGACGCATTAACTTTGCTCCCAACCGATGAGCGATATCCACTTCCTTTTTCACCCGCTGAATCTCCGCTTGATAGTCTTCTTCTGTCGGCTGCAAAAAATTGGCTCCGATAGCATAGTTAGAAATTTCAATCCCTTTTTCCGCTGCACGCTCCCGAACTTGATCGATTAAATGATCGTCTTCCCATGCAAAGCCCAGATTCGGCACGATTTCAATATGCTCAAATCCTTGTTCACTTGTCCAATCGATCACATCCAATATCGTCATTTCCCCCGTCTTCATCGCCGCAAATAAACTATATGAACTTAATCCTATTTTCATATGATCACTCCTTGTTTTCCACCGTTATACCTTTATCCTTTCCATGGTAACGACTTGATTTATCTCCGCAGATTGATAAGCAGCTTTCACCACTTCCAATGCACGCAAGCCATCTTCTCCTGTGATAGAGGCTGGACGTTTGGTCTGTATACATTGGACAAAGTCATTTACCAAGCCCTGGTCCATATCATCTACCCAAGGCAGCTGTTGTACAGCATTCTCCCGATCGTTATATAATAAAAAGTGTTGCTTGAATGCATCAATTGTAAGGCTTCCTTTTGTCCCCACAACTTCCATTGTCACATCTCCCCAAGTAGGAAAAACATTTGGCCTGGACCAGCTTGGATCAATGGTGAAAATCACTCCTGATTCCATCTCCAACGAAACAATGCCACAATCCTCGACATCAATCGAATGAAACTTGGTATCCAGTTCGGCATAAACCGACTTTACCTCGTCATTCAGCAACCAGCGTGTCACATCCAGCAGATGCACAATGTGATCGGTCGCAGCACCTCCGCCTGACATTGCTTTATCAATAAACCAACTGCCTGGCATTTGTCCATGATTTGTACCATTAATCGCTACTACATCACCAATGTCTTGCGCCTCAAGTATGTTCTTGACTTGCTGCATAACAGGAGAAAAACGGACAGGATAAGCAATTTGCAAGGTGACTTGCTCTCGATTACAAACGTCAATCATAGCTTGTGCGTCATCCAACGATGTCGCTATCGGTTTCTCACATAAAATATGTTTCTTTGCCTGGGCAGCGGCGATGACATGCTCTTTATGTTTTACATTTTCAGAACAGATAACAACTGCTTCTACCTCTGTCGCTAATAATTGCGACAGATCATGATAAAAGCGAGTTTGATAGGTCTCTGCCATTTCTCTTCCTCGTTCGGCATGATCATCCCAGATTCCTATTATTTCAATATCCGGATGCTGACGCAGATACTGGGCGTAAGCAGTAGCATGCATATGTGCAAAGCTAATCATTCCAACCTTCATTTTTAATCCTCCTCCCCCATATGTATGGCTTGACCTAACTGTGCTGAAGTAATAGCAGCCTCCACCACTTTGACAGATTGGACGGCATCATTTAGTGAAATAACAGGAGTAACTCCTTCTCGTATACAATCCCTAAAATGTTTCAACTGTCTATAGATAGGTGATTCACCAATAAGGTCAGCGGATAGATATCCCTTACCAGATGAAGCATTAAACTGGTGGACTTTTATCGCCTCTTTGTTTTCATTACTTGCTACAAGGAGCCCTTCTTTTCCAGCGACTTCCACTGCTGACTGCAAACGATCTGCACCCCAGGATAACTCTACATGAGCCATTACTCCAGATTTCATTCGAACAGTAATAAGAGCATATTCGAATTCACTCTTTGTAATATGGCGAGCCATTACTCGTTCGACATCACCAAATGTCCACATCAACCAATCCAAATCATGAATCCCTAAATCCATCATAATACCGCCACTTTTGGTCGAATCAGCAAACCAGCCTCCTGGAAAGGCTGTTTTTCGAGAAAGCCGAACCACTCCTGGCTCACCAACCGCTCCTTCCAACACGCGATTTCGGAGGGCACTATATTCCGGATCAAATCGAAGGGTATGCCCGACAAAAATCCGCGCCTGTTTTTGCACACTTAATGCTTGAATTTCTTCCGCTTGTTCTCCTGTTAAACATAATGGTTTTTCACAAACAATCGACAACTGATCCTGCATTTGAATAGCAGCAGTAATCGTTTCATAGTGTAAAAAACTCGGCAAACAAATATCCAGTACATCGATATCCTCTTTCTCTAATAATGACTGGATATTTGCAAAATAGGCCGTATCCCACTTTGATAGAAGGGGTGATAGTTTATTCTCATCTCGACCTACCAGTGCTACTAACTCCGCATCATACAGACTATGCCAAGCCTCAGCATGACGCTGCCCCATTTTCCCCAGACCAATAACAGCTATTTTTAACATTTGCAAGCCCCCTTTTAAGCTATTAATAGCGCATCAAACCTAGAATGAAAATAGGTTTGGTGCTTCCTTCTCTTCGTTTTTCACCACAACTGTTTAGCTTAAAGAAATTACATTGCCCGAGTCCTGTGATTCATTCGCTGCCAAGGTCACCGCTAATGTTTTTAAGCCATTGGTATAGTCGGATAAAATGCCATCTGTGTTTCCGGTTACAATCGCATCAATAAAGGCTTGATCCTGTTCTGCATAAAAATCCACCTCTGCATCAGCGCTAACCACTTCGTTATTTTCTAAAATTGTAAGACCTGTTCCATCAATGGTTACACGGAAATTCTTACCTAATACTTCCACTCCCATACGATGATCCGTTTGTGTAATTGAACAATCCAAGTGACCAACCGCTCCATTAGTAAAGGTGAAGTTTACTGATGTAACATCTGGAATATCGATATTCTCTATCTCATCAGAAACACGCAAAGCCATATTGGCATACACCTTATCGATATCTCCACCTAAATGACGCATCATATCCATAATATGAGTAGCTTGTTCTACCAGCTGTCCGCCTGACTTAGACATCGTGCGATACCAAGGTGTTTCTACAAAACCACTGATATAGTGACCACGTACCATAGCAATCTCTTTATCTGCCAAATATTCCTTTGCCCTTTTAACCGTGTCAAGATAGCGCAAACAATAACCGGTCGCACAGATAATACCAGCTTGTTTAATGACAGCCTGTTTTCGTTTGGCTTCTTCGACATTTAACCCAACTGGTTTTTCGACCATTAAATGAATGCCCTTTTTTGCAGCCTTTTCTTCGACATCTCCATGTGCAAATGGTGGTACACAAATAAACAGAACATCAAGTACTTCGTTATCCAACATCTCCTCAGCATTGGTATAGGCAGTTGCCTGATGTTCTTCACCTACTCTTACAGCATTCGCTTCAACAATATCACATACAGAAGTGATATCCACCGCCTCATTGGCAGAAAGATTTTTCAAATGAGTAGCTGCAATTCCTCCAACACCAACAAATCCTACCTTCACTTTAGTCATTCATTCTCCTCCTCTTAACCTGCATTTATGATTAATTGAATATGTCTTGCCGTATCGATCGCCAGCGTTTTTGGATCAAGCTTATAAGGTGATAATTCGGCGGTTACTGGTCCATCATAACCTATCTCTTTCAGCGCCTTGCTGACCTCTTTCCAATTAACATCGCCGGCTAATAGATGAACAAATCCGGTGATATTTCCTGTCGCTGTATTGAAATCCTTGACATGTACCTTGCGAATACGCTGATCCAGTATACGAATCCATTGTTCAGGATAGCCAAATTGCAACACATTTCCAATATCTAAATAAACGCCGATATATTCGGAATCTAACTCGTCAACATAACGTGCCATTTCCATTGGAGAAAGCAAAAATTTATTCCACACATTTTCAATTCCAATATGTACTTGATGCTGCTCCGCTATAGGAAGTATTTTCTTAAGTTCTGCTTGACTGCGTTGATAACATTGATCATAGGAGACATCCTCTGATACAGAGCCAGGCACGACAAGCACCGTGTCAATATCCATTGCGGCGGCTAATTCAATTTGCTTCTCAATCACCTTGCGCCCTTCCGCTCGGGTGGCCTCATCTGGTGATGATAAAGGCACTTGCCATAGCAATGCAGTGGATAGGCTCTTAATCTGCACACCATATTCGTCTGCTAAGCGCTTAATCTTTTTGGCATCTTCCGGGGCTGAATCTATCGTCAACCCTATACCTCCAGCAGGATTCACGTTTAATTCCACAGTATCGAATCCCGCTTCTTTACTGTAAGCCAATACTTGTTCCAAACTTGTGTCTGCTGGGTAACACCATTGATTAATACCTGTTAGCATAATCATCCTCCTATAAACTTGTTTTTAGTCTGTTCGAATCATGAGTAAGCTTAAACTGAAACTTATCTTGCAATAAAACAGATGCCGCTCCTACCATTTCAAATTCCTTGCCAAGAGAAGACGAGGTAATAGAGACATCTTTATATAGAGCTTTTAACGCTCTTTGTTCCACCATGTCTTGTAAGCAAGCATATAATATTGGATTTTGATTTGTGACATCCCCCCCTAAAATAATCGCCTCTGGGTTAAATAAATGGACTAAGTGCACCACTCCTGCTGAGAGATATTCTGCCATTTGGTGATTAATTTCAATAGCCAAGTCATCTCCGGCATTCACTGCCTCCACAAACTCTGAGGGTGCAATAAACGTTTTATGATTGGTAAGATAATCTGCCAGCATCGTTTCTCGCCCTATTTCTATCTCTTCCATAATCTTCTGAGCAGTGGCAGGCCAGCTGATGTAATTTTCCAGACACCCCTTATTCCCGCAGCTACACGGTTTCCCATTCCAATCAATGCTTGTATGCCCCAATTCACCTGCACCACCGCTTTCTCCGCGCGATAGTGTATGGTTGACAATCACTCCGGCACCGACACCTTCGCCAATGGTAATATAAATTAGGTTTTCTACCTCCTGAAAATGACCAAAGTGTTTTTCTGCCAGAACATAGGCATTTGTATCGTTTTCAAGCCAAGTAGGCAATTGAAAATGCTGTTCCACTGAGTCACGCAGATAAACATCTTCTAGTAATAACACCGGATTATAATGAACAATCCCTTTTTTGGAGTCAACGATCCCTTGTATAATGATAGAAATCCCTACACATTGCCTGTGATCTTGCTGCTTGGTATAGAAATCTTCTAGTAACTGTAATAAATAATTCACCAAGACCGCACCAGTATATCCTTTCGTAGGGTAAATCTTTTTAATATTAATCTCCGCTTCTAAATTAATATCGGCAATCGTAATCTTAGAATAAGAGATGGATACACCAATGAGGTAGTGGTTATCTGGCGAAAATTGCAGCAAAATTGGTCTCCTGCCTCCGCTGGAGATTCCCGTTCCTCCTTCGTTGACATAGCCATCATTAATAAGCTCGGTGACGGCGGAAGCTACCGTTGTTGGGCTTAGCTCATTCTTTTTGGCAATCTCACTTCTGGAAATCGGACCATATTTGCGAATCGTCTCTAAAATAATCGAGCGATTAAGTTCTTGAATTAACTTGAGGTCACCTGTTCTTTTCATAGGTATACACATTCCAATCTAAAAAAGTTTGTTCATTTGTTGCTAGTAAATAAGTTATATAATTGATAATATCACACTTTTTCCAATGGGTTTATTAAGTTAAAAATACTATACCACTCCTTTGCAAACGGTGTCAATATAAGCACCTATTCTTTTCTCCATTTTTGAAATTCCTTATTTATAGAGGTTGTTCAAAAAGCACTTATATAACCATTAAGCAATTCCATCTCTTGTTCCAATTCTGTGACATCAAGCAATAAATTTTATAAATGAATATTTCAAACAAACATAGATATGCGAAAAAACTATTCTATTACTCCTAAAAGGCAGTGAATATTATTTCAAAAAAATAACTTGACAACGCTTACATTTGATTGTATAGTTATCCCAACTTAATAAACTTATTGGAGAAAGTTTTAATTATTAAAGCATATCCTGATGAAAGGGGCCAATCCTAAAAATGATACCGATATCAGCATTGCATATTTAAAATGTTATCGGTCACAAATGAGGAGCTTGATATATCATTACCCAGGAAATAAAGTGAGGAGGAAACAAACATTGAAAATGACAAGCGAGTATGCTGGCAAACAACTAGGTGTGAAGAAAAGGTCCAAGCTATTAAAGGATATCAAGAATGGATGGCAATTATACGTCATTTTTGCCCTGCCACTACTGTATATCTTAATCTTCAAATACCTGCCCATGTATGGTGCCATTATTGCCTTTAAGGATTTCAACCCATCCTTAGGAATTTGGGGCAGTCCCTGGACTGGCTGGGATCATATCACCACCTTTATGAGTTCTTTTGAATTCTGGCGGGTAATGAAAAACACCATCTTGTTAGGTATATATCAGGTCTTAGCCACCTTTCCTCTGCCCATTGTATTAGCCTTAAGTTTAACCTACATCTACAACAAACGGTTTAAACGCGCGGCTCAAATGATAACCTATGCACCACATTTTATTTCCGTTGTGGTGATGGTTGGGATTATCTTTATTATTCTAGATCCAAGAGGACCGGCTAATTCTTTATTGAGTAATTTAGGATTTGACACGATTAACTTTATGGGAGAAGCAAGCCTGTTTAAATCCATTTTTGTTTGGACAGACGTATGGCAGAATGTTGGGTTTGGCTGTATTATTTATCTCGCTGCCTTGGCTGGTATTAGTCCAGAACTACACGAAGCTGCGATTATCGATGGTGCTTCTAAATTAAGACGAATATGGCATATCGATATACCAGGTATCATGCCTACCGCAATCATCATTCTTATTCTTAATATGGGAGGATTTTTAGATACCGGTTTTGAAAAAGTGCTGCTCATGCAGAACCCATTGAACTTAAAGGCCTCTGAGGTGATCGATACGTATGTCTATAAAGTGGGACTCACAGGAATGATTCCGCAATATTCCTACTCTGCAGCCATTGGATTATTCAAAGCAGTTGTTGGGCTAATTCTAATAGTAGGTTCCAACCAATTAGCAAAAAAAGTAACCAAGCAAGGACTATGGTAGAAGCATAGAATATTTCATTTTTATAGAAAAGGAGTGAGAAGATGCATTCGCATATTAAAGAAACAAAAAGCGATAAAATATTCACGATTTGTAATTATGTACTATTGTCTCTCTTTGTTCTCTCGGTGCTTTATCCATTAATCTTTGTCATTAGTTCGTCCTTTAGCTCTGCACAAGCGGTGTCTACTGGCAAGGTATGGCTGTTACCCGTTGATTTCAGTTTAACTAGTTATAAAGAGGTATTTAAGCATGAAGCAATCTGGACAGGGTATGCCAACTCTCTATTTTATATGGTAGTTGGGACGATCATCAACGTTGCGTTAACCATCTTAGCCGCCTATCCCCTAACACGGAAAGACTTCAGGGGTCGAAATATATTTATGTTTCTGTTTGTCTTTACAATGATGTTTAATGGGGGATTAATCCCTATGTATCTTCTAGTTCGCGACTTAGGTTTGTTAAACACGAGATGGTCCTTATTATTGCCCAATGCCTTAGCTGTCTTTAATGTGATTGTCACCATGTCATTTTTTAAAACTACTATTCCTGACGAATTATTGGAATCTGCCCAAATTGATGGTTGTAATGATTTTAAATTTTTATTCAAAATAGTGATACCGCTATCAGCTCCTATTATGGCAGTTATGACTTTATTTTACGCTGTCGGACATTGGAATCAATACTTCAATGCCTTGATTTTCTTACGTGACGCTAACCTATTTCCATTGCAGCTGGTATTAAGAGATATCTTGGTGCAGAACGAAATCGATCCCTCCATGATGGGAGATGTCAGTCGAATGGAAGATCGGATCGGACTGCAGCAGTTGTTGAAATACTCTACGATTGTTGTCGCTTCACTGCCTGTGTTAATTATCTATCCTTTTGTTCAGAAACACTTTGTCAAAGGCGTAATGATTGGCTCCTTGAAAGGTTAACATGCTATTTCATTTAAAGGGGGTGAAAACATCGGGGTAAGTGATAAACAAGGACATTAGATGAATATTATTTAGGAGGGGTTAAGCATGCAAAATGCAAGTAAAAGCTTATGTTTCATCTTGTTGGTCATGACCATGTTGATCGTAGGATGTTCCAATGACGAATCTACTGGTGGAGAAAGTGGAGATTATGAGCCCATCGTAACCGAAGCAGGTACATTCCCTATTGTGGAAGAAGAAGTCGAATTGAATGTAGTAATACCTAGTAATGCGCTTGTGCAAGACTTCGAAACCAATGAATTCACTGAATGGTATGAAGAAAAAACCGGGGTGAAAGTCAATTGGGAGGTACTTCCTGAAGAAGGTGCTCAAGAACAACTAAACCTTATGCTAGCTAGCGGAGAATACCCTGATATTATCATGGATTTAGAATTAAGCCCGGCTCAGTTACGTATTTATGGCGATAACGGTACCTTTTTGGCATTAAATGACCTCATCGAAGAATACGGTGTTGAAACAAAAAAAATGCTGGAAGAAATGCCAATTGTAGAAGATGCTATTACCACACCTGAGGGACAAATTTACTCTTTGCCACAAGTAAACGAATGCTATCATTGTACTATGCCACAAAAAATGTGGGTGTATCAGCCATGGTTAGATGAACTTGGCCTTGAGATTCCAACCACAACAGAAGAATACCGAGAATTATTAGTAGCAATAAAAGAAGAAGACCCGAATGGTAATGGAGAAGCAGATGAAATCCCGCTAGCAGGCATGTACAATGGCTGGCATGGAGATATAGCTGCACCGTCTAGCTTTTTAATCGACCCCTTCATCTATAGTGATACCCATGTAGTAGATGGCGAAGTAGTAGTGCCATGGGATAAAGAGGAGTACAAAGAAGCATTGACGTATATTCATGATCTTTACCAAGAGGATTTGATATACGAAGGCTCTTTTACGCAAAACCAAGAACAATTCAAACAATTAGGAGAAAACGGAGAAGCGCCTCTTTTAGGAACAGCCGTATCTGCAGTTCCAAGTTTTTTCAGTGACCAACAAGGCAGATTAGCTGATTATGTAGCGATCCCTCCATTAGAAGGACCAAATGGACAACGTGTTACTTTCTCACTGCCTAACCCTGTAACGAGACCATCTGAGTTTATCATCACAGACAAGGCAGCTCATCCTGACGTTGCACTGCGCTGGGCCGATGCCATGTATCAGGAAGAAATCACGATGAGATCCGTTCTAGGACGTGAAGATGAAGAATGGAAAGTGCCCGAGGAGGGAACCACTGGATTAGACGGAAATCCTGCTCAATATGAAATGATTCCGCGTGAAGAACCGATCCATAACGCATTCTGGGATCAAACTGGTCCTTCTCTTCGTACAGCAGCATTTCGTGCTGGTCAGGCAGTACCTGATGGAGACCAGGAGAAAGTATTATGGGCTGCTACAGAACAATATGAACCTTATCTGTCAGACGAAATAGAACCAATGCCTAAGCTTTTCTTTAGTGAAGAAGAATCTAATCGATTAGCACAGCTCGAACAATCGATTACCGAATACATTGAGGAAATGACAGCTGCCTTTATTACCGGATCTTCGGACCTTGATTCAGAATGGGACCAATATATCGACACCTTACATCAAAAAGGGCTGGAAGAGTATATGGAAATCTATCAAACTGCTTACGATGAAAAATATAAATAAACCACAGCAAGGAAAAAGAGAAACGCCTCTCACCGTTTCTCCTTTTCCTTATGTAAAGGGAGAGAGAACATGTCAAACCTAGAAAAGATGAAACCTAGCACCATGCAGTTAGCCTATCAAGATTGGGAATATGGATTATTTTTACACTTTGGACTTCGCACCTTTTATGAAGGATACCACGATTTTGATAGTAGAACGATGTCTCCAAGTGCCTTCAACCCCACAGATTTAAATTGTAATCAATGGGTTCAAGCAGCAAAACAGGCAAACATGAAATATGCCGTTCTCACAGCGAAACACCATGATGGCTTTTCTAATTGGCCATCTGCCTATACCGATTTCTCTGTCAAACAGTCTCCTTGGAAAGATGGTAAAGGCGATGTCGTCCAAGAATTCACCGATGCCTGCCGTAACTATGGCTTGAAGATTGGATTATATTATTCCCCTTATGACGGTTCTGTGGACTTTTATAATAAAGATGCGAAAGAATACGACGATTATTTTATTAATCAAATCACTGAATTGTTGACCAACTACGGCGAAATAGACATTCTTTGGTTTGATGGGGCAGGTTCAGAAGATCATGAATATGACTGGCCAAGAATTGTGAAGCAGATTCGATCATTGCAGCCCAATATTCTTATTTTTAACATGGTCGATCCCCAGTTTAGATGGATTGGCAATGAAGATGGGCTTGCCCCTACTCCTACTTGGAATGAAGTAGAGTCTACCGAATTTTCAATCTATGCTGATGAACAAAGCACCTTACAGGAGCGTAAATGGCTCCCAGCAGAATGTGATGTGCAATTAAGAGATACCTGGTTTTATAGTGAAAATAACGAGGACCAAATCAAGAGTGTGGAAGAATTAATGGGACTGTACTATCATTCGATTGGCAATGGTACCAACCTGCTGCTCAACATTGGACCAGATCGGCAAGGGAAACTGCCCACAGCAGATGTAGAGCGTCTCTACCAATTCAAGGAGGCGATCGAGCACAGATTTTCGAATCCATTGGTTTCCTTCTCTCCATTTCAACGGGATGGTCATTGCTGGCGGTATCGTCCTGAAAAACCAATTTTCTTTGACCATGTTATCCTAGAAGAAGACTTGACCAATGGGGAAAACATACAACAGTTTCAGCTCACGATCAAAACCAAGAAATCAGGCGTAGTATGTTCTGTCTATCAGGGACAAAACGTTGGTCATAAACAAATCATTGCTATACCGCCAGTGATGGCAAAAGAGGTGATCATAGAAGTAACAGAAAGTGCTGATGAACCTAAGCTAAGAGATATTGCTGTCTTTCATGTTGGACTGTATCATTCTTAGTAATTAACATTTTTATTTATTGGAGGCATTGATCTTGAAGTTAACTTATTTAGGAACAGGTGCTGCAGAACGAGTGCCAGCCATCTTTTGTAAATGTCGAGTCTGTAACAACGCCCGAATAACACAAGGTAAAGAAGTGCGAACACAAAGTCAATTCATCTTAGATGATGGACAATTAATGATTGACTTTCCAGGTGATGCTTATTTGCATATGATAAAATATAACCTCCATTATAACGACTTAGAGCATCTGTTAATTTCTCATTGGCATTCAGATCATTTCTATCCCGAAGATCTTGCCTTTCGATTGCCGGGTTATGCAGCAGGGTTAGATAAAAGCCTGCATGTCTATGGCAATCAAACGGTTAAGAGTTTTTACGACAAGGCCATAAAGTTGGAAGGCGGAAGCGAGGAGAAGGCATTACACTACCATACAATTCAACCCTATCAGAAATTTGAGGTGAACGGCTATACGATTTATCCATTCCCTGCTCGACACGGCTGGTTTCAACAGGATAGTTTTAATTTTGCCATTTCTGATGGAAAAGATACCTTGCTTACTACCCATGATACCGGCTATCCTTATGAAGAAACATTTACTTATTTAGAGAAAGAGAATATCCGTCTTTCCATCGTCTCGTTAGATTGCACATCGCAAACCAAGGCCAAAAACCAAAGCCATATGAATTGGGAACATAATAAAGAACTCATACAAGAATTGCGTGCACGTGGTTTGTGTTCTCCAGACACCACATTTGTCGCCAACCACTTCTCCCATAATGGTGGATTGACTTATGAAGAAATGAAAGCCTTGTCTGAACAGGAAGGTGTTATCACGAGCTATGATGGGTTAGAGATTGACACCGTTCACCGATGAAGTGAGATGGGCCCAGACTTTATCAACTTACATTGTCCCCTCTTAGATTTCTTTGTGAATTTAGGAAGTGGGGGGACAGTGGTGGTTAAACTAATATAAATTCAGTATATCTGTATCTGCGCAAGTAAATCCTAAACAACACCTTAGATAAAAAAGAATGGTTTCCGTATTTCTCCACTTAGGTTAGAGATAATACGATTCCATTCTATCTAATCATCGCAACATTTTTTCAGTTTGCTACGAATCATATTAGAGAGAGTAAATATATAGTTAAACATAGTGATGTTTTTCACCTAATTACTATTCTATAAAATAGACACCTGTTGCTTTTCTTTTTTGAATTGAATAAACCAACCCACCGCTAACACAAGAAGCAATACAGCGCAGCCTATATAAAGCATTTCATAACCGAACGTGAGTGACAGCAAAAGATAACCAACAAATGGGCCAAAAGCTGCTCCTGTATCCTGCACAACCGTATAATAAGTGAAAAAACGAACAGTTCCAGCTTCATGAGAACGATCGCCAGCCATTGCATCCATGAGTGTTGTTAATGCAGTTGATGTTAGCAACACACATAGAGTGAAAAATATCCAAATCAAAGGGATGGATGAAAAAGCTAGCATTGGTAACCCTATACTTCCCAAGAGTAATGATCCAATGAAGAACGGTTTCCTCCCCTTCGAACCATCTGACCAAATACCAACCCTCGTCGCTAAAAAAGGTTCCCACATCCACCGTAGTGCTTGTAATATTCCTGAAAGAGCTGAAGCGGCGATGACTACATTCAGAATTTCTACCTCTTCCCCGAAATGATAAATGATAAGTGATGACAAAGTTGCCATAAGTACCCCTTGTATTATAAATGTAACAACGAAACTACTGCTCATAATAAGGGTATAATCCTTCAAAATATCCAATCCGAGGATTCCTTTCTTTCTGTCTGTCGATTTTGTTTTCGATAAAGACGCTTCATTTTGAAAAAATACACCGAGTATCACTACACCGATGCCGGACACCAGACCAAAAGATAAAGATATCCAAGTTAACCCTAAAAATGGTGTCAGCACACCGCCGACAAGCATACCTACAAGACTCCCCATCCGATAAAGACCATTATATAAGCCCATTGCCTCTCCTTGCTTATGTTGTTCACCATAAACGGCCACGGTTGATAGCCCCCAAATACGTAAAAAAGACCAAGCTAGCCCCCAAATACAACGGAGAATCAACCATGCCAGGAATCCTTTTACCAATCCGTAACCTGCAGTTGTCATTACACTAAGAATGACAGCAAATAACAACCCTATTTTTAAGGACATTTTTTCATACAGCCAACCAACAAAGGGATCTAGCGGCAGGCGAATAAATCGATTAACAGCAAGTAGCACACCGACCTGCCAAACACCATCCAAACCAGCTTCTCTCCAATAAATGGGGAGCGCAATATAAAGCATAGAATCGCCAAGTATACAGCAAGCAGTAACTAAAGCAATGATTACGACATTATGTTTTCTTTTTGCGCTGTGAATAGGAAACACCTTCTTCTGTTATAGTACTGGTTAATGGCAAGCTCCTCAAAAAAGAAGCTTCATTAAGTTTGAACAAATTCATTTCAATAAAAATTCTGGATTAAGAGTTTCCAGCAATTTAATCAGGGGAAATCAATGGTCTATTTGTAATCGCACAAATGCACGGAAACCATCCCTATCAACATTCAAAAAGGGATGGTTTCAGCATTTACATTGATTCTCTTCACTAATATCTTTACAGATGCTCGAGGGTTACTACTTCTTTTCGTTCCGATGATTTATAAGCTGCCATCGCAACTTCCAGTGCCCTCAATCCGTCTTCACCACTGATAGAAGGTTTTCCTTTGCTTTCTACTGTCCGTACAAAATCCTCGACTAACCCAGCGTCCATATTGTCTCCCCAGGCATTCCAACGAACACCTTCCGCATGATAAACATCCATTTTCTGTGCAAAGGCGTCGACAAAGAGCGTGCCTTTTGTGCCGACAATCTCCAACGTGACATCTCCCCAAGTAGGATAATTCTTATTCCTCGACCAGCTGCAATCGAGCGTAGCAAACATACCATTATCAAATTCCATCGTTAATAGACCCGTGTCGTCTATCTCATAGTCCGATAACTTATCATCTACTTCGGCATACACCTCAGCAATTTCAGCCTTGGTAAACCAGCGAATAATATCCACGACATGAACCGTATGATCAATCACTGCCCCACCACCTGATTTATCCTTCTCTACAAACCAGCCTCCCGGGTTTGTTCCTCTATTCGTACCTTTGATTGCGATAATGTTACCTAACTCACCCGCATCAATCATTTTTTTGGCGTGTTGAATCGGGGTATTAAACCTAACAGGGAAAGCCGTTTGTAAAATAACACCTTTATTGTGACAAATCTGAATCATATTTTCGGCGTCTTGCACGTTAGACGATAACGGTTTTTCACATAATATATGTTTGCCATGCTCTGCCGCTGCTTTTACATGTTCCAGATGCTTTTGATTCTCTGAGGTAATCACAACAGCATCGATGGGCTCGTTCAATAAATCATGATAATCGGCAAAATAGTTGGTGTGAAATTGCTCTGCTGCCTGCTTTCCTCTTGTTTCTTCCTCATCGCTAATGCCATATAACTCTACACCTTCTATATTCTTCAAGGCGTTGGCGTAACCAAACGCATGCCCATGAGCAAAACTAATAATACCTACCTTCATTTTACTCCCTCCAAACCGGTAAATTCCTTGAGATAGACTGGTTTTCCTAGCTTAATAGATTCCAAAGCTGCCAAGGCTATCTTCACAGCCTCATAGGCATCTTCTGCCGTTACAATCGGTGCTTTATCTTCTTTTATACATGTAATAAAATGCTGTATTTCTAAATAATAAGGGCTATCCTTAGCTGGGCTTGAAGGTACAGCAACTCCACCAGCCTCATTCGCCGCAGCACTTTTCTCTAATACAACAGGATTGACCTTAGAGCTGTCATGCTCAATAATCCCTTCTTTACCAGCAATCTCTAATTTGGTATGGAATTTCTGATGAGCCCATGTTCCTTCCACATGCGCAATAACACCACTTTCAAAACGCAAGGTGATCAAGGCATATTCTATCTTACCAGCAGCTCTACCTCTGCTTGTTTTGGCATAGACCCGCTCTACCTCTCCAAAACACCAACGCAGAAAATCAAAATCGTGAATGACCGTATCTAAAATAACACCACCGCTTTTGGCAAAATTGGCATACCAGTCGTTGGAGGCTTCAGGGAATGATCCACCTCTGGTTGTTCTTGCCATAATCGGCTGACCTATTTTCTCTGAATCTACTACTTTTTTTGCCTGAATATATTCTGGGAAAAATCGCACAACATGACCGACAAACAAGTGCACACCCTGCTGCTTACATTCATCCATCATTTCCCTTGCATCATCCAAATGACGGGCTAGCGGCTTCTCACATATCACATCACATTTATCCTGAGCAGCCTGAATAACCGCTTCTTTATGAGACGGTGTTGGCAAGCAGACAGATACGACATCGATATCTGCTAGTTGGCGTTTTGCTTCTTCATAAGAAGCAAAAGCTTTGGTGCCGTACCTGTTTGCTAGCTGCACCGCCTTTTCCGAATTCACATCGACAATGCCGCTAAGCGTCACGTCTTTCATTTTTGCATAAGCAGCGGCATGGGCATTACCCATGGTTCCTGCTCCTAAAACTAAAGCATTCATCTGTTTTTACACCTCTTTTTTTATTATCTTCTAACTCCTTGTAAAGCAATTCCTGAGACCAAATGTTTCTGTAAAATAACAAATATAATCAACATTGGAATGGTAGATAATACGGCCGCTGCCATTAACAAAGGATAGTCCGTCGAGTACTGGCCTTGAAATGCCGAAATACCAACAGATAACATTCTTGTTTCTTCTGAATTTGTCATAACCAGCGGCCACAGGAAGTCATTCCAAGAAGCTAAAATAGTAAAGATACCTAATGCTATCAATGCCGGAGTAGCATTTGGTAAAATAATGCGCCAGTAGATACCGAAATAGGAACAGCCATCAATCGTCGCCGCTTCATCTAACTCTTTCGGAATCCCCATGAAGAACTGTCTTAACAAAAATACGCCAAACGCACTAAACATCCCCGGAACGATCAAGGCATAGAAGGTATCGATCCATCCCAATGTAGTTAATATACCATAGTTAGGGATTAAAATGATCTGCATCGGCACCATTAGCACTGATAAAATAACCATAAAGATAATGTTTCGACCAGGAAAATCCATCCTTGCAAAAGCAAAAGCTGCAAGAGAACATAGGATAATCTGCGCCAACGTTCTACCAAAGGTCACAATGAACGTATTAAAGTAATACCTTAAAAGATCTACACTTGAGAATACTTCCACATAATTTTCAATCAGCCATTCCTCGGGGAGAATAGTAATAGGTACTTGCATCGCCTCCCCAAATGATTTTAGAGAGGTTAGCACCATCCAGAGAAACGGGGAGACCATTACCACTGCACCAAGAATCAACACCAAATGAATCAGCCATTTCCTATCCATCGTTCTCCTCCTTATTATCCATCATAATGCACCCATTTGTCTTGGAAGGCAAATTGAATGATCGTAACGGTTAATATCGCTAAAAACAACAAGAATGCTTGTGCGGAGGCATAACCCATTTGTGAATATTCAAACCCAGATTCATAGACCCCGTATACAAGCGTACGCAATGGCTCTAGTAACACATGACTATCTCCAATCATGATAAAAATCAAGTCAAACACTTGTAATGAACTGATCATCCCAGTGATAAACACGAAAAACAAAGTCGGTGTCAGCAAAGGGATGGTGATAGTCATTAATTGTTTAAATTTGGATGCGCCATCTATTTGTGCTGCTTCATAATAAGTTTGCGAAATGCCTTGTAAACCAGCCAAAATTAAGATGACATTGTTACCAACTGTCATCCAAACATAAACAACAATAACGGATAACAAAGCAATACTCGGATTGAACAACCATGCAGGCTGTGGTAAGTGAAGGGCTCCTAACACATGGTTAATCAGACCATAGTCTGTATTATACAACCACTTCCACACCATCCCCACTGCAACCGGCATGGTTACTACTGGAAGAAAGTAAATGGTTCGATAAACGACCATTCCCCTGATCTTCTGGTTCAACAGGACAGCGATTCCTGTCGCAAAAATCACGGCTAATGGCACGGACACAAACGTAAATACAAACGTGTTAAGCAGTGTTCTTAAGAAGGATCCAGATTGAAACAGTCGAACAATATTGTCTAAACCAATAAACTCTGGAGAGGTGATTCCATTCCAATTGGTAAAAGAGAGACCAAAGGAAGCAAGGGCAGGCATCATATAGAAAACGAAAAGCCCTAATAAAGTGGGAGCAATAAACAGATAGGCCCACAGCGCTTCCTGGCGTTTACGTCTGCTTCTTTTCGGTTTAGTAAGCACACTTGAGTTATTCATTCATTCGAAACTCCCTTCTTGTAATTGCATGTTCAAAAAGTTTGATCAGTAAAGTTTGCTGGACTTTTTAATCTATTTGCTCCGTTTCCAAGATTAAATCCATTTCATGCACGACATTATCTAGTGCTTGATTTAAAGGCTTATATCCTAAAAATGCCCCTTGAATTTCGGCCTGCTCGACATCTTGCCACTGTATCGTATTTTGTGATACTGGGTAAGGAAAGGAGGTTTCCTGCGCATCGATAAACACTTGTAAATCCAATTCCGGTAGGGAATCCACCCATAAATCACTCATCTCTTCTTGAGCAGGGATACTAAAACCTGATTCTGCAATAAACTGATTCCCTTTCTCCCCACTTAAATGCTTTATTAAATCCCATGCTAGTTCTTCCTTCTCGGTATCCCCGTTCATAGCCCAACCAATACCATGAGCTATAGAACCTTCTTTCTCACCGGCTGGTAATGGAGCTATACCCACATCATCCCCCAGTTCATCATAAAACATTTCCGTATTAACCGAGATTTCAGGATGTATAGCAATCTTCCCTGACATAAACAAATCTCTAGGATTGGTCTCTATCTGCGTCTGAACCGATGGTGAGATTCCCTCATTTATCAGGTCCTGCATGAAAGTAAAGGCTTCTTTGGCCTCTGGCGAATTAAAACCCGATTTTGTTTTCTCCTCATTGATCATGTAGCCCCCAGCCTGCGGAATTAAGTTATAGTATCCAGCTTGATTGCTTACCACACTTGCTGAGTACCCATATACTCCATTCTCTTGGTCCGTGAGTAACTCGCCTTTTTCTTTAATATCCTCCCACGTCCATGATTCATCAGGGTAGTCTAAACCTGCCTCGTCAAAAAGTCGTTTATTGTAGAACAGTCCCACGATATCGGCAAAATAAGGAGCTGCATACAAATGATCTTCATGAGAATATAAATCAATCATCGAATCAAAGTAGACATCCTTAGAAAATTCGCTGTCTTCTTCAATAAATGGTTCCAGATCTTTAATTAACCCAAAAGACATATATTCATAGAAATTTGGACCGTTCATCCAAAACACATCCGGACCACTGCCTCCACCTAGGCTTGTTCTTAATTTGGTAAAATAATTGTCATAAGGTGTATAGGTTACTTTCACTTCTACATCTGGATGTTCTTGATTAAACTCTTCAATGGATGCTTCTACTGCTCCACTAATTTTTTCATCCCATAAAGCTACTTCCAGTGTATTGGCGTCACTACCTGCATTGGATCCACACCCTACTAACAGTACACCTAATACCATCATCCAAAGCATGACATGTACAGATTTTCCCATTCTATCTCCTCCAACGTGTTTAATAATTCCGCGTTAGTCTGACGCGGCGAATGTAAATCTAAATTTATTATTAAACAATACAGCTGCAGCGCCTACCATCCGATTTTCACTGCCTAAAGGTGTGAGTTGTATATTGATTTTACTTCTTAAATTTGGGATTACTTTCTTTTTCACGGCCTGCTGCAATTGCTCTACCAACAGCTGATTCCCTTGAACCACACTGCCGCTCAATATAATCGCTTCCGGATCGAATAAATGAATATAATTCTTAAGCGCTATCGATAAATAGCGAACCATTTCTTGCATGATACGTAAAGCTAACGGATCTTCTTCCTGTAGCGCTTTCAAAAAGACTTCTGGCGTTAGCTTACGAATATCACCTCCTATCATGGTATACATAGTGGACTGTATAGCATTCGCCATCATAGCAGCTACGATTTTGGCATAAATTACCGGCCAGCTCACATAATTCTCTAGGCAACCCCTGCTACCACATTCACATTTCATACCATCTGGGACAACCGATGTATGTCCTATTTCACCAGAACTTCCATTACTGCCTCGAAAGATTTGTCCATTGATCATAATCCCTGAACCGATTCCTTCGTCGATCGTAATATAGATGAGATTCTTATAATGTGTAAAAGATCCAAAGTAATATTCAGATAATACTAATGCATTCGCATCATTATCAATAAATACGGGAAGATGAATCTGCTCTTCTATGATTTTGGCCAAGGGTACATCAAATAAGTCTAATTTAGAGTTGTAAGATACGGTACCGTGTTGTGCATCAATAATACCGGGCAATACAACAGAAATACCTTGACAGTGTGGCAAGTCTTCGTATAATTGTACAAATTGGCTCACCTTTGTCACTAACAGTTCCACCATCACTTTCCCTTTTGCATAATTTGTTGGATGGACTTCGCGCTTTCGAATATTGCCATGTAAGTCTAATACCGCAATGGTTATCTTCGTATTGGTGACAGATACCCCGATGATAGAATGAGCAGTTGGATTAAATCGTAAAAGAACCGGTTTCCTTCCTCCGCTAGAAATGCCAATTCCATCCTCGACGACAAGCTCCTTGGCCATTAATAGATTAACAGCTGATGTTACAGTCGTAGGACTTACTTCCAGCACCTTAGCAATCTTACTTCGTGAAATCGGACCCTTCTCTCTAATTACCTCTAAAACAACAGATTCATTTAATTGTTGAATAAACTTTAAGTCGCCGGTACGATGTTTTTTCAAATCTGCACCTCCACACACTTTCTCCACTAACTGCAAAAAGTATCTAAAGAAACACCCCATTTCACAAGAAATAAATCCAACATCCCTTGTTATTAGT
The DNA here is from genome assembly GCF_900086715.1 of Gracilibacillus timonensis. Taxonomy (GTDB): domain Bacteria; phylum Bacillota; class Bacilli; order Bacillales; family Amphibacillaceae; genus Gracilibacillus; species Gracilibacillus timonensis. Next base: position 221,083 of record NZ_FLKH01000011.1, on the reverse strand, counting down.
GATTTATTTCCCATTCGCACCAAAACTTATTCCTCTTACTGCATTAAGTCTAAAATAATTTATCGTGCATTGCAATCGCTTACCTTCTGACTTTGTTGATTTAACCGAATATGAAAAGCCAAAAACTATACTATTTTCCTATTTTTTTAATCTGAACAAGCAACACAGAAAAAAATAACCCCATATACCCATTTAAAGAAAGAGTATAAACACGACGAGGTTATTTGAGCAATATATATTTTTTTGATGGAAACATTAGCTGAACTATATGAATACTATGTTATTTTAAATTTACCGCTACCTTATGCTTTCCAATAATTAATCAAATTTTGCATTTATTTCTCTTCCATTTTTAGTGACACAGAACGTGGTAACTTCGTAAGGTTTGGATTTCATTTCTAAGTCATTAACTTTTCGAGGATCGTTAATAGGTTTTTCAAGCAAATTTGTTTCATAACAGATTAGTTTATCCTTTAGTTTAAGCTCCATTATTGTCTCACTTCCTTCTGCTTCATACAACCTCATAATAATACCTTTTCCATTTTCAGCTAATTTTATGGTATCTAGTATAGTACTCTTGCTTTCCATACTAATAAATGAATGAGAAGGTGGAAGCTTACCTTTTTGTTTATCCGTCTGAATAATAGAATCATTTGTATTAAGTTCATGTCCTTTACGTACTGTATGCGCATTTCTCCAATCACCGATGTGTGGATATAATGAATACACAAATTCGTGTTTCTCTATATCAGCACTTTCATCTGGCCATTTCGGTGCACGTAAAAGTGATAAACGAATATTTTTCCCTTTTATGTCGTATCCGTACTTACTATCATTCATTAAGCTAACTCCATAATTCCCTTCTGATAGATCCGCCCACTTCTGCGCACACACTTCGAATTGCGCTTGTTCCCAAGATGTATTATTATGTGTCGGGCGTTGGATCGTCCCAAACGGAATTTCATATGTTGCATGAGCAGATAATATATTTACAGGAAAGGCTACCTTTAATAGCTTATGTTTTTCTTTCCAATCAACTTCCGTATGAAAATCAATTAACTTCGAAGTGTGATGAAAAATAATTTTTTGTGTAATTATTGATTGGTTAGCTTTCCATTGAAAAGAAAGCTCATCGGTTACAGTACCTGAATAGATAACTTTTGCCTCAATTAATTCCATTACATCTAATTGCTGTGATTCAAATTCCGGGTCCACATCCCAGGCATCCCAATTTGTTGGTAGATCATCGAATAGCTGTAACTCATTTGCTAGTTGCCCTGTCTCCACCACTTCTCTATCAGCTTCTTTATCGTATAACCTTGTAATAAACCCTTTATCATTAAATAGAACTTTATAATAAACCGTTTCCCATTCTTTCATAAACGTTTTCGATGCTACTAAATGATTGGTATTTGAATCTGTAAGCCATACGGTTTTATATCCAAATTGTGGAACATTAGAAATCACTACTTGCATTTCAAATTCTGTATCATTGAGCTTGATATAATCAGCTTGATAAGGTTCTCCTTTCTGGTTTACTACCGTCTTATTTAGTAACTCTTTCCCCCCTTTTAATATAAAAATTCGTTCTCGATCCCAACCAAGACTATTAAATACAACATAAGGCTTCCCAGATCCTTCCGTATGAATAGAAGAAACAATCTGGCTTAATGCTTGTTGTTGTAATTCCTGGCCTTCATGCAACACTTTTTCGTACTGCTTTCGCGATAATTGATAAACTGGTTCAATGGCAGTCCCAGGTACAATATCATGAAATTGATTTAACATAATTAATTTCCATAATTCATTTATTTTTTCTTTCGGATAGGCAACACCTAAATATAAATAACTGAAAGAATACCAAACCTCAAGGGTACGAAATAAATTCTCTACTAATCTGTTATATTTTTTCATTTTTGCATGGGTAGTGTAAGTACCACGATGCAACTCCAGATATAAATCACCATACCATGTTGGTAAATTTGGCCCTCTATCTTTCACATGGTCAAAAAAATCATGTACTTTACTGAACTTTACGTCTGGTAAACCTGGAAGTGACTCAGAACGCGCTAGAGATTCAATCATTTCACGAGTAACTCCACCTCCTCCATCACCATAGCCATACACTAACATTCGCTCATCATATACTTTCTTCTGATTAAAATTATTCCATGTTTCTTTAATGTCTTTCGGTGTTGTTTGCTGGCCTAAAATCGTGTGTAAATAAGACAGAATACTTGTACCATCGATTCCTTCCCAATAGAACAAATCATAAGGAAAACGGTTCGTATCATTCCAATTCAGTTTAGTAGTCATAAAATAATCAATCTCAGCCTTTTTTAACAGCTGGGGTAATGAAGCACAATAACCGAACGTATCAGGTAACCATTCTACCCTCGTTTTTTGTCCAAACTCCTCTTGAAAATATTTTTTACCAAAGAGTAACTGTCTAACTAGAGATTCTCCTGATGGTATATTTAGATCTGGTTCAACCCACATCCCACCGATAATTTCCATCCTGCCCGAAGATACTTGTTTTTTTACACGTTCAAATACTTTGGGATGATATTTCTTCACAAATTCAAATAATTGTGGTTGGCTTTGTGCATATTCAAAATCGGTATATTCATCTAACAATGTGCTGGCAGTAGAGAAAGTACGGGAGGCTTTACGAATCGTTTCCTTTAATGGCCACAGCCACGCAACATCAATATGTGATTGACCAATTGCTTTAATCGTGCCTTCTCGATAACCGGCTAATGATCCCAATACATTGCGTACCTTTTTATCTTGTTTTTCTATAAATGCTCCATCCATTAACTCCATATCTGTGATGATGCGAAATGCATCAGCAACTTCTGATAATGTACGGTATAGAACATTAGAACGAGAAGGTTCCTCTTTCAATAAATCCAAAGTAGAACAAGCAGTTTGTACCGTGAACAATAAATTTTGCACTTCTTTTCTTACTTTTACCACTTTGCTACTCTCTAAATAGAGTGGCGGTGGATCTGTTTCTGCACTAGCCACTTGATTAAATCCTCTCAAATGATCCTCTGGTATACCAACAGGATTAAATAATTCTAGCTCCATTTCTAATGACGTTTCATTGGATAGATAGGTCGGAAGTTTATAAAAGGAACGATTGCGATCAAACCCTTGTAATGGTTCTCCATTGATAGATAATAATGCCTCATAATGTGAAAGTTGACCACCTGGTCCTGCTACTTTAAAAGTAATGCCGACAAGTTCTCCATCGATAATAGTCGGGAGATCAATAGTCGCTTTTAAAAAAGCAGTTTCCCCTGAATTAATCAGATGATCGCCAATCGTTATCTTATTTTCTTTTATAAAAGAGTAAGTTGCTGCCTCTTCATAGATATATATTTTTGAATGCCAATTATTGATCGTAATTACATCAATATGTTGTAATTCTCTTAACTGTCTGATCAAACGATAAATTCTTTGCATAGTTATCCCTCATTCATTAATAATCAGTTCTTTTTCGATGAACCCTCTGGAAAAATCCCCCACCATCAGCAATACTTTACCTGCTTCTACTTCTTGCTTCATTTGTAAATTCCATACTGACAAATCCTCTTTTGTTAAAGTTAATGTGATTGTTTTGGTTTCGTTCACTCGAATCCAGCTTTTCTGAAAATCTTTTAATTCTAACATTCTTTGAGTAACAGATGATTCGATATCTTTTATATATAATTGCATCACAGCGTACCCATCGTAAGGTCCGTCATTCGTTACTTCAATCGGAAGTTCTACTACCTTACCTTTATTTAATGCCTCTCGTTTAATTAATAATTCTTGCTTTGAATCAAATTGATAATCAAAAGAAGAATAAGAAAGCCCATAGCCAAAACTGTACATCGCTTCTCCTAAACCATCATAGTAATCTTTTTTTCCACCGCTATCTTTATAGTTATAGTAAACGGGAAGCTGCCCTGAAGAATATGGAATAGAAATTGGCAATTTACCACTAGGGTTTATCTCCCCAAAAATAATTTCTGCTATTGCCTTACCGCCTTGTTGTCCAGGATACCAACCAATTAAAATAGCATCCAGAAAAGGTTCAATGTTCTTGATACTATGTGGACGCCCTTGGACAAGGACACCAATCATCGGGATGTTTAATTCTGCTAACTCTTGTACCAATTCCTCTTGGGCTCCACCTAATCGTAGATTTTCTACGTCAACATTCTCACCACTGTCCATTTGTGATTGGTCCATATTTATTACTGCACCATTTGTATGAAACGACATTCCAAATTCTCTAGCACTCGAACCGCCTAATGCTAAGATAAGCACATCTGATAAACTTGCTATTGCTTTCGCATGTTCAAAATCAGATTTGTCCTCTGATCGAATATCGCATCCCTTTGTATACAACACTTTACAATGATCATTGACAATAGAAGAAACTCCTTCTTTTATCGTCACAACAGCATCTTCCCGTTGCGGTGGTGTATAATCTCCAAGCATGTTATACACATGATCTGCATTGGGGCCAATAACAGCAATTGTTCGCTTATCTTTTGCTAATGGTAATAGATTTTGCTTATTTTTAAGAAGGGTAATCGATTCCCTAGCAATTTCCACGCTTAACTTCCTACCTTCCTCTCGGTTTACAATGGATGTAGTATCTTCTTGATAATCTGCAGAAAATAAACCCAAAAGGAATTTCACATATAGAATTCTTCTCACTGCCTTATCTACTGTTTCTTCTGCTATTTGTCCATCTTTCACTGCACATTCTATATTAGTATATATATCATCCCATAAACTTAAGTCTACACCTGCTTCTAGTGCATATTTCGCTGCTAAACCTATATTACCAGTAAGTTGAAGTAACCTCTCTAAAGCGACACCATCCGCCATTACGAAGCCTTGAAATCCAAGTTCATCTCTCAGAAGATTTGTTAATAAATATGGATTGGAATGGCAAGGAACACCATCAATTTCGTTATATGCTGCCATACATGCTAATGCTCCTGCCTCAATCCCTGCTTTCATTGGTGGAATATGTATTTCCCTTAATTCACGCTCACCAATTAAGGCTGGTCCGGCATTATGGCCACCAGTTGCAGAACCTTGAGCAGCAAAATGTTTTAACACTGCTAGAACTTTCGGGGCTTTTTTGCTATCCCCTTGCATCCCCTTTACTACTGCTTCCGTCATTTTAGATGATAAGTACGGATCTTCACTGAAACACTCTTCCGTTCTACCCCATCGCGGATCTCTTGCTATATCTAACGTTGACACCAGTCCAAGATGCACCCCTTTTTCCTGTAGTTCCTTTGCTACATAGTTTGATACTCTTTGTTGGAGTTTTGGATTCCACGAGGCACCGGAACCAATATGTGTTGGAAAGACAATACTATTCAATCCTTGATGGCCATGAGGACATTCTTCTGAAAATAATACCGGAATACCTAATCTTGTATGTTTTTTTAAATATCGTTGAATCATATTTGTTACATATTTACAATCTTCTAAAGGAATACCATTATCAAAATGAATACCTGACCATGGATCTGCTCGGAATAAACCATATAGTGCTCCAATCCCCTGGAATTCTTCAACATGTTTTTTAAATATATCTGTTAGTTCATATTTGTCCCCCTCTTTTTTGTATACTTGCCAGCCATATAGCTTTTGGTTTAATTGTCCTACTTTTTCTTTTAAAGTCATTAGACTTAGTAATTGATCAACCTGTTGTTCTATCAATCGGTCTCACCTCTTTTTCCACTCGATTTAATAGCTACTTTTTATTCATAGCAATTTGTTGTCTTATGTAAAATTTCTTCCAGCAAATTATGGTGTGTCAAAGACTTGTTATCATACTCGATGATATAAATAACAAGCCTTTGATTTCATTCCTTATTAGTTTTCTGCCCAACGATCGTATGCAGCTTGATAAATTTTTACATAACGATCAATATTCATGTTTTCGATTGTTTCTATATATTTATCCCAATTTGTTAATGGTTCTACTCCTGTGATAAACTTTGCTTCCATTTGTTCTACATAAGACTCTAAGTCCACTTCAATTGTGTTAATTTCTTCTTGCTCCTCCTCTGTTAGGTAAACTAATGGATACGCTGTTTCTGCATATGCATCTACTTTCGTTTTCGTTTCTTCCTCAATGAATAACTCAAAATCAGATCTTGGTGCGGTTTCTACTAAATCCACTAGCATTGGTGTATTAATAGCATATGCTGGTGTTAAAGAACCACGATAATCTTCACTACTATCGAATTCTTCAGGAACATCTTTAAAAACTCTTTGACCATCCTCGCCTTCTTCCCACAAGTAACCTTCTGGTCCTTGATCAAAGAAATCTCGCCCTTCTTGAGAATAGAGATAGTCAATCCATCGTATGGAAGCTTCAGGATAGTCATTGTTTTTGGTAATGGCAAAAGCCCCTCTACTAATTCCAGGATTTCCAGGTAAAACTATTTCCGGTGACACATCACTTGTCAAAGGATGAAACATCGGATTATTCATTGCTTCTTCTTCCGTTTGCCCTGTTGTAAAGAAAGAAAACCAATCAGGAAATAAACCTAATTTATTTTGCTGTCCTTTTGCCTTTTTCTGTTCATCCGCTTGTGAGAAGGTCTCGGGATCAAGTAATTTCTCGTCATACAATTTATTCATATACGTTATATATTCTTTATAATTCTCTGTGATTGGTGCATATCTAACTGTTCCATCAACTTCTTCAATTCCCCACTCTTTCATTCCAAAGGCGGCTAGCAACCATCTTCTTGTACTTTCCATTTTGACATCAATTAAAGGAATTTCATCAGCTTCACCATTGCCATTGGGATCTTCATCACGAAAACGCACTAACAACTCATATAACTCATCCGTCGTTTTTGGTAATTCCTCTACACCTAGTGCATCTAACCATTCACCGTTAAACCACATAGGACCCGCTGGCCACGCTGATGTAGGATGTTGATTGATAGCTGGTAATACATAAATATGTCCATCTGTCGTGGTGATTGACCTTTCTATTTCTGGATTTTCTTCCATCAATGCTTTAAGATTTGGAGCATATTCATCAATCAATTCTTCTAAAGGGATTAAAACACCCTGTTCACCATAATTAACTTCCATACTTGGTGTTAAGTCATCTGTTGAGGCACCGAATATAATGTCTGAAATATCTCCACTTGCAAATGCTAAATTCAATTTGGTTTGAAAATCACTTAATGGTGGCGTATCGTAATCAAAATTAATATTTGTTTTCTCTGAGTATTCTTGTAATGTAGGCATATCTTTCCATTCTGCGATACCGGTACCAGGAGCCATTAATGATAATGTTATTTCTTCATCTACAATTGGATAGCCCTCTTTATTTACCTCAACCGATTTGTTATCGCTATCATTTTCACCATCATTTTGATTTGCTGAGTCATCTGTATTACATGCTATTAAAATAATTAAAAGTACTGAAAACATTATTGATAACCAAAAATTTCTCTTCATCATTTAACCTCTCCCCTTATTTTTTCATAGATAACAACTTTTTTCATATCAACTCCTTAAACAGGACTAGCCTGTATAATCCTAAAATTAAACAATTAATGCCAATTGATCGTTCTATTCTTAGAAATAGCAATTGAAACAAGGGATTCTAATCTGCTTTTTAAATACTAAGAACATGTGATAACTAATTCTTACTTTATTGTTTAACTACAACAAAATTCAGTTTACCAGTAAATAATTTGCATCCCTCCTTTTCTATTTTTCAATTTATTAACTGTCCTCATCATAACGATAAAAGTAAGCGTTATCAATATGTTGTTTTTGTTTTAAATTGTCACTATTACTTTTACTTCAATACAAACCCACTAGTGATACCGCTTTCAAAAATTGTTGATATGTATTGTTTTACCTATATGTGAAATGTGTTATTAATATTTATTATCCTTCATCATAACTAGTCAGGCATGGTTTCCTTCAAAAGCCAATCATATGGATAATTAGTTTTTCATAAACCTAACTGTTGAAAAAAATAATGAAATTGATGATACCATAAAGTTTTTTAAAAAACAAATACTAATCAATCTAAATAATCTAAGTATGAAAGAAGCACTTGAAGATAATGAAGTGTACACTATGCTCACATTGATTCATTAATACTTTTATTGTATATAATACTTCCTTTTATATTTCATTTGTATTACAATATATATTGTTCTTTTGCAAATTAATTTCAATGCTTATCCAGGGGGAAAACATGAGACAAAAAACATTCATCTTAAGCACTTTATTACTTTTCATCATGACAGGCTGTAGTCTGCTTAGTTCAACGGATACTTCCTTTTCAAGGGAAGATTATGATAATTGGTATCAACAAGGAGAATTTGAAACTGCACTGGTCGATGTGAATGAACGATTGTCCGATTACCCAGAGGATGCTTATCTGCTCAATGAGAAAGGCTATATTTTAAATGAATTGGAACGCTATGAAGAAGCCCAAGAAACATTAGAAGAAGCGGTGGAGATTGATGACCAATCAGACAGCGCTTATACGAATCTAGCCTTATCGTTAAATGAGCTAGATGAGTATGAACAAGCAATTGTCGCTGCCCAAAAGGCGATTGATATTAGTGAAGATGAACCTGAGCAATTTATCAATATGGGCAATGCACATTCCATGTTAGAAAGAGATGAAAAAGCCTTAGAATACTACAACAAGGCGTTGGAAATAGATCCAACCGCACCTTATGCCTTGTACGGAAAAGGGGTATCCCTTTATTTCTTAGAAAGATATGAGGAAAGCATTCCTTTTCTAGAGGATTACTTACAAACATATCCAGAAGATATTGACGCACTTCGGTACCTTGTTTATTCCAATGACTTAGCGGAAAACTATGAGGGCACCATTCCCTATATTGAAAAACTGATTGAATTAGAACCTGAACGTGAAATAGACAATATGGACTATAAAGGATTAATGCTTACTTACGCAGGTAAATTGGAAGAGGCAGAGGCTTTTTATACCGATATGACCGAACAGTTTCCTGAAGAGGGTGTCGGATTCTATGGTCTGAGCGTGGCACTTATTCAACAAGGCAATACAGACGATGGTCTTGCAAATTTGGAAGAGGCGATTGCCTTAAATTCTGAGTTACGAGATGTTGCCTACAGTGATCCATTACTAGAACCGGTTTATGAAGATGAGACGTTTATTCAGTTGACGGAGTAACGCACACTAAAAAGTAGTACAGCCAAGCTTGGCTGTACTACTTTTTACTTTGCTACAACGTTCATTCTTGCAATAACTTATCATGATGCTGCCGCTTATATCCGTCTGGAATTATATTTTTTCTATTTATACAACGGCCCATACGTCTGACATGCCCGATAATCCGCTCCTTCTAAGTCATTCGTACCAAACATATTCCAAGCACTTGGACGGAAGATGGCTTCTTCCTGTACATTGTGCATATTCACTGGAATACGGAGCATGGAAGCAAGGGTAAGGAGATCGGCTCCAATATGACCATAGCTGACTGCACAATGATTGGCTCCCCAATTGTTCATCACGGAATACACATCACGAAATGCTCCTTCACCGGTTAGCCTAGGTACAAACCATGTGGTTGGCCATGTTGGATCAGTACGGTCATTTAATGTGGCATGCACCTTATCCGGCAGGTCAACGGTATATCCTTCTGCGAGCTGCAGCACTGGGCCTAATCCTTTGATTAAATTAACACGGGCAATCGTAACTGGCATTTCTCCCTTTGTTTTAAAATTACTGGAGAATCCCCCACCACGGAAATACTCCGTATTGGCTGGGCGCCACTCGGTTGCTTGCATGCATTTGTCTGCTTCCTCTTCTGTAATGTTCCAGAACGGCTTCATGACTGGCTGACCATCGACTTTTTGTTCACCGGTCCCGTCTAATGCCGCTGCACCTGAATTTAATAAATGAATAACCCCTTGCTCGGCATGTCCTGCTAAGCTATGATCGGTTACACGCTTCACTGCCTCAGGGCTCCAATACGTACGCACATCGGCAAAAATCTGTGCACGGTTGGTTAATAAATGACCAAACAGCATGGTGGCTGCATTTAAAGTGTCATTTTCAGTTGCTACCATATACGGTGCGCGAATACCATTCCAATCGAAGGAAGAGTTTAAGATTGCCTCCATAAAATCACCATTAGGAAAATGGTCAGTCCATTGCCTCTGCCCTTGGAAACCAGATGCGATAGCATGATGTCCCATTGCCTCTTCTTCAAAGCCCATCTCCGCAAGCTTTGGATTACCCTCCATCAAATCCCTGACGATCAAGGTCATTTTAATGTTCATTTGTAAATCGGCATCTTTTTGCTCGTCTGTACGTTTGTTTTCTTCCTGGTTAATATCTGATCCAAACACACCGTTTTGTTTTATCCAAGTATAGGCTTGGGCAAATTCCTCTTTATCATAAATCTCTTCCTCTACCCGGCGAGTTAATTCTGACATATCAACATATTCATTACGCATGCCTAAATATTCTTGGAAAAACTCTTCATTCACCATACTGCCAGCAATCCCCATCGACACCGAACCAATCGACAAGTATGATTTATCCTTCAACATAGCCACCGCTATCCCAGCACGTGCGAAACGGAGTAGCTTCTCTGTCACATCGGCAGGTATACTCTGATCCTCAATGTCTTGCACATCATGACCATATATACCAAAAGCAGGAATACCCTTCTGATTATGCGCCGCCAAAACAGCTGCTAAATAAACGGCTCCTGGGCGTTCGGTTCCATTAAAACCCCAGATGGCATTCGGTCGATTCGGGTTCATATCCATTGTTTCAGAACCATAACACCAGCAAGGAGTAACCGTAATGGTAACGCCAACATTTTCTTTATCAAATTTGGCTTTTGCCTGTGCAGCCTCCGCTACGCCTCCAATACAAGTATCAGCAATTACCGTCTGAATTGGCTCTCCATTGTTATAATGCAGATTGTCAGCTAGTAATTGCGCTACGGTTTTTGCCATGGTCATCGTTTTCTCTTCTAACGATTCCCGTACTCCCTTTCTTCTTCCATCAATTGTCGGACGAATTCCGATTTTCGGCATTTCTCCTATCCATCTGCTAGTTGCTGTCATTTTTCTTCCTCCTCTACGATTCTTCTATATATTGAGTAAAGCGTTGATACACCTGTTGCCATTCTGCTGAATCTTCGGGGTAATAATGTGTCACTGGAAAAGAATGCTGAATGACTTCTCGCGCTTCTTGCATATCAGCTATTTCCCCTAACGCTATCCATTGTGCGATCGCATTTCCAATAGAACTTGCTTCAATAGGTCCTGCCACCACTTCCCGCCCGGTGGCATTTGCGGTTAATTGACATAAGTGCTGATTACGAATGGCTCCACCTCCCATATGTATACGGTTCAATTTTTCTCTTGTAAGCTGTTCTAATCGCTGAATGACCCAATTGTATTTCAGAGCCAGACTTTCTAAAATGCAGCGGATCATCTCGCCTTGTGTTTCCGGGACCGGCTGAGCAGTCTCGCGACAAAAATGCTGGATTTCCTCCACCATATTATCTGGATTGAAAAATCGCGGATCATCCGGGTTAATCAACGAACGAAAGGGTGGTGCATCTATAAAACATCTATTTTCACGATCAAAATCAGTGACCGTTCCTTGTCTTTCCCACACCTTGCGACACTGCTGCAACAGCCACATGCCCATGTTGTTTTTCTGTAACCGCGCACCACCATCGATCGTCCCTTCATTGGTAAATCCCCATTGCATTGCTTTGATATCAGTAACAGCCTCAGCTATAGGTACGCCAATCAACACCCAGGTACCACAGCTCATAAAGACGGATGGGACATCTGCTAATGGTAGTGCGGCCAAAGCACTGGCTGTGTCATGTCCGGCTACATGGACGACCTTGATCGCATCCATCTGCAATTCCTGATTAATAGCTGGCAATGTCTCCCCAGCGATGGTCGCCGATTCGACTAATGGAGTCAGTATGTGGGTCGGAATATCTAGCTGTTCCAAGATGGAAGTCTCCCACTTCCTTCCTCTTATAGCAAGCATTTGCGTGGTTGAACTGATCGTAAACTCATTGTATTTCTCACCACTGAATAAATAAGACAATAAGCTCGGCGTCAGTAATAAGGTCTCGGCCTGTTCTAATAATGCTGGATGCTCTTTCTGGATCGCATACAATTGAAATAGGGTATTAATCGCCGCCGTCTCCACTCCGGTTAAACGAAATAATTCCTCTGAACTAATCCATTGTAACGCCTCTTCCATTGCCTGCTGATTACGAGGGTTTCGATAGCTGTATGGATTCATTAATAACTCTCCCGTTTCTGCAAGCAGGCCAAAGTCCACTCCCCATGTATCGATTCCCATACTTTCAATATTGGTATGCCCTTTTTGTAAACTAATTTGCATGGCTCTTTTCATCTCTGAGAAGATATGAAGAATATCCCAATAGTCATGGCCTGTTACATGAACAGGGTGATTATCAAACCGGTGTATCTCCTCCATATACATTTTTTCCCCGTTGAAGCTACTTAGCATCAGTCTTCCATTAGAAGCACCTATGTCAAATGCCCATATCTTCTTCATGTTATCCCTCATCCTTCAACAATTTGGCTCGATACTTTTCACTGGAAAGATTACGCAGGTCTTCGCACTCTTCCGTCGATAATAGTCGTGGCGTGCCCACTGTGCTTGAAATCGTGAAGACCTTAGCCGCTTCTTCTACTAATTGCATAAAAAAATAGGCTTCTTTGATCGATTTCCCTACGGTTAATACCCCATGATTCCGCATAACAATCACATCGGTTTCTTCCACCACATCTGCAACAGCATCTGCTAATACATGGGTGGTCGGAATCATATATTCTAAGTACCTTACTTGCTTAATCATGGCTGGAAAATCCGGAAACATACTCGGTATCTCCTGACCTGCAGAAGAAACCCCAACAGAATAACTAGGATGCGCATGTAAAACAGAATCAATATCTGGCCTTTTTCGAAAACATGCCAGATGCATGAGGATCTCTGAAGATGGCTTTAAATCACCATGTATCTCACCAGAATCAATGTGCACCTTCACCCATTGATCCTCACCAATTTCTTGTAGATCAAAGCCGCTTGGAGAAAGATACATGTATTCCCCTTCCCGCATACTTAAATTCCCTCCAGCCCCTACTACCAGTCCGGATTGTACAAGCTTCTTTGCGTATAAACCCAATTGTTCTCTTACATGGTTCATTTACATCCCCCTCCTTATTAATGCACGATACATTCGTTACCGGTAACATAAAATGAGACACCTTTCATCATGTTGAACGCAATGGATAAAACGGTTACAAAACCGATGAAAGGGGCGACGTTCCTGCCCCTCTGCTTGCCTATCTTTTTAATGTTGATTTGCGGATGTGAATCTCTGGCTGAAGGACGATTTTTTTTGCTTCATCCATCTCTTTATTTTCCACCCGATCAATGAGCAGCTGGATCCCCACTCGACCGAATTCAGTGGCTGGCTGAGCAGATACTGTAAAGAAAGGATCAAAATACACCACAGGCTCTACCTCATCAAAGCAAACCACCGATATATCCTTTGGCACGCTTAGCCCCATCTCCCGCAAGGTTCTAATCAAACTCACGGCGATAAAGTTATTCGCTGCAAAGATAGCGGTAGGGCGCTGATCTGGATCAAGACTCCATAAACGTTCGAGAATTTTTTTGGCCTTACCTTCTTGCGCATGCTTATAATCTAATTCCGAAAGATAATGTTCATACTGCTCCAACCCGTTTTTCTCAAGCGTCTCCAAATAACCTCGGGCACGCTCTCTTGCCGTTGACACATTAGATGGTCCATTAATTAAGGAAATATTTCGATGGCCTCCATCAATCAAGTGCTGCACAAGCTGTTGGCTTCCTGCATAACTATCACCAATCACATAATCCCCAGAAAACCCTTCAATGGTTCGGTCAAGCAATACCACTGGAATATCATGCTGCCTCAATCGTTCAATCTGATTAATCGTTGTGTCACTAGTAGGTGCCAACAATACACCATCGACCCTAGCCGAGATCATCATGTCAATATAGTTGATCTCTTTTTGACTGTCTTCATCGGTATTACTAATTAACACACGATAACCTCTCTCTACCGCCATATCTTCTACCCCTCTGGCAATTTTAGAGAAAAAAGGGTTCGTAATATCTGGTAACATGAGCCCTAAGGTCTTCGTTTGGTTCGAGGTAAGGCTTCTTGCTGCTGCATTTGGTATATAACCCAATTCAGCAATGGCCCTCTCCACCTTCTTTCTTGTGGTTGCCTTGATATTAGCCGAGTTATTGATCACTCGGGATACCGTCATCGGTGAAACATTGGCATTCTTCGCAATATCATAAATTGTTACCATATCCATAGCCCCATTCTATGTACGTTATATCCTCAAGGATAGCGATAACATAACGAGATTGCAAGGATTGACTATGATTCTTGTGAATTTCACGTATTTACATAGAATAGAGATAATTTTTATTATATCACTATTTGTTATCGGTAACAATTGAAATGTGCTATCTTATTTTATAACAAATAAACAAAATAGCTTGCTAAAAGATGGAACTATTACCTAGCACAATCATCATGCAGGCGACTGGTTGTACAGCAGATCAACCTGTACGACGGCGCCTTTTTTCTTGCTAAATCATATGTTGTTTTAAAAATTCCATACTCTTATGGATCTGTGCTTCCGATAATCCATGCATAATTAACGGAATATGATCATATCCCTGAGCCAACTGTGCGAGGTAATAATCATAATCAAGAATCCCTTCTCCTGCTGCAACAAAACTCCGTCCTGGTTCGGCAGAGAGATCCTTCGCATGAGAAAGAACCACTTCTTCCCCTAATAAATCAAATCCTTCTTGAATGGTAGCTTGCATTTGATCATATTGATTAAGTTGAAACAAGTTGGCAGCATCCATAATCACCTTCAAGTGAGGCGACTGCATTTGATCCAATATTTTTCTACAACGCGCTGCTGTGTTCACCACATTGGAGGCCTCTGTTTCAATAGCTAGGATAACATCATGCTCTGCTGCAATATCCAAAGCTTGTCTCAAACAATCCGACATATCACGCCAAGCCTCTGGCGTATTATTATCCGGATGCCACCTCCACATATTTTCCTCATCCCTTGTTCCTGTACACAAAGTAATTACGGAGGAACCCATTGATTTGGTCGTTACGGCAAGGCTTTCCAACCGCTCCAAACCAGCCCGTCTCACATTCTCATCAGGATGGGACATATTGAAAGTACCAGAAACTGCGCTAATCGTAATATCATTTTCTTGAGCAGCATCTTTGATTCTTTTGACCATCTCTACCTCAATTTTTTCCGGCATGGTAGAGAGGCCAGCACTTGTTAAATCTAGCTGAATATAATGCAAACCATACGAGTTGATCACTTCCAAGGTCTCTTCTATCGAATCACGTTTGATGGTATCTGTCAGAATACCTAATTCCATTTCGATTCAACCTTTCTATTATATGTTGACGCATTTTTTTCGATGCAATTATCCGCCAAACATCCATGAGCCGCATCCTGTGCAACGAATAGACATTAGCAGAGGCTAAAAAATAAGCCTTGATATATTTTACTTTATCTATCCTATTCTATGTTAAGACTTATACCCCAAATGTATTCCCACCATTAACAGACAGCGATTGTCCTGTGATAAAGTTTGCTTCATCCGCTGCGATAAAGACAATAGCATTTCCAATATCATCAGGCACTCCCATTCTCTGCAACGGGACATTGTTTTGATATTGCGCTAATACATCTGCTGGGGTTTCTGCGTGCTTCTCCACAGGGATAAAACCTGGATTAATTACGTTCACGGTAATTCCAAACGGCCCAAGTTCACTTGCCCATGACCGCGTCATACCCAACTGTGCAGACTTCGCTGTAACGTAATTGGCGAAACGAGCATTACCAAGCTGAACGACCTCACTGCCAATATTGATAATACGACCACTCCGCTTCATCTTCATGCCTGGAAGGACAGCTTTTGTTAGTAATAAAGGCGCCTTCACAAAAAAGCGAAATTGCGCTTCATAATCGGTCCATTCGCTCTCTTCAATCGATAATTGTGGCTGAGCTCCGGTCGCATTATTAACCAAGATATCAATCGTACCACCTGTTTCTTCTCCAATTTGCTTAATAAGCTGGTCTACCGCTTCTTCATCGGTCACATCTGCCTGCACGGCTCTCGCCTCACCGCCATTGTCCCGAATCCACTTCACCGTTTGTTCAGCACTCTCTACATCATTAGCATAATTGACAATGACGGTTGCCCCAGCTGCCGCCAAGGCTCCACTAATACTTTTTCCCAATCCTCTAGAGCCACCAGTTACTAGAGCTAGTTTACCTGTTAAGGAATATGTCATGTTCTACCTCCATTCTCTTTATCTGTTGCCAAACTGCTGATAAAGACGCTTCATCTTATACTCTCCAGTAATAAGTAAATACCTGTGAAGATTAATAATAAGTAAGTCAACACTTGAAAGAATCGCGGGCTCATTTTTTTGAACCACCATTGACCAGCTACTAATCCAATGCCCACCACCGGCAATGCCCATAAACTAGATAACCAAACCGTCTGGTTCGTGCCAGCAAATATGATTTGTACGATCAAACTGGCAAAATAGATAAACAGATAATAGCCCAACGTGGTGGCTCGTAACGTTTCCTTAATCGTATTCGTCCCTGAAAAATAGAGCAATAGCGGTGGACCTGGCATCCCAATACTGGTTGTAAAAGCTCCCGATAAACCACCAATCGCAAGGTCGCGTTTCTTTGTTTGACGCAATCGCCATCTACCAATCAACAACACGGTTAACACTAAAATAATCAAACTAACAGCAAGCTTCAGACCATTGATATCCATAGCCAAGAAAATATATATTCCTAGTAATAAGCCTGGCAGACTCCCTAGCACAAAACGCTTAAGAATCCCCATGTCTATATCTTTTCTGATCTTCGCAATTAAAGCACACGATATGACTAATGACAAAATCAAGTTAATTTGAATCGCTTCCATTGGCTGAAACAATAATAATAGGAATGGTGTCGCTAAAATAGAAAAACCAAAACCTGTACTAGTTTGCAAGATGGAAGCAAGAAAAATAATCACCATAAAAATGAAGAACTCCATATAAACCCGCTTTCCCCATGTTCATTTCCTACTGCCCTATTGTATCATAAGCCTACCTCAAGACGCTTTGTATAACACTTGGAATGTATAACAAACTGTTTGTAAAAACCAAGTGCAGGGCTTGCTGAGTCGCTTCCCTATCACAGAAAAATAAACAAATACACTACATAGAAAACGAAATATTCTAAGCTAATCTGTTCCCAATCGAAAAACAGATATTTTTATGCCTCATCCTGTTCTTCATCTTCTGTATATTCCAATATATCACCCGGCTGGCAACGCAATGTCTTACAAATAGCTTCCAATGTCGAGAATCGTATCGCTTTAACGTTGCCTGTTTTTAATTTAGAAAGATTAACATTGGAAATTCCCGTGATCCTTGCCAAATCATTTAATTTCATTTTCCGCTCAGCTAGCATACGATCTAATCTAACAATAATCGCCATCTTTCATCACACCGTTTCATCCATTTCTTTTTGCAAATAAGTTCCATATTGGAAGATTTGCGCCACAACAAAAAATAATAAACCTGCAATCAGGGCAGAATAACTAATAATCATCGAGAGACTGATACTCACAATTTGAGTTACAAACACGGACATAGCAAGGTTGATAATGAGTTTTCCAAAAATTCCATATAAAAACAAAACAAGGGCTAACCGTTGTAAACATTTCACATTCTGATCAGAGAAAGGGGTACGACCCTCCACAATAGAGGCTAGTATCGTTTTTATTTGCCGAATTCCGTACAAGAGCGGGAGGGAAAAGGTTAATCCGTTAAAAAACACATAGGTAATAAAGGCATGTTTCGCCTCGAAATAATCCTGACCGACAAATAGTAGAATATCAAAAGGAATATATGCACTAAATAACAGATTTCCAACTACTGGTCCATCGATACGCCAAGCATTCACACCCGATTCCGCCTCAAATGCAGAGGCAGGCAGAAACAAAGACCAAATTGCTTCTCCTATGGTATAGACTAAAAACACAAGCGTAAACCACTTGACAACATTGAGTAACGTTATCATTCTTCCAGAACGTTGAGGCAGCAGCTGACTTACTTTTTTCTTAACCATATATAATCATCCTCTTTTCGTTTGTTGATTATTTTGATAATAACGGTTTATTTTATATTATTCAATAAACAATTAACGATAATCATTAATAAAAAGACATGCAAAAAGAAAATAACCTAACCTCCTATGGATCAATATCTATTCCTTAGGCTATTAGAAGGTTAGGTTATTTATAGCTTTTTCTTATTTCGTGAATATTTTTTATTGGAAGATGATTACTTTGTCGTGTAACCATTTATTGCAAACGATATACCATCGTTTAACCACTACTTCATTTCCGCTTCTTTTCTGATTTGTCAATAATAGATGTACCGACCAAGTCACCAGTGACATTCAGCGCTGTACACCCCATTCCAATCAGGGCGTCTACTGCGGTAAGAAGGGCGACTGCTTCCATGGGCAGACCTACCTGCACAAATACGGTAGCAATCATCACAATACCTGCACCTGGAATACCAGCTGTTCCGATCGAGGCTAATGTTCCGATCAATACGACCTGCAGCATTTCTATATAGCTCAACGGATCACCAATAATATTGGCGGCAAATACGGCGGATACGGCAATACGCATGGCAGCTCCATCCATGTTTATCGTTGCACCCAATGGAAGACTAAATCCATAAAGACTTTTGGAAAGTCCCATGTCTCTAGCTGCATTTAATGTCAAGGGGAGAGATCCCGAACTACTTTGTGTAACAAAAGCGGTAATCATCGGCGTACGCGCATGGGTAAAAAATGTTTTCAGTGGTACTTTTGTTAGAAACATGAACATCATATAAAATCCGACCTGAACGATTAATGCAATATAGAGAACGACAACCATACTTCCTAATTCTAGCAATGTATCTGCACCTTGATCACCAACCGTTTCTGCAATGATAGCAAATATACCAACCGGGATATATTGCAATATAACCTTCATAATCTTTAAGGTTGCTTCGTTTAATCCATCTATGACTTGATAAACAGATTCTCCAAGCTCCTTATGGCTTTCAGAAGATCTCAGAGCAGCGATTGCGATCCCGAAAACAAGCGCGGTGAAAATGATTCCCAAAAGATTTAGTTCGCTAAAGGCAGTTACAATATTTTCTGGCACAATATTTAACAGAACACTTGTAATACCAGGATTGTCTGGCACTTCGAATTCCTGATCTGTATCCAGCGTCATCCCTGTCCCTGGAGAAAAAATACTAGCAACTGCAATTCCAACAGCGATGGCTACAGCAGAAGTAAGCAGATAATAGAGAAATACCTTTCCGCCCATCCGTCCTAAATTCCCAATATTTGTTTAATTCACCCCAACGATTAGTGTGAATAAAATGAGCGGGATGATGAGAAAGGTGAGTAAACGAAGCAAAAGATCACCAAATGGCGCTAATACTGCTGCATCCTCTCCAAAAATCAAACCAACACCAACACCTAAAATGAGGGCAATCGATATTTTTAAAATAAGTGGTGCAACGATATAGCCTTGCCAAATCCGCTTCATGAATCGTTCCTCCTCCACTGTATCGTATGTCCTAATAGATTGCTCATTTAACACTTTAATTCATACAAAAATACTATGATTAATCTCTTCTAACATACAAGGTGAGGAATGAAGAGTCAACAGGATTGCTTGCGAAAGTGAGATCGCTAACTTATATAGATTCGACAGATAAGGAAATGTCTAAATGGATCATTCCGTTTTCCACTACTAAGTAGCAGAAAGCTGGTGTGTCTTCAATTTATGCTGCAACTGCTCACTTTCTTTAGAATATCCAATTTTATTAACCAAAAACATAGCTGCACTCATCCCAAAGAAAAGAGCAAGTCCAGGCATAAATGCAACTAATAGCAACATACCTACCAACACGCCCATATGTCCTACGTTGCTTTTCGGAAGCATCCATAGAAGTAAAAAAGCACGCTTCACTTGATGGATAAGTGGCTTATCACGTTCAAAGTATTGCAAAAAATGAACGATACTCAAGAAAATCAAGCCAAGGAAAGCCAAGACAAGCAACCTTATATAAACAGCTTCTATAAAAAGCAAATTCATACTAATCAAACCCGCCATCACACCATATAGAATGCCCGCTCCATTCATTACAAAGAAGGAACGACGAAAAACCTCACGGAAGATTTGAAAGGTCTGTTTAGAAGTGAGCGATTCCTGTTTCCATACACTCAGTAGCGCATATGTAGCAGGAAACACACCAAATACAACCAACCCTGCCAAAGAAAAAATCAGCCATAGCATTTGTAAATAAGCAAACCAATAAATCGTTTGAATAACAATTGCGTATTTAGACAGAAACGTATCCATTTGTCACCTTTCCTTTCTTTATTATCCCTTGACCGATCCATCTACCATCCCTTTCATAATCTGCTCCTGAAAAATAAGATACATCACTATTGTCGGAACAACCGCAATCGTCATAGCAGCCATGGTCAGGGCATAATCCGTACTAAACCCATCCGAAAAAATCGCCAGACTTAATGGCAACGTTTTAAGTGAACTGTCATTAATAAATACCAATGCGAAAACAAATTCATTCCAATAGCGCAGAAATGCCAGGATTGCAACAGTAGACATGGCAGGTACACTTAAAGGCAGCATTACCCGAAAAAATATTCCCCAATAGCCACTGCCATCTATAACCGCAGCTTCTTCTAATTCTTTGGGAATCGTGCCCATATAAGCCATTGTTAAAAAGATGGCAACTGGAAGCTCAAAAGCTGTATAGGGCAGAATGAGTGCCCAATATGTGTCCAGCAAGCCTACCTCGTTCATCATCGTAAACAAAGGCACTAATGTGCTATGCACTGGAATTAACATCCCCAATAAAAAGAATACCATCAAAAAACCTTTGAACTTAAATGAATACCGGGACAATACATATGCCGTTAAAGCACCAAGAAACACTGTTAATATAGTTCCTGCAATGGTCACTATTACCGAATTAATCATTGCTTGACCAAGCCCAGCTACTTCCCAGGCCCGTTGAAAATTCTCCCATTCTATTTTGGTAGGAAAAGAATATGGTTGAGAAAAAAATTCCTCGTTTGTCTTTACTGAGCTAGTGATCAACCAATACAATGGATAAATCATCAGTAACGAAAAAACAGTTAAGAACCCAAACTTCAGAATTTTAAACAAGGATTCTTTAATGAAAACACTAGACGAAGCCTTCTTTTGATAAACTTCTGTACTCATCTAGATACCTCCTCCTGCAGCATCTTTTCTGCGCATGAATATCTGGCTGATGACAATCAAAATCATGCTCAAAATAATTATCATCGTAGATATAGCGGAACCAAAACCATAACGATACACAAGAAAGGTGTTATTGTACATGTAAGTGGCTAAAATTTCAGTAGACTGCGCCGGTCCACCGCCGGTCATGACAAAGACTTGATCAAAGGCCTTCAAACTCCCAGAGATACAAAGGACAATGACCACCTTGATCGTTCCCCACATGTTTGGCAAAATAATATACACTAATTTACGCCAGCCTAATGCCCCATCAAGAATGGCCGCCTCTTCAATTTCTCCAGGAATATTTTGAATCGCCGCTATAAAAATGATTAAGTAGGGGCCAATATAGTTCCAGATAATCGGAACCGAAACGGCATACATATTTACGGATGGGTCAGACAGCCAAGCCCTTGTCCAAGACTCCAATCCAATCGTTCGAAGTACTGTGTTAACTACTCCCAACTCTGGATCAAAGATATAACCCCAAATCAATCCTACTACTACCGTGGAAATGACCATAGGTAAGAAAACGGCAGAACGAACAAAGCGTTGAAACATATTACTTTTTCTTAGTAACAAGGCCAGTCCTAATGCTATTGGCACTTGACCAAGCACAGAGGCAGCAACAATAATCAAATTATTCTTAAAGGCTTTCCAGAAGATAGGGCTTTGAATAACCTCCAAATAATTCTGCAAACCAATAAAAGTAGTATCGCCTAACCCTGTCCATTCAAAAAAGCCGTAGTAAGACGACCAGAAAATTGGAATAATGACAAAGAAACTATAAATGAAAAGGGCCGGGAGTAGTGTTATGGTCAATAAACCCGTTAATTTTACTTTTGATTGCATACGATCCCTTCCTTTCCTTACGAGGCAATTACTATCCAACAGCGGAAACCGTCCACTGTTGGAATTCTTTCATTACTGATTTCCCGCTTCTGCCTGCTGAATGTTCTCCGCAATGGACTCCACATCGCCACCTAACATAATTTCCTGCAAGCCATTATTTACTGCCTCAGCACCCGCCGACGTCATATAAAGATCATAAACTGGTGCAAATTCTACCTCTTGAATCAAATTAAATGCCTCATAAAACAAAGGATTTACTACTTCCCGATCAAGTTCCAAATTATACATAACCATGGAGTCACTTTCCGCAATTGTTTTTTGTGCCTCTTCATTACTCAACGTATAGATAAGATCTAGTGCTATTTCTTTCGCTTCCCCTTCTGTTTTACTATTTAGCAGAAAACCGCCACCTGGCCCACCAGTAATCGTGTTACCAGAACCAGATCCCCCTTCGATTTCAGGTACTGTGGCAATACCGATATTTTCTAAATCTTCCTCCGAAGCAGACGCTACCAAACTGCTAATTGTCCATGATCCATTAATCATCATCGCTGCATTGCCCTGCACAAATTGCTGCTCTGCCTGTGTATTATCCATACTATTAGCTCCATCTGAATAGGCATTATGTGCAACAAGTTCCTCAAAGTATCCTAATGCCTCAATGAATTCAGGATCCGTAAAACTGGCTCCATCTTGATTAACAGCGTTCATAAACCAATCCGTTCCTGTCACCCGATCAGCAATCGCACCGAATGTCGTAGATTGTGCCACCCAAGGTGCTTTATTCCCCATAGCAATTGGGGTAATATCCTTTTCATTAAAATAATCAATGGTGGAGATAAGTTCTTCCCATGTTTGTGGAACCTCTATATCGTGCTCTTCAAACAAATCACGATTATAATATAAGAACGAGGTAGCTGACATAGCAACTGGTGCCGAGTACAGTTCTCCATCATAGTCATACGGATCTAAAGCACCAGCCAAGAAACCATCACGCCATTCCGGATTCTCCTCAAATAAAGAATCAATCGGCTGGATTAAATCATTCTCCTGAAATTCATCCGTAAAACTACCAGCATACGTTAAAAAAATATCTGGTAATTCATCAGCAGCTGCAACTGTACTTATTCGCTGGCGATAACCGTCCACTGGAATAGCCTGTTCATCAATCGCTACGTTAGGGTTATCCTCTTCAAATTGAGCAATCATTTCTCGCACCGATTTTGCCCGCAAATCATCGCCAGCAAAGTTATGCCAAATCGATAAGGTTACATTATCAGAATCAGTGTTATTACCACCGCTTTCTTCATCTGATTCTCCACATCCTGCCAAGATCAGTAAAAGCATAACAAACCATAAAAGCATCCTTTTCATTATGAACCACTCCTTTTTCTTTGCTTATCTCTAGTTTATAATAGCGCTTACATTTTAATAAGGTAGGGATTTAACAGGTGAGGGGTGACAAATCACAGATATTATTTTCTGCATATGTTTATCAGTACGCAAAGACACAGAAAAGGAATCACACGGGTAGCAATTATAAATGCCCAAACATGGAAGGGTCCGGGCATGATTAAACACAGCATTGTATTTATACTACTGAATCTTGCTCCGATAACGAGTTGGTGTCATTTGATAAAAGCGTTTGAATATCTTTGTGAAATATTTACTATCCTTATATCCTACTAATTCTGTAATTTCTTTTACACTAATGGATGTATACTGCAAATATTCTGCCGCCTTGTGAATACGTAATTCTGTTAAAAGCTCCATATAGGCTTTGCCTGTCTTCTTACGGATCACTTCACTAAGATAGTTTGGGTGCACTGGGATAGTCTCAGCAACTTCCCTTAATGAGAGCGGCTCTCCTAAATGGTTCTCCATATAAGACATCGCATATTCTACATAGTCAGTCCGTTTATGGTAATCCGACCTAAAGTTGGACATAATCATAGATAATCGTACAAACAATTCTTGCTTTGGTTGTTGGAACCACTGTTGGAACGGTGGAATCGATTCGTACTTTTCCGGCTGTTTTTCCTCGACGAATTGATTCATAGAACGGATGCTTTCAATATATAAATGTTGAACGTAGAATTGAATAGATTCTGGTGTTGCCTCGGGATGATTCATTAACCAACCCACAAAATCCTCAATCCATTGTCGAAGCTTTTCTTCATCCCCCTCTTTCAAACAGTGAAGGAGTTCTTCTTTATGTATCACCATCCGCTCTGTATAAGGAATACCATGCCTATTTGTAATATTCTTCTCGGTAATCATTCGATCGTTTAGCAGGATCCTTTGATAGGGCAAAAAAGAAAGTAATTGCTGATATAATGCTGGCAATTGATTTAAAGAACTAACTACCGTGCTCATCATCATTGGTTTGTGATAGATCTCATGTATTTTTCGGGAAGCAATTTGCAAAAGATAATCATCTTTGAGATACTCTTTTCGTCTCACCAATATCAATATTTGATTATAATAGATAAACCATTTGCCCTCGATATAACTATTCCATAATTTCTCGCTGGCTTGAAGTTGATGAGGGTCTTCATCCACATCTATCATCAGAAGTTGATAGGGAGGATTTTCTAAAAATGGCATTGCTTCAACGAACGAACGATAATCCCAAGTCGTGGATCGATTAGAGATCGCCTCTTTCAATAATTCAATAACCATACGCTCTCCCTCTGACTCTTTTAACTGATCGTATTCCCTTACTCTTTCCAGTCTAGACTTGGCACGGTTAACAGCCGCAATGATCTCATCAGGGGAGCTCGTTTTTAATAAGTAATCACAGACACTTTGTCGGATAGCCTCTTGGGTATATTCAAAATCATCATAACCGGTCAACAGAATAGACTCGACCGGATAATGCTGTTTAGTAATATACGAGACTAATTCTAGTCCTGTCATTCCCTTCATCCGAATGTCTGTGATCAAAATATCTGGAATCACGCCCTCCTCTAATTGCTGGATCACTTCCTCTGCAGAAGAAGCGGGAGGTAATAAACGAAAACCATAGTCATCCCAAGGAATGACGTTAGACATGCCCTCTCTGATAATCACTTCATCATCTGCAATTAATACCTTCATTCTCTCACCCCTTGTATAGGAATAGAAAAATAAACTACCGTTCCCCCTTGCTGCTTACTATCAATTTGCAGGCCCGATCTGATACCATAATGTAAGATTAACCGTAAATTGACATTTCGCAACCCATAATTTTTCCCAACAACGACTTCGGTCTCCTGATCCTCTTTAAATTGCTGTTTTATTTGATCTAATGATTCCGTTGATATCCCCGTTCCATTGTCCCTCACCACAAAAAATAAATTGCTTCCCTCTTTCCTAATGGCCAGTTCAATATTACCATCAT
The DNA here is from genome assembly GCF_900086715.1 of Gracilibacillus timonensis. GTDB lineage: Bacteria > Bacillota > Bacilli > Bacillales > Amphibacillaceae > Gracilibacillus > Gracilibacillus timonensis. Next base: position 195,287 of record NZ_FLKH01000011.1, on the reverse strand, counting down.
AATCATCAACAGAAAAAAATCCGTGTGTGATACTATTTTCAATTAAGGGCTGTAATACTAATTTTAGCATGGCATATTGTTTTACTTCTTCCGGAATGTCTAAATGGAGTTGAAAGCTATTCGGATAACGTATTTTTAATATTTCTAAATAATGAACAAGGTTTCCTACCTCTTGCTCCACCGTGCAATACTCATTTCCTTTATTTAAACTAAACCGTAAAAAACTGCTTAAATGGGAAACGACCTTTGCAATATCATTTGATTTGGTGCTCAAAGCAATCCAATGCACAGATGCCAATGTATTATATAGAAAATGTGGATTGATTTGCGATTGCAACGCTTGCATATCAACCGTTCGCTTCAACGACTCATTCTTCCTCACTTCATCCATTAGCATCGCAATTCTCGCATTCAGGTCATTATAACTAGTAATTAAATCACCAATTTCATTATCCTCATTAGAAATAACCGCTTTCATTTTCTCGCCTGGTGTTGATTTTTGAATAGAATCTTTTAAAGAAGTTAAAGGTTTAAATACCTTTGCGATGAAAAAAATAACCAAACTGGTAATTAATATCACAGCCAAAATGACGGCATAAATAGTTAACCACAAGACATAACGGTTCTGTGAACTATACTCCTGAAATGGAATGACCTGCACCAAACTCCAGTTGACTTCTGGCAAATTCCTAGTGAATACAGTTGCCTTTTGTTTAGCTGATTCATAGATAAAGCTATCTTTATTAGTCCATTTTTGTACTTGTTCGCTCAGTGTCCTAACGTCTAAATCCGCAGTTGCCTCTTGTTTATTTGCTGCCAATACCTTCTCTTCATTCATAATTAATACCGAGCCATTCCACTCCAGATCAATCGAATTTAAATACTCGGCAAGGACTTCTTGGCTAAGACTTATCGTGAGGTAACCTAACAATCGAAAATTATGTGTGCTTCTTACCGGGCGAATCAAGGTAATCATATCCCTTTTTCCATCTAACGTATCGTTTCTTTCTTTCACTGACCACCAATTTCCCTCTGCCATATCCTCCTTATCCAACTCCGGCTCTGTTGTTGTTATGGATGTAGCGATGCGCTCATTATTATTGATAGGAGTAATGACAATGTTTTCTATGTAGCGTTTAGAAAAAGCGAGATTTGAAAGAAAACCAGATATTTCCCTTCGTTCCGCATACAAATCACCTTCGTGGCTCAAATAATCCTGAACGGCTTGGTGACCAATCAAAAATACGGATATATTCTCAATATCATCAATTATAAATGTCATCGTATCTTCTAGTTGATTAATGGAACCTTGACCAGAGACAACTGCACGCTCTTTTGAGACTTGTACTGTCATAAAATAGGAAAATAGGCCAAGTAATCCGACTGGGATTAATACTACTACTAAGATAAAGACAGTGAGCTGATTTTTTAAAGAACGATGAAACCATTTTTTCATACTATATAAATCCTTTTTGTAGAGCCATGCTATCGCCTGCTTTCTAACAAGTTTACATCCTGTCACATAGTTTACCATATTTCTTAATGACCGTTACTCCATTTTCTGAGCTCAAAACCCGAGTCGTATAAAATACCATCTGTAACGTCCCCATTGACAACAGTCTGCCTTCAGCTTTCCACTCGATCACAAACCCTATTTCTCCCCAGATGCTTTGCTTGATAGAGACACTCATCTGCCATACGGACAATACGCACCGGATCATTTACGGTATCTGGATAGGTGGCAACCCCAATAGAAATGGTGATCTTAATGGAAAAAGCGGAGGATATAGCAAAAGAATGAGATTCAACATTACTGCGTATAAGCTCGGCCGTTGCTAAAGCCTGTTGATGTGGACAATTCGGCAAAATAATCGAAAACTCCTCACCTCCATTGCGAGAAACTACATCCAGTGAACGTGTCGCATTTTTAAAAATCACACCTAGTTCTGTCAAAATATAGTTTCCCGCTGCATGACCATAAGTATCATTCACCTGCTTAAAGTAATCCACATCCAAGACCAACAGCGATAATTGTTCGCCATTCTCTCGAGCATGACTTGCTAGTCTATTCCAAAGCGCAGCAAATTGACGTACATTATTTAATCCAGTCAGAAAATCCGTTGCCGATTCTTGTTCATATTTCATTAACAGGTATTGCGTTTGTTGAATATACTTCATGAAGAAAACGGCTGTCCAACCACAAATAAAAGACACTATCCAATAGACAGGCATAAACTGAGCTAAAAGCATCCCATCTTGAATGAGCGCAGACATGATAATCGTAAATATTAGATTAGAATACAAAATCATCAGCAGCGCTTTTTTATAAGATTGCTGGTTTGGTTCGTACCATCGATTGATCAGAATAAATCCTGTTACTAAGGCTATCATTAAGATAAGCGAGGCAACAGAGGAAGTAGTCATCCCTAGTGTAAACCTTCCTAAGATAATTAGTATCGTACTAATAACAGCGGGATAAGGACCGATAAACATCACTACCAACAGTACTGGTATAAAACGTAAATCCACTAAGGTATCGCCTAACACCTCAATGGAAAAATTCATTAAGATAAACCCCATCAAACCACCAACAGCCCCATCTATAATACTCAATTGAAAGTAAGGCTTGTCTTGCCAGTTCAATTTCCACCTGATTTGTAAGTAGATAAAAAGGAGGGCAATAATGATACATAGGTTAATGAAAAAATCACTAATCACCGCCAACATTAAGTCCTCCTCCTTTCTTTTTCTATCCTAGAGTCAGATTGCTATCAGCAGGTTGAAATGAACAATCTCCTCCCCTATTGTAACCTACTTTTAGCAAAATTCGCAGGTGAAATACGGAATTTCTAGCAGTTTTCCATCACCGTACTTGCACATAGCTATCCACCAATTCTTCCTTTTCTAACCTACATAAAAACTCCTACGAGCATATCAATTAACCGGACTGTTAGGGGAAAACTTCATGGAATATTGGTTATTGAAATCAAAAAAAGAACCATAGTAAAGAATTTTTTATTTTTTTTCTTTTTACGTTTAATTTCGCTTCACCAAAATCTCTTTATCTCATATAGCAGAAAACACAGATTGTTATAAAAAAAAGAGGTGCTCAACTTAAAAGACTGAACTATCCTCTCTCAAAACATTGCCCCTGTTTCCAATATTTTATTCATCTTTTCGTATATTAGACAATGATCTTCCAAGTATTTTCACATCAATCATACGCTCATCCTTACTTACTCTTCACCAACAATTCGATCGCCTCGTTGATCATTTCTTGGGAAGAAGCTCCTTCTTGATCCGCTTCTCTCACACATTCAACCAAATTCTCACTTATAATCACACCCATCAGCCGCTGCAAGGATCCCTTCGAGGCGCTTAGCTGGGTAACTACTTCTTTGCAATCTTGTTCTTCTTCCATCATTTTGATTACACCATTCAATTGCCCCTGTACACGTTTGATACGATTAATCATTTTTTGATTATACTCCATTGCTACATTCTCCTTTTTTATTCTGTAAAGCAAATATACTGGATTTCTGCAACCACGTCAAATACCTAATGGGGTATTTGACAAAATGATTTCTTTATATTAATATACCCCTATAGGTATTTTAGAAGGAGGATATAATGAAGTTAAAAACCATTCCGATTCAGGATTTTAGTAAAGAAGACTTAGAATGCTTAGGGGCAAATAACCAATTGCTTGATGTACGCGAGGAGGAAGAATATCGACTTGGCCATATCAAAGGAGCCATTTCTGTTCCTTTATCCACCATCGAACAAACACACCCGACTGAGCCAAAATCATACTACATCTACTGTAAGTCAGGAAACCGCAGTAAGCAGGCCGGAGAATTTTTAGCCGATCAAGGTCTCGATGTCGTCAACTTGGATGGAGGTTATAGCTCTTTTAGCGCCGACGATCACAAACAGGTAAACGAGAAATCGTCCGTTCAATCCCAGCGAAAAAAACTTAATTATAGCGGCATGCAGTGCCCCGGACCGATTGTAAATGTCAACCGGGAAATACAACTGCTTAACATAGGCGAACAACTAGAGGTGACCGTCACCGATGTCGGTTTCGCCAGCGATGTTCAAAGCTGGGCACAGCAAACGGGACACGCATTAGTAGATCTGCAACATGACGAAACCCAGGTCACCGCCGTTATCCAAAAAAATGAGGGGAAACCTCAGGATCCACAGATTTCCAAAAACGGAACGACGATTGTACTGTTTAGCGGGGACTTGGATAAGGCCTTAGCCGCGATGATAATTGCCAATGGAGCCAGGGCAGCCGGGAAGGATGTATCAATCTTTTTCACCTTCTGGGGGCTTAATGCTTTGAAGAAACGAAAAAAATCACAAGTAAGAAAAACAGGCATGGCCAAATGGTTTGATAAATTTTTACCAAAAACACCTGCACACATGCCGATCTCTAAGCTCAATATGCTTGGTATCGGAAATAAAATGATGCAAGCTATGATGAGAAAGAAAAATGTCGATAGCCTACCTGCCCTAATCGATCAAGCGATTGAACAAGATGTTACATTAATCGCCTGCACGATGAGCATGGATGTAATGGGCATCACGCAAGAAGAATTACGTCCAGAGATACAATTAGGTGGAGTAGGTACTTATATAGGGCACACACAGCACGCGGATCACCACTTATTTATTTAAAAAGGGGAGCTAATGATGTTTTTTAAACAATTCTATGATCAATATTTATCACAGATGTCTTATTTAGTTGGTTGTCAACGAACAGGTGAGGCGATTATTATTGACCCCATTAGGAATGTCACACCTTATATAGAGGTTGCGGAGCAAGAAGGATTGCGGATTACCCATGTCACCGAGACACATATTCATGCCGATTTTGCCTCAGGACTTCGTGATGTGTCCCATCAACTGGGAGCGCACATGTTTATCTCTGGAGAAGGCGATCAAGCATTAAGTTATAACCATTTACCAGGACCCGCGACGCGTGTAAAGGACGGTGATATCATTAAAGTAGGCAATGTTGAACTGCAAGTGTGGCATACACCAGGTCATACCCCGGAGAGTATCAGTTTTGTTTTAACGGATGTTGGAGGCGGAGCAGATGTACCAATGGGGATATTTACAGGAGACTTTCTATTTGTCGGATCGATTGGTCGCCCTGACTTATTAGAAAAATCTGTCCAAATCGCCGGTTCTACAGAAATTGGTGCTAAGCAGATGTTCCAATCTATTCAACGCGTGAAGGCATTGCCAAATCACCTGCAAATCTGGCCTGGTCATGGGGCAGGAAGCCCGTGTGGGAAATCATTAGGTGCTGTTCCTATGTCTACATTAGGATATGAGAAACAAACCAACTGGGCCCTCCAAGAACGTGATGAGCAATCCTTTATCGAAGAATTAACAGCAGATCAACCAGCACCACCCCATCACTTTGCCAATATGAAGGAGCTTAATCAAAATGGGCATCGCCTTTTCCAGCCATATCAGGTATACCCCTTGCAAGTAGATGATCGCAAGGAGTTAATGTTCGATATTCGCTCACGTACTGCTTATCACGGCGGCCATCTACGCGGCAGTATCAATATTCCATTTGATAAAAACTTTATTAATCAAATCGGTTGGTATCTCGATTATGATCAACCGGCTGTTCTTATCGGTGAAAGTTGGCAGGTGCAAGAAGCTGCACATGTATTACAATTGATCGGATTTGATCAAGTCAAGGGCTACCTACCACCCAAAGATGAAGTCATCACCCAACATGTACACAGTCGTGACATCACTGGTGACGAAGGGAATGTGTTAGATGTCCGCAATGAAACAGAATGGGCAGATGGACACTTGCCACAAGCACATCACCTGCCACATGGACAATTATTAAATCAGCCCGTACCTTTTGATAAACAGGAGCCGATTTATGTACATTGCCAATCGGGTGTAAGAAGTTCGATCGCAGTAGGCCTCTTAGAACGAAAAGGGTTTGAACATATTGTACATGTAAAGGAAGGATATCAAGGGATTTAAGTATAGTCCATTCGTGGTAAACTTCCAGACCATCATAACCCCTGTGCCAATTAACCTTGATACAGGGGTATTTATGTTGTGGTATTTCTTAAATAACATCTACAACACAGGTGTCAACGCGGGTTGTTCGGACAACACCTTTAAAATATTCTCGGCCGATAGCTTGGCCATATTATTACGCGTTTCGATCGTTGCATTTCCGATATGCGGTGTGATAACCAGATTGTCCATTGACTTAAGCTCTGCCGTAATCTCTGGTTCAAACTCAAACACATCCAACGCCGCTCCTGCAATACCTTCTTCCTTCAGTATTTCGGCAAGGTCCACTTCTTTTACCACTGGCCCCCTTGATAAGTTAAGAAAGTATGCCGTTTCTTTCATTTGTTCAAATTCTTTTTTCGTAAAGAGATGATGCGTATCTTCTGTATAAGCTGAATGGACAGTAATGACATCACTTGTCTCCAAAAGCTCAGCAAAGGATAGATAGGTGGCGTTATATCTTTCCTCTATTTCTTGAGGCTTACGTGTACGACCTGTATAATATATATCCATACCAAATGCCTGCGCTCGCTTAGCTACCGCTTGACCGATTTTGCCAAAACCTACAATTCCCAGCTTCTTATTCGTTAATTCCCTTCCTAAGAAAAACAGCGGTGCCCAGCCGTTAAATCCTTTAGTTCTGCATAATTGATCACCTTCTGGAATACGACGCATTAAGCTGATCATCAAACCAAGTGCTAATTCTGCGGTCGCCTCTGTGGAAACCTTTGGCGTATTAGTCACTATAATACCCCTTTCCTTTGCCGCTGCTATATCAATATTGTCAAAACCAGCCCCAAAGTTGGCTATTACCTTTAGACTCGGAGCTGCTTCCATTACTTGTCGCGTTATCTTTGTCGATAATGGCGTCAATAGTGCTTCTACATCTTGCACCCGTTCGAGTAATTCTGTCTCCGTTATCAATTCTTCGCCTGTGTACACATCGAAATCATGACCATCAAGCAATGCATAGCCTACCTCAGGGATTTTCCCTGAAATAAAAATATTCGCCATTACGTAAACCCCTTTCTATGAGTTATTAACTACCAACGGACCAGTATGAAAAATACCTCCCCAACCCTTGATGGTATCCGTTTCTTGACCCATCATCCGTAAACACTGCCACAATAAAGTATTGATCGTATCATAAATAATAATGCCGTATTTTTTTTCGTAATAATCCACTTTTGTAATACCAGGAAAATTCGTACATACCATACTAATACCATCTACTTGCTCTTCGGCCACTTCTTGAATCATCGCTTCAATCTTTTCATCGGCGACTTGACTGAAGGAGCGGTTGACCGTCTGTCCTAGTCCTCTCGCTTGTAAGGTTTCTATATCGCAATATTGTTGATATTGTTCAGCAATCAAGGTATTAATCTCTGAAATATAGGGAGTTACCAGGTGAATATTTTTGATATTATGAGCTTTAAATGCCTCTACCTGAGATAACATCGATGTTGTAGCTGGAATTCCCGTTCTTTCTTCAATTTTTTTGCATAGCTTCACATCAACATCGAATCCCAGCCAGCCGCCAGATGTACCATTCCAGGCAATGACATCCACCTCCGCATGTGCCAGTAATTCCGCAGCCTGCAACATCGGCTCAAAATCGAATTGAGCTAATGCCTCATCCTCCAGTGAGATTTTGGTCACTTCAAAACGAGAAAAGTGACAGGTTACATTGGGTAATTCACGTACCATTTCCATACAAATTGGCTCTAACACCGTATTGGATGATGGTGTCAGCATCCCTATCTTCTTAGGTTCTGTTCTCATTATTTTCTGCCCCCTTATTTTATCTGGCCATAGGACATCCCTGCGGCACAACACTTCACTTGATTGCCTGATATGTTTCTCCATTTATTTCACAAAAATGGATTAAGTCATTCTCAATATGTTTGGTCATCGCCTGCGCAGCCATTTCACTGTTTCGTTGTTTGATATACTGATAAATTTGTTCATGCTCCACAAATAACTCTTTCCCCCGGTGGGTACCTTTGAAATTTAATACACGAAAGAAAAAACTTAATGAATGAATAGATTCCAGTTGTTTATACAGTAAATGATTCTTACTGTATTGAATGATTAACTGATGAAACTCTGTATTCAATCGGATCAATTGTTCTCGATTCTCTACTTCATCAGGCAGCAGCAACTCAGTTTGCTCTATCACCTTACCGATTTTTTTGATTTGAGAATCCGTTGCTACATGGGCGGTTAATTTGGCGGCTAATGACTCTAATACGGTTCTGCATTGATAAATTTGAATAATATCATCGAATGTGGGGGCATAAACAAAAATACGTGATTTATCATCGATAATAAGTAATCCTTCTTTACGTAAAGTCTTCACAGCTTCCCTTACCGGACTCCGGCTAGTATGGAAAAACCGAGCCAGTTGCGCTTCATAAACGCGTTCTCCCGGCTTTAATTCCATGAAGATAATCATTTCACGTATCTTATAATAAACTTGGTCATAATATGGCTTTGATTTTTCTATGGAAAATTGAGACATTCTACTCCCCCTTTGTTTTCATTTATTGATAGCGGCTCCAACATCGATCAGATATTTGCTGTACTTCCTTGCTCAACTGTCCTTCATCGATGCCTGCTACATGACTGTCTTTCACACACCATTCCCCATCAATCCACACATGTGCTACATCACTGGCCTGCACGGAATGAACCAGCGTTCCATATCTGGAAACAATAGGAGCGATATGAAACTTATTTTTATGAATTGCAATGAAATCAGCTTTCTTACCAACTTCCAATGAACCTATCTCATGATCCATCCCTAAGGCCTTGGCGCCTTTTTGTGTTGCCATCTCCAAGATATGACGAGGGTTCGGTTCTGTCCTATTCCCTGATGACAACCGATGTACGGCCAAGCCAAAACGCATCGACTCAAACATACTTCCAGACATCGAATCCGTACAAATCGCTACATTGACCCCCTTCTCTTCAAGTGCTGCAATAGGTGCGATATCCCCTTTTTTTAAATTCCCTTCTGGAACGTGGGCGACGCTGGTATTTGTTTGGGCTAATAACGCTTGATCTTCCTCTGTGACATGGATACAATGGGCGGCTACCGTTCCAGAGCCTAGAATTCCTAAATCATGATATAATTGTACGGGTGTAACCCCATCCCTTCGCTGGATCTCAGCTACTTCCATCTTACTTTGCGCAAGGTGGGTGGTAATGCCCACGTCATACCTCTTGGCAAGCGAGGTGATTTCCGCTAAGAAATTCGTGGTACAGGTATCTGGTGCATGCGGTCCAAAATGACAAGTGATTCTGCCATTCGCTTGGTTATGCCATTTATCGATTATCTCGATATTTTTGGCTAATGTTTCTTCTTGCGCCTTCGCATCTAATGCATAGATCCCTTCAGGAACCCTGAAAAAATCAATATTATGAATCCGTTCGCTGATAACAGCACGAAGCCCTAAATCTTTCATAGCAGTAATGCTTTTCATTGATTGGATGTAGTTAGAGGCTATACAGGTATTACCTGCTCGAAGGGCCTCCACATAACCAAAAATATTAAATAAATCGCATTCTTCCTCTGTTAACAACACACCCTGAGGAACATTACGTGAGTATAATGGCGGAACACCGGTATCAGAACCCACTCCACGATTGACGACCAGCGCGCCATGGTAATGTGGATTAACAAAACCTGGCATAATCATCATGGAGGAGCAATCCACTATCTCTGCCTGAGGGTATTGTTTTTTTAATGTCACTTCCTCACCAATTGCCTCTATCTTATCATCATTAATAACCATTGCTCCTTGAGGTAGTATATCCCCTGTTTCGTTCATGGTGATGATGTCTCCCTTTATTAATAACACTTATCTCACCACTTTCTCATCCATTGATAGTATCTTCCATTGTCCATTACAAGGAGAGCCTTCTGAGTAGATAAATCGTTTATTTGCCACATCGAAGATTAAAGCAGTCGCCGTGGAATGTGGCGTAAGATCTTTGCTCCTTGACCCTGTATTTTCAAACTGATGAATGCATAATTGACCTAGCTGATCTTCACCCGGTGCTACGTGCTGACTCAACAACTCTTGCAAATGCGCCAGCCACGCTTTTCCTTGAATATTTTCTATTGCTTGTGTCGCTTTTTCATATCGCATGCTACGGTCACTGCCTTCTGCTCCTCGCCCTTTTAATAAAAGCGGATGGTTAGCTCGAATAACCGAATTATCCGCTATTATTTGCTGTTGTATTTCTCTTGTAACAGGGTCATGTTCCAAGATGCCTATCGTATAATTGGCATCGACTAGAAAATGAATACCACCTACATCACTCGGCGTCTGTTGCAATTGCCGCTCTAGAGTTTGCAGGCCATCCTGTACATGGCTACAGTGTTGAAGTACATATTCATTGGCCGTACCTCTTGTATCCACCAATTCTGAATTCTTACTAGGTGGATGTTCTGTTAGGCTGGCATAAGAAGAGAGCACCGCCAGCCCTGCTTCATTCATGCCAGAATTAATCCCTTCCTGCCAGCCCATTTTAAAGAAAAAATAGCCATTATGTTGCAACGAGCTTGGTTGATAGTCAAATGTAAGTACCGTATCTGGGGTATCTACCGTTTTAGCGGCAAATAGCAAAGCATTTTCCTGATCACGTTTCATGAACATCGTACACATAGAATGATTCTCCCCTTAAATCACTTGATGGATAGACGCCTGCTCTGAAGGCTGCTCTTCATTCTGATCAATAAGTGCTAAAATTTCACGCTTATATTTGTTAAAAATAGGGGAGGTGGAATCCCTAGGCCTTTCCATATCAAGGTCAATAATCTTGTTCACCCGACCTGGACGTTTACTTAGAACAATGACCTTCGTCCCCAGCGTCAAGGCTTCCTCCACCGAGTGGGTGACAAATATAATCGTACGTTGATGCTCCTGCCAAATTCGAGCCAATTCTTCCTGCATTTCCGATTTCGTAAACGGATCAAGGGCCGCAAATGGTTCATCCATTAAGATAAGGGCCGGATTTTGCAGAAGTGCCCTTGCAATTCCTACGCGTTGGCTCATCCCTCCAGACAATTCATGGGGATAATGTTTTTCAAAACCGGTTAGGCCCACCATATCAATATACTTTTGCGCTTCTTCCTTTTTCTTCTTTCTGCTTGCACCTTTTAGTTTTAGATGGAAAGCGATATTTTTCTGCACACTTAACCAAGGCATTAATGTTGGCTGTTGAAAGACCATTCCTCGATCTGCCCCCATCGAATCTATCTTCTTATCGTTCATACGAATCTCACCGGTAGTTGGCTTTTCAAACCCTGCCACCAAGTTAAGCAAAGTAGATTTACCACACCCGCTTCCTCCTAGCAAGCAGACAAATTCATTTTCTTCAATGTTTATTTGAATGTCTTTCAGCGCCTGTACCTCGGTACTACGTTTTTTGTCTGTAAATATCTTATCCACTTGGTCTATTTCTAAAAAAGCCATCTTTATCATTCCTCCTATATATTTTCAATCGAGGCTCCCCGTTGCCACGGAAGTAATGCTTGACTCGCTTTTTTAATGGCGAAATCTGTCAAAAATCCTAGTAAACCAATACTTATCATACTTGCGATAACCAAGTCATATCTTAGGAAATAGTAGGAATCCCAAAGCACATAACCTAAACCACTGTTTACAGCTACCATCTCTGCCGTTACGGTTAACATCCATGCTGCACCAATACCAATCCTCATCCCTGCCATAATGTTCGGAAGGGCTGCTGGTAAAATAACATAGCGTAAGATGTGCCATTGTTTTGCCCCCATCATGCCTCCAGCACGCACCAGATTCTTATCAACTGATTTCACGCCATGAATCGTATTGATTAAAATGGGAAAGAACGCTGCTAGAAAAACTAAAAATATCGCTGGTTTATCGGCAATCCCAAACCAAATAATAGCTAGCGGTATCCATGCTACTGGTGGGATCGGACGGAGCATTTGAATCGTCGGTTCTACTAATTTCTCCATCGGCTTCCACCAGCCAATCATAATACCAACAGCAATCGCTGCTACTGTCGCAATACTGTATCCAATCAGTACTCTCAGTGCACTATTTCCCGCGTCCGTCAGCCACTGACCACTATTTGATTCTACTAATCCTGTTGTTCCAAATACCCAATCTATCAAAGCTGCTAGGATACTGGAAGGGGCAGGTAACAAAGAACTTGATATCATGCTTGCCCTTGATAAAAACTCCCATAACAAGATAAAAGTAACTGGGACGATAATTTTTAATAAAAATGATGTTGTCTGCTCTGCCAGCTTCATGTTCATTCCCCTTTTGATATGTTTTCTCTTTGGCGCTTTGCAACGTTTCGTCCATTTGTCGTTATTACTTTCCTAATTCTTCGGCGCTTTTACCCGTCGCCTGTTCAATAAAGCGATAGTCCATATTCGCTTCCGCTTCTTCTGTCACATCAGATTGAATATAGTTAAGCTCTTCCATCATGTTTGCAATGGCCAGTGTTTCCTCCAAGTGCATTTGATAATCTGGAAAAGAGTTCTCCAATGCTTCTCTACTAACCTCTTCACTTAAAGAAGTATTTTCACCTAAGACGTCTACCCAAAGTTCTGGATCAGCCTCTAGACCGTCTACTAAATTCACCACGCCATCTACTACTTCATATATGGCATCTTCTTTTTCTTCAATCACATCGGAGCGCGTAACGATTAAATTAGTTAAATTACCTGCATCCTGTTCATAAGGATAGACAAAATGTTTCCCTGCTTCACTTAGACGAATCTGTGAAGCGAATGGCTCTACAGTGGAAATCATGTCTACCTCTCCACTCTCTAAAGCACTTGCGTGGTCAGCAGGGTTCGCAATATTAATAATCTCTAGGTCTTCTACGGGATCAATACCATGCAGCATGAATTCGCCTCGCATGTGAATATCCTGCGCATTCCCTCTGGAAGCAGCAACACGGAATTTCTCACCAGATTGTTTATGCTCTTCAATCAATTCTTTAAATCCATCCCAATCATCTGCCTCAAGAGGTACATCATTTCCTACTACGATCTCTGATCCTCCATTGATCTGACCAGATATGGCGACCAAATCAAATCCTTTATCCAGAGCAGTAATGTAATGAAGATAGGTTACTTGCGCTACATCTAAACTCCCGGAAACTAAGGCTGTCAGTACATCATTACCTGAAGCAAAGCTTGTTGCTTCTACATCTATATCCTCCACATAATCTGGTGTTAATGACATCGGTAAACAGTGTGCACAGGTTGCATAACCCAAGGTGATGCTGTCTGCTGTCGACACTTCAGAAGAAGCATCTGCCTGACCGCCTTGGTCACCTCCACAAGCAGTTAATAAAAGTAAAACTAACCCTACTACAGTTGCCCACAACCCAACTCTATTACGGCTTCGATTCAACATCGATTCATCCTCCTACACAAAAGTGTTTGTTTATTTGTTATCTCTATTTTTATATACTTATGGCACGATCGGCAATCACCTTGTCATATAATTTCCCAAACTTTTTAATTTTTGTCACCTTCATATGCTAATCGAAATAAGGTATCTTCTAATACCTCCATCCCCTGAATCAAACTCTTTTCTTCCGTAAACTCCAAAGGCGAATGGCTGATTCCTGATTTACTCGGTACAAATAACATCGCTGTTGGTACCGTTGTTGCTACCACTTGGGAGTCATGGGCAGCACCACTGTGCATGGACTTATATGGGATCTTTTGTTTCTTACAGCTTTGTATGAGCTGCTGGATAATCCGTTCATTCATTTGCACAGGCTGTGAAGAAAACCACGTCTCGATAGCTACCTCGATGGATTGATCTTTCGCTATTAGTTCTATTTCTGCTATCATTTTATTGGCTGCCTCTTCTAACGATTGCTCATCAATATGACGAACGTCTAAAGTGAAATGGGCACTACCTGGTACGACATTCGAAATATTTGGCTCTAATTCAAATTGGCCGACCGTTGCCACAAGCGGATCCCCCCATTCATCTGCTATGGACAAGAGACGATTCACCATTAGACTTGCCGTCTTCATTGCATCCTTGCGATAAGCCATTGGCGTTGTTCCCGCGTGATTTGCCTCCCCTGTAACAGTAATCCGTAGCCTTCTCTGTCCTACAATACTATGAACAATACCCACATCGATCTCCTCTGTCTCTAACACATTACCTTGTTCTATATGCAATTCTACAAAGGCTTCTACTTGTTTTCTTGGTTCTTGTGTACCAGAGTATCCCAATTCCTTTATCACCTGTTCCATCAACAATCCAGCAGTATCCTTAATTCCTTTGATATCATCTATCGTTGCCTTTCCAAACATACTCTTGCTTCCCCACATGGCAAAGGGAAATCTGCTTGCTTCTTCTTCAGCAAAGGCAACTACCGCTATGGTTTTCTTTGGGGCTCCATATTCCTTTACCAGCTTTGCTATAGCCAAGGCTCCAGCAACAATGCCATATTGACCATCATATATTCCTCCACTGACAACTGTATCTAGATGGGACCCTGTCATAATCCATTCATCTGGTGATTCCGCACCTGGTATCCACGCAATGACGTTCCCTGCAGCGTCTACTTCTACACTGAAACCCTCTTCTTCTAACCATGTCTTCAAGGCCTGCTGTGCTTGTTGCCAAGCATCTGAGTATACCAGTCTCGTTATCCCCCCTTGCTCATCCCAGCCATAACCGGCAAGCCACTGTAATTTTTCTAAAATCAAACTAGACATTCTATATCTCTCCTCTAAAAAACTGACCTGTTTTAACTATTTTGTTATGGCACCTATCATCTTATGAAAACAATCATGCTTCAAGTTCATTGTTACATTAGCTGACACACTACTTCGCAATTATCGTGTTCTTGATTATGATGAGCAGTAAGTTAGATAAGGAAAAGGAGTTTTTCAATATGTCACACGCGAGCATGATTATAAATGGAAAAATAGTAACAGAAGATGACGTCATCGAAGGAAATATGGAGATAATAGATGGGAAAATCAAACGAATTAGCAAAGACCAGCCGCACCAGTCTATACATGAAGTGATTGATGCGAAGGGACAGTATGTACTTCCAGGTATGATTGATACCCATGTGCATATCAACGAACCCGGCAGAACAGAGTGGGAAGGATTTGAAACGGGATCAAAGGCACTGGCTGCAGGTGGAACGACTACCTATATTGATATGCCGCTGAACGCATTGCCCACTACTGCTACTCGAAACGCCCTACAACAGAAAATAGATAAGGCATCGACTAAAAACTATAGTGATTACGCCTTTTATGGTGCCTTAACACCAGACAACCTCGAACACCTGGAGGAATTGACGGAAGCAGGAGTTGTAGCCTTTAAATGCTTCCTATCTACCTATCAAGCGGAAACACCAGATGATTTCAAAAGCATTGATGACTTCACTCTATTGGAAGGAATGAGAAAGATTGCTGGGCTCGGCAAAATACTGCTTATCCACTGTGAAAATGCCGAGATCACAGATGGTCTGGCTTTAAAGAAAATAAAACAAGGAAAAACAACGACCTATGATTTTGTAGATTCCCGACCGATCATGGCAGAAGTGGAAGCAGTATCTCGTGTTATTTATTTTGCTAAAGAAACAGAATGTCCTGTCCACATCGTCCATGTCAGTTCTTGGGAAGCTGTGCAATTAATCCAGCAAGCAAAACAAGAAGGAGTAGATATTACATTAGAATCATGTACTCACTATTTTGCAATGAATGCGGAAGATTTCATGCGTCTTGGTCCAGTTGCCAAGTGTCAGCCGCCGCTTCGATATCCGTCCGAACAGGAAGCATTATGGCAGTCTCTTCTCCATGGCGACATTGATTGGCTGAGCTCTGATCACTCTCCGTGCAGTCCTGCCTTAAAAAAGGGAAATATATTCGAGGGAATGGGCGGAATAACCGGCTGTCAAAACAATGTTGACCTCATGTTTGACTTAGCCGTTAATAAGCGAGGAATGAGCGTCGTCCAATTCGCTAAACTTATCGCCACCAACCCAGCCGAACGATTCTCCATTCCGAATAAAGGAAGGCTGGCACCCGGTTATGACGCCGATCTAATATTGCTTGATCCTAGTCAAAGCTATACCATACAGCCAGAAGATCTTTATTATAAACATCCAAAAAACAGCCCCTATATCGGCATGGAAATTGGTACACGCGTCACCGGGACTTTTCTGAGAGGAGAACAGATTTTTTCTATCTATCAAGGGATTATTGGTGAACCAAAAGGTGAGCATTGGAGCCATTCCTTAACGGCTGTGCAATGACATCACCGAGCAGCCAAGAAGAGCCTTCCTGTTAAGTATCTGTGTCAACAGCAAAAACTCCTGAGCCATAGCAGCACAGGAGTGTTCTTGCTTACATATAATGAATCTGGTCTTGATACCGATCAAATAACCCCGCGTTATAATCATCGCCGCCATCTAAATTAGCACTTCGAAAAATCGGGATATCTGTTCCTTTTTGTTCAAAAATCTCAATCATCTTTAGTACAATCGAATGAATGGTATAGCTTCCCACTATAGTCGAAATAGGAGCAACCTTTTGCGAAAGAGATTGAATGGACACTACGGCATCCCCTGGTTCACCGCCATTATCAATCACGATGTCACTGACTTCAAATAGACGTTTCCCAGAAGAATGGCGCGAGGAGACTTGTTTGGAGTAAGTTACATTCGTTAAGCTTATCACCGTTACTCCTCTTTCTTTCGCCGCTAATGCCATATCAATCGCTACCGGATTTCTACCTGATACAGAATGAATAAATAGCACATCGCCTGCTTTTACTGGCTTGGCATCTAACAGGATATCGCCATATCCCTCCAGTCTTTCTAATTGACTGGTCAACGTAACTGGCTCTACATTGAGCATCAAACTTGGGCTGAAAATCGGATTAAATAAGGCAAATCCGCCCGCTCGATAAAAGGCGTCTTCCGCAACAATACCAGCATGAGAAGCACCAAATAAATAGATAGACTGCCCAGCCATTACGGCATCTGCCATACATGTAGCCGCCTCGCCAATTTCATTTTCTTCCTTCTCCAAGATCCAATCCAATGCCTCGGTAATTTTTGCATGATAATCCTTCATGTATGTCATCTTCTCACCATCCTATCCAAATATCTTCGCTATCCAATCACCAATAAATGACCATAGAGAGAAATCATTTCCACCAAAGATCACAATCCAATCGGCTATGGTGCCATTTAAAACAGGTACTGATAATCCTACCAGCAGTATCATCACAACCCCTGCCACGGCTGAGCCTCCAATCGCACCTTTTAACCCGCCGGTACCGTTTCCGATAATAGCGGCTGTCCCTATCTCAAAGAAACAAGTAATGGTAAGTGGCACAATTACAAAACTAAAAACACCTAAACTTCCCGTAATAAAAATCGTTGCCACCGATGTAATCATTGATACAATAAAACCGATTAACACAGCGTTCGGCGCATATGGGAATAAAATCGGTGCATCCAGTGCTGGTACTGCGTTAGGAATCCATTTCTGCGAAATCCCTTGGAAGGCAGGAATAATTTCAGCAAGCATCATCCGCACACCAAGTAATAAAATCGTTAAACCAGCACCGAATAGAACTCCTTGCATTAGGCTGTAAATCACGATATTCTGCTCGGCACCAAAGGTGGTTGTTGCCGTGTTAAACCCGATAATAATACTTACTACCAGATAAACGAGAAACATCGTAATCGAGGAAGTAATACTGATTTCCCGTAAAAATTCAGTAGACTTTGGAAACTTGATATCCTCTGATGACTTTCCTTTATTACCAAACAGCTTACCAACCCCTGCGGAAATAAGTGATAAGATCGTAGTTGGGTGCCCAATAATAAAATCATCTGACCCTGTTACTTTCCGAACAAACGGACGTAATAATGCTGGCGCAATAATAATATATAGAGCCGTCATAATCGAAGCAAAAATAATCATTTGGGTGTTCCCTAAATTATTTTCCACCCCAATAGCAACGAAAACAAACGGGAACCAAAACAGCATATGACCGGTTAAGAAAACGTGTTTAATTTTAGTAAAACGGGCCACTAGCAAGTTGATCGCAAAGGCTACCAACATGGCAATTCCAATCTGTGTACCATATTGACTGAGTACTTGATCTGATCCCATTGCCGGATTGACCTCAGACTCCTGAATATCATACATAAGGTTAAACCCTGCCGTTAAGGGTTCGATCGAGCTAACCAAGATATTTGTCCCTTGGGTTAAAATCACAACCCCAATCACCGTCTTAGCTGTACCCGATACAATCGTCGAAAAATCTTTTCTCAATAACAGTAAACCTAATAATGCGATTAAGCCTAAAAAGATGGCCGGCTCACGGATAATTTCAATAACAAAATTCATAACTGATTCCACTTTTTATCCCTCTCTTTCTTAAATCGTATACGCTCCAAAAAGTTCGCTTAACGGAACTTTTTGGAACATCCTGTTATCAGGCTTTTATTTCTGCTTGTGCCTTTTCTTTAATCTCGTTCTTATCAACAAAGCTATTGATAACGACTACTGGCGTAGAGGTAGAAGCCTTGAGATTACCGGCTAGCTCATTGCTGGTGAAAATATAATCACTGTCTGATCCCGTTGCCGAACTCACATCCCCTGTCGTTACATCTGCTTCTATATCTAGGTCTTTTAGTGCCGCCTCTAAATTCATCTTTAATACCATCGAAGATCCTAAACCAAAACCACATACTGTCATTATTTTTAATTTACTCATTCGTCACACTTCCTTCTGTTATTATTTGATAAGCTTCTTCGGTAGATTGTGCATTCCTTAACTGATTCACTGCTTCTTCTTTCATCAGAAACAGGGATAATTGTTCGATCATTTTCAGATGCGATGCATCCCCTTTTGCTGAGAATGAAAACACCAAATCGACTGGATCATTCTCTTTACTGTGAAAGGGAACAGGCTTCTTTAAAATGGCCAGCGCCAATGCATTTTCAAGTACGCTCGCACTCGGTCTTGCATGAGCCATTGCAATCCCAGGAGCAATGACAATATAGGGTCCATTCTCTTCAACCGATTGAACCATGCTGTGCACGTATTCCTTGGTCACAGCTCCTGAATCCATTAGTAATTGACCAGAGACTTCAATCGCCTCTTTCCAGTTCTCTGCTTCTACTTGTACTACTATTTGATCCTTTTGCAACTGTTTCAATTCTTCTTCCTCCACTTCTCCTTACGGTCATTCAATAATTGATGGAATACTTCTGGGTTCTCCAAGTAGCGGTATAATTGTAGAAAATCCTGATTGTGAGACTCTTTAATAGCTAGCACAATGATGATTTTTACTTTTTCCGGATTTTTGGAACCAAAGACGAGTTCTTCATCAAAAATGGTCATACTGATTCCTTCTTTGAGCACATTATCTGGATGAGCATGGACAAACGCCACCTTAGGAAGAAATACCATATACGTGCCATTGCGTTCCACAGACATAATCATTTCTTGAATGTAGCCTTGTTTGATATAGCCTGCTTGTAACAATGGCTGGGCCGCCAGTGCAATCGCCTCGTACCAGTCTTGGGACTTGTGATAGTGTATTTGCTCATCGAAAAGGGTTGGCACAACAGACCTTGGCTGTTGATATACCTGATTAAATCGCTGGAGCTGTTTGCGATTGACAATCTTGTGTGCCTCATGTTGAATTTTGGCTTTCTCGTCATCCAATAATAAGGGGCTGACGCGATACGTTTTGATATCACTGATATTTGGTGCAGCCTGTTTACTCGTCGTGAGAATAAAATCAATCTCCTCTGGATCTAATTCCTGCTCCAGCTCTTGCGAATGAACAATACGCAACAAATTAAATCCTGGTTCAATATGCTCTAACTTGGTCATGAGAATAGAAGAAGTGGCTAATCCCGTTGTACAAACCACAATCACATTCGGTAAATATCTCTTACTATTACTTCGTTCTAGTGCTGAGCTGATATGCATCGTGAGATAAGCTACTTCCGCCGCAATCAAGCGATACCCTATATCAAGGGTGATTTGATGAACCATCTCGTAAATGGCTCGAAATCGTATCTTGATTTCTTCCGTATAAGGATTGTCGATCTCCGTTCCTTCTTCAATCCTTAGGAATGCTGCTTTCACATGATATATTAAATCGTTGTTTAGCTTCCTATCTGCAGATAAATTCACCTGAAGAATACTTGATATTTGGTCGATAAGATAACGGCAAAAAGTATATTCCTTTTGATAATGATCCAAATCATTAGCTTCAAATTTATATTTGACCACCTTGATCTGATCAAATATTTGGTGGATAAAATTCTCCTCATTTACTCGTAATGCTTGATCCGTCGACAGTTGATTTAAATAAGTAGCTACACCGCCTGAAACAGGGTTAGCGATCCGCTGTTTCTTTGGAACAAAAACAATATGCATTCCATCCACCCGACGTTTCCACCATATTAAGTAAATAGCGAGAGCGGGCCGAGAATCTTCACTATATGCCACACCACGTTCCTGCTCGCAGATATCTATCCATTCCTCGGCCAGTTCCTGTTCTGCACTTGCTATCGCTAACCATCTTGATAACGTATCCAGATTAGTACCCTGTCTCGTTAACCAATAAAAAACGGCCTTTCGTTTGCTTCGTTCTGTGCCGTAAACGAATAAACCTTTCCTGACTTCTTTAGAAAGCTGCAAATTATATTGATCAAAGAGCTCCTCCACTTCTCGAAGAAGGTGCTGCACACTAGTCCGACTTAGAAAGAACTCATCCGCTACATCCTGTATCGTAACCTTGTTATTCAACAGTAGATACAAACTAATCATCGTTAGCTGAACTTCTCTATCAAGCAGAGAATCTGTAAGCTCTAGTGACTCCAAAAGTTTTTCCTCATTATCGGTCACAAGCTGTACTCCTTTACCCGGGACTCTTTGTAGCAAGCTGTCCCTCCCTTCCAGAAAACTCGCTAATGTGTCTAAATCATTTCGAACCGTTTTCGCGCTGACTTCCAACCACTTGGCCAGAAACTCCACCGTCATAAACTGTTCACTTTCGATAAGCCTTGCTAGCAACTGCTTTTGTCTAGTAGATAACATGTTTATCACCCTTATCGTCAGTGTAATACGCTAACCGAAATATCGAAAGAACAATAATTGACACAACTGTGGTAAAAAAGTATACCTTCCGAGTTATTCTTTGTTAAATTGGGTTGGGTTATACATGGAAAGCCGTGTAGATATGGTGAAGTAAGAGTTTTTTCGTCTATCATTTACGCGCTATCATCACGGAGTTAAACGTGCTTTAAGACTTTAAAAACTACTTCTGTTTTATAGCGCTTTTTGTTGTATACTTGTGTTAAAAAGAGTTAATGCCATGAGGTGTACATGGAAGAGGCTGCATGGCATAAAGAGGAGTGATCTATCATGTATCATGTAAAAATAAATTCAGATATTTCAAAGAGTGAAGTTCCTGATTTAAGGGAATCTGTAGGCTGGGATCGTCACGACCAATTATACCCTGAACTACTTGATCACATTTATTTTTGGGGCGCAGTCAGAGATCATCAAGGTAAACTCATAGCGTTTGGTTATGTTTCCAGTCCTGGTAATTTACACGGTTATATGGAAGACATTATCGTTCATCCCGATTACCAGAGAAAAGGTATCGGTGTCAAGCTGGTACGCAGGTTGTTAGAAGAAGCGAATTTGCGCAAACTAGATCATGTTTCAGCAACATTCCAAGAAAAACACCAAGCATTTTATAAGCGTTGTGGTCTTAAGCCATGCAGCGCTGGGATTTGGAAAAGATAACATATTTCTTATTTTCGCTCCATTTTCTATTACAGTACTAAGTATTCACTTTTAAAATAAGGAAATGGTTTTTTGCTTTAAACTTTATTGTAAAATCATACATGGTTAATAAGTTTACCAAAAGGAATTAAAATTAAGCCTCTTCTCCCCCATTTTCTGTAGCCTCTTCTTCATACAGCGAATTAGATAACACGTTTTTTTCACTATGTTCTTTTTCTATAGTTAGCAATGCATCAAGGTATCCCATAATCCTCATTAAATTATAATCTGATAGCTTGCGTATTCTATCCAATATTTGAAATTCATTAGATGAAGCTTTTTCTTTTATAATAGGCTGTTCCTCTCCAGTAAGTAACCATTCGATGGAAACAGAAAGAAATTTGGAAAGTTTGTATATTCCTACAGTGTCAGGAACTCTTTTACCGCTCACATAATTACTCATTGCATTTTTAGAAATACCAGTAGCTTTAGATACATCCACTTGTTTTAGCCCTAAATCATTCATTCGATCCAATAAACGATCCCCGACTCCAATGAAGTTTTCATTCATAGTAAAATACACCTCCAATCTAATCAAAGTAACCAATACAATTGAGAATAAAACATTGAATTAAGTTCTCGATTGTAGTATTTTATAAACTAGGTAAACCAATTAACCATTAAAAAAATTTTACCACGTTCGTAGTATTACTGACACAGCTTCTATTGTTCTTTGGTCATTAATTATAGAAAGGAATGATTTTATAAAATGAGGAAAATTTGCTAATACTTCAACAAATATAAACAATCTACTCTCCAAAAATCATCATAGCTATTGATTGATAAACAAGACAAGCAATCATCCTTCCTATTGTTTCTTTTCTATTTGCTAATAAGCAATTGAAATATCAAAAAACATTATTGAAAGCGGATTATTAACCTTTTAAATTTTTAAAGTAAGGAATTAATTCTTTAAATAACTAATCAAAGGTGGAAATTATGAATTATCTTACAAATCACACAAAAAAACCGAACTATCATGTAGCCCTTATTATCGAAACATCCAATGAGTATGCAAGAGGATTACTTCGAGGAATCAAGTCTTACTTGAATGAGAATCGTCCCTGGTCGATATATTTAGGAGAACACAGCAGAGACCATACAGATCTTAGCTGGCTTAAAAACTGGAAAGGTGATGGAATTATTGCACGAATAGAAACGAAAGAAATTGCCTCCATTATAAGTGACATTAATCTCCCAACTGTCGATGTGAGTGCAAATCGATTTTTACCTCAGCTACCTTGTGTTGAAACCAATAATCAAGCCATTGCTACCATGGCAGCCGAGCATTTAATTAGTAAAGGGTTTAAGCATTTTGGTTTTTGTGGTGAAATGCAGTTCCCTTGGGCTAGACAAAGGTACCATTTTTTTATGAATTATGTGAAAAGCAAAGGTTTCGACTGCCATACTTTCGAATCCAATCGGAACAACTCATGGACTAAAGATAGGGAAGATATGGCTCAATGGTTAAAAACATTACCTAAGCCAATTGGAATTATGGCTTCATATGATATCTTAGGTCAAAAATTACTAGAAGCATGTCAGCTCGCTGATATAGCTGTACCTTATCAAGCAGGAGTCATAGGAGTAGATAATGATGAGCTGCTTTGTAACCTTTCTGATCCATCTTTATCTAGCATTGTTCCAGACACACTAAACACAGGATATAAAGCAGCGGAAATTTTAGATTTGATGATGGCTGGAGAAAAGGTTAAACCAGAGCTGCAGCTATTTTCCCCAATCACACTATTAACACGAGTATCTACTGATGTTGTCACCGTAGAGGATGAACTGGTTTCAGAAGCTATCCAAATGATTCGAAGCCATGCTTATGAAGATATTAAGGTCGAAGATATCCTGAAACACGTCCTTGTTTCACGAAGTGTGCTGGATAATCGATTTAAAAAAGCACTAGGGAGAACTCCTCATCAGGAAATATTGGAAGTGAAAGTAAATCTTGCGAAACAATTGCTATCTGAAACAGACTTACCTTTATCTTTAATAGCTGAAAAGATTGGATTCAAGCATTTCGAGTATATGAATGTACTTTTTAAAAGAAAAACAGGACTAACTCCAGGCCAATATCGAAAATCCAACTAATAAATCTACATTTTTAACAAAAAAATCTAAATAAGATAAATTCGCACATGTCGTATATTCAACTGACTGTCAGAAATAAATAAGGCTTCATGCCAATACGAAAAATCAAAATAAAGTAACGTAATATCTCATAGACTTTAAATTGCTAATTACCTATACTTGCGTTAATTACCTACACTACGAGCTAAGATATTCGGCATTCCATTCAGATTTTATATCTCACTCTGAATCCAGGTAATGAAATAATCAAACACATCAACAGAAGGGGAATTTTAACAAACGGGAGAAAGGAGGTAACTTAACAAGCAATTTTACGTCTTATCGAGAGATCATATGACAAGAAGTATACATTACAAAGGAGAAATGAAAATGTTTAAACCTAATTGTATGCGCTTACTATCACTCGTATTTTCCATATTTATTTTATTTTTTATCATTGGTTGTTCTACTGAAGAAGGCAGCGGCACGAATGGTGAGCAGTCTGAAGATGATGTGACTCAAATAACCTATTGGCATAATTGGGAAGTAGGTCCAGGTGGTGAAGAAATCCAACAATCCGTAGCCGCGTTTAATGAATCACATCCAGATATAGAAGTTGAACCAGTATATGTAGCTGCTGATGGTGGAGATTCTGTTTCCTCTAAACTAGTTACTGCAGTTGCAGGAGGAAATCCACCAGATGTGATGTTGGCAAGCCGTTATGGAATTGCAGAATATATGGATTCATTAACCTTACTAAACGATTTGGCAGAACGGGATGGGATTAATCAAGATATTTACTACGATTGGGCATGGGGGGAATCAACCTTTGAAGGGGATATCTTAGGCCTGCCATATGACGGTACTTCAAGGGCATTATATTATAACAAGGATCACTTTGAAGAGGCAGGACTAGATCCTGAAGATCCACCTACGACCATAGAAGAACTAGAGGAGGCAGCACTCCAACTAACGAAAGAAGAAGATGGTAGGTTTACACAGTATGGGCTGATTCCTTGGCTTGGAGAGGGCTGGTTATATTCTTGGGGCTGGTCTTTTGGGGGCGAATTTGTGGACGATTCTAACCAAGTGACCGCAAACAATCCTAAAGTGGTAGAGGCATTGGAGTGGATGACTGATTTCGCTTCCGAAATAGGTGCGGAAAATGTACTAAGTTTTGCAAATTCAGAGGGAAGCGAAGCACAAGACCCGTTTATCAGTGAGCAAGTTTCTATGGTAGTACAAGGTAACTGGATTATGGAACAAATAGCAGAGTACAACCCCGATTTGAATTACGGAGTTTCCTATATCCCTACTCCGACTGGCGATGACTTCACGACTTTTTTAGGGGGAAGAGCACTCATTATACCAAAGGGAGTAGAAGGAGATCGTTTGGAAGCAGCATGGGAATTTGTAAAGTGGCTTAGTTCTACAGAAGAGGGGCAAAGATTCAAAGAAATTAAGGGAGAATATTCGGTGATTCCGGAAGTGAACGAGGAATTATTTGGCGACATTCCAAATCATCAGCCATTCTTAGATGTATTGCCAAATGGGAAGCACCGACCAGTTGTATTAGCTGGAAATATGATGTGGGATGAATTAGCGAAAGCACCTGATCTCGTTCTTGATGGGCAAGGTACGCCTCAAGAAATCTTGGATAGAATTAATGAAACCATTAATAACGCCATTGATCAGGAAGAAGCCAGAAGGGAATAACAAAAAAAGGGGAATCTTCCCCTTTTTCACACATCGAAATAGTATGGGGGGTTCACAATGAAGTCAGTTTCACTAAAGAATAAGCAAGCTACTAAAACAAAAGTGAAAAGTACCATAGAAAGAAAACGTTCAAAATATGGAGTTATCTTTGCACTCCCATGGCTTATTGGATTAAGTGTTTTTTATTTCTATCCATTGCTTAGTTCCATGTATTACAGTTTTACAAATTACAATATCTCTGGTGTTTCTCAATTTGTTGGTCTAAGTAATTATATACAATTATTTAACGATCCAATGTTTTGGACAGGAATCAGCAATACCTTCTTTTATGCTTTGATGCAGCTCCCTTTGGCTGTCGTGACAGGCGTTTCGATCGCTTTATTACTCAATATGCGAATTAAAGGTCAAGGAATATTTAGAACACTATTTTTCATTCCATCCTTAGTCCCAGCAGTTGCCGTCGCTATTTTATTCCAATGGCTACTCGAAGCACAATTTGGTTTAGTCAATTACCTTTTAGATTTAGTTGGAATAGCAGGGCCAGGGTGGTTGGGCGATCCTACTTGGGCAAAACCTTCTGTAGTCATGATGTCTTTGTGGATCATCGGAAACACGTTTCTAATATATCTTGCTGGTTTACAGGATATATCACAAGAGTATTACGATGCAGCTGAAGTAGATGGCGCCAATCCTATTCGGAAAATATGGCATATTACCATCCCGCTTTTAACACCAGTTATCTTTTTTAATGTAGTAATGGGATTAATCAATGCTTTACAAGAATTCACACTACCATACACCTTAACATCCGGCACTGGTTCGCCAGCTGATTCACTAATGTTCTATAGCATGTATTTATATAACAACGCCTTTTTATATATGAGAATGGGATATGCTTCGGCTATGGCCTGGATTCTATTCGTGCTTATCATGGTTATCACTTTAATTATATTAAAATCGTCTAAACGATGGGTATTCTATCAAGGTGATGATTAGGAGGGATTTGAAATTGAAGAATAAAAAATTAAAAAGAGTATTAACCTATTTTTTTATAAGTTTAGCTGGAATACTGTTCGCGCTTCCCTTTTTCTGGATGTTTAGTTCATCCATAAAACCTAATACGCAATTGTTTAGTTACCCACCCATTCTAATACCAAATCCATTGGAATGGCAACATTATTATGATGCTCTTACCATGATTCCATTTTTTACTTACTTTAAAAATTCTTTAATTTATTCTGGATTATCTACACTGGGAGTTGTGGTTTCTTGCCCAATAGTGGCATACAGTTTAGCAAGGTTAAAATGGAAAGGTCGTGACACCCTCTTTGTTATTACATTGGCTGTGATGATGATTCCATTCCCTGTAACGATGGTACCTTTGTTTCTATTATTTTCTCAACTTGGACTAGTAGGTGGATTATTACCACTTATATTACCCTTGTGGTTTGGTATGCCTTTCTTCATTTTCTTAATGAGACAATTTTTCAAACAATTACCTAACAGTTTGGAGGATGCCGCTCGTATTGATGGCTGTTCCGAGTTCGGGATTTTTTTCAGAATTATGCTTCCGATATGCCAGCCTGCTATATTAACGATTGCGTTATTTCAATTTATGTTTTCGTGGAATGACTTCTTGGGACCATTAATTTACCTAAGTGACCCCTCGAAATACACTTTGCAAATTGGCCTGCAACAATTTCAGCAAACAGAAAGCACAGCTTGGGGACCTTTAATGGCCGCCGCTGTATTGATTGCAGTACCAATTATAGCACTCTATTTCTTTGTTCAAAAATCTTTCGTAAAAGGGATTTCCTTAGGTGGTGTTAAGGGTTGATTATTAGTCATCCTCAAAAATCTAAATAAAGTAACGTGATATCACATAGACTTTCCATCATTTATTCACTAGATTAATAGTGAGATAAAAATCCAACACGAAGGAGGAATTTGATTGAGAAAGAAACTGAACATAGCTATTGTCGGACTAGGATTTGGAGCTGAATTCATCCCCATCTATCGTGATCATCCAGACACCGAAATGTATGCTATTTGTCAACGGAACAAAAAAAATCTCCAAAGTATAGGTGATCATTTTGACATTAAAATGAGGTATTCAAATTTTGATGAGTTAATTCATGATGACAATATTGACGCCGTTCACATTAACTCACCAATACATTTACATGCAGAGCAAAGCATTGCTGCTCTTAAAGCGGGAAAACATGTAGCATGTACAGTTCCCATGGCTACATCAATTGAAGAATGCCAACAAATTGTGAAAGCACAGCAACAGCATGGGAAAAATTACATGATGATGGAAACCGCTGTCCAAACAAGAGAGTTTTTATACGTGAAAGAGCTTCGAGATAAAGGAGAACTCGGGCGCATACAATTTTTAAGAGGAGCACATCAACAAGAAATGGCAGGGTGGCCAGGTTACTGGGAAGGACTTCCTCCTATGCATTACGCTACTCACGCTGTAAGCCCTTTATTAGCTTTAACTGACAAAGAAGTAGAGTATGTTTCCTGTTTAGGATCAGGAAACATAGCAGATCATTTAACGGCGAAATATGGTTCACCCTTTGCAGTAGAGTCCGCATTATTCAGGTTAAGAGATTCTAATCTGGCGATGGAAGTAACCAGGTCACTATTTGAAACTTCTCGTGAATATGTGGAAAGTTTTGATGTTTATGCAGACAAGAAAAGTTTTGAATGGCAGCAATTAGAAGCTGAAGATCCCGTAGTCTTCACTGGAGAAAAGCCTAAAAGGGTTAACATACCAGATTACGCTCATTTTCTGCCTGAACCTATTCAGCGTTATACAACAGAAGGAGTATATGATTCGGAAGAAAATCAACATCTATCTTTTACACAGGGAAGTGGTCATGGTGGATCTCACCCACATTTAGTACATGAGTTTATTAGTAGCATTCTTGAAGAACGAGATGCTTTCCCAAATGCTCTCACCTCAGCAAATTGGACTTGCGCAGGACTATGCGCGCATGAATCGGCAATGAAGAATGGCGAAATCGTAAAAATACCTATATTTAAATCCCAATAAACGATCACTTAAGGAGGTGATTCACATGAAACGTACTGAATTCAATATGTTGCAAGCAAAAAGTTCCAAACAAACCATTCATATTTACCGACAGAATGGACGTACCCCTATAATTACACAACATGCAAAAACGAACAAGCGTCCATACATTCATCCTATTGTTTCACCAGATGGTGTGGGAGTCATAACAGAGGATGCTCCATCTCACCATCCATGGCAGCATGGGCTTTATTGTGGATTCAATAATATTAATAATATTGGATTTTGGGAAGAAGGATTAAGAGGTGGTTACGATGGTACCATTCGCCCTAAGCCATTATCTGAACCAGTCCTAAAAGAAAATAGAGCATCATGGAAAGTAGAAACGGAATGGCATGCGCCCGATGGAACGCACATGATCACAGAAAAACAAATTTGGACATTTACCGACCATCGTGATAAATACGAATTAGATCTTGTTTGGTCTTTACGAGCTGAAACATTACTTACTTTTGGTCAACACATAGCCGGTGGGCTGTTTCTGCGTATGCCATTCAGAGAAGAACTGGGTGGCAGAGCAATTAACAGTTACGGATTGGAAAACGAGGAAGCTGAAGCAAAGCCCGCCAATTGGGTTGCCGTCAGTATGCCCATTGAAAATCGCAAAAACTGGGCTGGAATTGCTATGATGAACCATCAAGATAACCCACAACACCCTGTTACTTGGAGGGTAGACGATCAGCTCGGTATTTCTCCAAGTAGATGCATCAGTGGAGAGTGGACTCAAGAGCAAGGACAAATAGAAAGATATAAGCATCGTTTATTGATTTACTGCGGTGAATCGAATACAGAACAAATAGAAGAAAATTGGAACACTTTTAACAATAGTCTAGTATAAACATATCAATCCAATGGGAAACAATATAAAAAATCATAAAAGATTGGGGATAGAAATATGACTGGAAATAGATTAAAGAATAAAGTGGCTGTAGTTACTGGAGGCGGTTCAGGTATCGGACGGGAGACATGTCTATTATTTGCAGAAGAAGGTGCACAAGTTGTAGTAGTGGACCGTTATGAATCGGATGCGCAAAATACGGTAGATTTGATTGCTGATCAAGGTGGCTTGCCCGCACTACCCGCAACTGCAGATGTGGGTAGTGAGAAAGACATAGCGAGAGTAGCTCTGGATGTGAAGAATAAATTCAATCGAGTAGACATTCTTGTCAATAATGCTGGGGTTCGTGTTTTTGGACCAATTACGGAAGCAGATGAGGAAACATGGCAATTTATCTTTGATATTAACTTACGTGCAGTGGGCTATTGCTGTAAACATTTTATTCCAATAATGTCTGAAAGCAATGGTGGTTCTATCGTCAACGTCTCATCGGCCAATGGTGTAGTAGGGCGCCCAGGTATGGGATTATATGATGCTACCAAAGCAGGCGTTCTTGCCCTTACACGCTCAATGGCATGTGATCATGCAGAAGAGAAGCTACGTGTCAACGCTATTCTTCCCGGTCCTACCTTGACCGACTACCATATTAAAAGGGCAGAAGCTGCAGGGAAAGAACTAGATCAAAGTGTAACTAAACCTAATCCTGATGGACCAGGTATCCTTAAACGTCAAGGAACCCCAAGAGAATTGGCCTATGGAATTCTATTCTTAGCCTCAGATGAAGCTTCTTTCGTAACAGGAGCATGTTTAAATGTGGATGGCGGGCTATCTGCACTTGCTCAGAGGAATTAGTCTTTAAAATTGAATAAAAAGAAAAGCTATGAATAGGATAGGAACATTAGTATCAAGAGGTTATTGGGAATAAGGATTTTTAGAAATATAGCCACACAAGCACATTTTAATACAAAAATAATATACAATGAAAAGACGACTCACACTTTTATAATGTAAAATGAGTCGTCTTTTTAAATAATTGGATATTTTAGAGTCACTAACAATTTTCATTGTTTTTTTGTTCTTATTCGTTAACTTTTTGTTATAACTGTTTAAGGTCTTATAGAAACTTTAATAGCACTAGAATCTTGAGCCATCTCCATCGCTTCTTGAAAATCATCTAATTTGTATGTGTGTGTTACGATACCTTCTGCACTTATCAACCCTCGCTCAAATAGATCAATAACAACCGGGTAGGTATATGGGCCAAGATGAGAACCTCGAATGTCTAATTCTTTTTTGTCTCCGATGACACTCCAATCAGTAGTCGTTTCTTGTCCAAACACACTAAACTCAACGAATCTACCTAATTTCCTAGTCATTTCTAAACCTTGTGTAACTCCTTTTGGATTTCCCGTAGCTTCAATGTAAACGTCACAGCCATAACCATTTGTCAGGGATTTTATTTTCTCAATGGCATCTTCTTTTACAGGATTAATACATAGATCAGCACCAAAACTTTTGGCCAATTCTAATCGTTTATCATTTGCATCGAGCACCACTATTTCTTTCGGTGTTTTTAATTTAATAAACTGAAGCATGCATAATCCAAGAGTTCCTGCACCTGCTAAGACAACACAGTCCTCAAATTCGATAGTTGCTCTTTGTACAGCATGTACCGCACATGCCATTGGTTCAATGAGACTTGCTTCGATATCGGTTACTCCATCCGTAACCTTATAAATGGTAGACTTGTTACTAAATTTCATATACTCTGCCATGGCACCCTCAGCAACACCCTGTTGAAAACCATACATGTTATGAACTTGGCACATCCAATATTTACCTGTCCTACAATACCAACAGTTTCCACAAGGATTAATTTGATCTGTGGTTACTTTATCACCCACTTCAATTCCATGAAGTTCTGCCGCTCCATCTCCTAATTGTACAACGGTTCCATAAAACTCATGTCCGGGAATTACTGGAGCCTTTAACCATGGATCTTCTCCTGCCCAATACATATCAGCACCATGGTAGACTTTTATATCGCTGCCGCAAATTCCACAGGCCTCGACTTTAATAACCACTTCTCCTGCACCTGGTACTGGCGTTTTTGCTTCCTCTACTCTATAATCTTCTGGCCCGTAACAAACAACTGCTTTCATCATTTCAGGAATCTTATTCATATTGATACGCTCTCCTTACTGATTAATCTTTTTTTACACGGCTACTATAATAAATAGCACCGATAATGATTGCACCCTTTAAAACTCGTTGAACATATGGCGAGACACCTAACAGATTTAAACCATTACTTAAAACTCCTAATAACAAAGCTCCTAATAAGGTTCCGAAAATATGTCCACGTCCTCCAGAAATTGCTGTCCCACCTAAGACTACGGCAGCAATTGCGTCTAATTCATAACCTACACCTGCATTCGGCTGCCCCGATGCCAATCGGGAAGTCATAATTAAACCACTTATACTGGCAGTGATTCCACTAATTAAATAAACAAAGGCTTTTATTCTTTTTACCTTAATTCCCGATAATCGGACCGCTTCTTCATTACCGCCTAAGGCATAAATATATCTACCTAAAGGTAAATGGTTAAGAATTAAATAAGCGATTAAAAATACAATAGCCATTATCACGACAGGCATTGGTATAATGCCAAAAAGATAACCTCGTCCAAGAAAGGTAAAGGAATCAGATAAACCTGATAAAGGATATCCACCTGTATACAAGAGTGCTGCTCCCCTAGCTATTTCCATCATAGCAAGTGTAACAATAATAGCAGGGATCTTAGCATAAGCAACGAAAACTCCATTAATATACCCAATAGCAGCACCAAGAAGTATACCTAATAAAATAGCTAAAATTGGAGGAAGCCCACTATTAATCATCAATCCTGCCATAATTGTACCGGAAAAAGCCATCACAGACCCTACGGATAAATCAATACCTCCTGTCAATATAACAAAGGTCATCCCTACAGCCATGATCCCATTGATTGAAACTTGCCTAAATATATTTGAAATATTGGTTCCAGTTAGGAATTCACTACTCGCCACTGAAAATACAATACAAAGCAGGATAAAACCTAGAAAAGTTAACATTTCAGGATTTTTAAATAATTCTTTGACATTCTTCTTGTCTGTAACTTGATAATTCAATGCATTCATCAACCTTCACCCCCTGTTGCATAATGCATAACTCTTTCCGAAGTTGCTTCACTACTTGATATTTCCGATTTAATTCGGCCTTTATGCATTACTAACAAACGATCACTCATCCCTAAAACTTCTGGTAATTCTGAGGAGATCATAATAATACTGATACCTTTGTCTGCTAAATCCCTCATTAATTTATAGATCTCTTCTTTGGCACCTATGTCAATTCCTCTAGTTGGTTCATCAAAGATTATAAGATGGCAATTTGTATTCAACCATTTAGCTAACACCACTTTTTGTTGATTACCTCCACTTAAATTCTTTACTGTTTGGTTCATACTCGGTGTTTTAATGAGCAGATCCTGAATTGAAGCTTTTGTAAGTTCATTTTCTTTCGTCCGATTGATGATACGAAAACTATTGGATAGTTGTTTAAGAATAGGTAAACTTATATTTTTTTTCACGGTTGAATCTAAAATAAGTCCTTGTGTTTTCCTATTTTCAGGAATTAGACAGATCCCGTGGTTTAATGCATCTGTTGGTGTTTTGATATTGATTTTTTTTCCATTAACGAGTACGTTCTTTGTCTGGGTCTTATCTGCACCAATCAAAGCTCGTACTATTTCTGTTCTTCCTGAACCAACTAAACCTGCAATTCCCAAAATCTCACCTTTACGCAAATGAAAATTGATGTCTATCACATGTTTATTTCCAAGATCTTTTACCTCAAGCAAGATATCATTATGTTTAGTTGATTCTCCTTTAATTGGAAACACATTAGCAATCTCTCTTCCAACCATCATCTTAACAATTTCCTGTTTATTTGTGTCTGCCACTCTTTTCGTATCCACCCATGTCCCGTCCCTCAAACAAGTCATTGAATCACACATGGTGATGATTTCATCTAAATGATGAGAAATATAAATAATTGTGACTCCTTCTGCTTTCAATTTTTCAATTAGCTGAAATAAATCTTCAATTTCTTTACCTGTCAGACTAGCCGTTGGTTCATCAAAAATTAATACCTTTGTATCTATCGAAATGGCCTTAGCTATTTCTACGAATTGCTGTTGTGCAATACTTAATTCTGAGACAGGCGTTTTAAGATCAATTTCTGCATGTAGTGTTTTGAGTATATCTACTGCCTTTTTTTTCATTTTTTCCCTATGGAGTAATCCACTCTTATTTCTAATTTCACGCCCTAAAAAAATGTTATCAATTGTATTGAGATAAGGTATCAAACTAAATTCTTGGTGAATAATACTTATCCCTAGCCCCTGTGCCTGTTTAGGATCAATCAGTTTGATTTCCTTTTCCTCTAAGAATATTTCTCCCCCAGTAGGCTGGTACACTCCTGATAGTATTTTCATTAGAGTAGATTTTCCAGCACCATTCTCTCCCACTAATGCATGCACTTCTCCTCTTTCAATGGAAAAGCTAACATCCTTCAGTGCTTTAACTCCCGAAAATTCTTTTGTTATATTTTGAATTCTGAGTATTTCTGACATCTTCATTCCCCATCCTTCAATTGAATGTTTTGTTGGTCCCTTACCAACTAAAACCTTCTGCATTTTCTGGTGTCAAAAGTTCTACGTCAATCGGCACTTCTTCAGGTACTACTTCAGCTCCCCAATATTTTGCTAAAGCCATACCCATACCAACTCTTATTTGATCTCTCGGAAACTGAGCAACGGTTGCCTTGAAGATATCTCCTGAAGTAATTGCTTCAATGGCTTCTGGATGACCATCGACACTATATAGCGCAACATCTCGGCCTGAAGATTCAATAGCGCCTAGGGACCCCATAGCTCCACCATCATTGACACTGAAAATGGCATCCAAATCTGGGTTGGCTTGAAGAATATTTTCCGTTACATTCAAAGCTTTTGACCGCTCTTGTTCCCCATTCTGTATGTCTACGATTTCAATATCAGAATTCTCACTTATAGCATCTTCAAAACCTTCCACACGTTGCAAAATTGGTACAACAGGAATCCCATCCAAAATAGCTACAGAACCGGTCCCTCCTAAATCCTCTGCCATTTTTTCTCCTGCCAAATAACCAGCGTCATAGTTTTTTGAACCTACAAAAGAGTCGATAGGCCCCTCGGCTTGAGCGTCTATAGCAACAGTTATAACACCAGCTTCTTCTGCTTGCATAACAGCACTTTCCACTCCGTCACTATCAGCAGGATTAATAAGTAAAATATCAATATCTTGCTGGACCATGTCACTGATATCATTTACTTGTTTTGTTACATCATGCTGGGCATCCGCAATAATTGTTTCTGCTCCAATAGAAGCAGCAGCATCTTCAAAAGATTCTTGCATAGAAATAAAGTAAGGATTATCCATCTCCTGAAATGACATACCAATTCTTAAATCATCGGCACTTTCTGCTTCTCCAGATGTTTCATTACCTTGGTTGTCGCATGCACTAAGCAATATGAAGACAAATACTGACATTACCATAAATACAATATTAGATTTTTTCAAATTCATTACCTCCCACAATTTTATTACCACATAAACCTTATTAGTTCCATCGCTTCATCTAATTCTTGCTTAATTACTCACATCACCTCCTTAAAAATTTTGAACACAAAAAAGCGCCTTATTAGAGACTATATTTTCGTTTTTAGCACACACGAAAACATAGCTCTGACAAGGCGCTCTTAGCCCAAATATATACATACCACCCATAGGTATATATAAAATATTTAAATTTATTAACTCTACAACAAGATTAAAATAAAACGGTTACAAAGTCAAGAGATTATTTCAAGTTATTTTAAAATAAAGATTCCATCGCAATAATATTTTTAGCAATCTCAACCAATTTCTTATTTTGATTTCTACTCATATGCTGCATTTTTTGCATAGCTTCCGGTTCTTTTAAACCTTTAGATTCCATTAATATTCCTTTTGCCTTTTCAATATATTTTCTAGCCTCTAAAGCTTTTTTTGTATCGTGAAGTTCTTCTTGTAGATCTTTAAACTCTTCAACTCTATCCAAAGTAATATTGATAGCAGCCTTCAAATCTTTCAAATCCACTGGTTTTACTAAATAACTAAATACTCCTTCTTCAGACGCTCTTTTTATTAAACTTTCATCGTGATAAGCACTAATAATAATCGAAGGAACAAACATTTCTTCATTGATTTCATGAATCGCTTCAATACCATCCATTTTAGGCATGCTTACATCCACAAGTACCACATCTGGTTTTAAATTCAAGACTAAACGCACTGCTTTTTCACCATCTGCAGCTTTTCCCACCACTTCATGACCTAGTTCTTTTAGATTTGATTCCAAACCCATCATTACCAAGAGCTCATCTTCTGCAATAACCGTTCGTAGCTTATTATCGATTGATCTCACCTCCTTAACAGCATTTATTTTTTTAGTGACGTGTCACTTGAATCACAAGACCTATATAATGACAAGTTACAATAAAACCTACTTTCTAGTCAATACTAATTAACATAAGTAAATCATTAGTCAATATCTTTTATAGAACTAATATGACTTCTTTTCAATAACTCTCTTATCCCCCATTATATCTTTCTACTTCATTTAGTATTGATTTCTTCTACATGCTTCCTTTATACTATTTCAAAGTAACGTAATTCAACTTGAAAAGAGGTATGAACATGAAACAATCGTTACTCGACATGAATAACTTCATTTATCTTAATTCTCCCAAAGGCATTCAACTAAGCATTGAAGAAAATGAAATTCATTCGTTGATGATGAAAGATTCTAGTGAACAGGAGCAATTCATGAAGGCATTGCAATTCACGAAACAAAATGATGGTAACATTTATTTTATGGGGAACAAAGTAACAGCGCTTCCACATAATTATGACATCTGGGAACATTACCCTATTGAATTTCTTTATAGACACCCATTAACACTCGATAACCTAACCGTTGCAGAAAATGTACATTTAATGTATCTACCAAAATACCGCTTTATGCCTTTTTTAAATCGATCCAAAATTCATAAAAATACAATCGACATTTTTAACAAATTGGGCTTAGATTATAACCCGAAAGAGAAATTATATAACCTATCTGCAGAAGATAAAAAATTCATCTATTTATGTCGCCTCCTACTTTTGAACCCGAAACTTATCATTATGCATGAACCAATAGAAAATCTTTCTTCCACTAATGCAGCTAAAATGTATAATATTATCAGACAGTTTAAAGAGATGAGAGGCAGCGTTTTGTTCATAACTAGGCAATGGGAGAATTCTCTAAAAATAGGAGATTCGATTTCTATCTTGAACAATGGTGTTCTCGCTGGTAAAATGACCGCCTCTGAGGCTAAGGCAGATCCTCAGTTATTTCTTAGGAAAATTGAAGGTTATTATTTCAAAGAAAACGATCGTTTCAGTCAAGATAGTAAAAGTTTCTTGGATACAGTATTTAAAGCAGCAGAATTTTTGACCTCTGAATATGAATTAAAAGATGTATTACTTCTGCTAGCAAAAGAGGTTTGTCAATTCATGGGTTCAGATGGTTGTGCCATACAGTTACTCGATGAGAATACCTGGCATACTATCGATAAATTTGAATACCAAGAATTACGTGATATCCATGTACAGCTGACTAAAGAGACTATTATAAAAATTGCCCAATCTAACGAGATTTTCTATATCAATAGAAAAGACAAGGAATTTAATACATTATTTAAGGAACAAGAAGGAATGAATACTTTCATCTGCATCCCTATTCTGATTCGATCTCAGGTGACAGGACTTATCAGCCTGTATTATAAAGATTTTTACATTTATTCAAAAGCAGAGTCGCAGTACCTTTTCGCATTAGCAAAACATGTTGCTATCGCTATTGAAGATACAAGATTGATGGGGAGATCCACCTTACTTCAGGAAAGCCATCATCGCATCAAAAATAATCTTCAATCAGTTATTGGTCTAGTTACCTTACAAAAAAACGTCTATAAACAAGATAATTATCGATCTATTGATGAATTACTAGATAACGTTATCAGTCGCATTAAGAGTATTGCCACCGTACACGATTTATTATCTAAGGATCGCATGGGCAGAAGCATTATTAATTTAAAAGAACTTATCGAATCTATCATAGAGATCTCAAGTGCTGATCCTAAAATACAAATAAAATCGGAGTTAGAAGATATTTTCATTCCTTACAATAAAGCCACTTCTATTGCACTAATCATTAATGAACTTGTCATTAACAGTCAGAAACATGCCTTTAAAAATAGAAATACAGGGATCATTTTAATCCATTCCTATAAAATATCAGATTGGATTACTATTTCTGTAACAGACAATGGAGAAGGTATGCCTGCTGATTTTGACCTTGAGAAAACAGATAGCCTTGGTTTAAATATCATAAAAGATATTCTTAAAAATGAATTACAAGGAGATTTGGAGATGGGACACTCGCCAAACAATGGGAGCTCCTTTACAGTCTCTATTCCTAGTAAAGTTTTATTTGGAGTTCATTAAGAATAGCATATGATATTCCACATTCACACTACCACTAACTATAAAGAGGTGTCTTCTTTTTAAGTATAGAAGGTGGGCACCTTCTTTACAAATTAGCTTGTCAAAAGATTATATCTCACTCCATAAAATTAAAATTCCACCAAACTTCACTTTCATAATCATTACTCCACACCCAAAAACTCGTCTCTCAAAATAGCATAATAATATTCATCCCACCATTCATCACCGTGTGGAATACATTGTTTAAAAAATCCTTCTCTCCTCATACCAATCTTCTCCATTACACGATAGGACGGCCTATTTTCAGGTTGACAGGTTGCAATAATTCGATGCAGATGCAATTGATTAAAACCAAATGCAAGCACAGCTTTGGCGGCCTCTGTAGCATAGCCCTTTCCGTGATACAAAGGATTAAATACCCAGCCAATCTCAAAGGTGTGGTCGCCAAAATACGGATGGAAAACAATATGTCCAATCAATTGGTGTGTATCCATTTCTATAACAGCATACTTTTCTGCCTCGTCTCCTTTATTGTCTATAACAAATTGCCTGGCATCTTCCTTTGAAAATACCTCTTCAGGAAGGTATTTCATCACTGCTTGATCAGATGTATACGAATACACCGCCTCCCAATCGGATTCATTAAATTCTCTTAGTTGTAATCTGTTTGTTTTAATATTCATAGGTTCTCCTTTATCAAAGTCTATTGTATGTATTTGAACACCACTATTATTGAGCAACCTCTGTTAATATGCACTTTTTACAAATAACACCTTTATTCAATAATCTGCCCTAATACCCTATGCTCTGCGATAGACTTTCCACAATCTCACGCAAGCATATATTATTTACTCGCTAACTTCCTCTAAAAAAATTTTATTATCAAATCCACCACGTGTTTTAAGCTTCTGCTCCCTCATTTGCAATAACGTTTGCTCTGATACTTGATGTGTTTTTGCTAAAGCTATCACCACTTCCATCATATCTGCTAATTCTTCGACAGCTGCTTGATCATTATTTGCCTTTAGATATTCCTTCCATTCTTCTTTAAGTTTTTGTATTAGTTCCAGTTTATAAGATTTCTCTTCCATTATTCTTATTTGACAGTACTGCCCTTGTTCTTCAATAATTTCAGGAATATAGTCTCGAACCAATTTATTATAAATAGTCATGATAATACCTCTCTTTTCAAAAATAAGATCATCTAACTAACATTAATATGTCGATTATCTCATAAATACTTCTCCTCATCCTCCCCTATTTATGCTACATTATAGAAAGGGGGTAAGCTTATGGACTCACAAATCACAGCTTTTATAGCGTTAATGGTAATTTCTGGCGTTATCAACCTCGTTTTAGCCGTTTTTGCCTATGCACGTCGCCATTATTATAAAAGCATTGCCTGGACTTTTATTATTTATATTTTACCCATTAGCATCTATTGTTTTGCCGGTGCATTTGGACTGCTTGCTACCAACATTGAACAAATAAAGACATGGACCATTATACAATACATAGGTATAGGTTATTCTCCACTACTTGGATTATTATTTATCCTGCGCTATTTTGGGATGGAAACAGCGTTTAAACGAGTATTACTTTTATTAATCATCCCAACCATTACCATTATTTTAGTAGCAACCAACGACTTGCACCATCTCTACTATCGCACGTTACAAATTGACCCTTTGTTAGGCGCACCTTATGTGGAACAAGAGGTTGGTATATGGTACATTGTTCATGGCATTTTCACTTTTTCATTTATGTTTATTGCACTTATTTTAACGTTACTACAATTAAAAACGGCAGCCCGTGCTTATTGGAAACAAATTATTGTCTTAGCACTTGGGCAATTCCTTCCCATTGTCATGTCTTACTTTTATTTAACAGGTTTAACTCCATCTGGAATTGACCCTGTCCCGATGATATTAGGACTTTCATCTACTCTTTACCTATGGGCCATCACCACTTCACAAATGTTTACGGTAGTGCCTATTGCAAAAGACGTTATCTTCCAAAGTATGGATAATGGTGTGATCGTCTTGGATAATTCCTATCGTCTAGTGGAATATAATCAAGCAGCACAGAAAATGTTAATAGGCATTAACCAACAGATGTATGGACAAAATTTCTATCATATTTGGAAGAATTTATCGGGACTTCCTTTCCCATATAGTTTATCAGAAAGCCCACTGGAAGCAGAAATCACTTACAATCGACAGCATAAACCACGTGTGTTTCAATTACGTGTATCCCCTCTGTCCCATACTACAAAAAATAGTGGTAGATTGGTTATATTTACGGATATTACGAAAATGAAAAATATGCAGACACAACTTGAATACTTGGCCTATTATGATGAACTGACTAATATACTTAATCGGAGGGCCTTTTTCCAGCGAGCAGAAATTTCCATTTCACAAGCAAAAAACAGTTTTGCTATACTCCTTTTCGATATTGATCACTTTAAGAAAATAAATGATACCTATGGACATCAGGTCGGAGATCGTATTTTGAATGAAACGAGCCAACTTTTCCGAAAAATATTGCCCGACCATTGTCTCTTAGCTCGTTATGGCGGGG
Organism: Gracilibacillus timonensis; assembly: GCF_900086715.1. Classification (GTDB taxonomy): domain Bacteria; phylum Bacillota; class Bacilli; order Bacillales; family Amphibacillaceae; genus Gracilibacillus; species Gracilibacillus timonensis. The sequence continues at coordinate 154,348 of NZ_FLKH01000011.1, read as the reverse complement.
AAGAATTTATCCTTACGTTAAACGACATGGATATAAAAGAAGCATATCAATTGGCTGAAACCATGCGGCAGCAATTAGAGGAGCACCCATTTAAAATCGATTCACTCTCCATCCCTGTTACCATCAGTCTAGGCATCTCCAGCATAGACAACTTAAATAAACACACCTTAGAGCAATTGCTATATCAAGCAGATCAGGCATTATACCTGGCGAAAGAGAGAGGCCGTAACCAAGTGCAAATCTTTTCCTAACAAAAGGAGAGAGCGGCTTTCCGGACGGTTTTGGGTGTGTTCCGGACAGTTTAAGCCTCTTCCCGGACAGTTTTGGGCTTTTTACTGACGGTTTCACCCTGTTACTGGACGGTTTGCCTGTTTTTCCGGGCGGTCTCGTATTATGTCAACTAAAAAGAAGTAGAGCATCACCGCTCTACTTCCTTCATTACTTTATAATCCGCTCGATTTTGATTTGATTATCTATTTTAACGGACATATTTGGAGATTCTCTACTATACTAATACAATATCATTTCGTGATTTAATCGGTTTCCGCAATGGGGACATTCTGGCATAAGTCTTTTTCGCAAGCAATGCACCATACCATTCAGACAAGCACCCAGTGATCCGGACTCTTTTCTTCTAATCTATTTTCCTCAAAATGATAGACTTGAGAAACAATGTTATGCTCTTTTAATTTCTTCGCCTCCAACATAGGGTCCGGGATTGGCACGGCCTCGAGTAATGACTTCGTGTAAGGATGCATCGGGTTTCGATAAAGTTCCTCACTTTCAGCCACTTCAATGATTTTACCCGAATACATGACGGCAATTCGATCACAAATATGTTTGACCATCGCTAAATCGTGTGCGATAAATAAATAGGTCAACCCCAACTTTTGCTGCAGGTCTTGTAATAAGTCGACAATTTGGGCTTGAATCGAGACATCCAGTGCGGATAAAGGCTCATCACACACGATGAATTTAGGATTAACAGCAAGTGCCCTAGCAATCCCAATTCTCTGCTGCTGCCCACCAGAGAATTCGTGTGGATACCTGCTGGCGTGCTCTTTCTCCAATCCAACCAGTTCCAATAACTCCTCCACTCGCGCTCGACGCTCCTGCTTAGTGCGACAAAGTTTATGGATATCTAAAGGCTGGCCAATAATATCCAGCACCTTCAACCTTGGATTCAACGAGGAATGCGGATCTTGGAAAATAATCTGCACATCGCGTCGGAGCTGCTTTAACTCTTTACGTTTAAAACGATGAATCCCCATTCCTTGAAAAATAATTTCTCCTGCCGTTTCCTGTTGTAACTGTAAAATCAAACGTCCGGTTGTTGACTTGCCTGACCCTGATTCACCAACTAACCCCAATGTTTCCCCAGGGTGAATTTGAAAGTCGATCTGATCAACCGCATGGACAGAACCGCCCAATTTCAATGGAAATATTTTTCTTAATTGCTGGACGGTCATCAATGGCTCGGTTTTCGTAAAGGTCTTGTGTGCCAAGTGTTTCTTTTCCTGATCAATTCTAGGTAAGGCGTTTAATAATCGTTTCGTATAAGGATGTGCGGGTCGCTGAAAAATCGATTCCGTATCATTTTGCTCCACCGTTTTGCCATCCTTCATGACCACTACTCGATCACACATCCCGGCAACCACCCCGAAATCATGCGTAATCAAAATAATACTCATATCCATCGTTTCCTGCAGCTTTTTCATTAACTGCAAAATTTGTGCTTGGATGCGTACATCAAGTGCTGTGGTAGGCTCATCGGCTATTAACAGCTTGGGACGACAGACTAAAGCCATCGCAATCATCGCTCGCTGCAGCATCCCGCCAGAGAATTCATGTGGGTATTGATGGTAGCGATGTTGAGGCTCACCAATGCCAACCAAATCCAACATCTCGATCGTTTCCTTTCTCGCATCCTGCGGGGACAGATTTCGGTGTTTTATACTCATTTCATCAATCTGCTGACCAATCTTCATCGTTGGATTGAACGAACTCATTGGATCTTGAAAAATCATACTTATTTCTTGTCCCCGGATTTGCTGCATTCCTTTATTGGAAAATGTCGAGATATCCTGGCTCTGATAGTTAATGGCATCAGCTTCAATTCTTGCCGTGTGTTCTGGTAATAGCTGCATAATTGCCTTGGCTGTTACACTCTTACCTGAGCCAGACTCTCCAACAATACCCAATGTTTCTCCCTTGCCAACCGAGAAGGAAACCCGTTGAACGGATGACACGACTTGCTGTTCAGAATGAAACGTAACGGATAAATTCTTTACTGCTAATATATCTTGCATATGTCATAACCCCAATATAGTTTATTTGATTTGACTTCTACTTCAAAATTGCCTATAATTCTTCATATTCCATTCTATACTAAATCAATAGGAATTATCAAGATTTATGGAGGTGAATGTTGTCAATGGGATCCAATGCCTTGTCCAAAGGCTTTATGATGATAAAACGATATCCTTTCCTACATTACATTCAATGGTTGATCGGTTTACCAGTTCATTTGATTGCTTTTCTCTTATTTCTTTATAGACGTAAGAAAGAGAAATATCCAGAACTTGTCCAACAAAGAATCGATCAATTAAAACAAACGAAGGAATATCTGTCACTTAAACAAAGATACGAAGATCAGTTTCGTAAAAAAAAGGAATATTTTGATCAGACTATGAAGCAAGCGGAATTAGAAGAGTTTGTCAGTCAAGAAACAGACACAAAAATAAAAGAGGCTGCTATTCAGGAACTCGCAGAAGAACAATTCATGCCTACCACCTATCAAGAATACTTTCTACAGTTATTATTAGATAAGCGATTTGTTATTTGGACTTTTATACCAGGTGGTCTGCTTTATATTTTATGTCTCATTTACCAACAAGCCTTTATCCGTTTTGTCTTTGAACGGCTGGTAATGACCATATTTGTGATATTTTCAGTGATTATCATGGTTTTTACCATTCTTTATATTTCACCATCGGATGCCGCTGCTAATATTCTTGGTGAATCTGCTTCAGAAGCACAGCGCGTAGCATTCGATCGCCAATATGGATTGGATCAGTCTTATTGGGTGCAGTTGTGGGAAGCGATCAAAGGCTTCTTAACCTTTGACTTGGGGCTCTCTTATACTGGTAATGAAAATGTGATGCATAGTATTGCCAACCGATTGCCCGTAACATTGATAATCGCCAGCTTTTCTCTGATTCTAGCGATTCTCATTGCCGTACCAATTGGCATGATCTCAGCTGCGAAGGTCAACTCTTTTTGGGATTATAGTTTTATGTTCATCGCCTTGATCGGTTTATCTATCCCTAGTTTCTGGCAAGGACTAATCTTTATTCTAACATTCTCTGTTAATGCCGATTTGTTACCATCTAATTATTCTCCTGGGAATGCTTGGTCTCTTATTATGCCTATTGTGGTGCTAGGTACTGGTTTAACAGCTACGATTGCTCGGATGACACGATCCTCTATCCTTGAGGTGATGCACGAAGATTATATGATAACGGCCAAGGCAAAGGGGCTATCGGAACGTAAGATTTTCATTCAACATGCCCTAAGAAACGCCTGGATTCCTATTTTAACGGTTATTGGCTTGCAATTCGGCGTCATGCTCGGTGGTGCAGCAGTTACCGAAAAGGTATTTAATATTAGTGGATTGGGCAGTTATATTGTTGATAAGCAATTTATTCCAGATATACCAGCCATCTTAGGCGGTGTGGTTTATATTGCGATTGCCATTTCCATTGTCAATTTGATTGTAGACCTTCTCTATGCTGTATTAAACCCACGCATTCGATCACAGATGAAGGATAGTTAGGAGGGAAGAACGTGAGTCATCGGGCAAATCAACAACAGTTGAAACAATCAGAGCTATATAAACATGGTTATTTCACTTTTGTCATAACACTTGGGTTAACCCTAATTTTTTTATGGAACAGTTATGACATAGCTACACAATCATGGCAAGGCACCCTTACATTATTGACGGTTATCTATGGCTTAATCAGCGCCTATCAGCTCATCCTTTTGGTTTTCTTGCGAAAAGACTTGTTAGTGTACGGGGCTGTTCAAGCTCGAACAAGACGTCTTGCCAGGGTTCAATTCCTTTCTTTATTATGTGGAAATATATTTACCGCAATTTTTGCTTTTCGTATATCAAAGAAAGGGTCTTCCATCGAGTATACCTTTATTTATTACATGCTGATCACGGATTTTCTTATTATTGCGGTAACATCCTTTAATCTGTTTAAGCCTTATGTGTCGAACACCTTTCTGCCTGCCATGTCCGTATTATTAGGCCTACTGCTGTTGGATGTGGTGTTACTGATCCTGTTTAGTCGGCAGCTTGACGTGGGTCAACAGAAGCGAAAGCCGATAAAATGGCTTGCTGTGTTATTATGCATCTTAAGTATAACCGGCAATATTTTCCGACTTATTTTGGCCTACAGCTTGTTTTTAAAGGCGTCCGATAAGGATGAATCCGTCAAAGATAAGTGGCATTTCTTCTGGATGAAATTAAGTAAAAGCTTTACTGCCATGACTGGCTTATTATTTGTTATTTTTATTTTCTCTATTTCTATTACTAGCTTTGCAACGTTTGTAACGAGCTTTGCAACGGCGAATAATTATGGAGCATTGCTGACAGACCCCAGTCTTGCCCATCCATTTGGCACTGATAACTTTGGGCGTGATGTATTCTCTCGTATCATTTTTGGAGCAAGAATCTCATTGGTTATCGGTCTCTTGACCACTCTTATTCCGATGGTCATTGGCGGTATTCTTGGTGCCATATCCGGATATTTCCATGAGGCAATTGATCAAACGATTATGCGGATCTTAGACATCCTTTATGCTGTACCAGGTATTTTGCTTGCTATTGCGATTATTGCCGCTTTTGGATCGAGTACGGTCAATTTAATTATTGCGTTAAGCATCGGATCTATTCCCATGTATGCTAGAACTATGCGGGCCAATGTGTTAATGGTTGCTAATCTCAACTATATTGAAGCCGCAAAATCATTAGGGGAATCCGACTGGAAGATATTATTTCAGCATGCCGTACCTAATGCATTTGCACCAATGATTGTCCGGGCTACTTTAACCATTGGGACTGCTGTTATTGCCACAAGCAGTTTGAGTTTTCTAGGGTTAGGTGTGGAACCGCACATACCTGAATGGGGGAATGTATTAAGAATAGGTAGTGAGTATTTAGAAACAGAGCCTTACTTAGCTATTTTTCCAGGGTTAGCCATTATTTTATTAGTATTATCATTTAACTTTCTGGGGGATGGGCTACGTGATGCCTTAGATCCCAAAATAAATTAAACAACAGGGGGAGAAAACATGAAAAAATTAAGTATTTTGCTATTTTTTGCTTTAGTCATTGGATTAACCGGCTGTTTGAATACCGAATCTGACGTACAAGAGGATTCATCAGAGGACTCAGGAGGCGGTGAACAACCTCACATCGAATTGTTAGGTATGAGTACGAATGAAGATGATATGAATATTTTACGTGATGAATTAACAAGTAACGGGTTTGACGTGGAGCTGAATATTCAGCCTGACTACGGTAGTTTTACCACACAGCGGGACGCAGGTAACTATGATATTGCTGTTAATAGCTGGACAACGGTAACAGGGAATCCAGACTATGCCGTCCGCTCGTTATTCACATCGGATGGTGATAACAGCTTATTTGCAGATGAAGAAGCAGATGAACTAGTTGACTTGGCCAGCACGCAATTACCAGATGAATATCAAGAGACTTATAAGGATTTGGAGCAGCGTATTGTCTTTGATCAGGCCTATATCGCGCCATTATATACATCCTATAAGGCACAAGGTGTCAATCATGAGATATTAGATGAATCCACCGTCCGTCTGCCAAAATCACGGGCAGCTGTATGGGAGGCAATGGACTATAATGATACATCATTGAGAGAGACGGAGCCGTTACAATTGCACCAAGCCATCGGTTCTTTAACTTCCTTGGACCCTATTAAAGGAAATGATGGGTCAATCAACACCTTGAACACAAATCTTTATGTACGATTAGTTAATCTAACGGATGATGATGAAGTAGTTTCGGATGGTTCCCTTTCTCTGAATCACGTGATTGCGGATGGAAATCAAGAGTACTATTTCGTGCTTCGGGATGATATTAATTTTGCCGCTATCGAGAATGACGAAGCCGTCGATACCGGAGAACGCGTAGGCGCTGAAGACGTGAAATTCTCCTTAGACCGTGCCAAAGATCCCGATTCTGTACCAGATCACCGCACATACAGCTTACATGAAAACATGGATACGATTGATATTGTGAGTGATCTTGACGAATTAGAATCAACCAATTCAATTGATGGTGAGACCGTCAAAGAGGCATTAGAAAGTGGTCTGGATTCCAATATTAACGAGTTAACCACTGACAAAACAGCAGCAGATAATAGTAATGGTGTTTACCAAGTAGTGAAGATAACAACCGTCGATCCTTTCCCGCAGGTACTTAATTATCTAGCCCACCAATCGGCAGGTATCGTATCCCAAGAACAAGTGGAAAGTATTAATACGTATGATGTAGATGATTATGATGTCAATGAAGATATTGCCTATGGCGATCAACGAACCGTTACAGAAGGAAGCGGTGAAGAGAACACAATTTATGCCAGCGGTCCTTACGTTATCTCTTCTAAAAATGATTATGAAGCACAATTTTTGAAAAATCCGGGTTATATGCCTGGTACAGACTATGAACCGAGAATCAACGAGGTAGTAGTCAACTTTATTCAAGACGCAGAGAGTACATTGAATGCCTTGCGTAATGATGAAATTTATATCTTTAATGGTGTAGCAGAGAACCGCTATGACACAGTTACAGAGGATGAGCATTTAACGCTACAACAAAATGACAGTAACGCCGTCAGCTATCTGAATTTCAATATGGAAGATCGTGAGGTTTCCTCTAATCTTGCCTTGCGTCAGGCTGTTTTATATTCTATTAATCAGGAAGAGTTTATTTCTTTCTATCAAGGGAATAAAAAACCGGCCGTATCAACACTTAGCCCACTCGTGGATACTGGTTTAAGTCTGGAGCCAGATCCAGAAGAAGTACAGAGTTTGTTAAGTGAAGCGACAGAATAAAGAGAGACTATGATTCCATATGATGAATCCCCTTCTGATTAGAGAAGGGGATTTTTTGGTTAGGCTTGACGTGGCCCGGCCATCAACAGTAGTATGCACTGGCTTTTGTTATTCACCCCACAGCTCCTTGATACGATGCGCCGCCAATTTAGGTTGTCTATCTCTCGCAAACAATCCTTTGCGATTGACAACGACTCTTGAAGGTGTCTGACTTGTTTTAAAATCGGCAAAGGACCAAATGTGGGCCCCAATCGTATAGGTCTTGTCCGCAATGATCTGATATTGCCGTGTAACCATTTCTGCTTGGTATTCCTCGGTAAACTGTTCTGGCGGATTGGTGTGTAGACCGGCAATCGCGTCTGCCCCAAACTCCGTTACAATAATCGGTTTCTGGAACACCTCAAAGCAGCGATCAAGCTTCTTACTCAGCATCTCACAGCCTTCATCCAAGCGGCCAGCCTGTTCATACCAGCCATAATAACGGTTTAAACTAATAAAATCGAAATGCTGCAGGGCATGATCTTCCTCGATATCTACACAATTTACGATGGTAACCAGGCGGCTAGGATCCAGCGACTTCGCGCATTGATATAACGAATGATAGAACGCGCTCGCCTCTGGGACAAAGGTATCCCCTTCATTTGCCAAGCTCCAGGCAATGATAGACGGGTGATTTTTATCTCTATTAATCATTTCTCCAATAACTTTCTTGGCCTGCTCCTGTATTTTATCGTTTTGATAATGGCTTTGTACAAAACCAACAAAAGGAGTTTCCCCAATCACTAACATCCCTTGCCGATCCGCTTGCCGCAGGAATTCCTCACTATACGGATAATGCGACGTGCGAAAGGAATTGGCCCCTGTCCATTTTAACAGATTCATATCCTTCGCAATGACGGCATGGTTAAGACCTTTACCCAATACAGGGAAATCCTCATGCAGACCAAACCCATTCAAGAACACAGGCTGTCCATTTAAGTACAGCTGATGATCCATTAATTCGATTTCTCGTATGCCTACTTCCAGTGTGTAACTATCTAGACAAATCTCATCGTCAAATAATTGAATGCATAGCTCATATAAATAAGGATCCTCCATCCCCCACAGCCTCGGTGATGGAATGGTTAACTGCCCTGTCACACGCTTATGGTTGTCGACAGTAACTTGGCTCGTGGCTGCCTCTTCGTCCAATGTAATAACTGCCGTACCTTGAAAGGGCTGATTAATCTGACAATCATACGATAAAACAGCTGTTTCCCCCTGTATTTCTGTGTTCACAGTTATATCTTTTATATAAGTAGGTGCTGTAGTATATAAATAGACAGGACGGTTAATCCCGCCATACGGAAAAAAATCATAGTAATTATTCGGATATTGTCCTTTAAAGCCAATCACTTGCTCTTCTTCCACATCTCCAGGCGGCAAGCGATCTGACTTAATCTGAGCATCCACTGAGATGATCATGGTATTCTTTTGACCACACTTCATATAGGAGGAAACCTCAAATTCGAATGGTAGATGCGCTCCCTCATGACTTCCTACGTATTGTCCATTGATCCAAATCTTTGTGAGATAGTTAGCTGCCCCAATCCTGAGCCACAATAATTCTGATCGAAAATGGCTAGGAACCTCCAATGTTGTCTCATACCAACCTGTTTCAAAGAAATACATTAAATCCTGAAATTGCTCATTCCAGCTTGCAGAAACAGCGACTTCTCGTTCTCTTGGAATACCATATGGCCAACCTTTCTCTTCTCCCTTATTGTCTTGATCTGCAGCAAAATGCCAAAAACCATTCAGCTCGGTTAGCATACGTTGCGCATTCATTTGTGGATATAGCATATCGATCTACTCCTTTCGTTACTCATATGTTCTATTGTAATGGGCAATCCAACGGCTTACACGGTTTGATTTTTGGCAGCTTGTGCACAATTTTTACTTTTGAGATAGGATGTTGATTCCGTAATTTACAGGTTCTCACGCTAGTGAAAGTTACACAAGGTAAGTGACAGCACTATGCCTTCATAATTGTTCAAACATTCACAATAAACAGAAAAAGAAAAGGTGAAAGATTCACCTCTATACAAAACGTTCAAACTCCCCCTTACTCCGAAACACGTGTAATCATCAGTTTATCAATCAGGACTTGATCCATATCTACTATCTCCAGCTTCCAGCCTTCCAAATAAATATAATCTCCTTCTTTTGGAATACTACCGATCTCGCTTGTCAGAAATCCACCTAAGGTTTGGAAAGATGTATCCTTTAGTATTTCTATGTCTACTTCATCTTCCAAATCAAAATAACGTAAAAAAGTGTCAAAAGGAACTTGTCCGTCCGCCAACCAAGAGTTTTCATCCCGCTGTGTAATCGTAGCCTTGGCTCTGTGACCATCACTTTGGATCTCACCGACAATCACCTGAATAAAGTCATTTAATGTTACGAATCCTTCCACTCCACCATATTCATCGACAACAACAGCTTGATGACTGCCTGCTTCTCTCATCGTTTCCAAAGCCTTGAATACCTTCACATGTTCTGGTAACACCAACGCCGGTTCAATACAATCAGGTATCGTGAAGGATTCGTTGGCTTGCAGCTTGGCAAACACCCGCTTAGTATGTATCATCCCCAGGAATTGATCCAAACTGCCTTTACCCACAGGAAAACGAGAATGTTCACTTTTGCTGATCAATTCCATGTTCTCCTCAAAACTACTTTCAATATCAATCCAAGTTAATTGCGTTCTTGGGGTAAGAATGTCACTGATACGCTGATCACCCAGATAAAAGATCTGATCAACCATCTCATGTTCAATTTCTTCAATATGACCACTATGTACGCCCTGTTCGACCATCTGCTGGATTTCCTCTTCCGTGACATCCGGTTCTTCATTGGTTTTAACCCCTAGCATTTTTAACACTAAAACTGTGGATTTATCTAATATCCAAATCAACGGTTTAGCGACTTTCGAAAAGAAATACATTGGCCGCGCAACAGCCATCGCCACCTTCTCTGGATTGGTTAAGCCTACTTGCTTTGGTGTCAATTCACCAATCACTAAAGTCAAAAAGGTAGTCAAGGTTACTACCAGCACCATACTTATTTGCAGACTCCATGGTGCTAACCACGGGATTTCTCTTACATACACATTTAGATCTCCGGCAATGGCTGCCCCGCCAAATGCTCCCGATATAATCCCGATTAAGGTAATACCAATTTGAATCGTGGATAACAGTTCACTGGAGTTGTTCGCTAAGTAAAGGGCTGTTTCTGCCTTTTTATTACCTTCTTTGACCTTCTGTTCCAGCCTTATTTTCCTTGATGTAACGACTCCAATTTCCGTCATCGCAAAAACACCATTCGCAATAATCAAAATAAGCAAGATAACAATCGATAATACGATAGAATCCATCTCTACACCTTTCCTTCTTTGATCTGGCTCACCGTTTAGAGGTTGCTCTTTCCTCTATTTTGTCATAGTATGTATCATATTCCCACTAATAGCCTCGATTATACCTTGATATACCATGAATTTATGATTTGTTTGTGACACAGGGCTTCCGCAGAAAAACTCAATCATCTAAACTGGCGACCATGAAGGTGCTGATCAGCCAAATGAAGACTGCTGGGAGATAGAACAAACTGACAATACCCGTACCGCCTGCAACAGGATATAGATAATGGAAGTACACATGGTTATACGAGATAAAAAGAAGAAAAACAATAATTGCTTTCATAACCGAACTGCCATATACGATGAAGCCTATACCTGGAACAAGCATATTTGCGATGGTGCTGACACGTCGCTTGAACGATTTCTGATCATTTTGCAAAACGAGGATCTCTTTATATAATTCCTCTTTCACCTGTTTCAATTCCTCCTGTTCCATGGATCAATCCTCCTTGTATCATGCACTTCCTACACTAACATATTCCGTTATTTTATGGAATTAAGTTCCCGCATGATACGTCTCTCGGGAACATAGATCGATCGAAACCACTTTCCACAGCATATTGAATGGAAACAATACCAAAAAATGAAGTAGTTTATACGTGAGAAGGATATTATTGTCTTTGCTGAATTGGATCGTCTAGGTAGAAATAAAAAGGATATGGTATATTTAATCTGCTAAAGCGGGTTACAATATTTGCTTTGCCATGGATACTGTTATATTGGATAATCAGACTAGGTAAAAAACAAGTAAATAATGTCGAACAGATCTATTAAACTTACATATATACTATAACAGATTGGCTTCATATGAGGGGTGGTGCACCGATATTACCTTCTTTGACAATGTTCAAGAAGGGAAGTGACGCTCATGGGTATAGAAAACATGTTGACAATAATGATTTCATTTTTGTCACTAATGATCTCTTCTGGGATGTTAGTTGCATTTATCATGTTCAATAAAAATGATAAAAAAACCCCTCATATGCTTTTGCGTAGTATAAAACAATTAACGACTTTGAGGAGGTGCTTTTCTCATGTGGTCACTACATGCGATTCTCTTCTTTACTCTACTCTTTAATTCTTTCGACAAAAGAAGCTATAATTCGCTATAGACATAAAAAAGTAAAAAATGTTACCTTTTATATAACTTATTTTAAAGGAGGGTAGAAGTAGTTGTACCTCTGTAAAATATTCTAACCTCTGACCTCTACCTTATCTAGTAAAGATATTAAGACGGTAAATTATCATTATGTGGATTTTTACTGACTCTTTTTAGTTATTATCCCATGTATGTAACTATTTTTTTCTAAAGGAGAGGTTAAATGACTACACATGCAAAAAAAGAAATGCACCTATTTGTTAAGTTTTTTATAGTGTTTATTGTCTTTGCTACTCTATTAATTATTCTATGGATCTTTTTGAAAGCGGATTATCAAGGGGAGATTTTGGAAATAGAAAATAATCATATAACATTAGGACCCACTGAAGTAGACAATGAAGCAGATTATAATGTATATACAATAGTTTTTAATGATAAGACAAAAATAGAAGGCACATTAAATATAGGAAGTTATGTAAAAGTATGGGGAAAAAGTAAAGAGGATATTATTCGTGCAGAAAAAATTACAGTAATGGAGAATGATTAAAAAATTAATAAACTATTATTTCTAATTCTGTAAACTACCACATTAATTCAGACATCCTTTTCCATTTTATATCAGAGAGAAATCTGGAGTAATGTGCTCGTTTATTCATTTAATTTCCGATTTGAAAAAACTTTGTAAAATTATTTCAGATACTATTCCAGAAAAAATGCCCCTTTTAAGAGGCATTTCCTGATGTGATATCTATGTATTCTATACGAACTTTGTAAACCTCGAATACACGTAAATTAAATGCTACATCTTCATCTAATATCACATACCACTCTTGATCTTCTTTTCCTAAATATGCTTTGAAATAATGCTTTTGAATACGTAATTCAAAAGCCATTCCTTCAAATGTTTCATAGTCTTGCTGGCCAATCCAGATCTTCCATCCCTGTAAATCAAATATCATGATTCCTTGCCGCATCATAGGCCACTTTCCTCTGTTGCCATACGAACAATCTCTTCATCAATTTGTTGTTTTTTTAACTGCGCTCCATACAGAAGACAATTTGAAGCTAATGTGTTAATGATGCGTGGCCATCCTTGCGAACGTAAAGCGATAGCTTCTAAACCTGTCTCTGTAAAAATCGGCATCTTTGCCCCTGCCAGTTTTAACTGATGCTCCATATAAGCAGTAACGTCTTCTTTATTCAATGGCTGGAATTGGTATCTCATAATAATTCGTTGAGCCAACGGGCGATGGTGATTCAAATGGAGCCGCGTTTTCAAATGCGGCAGACCAGCTAGTATCAGAATAAATGGATTCGACGAATCCATTTGGAAATTGAAAAGAATAGCTAAGTCCTGTAAAAAAGCATCTTTTGCCATATGCATTTCATCTAAAATAAATATGGGCGTTATTTTACGCTCCTGCTCCATCCGTTCAATTCCTTGTTGAATCTGACGAAATAAATCTACTTTACGAAACTTAGGTTCTTCTCCTAGTCCGTATGCTAGCCCCCGGTAGAAATCCATCACCCCTCCGGTGGACAACGGAAAATAGACGACATGGTATAAGGCTGGGTTAAGTGAATTCTTAAAGGCTCGTAAGGTGTACGTCTTCCCAGCACCAGGGTCACCTATCAACAACCCAATTCCTTTAGACTTTTGTAAATACCCAAGACCATTCATTGCCTCTTGATAACTCGTCGATTGGAAGGCATTTGTTGCTGTTGCTTCCTTGGTAAAGGCTTCCTTTGCTAAGGAATAGTATGTTTTATACATGATCCTTTCCCTCCTCCTGCCTTGCTTCAGAGAGAGAAAACGGCGATGGTCCACGTTTGATATGGGCGTTATCGTGGATGGTGACCGCTCTGGCTTCAGCTGCCTTTTTTCCGTCCTCAAATACATAAACATGTTGTTCATCCATACGAACTTCAATTCGCTGACCAATATATTCCGAAGGAACTTCATATAACTGCTTGTCCAATGTAATCGTTCCATCTTGCTTTACTTTTCTCTCTACCCGTCTTAAAAAGATGGTTTCTAAAATAGAGAGGTCCTCTAAAAAGCTGATTCGATCTAGCTGCGATTGGAATACTTCATGTGGCGTTTTTCCTTCTAAGGAAGCGTGTACTCTCCGATGATAATCCTCTTCGAGCCAACACCAGAATCTCTCATTTAATTCCTCCAAAGAGGTAGCTGGATTGGTTTGAAGTAGTGGATAAAAACGCGTTTGTATCGTCTTAAATAACCTTTCTATTTTCCCTTTGCTTTTAGGATCGTAGGGTTGCGTATGAGCTAAGGTAATTCCTAATTGGGCACATGCATACTGTAGCGTTTCTGACCGATAGATCTTTCCATTATCTGCATAAATGATGTTTGGCTTTCCTCTGCGTATGAATGCCTCTTTGGTCACTTCTCTTAAACCATCAAATTTCTCAGAAGAGAAAAATTGTCCATACGGTACCAATCTCGAACAATCATCAATATAAGCAATAAGAAACGTTTTCTTCATTTTTCCATTAACCGGGACATAAGGGCCGTGTGATAAATCTGCCTGCCATAGTACATTGACTTTATCATGCGCAAAGCGTTTTCGTTCTTTCTCTGGATGATAATGAATATAATTCCTTCCTGCCATCTTGTGTTTTTTTAGTAATCGGTTTATAGTAGAGTAAGAGATTTGATTTTTGTTGATTTCTCCATTTCCTATTAGTTGTTCGTAGAAAACACTAACAGGCATATGGAGAAATTTTTTTCGTGTTTCTAGTATATGATCTTTGTCATCCGGAGATAATCTTCTGGCGCCCCCTCGATCAGAACGCCTTTTAGGCTTTAATGCATCAAATCCATTCCTTCGGTAATGCAGATGCCATTCTTGCATTGTCTTGGCTGCAACCTTTCGTTCCCCATAATAAGGAATCGTATGCATTTTCCCTTCCATTTCTTTCAAATAATCCTTTGGCTTTACTTGTCCATTCAAAAGTGGGGCAATCAATCCATAACGAAATAAAGCAATTTCTTCCCGTGTTTTTTCATTCATGAACTTTTCCTCCTTTTTATAGAAGGATAACCGGTTATCCATTGCTTTTATTCTACTTTGTCCTTCCCATCAGTGCTAGGAAAAGTCTATGTGGGATGAATAGTATTCTTTTTTGGTGGTAAATATGGTAGAATTAATTTGCCCATAAAATAGGATGATAAATGACCCCAGCTCCTTCGGAAGAAGGAGGTTGATTCGCCAAAATCTTGGATCATTGTCACGTATTTTTGGGCTTCTTTTTTTATATCCTTCGTGAAACCCAATTGATATCCTGCGTCTGTAAAAAAGCTATGGGTCCAATGGATGCTTTCATAAAAACGTTTCAGATGTTGTTCTAATTGCTGGCGACTTCCTTTTACTTTCTCTCCCTTAAGCACACTGCTTAATCTTTCCATCATGGTATCCAATGTATGTTGAAAATAGGGAATTAAGAAACTCGGTAAAATAGAGATCGTTACTTGACAAACCAAACACCTGAAACGACATATAGGAATGTGTAGTTCCTCTTCCTGGTTTATTCCGTATCTCCAATAATAACCATGTCTGTGCAAGTTTCCATAAGCAATTGCTTGGCAATTTGGGCACCATTTAAATAACGGAAAGTTATTCTTTTTTCCTTTCTTCTCATATTCTTCTATCCCAATTCCAAAGTCGTGTAAAAAAATCATTAAAAAACTCCCCCTTATAATATGCAAAAAATTTAGCATATTACTTCAGGAAAGTACAGTAATTATCCTGGAGGAGTTTGAACAAGATAACCCTATTTGAGAGGAAATAAAGTGATGCTTTACACTAATTCTTATTGAAAAAGTAAAATAAGTTATATTTAACATATAACAAAGAATAAATAGGAGGGATAGTGTGAAAAAAATTTACAGGATATTGACCAGTTTATGTTTGCTAGGCATAGTGTTTTTTGGTATTGGGATTTATTTAGGTAATAGCGTAAAAGCCGAAGATTGTACAAACATCGAAGATCAATCACTTGTTTCAAGCGTAGCTTCTTTATTTATTGGTGAAGAAGTTTTTGCATGTAGTAACGATGTGTATATGGGGGCAAAATGGCAAAGTAAGAATGCACCTATATATTTAGGAGAGCTTAATGATAGTACTATAAAATCAAGATTTACTAGTGCTATAAGTCATTTTAATAGCAGTCAATCGTATATGAATGTTACACAAGTAAGTAGTTATCCTGGTCATTCATACGGTTATATTTATGTAACTGATGGAAATTACTATGGTGCTAGTTGGACAGCAAAAGCAGATGGTTCATGGTGGGGAGGGTATCCGATTGATAAAAACTACGAACACGTAAAACCTATCCATATTAGAGTAAATCAATTGAAGTTTGATGGATCCTATTTTGATGAAATTGGAACAGCAAGACATGAATTAGGACACAGTGTTGGATTAGGTCATAGTTCAAGCTCTAGTAGATTAATGTATTGTAGTAGGGGGAGATCTGTTAATTACTTAACATCTGGAGATAAATCTGTATTAAACTTCATTTATTAAGAGGGAGGAAAAAAGATGAAAAAAATCTTAATGTTTTTATCTGTTGTAACAATGTGTATCTTAAGTCTATCAATAGGCTTCTTAACGACTACAATTGATGGAACAAAACAAGTTGCAAATGAAGATCATATAAAGAATGAGTCAATAGAAATTTCTGCAGAATGGGAAAGTGAACCTGAATCAATAGAAGATCTATATAAAAATTCTGATTTAGTTGTAGTAGCTACTACAAAAACTAAAAAGGATAATGATGGAAACGATAGAACTATAATGCCATTTCCTAATGATAATACCGTAGTATATACTGAGTATGATTTAAAAGTAAAAACATTATTGAAGGGCGATTTAACTGAAAAGAATAAAAAGATAGATTTGATAAATTATGGCGGTAAAAACAACGAAGGCGTTAATGTGGATTGGGAAAATATAATAGAACTTAAAGATGGCCAATTGTATTTATTGTTCTTAGAAAAAATGCCGCACTTCTCAGAAATGAAAAATGATCCTAGATCTGGAAAATATAGACCGATTTCTGGACCGATGGGAGCATATATGATTACTAAGAGTGATAAACAAAATATCGACTCGATAATTAAACAATCTGAAATTAAAAAGCAAGAATTAATAGAAGGTTTTGACTTAAGTGTTGAAGAAGAAGTTACTAATATACAAAAAAAGGTAGTTAAAGAAGGGTTTGAAGGAGTGGTTAAAAATTCCAAATAATTATAAGTTAGAAAATTCAAAACCACCAGTGCGAACTGGTGGTTTGCATACGATAGAAAGCCTTTATTACCGGCGCAAACCATAAAACCCACCCACAGGTGTTTATTATCCATAGTTATACAGACCTCTCTTTTGAAAATAGGCATATTTTTTCAAAACAACCATCATTTCCGAGTGCCAGTCTATCGGTAAGCTATTTTTTAGTAATTTTCTTTGGAAGGGGATAAATGATAGATAATTACTCAAGTTTCGCACCCCTAAAACACAAGGGATTTCAGGCATGAAATAGACTGGTTTCCCTTGTTACGGTGTTTTCACTAATTCCATGTTGTGCATTTAAGCAGCGTTATTCTTTCCAAACAATTGATTTCCTAAAAATGACGCCTCAAATAAATCCTCCAAATATTTGTATTCTGGGGATTTTTTAAAGGTTTTGATATCAATTGATCCAGATTCAGAAATTGCCGCGATGACAACGTCCAATAGCTCATCAAACATTTCCCATAACTGTTCAGCAATATTTTTCTGCGTCATGTCATCTCTCATATCTGCAAAGAGACCTCCCAGCGTCTCGTAATCATTGATTCTGCGGAAGTACGATAAAAAGACATACAAAATATACCCTGAAATCCCACCAACTCATAACGAGGTTGGTGGGTTAATATCCATTTTTTTGTAGATGGCTTTTTGTGCTTCTAATAATTCGCCAACTTGAAGTTGGTGTCCTGGTTTTTCAAAGCATTCGATCACATCAAGCTTATCCAACATCTCTGGCAAGGTGTAATCACGGTATAAATGATGATCTTGCATTTGTTTTTTGATATAAGCCAGATAAATCAAGGCAATAAATTCGACAAATAGTTTGCCATCTAAGCTTTGTTCGGAGGAAATCCTTGCCCGACGCATATTTAGGTGATCTTTAAAGTTTTGGAAACCCTTTTCGACCAAGTCTTTATTACGATAGAGCTCCAGAGCGGTAACAGCATCCATCGCCTCATTGGTCAAGAGGGCAAAGAAACCAACATACCGTTTCGTTTGCTGCACAGCTTCTTCTTTCACGGTGGCCTTGGTTCCACGTTTCGGTGTCGTGTGCACGTCAAAAAACTGCTTATACTAAAACAACTCTAAAAAATCTTTAAACTGTGATATAATATAGACATGACAAAAAAATATAAATTAACTCAAAAACATATGGATGAATTACTCGCAGCTTTAAAAAATAAATCATTATCTAAGTATCATCTTCGCATCCAGGCGGTTCTACTCACTGGACAAAATAAAAAACGAAAGGAAATTGCAGAGATTACCGGTTATAGCCCACGTCATATTACGGTATTAACTAAAAAATATCTGGAGAAAGGATTAGAGGCCCTCACGGTAGATAAGCGAAAGAGCAATCATTTTCTCATGACTCCAGAAGAAGAGGCCGCATTTTTAGCTCCCTTCGTGGAGAAATCAAAAAAAGGAGAAATCGTTACGACAAAGGAAATGCATATCGCCTATCAAGAAGCGGTTGGAAAAGAAACAAGTGAATGGGGATTTCATAAACTATTGAAGCGACACAAGTGGAGAAAAATAACGCCAAGACCGCATCATCCGAAACAAGCCAGCGCTCAAGACATTGAAGCGCAAAAAAATTAAATCCGAAATTAAAAAAATGAGAAAGCGATTACAAGAAGAGGATCCGCATCAAGATCTCTTGGTTATGTTTCAAGATGAAGCAGGTTTTGGTCGCATTTCTAAACCCAAATCCTGTTGGACACCCTTAGAACGTCCCATCGTCCCGAGTCATCATATTCGAGAATATCGGTATGCTTACGGAGCAGTTGGTCCACAGAACGGCGATTGTTTCTTTTTAGTCTTGCCACGTTCGAATACAGCTTGTATGAACATCTTTTTGAGTGAGTTATCTCAGTATTACGAGAACAACCACATTGTGCTCATTTGTGATAATGCGAGTTGGCATAAATCCAAAGCGCTAATCATTCCGAATAATGTGACCATTTTGCATATACTACCTTATACACCAGAGATGAATCCGATTGAGCAGATATGGAACGAGATCAGGAAAAGAGGCTTCGCAAACAAGCTATTTCATACGTTAGAAGCCGTAGTCGATCAGCTTTGTGAGACCATGATGTCCTTCACACCAGAGGATATTCAATCGATTACACATAGAGAATGGGTTTTAGGGTGATTTTAGAGTTGTGTTAGTATTATATTTCGTCTCATGCGCCGGCTGTCGCTGATTATTTTCTAGTTCTTTCCGCCATTGAAGTAGTTTTCGGTCTAATTTTTTCTCGTCTTCAGCTGCTTTCTCAATATTATAGTAAAAATGAAGATAAACGCGTCGATGCTCGGTGCGGACATCTTTTTTATAAGGGCGTTTCCGCTTATACTCCCACTTCATCGGGACTGTTTGGCAATACAGTTCATAATCTTCGTTGTAGTGATCCATGTGTCGGAACTGCTCATACATCGGATCCAGAGCGTCTCTCACATAACGCAAAGACATTCTTGGTACCGATCAAAAATTTAAAACGCTGGTGCAATAGGTCCTCGATGTTCGCTTTCGAATAAAACCCGCGATCCAGCATTCGATACGAAAATGGCTCAAGTACTTCACGTGTACCAGCAAATAGAGTGGACACTTGAAGATGGGGAGTTTCAGCCTGTTTGGGATGTGATGCTGTCGTATGATGAAAAGCCTGGCATTCAAGCGGTTGAAAATAAAGCAGCAGATTTACCGCCAGTTCCCGGAAAACATACTACCATTGGACGTGATTCTGAATATATTAGACACGGGACGCTTAGCTTATTAGCAGGTATTGACTTGGTCACCGGAGAAGTCATAGGGGCTGTAGAAGACCGTCACCGCAGCAGAGAATTTGTAGACTTTCTAAAAATGTTAGATGACCGTTATGACTCCGATTTACGCATCCAAATTGTGCTTGATAATCATTCTGCTCATACATCGAAAGAAACAGGAGCCTATTTAGAAACCGTTCCTAATCGCTTTGAGTTTGTATTTACTCCGAAACACGGATCTTGGCTCCATATTATAGAAGCCTTTTTCGCCAAGATGAGCAAGAGCTTTCTTCGCCATATCCGTGTTCACTCAAAAGAAGAGTTAAAAGCGCGCATAGAACTCTATCTTCAGGAAGTCAATGAAAACCCTATTCCATTCAGATGGAAATATGGTTTAGAATCTGCAAATCAATGATACAATATGTTAACGATATTTATGAATCGATCTACTAGGTCTAATCTTTGGCATATTATTCACCGCTCCTTTTGATATCTATACAAGAAGCCACCTGTTCCTATGTCATTGATCAAAAAGAAAGAAATGATCACTATTATTTCTCCACTGAAGAACGATACCAATCCGCCTTCTCCATATGCGCAAACGGGATTGCTGTGTCTATTTCACCAGTCACTTTGGAAACAGAACATGCCTGCCCCTTCAGCCATGCCGCAAAATCGAATTTGGTTGGCTGTTGATCACCACCAAGTGCAAACCACGCCTCTCGTTTTGCCGGAAAATAGGCAGAGGTATGAATCGTACCTGCCCACTGACCGTACAGCTTAGAGAAAACACCTTTTTCTGTGCTATTTAACAGGCGAAATGCTTCTCCCCCATTTAAAGCATTGCCGTGCCTATCCTCCAAGATATTCAAGCGACGCTGAGAATCCTTTAGATAATGACGATTTTCTTTGGTCAACCGTTGAAAATGATTCGTACAGGCCATACCTTGTCGAACCTCCACTCCTCTTGGAGATGTCTCCACAATAGTAGCTCCTGCCTGTTTTTGATCAAATAACACATAGCTAAAAGAACCTCGGTGTGGGATGTTTTGCAGCAAATCAACCGCTTCATCGCGATCATCACATCGCTCCAAAATCAGTCTGCCAATCATATTACAAACAAATCCATCGCCTGGTCTTTTGCGGTGAATGAAGGTATACCCCATCGCCAACCCTTTCTCGTTCATCCCATCTGATCTGCCAGTCACCTTTTGTGTCGCGCCAATCACTGCATTACCACTGTCTGTGGGCTGGTATATGCTGTAACAGCCTTCATACGTTTTCGGATGATAATCATAATTGCGTACCAGATAATCAGAGCCCGTTAAAATAGAACAGCCAGAACGATTTACTGGTACTCGATACCCGCCAAATTCCAAGAGCACACGCTCCATCGGCCATTCCAACGCATCCCGAAAACCTTCTAGCTCCTCCCAGATCGGTGGTGCCACCTTGAGAAACATTTCCCTTATCTCATCCGGCTTAATATCAAAAAGCGGTCTTCTTACCTTCCATTGCCGCTCACGGTTAGCTAATAACATATGATTCCGTAATTGTTTTCCTTGATAGTAACCAAAATCATAGTGCGAACCACGAAATGGCAGCACTCTCGAATAAACCTGCTTCATAGCAAATACCCCTTTCACATCAGTTCTAGGGTACTAGAGACAGGAAAGAAAGGGAAAAGATTTGATTATAAAATGAAAAGGGACATAACTCATCCGTTCTATATGAAACTAGGATGTTAATTTGTCCTGTTCATTCAAATTCGTTACATAAGCATTACTTCACTTGATCCCTTTCGTTATGTACGTGCCTTATTTGGTTCCTTACTTAATTTTTTAATCATTTGCAGAAGGGAACGGAGTACTTGACTTACTAATAAAGTGAACCTTCATTCTCCAAGGAATGTTAATTGAATCAAATGGCTGTTAGATCTTCCAAAGTGGGATCACAGCCTGTTACACTGCGATAAAATAAAAGGGACCAACCGATAATAATCAGCTAGTCTCTTTTTATAGAGGTTGTTCAAAAAGCCCAATAAAAATGACGCATCGAATTTCTGGTCAATCTCCTGTCTAGTTCCCGAACCTCTATGACTCGTAGGTATCTTTTCGTTTAGGGGTATATACCGTTTTTCCATGTTCACCTCCGAAAGAATAACCACCGTACGATATCATTGTAGTGCATCTCCCTGTCCATTGCAGAAACGGCACAACAAAGGATAGTGTCTCCGTAAGAACTCCACCCCTGTTAAATAATTTGATCGATCAATCCATATTCCTTCGCCTCTTCTGCCGTTAGAAAAAAATCACGATCGGTGTCTGTCTTCACCTTTTCTATAGGTTGACCGGTACACTCGGCAATAATCTGATTTAGTTTCTTCCGAAGCTTTAGGATTCGTTTGGCGGATATATCTATTTCCGTCGCTTGACCACGTGCCCCACCTAATGGCTGATGTAGCATTACTTCACTATTAGGCAACCCATAGCGTTTTCCGGGGGTACCAGCCAGTAACAGCATCGCCCCAAATGAAGCAGCTAACCCGGTACAAATAGTGCAAATATCTGGCTTCACATATTGCATGGTATCCAGAATA
Source organism: Gracilibacillus timonensis (assembly GCF_900086715.1). GTDB lineage: Bacteria > Bacillota > Bacilli > Bacillales > Amphibacillaceae > Gracilibacillus > Gracilibacillus timonensis. The sequence goes on along the minus strand of NZ_FLKH01000011.1, from coordinate 131,951 downwards.
GCAAATCCAGCAGAAGTTGAACCGCCTGGACTATTGATATAAATAAAGATATCTTTTTCTTCGTCTTCGGCAGCCAAAAACAACAATTGGGCCACAATGCTATTAGCCATCTGATCGTTAACCTCATCACTCACCATAATGATTCGATCTTTTAACAGCCTAGAGAAGATATCATAGGATCGTTCTCCATAGCTCGATTGTTCAACTACATATGGTATGGTATTCATATATGTCCTCCTCTAAAAGGCATGAATTCTTTCTAATCTATGCCGTCATCGCGAGAGCGTAAGAAGAAGGAGTATGATGCATACAGAAGCTCACAGAGTCCTTACTAAATAATTCTGGAATTCGTTTTATCAACCAGGACGGATCATTTACTCTCACTACATGGACAAGGATAGGAATGATCGTTTCCACGGAATCCTGATAAAAGCGCGTATCAACGATGGACTCTGGTTCTTGTTGTACACGGCGCGCCTGTCTTCTCGCCCTGTTCAACATCGCCTTTACCGCCGTCTCTGACATTCGACAGTGCTCGGCTATTTCGGCTATCTGATAGCGAAACACATCTTTCATCAGAAAAACTACCAATTGTTTGGTCGTCATGAAGTCAAGCAGTCTTTCCACAAGCGCTGTGATCTCTGCATACTGACTATCTGGTGCTTCTCTGTTTTCCATTGATGATTCTGTTTCCTCTTTTCTTTTACGCTGCTTATCAATCCATGTATGATAGGCGATCTTCTTTAATAAAGCTGGCTTCCAAGTATGGGAAACTCCATATTTCACTAATGCTTTATGGATCGTTTCCTGAATTAATTCTTCTCCATCCCACTTATTCTGCGTTAAGAAAAAACAATAACGAGAAAGCTGTTGATAAACGGATTTAATAATTGAATCTTCCTTTGTGCTAGGCCTAGCGCACATCTCACTCACTCCTTTTACGCTTCTCTAATTATATGAACGATTAAATGGCTCAAAAAGATATGGGCTCCAGTTAATTTCAATCGATAATTTTGTAATCTACCTTTTCGGATGGCTACTATTTCGTTTCATTTAATATAGTATATCCTAAAAGAAGCAAACTTTCAGAACAATGCTATACTTTCACAAATGCTTCAGATAACTGTAACTTTTTCTACACATCGAACATTTACATGATATATGGAAAATGGCTACTAGTTGTACGACTGTTTATATACTGGAATGGAGAGCTTCTACAGAAAACTACCACTACTGATCAGCCCCCCTTTCACAAACAGCGGGACACTGTAACTTCTCTCTACCAATATAATAATAAAAGATGCTTGACAACTATTAAAAATCCATGTAATCTATAAAACGAAACGATTTCGATTTATTAATGAAGGGATGAATATATGTTGAAGAAGACATTTTTGTACTTATTAAGTTTATTATGCTTAAGTATTGTTCTAGCAGCTTGTCAAGGCGCTGATGACGAAGCGGATGCAGATCAAAGCTCTGGAGACGAAGAAGAAGTAGAGGTAACAGATGTAGATATTGATATAAACGGTGTTGCCGATCATTATCACACAGGAGATGCCATTGAATTGACGGCTGTTCCTAATAAAGTGGTTGATCATGACCATTGGCATTGGCATACACGAGAAAGTGAAGATGCGGAATGGGAAGCTGTTGCCGATCAAGAAAGCTCTACTTTTACAGGAGAAGCAACGACGGATGGCTTACAAATCAAAGCTACCTTGTATGATGATAACGAAGAAGTATTTGCGGAATCCGAGCCTGTAACGGTTGTTATTGATGACCACCATGGACATGATGAAGAAAGCCAGCAAATCTATAATGGCTACTTTGATGATGAGCAGGTAGAAGATCGAGAATTGACAGACTGGGAGGGTGACTGGCAATCGGTTTATCCTTACCTATTAGATGGTGATTTGGACGAGGTCTTTGAACACAAAGCTGAAGAAGGCGATATGACCGCTGAAGAATACAAAGAATATTATACCACTGGCTATGTAACAGATGTAGACCGCATTACGATAGAAGATCATACCGTTACCTTCTTCCAAGAAGGAGAAGAAATGTCTGGCGAGTATGAGAATGATGGGTATGAAATCCTTGATTATGAAGCCGGTAATCGCGGGGTTCGTTTCGTCTATAAGTTGACAGACGGCTCAGAAGGTATGCCAGAGTACATTCAGTTTAGTGACCACAATATTTTCCCTACCGATTCCTACCACTATCATTTATACTGGGGAGATGATCGCGAAGCATTATTAGAAGAGGTCGACCATTGGCCAACCTACTATCCTTCTGATCTAGACGCAGATGGATTGGTTCGCGATATGTTAGCACACTAAAAAGACACTAGTTGATTATCATTGTGCTCAACCAAAGCAAGGAGAAGACAGCGTCCAATCGCTGCGCTTCTCCCTGCTTGCGTTTTTGGACACTTCATTTACGAATCATTTTATTTTATTTTATTAATAAAAAAGGAGAATCGATTGATGAATAAAAAATGGCTTTATACGTTATTGCTCTCCCTTATTACAGCAGCAGTTCTTGTAGCTTGCCAGTCAGAGGACAATGCTGATAACGAAGAGGGAGAAATTTCTGTTGTAGCCTCCTTCTTACCAATGTATGAATTCACACAACAAGTAGCGGGAGACCGAGCAGATGTACAACTAATGCTATCAGAAGGACAAGATGCCCATCAATATGAGCCTAGTGCTCAGGATGTCGCCACTGTCAATGAAGCAGATGTGTTTGTCTACAGCAGTGAAGAAATGGAATTCTGGGCGGAAAGCCTACTTAATACCGTGGAAAATGAAAACCTTGTGGTAGCACGAGCTGCAGATGGAATCGAAAATCATGAGGGAGAAGCTGGACATGATCACGAAGGACACGATCATGAAGGGCATGATCACGAAGAGGAAGGGAATTCAGACGCTCAAGCCAGTGTTTCTATTGAAGGACAAGCGGATCATTATCATACGGGTGATCAAATTGAATTAACCGCTAATCTATCAGAAGTAGTTGATTATGATCATTGGCATTGGTATCAAAGAACCAGTGAAGAAGAGGAATGGGAAGCCGTTCCTGATCAAGGTACCGCCTCCTTTTCTCTTGAAGCACCAGAAGAAAGTTTTGAGGTACAGGCCGTGCTATATGATGAAGATCATAATGTATACGCTGAATCTGAACCTGTCGAATTAGCGATTGATAACCATGAAGGACATGACCACGGGGAAGAAGCGGACCACGCAGAGGAAGAACATGCGCATGACGAAGAAGCCGAACATGATCATGGAGATGAAGCAGAGCATAACCATGAAGACGCTGAAGAACACGATCATGGCGACGAAGCAGAACATAACCATAGCGACGATGAAGGACATGATCACGAAGGACACGTCGACTCCGAGACAGGAGAAGCAGAAGAATCCCTAGATATTTCAGGCCTGTCAGATCATTATCACACTGGTGATGTGGTTACACTTGTTGCGGAATTAAATGAAGACACCGATTATGACCACTGGCATTGGTTTATGAGAGAAGACGCTGACCACGAATGGGAAACCGTCCCTGATCAGACAACTGACCATTTTGAATATCAAACAACGGGAGAAAGCTTTGAAGTAAGAGCGGTACTCTACGATGGCGATCATAATGCCTATGCAGAATCAGAGCCTGTTTCAGTAGTGATCGATGACCATGAAGGACAAGATCCTCACATTTGGCTCGATCCAGTACTAGCACAGGATCAAGTCGCTGTCATTCGCGATGCTCTCATTGAGGCAGATCCTGATGGACAAGAGATTTATGAAGAAAATGCCGAGGCATTTATCGAAGAACTTCAAGCTCTAGATCAAGACTACCAAGACGCCTTTGCGGACGCGCAACATCGAGCCTTTGTTGTACAGCATCAGGCATTTGGATACTTAGCAAATAGCTATGATTTAGAACAAATAGCGATTGGCGGACTGTCTACTGAAGTAGAGCCAAGCCCTTCTCGCATGGCGGAAATTGGTGATTTAGTCAACCAACATGACGTACCAGTGATCTATTACCAACAAGGGGCCAATTCGTCCATCGCACAAACCATTGCCGACGAAACCGAAACCGAGACAGAGGCACTATATGATTTAGAAGTATACTCCGAAGAGCTAAAAGAAGCAGATTTAGGCTATTTGGAAGCTATGCAGCATAATTTAGAGGCATTGCAAATTAGTATTAACTAGTTCATTCCATGCAAACCGTGCTATAATGAGGAGACAGATCAGAATACTAGACCATTCTGATTGATTCCGCTATACTATCCATCAATGGGGGTTCCGCCTCTGTTGGTGGAACTCTCATTTTATAGACTTTTTTCTATGTTAGAAGGAACAGAAAGGTAGATGTCACCATGTACTACATTAAAGTAGACGATCTTGCTTTTCACTATGAAAAAGAACCCGTCTTAACCAATATATCATTTGAAGTGAATCCGGGAGATTTCTTAATGCTGACCGGTGAGAATGGGGCAGCCAAAACAACTCTGTTACGCAATATCTTAGGTTTACTTAAACCAACAACCGGACAAGTCACCATAGCTGACAAAAATCGCTCCGGGAACAAGCTGTCCGTAGGTTATGTGCCCCAGCAGGTCGCTTCCTTTAATGTTGGCTTTCCTAGTACCGTGTTAGAACTCGTGCAATCCGGCCGCTTTCAAAAAGGCAAGTGGCTGAGAAGGCTAGATAAAGCAGACAAAGAGCAAGTTAGGCGTTCCCTCGAATCCGTAGGCATGTGGGATATGCGCCATAAGAAAATCGGCGAGCTGTCTGGCGGACAAAAACAGCGGATATCGATTGCCCGTGTATTTGCCACCGATCCAGATTTATTTGTATTAGATGAACCTACCACCGGGATGGATATCCATTCACGAGAGGAATTTTATAAGCTGTTACGACATAACAGCGAACATCATGGCAAGGGAATTCTGATGGTCACGCACGATCACGAAGAATTGCGCAATTATTGTAATAAACATATTGAACTCGTGCGAAAGGAGGGATTACCTTGGAGATGTTTCTCTATGGATTCATGCAAAGAGCTTTCCAAGCCTCACTTCTCATCTCATTAATCGCACCCTTATTGGGGTTATTTTTAATACTAAGACGGCAGTCACTCATGGCAGACACCCTGTCCCACGTTTCCTTGGCTGGTGTCGCACTAGGGCTGTTAATCAGTATTAATCCGACATGGACAAATATCATCATGGTTACCATCATTGCCGTTCTGCTCGAATACCTGCGCATGCTCTATCGCAGCTATTCCGAGGTGTCCATTGCCATTCTCATGTCATCTGGTATGGCCTTGGCTTTATTTTTGATGAGTTTGAATCAAGGTGGTACTACGCTAAATATTAATCAATTCCTATTCGGTTCCATTGTCACCATTAGTACGGAACAAGTTTGGATGCTGTATATTCTAGCCGTTCTTATCATTGGTTTGTACATTATCTTTCACAAAGCGATGTATGTCCTAACATTTGATGAAGATACCGCGTTTACCGCCGGACTGCCCATCAAAATGATGTCGATCTTATTTAATATATTAACTGGGGTTACGATCGCGATTATTATGCCAATTGTAGGCGCCCTGCTCGTTTCGGCCATTTTAATCTTACCTGCTGCAATCTCGATGCGGGTTAGCAGAAGCTTTAACAGCACCATCTTGATTGGCATACCCATCGCCATAACAGGGATGTTGAGCGGATTGGTTACCTCTTATCAATATGGGACACCGCCAGGAGCAACGATCACCTTAATCCTTGTCGCCATTTTCATCCTGATTATTGCCGTTAAGAAGTTAAGCAAATGGAAAAAGACAGAGACCCTCAACGAGTAGTATAGAGGGTCTCTTTTCGTTTTAGCTTGACACCTATGGTAACATGATAGAAAAGATAGGAGCGTGTCGCATGAACAAAAATAGAATCAACAGCCTTATCCCTTTAGGTATGGTATTCGGTAGCATGATAGGGGTCTTGGTCGGTATATTCTTGCAACAGCCAATAGCACTAGCATTTTCCATTTCGATTGGGGCTGGATTTGGCTTATTAGTTGGCTCCGTGGCTTTTGCCTTTTATAGTGAGAAGGAATAGGAATAATTTCGTTAAATATTTTTGTCATCTTTTTCTTTCCTTTCATATCTTTTTAGAAAAATAAACCCTATTACAACGGCAATCATCGCAACAATACTAATCACAACGCTAAAGTTTTCAATCGAGAATAGCGAGGAATCATTATTCAGATACCCAATAATATCCATTAGTATGATGATGGGAGTGAACATCAGTAATATAATTAGACTGTTTTTTACGGTTTTTCTGCTCATATTATCAACCCTTTTTTTAAATTTGAATTACTAGACTCATTTCCCCCTATTATGTTACCGCTTTAATAGAAAGTCAAAAAATAAAAATAGGAGTGATAGTGATGAAAAGAAAAATTGTTTTTTTATTTTTAGTCGTTGTACTTATTTCTAGTGTGTTACTTGTTCCTGTTTCGGCTTCTTCTCAGGCTAATGCTTCTGAGACTACTACAGAAAATTTGGAGGTTGAACCATTTGCTATTCCGTACCCCGTAGATAAGCCCATTCACGACACCGCTTTCATAACGAATAGTCAAATAGGGGATATTTTAGAGCAAAGAGGAAAGCATGTAGGTTGGTTTGGTATAGTTACAGCTTTAGGTTCAATGATACCCCCATTTTCTTCAGTTGGTGCGGCAAACGGTGTGGCATTAGCATTTAGGGATATGGGTGAGTCAACTCTTGAAAGGGCATATAGAAACGGGCACGATTTATATGTTGCTATTTTAAATGCTAATGGAGAAAGTTCAAGTTTAACTAAAGAAGCTGTCCTAGCCCCCTCACAGTCAACAGTTATTTTTCAATATTATGGATAAAGAATGCAAATGATTATAGAATAGGGTATTTTCATAAAAACAGACAATATTATTCAAGGGGCTGTTGCCAACTAAATAATGGATGTGCAACAGCCCCTTGTTTTCATTAAAAGTGAATCGTATGATTTAAAATTTGCGAAGAATTGGAAGAGGATATGGATCGGTATATCCAATCCAAACCGGGCAATTTATTCCAAATTATACCATCCGATACGACATTTATTATATTGCTTTCAATGCCTCGATCGCTTTATGATAGTCTGGTTCATTCGTGCCTTCAGAGACATATTCCACATACGTGACTTTATTGTCTTCATCCACCACAAATACACTACGCGCCAATAATCTCAGTTCTTCCATAATCGTACCATAATTTTCACCGAATGATAGATCTTTATGGTCGCTTAATGTAATGGCATTCTCAATCCCTTCCGTAGCACACCATCGCTTTTGCGCGAATGGTAGGTCGTTAGAAATCGTAATAATTACGGCATTATCCACAGAAGACGCTTCTTCATTGAATGTACGCGTCTGTTTGCTACATACACTTGTGTCTAGAGAAGGCACTACACTGATTAATTTCTTTTTACCTGCAAAATCTTGCAAGCTGACCGATTCTAAGTCATTGTTCAAAACGGTGAAATCTGGAGCTGTATCGCCAACTTTCACCTCATTACCCTTAATCGTCATCGGACTTCCTTTAAATGTGATTGCTGTCATGATCTATCTCATCCTTTCCCTCATCTATTTTCCACCTTCCATTATACATACTTTTCGCCTGTTTTTATAATCATAGGGCTGAGAGGCTGGTTTTTCTATACGTGTTATAATGAATATAGCAATCTTTCTTACATACATACAAAAGGTGATGCATACCAATGAAAAACCATATCCACAAGCCATGGCTGCTCATTTTAACAATTGGCCTTGGCATATTACTAAACCCATTAAACTCATCGATGATCTCTGTGGCATTAACCAGATTACAACATGCCTATGCGCTGACATTTGCCGATGCTTCCTGGCTGATCTCGATATTTTACCTTGCGAGTGCCGCGGGGCAACCAGTCATGGGGAAATTGAGCGACATGTTTGGTCCGAAAAAATTATTTCTATCAGGGCTTGTTATTGTAGCGACTGCGTCTATTTTAGCTCCCTTTTCACCAAATTATCCGTTTCTCTTAGGGTGTCGTGCGTTGCAGGCAATTGGTAGCTCGACATTATTTCCTAGTGGCATGAGTATGGTACGAAAACATATTACACAAGGACAAGGAAGAGCCATAGCTATATTATCGGTCTTTGCTTCCACATCCGCTGCCTTTGGCCCTTCTATTGGGGGTTTTTTAGTAGCGTCTTGGGATTGGCAAGCCATTTTCCTTATTAATTTCCCGTTTATTATTTTATCCTTTGCGCTGGCTCTGTTTATTTTACCGAATACAGGCCAAGGCAAGTTTGACATCAAACGGATTGATTTCACAGGTATCATGCTCTTTATTGTTTCAATTGTCGGTCTGATCTTATTCTTGCTGTCTCTGGATCAACAGATTCGCTGGTGGGCATTATTGCTCTTCTTGACTGCGGCTATTGGGTTTTACTTTTTTGAGCGCAGACAGCAGGAGCCATTTATCGATGTAAAGGGGTTAACCAAAAACCGTTATGTGTCCCTGATCTACTTACAATTTATGAGTATTAATTTGATTTTTTATTGTTATTTTTTTGGATTCCCTACTTATCTCCAGCAATATTTGCAATACAGCGAACAACATACCGGCATTATTATGCTGTCACTGGCGGGATTTGGTGTGGTTGTTGCACCATTAGCCGGCAAAATGATCGACAAATATGGTTCGAAGCTGCCCCTGATTATTGGTGCCTCTTTACTGTTAGTGGGTACAGGCCTCTTATTAACGTATCAGGATACGTCGCCTTTGGCCTGGCTGCTTATCATTATGGCAGTGCTTGGCTTGAGTAATGGGTTTAACAACATTTCTACCCAGACCGCCCTTTATGAACACGTCGAACCAGAGGACACCGGCGCGGCCTCCGGATTATTTCAAACAAGCCGCTACCTCGGCTCTATTCTATCCTCTAGTTTGCTTGGTTTAACCTTTAATCGTCACTTAGATACAGAGCACTTACATCTAGTTGCGATAATCTGTTTTGTCTTCTGTATATTTGTCGTTGCCATGGCATTTATGCTTCCGGCAAAAGGGAAAACAGCTAGCAAGTCTGCCTAACGGGGAATAAAAGGTCGACTATGTTGGAATATGAACAGTTTAATGATAGGCAATAGCTTTTAAACGATCACAACCGAACGCGTTATAGTACTCCCCAAACTGTAACGCGTTCTTACATATGCAATTATTAACTAAAAATAAAGAATGCAGAATCAGCTTAGGACATGATTTATACTGAAAGTAATCAGAGAAGAGGGTTACGTTTAGATAAGAACATAGAAGAAATTGCAGATGCTGATCATTTGGAATCTATGTTACAGAACATTCCAGGTAAGGTGTGACATACTAATGTGGGGACTCGTTTTAAAAGATATGCTGTTGTTAAAAAAATACTGGCTGAAAGCAAAGTATACTGTAACTTTACTATTGATCATCATTCTATCGCTAATTTTCTAGAAAGAATCTTCTATGATTGTCGCTATTTTTATAACCATGCTGCTTCTTAATAGTGTGCAAATGTTATTTATCGATGATAATAAATCAGGATGGACTACATTTCTACATGCAACTACTAATTTGAAAGCGGGAAAAATTGTGTTAGGACGTTATACTGTCGCTATCACTATCATCATATTCGCTAATTTATTGTTCTTCTCTTTAAATTTGATTATTGATTTTTTATATCCATCCCTCTCCCTAAAGGGTGTCATGTTGTTGGGAATAGTGGTACTAAGTATCTCTCTATTATATATGTTGGTGCTTATCCCTTTCACGTATTTATTTGAACAGAATGGAATGATTTACACTTTTTTATTCTTTATTATCACAGGATTTTTGTTATCGAACATAAATAATATAGACTCAATAGCAGCCCAATTCATGAATGAAACAAATAATTTCTATTTAATATCTTTAGGAATCATAGGATTAATGATCGTTGGCTTTGTTTCTTACGGTTTTTCAGCATTGATTTATAAAAGACGTTTTATGAATCAATGAGAAGTTACTCTAGGTCGGGAGGTGATGTGCCATGAAAAAAATAAAGATACATCCACTAATTATTGTTGGTTTGTTCATCAGTTCTACGGCAAATGGGCTAGCTGTTTATCGCCATTATCATGACGATAGACAAACGACAGTTGTGTTTGCGGTGTTGTGTTTACTCACCCTTGGCATGGCTGTCTTTGGTCTCATTCGCAATCAGAAAATGAACTAATGGGGATGCCCTGTCTGTTGTTTGATGGATTGCCGTATCCAACGAACTGGTGCAATCTGCAAACGAAAGAGAGTGAAACTAAGGAGTGGGCAGATAATGAATAACAAAATGATGAAACGTAAGCAAACTTTAAAACGTATAAAACTTGTGTTAGGATTTATTCCATCCATTCTATTGGCAATAGTTGCATGTATACTAGCTAGCTATCAGACTAGTTACTGGGTGTTTTTTGTTTATGCTGCCATGGTGGCTCTGTTTTTAAGTGGGCACAGGGCTAGTAAAATGTTGAAAGAGGAATAATGAAATTAATAAGGACAGGGAGGGAACCTTTTGGAACAACAAACAGCAATGAAATTGATCGACTTAAAGAAAACAATTGGAAGCAAAGAAATTATTAAAGGGTTGGACTTTGAGATTAACAGAGGTGAAGTCTTTGGCTTTATCGGTCCAAACGGGGCTGGTAAAACGACGACGATTCGGATGATGGTAGGTTTAATGAGTATCACTGCTGGCGACGTACAAATATTAGGCAAAAGCATTAAAAAGGATTTTAAGGAAGCCATTGGCGAAGTGGGCGCCATCGTCGAGAATCCAGAAATGTACCCATTTATGACAGGAAAGCAGAATTTAAACCACTTTGCTCGGATGATTCCTTCGATTACTAAGGAGCGAATACAAGAAGTTATTTCCTTAGTAGGATTGGAAAAGGCAATCAACGAAAAAGTAGGCAGATATTCCTTAGGGATGCGACAAAGATTAGGAATTGCCCAAGCCTTATTACATAATCCGTCTGTTTTAATTTTAGATGAACCAACTAACGGGCTTGACCCTGCCGGTATTCGAGAGATTCGTCATTACATTCGACGCTTAGCCACCGAACAAAATGTGGCGGTGATCATCTCCAGCCACTTACTATCCGAAATTGAACTCATGTGTGACCGGATTGGCATTATTAAGAATGGCGAGTTGGTTACCATCCAAACGGTTAAAGATTCCACCACTGGATCTGGTGAGGATAATCAAGTAAAACTGGAAGTAAACCTTGCCGAGAAAGCCATTGAAATAATCAAAACAGAGTATGAAATAGAGGCGGTTCTCGAAGAGGCTTTCGTCTCCTTTCCATGCAAGAAAGAAGATATCCCCAAGATTATTAAAACGTTGGTGCTTCAGGATATTTTAGTTTACCAAGCAGTAGTATCAAAGGCCACATTAGAAGAAAAATTCTTGGATTTGATAGGAGAGAATGTCATTGAGTAACCTATTTCAATTAATTCGTAATGAAGTAAACAAGATCTATATCCTAAAATCCACTTGGATCATGTACATCATCTTAGCGGTGATCATTCTAGGAAGTGGAATGATGACTCATTTTTTTGGGGAAGTTAGTGACGGATATAGTCAAGATTCATGGCGTGCGGAATTGCAGGAAGAGAATGAAGCACTAACTACAGAGATGGAAGAACAGGAATTTATGCAAGATTTCAATACAGGTGAGATAGAGAAAAACAATTACTATCTAGATAATGACATACAGCCAGTGGGATATGACACCTGGCAATTTGTGCTGGACAATAGCATGTTGCTATCCATCGTGAGTTTATTAACCATCATCGTTGCAGCAGGAATTGTTGCTAATGAGTTTAGATGGGGTACGATCAAACTATTACTCATCCGCCCCATTTCCAGATCGAAGATATTATTATCCAAATACATATCGGTTCTGTTATTCGCACTCATTACCTTGCTATTTGTCGTTTTCTTTTCCTGGATTATTGGTGCCATTTTCTTTGGCATAGAAGGCTGGAACCCTCATATGGTCTTATCCCAAAGCGGTGGCTTAGAGTATGTATCGATTATTCATGAAGTGATTACTGGTTATGGTTATAAGCTAGTGAACCTGGTTATGATGGCCACCTTTGCCTTTATGATTTCGAGTATTTTCCGTAATAGCGCATTGGCCATTGGTACGGCAGTGTTTCTGATGATGGCTGGCAATTCCATTGTCTCTTTTGCCTCGCAATATGATTGGGCAAAATATATCCTATTTGCCAACACTGATTTGAGCCGATATGCGAATGATATGCCTTGGGTGGAAGGCATGACATTAACATTTTCCATCATCATGTTACTCGTGTATTACGTCCTATTTATCGTAGCTTCTTGGGCTGTATTTACCAAACGTGATGTTGCGGGACAATAAGGAAGGATGAAGATTATGAAAAGAACAGGTGAAACGATATTAAGTATCATCGGAATGCTCGGGTATGGACTGATTGCCGCTTTTGGCTCCATCATGTTAGTCCTACAAGATAACGAAACTTTCCTGCAAGATTTAGAAGAGAATTCACGCGAAACAAGTTCTGGTGATCTAAATGTAAATGCCGTATTAGATGGAATGAGTATTGGTGGATGGCTTTTTGTCATTGCTTCTATTCTGGCGATCCTATTGAGTTTTGTAGCGATTTTCTTAATGAAAGGAAATAAGCGTCCGAAAACCGCTGGCATTATTTTCATTGTGACTGCTGTTTTAGCTGCCATCTCCACAGTAGGGATCGGCATTATTCCTGGCATCTTTTTGCTTATTAGCGGCATCATGTGTTTGGTTCGAAAATGAGCCAATAAAGTTGGTAGTTTAAGATAAATAAAGAGCCCGTATTGATACTGAATGGCTCAATATGGGCTCTTTCTGCATTTAGATATATATTTACAAAATTACAAATCGCTTTTTTCTGAATGGCAATGAGACTCCGATTCAAAAGAGTGATCATATTCATCGTGGCGACGAAGCCATGTCTTACCGTTCCCATCACTGCGTCCAGATGGCTGTTCCCAGTCCTCCTGCCTGCCAAGAGCTGTTAAATCAAGGTAGTTAAAGGTACCAATGAGTAGATCCGTTCCACGGGCATACGTCGTGTAGGTGTGAAAAACTCTTTCACCATCACGAAGAAAAGTACTTATGCCAGGCACTTCCATGGACTGGCCTGCATCAACGGGTACTCCCATTTGAACCAGCTCATTCTTGGTCAAATAATTGTACTCAACAGGGGCCACGGATTCGTCCAGTGTCACATGAAAATCATAATTGAAATCACTATGGTAAGATGAATACCAAGGGATATTCCACCCCATACGTTCCTTATATTGTTGAAGCTTGGCAAATGGAGCCCGGGATACTAGAGCTAATGATGTGTTACGCGCATGAAGATGAGCAAGATGCCCCATGTTGTCTGCAGCCAGAGAGCAAGCAGGACAGCCAGCTTCCCAATCAGGATCAAACATAAAGTGATGCACAATAAGCTGAGCACGTCCTTCAAACAAATCAAGCAGCCTAGTCTTGCCCTGCAGACCATCGAAGACATAGTCTTTATCCACTTCCACCATAGGAAGTTTTCGCCGCTCGGCATTCATCGAATCTCGCAACTTCGTAAACTCCTTCTCTTTAGCTAGTAATTCCTTACGCGCCACGAGCCATTCATCATAGGATACGACATCGGTTGAGACTCCCACGACTAAAGTCACAAGCCCTAAACCTTATGGTTTAACGGGTGGGATTCTTGAATGACTAAACGTTCGCAGTCCATTTCTGTTTTGAACAGCCTTCAAGATGAGGGTATCTCATTACCCTTCCTAAGACAGTGCATATAGCATCTTAGGCTGATTGACTGTTACCATCAATCACAGGTGCATAACGAATATTCATAGCACCGACTAAATCACGATGTTTTTTGAATCCACATTTACACGTATATTTTCGATCTTGTGCCTTATTCTTTTCAAAACATGTAGGGCATGTTTGACTTGTGTATGCAGGATTCACATATTCCACTTTAATACCTTCTAAGTTCGCTTTGTATTCAATGAATTGAGATAGACGATAGAATGACCAGCTGTGCAGGTTCTTTTCGTTTTTACGGCTTGTTCTTGCCGTCTGTCTAATATTCGCTAATTGTTCTAAACGAATGACAGAAACCCTATGATCTTTTGCAAAATTTACGATGGCACGACTAACCTGATGGTCTTGGTCTTTCATCCATCGTTGTTCCTTGTCCTTTGAATTGCGAATAGCATTTAACTTTTTTCTTTTGCCTAATGCTTTGCGTTCAGAACGGAATTTTCGTTTCACGTATTTATTTTGTCTGCCATTACCAAAGAAGCGTACCTTTTCATCATCTGTTACAGCAACAGCAGGTACTTTTAAACCTAAGTCTACACCCATGACTTTTAAACCTGTTCCTTGAACGGTAGGTATAGTGACAGAAATTTGTGCCATCCATTTATTCGCTTTCTTTGTGATACGAAGTGTGCCTAGTTTGTGTTTCAGCAAATCCATGTTACGGTTATCCTTATCCATGAATAAGGCACGTATAGGTATTTTCTTCGCTTTCCCATCCATCATAATCGGCATGGAAATGTGCGTAGAATCAAAAGAATAGTTTTGGTTATTCCAAACACATACAGTTTTTTTGAGTATAGGAATAACTTTGTACTTACTCTTCTTCCCTTTTTTAAATACGCTTTTAGCATCTTTGATTGCTTGATTTTTAACCGCACTCGGCAAAGATACAGAAATATCTTTACTTGACTTCTTTGTGCTTTTCTTTTCATCAACCATTTCAGAAACGAGCGTATTGATTACAGAAATATACGTTTTACTCATTTCCGACAAAATAGAAGCTTGTTCTTTTGTAGGTATCAATTTAACTTTTATCGTTATTGTCTGTGACACATCATTCACCCCCTTGTTTTTTGTTGTTCAACATAACGCTTCATCGTTTCACTTGATACTTTTCCTGCGGTAGATACAAAATAGGAACGTGTCCAAAGACTTGGCAAGTGTTGAAGATGAGGAAATTCCTCTCTCAACTTTTTAGAAGTCACTCCTTTGATTTTTGCCATAATAGCAGCAGGGCTAAATGTTGGTAGTGAGTTCAGAAACATGTGGGTATGGTCTTTGTCACATTCTAAAGCGACAATAACGATTTTTAATTCTTCACATATTTCTTGGACTAATTGTTTGAATCGTTCCTCTACATCAGTACGAAGGAATATTTTCCTTCTATACCGGGGACAAAAAACAAAATGATAGTTGATTAATGATACGGTTGTGTTTGTTCTTCTGTATTCGTTCATATACACATTGTATCAGTTTCGTTTACAAACTACAACGGATATACCATAAATATAGAGTGAAATTTTCAGATACTTGAAGCACCACAAAACCTTATGGTTTTTAGTGGCACTCCGTATCTGACCTCACTCTCATCCCACCCCTAAAGGGGGGGCTGTCGCACCGTAGTGGGCTTTCCCGTTCGGAAAATCTGTAATTGCAGATGTTGTTGTGTTTGTTTCATATCATTTTCTCCCTTCTAAGTTTCTCTTAGCTTATCTTGAACTACCCGCCACTTATTCGACCTTACGGCCTAATGGAAGTGGGGGATTCCTAAGAACATCAGTGTAACCACCGATTATTGATTAGGCTAACCCCGTCGCACCGACGGTTAGAAGTCTTATCGCTTCATTTTTAAGATTTGTGCTTGCGTTAATATCTCTATCGTGATAAGTTCCACAAGAAGGGCAATCCCATTCACGCAGTGCGAGATTTTTAACGTCTTTGTTTTTATGACCACAACAAGAGCAAAGTTGACTGGAAGGGAAGTTTTTAGCAACGATTACAACCTGTTTTCCATACCATTTGGCTTTGTACTCCAACATGGTACGAAATTGTGACCAAGATATTTCACTGATTGCTTTTGCTAATTTGTCGTTCTTGAGCATATTTGACACTTGCAAATCCTCCATACCGATTACATCGTGGTTTTTGATGATTTTAGTAGAGATTTTGTGCAAGTAGTCCTTACGGGAATTTTGTATCCTTTCATGAATACGTGCAACCTTCATTCGTTGTTTATGCCAATTGGAAGAACCTTTAATGCGTCTTGAAAGTATACGCTGTGCGTTTGCTAATTTTTCTTCTAGTTTGCGTAACCATTTTGGATTGGGAAATACTTCACCAGTGGAAAGAATAGCGAAATCCTTTAGTCCTAAATCAACACCAACAGAAGCATCTGTCTTTTCTAATGGTTGTACTTCGGTTTCAACAAGAATAGATACAAAATGTTTTCCACTCGGGTTACGTCTAACAGTCGCATGGAGAATACGACCATTCGCTTCACGACTTTTAGCAAAACGAACAAATCCGAGTTTAGGTAGCTTGATTTTGTTGTCCACAATGGCAATATTACCGTTTGTATGCTTAGTTGTGTAAGATTGAACCTTATTCCTTTTAGACTTGAACCGTGGTGCTTTGTTTTGTTTTTTGAAGAAACGAGTGTATGAATCGGCAAGGTTTTTAAGGGAGGATTGAACAGCTATACTATCCACTTCTTTTAACCAGACTAACTCTTTCTTTAGTTGTGTTAATTGAGCAGAACAAGCGTTGTATGTTAAGCCTTTGCCAGTCTCTTTGTATGTGTCCTTCCACTTAGCTAAGAAATGATTAAAAACAAAACGTGAACATCCGATTGTTTTAGCAATTAGAACTTCTTGTTTTTTTTTGGATAGATACGAAATTGATATGCTTTGTTGACTATCATTGATTTTCATCTCCTTTTTATGTATTATTATGATATACAACCATTATATCGTGTATCATTTTAATCCACAAGGAGGATTCACAATGTCACAAGTATTAAATATGCGTTATCCAAAAGAATTGTTGAAGCGTATTGATGCGTTTAAAGAAAAGAAGGGTTTTACAACTCGTACCCAAGCTATTATATATCTCATTCAATATGCACTCGATAAGTCGGATAGTTAACGTGGCATAAGCCACACCCTATCCGAAGGCGATTCATCCCCCACTTACTCATTGAGCTAACGCCCTTCACATTCCTTGAAGATGGAGGTTTTCTCGCCTATTTTCGATAAAAAGTGAGCCGCTTTCCTGTAAGCAGACTCACATTTGATTACATACTCTCGATTAGATTACTGACTCGCTAGCTTTTCTATTTCATCCTTGCTTAGTTCTGTGATCTCAGCTATTTCATTAAGGTACATTTCTTTAGCTAGCAGTTTCAAGACTATTTTCTGCTTCATAACTTGCCGCCTACCTTCTCTCACTCCCCATTCATAATAGGAATTAGGAAGATGACGGATCATTTCTTTTTCCTCTTATGTCAATTGCTCGAGTCCCTCCGACATCTATCTCTTCTCCTTTTTGTATCACTTTCCACTACCTATATATGGTCTTATTTGTTATCATTTAAGAACCATTCACATACTTTGCTTGGTTACTGGTCCACAAGCTTTTTGATTTCTTCCTCACTCAGTTTTGTGATCTCGGCTATTTCACTGACGGACATTCCTTTGGTTATCATCCGCAAAGCTATTTCTTGCTTACTTCCTCTCGTGCCTTCTCTTATACCTTCTTGCTTTCCTTCTTCCATGCCTTTCTGCTCTCCTTCTCTCATCCCCATTTCATAATAGGAATTAGGAAGATGACGGACCACTTCTTTCTCCTCTTCCGATAAGTTTTCTAAGTTCTCGATTTCCTTCAGCACTTGTTTTTCCTCCTCTTCGTTTAGTTGCAAATACGTATCAAAAAAACCATACAGCAGTTCCATTCTCGCTGGGTCGATTTCCATTCGATGAAGCTACTATTATTTTCTACTCGTCTTCCAAATCTATAACATCCTGCAATACCGTATTACCACTATCATAGTGTTACAGGTGTTTTTCATTAAGTTGTTACCTTACCATATGGTTCTGAGGTCAAGTATCTTCCAAATTCGCCTTAAATACATAACTTACTTTGTCATAATCCATTTTATCTTCATAAAAACGATGTGCATCCGTCCGCTGCAGTCCAGAAGATAAAGCAACACGCTCATAATGATTTGCTTTGGTCCATTCATGAACATAGCTAAGTAGTTTCTCGCCGTAACCTTTGGAGCGCTTATTCGTATCTGTTACCAAATCACATACCCAGACAAATCGGCCATAATAGAGTGTGATCATCGGCTTGAAACCAGTAACTGCTACTATTTCGCCTTCATCCATTAAAGCAAACATATGATATCTATCTTTCTCTTTTGCTTCTACTACTAATTCGAGATAAGTTTCTTCATTAAGATGCGTACGCAATTGTTTTATAATTGGAAATGCTGCCATTACTTCATCTTGTGATTGGAGTTCTTTGATGGTTATAGTGGTCATATTTATCTCCCTTTTTTTGAATATGGTTACTTGTTACTTGTTTTCTGTTCAGAATGATCCGCTGCCCTGCGTTCATCAAGCAATAATGAATAGTTAGTCTCATCTTCCACCTTTATATTATGTAATGTAAGTAAAGCTGTTAATACGCCTGAGCCTTCTTTTTTTGTTCCATTAAAATCACCAGAATATATTTTTTGAGATCCACATGAAGGACTGTCAGCTTTTAATATTAATGTGTCACACCCTAAACGTTTGCAAATGTTCAGGGTCTCTAATGCTCCCACTTTGTATTGCTCGGTTACATCTTCACCGGAAATAGTTACTACCTTCGCTTGGTGATTCCATACATCAAAACCATCTCCATTAACTATTTCAGCTGGTTCTCTAGGTGTAGTAAGACCCCCTAATATTTCGGGGCAGATGCTTTTTGCATAACCGTCATCGACTAACTTTTTTAGTTTGTCATTTAATTTATTACCTCCATCATATCTGACATTTTTACCTACTAAACAGGCACTGATTAGAATCATGGTTACCGCTCCTCCAATTTGCAAGATTTTTATGAAACATAACAAGAACATAGAGACAGTG
The DNA here is from genome assembly GCF_900086715.1 of Gracilibacillus timonensis. Lineage (GTDB taxonomy): Bacteria > Bacillota > Bacilli > Bacillales > Amphibacillaceae > Gracilibacillus > Gracilibacillus timonensis. The sequence goes on along the minus strand of NZ_FLKH01000011.1, from coordinate 112,821 downwards.
ATTACATGCATATACGAGATAATAAATGGTGCAGTTCCATTAAGTCGTAAATGACATAATCAGCTTGTGAAAGTTCCTCCTCTTTTGCAAAATCGAAATGACAACCTACTGCCGTTAATCGATTATCTTTTGCCGCTTTAATGTCTGATATCCGATCGCCAACTACTACCGCTTCTTTTATTTCATATGTATGTAAAATGTGCTGAACGAGGTCTGATTTACTGTACGATTCTATTTGTTCTATACTAAATGTCTCTGAAACCCAATTGTCTAACTGATAATAATCAACAATGGCGTTTAAATATGCAGGCACTCCATTACTAGCAATAAATATGGAAAAACCGCTATTTACTAAATGCGCAAATACCTGCTCTACATTGGGATATAATGCACCTTTTCCACTATTTATATTTTCCACTAAGCTCTTTTGAAAATAATCATTGATTTGTTCTCTTCCCTCGATGGAGTGATTAGGCAGCAGTGTTGCCCATACTTCCGGCAAGGGCACTCCCATTATTTCACGGAATTTGTCGAGAGGTATAGCATCTTCCCACTGACCTACAGAAGCTAAGTGATTGAACGTATCCTCGAGCGCCACCTCTAATATTTTATTGGTTTGAAACAACGTACCATCCATATCAAAAATAACTGATTTCATTCTGTTTCGATCCTCTTTCCTCATGGGATAATCATTCATACTAAAGTTTTAATGTTACTAATCCATAAAAAGCCAAAACCAACGAACTGACTGCGAGCATAAGAATAGCCGTCTGCACTATGACAGACATGATGGATTCAAAAGTGGACCATTTCCTTTGTTTCTTCTTTTTGTTAAATACATAAATGAGCTGAAAACCAACAATGCCATAGCAACTACTTGCAGAATTTCTATCATAATAATCATTAGATCTCCCCCTGCCCCTGGCTTAATCCCTGAACCCTCATGGAATAATAACCAGCGAGACCGTTCTTTCTTTGTTGCTATCCTTTTCTGATTCCTCATAATATTTATTAAATAAAGCATTCAGTTCTGACTGGAAATCTTCAAATTTGTCTTCATCCAAGTGAAGTTTTGCAAGGGAAAAGGTTGTCTCATCTTTTTTTCCATCCATGGTCTTATGATAGCTCTGATAGGCTTGAAGAACATACATAAAATAAAAAGTGACAAAATTCACCTTTTCATCATAACTGGCCTGGTTCCATTCTTCCTCGTTAATCTTATAGGTTTCCGCATTGATGGCGTAAAATTTTTCTTCTCCGGAGCGTGTTTTCTTCGTATTTACAATCTTCACCAAGCCATCTTCAAACATGGCGTTCATATGCCGATATAATGTCGCCTGTGGTACATCTTCCAATAATTGATTTAGCTGCAAGATCGATAATCCTTCTTCTTTATCAATTAACGCTAAAGCTATTTTAAAACGTATCTGATTTTTAAATAGTTTGAATTCCAAATTGTTCACCAGCCTTTCTTTATCACTTATTTTACTTGATTTTTAAGAAAAAGTACAGTAATATTATCATTATCAATAATGATAATTAAAGAGGAGGAAACGATTTGAATACGGATATTCGCGCGTTATTTAACGTAGATTGGGCGGCGATTTTACCTTTAGTAATTCCGATTCTCGTGCTGCATTTTTTACTTTTAGTTGTTGCACTAGTTGATTTGTATCGTCGTAGAAAGCTCATTCATCATCCCATCATTTGGTTGATTATCATTGTATTATTAAACACCATTGGACCTATTATTTATCTTGTTATTGGCAGGGGGATGTTAAAAAATGATCGCTATTGATAAAGTGAACAAGTCTTTTCGAGGGAGACAGATATTGAAAGATATTACGTTTGATATCATGGAAGGAGAGTGCATAGGCTTATTGGGGCCAAACGGCGCAGGAAAAACGACACTGATTAAATGTATGACGGGGATTATCACTTATGAAGGTGGTGATATTACCTTTCATGGCAAAGATATTTTAACACGTAAGAACGATATCGGCTATTTGTCACAGCATACCGATTTTAAACAGTGGATGACTTGCGAAGAAACTTTACGATTTTTTGGCAGTTTATCTGGTTTACGAAAAAGATATCTTGATGCTCATATAGATGACATTTTGACAGACGTAGGGCTTAAAGATAAAAACAGTCATAAGGTGGAAGAACTATCAGGAGGAATGAAACAGAGGCTGGGGATAGCACAGGCCATTTTACATCAGCCCAAACTGTTAATCTTAGATGAACCTGTATCTGCGTTGGATCCAGTTGGTAGAAATGAAATCAAGCATTTAATCAAAAAATTAAAAGCCTATACGACGATTCTACTATCCACCCATATCTTAGATGATGCCAGCGAGTTCTGTGATCGCTATCTTATTATCAAAAGCGGGAAGATTATTGGAAACATCACCAATCAAGCGGAAACGATCAACAAGAAACAAGTATATTTAGAGACCTCTGCGATACCACCTGCACCATTAAATGAATGGTACACCGTACAAGAGATCAAACCTGGGCAATATTTGATCACGAGTAACGAACCTATCCTTTTCCAACATCTTGTTGAAACATTGGATCAACATAACGTCGAAATTCATGCTCTAGCATATGACAAGAAGAATGTAGAAAAAATATTTTTAGAGTTGGTGTCCGAAGCATGAGGAATATATCTATTTTATTAAAAGTGGAGGTGCTGGAAGCCATTAGAAATATCAAATTGATTTGGTTAACCTTATTTTTCACCATTCTTGGCGTCACACAGCCATTAATTGATAAATACATGGACGTCATCCTGGAAAATGTCGGAGGTGTGGAAGGGATCATGATCGATCCAAATGCCTCTGATCCCAAAGCCAATGAAGTGTTACTCGCTACTTTTTCCGGTCAATTTAATCAAATCGGATTAATCGTACTTATTATCAGTTTTATGGGAATGATCGCCAACGAAAAAAATAGTGGTGTGCAAGGCTTTATTTTCACAAGACCTGTATCCAGTTTACAGTATATCAGTTCCAAACTGCTGGGAAATTGGTTGATCAGCATGGTATGTATGGCAATAGGTTCATTTATTTCCTATTTTTACACGGTATATCTATTTGGTTCTTACGCGATCGTTGATTTTTTAGGCTACCTGATCTGTTATAGTGTATGGATTTTTTTCATCGTAAGTTTAGCCGTGTTGTTTAGCACGATGATAAAAAGTTCGTTATTTATCGGTGTTGCCACCATTTTACTATCGATGGTTTTGCTCTTACTAGGAAATCTTAATGACACCCTTTCGTTGTTCTTGCCGAGTGGAGTTCTGACCTTAGCAGAAGACCTACTTCTGCAAACAGGCAATGCTAATTTTCTGTTACTAATCGCACCCATCGTCTATTTGATTACCAATATGTATATAGCCAAGCTTTTTATCCAACGGGTATAGGAGGAATCGAGCATGTTATCCATTAAAAACGTAAGTAAAACCTATAAAGGATCTCATAAAGGAGTCAAAAACGTATCCCTAACATTGCAGCAAGGCGATATCTGTGCTTTTATCGGGGCGAATGGCGCGGGAAAAACGACCACGATTAAATCGATTGTCGGCATCCACTCATTTGATCAAGGGGACATCACGCTGTTTGATACCAAATTAAACGAGAACCCCGAACGATTTAAGGCGATGATTGGCTATTCTCCAGATACTCCCACTGTCTATCCACATATGACAGGGAAAGCCTATATTGAGCTGATTGCTTCTCTCTACAAACTAGAGGAAGAGGAGCTAAATAAGAGCTTAGCCTATTTACTTAAAGAACTAGAATTTGAAAGTGCTGTGCATGAACTGGTATCTAGTTATTCACATGGAATGAAGCAAAGACTAGTGCTTATTTCATTATTCATGCATAACCCCAGACTAATTATTTTGGATGAACCATTTGTTGGTTTAGATCCAAATGCCACCCACTTTTTGATCCATGAAATGAAAAACAGAGCCAAAAAGGGGGCCATCATCTTATATTCGACCCATGTGCTTGAAGTTGCTGAAAAAGTATGTAATAAATTGATGATTTTAAATCAGGGAGAAGTCGTTGTAAACGATACGATGCAAAATATCACCGAACACGCATCACTATATGAACGCTTTAGGGAGGTAACGTCGCATGAAACGTCTTAAGTTATTAGGTTTATTTCGCCTAAAAAATCAACTGAGACTGGCTAACTTGAATAGCTCCAACAAGGAGGTACGAAAATATGCCATGTACACCATTTCAGGTTACACAGCCGCTCTCTTCATGTTTTTAGGATATGTGCTATTTATCGCCATCGATCTACAGACCAGTCATAACATCGAAACTTTTTTTGTTTTATTAGCCTCGATCTTGTTTTGGGTGTTTGGCATATGGCATACGCTTAGTGGATTTGATGAGGTTATCGAGAGTAAAGACAGTGACTTTATTTTTAGCTTGCCGATAAAAAGCTGGCAAGCTAAGCTTCTCCCGCTTGGTAGCAAGTATTTGATTTCTATTTTTCTCACCTTTGTAGTACTGCTATTTGGATACCTTATAACGATTTCTTTTATCAACCATTATGTCTTGGTACTGCTTTTGGTGTTATTGTTGAGTGTGATTATCCCACTGCTGGCGACCAATGTAACCTTTTTACTTTCATTGCTTGTGCGCAGCTTGCTTACACTTATCAGATGTCGTCATCGTGTCATAGAGTCTATCCTCACTCTAGGACTTTTTGTGGCACCACTTCTTTATACGATCGTGAACGCAAGGTCTATCGATTATAAAGACTGGTTTATCGACGCTTCTATTTTGCAATATTCTCTAACTGCTATTCCTTTTTTATGGAATCTTATCTGGTTAATCGTACTTGTGATAGTTACCAGTTGGATCACCATCTTTGCATTTGTTTACTTTCATGATTTTCTTGTTAGTCAAAAAAACAAACAGCGAAAACAAAGACATACCAATACAAGGTGGACGGTGCAAAAACCCATCCTTGCGTTATTGTCGAAGGAATTCAGGTTATACTTTTCTTCCCTTACTTATGTCAGTAATACGATTTTGACCCCGGTTATAATGGTGGCAGGGAATATATGTCTCTTAATGGGAATTATTCCCCATGTGCATTCTTTTTCTTATGATATAATCGGTTTAACAATCACGGCTCAAGATTTATTTACCATGGTAACGTTCCTATTGCTCGTTCTGACAACTACTACCTCTTGTAGCCTTTCATTCGAAGGTAGCAATGTCTGGGTCATGATCGTTGCTCCAATCCGTCTCATCAACATGGCATTCGCGAAAATCTTGTTAAATACTATTTTATTTTTACCTGGTTTGGTATTAACGGTCATCGTGTACGATAGCATATTTCATGTCAGCCTACCTTACTTACTCTGCCTAACAGTCTTTATGTTACTAACGTTATGCTTAATTAGTGTGATTGGTTTTTTCGTCAACTTGTCCTTCCCATCCTATACATGGAGTAATGACATGGAAGTAGTGAAACAGAGTAAAGCGACCACCCTCACTGCCGTTATCAGTATGGTAATGCAAGGTTGCCGTCCATACTGCTGATTGTTGCATTCCTTCCGCTTGTAACATAGCTTGCATCGTTTCACGTACAACACTTCTCATCTTTGTTTCATCAACGGTATGAGTCGTTGCATTGTATATTTTTTGCTTTGCCAACCATTCATTATCAAAAGAGATCACATCTTGCCACATTGGTGATTCATTTTGTTGTGCTAGTTGAAATTGTTCTTTGACTGTTTGCTTTTCTTTGTCATTCAATCTGTCTTTACTGGAGGTAAATAACTCACCTTGTTTTTCGTCATCATCCATATAATCCATGAAGTGATAGAACACATCAAAATCATTTTCTTTATCAGATGAGGTATCCATTTTCACATGTTGTTTCGCATCCTCACGATCCATATAATTAATGTAATCGTTAAATGTACTCGATCTAGGTGTAACAAATTTACTTCGCAATACAACTGCCGGACTCATGGTTTATTCCTGACTTTCTGATTGTGCTTGTTGCTTTAATTCCTTTTTTCGTTCATAGTCTAATTTCTTTTGTCGCTGTTTATGAATCCTTTTTTGAACTAATTCTTCTGCTTGTTCCATTCCTTTTGTTTTATATTCTTCTGTTGTAATTAAATTTTTGAATTTATTCACCAGGTAGTAATGGTTCATGAACTCAAGAATGATTTTCGTGTCACGATCAATAACATTACTTGCTACTTGAATGCGATTCATTTTCTCTTTTACGAAACCTAATTTTTCATCCAGTAAGTCTGAAATCGTTTGTTTGAATAGAACATATTCTTCTTCTCTATTTTCAAAATAAGCATCCACCATTAAGGCAATGGCATTCGCTTGAGATGTATGATTTTCATTCGCTGCCACTTTAATTTTTTCTTTCGTTTCAGTGCTTAACAAAAAATAGGAACCCTGTTTTTTCTCTTCTGTCATGCTCATTTTAATTCTCCTCCTTGTCGCCCATTGCAAAAGTTTTATCTAAAATGTGATCGGCTTCTTCAGGATTTAATCCAAGTGCATCACATAAAATCAAATACAGATGGAGCGTTCGTTTTTCTATATGATTTAATCGTTTGAACGTCATTTCCAATCCGTCAGCAACTCGGTTCACGGTAACATCTAATTCTTTTTCTGCTGACTTAATCCCATCAAATTTTACTGCATCCTCTACCATTCGTTTCAGTAATACATTCCTTGATACCTTTTGTTTTTTGGCTTCTTCATCTAATACTTTTACTGCTCGAACATCTACATCCCGAATCTTTATTTCCATTCAAATCCACTCCTTCCACGCGTCGCTTAAAAAATAGGAAAATCCCCGTTCACAAGAACAGGGATTGTTGAACAGGATAAGGGGAAAGTGTACCCACATAGCGTGGGTGACTAGGCAGCGCCTAGTTTTCCAGTAAGCCCATTTTTTCAATAGTAAATATACCTTTTATATAGGTGTTTCTTGCTGAATATATAGGTTTTATATAGACCTTTTGATGCTTACTTCCCCTCTTTTCCTGAAGGCACATCTTTATTTTCCTTCTTTTGTTGTTTCTTTTTAGATTGATCCTTTTCCTTATTGTCCTGCTTTTTCGCATCCTGCTTCTGGTGCTTTTCATGTTTCTTTTTCGATTTTTGCTGCTGTTTCTTTTCTTTTGGTTCATGGTTTTCTTCTGCTAATTGACGTTCAGGATGAAGCAGTGCATCGAGTTTTTCTTCCCGATTATCGTACTTTTCCTTGAGCTCTTTTACCTTTGATTTGTATGCTTCAATTTCTTCCTCTGCGCTGGAAATGGCATTCTTCTTTTTGTCAATTTCCTTTTCTGTTTCAGTTTGTTCTTCCTTCGTTTCAAATTCCATTTCATTTTTTAATGATGTTTTCTCCTTTGTTAAAGTCGCAATTAATTCCTCTTGGAAAGGAATATTTTCATCTATAATTGTAGATATTTCTTGTTTAATTCGTTCCATGTCTGTGACTATTGCTTCTTTTTGATATGCCTTATCCGATTTTGCAACAAGGTTCTTATTTACTTCAATTTCACGATAATCCCCCACAATAATCACATCTTCCGGCTTCGGCAAATCGGACTTTTTAATTTTATCTGTCTCCTCTGTAGCAACATCACTATCATTTTCCAGTTGTCGTTTATACTCTTGTTTCAGTATTTTGTCATCCCGGTGTTCTGTCACAAACAAACCGATAACACGGTATTCAGTTGGAACATGTTCAATGTGAATGACCATCACATTGTCGGATTCATACACTTTTTTTGCTGGGTAGGTTTCTTTTGATTCCTCTCCCTTTGCTTCAAACGTAAATGTCGGTTCCGCTGCATCGGTACCCGTATGAACCGTTTCAATCGTTACCTCCATGAGTTGATTCTTCGGATTATACTCCCAACTCCTTAAAACTAATGTTGTTTGATTTAAGCCATTGACGGATTTATTATATGGCGTTTGTGCGATGGCACTATCATCATACATCCATGATTTAGACGTTAAAAAAACACCAAGCAAAACGCCTAGTGTAACGATAATGCCAATATAGACTTTATTTTCCCTTCCACGATTGAATTTACTTTTCACGCGGCTAAATCCTCCTTCCCTTATCATTTTTCGCCTGTTAAAAATGATTTGACGTGTGGCATAGGGTCAACCTTCTCCCCCTCCATTAAAATCTCAAAATGAAGATGAGGCGCAGTTGATGCCCCGGTTGAACCAACATGACCAATCACATCACCTGCCTTCACTTCACTTCCGACAGGTATTCCTTTCTTGCCCATATGAGCATAACGGGTTTTAATTCCGTTACCATGATCAACTTCTATATACCAGCCATAACCTTTTCCCATATTTTCTAAAGTGGAGTCAAATGTTGTTCCGTTCGATTCGCTTATGGTCACTTTTCCATCCGAAAAGGACACAATCGGCGTATTCCTTATCCCGGCACTTGCAATGTCTAATCCGGCATGAAATGTGGTGCAATTTCCACATCCTGAACGATAACCAAAGCCGGAAGTAATGGTTTTGGTATATGGTGAAACCCAAGACTTACCACCGATTAAATCCATATCAACATGATCTTCTGCTTCACAATTCATGGTTAATCCACCCATGTTTGCAGTTAACTTTTTCATCGTTGGCATCCAATGTTTGTTTAAATTGTTTGGATCATTTTCTGCGCCAATCGGAGCATACACTTCCCCCAGTTGTTCAATTGTTACTAATCCATCTACAATAATACGATTATATAAAGTATCTGCCATGGCTTCTAAACCATCTTTTAATGTTGGAAAACGTTGTAGCGTTTGCCAATCTGTTGCAGGATCCATTAACCCTCCAGGATTATTTTTATCGACTACTCCACTGGAAGTTCCGTAACCTGTTTCATGTAAAGCGATAGCACCAAAAAGAATTGGATCAATTCCCTTTTCTTCAGATAGTTCGATAATGTCATCACCATATCCCTTAAAAACGCCAGAACGATCTTGATGCTTAAAATAATTGTCCCATTCCTTTTGATTCATATCACCTGTTGGAGAGCAAATATAACTACCTCCACCATCATCGCCTTCACCATTATGCTGATGATCAACACTACCACTTAATGCACCAATAACCGCCATCAACAATGTACAAAGAACAAGAAAGATTAGGACAGGAATAATGTTCGCAATTAAAAAACTACCCGTTCCTACGAGTAGCTTTTTCCTTATCAGATGTTTTGCAAATTGTTTTAAATGCTTCACTAATTCTTCTTCCCTTCTCCTTCCATGTTTTGATTATTCGGTGTCACCATGTTGCTAACAATCCACTTATCACCTGCCTTTTGTAATGTAATATAGTATAACTGCATTGGTTTAGATGTTGATTTTCCTTTCACAGTTACATGCCATGTCGCATATGCGCCATACATTATTTCTCCATCTTTCAAAGGTTGAGAGACAAATAGATCAATTGTATCCAGTTCTCTTTTTGCTTTTTCGTCTTTAAAGTTTGTCATTTCCTTTTGAACATTTTCAAGATAATTTGCTGTAACTGCACCCTCCCATTTATCCCAATCCGTTACTTGCAACAAATAAAGAGCAAGCACCTTTTCTGCCTGCTCTTTCGCTTGTTCCACTTCCCGTTCACTATATTGGATGATATATTTTTGTTCTAAATCGTCCTCTTCCTGATTACTTTCTGTTTGTTCACTTTGCTTATTTTCATCTGCTGCGTCCGGCTTCTTGGATTCTCCTTCATCTTTTAATACAGCATTTATTTTTTCCTCATCTATATTAACCGGCTCTTGCATGTTTTCTTGTTGGCTGGACGTTTCAAACATTTCTTTCGGATCTTGCTCTTTTGGATCATCGGCAGTCCATTTCCATATCCAAACAATCACAATTAAACCTGTCACGACTAATAGAAAGATAAACTTATAAAACATTCGTTTTTCATGATTATCTTCTCGCATCGTTTACAACCCTCCAGTGAACAGTTTTAATTCTTCTTCACTTGCCTCAATGGATAACATGATGTTTCCTACACCTGAAATACTTAATAAACAATCTCCCTGCTGGAGTTGAGGGACGTGTTCCAATTCGCTTTCCGTTAGTTGCCCTTCAAAAATTGTTCGTAAAGAATCCAATGTGTTTGAGTCCTGCTGCATCACAAACTTATATTGAGTTAGTTCAAATAACGTACGTATTTTTGTGACAGTTGCAGTGTCTTTATTATCTGGAACAAAGTCTCTAATGGATTGACTTGCTAAAATCATCCCACCAAAATATTTACGGGCTTCTCTTGCAAAATCTGTTAAGAATGAGACAGCTAACATATTTTCAGCATTAACTAAACGATGTGCTTCATCAATCATAATTAAAAATCGGACGGCATCATCAGGGTCAAACGTTTCACTCTGATACATCTGTTTCATTTGTCTTGCTCCCACTTGGATCAAGTTATCCCAGATTAAATTTAATGTATTATACATTTGTGCTTGAAACACATTCTTTTCCAATTTCGTCAGGTTACGGATAGAAAAGAAAATCACTTGTTCATCGGTGATATCCTGAATCGTTGTATGACCGTTAAACAATGAAGCGTAGCTGTTCACTAAGTTATCAACGACTAATTCAATTTTCTCCAACCTATCCACCCGTGAAATAGATAATTCAGGACGTATCGTTCGTTTCTCTGGGTTGTCATATAGCTGTTCTCGAATATATTCTAGCAAGTCGCTAAAGATTGGATATTCTTTGTTTCCCAATGTCGTCACACCTGTTGCTTTAGTTTTTTCCATAAAGCCCAGCGATTCATAAAACATGCGTAAGATCTTTTTAAATTCTTCAATTTCCTCTGTAGAAGGACTGCCAGCAAGAAATTCATAAAAGATAGCAACCTTTGATATATGTTGCATAAAGCACTGCTTTTCATATTGTTCAAAGCTTGCCTGTTCTTCCTTGTAATTACTTTTATCATCTGCCCGATAGATCTGTAATGGATTAATAATCCCATCACTGCCATCCAAACTAATGGATTGCCCTCCCAGTGCATCGACTAAGGTTTTAAATTCTCCTGTCACATCAAATCCTCGAATGAAATTTCCCCTTGCTTCATTATCCATAAGTAACTTTTTTAACGTAGTCGATTTACCAGCACCCATTTTTCCAACAACAACTGCATTGTAAAAGCGTCTTAGTTTATCTTTATGAAACAAATCGAATAGAACATTTCCACCGGTAAATGATGTACCTAGAAAACTGCCTGTTCGATCATTTAACTCTGAGAAGTGGTACGGTAATCCAGAGGCAAGCGTAATTGCTGGCATCCCTTTTCCCTCTCTTTTATTCGGAAATCTAATTTGTTGCTCATAAGGCAGGAACAATGATTGCCATTCATAGTAGGTTTCGTTCAAAAATATTTGCCCTTTAAATCCGATGGAATTGAGTTTAGATATGGTTTGCTCCACCTTTCTCTCCAATTCCCAGATTGTCGGTGAAGCAACAAATAAGCGAATATGAAGCAGTTTAATGACTTCCCCCATTTCAGAAATTTGCTGATATAAATCTTCCATTTCTTTATAACTTCGCTGGGCATCCATCCGGTCAGATTCTTGTTTCGCGCTACGAAAACGGACATCATGTTCCACCATACTCTTATTGATAGAACTAATCGTTTCATCCTGATCCATCGTGGTCACATCAGCCACAACGGTAACATCATACATAGCCATCACTTTATCCAACCAAAGCAAATTGACGTTGGAAGGATAATCCCACACATGGACGCACCCTTCATAACCGTCTCCTTTTTGAATGTACTTATCTTTAAAACTGATACCGCCTTGGGGTTGTATTTTCGTTAAAAATGCTTTATCCAGTTTTGGTTTCTTAGAATACTTTTCTTCCTCAATAAAAGTATTTGTATGTTGTTTCACACCTACCATCCTCTCTTTAAAGTTGCGTATTTTGATTATTTAATAGAAACAATATCTGCTCTTTTTTGTTCTTAGGTAACTCCCGCAATGGAAATGAACTTTGCATCCCTTGCCTACAATCATTTTTTCGATCTTCCAGTTCTTCTTTATCATCTGCATAGATAAACATGAAAAACTCCCGATTATACCGTTCTCTTTCTAAATACTCAAATTCGAATAACTTTTGCTCAATATACTTTAAACGTGAAACATTCTTTGCCTGTTGCTGTTTTTTCACCCAATATGCTCGCTGTACTTCCGTATTTGTCGGAAAGTTTAATATGACTTCCTTGAAAGAACGAAAATAACTTCTGAGGAATTGCGCTCGATTTAACAGCAAATAATTTAAGTCCGCATCATTTAAAGCATGAATGTTTTTTGTTTCCACTTGAAAAATGTCCATGACCCCTTCTTTCAGCAGAATGTAATCATCGTGTATTTGTACAAAAGGAAGAATATCGGATGTTTGTTTTAACAACTTGGGCTTTTTGCCTTGTTCTTTCATATCTTCTTGAAATTCTTTTTTCACTTTCTTCTGATGTTTGAGCTTTTGCAGTAGCTGAACCATTTTGTTAGGTTTTTTATTTGTCTTTGTAACCATTTCCGTCTCTTCTTCACATGTGTCCTCATCCAGCTTTTCCGGATTTGATTTAATTAACTTTAAGGGTTGCATTCTGTTTACTCACCCTCCTTGTCTTTTAGAAACTGTTCATTTTCTACTTCATTTCTATCCATTGCATGGTACACTCCCTTTTTATGGCGAAACATTAATAGGATAGATTCATAATTTCGCTTCTCGGGATTGTTACCGCTCGGCAGAAACAAATAAATCATGCCTATGATGGCTATACCGAAATAAAATAGAACAAATAGGCTATGCACCAATTCCCGTAAGACCGTTAATAATAAAAGAGAGCTAATCAAAATAATGACCAGCTCCCTCATTTCTAATCCTACTATTTTTGGCTTGGACTTAATCTCTTTCGGTATCTCGTATTTCATTTGATTTTAATCCCCTTTTTTCTATTTTGATTTGCTTCGCCTGTTGTACGTTTCCTTTAAATTGGCTCAATTTTTGTCCAATGTCATAACCTGTATTATGTGCTCGTGAAAGAAAATGATTTGCACGTTGTACAGTACGATTTCCGCCAAGTAACGTATGTTTGCGTTGCGGATGAGTATATCCTTGTCCACCAGCATTGACAAGCGGCTTATGCTGACTAGATGAAGTTGCTCCTCCACCTACATTACTGGACCCGTCACTATCACTTCCTGACACATTACTTGTATTGACAGGGATACTACTTGCCAGCGAACCACTGCGGCCGGGAATACTTGTATTTGGCTTTGTTGGAACAGTGTTTGTTTTTGATTCAACGTTTGGATTGTTTATGGCATTCGTTGAAAATTGTTGCTCATTTTGAGAAGCTTTTTGATCTGGATTGCGCGGAGGAACAGGCTTCGTATTGTTGTTTCGCATACCGGCTTTCATCCCTTTGTATGCACCAACTCCACCTGCACCAATACCTCCTGCTGTTTTGCCACCAGTCTTAACAACTTTCCCAGCACCTTTTCCTACCATGGATGCACCAGCACCAGCCATTTTCGTACCAGCATATGCGCCCATCATCGCCTGCCATCCTGAACGGAGTCCTGCATCTATTCCCATTGTTCGCTGTACAATGTCTGGAGCATCAATAAGCGCCCATGCACCAGCAATGAGCAAGATAATGACACCTACAATGCCAATCTCTTGCTCCAAATCGTTCGCCCACTGTGCATAGATAATGAACAATTTCAGAAGTACAATCATCACAAAGATAACAGCAAACGTACTAACGATTTCTGTTAACACTTTCTTCAAACGCTGACCACCTGTTATATCCGTTGATGCGGTGAACATAGCGTAAATTTGATGAAAAGCTAAATCAAACATGGCACGGCCAATTTTTAATGTTGTTACAGTTAAGGCAAATCCTGTTACGGCCAATATCGTAATGGCAATAGCCCAATTGACGTGATAACGGTAATAACTTTGCTGCCCTAAGTTCGTCGCTGGAACCGAGTTTTCACTTAGTTTTTCAACTCGTGAAGTACCATCTCCATTTTGAATAAGTGTATGTTTTAAAAACTCCTTTTCATCGTTCGTCAATTCCTTAACCCAATCTTCTGTTGTCCAACTAAACCAACCTTCATCTTCATAGATATCAAGCTTTTCGGTTACATCAATCAAATCGGGGTTCTTCAGCTTATTTGCATAATAGTAATTACTTGTTCCAATATCCTTTTCTGTTCGATGAGGAGGATGTGGCAATGTATTCTCATCACCCATTACAGTGTCTTTATTTGTCCCATCAGCATAGTTGAAATCACTATCCAGATAGTATTTTAAATCAGAGATATTTCTTTTTAAGACATTATCAGAAATATTCCCATCTGCCTCCACCGTATCTAGCCCTTTATGCAGCAAATCCTCCATCATTCCCATTAAACTGGGAAGAATGACAATGACACTAACTGCAATTAACACATTCATAATGATTTCATTCCGTTTTTCAACTTTATTCAGCATGAACATAAAACCAAGGACTGTTACAGAAACAACAAATAGCCCGATTGCAAGGGGCTGCAAGACATCTATGAAACCACCCATGTCTTCACTGTCATACAAGCCACCTAAGGTAATTACTTTCGTAGCAACGCCTTCAATCCAATCATTAATCCATACTAAAAGCTGTATAATGCCCCAACCGATATTTCGGAGAAGATCATCATACAGCCAGCCACTGGAAATATCGAGTATGTCCGATAAATCCTCATATAACTTTTTCATTGCCTCATCGTTCATATATTGTTTTCACCACCTTTAGGAATTAAAAAAAGAACCCATGGAAAATGGATTCTTTTTGTTGAACTTATAATTAAGAATGTAAGACTTTTGGTACCACGGTATCTCCTTGTACCGTTAACGCGCAAAGATTGCAGCACAAAGAATTAACAGCTTACTATAGGTCACTATAGTTTTAACCAATCCCTTATTTCTTTTAAACCTTTATATGTCTTAGCTAATGAACTGTTTTCTTCTAAGTAACTCTCGCCATCTTCTGTTAAATAAGCTGTCCCCTCAATTAACCATGGTCTATCGTCCGCATAGAAAACCCCTCCTAAATAATTTTCTCTGTTAAGAAACCTAATAGCTTCATCAAATTGATCTGCGGTAACCGCAAAATTCTCTTCAGTAAGTGCTTTATTACCGTTGTCAATTTCTTTCAATATGGCATACCTTAGTTTCTTTTTATTCATTATTTCCCCTCCTTTTTTTAAACGTTGATTAATAAAATAATCCTTACATGAGATACGTGCAATATTCTTTATTAGGTTTGTACCCGTTTGTTGAACTAGGAGAATAATTCGGAGCCATTAATTATTTCATCAGTTGAGGCCAAAGTCGCTTCGTATATCGTCTTATTATCCTTCTCCATAAAGGATTGAACGGTCTTGTAGCCAACTGCAAATCCTTTTATATCAAGGGATTCGCCGATAACATCGATTGAATACTTCAACTCCTCCTTATCCATGTTGGTAACCCAAGGACCTATTTGCTCCGTTCCGTATAATTCTTTTGCAAATGATTCAGCTAAACCCTCTATAACGAGATAATCTCCTACTGTTACATTCCCATGATCCCAATCAAAATAAGAAAAACGTATATTATGGTTAAATTCATGGGCTATAACTGCCGGTATTTTGGGTAAATTATAATCGTTTGGATATATATTTACAGTTATAAAGCCCGGTATTCCACCAAACCCTGTATATCCTTTCTGTAGCTTTAGTTTTTCAGGGTCTGAAATATATAATCCAAATTTGATTTCATCCGCATTTATCTTCAATCCCGCATTATTCGCTTTAGCAATGCAATTTTTAAGAGCGTTTTCGGCAACCGCATAGGAGTTATTTTCTCTTAGAATAGATAATCCTTCTCTAATATTTTCATCATCTGAAACATCAGCAAAACCAAGCATTTTTGATGCCATGATAACGTCATATCCATTTTGTTGTTTCGCTTTTATGGGAACGTTAATTAAATTCCACATTTGTTTGAATGGTTCCATCATTTCATAACGGAAATAATCTTTGCGTTTTTCTAAATCCTGAATTTCAAGCAATTCACCATACTGACTTAATGTATCCATAACTTCATAAGCATTCATCTTATCAACTCTCTTATAAATTATCGTTTGGTTATTAAGCTACAGTATTACGCAACGTTAATGTCAAATATAAACTAGTTTTTTGATAAAATAGCTCAATCGTATTAAGGAATAAAACAATTCCTTAGAGTAAATATCTGATATTAGTTTTGCATATATTAAATATCAATAACTTAATTCAATATTATTTTGCTCCGCAAAATCCAATGCACTAGCAATCCCTGCATCTATATCATCCATGTATTTCATAAAGCTAGTTTCATAGCCGTCATCTCCATTTGCTGTGCCTTCAATTAATGATTGAGATAACAGTGTTTCTCTTGGATTTTTCATTACACCACCATCTTCAATTAGAACCAATCCATCATCTTTTGGCTCCCATACATCCCCTTTATAGTCAGAAGGGGTATATTTTTCACCTAATTGATCAAGGGTGTCTTGACTTTCCCCATCGAAATTCACATAAAAAGCCGTCTGTTCTTCTTTGTTCAATGACTTATCAAATGCCTCTACTAGTTCCGATTTTTCCACATCTTCCTTACTTGCTGAGAATGTTACTAAAAGAAATGATTCTTCATTATCTAATTTTTCCTTTAACTCTTTTAGAGTCATTTCATTCATGCCAACTTCTGCTTTATTGCCACACGCACTTAAAACAAGTAGAAATGACAATAAAATCAAGCTGAACCACCATCTTTTTTTCATCTTCACCCATCAACTCCATTTTTGTTCATTTTTTTCAGTATAACAATAATGGTCTGCGGTAGAAAATATTTGCCTATTATATATGAAGTGCTTCTGGTAAAGTGTCATACAGTATTTTCAGTTCTTCTTTGGTAAAAGTGAACCCCTTACCAACCCTTGTTTTATCAGGGTTCCACCACCTCACGTCAAACTTTGGATTATCTCCATTCCAACTGATCAAATTTAGCTCTTTTGCCCAGCCTCCTTGGCTTCTATGCAATACAACAATTTCCTCAATAACTTCCCAATCCACACGATAGCTCTTTTCCTTCATTCAAAACAATCTCCTCCCTCTTTAATTTGCGCTAATAGCCTTTTGTATTAACGCTTCCTCTTCATTTTCTTGTTCACTTTCATTTTTTTGCTTCCTCAGTTCAAGTTGGTGTTCCATTCTCTCATTTATTTTTTCTTGCCAGCTAGACACAGTATCCTCTGGCAAATATTTATATACCGGTTCCATCAATTTCAAGTGCAATGCTTCAAGATTTGGATGATAGACAAGGTAACTTAAATAATGTAAAAATGACCATTCTTCCACTTCCAGCATTTGTTTTTGCAATGTACTTCTATCTTTTTGCGACAGCCCTTCTACTTGCATTAAATTACGTTTCAGTCTTATAAAGTCATCGGATTCCATTACATCTGCCATTCGTAAATATAAATCGTCCCGTACTTTGGCTGAATATACCATTTCATTTAAATTCATTTCATAATAAGCATCAGAAGCAATCGGCAAGGATAGAATGGACTTGCTTGTATCAAAATCATTTGCTAGGTATTCATAACGGAATTTCTGCTTCGTTTGGACTTTATTAAAAATCGGTTTCGGTTCAATTTTTCTTCGTTTCGTATCTTGTCGTTTGTTTACTCGAATCACAACGGATTGTCCTTCTTGTAATCTCATCAATTCATCTGAGGTCAACAATGCCCTCTCCTTGGTTGATTCACTATGCGATTTATCAAACGAATGCAATTCCCCACTTCGACTCACATCTGTAATCGTTCTTGTTCCCAACATACTCGAATAATGTTCGGCAGTGCTTTTATCTTCCGTTAGAATATATATTTGATTGGAACAGTTTCCAATGATGGTGTCTGATTCTTCGCCATACATTGATTTAACCTGGGAGTAAGCTTGGATAATTAAGTGATAGCGAAAACCTCGCCCAGCACCAACTGTCACCATTCCGGCCATTCCCTCAATCGTTGGCATATTTCCAAATTCATCTAATAGGAAGTGAACATTTCGCTTCATTTTCCCGCTCTGGCTTTTTGTTGCTTTCTCAGAATTTATTCTATAAAGTTGACTGATTAAAATGCTTGCCAATACCTCATTTGACTTATCAGAATCAGGTGTTGCTATGAATAATGCAATTGGTTTATCACCAAACCCTATATCCGTTAGATCCAAACTATTATACCCAGTTACTTTCGCATTCGGTTCTAACGTAAATATCTGCAATTTATCCATGGCCACACTGAAAATACTTCCTCTTGTATTTCCTGTCGCGAAGTTCGATGTCGCATACATCATTCTTGCTGGATTATTTTCATCTCTTGCTTGAAAAAACAAATCCAAGGCATTATTTCCTTCCTCGTCATTGTCACTTCCTTTTGTTGAAAGGAAGTTTGCTACGGAATACATCGTCACCCGTTCTTCTTTTCCTTGAGTGACCATATCCTCTGTTAATGCAAGGATAATTGCAGTCACAAGTGATTTTGCACTGTTTGACCAGAAAGGATCTTTGGCATTTGGATCATGATATAAGCTATATGCAACACTGTTAGCATATTTTTGTGCATCACTATAACGGCCGTTCTTCCATGAATCAATGACCAACTGCAATGGATTAAATCCCATACTCATGTCATGTTGAATAAGATTAAAAACATGAACGTCATAACCTCGTTCTGTTAATGTTTCATAAGAAGCACCAACCAGTTCACCTTTTGGGTCATTGATAACCATAGATGGTTTTTCGCTAGCTCTACTTTGCACATCAATCATTGGCACAACAAAAGTTTCACCTTTACCACTTCGTGTAATACCAATCACCATCGTATGGACAGGAGCATCATCAATTAATAATTGATAGTTATTCCCTTCATGTAATCCAGCAATAATTGTACCGCCTTTCCCCTCATATTCTTTTATTTTTGATGGAATACTTAAATATTGTTTTTTCATATTCTTCACTTTTTCAAATTCGTTGGTTCCGTGTTGACCTTTGTTAATCGATTGATAGTTCATTTTCACATTGTATAGGAGTTTCAATACACTGATCCCAATCAATATATAAAATCCCACATAAAACTCTATCCACTCGTATTGGAAAATGAAAAAGTAATGCCAATCGACAGAGAATGTATGGAAATTTACCTTTTCTGAATTCGTTGCAAAACCTTCCACTAAATGTAATACTTGTTGCAAAAAATGTAACAGGAAATTCGCAACGAAAAATCCTACAACAGCAATACATACTATAAAGAAACTTATGGTTTTCCAATCGCTTAAACGTTCTGTTAATGACTTTTTATCATTGGCATGCTGCATCTTTTACTCCTTTCTTTACAGATCATCATCATTTTTATGATAATGATATTTCATTTACATTTTGTTTAGTCTGCTCCAACTGATTCGTATCTTGTAAATATCTTTTGGTGAATTGCTCTCGGTTACCTTGTAAAAATTCGTTTGCATCTTGATAGCCGTCACTATAACGGAATAACGAAACATTTTCACCTAGACCTTCCTTTTCTAGTGCAAAAACAAGTTTTCTTGTTGCTTTCCAGCCTGCTTTATCATCATCCATTGCCACTAGAATATGCTTATCTGTAAATGTATCTTTGTTCTCCCGGATATATGCTTGCACTTGCCGTGTTTTAGATGCACCTGTTAATGCAATAAATCCACAATGTTCATCTACTTCACGAAAAGAAAGAGCATCCAACAATGATTCGCTAAATACAACCGTCTTTGTTTCCTCTGGAATCTCAATAAAAAAATCCTTCGTGTCTTTAGAAAGATTCATGATTAACTGTATTTCTTTGGGCTCCAGTGTTGGATCAATACTAGAACGTAACAACACTCGATCTAAAATGTTACTTTTATCATAAAGAGAAAAAACCAAATTTCGCTTACACATCCAGCTATTGTTAGAGTAATCTTTTCCTAACAAGCTACTTGTTTTTTTGAAAAAGTATTTTGCCACCTCTTTATTTTGTAAATCAACAATATGTTTTCTTGCTGTTTCTTTTGATAATCCACGGTAGCCATTATCTAGTGCTTCACTTTTAAACCCTGTTTTGGCAAAAGAAAAGAGCCTCATCGACCAAGTTAATGCTTCTTTTTGGTCATCTGAAAGGCTCGGATAGGTTTCTTGCATCTTTCCTATTTCGGGATGTAAGCTCTTTTTCTCCTGGAACTGTAATAGCATTCGTTCTCCACAATGATTCTCACGGTTGCATTGAATAAAGTTTGTGTTGTTCTTATATATAAATGCCTCATGTTCGTTGCATTCTGGACAATTACAGATATAATAACGTCCTTTATCTTCTGCATTCAGCTCATCTAGCGCATTTTCGATATTTTGATAAACCAACCTTTTATACAAACTTTGTTTATGCATTTTCACCACCCTCAAGCATCCTTCGTATTTTCACGGCATATCTTTGGACAATCGGCTCAATGACTTTCACTTCTACTTCTTCATCCGTATCTAGCATTGTGCCCTCAAACAATAAGTGATGGTAACAATGGTGAAACGATTGGATTAATTCATTATGGAGCTGGTATGCTTTTTGAAATCCTTTATCAACTACGAAAGTTTCCCCAAACAATTTATCTTCTAGCCTTTGATACGCCATATTGTGTATCATCAATATGTTAATACGTTGTTCCTGTAGTGATTGATAATTGGTCACTACATGAGTAATGATCCTTTTAAAGTTTTTATCGTTATTCATATATGATTTTAGCTCTATATCGTCACCTACTCTATCAATCACAGCATCAAAACTAGTACGTATTGCAGTCATCACATGTTCCATTTCTGCAAAGATG
Source organism: Gracilibacillus timonensis (assembly GCF_900086715.1). Taxonomy (GTDB): domain Bacteria; phylum Bacillota; class Bacilli; order Bacillales; family Amphibacillaceae; genus Gracilibacillus; species Gracilibacillus timonensis. The sequence continues at coordinate 91,803 of NZ_FLKH01000011.1, read as the reverse complement.
CTTGTTTCAATAATAGGACTAATTCCATTGTAGAGTGATTTTAATTGTTCATTGTTTAAGTCTAACGGGATGCTTCGTTTCGATGGATCACACATCACTTTACAGAAACGAATTTCAAATGCTGAATATGGATCAACAGATTTTCCATGAACAGTATTATTCTTTGTATTTGAGGACTTTTTAGTTACTTCTTCTACTTCCACCAATTTCACCTCACGTCTATATCCAATTCGTATTGTTCATGCAAGGCTTCTCCATTAAAGAGAAGCCATAAACTATAACTGACTCCCTTATAGTGCTATAAAGTTTTGCACACAAACCGATTCATCCAACTCTTGTTTTTCAGCAATCGCTTGTTCCATAGATCGAATGTCATCAATATTTTGAATGGGTTCAGTTAAGGTAACATCAATGTTTCCCCACCCTTCCGAATAAATGTAACTTACAAAATACTTGTGCTCTTTCGCCATTGTTCAAACACCTCCTGAATGCAAAAAATAATTCAGACATTAAAATCCAACAACACGTCCTCCCATCCAACTAACAAGGCTCGCTGCTAAATAAACAATGCCAAAACCAATGGCAACATTAACCATCCAACCAGTGTACAATTCCTTCTTTTGAGGATCTTTTGCAAAAGTCCACAGTAGACCAATGACAACAAGTACTAGCCCTGCTAGAACTGGTGCAACTGGTTTAATTCCATCAGTTATATTTGTGATTGTTTGAATTGCATCTTGCATAGATTTTCAACTCCTTTCCCTTCAAGTAGTTGTCTTTAGGATTGCTTAGCTACCTCTGTAATTTGTTTTCGATTATGAACATTAAAATTCAAGATAATTTCCTGATGTTGCATATGAAGCCACTCATAATAAGATTCACCATTTGCTTCTACAATTTCTTTTGCCAATGCTTCAAATTCTTTAAAGGCAGTTGGTTTTGTTGGTTTCTTCTTTTTTGATTGTGAAGCCTTCTTTTGTGAATCAGGTGAATGTTTCTCTTTAACTTTCAATGTTTCGACTTGTTGATTTTCCTTTTGTGTATGATCAGACATTCTGTTTCACCTCCTAAAAAAGAGCAAAATAAAAACTCTTTTCTCGTAAAAGAAAAGAGTTTTTAGGAAGTATCAAACTTCCTGATACTAATACTTTAACACCGTTTTTATGGAATTTGGTTCGTCATTTGTTCGGTAAATGTTCGCAAAAAGTTCGTAAATCATATTAATTTTAATGGTTATTGGCAGACTTCATTGTAATGGATGTATCCAAGTGGTTAAAGCAAGATCATCTGTAGTTATCAGTGAATTTCATACTTTGGCTCATGAAAAATGTTTTCATTTGATTAGAGTGTCGAAGAAGGACTGCGGAAGACTTGAATGCATAGTAATAACATATTTAAAATGAAAAGCTATCCAATAGGACGGCTTATTTTTTTGTTTACATTATACAATTATTTGCTATAATAAGAACAAGTGTTCCAAAAGAAGATTCCTATTATGGGAGGGTTCAACATGAAGACATTGTTTTTAAACTCAATTGAAATTAAAGAAAAGATTGTTATTTTTTATATGGATAGCAATAATAAGGTCACACAGCGTTATATAAGGGTACTGCAGGTACATGATAATTACATACTTGCGTATTGTTATTACCGTGAAAAGGTGCGAACATTTAGGTTAGATAATATCCTTTCTGCTGGACCTTCAAGAAAAAGGGTAGGTGCTTAAATGAACGAAAGAGGAACAATCAAATGGACATCACTAATGCTGCCAGAACATGTCCAAATGTTAAATGAATGGACGGAAGAAGATAATTGGAAAACTAAGCCTATCCTGGATGAACAACAAATAGAAGAAAACAGTATGAAGCTCCAGCTGGCTATACACAATAATTTAACTGTAGAAATTAAGCATTATAAAGATCGTTATTTTCATATGGCTAAAGGGAAACTGTATAAAATTGATATCGTGAATAAATACATCAAAATTGATAACGAAGAACGTACTAAAATTAATTTGAATGATCTAATAGATGTCGCTATTGATTAACCCCCAGTGCATAAAGGGGTTAATTTTTTGTCTTTCAAAATAATCATCCACAATCTTAACTAAATCCTCAATACCCTGCTATTTTGCTTCCAGGTTCATTTTGTATCCGTCCTTCCATAGAGATCATCGACTTAATACAACAATTCAGCGAGTTTCACAACTTTATTGAATAACTCATATTAATTTAATTTGATCATTAATTTTTATTACATTCATCGTAATTGTAAAAATAGTTATTTAATTCTACTTATCTGGTAAAAATGTATAACAAAGATCAATATGGGAGTGAATTTTATTGTTGATGTCTGAAGCTGCAAAATCTTATGAATCTGATAAAAGAATTGAAGGATTTTCGCCACAAACATTGATTGCTTATAAGCTTCAAGCAAAGTTGTTAATGAATTATTTTGGCAACACCAAAATAAAGCACATTACAACCCAGCATCTAAAGCAGTATTTAGGTGAATCAAGCAAAGAATTGAAACCATCGAGTTTGTCTCATCGAATAAGGTTTATTCGATCTTTATTTCGTTGGTCACACGAGGAAGGAATTATTGAGACTAATCCTGCTAGTAAAATAAAAGAACCAAAAGTTGGTAAACGTATTCCAAAGTTTTTAACAGAAAGAGAGATTGAACATTTAAGAGATGCTTGCTTTACCTCAATGGAGAAAGCCTTATTTGAATATATGTTTTCTACAGGATGTCGAATTGGAGAAATTGTTACACTTGACCGAAATAGTATTAACTGGGGAAGTCAATCCGCAATTGTTCGGGGGAAGGGAGATAAGGAGAGAGAGGTATATTTCAATATACGTTGTGATATTTGGCTAAAAAAATACCTCGATAGACGAGATGATAATGATCCAGCTATATTTGTCACGGAGCGCAATCCACATAGAATGAGCATAGCTCAAATGAGATACGTCATTAAACGTATCTCTAATCGGGCTGGAATTAATAAAATCATCCACCCCCACCAATTAAGGCACAGTTACGCAACTCATCTATTGAACAATGGAGCCCCACTTGAAGTTATACAAAGTTTGCTGGGACACGAGAAAAGCGAAACAACACGAATCTATGCTCAATTAACTGGGAGGCTGCGACAAGAGTTTTATAGAAAATACTTTTAGAGGTTAAAGAGCAACAAGATATTGCGTTGCTCTTTTCAATTTTTGCACCAATATAGTTGAAAATGAAAAAGAGACTTTCATTTCAGAATCGCGCCCGATCGTATTGCGGATTAAAATAATTTCTTGAAGCAGTGGATTCATGATGAAATCCACTGCTTATATAGGTTCCTATTTTACAGGGATCCAGATTTCTGAATATAAATCAGGACTGGATGGATTTTCATCTGAATATACCTCTAGTTCTGGTGCACCTGCATGTTTGTAACCACTTGAAGGAAACCATTCTGAAAAAATTTGTTTCCACGCTTTTTGCATAGCATCCGGCATCGGCCCGTGAACCTCAAATACGGCCCATTTGGATTCGGGGATTTCCAAAGTTGATAATCCATTAGGAGCACTGCCCTCGTGTGCTGTACCTATCCAATAATCAATGGACCCGGAATCTATTTCAACACATACACCCACTACACCTTCAACTGGACCATTGTTCAATTTAAACAATCGCTCGTCTGTGCCCTCTCCGTTTATCTTATCCCACATTTTGGGGATACCCACTAGGTTCTCCTCATTAACCAGTGAAAATTCCTGTTTAAACCCCACAATCTGAAATCCCTCACGTTCAACAATTTTGACCTGCATTGGTTCTGCTCCCTTCAGACTCACCTGTACTACCAGGCGGTTATAAGATTTTAGCTTTCCCGTGTACTTTCGTGCTTCACTTGGTGTTACACCATGTTGCCGCCTGAAGGCCTTCGAGAAAGCTTCAGGAGTGTCGTAACCATATTCGTAGGCGATATCAATAATCTTTGTGTTTGATCTTGTTAACTCATAGGCAGCTAATGTTAGGCGACGACGTCTAAGATATTCACCAACAGATATATCAGTTAATATCGCAAATGTACGCTGAAAGTGAAAAACCGAAAAGTTAGCCTGTTGGGCAATGTTTTCTATCGGAAGGTCATCAAGTAAATGATCTTCCATATAGTCTATTGCTGCCTGTAATGATTCAACCCACGTCATGTCACTCACTCCTTATTTAAAATCCTAACAGAGCATCATCAATTAATCCTGTCTTTCCGTGCTTTGGTCGGACAGTATTTTTGAGTTAGTTAAGCTAACTGGCCCGTTTTTTGAAAAGATTATCAGACCACACTCTTAAACTAAACTACCAAATGGCACAATAAAAGGCGACTGCTCTTATTGTGTTATCGCACCAATTAGTTTAAGTACATTTGTTCACAAGTTTAAAGTTTTTAGAACCTGCCTGTTATTTTTTGAGTATAAGTTTAAATGCCGTTACAAATAATACCCCTATAACAAATGAGGGGGTTAATAAAATGGAAGAAGCACCTACAAGTAATAATGGAATGAACACAAGCAATAATGGAATGAGTACATCTAATAAGATAAACCTTGCAGGTCTTGGTGTTGGAGCAATTGTACTAACCACTGTTTATACGGCGGTTTTGGCTTCACAGTTAATGGCTACCAAGTATAAAGTCGATTACCTTTATTACAAAGAATTAACACAAAATAAATAGCTAATTATAGACGGTGCGTTTTCACCGTCTTTTATTTATATAAAACAGAATTTGAACTAACCTGCCCCGTTAGCTAAATAACACCTATCTAAATACTAACATAATATTCCAATGATAAAACTCGAATTTTATAAAGCAAGGTGACCCCATAAGGATCACCTTGCTTAACTCTTGCACCATTTACTTTAAGTACACTAATTCACAATCCAAATTATAATTTTAACATAAATTTCCAATTCCTTAGCTATTTATCAGAGGAATTCGCTAAGTTATTAGGGAGTTGTTCTGCTAAATAATGAAGTTGACACAAAATTATGTCATCTTGGTAAAATAAGTGCCAAATAAGGAGCCATTTTTCTTTCTTTTTTGTAGATAGACATTGTTAAACCAACAAAAATTAGCAATCCATTTTATATGCTAATTGGATTGCTAAAAGGTTTGTTATTTTATGTTTTGTACTATTAAACTTAACCCGTTAGATGATGGCACGCTACTCTCTTATATTTATTCAGTATGAAGTAACAATTGATCTAAATCCATTATTTTAATTTTCTTTTTCGGTAACTGTTTAATCAATCCAAGTTCTTCTAGAGTAGTAAATTTACGGCTGATTGTTTCTGGTGTGGTACCAAGATACGAGGCTAAATCCTTTTTGGACATTGGTAAGATAATCGTTGGACTATTGCCACTTCCCTTTTCAACATTCTCAGCTAAAAAGGATATAATGCGGGTTTCTACATTTTCAATCGCTACTTGTGTGGTTTGTTTTTCAGAATCCTTCAAACGCATCGTTACTTCTGACAGTATTTTTAATGAGATCTGCGGATATTCCACCAAATACTCTTGTAAATCCTCTCGTTTAATTAAACAAATGGATGTATTTTGTAGTGCTTCCGCATAGTTCTCATGAATACTTCCAGGTTGGAAAATGGCGACTTCACCTGTAAAATCACCGGGATTTAAAATGCGAACAAGTTGTTCTTTTCCAGAATCCGATAAGCGGTAAATCCGAGCCTTACCTGAATTGATAATATATAAGGTATCATCTTTCTCACCTGCACGGAATAACATTTCCCCTTTTTGTAGATGAAGTGTCTTGGCAGATTCCGCAATCAAATCCATTTGTGAGTCTTCCAGATGGTTGAAAATGGGAACAATACGAATACATTCTGCATGTCCATGTTGGTGATGACAACATTGGTTTTGTTCCAAAATAACCTCTCCTTTTTATAAAAAGCCTAAGAGGGCATCTTAGGCTTCCTTTCTATTCACTCGATTAAGCAGGTTTTACCTTTGATTTGACAACAGGATATCCTAAGTCTTCAATTGCCTCTTCGATATCGTTAATAACGACTGCTTCTGAATCAAAATCTACTTTTACTTTACTAGCATTGAACATTACCTTCAAGCTATCTTGATTCACACCGTTTATTCCTTTCACCGCATTTTCAATCTTTTGGAGACAAGATGGGCAAGATAAGGTTTCTAATTGAATCGTTGCTTTTTGCATAAATCATTTCTCCCTTCATTTTTTAACGACCGTAAACCAATTTATTCTTTTGTTTTTGGGTTACTTTTAAGCCTGATATGCTTTGTCTACTTCTGATAACATTTCGTAGGTGCCTGCATATGTTTCACATACATCTCCAGGAATGGCGTAGTTGTCTGTGATTTTTCGTAACTGAGCAAATTCAACATCCAAGTCTGGTTTGTTTGCACCAGCATCTTTTACCTTTTTACTGAGTTTTTCAAATAGTTCACGTACTTCAAAGGCTTCTGGATGGTTCTTACCATGGGCCCGTGTAATCGCAGTAGTGTATAAATCCAGTTTTTCAAAATGGTTTGTTATTACTTCGTTAAATGTTTGTTCAGACATTATTATTTCCCTCTTTCTATATATAATTTTTGTTATGTGTGTTTGTCTTAGGCAGATTTTACTTTTGATTTAACAACGGGATATCCTAAGTCTTCAATTGCCTTTTTGATATCGTTAACGGTGATCGTTTCTGAATCAAAATCTACTTTTACTTTACTGGCATTGAATAATACTTTTAAGCTATCTTGATTAACCCCATTTAATCCTTTCACCGCATTTTCAATCTTTTGCATACAAGATGGACAAGATAATGTTTCTAATTGAATAACTGCTTTTTGCATGAATTATTTCTCCTTTCATCTTATCTTTGACTTTTTTGTTTTCCCTCTTCTTCTTTACAATTTAAGTATAGCTGAGGTTCAACGAAATGAAATTGACGCAAATCAAGTTTTAAGAAAAAAGTAGGGGAGTATTTTGTTCTTCCTACCTGAATACTTCCCCTTTATCATTCGTCAAGACCGCTTTCTATTAAATTTATCCTCTCAAACGGTATCGAAGCAATCTCATACCATTCAAGATGACTACTAAGATACTTGCTTCGTGAACCAACATCCCGATTGACATATTCATCCATTCACTAAATAGTAGGCTAGCAAGTAAGACTAATACCACACCAACTGCTATGGTGATGTTCTGTTTCATGTTTCTTGAAGTTAATTTTGTTAAGCCTAATGCGTGTGGTAAACGACTAAAGTCAGAATTCATTAAAACGACATCCGATGTTTCAATTGCAACATCTGTTCCACTTCCCATTGCGATTCCGATATCTGCTAAGGCTAATGAAGGACTATCATTCACTCCGTCACCGACAAAGGCAATGAGTTGGCCTTTTGCTTGCATTTTTTCAATATATGCGGATTTTCCTTCTGGAAGCATATGACCGTGTGCTTCTGTTAATCCAAGTTCTCGAGCAACTAAATCTACGGTTCCTTGGTTGTCCCCTGAAAGAACGACTAGGTTTTTGACTCCAAGTTTTTTTAGGTTTTGAAGATCTTTTTTAACACCTGGACGGATTTGATCCCGAATACCCATCAGAACTTTTAATTCTCCGTCAACCGCAGTTAACACAAGAGAATTCCCATTTTTCTCAAAGCGTTCGACGTCTTTTTTAGCTTTTTCGCTTAATTTCACATTTTCTTTTTCCATTAAAGCTACGTTACCAACGGCTATACGATGAACACCTATTTTTGCTACAATTCCGCCACCTTTAACGACTTCGGTTTCTTCAACAGTATAGAAAGTTGTCTCGCCAATATCCTGTAAGACAGCTTTTGCTAGTGGGTGGTCCGATTCGCGCTCCACACTTGCTAAGTATCCTAGAATTTCTTCAGTGTTGTTGCCGTAAAATTCTTTTTCGGCAACTTCAGGGTTTCCTACTGTCAATGTTCCCGTTTTATCAAAAACGATAGTATCTACTCTGCTAAAGTCATTGATAACTTCACTACCTTTTAGGAGGACACCATTACGTGCACCGTTTCCGATACCGGCAACGTTGGATACAGGAACCCCGATAACTAATGCACCTGGACATCCTAAAACAAGAATCGTGATAGCTAGTTCAATATCTTTTGAGAATAGCCAAACAATAAAACCAAGGACTAAAACAGCTGGTGTATAATATTTAGAGAATCGATCAATAAACCGCTCTGCTTCTGATTTGGAATCCTGTGCTTCTTCCACTAATTCGATAATTCTACCAAATGTTGTATCTTCCCCTACACGGTCAGATCGAATTTGAATCGTTCCATTTTCTAAGATTGTTCCCGCAAATACTTCAGAATCGACCCTTTTGCTTACTGGAACAGACTCTCCGGTAATACTTGCTTCATTGATGTGACCTTCACCTGTTAACACGGTTCCATCTACGGGGACTTTTGCACCCGTTTTGACTAATAAAATGTCACCTTCATCTACATCATCGACATCAACTTCTTCAAATTCTCCATTTTCCATTTGCTTTAAAGCACTTTCTGGTGCCAGCTCTGTTAATTCTTTAATGGCAGAACGTGTTTTGTTCAAGGTACGTTGCTCCAAGTAAGAACCAAATAAGAATAAGAAAGTAACGATGGCTGATTCCTCATAATTTTGAATCAATACTGCCCCAATTACTGCAATGGTAACTAAAACATCAATACTGACAACTTTTACTTTTAATGCCTGAAAGGCTTGAATCGCAATTGGTGCTACACCAAGAATAGATGCAATGATGAGCGACCAATTGAAAATGGCCATGTTGTCTAAGGAAAATCGTCCGAAGAATGCAAGTGCAATCAAAATTGCACTGATCAGTGTAATGGAATTCTTTTTACTTAATATATATCTTTGCATGTTGATTCCCTCCAATTTCATTTTCATTTGTATTCCTTGTTGATGACTCTAGTATAGGATGTTTCTATGAAATAAAAATTGATTAGGATCAAGTTCTATTGTAAAAGTGAAAAATTATAAAAGAACAGCAAAACAAATCCAACTGTTTTACTGAATAACTGAATAACTCTTATATATTATCGAACATACAATCAAAAAAAATCATTATATTGTACATTCTTTATTCAGCAGGCTTTAGAAAAGCATTATAAACTGCAAATCGAGTAGGAGGGGGTGACTAACCCCCGACCTCTCACACCACCGTACGTACGGTTCCGTATACGGCGGTTTCATTTAGGTCCAACGCATGGTCTGATATCGCTTGGATAGACTCTTCAACCCTTGCTCTAACCAATATTGGTTGCCAAGGGCTCTAGACAAGATGGGGCTCTTGGCTATACGCCAATATGCCTTCCTTGAATTTGCCCATTCCCACGCTTTTCCTTTCTTAATTCCAAGTTTCATGAGATTCTTGTATTTTGTTTTGACTTTCTTCCATTCCTTCCAGCGTATCATTCGAAGTCTTCTTCTTATCCAGCCATCTAGAGCTTCAAATATGGTAGGTGTTTCTGCTAGCTGATAATAACCAAGCCAGCCTACTAAATATCGATTTAGCTTTTCGATTCTATCCCTCATATTCATAGATCTCTTTCTGGAGGTTAGTTCTCTGACACGGTGTTTAAACCGTTTGATACTCTCTTTAGAGACCCGAATCTTTGGGTTCACCTTATGGAAAGTGAAAGAAAATCCAAGGAATTTACGTTTCCATGGGCGGTCTACTGCACTTTTCTGTTCATTTACTTTTAACTTTAGTTTTCCTTCGATAAATTCAGTAATACTTTTCATCACTCGTAAACCAGCTCTCCTGGAACGGACATAGATATTACAGTCATCCGCATAACGGACGAAGCGAAGTCCTCTTTTCTCTAATTCCTTGTCTAGTTCATCTAAAACAATATTAGAAAGTAGTGGACTTAATGGTCCACCTTGAGGTGCTCCTTCCATGTTCGGCTGTACAATCCCACCGTCCATAATACCAGCTTGGAGATATCTGCGAATCAGTTTAAGCACTCTCGCGTCTTTGACTCGTTGGCTCAACGTTCGCATTAATCTGTCGTGATGTACTTTATCAAAGAATTTCTCTAAATCCATATCGATAACCCACCGATAGCCATCTTTGATATAGCTTCTTGCTTCTCTTACTGCGTCGTGGCCTCGTCTATTTGGACGAAAACCATAACTGTGCTCTGAGAAGGTTGGGTCATAAATGGTTGTAAGAACCTGTGCGATTGCTTGTTGGATGAATCGGTCTAACACGGTAGGAATTCCTAGCTTCCTCATTCCGCCGTTTGGTTTCGGGATTTCGACACGACGAACGGGTTGAGGATAGTAGGTACCTTCTTCGAGTTGTCCTCGAATGGAAGTCCAGTGTTCCATGATATGCGCTCGTAGGTTTTGTACAGGCATCTCATCCACACCATGACTTCCTTTATTTCGCTCAACACGTTTAAGTGCGAGTATTAGGTTTTCCCGTGATACATGATATCTTACTCCTACGTGAATTGTTCCTTCTTCTTGTGTGGCAATAACTTTCAGCCCTTCTAATGTCCCCCGCGGGATTCACCGTTTCCTCCACTAGGAAGGTTTACATGTTTCTGCTTCATCAAGTTTTGCGTACGCAAAGCGACAATTCTTCTTAAATGATTCAGCCCTTCCTAGATATCCTAGAAATATCTAGTACTACGGCTTCGGCTGACTTCTGATAGTTCAGCGAACACTTACATGTTCGGTTACGGCGTGTGCACCGCATTTCTATCAGACCTCCCAGGGTAAGCACACATTCTTCCTCTCCATGTCCCCACTTCATTTACTTTGTATACCCTTTGGCAGTAAGGGTTTTAGTTTGTAATGCAACCTCACCCAAGTATACCTAGCCTGATGAAGTTCGTGTTCCTAAGGGCGGAGATTTGCCGCCGACTTCCTTCAGATTCTGGGTCGCCCCAGACACCCTTGTCTTAAGCTAACCACTACTACTGCCTTCGTGGCTCGGGACTTCAACCCTAAAGAATGTGTGCATGCCTGGCACACACTAAAACGCTCAGAAAATATTCTGAGCGTTTTTATCTTAATATTTAATTTTTCTTCTTCAACTAAACTGCCACTTACCTCAATGTCGCTTCTTTCGCTAATGCACCAGTTCGTTTAAGTACATCATTTCACAAAGTTTATTTTCCGATAAACGAAACTGTAAAAATTAAACCTTTCATTACGAAGATTGCCAATGGAAATAACGAAGTAAATAAGGATATAATTATTTTCGCTTTTTCACGCTCAAAATTAGCTTTGAACAAAGGGAAAGCTGAAAGAAGCCCTAAAATAAATGTGGATAATGTACCCAACAATAAAAAATTATGGCTGTTTCATTATAAATCCATAAAAACAGAGGTGCGAGGTTATAAATTAATCTATAAATTGAACCAGTACAGGCTTACATCTCCCCGCATTACAAGCCCCTTCTGTAATACTGCAAGCAGAAATCCCTACGATTAAATTCATTTCTGCATTAAATGTGATTTTGCTTCCTGCTTTAGATACAGGTGGCTCAATAATAATTTTTTTGTCCTGTGTGATTGTAGTATTCATAAATATATTCAATGGTTGAATCGAATGAAAGTGAGAAATGCCATATGTCTTTAAACTATCATTAAGATTATCAAAACAATTGCTATGATGGTGGTTCACATTATAGAAATGCTGATAGGTTTCCAGTCGACATGATGGTATCATCATATCATGAACACCAACGTCATCTTCTATGATTGTGAGCATCGGTAAATATTTGTTACTGTATAAAATGTCCCCTGTTGAAAAAAATAACGATTCTTTACAATCTATGGTAACAGGTGCAGAAAAAAATTCATTGAATGCAGAAGCATTTACAGCAAAAAGATCTGCAACCTGCTGTCCTTCAATATCGATAACGGAGAATTTTTCTCCCCTATTTATTTTAAAGGCTTGTCCTGTTTGTTTATCTATCATTAACTCTCGCATTTTGTTTTCCCTTCTAGTTATAATTAGTGTCATACAATTATGTTGCTTAGATGTAAGGCCAAATCATTTTTCAATGGACATAAACACTCTTCAATTAGCCCCATTACTTAATATATTCGATAAAAAAGTGTTAACTCTTGTTAAATTAACGCACCAGTTAATTTAAGTACAACACTTCACAATATCGGCTCAATTAATAAAAAATATCATTTTATTATTTCACTCAGGTTTCTCCCCGAATTTTTTGCCGAAATTCTCCATCATATCAAGTATTGGGATAAATTCACGCCCTTTAGTTGTTAATGAATATTCAACACGTGGAGGTACCTCAGGAAAAACCTCTCGTTTAATTAATCCATCTGTTTCTAATTCTCTCAACTGTTTTGTAAGAGAACCTTGTGAAATGTCCCATAAAAAAGCTTTAATTTCGCTATAACGACGTTCTTTTGTTTTTAAAAACCAAAGAATAATATACTTCCAGCGTCCTGTAAGCATATTTTGGGTATACGCAATACCATAAACGTCTCTTTGCTCCTTAATAAACTCTTTTTCAAATCCATCCTTGCATATTCTAGCCATACTTACATCCCTTTTCTTCTATAAAGTACAAAAAAGTGTACTATGTTATTTTTTATTGCCTACTTTAAAAATAAGAGTAATGGGTTCATTATATTATATATAACCAAAACACTCAATTACCTTTTTGCTTGCAAAAAAGAAATGTAGACAATTTCGTGTTGAGGCAATTGGAAAATTTCATAGCTATATTTAATCATAATCGAACAAAATTATTATTAGGAGGAACAATAATGAGATTTGGAATTATAGGTGCAGGACCAATAGGGACAATTATTTCTAAAAAATTAGTTAAGAATGGACATGATGTCAAAATTGCAGATGCTCGAGGAATTGAACGCTTAGAAGGAAAAGAGCTTGCTGGAACACCTGTGAGTGTAGAAGATGTAATAACAAATATTGATGTTCTTATAATATCTATCCCTCTTCATGTAATGCCAAGCATTCGCAATATTGTAGATAAAGCTGGAGAGGAGGTAATCGTTGTAGACACTTCAAATTATTATCCTTTTAGAGACAATAAAATTGAAGAAATTGAGGACGGGATAGTTGAAAGTGTTTGGGTTTCAAATCAATTAGGTAGACCTATCATTAAAGCTTTCAGCAATCTATTAGCTTATACTTTAGAAAATAAAGGAACCCCCGAAGGTACTAATGGTCGCATTGCCATGACGATTTCTGGTAATGACCTATCACAAAAACAAATAATCATGGACGTAGTAAATGAGCTAGGCTTCGATGCAGTGGATAGTGGCTCTTTAAGTGATTCTTGGAGACAACAGCCAGGAACCCCTGCATACTGCACAGAACTAACAAAAGAAAAACTAACGGAAGGATTGAAAAAGGCGGATAAAGAAAAAGCTCCATTCCTACGAGATAAGGTAATAGAAAAGTTTTCAGCTGGATTGTCACATAAAGATATTGTAAATCTAAACAGAGAAATATATAATTCATAATTCAGGAAATCCATATTGATTTATTGCTCTGGTATTTAATTTTAAATTACCATAGAAGGCATAGGGAAATTTGGAATCAAAAATAGTGATCAAAATAATCTTGATCACTATTTTGGCATATTTTAAATCTATTACAGTAAACTCTGTTCATCCACCTTGGGTCGCCGTAAAAAAAACTTTATTGTTATTACACTAAACTGCCCCGTTAGTTTAAGTGAAACAATTCACAAACTCCACCTATTGTTACGTAAATATCTAATTATATCCGGAAATATCTTCCCAAACTGACAATGGTAAATAATAACAATTATTTCACCAAAAAAATTCCCTTTAGACAAATTATAACTAAAGGGGTATGACGATACAACGTTAAATTAAATTTACTTTAAGCAATTTTTGCACAAAACACAAGAAAGATAATAATAAACGGAATTCCTAACACCCATATCCAAAATTCAACAGAGCCAACCATGCTCAAATAAAATTCAGTATGCATAAACCACTGGAAAACAGCCAAAAATATTATCCCACAAATGGTAGAAAAAGTGATAAACAGTACTAGCAAAAACATAACTAATACTGTTTTCTTCACCGCCCGAATCATAGCAACCATTACGAAAAACCTCTTTCACTAAATAAACCATATAGTTTTCTTCCCAGCATTTCTAAAGCTTCCTTTTTCAGCTCATAGTATCTTGTCTTTCCGATAAACAACTGAGGATAAATAACTTCATCACAGTATCTGGAACCATCATTACGCTTCTTCATGTACTTTAATTCAATTAATTTTTGTTCAGCTGGAGCAAGAGATTCCACTGCATATAATAATGTGTCTAACCATTCACTCGCTTGAACAGATTTTAGAGCAAATTGTTCTGTTTTACTATTGTTAAGATTTGATCCACCTGGTGTATCCGATATGACGGAAGTAATACTAGGTACGTGTGTTTTTTGCGACATTGCCTTTATTTTAAAATAACGGTCTAACCAGTTTTCCTCTGCATATTCAATATAAAATTGCTGTTCATCTTTTAAAAATGATTCAATTTCTTCTTTCGTAAAAACTCCTTCAATTTCAGCAGCAAAATTCATTTATCATCATCCTTTCTTATAAATAGAAATTTATATATTGTTCATTTCAACTTCTTGTTCCTTTTCAATAGATGGATGATACTTTGATAAAGAATGAAGTACCCAAGCTATTCGTTTAAAGCATTCAGAAGCACATTGTAAATCACCCTTTTCAACCTGCTCTCCCGAAAACACATAACGATGGTCTTGCAACACGCATAAACATAGGAAAGCACCCTTGTTATGCGTTAGTAAGCATAACGATGATATTTTAAAAGATTGTAGTACTAAAACCTTGTCACAACAGTATTTGTGCAAAATTCTCGTTATGTAATACCGGGAGTTTAGGTTTCAACTGACTCTAATGCTTGACCTAAATTAGTATCGTAAAGATCCCACTCTTTCTGCTCAAAGTTTTTCATACTTAGTGTCATTTCATCACCTCCTATGTGAAATGGCATTCAGTAAAGCGCTAATACGATCATATAATGATTGTGGAGACGAATAACATTCATGCCGTTCATCAGATACTATCTCGTACATTCCATATCTATTTTTCGTTACTTTTAGTTTTGTTTCAGGAATTAATAAAGAATGATTTACCTTTACACGCAATATATCTTCATAAATAGGATCATTTTCTTTCCCAAGATATTCATAAACATGCGTTTGTTCAATCGCATCATTCATTTTGTTCCTCCTTCCACTTCTCATATCACTTTTTTAAAACTATCTTACATGCTTCTCTTTTCTGACTGCTGGATTTTGAATTGCATACAACAGTTCACCGATATATTTTGCTTCCTCGCTATTATTTCGGTAAAGTTGCTGCATAAATAGTTGATAGGATGAAAGTACTTCACCAATAAAATGTGCCTCTGAATAACTTGCGTGTATATTAATTTCCTTTTTATTAGTGCTATTTACAGCTTGCAAAACGATACCTCCTCAAATTCATTTAACCGCATATCACGTTTAACTATCCTTCAATGAATGCTATAATATCTATGAGTAAGTCGGGAACGTTGCAAAGATACTAGGCATATCTTTTATTGTGACGTTCCTGTTCTATTAATCTTTTTTTAGTTTCTTCTGCCGTTGGTACATATTTGTCGCTAACAGCACTTTTATGCCTGTTCCACTCCATCCATTTACGTTCAGTTTCTTCTTGACTGTCCTTAGGGTCAAATACCATTACACTTTTCATTCCTTGCCACATTTAAAACCGCTCCTTTCGTCTATAACTTTCTCCTTCAAGTCGGATTGCTTTTGCTAAATCCATCATCCGATCAATAATACGATTGCCATGATTCCCATATTTTTCAGTAAGCATTTTCTCAGAATAATTCGTAGAACAAATGACTGATTTATTGAGTCGCATATCGAATATCTTATACAACACATCAGATGCCCAACTTTCATGTCCATATTCGTTTGCTTTCACATATTCAGAGCCAATATCATCAAGTACCAACAAATCCAATTCACCTATCATTTGGAAAATCTGCATTTCGCTTATGCTAGAATCCGGACTGTATGTGTTCTTGATAAAATCGAATAAATCAGTGACCTTGATATAGAGCGTTTTATAACCTTGTTGCCGCAGCGTTTTCGTGATTGCAAAAGATAAATGGCTTTTCCCCAGACCACAATCTCCACTAAATAGAAGTGAATGAACACCATCAAAGGTTTTCACATATTTTATTGCTGCTTTTTTTGCTTCGGATTGCGACGTTTCTTTCGGTATATAGGAATCAATCGTTGCTTGTTTCAAATCATGTGTAACTCGCTCAAAGGTTGCAATAAATCGTTTTTCTTTTAGTCTTTCTCTTTCTTCCTTTGTTGGTACGTTTAGCTCTTCTAATAACTGTTGTTCCATACAAGGTTTACATGCGCCAAGAACGCCTTTGGGAGTTTCATATAATTTGTATAGATTTCCGCATTGCTCACATTCCTTTTCACGACATTCTTTAAAAGGTAAAGATTTTTTAAGCAGCGTTCCTATAGTTTCCATCGATGACACCTCCTAAAATCTATCTCTATTCGGATCGTAATCTATTTGGCTTACAGCTTGCTTATTTCGGTTTTTGTGATTCTTATCGATTTCTTCAACGGTTAGTAAGGATTCGTTTTGCCAGTTTCTTAAGATGCCTTCCGTATATTTAAGTCGTCTAGCATCATTTTCACAAGCAATATTTAATGCCTTTAAAATGACTTCACTGGGATCCTTAAATGATGAATCATCCAACCACAACAACAACTGTTTTTTTGCATGAATGTTATTTACACCAAATCCGTTTTTATCCCAAAACTGAATAATCTGCGCTACGTCTTTATCTTGCACTTGTTCTTGTTCTATTTCTATATCTTGTTCTTTATCTCTTTCTAGTTCTTCTTCTGTAGCATCACGTGACGTCACGCTAACGTCATCTGTTTTATTTTCAAGTAGCTGCTGTTTCTTTCTTTCGCGATACCTTTTGTTACGCTCTGCATTCAACTTCCTTACACGGTCCATTCCTTCAACATTTTGATGCTTTTCCCAGTTTGAAATTCGAATAAAGGAATCATCATCAATAAAGATCATCCCGAACTCCCTTAGTGTTTTTAAAGCGAGCCTTACTGTATTGAGTGACCTATCAAATATCGTTGCAAGCATTTCCTCTGTATACGGAACATTTTCGTTCAAATAAATATAACCGTTGGCATTTGTTCTTCCGGCCTGAGACAGAAGTTTAATCCAAATGATTAAAATGGTATCAGCCTCTGGAAGCTTTTCTATTAGCTTTATTTTTTCGTCCTCGAACATGGCAGTACTTAACTTAATCCATTTAATGTTGCTCATTTTTTACCTCCAGAATTAAACAGGTTTAAATTACTTCAAGCAATTTAGATGCTTACTTCCCTCCTACATACTCTTTGAGTAACTTTGGTGAGATATGGTATGTCCATTTACTAGACATTTGAATGGCAATACCAATTGGTAAAATATCTCGTTGTAATCCAATCCGCACAAATTGTTCAGATTTACCCAAAATCTTTGCTGCCTCAGAAACTTTGATATTCATGCTTTCTTTCTCATCAATACTTGTTTCCAATTCAATCCCTCCAAACGAATTGTTTTATCTTTTATTCAGTTGACAATGCTTTTGTCATAGTAAAATACTTCATCGAAACTTAAATCGTTAAAGCTCCGCAGAACACCTGCAATAAACTTACCTCCCGGATTTCTCTTGCCATTCATAATCCGGTTAACAGTAGTTTGTGTAACTCCTACCTTATCCGCAAATTGACTTTGAGAAATATCCTTGTCTTTCAAATATGCTTTCAAAAAGTCTAAATTAATTAAAATGACATTGACATCTTTCAAATGAACCCTCCTTTTACCTTTTGGTAATTATTTTTAGTAATATAAGGGTAGAAGGGTATCAGTGTTTAGGAGAGAAAACTATGAGCAATCAATTTGGAGAATATCTAAAAGCAAAAAGGGATGAAAAAGGTTACACCATCAATCAACTTTCTTTGTATTCAGGTATTAGCGCTGCGCAATTGTCCAGAATCGAAAATGGAAAAAGAGGCATTCCAAAAGCCGAGAATATCCAAAAACTTGCGGAAGCATTATCCATTCCTTATGATGAAATAATGAGGATGGCTGGTTATTACAAACCAAACAACACCAAGCAAGAGGAAGATCTTCCTGAGCTGTCTGATAAAGAAGAGCGTGATATAGCTAAGGATCTAGAAAAGATGATAAATAACTTATCTAATGATGATGCATACTCACAATTCGATGGAAGGGCGATAGATGAAATGGATAAGGAAGATAGAGAACTATTAATTGCTTCATTGGAAAATTCACTTCGCATGGCTAAACGAATGGCAAAACAAAAGTTTACCCCCAACAAATATAAAAAATAAGGTATTCTATGGCGCATTTAATGCCTAGGAATACAGCAATAAAACTTATTGATAAATATGGAACAAATTGCCCTTTTGAAATAGCAGAGCGTAAAGGTATCTTAATTATTTTTGAATCTCTGGGGGGATCTTTGGGATACTACACGTGCTACAAAAGGATTCAATCTATCCATATTAATGATAATATAGATGAGACATTGCAAAGGTTTGTCTGTGCTCATGAATTAGGCCATTCGTTATTGCATAAAAGTGAAAATGCACCTTTTTTAAAAAAGAACACCTTCTTTACTACAAACAAAAATGAGGTAGAGGCTAATACATTTGCAGTTGAATTGCTTATTCCAGATAAATGTATTTATGAATTTAAAGATACAAGCGTTACCATAAATGAAGTAGCTCAAGCGTATGGCGTTCCAGAAGAAATGTGCAATCTGAAAAAAATTGATCATATAAAGTAGGTATGCAAATATTGCATTCTTTTTTTTAACACATATATAGAACATATATTCCCGTATGTCTATCCTGCTGATATGAAAGGTGGTAAGGAAATTGAAAAACCCAAATGGATACGGCTCCGTATGCAAATTATCCGGTAAACGAAGAAAACCATTCGCGGTCATAGTCACTACTGGATGGAATGACGAAGGGAAACAAAGACGGGAGTATCTAGGATATTATAAAAGTAGAAGAGAGGCAATGGTAGCATTAGCTGATTACAATAATAACCCATATGATTTATCAGCTGGCAAGCTCACATTTAAAGAAGTATATGAACGGTTAATAAAAGAACGTTTCCCTAAAATTTCAAAGTCAAATCAACTTGGCTATGAAATGGCTTTTAGAAGATCCGAACCTTTACACGATATGAAATTTAATGAAGTAAGAAAGGCTCATCTACAATCTGTAATTGATAACTGTGATAAATCATGGGGTACAAAGAAAAAAATAAAAGTATTATTTAATCAAATGTATAAACATGCTTTAGAAAACGATTTAACACATAAAGATTATGCTAGATTTGTTGAGCTTCCAAAAAATGATACAAAGAATTCCAGAAAACCATTTACTTTGGATGAGATTAATATTCTGTGGGAAAACATCGACCGCTTCAATGACATTGATTCTGTTTTAATTATGATTTACACTGGTTTGCGCCCTGGGGAACTTGTGGAAGTAAAAAATAAAAGTATTCAATTAGATGAAAGGTATTTTCGGGGTGGCTTCAAAACGGAAGCTGGGACGAATAGGGTCATACCAATTCATAAAAAAATCCATAAATTAATTGAAAATCGTATGGATCCTAATAATGAATATCTGATTACAAACTTCGAGGGAAGTAAGTTGAGTTATTATGTTTATTATCACGAGAAGTTTAAGAAGATTATGCAGCAACTAGAATTAAATCATAGACCACACGATTGCAGACATACCTTCGCAACCCTTATGGATAATGCTGATGCAAATAAACTATCAATCAAACGGATCATGGGTCACGCAGCTAAAGATATCACTGATAAAGTTTATACGCATAAAGATATCAAGCAGCTTCTTATGGCAATTGACAGGCTATAAGAATGCTACTTTTTGTAGTTTTGAAACAAAGTTTGATCAGAAAGACCTGACAAACCTGTATAATACCGTAATCAAGACGAATCCATTTTGAAAAACGGATTGATCAAAATGGATTCTCTCTTTGTGAAATGATATACAACTTTTATAATTTATAGGAAAGTTTGATCATTTCCTCCTTTTGTTGTTCAACAATAGCGCCCGATTGAGGCAGAATCAAAGAGTCCATATTTGCAATATCCAACGTTTTTATCAACATTGATTATGGCTAATCAGTCATAACTTCAAATAGGCAACCATCTAAATTGGTCCAAAACAACCCACGGGAAGCAAATGGGTGATCTGTGCGTCGATTTTCTGTTTCAAACGGGCTGTTCCCAAAGGCTACATTCCTTTTACGAAGTTGTTCATGAATCTGGTCAAAAGTATGTCCATCAACACTGAAAGCCAAATGCTGTTGTGGAGTATCATCCTCGATTGTCATAAAGAAAACAGAAAGATCGTCATTAACTTGCACTTCTGCAAACTTATTGTCTATCCCTTCATAACCATTAAGTTTTAGGCCCATATTCTCTGCAAATTCGTGTGCAGCTTTATCATTATTTTTAGCGAATACCACTGTGTGGTTAAGTGTAATTGTCAATTTAAAGTCTCCTTATATATTTTTAAAAATTATTGTCCATCTGAGTTTTTCTCTTCGTCATCAACTATTTTCAAAAGCTCTGCCCGTGTTTTTTCGAGCAGGTTTTGTAGTTGTTCCTTCTTTTCGGGCTTTTCTATAGCTTGACGGCCCACCTTAAAAAATTCATGGAATAAACCCTGAATGTCAGATCTTAAAGTCTGAATTTCGTCCAGGTCCACATTTTCAAGCACATTCATTCTTGAGTTAACAGGATCTTCATCTTGGTTTTTTTTCAAAAAGGCTTGCCCCTCATCTGTAAGATGATAAACTTTTTTCCGACCTTCTTTGATTACATTAACTAAATCTTGATCCTCAAGCATCTGTAGAATAGGATAAACGGAACCGGGACTAGGCGAATAAAGCCCCTTAAACTTTTCCTCAAGCTCTTTGATTAATCCATATCCATGTCTTGATTGTTCTTGTAACAATTTTAATAAGACAATCTTGAGATCACCACGCCCGAAGAAACGTTCACCACTAGTATCCTCAACAGATTCTTTGCCTGCGAAGATATGAGGTCTGCCTTGCCCGTCAAAGTTACCGTTTCCTATTCCAACTTCCGCGTCGAATCTGTTGCCTCTAAAGACACCATGATGATAAAAATGACTCTGTCCTTTTAAAAAAGGATATTGGGCCATATCAGGTCTTTTGTACACATTCAAAACCTCCTGTTAATTTTATTTTAAGTTAACGATATATCGTTACGCTAAGAATAAACGATATATCGTTAACTGTCAAGTTGGTGAATATACTTTCTTCAGTTCATTTTACCTATAACACGCTTTACTTAGAATAATGCCCTCTCTTATTCAGGTCCTACAATGAAAAATAAGCGCTTATCCTTATTTAAGGATAGCGCCCGTTAATGGAACACCTATTTATCACCATGAAAAAACCTTTGCTAATATAAACATGACAATCCATAAAATCACACCAACCAAAACAAAAACAAGAAATACTTTTAACGCATCAAATACAGAAGCTATTGTAAACCATCCACTTAATAGCAATATAGGATAAACAGTTATTAGCATGATTAAAAAATGAACAACACTTTGCTTAGTTAAACTCCAATGGTCTATATTATAAATTACGGTTGCTGCACCAACAAAAAAAGCGATTAAACTTGCAAAAAATGTGCTTTTAGCATCTGAATATTTTTCTTGATAATTAAGTAGTAAAGCGATTCCACCCATAATAATAAAGGGTATTCCACCTCTTAAAAGAGCATTGATAACCAACACTTTTTTCCACCTCTCTCTTTTTTGCCATCGAAGGTCACTATTAAACAATCTGGCCCGATTGTTGCATTGTCACAATTCAGCTAATCAATACAATAGTATCAAACTTCTTTATAAATATCGAACTTTGATTTAAATAATCCAACTTTATTATAAATTATCAATCTTTATTTCAAAGCTACACTTTTTCTATAAATTATTTGTTTGCTACTTGTATGTTACGTGTATGCTACGTGTGAATTTTCCCCTGTTTTTAGAGCCCCGCATATACAGTAAAATCCCCCAACCATAGGTGGTTGAGGGATTTGCAAGTGTTGATTTATTAACGTTTTGAGAATTGTGGTGCACGACGCGCTTTCTTAAGACCGTATTTCTTCCGTTCTTTCGCACGTGCGTCACGTGTCAAGAATCCAGCGCGTTTAAGCGTTGCGCGGTATTCTGGATCTGCTTCTAATAATGCACGAGCAACGCCATGACGGATGGCACCGGCTTGGCCAGTGAAACCTCCACCTTCTACGTTTACCAATACATCATAGCTACCTTCTGTTTCCGTTGATACCAATGGTTGTTTGATAATAGTACGAAGCGTTTCGTAAGGGAAGTAGTTCTCCGCATCACGTTTATTGACAAGAATACGTCCAGTACCTGGAACTAAACGTACACGAGCAGTTGATCTTTTACGGCGTCCGGTACCGTAATATTGTACTTGTGCCACTATGTTAACCTCCTTTTAATTATCCGCGAAGTTCGTAGACTTCTGGTTTTTGTGCTTCATGCTTATGTTCAGCTCCACGATAAACATGTAATTTCTTACCCATTTTACGACCTAGTTTACCTTTTGGTAGCATACCTTTAATCGTAAGCTCTAGCATTTGTTCTGGATATTTCTCACGCATTTCACCAGCCGTACGTGATTTTAGTCCACCTGGGTGGTTAGAATGACGATAGTACAGCTTATCACTTAATTTCTTACCTGTAAGTTCGATTTTTTCCGCATTGATGATGATCACATTATCACCAGTGTCTGCATGCGGTGTATATGTTGGTTTATGCTTGCCGCGAAGGATTGCTGCAATTTCACTTGCTAAACGTCCTAACGTTTGACCTTCTGCATCGACAACCAACCATTTGCGTTCAATATTATTTTCATTTGCCATGAAAGTTGTGCGCATGATCTTACCTCCTATTTCAATGATCCAATTGATTCATTATTATCCGATTTATATTCTAACACGAGTAGTTTTCCGGGGCTATTCGTGGTTTAGAAAATAAAATGCCATAGACCATAATATAACAAGTCGTCCCAAAAGTCAATAGATTGTTTTCATTTCTTTTCATATTGTACATCCCATAAATATAAGCCTTGAGCCGGTGCCGTTTTACCAGCTGTCGAGCGGTCCCTTGCCTGGATAATCGATGGTACTTCGGTTGGTTGACGTTTGCCTGTACCTACTTCCAACAGTGTGCCTGTAATAATGCGTACCATATTGTATAAAAAGCCGGTCCCACGCACCCGAATAATCAATTGGTCTGTGGACTTCTCCTGCTCCACTTCCAAATCTGTTATTGTACGGACTTTATCCCCTTTTAACGTATGGTTGGCCGAGCAAAACGAGCTAAAATCGTGTGTACCTAATAGCTGCTGGCTTGCTGTTTGCATCGCAGCTATATCTAGCGGTTCCTTAACAAAGTGGCAGTAATGGCGTTTAAAGAGGTCATAGGCGCCAGTATGAATAAAATAGCGATATTCCTTCTCCATCACATCAAAGCGAGCATGAAAGCTCTCAGGGGCCGCTATGATATCACTAATCTCGATATCATCAGGGAGCATAGTGTTGAGCGCACGTAACCAATTTGTATAAGGAATGTCTAAGCTTGTATCAAAGTGAATGACCTGTCCAACAGCATGTACCCCCTGGTCCGTCCTCCCAGAGGCTGTCACACGAATTGGCTTTCCTTTATGCATTTTGCTTAAGACCGTCTCTATTTTTCCTTGTACGGTACGTTTCTTCGGTTGTATCTGATACCCGGAGAAGGCTGTCCCATCATAACGAATCGTTGCTTTCAATCTCATATCTCAAACTCCTTATTGTCGCAAATAGAAAAAAATAACCAGGATCATCAGATAACTTATGGCTGCTACATAATCTCTCGATTGAAACTGTAACTGCCGTAGTTTAGTTCTACCATCACTGCCTCTATAACCCCGTGCCTCCATCGCCATCGCTAAATCCTCAGCACGCTTAAAGGCACTGATAAATAATGGCACTAGTAAGGGAACAACGGCATACATTCGACTTTTTATTGATCCCGTACGAAAATCCACCCCTCTGGAGGCTTGTGCCTTCGATATCTTTTCTGTTTCATCTAATAATGTTGGGATAAAGCGCAAAGAAATCGACATCATTAAGGCCAACTCATGTACTGGTACTCGTATCCTCTTCAGCGGACTCAATAATGCCTCCAGGGCATCGGTAATCTCCATTGGCGAAGTCGTTAATGTTAGCAAAGAGGTCACCAGTACCAACAAGAGAAAACGCCAGGAAATCATCAATCCGGTTTCGATGCCGCCTAGATGAATACGAAAGTTCCATATTTCCCATAAAACAGGTCCTTCTTTGGTTACAATTAAGTGTAAAATCATGGTAAACACAATCAAGAACCATACTGGGGTGATCCCTTTGACAATATAACCAATACGCTGTTGTGTTAAGATACAGGCCGTGATAGCAAATAAGGTAAGCCAGCCATAGCTAACCAAATTATTAGCAAAAAAAACAATAAACACAAAGGTAAAGATAATCATCAACTTGGTTCTTGGATCCAATCGATGAATATAGGAATGTCCAGGTACATATTGACCAATAATCATAAAGGACTTCATTTGCTGTTCTCCCTCAATTTTTCTGCGATTTCTCTGGCTAACGTTGCTACAGATTGATAATGGTAGGGAAGCTTTATCGAAAACTTCTCCTCTAAGGAATGAAGTAATGCTAATACTTCCGGCATATCAAGATTCGCCTCTCTTAGTAATGCTGGTTGTGAAAAAACTTCCTTCGGTGTTCCTTGCGTCAGCACACTGCCATTGGCTAAAACGACAATTCTATCCGCATAAGCTAAAGCTTGGTCCATCTGATGGGTAACCAAAACGGTCGTTGTTCCTCGTTCTTTATGTAATTGATAGAATACATCCATTATTTCCTGCTGCCCTTGAGGATCCAATCCTGCAGTGGGCTCATCTAAAATAAGCAGTTCTGGTTTCATGGCCAATACTCCTGCAATAGCGATTCTTCGCATCTGGCCGCCGCTTAATTCAAATGGTGATTGTGTTAGTACCTCTTTTCCTACATTTACCTTTTCCAATGCATCCTCGATCCTAAGTGGAATCTCCTCTTTTGCCACACCAAAATTATCCATAGCAAAACGGATATCCTTTTCAACCGTTTCCTCAAATAATTGATGCTCGGGGTATTGAAAAACAATTCCTACCTTCTCACGCAGCTTTTTAAGATCCTGTTTTTTTTGGTCTTTTGCCAGAAGATAGTCACCAATTTGCACTTGACCAGTGCTTGGGATTAATAAGCCATTCATGTGCTGCAGCAAAGTTGATTTCCCCGAACCAGTATGACCAACTACTGCAACAAACTCTTTGTCATGTATACAGAGGTTGATGTCCTGCAATGCTTGGTAGCGAAAAGGGGTATTCGGCTGATAGATATAACTTACATCTTTGAATGTGATTTCCATAATGCATCTATAAGCTCCTCTTGATCTAGTGGATAATTAGTAAAGGAATAGCCTTGCTGTTCTAATTCTGTAGCCAATGCTACCGTTAACGGCAATCTGAGTCCAATTGACTGTAAATCAAATTGGTTATCATATAACCGATCCGTCGTACTATCTTTAAAAATCTGTCCATCTTTCATCACTATCACCCGATCAGCCATGGTAATCTCGTTTAAATCGTGGGTAATCATCACGATCGTGATAGACAGTTGTTTCTTTAACGATAAAATCGTGGAAAGCATTTCTTTTTTACCACGGGGATCTAACATGGAGGTTGCCTCATCTAATAAGAGAATTTGCGGATGTATGGCTAAAACACTGGCAATAGCAACTCGTTGCTTCTGCCCCCCTGATAAGTGATACGGCTCATGGTCTTCATAGCTTTCCATGCCAACCTGCTGCAGTGTCTCTTGAATACGAACCAACATTTCATCTCGTGAAATGCCTCGGTTCTCTAATCCAAATGCAACATCATCTCGAACGGTGGTACCAACAAATTGATTCTCGGGATTTTGGAACACCATGCCAATTTTCTGTCTCATTTCCCATATATTCGCTGGGGTCATTTTTCGATCGTCTATATATATTTCACCAGCTTGGGGCTGTAATAGTCCATTGGCAAGCTTAGCAATGGTGGATTTACCCGAACCATTATGTCCAAGTATGGCAACCGTTTGATTACTGTCCATCTTTAAATTAAAGTGTTTTAACACCCATGGGGCTTCTTCGTGATAACGAAAATATACATCACGGAATTCAATTGCAGCCATTTTTCCAAACGCCTCCCCTTATTATTTCCCAGGCAATAATTATATTCTATCAGCTTTTATAGTGGATTGACCAGTGGATTCATAGATACAGCAATTTTCTTTTTAAAAAGGATAAGAAAGTTATACTGTCTTTTATGAGTACTTGTTGATAATGCGCGTGATGCAACATAGTTTTATGGCTATTTTGAGAGTCTGTGTCACTCCAGTCAACCACTATACTTTCCGAAGTGCTTACAGAACACTCAGAAATCATTTGGTTCATTATCGCTACGCTAAGGCAGATAGAAACATATAATGATCCTTAAGCCTAACACTACCAATAATGTGGATTATGTAAAGTAAGCTTGCGATTATTTTGAGAGAATATGTGTGCAAGATCAACGCTCCGGCCAACCACTCCGCTTTCCATGGGCACGGCCTTAGCTAACTTGTAAAAGAAAAGCGCTTTTACAAGTGGATCTGCGGCTCGTGCTGTTCCCATAGGAGTCTACGTGGTTGGCCTACGCTAAAGAATCGTTCAGCATTTCTAATAAGAAGGAGCATGCACGCCAAGAATAATCTACATACCTGCTTATTCTTCCTGATGTATATGGATTCTTGTTCATGTTACGAGCACAGTTTATCTAAGCAGTTTTAAACGTAAGAATATCCCTATTTATCTTGCGTAAACGCAGTCAGTTACGCTTTTAGTGATCACTCATGTTGCTATGAACTCTATGAAGAGAGATTCATTCCTTAGTATGTTTTCCTCGCATGCTCGAATGTAGTCCTAATATTTAGTAATATATAAAAGAAGACTAATGAAACACTTCACCTTACTGCTACAGGCTTCTTGATTAATAGAAGTTCATGTACTAGAGCGCTGGATCCTTGCAGTGATGAACATTGTGGTACTGTTATCTAGCGGAGGGAATAGGTGGAGACTCCTATGGGACCAGGACGAGCTGAAGATCCACTAAAAAGTGCTCTTCTTTTTAGTTAGCTGAAGCCGGCCCCATGGAAAGCGGAACCTATTCCCGCAGCGGTCTACCCAGCACAAAAAACGGGCAAACTCACCACTTAGGAAAATGCACTACTCTACAAAATCCACATTATCGGCATCTTCGCTAGAGGCGACGTTCATTTACAAATGAAAAACGGGCCTACTTACCAGATGAATAAACCGACTTAGTATCATTCTGTGTATCCGTAAAAAAAGCAAAAAAGGGCCTGGATTCACCTCTGAACGAGATTGTGTCCTGCCCCTTAACATTGCGGTTATGGAATTTTATACCAATTCAATGATTGCCATATCTGCTCCGTCTCCGCGACGAGGTCCTAATTTTAGCACTCTCGTATATCCGCCTTGACGATCTTCATAGCGCCCTGCAATATCATTGAAAAGCTTTTGAACGGCATCTTCCTCTTCACTCGCCTCCGCATTGTATAGAAACGATGCTGCTTGACGACGTGCATGAAGGTCACCACGTTTACCAAGTGTAACCATTTTATCTACTACTGAGCGTAGTTCTTTTGCCTTCGCTTCTGTTGTTTCAATACGTTCATGGATGATTAAATCTGTAGCTAATCCACGAAGTAAAGCTAAGCGTTGATCTGTCGTACGACCTAATTTTCTAGCCATGGAATATCCCTCCTTCGTTCGATATCGCTAGTGGCCTCATTAATCTTCTTTTCGTAAGCCTAGACCTAGATCTTCTAACTTGTGTTTCACTTCTTCTAGTGACTTACGACCTAAGTTTCGAACTTTCATCATGTCTTCTTCCGATTTATGAGCCAATTCTTGTACCGTATTAATACCCGCACGCTTTAGACAATTATAAGACCTTACCGATAGGTCGAGTTCTTCAATTGTCATCTCGAGCACTTTCTCTTTCTGGTCTTCTTCTTTTTCAATCATAATTTCAGCATTTTTTGCTTCATCTGTTAAACTCACAAAAATATCCATGTGTTCCGTAAAGATTTTTGCTCCTAATGAGACAGCTTCTTCTGGACGGATACTTCCATCAGTCGATACATCAAAAGTTAGTTTATCGTAATTTGCGTCTTGCCCGACACGCGTATTCTCAACTTGATAGGTTATTTTAGATACTGGAGTGAAGATAGAGTCAACTGGAATAACACCAATTGGTCGATCTTCATGGTTATTAGAATCATCTGGGCGATATCCTCGACCACTTTGTGCTGAAATTCTCATTTTCAGATGGCCATTACTCCCAACGGTAGCAATATGAAGATCCGGATTTAAAATTTCGACATCACTGTCAAAAATAATATCCGCAGCCGTAACCTTACCCTCACCTTGAACATCTACTTCTAATGTCTTCTCTTCATCTGAATAGATCTTTAATGCAAGTTTCTTCAAGTTTAAAACTATCGTAGTTACATCCTCTACAACACCTTCAACTGTTGAAAATTCATGTAAAGCACCATCTATTTGAACAGATGTGACAGCAGCGCCAGGGAGCGAAGATAATAGAATACGACGCAAGGAGTTCCCAAGTGTAGTACCATATCCACGTTCAAGTGGTTCTACAACGAATTTACCATAAGTAGCATCATCGCTGATTTCTACTGTTTCAATTTTTGGTTTTTCAATTTCGATCATTCATTAAACCCTCCTTTAAAACGTCGAAACCCCGGTTAGAGCCAGGTCTAACCGAAATTCCCCAGGTAGGCAGTTCCCGTTTCTGCACTATGCAATTGTGACCTTGTTTCTGTCGATGCAATGGTGTATCTACTACTCCTTCCATTCTATGTTTGAAAGGGAATAGGTATCTTAAAATAGCTGCACTCCCTACTTTAAGCCACACTTATCCTTCAAAACGAACGGATGTAGTAAAAAACTTTATTAAGCTATCATAAACCATTATGGACAGATTAACAAATAATATACTAATTAAACTCGACGACGTTTTGGCGGGCGGCAACCATTGTGAGGAACTGGTGTTACGTCAACAATGGCAGTTACTTCTAAACCTGCTGCTTGAAGTGAACGAATAGCTGCTTCACGTCCAGCACCAGGTCCTTTCACTGTTACTTCTAAGGTTTTCAAACCATGATCCTGAGCTGCTTTTGCGGCAGACTCAGCAGCCATTTGTGCTGCGAAAGGAGTAGATTTCTTTGAACCTTTAAAGCCAAGTGCACCAGCACTGCTCCAGCTGATTGCGTTACCTTGCACATCAGTAATCGTTACGATAGTGTTATTAAAGGTAGAACGAATGTGTGCCACACCCGTATCTATATTCTTTTTCACACGGCGTTTACGCGTATTTGTTTTACGTGCCATAAACAAGCAAACCTCCTTTTATATTATTTCTTTTTGTTAGCCATTGTCTTTCTAGGACCTTTACGAGTACGTGAATTGTTTTTCGTTTTTTGTCCTCGAACTGGTAAACCACGGCGATGTCGTACACCACGATAAGAGCCAATTTCAATCAGACGTTTAATATTCAACGATACCTCACGACGAAGATCACCTTCGACAGTAACGTTATCGATTTTCTGACGAATTTGTGCTAATTCTTCTTCCGTTAAATCACGAACGCGAGTGTTTTCGTTAACACCAGCTTCTTCTACTACTTTTTTGGCGGTTGTTTTTCCAACACCATAAATGTAAGTTAGAGCAATTACTACACGTTTTTCACGCGGAACATCTACACCAGCAATACGTGCCATAGATTACTTACACCTCCTCTTATCCTTGTTTTTGTTTATGCTTAGGATTTTCGCAAATTACCATTACTTTTCCTTTACGACGAATAACCTTGCATTTTTCACAGATTGGTTTTACAGATGGTCTTACCTTCATCTTCCATACCTCCTCTTGTATCGGAGCATTTTATTTATAACGGTACGTAATTCGACCTCTAGTTAAATCATATGGAGAAAGTTCAACCGTTACTTTGTCTCCTGGCAGGATTCGGATAAAGTGCATTCTTATCTTACCAGAAACATGAGCCAAAACGGTATGACCATTCTCTAGTTCTACTTTAAACATTGCATTAGGCAAAGTATCTACTACTGTACCTTCGACTTCAATTGCATCGTCTTTCGCCATCGAGTTGATCTCCCTTCTTCAAATCTGTCTCGTATTCTTCGACAAATTTCTTTATAGCATAACGCAACTTACCATTGGTTACGCGCCCTGTTTCGAGAAGGCTTCTTTTCACTTCAGGAGATATGAACGGTGTATATGCTATATGCTGCATATTCTTCTTCTTGGGACGATCATATTTACGTTTATCTCCATCAGCCAACAACACAAAACGGCTGTCTACTTTCTTAATTACAACTGCAAACTGACCTGCTTCGCGTCCTTGTAGGATCTGAACAACCTGACCTAACTCCGGATAACTATCTGATTCGCTCAATCATCATCACCTTCATTTAGGTTTTACGTTATACCTTATTCATCATGTTCAACCTCGGTCATATTATACCAAGTTTCTCCTGCTTCATGAAGAAATTGCTTTTAATTTCTCATCGATCGCATCGAATACTTGGTCAATATCCTGACCACCATCAATCGTTACTAAGTCACCTTTAGCGGAATAGAAGTCTAACATCGGTTGTGTTTGCTCTAGGTTTACTTCTAAACGATTTTTTACAGTGTCTGGCTGATCATCTTCGCGCTGGATCAATGCCGCACCATCTTTGTCACATTTCCCCTCTACTTTCGGAGGATTAAATATCACATGGTAGGTGGTACCACATTCTGGACAAATACGACGACCTGTTAGACGTTCGACTAATGCCTCTTTGTCGACATCAACATGCAACACATAATCAATACTACGATCCATATCAGATAGTAACTGATCAAGCGCCTCGGCTTGTGCCAAGGTACGTGGGAAGCCATCTAACAGAAAGCCTTTCTCGCAATCTTTTTTATTAAGTCTTTCTTCTACGATTCCGATTGTGACTTCATCAGGAACTAGAGCACCTTCATCCATATAGCTTTTTGCCTTCTGTCCAAGCTCCGTTCCTTCCTTAATCGCTAACCGGAACATATCCCCAGTTGAGATATGAGGTATATCATATTTCTCTACAATCTTCTCTGCCTGAGTACCTTTTCCTGCACCGGGCAGTCCCATAAGGATTAAATTCAAGGATTTTCCCCTCGCTCTCTGTCTTGTCAGACACATAACGTTTTATTGAATGAAACCTTTATAGTTACGTTTGACTAGCTGTCCTTCTAACTGCTTCATGGTTTGTAGTGCGACACCAACCACAATTAGAAGCCCTGTACCACCGATTTGAACGGTTTGTGGCAAATTAGCGACAGGTCCCAATACTAGAGGTAACACAGCTATCGCAGCTAAGAAAAGTGCTCCAACAAATGTTAGTCGATACATAACACGTGTTAAATAAGTCTCCGTTGTTTTACCCGGGCGAATACCTGGGATATAACCGCCTTGTTTCTTTAAATTATCTGCCATTTGTTCTGGATTTACCTGAACAAATGTATAGAAATACGTAAATGCGATGATTAACGCAACGTAGATTATCATACCAGTGGCGTTCGTATAATCAAAGATACTTGCAATCGTGTTTGCAATTTGATTGCCCTCAAAAAATTGTGCAATTGTACGAGGTGCAATGATAAAAGAAATTGCAAAAATGACTGGAATTACCCCAGCTGCATTTACTTTGAGTGGTAAATGGGTGGTGTGTCCACCAACTGGTGAGCGATTCACTATTCGTTTGGCATATTGTACTGGGATTTTACGTAATGCTTGTTGAATGAATATGACACCTACAATAACTGCAAGTACCAATAACACAATCAACGAGACAATAATAATATTGATGAATAGATCATCTCCACTACCAGATCCAAAATATTGTGCGTAAATTTGGTTAATACCATTTGGAATACCTGCAGCAATACCAGCAAAAATAATGATAGAAATACCATTACCTACACCGTGTGCTGTGATTTGTTCCCCTAGCCACATTAAGAAAGCCGTACCTGCTGTTAAAACAATCGCAATAACCATAAACTTTCCTACGCCAGGATCGGTAATCAGCATTCCGCCAGACATCGCGTTAAACCCAACAGACATGGCACATGCCTGTATAAAAGCCAATACGATCGTTGCATATCGTGTTACTTGTGCAAGCTTCTTACGCCCCATTTCACCTTGCTTCTTCCACTCCGAGAATTTCTGAACGACATCCATCTGTAATAATTGCATAATGATGGAGGCAGTGATATAAGGCATGATCCCCATTGCTAAAATGGAGAAGTTCTGTAATGCCCCACCGCCGAATGTATTCAGTAAACCAAATACACTCTGCTCATTCATAAAATCAATAGCGTTTCGGTCGGTGAAAGGAACCGTAATAAAGGTCCCAATACGAAATACGATTAACATAAGAAGTGTAAAAACGATTTTCTGTCTTATATCAGCTACGCGCACAAAATTGGAAATTGTACGAAACATTACATCACCTCTGTTTGACCGCCCGCTGCTTCGATTGCTTCTTTCGCTGAAGCAGAAAACTTATGAGCTTTTACAGTTAATTTCTTTTCTAATTTACCATTACCAAGAATCTTAACGCCAGACTTCACCTTGCTGATGGTGCCTGTTTCAAGTAAAAGCTCAGGTGTCACTTCCGCACCTTCATCAAAGTTATTTAATGTTTCCAGGTTTACAATCGCAAACTCTTTGCGATTAATATTAGTAAAACCACGTTTCGGTAAACGTTGGAAAAGTGGCATTTGCCCACCTTCAAACCCTAAACGTACACCGCCGCCTGAACGGGAGTTTTGACCGCCATGACCACGTCCAGATGTTTTACCGTTACCTGAAGACATACCGCGACCAACGCGATTACGTTGTTTTTTCGCTTGTGCTGGTTTTAGTTCATGAAGTTTCATTCGAGCACCTCCTCTTCTGACTTATTTCATTATACTTCTTTTACGTCTACTAAATGTGATACCTTGTTAATCATGCCTCGCACGACAGGAGTATCTTCACGGACTACTGATTGTTGAATCTTTCTAAGACCTAGTGTTTGTACAGTAGCTTTTTGTCCTTCTGATCTACCG
This sequence comes from Gracilibacillus timonensis, assembly GCF_900086715.1. Lineage (GTDB taxonomy): Bacteria > Bacillota > Bacilli > Bacillales > Amphibacillaceae > Gracilibacillus > Gracilibacillus timonensis. The sequence goes on along the minus strand of NZ_FLKH01000011.1, from coordinate 58,166 downwards.
ATGACACTGCGTTTGAGGGTTATTTCTAATTGATTAGACATTCGATATCCCTCCCTATCCTAACAATTCTTCTACAGATTTGCCGCGAAGTGATGCTACTTCTTCAGCACGTTTTAATTCATTTAAACCATTGATGGTTGCATGAACCATGTTAATTGGCGTATTAGAGCCTAATGATTTAGAAAGAATATCTCCTACACCAGCAAGTTCTAATACCGCACGTACAGGTCCACCTGCAATAACCCCGGTACCTTCTACAGCTGGTTTCAATAAGATATTACCAGCTCCAAATTGTCCGTGAATTTCATGCGGAATGGTAGTACCAACGATCGGTACTTCTATTAAGTTTTTCTTAGCATCATCAATTGCTTTTCTAATGGCCTCTGGAACTTCTTGTGCTTTTCCAGTACCAAAGCCAACGTGACCATTCTTATCTCCGACTACCACTAATGCAGCAAAGCGAAAACGACGTCCACCTTTTACAACCTTCGCTACACGATTAATTGTTACAACGCGTTCTTCTATATCTAATTTATTTGGGTCGATGTTAGTACGCAACATATGTCCCTCCTTTTTTTATTAAAATTCAAGACCTGCTTCACGAGCAGCATCTGCTAAAGATTTAACACGTCCATGATATAAATATCCACCACGATCAAAAATAACATTGGTTAAGCCTTTGTCGATCGCTCGTTTTGCGATTAGTTCACCAACTTGCTTAGCAGCTTCTACGTTTCCAGTAGCCTCTAAGCTTAATTCTGTATCTACTGTAGATGCACTTACTAATGTAACGTTGTTCACATCATCAATAATTTGTGCGTAAATGTGCTTGTTGGAACGAAATACGTTTAGACGCGGACGCTCCTGTGTGCCGAATAGGTTTTTACGGACACGTTGATGTCTTTTCTTCCGTACACTGTTTTTATCAGGCTTTGTGATCATCTAGGTCACTCCTTTCTGTTCCCTACCTAACCTTACTTAGCTGTTTTACCTTCTTTACGACGTACATATTCATCTGCATAACGAATTCCTTTGCCTTTATACGGCTCAGGCGGGCGGATGGCACGAATATTCGCAGCAATAGCTCCGACTAGTTCTTTATCAATACCCTTAACTACCACTCTGGTATTAGAAGGCACTTCCACTTCAATCCCATCTACAGCTTCGATCTCTACTGGATGAGAATAACCGGCATTCACAACTAGTTTGTCGCCTTGTTTCTGCGCACGATAACCTACACCTTGGATCTCAAGTGCTTTTTCGAATCCTTTGTGCACACCTTCTACCATGTTGGCAATAAGGCTTCGGGTAGTACCGTGTAATGCTTTATGTTCTTTACTATCTGATGGACGTTCTACAGATAGTACATTATTGTCAATGTTCACTTTCATGTCACTGCTGATGGTACAGCTTAATTCGCCTTTTGGTCCTTTAACAGCAACATCGTTACCATCCACGTTTACTTCCACGTCTTGTGGAATTTCTAATAGTTTTAAACCTATACGAGACATGCTCTGGCACCTCCTGTCATTTAGAAAATCATCTTACCAAATGTATGCTAGCACTTCGCCACCGATAGCTTGTGAACGTGCTTCTTTATCTGATAATACACCTTTTGAAGTAGAAACGATCGCAATTCCAAGGCCGTTTAACACCTTAGGAAGTTCGTCTGCTTTTGCATAAACACGTAAGCCAGGTTTGCTAATACGTTTCAAACCAGAGATTACACGCTCATCGTTTTGTCCATACTTCAAAAAGATACGAAGGATTCCTTGTTTGTTATCCTCTACTAATTCATAGTCACGGATAAATCCTTCACGCTTTAAAATATCTGCCAATTCTTTTTTTAGATTCGACGCTGGGAACTCCAATTTTTCATGGCGAACCATGTTTGCGTTACGAATACGAGTAAGCATATCTGCAATTGGATCTGTCATAACCATTATTTTTACCTCCTTCCCTGCTTGGGGATTTACCAGCTTGCTTTTTTGACACCAGGAATTTGACCTTTATAGGCAAGTTCACGGAAACATATACGGCATAATTTAAACTTACGTAAAACAGAATGCGGGCGTCCACAACGTTCACAGCGAGTATATTCTTGCACTTTGAATTTTGCTGGTCTTTGTTGCTTTGCAATCATTGATTTTTTAGCCACTCTTTTACCTCCTTATAATAGCTTTACACTTATTTTTGGAAAGGCATGCCAAGCTGTGTTAATAGTTCAGAAGCTTCTTCGTCCGAATCGGCAGTTGTTACAATAACAACATCCATACCTCTTACTTTACCTACTTGGTCGTAATTAATTTCTGGGAAAATTAATTGTTCTTTAACACCTAATGTGTAATTACCACGGCCATCAAAGGCTTTATTAGAGATACCACGGAAATCACGTACACGTGGAAGTGATACATCGATTAGCTTTTGAAGAAAGTCATACATACGCTCACCGCGCAAGGTTACTTTCGCACCGATTGGCATTCCTTCACGCAAACGAAAGCCTGCGATTGATTTTTTTGCTTTTGTTACAACTGGTTTTTGTCCCGTGATTTGTGTTAATTCCTCAACAGCTGAATCGAGTGCTTTTGAGTTCTGTACAGCATCACCAACACCCATGTTGATCACAATTTTTTCGACTTTTGGTACTTCCATCACAGAAGCATAATTAAATTTCGATACTAATGAAGAAACAATTTCACTATTGTATTTTTCTTTTAAAGTGTTCATCACGTAAACCTCCTTTCACCGCTAAGACTATTTATCTAATACTTCACCAGATTTTTTAGCGATACGAACTTTCTTTCCATCCCGAACTTCATGCCCAACACGAGTTGGTTCGCCTGATTTTGGATCTAATGGCATTACATTTGATACATGAATGGCTGCTTCTTGGCTTAAAATACCACCCTGTGGATTTTCTTGTGAAGGTTTAGCGTGTTTCTTCACGATATTAACGCCTTCGACAAGTACACGATCCTTCTTAGGAAAAGCAGCTAATATTTCACCTTGCTTGCCTTTATCTTTACCGGAAATAACTTGTACTTTATCACCTTTTTTTACATGCATGCTATCCGCACCTCCTTACACGGTTTTTCCGTAACGTGCTTATAATACTTCTGGAGCTAGAGATACGATTTTCATGAATTTCGCATCACGCAATTCACGTGCAACTGGTCCAAAAATACGAGTACCTCTTGGACCTTGGTCATCACGAATGATAACCGCTGCGTTCTCATCAAATCGAATATAAGAACCATCTTTACGTCTTACTCCACTTTTTGAACGTACAATTACTGCTTTTACTACTTCACCTTTTTTAACAACGCCCCCTGGTGTTGCTTGTTTCACCGAACAAACAATGACATCACCAATGTTCGCTGTCTTGCGACCAGAGCCACCAAGTACTTTGATTGCCAATACTTCACGTGCTCCAGAGTTATCTGCAACTTTCAAACGAGATTCCTGTTGGATCATCTTTGTGTACCCTCCCTTCGGAATTACTCCGAGCGAACTTTATTAAATAATTACTGCTTCTTCCACCACTTCTAATAGACGGAAACGTTTTGTTTTCGACTGTGGTTTAGTTTCCATGATTCGCACAACATCACCGATTTTTGCTGTGTTGTTTTCATCATGCGTTTTGAATTTCTTTGAGTATTTGACACGCTTGCCATATAAACTATGGAATTTATAGGTTTCTACAACAACTGTGATGGTTTTATCCATTTTATCGGATACGACACGTCCAGTGTAAACTTTACGATTATTACGTTCACTCATATCGAGGCTAACCTCCTTTATTATCCGTTATTTACGCTTAGCTCTCTTTCACGCACAACTGTCTTCATGCGTGCGATCGATTTACGCACTTCACGCAAACGCGCTGTGTTTTCCAATTGACCTGTAGCTAATTGGAAACGCAAATTGAAAAGCTCTTCTTTTAATGATTTGACCTGTTGTTCAATTTCGGCAGTGGTTAATTCTCTAATTTCATTAGCCTTCATTGATTTCACCACCAATTTCTTCACGTTTTACGAACTTCGATTTGATTGGTAATTTATGTGCTGCAAGACGAAGTGCTTCGCGAGCTACTTCCTCTGATACACCAGCGATTTCAAACATAATCTTACCTGGTTTTACAACAGCTACCCATCCTTCAGGCGCACCTTTACCAGAACCCATACGAACCTCTAGAGGCTTCGCTGTATATGGTTTATCTGGGAAAATTTTAATCCAGACTTTACCGCCACGTTTCATATAACGAGTCATTGCAATACGGGCAGCTTCGATTTGACGGCTAGTGATCCATGCTGATTCTGTTGCTTGAAGACCATACTCACCAAAAGCTACTTGTGTACCGCCTTTTGCTTTACCTTTCAAACTTGTACGATGTTGCTTACGATGTTTTACACGTTTAGGCATTAACATAATACGTTGCCCCCTTCCTTAGTTGTTATTTTTCGTTGGAAGGACTTCTCCACGATAGATCCATACTTTAACACCAAGTTTACCGTATGTTGTATCTGCTTCTGCAGTTCCATAGTCAATATCTGCACGTAAAGTATGAAGTGGAACAGTTCCTTCACTGTAACTTTCAGCTCTTGCCATATCTGCACCGCCAAGACGACCAGATACTTGGGTACGAATACCTTTCGCTCCAGCACGCATAGCACGTTGGATCGTTTGCTTCTGTGCACGACGGAAAGATACACGGTTTTCTAGTTGACGAGCGATGTTTTCAGCTACTAATTTCGCATCTAAATCTGCTCTTTTCACTTCTACGATGTTGATATGGACTCTTTTACCAGTAAGTTTATTTAATGATTTACGAAGTGCTTCTACTTCTGAACCACCTTTACCGATGACCATACCAGGTTTGGCTGTTGAAATAGAAATATTCACGCGATTTGCTGCTCTTTCAATTTCTACTTTCGATACCGCACCATCTTTTAATCGTTCTTCAATATATTCACGAATTTTAATATCTTCATGTAATAGGTCTGCATAATCTTTGCCTGCATACCACTTAGATTCCCAATCGCGGATAATACCGACACGAAGACCCGTTGGATTTACTTTTTGACCCACAGATTATCCCTCCTTTTTCTCAGATAAAACCACTGTAATGTGGCTAGTACGTTTGTTGATTTGTGTTGCGCGACCTTGTGCACGTGGGCGAAAACGTTTCAGTGTAGCACCTTCGTTTACAAACGCTTCTGACACGACTAGTTCATCAGGGTTCATTTCATAGTTGTGCTCTGCATTTGCGATCGCAGAGTTCAATAATTTCTCAACAACTGGTGAAGCACCACGTTGTGTATGTTTTAATATTGCAATTGCTTCTCCTACCGCTTTACCGCGAATTAAATCGATCACTAAGCGAACCTTACGAGGAGCAATACGAACTGATTTTGCAACAGCTTTTGCTTGCATTAGGAGTACCTCCTCTCAATTAGCGTTTTGTTTTTCTGTCATCTCCGGCATGCCCTCTATACGTACGTGAAGGAGCAAATTCGCCTAATTTGTGTCCAACCATATCTTCTGTTACATATACTGGGACATGTTTGCGACCATCATATACCGCAATGGTATGACCAACGAAGCTTGGGAAAATAGTAGAACGACGAGACCAAGTTCTCACTACTGTTTTCTTATCATCTTCATTTAGTTTGTCAATTTTTTTCAATAAATGATCATCTGCGAAAGGTCCTTTTTTTAAGCTACGACCCATGGATAAGCCTCCCTTCGCGATTGTGAGACGGGTGATAATCCCCGTCGTACAATCCCGTTATTTTTTACGTTTACGTACAATAAATTTATCGGTTGGTTTGTTGCGTTTACGCGTTTTGTAACCAAGTGTCGGTTGACCCCAAGGTGACATTGGTGATTTACGTCCAATTGGTGCGCGTCCTTCACCACCACCGTGTGGGTGATCGTTAGGGTTCATAACAGAACCACGAACTGTTGGGCGCTTGCCTAACCAACGAGAACGTCCAGCTTTACCAATGCTGATTAATTCATGTTCCAAGTTACCTACTTGACCAACTGTTGCACGGCAAGTTGCTAAAACTAAGCGTACCTCACCAGAAGATAAACGAACTAATGCATATTTACCTTCACGTCCAAGGATCTGTGCTTGTGCACCAGCGGACCTTACTAGTTGGCCTCCTCGGCCTGGTTTGAGTTCCACATTATGGATAATCGTACCTACCGGAATATCAGCTAATACCAATGCATTGCCTGGTTTAATATCTGCATTTGGTCCAGATTCAATCTCTTGACCTACTTTTACTCCTTTAGGTGCTAAAATATAACGTTTCTCTCCATCTGCATAGTTTACTAATGCGATGTTTGCTGAGCGGTTCGGATCGTATTCAATTGTAGCAACTTTGCCTGGTATTCCATCTTTGTCGCGTTTAAAATCGATAATACGATATTTACGTTTGTGTCCACCGCCTTGATGACGAACAGTTAATCTACCTTGATTATTACGTCCACCACGTTTACTCAATGGTGCTAACAAGGATTTCTCTGGCTGATTCGTTGTAATCTCAGCGAAATCAGACACTGACATTCCTCTGCGGCCATTAGTAGTTGGTCTATACTTTTTAATCGCCATCTGTTTTCCCTCCTTTATATATCAACTTATACTGTTTCAAAGAAATCTAATTCATCACTGTCTTCTGACAATTGAACAATTGCTTTCTTACGGTCTGGACGATAACCGCCATAACGACCCATACGCTTGAATTTACCTTTTTTGTTCATGGTATTGACATTGACTACCTTCACTCCAAAGATCTCTTCTACTGCTGCTTTGATTTGTGTTTTGGTAGCTTTCTTTTCTACTTCAAACGTATATTTCTTTTCTGCCATTAAGTCAGCAGAGTGTTCTGTAATTATCGGGCGCTTAATAATATCGCGTGCATCTGCCATTATGCAAGCACCTCCCCTGCTTTTTCAGCTGCTTCTTTTGTTAAGATCAGCTTGTCATGCGTAAGCAAGTCTAAAACATTTACTTCACTTACTGTTAAAACTTTTACGTTTTGAAGATTGTTAGCTGATTTTGCTAATACTTCATCCGTTTCTGCTGTTACGAATAATGCTTTTTTATCTGCATTTAATGAAGAAAGTATGGAAACTACTTCTTTTGTTTTCGGAGTTTCAATAGAAATCCCTTCTAGAACTACTAAGCTCTCCTCTTGTACTTTAGAAGAAAGAGCAGATTTGATTGCTAATCTCCTTACTTTCTTAGGTAGCTTGTAGCTATAGCTTCTTGGTGTTGGACCAAATACTGTTCCACCACCAACCCATTGTGGGGAACGAATAGAACCTTGACGAGCACGACCTGTACCTTTTTGACGCCATGGCTTACGGCCTCCACCACGTACTTCAGAACGGTTTTTAACAGCGTGCGTTCCTTGACGTAATGAAGCGCGCTGCATTAATATCGCATCGTGTAGTACATGTTCATTTGGTTCAATCCCAAATACAGCATCGTTGATTTCAACATCACCAACTTGTGATCCACTTTGATTAAATAGTGCTACTTTAGGCATGACATATCCTCCCTTCGATGATTAATTAGTTAGCCTTTACTGCACTCGTAACCTTTACGAATGATTTTTTTGCACCTGGAACGTTACCTTTGATTAGAAGAAGATTACGTTCTGCATCCACTTTCACAACTTCAAGGTTTTGAATAGTGATTTGTTCTCCGCCCATTTGTCCAGGTAACTTTTTACCTTTGAATACGCGCATAGGATCAATGACACCCATCGCACCAGGACCTCTATGATAATGGGAACCATGAGTCATCGGACCACGTGATTGGTTATGGCGCTTGATCGCACCCTGGAAACCTTTCCCTTTAGAAGTACCTGTTACATCAATCATATCTCCTGCTTCAAAAACCTCTACGTTAATCTCTTGACCTAAATCATATTCATCAAGATTTACGTCACGGAATTCACGAATGTAGCGCTTAGGGGCTGTGTTAGCTTTTTCAGCATGTCCTTTCGCAGGTTTGTTTGCATTGTTTTCCTTTTGATTCGCAAATCCAAGCTGAACTGCTTCATATCCATCATTTTCGTTCGTGCGTTTTTGTAATACAACATTTGGTTCAGCTTCAATTACTGTTACAGGGATCAATTCTCCTTGTTCTGAGAAAAGCTGAGTCATGCCGATTTTACGACCTAAGATTCCTTTCGTCATCCGTCACACCTCCTATATTCTAATTTCTATATTATAATTTGATTTCAATATCCACACCAGATGGTAAATCAAGACGCATCAATGAGTCTACTGTTTTTGGTGTCGGACTTACAATGTCGATTAGTCGTTTGTGAGTACGCATTTCAAATTGCTCACGAGCATCTTTGTACTTGTGTGTCGCACGCAAGACCGTGTATACCGATTTCTCTGTTGGAAGTGGAATCGGACCAGACACGCCTGCACCAGATCTTTTTGCAGTATCCACAATTTTATCTGCAGATTGATCTAAAATACGGTGATCATACGCCTTTAAACGAATTCTAATTTTTTCTTTTGCCATTATTTTCCCTCCTTTTCGCCCATTTAAATAATAGACATTCTCCGCGAAAATATCTTGGTACACTAGCCATGGCAAAGGGGCCGGGTGTTCCAACAACCTTCCGCATCATCGCCTGTTTTATGACCAACATTCTTTATTATATAGAACTTTGCAGGCCAATGCAACATTTATGTGAAATTTTTTTTGATTTTTTTATGTGCTGCATCGATTGATATAAACAGGGTTTGTCGCACATAACAGATGCTTGTCATAGGTATTTATCAAAACTTAGAAACATACTGACCTTCACTTCTCATATATACACTATTGGTGCAGCTTTGTTGGGAAGATGCGTATGTGTTTATTTTCAAACTTAACAAGCTCCATCCCTTATCCTATTGTGATGATAGTTGTGGTCAAAAAAATGGAGTGGCGCAAAAGCCACTCCATTTTATTTTGCTTCATCATTACTTGATAATTTCAGATACAACACCAGAACCTACTGTACGTCCACCTTCACGGATTGAGAAACGAGTTCCGTCTTCAATCGCGATTGGAGAAATAAGTTCAACTGTCATTTCTGTGTTATCACCAGGCATAACCATTTCAGTACCTTCTGGAAGTTCGATAACTCCAGTTACGTCCGTTGTACGGAAATAGAATTGCGGGCGGTAGTTAGAAAAGAATGGAGTGTGACGTCCACCTTCGTCTTTAGACAATACATATACTTCTGCTTTGAAGTTAGTATGTGGTGTAATGGAACCTGGTTTCGCTAATACTTGACCACGGTTGATGTCTTCACGAGCAACCCCACGAAGTAAGGCACCAATGTTGTCACCAGCTTCTGCATAGTCAAGAAGCTTACGGAACATTTCTACACCAGTAACTGTTGTTTTTGCTTTGTCTTCAGCAAGACCGACAACTTCTACTTCGTCACCTACTTTTACAACACCACGCTCTACACGTCCTGTTGCAACAGTACCACGACCAGTGATAGAGAATACGTCCTCAACTGGCATCATGAATGGTTTTTCTGTGTCACGGTCTGGACGAGGTACGTACTCATCAACAGCATCCATAAGCTCAAGAATAGCATTTACATACTCTTCATCGCCTTCAAGTGCTTTAAGAGCAGAACCTTTGATTACTGGTACATCATCACCAGGGAAATCATATTCACTTAATAGATCACGTACTTCCATTTCTACTAGTTCAAGAAGTTCTTCGTCATCTACCATGTCACATTTGTTTAAGAAAACAACAATCGCAGGTACACCTACGTTTCTAGAAAGCAAGATGTGCTCACGAGTTTGTGGCATTGGGCCGTCTGCAGCAGATACTACAAGAATAGCTCCGTCCATTTGTGCAGCACCAGTGATCATGTTTTTCACATAGTCAGCGTGACCTGGACAGTCAACGTGTGCATAGTGACGGCTATCTGTTTCGTACTCAACGTGTGCAGTTGAGATTGTGATTCCACGTTCTTTTTCCTCTGGAGCACCGTCGATTTGATCGTATGCGCGAGCTTCCCCGCTACCAAATTTGTTGAAAAGAACGTTAGTGATTGCTGCTGTTAAAGTTGTTTTACCATGGTCAACGTGTCCAATTGTACCAATATTAACGTGGTCTTTGGAACGGTCAAATTTTTCTTTACCCATGTGTATTTCCTCCTTTTAATTAAGTAAAATAGTTATTTATTTTCATGTATTATCGGCTTGGTTACATAACCTACACCTATAATACAAGTTATACGTTAGATTGTGAAAAAAATCAATTATTCACCAGCATTTTTCTTAATAATTTCTTCAGAAATGCTCTTCGGTACTTCCTCATAGTGATCAAAGTGCATAGTATATACACCACGACCTTGTGTATTAGAACGTAGAGATGTGGCATAACCAAACATTTCTGCAAGTGGAACGAATGCCTTCACTACTTGAGCAGTCCCTCTTGCTTCCATTCCTTCTACACGTCCACGGCGAGATGTTACATCCCCCATGATATCACCCATGTATTCTTCTGGAATAATAACTTCTACTCTCATCATTGGTTCAAGAAGAACAGGATTACACTTATTTTTCGCGGCTTTAAGTGCCATGGATGCAGCTACTTTAAAAGCCATTTCGTTGGAATCCACGTCATGATAGCTTCCATCATATAATGTAGCTTTAACATCAATTAATGGATAACCAGCAACGATACCATTTTCCATTGATTCCTTAATACCGGCCTCAACAGATGGGATATATTCACGCGGTACTACACCACCAACAATCTTATTGACGAATTCAAAGCCAGCACCTTCTTCGTTAGGTTCAAATTTCACCCAAACGTGACCATATTGACCACGACCACCAGATTGGCGAACGAATTTACCTTCTACTTCCGCACTTGCGCGGAACGTTTCACGGTAGGATACTTGTGGTGCACCTACATTTGCTTCCACTTTGAATTCACGCTTCAAGCGGTCAACAATGATATCAAGGTGTAATTCACCCATACCAGAAATGATCGTCTGACCTGTTTCTGGGTTTGTTTCTGTTCGGAATGTCGGATCCTCTTCCGCAAGCTTACCAAGAGCAATAGCCATTTTATCTTGATCAGCTTTCGACTTAGGCTCAATAGCAACAGAAATAACTGGTTCAGGGAATTCCATTGACTCTAAGATAACCAAGTCTTTTTCTCCACATAATGTATCACCAGTACCTGTATCTTTCAAGCCAACCGCACCAGCAATATCACCAGCATAAACTTCACTGATTTCTTCACGAGAGTTGGCGTGCATTTGCAGGATACGTCCTACCCGTTCACGATTATCTTTCGTAGAGTTCTTCACGTATGAACCAGACTTTAAGGTACCGGAATACACACGGAAGAAAGTAAGTTTACCAACAAATGGATCGGTAGCCACTTTAAATGCTAATGCAGAGAAAGGACCGTTGTCATCTGCTTTACGAGTTACTTTTTCTTCTGATCCTGGCAAGATACCTTCGATTGGAGGGATATCTAATGGTGATGGTAGGTAATCAACTACACCGTCAATTAATAATTGAACCCCTTTGTTTTTGAAGGCTGAACCACAGAATACAGGATAGAATTCTACACTTAAAGTTGCCTGGCGAACTGCTGCCTTTAATTCTTCTGTAGAAATCTCTTCACCTTCTAGGTAACGTTCCATAAGATCTTCGTCGAATTCTGCAATAGCTTCAATTAGGCTTGTGTGATATTCTTCTGCTTGCTCTTTATACTCATCCGGAATAGGTTTTGCTTCTGAACGAGTACCTAAATCATCAAGATAGAAATGTGCTTCCATGGTGATCAGATCAATGATACCTTCAAACTCATCTTCCGCACCAATTGGAAGTTGTACCGGATGGGCGTTTGCGCCTAAACGGTCACCTAATGTACCTACGGAATATAGGAAATCTGCTCCTACTTTATCCATTTTGTTCACAAAAACAATACGTGGTACGCCATATGTTGTAGCCTGACGCCATACTGTTTCTGTTTGAGGTTCTACACCAGACTGTGCATCAAGAACAGCGACTGCCCCATCAAGCACACGCAAGGAACGTTCTACTTCTACTGTGAAGTCTACGTGTCCTGGTGTATCAATGATGTTAATGCGATGACCTTTCCATTGTGCAGTTGTTGCAGCAGATGTGATGGTAATCCCACGTTCTTGTTCTTGCTCCATCCAGTCCATTTGGGAGGCACCTTCATGTGTTTCTCCAATTTTGTGGATGCGTCCTGTGTAAAACAAAATACGTTCTGTACAAGTTGTTTTACCGGCGTCAATGTGAGCCATAACACCGATGTTACGTGTATTCTCCAAGGAGAACTCTCTAGGCATGAATCTTTCTCCTTCCTATGACGAATATTGTTTGTTTTCTTACCAACGATAGTGTGCAAAAGCTTTGTTCGCTTCCGCCATTTTGTGCATATCTTCGCGACGTTTCACAGAAGCTCCTGTGTTATTCGAAGCGTCTAATATTTCATTAGCAAGGCGTTCTTCCATTGTTTTCTCACCGCGTAGACGAGAATAGTTAACAATGTAACGAAGACCTAATGCTTGACGACGTTCCGGGCGCACCTCAACTGGTACTTGGTAGTTAGAACCACCTACACGGCGAGCACGAACTTCTAGTACTGGCATGACGTTTTTCATCGCTTGCTCAAATACTTCCATTGCATTTTGCCCACTGCGTTCTTGCACAAGTTCAAATGCACTATAAAGAATTTTTTGTGCCTTACCTCTTTTTCCATCAACCATAATCTGATTGATTAAACGTGTAACAAGTTTTGAATTGTGTAACGGATCTGGTAAGACATCACGCTTTGGTACTGGTCCTTTACGTGGCATATCTCCCCCTCCTTCCTGTTATATTATTATAAGAAAAAATTATTTTTTAGGTTTTTTCGCACCATATTTAGAGCGGCCTTGCATACGTCCTTCTACACCAGAAGTATCGAGCGCTCCACGAACAATATGATAACGTACACCTGGTAAGTCTTTCACACGACCACCGCGGATTAATACAACACTGTGTTCCTGTAAGTTGTGACCAATTCCAGGAATATAAGCTGTTACCTCGATTTGGTTGGACAAACGAACACGTGCATATTTACGTAATGCAGAGTTTGGTTTCTTTGGAGTTAGTGTACCTACACGAGTACAAACACCACGTTTGTGCGGTGCATTTTGATCCGTAGCAATTTTTCGATGACTGTTATATCCTCTGTTTAATGCAGGGGAGTCAGATTTTTTTGATCTGGATACTCGTCCTTTACGTACTAACTGATTAATAGTTGGCATGTGTTTTCCTCCTTTCTCTAGCAAAAATGTAATACCACACATCCAGGTGGTTCATAATAGAGCAAAAAACAAAGTCTTCGCAAAAGAAATTGCCAAAACTTTATTGTTTGATCGCTACTGTCGCTGCTCCTACATCAATTCCACATGATTTACCAAGCTGGGTCATCGAATCGACATAGTTACACGGAACTTGATGTTCAGCTGCAGCCTGTGATACTTTGCTGGTGATATGCAGATCTGCATCACTAGCAATAATCACTTCTCTTGCATGACCATTTTTAATGGCTTTAAGCACTTGTTTGGTTCCAATGATCGTTCCATTATCTGCTTGTGCCACTTTTTCATAAGACATTCTCATATCCTCCAAAGTAACAAGGATAACAGAAGCACCTTAAATATACTACCATCACAAAAAATGAATGTCAACTTTTATTTGTGAAATTAAAGAATATTTAAAGTGTTTCTTTATGCCTTGTATTTCTAACAAACCATGGTAGAGGAAGATTACCTGTAAAGGCAATCTTCCTAATCATTAAGACTGGGTGATTTCTTCTTCAGCGTCTGTTTCTTCTGCTGCAGCAGGGTCGACAGCCAATTTTTCTTGAATACGTCGATAGCGTTGCATTCCAGTACCAGCCGGAACCAACTTACCAATAATCACGTTTTCCTTAAGACCCAATAGTTCATCACGTTTTCCTTTTATTGCTGCGTCGGTTAACACCCTTGTAGTTTCTTGGAAGGAAGCAGCCGACAAGAACGAATCAGTCTCAAGGGAGGCTTTGGTAATACCAAGTAATACCGGACGTCCAACTGCTGGCTGTCCGCCAGTTAGAAGCGACTGTTTATTCGCCTCATTGAACTGATGGATTTCAAGCAAGGAACCAGGTAATACCTCTGTATCTCCAGAATCAGCAATCCGCACTTTACGAAGCATTTGTCTTACCATTACCTCGACGTGCTTGTCGCCAATTTCCACCCCTTGCATACGGTATACCTTCTGTACTTCTTTCAACAAGTAAATTTGAACACCATCGATACCCTGAACCTTTAGCAGCTCTTTTGGATCAATGGAACCTTCTGTTAGTGGTTCACCTGCCGCTACTTCATCACCAATAGCAACCTTCAGCCTTGCCCCATATGGCGCCGTATACGTTTTTGTTTCTACCGGACCTTGAACCATGACTTCTTGTTTGTCCTTCACTTCGGTAATGTCTTTTACGACACCTTCTATTTCTGTTATGACGGCTTGACCTTTTGGATTACGCGCCTCGAAAATCTCCTGGATACGCGGTAAACCTTGAGTGATGTCACTTCCTGCAACCCCACCAGTGTGGAACGTACGCATGGTTAACTGTGTACCTGGCTCACCAATAGACTGGGCGGCAATAATACCAACTGCCTCACCAACTTCAACTTCTTCACCAGTTGCCAAGTTACGGCCATAGCACTTCTTACAAGCGCCGTGTTTCGTGTTACAAGTAAACACAGAGCGAATGGTTACTTCTTGAATACCAGCGTCATCAATGGCTTTGGCTGCATCTTCTGAAATAACTTCATTTTTATGGACAATAATGTCACCTGTTTCTGGATGTGTCACGTTTTGGAATGCTGTTCTTCCAATTAAACGATCCACTAATGGTTCAATCATTTCTGTACCTTCTGTAATAGCAGATACAGTTAAACCTCGATCCGTACCACAGTCATCCTCGCGAATAATAACATCTTGTGCCACATCTACCAGACGACGTGTTAGATAACCAGAGTCGGCTGTTTTCAATGCGGTATCGGCAAGACCCTTACGAGCACCGTGCGTTGAAATAAAGTACTCTAGTACCGTTAGACCTTCACGGAAGCTGGATTTGATCGGTAATTCGATAATTCGACCTGCCGGGTTGGCCATTAAACCACGCATACCTGCTAGTTGCGTAAAGTTAGACGCATTACCACGAGCACCAGAATCACTCATCATAAAGATTGGGTTACGTGGATTCAAGGATTGCATTAGTTTATCCTGAATAGTATCTTTCGATTGTGACCAAATCGAAATAACACGATCATAACGTTCTTCATCTGTAATCAAACCACGACGGAATTGCTGTAATACCTTATCTACTTTCTCTTGTGCCTCCGTCAAAATAGTTTCTTTTTCAGATAGTACCACGATGTCAGATACACCTACTGTGATACCTGCCTTCGTCGAATACGCAAAGCCTAAGTCCTTCATGCGGTCTAGCATTTTAGAAGTTTCGCTGATTTTAAACTTCTTAAATACTTCTGCAATGATATCACCAAGAATACCCTTCTTAAATGGTGGTAATAACTCTCGGCTTGCGATTTCTTCCGGCACGTTTGCACCAGGCTCAACAAAATACTTCTCTGGTGTTGCCACTTCTAAATTTTGCTGTGTCGGTTCATTCATGTAAGGGAATGACTCTGGCAGCATATCATTAAAAATCAATTTCCCAACCGTTGTAATCATTAGACGGCTGTTTTGTTCTTCGGTAAATGACTCCTTATTTAGTGCAGACGGTTGAATCGCTACACGAGTATGAAGGTGTACATAACCGTTTCTGTAGGCGGTGATCGCCTCGTTTAAATCTTTGAAAATCATTCCTTCTCCAATGGCATCTTCCCGTTCCATCGTTAGATAATAATTACCTAATACCATATCCTGCGAAGGTGTAACAACTGGTTTACCATCTTTTGGATTAAGGATGTTTTGCGCAGCAAGCATTAAAATACGAGCCTCTGCCTGTGCTTCGGCTGACAATGGTACGTGAACCGCCATCTGGTCACCATCAAAGTCGGCGTTATATGCTGTACATACAAGTGGGTGCAGACGAATGGCACGCCCTTCTACCAAGGTAGGTTCAAAGGCTTGAATACCTAAACGGTGTAAGGTTGGTGCACGGTTTAGTAAAACGGGATGTTCTTTAATAACATCTTCTAGCACATCCCAGATTTCTTCACGTAGCCTCTCTATCTTACGTTTTGCTGATTTTATATTGTGAGCCAAGCCACGTTCTACTAATTCTTTCATAATGAACGGCTTGAATAATTCCACCGCCATTTCTTTTGGCAGACCGCATTGATACATCTTCAAATGTGGTCCAACAACGATAACCGAACGACCGGAATAATCCACACGTTTACCCAATAGGTTTTGACGGAAACGACCTTGTTTCCCTTTTAACATATGAGATAATGATTTTAATGGACGGTTCCCTGGCCCTGTTACCGGACGACCGCGACGACCATTATCGATCAGAGCATCGACTGCTTCCTGGAGCATTCGTTTTTCATTCTGTACAATAATGCTTGGAGCACCTAAATCAAGCAATCGTTTCAGACGGTTATTACGGTTGATTACCCGACGATATAAGTCATTCAAGTCAGATGTTGCAAAGCGTCCACCGTCTAGCTGAACCATTGGTCTTAATTCTGGCGGGATAATCGGGAGCACATCCATAATCATCCAGTTAGGTTCGTTGCCTGAATTACGAAATGCTTCTAATACTTCTAAACGTTTGATCGCTCTTGTTCTGCGTTGTCCTTGAGCAGATTTTAACTCTTCACGCAACAACCCAACTTCTTTTTCAAGATCAATATCTTGTAAGATTTTCTTGATTGCTTCTGCACCCATTTGTGCTTTAAACGAGTTGCCGTACTTTTCATAATAGGCGCGATATTCTTTCTCAGACAACAGTTGTTTTTTCTCCAGCGCCGTATCACCAGGATCAGTGACGATATAAGCGGCAAAGTAGATAACCTCTTCTAAGGCACGTGGTGACATATCCAGCACAAGACCCATTCGGCTTGGTATCCCCTTGAAATACCAAATATGTGATACAGGCGCTGCCAATTCAATATGCCCCATGCGTTCACGGCGTACTTTTGCCTTGGTAACTTCTACCCCGCAACGGTCACAAACGACACCTTTATATCTCACTCGTTTGTATTTACCACAATGACATTCCCAGTCCTTTTGTGGACCAAAAATACGCTCGCAGAATAAACCATCTTTTTCTGGTTTCAGCGTACGATAATTGATTGTCTCCGGCTTTTTCACTTCACCAAATGACCAAGAACGGATTTTATTTGGTGAGGCCAATCCGATTTTCATATATTCAAAATTATTTACATCTAGCAAAGGGTAAACCTCCCTTTTCGTCTTTGGGTTATGTTTCGAATGATCCGATATTATTTACTTTATTTTCATAGAAGCTTGACAAGCCGTTTCATTATAATTTATGCAATAAGCCACTCGCACCCAGTCCTTTTGAAAAGTAGACTGGGTGTGAATGACATCTGCTCACTGGTTACAAAGCTACGATTAACTTGGCGTTTCTTCTATTTCTAAGTTGAAATTATCTGCTGACTGTGTATCATCGTCCTCATCGTCACGAAGTTCAATTTCTTCCTCGTCACCAGACAGCATTTTTACATCCATACCGAGACTTTGTAATTCCTTAATCAATACCTTGAATGACTCAGGGATACCTGGCTCTGGTACATTATCACCTTTTACGATCGATTCATAGGTTTTGACACGGCCAACCGTATCATCTGATTTCACGGTTAAGATTTCTTGCAAGGTATAAGCAGCACCATATGCTTCTAGTGCCCACACTTCCATCTCACCAAAACGCTGTCCACCAAACTGGGCTTTACCTCCCAGCGGCTGTTGCGTTACTAAGGAATATGGACCGGTTGAACGGGCATGCAATTTATCATCTACCATGTGGGCAAGTTTGATCATATACATCACACCGACCGACACACGGTTATCAAATGGTTCTCCTGTTCGACCATCATACAAAATCGTTTTGGCGTCTCTTGGAAGCCCAGCCTCTTCAAGTGTCTCCCAGACGTCTTCTTCACTGGCGCCATCAAATACTGGTGAAGCGACATGAATACCAAGTTGTCTAGCTGCCATACCAAGATGAAGCTCCAGCACTTGTCCGATGTTCATACGAGATGGTACCCCTAATGGGTTAAGCATAATATCAATTGGAGTGCCGTCTGGCAAGAATGGCATATCTTCTTCTGGTAAAATTTTAGAGATAACCCCTTTGTTACCGTGACGACCAGCCATCTTATCCCCTTCATGAATCTTACGTTTTTGTACAATATAGGCACGAACGAGTTGGTTTACACCTGGTGGTAACTCGTCACCATCTGCGCGATTAAATATTTTTACGTCTAACACAATCCCGCCTGCCCCATGTGGTACTCGAAGCGAGGTGTCTCGCACTTCTCGTGCTTTTTCACCAAAGATGGCATGTAATAGACGTTCTTCTGCCGATAATTCCGTCATCCCTTTAGGTGTTACTTTACCAACCAGCAGATCTCCGTCTGTTACTTCCGCACCAACACGAATGATTCCACGTTCATCAAGGTCGCGCAAGGCGTCTTCTCCAACGTTTGGAATATCTCTGGTGATTTCTTCCGGACCGAGTTTTGTGTCACGAGCCTCTGATTCATATTCTTCAATATGAATGGAGGTATATACGTCATCTTTTACTAAACGCTCACTCATGATAATCGCATCTTCGTAGTTATAACCTTCCCAGGTCATAAAACCGACTAATACATTTTGACCAAGCGCTAATTCACCTTGTTCCATGGATGGTCCATCTGCTAGAATTTCACCTTTCACTACTCGATTGCCTTTTGCAACGATCGGGCGTTGGTTATAGCATGTTCCCTGGTTGGAACGGATGAATTTCTGCAGGCGATAACGATCTAAGTCGCCTTCTACTTCTCTTCCATCTATTTCTGTAATCCGACGGACATGGACCTCTTTGGCCTCTACCCGTTCTACTACACCTTCATGTTTGCAGATCACGGCAGCACCAGAGTCTTTTCCAGATACATACTCCATCCCCGTACCAACTATCGGTGACTTCGGGCGCATTAACGGCACTGCTTGACGCTGCATGTTCGCACCCATCAAGGCACGGTTAGAGTCATCATTCTCTAAGAATGGAATACACGCGGTCGCAGCGGAAACAACCTGCTTCGGCGAAACGTCCATATAATCAATTTTCTCACGCTTCACAATGGTGTTTTCCCCACGGAATCTGGCAATAACTTCATCATTGACAAACGTGCTGTCCTCACCTAATTTGGCGTTCGCTTGTGCTACTACGTAATTGTCTTCCTCGTCTGCCGTTAGGTAATCCATTTGAGCAGTAACCTTTCCTGTTTCAGGGTCTACCCGGCGATATGGTGTTTCAATAAAACCAAACTTGTTCACCTTCGCGTAAGAAGATAACGAGTTAATTAAACCAATGTTTGGACCCTCAGGTGTTTCAATTGGACACATACGGCCATAGTGGGAATAGTGAACATCACGCACTTCAAAGCCTGCACGTTCTCTTGTCAAACCACCTGGACCTAATGCTGACAAACGTCTCTTATGTGTCAGCTCTGCTAACGGGTTGGTTTGATCCATAAATTGTGATAGCTGTGAGCTGCCAAAGAACTCCTTAATGGAAGCAATCACTGGTCGAATATTGATCAACTGCTGTGGTGTAATGGAAGAAGTATCTTGAATAGACATTCTTTCGCGTACCACACGTTCCATACGAGATAAACCAATACGGAATTGATTTTGCAGCAATTCCCCAACGGAACGTAAACGACGGTTTCCTAAATGGTCAATGTCATCTGTATCGCCCACTTGGTGCAGGATGTTAAAGAAATAACTAATAGCAGAAAGGATATCTGCTTGTGTAATATTCTTGATCCCGCTATCTACGTTACAGTTTCCTAAAACCGTGAGTGTGCGCTCACCTTCCGGATCGGTTGGATCCATAATTTTAATCGACTGCACATTGATCGGTTCGTCTACCACACCTTCATGAGGTTCTAAAACTTTTTCACCAAAACGATTTTCATCTGAATCAAGAATTGGTAAAATTTTATCCAATAAGCGTCTATCTAATTGATCACCACGGTTGGCAATGACCTCCCCAGTCTCGGGGTCTACTAATGGTTCTGCCAGGATCTGATTAAACAGACGATTTTTTAAATGTAATTTTTTATTGATTTTATAACGGCCTACATGGGCAAGATCGTATCTCTTTGGATCAAAGAATCTTGACACCAATAAACTCTTAGCATTTTCAACCGTTGGCGGCTCTCCAGGGCGGAGGCGCTCATAAATTTCTAACAATGCCTTTTCACTTGTTTCCGTATTGTCTTTCTCCAGTGTATTTCTTAGGTATTCATTTTCCCCTAATAAATCGATAATCTCTTGATCATCACCGAAGCCTAATGCCCTTAACAACACTGTGATTGGCAATTTCCTGGTACGATCTATCCTTACATGTACGACGTCCTTAGCGTCCGTCTCAAACTCCAACCATGCACCACGATTAGGAATAACAGTGGCTCCATAGCCGCGCTTTCCATTTTTGTCAATCTTCTCATTAAAATACACACTAGGTGAACGAACAAGCTGTGATACAATGACGCGCTCTGCCCCGTTAATAATAAATGTACCTGTCTCGGTCATTAACGGGAAATCACCCATAAATACTTCTTGTTCTTTCACTTCACCTGTTTCGTTATTTAATAAACGAACCTTGACACGAAGAGGAGCGTTATATGTTACATCCCTTTCTTTTGATTCATCGACGGGATATTTTGGTTCTCCAAGGCTGTAATCGACAAATTCTAATGACAAATTGCCAGCGAAATCCTCGATCGGAGAAATATCCTGGAACATTTCTCTTAACCCTTCATCTAAGAACCATTGATAGGATGCGGTTTGAATCTCAATTAAATTTGGTAACTCTAATACCTCACTGATACGCGCATAGCTTCTGCGTTGGCGGTGTCGTCCGTATTGAACTAGTTGACCTGTCAACTGATTCACCCCTCAATCAAAATTAAAGATAGTTGCTATGAAAATAGCACAAATGAAAGCACACTTACTCTTTATACTAACTCCACTATAGAATAAGACATTGACAATTTGCTATAGATCGTATAAATTTAGTAAGTGTTCGATACTCGTTCGGTTAACTCACACCGAACAAACCTGTGAACTTATAGGACACAAGCCTTTATATAGACATTTGCAAATGCAAATGTTATGCAATTACTAATAGTACTGTGGAAAAATTAATAAAGGATTCAAAAAAAGTTACGTAGACAAATTCTATTAGCTAATAGCCTGTGATAGTAACAATAAAGCTGTCAAGTTAAAAATCGTCACCATAAGCAGGATTGCCTATTTCCTGAAAAATTATACATTATTTCGATTTTTCTCTTGACATGCCTTCCGTTCTATTGGCATTTTTCAATACTATCACAAACGCCAATCAGAGTCAAATCTTTTTGCACATGAATGGCATTTTTTAAAAATATAGGTGGAACGATTGGCGGTTGACTATTTTCGGGCTCGTATAATAAAATACCCCTTCGTCTTCTTGATCAGTTCAACTGTATCGAACAAATCACTCAATTTCTTTTGTGCCGAGGGCGCCCCTTGTTTCTTTTGAATCACTACCCATAATTCTCCGCCAGACAATAGCGCCGTTTCCGCTTGTTCAAACATTTGGTGCACAACGGCCTTACCTGCTCGAATAGGTGGATTGGTTATGATGGCGGCAAACGATTGACCTGCAAGTCCTTCCAACATATCACTTTCTTTAAAAGAAACGTTATCGATGTGATTATGCTCTGCATTCTGTTCAGCCAACATCAACGCACGTCGATTCACATCAACACCTATCACCGTATGCTCTGGATAGGCAAAACCTAAGGCTATTGCAATCGGGCCATAACCACATCCCAAATCTAAGAGCGGGCCCTCGATTCCTGGAATACGAAATTGTTCAATCAGTACTTTGGAACCGAAATCCACTTCATGTTTGGAAAAGACACCATTGTCTGTCATAAACGTAAACGTATGTCCTCTCAAATCGTAAGCCCATGATTTTGGATCACTCTTCACCGCTGGATTATTGGAAAAATACTGATCCACCACTGATCACCCACTTTTTCTCATTATAAAAAGGAGCAGAGCCCTTGTTTTTAGTTAACAAAAGCCCGCCATGTATCATAGCGAGCTTTATGCTTTCATGTACCTATTTTAATTCTACAGTAGCTCCAACTTCTTCGAGCTTAGCTTTCAATTCTTCTGCTTCTTCTTTGTCTGCCCCTTCTTTGATAGCGCCTGGTGCGTTATCTACAAGCTCTTTCGCATCTTTAAGGCCAAGACCAGTGATTTCACGAACTGCTTTAACTACTTTGATTTTAGACGCGCCAGCACTTTCAAGTACTACGTCAAATTCTGTTTGTTCTGCCTCTGCTTCGCCGCCTGCTGCTCCACCAGCTGCTGCTACAGGAGCTGCTGCAGTTACTCCAAATTCTTCTTCGATTGCTTTAACTAAGTCATTCAATTCAAGAACGGACATTTCTTTAATTGCTTCAATGATTTGATCTTTTGACATGTTCATTTCCTCCTAATTTCATTATATAATTATGACGAACATCTTACTTTCAGATAAAAATTATGCACCTTGTTCTTCTTTTTGCTCCGCAATTGCCTTCGTTGCATAAGCAAAGTTTCGCACTGGCGCTTGTAATACGCTGAGCAACATAGAAAGCATACCTTCGTAGTTTGGAAGGTTACCAAGTTCATTAATCTGCTCAAGCGTTGCGATAGACCCTTCTACCACGCCACCTTTGATTTCCAATGCCTCGTGCTCTTTTGCAAAATTACTTAACACTTTTGCAGGAGCTACAACATCATCTGTACTAAATGCGATAGCCGTTGGACCAACTAGAATATCATTTAATTCCGTAAGCTCCACTTCTTCCACTGCACGACGAGTCATCGTGTTTTTGTACACCTTGTAATCTACACCTGCTTCACGTAGTTGAGCACGTAATTCGGTTACTTCTGCTACGTCAAGACCACGATAATCTACAAGGATAGTCGATTGACTGGCACGAAATTTGTCTGCAATTTCAGAAACGACTTGTTGCTTTTGTTCGATTATCTTTGACATGATTCCACCTCCTAAAAAGCGATCATTATACCCCATCCATCCAAATAAAAGCCCTCAAATCCAGGAAGACATGAGGGCTGATATTGAAACAGATCGACCTTCTAAAGAAAAAGGGTCTCTGTTATATATCCAGACACACCTCGGCAGGAAATTAAGCCATATCTGACACCTGCTGTCTACGGTATAATGTATTCAATTCAATATTAATTTCAGTCAACTTGACCTTGTGAATTATACCTAACTTTCAAGTGAAAGTCAAGGATAATTATTTAACAAATTCGGAAGAGTCTACACGCACTCCAGGTCCCATAGTAGATGAAACCACTGTGTTACGGACATAGGTACCTTTAGAAGCCTGAGGTTTTACTTTGATCATTGTATCTGCTAAAGCATTGAAATTCTCTACAAGCTTCGTATGATCAAATGATACCTTACCGATTGGCACGTGAATATTGGACTGTTTATCTACACGGTATTCTACTTTACCGGCTTTAATTTCTTGAACAGCCTTTTCTACTTCGAACGTTACGGTTCCTGTTTTAGGGTTTGGCATAAGGCCTTTTGGTCCTAGCACACGCCCAAGTTTACCTACTTCTGCCATCATGTCAGGAGTCGCCACTACTACATCAAATTCAAACCAACCTTGATTGATTTTGTTGATTAAGTCTTGGTCTCCAACATAGTCAGCTCCGGCTGCTTCTGCTTCTTTTACTTTATCGCCTTTTGCAAATACTAGTACGGTTTGTGACTTACCAGTTCCGTGCGGTAATACCATCGCCCCGCGAATCTGTTGATCTGCTTTCTTAGGATCTACCCCTAAACGAAAAGCAGCTTCTACTGTTTCATCAAAATTAGCTGTTGAAGCCTTTTGCACTAACTCAAGTGCTTCTTCAACACCATAAGCTTTTGTACGATCAACAAGCTTCAATGCTTCTTGTTGCTTTTTGGTTTTCTTTGCCATGATTACATTTCCTCCTTTGTGGTTTTAACGGTTATACCTCCCACTTCATTCGAGCGGAACATTTCTCTCAAAATGAAAGGTTGCAGGTGATGCTTATACTCCCCCATCACTACCGCAACCTTTCGCTTTGGCACAACGCAGCGAGATTAGTCTTCGATGACAATCCCCATACTGCGAGCAGTACCTTCTACCATACGCATGGCAGCTTCTACATCAGCAGCATTTAAGTCAGGCATTTTTAATTCGGCAATTTCTTTCACCTGATCTTGTTTAAGTGTTGCTACTTTGTTACGATTCGGTTCACCTGAACCCGATTCAATACCTGCTGCTTTCTTAAGCAATACCGCTGCTGGCGGTGTTTTAGTAATGAATGTATATGAACGGTCTTCATATACCGTAATTTCTACTGGAATAATCATACCAGCTTGATCTTGTGTTTGTGCATTAAACTCTTTACAAAATCCCATGATGTTAATACCTGCTTGACCTAAAGCAGGACCAACTGGCGGTGCTGGATTCGCTTTACCTGCCGGGATCTGAAGTTTTACAACTGAATCTACTTTTTTAGCCACGAGACACACCTCCTTAAGTCCGTGATGTGGTAATAGGGCAACATATTTACCCTCCCACTCATATGCATCAATCAATCTTTTACTCGAGGCATAAAGAACATAAAAATTTTAGCATTATCTAGCCCAAAATGCAAGTGGATTTCTTATATTTTTACAGAATGTCACTTTTAGCGCCTGTACAATAAGTTCGATAATAAGGCCGCAAGCTAAAACCAGAGACATCCTGTTGCAACGCAGAAATTTGCTGCGTCCTTTTTGAAAGACTTTTTGAAGGTTCTGTTTAGGATAATTTTTTAACTTGAGAAAAATCCAATTCCACCGGAGTTTCCCTGCCAAACATGTCCACAAACACCTTAACCTTCTGTTTATCGATATCAATTTTCTCGATTTTTCCGGAGAAACCATTAAATGGCCCGTCGATTACTTCGATGGTTTCCTTTAATTCGAAATCAACCTCGGCTGCTGGCTGTTCGTCATAGCCCATTCGTTTTAAAATGGTTTCTACTTCTTCTTCCAGTAATGGCGTCGGCTTTGATCCCGACCCAGCAGAACCAACGAAACCTGTAACACCAGGTGTGTTCCGAACAACATACCATGAATCGTCTGTCATTACCATTTCAGCTAACACATAGCCTGGAAACACCTTCTTTTTGGCTACCTTCTTTTTACCGTTCTTAATTTCGGTTTCTTCATCTTCAGGAACCAGCACGCGAAAGATCTTATCCTCCATGCCCATTGATTCCAGTCGTTTCTCTAAGTTCGTCTTTACTTTATTCTCATAACCTGAATAAGTATGTACGACATACCATCTTTTTTCCATGTTCAATTCGGCCGACGTACGCCCTTCCCTCCCTTTTCTGAATAATATTTTATACGCGGTTTATTATTGTTTGATATATAGCGTCAATGGATTGTGTTAAAGTTCGATCTGCATGTCCGTTTATCGGACACTAATATCACTTTACAACCCTATCAAAGTGATGATTATAATAGATTTTTACCTATTAAGAAAAACCAAGCAAACCCCATCCGTCCCTTTATTACTATATAAGTTGAACGTATAAATATAACAAAAACGCGTGACAAGCAAGTCTTCGCTCGCATGATTTCCTGATAATACCTCGTTTGATCCATTCGTGTGAATGGCCAATCACACGCCTTTCAACTCTGCTGAAAGGTAGCATCTATCAGATATCAACGAGAAATGATTTCATTCAACTTATATCATCAAAAGAAAAAAAGTCCTATTATACCAAGGATTATTTACTTTCTGTGCTTACAACGAAAAAACCCGCCTAACGGGTTCATCATTCAACGTATTTAATATTAGTATAACATATATAATGGCCAATTATTCAAATAACATATTAAGAAGTTGGGTGATTCCCAAGTCCACGATGGCGAAAAACACCGTTACAAAAGCAACTGTAGCTACTACGGTTATTGTATAACGAGTGAGTTCACGCCCTTTTGGCCATGAAACCTTCTTCATTTCACGGCTAACGTTTTTCAAAAAAGTAATTGGTTTCACAGATAGTACCTCCAAACTGTCTCATACTACCGCCACATCATTTCGTTTCACAATGGGTGGTATGTCGGTTGCAATGTTTACAAAACTTCCTTATTTCCATTCTACTTGCATCCGACAGGTTCTTATCTGTACTATAATTTCTGCTTTGACAAACCTCGCATGCAAGTGCTACTTTATTCCCCATTAATGACACCTCTTCATTATCGTGCATGTAAAAAGGGTGGTGATATAATTTCGCTTGTCCAACTAAGAAATAGGGATGGATTACAAGTGCTATTATAACACAATCCACAACTTGCTGCTGTTTCACAAGCTTTCCGCACCATTTTTATATGGGTTTACACACCTACTATACTTTAGCACGGTTAACGATGGCTGTCAACGCAATCAGATGATGAATCCATTAAGAGATATCAATACCGCTTTCTGCTAAATATTTTTCCAGTTTCTTCTTCACTCGTTGCAATGCGTTATCGATTGATTTGATATGCCGTTTAAGTTCAAGGGAGATCTCTTGATACGTTCTTCCTTCCAAATACAACAAAAGGACTTCACGTTCTAGCCTGCTTAACACCTCTGCCAAACGGTTCTCCATGTCACCGAAACGCTCCCTGCTGACTAGCAATTCTTCTGGATCCATTGCAATCGTGGCCTCAAGAACATCCACCAATGTTCGCTCCGACCCCTCATCATAGATCGGTTTATCCAATGATATGTAAGAATTTAGCGGCATATGCTTTTGTCTTGTGGCCGTTTTAATCGCTGTAATAATCTGTCTTGTAATACATAATTCCGCAAATGCTCGAAAGGATGCTGGCTTATCCGCCTGAAAATCTCGTATTGCCTTGTATAAACCAATCATTCCTTCTTGGGTGATATCTTCATGGTCGGCACCAACAAGAAAATAAGTTTTCGTTTTGGCATGAACGAACATTTTGTACTTATTAATAAGAAAATCGAGCGCTTGTTTGTCTCCGGTCTGCACTAACCATACTAGTTCATTATCCTCTAAAAGTTGATAGTTGAGATCTCTTTTTTCTACTCGCATGTTGGTTTCTAGGACTCCTCCTGGCATTATGGCCGAAAAATTAGGTATTGAAGACTACATTAGCCATATTATACAGGAAGCGCTTACCTTGCGTCAACTGGTAATTTGTTATTTATTACCACGTCGCCAATTTTCGAATAGTTTCAACATTTCTTGATCAATTGGTATCTTTGTTTTTAGTTGCTGTGCTTGATGCTCTCGAATATCGACGTCAATCTCCCCTTGAATATTATTCAGCTCTATATCCAATTCCCTCGCTGACATACGAAACGCCCCTTGTGCAAAGATCGTGCGCTGCTCTGTATAATCAGAGGTGGCGACAAACACCTTTGTCCGCACGTTTTTAAATTCCTTGATCAAACGTTCAATACATTGGTCGGCCGTTTCGTTTTCTTTCGTAAAAATTACCTCCACCTTATATTGTTCCTGATGATTCTCCAGCCCCCGCACTTCATAGGCATCAAAAACAATAATGACCTTGCGCTGACGATAAGCTTGATACTCCGCCATTTTCTCGATTAATAATTGTCTTGCTTGCTCCAAATCTTTGTCTTTTAACACCTTTAATTCTTCCCAAGCTCCAATCATGTTGTATCCATCCACTAATAGTACATCCATCAGGCGTCACCCTGCCCGTCCCGTTTTCGTAATACTTCATACATCAACACACTCGCAGCAACAGAAGCATTGAGGGAAGAGACCGCACCGATCATTGGCAGGCTTACCGTCCAATCACAATTTTCTTTCACTAATCTGCTGATTCCTTTGCCTTCATTACCGATAACCAATGCGATCGGGAGCTGTCCATCTAATTGGCGGTAGTCTTCAGAAGCGTCCGCTTCCGTTCCAACTACCCATACCTGACGAGATTTCAACTCTTCGATAGCTTGAACAATATTCGTCACCCTTGCCACCGGGATATGCTCGATGGCTCCGACCGAGGTTTTGGCAACCGTTGTGGTTAAGCCGACAGCTCGTCTTTTTGGAATAATAACACCATGCACACCTGTGGCATCTGCACTTCGTAATATCGAGCCGAGATTATGAGGGTCTTCTATCTCATCCAATATCAGAAAAAAGGGAGCTTCTGATCTTTTTTCAGCCGCAGCAAATAACTCATCAATGTTAGCATAGGTGTATGCCGCCACTTGTGCCGCTACTCCTTGATGATTGCCAGAGACCAACTGATCAAGTTTTTTCTTTGGCACATGCTGAATAGGCACATTCTTTGCTTTGGCCAGACCTTGCACTTTTTTTGCAAAGGATGGATTTAGTTGTTCTGCGATATATAATTTCTGGATGGGCCGCTTGGATTCAAGTGCCTCTATCACTGTATTCCTTCCCATGATCCAATCGTCATTCATTGGTGTTCATCTCCTTTCTCTGTCCACTCGATGGCTTCCTGTACTAACGTCTCTAGTCGATCTATTTGATGATCCAGATATAAGAAGCCGAGCAAGGCTTCAAATGCCGTACTGTAACGGTAGTCCTGCACCCCAGTATTCTTAGGGACAGAGCCTGATTTGGCATTTCGTCCCCTTTTGACAATCGCTAACTCTTGCTCGGTTAGTGTGCCCTGCTCCATCCAGAAATGGATGACACTTGCCTGAGCGGTGGCGCGGACAAAGCTGGTTGCATATTGATGCAGTTGCTGTAGTTTTACCACGCCGCTCCTCAGTAAATACTCACGAATATATTTTTCATAAATGGCGTCGCCCATATACGCCAAGGCCAGACTTTTCATTTCTCTTGGATTTTGTTTTTCCATGTTATCCTCGTTTCCACCTTGTACCTTGAGGTGTATCTTCTAGTATAATATAACGATCAGTTAATTCATCTCTAATTTGATCAGCTCGCTGGAAGTCTTTATTTTTTCTTGCCTCGACACGCTGTTCAATCAATGCCTCCACTTCTTCATCCAATAATTCATCTCCTGTTGTTTTTTGCGGGATACCAAGCACCTCCAAAAAGCTGTTTAAGGTTTCGGAAAAGCCATCTAGCACCACTTCATCTGTTTGATAAGACTGTAAGTACACGTTGGCTTCCTTAACGAGGTCAAAGATAACTGAAATGGCATTAGCGGTATTAAAATCATCATCCATCTCTTGTTCAAATTGCTGTTTGAAGCGTTGGATTTTATCCTGCCATACTTGCGTGTCGTCCGTTAAATTCATACTCGTCTGTTTACGATGATGTAAATTGGCCAAGGCATTTTCAATTCGTTCATAGCTGTTCTTGGCACTGGCTAACAAGGTATCACTAAAATTGATCGGATTACGATAGTGCACGCTCAACATAAAAAAGCGTATTACCTTCGGATCATGCTTCTGAATCAGATCATGTGCCAATACGAAATTCCCCAAAGATTTGGACATTTTTTCATTATCGATATTGATATAACCGTTGTGCATCCAATAATTTGCAAACGTAGCGTGATTGCATGCCTCGGATTGAGCAATCTCATTCTCATGGTGAGGAAAAGTTAAGTCCTGCCCGCCTGCATGAATATCAATCGTATCGCCGAGATATTTCTTGGCCATTGCCGAGCATTCAATATGCCAACCGGGACGACCTTTTCCCCAAGGAGAATCCCAAGCAATCTCCCCTTCTTTTGCCTGCTTCCACAAGGCAAAGTCTAACGGATCTTCCTTTTTCTCACCAACCTGAATACGTGCCCCAGACTTCAATTCGTCAATTGATTGATGGGATAGTTTTCCGTACCCTTCGAATGAACGGGTTTTAAAATAAACATCTCCATCCGATGCGTAAGCATGCCCCTTATCAACCAAAGCAGCAATAAATTCAATAATATCAGCCATTGATTCGGTCACCCGCGGGTGAATAGCTGCCTCCTTTACTCCAAGTGCCCCTACATCTTCCTTGTAAGCCTGAATAAAACGTTCCGCAATAACCGGTACTTCTTCATCTAACTCTTTGGCCGCACGGATTAATTTATCATCCACATCGGTAAAATTAAGCACGTAATCGACATGATATCCCTTATATTCAAAATATCGCCGAACGGTGTCGAATACAATCGCCGGACGGGCATTGCCGATATGAATATAATTATATACGGTTGGTCCGCAGACATACATCTTGACACGATTTGGCTCTATCGGCTGAAATACCTCTTTTTGACGAGTCAGTGTGTTATATAAATTAATCGTCATTATTTTTCTCTCCTTTTTTCAATGCTGCTACCTCTGATTGCAGCTGGCTGATTTCCTGTCTCATTTCTTTCATGACTTCACTAATCGGATCAGGGAGCTTATGATGATCTAAGTCTTTACGCACTTTCTCCCCATTCTGGACGACTACCTTTCCTGGTATACCTACGACAGTGGAATGGTCAGGCACATCCTCCAGCACTACCGATCCAGCACCGATTTTGGAACTGGTACCAATCGTAATCGACCCTAACACCTTTGCACCAGTGGCAACGAGTGCATTGTCATGGATCGTTGGATGCCGCTTTCCTTTCTCCTTACCAGTTCCGCCTAAGGTCACCCCTTGAAATATCGTGACATTATCTCCAATCTCACATGTTTCACCAATGACCACCCCCATACCATGATCAATAAAAAAACGACGGCCAATGATGGCTCCAGGGTGGATTTCAATCCCGGTAAAAAAACGACTGATTTGAGAAATTACTCGTGCGATAAAAAAGAATTTCTTGCGATAAAAGGCGTGCGCTACTCGATGCGCCCAGATGGCATGCAACCCAGAATAAGTCAAACAAACCTCGATATAGGTGCGTGCCGCTGGGTCTTGATCAAATACTACATCCATATCTTGTTTTAACAACTTTAAAAACCCCATCTCTGCTCCCCCTCCTTTTTATCAGAGTGTCAGCCTCCTTCCTCGACGCTAACACTCTGATAAGTCTCGTTATCCATCAACAGGCCTTGCTTTATTTGTGTATAGCATGCCAAGTCTTGCTGCTCAAGTGCGGCTAAAAACACAAAAGACGCCTCTAAGCTGTTACACTCAGAGACGCCTTGCGCGCGGTTCCACTCTGTTTAAGGACAGAATCATCCTTCACTTTCACCTAATAACGATGGTTAGCCGTTTCTTCCTACACTCTGTATTCAGAAGAAAAACTCGGAGGTGCATTTCAAAGGCAGCTGCCTTAACCATTTTCAGCCGATGATGGTTTTCTCTGTCATAAGCAGGTATACCTTCTACTTTTCCTCGTCTACGTTAAATTATTGAATGAATGCCAAGGCGTTTTTCAACCTTGCTTTTACCGTATCTGGCCCTAATAAATCAATGGCATTAGGTAACTCAGGACCATGAACTTGGCCGGTTGTCGCCACACGGATAGGCATAAATAATTTTTTTCCTTTTTGCTTGGTTTGTTTTTGAGTTGCTTTGATACTTGCTTTAATCGCCTCTGGAGATAATTCTTCGATCGCGTCAAATTGCTCCAGAAAACCAGTCAACACTTCTGGTACTTGTTCCTCTTTCAAGACTGTCATTGCTTCTTCATTATAGTCTATTTCTGTTTTAAAGAAAAGTTCCGTTAACTCCACAATTTCGGCACCAAAAGATAATTGCTCATGATACAGACCAATCAGTTCGATCGCCCAATCACGCTGCGCTTCCGTCATATCCTCCGGCAGTTTACCTGCTGCGACCAGGTGAGGCAAGCTTAGCGCCACTACCTCGTCCAAGGACAGTTGTTTGATGTACTGGTTGTTCATCCATTTGAGCTTCGCCGGATCAAACACAGCTGGGGAAGTAGACAGGCGTTCTGGGTCAAACATTTGGATAAATTCCTCTTGCGTAAATAATTCATCCTCCCCAACCGGAGACCAACCTAACAAGGTAATAAAGTTAAACAACGCCTCTGGTAAATAACCGAGATTCTTGTATTGTTCAATAAACTGCAAAATATGTTCATCGCGTTTACTCAGTTTCTTACGATTTTCATTCAAAATCAGTGTCATATGGCCATAGATTGGTGATTCCCAACCGAACGCCTCAAACACCATCATTTGTTTCGGAGTATTGGAAATATGCTCTTCTCCGCGTAATACGTGGCTAATCTTCATCAAGTGGTCATCAATTGCCACGGCAAAATTGTATGTCGGCATACCATTCTTCTTTACCATCACCCAATCACCAAAATCACTGGATTCGAACGTGATATTACCCCGGACGATATCACGGAAGGTATATGTCTTCCCTTCCGGCACGCGGAATCGAATACTGGGTTGTCTCCCTTCTGCCTCGAACTGATCGATTTGCGCTTGTGTCAAATCACGATGCGCCCCGGAATACTTTGGTACTTGTCCATTTGCCCGTTGCTCTTCCCGCTCTGCTTCCAGTTCTTCTTCAGTCATGTAGCACTTATAGGCAAGACCACGTTCCAGCAAATCCTCTACATACTCCTGATAAAGATCCAAACGTTCTGTCTGACGATAAGGGCCATAGTCTCCGCCGATATCCGCACCTTCGTCCCATTCCAAACCGAGCCATTTTAAGTAATACAACTGGCTTTCTTCGCCACCTGCTACGTTTCGTTTATCATCCGTATCTTCCGTACGAATAATAAATTTACCACCTAAGTGTTTCGTATATAAATAATTAAATAGTGCTGTTCTTGCGTTTCCAATATGCAAATGTCCGGTCGGGCTTGGTGCATATCGCACACGTACTTCATTTCCCATTATCCATTGTCCCTCCATCTATCATTTTACAGTCTGTTATTTTCTATTTTATCACTATCTTTGATAAATTGTTATCATTTTTTATCTTAGAAGTGCGTTTGGTTCATGATCCGAAACGTCTGACGATCCCTAGCAATCCGGTTACCGGGTTAGTCCAATTCATGTTTAGCTGCTTGTAATAATACAACTGCCTGAGCTGCCATTCCCTCTTTTCTCCCGGTAAACCCTAGCTGTTCGGTTGTTGTTGCCTTGACATTGATTTGCGAAACATCTCCCTCTAATAGCTTGGCAATATTAGCACGTATTGACTCCATATAAGGAGCCATTTTGGGCGCTTGGGCAATCACGGTGCAGTCCAAGTTTCCTAAGGTATAGCCTTTCCTTTTTACCAGCTGCCATACTTCCTGCAGTAACTGCTGGGAGTCTGCATCTTTATAGGCTACATCGTCATCCGGAAAGTGTTTGCCAATATCCCCTTCTCCAATCGCTCCTAAACAAGCGTCCGCAATCGTATGTAACAACACATCTGCATCCGAGTGTCCTAATAAACCATAATCATAGGGAATCTCTATCCCGCCAACGATACACGGTCTTCCTTCTACTAGTTGATGTACATCAAAGCCTTGTCCAATCCGAAACATTATCCGTCCTCCTGTTGATTTAAGATCATTTCTGCCCGTACGATATCTTCCGGGGTTGTCAATTTCACGTTTTGATAAGAACCCTGCACAATGTCAACGGGTTTATCTAAGGCCTCCACCAACGACACATCATCTGTTCCCAAAAATTGTTGGGCCAGGGCATGTTCATGTGCTTGTCTAATTAATTGGTAATCGAAAGCCTGTGGGGTTTGCGCCGCCCATAAAACCGATCGATCCAATGTCTCTATCTTCTCTCCATTTTTTTGTTTAATGGTATCGGTTACCGGTACAGCTAATAATGCAGCCTGTTTCTCCTTTGCTGCCATTGCCAGTTCATGCAATTGCTCTATCACAACAAAGGGACGAGCCCCGTCATGGATCATGACCACTTGGTCATGCGCAGATGCATCGATAGCCAGCAAGCCAGCATACCCACTTTCTTGCCGTTCCTTGCCGCCGTGTACCAATTGCACCTTGTCCTGCCAGTGATAATCGGCAATAAGTTCCTCCATGATCTGCTGTTCGGTCGGGTTAATCACTAGATACACCTTTTGACACCAGTCATCTTGAATAAATTTCGCTAATGTATGTGCGATTAAAGGCTTGTTTAATAATTCGATAAACTGCTTGTTTCTGCCTGCCTTCATACGTTTTCCTTGTCCTGCCGCTAGTACAATCACATGATATTCAACCATGCGGCCACCCCTATCTAATGCTAATTCAGACTAAAAAGTGATAACAGATGTTATCACTTTTTTTAGTCTATCCTGTATAAGTTATACCTTTTTTACAGTGCTTTTTCAAGCAATTTTGGTTTTGCAAAGATCATTCTGCCGGCAGAAGTCTGTAAAACACTCGTGATAATGACACCAATATTCTGACCAATATAGGCTTTTCCTTCCTCTACGACAATCATAGTGCCATCATCCAGATAGGCCACGCCTTGATTCTGTTCTTTACCATCTTTAATAACCTGTACCATCAATTCCTCGCCAGGTAACACGATTGGCTTAACGGCATTAGCCAAATCATTGATATTCAGCACAGGAACATTCTGGAATTCACAGACCTTATTTAGATTAAAGTCATTAGTTACGACGATACCATCCATCACCTTGGCCAGTTTTACCAATTTACTGTCCACTTCACTAATTTCCTCGAAATCACCTTCGTAAATCTCGACCTTGATCGGTAAATCTTTTTGGATTCGATTAAGAATATCTAATCCTCTACGACCGCGATTGCGTTTTAAAGCATCTGAGGAATCGGCAATGTGCTGCAACTCCTCTAGAACAAATTGCGGGATAATGATCGTTCCTTCTAGGAAGCTGGTTTGACAAATATCCGCAATCCGACCATCGATAATCACACTTGTATCGAGGATTTTAGGCTTTGGTGTATCCTGTTTGATGTCCTCTGACACGGTTGTTTTCTTCTTCTCTTTTTTCGGAAGAGTAAACAAATTCAAGAATTCATCCCGCCGCTTGAATCCGACTTGAAAACCAAAGTAGGCAAACAATAAGCTGATAAACAGAGGTAAAACCTGTGAAATTACTCTTATTTCAATCATCTGAATCGGTGTAATAACGAAATAAGCAATAATTAAACCGATAA
Organism: Gracilibacillus timonensis; assembly: GCF_900086715.1. Lineage (GTDB taxonomy): Bacteria > Bacillota > Bacilli > Bacillales > Amphibacillaceae > Gracilibacillus > Gracilibacillus timonensis. The sequence goes on along the minus strand of NZ_FLKH01000011.1, from coordinate 22,744 downwards.
TAATCCCCAGACTGCCAAATAACAAATCAGCTACTGGAGCCTTCATCAAAGTCTCTTCAATCCATCCAAAGAAACGGATAAAGTAGTCTGCAAACCATAAAGATAGAATAAATAAGATAATTGCCCCTACAACTAATCCAACATAAGGTGCTACGTATCCAGACATAATCCATGTTCCCTCAGCAAAACCAAGTAGTTCCAACAGGCGTGGTATATAGAGATATCCTGCTGTTCCACCTGCAATAATAAAGAAAATTTGTACAAATCGTTTTAGCACCATCGTCACCTCCTATATAGTATTCTCTCCATCTAGCTTATTTTTAAACATTCTTTCTAGTGTATGATTAAAAAGTGTGCCGTTAGCGGAGAGAGACACCCCCGCTAATCACCTTATTACGGTAAAAAAAGAGAGACTTATTGTCCTTGTTATTCCCTTTTTTTTCTTTTTTAATCTTTCATTTTCAAAAATCAAATCTTTAATTGCCTAGTGTCGCTTGGATCGCCTCTTGCACTGATCGTACACCAATTAGTTCTATTTGATTAGGAGGTGTCCATCCCTCCATATTCTTGGCAGGAATGATCGCTCGTTTAAAGCCTAGTTTTGCCGCTTCCTGTATTCGTTGTTCAATACGAGAGACACGCCGTACTTCACCGGTTAAGCCAACTTCTCCGACTAATACGTCATCCATTTGCGGCGGCTTATCGCGAAAGCTGGAGGCAATACTAATGGCAACTGCTAAATCAATAGCAGGCTCATCCAATTTGACGCCGCCAGCCACCTTAACATAGGCATCTTGATTCTGAAGCATGAGTCCGACCCTTTTCTCTAATACAGCCATGAGAAGCGGTACACGGTTATGGTCAATACCTGTTGCCATTCTCCGGGGATTACCAAAACTAGTTGGCGATATCAAAGATTGTATCTCTACCAATACTGGCCTTGTTCCCTCCATGGAGGCAACCACTGTCGCTCCTGCTACGCCTCTTGATCGTTCTTCCAAAAAGACTTCTGATGGATTTAATACTTCAACCAGACCTTTTTCCTTCATTTCAAATATGCCCATTTCATTTGTACTGCCAAAGCGGTTTTTGACTCCTCGTACAATTCGGAAGGTATGGTGCCGCTCCCCTTCAAAGTACAAGACGGCATCCACCATGTGCTCTAATAACCTAGGCCCAGCAATCGATCCTTCTTTGGTCACATGCCCGACGATAAAAATTGGGATATGCTTCTGTTTGGCAATGCGCAATAGTTCACTTGTACATTCACGCACCTGTGAAACACTGCCTGGTGCACTGGTTACCTCTTCTTTAAAAACCGTCTGAATCGAGTCAATTACCACAAAACCAGGATCAAGCTGATCGATTTGGTTGGCAATATCCAGCATATTCGTTTCAGATAATACATACAAGCTATCAGAGACAACTCCCAGACGATCTGCCCTGAGCTTCGTCTGTTTAATGGATTCTTCTCCAGAAATATATAAGACATCGACCTTTTCTGCCGCTAATTGCTGTGAGACTTGGAGTAACAAGGTTGACTTTCCTATCCCCGGATCACCGCCAATCAGAACTAATGATCCAGGCACGACACCGCCACCGAGCACGCGATTTAGTTCTTGCATTTGTGTCTTGACACGTGGTTCCTCTTGCAATTGAATATTGGCCAGTTTCTGCGGCTTTTGTGCCGTTGTTTGATCCCTTGTCCAGTTTCCTCTTGCGTGTTTAGTTGCTTCTACCTCTTCTACTAGTGTATTCCATTGTTGACAACCTGGGCATTTCCCCATCCATTTTGGCGTCTCATACCCACAGGATTGACATACAAATTTGGTTTTGCGTTTGGCCAATGATATCGCCCCTTTCTATTATATACGAAAAACAAGGCCTGTAAGTTACAGAGTTCTATCAATTTGATTAAAGTATATGTAAAAAGTGTATAATTCCGATACTGACACCGTTTTTTATTGTAAATTTTGGATAAAAAGGACATAAAATACACATTATGTTTTGTGAAGACAGCAACGTTTCTATGAAATATGATCAAAACATTTTTTCATCATTACCGATAAGGTGAATTATGTTAAGTAGCTTATTTTTTATGCAGTTAGTTTGACTGTTTTCTTTGTGCTAGGCAAGCCGATGCGGGAATATGCTGCGCTTTCCATGGGGCCGAAGCGCAATTAAGCACACATAAACTCTCAAAATAACAGCGAGACTAGTTGACATAATTCATCTTATCGGTGTTGTGATTATAGAGATATGCGTGTCTGTTGTCTGCTTGAATGATACCATCTGTGCTGGTTAAAAAATCGGAAGGATGTGTCTCCCTCCGATTTTTTTACTGCTATTCTGTTACTGTATCTGCGGTTTTCATTACCTTGAATTCATCTGCGTCATTGACATCAATCCATACCTTCTGACCCTTTTGAATATTTTCCTTTAACAGCTCCTCAGACAGTAAGTCTTCCACGTTCTTCTGAATCGAGCGACGTAATGGTCTTGCGCCATATTCTGGGTCGAAACCTTCATTTGCAATTTTTTCAAGTGCCTGATCGGTTAACTCAAAATCAATCTCTTGGTCCACTAAGCGTTTCTGTAGTTCTTTCACCATCAACTCTACAATATACTTCATATGTTTACGCTCTAGAGAATGGAAGACAATGGTTTCATCAATACGATTCAAAAACTCAGGTCGGAATGCCTTTTTCAATTCCGCTGTCACCTTGGAACGCATATCTTTGTAACTCTGCTCCGCTTCCCCTAGGTTAAAGCCAACATATTTATTCTGTTTCAATTCATTGGCTCCGACATTAGATGTCATAATCAAAACGGTATTGCGAAAGTCTACCGTGCGTCCCTTGGAGTCAGTTAAGCGTCCATCCTCTAGCACCTGCAGCAAAATATTGAATACCTCTGGATGGGCCTTCTCTACTTCATCCAATAACACAACCGAATAAGGCTTTCTACGAACCTTCTCCGTTAATTGTCCACCCTCTTCATAACCAACATAACCCGGAGGGGAACCAACTAATCGAGAAGTGGCATGTTTCTCCATGTATTCTGACATGTCAATTCGAATCATCGAATCTTCATCACCAAACATAGACTCCGCCAAGGCACGAGCCAATTCCGTTTTACCCACACCAGTTGGGCCTAAGAAGATAAAGGAGCCAATTGGACGTTTTGGATCTTTTAAGCCAGCTCGAGCCCGACGAATAGCCTTGGACACCGCTTTGACGGCTTCCTCTTGCCCGATCAAACGATCATGGAGAATCTCTTCCATGTTTAACAACCGCTCACTCTCATCTTTGGTAAGAGCAGAAACAGGAACTCCCGTCCAAATCGATACTACACTTGCTATATCTTCTATGGTCACTTCTGAGTTCTCTCGGCCTTGCTTTTCTTTCCATTTGGTTTCTGTCTGCTCTAATTCTTTTTTCAGTTTCTGTTCATTATCCCTTAATGAAGCAGCTTTTTCGAATTCTTGACTTTGTACAGCGGCATCTTTTTCTTTACGCACCTCTTCCAGCTGCTGTTCTAAACCTTTTAGATTTGGTGGTGTCGTATAGGAACGAAGTCGAACCTTCGAGGCTGCCTCATCAATCAAATCAATCGCCTTATCCGGAAGGAAACGGTCGGTAATATAACGATCAGAAAATCTTGCCGCTGCATCAATGGCATCATCGGTAATCGTAACACGGTGATGCGCTTCGTATCGATCTCGCAGTCCCTTCAAGATTAACACAGACTCCTCAACCGTCGGCTCATCAACTTGAATAGGCTGGAAACGACGCTCTAATGCGGCATCTTTCTCAATATATTTTCGGTATTCATCCAACGTCGTCGCACCAATACATTGCAGTTCCCCGCGAGCTAATGATGGCTTCAAGATATTCGAGGCGTCAATCGCACCTTCTGCACCACCCGCACCAATTAACGTATGCAATTCATCAATAAACAAAATCACGTTATTGGCTTGACGGATTTCCTCCATCACTTTCTTGAGACGATCTTCAAACTCACCACGGTATTTGGTACCTGCCACCACAGTTCCCATATCCAAAGTCATCACACGCTTATCACGTAACGTCTCTGGCACCTCGTTATAAACGATTTGTTGTGCTAATCCTTCCGCTACAGCTGTCTTACCAACCCCTGGCTCCCCGATAAGAACGGGATTATTCTTGGTTCTCCGGCTTAACACTTGAATGACTCGTTCAATCTCTTTGCTTCGCCCAATAACCGGGTCGATATTCCCTTCCTTTGCAATCGCCGTTAAGTCACGTGCAAGGGAATCGAGAGTTGGAGTGGTAGCATTGTTGTTTTGTGTACTGCGACTATTTTGCGAGTTTGTCTCCGTACTACCTAACAGCTGCAACACCTGCTGCCGAGCTTTGTTTAAGCTGACACCTAAATTATTCAGAACTCGAGCCGCTACACCTTCTCCTTCACGAATCAGTCCTAACAGGATATGTTCTGTACCCACATAAGAATGACCTAGCTTACGAGCCTCATCCATGGAAAGCTCAATAACTTTTTTGGCGCGCGGAGTATAATGTATCGTTTGAGATACTTGGTTGCCTTTACCAATTAGCGACTCGACTTCATTGCGAATTTTATCTGCTCCTAAGCCAATAGCCTGGAGAGCCTTAGCAGCAATGCCTTCTCCTTCACTTACCAAGCCTAATAGAATATGTTCTGTACCTATATTATTATGCCCTAAACGTACTGCCTCTTCTTGCGATAGTGCTAATACCTTCTGTGCACGTTCTGTAAAGCGATCAAACATCATCTTACAATTCCTCCTTCTGTTCCATATTAAATCGTTCTCGAATGAGAGAAGCTCGAAATATATCACGTTCTTCCGGGGTTAACCTTCTCTGGGCATACTGCTGGAGAAAGGCCGGTTGTGTTAAAACAACCAGTTCATTCAGAATCGACTTGGATATATGATTAATAAAGCCCAGATCAATGGCTAAACGGACATCTGATAGACAAGTCGCCGTCTCTTTTGATTCAATAATCCTACTATACTGCAGCGCCCCAAGGGAACGAAATAGGCGATCTTCTAATTCTAATTGAGATCGTTCCACTAACATGGCTCGAGCATGTCGTTCATGCTCAATCAGCTGCTCCACCACTCCCTTTAGATCTTCCATGATATCCTTTTCTGCGCGGCCCAGTGTCACCTGATTAGAGATTTGAAAGATGTTACCTTGAGCCTCGCTGCCTTCCCCATAAATTCCACGCACAACTAAGCCTAGTTGATTGATGGCTGGGACCATTTGATTGATTTTACGCGTGATGGCCAGTGCCGGTAAATGCATCATGACAGATGCCCTTAATCCTGTTCCTACATTGGTAGGGCAGCTGGTTAAGTAACCTCTATGTTCATCAAAGGCATAATCAATCTCTTCCTCCAGCCAATCATCCAGCTGAAAGGCCTGTTCTAAAGCCTGTTCCAATTGGAAACCTGGAAAATAGAGCTGCGCGCGTAAATGATCTTCTTCATTAATCATAATGGATACCTGTTCATTCTCCGAAATAAGGGCGGCACCATGACCAGATTTGTTAGCCAGATAAGGGCTGATTAAATGTTTCTCCACTAACCCTTGTTTTTCAATCGGCTTTAGGTCGGTCATTTTGACAAAGGCCAAATCTTTATAATCCAAGTAGGAGCGCTGGCTAAACGATTGTTCCATTTTCTCAAGCACTTCATCCAATTGTTCTCCCTCAGCAATTAACGGAAAAGGATAAGCAGAGAAATTACGCGCGAGCCGAATACGACTGCTCATTACGATATCGCTATCTGGACCATCTTCTTTCAACCAAGGGCTAATGGCTTCCTTCATAAAATGTTCCAGGCTCATTGACTACCATCCTCCTCTACTTGCCTTTCCAGTGTCTTGATTTGATCTCGTAAATCAGCGGCCTCCTCAAACGCTTCCTCGGTAATGGCCTGCTGCAGGGACTGTTTCAAATCACGAATTTGTTTACGGTGTTGAATATTATATCCTGTACGTTTCGGAACTTTCCCTTCATGTAAGGTATTACCGCCATGTACTTTTCGAAACAAGGAATCCAAATGATCTGAAAAGGTATCGTAACAGGCTGCACAGCCAAATTTTCCTATTCTGGAAAACTGCTGATAGGTCATACCACATTTGTTACACACCAATTCCTCATGTGGGTGCGTATGCTTTGAAGAATGCGATAGCGCATCGGTCTTTTGATGAAATAATCCCGACAAGAGCTGATGCAAGGAATACGGATCCTCTTCTTGAGGAACATAACCCTTCTCTTTCGCACACTGCGCACACAAATGGACCTCTAACTTCTCTCCATTGATCACTTGGGTAAAGTGGACAGTGGCCGGGTTTTGCTGGCATTCTTGACATTCCACGTTAGACACCTCCTAGAACTGATATTTTAACGAATGAAGCATCGCCGCCAGGATTCTGGAACGAATTTCATCCCGTAATGGTAATTGAAATGGCAGAGTATTACGGTCAATAGCGCTCACCATCAGCTTTGCTTCGCGCTCCGTAATCAACTCCTCTTCCATTATTCTTTCTAAAATATTGATTGCCTTCTGCTGTGATATCTTAGGATAAATCATTTCAATAATCTCATCAATCAGTTTTGCCTTATCTTCATTGGTAATGCGACTAATTCGGATATAACCGCCGCCACCACGCTTGCTTTCCACCAAATAACCTTTTTCTAAGGTAAACCTTGTATTGATCACATAGTTTATCTGAGAGGGGACACATTCAAATCGATCGGCAATCTCACTACGTTTAATCTCAATAATCTGATGATGGTTATCATACATAATTTCTTTCAAATATTGTTCGATAATATCTGAAATATTACGCATTTTCCCTCCTCCATTCTGACCTTGACTATATTTGACTATACTTATATTATACTGTATGTTGCTGCTGTTGAAAACTATTTAATCTTTTTCTTAACGTCTTAAACGGTGATACGTGCTTGTTTCTAGTATTACCGCTATCCAGTGGAGGCAAACGTGCATTAAGACCGAAAGCGAAGTTTTATTCGATGCACATCCTCTTGATTTAATAACCACTCGTATAAATTCGTCCGTTTTTTTTCGTCAATGGCATTAATATACATTTTCACCTTGGTATATTCTTCTTCTTTTACGATATCGAACTCCCGTATATCCACTGTAAACTCCCGCACATTTTCCAGAAATAGCGCTGCCTCCTTTTGCTTGGACAACCTTACTTCAAACATCACATGATGATTCTTGCGGTGTATTCTTCGTTCCCATTTATTGAGTAGCACTAAGCTTAATAGAATAATGATCGTTGTGACAAATGCTTCCCGATACATACCATTTCCAACAATCAGGCCAAGACCCGCTACCGCCCAGATCGAGGCAGCTGTAGTAAGCCCCCTGATCGTGCCGCTATTCACAATAATCGTGCCTGCACCTAAAAAACCAATCCCACTGATGACATACGAAGGAATACGGGCTGGATCGAACCGTACATTATCATAACTATCCATAAATTCTTGAAAACCGTTGATCGATAATAGCATCATTAAGCAAGAACTTACCCCTACCAGTATATGCGTACGAAACCCAGCTGAATGTTTATTTATTTCTCTTTCAAAGCCAATTAGCCCTGATAATATAAGGGCAGTGATCAGCTTTACGATAGAGTTTAGAAATTCATCATCAAAAATCATTTCCCACATGAAAAAACGACTCCTTTGACTAAAGTGCGGGTGCAAAAAATTCGGATAAAACCGCATCACCCCGTGTCTTGAAGTTCAAGGCAATGCCACGGAGCATATGCGGTTACATACACAGACATGCGATCAGCCAAGTTGTTGGGCAACCATTAAAAGAAATCAGGTAGATACGTTTGACGGTGCGGAATCATCTCTTCCAGCAGTTCGACTGCCGCTGGATCCCCTTCCACTAGAAGAACCGCCGCCAATTCTTGAGGTCGTTTATAGCCCAAAAAGATTTGCGTTAACTGTTGAATATTCATTTTCACACGAGGAAGTGATGGATCTTTCTCAGGATGAATCACAAGTTGCGACTGTTTATGTGTGATCTGATAGCTGCCTGTGTTTTCTACTAAAAAATCATCCTCAACTTCTATGATAAAGGATTGATTACTTGAAACTGTCGAAGAGTATGGATATTGCTCCAAAAACCCCTTTACATCAACGATTCGTGCCATGAAATAGGGTGCTAGCTTCTGTTCAAAACTTGGTTCTTCTACTAGTAATGATAAGGGATCATCAGCCGGAAGCGTCCATTTCACTGTTTCCACCATCGAATCATGGTTTCTAATAAACTGAAGGATTTGTTTCCTGCCATTCAAGGTAGAAAAGGCAGCATCTTTAATCGTGAACGTATGATCCGCTACTTGATACACGAGATAACCTTCTGAACTGCCTTGTTGCTGTGCCAAGATGATCTGGTCTCGTTCATCCAGCTTATGATCCCACCAATCGGAGGTTCTATCTAACATACCTGTAAAGTGCTGGGCGTAATCTTTATATATTTGCTGCAGCAAGGAAACAGTCTGCTTGCTTTTCTTGCGTCTGATCATCTTTCCCTTGCCATTCCAATCCTTCAGAAAATGCTGAATCGGGATGGTACATTCTAATTGATCAAAGGCTAATTCCCAACCATATTTGCGGTAAAAAGGCACAGAAAAAGGGTGTAAATAGGATAGCGTTTTCCCTTCTTCTCTCATCGTATATAACGCCTTTTGCAATAGTTGCTTCACCTTGCCTCCTCGGCGCTGCTCTGGCCAGGAAGCAACCGCCGCGATACCACCCATATCTAACACTGAATCGCCTAGATACACTTGAAAAGGAATAATATGTACCTTAGCAGCCAATTCATCGCCTTCCATCCAACCAAAAATCGTATGTGATTTTATTTTATCACCGTATTGTTCGTTTTCCTCTTCCGTTCTAGTATATTGGAAGGCATACTGATTCAATGCCAAGATTTCCCGATAATCTGCCTTGGTTAGCCGTTTAATTCCAGACATTTCTTTGCTCCTCTCTCCCTGTCACTTTCTTCTACTATACATCAGATTCCTATACTTATGAAACCATTTTCACTTTTGTCGTTAAAGAAAATAGCTTGTGCAGCGATAAACCATCAGAAGCTTGGTTATCGCATGGTTTCTCTTTTTATCGTATAGTGATTTTCGACCAAGCTTCTGTATTTGTTTAACCGTTCCTTTTATTGCTTTCCATTTCCTACATACCATTGATAAGCTCCTGCTGCCATTTCTTGTGGAATATCACGTAATTTCTGTGTGAAGATAGGTTTACTGCGATTGATGGTAGCAAGGCTTGCTAGCCCAAATCGCTGCTTCATCAGCGATTGTTCAACCGACAATTCAATTACCTTCTGCCTTCGTGTCACCAGTGTAGACGTCACCCAACCGCCTTCTTGTAACTGGATAAATTCATCATGAATGACAAACCCGGAATAACGATAATTGATATACCGCTGCAGCAAGGTTAGCACAAGCAAGACGAGCGAAATCCACCAAAAACTTTTGAAAAAGAAGAAAATAACTGCCGTAACGATCAACCAAAACCAAGGAAAACGGCAAAAACGGGCAACTAATGATTTCCGCGGCAAGGCACCCACATCTTCTGTAATAGTAAAATTAGGAAGCATTTCAGATACTAAGGAAATGGCTCGTTTCGTTGGCAGAAAAGGGTACAGAGAATTGATGGAATCACCTGCATCTCCGCCGGCATTGATTAATGTTATCCCCGTAATACCTAACCAGCGCTTCAATATGGACTGCTCCATCTGAATCGCTTGAACGTTCTTTTTACGAATCGAGAAATGCTTTTCTGTCAAAATGCCTTGTGTGATATAAATTCGTTCTGCATCCGAAGAAATTTCGTATCTGCCATATTTTAAATAGGTAGTTACCACCCCAAATAATACAGATATCAGCACAACGACTAGAATGGCCAGCGTCAAAAGCAACCAGGAATCAGAGATGAACGTGTAGGCTTCTTCCAAATAACGCATGATATCCAGCACGCCATCTAATTGTTGCACGAACGAAAAAATAATCGGAAACAAGATAAGATAGCTTGCTGAAAGAAGGAAGGCCTTTCCCAGCTCTTTCTTGGTCGGCGTGAAGTGAATCGTTTTGGTTTCATGAGAATGATCCGATGTAAGACCGCTAACTGTTGCTTCGCTCGTTTCCGTTTCCGATACGTCTGTTTCACCATGTGTATCCCGCTTGTATTGATCGAGGGCTTGTTCGATCTTTTCCGCTTCGGTTCTCGTAATAGCAAGAAAAGCAAACGAGGCCTCCTCATCCCCAGAGGCCGTCTCTATTTTCAGCGATGTCACACCAAACAAGCGTAAATAAGCGGGAGTCTGAATTTGAACGTTCTGAATTCGGTCAAAAGGAATATGACGTCGTTTTAATACCATTGCGCCCTCACGAATTTCTATTGCTGAATGGGTTAAGTGATAATAGGTCCGCCACCACTTCAACGTGTAACGAACTATGGAAAATAGGACATATCCAAATAGAAGATATCGCCCAATCGTTACCCACAACGCCTCCGAAGACCAATTAAAAACAAATAGAACCAAAATAAGGAAAAACAGTTCCTTCACCGTACGAATAAGCGAGACGGGAATCATCAATGGATGCATGCGTTTTGTTTCTTTCATTCTAGTTCGCCTTTCTCATCCGCAATATTTGCTAAATACGCAATCTGATCGCGGATATGTGTTGCTTCTTCTTTCGGTATGGTCGGGATACGATGAGAAGAACCCATCGTCCCAATCGAAACCGTATATAAATCATATTTCCTCAGGATCGGACCTTGCTCTAAACCGACATATTGAATCTTGGCCATTGGGATCACTTGATTTCTCTGCTTAAATTTGCCCTGACGCAGATGAACATAATCCTGATCTATTTCATAACGCCAGTACTTTTGTAGCAGAATTGGTCGGAACACAATACTCCAAATACCGGAAAATATATCAATAATAAGCAATCCCCAAAGGACATATCCAATCCAGCTATACCATGAAAAGGAATAATCTAAGCATAGTAAAACGATAAGGATCGAAGTCGAAATGGCCTGTTCAATAAGGCTGGATAAGCGATTGACGTGAATTGCTTTCTCCGAGATTTGTTTAATTGGTGTATGTATTTCGGGATACATGAAATTCCTCCTGAAAAAGTTCTCTATTAGGATAGGATACGAATGTGGCTTGTTTATTTGCAGGATGATCGTGCTATGGACTCTTCATGCTAGCAGTTCATTCGATTGTAGTACTACTAAGCGGAACCTATTTCCGTAGCGCTTCCTAGTACAAACAACTTTACATCATCCCACTTATCGGTACTTCGCTTCGTTCAAAGTCAGATCGTTCCACATCCTATAACGCCAAGAATGTCATACTTTATCATAGCAATAAAGGAAAAGCCACAATTGACTTTTCCCTGATCATCTTATCGTATAACATGCAGACATCACTTTTCTAATAGAAGCTTCTGTTGATACCTTTCTGCTATTTTGTTACTCGCCTTCAAGGCCGGCATGACTAGGATAATCGCCAGCACACTCATACTAAAAAACAAGAAAAGCCACTGAAAATGCCAAAGTCCAAACCATAATGCAAATACCCCCAAAGCCATTGTCATCGTTTGAAAAGGGTGAAGCAACATCATAAAAAAACTAGCTTTCAACACCTCTATTGTCTTCATATCAAAATGAACATACATCGGAAAAATATACAAACTCGTTAAACCCGTCACCACTAGTATCAGAAAAAAAGGAATCGTTAATAGCAACATAGGCTCATTATCTATCAACGTAAGAAACACAAAGTCTAAATATAAAATATAATAAAGAGTTACCATGATATAACCTAGTATATTGGCTTGCAGCAATGATTGTTTATAGGCAAGCCAAAAAGTTTTAAAAATGGGCTGATCCACCCCTCCTGTAAACCATTTCCTTACAACGGCAAAGGTTGCTGCCGTTGCTGGAAATAAGCCCATCACCACGAAACCAAGGAGGCTGAAAGCAAGCCACAATATATTCAAATAAGCAACTTTCATGATCCATTCTAACGCTGTATGAACAGCTCTCATCTGGCCTCTCCTCCATCCTTCAATAATTTACCCTTTTAACCCACTCGTACTAATCCCCTCTACCACATAACGCTGGAAGATAAAGAAGATAATAAAGACAGGGACCAAAGAAACGACCGACATCGCAAACATCGCTCCCCAATTCGAGACTGTTTCATTACTTAGAAACATATTAAGCGCCATCGACACCGTATACTTACCGGGACTGTTTAAATACAATACAGGGCCTAACAGGTTATCCCACGTCCAATAGAAGGTGAAAATCGCCGTAGTTGCTAAAGCTGGCACAATTAACGGCAGAATAATACGATAATAAATCGAAAAGGTATTACAACCGTCCATCGTAGCGGCCTCATCCAGCTCCCTTGGGATAGTGCGGATAAACTGAATCAAGAGAAAGATAAAAAACGGATGACCAAAATAAGCAGGTACGACTAACGGCTTTAAGGAATTCAGCCAGTCTAACTGAGCAAAAATAATATACTGCGGTATCATAATTACTTCATATGGCAGCATCAAGGTTAAGATCATAATGGCAAACCAGAAGCTGCGCCCAGCAAATCGCAACCTGGCAAAGCCAAAGGCAATAAACGAACAGGACAGCAAATGCCCGATTAAAACAAGTACAACGAACACCGCCGTATTCGAAATAAAGGTACCAAAACCGTAATCACCAAAACCTTCCCACCCTTGGGCGTAGTTATGCAATACAAAAGGGCTAGGGATTAAAGACTCGGCCGTTACAAAGATTTGGTCACTCTGTTTAAAGGAACTCATCACTAACCAGACAACAGGGTAGAGAAGCAATACAGCAAATCCGCCCACTACGATATGATAGATCCATTTCTTTACATGTTTTGGCTTCATCCGCTATCTACCCCCTTCTGATTCATAATGGACCCAGTATTTCGATGAAAAGAAAATCAAGGATGTAAGAATCGCAATAACAATCAACATCACCCATGCCATTGCCGAAGCGTAGCCCATATGGAAGAACTCGAATCCTTGCATAAAGAGATAAAGGGAATAAAGCAACGTACCATCTAACGGACCACCTGTACCCTTTGATATGATAAATGCCGGTACAAACGTCATAAATGCAGCAATCGTCTGCATAATCGCATTAAATAAAATCACAGGACTTAACATCGGAATCGTGATGCTGCGAAACTTTTGAAAAAAGCTAGCCCCATCCACACTGGCCGCCTCATAATAACTCTGTGGTATGGATTTCAAGCCAGCAAGAAAAATCAACATCGATGAACCAAACTGCCAAACAGAAAGAAAAATGAGCATCCATAATGCTGCCGTTGGATTACCAAACCAGCGAACCGGATCTATTCCCATGGTTAATAATGCAATATTAACAATCCCCTCGTCCCCAAAGATATTTCTCCACATAATTGCAACGGCTACACTCCCGCCTATTAAGGAAGGCAGATAATATAAGGTGCGATATAACCCTACTGCCCGAGAAGCTGTGTTGAGCAGCATAGCCACCATTAAAGCAAAAATCAGCCTTAGCGGCACCCCCGCAAAAACGTAAATAAACGTGATCTTCAATGAATGCAAATATCTTGGATCCGCAGTAAACATTTGCTTGAAATTATCTAATCCTATCCACTGCGGCGGATTAAATAAATTATAAGTGGTAAAGGAAAAATAGAGGGACGTTAGAATCGGAATAATCGTAAAAGCCAGGAAACCAATAATAAATGGACCAATAAAAAGATATCCCCAAAGATTTTGTTTTAATCGAGTTTGCATGATCTGGAACCTCCTCATCTACTCATTAGAAAAGAGATAGCTGATCCAAAGCAGATCAGCTATTCTTCCTATCATCAATGTCCGAGAATACCTTCTGCTTGGCTCCTAAAGTGAGCGGCGGCATCCTCTGGCGTTACTTCGCCATAGGCCAGTTGTTCCGCCAAGCTGTCCAATGCCGAAATGATCTCACTAGCACCAGCTGGGTCAGGGGCACCCATCTCTGAACTGTTTTCCTCTACCCAGGCTACGTATTCAAAGACCTTTGCCTGAGAATCAGAAACCTCCTCAGATAAGGCCTCTTGCACCTCAGAAGATACCGGTACTCCACGTTCACCTAAGATCAATTTATTGGCTTCGATATCATTCACAAAAAAGCTGATAAATTTGGCTACTTCTTCTTTTGCTTGCGAATTCTCCGAAACAGAGAAGAACATACTCGGTTTTAAAAACAGCCCATCCTCTGTGTTCGGACCAGGCATTGGTGCAAATGTAAAGGTATGCTCCGATATTTGTTCCAAACCAACAAACTGGTTGGACCATTGAAATACACCTATGCCCTCTCCCATTACTGTTGGATCTTCCTCAGGACCTGCTAACTGCGCCATATAATCCGGCGTTGGGCTAGCCCCTTTTTCAACTTGATCTTGTATCATCGTAAAGAAATCAATAAATAATTGATCGTCGTCATATCCCAATTCGCTACCATCTTCGGCGTATAAACGTTGGCCATGCTGACGCAAATAATAATTAAAGAAAACATCTGCTTGAAATCCTGTATCAAAATAGACATCACTATCTGCCGCCGTTTGAGATAAAGAGAGGTAATCCTCCCATGTCCAATCTTCTGGTATCTCATCTATTCCAGCCTCATTCAATAACTCCTCGTTATATTGAAAACCAACGGCATTTACACCTACATTCATCCCATAAATACCTTCCTCTACGGATCCACCGTTAATAATATCCTCAGCAATGTGCTCAACATCGATTTCTTCACCAATAAACGGGCTTATATCGGCTAATTGATTATTCTCCGCATATTGAGACAAGTAAGACAAATCCATGGCCAAAATATCAGGTAGTTCATTGGCTGCGGCTTGTGGCGCAAGCTTTTGCCAATAATCATCCCATCCAGCGTATTCCGGTTCAATGGTGACATGTGGATTTTGCTCTTCATACATCTCAATCACTTCTAATGTGTAATCATTTCGAACCTGATCACCCCACCAGGCCATGCGCAAGGTAATGTCGCCATCTTCTTCAGCAGCCGTTTCCCCATCACCTGCTGTCTCCTGCGTCGTTTCCTCGTCATCACCACCACAAGCGACTAAGATCATCATTAACATTCCAATAAGTGCGACTAACCATTTTTTCATTTCATCACCCCTTTATATATTTGAAAGCGATTGCAAATTTATCATAACAATTATTCCATCCAAAGCGTAATAGACAAAACAGAGGTAAATGTTCAAAAAAAAGAGGTCTTACGACGACGGAAAGACCTGCTCGCATGTTGACTAGTTTGAATGCTCTTGTTTGATCATTTCAGATGGTGTACTCCCTTTTATCCGCTTGAATAATTGACTAAAGTATTGCGGGTTATTACCAAAGCCTATTTTTTCAGCTAACTCAAACACTTTAATATCCCTTTCTCGTTCAATAATGTCGACAGCTTTGTTAATACGAGCATTTGTCACGTAAGAAGAAAAGCCTTGGCCTACTTCTGCTTTAAACGTCTTGCCTAAATAATCGGCATGCATAAACAAATGATTGGCCGCTAGTCCTTGTAACGACAAATCCGGGTTACTTAGCTCGTCATCAATAGCGGTCAACATACGCTGTACTACTTTTGAATATCTTTGCCATACGGGAGAATAAGCAATCAATCGTTGAAATAATGCTTTGAAAAAATCCACTAACGTCGAACCATGTCGACAACTTTCTATTTGCTTGATTGCTTCTACTCGATCTTCAGTAGTGATATGTGGGTACTTATTCATCAACAGGAGATAAAACGAAATGGCATATCCTTTCATTATATTAGGAGAAATAGGATACTGCTTAGCCCGATTGATAAACGCCTGCATATATATCATTAGATCTTCGCTATTCTCCTTTTTCAGCAAACGCAGGATCTGTTCCATATCTAGCCCCATATCGGAAGGCATTTCCTCTCGAAACTGGACAGAACGGGTATATTCTACTATGCTTCCTTTATCATGATAAAAGAGCTGGTCCAGCCATTCGTCCGTCGGTGGCAGCTGCTCAACTCCACTGGATTTATCGATAGGAATGACCATTGCCGAGACCTGCTGCTCATCAGTTGACCAAAAGCTGGATATATAACTGTGACTTGGCAACAACAGTACCCACTTATCATCCAAAAAAGACTCCAATATGTTCTCTTTGGTAATTCCCTTTCTCATTTCCAGACAAGTCTCATGTGATAGCTTATCTTCTGCTACCACTGCCAAGAAGATACATGCACGAGTCTGATAAAAGGACTCTAGTAGTCTGTTGGTTTTTGCTGCCAAGTTTTTGGTAATTGGGTATCCATTGAACAATTGCTGTGAAAGCTCGTGCCACTCCATTTGTAATCCTAACTGCTGATCTTTCTTTGAGGTATTCAGTTCGTGGATCACCTCTTGTAACGCCTCGCCAATTTGTTGTGCGTTACATGGCTTTAACAAATAATGCTTCACCCCATAACGCATCGCTTGTCTAGCATATTCAAATTCATGATAACCTGATAAAAAAATCCATTTTACTTGCGGAAATTCAGCTTGCACTTTTTTCAAAAGACCAATCCCATCCAGTCCAGGCATCGTAATATCGGAAATCACGATATCCGGCTGATGTTTCTGAATAAATTGATAACCTTCCACCCCATTCACCGCCTTGCCAATTAAGCTCGTGCCATGCGCCTGCCAATCTACAATAGAAGCAATTCCCTCTAGGATCATGCGCTCATCGTCGATTAATAATACGCTATACATTTATCTCACTCCGTCCTTTTTGGTAATATGATAGAAACGATCGTACCATGATTCTCTTTACTATCG
The DNA here is from genome assembly GCF_900086715.1 of Gracilibacillus timonensis. Classification (GTDB taxonomy): domain Bacteria; phylum Bacillota; class Bacilli; order Bacillales; family Amphibacillaceae; genus Gracilibacillus; species Gracilibacillus timonensis. The sequence goes on along the minus strand of NZ_FLKH01000011.1, from coordinate 5,757 downwards.
ATTCGCAAACCGTATTCCTCTCCAAACAGCATCTTAATCCGTTCATTAATATTCCGAATACCAATTCCTGTCCCTGTTGGCTGGTAGCTTCCTTGCTCTATTTGCTGCAGATAGTCTTGATCCATCCCCGGTCCATTATCCGCCACCGTTATAATTATTTTTTCTCCTTCTTCTCTTAGGGACAAAGAAATCGTGCAAACACCTATTATCTCTTGTAAACCATATTTAATCGCATTTTCTATCAATGGCTGCAGGATAAATTTAGGCACCAGCAGCGTGAGATATTTTTCCTCCACATCTTTGAAAAACTGTAATCTCTCTTCAAAACGGAAGCGTTGAATGGTTACATAATGATCAACAATGTTCAACTCCTCCTGCAAAGGTATGAGCGCTTCTTTTTTATTAATAGAGGCACGTAGAACATAACCTAACGACTCTGCCATTTGAGCTATTTTCTTTTGACCGGTCATTTGAGCTGACCAGTTGATCGATTCTAACGTGTTATATAGAAAATGAGGGTGCACCTGCGCTTGTAATGTCTCAAACTCTGATTCCTTAATCAGTAATTGTTTTTTGTAATTTTCAATAACTAGATCATTAATCTGTTGCATCATCTTTGTGAAATTTTCATGCATTTGACCTGCTTCATCTTTCGTCACTGGAAAATCGATTCCCTCATCTGTATAGTTAAAGTCACCCGTTTCTACTCTCTTCATTTTCTTATTAAGACTTTCAATCGGATTGACAATCGTACTGGTAAATTTAATGCCCAAAAATACGACTAGGATAAATAAAAGTGAATAAGTTAAGAAGACTGCTGTTCTTGCTTTTGTAATTACCGCAAACAGATTGCTGTATGGAGTGACAATCACATACGTCCAGTCCAGGTGATCGGCTGCTGAGTAAGTAAAAAAATATTTCTCACCTTGATAACTAATCATTTGATAGCCCTGTTTTCCCTCCATATATTGCGAGGGTTCAAATCCCGTCAAGGATTGTTCACTGGCGAAAATAGGATGTTCATCCTTATCAAAGATTAAAAAATTGGCCTCCTGTGCCTCCAAATTATTGGTCAGCTCATCCATCATTTGTTCAATATCTACTCGGATTCCTATGATTCCTAAATCCTCAAATGAAAAATTTAAGTATTCTCTAATCCCCCTTACCGCTGTCACCACTTCATCCTCTGGAGAAGGAGGAATCCAGCTTACACCACCTGCAGTCTGATCTGTTGCCTTCTTAAAAGTATTCAGTCTTTTGTTAGACAGGCGAACCACCATATTCCCACTGGCATATTCATTGTTTTGTGCATCATACACTTGAATCGATTTCACATATTTGTTTAATGCACCTATTTGCAGTAATCGCTTTCGTAATTCGCTGCCAAAAAGAAACTTGTTATAGTTAGAAGCTGTTTGATTCATATCTAATAAATAAGATTGAATATACCGATCCGTTGCTATTTGATAGGATAACCGCTCCATTTTCTTCAATTCTGCTTCCATTGAATTAGTGGATACTTGCAACACTTGAGCGGATTGACGATAAATTTCTTTATTATATAGGTGGAACGCATACTGCAATATGGATATCCCTCCTACACTAAAAGACAGCAAAACCAATGTAGTTAAGATAACCATTTTATACTTCAACCGCAGATTCAGAAAGAAATGGGTTACATAGTAAATCATCTATTTTCCTCCTATAAAAACAAATGACAACGTTTTCATTATTACTGTCTTCCATTATAATATATGCTTGTACAGAATGGATCATTAATTTGTAATAACAGATATATGGGATGGTATTTCTCCTAAAGGAGATGAAGTTTTGGGGGGATGGAATATATACAAGTCACCAACAAAAGTCCTATTCATCAGCAACTAATCAGATTTCAGCTCTGTTTTATGGATTATCTCTTAAGGGCTAAAATATATGCAACTTACATAAGAGCTATTTAGTTACCAAATATGTCTAATTTGATATTTTCAAGGGTTATTTAATGAATTTTAGTAATGGGGAGTCATAAAGAATAGTGGGAAATATGACGAAATAGACAAGCTCTCTACCTTGAATTTCGCCAAATCATATCTGCGGTGCGTCATTTACTTCCCAGTACAACATACCATCTTTCTCACTCATTTGGATCATGTGTGTCTTTTCTAATACTCTTATGGAGGCCATGTTATTGGTCATACACTCTTCCATTACCTTGTTAACCAGATTAGATTGAAAGGCCCATTCTATTAAGGCAATTACTGCTTCTGTTGCATATTCCATATTTTGAACATGCGATCGAATTCCATACTAGGATCAATTAACTTCGTATGATGTACTACAATGTACATTTACGATAAAATGTTAGTTTATTAATTGGCTGATAGTAAGCTGTTCCTTTTAATATAGCAATCATTTTTTAACTAAAATAACTTTTCCTTTTATAGAAAGATGTTTTCAATGCCTTACGTCAAAAAAACCCTACTAGTCTAACGAGACCAATAGGGTTCTTATGTAATGCCTGGCAACGTCCTACTCTTGCAGGGGAAATCCCCAACTACCATGGGCGCTGAAGAGCTTAACTACTGTGTTCGGCATGGGAACAGGTGGGACCTCTTCGCTATCGTCACCAGACTTTCTTTTGATAAGGACAAGACATATTATAACGCATGCCTTATACGAAATGCAAGTGTTTTTTATATACTTTCAAAACTAGATAAGAATTCATCGGACAAGCCAACATCATGTATAGATAAGTCCTCGATCGATTAGTATTCGTCAGCTCCACATGTCACCATGCTTCCACCTCGAACCTATCTACCTCCTCGTCTTGGAGGGATCTTACTCTATCGAATAGATGGGAAGTCTCATCTTGAGGGGGGCTTCATGCTTAGATGCTTTCAGCACTTATCCCTGCCACACGTAGCTACCCAGCGATGCTCCTGGCGGAACAACTGGTGCACCAGCGGTGTGTCCATCCCGGTCCTCTCGTACTAAGGACAGCTCCTCTCAAACTTCCAACGCCCACGACGGATAGGGACCGAACTGTCTCACGACGTTCTGAACCCAGCTCGCGTACCGCTTTAATGGGCGAACAGCCCAACCCTTGGGACCGACTACAGCCCCAGGATGCGATGAGCCGACATCGAGGTGCCAAACCTCCCCGTCGATGTGGACTCTTGGGGGAGATAAGCCTGTTATCCCCGGGGTAGCTTTTATCCGTTGAGCGACGGCCCTTCCATACGGTACCGCCGGATCACTAAGCCCGACTTTCGTCCCTGCTCGACTTGTAGGTCTCGCAGTCAAGCTCCCTTCTGCCTTTACACTCTGCGAATGATTTCCAACCATTCTGAGGGAACCTTTGGGCGCCTCCGTTACATTTTAGGAGGCGACCGCCCCAGTCAAACTGCCCACCTGACACTGTCTCCGAACCGGATCACGGTTCTGGGTTAGAAGGTCCATACAGCCAGGGTGGTATCCCACCGGCGCCTCCACGTAAGCTAGCGCTCACGTTTCTACGGCTCCCACCTATCCTGTACAAGCTGTACCAACATTCCATATCAGGCTACAGTAAAGCTCCACGGGGTCTTTCCGTCCTGTCGCGGGTAATGCGCATCTTCACGCATGGTATAATTTCACCGGGTCTCTCGTTGAGACAGTGCCCAAGTCGTTGCACCTTTCGTGCGGGTCGGAACTTACCCGACAAGGAATTTCGCTACCTTAGGACCGTTATAGTTACGGCCGCCGTTTACTGGGGCTTCAGTTCAACGCTTCGCTAATGCTAACGCATCCCCTTAACCTTCCAGCACCGGGCAGGTGTCAGCCCCTATACTTCGCCTTACGGCTTCGCAGAGACCTGTGTTTTTGCTAAACAGTCGCTTGGGCCTTTTCACTGCGGCTTCTCGGTCGAGAAGCACCCCTTCTCCCGAAGTTACGGGGTCATTTTGCCGAGTTCCTTAACGAGAGTTCTCCCGATCACCTGAGGATTCTCTCCTCGCCTACCTGTGTCGGTTTGCGGTACGGGCACCTTGTCTCCTGGCTAGAGGCTTTTCTTGGCAGCGTGAAATCCGGAACTTCGGTACTTGATTTCCCTCCCGATCACAGCTCACGCTTCCCGTCTGACGGATTTGCCTATCAGACACGCTTGCTGCTTCGACGCACTCAACCAATCGTGCGCTTTCCTTATCCTTCTGCGTCCCCCCTTCACTCATAATGGAGCTAGGTGGTACAGGAATATCAACCTGTTATCCATCGCCTACGCCTTTCGGCCTCGGCTTAGGTCCCGACTTACCCTGAGCGGACGAGCCTTCCTCAGGAAACCTTAGGCATTCGGTGAAGAAGATTCTCACTTCTTTATCGCTACTCATACCGGCATTCTCACTTCTAAGCGCTCCACCAGTCCTCACGGTCTGACTTCGCCGCCCTTAGAACGCTCTCCTACCATTGATCGTTCGATCAATCCGCAGCTTCGGTGATACGTTTAGCCCCGGTATATTTTCGGCGCAGCGTCACTCGACCAGTGAGCTATTACGCACTCTTTCAATGATGGCTGCTTCTAAGCCAACATCCTGGTTGTCTAAGCAACGCCACATCCTTTTCCACTTAACGTATACTTGGGGACCTTAGCTGGCGGTCTGGGCTGTTTCCCTTTCGACTATGAACCTTCTCACCCATAGTCTGACTCCCAAGGTAATATGATTGGCATTCGGAGTTTGACGGAATGCGGTAACCCGGTGAGGGCCCCTAGTTCCATCAGTGCTCTACCTCCAACATACATCCCTTGAGGCTAGCCCTAAAGCTATTTCGGAGAGAACCAGCTATCTCCGTGTTCGATTGGCATTTCACCCCTACCCACACCTCATCCCCGCATTTTTCAACATACGTGGGTTCGGGCCTCCAGTCAGTGTTACCTGACCTTCACCCTGGACATGGGTAGATCACACGGTTTCGGGTCTGCGACCCCCTACTATGTCGCCCTGTTCAGACTCGCTTTCGCTGCGGCTCCGTGTCTTCCACTTAACCTTGCAGGAGATCGTAACTCGCCGGTCCATTCTACAAAAGGTACGCCGTCACCCATGAAAGGGCTTCGACTACTTGTAGGCACACGGTTTCAGGTTCTCTTTCACTCCCCTCCCGGGGTGCTTTTCACCTTTCCCTCACGGTACTGGTTCACTATCGGTCACTAGGGAGTATTTAGCCTTGGGAGATGGTCCTCCCGGATTCCGACGGAATATCACGTGTTCCGCCGTACTCAGGATCCACTCCGGAGGAGAAACGTTGTCGACTACAGGGCTGTTACCTCCTCTGGCGGGCCTTTCCAGGCCTCTTCGTCTAACGTCTCTCTTGGTAACTCCAATGGAGTGTCCTACAACCCCAAAAAGCAAGCTTTTTGGTTTGGGCTGATTCCGTTTCGCTCGCCGCTACTCAGGAAATCGCGTTTGCTTTCTCTTCCTCCGGGTAATGAGATGTTTCAGTTCCCCGGGTCTGCCTCGTTCAGCCTATGGATTCAGCTCAACGTGCTACTCGATGAAAAGTAGCGGGTTCCCCCATTCGGAAATTCTTGGATCGACGCCTACGTACGGCTCCCCAAGACATATCGGTGTTAGTCCCGTCCTTCTTCGGCTCCTAGTGCCAAGGCATCCACCGTGCGCCCTTCTTCACTTAACGATACATGTTTCACCGCTTCTTACTGTAAAAAAGTCGTTGGTTTGTTTTGTTTGATGTCTTGTCATACTTCTTATCTAGTTTTCAAGGTACATG
>NZ_FLKH01000010.1 GCF_900086715.1 Gracilibacillus timonensis | reverse complement strand
TCCAAGACGAGGAGGTAGATAGGTTCGAGGTGGAAGCATGGTGACATGTGGAGCTGACGAATACTAATCGATCGAGGACTTATCTATACATGATGTTGGCTTGTCAGATGAATTCTTATCTAGTTTTTAGGGTATATGTGATATAATGGATAAGCAATGACAAGTTGTCTGATTCTGGAACGACGTCGAGCGATTTCCAACCAAAAGTCTGGTGACGATAGCGAAGAGGACCCACCTGTTCCCATGCCGAACACAGCAGTTAAGCTCTTCAGCGCCCATGGTAGTTGGGGATTTCCCCTGCAAGAGTAGGACGTTGCCAGGCTTTCCTATGGTAAGCTTTGTGGAACAGACGATTGAATCCATTCATTCCACAGTAGCTCAGTGGTAGAGCAATCGGCTGTTAACCGATCGGTCGTAGGTTCGAATCCTACCTGTGGAGCCATTTGCTTCCATAGCTCAGTGGTAGAGCACTTCCATGGTAAGGAAGGGGTCGCCGGTTCAAATCCGGCTGGAAGCTTTGTTTTACTTTAGAACTTCAAGATTGGCCCGTTGGTCAAGTGGTTAAGACACCGCCCTTTCACGGCGGTAACACGGGTTCGAATCCCGTACGGGTCACCATTATCACTTTAAAGAAGGCATGTTAAGATCGCGACTTCCTGTCGCAACACATGCATTAGCACATTATTGGAGGATTAGCTCAGCTGGGAGAGCACTTGCCTTACAAGCAAGGGGTCGCAGGTTCGAGCCCTGCATCCTCCACCATATAAGCCGGCCTAGCTCAACTGGTAGAGCAACTGACTTGTAATCAGTAGGTTGGGGGTTCAAGTCCTCTGGCCGGCACCAGTCAGTCCAATGTTATATTTATGTATGGAGGGATAGCGAAGTTGGCCAAACGCGGCGGACTGTAAATCCGCTCCCATCGGGTTCGTAGGTTCGAGTCCTACTCCCTCCACCATTGTATAAAAAGTTTGTAAGTGTATATAATAACATTGTACGCTTTCTTTTTTAGGTTATTGGGCTATAGCCAAGCGGTAAGGCAACGGTTTTTGGTACCGTCATGCGCTGGTTCGAATCCAGCTAGCCCAGCCATTTTCTTTTCCTACATAATAGAGATAATCTTGTCAGAGCCATTAGCTCAGTTGGTAGAGCATCTGACTTTTAATCAGAGGGTCGGAGGTTCGAATCCTCCATGGCTCACCATCTGTTATAAAAGTTGGGGCCTTAGCTCAGCTGGGAGAGCGCCTGCTTTGCACGCAGGAGGTCAGCGGTTCGATCCCGCTAGGCTCCACCATATATAACTGTTCAAGCACTTTTCCAAATGGGAAAGGCTTTTTTTATTGGTGAAATACTTTTACATAAATGCTTGAAACAAGCAATTATTAGAGCATTTGAACTTTTTATTGTAGTAAGTGAAAGGAAATTTGATGATATCTGCCACCTTCACTACTATTATTCTGAAATCAAGCTTTTCCATTTACCACAGTTGGCTGTTCATAAGTCTTACTTGAATCTATCATTGACAGACACAAAACAAACACAAATGAAGATTATTTTTCTGTTTGTGTTTGTTTGTGTTTGTTGTTGAGTTATAATAAAGATATAACATCAATGATGGAGGGCGATTGAAATGAAAATGAGCCAAGCAGTTCCAGATGATTTGCTAGCGTTAGATGCACCATTTGTAACCGAAATGATGGAAATTACCAATTATATGTGGCGCTTTGGATGGGATGAGCGAAACGGCGGCAATATCAGTTACCTTTTAAAAGAGGATGAAGTAAAGCCCTACTTAGATACGAGTCGCGTCTTACGTAATATTATCTTAGATTTTCCTGTAAAGGAACTGGCTAATCAGTTTTTTATTGTCACTGGTTCTGGTAAGTTTTTTAAAAATGTGACGTCAAAGCCTTCAGAATGTCTAGGGATTATGCGTGTTAGTGAGAATGGTGACAGTGTTGATCTGCTTTGGGGATTAACGGGAGATGGTAAGCCGACAAGCGAATTACCAGCCCATTTCAGAAGTCATATTGCCAGGTTAAGACAAGATTCTGACCATCGTGTTATCATGCATAATCACGCAACAAATATTATTGCTATGACATTTACCCATGAATTAAACGAGAAATCGTTCAGCAAAACCCTGTGGAAAATGTGTACGGAATGTATCGTTGTTTTTCCTGAGGGTATAGCCATATTGCCGTGGATGATCCCTGGCACGGATGAGATAGGCATCCGTACAGCAGAAAAAATGGAGAGATATCGCTTAGTTGTGTGGCCGCATCACGGAATCTTTGGTGCAGGAAACGCAATCGATGACGCATTCGGATTAATCGAGACAGCGGAAAAGGCGGCGCAAGTATACATGCTGACAAGTGCCCATCAAGGCGGTATCAAACAAGAAATTACAGACGAGCAATTGATTGCTTTGGCGCGGGCTTTTGGAGTAAAGCCAAATATTGATTTTATTTAATCAAACGATAACCAGTTCAGTATATGAGCAGGTTTTTTGCATCATACACTACTATCAGCCATGCTTTCTAATCCATATCACAAAAAATGCTGCAACTTGACTTTAGTGAAAAAACACAGGACACTATGTCTAGTGATGATGACGAAAGGAGTAGTTTTTTGATGAAAATGGATAGTAAAGGGGCATATCCGTTATATGCTCAGTTGGCAGACGAGATGCGGCAAAATATTCAAACCGAAAAATGGCCAGAAGGAGCACGAATACCAACCGAAATGGAGCTTTGTGCCATCCATCACGTAAGTCGAATTACGATACGTAAGGCTATTGATGAGCTGATGAAAGAAGATTTATTAATTCGTATTCGTTCGAAAGGGACGTTTGTCAAAGAAGCCTTTCAGGAGGAGGATCACTTCACCGTTGTCAAAGGTTTTACCCAAGAATTGCAAGAGCGAGGTAAATTAGCCAAAACGGTAGATGTTGATGTTCAGCTAGCGAATGCCAATAAGCGTGTAGCCAAGTTTCTAAACATAGAGATAGGCAGTCAGATATTCGTGTTAAAGCGGGTTAGAGGTGATGAAGACGCCGTTTTTGCCTACTTTATTACCTATATTCCCTATGATCGAGATTATTCTTTAGACCCGCAGGATTATTATACCTCTTTTTATGCCTATTTACGCACCAAAAATATTGTAATTGATCAGGAAAGAGAATATGTGGAGGCAGTCTTGCCCAATCGTGAGGTGCAGCGGAAATTGAAAATAAAGGCTACAGAACCAGTGCTGAAACGGGTTCGTTTTACTTCACAAGTATCAGGTGACTTTTATGAATATACCGAATGTTTTTATATAGGCAAAAAATATCGTTATTACTTGGATTTTAATCCGGAATGAATTTCTATAACAAACCCTGTAATCCCTTGGGACAGAGCCTTTTTAAAAAGACAATGAGAACCCTTTATCCTATGCTATAATGTTATAACAAAAGAACAATTGTGGGGGTATGTTATGTGTATGATGCTTTTCCAGAGACGAGAGTTAATGTAGCGGGAGGAGTTGCTGGATATCAAGCGATTCAAGATCAAATACGATCGAACAAAAGCAGGGTCATTGTTCTAGAATGTTATCCGACTGTTGATGAAAAAGAGCTATTGGAGCAATTGATTACACCTTTAGAGCCAGATGTCATTATTCAGGCGTCAGAACAGTTTTATCCGCCGAAACAGGTTACGACTATGGTGGAGGATTATTTAACGGATGATCGTGTTTTTGGAGTGATTAGCCATCATCAACTGCAGGACTTTATTGATAAAGAACGCCAGCAGACATTACAGGAAAAAATTATAACTGCTCTAAAAAGTCATCAAACCATTGTGATTTATGGGGTAGGTGCTTCATTGCTCCATACAGCTGATTTGCTCATTTATGCCGATCTTTCCAGATGGGAAATCCAAAAACGCTATCAATCTGGTGACTATAGTAATTGGCAAGCCAATAATGCGGGAGAGGATCCTTTGCGTATGACCAAGCGTGGCTATTTTTTTGAGTGGCGTATGGCTGATCGCTTCAAACAGCAATGGTTTGCTTCAGTAGATTATTTCTTAGACACCCATCAACCTAATCAACCTGTTATGCTAGAGGCTTCTGCTTATTTTGAAGCATTAAAACAGGTGGCTGCACGTCCCTTCCGATTGGTTCCTTTCTTTGAACCAGGTATATGGGGAGGCGAGTGGCTGCAGGAAACCTTTCAAGTTGGTCAAGATCGCCCGAATTTGGCTTGGTGTTTTGATGGAGTACCAGAAGAAAATAGTATCGTGTTAAGAACCGATAAGATAAGGATGGAGATTCCGGCCAATAATTTAGTCTTTTTTCAGCCTATTGCTCTATTGGGAGAGAGTGTTTATTACCGTTTTGGCAAAGAATTTCCGATCCGATTTAATTATCTTGATACGGTAGACGGAGGTAACTTAAGCCTGCAGGTACATCCTTTACTAGCATATATACAAGAAACGTTTGATATGTCCTATACCCAGGATGAGAGCTATTACATAATGGAGGCCAAGGAGGGAGCTTCGGTTTACTTAGGGGTGCAAAATGGTACCGATAAACAAGATTTAGTGGAGGCATTGCAGTATTCTTTCGCAAGCGGCGATCGCTTTCCAGATGAACGATATATTTATCAGAGATCGGTGAAAAAGCATGATCATTATTCGATCCCGGCAGGCACTATCCATAGTGCGGGTGCCGATACCGTGGTGCTTGAGATTAGTGCTACGCCTAATCGCTTTACCTTTAAACTTTGGGATTGGGAGCGAGTAGGGCTAGATGGTTTACCGCGTCCTGTGCACATCAACCACGGTGAACCTAATTTGGTTATATCACGTGATCAGGATTGGGTGGAACGAGAGTTATGCAACCCATTTGAGGTGATAGCAGAACATTCTCATTGGAAGGAAGAACGTACCGGCCTGCATCAAACAGAGTTTATTGAAACGAGAAGGCACACGTTTACCGGTAAGGTACTACACCAAACCCATGGCAGTGTGAATATGCTGAATTTGGTAGAGGGGGAAGAGGCAGTTATTGAAAGTTTGGATAATAGCTTTGAGCCTTTTATTGTACACTACGGAGAAACCTTTATTATCCCGGCATGCGTGAAGCAATATACCATTCAGCCGTCTGGGAAAAGTATGGATGAACAACTAATGACGATCAAAGCGTTTGTTCGAGATGGTGCTGAGCAGTACCATTTAACGTCATAAGCAAAGGAAAATCCGTATGTTGAGCTGCAGGTGAGGGCGAACCGAATGAAGTTACCACTCAGCAAAGCTGCTGACACATATTACAATTGTTGATTGTCAACGAATCTAAGGTTCACAAAAGGAGAATAAAAATGAGCAAAAAATGGAAACTGCAACTAATCCATCATTCGCACACTGATATTGGTTATACCGACAGGCAAGAAAAGATTGAACAACATCACGTCGATTATATCAAAGCCGTCATCGACATTTTGGAGGCGAGCGAAAATGGCTCCCGCCCAGAATGGCAGGGGTACAAGTGGACATGTGAAAACTATTGGCAAGTTGAGCGCTTTTTTCAACAGGCTGAGACGCGAGATAAGCAGAAATTTATTGATTATGTGAAAGCAGGAAAGATCGATATTTCCTTAACCTATTTGAATATGACGGAGCTGGTCGATAACGATATTTTGGATCACATGTTTAAAAAGGGAAGGGCTTTTTCAAATCAGCATCAGCTTGGCTTAGATGCCGCGATGACTGCAGATATCAATGGTTTTTCCTGGGGATATGCAGAAACGATGTATCAAAACGGCATTATCAATCTATATTCGTGCTTACATACCCATCATGGCATGTTTCCACTGTATCAAAAGCAGATTCCATTTTGGTGGGAAACGCCTAAGGGAAATAAGGTGCTCGTTTGGAATGGAGATCATTATCAAATCGGCAATGATTTTATGCTGATTCCGAATAGCTTTCGCATCGATGATGGTGCGGAAATGACCACATTAGAAGACCAGCTGGAGGTAGCCGAACAACGTATTTTTGAATACTTGGATAATCTGGAACAAGAGGGGTATCCATTCGATTTTGTCCCCAATATGATTTCGGGGATTATGACCGATAACTCACCGCCTAATCCGCGTTTAATCGAAATGATTCACTGCTGGAATGAGAAACATGGAGACCAAGTAGAGATCGAACTGATTACCTTGCACCAGTTTTTCACTTTTCTTCGTGGGCAAGCATTGGATTTGCCGGTATATGCCGGTGATTGGACGGACTGGTGGGCAGATGGGGTAGGCTCTACACCTGCACCGACGAAGATTTATCGAGATGCACAACGAAAATATCATCTGACGCAGAAACTAGATCCACAAGCGGAGTGCAACAAAGGTTCTCTTGTTCAGGAGGCGGAGTACCAATTGATGTTATATGCGGAGCATACCTGGGGTTATGCCTCGTCCGTCAGCGAGCCCTGGAATACACTCGTTAATGATTTAGACTACCGTAAAGCAGCTTATGCAATTAACGCCAATCGTTTTCTTTCTCAGCAGCTGGATCAAGTGCTTCGTCATAGGGGAGAAGTGCCACCGTCTATTGATCGGGAGAAATATTTCAAAGTGGTCAATCCGCACGACCATCCAGTGACAGATTATGCGATGGTGCCTATTAAGCATTGGGAACATATTGATGGCAGGTACTTGGCAGGAGATTTGGAAAAGGTCGTAGATGTGATGGATTGCCAGACAAACGAGCGGCTTACTGCCCAACTTACCTCGATACCCAGCGGCGTGCAGATTGAATTTGCTATTTCATTAGAAGCCAAGGAAGAAAGAGTTGTAAAATTGGTAAAAGCTAATGTGCCTAAGCAACCGAGGATAAAGAATTATGCCCATATCGGTACCGATCGAGTGGAGGATTTGGCTGCTTACCCAGGATATGCAGGTATTCCGAATACCCATGTGCTGGAGTCGGAACATTATCGCATAAGTTTCGATCAAACAACAGGGATCATCTCCTTATGGGATAAATGGAACGATCAAGAACTGATTCATCAAGACGCTCCTTATGCACCTTTTGCTGGTGTGTATGAAAAGACACCTATTACAACGGATGCCTGTACCGAGAGAAGGCTAATGGGGCGAAATCGTAAAGGACGACTGGCAGAGCGTCATCATGCCCATTTGAAGCACATTGAAGTGACCAAAGATGGCGATTTATTTACCATGCTGCAAATGGACTTTGACTTGGCAGGTACTCAAGCTTACAGCGTTCTGCTCAAGCTGTACAAAGACATACCTAAGATAGCTGTAACCGTTAGAATTCAGAAGCAGAATGAGTGGGCGCCAGAGAATCTTTATATAGCCTTACCGTTTCAGATGAGAAGAAATGGCGAATTATTTATTGAAAAGACAGGTGCCATGCTTCGACCAGTGATCGATCAATTGCCCGGAACGAATACCGAATTTTATTCATTACAGAATGGGCTTGCCTTTACGGGAGACGAGAGCGCCTTTGTAGTTGCGATCAAAGATACGCCACTCATTACGTTAGGTTCGCTGGCACATCATCCGGTGGAACTGGCTAACCCTAAGCTCCATGAGAAAAACCAACAGCCAGTTTACTCCTGGGTGATGAATAACTTTTGGGAAACCAATTTTAAGGTGGATTTGTCCGGCTTTTATGAGTTCGATTATCAGCTATATCTTGTGACAGAACAACAAAGCCCGGCACAATTAATGGAAAAGTGTCAGCAGCTTAACCAAGGCTTAGTGGCATTCCCGATTAATCCTGAATAACAAAGGAGCTTGGTCATGAAGACGTTACACGTGGTGTTTAAAACACATTTGGATATTGGTTTTACCGATCTTGCGGAAAAAGTAATGGAGACGTACCTCCATGATTTTATCCCACGGGCAGTTGAAATAGGTGAGTTGCTGCCCGGTCAATTTACTTGGACTACGGGTTCTTGGTTGATTGATCACTACTTAAGGCATGAATCCGTGACGGAAGAAGCGAAACAACGATTAATAACGGCAATTGAGGCGGGTACGATTAAATGGCATGGTCTTCCTGTAACTACTCATACCGAGTTAATGGATCGCGAGCTGTTTGAATATGGACTTTCGATTTCACAAGCATTAGATGATCGATTTGATCAGGAAACGATTGCTGCCAAAATGACCGATGTCCCTGGCCATACGATCGCGATGGTTCCTCTGATGGCCAAAGCAGGTCTGAAGTATTTGCATATTGGTGTCAATGCCAGCTCCGCAGTGCCAGATGTGCCAGAATTATTTGTCTGGAGGGCAAGCGATGGCTCAGAGATTATAGTGCACTATGCCAAAGATTATGGACAGACCTTTGAACGAGAAGGATGGGAGGACCTGCTCTATTTTGCTCATAGTCATGATAATCAAGGGCCTCCGGCTGACGCAGAAGAGGTGCGGTTCCTTCATCAACAACTACAACAGCAGTATCCAGAAGCCGAAATTATAGCTTCGAGTTTAGATGCCTTTGCCCAAGCTGCCTGGCAGAAAAAAGATTTACTACCTGTGATAGAAGAGGAGATAGCCGATACGTGGATTCATGGTGTAGGTTCTGCACCTGCTAAAATTAGTAAGTATCAATGCTTATTGCGCCTGCGGGATCAATGGTTGGAAGAAGGCAGCCTGTCAAGAGACAGTACCAGCTACCGCCAGTTCTCCGAGCAATTGCTGCTGGTAGCAGAGCATACCTGGGGCGGTAATGGGAATGTCTTTTTACCTGATTATCGTAACTATTTAATCGACGATTTTCATCAGGCTCGTGCTCAGGATAAGATAACTTTTCATCGTGAGCAAACCGGGAAAGATTTTTTCGACCTGATGACGTCCATCAGCACAAATATTGACGATGCCGAACAAGCGCATAAGCGTTCTTATAACCTCTATGAAAAAACATGGCAGGAACAGGAGCGCTATCTGGAACAGGCTGTGGCAAGCCTCTCTGTCGAACAACAGCGACAAGCGAAAGCAGCATTTGCCGATCTGGAAGCAACTATTACACCGATTGCAGTCGCTAATCAATCTGTTGTTGCTGGGAAGCTATATCAGTTTGGGGATGTGTCGCTTTCCTTTACAGCAAGCGGCGCCTTACAAGAGCTGCGAGTGAAGCAGCATTCCTTGCTGGCGGATGGGAAACGATTTGGTGAATTATCCTATCAACGCTTTGATTTTGCTGATTTCAATCAATTTTTAAGTAAGTACAGCCGACTGACTCGATGGACGAGCTCTTGGGCGTTAGTAGATTTCGCCAAAAGGGGAATAGAGGCCTATGCAGAAATTCGCCATGAGCTCATCTATCCGTATGTGGAAAAATCATCGTTTACACAGGAGGGAGATCAAGTTGTTTTCTATTTTGATTTGGCCTTTCATGAATGGGATGTTCGCAGCTATGGTTTGCCGTCACAAGTACGACTCCGTTATCAGTTAGACCTTGTTGAACAGACTTTTCAAGCAGAATTGCGAATGAAAGATAAAGATGCCAACCGCATGCCGGAAGCTTACTGGCTGGAAACGACTTTATCGGTTGCCAATCCATACCGCTGGCAGATGGATAAGCTTGATCAACCACTGTCCCCGTATCAAGTGGTTCGAAATGGCAATCGTAATATGCATGCCCTGTCGAAAGAGGGACTAACCTATAGCGGGATAGAGGGCAAGCTTGCCATCCGTTCTCAGGAAGCGCCATTATTCTCCTTTGGACGCCGCAGCTTGTTATTATTTGATAATGCCCAGCCTTCTTTAAATGATGGGATTTTTATTAATCTGTATAACAATGTATGGGGAACCAACTTCCCAGCTTGGTATGAGGGGGATATGTGTTATCGGTTGGAGGTAGATTTACAGGTGTATTAGGGGAAGTTGGAGGCGTCTGATCTAAGGTGAGGCGCCTTATTTTTTTGGATAAAAATGAAGCTTGCCATCTCGGATGTGAAAAGTAGCGACAAAGCTGTATGGATACCTTCTACTAGAAATAGCGGTTGACCCTATGATCCCAAAATACGATAAATAGCAGCCTGTTTGCCGGAGAATGTTTTTGCTCTGCCATATGTTAAGGGATATTTTGTTTTGAATATCCCTTGTAATAATTGTTAACTATGCAAATACATATTGTTACAAATCAGAAAATGGATGCTATACTTGAATGAATACAGTTCGCAAGCAGGGGATTAGATTAGATATGCCCAAGGATAACGAAAAATTATTGGTTTTTTGGAGTGACTAAATCGCAATGAACATAAATCAATCCTAATGGAGGTGTTCACTATTACTGGAAAAGTTATGCTTCGATTAATCGTTAGTTTTAGTTTTTTTGTGATATTCTTATGGTTTGCATTATACGAGGGTAGTTTTTTGCTGATGGATAATACGGAGTGGAATAGCTCGACAAAGTTCACTCACTTTTTGTATACCAATCCTAATCTCCCAACAGATATCGTAAATGTTGACTTTTTTATCTATGCGATTAAATTCCGACCTGTATTTCCTGTCATTTCGTTAGTTTGTTTGTTATACGGACTTTATATTCTATTAAGGGGTCTAGAAACAAAATATCAATTCATTCGTAAGCTGCGTTATTTACTAGGTGGTTTGTTCATCGTAGCAGCATTCTGGATGTTTAGTACGCTAACAGTAGGAACGATTTTATTTTCGACCATCGTTTTTATAGTTGGTTTGGGTTACCTCACAGGACCCTTTATTAAAAATATGGTGTATAGAAATGGTACAGCTTCCCCGGTATAGGCGCAGAACAAATGTCGTTATCTTGAGATGACGGCCAAAATCTGAGGGGAAAACACTGAAATGGGCGTCATCGCCGAAATGACGGCCAAAATCTGAGGGGAAAGCACTGAAATGGGCGTCATCGCCGAAATGACGGCCAAAATCTGAGGGGAAAGCACTGAAATGGGCGTCATCGCCGAAATGACGGCCAAAATCCGAGGAAAAAGCGCTGAAATGGGCGTCATCCTGGAAATGACGGCCAAAATCTGATGGGAAAGCGTCGAAACGGTCGTCATCCCACTAAAGGTTTTATTAGATAAATAACATCGCCCCGCTCAACTGTTTTCCAATTCACCATATCACCATCTATTCATTTTATGCTATAATAGACTGTAAAAAACATAAGATGCATAGTTGCAAAAAAGGGGAAAGCGATGAAAACTACCAAAGAAATCGAAGAACAGTACCAGATCAGTCGGCAGACCTTACATAACTGGATCAATGAAGGGTTACTACGTATGCCACATAAAGACTGGCGCGGCTGGTTTAACTGGTCAGAAGATAACGAAAGGCAGATTAAACAATTGATGGATATAAAAGAACAACAAAACAACCAAACACCACAGCAACCAACCGAGAAACTGAAATTAATCAATCGTCGTTATTTAGGCTCGAAGCAGAAGATTCTCCATTTTATTGAGGAGACGATTGCCAAGCATACTTCCGATATACATAGTGTTGCCGATATATTTGCCGGAACCGGAGCGGTGGCTGATATCTTTCGAGCTCAAGGAAAAAAGGTGATCGTCAACGATATCTTATATTCTAACTATCTCGCCTACCTCACCTGGTTCAGCGATGAACAGGTAGACTATGAGAAGATTACTGATTATATTGAGGCATTTAATCGGTTTGACACGGAGCAAGATAATTATGTCTCGCTCCATTTTGGTGGCAGTTATTTTTCACCAGAAAATGCTCGTAAGATTGGGGCAGTACGTGAACGAATCGAACAACTTCAAGACGTGAATGAGCGGGAGAAGGCTTTTTTGATTACTTCTTTGTTGTACGCCATGGATAAGGTAGCAAATACGGTGGGGCATTACGACGCTTATCGTCAGAAATTGGACAGTCTGAAGCCACTACATTTACGAGTGCCCGAACTGCATCATAATCGAAAAAATGGTCTGTATTGTCAAGATGCGAATCAATTGGTTCGTGAGATTAAGGCCGATCTTGTTTATATTGATACCCCTTATAACTCGCGGCAATATGGCGATGCCTATCATTTGCTGGAAAACATCGCCAAGTGGGAAAAGCCAGAGGTTGCCGGGGTGGCCAAGAAGATGGTCGATCGTCAATCCTTAAAGAGCGAATATTCCACCAAACAGGCTCCTCTCGCCTTTGATGATTTGATTCAGCATATTGATGCGAAATATATTGTAGTCTCTTACAATAATATGGCGCAAAAGGGCAATGGCCGCTCAAATGCGAAGATTTCTAATGAAGAGATTATGAGTTCACTAGAAAAACGCGGACAGGTGACCGTTTATGAAACGCCGTTCCAAGCCTTTACAACGGGGAAAACGAATATTGAAGACCATAAAGAATTACTTTATGTCTGTGAAGTGGGTGCTCGTGAACAAGCACCAGCTGTCAAGACGGATTACACGATGTCACCGATTAATTATACTGGTGGAAAATATAAATTACTCCCTCAGTTGTTCCCGTTATTTCCTGATCAGTATGAAAACTTTATTGATATCTTCGCTGGTGGGGCGAACGTCGGCATTAATGCAACACCCAATGGGAAGGTGTGGATCAATGATCGCGAGGAACGGGTGATTGAGCTATATGAACTTCTAGCGAAAACACCGCAAGATGAAGTGCTGGCAATGGTAGAGCGCATTATTGCTACGTATCAACTATCCGATACCAAGAATAAAGGCTATCGTTTTTATGGTCTGGATTCGGCAAAAGGGATGGGGGCTTATAATAAAGAGAAATTCATTCGACTACGCAGGGATTATAACGAAGGTGTTTATGATCAGGATCCGCTGAAGCCGATTGTCTTTTATGTGTTATTAGTCTATGGGTTCAACAACCAGATCCGTTTTAATGCCAAAGGTGCTTATAATTTACCTGTTGGCAAGCGTGATTTTAACAGCCGGATGGAACAGAAACTCATCCACTTTATGGATGCCTTACAAGCAAAGTCTTTTGTGTTCTCTACCAAGGATTTTCGGGAGATTGATCAAATCGGCAAGGAGGATTTCGTTTATTTGGACCCGCCTTACTTAATATCCACCGCCAGCTATAATGAGAATGGCGGCTGGGGGGAGCAAGACGAACGGGATTTGTTGGATTTTCTCGATCGATTAGACCAGCAAGGGGCCAAATGGGCCTTATCCAATGTATCGTTGCATAAAGGACAGGAGAATCAAATGTTGTTAAAATGGGCGGAGCATTACCATATGCATATCCTTGATTACCATTATAATAATTCCAACTATCAATCAAAGGCGAAACATAACAAGACACAGGAAGTTTTGATTACGAACTATCAAAAGCAGCTGCCTAAAGGGGGAGCCGGATGAAGGTTAAAGAAAAGCAGGTCTTCAATTTATATGATACCAACGGCAGAAGGAAAGATGTGATCAATGCCTATAAAATCTATACCGAGATTCTGGAGCAAATCTATCAAGAGAGTGAATCAGAGGTTTGGGCCCGTTATCCAGAAGCCAATACCCAATTTCGCTTCTATGAACTGGCAATTGAACGTTCTCCGGAGATCTTCAAACAGCATAGCAATTATGATCGTTTCATCGAGGCAATGAAGGATCCAGAGGTGAAGAAGACCTTTGAACAGACCCCTGTCAAGGACATAAAGCGTGATCCGAAGCTGAAAGAACTGTATAAATTATTAGATACCCATATCGAAAAAAGGGCCCGTCACTATTCAAGCAATTTAGTGAAAATTGGCTTAGCGGATGAAAAAAGAAGGATATCACCTATCGGAAAATCCTGGATACATGGAAAAAAGCTTCGTCGCAGTCAGTTAGAAGAGCTGCTGCCGATTGATGATACCAACTTAATTTTCTTTCGCCAGTTGTTGAAGCTCAGGGTCTATACGAATGAAGGGGATTATTATTATTCACCGATGTGGATGGCGATTTATTTGTTATTGAAATATGAACGGATTCATCAAGACTTGTTTATTACTTTGGTTCAAATGATGAGTCCGTATCAACCGGTGGATGTTCAAGCGTTTGTAGAAGATTTTTTAGAAGGAGCTGCCCAGGTTGCCGAACGGAATTATATCGATAATCAGCATGGCGAAGCTTGGGAGGACATCACTGCAGCACCAATTCCCATGTCCAATGCATTATTTACTGCCCACTTCTCTAGTGGCAAAAGCGAGCAGGCGATTCAAGTGTATTGGGAGTTTTATCAACGATTAATTGCTTTTAATCATGAGCGGAAGGCAGAGCAGCTAGACAAGCTTGTGGAACTCTTTTCTGATCCAAAAAAGCGTGCGATGATTAACAAGGCGTTTGGATTTGGACGAAATCTGTTTCACTTCGATAAAAAGAAGACCAGTGATGTGGAGGTATTCTTAGAGCAGAATCAAGCGGTAGATATTCTCTCAAATGATCAGATCAATGAGAAGCTTTTTCTCCAATTTCAGGCTTCCAAACGTCATGATCAAATCCAGGAATATGGTGATGTTACCCAGCGCGTGATGCGAGTAACCGGTTTGATCCGCTTTAAGAATCAAATTGTTGAGTTAGCCCAACGCGATGTTTGGCAAAAGGTTTTTGATAAGATCGATATCCAGTCACTTATTTTCCGACCTTCTACAGAAAGAGCATGTGAGGCTTATGAGCAGGCTATTGAGTCTTCAGATTTCTTTCATCATCGAACGCTGGAGGAAATCGTCGCATACCCTTCGGATCAGGTTAAACCAACGATCCAGGCGATTAAGCAGGCCTTGCAGATAACGGAGGAAGAGGATATTCGGAATACCTTACTTACTCAAACAAGCAGGGCGTTTCAAAAGCATATTGTTGACCATTACCCGAAAGAAAAAATCTTGGAAATTCTCCCGCTTTTTTCGGATCGTCGAAATGATGCTAAGATTCAAAAAATGGTATCGGAAAGTACGGATGTACCGACTATTTTCGAGTATATCGTTGGGATTGCTTGGTATCATATTAGCTCAGAGAAGTTTGATTTATTTTCCAGCCTCAACCTATCAATGAATGCCGATTTTGAGCCGGAAACCCATGCCGGTGGAGGGTCAGGCGATATTGTGGTTGATTATGGCGATCGGATCGTCATGCTGGAGGTCACCTTAATGAATAAGCAGGCGCAGAAGCGTGGAGAGTGGGAACCGGTGCTTCGTCATGCCACCAACCTAACGATCGAATCGGCACCAAAGCCTGTCACTACTTTGTTTATTGCCGACGAATTGGATGAGAATACGATCAATATTTGGCGTGCTGTGGCAATGGTGCCCCTACAGTCCTCACGCCAAGCAGGGAAGTTTGCCGATTCGGTGACGATAATGCCGTTGAAGAACGATGAGCTGGCTACGATGTTGGCCCATGATAAGCATGATCAGGACTTCTTTCATCAGATTCAACAGTCGTTTGCTGCCTTGTCGCAGGATTTTGATAAGGAGTGGCGAGCAGGAATTATCCATGATTAGTAAAAGGGCAGGATCGTTGTCATCCTGCCCTTCTTTTTTTTATTTATGCAATTGTAAGAGGTTGTTGCCTTCCAAAATTTTTTGCTGATCCATTGCGATAACATCATGATAATCGGTAGTGTTGGTTACAATCACCATCACGGTAGGATCATAACCAGCATCGATAATACCTTGCAGATCAAAGCTGCCAAGCACATCCCCTTTTTTTACTGGTTGATCTTGGGTCACTTGTGCCTCAAAATGCTCTCCTTTTAAGTTAACTGTATCAATACCGATATGAATGAGAATATCAGCCCCTTGGTTAGTATGAATACCAAAGGCATGTTTGGAATCATAGGCTACGGTAATTACTCCATCTGCAGGTGCTACTACCTGTTGCACTGTCGGATAAATCGCAATGCCTTTCCCCATCATTTCAGAAGAAAAGACTTGATCATTTACTTCCTGAAGCGGAACAATCTCCCCAGTTAATGGTGCGGCTATCCAGTCGGCCTGTTGCTTGGACGCAACAACAGATTGATTCGATTCTTCGGAAGTTTCGTCTGGGCTTTGATCAATTGCCATCTTGCGCTTGCCGTAGAAATAGGTGATGGTAAACGAGATCACCATACTAATCACAATACCAACCATAAACATTGGAATCGAATTCGCTGAAATGGAGATAAAACCGATCACACTGGCAGGTCCCATCGCAACGGCTAGTACATGGAAGAAGCCAATAAATGCCGAGGATATCCCTGCACCGATCATACCACAAATGAATGGAAACTTAAGCTTTAAATTGACACCGAAAATCGCTGGTTCGGTAATCCCTAACAAAGAAGAGACACTGGCCGAAGAGGATAAACTCTTTTGTTTCTTATCTTTCGTGATAAAGAAAACGGCCAAACAGGCTGCCCCTTGCGCTACGTTTGCCATCGAAGCAACGGGGAAGATAAAGGACCCCCCTGTACTTTCAATATTGGCAAGCAATACCGTCTCGATCGCTGGGAAACTTTGGTGCAAACCAGTAATAACAATAGGTGAATAGAAGATACCGAACACACCTAAGCCAAATCCTCCGGTTGTTTCATATAACCAGACAAGTCCATCCGTTAATCCGTCTGATAAAGAACGCATAACGGGTCCTACTAAAATAAACGTCAAGAAACCTGTAATAATGACGGATAACATCGGTGTAAAGGTGAAATCAAAGGCATTGGCCATCCGTTTGTGGAAGAATTTCTCCAAATTGGCTAATATCCATGATACCGCCAATACAGGTAAAACGGAGCCTTGATAGCCCGCCTGAGCTACTTGCAGGCCGAAGACATTCCAGTAATTCATCGAACCATCTTCAATTGCCTCGGCAACCCCGTAACCATTTACTAAATCCGGCATTACCATGGCCATGGCCATCGCAGCACCTAAATAAGGATTACCGCCAAATCGTTTGGTAGCTGAATATCCAATTAAAATAGGTAAGAAAGCAAATGGTGCCGAAGCTAGCAAGTTAATAACACTAGCTACATCTTCAATAGCGGGATACATCTCCACCACCGATTGGGAGCCAAATAAATCAGGAGATGTTAAGATATTATTTAATGCCATCAACAAGCCGCCGGCAACCAAGGCCGGAATTATCGGTACGAAAATATCGGATAATACTTTGATCAGTGCCATGATTGGATTGGTCTTTTTTTGTTCGTTTGCCATCGCTTTCACTTCGTCCGTAGATGCTTCTTGCAACCCGGTAATTGCAGTGAGTTCACGATGTACCTTATTGACGTCACCAGGTCCAATGATAATCTGGAATTGACCGTTGGAGTTAAAGGTACCCTTTACATCAGGGTGGTTATCTAAAGCCTTTTGATCAATGTTTTTATCGTCTTTCAGAACTAAACGGAGGCGTGTTGCACAATGAGCGGCAGCAAGAATATTATCCTCACCAAGTGCTTGGATGACATCTTGGGCAACCTGTTTATGATCCATAAAAGAAAACTCCTCTCTTTGCTATCATTTTTTTTAGCATACAAAAATTTCGGTTATATGTCAATCGTTTATCATATTTATTTTTCGTTCCCAATAACTTATTTTAAATTAAAATAAGTATATATGTTATACGTTTGACATTATCTCCTTTTTTATCTATGATCTAAGTAACTAATTACGAATGCGAAGGGATGTTGTGAAATGGAATTCATTAAACAATGGACAACGGCATTGAGGTATAAGCCATACCAAGACTGGTCTAAATCATATAGAAAGGGATTGGAAGAAGCGGTTCAAGCGTCGAAATGGAAGCTGGCTTATCATATTCAACCGAAGAGTGGTTTATTAAATGATCCCAATGGTTTTTCTTTTTATGATGGAAAGTGGCATTTATTTTACCAAGCCTATCCCTTTGGCCCGGTCCATGGTGTGAAATCATGGTATCATCTGACGTCTGCCAATTTAGTGGATTGGCGGCGACAGGGTTTTGCGCTACTACCAGACACTTCCTATGATAGTCATGGTGTTTATTCCGGCTCTGCGTTACCAGTGGAAGATCAGTTATTTCTGATGTATACCGGAAATGTTCGAAATCAAGAGTGGGAACGTCACTCCTATCAACTGGGCGCTTGGATGAACCAAGCAGGGCAAGTGGAGAAACTTGATGCTCCATTAATAGTCAATCCTCCGACAGATTACACCCATGAGTTTCGCGATCCACAAGTATTCCGTTATCAGGGAGATTATTATATGATCATTGGGGCACAAACCAGTGATGAAAAAGGGGCCGTTTTGCTTTACAAAGGAACACCATTAACCGACTGGGAATGGATAGGAGAATTACACTTTACAGATGAGGAAATGGGTTTTATGGTGGAATGCCCGAATCTTGTTTTTGTCGATCAACAGCCTGTGTTATTGTTTTGCCCCCAAGGTCTAGATACGGAAATCGCATCCTATCAAAATATTTTCCCTAACATGTATGTGATTGGATCCTCTTTTGCGGCAGATGAAGGAACCATCACCGAGACTTCATCATTGAAGAATTTGGATGAGGGCTTTGATGTGTATGCAACTCAGGCATTTAACGCACCGGATGGACGTGCGCTAAGTGTGAGCTGGGTTGGATTGCCAGAGGTTGAATACCCGAGCTTTGCTGAAGGTTGGGCGCATTGCCTCAGTCTGGTTAAGGAATTACAAATCAAGGATGGACATCTATATCAAACGCCTGTCCAGGAATTACAACAATTGCGTCAACGTCATCAAACGCTGCGAGGGCATTTACAAGAAGAGGCTTGTCAGTTGGCAGCTATCATGAATAATCGTTATGAATTAAAACTGGAGTTAACAACAGATGCCTCAGGCCAGCTAATTTTATTTGCCGATGAACAAAATCAACAAGGTTTGACCCTGTCTTTCGATGCAAAAAATGGTACAATAATAATGGATCGAAGTAAGGCAGGGATCGCATTTGGCGAAGCTTATGGCATAACGAGAACCGCTCATGTACCACAGCAAACCAAGCTTACGCTGCATATTTTTGTAGATGAATCGGTTTGTGAGGTGTTTATTAACGACGGTTATCAGGTCATGACAAGCCGTGTTTTTCCTCACGAAGAACAGACATATATGTATATCCAAGGAGCAAATGGTGATTACCATGGCGATATATGGTCCTTGCGTTCGATGAAGAATTAACGTATAAGGGTGAACGTGATGGGAATAAAATTGACAGACGTAGCGCAAAAGGCGGGCGTTTCGGTGACTACGGTGTCCAGGGTAATTAATAATTACGGCTATTTAAGTCAAAAAACAATCGATAAAGTCCATGCAGCAATGGAGGAATTAAATTATCAGCCGAATTCACTCGCTCGCTCGCTGCAAGGCAAAAACACACAATTAATCGGATTAATTTTTCCAACCGTATCCCATCCTTTTTTTGGTGAATTGGCAGCGAAAATGGAAACAAAGCTGTTTGAACTAGGATATAAAACGATTCTTTGTGATAGTGCGGATAATAAGGAGAAAGAAAGGGACTACCTGCGAATGCTGGCGGCTAATAAAGTTGATGGCATTATTGCAGGGGCGCATAATCTTGGTATTCCGGAGTATGAAAAGGTGGGGCTTCCGATTATTTCCTTTGATCGATATTTAGCTGATGGTATTCCGATTGTTTCTAGTGACAGCTATCAAGGAGGGAGAATAGCGACTGAACAATTATACCAGCGAGGCGGCAGGCGGATTGCTATATTCACTGGAACGAATGAATCTGCTTCGCCAACGAATCGCAGATTGGATGGTTATATGTCAGTGATGAAGGAATATCATTTGGAGCCGTTAGTTTACCAGTTTCCATTGGACTATTCCCCCTTTTTAAAAACGATAGAGATTCGAAATATATTAAGAGATGAAGCGGTGGATAGTATCTTTTGTACAGATGATTTAACGGCGATCTTAGTGATGAATGCAGCTAACGAGCAGGGTTTAAAAGTTCCTGAGCAGTTAAAAATCATTGGCTATGATGGAACGGAATTTATTCAGAATTACTTCCCTCATTTATCCACCGTATTACAGCCAATCGATGAATTTGTCGATTTATCGATTAATTTATTAATGAAACGCATAGATAATCCAGAAGCAGCCTTAGATAATCTTTATCAACTACCAGTGAAATTTGTCCAGAGGCAGACGAGTTAAAAAAATGGGACTGCCATCAGTAGTCCACTGATAGTTAACTCTGTGATGAATGGGAACAATAGCCGAGTCCTTGACGGCTGTTCCCAGATTAAGCTAGAGCCATCATTACATTCTTCTTGTTAAAAATAAAGGTTCAGTAATCATTTTCAAGAACCTATTTCATCAAATCCAAGAGTAGCGAATTTTTCTACACCATTTTGACTGGATAAGGTCAACCACTTCAGCTTTTACCCACGAGGCGTAAACATACGCTATTTTTTTATCAAGACGTCGATGATTCCGTCATTAGTGATGGAATTAAAATAAAATAAAAAATAATAAAATCGCCCAAAACAAACCTGTTTCTTGATATAATAGTACTGGTTTATAATTATTTTAGGTTTTATCATCGATTTTAAAAGAAAATGAAACCTTCATCAAGAATCGTACGTAATATAATTAACCGCAAATGTAGCGGAGGTATATAGATGATCGAAGAAAAAATCACACATTATATAAAACAAGTGAAAAAGGGTGACCAGACAGCATTTGAGGACATCGTAGCGTATTATCAGAATCGAGTTTTCGCTATTTGTTTCCGTATGGTTGGAAATAAGCAAGAGGCAGAAGATATTGCGCAAGAGGCATTTATTCGAGCATATTATAATATTGAATCATTCGATGAAAATCGTAAATTCTCGACTTGGTTATATCGAATTGCTACGAACTTGACGATTGATAAGCTGCGTAAGAAAAAACCTGATTATTACCTCGATGCGGAAATTAAAGGGTCTGATGGGCTGAATTTATATGGTCAATTAGCGTCTGATCAGCCATTGCCTGAGGAAGAAGTAGAAAGTCTTGAAATTCAAAGCCATATCCAAAAAGAGATCATGGCTCTACCTGCTAAATATCGCAGTGTCATTGCCTTGCGTTTTCTTGATGAACTGTCACTCAAAGAGATTAGCGAGGTATTAGAAATGCCGGTAGGAACGGTCAAGACAAGAATCCATAGAGGCAGGGAAGCTCTTAGAAAAAGACTTCGCCATCTGTAAGGGGTGTTGATGAGAATGAAATGTAATAAAGAAATGGTAAGCTTAATGCATCAGTATTTAGATGGTGAGATAACGACAGTAGATAAAGAACGACTACGTGCACATCTTCAGACATGCCCAACATGTCAGCAGCACTTTAAAGAACTGAAGCGGGCCGTAGCTCTCGTGACGGCAACGAATGAATTGAGACCATCGTCCAGCTTTACGCGTAATGTCATGGCGTCTTTACCGAATGAAAAGAAACGAATGACGGCCAAACGATGGATAAGGGTGCATCCTTTATTAACAGCTGCGGCGGTGTTTTTCATTTTTATGTTCACAGGTATTTTCTCTGCTTGGAATCAAGAAGATCAATTAAGCTATTCCAATGCGGGAGATCTTGTGGTAGAAAATGGTACGGTCATCGTTCCGGAGGGCGTGGTCATTGAAGATGATTTGGAGATAAAAAATGGTGATGTAAGAATCGACGGAGAGGTACAGGGGGATGTGGTTATTATCAATGGCAATAACCTCACTGCTTCTGCTGGGAAAGTGGCCGGAGACATCAAAGAGGTGGATCAATTATTCGCCCGATTATGGTATAAAATCAAAGATACGACTCGAAGTATTTTTCATCTGGATTAGCAATGATTTCTATTAGGATCATTGCTTTTCTGTGACAAAGAGCCTTCACCAATATAAATCGTAGATATCCTGCCATCCTATCCTGTATAATTGCATGATCTGTGTCATAAGGTATAGAAGAGAAGCATGTATTTATTTAAGTAATCCAAGGTAAGTATGCTATAATAAAAATGATAATACTATAATATAGGAAGAGGATTCGGATGGAGATAAGGTTGTGGTGGCATGTTTAGCGGGGACTGGAACTTTCTAAACATATTAAGAGTTATTTTGGATATTGCAATTGTTTGGTATGTTTTATATAAATTATTAATGTTTATTCGTGGAACGAAAGCTATTCAGTTATTAAAAGGTATTTTCGTTGTTATTTTTATCTATTTATTAAGTGTCTTTTTAGAATTAAATACGGTTCGAATGATTATTTTCCAAGTGATTATGTGGGGGCCGCTTGGAGTGATTATCCTGTTCCAACCTGAGTTGAGAAGGGCGTTAGAACAATTAGGACGAGGTAGTTTCTTTTCTCGTAATATCACTACCGAGGAGGAAGAACTCAGCCAGTCGATTGAGGCAATTGTTGAGTCATGTGAGTATATGGCCAAGCGAAGAATTGGTGCTCTCATTACCATCGAACGGGAGACAGCCATGGGTGATTATGTATCTACTGGTATACCGATTAATGGGAAGTTGACGAATCAGTTACTAACGAACATTTTTATTCCGAATACACCTTTGCATGATGGGGCGGTTATTATTAATCGGGACCAAATCGTAGCAGCAGCCTGTTATCTGCCGCTATCCGAAAGCCCTTTTATTTCAAAAGAATTGGGTACGCGACATCGAGCGGCATTAGGGATTAGTGAGGTGACCGATGCATTGACGATTACGGTTTCTGAGGAAACAGGTGGTATTTCTTGTACGAAAAATGGAGAGCTGCATCGTGACATCACCTTGGAGAAGTTGGCAGAGTTATTGGAACAAGAATTAATTTCTAAGTTCAAGACCTCATCATCGAAAGGTTGGGATTGGATGGTGAAAAGAAATGAATAGATGGTTGGAGCACCGCTGGGTTATTCGGGTCATTGCCCTTTTTCTCGCTATCTTGCTCTTTGTTGTTGTTGCATTCGATGAGAATGTCAATAATGAGAATGGCGGACTGGACTTAGATTTTGGAAATTCAACGGAGACGCAAACATTAGAAGATATCCCAGTACAGGTGCAGTTAGATCAGGATGAATATGTCGTCACTGGTGTACCAGAAACCGTCACTGTATCGTTGCAAGGTTCTGTTAGTATGGTAACAACAACAGCTAGACAGAGGAATTTTGATGTGTTTGTGGACTTGGAAGACCTCGGTATTGGTACGCACCGTGTAGCCCTTGAAAGTTCGGGGCTATCGGATGGTTTGAATGCCTATATTGATCCACAAGAAATAGATGTGACGATTGAAGAAAGACATAACCAGACGCTCGGAGTGACAGTAGATACCGTCAACCGGGATCAAATTGAACCAGGTTACGAAATTTCCAATGTGTATGCAGAACCAAATGAGGTGGAAGTGACCAGCTCGAAAAGCATTATGGATAAGATTGCTATCGTGAAGACTTTTGTTGATGTAACCGACTTTAATGAAACACAGACACTCAATAATGTGCCGATTAAAGTTTATGATAATCAAGGCAATGAATTGAATGTAAGACTTGATCCACCTACCGCTAATATTACGGTGGATGTGAAGAACCCGAGTAAAGAAGTACCGATTTCCGTTGCAACAGAGAATGAATTGCCGGAGGATATGCGGCTTGTTTCCGCCGAACCGGCCGATGAGGAAGTAGAGGTTTTTGCAGCGGAAAGCTATTTGGAACAGTTAGATGAGATAGCAACAGAACCAATCGATTTAAGTGAGATAACCGAAAGTGGTACGGTGGAAGTGGCGTTAGAAGCCCCTTCCGACGTACGAAAGCTTGGTCAGGAAACCGTCAATGTGGAAGTGGAAGTGGAAGCCGTTGAGGAGGAAGAAGTGGAAGATGTGGCCATTGATTATGATGGACAAGCCGTTTCTTTTGTGGAACCAGCCTCCAACAGTATGACGGTGACCATGAGAGGATATCCTTCTGATTTGGAGGGGATAGCCGCGGGTGATCTACAATTATCAATTGATGTTGGAGATCGTCCGCCTGGTGAATACCAGCTTGATGTAGAATTTGACCGACCAAGCGGAGTTCCAGATGATGTAGAATTTGAATTAGAGCATGAACAAGTAACCATTAACACGCAATAATGATTTTCCTACATATCGAAGATACATGGTGAAGACATGCAAAAAGGAGAGATTTTTAAAAATGGGTAAATATTTTGGAACAGATGGTGTCCGCGGGGTAGCGAATCAAGATTTGACACCAGAACTAGCCTTTAAATTAGGGCGTTATGGCGGATATGTGGTGACAAAAGGAGCAGAGAAACCAAAAATTTTGCTTGGAAGAGATACCAGAATATCCGGGACTATGTTAGAAGGATCTTTTATTTCTGGTTTGCTGTCTATCGGGGCAGAAGTTATGCGATTAGGGGTGATATCCACGCCAGGAGTAGCGTATTTGGCCAAGGTTATGAATGCGCAGGCAGGCGTGATGATCTCTGCCTCCCATAATCCTGTTGAGGACAATGGCATTAAATTCTTTGGTTCCGATGGGTTTAAACTATCTGATAGTCAGGAAAATGAGATCGAAGCATTGTTGGAACAAGAGGTAGACGATTTACCAAGGCCAATAGGAGAAGATATTGGACGGATCAATGATTACTTAGAAGGCGGACAAAAGTATATCCAATATTTGAAAGAAACGATTGATAATGAATTGGATGGTATGCATATTGCTTTAGACTGTGCACACGGAGCGACCTCAGGGCTTGCATCTCAGCTATTTGCCGATTTAGAGGCTGACATTTCGACCATTGGTTCCTCACCAAATGGATTAAATATTAATGATGGGGTTGGATCTACCCATCCTGAAGCATTACAGGCGATGGTAGTAGAGAAAGATGCCAACATTGGTCTTGCCTTTGACGGGGACGGCGATCGTTTAATTGCTGTGGATGAGAAGGGAGATATTGTTGATGGTGATCAAATTATGTTTATCATCGGAAAATATTTCAATTCACTTGGTAAATTGCGTCAATCAACCATTGTTTCTACGGTAATGAGTAACCTAGGTTTCTATAAGGCCTTAGAAGAGAATGACATGAAGAGCAATAAAACAGCAGTAGGAGACCGCTACGTGATGGAAGAGATGCGTAATGGTGATTACAACCTTGGCGGGGAGCAATCAGGGCATATTATTTTCCTTGATTACATTACAACAGGTGATGGTATGCTTTCGGCATTGCAGCTGGTTAACGTCATGCAGGAGACAGGCAAACCATTATCTGAATTGGCAAACGAAATGGAAAAATTCCCTCAAGTGTTAAAAAACGTGCGTGTCATGAAAAAGAATGAGGTTATGACAAATCCAGTGGTTGCCGATGCTATTTCCAAGGTAGAGGCAGAAATGAATGGTCAAGGCCGCGTACTTGTTCGACCATCTGGTACGGAACCATTAGTACGTGTGATGGTGGAGGCGCCTACGATAGAGGATTGCAATCGTTATGTAGACGATGTCGCCGCCATTATTCAGCAAATTATGGGATTAGAAGAAGAATAAAAAGTGATACGAGTCATGCCATTTGGGCGTGGCTCTTTTTTTTATATTTTTGATTTGTGATTGGATTATGGTCGTGATATCACGAAAATGACGGCCAAAATCCGAGGGAAAAGCACTGAAATGGGCGTCATCGCGGAAATGACGGCCAAAATCCGAGGGAAAAGCGCTGAAATGGGCGTCATCACGGAAATGACGGCCAAAATCCGAGGGAAAAGCACTGAAATGGGCGTCATCACGAAAATGACGGCCAAAATCCGAGGGAAAAGCGCTGAAATGGGCGTCATCGCGAAAATGACGGCCAAAATCCGAGAGGAAAGCACTGAAATGGGCGTCATCACGGAAATGACGGCCAAAATCCGAGAGGAAAGCACTGAAATGGGCGTCATCACGGAAATGACGGCCAAAATCCGAGGGAAAAGCGCTGAAATGGGCGTCATCACGAAAATGACGGCCAAAATCCGAGGGAAAAGCGCTGAAATGGGCGTCATCGCGAAAATGACGGCCAAAATCCGAGGGAAAAGCGCTGAAATGGGCGTCATCACGGAAATGACGGCCAAAATCCGAGAGGAAAGCACTGAAATGGGCGTCATCGCAGAAATGACGGCCAAAATCCGAGGGAAAAGCGCTGAAATGGGCGTCATCGCGGAAATGACGGCCAAAATCCGAGAGGAAAGCACTGAAATGGGCGTCATACTCGTCATTTCTATGATATGGATATTTGATGTTTTAAAGTACATAGAACTCATTATCCTTGCAGTAATAACTGTTGTAGTACTATCACCCAGCGGAGGAAATAGTGTAAGAAAGGTTGCAAGCGTTATTTATTCCCGCAGCGCTTGCTTCGCACAGATAAAACAATCATACTCACTACTCAGGAAAGTAGCCTGCTTTACACAATCCCGTCTTATCGGCGGTTTTTGTCTCATTGGTCATGCCGCGGTTATTAAATGCTAATACCCTCAATCTCTTTCTCATTAACATCCCTCCCCATCTTTTTTTTACAATTTATTTACCTTGGCTTTATATGAGGTTAATAGTCATTTCTTATACTAAAAACCAAGTAATACAATAGAAAACCAAACAGGGGGAAAAGAAATGACAATCAATTGGAAGCATATGTTGCAAACTGCACTATTAGGGGGGAGCTTGGTTGCTTTAGCGGCTTGTGGTTCAGATACCAACACAAGTGAGGCAGCCATCGACCCTGACAATCTTACACTGGAAGAAATCGAAGAAAAGGCACAAGAAGAAGGAGAGGTTAATAGTGTCGGAATGCCAGATTCCTGGGCAAACTGGAAGGGTACTTGGGATGATTTGAACGAAGAATATGGTTTAGAACATGTTGATACAGATATGTCTAGTGCAGAAGAGATCGCTAAAATGGAGTCAGAAGGAGAAAATGCTACAGCTGATATTGGCGATGTTGGTATTTCCTTTGGACCAATTGCGAAAGACAAGGAAATTACGATGCCATATAAAACAAGCTATTGGGATGACGTGCCAGATTGGGCCAAAGACGACGAAGGGCACTGGCTAGTGGGGTATCAAGGAACAATTGCCTTTATTGTTGATAAAGACCAAGTAGATGAGGTTCCAACATCATGGGACGATTTATTGACAGGGGATTATGAGGTAATGGTTGGTGATGTATCAACCGGGACACAGAGTCAAATGGCTGTATTAGCTGCAGCGATAGCAAACGGTGGCGATGAAACCAATCTACAGCCTGGGATTGATTTTTTCGCAGAATTAGCAGAGAAAGGCAACCTAAGTACAGCCAATAACTTGAGTATAGCTGGAATGGAAACTGGTGAATTGGAAGTAGGAATTATGTGGGATTTTAATGGCTTAAGCTATGCCGACGCGGTAGATTCTGAGCAATATGAGGTCGTGATACCAGAAGAAGGATCGGTTATCAGTGGTTATGCAACCATTCTTAACAAGTATGCACCTAATCCACACGCTGCAATGCTTGCCCGTGAATATATCTTAAGTGATGAGGGACAGATTAATTTAGCAAGAGGATTTGCTCGTCCGATTCGTGACAATGTCGATCTGCCAGCGGAGGTGGAGGAACAAATGATTCCAACAGAGCAATACGAGAATGCCCAGCCGGTTGGTGATCATACTGCATGGGAAGAGACAGCACAGGAACTACCGCAATTGTGGCAAAAAGAGGTACTTATTCATGTCCAATAAGCTGATTATCGTTGTATTGGACGGCTTGCGATATGATGTGGCTATCGAGACATTAGGGTATATGGAACATTTGGTGGAAAAAGGACAAGCATTACGCAGCGCCGTATGTTCCGAACTGCCAAGTCTATCCCGCCCTTTATACGAAGTGTTATTAACGGGCACGCCAAGCTACAGTAATGGGATTCACACGAATAGGAGTGTAAGGCTGTCTAAGCATAAGAGTTTATTCCATCTCAGCAAAGAGGCGGGGCTGACCAATGCCACGGCTTCCTACTATTGGGTTAGCGAGCTCTATAATCGAGCACCCTTTCATTATATCGAGGACAGAGTGCAGCTGAACACCGATCAAGCGATTCAAAATGGTATGTTTTATTTTGAAGATACGTATCCAGATTCTCATTTATTGCTAGATGGAGAGGCATTAAGGCGGCGAGTACAACCAGATTTCTTATATATTCACTCGATGAACATTGATGATATTGGTCATAAACATGGCGGGCGTTCCAGTGAATATCGTGAAAAGGTATTACTCGCTGATAATATACTAGCAGAATTAATGCCTATCTGGCTTGAGGAAGGCTATCAAGTTGTGGTAACGGCTGATCACGGAATGTCAGAACAAGGGCAGCATGGCGGTACAACAGAAGCAGAACGTCAAGTCCCGCTATATATGATCAGCAATAAAACCCATAAAGGTATGCAAGATCTGTTATTGCCTCAGCTTCCTTTTGCCTCGTTTATGTGTGAGTTAATGGGGCTGGATAAGGCGGAAACCATGCCGGTATTGCCACAGATGTGGAGAAGCTTGCTTAGACAAGAGGAGGGTAACAAGTGAAACAATCATGGAAGATATGGCTATGCTTGGTTCCATTAGCCTTATTGGTATTAGGTTTTCTCTTTTTCCCAACAATGAATATGGTGATGTCGAGCTTTCAATCCGAGGACGGCAGCTTTACCTTGGCGAACTATCAAGAATTATTTTCCGAGGCTTATTATCTCCAATCGATTACCAATAGTTTGAAAATTGCTTTTTTATCTGCGACAGTAGCGATTATCATAGCAGTTATTGGTGGCTATTCGATTTCACAATTAGCCGGACGCGGGAACAAATGGATGACGACGATCTCGAATATGACCTCTTATTTTGAGGGGATACCATTAGCTTTCTCCTTCATCGTGTTATTAGGGAATAATGGTTTATTCACCTTACTGTTTAACCAACTGGGACTCGATGTGTTTGGTGACTTTAACTTATATTCTTGGTTTGGTCTTGTTGTTGTCTATATTTATTTTCAGATTCCATTTGCTATTATCCTGCTGCTGCCAACCTACCAGGCACTGAACGATGATTGGCGCTATGCCTCACAGCTATTAGGTGGTACAACGTGGACATTTTGGCGTAAAATCGGTATTCCGTTACTTTTTCCAGGTGTGATTGGAACCTATACGATATTGATTGCTAATGCACTAGGGGCTTTTGCGACAGCCAATGCTTTAGTAGGTTCCACCTATAATTTGATGCCGATTCAGATTGCCTCGCTAATCTCAGGCGATGTCTTTCTCCAGCCGAATTTGGCCAGTGCATTTGGTGTCCTGTTGGCCTTGATAATGATTGCAGCCCTATGGTCGAATAGTAAAATCATGAAAAAGGTAAGGAGAGATTTACGGTGAAGAATAAAAAGGGACATGTGGTGGTGGCGATTGTTCTGGCAGTTTATCTAGTATTACCGTTGGCCGGTACGTTCTTGTATTCCATCGCAACGGAATGGAGCACAACCATTCTGCCGACATCATGGACATTCGATTGGTATATTCAATTATTCCAAGATTCCCGTTTCCTGCAGGCACTTGGCAGAACGGTACTCGTTATTTCTGTTGCCGTTATTTTATCGATTATCGTCATGCTGCTTGCCACCATAACCATCGTATTATATATTCCCAAATGGGAAGGAGTCTTAAAAACGATCGCCCTGCTACCTTATGGTGTCCCAGGTGTTGCTTTAGCAGTTGGCTTAATCAATCTATATGCCAATGATGTCGTGAATATAGCAGGCACACCATGGATCTTGTTTGGGATTTATGCGATTGTGATTATGCCGTTTGTTTATCAAGGGATTCGCAATAGTTTATACACAATCCATGCCAGAGACCTGATTCAAGCCGCCGAGCTACTAGGTGCTTCCAAGATCAAGGCGGTTATGACGGTGGTATTACCCAATATGAAAAAAGGTATATTCTCCGCAGCATTCTTGGCCATCTCCATGCTATTTGGCGAATTTGCCCTTGCAAACCTTTTAGTTGGCGGACGATTTGAAACCTTGCAAATCTACCTTTATCAGCAATTGAGTAAGAACGGTCACCTGACCAGTGCGATTGTGATTTGTTACTACATGATTATCGTGTTTATTACGTTATTTCTGCTTTATTTTCAATCACCAAAAAGACAGAAGCAAGTCGCATCAGATAAACAAGATATGCCGATTTCAACATTACAACAAACGACTTTGGAAGGAGAAAAATCATGAGTTATGTACAAATTGATTCCCTGCTGAAACAGTATAGTGGAAAAACGGTATTAGACCACATTTCGTTATCGGTCGAAAAGGGTGAGTTCATCACATTATTAGGTCAGAGTGGCTGTGGAAAGAGTACATTGCTGCGAACGATCGCCGGGATTGCCGATGTCGATCAAGGGAGTATTACCGTTAATAACAAGGACATCACACAGGTGCCGTCTCGTAAACGAGGGGTCGGCATGGTGTTTCAATCCTATGCCCTTTTCCCTAACATGACCGTCACAGAAAATATTAGCTACGGATTAAAGTTGCAAAAGAAAAAAGGCTACCAGCAGATTGTTCAAGATACGATGAAGATGATGGGGTTAGAGGAGTTGGGAGACCGTTATCCACATGCATTATCCGGCGGTCAGCAGCAACGTGTGGCCTTATCCAGATCCTTAGTGATGGAGCCCGATGTATTGTTGCTTGATGAGCCTTTTAGTGCCTTGGATGCCAAGATTCGTAAATCACTCCAGCAAGAAATTAAAAATATTCAGCGCAAGCTAAATATTACGACTATATTTGTCACACATGATCAGAAAGAAGCGATGCTATTAAGTGATCGAATTTTTGTCATGAATGAAGGGAAGATTGTCCAAGAAGGTACACCAGACGACATTTATATGAAACCAAAAAATAAATTCATTGCAGGTTTTATCGGCTCATACAATATTATTCCAAGGCAGATGTTGCAAAAATGGACGAATCAGTCAGCTGATTTTGAACAAGATATTGCGATACGTCCGGAGAGTATCACGATGTCCAAAACAGAAAATCGTCGACTACAGGAACAAGCGTATCATGTCGAAGGGAAAATCGACACCAAAATGGTTACCGGCAATGTATTAATTTACCGCGTAGCCCTTCCCGATCAAACGATACAGATAGACACGTTATACCAATATCATGAACAACTAGATGAAGGAGAAAAAGTACACGTGTACATCCCAAGAGAGGCATGTGTACAAGTTTCATAGCGAGCGAGGTGTAAAGATGGAGTGGTTTCCCGAGGAAAGATGGACCTATATTATAGAGGCATTACAGAAGCATAATAAAGTAAAAGTCAGTGAATTAGCAGATACATTTCAGGTAACCATGGAAACGGTACGACGTGATTTGGATCAGCTGGCTGTTACAGGCGACGTCAAGCGAGTTTATGGTGGAGCGGTAAATATCGGCTATCCACAAGGTGAACCACCTTTGCATCAGCGATCCAATCTGATGACAGAGGAAAAACAAGCCATCGGCAGATCAGCAGTTTCATTAATTGAAAATGGTTCGACCATTGCCATTGATACCGGCACAACCGCACTGGAGCTTACCCATGCGTTAAAGGAAAAAGTCGGAATCACGATTGTTACACATTCCTTAGCCGTGGCAGCTGCCATTGCTGACAAATTAGCAAAGGAAGAATGTAAAGGGGAGCTCATTATGCTTGGAGGACAGCTTAATCCCGAGCAACAATCGATGACAGGAATGATGACCATGGATCAATTAAAGACGTTTAACTTTGATCAGGCCTTTATTTCGGTTGGTGGTATGTCTATGCAAAATGGGTTGAGCGATTATGATTTGAATGAGACGGTGATCTCAAAAGAAATGATCAAAAGATCAAAAGAAGCTATTGTATTAGCCGATCATTCCAAAATAGGAGTGGACGCAGCTTGCAATATGGCCTCTTTTGATCAGGTGGATGTGATTATCTGTTCGGAGGCAAAGCCAAAAGGATGGAAACGAAAGGATTTTGAGAATATAAACTGGATCAAGGCGAGGGGACAAGGCTATGAAAGTAGACTACCATATTCATCTTGAAGAAGGACCCTACACACATAACTATCTGGAGAAAATCACCCAATCCATGGAGCATTTCGTACCACTTTCATCCAAGCAATATAGCAAGGCGTGGTTTGCTGAAGTCGTTGCACAGGCACATCGACGCATGCAGGAAACCGAGTACTCCGAATGGTGGTTGGATTTTTACCTCGAACGTGCCAAACAAAGAAATTTGAAAATGGTTGGTATCGTCGATCATTTATACCGTTTTAACGAGACAAGCGATTATTTTCATACATATATGGATACCACATCCAGTGAGATTGGTGCGATTCAAGCAGATTGGCTGGATTGTGTGATGAATCGCAGCTTATCAGAATTTGTTGAATTCATCGAAGGTCAAAAAGCGAAATGGAAAGCAAATGGCATCGAATTAAAGTTAGGTATGGAAGCAGATTATTTCATTGGGGGAGAGGAGCAATTACAAGCATTGCTCCAGCCTTACCCTTTTGATTATGTAATCGGCTCTGTCCATTTTTATGATGGCTGGGGTTTTGATAACCCAGGCTTGCAAACGAAATTTCTTGATTATGACTTACTGGAGCTATACCAAAATCATTTCGAAACGGTCAAAAGAGCAGCAGCAAGTAACTTGTTTGATATTATTGCCCATTTAGATAACCTCAAGGTATTTAAACATCGCCCTGATGAGGCATTGCTTCGTGATATGTATCGATCTGTAGCAAAAACCTTGAAGCAGGCAGATGTTGCGACAGAAATGAATCCAGGTCTGTATTACCGGTATCCCGTCAAAGAGATGTGTCCTAGTGATACTTTTTTGGATATCTTAGTGGCAGAAGGTGTGCCGTTTACCACCTCCTCCGATTCTCATTTTCCACATGATGTTGGGATCTATGCCGATCAGATTCAGGATAAGCTGAAAGAGAGTGGGGCAAAAGAAATCGCCGTGTTTGATAAGCGAATGAGACAGATGGTTCCGATACACGGATGAATATAAGGAAGCGAAGGCAGATGGGATCGCCTTCGTTTTTTTATCGAGGGTGAGCGTGAATAAGGAACTGAGCTGCAAATCACATGTCTGGTCGTGTGTTGGATTCTCTTTATAAGGGTCAACATTTTAACAAATGGCACATAATATAACAGTATCTTATAAAATCATTGCGAAATAAGAACAGATGATTTAAAATGAAATAGTCGCTTTAAAGAAGTTGTTCAAAAAGCCCAATAAAAATGACGCATCGAACTTTTTGAACACGAACTTAACATGACATCACTCAAGCATAGAAAGGAGCATAGAGACACAAGCGAGTTAGACAAAGCGCCAGGGCTATGACGGTCGAAATGATCATAGCTGACGAGGTGGGGGTTTATCGAGAATGATCGGCGGATACCTCCCGATTGCACATCTCAATCGAGACGTCTTTATCTGAAACCAGGCAGGCAACTACCTGTACAAGGATAACGACAAGATGCTCAAATGACTACACGAGAAAGGGGCAGACAATCGCCCCTTGTTAGCTAAAGTCAAATAATAGGCAGAAGCAACGCTACAGGGGATACCCTTTTTTTCTAAAGGATATCTCTGCCTGAGCAGGAGCTTGCCGTCTTTAAAGGTGGTCGTTTGTTTGCCCCTTTCCAGAGGAGGAAACAAGACGATGTGCGGAATTGTAGGTTATATTGGAGCAAATGATGCAAAGGATATTTTGTTAACAGGATTAGAGAAACTAGAGTATCGCGGGTATGATTCAGCGGGAATTGCCCTATTAGATAAAGGTGATGTTGACGTAACCAAGGTCAAGGGAAGAATAGCAACATTAAAGGAAAAAGTAGATGCAGGCAAGACAGCTACGGTTGGTATTGGTCATACACGTTGGGCCACACATGGGGAGCCAAGTGAAGACAATGCCCATCCACATCAAAGCAGTTCTGGTCGATTTACGTTAGTTCACAATGGTGTGATTGAGAATTATGCCGAAGTACGTGGTCAATTTTTAAGTGATGTTACCTTCCAAAGTGAAACAGATACCGAGATTGTTGTACAGTTGATCGAACGTTTTGCTGAATGGGAAGAGGATGTACTGACAGGGTTCCGTCAGGCATTATCAGTCTTAAAAGGTTCTTACGCGATCGCTTTAGTAGACAATCAAAATCCTGATCAATTATATGTGGCAAAAAATAAGAGCCCCTTACTGATCGGTTTGGGCGAAGGCTTTAATGTAGTAGCAAGTGATGCGATGGCTACATTAAGGGAAACCGACCGTTATGTAGAAATTGAGGACAAAGAAATCGTGTTAGTCCGTCGAGACAATGTAGAAATTCAAAAGTTAGACGGCTCTGTGGTAAAACGTGATGCTTATACAGCAGAAATCGATGCAGCAGACACAGAAAAAGGCACCTATCCGCATTTTATGTTGAAGGAAATTGATGAACAGCCATTTGTTATCCGCAAAATTATTCAGGAATATCAAGATAAAGAGGATGATATTAAGTTAGACAGTGATATTCGCAAAGCCATGAAAAAGGCAGACCGCTTATACATTATCGCAGCTGGCACTAGTTATCATGCCGGCCTTGTGGGTAAGCAATTCCTTGAAAAATTGGCTAATATTCCAGTAGAAGTGCATATTGCGAGTGAATTTTCTTATAATATACCACTTCTTTCGGAAAAACCACTGTTTGTATTTATTTCCCAAAGTGGGGAAACGGCAGACAGTCGCTCGGTTTTAGTACAAATTAAAGAATTAGGACACCCGGCATTAACGATTACCAATGTGCCAGGTTCTACCCTTTCTCGTGAAGCAGACTATACCCTGCCATTATATGCAGGTCCCGAAATTGCCGTTGCCTCAACCAAGGCTTATACTGCTCAAATTGCCGTATTGGCTATTTTAGCGGTAGATAGCGCTAGGGCAAAAGGTATGAACTTATCGTTTAATCCATTGCAAGAACTAGGTATTGTCGCCAGTGCAATGGAAACCTTGACCGATCAAAAAGAAGAGTTCGAGCGTATTGCCAAAGCATTTTTCGCAACAACCCGCAACGCTTTCTTTATCGGTCGTGGTGTCGACTACTATGTCGTATTGGAAGCAGCCTTGAAGCTGAAAGAAATTTCTTATATTCAGGCAGAAGGCTTTGCCGGAGGAGAATTAAAGCACGGAACCATTGCCTTGATTGAAGAAGGTACGCCAGTGATTGCCCTGGCCACACAAGAAAATGTCAATCTTTCCATCCGCGGTAACGTGCAAGAAGTAGCCGCTCGCGGTGCCAATACATGTATGGTGAGCATGAAAGGATTAGAGAAAGATAGTGATACGTTCGTTGTTCCTACTGTACACGAACTACTGACACCACTAGCCAGCGTGATTCCAATGCAGTTGTTTGCCTATTACGCCGCCTTGCACCGTGATTGTGATGTGGATAAACCAAGGAATTTGGCGAAGAGTGTGACAGTGGAGTAGAGTAGGGTTGATTTTGAGATGAATATAGTAGTTTTAAGCTGAAGCCACAACGTTTATAAAAAATTGCCAAGC
This sequence comes from Gracilibacillus timonensis, assembly GCF_900086715.1. GTDB lineage: Bacteria > Bacillota > Bacilli > Bacillales > Amphibacillaceae > Gracilibacillus > Gracilibacillus timonensis. The sequence goes on along the minus strand of NZ_FLKH01000010.1, from coordinate 655,761 downwards.
ATTACCCCTTTAGATGTGATTATCTAAAGGGGTGTTTTTTGTGATTTTTTTTAATAGTTTCCTTGCTAGGAAAGGCTACAGATCATCCATTTATACATTATAAAGCTTAAGTGTCCCTGTATAAAATCACCATTCCTTATTGAAAAGTAACGTTTCCAAACCCAATAGTGAATCATTTTCTGAACTTCCTTTCTTATTAGCAAAAATTATTTTTGCCTTCTCTCGTTACATTGGTGATTTTTCCATAACTGACTCTGCATCAACTTTCAAGATCAACAGGTTGACGTAATTCTATTCTTGTTATATAATTTACTTTAGTAAAGGTGAAGAAACCGTTTTACTTAATTTAATGATTAACAGGGTGTTACTGAAGAAGGCATAACCTGGATGGACATACAAGTTGACATTTTTCTGTTGTGTACTTGTGGGCCTCCAGGTTTTTTTGTGTGGTTTATGTTATATATTATGAATATGAGTAAGATAATAAAAGTCATTTACCAGTACTCAACTGCTTAGAAGCCTTTCTTGATCATAAGACAAAACAAAGCAGTAGCTCCCGTCAGTTATATATTAGTTTGATTCCCTTTATAAAAAATTGACATTAGTCTCTGAATGATCGAGATTTAATCGGCAAGGAGGAGAGGCTATGAAATTAAAGAAAGCCTTAAATAATAATGTTGTATTAGCGAAAACAGACGTTCACCAGGAAGTAGTCGTTTTCGGTAGTGGAATTTCCTTTAAGTTAAAACCAGGGGATCCAATAGATGAGAGCAAAATAAGCAAAGTGTTTACTTTGCAAACGAAAGACATCTCGATGAAACTTGCTAATTTATTAAAAGAAGTTCCCGTCGAATATGTTGAGATTGCGCAGGAGATTATTAGCTACGCTAGTAATAAAATGAATGTATCGATAAGTGATTATACGATTTTAACACTAACCGATCACATCTACTTCGCCATCAAACGTTATCAACAAGGAGAGCAAATCCGCAATGTTTTGTTGTGGGAGGCAAAGAAATTTTATAAAACAGAATTCGAAATTGGATTGAAAGCTTTAGAAATCATCAAAGAGAGATCAGGGATAGCCTTTGATGAGGATGAAGCCGGATTCATTGCTCTTCATCTGGTTAATACACAAGTAGAAGGAAATGAGATTGATAAAACCATCAAAATTACGAACATTGTTCAGGATATTTTAGGTATTATCAAATATCACTTTAAAATAGATTTTGATGAGGATTCGTGGAATTATGGAAGGCTTGTTACCCATTTAAAATTCTTTGCACAGCGCATTATAGCAAAAGATCGCATCGATAATGAAGAAGATGATTTGTTTAACCAGGTCAACTATAAATATCCCGAAGCGTTTGAATGCGTAAAAAGGATTGAAACATATGTGTTAAATGGATATGGTACCCAAATAACACATGCCGAGATGGTTTATCTCGTATTACACATAGCGCGTGTTACGAGTCGTAATAAATACTAATTTAATGATAACAGGGTGTTACTGAAGAAGGCATAACCTGAAATGATGTAGGCTTGCGAAGAAGTTACTTCGTGAAAATACTATATCGTGAGGGTTATGTCTTTTTTATATATAAGAAAACAAAACAGCCGGTATGGAAGTGGATTGTTGAGTTTTCAATTAAAGATACTTCAGGGGGGTAAAATAAGATGGCTGATCAAAAGCAATTAGCTAAGAAAATAATAGAAGGAGTAGGCGGCGAATCCAATGTTAACAGTCTTTATCACTGTATGACCCGTCTTCGCTTTAAGTTGAAGGATGGAAGTAAATTTGATAAAAATGAAATTGAGCAACTGGATGGTGTTGTTTCAGCACTAGAAAGTAATGGACAGTATCAGGTTGTGATTGGTAACAATGTAAAAGCTGTTCATGATGCAATTATGGACTTATATGATATCAATAGTGCCTCATCGTCCAGTAACAAAAACAATGAAAAAACGAAAAACCCAATCGCCAAACTTTTTGATGTGATGTCTGGAATTATTACGCCGATTGTACCGACATTAGCTGGTTCTGGTATGTTAAAAGCATTGCTAGTCATTTTAACAACATATTTTGGATTGTCAGAAGAAAGTAGCACATACTTAATCTTGAGCGCTGCAGCAAATGCTGTATTCTACTTCTTCCCACTGGCGTTAGCTGTATCTGCTGCTAAAGTGTATGGAGTGAATATCTTCGTATCATTAGCGATTATGGGGGCGCTACTTGAGCCGCAATTTACAGGCTTAATGGCGGATGTCGGGGATATTGTTGATTTTGCGGGGCTTCCGATTGTATTAATGAGTTATAGTGGACAAATCATTCCTGCAATTTTAGCTATATGGTTGTATTCATATTTGGAAAGATTCCTGAACAAAGTAATCCCTCAAGTGATTCAAATGTTTGCTGTACCAATGCTTGCCTTATTAGTCATGGTGCCACTAACAGCTGGTTTAATTGGGCCGTTTGGTGTATATCTTGGTAATGGCATTGCTTCTGGTATTGACTTTATGGGCAGCACAAGTGGTATGTTAACTGGTGCGATTATCGGTGCAGGTTGGACATTCCTCGTTATGTTCGGTATTCACTGGGGAATTGTTCCTGCTATGTTACAGAACTTGAGCACAACAGGTTATGATACGATCCGCCCACCAGTTGCTAACGCAACGTTTGCCCAAGCTGGTGTTGCATTAGGTGTTTTTCTAAAAGCAAAAGATAAAAAATTGAAGTCTTTAGCGATTTCTTCGATGATGCCTGCTATATTAGCAGGTGTAACAGAGCCAATTGTTTATGGTTTATCCGTTCGATATAAACGCCCGATGATTGCCGCAGTTATTGGTGGTACGGTTGGTGGTGGGTTTGCCGGTGCGATGAATACGACCGTTATGGCCTATGTATTCCCAGCATTAACAACATTACCAGCATTTATGACAGATACATTTGCTTACTATGTAATTAGTATTACCATTGCCTTTGTATTAACAACTATTTTAACGTATGTGTTAGGTTTCGATGAAGGATTGTCAGATAAAGGTGCCGGGAGAATTAAACAGGATTCCGGTATTGAAGGTGGAAGATCAACTGTTGCTTCACCAATGACTGGAGAAGTAGTTTCATTAGACAAAGTTAATGATCCAGCATTTTCAACAGGTGCAATGGGGAAAGGTGTGGCGATTATTCCGACAGAAGGAAAAGTATATGCACCTGTTTCCGGGAAAGTAACAACTTTATTCCATACAAATCATGCAATTGGTCTAACTTCTAAAGATCAGACGGAAGTGCTTATCCATGTTGGCTTGGATACAGTGAAATTAGCAGGGAAACATTTCGAGGCGTATGTTAAGCAAGATGATATTGTGGAACAGGGCCAGCTATTATTGAAGTTTGATTTAGAAGCAATCAAAGCGGATGGCTACGATGTAACAACACCAATTATTATTACAAACTCTAATGATTATACCGATGTGATTGAAACAGATAAAGGGTCTGTCACAAAGGATGATGTACTATTATCAACTGTTTCCTTATAAGAAACATAGCATCATGTAGGAATCGAACGGGATGGATCCCGTAATGGGAATTGCCCGTTCTATTTCTCCCATGATTTTGACTATCGAAGTATAGTAGGGGTGATTTATAATGCCAATGGAAAGACACGCTTTCCCGAATGACTTTTTATGGGGAGGAGCGATCGCAGCTAACCAGGCAGAAGGGGCTTGGAATGAAGATGGAAAAGGTCCTGCCATTAGTGATGTGATTAGAAATGGAATAGTTGGTGGTCAGTTTGACGGAGAAGTGATAGAAGGACATTACTATGCCAGTCATGAGGCGATAGACTTTTATCACCGTTATAAAGAAGATATCGCTTTGCTTGCGGAAGCTGGTTTAAAATGTTTCCGAACATCGATTGCCTGGTCACGTATTTACCCGAATGGTGATGACGAAGCTCCGAATGAAAGAGGATTGCAGTTTTACGATGATTTATTTGATGAGTTATTAAACTACGGGATTGAGCCGGTGGTGACGATATCCCACTTTGAACTTCCTCTACATTTAATTAACGCGTATGGCGGTTGGAAGAATCGAAAACTGATAGACTTTTATACTCGGTATGTTGAGACGATATTAACGAGGTATAAAGATAAAGTGAAGTATTGGATGAATTTTAACGAAATTAATCATTTTCATACAATCCCGTTAGCTGCTGGTGGCATTTTGATAGAAGATGAAGAAACAAAGCTGCAAACTATTTATCAGGCTTCGCACCATGTGTTTGTTGCTAGTGCAAAAGCAACGAAGTTTTGCCATGACATTATTCCAAACGGAATGATGGGTGCCATGCTTTCCCTTAGTCCAATCTATCCACATACGTGTCATCCTGATGATATTTTTGAATCGTATCAGCTCAGACGGCGGTCGCTTTACTACTCAGATGTAATGGTTCGTGGTGTCTATCCGAGTTATGTCAAGCGAATTTGGCGCGAGCATGGTATTGAGGTGAAGATGGAGGAAGGAGATCTTTCTTTAATAAAAGAACATACGGTGGATTATTTAGGCTTCAGCTATTATCGGAGCTCAACGCATCAGGCAGGCATGCCGGTTCTGGGGAATACAGGAGGGATTATTGGTAAGGATAATCCCTATCTGGAAAAAACAGAATGGGGCTGGCCGATCGATCCGAAGGGATTACGCTATGTTTGTAATGAGTTATATGATCGTTATAACATCCCGTTATTTATCGTGGAAAATGGTTTTGGTGGCAAGGATGAGTTCAATACGGATCGTGAAATAGCGGATGACGAACGTATTGAATATATTCAGAAGCATTTAATCGAAATGCATGAGGCGATCATGGATGGATGTGAGGTTATCGGTTACACCTGGTGGGGGCCGATTGATATTGTCAGTGCGGGAACTGGAGAGATGGAAAAACGCTATGGCTTTATTCACGTTGATAAAGACAACCATGGTAAAGGAACGTTAAATAGAACGAAAAAGAAAAGCTTCTATTGGTATAAGCAAGTTATTGAGTCCAATGGTAAGTCACTATACGAATAATAGGAGGGGACAGCATAATGGAACATAAACAGAGAGTGCCATTTACAAAAGATTTCTTATGGGGGGCGGCTTCGGCTGCATACCAGATAGAAGGTGGATGGAACGAAGATGGCAAAGGCCAGTCAGTATGGGATGTTTTTGTACGAAAAGAAGGAACTACTTATAAAGGGACAAACGGGGATGTGGCAGTCGACCATTACCACCGGTATAAGGAAGACGTACAGTTAATGGCCGAACAAGGCTTGAAAACATATCGGTTCTCGGTTGCGTGGAGTCGCATTTATCCAACTGGTAACGGAGAAGTGAATGAACAAGGTTTAGCTTTTTATGATCGCTTAATTGACGAATTACTCGCAAATAATATTGAACCGATGATTACCCTTTATCATTGGGACGTACCACAGGCACTGATGGATCAATATGGGGCCTGGGAGTCCAGACAAATTATTGAGGATTTTAACAACTATGCGATTACACTGTATAAACGATACGGAAATCGTGTGAAATATTGGATTTCACTTAATGAACAAAACTATTTTGTAAGCTATGGTTATGAGACGGCGCTTCATCCGCCAGGGGTCAAGGATCGCAAGCGATTTTATGAAGTGAATCATATTGCGAATCTCGCGAATGCAAAGGTGATTCAATCATTTAGAAAATATGTCCCAGATGGAAAAATTGGTCCAAGCTTTGCTTATAAGCCATACTATCCGCTTAATTCTCATCCAGATAACATGCTTGCTTTCGAGAATGCCGAGGATCTACAAAATTATCTTTGGATGGACATTTACGCATGGGGTAAGTATCCGATCACAGCCTGGAAACACCTTGAGGAACACGATTTAACACCAACAATTAAGGAAGGCGACTTTGAATTATTAGCATCTGCAAAGCCGGATTTTATGGGTGTGAACTATTACCGGACGCAAACCGTAGAACACAATCCGATAGAAGGAGGTATTGGAGTAGGTGTCAAAAACACAACTGGTAAAAAAGGATCCACGAAGGATTCTGGTATCCCAGGAATGTTTAAAACAACTGCAAACCCACATGTGGATTCGACTAACTGGGACTGGGATATCGATCCAGAAGGCTTACGTGTAGGTTTACGAAGAATAGCAACTCGCTACGGATTGCCTGTCCTGGTTACAGAAAATGGTTTGGGAGAATTCGATACACTCGAGGACAATGATATCATTAATGATGGTTATCGAATTAATTATATAAAGTCACATCTGGAGGCAATTCAAGAGGCAATGGCAGATGGAGTTGAGGTTTTAGGCTACTGTGCGTGGTCGTTCACTGATTTGCTAAGCTGGTTGAATGGGTATCAGAAACGATACGGTTTCGTTTATATTGATCGTGATGAAGAAAGGGAGAAAGAGTTACGAAGAATAAAAAAGAAAAGTTATTACTGGTATCAGCAAGTAATTGAATCGAATGGTGAATCCTTGTAAAAGGGATATAATAATAGGTTTATCCGTAATGAGGCAGTATGTAGTAGATTGAAATCTTAACCATGAAAATATCAATTAGTATCAATGCTAGTTGATATTTTCATTTATTAGATAAGTCGCAATTTATTACATATCCTGAAACATTAAGTTCAATAAATAAAGAGTTAGAGTGGCGGAATGACTAGGAAGAATTAAAAACAACGATTGAAATAATGAAATATAAATTGAACAAACTAACAGTTATTCACCAGCTATTTGAGGATAAATGTGTTTTCCTCTGTTGACCTTCTATGTAAATTTGATTATAATGTAATTGATCAATAAATAACTATAAGTGGGTGTCTGACATGGTAAGGTCTAGTAAGGAAAATCGCAAAGAGGAAATTCTTGAAGCTGGATTAGAAGTATTCGCAAAAAAAGGTTACTACAATACAACTACCGCACACATTGCAGAAAAAGCAGGTATATCACAACCTTATGTCTTTCGATTTTTTAAAACAAAAGAAGAGCTGTTTATTGCAGCTTTAGATCGAGCATTTGAAAGGATTCTTCATACTTTTAAACAGGTGGATGCTGCTCCTGAACAACTTGTTGGAGAAATGATTGCTGCATATGAAGAGCTTTCTGAATTATATCCCAATGAAATTGCATTACAGGTGATAGGAATATCCGTAACAGAAAATGCTGTACGAAAAGCAGCGCAAAAAGGATTGTCGAGTATCCAAAACTATACCATAGATCGTTTTAAAGCAGCAGGGATTAAGAATGTAGAAAATGAAGTTACTACATTTCTAGCAAGGGGGATGTTATGTAATATTTCTTATTTTATAGATCTTCCGGAGTTGATGGATGGTCAAAGAAATGAATAATCGCGTTTAGTAGGTTATTTATTTTTCTATCATTATTTATTGATCAATCACTAAATAATAAAAGGGGGGAAAAATATGAAATTAGCTAAAATAGACTATGTTTCAATCGGGATAATTGTCTTTTGTGTCATTAGTTGGTTGGATTAAATCAAATGATCAATCCTCTTGAAGGAGGTGTTATAGATGAATAGAAGCAATAACGAAAATTCTATTGCCCCATTTTCCTTTGTATTAGGTATTATAGCCATTGTGGTCACATTATTCACATTTTGGGATTAAGATAAAATGGTTAACTGTTAGGAAAATTTAATGTTTTGTGTTAAATAGAAAGGAAACATCAAATATGTTTGCGCATTTTGTTATTGATTGATCACTAAATAAAGGAGATATTGTGAATGAAAACAGCAATGGTGTTAGGAGCAACTGGTGGAACAGGCCAAGTTATTGTTTCAGAATTATTGAGCAGAGGAATAGAAGTTATTGCTTTCGGACGGTCCCAAAGTAAATTGGATGCACTAATGGTAGAACATGATTATAATTCCAAATTAACATACAAACTGGGGAATATATTCGATTATCATACAATTATAAAAGCTGCTGAAGATGTGGAAGTCATTTTTCAATGTGCAAATGTAAAATACCAGGAGATGAAGGATAAGCTCCTATTACTTGGAGAAAGTGTGATGAAAGCAGCAGATACTCTCGGGAAGAAGATCGTTATTGTAGACGGAATTTATGTATATGGACATCAGGTTGCAAAGGGAGACGAAAGTCATCCGCATCAACCACATACCAAGAAAGGTAAAATTAGAGTGAAATTCGAGCAATTGATATTCAGTCCCGAATGGAAAAGAGCAAACTCATTAATTGTTAGATTACCGGATTATTATGGTCCTACATCACAAAATTCTTATCTACAGCCCACTTTAGAAGGAATAGCAGCCAATAAAATTTCGATTTTTATTGGAAACCTGAAAAAATCTAGGGAATATGTCTATTTGCCAGATGCCGCTAAAATGATCGTAAATATAGCTTTGAAAGATGACGCTTATGGGGAAAATTGGAATATACCAGGCGCAGGATTAATTTCTGGTAAAGAAATTATCAGAATTGCTCGTCAAGTAACAGGAAATCGAAAGTTTGTTATTCCACTTACTAAAAATGCTATTCGTTTTATAGGATTGTTCGATCTGTTTATGAGAGAAATTATCGAAATTATGTACCTCACTAAAGAAGGTTTTATTTTGAGTGGCGAAAAATATGAAAAACGAATCGGACCCATTCCAAAAACATCTTTCAAAAAAGGACTGGAAGAAACATTAAAACGACTGAGACATGTAGAGTAATGGCACTGAACTATTTTTCAGAATGGATGGAAAGAAACCGAGCCTTCTATATGGACAATTGTCCATATAAAAGGCCCACTTCATCTAGGAGAAACACACACTCTTTTACAGGGTTGAGCATTTGGTTATATGCAATGATACTCAAACGGCGAAAATAGGTATTTAAAGACTTTATACAATTGTCTATATGCAATAAATTTTTGTGGATTTATTAAAATAGTAGAAGGAAACACTGGTTACCAACATTAGTGCACGTTAGCCAAGTTTCTATAGAAGTCTTTGCAATCTCTTGTAATCTTATCTAAAACAAAGATACAGGGGGGCGCTTTGATTGTTAATTAGCCAAGCCATTAGTGACATATCATGGACCAGCCTAGTTCCCCCCCGCCTCCAATCATTCTCTCACTTTAGATATATATATTCTAAACGTGAACCTAGTTGACTAAGAATTTCATTAGTAATCGTTCCATTTTGCTGGGCAATGTCTTCACAGTGAATTTGTTTGTCACCATCCATGCCGATAATAGTGACGGTATCATTAGCTCTTACTTCTTTTATGTGGGAAACATCGATAATGAATTGATCCATACAAATGCGCCCGATAATCGGGGCTTTTTCACCATGTAGTAATACGTAAGCATCGTTTTTTTCATTAAGCATTCGAGGAATCCCATCTGCATACCCAATCGTAATAGTCGCTACTATCATGTTTGATCTGGCCCTAAATTGTCTCCCATAACTAATAGTATCTCCTGGTTCGATCTCTTTCATAGTAGCAATGCGAGCTTTTAGCGATATAACAGGTTTTAAATGGATGGATGTACGTGTTTTGTCGGGAGCACTTAACACTCCGTATAACGCAATTCCCGCTCGTGCAAAGTCACAAGTTAAATCTGGATAGTTTAATATGCCATAACTTGATTGGAGATGTAGCTTTCCGGGGTGATATCCTTTTGCTTTTAGTGCATGCATTAGCTGGTAAAATCGTTGAATCTGTTGCTTGGTAAACTGAATATCCTCGTCTCTCAAACCATCTGAAGCAGATAAATGAGAAAATGCCCCTTCCACTTTTAAATTGGTACAATGGAATATCCTTTCGATGTCCGAGAGGTTTTCAGCATGAATACCAAGTCGATTCATGCCAGTATCAATTTTTATATGCACACGAATCTGTTTGGAAGAATGATTCAGCAGTTGTGCATATGGATAATCTACCACTGTCTGTATCAGCTTGTACTTTGTTAATTTGGAGAAATCTTTGGGTTTGTATATCCAAGAATAAGAATGTCCCCTTTGATTCCATTTTGCCGTAAATGTATTCCTTCTTTTAGCGTAGCGACCGCGAATGATCGCACACCGGTACGCATTAGTTCCCGTGCAATGGGCACATCCCCATGCCCATAGGCGTTAGCTTTTACGACTGCCATTAATTCATTTTGGTCTGGAAGCAGCTGACGAAGTTCTCGTGCGTTGTGTCTAAGTGCTGCTAGATTCACTTCAGCCCAAGCTCGATGGTCGGGTGCTATATCTTGCTGTTTTTCCCACCTGGAGAATAGCTTCACGAAAAGGATTGCTGCTAAAAAGGAAAGACAACTAACTACTAAATAGTGAATAAAACTGTTGTGTATGAATAATTGCTCCTGATTCATAAACTTAGCAAAACCGCGGACAAGTATGATGATCCCGGGGTGGATAAGGTAAATGATTAAGGATACGTTACGCAATGCCTTACTTTTTATACTGGGTAGTTGCAGCAATAATAAAAATAAGTAATACATGCATGGCACAAGCAGAATGTACATACTATCGTGTCTCTGCCAAGAAAAACTGTGTATTACTAGTCCTTCAACTAGTAGTAAACTAATTGCTATACTTAGTCTGATAAGAATTTGTTGCTTGGAAAACCTTCTATTAGATGCTGCGATGGCTATACCTAAAACGAGAAAGATTGGGACAAAAAATAAGCCATTTCTCGTGTATTCCGATATAGTGAAGATGAAATGATAGAAGGTGGAAAGCGTATCGGATTTTTCCGCAAGTCCATAATAGCTATCTCCCAGAAGTCCAACTCCATATAATATTATCGAACCTATCCAAGATAATTTAAGGCCAAATCGCTGTATAGCCAAGGTCACAATTGGAATGGCAATAATCATCGCTGGTAAATACCATAAATGATAAAAGGTACCATTAATGAGAATGTCCTGTACAAGCTTTCCCCATGTCAAAGTATCCCCTGTGTACATATTGATCGGTAAAAAAAGCAAGATAGAAATTCCATAGATCGTACAAAGTTTGATAAGCGAGCTTTTGATATCATCATTTTCCCTATTTTGAATGGCTTTATATAGAAAATACCCATGTAACCATGATGAAAAATGGAACAGCTACTCGGCCAATAATACGAGTGAAAACAAAATTTGCCGTTTCATTAATGGCATATAAGGGAGATGTGTGAATAGCAACAACTAGAAAAGCCGATATAAGGCGAAAGAAATCTAGTGCGCCTGTTCTATTCCATTGTGTCATCGAAATCACCTCCATGTAGTTAGGATAAAGCCATCCACATTATTTCCGGATATTTGGTAGCAGAGCGTATCCGATAAATCCAAGTTCATGGAATCAGCTTCTGTCTGGATGTAGCTAACTTCTACTTTCTTATTATCTAGTGAAAAACCATAATGCTTTTCTCCGAATTTATAATCCTTGATAAAAGGGATATATTCTTCTAAACAAAGATCATGATGGTGCATGATGGAGGCGTGTGGATAACCAACATAACGAAAATGCCAAGGCTCATGAGAGATTCCCGTAACTGCTTCCTTGTGTTTTTGATATCGTTCGAGAAAACCATATCTTACGGCGTTCTCTCTTAAAATTTGGGCAATGCCTGAATAAGGGAAGTGAGGTCGGATGAAATCAATATTATCCGCACGTTCGCCTAAATCAATGGCCATGCCTGTTTGGTGTTCACTACAGTTTGGTAATGCCACGTATTTTTCGGTGAATAGCTGGCCGTTCTCTACTATCGAAGACTTATAAATCTCTTCTTGCTCTTGTTGACTTCGGTACCCGCTAACCAGAGCAATTTTTTCTTTAGCAGCGATGGTGTCGAGAAGCTGATTTAGTAGGTTTCCTGTGTTTTTTTTCAATAGCGTTTTGTTGAACTTGCCCCCCATAGGCAGCAATTGTCTTGTAAAGTACTGATTATCTTTAATAGAATGCTGCTTGTTCACTAGCATTTGATAGCCTTTATGAATGTCCTCTTTATGCAATGTGATAACACTCATTTTTCTAACCCCAATTGAATCAGCCTGTCTAAGAGATCGGTAAACTCTATTCCAATTTCTTTCATCATGGTTGGGTATCTGCTATGTGCTGTAAATCCAGGAAAGGTGTTCACTTCATTAAACACTATTTGCTTGTCTGGAGTTAGGAACATGTCTACTCGTGCCAACCCGCTGCAGTCTAGCGCGCGATAGATAGTAGCAGCAGCTTCTTTTACTTTTTCTGTAAGATATGCATCTAGGCGAGCGGGAACATGAATTTTAGCCGTTTCTAGTGTATATTTTTCATTAAAGTCAAAAAAACCCGACGCTAATTCAATTTCATCTACTTCACCAATGGTTAGGTCATGGTTTCCTAAAATGGCACAACCAACTTCAAAGCCATCAATGTTTGCTTCTATAACCAATTTATCATCATATTGAAAAGCCTTATTAATAGCGCTTGGCAGTTCATCATCTTGGTAAACCTTTGTAATGCCGTATGAGGAACCAGCTTTTACTGGCTTTATAAACAAAGGGTAGTTTAGCTGTTTAGCTTGCTCGAGAATGTCAGCTAATACATGATTTCTTGAGAATTCAAGGGATGATGGCGTATGGATTCCAGTCAAAGAGACGATTTGGTGAGCTTTTCTCTTGTCCATACATACTGCTGAGGATAAGGTGTTACATCCAACAATAGGGATGCCAGCGATCTCTGCTATACCTTGAACTGTCCCATCCTCCCCATACTTTCCATGAAGAATTGGAAAAATCGCATCGATCGTAACTGTTTCCATAGAATCATCATGATGAAATTCAATCAGTTTGTTTTCGTGTCGGTCTAGTGAGATCACAATAGAATGGCAATAGGTATGATCTTCAAACCAAGTGTTGCTGAGAATGTGATCGACATCCCCACGGTAACGAAGCCATTTTCCTTCCCGTGTAATGCCAATTAAAATAGGATCATATTTCTCTTTATCTAGATTGGCGATAATAGCATGGGCGGATTGTAGCGAAACATCATATTCACTAGAATAACCGCCAAATAATATTACAATTTGTATTTTTCCCATTTGATATGCTCCTTTGTTCGTGTTCGTGACAAATAAAAAACACTTGCTAGCTTGTCACGTACATCATACCAAGCTAGCAGGTGTTCTTCTTCCGTATTTCATAACAGGAAACAAATGATTTTCTCTTAGATTTCTTACAAAATTCTTACGAAAGGGCTGGAGGATAGATATGAAAATTGTCATTACGGTGTTATTGATACCTGACAAATACAGTTGTTTAAAAATAATGAGCGTATCGAATGAGGAATTTTTGTTAATGGACTTATAATCGCAAAGGAACGGACACTATTACGATAGCTAATAAAATATACCTAAAAACAACAAATTCACGCCTTAACTTTAGATAATACGTATATAGTATGACGAAAAAAGCTTAAACTAAATACATTCATGCAAGTACAGAAAAACGTGTCACCAACAATTTCCTGACAAAGATATCATGTCTTTATCTCATCTTTACATCATTATGGTATGCTTATACATACGAACTTTTTGACATTGCGAGGGAGAAAAATGCAAAAAACCATATTAATTGTTGAGGACGAAGATATATTACGTGAAATAGTGAAAGATTATTTATTGAATGAAGGATATGCCGTATTGGAAGCGGTGGATGGAAAGGAAGCACTAGCCATTTTTGAAGCGTATGACATACATTTGATTATTCTGGATATCATGCTGCCGGAGTTAGACGGATGGACTGTATGCAGACGAATTCGCAAAAACTCCAATGTAGCCATTATTATGTTGACAGCACGTTCGGATGAGGATGATACATTGCTTGGTTTTGAATTAGGTGCCGATGACTATGTTACCAAACCATATAGTCCGCCCATTTTGTTAGCAAGAGTAAAACGATTAATTAATAGCCGCTATTCTTACGGGAATACATTTTCTAATGAAGATACCTTGGCTGAGAATGGCATCCACATCCATATTCCTTCCCATGCAGTGAAAGTAAACGGAGTTCATATAAGCCTGACGCATACCGAGTTTGAAATATTAGCTTATTTGATGCAAAATCCAGGGATTATTATTACGAGAGAGCAGCTAATCATTAACATTTGGGGTTATGAATTTGCCGGTGATGATCGTACCATCAATAGTCACATCCGTAATTTACGTCATAAATTAGGCGATAAAGCAAATAGTATCGTAACGGTTATTCGTGTCGGTTATAAATTTGAGGCAAGAGCATGAAAAAAGGGATCGTATTAAAATTATTTTTGCTGACAACGATGTTATGTATGCTCATTTTGGCGGTTGTTTTCATTGGACAAACGGTATTTTTTAAGCAATATTATGCAAATCAAAAAATAAACGATATTGAAACAGGTATTCAATCTTTTCAGGAGGAGTATGTAAAGGCTGATGGAGATGTATCAGTAATTCAAAAGCTGGAGCAGGATTTCTATAAGGAGCATGCCACATGGATTACCACATTAGATAGTGCAGGTACTATTAAAAATGCCAATGATTTTTCTGTAAAAGTTCATATTGACCGTACCGAAAACGAGGATTTTATGGACCGCGATATAACCATACCATTATATAGCTTTACGGGCTTAGAAGATATGGACAGATTAAAATTTCAGTTAGAAAGGGGAAAGGAAATCATGATTGATGGGATCATGAAAGATGATGCGGTAATCCCTGCTATTTTGATGAAAGAGAACGGAATTATCACCTTGGAAAATAAGCAGCTAACCAAAAAGCTATATGGTAATGGAGTGACAACGGAATCTTCCCCAAAAGAAGACTCATCAATATTTTTAAGGGGAACCATTGAAGAATTTCAGTTACCTGAAGGGACGATTCGCTCCAACATATATACCAATCGTTTGTTTGTCGAACGCATCAAACAATTTCAACAAAACCTGCTTTTTAATGAGAAGCCCGATACCGATGCTAGAACCATGGATTATACGCAAAATAATATGGAATACAAAATATTCCTTAGACCTATTAAAGATATTAATGGTGATACGAGCTATATTTTTGCAATGACATCCTTACAGCCCATTGATGAAGCGGCACAGATGATGGAGGATTATTATGTATACCTAATTATATTTGTATTGCTCTTGATTGTTCTTGCATCCTTTTATTATTCAAAGAAAATCGCTAGACCATTGTTACGAATTAACAATACAACCAGCAAGATGGCAAACCTGGATTTTTCAGAATCCATACCAATTGCATCAAAGGATGAAATTGGCACCTTGTCACACAATATTAATACACTTTCTCATACATTACATTCATATATTAATCAGCTGCAGCAGGATATAGAGAAAGAAAAACAATTAGAAAATACACGTAAAGATTTTATTTCTGGGGTTTCTCATGAATTAAAGACGCCGTTAAGTATTATGAAAAGCTGTATCTCTGTTTTAGAAGATGGGATTGCCAGTGATAAAAAAGAGTATTATTTTAAAGCAATGTCCAAAGAAGTAGATAAAATGGATATGCTCATTGTTGACATGCTCGAATTAGCGAAATTTGAATCGGGTACGTATAAAATGAAAATGGACGTTTTCTATATTGATCAAATCATGGAGTATATATGTGAACAATTAGCTTTAGATATTACGAGCAAGAATTTACATGTGCATAAACAACTTTCTCCGATTAAGGTGGTTGCAAATCAGCATCGCATAGAACAAGTAGTGACCAACTTTATTACCAATGCGATTCGGCACACGCCAGAAAATAAAAGTATTATTGTTTCCACGATAGAAGAGCAGGAGCGTGTGAAAGTATGTGTGGAAAATAAAGGCATTCATATTGCGCAGGAACATGTAGAGAAAATATGGGATCGTTTTTATCATGGAGATATGTCTCGCAGACGTTCGGAAGGCGGGACAGGGTTAGGACTAGCTATTTCAAAGAATATTTTAGAGTTGCACGATGTAGAATATGGTGTCATGAATACCGAAGATGGTGTGCTGTTTTACTTCTTTTTGAACAAAGAGAAATAGCTGTTTACTCAAGCTTTTCGTTCCAGGATACGCTGTTAATGTATGGAACGAAAGGCTTTTTTGTATGCTTCCTATTATTCTTTAAATGATATTGATATCATCTTTACCTCATCTTTATTTCCCGCCATTATCCTATAACCAAGGATAAAAGGAATTCCTAAACTATAGAGAATTGGAAGGAAGGAATAAGTATGAAAAAAGGGATATTAATGATTACATTATCTGTGTTACTCATCCTAATATTCATATTAGTGGTTAGCATAAACAATCCCCGCCCTAAGATGGAGAGTAATTCTGATTTAAAAGTTGTCATCGATGCGGGACATGGCGGTAAGGATAACGGGGCTACAGGTGCTAGCGGCAAATATGAAAAAAAATTCACGTTAAGTTTATCAAAAAAAATAGAAGAAAAGTTGAAACAAGATCCGGAAATAGAGGTTTTTATGACCAGAACAGAGGATAACTTTATATCGCAGGAAAGCCGCTACAGACCCAAATATGCTAATAAATTAAATGCCGATTTATTTTTATCTATCCACGGCAACACTTTTTCCAGCCCAGAGGTTGCAGGGACAGAAACGTTTTATTATCACAAAGATTCCCGTCGCTTTGCCAAGATGATACAGAAACATGTGGTTGAGGCAACCGGATTTAATGATAGAGGAACAACAAAGAAAGATTTATTCGTTGTAAAGGATACGGAAATGCCTGCAGTATTGTTAGAAGTAGGTTATCTGACAAACCCCAAGGAAGAATCTGAAATGTGGACAGACGATTTTCAATCACGTGTTGCCACTTCCATTGTTGAAGGGATTAAAGAATACAAAGAGAAAGCGGAAAAACGAGGTATTTTTAATTGGCTTTTCTAACCGCTGATCCAATAATTATGTTCATCATAGGCCATCCACTTTATGACGTTATCTGTCACTGAAGTGGATGGCTTTTT
Organism: Gracilibacillus timonensis; assembly: GCF_900086715.1. GTDB lineage: Bacteria > Bacillota > Bacilli > Bacillales > Amphibacillaceae > Gracilibacillus > Gracilibacillus timonensis. Next base: position 638,755 of record NZ_FLKH01000010.1, on the reverse strand, counting down.
AGCGTAGTTTGGCTATAGGAATTTTGTGGTGGCTGGGACCCTTGGTTTTGCGGTGGGGAATGTGGAAGTAGACTAACTTCGCAACGTCATGGTTCTTATGTCTGCGAACCTAAATCGTCTAGTGGTCGGCAAGTATTATGATGTCTCCAAGTGATCCCAAGTAGAATTTACATAATATGTCCTTCCGTCAATTCCGTACCTATTTTGGTTGGAAGGAAAAGGACCAGCGGGATTAAGTTCGGCTTTCTTAACCAATCTTTAGTTTAAATCCTTCTCATCTTGATCTCATCTTTATGTCATTATTTTAATCTATGAATGAGCATAAAAAACGAAATAGAATAGAGGTTTTTACATGAAACAACTGAAATGGCTTATCCCCCTTGCCTGTTTGGTCATTTTTTATGTCCTTCAAAGTGATGTTAACCATGATCAGGTGGAATCAAAGTCGAAGGCGCCAGCTTTGACAAGTCATCATTCAGAAACAGAACTTGACCAAAAAGCGGAGGAGTATATCTTTTCATCAGACGTTCAGAAAACAGAATCGGAGAAGTCGCAAACGGATCAGGAGCTTGTTCCTGGAAAGGAAGAAAAAACAATCTATTTAACCTTTGATGACGGGCCTTCTTCAGCAACTACAGATATTTTAGCTGCTTTAAGCGAATTTGATGCAGAAGCAACATTTTTCATGTTGGAACCCGCCATGAGAGAGTTTCCGGGAGCGATAGATGAAATTGTGGAGGAAGATCATGCTGTCGGTTTACATGGTGTTACTCACGATATCCACCACTTTTATAAATCGGAACAATCTGCCCTTGAAGAAATGATGACTGCTCAGAAAACACTTCAACAAATGACAGGAGTCCAGTCTAGTCTGATCCGAACACCTTATGGCAGTGTTCCATATTTAACGGAATCTTATCGGAACGTTTTAGATAATGAGGGGTTCAAAGTGTGGGATTGGAATGTAGACAGTGATGACTGGTCATTACCCGGCAACCAGTATGTGAACGCGGTTATCGAGCAAATAGAGGAGCTGTTTAACGCTGGAGAAACACCCATTATTTTGTTGCATGACACGCAGAATACAGCGGACCATTTGCCCAAGCTATTAACTTACCTATCGGAACATGCATTTCAAACAAAAAAGATTGAAGAAAAGATAGAGCCATACCATTTCAACTGTTATGACCGCTGTTATCAACTATCCGTAAAGAAATAGAATAAACAATCAGTAAAAGATAGGAGAGAATGCAATGAATAAGAAAATGCGATTTTTAATATGTAGTTTAATCTTAATGTTAATAGCGATTGGTTTCATCATCGATCAGAAGCCATTTATGTCTGACTCTAAAGAGGAGCCGAATAATCAAGAAAATGATCACTTGGAAGGTACAGTAGCCAAGGATTCGACAGGGGAAAAATACAAAATAATAATTGATCCAGGGCATGGCGGTGAAGACCCTGGTTCTATTGGTGTCAGTGGTTCATACGAGAAGGATTTCACCCTAAGTCTTGCAATGAAAGTATTCCATTTAATGGATGATATCCCGCGAATTGAAGTTTATATGACTAGAGACAAAGATGTTTTTCTTTCAGCTGAAACACGTGTGAGACCGAAATTTGCCAATGATCTGAAGGCAGATTTATATATTTCTTTACACGCTAATACCTTTACAGATCCATCCGTTTCCGGCACAGAAACGTATTATTACGATCAAAGTTCTTTCGCATTGGCAAACATGCTGCACAAATATGTGGCAGAGGCTACAGGTTTTCGTAACCGTGGGGTAAAAAAAGAAGATCTTTTTGTTTTACGAGATACTAACATGCCTGCCATTTTACTTGAAATAGGTTATATGACCAATCCAAAAGAAGAGCAAACCATGTTAACAGAGACATTTCAACAGCAGGTTGCTAAATCTATCAAAAACGGAGTAAAAGAGTATTTGAAGATAGATGGGTAGGATCGTCATTTGACGGTAGGTCTCCTTATTGTAGAAGAATCATTATAAATGTTGTAAGATCACTGCTGCAATTGTATGCGAAAAACTGTTTTTATGTTCATATAAAGAACGCTTGCAATCCGATAAGTGAGATGTTATCATTTATAATGAACGTTCTACATAGGAGGTTGTTCTATGAAAAACTCTCAGAAAAAAGCAGATATCATTAATACAGCGGAAAAGTTATTTTATCAACATGGCTTTCATGCAGTTGGTGTAAAAAATATCTTGGAGCAAGCCGGGGTAGCAACCATGACGATGTATTATCACTTCAAATCGAAGGAAGATGTTATTAAAGAAATATTAATCCAACGAGATAAACAATATTTTCACCTGTTGGAAATGAAAATCGACAAAAAGAATGGGATGCATTCGTATATCGATTCGATCATTCAAGCACATCTCGAATGGATAGAAACAGATGGCTTCAATGGCTGTTTATTCTTAAGAGCAAAGCAAGAATATGAAGGGGTAAATGAAGAAATTGTTTCACTAAGTAAAGAACATAAAAAAAGGCTCTTAGATAAAGTGGAAAAAGATCTAGGGCTTCTTCAGGGAGATAACTCACTAAGTGTGCAAATTTCTATTATTCTTGAAGGGTTAACATCCATGGCTCAAATACTTGATGTAGATAAAGTAAATGATACGGCAAAAGATTTAGCAAAAAGTATTCAAGTTTCGGATAATGGATGAATAGAGGAGAGAATAGTGTCATGAAAAAATGTACATTGTTCTTTCTATTTTTTAACATTTTATTATAATGAACGTTATATATAAAAGGGGTGGGAATAATGAATGCAAAAAGATTAATAGCAGCGGGTTTACCGATGATTGCTGTGACATATGGTTTGTCTCGCTTTAGTTATGGTCTGATGCTTCCATATATGAATGAAACGCTTCATATGAATCCGTCCACTAGTGGTATGATCTCATCTTTATCGTATATGGCTTACTGTATAGCCATCGTATTTGCCATGGCTTATTCGAATAAGCTATCTCCTAGAACGATTCTTGTAATAGCTGGATTATCATCCGTTATCGGTCTTGGTACCATTGCCATTTCTCCAAATGCAGTAATGCTAGGTTTAGGTATATTTCTGGCGGGATTAAGTACAGGCTTATCCTCTCCGCCATATGCCGACATTGTTAGCACGAATGTAAAAACAAGGTTACAAAATCAGGTGAATTCATGGATTAACTCTGGTACAAGTATTGGCACAGCTTTTACAGGGGCAGTGGCCATCTTTTTGGCTAATAGCTGGAGAGAAACATATTTGATCTTTATGGTGATTGCTATTTTTGTGCTGATGGTGAATGTGAAAGTACTTCCCAAGCGGCATGCTTCAGAAAAGAAAGAGAGTACAGGTTTCTCTAAAAAGGAGTGGGGCTATGCTATTCCATTAATCATTGCCTCTTTACTGATAGGCATATCCTGTTCCGCTTACTGGACATTCTCGAGGGATTTTATATTGAACCTAGATCATGTTTCCTCTTATCTAGGAGAATGGCTTTGGGTGATTATTGGTATAGCAGGTTTACTAGGAGGGACTGCTGGGGCGTTTATAGATAAGTTTGGTGTCATCAGTGCATACAGGATTTCTGTATTAGCACTTTCGACTGCTTCTCTTATTCTGGGAGTTGAAGCACTTAACAATATAACAGATTTTCTGTCAGCCGTTCTGTTTGGAGGTTTCTATATTTTTATGGCAGGAGTGCTTATTGTTTGGGGGATATCGGTATTTAAGACAAATGCATCATTTGGATTAGGTGTGCCATTCTTAACACTGGCACTAGGACAAGCGATAGGTTCTATTTTATCAGGGGTAATAGCTGATATAGTAGGATATCCTATCTTGTTTATCGGGGCTTCTATTATTGGTTACATTACTTTAGTATTCAGACCCAAGACCAATTAAGCTTATGTTTTCGGAAGGTAAGTCTATCTAAAAAATGCTTTATCATCGAATGTAAGCAGTAATCCAAACGAAGTGGTATAATGGTTTAAAATCCAAAGGAAAGGAATTGATCGATCATGTCACTGCAATTGACGCCTTATTTTATGATGGAAGGGAACGCAAAGGAAGCTATTTATTTTTATGAAAAAACACTGGGAGCGACCATTATTTCCATCCAGACGTATGGAGAGGTGATGCCTTCATGCCCTTCAGCTATAAAAGAGCATGTGGCCAATGCCATGTTAAAAGTAGGTGACACCAATCTTTTGTTTTCCGACACTCCCGGTTTCCCTATTCAAAAAGGCAATCAAATAATGATCTCTCTTTCAACTAATGATATTGATGAATCCAAACGAATCTTCAAAGCTTTGGAGCAAGATGGTAAAGTTAATCAGCCACTAGAGGAAACCCCTTTTAGTCCAGCTTTCGGTAATGTAACGGATAAATTCGGTGTGACCTTTCAAATTGTAACGGAAAGATAATAATGCAAAAAGTATAGAATTTATTTATACCTGTGTTTGTTTTGTCTTTCGACTGAATGCGACAATGTAAGACACCCGGAACATTTCCGGGTGTCTTACAAATTTGATTAGGAAAAGGAGAGCAGCATGCCCTGTTTTTTATCCAAGGAAATATTATTGAAATAAAATTCCATAGGTGCATTTCGTTGTGTAGGGTATACCACAGTTATACATACCAAATCTTCGTGGATATGGACCGAGACTTGGATCATAACAGGTGATGATTTCTTCATCCGTAGCTTGAACCATCGATTGGCTCCATGGCGGCGTGGTCTCGCCTGGGCTGGCTGTGTTATTCGGTATGCGGATACCAAATCGACTTATTGTTTCAGACTCCACCGTCTCTGTTAATTGCTGCCCGAGTTGCAGACTTTGGCAAAACCATCCTTGCACGTTTGCATCGATTAACTGCTGTGCCTTAAGGGTACAGTTAGATCCTAGTAACGCAAGGAAGTATTCCTCTAATGGTTGACGTTCCTTTAATGCGATCTCCTCTAGGCTTTCAATAATCCCGGTAATATAGTGCAAAAAGAGCTCAGGGTGTTCGCTTGTGAAATATAGTAACTGTTTAAATACACGCGTTGCATATTTTGTGGCTTCTTGTGGTGCATAATCTGAACTTAGGTATTCGGAAGCGGAGTCGTGTGTCATGTACCGATGTTGGACAAACTCTGGTGGAACGGACAATGCACTCGCTGCAATTGGAATCGGAACATAGGGCGTAGTAACTGCTTGCGTGACAGCAACCCAAAGTGTTTGTAACTGTCGATGGGCATGTGGACGAATGTGGGCAACTTGACCGTAACCAGAATGGTCATTGGACCAGCGTGGATCCCGCACAAGTGCAAGCATATCCTCTAGACTAACGGGTGCCATTGCTTTGAGTTCTTCTTCACGTTCTGGTGGCACACGCCATGTTAAAAAGGGGTTCTCTTCTACGCTCACTCCCTCGCCCGGGAAAGGAGTTCCGTATACATCCTGTAGATTTAAAAAATCAGGGTTATCTCGATTTGGATCCCACCATCCTTGTTCCCTCGCAAATGAAACGATGTTATCGGATCCCAAATAATTGTTATTGTTCTTAAAATCAGCAGGGAACTGGTGAATGTAGCCGGGGTAGGAAACGCGTACCTCATCTGGTCCTAACCGTTCTGCTGCCCATAATCCCTGACCACCAGCATATTCAATCATTACCCATCCTTCATTTTTGTCAGCAAATAAATGCGAGTTACCTCCATAAGTTGTATAGCCATATTGGTTGATAAGATCCCCTATGATTTCAACGGCTTCACGAGCAGTTGTCGCACGTTCCATGGCAATACGAGCCAAGTCGCTGTAATTTGGCCCTCTCTGGGGTTCAGGAGTCATGCCCACTAGCTCCTGGCGTGAATCTGACCAAATATCACGTGCCCCAACCCCGTACTCATTCAAACCTCCATTGGTTAATGGTGGAGGAAAACCTTCAAATTCCGAGTAGGTGGAACTAATGTACTTAAATGTATGTGGAACCTGTGGTATTTCCATTAGTTCTCCGGGTATCACAGCGTCCTCCGTTGCCCCGACCGTTATGGTTGATCCTTGAGGATGATTTTGTGCTGGCACAATATCAACCCAGTGGCTGGAAGGCTCATGGCCAAATCCCCCTAATAAAGTTGAACCGTCCGCCGTTAAAGCATTGCCGACATAAAAACCGATACTCATTTCATCATTCCTTTACCCTATTTATTAGATTGATCCTTCTTCATTATATGGGCGGATAACGAGAATGTGATCGGCAGAAGAAGTTATCCATAAGATGATTGTTAGTTTGTCGTTTAGTATCAGGATAAGCAAAGGGTTCATTTGTAAAAAATTTCAACTATTTCTTTATTCGATTCTTTTTTGCTGCATGTTCCATTAACTGGTATAAGGTGTAAGCGTTATCAAATTCTGTCTAAAAATATTACAGATCTTCCGAACGAGAAAGCCCACTCCTTTAGGCGTGGGATGAGAGTGAGGTCGGGTACGGGATGCCAATGAAATCAGAATTTTTGTGGCACTTCAAGTATCCAAAAGTTTCTTTCTTTTAAATGATATATTTGTTGAATTTTATAACGGAAATTGATACAATTTGGATAAGAGCGAATATATGTTCCTGATTTTTGTCCTCCGTAGTAAATAGAAGGAGTGAAACCTATGCCAAGAAAGCGTACACCGACTTATACCATCGAATTTCCTCTGCATATCCCTATTTGGCAACAACACCGACTGGAAAAGAAATTCCATATCGCCCGCATGGTCTACAATGCTTGTCTGGGTGAAGCACTCAAACGGCATAAAACGGTGAAGGCGGATAAACGGTACCGCACATTGCTGCATGAACCCAAATCTAAAGAACGTAGCAAGGAGTTAATGGCTATTCGAACCAATCACGGCTTTTCCGAATATGGAATCCATCAGTTTGTCAAGGCAGTCCAACACAAATTCAAAGAACATATTGGCAGTTTTGAAGCTCAAAAACTGGCAACAAGGGCTTTTCAAACCGTGGAAAAGCTGCATTATGGAAAATCAAAAAGAGTACATTTCAAAAAATACAATGATGATATATCCGTAGAAAACAAATCAAATAAAACGGGCTTGAGATACATAGAAGGGACTATTATTTGGGGTGATAAACCAACCAAGAAAAATCCTAAACCGAAAAATCGGTTGTGCATGCCGATATCTCCTAAACCCGATGATGAATATGCACATGTGGCTTTATTGGACAAGACAAAGTATGTACGCATTTTAAAACGGGAGATTAGAGGGAAAATCCGTTATTTTGTTCAACTTATTCAGGAAGGCTATCCGCCTGAAAAAAGAAATCGCAACGTTGCTGATGAAGAAACAAAACGTATCGGATTAGACATAGGTACATCGACGATTGCGATCAGCAGTGAAAGTAAAGTGGAACTTCGTGAACTTGCCCCGGCGTGTCACCATGATGAAAAGGAAATAAGAAGCATTCAACGCAAAATGAACAGGTCTAAACGAAGTACCAACCCTACCAACTTTAAATCAAATGGAACCATCAAAAAAGGAAGATTAACTTGGAAATACTCCAAAAGATATGAAAGGCTGCGTCAAAAACGTAAAGAGCTCTACCGCAAAGTTGCTGTCGGGAGGAAAATGGCACATGAGAAACTAGCCAATGATATTCTTGCCCTGGGTTCCGATATACGAGTGGAAACGATGCGATTTCAATCGCTGCAAAAACGTGCAAAAAATACGAACCGAAACCATACCAACGGTAAAATCAATCGGAAAAAACGGTTTGGAAAATCAATCGCCAATCGAGCTCCCGCAATACTACTCACAATTATAGAGCGAAAACTGAATTATCAAGGCAAATCGATAAAGAAGATAGATACCTATGCCACAAAAGCTAGTCAGTTTAACCATATAACAGGAAAATACCATAAGAAACAGCTTTCAGAACGGTGGAATGATTTTGGGGAGTTTCGTATCCAACGTGATTTATATAGTGCCTTTTTAATAGCGAACACCAATGAAACCCTTAATTCTGTTGATATAGATTTATGCCATGCGAAATGGAATGACTTTATAGAACTGCACCATTGTGAAATTGCACGATTGAAACAGTCAACAAGTAAAACATTGCGTTGGTTTGTCGCGTGAAAACAAACCTGATTGGTCTTGATAACGCCCAAGAGAAGCGGAACGACAAGCACACAAGAGGTTCTTCAAGGGCTGGCTTGGAGAAGTGCCTTGCGATACGCAATACGTCCGTTAATGTTTTAAGAGAATATACACCAGTGTTTCAGTGGAAACTCTTTCTTCATAGAAAGATAAGGGCACTGTTAAGAAGTGTATGAGTACCTTGGAACCCCATTGCTTTAGCTGTGGGAGTTGTCAGAAGGACGATGTCACACCGCTTGCCGGGCGATTTGTCAAAGATTGTGATGTGGAAATTATCAAAATACTATCGAAGCAAAATCTCCTGTTTGATAAGGAGAAGTATCAACATAGTTATCCACACTGCTGGAGATGTGACAGTCCGCTGCTTTATTATGCGATGGAAGGTTGGTTTATTAAGACAATCGCAGTAAAAGAAAACATGCAATCCAATAATCAAGCGGTACAATGGTTCCCTTCCCACATGCAGGAGGGCAGGTTTGGAAACTTTTTGGATAACATGGTGGACTGGAATATTGGAAGAAACAGATATTGGGGAACACCGCTAAATGTATGGATTTGTCAAGATTGTGGGAAAGAAAAGGCTCCGCATTCCATTAACGAATTAAGAGAATTTGCTATTGAAGAATGGCCAGCAGATATCGAATTGCACAAGCCATATGTAGATAAGGTCCAGCTCCATTGCGCATGCGGCAGTACAATGACTCGAACAAGTGAAGTGATTGATGTATGGTTTGATAGTGGTGCCATGCCATTTGCACAGTATCATTATCCCTTTGAAAATAAAGATCTATTTCAGAAACAATTTCCGGCCGACGTAGTGATCGAGGGAGTTGACCAAACAAGAGGATGGTTCTACAGCTTATTAGCAGTTTCCACTCTGTTTACGGGGCAATCACCGTATAAACGCGTCCTTTCATTGGGGCATATTTTAGATGAAAATGGACATAAGATGTCAAAGAGCAAGGGAAATGCCTTGAATCCTACCGAACTTATTCATGAGTTTGGAGCTGATTCGTTAAGATGGGCGTTGTTAGCTGACAGTTCACCGTGGAATAATAAACGTTTTTCCAAAAAGACGGTCAGTCATGCCAAGTCTAAAGTGATGGATACGCTTTGGAACGTCTATTCTTTTTACTCGATGTATGCGGAAATCGATCAATTCCATCCAGATAATGATAGGGGTGGAGCGCAAACTACGCTTGATCAATGGATTCTTTCCAGGTTAAATACGGTAATTAGGGAAGTCATCCAAAGCTTAGAGGATTATGATATCACAAAAGGGGCAAGATCCATTGCCGCATTTGTTGATGAACTCAGTAATTGGTATGTAAGACGTTCTCGACAACGATTTTGGCGCAGTGGTATGACGGATGACAAAAAGGCTGCATTTAGCACTTTATTTGAGGTATTAAAGAAGTTATCACAGCTAATGGCTCCGTATACTCCTTTTATGACGGAAGAGATATACTCCAACTTAATGAAAGATAGTGTGCATGTATCTGATTATCCGCATCCGGATGGAGCACTGATTGATCAACGATTGGAAGAGGATATGGCTGCTGTTTTGCAAATCATAGAGCTGACCCGATCGCTGAGAAATACCGTTAGCATAAAAACAAAACAGCCATTAGCACAATTGGTGGTCGTCTCAACAGCAGAAATTAGTCTATCTTCGCTAGAAAAGTATGCGTCGATTATCAAAGAGGAAATGAATATCAAGGAAGTAACGTTCCAGAATGAAGTTCAAGGTTTGTTACAGTATGATTTTCAATTGAACTTTCCAGTAGCTGGACCAAAGTTAGGCAAATTAGTAGGCGAGGTAAAAAATAGGGTAGAGACGTTAAATGATGAGGAAAAGAATCAATTTCTTGATAACAGGGAAATACAGCTATTATTAAATACAGGAGAAACCACCACTCTTCATGCGGAGGATATTCTTGTTGAGAAGAAAGGGAAGAATGGTTTTGCCTTATTAGAAGGGAACCAGTTCACTGTCTTATTAGACACGAATTTGACGCAAGCGTTAAAAGAAGAAGGCGTCGTAAGGGAATTCATTCGAGCTGTTCAGACCTATCGGAAGGAATTAAATCTTCCAGTTGAATCACGCGTGGATCTGTTTGTTTATACGGATACGCAGCTTCAAAAAATATTGACGATATTTGATGATTTCGTGCAAAAAAATCTAATCCTCCGTAACATGTATTTTGCAAATAAAGCCGATATGACCAGCTTCCAAGTAGAAGGGTATGAGGTTCAATTATTTATTGAGTCGTGAGGGATGCACAAATACGATCGTTACCATGTAAATCACCTTGCTTATTTTCAAGTAAGGTGGTTTATATGGAGTCCTTTTATTGTAAGGGATGTTATGTAGCTTTTATTTACTTGTTAACAAAGATTGCATGGGAATAATTAGGTTGTTGTCAAGGGTTTTTAAAAAAGGAGGCGTACTCCATTTGCTCAAAGCAGTTATCTTCGACTTAGATGGCACGTTACTAAACAGAGATGCTTCGGTACAACAGTTCATAGGAAATCAATATGATAGATGGAAGGATGTACTCGGCTTTATCCCGAAAGAACACTACATATCAAGGTTTATTGAGCTAGATGCCCGAGGTTATGTCTGGAAGGATAAAGTGTACCAACAAATGGTTAAGGAATTCCACATTAGTGAACCCTCTTGGGAGCGGTTGCTGCAGGATTACATAGCAGAGTTTCACCATCGTTGTATTCCTTTTCCTCATCTAATCCACACCTTGGAAAGTTTAAGAACTCATTCCATTCGATTAGGCATGATCACCAACGGGAAAGGTTCGTTCCAAATGAATAATATCAGGGCTTTAGGGATTGAACATTTTTTTGATACCATTCTTGTGTCGGAATGGGAAGACATGAAAAAACCAGATCCTGACATTTTCAAAAAGGCCTTAAGTCAGCTGCAGGTTTCCGCAGAGGAGAGTATGTACGTAGGGGATCATCCTGAAAATGATGTCCAAGCTGCGAGGGATATAGGCATGTTTGGGGTGTGGAAAAAAGATGCACAATGGAGCCAGGTGGAAGCAGATTTCATTATCGAAGATTTGCAAGAACTACCTTTTATTATTCAAGCCATAAATTGAGCATTTCGTATTCATGCAGCCTACCATGGAAAGAAGCTGCTGCCTGATTATACAGACAACAGCTTTATCCGTCTTATCAAAAACACGTTAATTACTTAAAGAAAATGGATAATCTTCTTTGGCGTAGGTTCTTGGATGCGGCACAATACCTAAATCAAAGTGAAGCGTGCCACCTTTCATGATATCGGAATGCTTGAGGAAAAGCTTGGTATACGCTTCTTCATTCCGGTAAATTTGTTCGACAAATTGTTGTTGCGGATGATTAGGGCTGCTCGTTAATGTCAGTGTTTCCCCATTCGACAAATGCAACGCTGCTTTATCAAAGAGGGGAATCCCTAACACATATTCCTCGGTACCAGGTGTCACAGGATAAAAACCTAGGCTATTGAATAGATACCACCCCGACATACTTCCATTATCTTCATCGCCGGGGTATCCCATTGTACTTGCATGAAAGGTTTGTGTCATTAATTGTTTTAATAAGGGCTGTGCCATTTCAGGCTTGCCAATATAGCTGAACAAGAATGGGTAGTGAAAGCTTGGTTGGTTGGAAATGGCAAGCTGACCAAACTCCACCGCGGCCATTTCCGTCATTTCATGAATTTCAAAACCATAACCACCAACATCAAATATCGGTTTTTGATTACATAATTCAATTAACTTGCTTTCAAAGGCATTTGCTCCACCAAATTGCTGGATAAGGCCGCGAAAGTCTTGATATACAGCAAAACTACTTTGCCAAGCACTGCCTTCTGCGTAATCCCTTCCCCAGCGAATATCCAAGAAATCATTAATGAACTGACCATCTTTATCTTTGGCGACCATAAAGCCGAACTCTGGGTTGAAAATCGAACGATAATTTAATGCTTGTTTGCTATAGTATGCTTGATCATCGTCTTTGCCAAGCGTTTTCGCTACTTGACTGATGCAAAAGTCGCTGTATGCATAGTCCAATGTATGATTGACAGATTCATGGTAGTTGCTTGGTACATAGCCATACTTGAGATAGTCTAGTGTACCCTGGCGACCATAATTCGGATCCTCGCTTTGTGTCGTTGCTGCTGTTTTCATGGCTTCCAGAAATGGAGGCATTAAATCAGGACGAATATTTTTAACGGCTGCATCGGCAATGACGGCATCAATCAATGTTCCTGGCATTAGATTTCGTTCATCTGGAGACAACCATTTTGGCAAGAAGCCTGTTTCGTGATAGCTATTCAAGAATCCTTCTAACATTTCTTCGTATTTATCTTGAGCAATCAATGAAAACAATGGGTAAACGGTTTTGTACGTATCCCAAAAACCATTATTGGTATACAGCACACCAGGACGTACCTTCTTATTTAATGTATCATAATGGATCGCTTGATCATTTTCATCTCGTTCATAGAACGTCTGTGGGAATAAAAATAATCGATAAAAATTATGATAAAACGTCGCTATTTGTTCTTGGTCATGGTGTTCAATTTCAATTCGCGTCAGTAATTCATGCCATAATTGGCGGCTGTTTTCTAAATAATCGTCATAGGTTTGCGTTTTTTCTCGCTCCAAGTTTAATAAAGCTTGTGCGGGACTTATAAAGGAAGTGCCCATACGCACGATCTGCTTTTGCGTGTGAAAAGAAAGCAATATAGCACCATGTTCACCGGCTCCATTTTTTTCTGCTAATTCAAAAGCCGAATCAAAGGATAGAACGACATAGAAAGTAAAGTCAGGATCTTCGCAATCAGCGAAATTAATTATTTCAAGTGCTAACGTATGTTCATCCAAGGCTTTGTAGCTGTATCTCCCTGGTAAAGTCACTAAGAAACCGTTATTCGTTTGTTGATAATCAATGTCCATGATCCCACCATACATACTGGGCACCAATTTGGATTGTATTTGATAGCGTAATTGGTTAATAGAAAGATGCGTTGGGCGGAATTCACTATCTTCTGGCCGATAGCCACTTTGCGTGTGAAACAAGCTGGTTTCCGTTATATTTCCACTGACAGGTGTCAGCGTAAGGTAACTAAAGTCTCCCATCCAAGGACTTGGTTGATGGGTAATCCGATAGCCTTGGAATATCCGATCTTCGGGATGAAACCACCAGCTTCCTTTTTGATCAGTAGTTTGAGCAGCAAAATAGTTCATTCCAAAAGGAACCCCGGTATAGGGTAAGCAGTTTCCATTAGAAAAGCTATGTTGATTGGCCGTTCCATGGCGTGTGTCAATGGTTTGTGTAAGCATATGTCTTCTCCTTACTGTTTCACGTTTTTTGTAGATTCACGTTTGATAAAAGTGACAGGTACTTTGATATCCGATGGCATTTGGTCATTTTCAATCCATTCAATCAAGGTTTGACCAGCAATCTGACCAATTTTTTTAAAATCTTGTGCGACGGTTGTTAATGGTGGATCGACAAAACTAGAAGCTTGAATATTATCAAAACCAATAATGGAAAGATCTTCAGGGATAGTATAGTCAGCATGTTTCAACGAACGCATAGCTTCCATGGCGATTAAATCATTTTCACAAATGAATCCGGTCACTTGATGCTCCTTGATGTAACGCAAGAGAGCGCCGTCCTCGTTCTTAACATCTATTGCAGCCGTATAATCCGTTAGATCCGCGCGATGTAATGTCGTCAAATAACCGATATAACGATTGCGAACAGATTGAGGTAGATGGGAATGATTATATAAATAGGCAATGCGTGTATGTCCGTTGTCCATAAGAAATTGAGTGGCTAGCTGCCCGCCAGCAAAGTTATCGGATAGGATAGTTGGAAAATTTAATTCATAGTTTTTTTTATCCAAAGAAATGACAGGGTGTCCTTTTAATGATAATTCCACTAAGGAACTGAGGTATTGATCCGTATCCTCCGCATAATAAATCAAACCATCGTATTCCTCCATCAATTCATGTGGCTGTTTTTGTGTAAAGACCTCAAGTGTTCCCATTACCACTTCCATTTGGTGCTTTTGCATGACGGGTAATAAACCGTCGGTAAAGTTGCCAAGAGATAAATCATGTAAAAATGGGAGGAGGAATAAAATTCGCGACGTTTTTGTTGCATCCTTTTTGATGTTTGGAGAGGGCACTTCCTTAACGAAACTTCCTTTCCCACGAACACGATATATCAAATCTAAACGTTCTAATTCACTAAGTGCACGTTTGGATGTGATTCGACTTACTTTATATATCTCCGACAATTCTTTTTCCGTTGGTAACTGGCTATTTAGCGGTAAATTACCTGAAAAAATTTGCTTTTTTAAATCATCCAATATTTTTTTATATAGTGGTTCTTTCAATGTGTACCTCCTTGAAATGATATATCATATTATTGATAGTATCATAAGAGAACAGAAAAATAAATCGTTTTCTTAAAAAATATAGACATTTCAAACGAGAATAAGTATAATGATGAGTGTATAAGATATATCAAATAATCGGAGGTAAAAACAAATGGTTTATAATGATATACCAAATTCTGTTCAAAAGTTTATGGATGACATCACCAAAATGTGTGGAGAAAAGCATTCAGATTGGGCAAGAAATTTTAATGCAGCTTTTGCCAATACGTTATTAACGACGGTGAACCGTCACGAAGATGGTACAACGTTCTTATTAACCGGTGATATACCTGCCATGTGGTTGCGTGATTCAACCGCACAAGTACGACCTTATCTAGTAGTTGCAAAAGAAGACGAAGACTTAGCAGCGATGATTAGCGGCTTGGTCAAAAAGCAATTCTTCTATATTAATATTGATCCTTATGCAAACGCATTTAACGAAGAGGCGAATGGAGCTGGTCACCAGAATGACCATACCGAAATGAACGATTGGATTTGGGAGCGCAAATATGAAATCGATTCATTAGCTTATCCGGTTCAACTCGCTTACTTGTTATACAAAAATACAGGTCGTACCGATCAATTTAACGAAGATTTCGTTAACGGTGTGGAAAAAATCCTCCATGTCTTTCAAGTGGAGCAAGATCATAACCAATCAGCTTATCACTTTGTACGGGATACAAGTCGCAAAGAAGATACGTTAGTAAATGACGGTCGAGGTGTGGAGGTAGCGCCAACCGGAATGACTTGGTCAGGTTTCCGTCCAAGCGATGACGCATGTGAAGGTGGCGGTTATTTAGTTCCTTCCAATATGTTTGCGGTCGTTATCTTGGGTTACCTTGAAGAAATATTTCGTACTATCCTCGATGATGCCTCCATTGTCGCAAAAGCGAAACAATTACGCGAAGACATTCAAGCAGGAATTGAAAAACATGGTCGCACCAAAAATGAGGCCGGTGAAGATGTGTATGCCTATGAAGTAGACGGTTTAGGTAATGCCTCGTTAATGGATGATAGTAATGTGCCAAACTTGATTTCTGCTCCTTATTTAGGCTATGGATCGATGAATGACGAACGATACTTGCGTACAAGACAAACACTATTAAGTAATGAAAATCCTTACTTCTATGAAGGCAAGTTTGCGAAAGGGATTGGTTCTTCTCATACACCGGAAAACTATGTCTGGCCAATCGCAATGGCAATGGAAGGCATGACCACAGATGATAAGTCAGAAAAAGAACGTATTTTGAATCAATTGGTGGCAACGGATGCCGGCACCCATTTGATGCACGAAGGTTTTCATGTCGATGATCCGAACCAATACACACGTGAATGGTTCTCATGGGCGAATATGATGTTCTGTGAATTGGTGATGGATTATTTTGATATTCGTGTAGAAAAATAGAGGTTGTTCAAAAAGTCCACCGAACTTTTTGAACCCGTATAAAGCGTATTAAATAAAACATACAAGGAGGAGTTACGAATGAAGAAAAAAGTTTATATTATTTCGCATAGCCACTGGGATCGTGAATGGTATATCCCGTTTGAGAGACATCACATGCTGTTAGTGGAATTAATCGATGATTTATTAGAAATCTTTGCGTCAGATCCGGATTTTAATAGTTTTCATTTAGATGGCCAGACCATTTTATTGGATGATTATTTACAAGTACGTCCAGAAAAAAAGGAAGCTCTACAACAGGCAATTACGGATGGCAAATTACATATCGGTCCGTTTTATATCCTGCAGGACGATTTTCTCATTAGCTCTGAATCCAATGTTCGTAATATGTTAATTGGAATGGAAGAAAGTAAGAAATGGGGAAGTCCAGTTAAATTAGGTTACTTCCCAGATACATTTGGTAACATGGGGCAAGCACCACAAATGATGCAAAAAGCAGGTCTAGAAGCTGCTGCCTTTGGTCGTGGTGTGAAGCCAATCGGTTTCGATAACCAAGTATTAGAAGCGGAAACCTACTCTTCTCCTTATTCGGAAATGAGGTGGAAAGGGCCAGATCAATCGGAAATCTTCGGTCTATTATTTGCTAATTGGTACAGTAATGGGAATGAGATTCCAGCAGAAAAAGAAGCAGCAATCAAATTCTGGGACCAGAAATTAGCAGACGTGGAACAGTTTGCTTCTACCGATCATCTGTTATTTATGAATGGTTGTGATCATCAACCAGTGCAAAAAGATGTGACAAAAGCCATTGCCTTAGCAAATGAGCTGTATCCAGATTATGAATTCATCCACTCCAACTTTACCGATTATTTAGCTGCCGTGCAAAATGATTTGCCAGAAGATATAGGTACCGTTGAGGGTGAATTAACTAGTCAAGAGACAGATGGCTGGTATACATTAGCGAATACGTCATCTGCCCGTGTCTACTTAAAGCAGTGGAATACACGTGTGCAACGTCAATTAGAAAATATTGCAGAACCTTTAGCAAGCATGGCGTATGATATCACTGGAAAATATCCACATGATACACTCGATTATGCCTGGAAAACATTAATGCAAAATCATCCTCATGATAGTATTTGCGGCTGTTCCATCGATGATGTTCATCGTGGTATGATATCTCGTTTTGAGAGAGCTAATGAAGTGGGGCGTTATGTTGCAGAAGAGTCCGTGAATGCGTTGAAGACAGAGACGAATACCAAAATTTTCCCAGAAGATAGCTTTCCGTTTGTCGTCTTCAATACAAATGGTTTGGCAAAAAGCGGTGAAGCAGTCATCAATGTAGAATTAGAAAGAAAAACGTTTGCGGAAGGCTCTCCGGCCTCTTTATATCGCGATTTAGCAGCAAAAGAAGCAGGAAGCTATCACGTGGTAGATGAAAATGGTCGAGTTATCCCTGCTCAGATTTCTGCAGAAGCGGTTCATTATGATTATGATTTACCTAAAGATGGTTTTCGTGTGCCTCATATGAAACGTTATGTCACCATTCGCTTAACCTTACGTGATGTAGCAGCCTTCTCATGGCAAAGTTTTGCTTTGGTACCTGGGACGGCGCCGATTGAGCAAGATGGGTTGGCAAATGCAGATGGTACGGTTTTAGAGAATGACTTAGTGAAGGTGGAAATCGCGGAGAACGGCACATTAGCCATCACGGATAAAGAGAACCAGACAACGGTAGATGGCTTGTTGAACTTCGAAGACACTGGCGACATTGCCAACGAATATATCTACAAGCAACCAGAAGGTGATCAAGCCATTTTATCCAGTGATACAAAAGCTACCGTAGAATTGCTGGAAAACCATGCAGAAAAAGCCGTGGTAAAACTAACCCATAGCATAGATATTCCTGTTTCTGCAGACGATTTATTAGATGAAGAGCAACAAATGGTGATTGAATTCAGGGCGCGTAAAGCAGGACGTTCACAGGAAACAGCACCATTAACGATCGAAACAACGGTTGCTCTCGCGAAAAATAGTAAAAAAGTGGACCTTGAAACAACGTTGGACAACCAAATGAAAGACCACCGCCTGCGCGTTTTGTTCCCAACCGGATTAAAAGTGGAAGCACATGAAGCGGACAGCATTTATGAAGTGGTCAAACGTCCTAACACAGTTTCTGCAAGCTGGAAAAACCCAACCAACCCACAGCATCAACATGCATTCGCTAATTTACATGATGATATTCGCGGTGTGACGGTTGGTAACTATGGCTTAAACGAATACGAAATTGTCGATAGTGAAACCATTGCGGTCACCTTATTGCGCTGTGTGAGGGAAATGGGGGATTGGGGTTATTTCCCAACACCAGAAGCACAGTGTTTGGGTGAGCATACCTTCAACTATAGCGTAGAAGTTCACGGTGCACCAGAAACTCGCTATGAAACATACAAACATGCTTATACCGCACAAGTACCATTTACCGTGGCACAAGTTCCGGTTCAAGAAGGCAAATTACCGGCGACGAAACAATTTGTTGAAGTAACCGGTAATACGTTTGTTCCAACTGCCTTAAAGCGACGTAAGCATGATAAAGCTCTCGTACTACGTGGTTATAATATGGATGAGAATGAGCAGGAGCTTGTATTAGAAAAAGCAGAAGAAACACCTGTGTTATTAAACTTGTTAGAAGAACCAATGGATGAAACCTATACTACCAAGCTAGCTGGTTATGAGATTAGGACGGTCGGATTTGTTAATGATTAAGAGGATGTCATATGTTCTTTAACTAAATAGATATGGAAAAATACCCAACACTCGGATAAACTATCTTTAAGGAAGGTTAACCGATGTGTTGGGTGTTTTTATAAGTGAATTAGGTGCTCTTGCTTCATTTACACGAATGGAGCAAACGAAGTATTATCAGGAAATCATTCGAGCGAAGGCTTGCTTGTCACAGGTTTTTGCTACATTTATACGTATTAAAAAGAACCTATACCTTAATACCGTACTTAGAAGAAAATAATTAGATGGAATCAATCGTCTTACCTTCTATCATTATTTGAATAGCTTTTTCCCTTTATATACAATGATAAGATAACATTATCGGAGGAGGATTGTTAAAATCATGAAAAATTACACAATTATTGTTCCGGAAGAATTGAATTTTTTAGTTTTTTTGAATAATGTTCATCAGCAAAAGAGATTCCCGCACATTGATTTTTTCCCTGTTGATTATTTTCATCCTGAGTTTGAAACGCGTATAGTTCAGGTATGGAATGCTTGTTTAGAAGAAATGTTTATAGATGGTAACCACATACAAAGGGGATGGGAATATTATAAAAAACATCTAAGAAGTCTCTTTGTTGCATACGATAATAATCAACCATTAGATAGATTATTTCAGTATTTTGAATCTTGGTGGTTTCATCAAGCACCAAGAGGTAATCAGTATTTACTAGAAGCACTATTTTGGGGGACTATTAGTTATCAGGAACTTGACTATAAAATGAAAAAGGAAGCAGCGCACAAGTTGTTTGTTGTATTTGACACCCCGCCAAAAGGATGTAGAACGATAGATGATAGTAAGAAAATTTTAATAAAATCCATTGATTATTTTTTGGAATGAAATGTTAACTTTTAGAGTGGCAACTCATAAAAAAGTGAATGATCAGACGCTAATCAATATCTTGCAAATTTCTGAGATGTTTTTAAATGAGTGACTGATAACGAAAGTTCACGAAATGAGTACAAAAGGGTAGCAGGCAAATACCTGCTAAAAGAAATGGGGGATGAACATGCCAATCAGAAATTCGGCAAAAGCGATCATTATGCAGGATGACCGATTGTTAGCAATTAAGAAGCAGGATGAAGACAGCTACTATTATCTTTTACCTGGTGGCGGTCAAGAGCACGGAGAAAATCTTCATCAAACCTTGAAGAGAGAATGTATAGAAGAAATAAATGCGAGTGTAGAAATTGGTGACCTCCTCTTTATTCGGGAATACATTGGGAAAAATCATGAGCATGTTGCATTCGATGCAGAAGTACACCAAACGGAGTATATGTTTTTATGTAAAATGAAGGAGGGAAGCAGCGATATAGGTAATGGAACCGTTCCAGATGAGGGGCAAATTGGTGTGGAATGGTTGCCGTTATCAGAATTATTGAGCTATCGGTTGTATCCTCAGACAATGCGGGAGTGTATCATGGAGCATGTTGCTGGGAAGGTGTTGCCAGTTTATTTGGGGGATATCAATTAATGCCATTATTTGCGATAAAAGAATAACGAGAATAAATAGGTATGGAAGGTTGGATTCGTTTGCAAACCCATTTATATTTTGTTCGACATGCCCATTCGACATATACACCAGATGAGTTAGGCAGACCTTTGTCGGAACAAGGATTTGCTGATGCAAGCATGGTAACGGCATTGCTAAAAAAAGAAGCTATTGATGAGGTATATGCCAGTCCATACGAACGCGCTATTCAAACCGTGGAAGGGATTGCAGAATATATAGATAAAGAAATGAAGCTAGTAGAGGGACTGAAAGAACGTACATTGGCGGAAAAAACGGTGGAAGATTTTCAGCAAGCTATTATAAAGGTTTGGCAAGATGATGATTTTGCATGGAAAGGTGGCGAGTCCAACAGGGCTGCTCAAAAAAGAGGTGTTCATGCTGTTTTATAAGTAAAGCTGGATTATCGACGGGAATTACGGGGAACAATGGAAATTCGCTTGCATAAAGCAGACACGATTATTTTTCTCGATATCTCTCGTACTATTTGTACTTATCGCGTCATCAAGCGGTGGATTCAATATAGAAATAAGACCCGACCTGATATGGGGGAAGGGTGTGAAGAAAGGATTTCGCTGGAGTTTCTACAATGGGTATGGAAATATCGAAGCACAAAGAGACCTATTATTTTGGAAAAATTGAATTCGCTTTCAAACGAAAAAGAGGTTATTATCTTAACGTCTCCAAAAGAAGTTAGGCAATTCTTGGAGCGAATAAAGACTACGATTTTTCAAAAAACTTGAAAGTAGGTGTTTGGTATATGTATGCACCTCGGAGCATACTTAGCGTATGGAGGAAATTTGATGAATTCCCAATGGAAAGATTAACGAAATGTTGGTTTTATCATCAGAATAGTTTTCATCCGATTAAAAGATAACTAATACAAAAACTCCGTGCAGATTGGCTATATAATTACTATGTGATAAAATAAAAAGGAATGAGAGATAAATGAAACATACTTATTACTCAAATGAACGATAGATCTCCAATATGGGAAGGAGTTAAAAAATGAGTCTACCCAAAAATAAAACCATTACCTTAGAAGAATTCTACCAATTGCGCGAGGAATCAGAACAATTAATCGAGTATGTGGATGGTTTAGTTTATATGTCTCCATCGCCATCTACCAAACATCAAAGAATATCATCAAGGTTGCACGCACAGCTCTTCAGACGTCTGGAAGGTTCGGAGTGTGAAGTTTTTCATGCTCCATTCGATATAGAACTCAAAGATAAAGGAATGGAAGGAACAAAAATAGTGATCCCGGATTTGTCTGTCATATGCGATAAAAGTGGTTTTGAGGAAAATAAATATGTTGGCGTTCCAACGATTATTTTTGAGATCATTAGCCCTTCCAATCAATCACATGATTTAGTGTTTAAACTGAATTTATACATGCAGTATGGTGTTAGAGAGTACTGGATGGTAAATCCTCTTTTGCAAACCGTGCAAGTGTATGTCCTTGACGAACCAGGACAATACCGTCAACAGGCAGTTGCAAAAGAAAAAGGGAATGTGCAGTCCACGATACTGCCAAACTTCGAAGTAGACATGGAGCAATTATTTGCATAACCTCAAGCAGTGCACTTTGGAACATCTCAACTTGAATTATATATAAATTTGTGTATAATGGATATCACATTAGACGAAGTAAAGGTTTTCTAGGGTTCCGCAACTCGAATGTTGGACTGGACCGAGAGAAAACACACAGTGAATCGCTGTGCCACGGAGGGATAAAAGCCTGGGAGAAACTGTATTTACAGTTATCTCTCTGGGCTTTTTATTTTGCTTTATAATCAAAAATGGGATGCAGTGAAGAAAATAGGAGGTATTTTCAATGAATCGACACTGGATGCGAGTATTTATTGCAGCTTTTTTGGAAATCTTTTGGGTAATTGGACTGACACACGCCTATGATATCTGGACATGGATTGGCACCGTGATTGCCATCATCGTTAGTAATTATTTAATGATTTCAGCGGCGCAAGAACTTCCAGCTGGAACGGTCTATGCGGTCTTTGTCGGCTTGGGGACGGCTGGTACGGTGATTGCCGGAATTATTTTCTTTGGAGAAGCATTCAAATGGGAGAAAATCATTCTTATAACAACCTTATTATGCGGAGTAATTGGTTTGAAGCTAGTCACACCAGATCATCAAACAGAGGAAGGGGCTGAATCCTAATGGCTTGGTTTATTCTAATTTTAGCCGGATTATTGGAAACTTTTGGTGTAGATATGATTAATCAACTCGCTGTAAAGAAGAATTGGCAGACGGCCGTATTGCTGGTTTTGGGATTGGGATCCAGTCTTGCTTTACTGAGTTATGCCTTGCAATTCATTCCGATGGGAACAGGTTATGCGATTTGGACAGGAATTGGAGTTGTTGGCGGCGCATTAACAGGTATGATATTCTATGGTGAATCAAAAGATGGGAAGCGGATGGTGTGTATAGCCATTGTTTTAGGTTCCGTGATTGGACTTAAAATGATCACTTGATAATATCGTTAATCTGCTTATAACTGCATGTTGACTAAAATAGTGCAAAGGGGATCGAATATGAAAAGAATAGATGTAGCTTATGTGTTGCTTCTTGAGACTCCCACGACTAAAGTCACAAGCCCTAAACCTTATGGTTTAACGGGTGGGATTCTTGAATGACTAAACGTTCGCAGTCCATTTCTGTTTTGAACAGCCTTCAAGATGAGGGTATCTCATTACCCTTCCTAAGACAGTGCATATAGCATCTTAGGCTGATTGACTGTTACCATCAATCACAGGTGCATAACGAATATTCATAGCACCGACTAAATCACGATGTTTTTTGAATCCACATTTACACGTATATTTTCGATCTTGTGCCTTATTCTTTTCAAAACATGTAGGGCATGTTTGACTTGTGTATGCAGGATTCACATATTCCACTTTAATACCTTCTAAATTCGCTTTGTATTCCATGAATTGAGATAGACGATAGAATGACCAGCTGTGCAGGTTCTTTTCGTTTTTACGGCTTGTTCTTGCCGTCTGTCTAATATTCGCTAATTGTTCTAAACGAATGACAGAAACCCTATGATCTTTTGCAAAATTTACGATGGCACGACTAACCTGATGGTCTTGGTCTTTCATCCATCGTTGTTCCTTGTCCTTTGAATTGCGAATAGCATTTAACTTTTTTCTTTTGCCTAATGCTTTGCGTTCAGAACGGAATTTTCGTTTCACGTATTTATTTTGTCTGCCATTACCAAAGAAGCGTACCTTTTCATCATCTGTTACAGCAACAGCAGGTACTTTTAAACCTAAGTCTACACCCATGACTTTTAAACCTGTTCCTTGAACGGTAGGTATAGTGACAGAAATTTGTGCCATCCATTTATTCGCTTTCTTTGTGATACGAAGTGTGCCTAGTTTGTGTTTCAGCAAATCCATGTTACGGTTATCCTTATCCATGAATAAGGCACGTATAGGTATTTTCTTCGCTTTCCCATCCATCATAATCGGCATGGAAATGTGCGTAGAATCAAAAGAATAGTTTTGGTTATTCCAAACACATACAGTTTTTTTGAGTATAGGAATAACTTTGTACTTACTCTTCTTCCCTTTTTTAAATACGCTTTTAGCATCTTTGATTGCTTGATTTTTAACCGCACTCGGCAAAGATACAGAAATATCTTTACTTGACTTCTTTGTGCTTTTCTTTTCATCAACCATTTCAGAAACGAGCGTATTGATTACAGAAATATACGTTTTACTCATTTCCGACAAAATAGAAGCTTGTTCTTTTGTAGGTATCAATTTAACTTTTATCGTTATTGTCTGTGACACATCATTCACCCCCTTGTTTTTTGTTGTTCAACATAACGCTTCATCGTTTCACTTGATACATTTCCTGCGGTAGATACCAAATAGGAACGCGTCCAAAGACTTGGCAAGTGTTGAAGATGAGGAAATTCCTCTCTCAACTTTTTAGAAGTCACTCCTTTGATTTTTGCCATAATAGCAGCAGGGCTAAATGTTGGTAGTGAGTTCAGAAACATGTGGGTATGGTCTTTGTCACATTCTAAAGCGACAATAACGATTTTTAATTCTTCACATATTTCTTGGACTAATTGTTTGAATCGTTCCTCTACATCAGTACGAAGGAATATTTTCCTTCTATACCGGGGACAAAAAACAAAATGATAGTTGATTAATGATACGGTTGTGTTTGTTCTTCTGTATTCGTTCATATACACATTGTATCAGTTTCGTTTACAAACTACAACGGATATACCATAAATATAGAGTGAAATTTTCAGATACTTGAAGCACCACAAAACCTTATGGTTTTTAGTGGCACTCCGTATCTGACCTCACTCTCATCCCACCCCTAAAGGGGGTGCTGTCGCACCGTAGTGGGCTTTCCCGTTCGGAAAATCTGTAAAGGGAATGAGATTCTAATGGTTTATAATCATGGTGGAGACTGGTCTCTTCCCGGCGGGGCAGTCGAACAGGGAGAGACATTAGAGCAGGCAGCTATTCGAGAAGTAAAAGAGGAGACCGGTTTAACCGTGCGAGTTGAGAAAATTGCTGCAGTGAATGAAGCTGTGTTTATGGAAAAAGGCCATCATGCCATCTTTTTTACGTTTACAGCAAAAATAATAGATGGAATTCCTTTGATTCAAGATGAAGAGGAAATATCGGAAATCCGATGGGTGGATGTGCAAACCGCAAATAAGTTCATGCCTTACCATCCTGATGGGGTAGAAAGTTTACTTGAAGCGTCTTCTCCATATACATTTCAGGGCTGATTTAACGGAGGCTGTTCTTGTATAAGCAGGGGTACAAGTAACCCCTTTTTATTGATTAAAGATATTTAAGCGTTATAAAAAATTAAACGGTCGTCTTCGGCTAGAAAAAACTCTCTATTTTTGATATAGAAGGTTTTTTATGTGGTTTGATGATAGTCTAATAATTGGACATACCAAATGGGGATTTTTATACTAAATATAATAATCTCTAGGAGTGTCTAACATGGCAAAACGATATGATAAAGAATTTAAAGTATATGCAGTAAAATTAGTAGTGGAAGATGGAAGGAAAGCAGCCGAAGTGGCAAGAGAATTAGACTTAGTTCCCCAGACGCTGCAAAAATGGGTAGCTAGGTACAAGGAGGACCAAGAGAATAGCTTTGTAGGAAGCGGTAATCGCAGTCCCAAAGATCAAGCTGGGTATGAAAAAGATAAACGGATTCGTGATTTGGAAGAGGAGGTAGCTATTTTAAAAAAGGCTATGGGCATCTTCGCAAAAAAGCCGAAGTAATCTATGGATTTATTCAAGAACACCACCACGAATTTCGTGTAGAGAAGATGTGCCAAGTATTAGGTGTTTCTAAGAGTGGCTATTATGAGTGGAGAGATCGCCCTGTCAGCGATCAATCTAAACGTAAACAAAAGCTAACAGCTCAAATCAAACGCATATTTATCGCATCCAAAAAAAGATATGGCAGTCCTAAAATCACACAGGTTTTACGCAATGAAGGGGTACCTGTTTCTCCAAAAACAGTGTCTCGTATCATGAAGGAAAATGGTTTACGTTCGAAAACAATGAAGAAATATAAGGCGACAACGAACTCCAAACATTCGCATCCTGTCTATCCGAATTTATTAAATCAAGATTTCCGGGCAGATAAACCAGGACAAGTATGGGTAAGCGATATCACGTACATTTGGACCAGAGAGGGATGGTTGTACTTAGCGACCATCATGGATTTGTTTTCCAGAAGGATTATTGGTTGGGCCATGAGTCATCGAATGACCAAAGAATTAACACTCACCGCTTTAAGACGAGCCATTAATCAGCAAACGCCGCAAAAAGGATTAATTCACCATTCCGATAGAGGTAGCCAATATGCGGCTAAAGAGTATCAAGCGCTTTTAAGAAAACATCATATCACCACAAGCATGAGCCGGAAAGGCAACTGTTACGATAATGCATGTATCGAGTCGTTTCATAGCGTGATCAAGAAGGAATTAATCTTTCATGAAGATTATCAAAGCCGAGAAGAAGCAAAGCGTAGTATCTTTTCTTACATCATGACATTTTATAATTCCAAGCGAATTCACTCCACCATTGGATATATGTCACCAATGGCGTATGAAAAAATGTATCTACGTAAAATAGCTTCATAGAAAAGCGTAATTAGCCTCTGTGTTAAAGGAAGGGGCGAACTTCCCCTTCTTTTAACACAGAGGGAAGCAAACGGAGTGCGGTAGGAATTTGAAGAAATTCACCATTTCTAGTGTCCAATTTCTTGACATAGATCCAGTTTTCTATCATTAAAAGTTAATTACGTAATAGTAAAAGTGCTTAGAAGCAAAAGTCTTAAAATCCATGTCTTTCAGGATCGTTATTCTTTTTATGAATAATCCCTTTTTGATAAGTGTGCTCAAGCTTATTTGAGAACCATTCAATTTGATTCATCACTTCAGCAAAACTAATGCTTTCAATATAAGGATTACTCTCGACAAAAGTTGCCCATAATGCTTTTTGATTATTCGACTCTCTTAAATAGTCAATAATCTCATCATAATTTCCGATTTCAATGAAGGTTTTACGCTGCTTCATCGTTTTGTTAAGTCCAGATAAAACCTTTCCTGAATCGATCTCATCATTCCTTTTTGTTAACATATATAAATCATAGTAATCTTTCATCCTGGAGTTGGTATCATCAAGTTCACCATAAGCTAATAAAGTATAGAATTTATCAATAATTATTTGTTCTGGAGAATAACTACTTAAGATGTACTCTTCATCAGAAAAAATTGATTTAAAGTTTTTCTTATCAGTTACACCAATTAAATCCTCCCCTGTTGTAAGATCGATATTTATTGGGATCTTTGTACTTCCATTGTAATAATCAATCTTTAAATTATATCCATTATACTCAAAGTCTTCTCTTGTTTCACTCATACTACTAACTTTAAAATATTCATTACTATTGTCTTCTGTAAAATTAATCACATCAATTAATTCGTTCAATGTATCTTTGGAAAGGATAGCATCCCTAAGTGTAAAATCTAAATCCCTAGTTGCTCTCATGCAAATACCAAGATCTGTAGTTAAAAGAAAACCACCTTTAACAATTAAATGATCAGCGTAGGAAGACTTGCTCAATTTCAGAATTAATCGATCCATTGCATATAATCCATATAACTGTTGTACAGGCAGTTTTGATTCTTTAGATTTTTGCCTTATTAAATTTTTCATTTTTTGTTGGCTTAACAAACGGCAAAATCCTCTCTCTTATAATATTTAAAACATTAAAACGAACGCCGTAATCAATCAACTTTTCCAAATTCTTATCATTTCTAGTAATATAATCGTTAATCATTTCATCAATAATACCTGGCATCGGCTTTTTATGTCGCAGCATATCCACAACTGTTTTTTCTAAATTTGTTACTCTTAATGGGTTGGAATCCCAACTATCCATTAGTTCAACATATTCATCGTTCCATTCTTTTTTTGAAACGTAGTAGGGTTTGATATGTTGCTCTTCCGCAGTGGTTAAATGGTAACCTCTTAAAAAGGACACATGATACACAAATGGTGAATAAGAAGACAATGTATGCAACATAACAGCTGTTTCATGTGAGTATACAGCTCCAGGGTATTGCAATTGGAGAATGTACAAATCATCAAAATAAACGTTGTCCAACAAATAAATACCTCTTGAATGCTTTTGGATATCTTTTCGCTCAATTGCTTTTCTAAGAGTGGAATCATTGATGCCATAATCTTTTGCCATCTGCGTAGTTAAGATGCCGTTATTAACTTCAAATACACTTTTTAATCTTTGTTGAATCATGCGACTCACCTCAATATCATTATACCATAATTCACGTTCAATACAACATTCGATAGCAGAATTTTTCATCATTCTTGGATTTTTCTTTTAATATGTGCAATAAGCATCTTTATATCCTGCATTCTTGAATAATTATTACAAGGACATAACGGAGACCCTTGACACACAAGGTTTTTCTTTATCAGATCTTAGGAGAAAAAATCTTCGTGATAATTTGTTGCAAAAACATCAAGGCAAGCGGTTATTCGAGAAGTAAAAGAGGAGACAGGTTTAACCGTGCGAGTTGAGAAAATTGCTGCAGTGAATGAAGCTGTTTTTATAGAAAAGGGCCATCATGCCATCTTTTTTACGTTTACAGCCAAAATAATAGATGGAACTCCTTTGATTCAAGATGAAGAGGAAATATCGGAGATCCGATGGGTGGATGTGCAAACCGCAAATAAGTTCATGCCTTACCATCCTGATGGGGTAGAAAGTATACTTGAAGCGTCTTCTCCATATACATTTCAGGGCTGATTTAACGGAGGCTGTTCTTGCATAAGAAATATTTTTCATCATTAAAGAATTGCGATAAAATAAAGCGGAACATGGAGAGGGGAGCAACAGTAATGCAACCAATGTCGATAGAAGATTATGTAAAAAAACATTGCAAAGGAAATCCTGATACAGATCCAAAACAATTAAGAAAAAGCTTGAAACAGGCAGTTCAAGATAAGAAAAACGGAGAAAAATGCAGGAGATGTGGTCAGGAAATCTGGGCGATTGGTAGTGCGGTTGCCTACCAAAGCTGTTTTGCGTGTTTAACAGGGGAGGCAGATTCCTCGGAAGACTATGAGATCAAGGAAGTCTGCTGGTCATAGAGATAGTTGTTCATGCTTATTGCACTTCCTAGTCATATTATCATATGATTAACACTTTGAGAAGAGGTGATACCATGGGTGAAGATATTAGGCCGTCAGCAGATCTTCGAAATCATTATAATAAGATATCTAATTATTGCAAAAATTCTAGAAATGCCGTAATTATGATCGTAAAAGGAAGAGGTGATACAGCAGTTCTAGGTTTGCAGGATTATTATCAAATGAAAGCGGAGTTAGAACTACTTCGAACACTTGCAGATGCTGAAGAAGATGTGAAAAATGAACGTGTAGCACCAATGCAGCATTCATTTGATGATCTTCGTACATCTTTATTGGAAAGGAAAACAAATGGAGTATAAAATACTAAGAACGGATAAGGCAGAAGATCAACTCCGTGATATTATCTTTTATATTGCTGATGATTCTGGAAATGAAGATATCGCACTAGCATATTTGGATAAAATCGAAGGCGCTATTCATTGCCTTCGAAAATTTCCTAAGTCGGGTAGTGAGCCGAGGTATTCGGTTTTAAAAAAGCATGGGTATAGAGTAGTAATTGTAGAGCGGCCTCTTGTCTTTTATAAGATTAATGATACAGAACAGACCATTATTATTTATGCCATAGTTGACGGAAGAAGAGAATACCACAATTTGCTTTAATAGTTTTAGCTATACCATATTTATACATAAAAATAAATTACTTTACACTTCTATTTTTTATAGAAAAATAGAAGTGTAATGTCATTAGTTAGATTATTCGTCATGATTAACGCCAGTGCAATAACCTTTTCAAAGATCACAACACAAAATTTATAATGAACAAAAGGAACCACTGCTAGGCTTAATAAAGCTAGCGGTGGTTATTTTTATAGTTAACTGACAATGTTAGAAAAGCTACTTGCCTTATGTATCAATAAATGATATAGCGAAGGAGGAAAGACATGGCTCGTTCAGATGCTTTGGAATCAGGTGAATTAACGGATACAGCCTTTTACATTTTATTATCTGTGTTGGAAGCGAAGCATGGCTATCTGATTATGAAGAATATTGAAACATTAACAGATAATCAATTTACTGTAGGCCCAGCTTCGATGTATACCACACTAAAGAAACTCGAAAAAGCAAGATTGATTGTGCAATCAGAGGATTCCACTCCCCAGCGCAAGACATATATAGCGACAGAATCAGGTGTTGCCTTACTGGAAAAAGCGATCGAGCATAGGCGCCAGATGGTAGCACACGGTGAAGAGGTTTTAAGTCAAAGGAAAGAGAAAAAGCGTGAATACAAAATGGATACTCCTGCGACTTCTTCGTTTGATCCTGCTTATAAGCCGGAGTAAGCCGTTAGAAGGAACGAATATACAGCAAGCTAACAAGGGAGCGTAAAGACATGACAAAATATAAATATATGCCAAGTGAAGGATTGGCCTTTGGCGAAGAAAAAGATATGGAACGATTGAGTGATTATGCGAAGCAAGGATGGATTTTAACAGGGAATCAGTTTTTAGGGTACCGCTTGAGAAAAGGGGAACCTCAAGACCTTATCTATTCGGTTGATACGCAGCAAGATGCGGATGAAGACTACTTTTTGATTTTCAAAGAGGCAGGCTGGACTCATCTTTATTCCATGGGGGATATCCATTATTTCTCCGCGCCTTCAGGTACAAAACCAATTTACTCAGATAAGGATAGTTTGCGTGAACGTTTTGAACAGGATAAACGATTTTGTGGCAAGTATGCCGTGCATTTTTTTACCATTGTCCTGGGAAGTGTGTTACTACTTGCCTTGGCAGAATATTTTGCGCTACTTCATTTTATTAGTGTGATATTAGCTGTTATTTTTGGAATGACGCTTATTCCTCTAGTGTTTACCAGCATGCCTTACTTTGCCTATCGTAAAAAACTGAGGGAGCTAGCCTAAAAGAGAAATGAAGGCTACAAAAGCAAGCAGTGACGCGAGGAGGATACCATGTATACCATTGGCAAGTCACTACATTTTTAGGTGTATCTCGAGATACATTGAAGTTTTACGAAGAAAAGGAATTAGTAAATCTGAAGCAGGAGGAGGAAAATGGCTATAGAAAATACAGTCATTTCGATATATATGATGTGATCACCGTAAATTTCTATCGAGAGCTAAATTTAAACATAAAATCAAATTCTCTGTGATTGTTATAGCCATAGTGATTCAAATTATTCTATGCTTGATGGTTTTACTGCTGGTATCTAGGGATAGTGAAGCCCACTCTGTTTTTACTATTTCTTCAGGGGGAATGTTGTTTTATTTCTTTATGACAAACCTTCTGGCAGGACCACTAGGAGAAGAACTAGGCTGGAGAGGCTTTGCCCAAATCGAGCTTCAAAAGAAATATTCGTCCTTAATGGCATCCATCATCATAGGATTCTGGTGGGGAATGTGGCATCTGCCTATCTGGTTTACTACCGGATTTATGGGTGTGGAGTTGATTCAATATATTCTATGTTTTATGGTGGCGATTATAGCGACTAAGATCGTCATGACCGCCTTCTATAACTTAAATCAGAATTTAATGGTCCCCATTATGATCCATCAGTTGTTTAATTTCTTTGCTGGTATCATAAATTGGGCCGTGATTGATATCATGATGTATAATGCGATTTTTTATGCAGTAACCGCCGTTGTCCTCATGCTTATTAATCCGAAGGCATGTTTTGTATGAAAGAGAGTTAGTGACTGCAGAAGATCAATAGGTTATGTATCTGCTGAAGGAGGAGGAACATTAATGGATAATCAATTTTTTGTGGGCTGGGGCACTCTGTCGCTGATCAATGCGGCACTTGCACAAGGGAAAAACAGGACAGGATTAAACTGGTTTTTATTATCTCTTGTATTAGGCCCTGTCGCCACATTTATCTTGTTATTTGTGGAGAAGAGAGGGCAGGAATAGAATGGTGTGTTAAGGAAAGTTATAGATTTTTAATATTTCCTGCAATTATCTAGGTTTTGTAGCCGATTTGAAATATCTTGTTATGGTATGGGGTATTTGATACTCGTATAATACCAC
Organism: Gracilibacillus timonensis; assembly: GCF_900086715.1. Taxonomy (GTDB): domain Bacteria; phylum Bacillota; class Bacilli; order Bacillales; family Amphibacillaceae; genus Gracilibacillus; species Gracilibacillus timonensis. The sequence goes on along the minus strand of NZ_FLKH01000010.1, from coordinate 606,694 downwards.
ATGCCTTCCATATCTTACTAAATAAGCCTCAAGGCCTAGCCTACAATACTGCTGAAGTCCATTATTAATTAGTCACGCATACGATATGATAGCTATAAGGTGTTGGAGACCAACTAATTGCAGTAAGAGAATGGGAGGAGTTGCATGCAAAAGGAATTGCTTTTTGCAGAGAAATTGCTGATTGGAGGATATACCGCAATATTGTTATTTATGATTGTTCAGGACTTGGTGCCTTTAGGGCGGTTAAATGATGTGGCAGCTATTACTTCGGAGCGATCCATGAATGAAATATTAATCGTTACCCTGATTGGTGTTGTTCAAATTGTGCTTTTAATGGCAGGCCTCCTCTTTTTTGCAGGGAAAAAATATCCTATTTGGGCGAGAATTTGGCTGATCGTTCATCCCTCATGTATCTTGCTAGGAGCGGTTATGTCGTGGTGGATTCCGTATTTATTTGGTATTGGTGCAGAGGAAAAAGTAGAAGGATATACCGCGATGTTTGGCAATACCCATGCTTTTTTACCGGTTATAAACGGAATCGTACCGAATACACTCCATACGATGTTTCACTTGTTATTATTAGTTTGTATCCTGTTAACAGTTTATCTTGTTGTTACAAAACGCAAAAGGATTAGCGCTATTTCAACCAATTGATAACGATTTACAAACTACTTTTAAAATGAATGGACAAATTAAAAAAGATAAGGAGATTTTGTATGCAATGGTTACAAGAAGTGCCGAAGATTAAGGGTGAAAAAAATGGGAATTATTTTGGGCTTGATTTTTCGATAAACAAACTAACCCTATGTAATGAACCAAAAGAAACAATCGTCACCCATTTTTTCTTGCGTATGACAAAAAATCAAATAAACGGGCTTATGTATATACCAATTACTGATGAAGTTATTTTAGAACAAGTTAAAACGGAATTAGCGCCTTTTTTTCATGAAGTGAAACTGGTATCTAGTAAAGGGAAGGTAGGCCTGGAGAAAATATGGACATGGGGAAAGTAGCGAAAATCTTTATTGCATTTTGGATAGAGCATATCGACTTTATCACCATGATTCGGAAAAATGATGTAGACAGTTTGCTTTTGAAAACGTTTAATAAACATTTGCCTTCTATTCATCGCATGACTAAAGACAAATTCACCTATTCTATAAGCGAAGAAAACATGGAATTTGCTTTAGCTTTTAATGCTGGTGGAATGTGGAATATTCTGATGAAATGGATAGATAGTGACTTTACATACTCTTATGATGATTTACTTCAAGCTTTTGAAGAAATAAGCCGGTTTAACTATTTTAGATAATTTTGTTGAAATATAGGAGGTTGGAACAGAATAAGAGGGAGTGCCTTTCTGTGTGAAATATTTAGACAATCGATTGATTTTTTTAAAAAAATGAATGGTAATCTAAATGTTGAAGTAAAAGGTTGCCTTAAAGTCAACTCTAACTTATATACTGGGGAGAAATATGGGAAAGGGGGTTTAAATGGGAGGTATGGAAAAGAAATGCTGGGAGCATAAGAAGAAATTAGACCATAAACTGCAATGCATTAAGAAAGAGGAGGATGAACATGAATAAACCTTATGTTATTATACACACACATACATCGATAGACGGTAACTTGGATATAATGAATTTGCGGGAATTTGAAGAAGCAAGTCGACAATATCAAGAACTTTCTTTAGATCCTGAAAAACAACAGTTTGGCATACAAGGTTATCTGAACGGTAAAACGACGACACAAGATAATATTACTCACTACAAAGAACCAGAGCTAGACGAGAAAGCAGCTCCTGTACCGGAGGGTGATTATATAGCGAATACGGATGCTGCTATGTATTATTTTTCTATCGATCCACGTGGAGAATTAGGCTTTGAAGAAAACACTTTTGGTTACGGTAGTATCTCTTCTCATATTGTAGAAGTCTTAACGGAGCAAGCCTCCAATGCTTATAAAGATTTTCTCAGAAGAAAAGAAATCTCCTATATTATTGCGGGCCAAGAACAAATTGATTATGAAGTGATGTTGGATAAATTCTATAATCTCTTCCATGTCGAACGAATGATGGTGGGCGGAGGCGGAACCATGAACTGGTCCTTCGTTCAAAACGGATTGGCGGATGAAATCAGTGTCATTTTGGCTCCTATCGCGAATGCTGATCCAGCTGGTCACCGATTCTTTGCCGCAAAAGAACCCTATTCCAACATTAAAGAAACAGCTTTTCAACTTGAATCCGTTAAGGAATTGGAACACGATACATTATGGATTCGCTATTCTGTAAAAGAGAAATAAAGCAGTGATGGAGAATTCGTGTTGCGACAGAAGTGTTCAACAAGTATTTTTAAGTATCATAAAACGCATCGAACCAATTGTTCGATGCGTTCATTTTATTTGCAGTGGAATGTTCACTTCTAGAAATAAGGTTTGTACACTTATTTGACAAAAGCAGGCTTATCTCCCTCCGTGTTGGGCTTATTGACACCCAAACTACGGTGGATTTCCATTTCCGGTGATTCAGCTAGTTTGACAACTAAGGCAGCGACACTCTTGCGTGAAACCTCAGTTCCTTTAAAAACTTCTTCTTTTTGGGTGGTTTCATAGTCGATTTCATCGTTATTCGTTAGCCAAGCTGGTCTTAAAATCGTATAATCCAAATCAGAGGCTTCTATAACGTCCGCGGCTTTTCGATCTATTACTAATATTTCTCCCAGTGTGTTCTTATGCCACTCACCGAATTTTCCGGGTACTTCATCGTAAATGCCCAGACTGCTAATGAAAATAATTCGCTTCTTATTGGCTGCATGCATCGCTTCCACAATGCTTTCAGCTTGTTGTACAAAATCTGAACCACCTAGATTTGCGTAGATTACATCTTGACCTACCATCGCTTCTTTCAATTTTTCAATGTCTGTTACGTCTCCTTCAATGACGTGTTCTCGATCTGGATTGCTGATGTTTAGTCTGCTTGCATTGCGAAGGAAAAGCGTTAAATTTGCCTCCGTTGTGTCAAGAAATAAATTAATGGCTTCTCGGGCAATTTGACCGTTTGCTCCTAAAATTAAAACATTACTCAATGATAATCTCTCCTTTTGTCGTTATTGATTAAGTGGTGTTCCTTTTTCATTAGGATACACTTTCTTAAACCGTTCACACACCACTAACATGTCAGGTGAAAATTCCATATTGTATGCCGCTAATGATGCAGTGAAAAATGTTTCATGTGCTTGCCACCAATACGAATAATCCCCTTCGCCCTCTGCTAGAGCAAATTCCTCGGATACTTCATTCATAGGAACTACTTCAACGGATTGGATTTGAATAATAGCTGCTGGTTCTTCCTGTCCATCTAAAATGATGTAATATTCATCAGGTTTAGGCAAGACTTCTTTTTCTAATTCATAAAACACAAAACCGGAAGATGTCGCTATTTTCTTTCCTTCCATAACTAAATCCGCTAGCCAATCAGCAGAAGTACCGAATGAAAAGGCACCGGTAAATTCAAGCCCTTCTTGGTGAGTGACTGCGCAAAAATCATCCCAAAATAGTTGTACCTTGTTATTCATAAAACCTCATCCTCTAAGATAAAAATATGTTATTATGGAGTCGATGTCAAGAAATGAGGAATTGTTCAAAAAGTCAGTAAAATCTTATCTAGCGGATGGGAGGGATAGCGTGAAGTTTATCATCCAGGTGGTTGTTGTTTTATGTTCTAGTTTTTTTGTAACCACTTGTTTAATGGCTGATTCTACAGATACGATTACTTTTGACAGTGGAGAAACGGTACAGGTTATTCTTACGAAGTTATCTGATGGTTATAAATACGAAGTCGAATTTGAAAATGGTCATTCCAATTCTGAGGACCACACGGAAGGAGGCGGACCAGGGTTTTGGTCTCATTCTTTATCAGAAGAAGAGATACATTTAGCTGGAGAGACTGTTAATAGATATGAAAAAATACATGGAGATCCTTCTGAAGGTGCCTCCATCAATCTAGCAGGTATAATCCTTATTATAGTAGGTGTGATTGGGGCGATATTTCCTTATGTTATGTGGTATTTAGAAATTGGCTGGAAGTTGAAAGAGGCGGAACCTAGTGATTTGGCCATATGGATGAATCGCGCAGGGGGTATCATTGTCGTTATCGTTGGTGTGTTTGTATTATTTTCTTGAGATACAAGGAGTCATACTTGGACACTGCTGCTGTTCACAGGCTGAAAGGTTGGCTGAAGGATTCGGAATAGCGATCCACAGCGAATGTGATAACATTAAGAAAGAAAAACACACTGAAAAGGACATATTTTTCAAAATACAGGAGGAGAGGCAGTATGAAACATGTGTTAGTTGCTGGGGCTACAGGGTATTTAGGAAGATATGTGGTAAAAGAGCTGAAGAAACAAGGGTTTTATACCAAGGTATTAGTGAGAGATCCGGACAAGTTGAACCAAGTCGGGAATGCTTTTGCTCCTTCAATTGCCGAAGAGGTAGATGAAGTAGTCATCGGCGATATCACCAAGCCGGAAACATTAACCAATATATGTGACCATATGGATTATGTTTTTTCAACCGTTGGCATGACAAGAGAGAGAAATGGCCTTACTTTTCATGATGTGGATTACCAAGGGAATCTGAATTTGTTGAAAGAGGCAGAGCGCAGTCATGCTGCCAAATTTATCTATGTACACGTGTATCGTACGGATGATTGGAAGGAACCGGGACCTTTAATTGAAGCGAAAGAAAAATTCGTGGAGGTTTTAACAGCGTCAAGTATCGATCATATGATCATTAGACCGACTGGCTATTTTTCAGATATAGCTTCATTGTTGGGGATGGCGCAAAATGGCAGAGTGTTCTTGATTGGGGATGGAAGAGCAAGGATGAATCCAATCCATGGGGAAGATTTAGCCCAATACTGTATCCGATCTTTTGCTAAATCAAATCAAACCCTTGATGTCGGTGGACCTGAGACCTTTAGTTATCAGCAAATGGCTCAGCTCGCTTTTGATTTGCTGAACAAAAGGAAGCGTATGACACGTATTCCAACGGCCCTTTTTAACCTGATTTCCAAGCTGTTGAAGTGGTCTGGCAATCACAATTATGGTTTATTCCGTTTCTTTTTTAATGTGATGACCCATGATTTGACGGCACCAAGTTATGGTGATCATCGGATTCGTGCTTTTTTTAAAGAGATGATGGAGGAAGAGCATCATGAAATCACACGATGACATTTGCTCCTCTTTCTTATTTTTTAAATGGTGAGTAGGATAACTTCCTCCACAAGTACTCAAGCGGTCCAGTGCCTATATACTTTACAAAAAATTCTGCAGCGCCCATCATCACTATGGTTAGGAGGATCCAAAGTAGTATGACAACATAAGCAGAAGACAAGGGAGCCACACTGAGTCCCCAGCCGTAAAAGATAATAGATGTCAGGATGTTTTGTAAGATATAACAACTTAATGCCGTTTTTCCGATGGATTCAAATCGCTTGATTAGCCAAGGAGCCCATGCTTTTTGCAGTACCCAAGCGAATAAGCCAATATAGCCTAATGCCAAAATCGGGGCAAATACATAACGAGATGCAATATCGAAAAATCCGCCAGGAACTAATGTCAGTAAATTTAATGGTATTCCTATCCCGAGACCGTATATCATTAATTTTTTTCTAATGCGTTGTGCCTTGTCATTATTTGAAAAAGCGCCGGCACGAAAAAGACGAATGCCTAAAATATATAAGGTTATATTCATAAAGATGATCAGAATCGCTTCTATTCTCAACCCCCAAAAGTCATTCATTCTAAATTGTATTTGCTGACAATAACTTTGGTTAGCGTATAATTGTGTTGTTTCATGAGACATTCTGGCCATTTCAGATAGAAATACTTCGTCTTTTATTAAGAAGACCCATCCGATAGAAACTAGTATGATTCCCGTAAAATGAATCATTGCTGATACGATCATTGATCGCTTGATTATCTCTTCACGGTAGCGAATGATGAATGCAACGATCATTCCTGTTAGGGCATAACTCATTAATATGTCGTATTCAAATACGAAAATAAAATGTAATAACCCATCTAAAAGTAATAAAAGCATCGTCCAAAGATACATACGAATCCACGGCAGGCCTTCTCTCATAGCTTTACGGTATTTTAATTCCAGACCAATCCCAAACAGGATGGTCAATAAGCTTAAAAACTTGCCATTAACAAATACGGATAGGAAAGCTGTTAGGAAAGAGGCGAAGCTTTCCCACCAATTCTCATTTGAAAAAACACCCATAATATTTCCAGGTTGAGCAAATAACCAAATATTCGTTCCTAAAGTGCCAATAATAGCAAAACCTCTTAATACATCTAATAACCTTATCCGATTCTTTTGCTGCTTCATGGCATATACTCCTTTTGCTTTTCTAAATAGGTTCTATATTCGATCTTTTTAGTTCAACTGAGTTAAAAAAAGATTTTATCATAGCGTTTAGTAGTGCGCAACCTTTTTCTGCTCACGCGAGTGATAAAATTTATTTTTTCTTATTTCTCTGTTATAATCGTCCTATGCCAAAAATAGTTGATCATCACAAACGTCGGGAATTGATAGCAAAATCTACATGGGACATTATCTCTCAAAAGGGAATTGAACAGGCGACGACACGAAGAATAGCAGAAGAAACGGGGATCTCTCAATCTGCTCTTAGGTATTATTTTCCTACACGCAAAGAATTGCTTACTTTTGCGATGGATTTATTAAAGGATAAGGTGGAGAGCCGGCTGAAAATAATATGGGAGAAGGATATTCCTGTTTTAGAGAAGGTGGTTCAACTGCTTATGGAGATAACCCCTTATAGTGAAATTTCAAGAAAGGAAATGGAAGTTTGGTTTGCTTTTATTACACATTGTCGGAAAGAGGAGGGGTTTGACCTTAGTTACGATGATGTTATCAAAGTTATTGAACTAGCTTTAACGATGCTAGAAGAGAATGATTTATTGAGACAAGAGGTTTCAAGAGATATGGAATTAGAGAAATTGTATAGTGTGATCGATGGGTTAGCTATCCACGCCTTGTTTCATCCAGAGCGCTATAGCCCGTCCTATATCCGAAGCATTATTGAAAACCATCTTATGTCAATGGTTGACATAGATGAACAATGATCTGTAAATGATAAGACTGTTTTCTTTAATGTTTTGTACGAGTATACCCCTCTATAGCAGTCAGAGAAATGATGGAAATTATAAAGGGTTATTTTAAAAAATGATTCCATTAGATCGCTGTCCTTAAATAAAAACTCCGAAGTGACAGGAAAGCGAGGGATGATATGAATCGTCCATCATTAATAAAAAAATTTGATAAGCAGGCAGCAAAGTACGATAAGCGACGAGACAGTGATCCATTATATAAGTTTCGTCAACGAATTTTTCCAGAAGCAAGAGGGAAGGTGTTAGAGGTTGCTATTGGTTCAGGACTTAATTTTCCCTGTTACCGTAGTGATATTGAATTAATTGGGTTAGATTTTAGTCAAGAAATGTTGAAAAAGGCAGAGCGTGCCGCAAAAGATTATCCTTTTTCAACGACTTTGCTCCAAAAAGATGTCGAAACCATGGTATTTGATGAGAATAGCTTTGACACGATTATATCTTCTACTAGCTTGTGCGCCTATCAAAAGCCTGTCGATGTGCTCAACAGTTTTCAAAAGTGGTGTAAGCCAGAAGGAAAAATACTGCTGTTGGAACATGGCATTTGTACCAACAAGTTTTGGGCAGGGATGCAAAAAATGATTGATCCATTGGCCGTAAGGGTTGTGGGGTGTCATCAGAACAGAAATATTTCGGCTATGATAAAGCAATCGGAACTGAAATTGATTAGAGAAGAGCGTTATTTGTCCGGTTTGTTGTACATGATATGGGCGAAAAAAGGTAGTCAAAAAGACAGCAATTGAGAAGAAATACTACAGGGATAACCATGATAATATAAAAGAAGTCCAACATAAAGGAGGAAAAAGAATGACAGCAAAAGTTATCCCTTATCTCATGATGGATGGCAATGCGCAAGAAGCCATTCAGTTTTATGAAGAAGCCTTAGAGGCCCAAGTTGTCACGAACATATCATACGAGGAAGTACCAGATCTTCCCTCTGACGAATTGAAACATCTAGTGGCACATGCGAAGTTGAGAATTGGTGCTTCGGAGCTGATGATTTCCGATAGCCCAAGTACGTTGCCTGTTGTACAGGGCAATCAAGTCACGATTTGTATTTCAACAAAGGATGTCTCACAGTCTAGAAGATTTTTCGAAGCTTTAGAAAAGGAAGGTAAAGTGAAGATGCCTTTCCAAGAAACTTCATTTAGTGCTGCTTATGGGAGCTTAACAGATAAATTTGGTGTTACTTTTCTTATTGATACGGAAAGGGAAGGTTGATATAAACAAAGGGTGCAGATCCGAGAGGATAGCACCCTTTGTTGGTCCAAATGATATAATTGGAATGAATGCCTCTCTCATAGATTAGGTTATAAATGTAAACAAAAAAGATGAAGTCGACATTAGATTTAAACAAATAGATATTAAAAACACGGGAAAATATGTTATTATTTTTCAGTGAACAAACGATGGCCATCACTAACGAAGGAGCATATCTGTATGAGCAAAACCGTTAACCGCCTCACCTTGCTGGGGATTGTTTTGAATATGGTCCAATGGATCGCTATATTCATCCTATTCCAAAAAATCCTGGCTCAATTTGATGGGTACACCATTCTTAATCCGAATGTGACGAATGGTACGATGACGTCTTTCTCTTTTATAGATTGGTTACAGTCGATGATTTATTCTGGCGTCCCATTTAACTATATTGTTTTTGCCGCTATTGTGGCTTGCTTATTGTACCTTATACCAACGGCCGTTTTTATTATTCTGGAGATCATCGCCTATTTTGTAATCAGGAAAAACCCCCAATCGGCCTGGTGTATGTTTATCTTAGCAATGGGCTATAAGAATATAGTTTTCGATCTGTCCGGTGTACCTTTTCTGATGGCAGGTTTAATGATGTATAAGCGAAAGTAGATAAAAGCATCCAAATTTCAACACTTATAAACAACGTATATTGGGTATACGCTGTTTATAAGTGTTTTTGTGTGTCATTTTTTAAAAATAAAAAAGTATAGAATTCTGAGTATGATAGGATGTGGACCGATTTTGATCTTGAACGAATGGTGGTACCGATAAGATAGATGATGTTAAGTAGCCAAACCATTTATTCCATGTAGTAAAGTTGATTGTTTGTCAGTGCTAGACAGCGCTCCGGAAATAGGTTCCGCTTTCCGCGAGACAAGGCTTTAGCCTCCTGATATGAACGAAACTGTCAAGCCTCCCACTCTGCACTAAGTTTTAATCTATTTTTGACAAACTTTAAGAAGAGAAGCGATTTTTGGCTTCTTTACTTTCTGGGTGTTATATGTGCAGCCTACTGGCTAGACTAGCTTCTTCTTTAACTTAGCGATCACTTCTCACCTCTTTTTAGTTAAAGAAGGAATCATCTTACCTCCTTCATCATTTTTGGAATAGATGGATAAGAACACGGCACGAAGGCAAAAATCTCTACTGCGGTTTGCATTCTGATATTCGTGGGTTTTCACATTTTATCTTTCCGTATAAAGGACTTTTCCACTAACTCGTGACGTGCGTTATTCTATACAGAAATGGCACAGAGGAGGCACGTGGGTTTTCCTTTCCGGTTTTTTTCTTTGCCTTCGGGCCCTATTCTCATTCTTCTATTTTTATTCATAAAACGTGTATGCTGGCTTCTATCATTTATTAGAGATTAGACGTAGGAACATCCTCCATTTCTTGCGTAATTGCCCATATAAAACCTGCTAATTCCCTCGCTACTGCGGTAATCGCTTTACCACTTTCTTTTCCTCTGGATAATAATCGATAATATTTTTTGTGTAACCGGTTTTGTGCTTTCCAAGATATTGCTTGAACACTGGCACTCTGACCTTCTTGCCTTTTCTTCAGCTGCCCTTTTACGGCCGGTTGATAACGATAACTCCAAGCGGATTCTATTAATAGACGACGCACATGTCGATTTCCTGTTTTGGTAACATTCCCTTGATTTCTTCTGTCACCACTTGAATCCTCACTTGGAATTAATCCAACATAAGCCATGAAGTGTTTGGGGTGAACAAATCTTTTGAATGATCCAATCTCAGCTACGAGGCTTGTAGCTGTAATTAAAGCCACCCCTCTCAAAGCCTGTAGTGCCTGAATTTTTTGGGCATGTACACCTTCCGTTGCTTGTGTTTTTATCTCTTCTTCATACCTTTTTACACGCTGTTCAATCTCCTGTAATTGATGAAAAGATTCCTGAAAGACAGTGCTTGAAGCAGACCGTTCGAATGTCAAAGTACTTAACCACTCCCGATACTTATAGGTCCACGTTCTTACCCCTTCTGGAGGATAGATATGGTGCCGTAACAGAAATTTGGTTAACCGATGTTTTGCCCTTGACTCATCTTCTTTTGCATCTTCCCTTGCCCGAACTAAATCACGAAGAGCTTCATCATCTTCGGTCGGCACATAAATAGATGTTAATTCGCCGGCACGAAATAGTTGAGCGAGTCTAACAGCATCCCTTTTATCCGTTTTGATTCTCTCACCAGGCTTTTGGGGAATAAGAGAGGGAGCAATGACATCACATTCTATTCCAAGACTAAGAAAGAATCTGTGCAGTTTGTAGCCTGTTGGCCCCGCTTCATAACAAATTCGAAGGGATGTAGGATCGCCTAATTTCTTTACTAACCTTCTAATGCTTTCATACTTGTGAGGGACGACTCCCCAATATCTTGGTTTTTCTCGCCCTTCCTCTGCAATAGCAACTGAAATTTTTCCCTTGTGCACGTCTAATCCAACGTATTTAGTGGTATCCTTCATAATAACTAGCTCCTTTCGTAATGTAGCTCTCATTTGGTTTTGTTTCTTTAGTAGTCAGTCTAACCAGATTAACCTACGAAATTACAAGTAAGGAGCTAGTTTCGTTCATGATAACTCGTCAGCAAAGATCGCTTCCTGCGGGGTCTTCACACTGCGCTATTCTCTGTCTGGCTACAAGCGTCAAAAACTAGACAACTTCCCGACAGCGCCCTACGATAAGTCATCATCGGTTCGTCCCTCACCGTGATTCCTTTATCTCGGTCGCTTCGGTCCAGTTGTTACGTTTTTGCCCGACGCTTTCCGCCTTTCTTACAGGAGTCTCCACCTATTTCCTCCGCTGGGTAGTAGCACTACAATCGAATGGCTGCGAAGATGAAGTGTTCTAGACACTATATTTCTGCCAATAAGCAAACCGCATAACCTTTTTCTGAGAACGGTTTGATCCTACGTTATGATTTTATATTTGTACCACATGATCCATTACGTAGACGAAGAATCAGCTGACGATTTTCTCCTTTTGGCTCAACAGTGTCTAGGTACCTAGAATGCTTCATCCTTGCAGTGATAACCATTGTTGTACGCCAATCTAGCGGAGGGAATATGCGGAGACTCCTGTGGGACCAGGACGAGCTGAAGATCCACTTGTAAAAGTGCTCTTCTTTTGCAAGTTAGCTGAAGCCGGCCCCACGGAAAGCGCAGCATATTCCCGGAGCGCTCGCCTAGCATAAAAAAAACGGGCAAACTCACCACTAAAGAAAGCAAACTACTTTACATCATCCATCTTATCGGCAGTTCAGTGGCTACTTTTAGTTATTCGTAAAGGACCGGACGAATTTTGCCCAGTTTTTCTTATGAGCTAGTACAAAAAAATGACCACTGCAACGGTCACATATCAGTGAAACGTTTTCGCTAATTGGCGTTACAATAAAAATAACAAGGAGGGGTGGCTGTGAGTTCCCAAGATCGTGAACAAAAACTGTTACTGTTTCTTTCCAAAAATCAAGATTACGTAACTTCTGAGGATCTAACCGAGATACTGCATGCTTCACAAAAAACAGTATATCGTTTAATCAAGAAAATAAACGATGAATACGAGGATAGTCCACTTATTTTATCGGAAAAAGGGAGAGGGTACAAGCTAGATTACGAAAAATTTATTAACTATCAAAAAAGTCATAAGCTCGATAAAGAAAACGGCTTTTCTCCTCACGAAAGACGGAAACGTATTATGGAGGAATTATTGCTGTCTTCGCCTAAACCGATCAATATCTATCACTTATTTAGCAGCTATTTTGTTGGAGACTCGGTTATTTTTAACGATGAACAGATCATGGGGGAAGAGTTAAAAAAGTATGACCTGGTTTTAGAGCGGAAAAACCGCACACTAGCTATCTTAGGAGAAGAGATAAATATTAGGAAGGCGATTAAAGATATTATTGAAATATTCAACATCATTGATATTGATGATTTGAAAAGCAATAAAGAGCTGAATTTTAATAAGTATGATGTCTTGTTTATATTGGATCAATTACGACATATTGAAAAAGACTTGGATATCACGATTCCCTATCCATATAATGTAAACATTTTCTCCCATCTTTATATACTGTTAAGTCGCTCAAGAAAAATCTCTGCAGACCTCTTTACTGATACCATTTCTAAAGAAGAAATGATCAGTATGAAAAGGGACTTCGCTTTATATCAAGTGGCAAAAGTGGTTGTGAATAATATTGAAAAGTATTTGCATAGTTCATTACCAGATATCGAGGTTTATTTTCTTTATCAGTATTTGGTTTCATCCAGAATGCAGGGTTCTTTTGCAAAGTCAAATACCTTTTCATCCGAAGTGATCCAGGTGACGAAAGTGTATATTGAAGAAATGAGTAGTAAGTTAGGAATCGATATAGAAAACCAGTCTATTTTTATGGATCTTGCTACCCATATTAAACCAATGCTAAATCGATTAGAGCACAAAATTCGCATAAAAAACAGCTTATTAAGTCAAATTAAGATCACGTATGAAGATATATTTATGGGTGTAGCCAATGTATCTAAATTGGTAAGTGAAACATTCAACTTGCCGGTGATAAACGACGATGAAAATGGCTTTATCACCCTCTATTTTGCAAAAATCATAGAAACAAACCAACATCAACGACCGATCAAAACATTGATTATGTGTACAACTGGGGTAGGAACTTCCGAGCTTCTCAGGGCAAAAATATCAAAAAAATTTCCCGAATTAGAAATTGTTGATGTGATTGCTACCCGAAATATGCGGATGATTCAAGAGAAATATCCCGATGTGGAGTTGATTTTGAGTACGGTTCAGATAGAAGAGCAAATGCCGATTCATTTTTTATTAGTGAGTGCGATGTTTACCGTTGATGATCAGAAGAGACTTCAGCGCAAGATAGAGGAGGTTTATCATGGACAGTAAGTTATCCTATCACGTTTATTTCCATTGTGAATTAGCGACAAAAGAAGAGGTACATGCCTTTATTTCTGAGATGGTAAGCCCGAATGACGCTTCTCAGCAAGATAAAATCGTTCAACGGCTGAATAAAAGAGAGCAGGCAGGCAGCACCCTAATCGCGGAACATGTGATGCTGCCTCATATTGAAAGCAGTCAAATCAAGCAAAGTCAAATTATTTTTATCCGTTTAGCCGATCCGATCCTGTCATGGGATGATCAGGCGCAAGATATTCGCTTATTGATTGTGATTTTATTAAAGGAAAATGAGTCAGAGCAAATCAAGAAACAGATTTCTCTATTTACCAGAACATTGGCAGATGAGGAGTATTTGAACCGATTGTTGAAAGCACAGAAAAAGGAAATATTTGAACAAGAAATCAAAAAAATCTAGGAGGAATTAGTTATGAAAATTGTAGGAGTAGCAGCGTGTACCGTAGGAATTGCCCACACATACATTGCACAGGAAAAATTGGAGAATGCCGCAAAAAAAGCGGGACATGAGATTGCGATGGAAACACAAGGAACGATTGGAACAGAGAATGATTTAACAGAAGAACAAATCAAGGAAGCTGATATTGTTATTTTGGCGATCGATGTAAAAATATCGGATCGGGAACGCTTTGAGGGCAAACGCATTATTGAAGTTCCAACTGAAATAGCAGTTAAATCACCTAATAAATTGATTCAAAAAGCGGAAGAAGTCCTCAACCAGAATAAATAACGTGCAAAACGAGGGGAGAGATACAGCATGGAAATAAGTAACATTATAGATTTAGAAACAATCACAACCGATTTGCAAGCAAAAAATAAAGAGGAGGCATTATCAGAGTTAGCTGAACTATTATTGCAAAATGGCTATATTAGTGAGATCGATGGCTTTATGAAGGATATTTATGCCCGTGAGGCAGAGGGACAGACTGGAATTGGTAATTACATTGCGATCCCTCATGGAAAAAGTGATTTCGTTAATAAAATTGGGGTTGCCATCGGGGTTATGGACGAAGAAATCCCGTGGGAAACACTAGATGGAAATGGCGTAAAAGGCATTATCCTTTTTGCAGTAGGTAATGATAATGAGGGCGCGCAAAATCATTTGAAATTATTATCCTTGTTTGCAAGAAAATTAGGCAATGATGAAGTCGTAGAGCAATTGTTACAGTCGAAAAATGAAGAAGAGGTAAAAGCGGCTTTTGTTCAATAAAGAAATAAGGAAACAAAATAAACGAGAACGTGTCTAGAGGAGGGAAAAATAATGAAATTTTTAAAAGAGTTAAACCTGAAGGGTCATTTATTGACGGCGATTTCCTATCTCATTCCAATTGTCTGTGGTGCTGGTTTTCTTATTGCGATTGGAATGGGCTTTGGCGGTGAAAGTCAAGATATCTTAACCCAAGGTGAGTTTTCTTTTTGGGATGCATTGGCTACCATGGGTGGCGCTGGTTTAGGTTTATTACCAGTTGTGATATCGACAGGTATTTCTTATTCGATTGCAGGAAAACCAGGGATTGCTCCAGGTTTTATTATTGGTTTAACAGCGAATGCTATTGAGGCTGGGTTCATCGGTGGTATTTTAGGTGGTTTCATTTCAGGTTATCTTGCCGTAGCTGTGTTGAAATATTTGAAAATTCCTCAGTGGGCGAAAGGTTTAATGCCAACATTAATTATTCCATTTTTCACTTCCATTATTGGTGGGTTAATCATGGTTTACATTATTGGTTCTCCTATTGCAGCCCTTACTTCACTATTAACCGATGCATTAAACAGTTTAGGGTCTTCTTCCTTATTAGTATTTGGTGGAGTAGTTGGTTTATTAAGTGGTGTGGACTTTGGCGGTCCGATTAATAAGACGGTATTTGCCTTTGTTTTAACCATGCAAGCAGAAGGTATCAACGGACCAATTACGGCATTACAACTCGTCAATACGGCAACACCAGTTGCCTTTGGTTTAGCCTATTTCATCGCGAAATTGTTTGGGAAAAACATTTACAATACGATGGAAAGAGAGACATTAAAATCAGCAGTGCCGATGGGTGTTATTAATATTGTGGAAGGTGTTATCCCTATCGTCATGAATGATATTATTCGCTGTGTAGTGGCCGTAGCTATTGGTGGCGCTGCCGGTGGTGCCGTATCCATGGTATTAGGCGCAGATGCGACCGTACCGTTTGGTGGGGTATTGATGTTACCGACGATGACGAATCCATGGACAGGCGTAGCAGCACTTGTCGTCAATATTATAGTAACAGGACTAGCTTTGGCCTTAATCAAGAAGCATAAGGAACCAGAACAAATGGATGAGCAAACTGAAGCAGAAGAGGACGATATTGATTTAGATGACATTAAGATTTATTAAATAGGAATGAACACGGCTAGCCTGGCATGTCTGGGCAGTCGATGGGCCGGACACAATATATTTTAAATAGAAGGAGAGTCAATCGAGTCATGAAAAAAGTAGAATTCTCCCCATCCTTGATGACGATGGACTTGGATAAATTTAAGGAACAGATTACGTTTTTAAACGATCATGTCGATTCTTATCATATTGATATTATGGATGGACATTATGTTCCGAATATTACCTTATCCCCATGGTTTATCGAGGAAGTACGGAAAATAAGTGATTTACCTATGTCTGTTCACCTGATGGTAACGGAGCCAAGTTTTTGGGTGCAGCAATTAGTGGATATGAAGTGTGAATGGATTTGCATACATGCCGAGGTGCTGGATGGTTTGGCGTTTCGTTTGATTGATCAGATCCATGATGCAGGTCTCAAAGCGGGAGTTGTCTTAAATCCTGAAACACCGATTGAAACGATATTCCCTTATATTGATTTAGTCGATAAAATCACGATTATGACCGTTGATCCAGGCTTCGCAGGCCAGCGTTTTATTGATGGCACCCTGGATAAGATTGTCGAATTAAGAGAACTACGCGAAGAAAAAGGTTACCAATACGTTATTGAAATGGACGGATCATCTAATCGAAAATCATTCAAGAAAATCGACGCAGCCGGTCCCGATATTTATATCGTAGGTCGCAGCGGGTTATTTGGATTAGATGAAGACATCGAGAAATCATGGGAAATCATGAAGAAAGATTATAAGGATATGACTGGGAAAGAAATATCTTAACATGGAAAGAGGCCGATACGGGGATCTCATCGTAGGTTGTCTGAAGGCCTCTTTTCTTGTAAGATGAGTTTATTGCAGTATGTTGGATTCTCTCTTTAAGAGTAGCTAAGGCATGAAGATTTTATAGATTAAACAGCTAATAATGGCCACATGGTTCAACTAACATTGAAAACCCCTATTGAACAAAGTTTCACTTGATCTGACTGCTTTTAACTGGAGGTATGGATACACATGAAAATAGATTCCAAGACGTCTGCCATTTTTTTTGATTTAGATGATACGTTATATGATTTAATGGCACCATTTACAAGCGCATTGCAAAAAGAACTGCCTCATGTAGCGAACGCACTTGGCAGTGATGTAGACCGTTTCTTTTCGGCTACTCGGCATTATATTGACGGGCTGTGGAAAGCGTATCTCAGAGGAGAAAAGGCGCTCGAAGCGATCAGAATCGAGAGATATCAACTAGCTGCCCGGGATTTTCAGTTAACGATTTCCATGGATGAGGGCAAGCGTCTGCAAGAACAATATGAGGTGGAACAAGGGAATATTTCCCCTCCAACTGTTGTAGAAGAATTTTTAAGTGAATTGAGTAACAAGTATGTATGCATGGGACTTATCACCAATGGAACCACGGAAGGACAAAAGAACAAGATAGCGACGTTACAATTAGACCGATATTTTTCGACGGATCGCATGTTTATATCTGATGAAATCGGTCTGGCCAAACCAAATCCTGCTATATTCGATTTCGTCCATCAACAATGCCAATTGGACAATTATCAGTGTTATTATATTGGTGACTCTTGGAATCTGGATGTGGAAGGGGCACTCCCTGCGAATTGGCATCCTATTTGGTTTAACCACCGCAAACGCGAGCCACAACGTCAAACGGAAGGTTATACGGAGATTACGAGTCTTAAGCAATTAAGTATCGTATAGCTAGAGTCTGTCCGAGAAACGGGTAGAAGTGACAGTCCATGGTTTTAATCAATAAAAAAAGAAAAAACCCGCACTTTATGATGCGGGTTTTTTGTATTCATTCCTTTACTTCTTTGAACTCCCGATTGTTCCTCAAGAACATATAAAGTGAGGCGCCAAAGATGGCGATATACCCGAGAATACTCCAAAGGTCCGGGATTTGTCCAAACAATACGATACTAAAGATGCCAGAGTATACGACGGTAGAGTAGAAAAAGATGGATATTTCTTTTGCCGGTGCAAACTTATAGGCAACGGTAATGCCGAATTGTCCGACGGTGGCAAACACCCCTGCAGCCAGTAAATAAATCCATTGCTGCATCGTCATCGGCTGATAGAAAAAGAGCACGATTGGTAATAAAATCACGGTGGAAAAGGCCGAAAAGTAAAAAACAACCGTATAAAATTGTTCTTTATTCCCAAGTACACGCAAAACGGTGTAAGCGCCCCCGGCAAAAACAGCGGATAAAATCCCTGCTATATAGGGAATCATATCAAGGTCGAAGACTGGTTTGATAATAAACAAGGTTCCCAGGAAAGCAATAATCACCGAAACGACCTGAAAACGCAACACATATTCTTTTAAGAAAACGGCAGCGAAAATGATCGTGATGAATGGGCTCATCTTATTGAGCATGTCCGCATCGGAAAGGACAAGGTGATCGATCGCATAATAATTCAATAATACACCCATCATGCCAAGTGCTGAGCGAAGCAGTAAATGCTTTTGGTTTTCTTTTTTACCCAAAAGGCGTTCCTTGTGATAAACGACAAATCCGAACGCAATAACCATCGATACGGCATTGCGAAATAATGTTTTTTGTATAGTTGGCACCTCGCCTGACAGCTTAACAAACACAGCCATCAAGGAGAAGCCTAATGCAGATAGTAATAATAATAATATTCCTTTATTTCTGTCACTCATGTAGTCACCTTTCTTCTCGTTATTCCATTGTTCCACACTTTTATTATCTTAATACAAAGGGGAGAGAAATGTAAATAAAGAGGATTATAGGTCGGAAATTGGTTATTATGCTTATTATATGGCGAGTGGTGTTTTTTATGTGATAGTAAATGTTCCTAGTAAACGTTAAACAAACCGAGGTACCGATAAGGTGGATGATATAAAGTAGTTAATCTATTCCATGTAGTAAAATAAATTGTTTGTCAGCGCTCGCTTAGCATAAAAAATCGGGCAAAGTCAATTGCCTATAAAAGGAGTCTACTTAACATATTCCACCTTATCGGCAGTCCAGTGACTGCTTGGAGTGGTAAGCAAAGGACCGGGCGAATTTTTCCTGGTTTATCTAAAATGATGTATTTTCACTTTTAAAACGGATTAGGTGCGTACTTACTAAGTATTCTGTTATGATTCAAATAGCAGATAAACGCAATGAAAGGGTGCAGAATATGGAGCAATACCGCATCGATCCAAAAAAAGGATTAGAATTTGGTATCTATACATTAGGTGATCACTTACCAAACCCCGCAACGGGAGGGAGGATATCCGCGGCGCAGCGATTGGAAGAGATTGTCGAGCTGGCCAAGCTGGCAGAAGAGGCTGACATTGATTTCTTTAGTGTAGGAGAGAGCCACCAAGATTATTTCACGACCCAAGCACATTCGGTGGTTTTAGCAGCCATCGCCCAAGCGACGGAGAAAATCAAGATAGCTAGCTCTTCTACAATTATTAGTACGTTGGATCCAGTCAGGGTATTTGAGGACTTTGCCACGATTGATCTCCTATCGAAAGGAAGAACAGAACTGGTAGCCGGACGAGCCTCTCGTGTAGGGAATTTTGAATTATTAGGCTATGATTTACAAGACTATGAGGAATTATATGAAGAGAAATTTGATCTGCTCTTACAAATTAATCGGGAGGAGTATGTAAACTGGGAAGGAAATTATCGTGCCCCGCTCCGTGATGCTCATGTGTTACCCAGACCGTATCATGGTTCGCTGCCGATCTGGCGTGCGGTTGGCGGACATCCGTCTAGCGCGATAAAAGCAGGCTATGCCGGTGTTCCGATGTTTTTAGCCACGTTAGGCGGACCTGTGTCGATTTTTAAACGAACGGTGGATGCCTATCGAGGTGCGTTGGAAGAAGCCGGACATAACCCCGCTCAATTCCCGGTTGCTATTGCAGGCTTTTTCTACTTGGCAGAAACGACACAACAAGCACAGCGGGAAATCTATCCCTCGATCAATGAAGGGATGCAGAAAACCAATGGGCGAGGTTATCCGAAGCAGCACTTTGCACAGGGAGCAAGTCCGCGTGATGTGATGAATATTGGCAGTCCGCAAGAAGTTATCGAGAAGATCCTTTATCAACATGAAATGTATGGTCATCAGCGTTATATTGCTCAAATGGATTTTGGTGGGATGCCTTTTGAACAGTTACGTAAAAACATTGAATTAATAGGTAATGAAGTATTGCCAGCCATTCGTAAACACACATCAAAGTAGGGAGGTGATTGGATGAATATTGTAGCCATCGCAGGTTCCGTGGTAGGATCGAAAACGAAAACAGCGATCCAACAAACGGTGAAAATACTAGAGCAAAAATATCCTGATCATGAGGTGATGCTATTAGATCTGGCCGCATACGATATTCCCTTTAGTGACGGCAGAAATTATTTGGATTATCAAGGGGATGCCAAATATGTGACCGAACAAATCATGAAAGCGGATGTGTTAATGATTGGCACACCGATTTTTCAGGCGTCCATTCCCGGCACATTAAAGAATCTATTTGATCTACTGCCGACAAGTGCCTTCGAGGGCAAGGTGGCTAGTATGGTGGTAACGGCAGGATCGCAGCGTCATTACCTTATTCCAGAGCAGCAGCTAAAGCCGATTCTGACATATATGAAGGCACAAGTGTTACAGCAATATCTGTTTATCGAAGATGTCGATTTCTATCGTCAGGAAATTACCAATGATGATGTGTTCTATCGCATGGAACGATTGGTAGATGATACGATGACGCTGGCAAAGACATACCAACAGATGCAACAGGAGAAAGATGCAGAGTATGGTTTTTGAAAGGGAATAGAATCGGTTGCTAGACATTTTTGAGGGCCTGCTTTCCTTATGGCAGGCTTCTTTTATTGAGGAGAGAGCATCGAGTTATTTTGGATATAATTTGTCTTGTTGTAAATTCTTCATTCACCCTTTTGTTCCCTATTCTGTTATGTATTCGTTATTTTGTAAATCTGCATGTGCAAAGGAAAGCAGCGACATGACGAAAGTAACTTTCTTTTCTCATATGGTCACTTCTTCCGTTAAATAGGTTCCAAATGTGAATTAGTCTTGGTAGAATGAAAGGGCTTAATTTCATGGCATTTCACATTACGTACTATATTATGACTGATAATGGAGGCGAAATGGTGGAAAAGAGATTGGAAAATGTTTTGTTGGATCACGAATGGATCGGATTAATAAAAGAGGCCAAAAAACAAGGGTTGTCGTTAAAGGATGTTCGCCAGTTTTTGAACCATGCTAATAAACAATCAAAGGTTGAATAGTGATTTTCCGACAAACAGTGGAGAAGGGTGATCTAACGTGTCCAACTTACAAGCCTGCTTAATGTGACATATTGGTGCTCTTTAGCTTGTTAGGCTTCCCTTTTGCCTGTTCTGCTACTCATACTTTCAACAATTGATGGAGGTAGGAAACCAATTCTGCCCGATTGTTCATCTCTAATTTATCATAAAGTCTACTGCAATAATTCTTGACCGTACCAACGGATAGATAAATGGTATCCGCTATCCGCTGATTCGTATAGCCCAATGCTAACAAAGATAAAATTTCTTCTTCTCTGTCAGTAATCGTTATCTGTTTTTCTAATAATTTCTCTTTCAAACGGATGTTAGTATTCTGCTGTTGACTTAACACATCTATTAATTTTTGTTTGACAGATTCGGGAAATACCATATAGCCATTTAACACCTTTTTCATTTCCGATAATAGCCTTTCTATCTCCATGTCTTTTAATACGTAGCCTGATGCACCTAGGCGCATCGCTTCTAAAATGTAGTGATCATCAGAAAAAATAGTCAACATCAGTACTGGTGCTGTGATTTCCATGTTTTTCAGTTCTTTTAATGTTTGCAGGCCGTTCATTTTAGGCATATCAATATCTAATAAAATAAAATCAACGGGAAAAGAATCGACATACTCGATCAGGTCCAACCCATGACGCGCTCGAACAACTACCTCGAATGCCTCATCGAGATCAATCATGGTAGCCAGTCCCTCCCTAATAATCGACTGATCATCCACTACGGCTACTTTTATGCTGCCTTCCATCTGTTTTCCCCCTTTCCTTTTCTACCGGTAGCTTGCAAATAAGTGATGTCCCTTCTGAAGGAATCGATTCAATGTGCAAGTCCCCTCCACTTGCTTCAATTCTTTCCTTCATTGCATGCAGTCCAAAACCTTCCTCTCTCCCTGCTTCAAAACCGCCCCCATTATCTTCAAGACGAATCACTACCGTTTGGTTATCTGTCATGATGACGCAATGGAAATGATCTGCTTTGCCATGCCGCAAGCCATTTGTTAATCCTTCTTGCAGCATGTGGTAAACGGCCATTTTTGCGTCAGGTGACTGTATCGGGATGGAAGAGGGGATATCCTTGTGGATCTGAATTCCTGTTTTTTCTTCTGTGCTTACAAGCAAATGAATAATTGCTTGACGATAGTTTGTAAATGTGTCCTGATGTTTCATTTCATGTACAATATTGCGGACTTCTTCCAAGCTGTGTTGGGCGGAGGCTTGGATGGAATCCAAAAGCACGAAGGCATTTTTGGAATTTTTATGGAACACTTTTTTGGCTGTTTCGATGCCGATGATGGTACTGGTCAAGGTATGGCCCACAGAGTCATGAATGTCTTTGGAGATGCGAATGCGTTCATTTTCCATCAATAACCGATCTACTTCTTTAGAGGATTCATCGAGTTTCTGATAGGCTTGTGACAATTCTTCTTTCTGATCTTTGGTTATCTTGACAAAGTAGAAAGCAATATAAATTACTGCAAATTCAAGCATACGTGGAATAATAAAGCTCCATTCATGAAACGTTGGGAAATCCAGTACAATCAGCCTGCTAAGTGCATATAAAAGATACGCTGCAGTCGTGTACAGCAAGCTTTGTCGCATACGATAGGTCAAGGCCATTTCAGCAATTAAAAAATATAAAAAAATAGAAGACAGGAAAGACAAATCAAAACAAGTTATAAGAAAAGCAATCCCTAAATGCAACCACATAAACATCAAATGTAAAGTAGGCTGATTGTCCTTATTCACGACTAGCATTCTGAAAAAATCGAACAAGATAAATAAACAGCTCGCTCCTATTATTTCCATCGACCATCCATTTTCGTATATAAGAAATGGAATGATGGCGATTGGCATTAAACTGATGAAGTATATGCCCCATTTGCTCTGAAATGTCACTATATCCCCTACCTCCTGATAAATGTGGTAGTTTCTTGGTGGGTTAAAAGACTTTATGACTATAATGATACCACATTTATCAAGATAATAATGAATGATCAACCAAAAATGACATATCATAGCTACATTTGTCTCGGGATATACAAAGCCCAATCAATTTACTCCAGTTGAAGAAAAATATCTTCCAGCGATGGTTCTTCTACTTCCAATCGAAACACATCCACATCCTGCTCGACAAACCATTTATTGACCTGGGGAATGGATTCTTGCTCCTGAACAGTAATTTCTGAACTGGTTCCCCTAATCTGCACGTTTGCAGCTAATGGAGCTAAAGCCGTCTGTAATGATGCTTGCTCCGGTTCCGTGATTCGGCGATGTCGTATATAAATAATGATCTCCTGTTGATATTGCTCCTGCAGCTGCTTCATCGTACCTTGTGTTTGAATCTTACCTTTATTCATAATGGCGATTTCATCACACAGCTTTTCTACTTCATTTAAATTGTGGGAAGTTAAGAAAATGGTCGTCCCGTTGGCAGCAATTTCTCGAATCAAGGAATGAATGTTTAAAACGGCATTGGCATCGACACCGGAAGTAGGCTCATCAAGAAAAAGCAGTTTTGGCTGATTGATAATACTTTGGGCAATTCCTAATTTCTTTTTCATGCCAAACGAGAAGTTTTTGACTTTGATATGGGCGGCGTCTGCTAATCCGACCCGTTCCAAAATGCGCAGGAGATCTTCCTTGGAAAGTGATAATTTAAATAATTTTTGAAAGTAGTTTAAATGTCCCAATGCAGTTAAATCGTCATAAAATGTCGAGTAATCTGGTAAGACACCGATCTCGTTTTGTATCGCTGTTAGTTTTTTTGCCGAATGCCCCAGCATTTCAAAGGAGCCAGAGCTAGGATTTATCAGACCGGTTACCATATTAATCAAGGTGGATTTGCCTGCTCCGTTTTTACCTAAGAAACCAAAGATACTTCCTTGGGGGATTTGTAAATCAACCGAATCGACGACCGTTGTCTTGCCATATTTTTTGGTTAATTGATCTGTTTGCAATGCTTGCATTATAAATCCCTCTTTCTAAATATAAATAAACTGAACAGCATAAATAAAATAGGAAAGATCACCACGAAATAACTGTAATAGGCTTCTTCCTGTGTGTAATAAAAATAAGGAGTGACATAACCGATCGCTTCCATATAGAATTTGTCTGTTCCTGTACTCCATAAGCCGAGCACCGGGAAAGCAATTGCTAGAATAATACCTAAAAACATCGTTAAGGCTGGTTTGGAGATCACTGTCGAAAGTAATAATGTCCAGCCAATAAAATAAGCGACAAAGATAATCGATTGGATCAGATCTAAGAACGAGAATGTCTTCGAAAATGGGACAATCAGTAATAAAGCGACGGATATGCACACACTCCAAAACAATAAATTTCCAATGAATTTTCCTAAGATAATCTGATCGCGGCTTGTTTTGGTCGCCAAAAATCGAATCGTTCTTGTATCGATTTCTTTATTGACGGCGTTGTGCGATAGACTGGTGACAAATAATGGGGACGCCAAGAGTAATACGAGCATCAACCCCATCGCATAGGCGTCTTGCCCCAGCCCCAATTCCTGAAGTTGCACCTCGAATTGGCGAACCAAACTGGCAGCACCAACCGTTACACCAAATAATACGGAGATAATCACAATCGAGCGAATACTCGTCATTAAGCTTTTGAATTCTCTAAATCCTACAGTAAACATAAAGATTACACTCCTTCTCCTGTTATGTACGAACGCTGGCGAATCACAACCCTCACACCAGCGATTAAATAAATAAGGCTGCTGAAAATGCCGAATCCTACTGTTGATAAGGTACCAAATATGGCAGCTATCACGAGCAAGCATCCCGCTGTTTGTACCCTGTATGCCTTTTTTAGTAGTAGAACAGCAGCAATGCCACAGAGTACCCAAACCCCTGATATGGCAGACAAATAAATAAAAAAGTGATTGGATAAATGGTGAGACTGGCTAAATGTATCGGCAAATGCTAATCTTTCTGGACTTCCTTCCAGACTAAACATCCAGATACTGCTTGCGAGTAAGGCGACAAATAGTAGCACACCGATGATCGATACCATTATTTCTGTTTGATGTTTCATTTTCTTCTCTCCTTCTTCTTTGCTGGTTCCACTTTACTAAATACAGTTGTCCTTGGCTTGAACAGCACCTAACCAATCGATTAAAAAAAACTTGATTTGTTCAACTGTTGGTAAACTTGCTGTGTTACGATGCCTATGGAGGTGTGAGAAGTGGGGAGTCAAACGAATATTTTAATTGTCGATGATGAAACAGCCATTGTGAGTATGTTGGAAATGATGCTGAAGAAAGAAGGATTCCAGAGCATCGATAAAGCATATACCGGGCAGGAAGCCATGGATATAATAAAAGAACATCAGACGGATATTATTATCTTGGATGTAATGCTGCCAGATGGGAGTGGATTTGATTTTTGTCCAAAGATTCGCGAGCTGACGAATGCGTATATTCTCTTTCTGACAGCGAAAGTATCGGATTTAGATGTGTTGACCGGCTTTGCGACAGGTGGGGATGATTATGTGACCAAACCATTTAACCCGTTGGAAGTCGCAGCAAGAATCAAGGCCTATCTGAGGAGATCCAGCCACAGTGAAGCCGGATATACTTATGAAAAATCGACCGTCTATGATTTTGAACGGTTTCGTTTGGATGAAAGTGCGGGTGAGCTAATGGTTAATGGCAACATCGTTCCATGTCCAACGCAGGTGTATTTACTGCTGCTCTTTTTCTGTAAGCATCCCAACCGCGTTTTCTCCAAAGCCGATTTATTAGAGGCGGTTTGGGGATTTGATCACTATGCCGATGAAAATACTGTAGCGGTGCATATCCGAAGAATTAGAGAACGAATCGAAGAAAATCCGAGTAAGCCAGAACTGCTACTCACAGCACGAGGGTTAGGCTATAAATTGGTAAAAGGTCAGAGCATATGAAAAAGCTGCGCGGACGTTTGTTTGTCAACTTTTCGATCCAGTTTGGTTTTATTTCATTGTTGATGATTTGTGTGGTTACTCTTACGTTTTTTATTGGCTTATTGTATATTGCCAACGCGGATAGAGAAGCCGATTATTATCAAGCGAAATTAGATGAATTAGCAATTGAATTGTACGAGCCAGCCGAATACGAGGACTCTGGAAGAAGTATAACGGAAGTACTGCCGGAAGGTACATGGCTGCAAGTGATTAATCAGGCGGGGGAAGTGGTCGAATCAGAAAATACACCACCTGATTTGCAAGAGCGCTATAGCAGCATGGATATATTGCAAATAAAAGAGAGAGAACAGTTAGGGGACTATACCCTGAAATATACGATGGAATATACGGTGCCGCTGAAAAACGAGCCTGCAGAGCCGTATCTATATGTGCTGGGCTATAAAGAACAAGCAGCTTTGCTGATGAATGAACTAACGGAAAATAACAATCACCAAGGTATGATTGATGAAGCCGATCAGCCGGAAATAGAAGCGAAATTAAATGAGCTGGAGGCAAGCCTGGAGATTTATGATCAAGAAGGAAATATCGTGCAACAGTTTGGCGATGATGAAGAAAAGCAGCTTCAGCCATTAGAACTAATGGAAAAAGAGGTTTCACCAGATAATTATTCGGTGAAGCAATATACTTTTTTAGATAGGCCGTCGGGTCATGCGTGGGTTCTTTCTGCTCCTAATCAGGAAAAGATGGAGATGCCGTTAACGACCTATCGAGACATTGTCATCGGGATTGTGATGATTGCCGGAATTATTTTATTGATCACGTTGCTTATTTCCTTTTGGAATAGCTTTCGTTATGGTAAACCGTTGTTCATTTTCACCAATTGGCTCAATCGGATGGGGAGCGGTAATTATGAAGAAGTTTTAACCGATCGTGAGAAGAAACAGGTGTATCGAAAGAATGGTAAAGTCAAGCGGAGATATAAATTGTATAAAGAAGTATTCGCTGCCTTCTACGATATGGCGGAGCAACTGGATGCTTCCCGCAAAGAAAGGGAACAGCTGGAGAAAAGCAGGGAGGAATGGGTAGCTGGGATTTCTCATGACCTGCGTACCCCGCTGACTACGATGGAAGGGTATGGGAGAATGCTGGAGAATGAGGATTATGACTGGTCGAAACAGGAGCTTCAGGCCATCGGGAAAACCATCTCTGAAAAGAGTGATTACATGGTGGATTTAATGGAGGATTTTATGCTTAGTTTTCAATTGAAAAATGATGCGATGAATATTCCATTTTATCAGGTAAATCTCCCTGCCTATCTGGAGCAAATTCTTGCAAAATTCCAGATGGATATATCGTTTAGAGACTATCCGATTACGGTGGATTCTACGAGACCGGATCTGGAAATAGCGATTAATAAGCGATTATTGGAAAGAATGATAGATAATCTGATCTATAATGCGTGGAAACACAATCCTCCTGGCACGGCGATTCATATGGAGGTAAAGGAAGCAGTGAATGAGAAAGGATTGAAAATCACCATTGAAGATAATGGGGTAGGGATTGATGAAGACATGCAGCAGCACTTGTTCAGCCGCTATTACCGTGGCACCAATACAGAC
Organism: Gracilibacillus timonensis; assembly: GCF_900086715.1. GTDB lineage: Bacteria > Bacillota > Bacilli > Bacillales > Amphibacillaceae > Gracilibacillus > Gracilibacillus timonensis. Next base: position 579,076 of record NZ_FLKH01000010.1, on the reverse strand, counting down.
GAGAAAAAAGAGGGGAGCGGACTTGGTATGAATATTGCCTTGCAAATTGCCAAAGTCCATCATGGCGATATCACGGTGACATCACAAAAGGATAAAGGGACAACGGTTGCCGTTTATTTGCCGTATGTATCCAATTCTGCTTTGAAATCATGATTAAAGCATAGATACGCTGTATGTGATGATAGGATTCGTGAAATAGTGGTATAATAAAAAAACAAGTATTGAAAAAGGCGGTGAGGTCATGTTATCACAACAAGAAATTCTTGATGAATTGTCTAAAAAACTAAATATCTGGAAAGAAAAATATGGTGTGAAACGGATTGGCTTGTTTGGTTCGTATAGTCGCGGGGAACAAAATGAATCAAGTGATATTGATATCATAGTGGAATTTCATGTAACATCTTTGTCTTTTGATAATTATATGGATTTGAAATTTCAACTGGAGGATCATTTTCAAAAGTCAGTCGACCTTGTCATAGTAAATGATATTAAACCAGCGTTAAAACCTAGTATAATGAGGGATGCTATTTATGCAGAGGGAGCCTAAGGTATTTTTTGAAGATATTTTAAATGCTGCAATAAAAATAGAGGAATTTACAAGAGGAGAATCCTATGATGAATTTTTAGATAATGATTTGGTTGTAGATGCGGTGATTAAGAATATTTTAGTTATTGGAGAAGCTGCTAAAAACATTCCGTTAGAAATGCGAAGGCAGCATCCCGAAATGGAGTGGAGAAAGATGGCTGGGATGAGAGATATGATGATTCATGGCTATTTTTCGATTAATTATCAAATTGTCTGGGATGTGGTGCAAAATAAAATTCCTGAATTAAAACAGCAAGTAGAGCAACTATTAATAGAAATGGAGTAATTAAAGGATATTGGTCAAGGTTTCGTTCAAAGTGATACTAGATCACTTTGATTGATGACCTTGGTGTAGTAACTCCAAACCATATGATAAAAATTAGGACCATTTTTAAGTGTTATATTATCGTTTTTGTGTATGATGGCAGGATTGTTTTTAAAAGAAAAAGACCTCTATCATAAATGTATGATCCCATATAAAGCATACATCTTATGATAGATGGTCATTTTGTTTGCGTAAAAAAATTAATAGGAATTCCTCGTAATCCACCCTTGCTTTTCAAGGAACTGTAAAATGGTGGCGACGCCTTCCTCAACCGATTGCTGCTCGGTGTCGATGATTAACTCTGGGCTTTCTGGTTCCTCATAAGGGGCATCAATCCCAGTGAAGCCCTTGATTTCTCCGGCTCGTGCTTTTTGATACAGTCCTTTAGGGTCGCGTGCCTCACAGCCGTCGAGGCTGCATTTGACATATATCTCAATAAATTCTTGACCGTTTAGCAGGCTTCGTACATTATCGCGATCTTCCTTGTAAGGTGAAATAAAGGCAGTCAAGGTAATCAGTCCGGCATCGTTTAATAATTTGGCAACTTCGCCGATGCGACGGATGTTTTCTTTGCGATCCTCGGGACTGAAGCCAAGATTGTTATTTAATCCATGACGGATATTGTCGCCATCCAAACGGTAAGATCGAACACCACGTTCATGCAGAGCCTTTTCTAATGCTACGGTGAGCGTGGATTTACCGGAACCAGACAGCCCTGTGAACCACAATACAGGACTGTGATGGTTATTTTGATCAAGTCGGTGCTGTTTCGTCACGATGGAATCATGCCAAACAATATGATTCGTTGCTGTCATACTAATTACTCCTTTTTAATCCTTTCATCAGGACTTCTGCTACTTCCGGGCGGGAGAATTCTTTTGGTAATGATTTCCCGGCTCGGAGCAATTCTCTTACCTTGGTACCACTTAAGTGGACATGCTCTGACTTGTCGTGCGGGCATGTTTTTTGCGTGGTCATATTTTCGCATTTTTTGCAGTAGAAGGCATGCTCGAATTTGAAGATATGAATGCCTAATTCTGCCTCATATTCACTAATCAGCTCCTGTGCTTCATAGGTACCATAATAGTCGCCTACCCCAGCATGATCTCTTCCGACAATAAAATGGGTACATCCATAGTTTTTGCGAACAAGGGCATGCAGGATCGCCTCACGAGGACCGGCATAGCGCATCGCTGCAGGATAGATGACAAGCCTAGCACGGTCTGCTGGAAAATAGTGTTTTAAAATCACCTGATAGCTTTCCATGCGAATATCGGCAGGAATGTCGTCAGACTTTGTTTCGCCGACTAGTGGGTTAAGCAACAGTCCGTCGACCGATTCTAAGGCGATTTTTTGGATATATTCATGGGCGCGGTGGACCGGATTTCTTGTTTGGAAACCGACGATCGTTTTCCAGCCAAGATCCTGGAATAGCTGCCTTGTTTCCTTAGGGTCTAAATAGAATTCCTCAAACTGACTGTGATCTGGTCTATTTAATAGGGTGATCGGTCCTGCTAAATAGACATTACCCTTTTCATATAACTTCTTTACACCTGGGTGGTCGTCCTCGGTCGTACCGTAGACCGCTTGTGCTTCTTTTAATTTATCATAATAATATTTCTCTTCTAGCTGTAAGGTGCCATATAAGACATTGTCCTTGCCGTATAGTGCCACTTGATCACCAATGGTTAGGTTATTGGCCTCTGCTTCTGTCACGGCTAAGTTAATCGGAATACTCCAAATCGTTCCATCTACCAAATGTAAATCATTGACGACGGCGTGGTAATCTTCCTCGCCTAAAAAGCCAGTTAAGGGACTAAAACCACCAATCCCAATCAATTCTAAATCGGATACGCTCCAATCATCAATCGTTAGTTTAGGAAAAAAGGCTGCCTTTTCCAATTGGGTGGTACGCTCTTCTCCTGTGAGTTCCTGATTAATGAGTACACCGCCATGTGCGGCGATCGACTCTCGTCTTTTCTCTTGAATAGTGGTCATCATCTATCCCCTTCCTCTTATTTATGGAATTTCCTTCCGTCGTATACTTCATCGATATAACCTTTTCGAACGACAAAATCGCCAAATTTTTCTGTTTCTTCACGATGACTGGCATAGTCATGCAGAATTTCTTTTAAATGGGCAAGGATATCTGCTTCACCAATGTTCTCGCGGTATAGTTGGTTGAGACGATCCCCTGTAAAGCTGCCACCTAAATAGAAGTTGTATTTACCGGGTGCTTTCCCGATAAAGGCAATCTCTGCTAAGGCTGGTCGGGCACAGCCGTTGGGGCAGCCGGTCATACGGATAACGATTTCTTCTTCACTTAATCCTTCTGCCTCTAACAGTTCTTCGATTTTATCAATTAATGATGGAAGGTAGCGTTCGGATTCTGCCATGGCCAAGCCACAAGTTGGAAAGGCAACGCATGCCATCGAGTTGCGGCGTAAACCAGAGTAATGCTTCCCGTCTGTTAAACCATACGACGTAATGATTTCGTCGATTTTTTTCTTCTTTTGGGCGGTAACATTAGCGATGACTAGGTTCTGATTAGGCGTCAAACGGAAATCACCGGTATGGATCTGGGCAACCTCACGCAAGGCCGTCATTAGTTGATAGTCCTCCGTATCTCGTACACGGCCATTTTGAACAAATAGGGTAAAGTGCCATCTTCGGTTTCCTTTTGTCCAGCCGTAGCGATCGCCATTATGATCAAAGTGATAAGGCTTTACCTCATCTAAAGAGTATCCAAGTCGGCTGGCGAGCTCTTCTTTGAACCAGTCTAAGCCGTGGCGATCAATGGTATATTTAAAGCGTGCATTTTTCCGATTCGACCGATTTCCATAATCACGCTGAATCGTGACGATTTTTTCCACGGTGTCAACAATATGTTCTTTTGACATATATCCTGCTATTCTACCTAACTGCGGATAGGTGTTAGTATCGCCATGTGTCGATCCCATTCCGCCACCGACTACGACATTAAAGCCTTGTAATTCCTCGTCTTCTACGATTGCAATCAATCCGATATCCTGGGAAAAGATATCGACATCATTCGATGGTGGAACAGCGATACCGATCTTGAATTTTCGTGGTAAATAGGTTTTACCGTAAATCGGTTCGGTGTCTTCTTTGGAATCAATCACCTTCTCACCATCTAACCAAAGCTCATGGTAGGCGCTTGTTTTTGGGGAAAGGTGATCACTGATTTGCTGTGCCCAATCCTGTACTTCCTGATGAATATCGGATTGGTAAGGGTTAGGATTGCACATCACATTACGGTTCACATCACCACAGGCTGCGATCGTGGTCATGGCTTCTTCATTAATCGTTTGGATCGTGTCTTTCAAGTTCCATTTTAGTACACCATGAAGCTGGTAAGCCTGACGAGTGGTTAGCTTGATCGTGTTGTCGCCGTATTTTCGAGACAACTCATCGACTGCGAGCCATTGTTTGGCGGTAGAAACACCACCAGGGATGGCGATACGGAGCATAAATTGATAGGCAGGCTCCAATTTCTGTTTGCGTCGCTCATCTCGAATATCGCGATCATCTTGCTGGTAGCTGCCATGAAATTTTAATAGTTTTGTATCATCCTCGGAGATAGAGGCGGTGATTGGGTCGGATAACCCTTCTTTAATCGTCCCGCGTAAATAATTGCTGTTTTCTTTCAGTTTCTCCGTTGGATCGAGTTTGGGCTGATCTGCCATGATATATTTCCCCCTTAGTAAACATCGCGCTGATATCTTTTCTCTTTTTTTAGCTGGTTAACATAAGCCTTTGCTTCTTCTTCTGTTTTATTTCCCTCTTGAGCGACAATCGTTTCTAGTGTTTGATGGACATCTTTAGCCATGTATTTTTCATCACCACAGACGAAAATATGGGCACCTTCTTCCAGCCATGTATACAATTCTTTGGCCTTTTCCTGCATGCGCTGTTGGACATATATCTTCTCTGCTTGATCACGAGAAAAGGCAACATCCATATTGGTTAGATAGCCTTGTTTCAACCATTTTTGCCAATCCACCTGGTAAAGGAAATCGGAGCGGAAGTGCTGATCACCGAAGAACAGCCAGGTCTTTCCTTTGAGTTCCAGTTCTTCTCGTTCCTCAATATAGCCTCTAAATGGAGCAACTCCTGTTCCAGGTCCGATCATAATTACGGGTGTTTGTTCATCAAATGGGAACTTGAAGTTCGGGTTTTTATGAACATAAATACTTAATTGATCACCGGGCTCAATACGGTCTGCGATTTCCCCGGAGCAAACCCCGTTACGTTCGCGCCCCCATGTCTGGTATCTTACGGTAGTAATGGTTAAATGAACTTCGTCAGGATTCGCCTTATAGCTGCTGGCAATCGAGTATTGCCGGGCAGGTATTTTGCGCAATATATGCATAATATTGGCTGGATCCAGTGCGTTCGGCGGATAATCGATGATGAGATCGAGTAAGTCACGTCCGTCGAGATAGGCTTTCACTTTTTCTTTGTCAGTAATAAGCTGCTGTAATGCTTCGTTGTCAAAATGGTTTGCTGCTTTTTCTAACAGTCCTTTTGTCAGTCTAGAAATCTCAAAGATCGATGATAATGCCTCTTGGATCGAGCGGATTTCTCCTTGCTTATTGATCGGAATTGTTTGTTCCGGATTCCATTCTAAAGTCTCGATCACTTGCTTGACTAGCAGTGGTTCGTTTTTCGGAAAAATGGCCAAGCAGTCTCCTGGTTCAAATTGAAGATTGGATCCCTCTAAGGAAACTTCGATATGACGAGTCTCCTTCTTGGATGTGTTGCCACTTAACACGATGTTATCAAGCACCTCTGCGCTGTAAGGGTTGCTTTTAGAAAAAATCGGCTGCTCTGCAGGGGTAGGGACGGCTGCATTCGTTTTTACACTTTTCTCCGTTTGTTCCTCTAATACACCTAATAGACCAGTGATCCATTCCTCTGCCAATTCCTCAAAATCGACATCGCAATCCACTCGAGGATGAATGCGTTCCGCGCCTAATTCTTCTAAGCGCTTATCGAAATCTAGCCCTGTCTGACAAAAATGTTCATATGATTCATCGCCCAATGACAGGACAGAGAACTTAGCGCCTTGTAATTTCGGTGCTTTGCGACTGTGAAGAAATTCATGGAATTCAATCGCATTATCGGGTGGATCTCCCTCTCCATGTGTGGCGGTGATAATAAATAAATCTTCTACTTCTTTGAGTTTCTTAGCCTTAAAGTCATCCATACTTGAAACATGTACCTCACGCTGCATCCCTTTCAATTTGTCGGATAGCTGTTCAGCTAGTGTCTGGCTATTGCCAGTTTCAGAACCGTAAAGAATAGTAGCGGTTCGTGTGGCAATGACTTCTTCCTGTGTCGCCTCCGGTGTGGAAGCGGCAGCCGGTGCAGGTTCGCTGCCTTGAGAAGCTGCTAGGTAACCAGAAAGCCAAGTTTTTTGAGATTCAGTTAAGCTTGGTAAGAGCTGGTTTAAGATTTCTGTTTGCTTTTGATCAAATGGGGAATTTGCCACTTGTAAAGTCAATGTCGTCACCTCATTTTTATTAATACGATCGATTTACTGGGGTATGCCGAAAAAAATTAAGACGATGGAGCGATGTGTAAGCCGCATTCCGTCTTTTGAGAATTACTCCATCTTCCTGAACGTTCATCGCCTTCGCCAGTTACTGGTGAGGTACAAGGGATACAACCGATACTCGGATAATTTTGATCATGCAAGGCATTATAGGGTAGCTGATGTTCTTCAATATATCCCCAAACATCATCCCAAGTCCAATGAATCAAAGGACATACTTTTACGGATTGAAACCGTTCATCCTTGTTGATGTAATTCGTGTTCGCCCTTGTAGGCGATTGCTCTCTTCTTAGACCGGATATCCAAGCAGTGGCACCACTTAGTACTTCTTCTAATGGCTTCACTTTGCGGATATAACAGCATTGATCAGGGTTTCGGGACCATAAGGCCGCTCCGTGCTTCTCTCGTTGCTCATCCACCGTTAACTCTGGCTTTTTAAAGGTGATCTGAAGCGATGGGTAACGCTGTTTGACTTCCTCAATCAAATCATAGGTTTCTTGAAAATGCAGTCCTGTATCTAGAAAAGCGAGTTTAGCATCAGGCTTCGTTTGGGCAATAAGATCAATCAAAACCATGCTTTCGGCACCGAAGCTGCAGGCATAAACAAGCGAATCATCATATGTCTGGTACGCCCATTCTAAAAGACTTTGAGCACCTTTAGTCGAATCATTATCGTCGTAAGTTTCATGATGGAAATCACTGTCGTGAAAGTTATCAAACGTAATCATGTAAACTCCTCCTCATATAATAAAAACCTTCTCAATCATGATCGATTAAGAAGGTAGATAGTCTTGTTATCATTCCTTCTTATCTCTCGGGTTCCATTACTAAAATATATGCTGTCCCGCAGGAATTGGCACAGTGTATATGGTTAACCTGTTGCCGAGGTTTCGCTGGGCCTGCCCCTCCACCTCTCTTGATAAGAAAATTAGTGTAATAATTGTTATTCTATATCTTATACACATTAACCCTTAATGTCAATAGGTTTTGTCGGATTTATGTTAATTTCATACATAATGACTAGTGTATCACTTGGTTTAATGGGGATCAGACTAACATATCCCCTGATAGAGTTCAACAGTAATATATAATAAAAGTGTAGGTGAAAGTCTACAGCTAGTTGCATGGTGAAATGGTTCTCTCCACCAATTAAAAAAGCCAATGAAGAAGTACATTGGCTTTTAAACGGAATTAGTGATAAGGATTACTCAAAATCCCTTCCACCTTGGCCATGGTTTCTGGTGACAATTTGGCACCGGAAGCTTGAACATTTTCTTCGATTTGTTCGGGCTTACTCGCCCCAATTAATGCGCTAGACACATTGGATTGGCGCAGGATCCAGGCAAGGGCAAGCTGGGACAAGGAGATCCCTTCATTGGCCGCTTCATTATTTAACGCCTCGACGCGGTCCAGATTTTTAGCTGTTAGTAATTTGGATAAATCTAAATTGTCTTGAGCTGCTCGACTGTCAGCAGGGATATCTTGCCCTTTTTTATACTTGCCAGTGAGCACCCCTTGCGCTAATGGTGAGTAAACTACTTGGCCGATTCCATGTTTTTCACTAATAGGGATAATCTCATCCTCAATCTGTCGGTGAAGCATACTGTAATTGGGCTGATGGACGACAATGCGATCCAATAATCGCTTGTCGGCAATATGTACTGCCTCGGCGATTTGTGCGGCGGACCATTCACTTACCCCGATGTATAGCACCTTACCTTGTCTGACTAAATCATCTAAAGCACGTAAAGTTTCTTCTAATGGCGTATCTGCATGATAACGATGACAGTAATAGATATCGACATAATCAAGTCCTAGTCGAGTTAGACTGGCTTCACATTGTTCCATAATATGCTTGCGCGAAAGACCTTGATCATTAGGACCATCCCCCATTTTGCCGAAAACCTTAGTGGCTAGGACATAAGAATGTCGCGGATAGTTACGAAGTGCCTTGCCAACAATCTTCTCTGCCTCCCCACGCATATAGACATTGGCTGTATCAAAAAAATTGATGCCTAGATCATATGCCGTATCAATCGCTTTCTGTGCCTGTTGCTGTTCAACATATCCTCCATAGGTAAGCCAGCTTCCTAAGCTAATCTCACTTACTTTCAATCCTGTATTTCCTAAACGACGATATTTCATCTATTTATCCTCCTTGTTTGACGAATGAAATCAAACGCTTTCATCAAGTATAAAAGATTTATAGTAGAGAAGCGAGTGATCTGTTCCGATGTTTTTTCGTAATAGCAGCGATATATGGTATATTATAGGTAGGAGTGAAGAGGGGGGGAGAAGGATGCATTTCTGGATTTGGTTAGGGTTGTGGCTGTTTGCTTGGACTGGTGCTATTTGGTATGAGATACAGCTGCAGATGTTGGATGTAACTTATTTGTTACTGATGGCTGCGATCTTTTTCGCTACCTTCTTTTTTACCTCTATTGCGAGAAAAAGCTATCCGTTTCTATGGTTGCTTTTAATTATTATTATTACTTTTAGTGCTGGCTGGCCCAGAGAAGCGGTCATGAATCCATTCGCATTGATGATGTATACATACACCTTTATTGCTATTATTGAACGGATAAGTTCCAAGATGGTTTATCTGCTGATTAGCTTGCTGCTATTATCCTTTATCGTCACGACGATCGGTTCTATGCCCATCCCTGTATGCCTATTGATTGTCCTATCTGCTTATTTGGGTACCTATTATTATCGTCGTAACAGCACGCGATTGGAAGATATAGAAGTGAGATATCAAGCTTTATTACAACGGTACCGCAGTATCAAACGTGAATCGGTGACGCGAGATCAGCATGCCCGCCAAGAAGAACGTGTGTCGATAGGCAGAGAAATCCATGATCGGGTGGGGCATACCTTAACGAACTTATTAATGAAGATTGAAATCTTGCGTATGCAGGGTGATAGTAAGGAGATGGGTGATCTAAAAAGCCTGGCCCAGGAAAGTTTATCAGAAACAAGAAGAGCGGTCAGGGCATTGCGGGAGGATAACACTACAGGTCTCGCTGCCATTATTCATTTGATTCGTAAATTAGAGGCGGAGCAATATATGTCTATTCAGTTTTCATTGAGAAAAAATGCATTATCTGTTCTATTAACGCCGGAGCAAGCGAGCATCACCTACCGGGCTATTCAAGAGGCAATGACGAATGTGATGCGCCATAGTCCGGGAAAGGAAGCGATGATCGTGCTAGAAGCCCCTGGACAGACACATTTTCGCTTTGAAGTGAGTAATCCCATCGAACAACAAATGGAGGTAAAAGAAGGGTTTGGCTTGCAGTCGATGCGCGAGCGATTAGTTCAGTTGAGTGGCTATTTAGAGGTGCAAACCTATCAGCAGCAATTTATTGTTAGAGGATCGTTTCCACTAAAGGAGGATACAGCATGACGGATATTCTGATTGCCGAGGATCAAGCAATTGTACGACAAGGGATCCAATTAATGCTGGAGACAGAATCCAGTTTTCATGTAAAAGGGGAAGCGCGAAATGGTAAAGAGGCCCTTCAACTACGGGAGTCCGCCCATTTTGACGTAGCCCTATTAGATATTCGTATGCCGGAGATGGATGGCTTACAAGCGGCCAAGGAAATGCTGCGACGTTTTCCAGCAACAAAAGTGTTAATGTTGACGACATTTAATGATGAAGAGTATGCGATCGAGGCCTTGCAGATTGGTGTGAGTGGTTATTTGTTGAAAGATGCCGAAGCGCATCAGTTGATTCAATCGATTAAAGGCTGTCTGGCAGGAGGCCTGCAATTACCAGGTGATGTAGCAAGCAAGGTAGTCCCTCACTTGCTGGAAAAGAAAAAACCGAAACAACAGAAGGATTTCATTCATTTAACCAAGCGTGAAGCCGACATTTTGTGTTTGCTGGGCGAAGGCAAAAGCAATAAAGAAATCGCTGATACACTGGCACTTTCTGTGGGCACAGTGAAGAATCATATTAGTCAGTTACTTGATAAATTAGATCTGCGTGATCGGACGCAGCTGGCGATTTATGCAATTCATCAAGGATATGTCTAAAAGCATTTCGCGTTCGATAGGCAGAATAGGTAACGACTCTATTTAAAATATGACGGAGGTCATGGTTTTTTCCAAAAGTAATGACGAAGGGCAGTGTTCGCACTGTCCTTTTTCGCTTATACTAAAAAAAGAATGGTTAAGAAAAGGAGGGCGCAGCGATGTTAGAAACTGCTTCATTGCGTAAGGTATATAAGAAAAATACGGCGGTGGATGATGTCCATTTTTATTTGAAAGAAGGGGAATCAGTAGGTTTGCTTGGTCCGAACGGCGCTGGTAAATCGACATTGATTTCGATGATTTCGACCTTGCTTAAACCGACATCGGGCACGGTGATGTGGAATGGGGAAGATATACTGAAGTCACCGAACATTATCCGCCCGATACTTGGCGTCGTACCGCAAGAGATTGCCTTATACAAGGAATTATCAGCCTATGAAAATGTGAAATTCTTTGGGAAGATCTATGGTATTCGCGGAAAAAAACTAGAGACGCGTGCCCAAGAAGTATTGGAATTAGTTGGTCTGGCCAGCCGGCAGAAAGAACAAGTGAAAAATTACTCAGGCGGGATGCAGCGACGGATTAACATTGCAGTTGCGTTGCTACATGAACCGGAGATTATCATTATGGATGAGCCAACTGTTGGCATTGATCCTCAGTCCAGAAGCTATATCCTGGAAATGGTGAAAAAGTTAAAAGAAGAGCGAGGTATGACGGTGCTCTATACCTCTCATTACATGGAAGAGGTAGAGCGACTCTGTGATCGTATTTATATTATGGATCATGGCAAAGTGATTGCTACTGGTTCTAAGCAGGAATTGGTGAGTATATTGGCAACGGAGGAAACCATTCAATTAGAGATGGAACAGTTATCCGAACCATTCATCAAACAGTTAGAGGCACATGAACCTATTTTAAAGGTAACAAAAACAGAGAAAGGTCTTACCTTAATTGTTACAAAAAATAGCAGGCCGTTAGCAGCTATTTTCCGAATGGCAGAAGAACAACAAGTCGTTGTTAATGGGGTGAATATCGCAGTACCTTCATTAGAAGACGTTTTTCTTCATTTAACAGGACGCAAGCTGCGGGACTAGGAGGGATAGACATGTTTGATTTTTTCTGGAAAGATGTCAAGTTAATGTGGCGAGATCCCACGGAACTGCTTGTGTTATTAGCGATGCCGTTTGTGTTAATTGTGATTTTAGGGTTTGCTTTAGGAGGAGTAATGAATAATCCATCCATTGAACTGAATGTCGCTGTGGTAGATCAAGATGATGAAGCGGCAGGTATGGAGCGATTTCAACATGACATCGAATCGGCATCTTTGCCCGAGGAACTAGGTGAAATAGCGAAAACCATTGCACCGAAGTCGATTTTGCAACAAACATTGGAAGAGGATTTAAGTGATGTATTGACGATAAAAGCTATGACAGAGGAAGAAGCAGTCCGTGCCCTGGAAGAGGGCGAGGTGGAAGCGGTTTTGACTATCCCTGAGGCATTCAGCTATGATAACTTACGCAATATGATATTAGGCGAATCGGTTCAAACCACCCTTTCTATTACGAAGGCAGCCGAAAGTCAGTTGTCGGGTGATATTTTTCAAAATATGCTGGAACAATTTACGCATACGATGAATTTGCAATCGTCTTACGCTAACGTTGCGATGGGAGAAGAGCCTGAGTTGACCATGGAAGAGGTGAGCAGACAAGAGACGGTGACAGAACGGGATCCGATATCCTCTATGGAATACTATGCGATTGGGATGGCTGTAATGTTTGGTTTTTTTGTTGCTTCAACCATGTCAGCAAAGAGTAAAAATGAGTTGGAAGAAAAGGTAATTAATCGGATTTTACTAACCGGACAACATCCTTTATCTTATTTGATGGGAAAGGTAATGGCAATGATCGTGATGGCGTTTGTCCAGGTCAGTTTAATTATTTCGCTATCATCCCTGGGTCTCCAAGCATTTCGACCATATGAGGGAGATATTATAATGAAAATGGTGTTGATCTTATTATTGTATGCCTTAACAGTAGGCGCGCTAGGCAGTCTGATGATTGCCTTAACAGTCCGATTTGAGGCACAGTCGTTACAAGACATATTTTCTATCGGTGTAGTAACGATCTTGGCTATGTTAGGGGGGAGCTTCTTTCCAACGGCTGGTTTACCCGATTTTGTGAAGATGATAGGGAGTTGGACACCAAATGGTGCTGCGATGAAGGCGTTTATGCTAACGAATCAAGGGTTGCCAATGGATGAAATAGTCCCTTATTTAGGAAGGTTATGTTTATTTGCTCTCATTATCTTCCTCGTCAGCGTTATGATCTTTCCGAAAAGGAGGGTGCAGGCATGATAGATATCTTTTTATTGCAATGGCAGCGTTTAAGGCGACGTCCTTTTATGGTGCTTGCTATGATTGCGATGACCGCTTTCTTCATCTTTTTTATCGGGGGCTCAAATACAGGAGATACGCAGTCATCCATACCCGTTTATTTCAGTGAAGAAGTTGACGACTCCACCCGAGAGACATTAATGGAGGAAGTGCAGACGCTAGAGGGATTTGATTTTTATTTAGACGAGTGGACCAATATGAAAGAAGAGGTTGCATTGGGGGATGTGGCCTTTGGTGTTCAATTAGCTGAGAATCATTATACCTTCCTGGTTAGTGCAGAAAATGAGTTGCAGAGCTTAGTAGACAATCATTTGCGCACGATCTATCAAGAGAAATTACTAATGGATCAGCTGCCAGATGAAGCAGACCAAGAGGCGTTTGCTGTTGAACTGGAGAACCCACCAATAGAGGTGATCAGTGAGACAGAGGGACAACCAGGTTTGTCTTTGAATAATCAATTGCACGTGTTATTTGGGATGACCCTTTTCTTTGCCATTTATACGATCGTCTTTAGCCTAGGCGAAGTGGCAGAGGAAAAACAGCGCGGTAGCTGGGATCGCCTGATTCTATCTCCTGTGCGTAAATGGCAATTATATTTAGGTCATTTAAGCTTTGCGTTTATCATCGGTTACCTGCAAATTTGCTCAGTGTTTCTGATGTTTGAATTTGTCTTTGATTTTACAATTGGTACGTCCTGGCCAGCTGTACTGTTGATTGCAGCTTGTTATACCTTGGCGATTGTGTCATTAGGTATGCTGCTGATTGGACTTGTACAAAAGTCTTCACAATTAGGTGCGGTAGTCCCCGTTGTGGCTGTTAGTATGGCAATGCTTGGTGGAGCTTATTGGCCATTAGAAGTAGTTAACAATCACATCGTGCTGGTTATTGCCGAGTTGATTCCTGTGAAGCATGCGATGGAGGCGCTCAAGGGTGTTGCCATGTATGGAGAGCACTTGTGGGATGTTACACAGCCTTTGGCGATTTTATTGTTAATGAGTGCTTTGTTTATGGGGGTTGGGATCAACTTGATGGAGAGAAGATAAAGTGTGAAGAAAGTCCGCCTGGCCCATTATCAAAACAAAGCTGGATAGGGCGTTGCCGAAAGGATGAATGATGATAAGGTAGCTGGTCCAACTATTTCCGCAGTGCTTATTAAACGCAAAATAACAGTCAAACTCATCACTTATAAAAGTAGCTGCTTCACATCATTTTTTTAGCATAAAAAGAACACCAAATCCATTTTGGTGTTCTTTACCTTTACATTAGATTAAATGACCCCTTGAGCAACCATAGCGTCAGCTACTTTGCGGAAGCCAGCAATATTGGCACCTACTACGAGGTTTCCTGTATGACCATATGTCTCTGCTGCTTCAGCACTGTTTTTGTAGATATCCGTCATGATTTCTTGTAATTTTGTGTCCACTTCCTCAAAAGTCCAAGAAAGACGGGCGCTGTTTTGTGCCATTTCTAACGCAGAAACGGCGACACCACCTGCATTAGCTGCCTTGGCTGGACCGAATAGGACGCTGTTTTCTAAGAAGACATCAATCGCTTCTAGGGTAGAAGGCATGTTAGCCCCCTCACCAACGGCTTTTACGCCATTTGCTACTAATGTCTTAGCGGCGTCTGTGTCAATCTCATTTTGGGTGGCACATGGTAAGGCAATATCACAAGGGATATTCCAAATGCCGCCAAAGTCTTCTTTGTATTCTGCATGAGGATGTTCATTGAGATATTCCTTGATACGTTTACGCTCCACTTCTTTTAATCGCTTCACGGTTTCTATGTTGATGCCTTTTTCATCATAGATATAGCCATTGGAATCACTGCAGGCAACCACTTTTGCTCCAAGTTCAGCAGCCTTGGCCATTGCATAGATAGACACGTTGCCGGAACCAGAGACTACAACTGTTTTATCTGAAAAGCTGTCATTATCCGCTTTTAGCATTTCGTTGACAAAGTATACGGTGCCGTAACCTGTTGCTTCTGTACGAGCTAAACTGCCGCCAAAGTCAACGCCTTTTCCAGTTAAAATACCAGCCTGATAACCGCCGCGCATTTTCTTGTATTGACCAAATAAGTAGCCTACCTCACGTCCACCTACACCGATATCTCCGGCAGGAACGTCGGTGTCAGGGCCGATATGTTTAGAAAGCTCGCTCATAAAACTTTGACAAAATCGCATAATTTCATTATCTGATTTCTCTTTCGGATCAAAGTCAGAACCACCTTTACCGCCGCCAATCGGCTGTCCTGTAAGTGAGTTTTTGAAAATCTGTTCGAATCCTAAAAATTTGATAATGCTGGCATTAACAGATGGATGGAAACGCAGACCACCTTTGTAAGGACCGATGGCACTATTGAATTGCACACGGAAACCACGATTCACTTGGACGTTTCCTTGATCATCTACCCAAGGAACACGGAAGGAAACCATTCTTTCTGGCTCTACGATTCTTGCCAGGATATTTTGTTCCATATAAATGGGATCTTGTTCAAATACCGGTACTAATGAGTCGAAAATTTCTTTTACGGCTTGATGAAATTCATTTTCGCCGGGATTACGTTGTTTGACTATTTCAAATACATTGTCTACATATTGTTTCGCTGTTTGGTTTGTCATATTGTCATTTTTCTCCCCTTGTAGTATTATTTTAGGTATAGCCTATACGTGACACAAAAAATATAAATTTCTGAAAATAACCCGCTATTTTTAATGGTAAAGCATTTAATTGATCGTAACAATGCTTATATTAGATACTATTGATCTATAATCGAGATAGGTTATGAGGTTTCTGGCAGCTGTTTGTCAGAGGGAACATAACGAAGAATCACGATACCTACGATAAATAATACGAGCAAGCTCAGGATCCCTGCGTTAGATTGCCCTGTAATTTGTGCAGTGACAGCTAAAAGAAGTGGGCCACTAACCGAAGCAAACTTTCCAAAAATATTATAAAAACCAAAGAATTCATTGGATTTCTGTTTAGGTATCAATTTGGCAAAATAGGATCTGCTTAGTGCTTGTATCCCTCCTTGAGAAGAAGCGACCATCATGGCAAGAATCCAAAAATCAAGGGCTGTTTCCAGAAAATAGCCATAGATGCAGACCAGCATATAAACGACAATCCCGATATTTAACATCGCTTTTGCTGAATAACGTTCCGCTAATTTTCCATAGAGCACAGCAAAAGGAGCGGCCACGACCTGGGTGACCAGCAAAACTACTAAGAGTACAGTGGAGCTTAATCCGACGTCGGTACCGTAGGCGGTAGACATGGAAATAATCGTTCCAACCCCATCGATATAAAAGAAATAGGCGAGTAGAAAAATGCTTACATATTTATACTGTTTGATATGTTTAATGGTATACCATAAACGTTGAAAGCTTTGGCGAATGGGTTTTGGATCGCGCGCAATATAATGAACCTGTTTGACATGACGAAGCATCGGTATAGCAAAGATTCCCCACCATAAACACGTAATCAGAAAGGCAATTTTACTAGCTGTTGTACTGCTGATGGAGAGGATTTCCTGTTGTGACAATAGGATAACGGAAATACCTAATACAAAAGGGATAGCACTCCCGATATAACCTAGCCCAAAGCCTCTGGAAGATACCTCGTTCATACGGTCATTACTGGCTACATCAACAAGAAAGGCGTCATAAAACAAGTTGGAACCCGTTGAGCCTAGAGAAGCCAATGTGTAGAAGACGAGTAGTAACAGCCATTCTCCTTCTGGTACAAAGACAAGGGCAAAAGTAGAAAAGAGTCCCAATCCCATAAAGCTGATAAAAAATTTCTTCTTTAATCCTTGGTAATCAGCGATTGTCCCTAAGATAGGGCCGAGTAATGCCAAGATAAAGGTGAAAATGGCAATCGTATAGCCGAGGTAAGCGGTGGAGTCAGCCCCGGCTATCCCAGCTTCTGTAGCCTGTGCCTTATAATAAATGGGAAAGATGGCAGTCGTAATAATGACAGAGAATGCAGAACTCCCCCAATCATAAAACATCCAGCTTTTTTCGAGTTTGGTAAATGATTTCATCGTCTCCTCCTCCTCTTTATACCCCTATTTTACTAGAAACAGCAGAAAAAAATAGATAAAGTTTATTTTTTTTGAAATCGGGTACATTAGAGTTAAATAAATCCTTTGTAAGGAGGGTGAGAAGTGATGTATAAACCAATTCAAGCATTTTTTAAAACAGAAAATGATGCAGAGAGAGTGAAAGCAGAATTAAACAGACTTAAGGTAAATGATATTCGAGTAGATAAGTTGGAAGATGCCCATCAAACACTTTTTTTAAGTCCACTGGGATATGGTGGTGGTTCCGCTGGAGGGATGGGAGCTTCTAGTGCAGGATCAAGTGGTGGAGGTATTTTCCCTATATTTGCCCGATCTAGTGAAGGCCAGGAAAGAGATGATACACAGAGAGATCATACGGTGGAGTGCGAAGTAGATGAGGAAGATTACCAAACAGCCTTAAAAATCATGATGGATAATGATGGTTATGTAGATAAGGATACATTTGAAGAATAAAAGTGTAATGACAGTCGTTTCTTTGAACGAAAGAGACGACTGTCATTACTTTTGGGAAGGGGATGTTCTCTCAAACGTACTACCAGAAGAAAAATGGCAAGAAGGCTATCGAAGCAATCGCCCCAAGTGCAATGCCCAAACCTAACCCGCTGCCATAGCCGCCTGAATAGGGTCCGAAAAATCCTATACCATAACCACCTATGCCTGATGGTCTTCTTCGAGAGTCAATAAATACCTGCGATTGGTTGACATGCCTGATAACCCCTCGATGTATCTCACCGTTACGTGTGACTATCTTGACTGGGCTTCCGATATTTCTTTTACAGAAGTCATAATGAGACATGTTAGATAACTCCTTTCATTAACAATAGAAGTCTTGCTATATAAGTATATGTGCATAGAAAAAGATCTGCTTAGTCATTTGTGCTGAGTAAGGTCATAATAGCAAGATGGCCTATTTTAGCTGGGCGGCAGACAAGATGTCTTCCTTTTTCATTTTTAATAATGCTTGACCAGATAACTTCTTTTGCTTCATAAAACGAGCAACGATATTAAACCCAATCAGGTAGCCAATGTTTTTAGGTGTTCCTGGTGCCCCATACATAATGGTGTCATGTCGTGGATGATCTCTAGTAATGGAAATGTATGGTGTCACCCAGCGTTCCCAGAGCTGTTGTAGTTCTGTGTCGGATAGCCAGTTAATCCGCTTGTTTCCCGCCTCCTCACCTACGTGTTTCCGAACAAGCCATTCGGCAGTTCCTTCCAGCATAATAGCGTCCAATACCGTGTATTCATTTTCAGGTTTTGAAAAATGGTGTAAGCGGCAGATGTGGCTATATTCATGAATGACGAGAGCCAGTATTTCTGTGTTGGTGGCCCTTTTTTGTAAGAATAATAACAGCTTATCAGGAAAGCTTAAGCCAGCATTGCTGTTGTACCATCGTTTGAACTCTGGGATATTTTCATTGGATGGCAGAATAAATACATTGGTATCAGGGCCATTCCACATCTCTTGACATTTTTTAAGTGCCTTTCCTGCTTTGCGGTGAAAAGGCTGTGATAACCATTCTTCTATTTGTTTTTCCTCTGTATCTGGATCGAACATGCCATGCTGTAGTAAATGAGACTGGATAGAGGAAGCGGAGAAAGAAGAAAAGTAAGGTGATAGCTTGTTACCTATTGTATTTTTGGATGATGAAGACACCTGATTGGAGGTTTGGCGTTGATCTAGCCATTCCCTTAGCCACTTATCTGTCGGATGAATCAACATAATTATTTCCCTCTTTTCGTTAGAAGGCGTGAATAATAGTGGTTTAAATTATTGACAAATTGTAGTATTATTGAATATTAGCAAGTAAAGTTTTTAATCGTTGTATTTAAGGTATACACATCAGCTAAAGAAGGTGAGTAAATTGAAAGAAAAAGAGATTGAGTTATTGAAGTTATTAGAGAAAAATGGACGAATTGATAATGATACGATCAGTAAAATGCTTGATATCGAAGTTTCCGAAGTGGAGGAGATAATTGAGCGATTAGAAAAAGAAAACGTGATTGTAGGATACTCTACCCTTGTTGATTGGTCTAACGTTTATGATGACGAAGGAGTGGCTGCCTTGATTGATGTGAAGGTCACGCCAGTGCGCGGGTTGGGTTTTGATAAAATTGCCTCGCGTATTTATCGTTTCCCTGAAGTGAAGGCTGTGTACTTGATGTCAGGTGCTTATGATTTAAGCGTCTCCGTTGAAGGGAAAACAATGATGGAAGTGAGCCGGTTTGTTTCTGATAAATTATCCACCCTAGATACGGTATTATCCACTACCACTCATTTTATTTTGAAGAAATATAAACATGATGGAATTATTTTCGATGATGGGGAAGATACGGATAAACGAATCATGGTGAGCCCATGAGTTCCCAATTTTTAGCCGATCATGTGGAGTCGTTAAAGCCATCAGGTATTCGTAAATTCTTTGACCTTGCTTCGAAAATGGAGAATGTGATTTCTTTAGGGGTAGGGGAACCAGATTTTGTCACACCTTGGAATGTGATTGAGGCAAGTTATCATTCTTTAGAACAAGGATACACTGCTTACACCGCAAATGCTGGGTTAATTGAATTAAGAGAAGAGATCAGCAAGTATCTGCAGGAGACCTTTTCTATCCAGTATGATCCAGAGAACCAGCTTTTGGTGACGGTTGGGGCAAGCCAGGCGATTGATTTGGCCTTGCGGGCTATTTTAAACCCAGGTGAAGAAGTGATTGTCGTCGAACCATGCTTTGTATCGTATGGCCCAGCTGTATCCTTAGCTGGCGGCGTGCCGATTACGGTTAGTGCCTTACCGGAAAATGAATTCAAGGTTACTCCAGAGCAGATCGAAGCGGCTATTACACCGCAAACAAAGGCGGTTATTCTCTGTAGTCCTAATAATCCTACAGGTGCCGTTTTAAGCAAAGAGGAGTTACAAGGCATTGCAGGAGTTGTAAAGGAACATAACATCATGGTGTTATCTGATGAAATTTATGCGGAATTATCCTATGATGAGCAGGCGGCCAGTATTGCATCTGTAGATGGAATGGAAGCACATTCGATTGTTATCTCAGGTTTTTCCAAATCATTTGCGATGACGGGCTGGCGGCTAGGTTATGTAGCGGCACCTGCTGATTTGATTGCTGCGATGACGAAAATTCATCAGTATACGATCATGTCAGCGCCAACGATGTCACAATATGGTGCTCTTGAAGCGCTGCGAAGCGGAAACGATAGTGTATTGGAAATGCGGGAAAGTTATCGCCAGCGTCGTAATTTCGTAGTAAAAGAATTGAATGAAATGGGGCTTGATTGCCATTTGCCGGGAGGAGCATTCTATGTCTTCCCATCGATTAAATCGACGGGACTGCATTCTGAAGAATTTGCCCAAAAACTCTTGGAAGAACAACGTGTAGCCGTGGTCCCAGGGCATGTATTTGGAGAGAGTGGTGAAGGTCATATTCGTTGTTCCTATGCTGCTTCTATCAAACAATTACGCGAAGCAATGGGACGTATGAAACGATTTGTGGAGCAATATCAGGGATAATAGCTAAAGAAAACATGCTTTCTAAAGGGCGTGTTTTCTTAGTGAGTGAGCAAGACATAAGAGCTGCCTAATCATTGGTAGCTCTTATTTACGTTAAGCATTATCTTGTTAACTCCGATGGTGAATAGTTTTGACATCATCCCACTAGAGTATCTGCCCCTAATATTGTTATGGTTTGTACTTTCTTTGAGTGTTGTTGGTGCCGTACTCACGTATATCAATAAAAACAGAACAAATTATTAAGCACGTTAAAAGACTTGGGATGCCGTTAGTGACAAGGACAACGCATTATCTAACGGCATCTCACGTTTTGAATGTTTACTCGATAACATATTCGATCTCATCGAATTTTCGTGAGTATTTGATATGGAAATCCATCTGATCAAAATACCAGAGATCGGAATCCTCCACGAAGAATAAGATACCTTCCTCCGTTATTTCTGCTCCAATATTATGCGGGCTCGCCTTATCAAGGGCAAGCGAAAAACCTTTATGGACACCACCAAACCCACCATAACGGGCAAAGAAACGCACGGCTTCTCCTTCTTCTAGGTTTAATTCTCTAATAAACCATTTTGCTGCTGGTTTCGTGATTGACATCTTCATGATTATAAATCCTCCTTATACTAATAATATTAACGAAATAATGATTGGAAAGCTACCTATAGAAATAATGTAAGGAAACTTGACATATAATTAGGAATATAAGCAGAGGTGTTATATAATGTATGGAAAGTTACCTAACATTTCATGATATCAGGTGGTGCTAGTAATGGCTGAAAGTCCTTCATATAAACATCGAAAGGTAATAACAATAGGGATTGTGAGTGAGTTAACGGGTTTATCGGAAAGACAAATCCGTTACTATGAGGAAAGGAAGCTAGTATTCCCCGAGCGTTCGCCAAAAGGAAACCGTAAATACTCGTTTGCAGATGTGGAATTATTGATTGATATTGCCAATAAACGCGAAGAGGGTGTGCAGACCTTCGAAATTCGTCAGGATATGATCCGGGCCAAGAAAAAACAAGAAAGGAAGGCGCTGCTCAGAGGAGAAATAAATGCGCGTTTTGGTATTCAAAAGGACAGGTAAAAAGAAAATATCCATAAATAACAAAACGCCCAGTTCTATAGACCATTCAAAGAAGTCACTGAACTGCCGATAAGTTGGATTATGTTAAGTAACGAGTCCATCTAATTCATATAGTAAAGTTGATTGTTTGTCTGTGCTAGATGGCGCTTCGAAAATAGGTTCCACTTTCCTCTTTTCTTACAGGATTCTCCGCCTATTTCCTCCGCTGGATAGTGGCACTACAATCGAATGACTGCGAGGATGTAGAATTCTAGGCACCATCATCATGCTAGATAAACTTGTTCAGAGAATGATTCGGTCATACATTATGACTTTTATAAATGAAAGAACCATTTTGTAGCATGATCCATGACACAGCCAAAAAAATCAGTAGACGATTTTCTTCTTTTGTTACCATACCGTCTATGTACGTAGAACGCTTCCTCCTTTACAGTGATAAGCATTGTTGTACTTTTACCTAGCGTAGCATATTCCCGGAGCGGCTTGCCCAGCACAAAAAAACAGTCAAAGTCAACTGCCTACAAAAGTGGACTACTTAACATAATCCAACCACCATTCGTTCAAGGTCAAAATCATTCCAAGTCCTATTATACTAAGTATTATGCTTTCCTTGCTTATAAGAAAAGACGAGAAGCTTATTGGAAACTAAGCTTCTCGTCTTTTTGACTGGGGTCATATCGCAAGAGTTTGAGTGTAAGGTCCTTATCGAACTCTAAACAAAATCGTTCATAGTCATGTACAATCTCACTAATGGATTTGTGATACAAATCGTTGTTATTTTGTTCAACAATACCATTTGCCATTAATTGTTCAATCAGGTACAGTTTCTGCATTTCTACTGCTTCTCGCAAAAAAGCCACTGCATTCACCTCCTGTTTTGTCTCATAAATAATCATTGTATGTGGAAACGACGGTTTATATTACTGTTTATTTTGCTTCTCTAAGAAAAGTATTTCCTTCTTTGATAAATGTTATACCCCTCATATTACTAAATATACCCTAAAATTGTGTATATGGTATTACCAGGAGATTAAGATTCTGTGAAAAAAAGAAGAAAGTAAAAAATCACGGGATGGAGATCTGGTAAAGGGTCTTCTAGGCTGTTTTTGCAACACCGAGCAAAAGTGTGTAGCAAGTGCTGGGGTTTATTGTATACTGGAAATTGTTATGCAGAAAAGATCCATTATTACTATATGTGACGGTTCATGTAATGACATAGTGAACATAACTGAAAACGATAAATCTGATATAAATAAATGGATCAACTGAAAAATTCTTCTGGCAGAGGAGCATAACATATTTCAGCTAATGGTGTCTATTGCTTAGGCTCAGGTTGTATAAACAGGAGGGGAATTGTTTGAGTAAGCAGCGGGATTTTACACAAGGAAATCTTATGGGAGCTTTGATTTATTTTTCGGGACCGATTATATTAGCCCAGCTGCTGCAGGTTTCTTATCAGTTAGTAGACAGCTTATGGATTGGCAATTTAATCGGCGCAAATGCCCTAGGTGCGGTTAATATAGCTGGAGTAGTCATTTTTACCGTGCTTTCCTTTGTGATTGGTATTAATAATTCAACCTTGACGA
Organism: Gracilibacillus timonensis; assembly: GCF_900086715.1. Classification (GTDB taxonomy): domain Bacteria; phylum Bacillota; class Bacilli; order Bacillales; family Amphibacillaceae; genus Gracilibacillus; species Gracilibacillus timonensis. The sequence continues at coordinate 555,869 of NZ_FLKH01000010.1, read as the reverse complement.
TTCTTTCCCAGCAAAAAGGAAAGGGTAATGAAGCAGGAGTGGCTAGGTATATCAATGCCTTTGTCGTAACCTTAACCTGCATTGGTGTATTGATGGGATTAGTAGGTGTTATTTTTGCTGAACCTATTTTACAGCTTTTAGGCACACCAAGTGCCATGCTGGATGATTCAACTACTTATTTACAGATCAATGCAGTCGGTATTTTGTTTTTGGTTGGTTACAATTTTATTAGTACAGTGTTACGAGCGGTGGGTGACAGTAAGACACCGCTGCGCATCGTTGGTCTGGCGGTGCTATTAAATATTGTGCTAGATCCACTTTTTATTGCTGGTTTTGATTGGGGAGTGCAAGGGGCAGCGGTGGCTACGATTATGTCACAAGGTTTTTCGATGATCTATGGTGGATGGTATGTGATAAGACACCAGCTGATCGAATGGCAGCGACCGCACTTACCTGCTTGGACAGAAGTGAAGCTTATTCTGAATTTAGGTATCCCATCTGGTTTACAAATGGCGATTATTTCGGCAGGGGCAGCTGCCATTATGAGTGTGGTCACCTCACATGGTGAAGCGGCTGTTGCTGGTTATAGCGCGGCGCAACGTTTAGACAGTGTGATCTTGCTTCCTGCTCAAGCCTTAGGGGCGACGGTCAACAGTATGGCTGGTCAGAATATCGGTGTGGGAAAATGGGATCGTGTAAGGAAGATCGCCTTATTGGGAGTGGCTTATAATACAGTGATTATGCTGGTGTTTGCCGGTTTATTGGTGCTATTTGCAGACCAGGCCATTCGCATGTTTATTCAAGAAATAGGAGCCGTACAATTCGGTACTCATTATTTAATGGTGATTGCCTTCTTTTATCCATTCCTTGGCGTGAATTTTGTCTTGAATGGTATTGTAAGGGCTTCTGGCGCCATGTACCAAGTGATGATTTTGAATCTGTTATCCTTCTGGATCTTGCGTTATCCACTTTCTTATCTGATGTCCGAGTGGTTAGGGGAAACAGGGATTGCCTATGGGATTGGTATGAGTTTTGTGATTAGCAGCTTATTGGCGTTTCTTTATTATCGATTCGGGAAATGGAAGAATAAGCAGATTTTCTCGTAGCGCTTGTCGACGAGAAAACTTGTCTTTGTAATCGCTTTAGTGTAGGATTTGTGTAACGTATATCATAAGTAAAGGGGAGTGAAATGCGATGATTAGAGTTGGTTTTGTTGGTACAGGTGGATTTACGAGACATCATATTTCTTTTTTGAAGGAGTTTGAAAATGTAAAAGTTGTCGGTTTTGTCGGTTCTTCTGAGGAAAAGGCAGCTAATTTCGCTGCTCGATATGATGATACGACTGGTTATGCCACACTGGAGTCGATGATTGCACAGGAGCAACTGGATGCTGTGTATATCTGTGTACCGCCGATGGGGCACGAAAATTATGAAGAATTACTGATTGACCACGGTATTCCCTTTTTAGTGGAAAAGCCTTTGGGAGTGGAAGAGGCGCAAGTAAGGAAGGTAAGAGACAGGGTTAAGGAAACGAATCATCTCACCTCGGTAGGCTATCATTTTCGTTATATGGATACGATCCAATTATTCCGAGATATGCTCCCCGGTGTACAGGTGGGTACGGTTACCGGTAAATGGATGGGCTCCATGCCTGATGTATACTGGTGGAAGAACCAAGCGCAATCAGGTGGACAATTCAATGAACAGACGACACATATTGTAGACTTGATTCGCTTCTTGTTTGGTGAGGTGAAATCGATTTATGCCCAAGAGGCTAATGCGGTCACAAAAGAAAAGGATGCATCGGTTACGGTGGCTGATGTGGGCTTATTTACATTAACGATGGAAAATGGAGTAATCGTTCAAATAAGTAATACGGCGGTGTTGCCAGATGGTGTAGGCGAAGTAGGGGTGAAGGCATATACCGACCAAGGGATTATCGATTGGCAAACAGGTCATTTGGAAAAGCGAACGTCAAATAAATTAGAAAAATATCTCACCAAACAAAATCCGTATCGCAGGGAAAGTGAGGCTTTTTTACATGCAGTAGCTACCGGTGATCGTTCGAAAATCTTGTCCTCCTATGAGGATGGCTGGCATAGCTTTGCCGTTGCCTTGGCAGCAAGAAAATCTTTATTAGAAAAACGAGCAATAGAATTAGCAGAATGGCATGAATAAGATGGGATGCTCACGCACATAGTAAACCTGTAGGAAATTCCTAGAGGTGATGATAATGAAAAGAACCATTTTATTCGTTTTGATGTTGTTGGCTGTCGCTGTGATAACGATGGGATGTGGTGAGTCTTCACTAGGTCCGGAAGACGAAGGTGTTCAGCCTCAACATATTAGCTATCAACAAGACAGGCAACCTGATCGAGGAGAAATTCCCGTGCAACCGGGGCGAGAGCAAAATATTTTTGATGAATCAAATCAGCCATCCACGAGTCCAATGGGGGATGCCAGAGAGAATGATCAGGCTGCAAAAGTTTTGCAACTGACCAACCAAGCCAGAGAAGAGCATGGGATTTCTCCTTTACAAATGGATTCGTCTTTAGCCAGTGTAGCGCAAGAAAAGGCAGATGATATGGCAGCTCACCAATATTTTTCCCATACTTCTCCAACGTACGGCTCGGCGCAGGATATGCTGGAACAATTTGGTGTGCCGGCTGTGAAGTCAGCAGAAAACATTGCAGCTGGCCAAACATCGGCGGAAGAAGTAGTAGAGAGCTGGCTAAACAGTGAAGGACACCGCCGTCATATCCTAGACGCAGAGCTCACGCATTTGGGTGTTGGATACCAATCGGATGGGAATTATTGGACGCAATGGTTTATCCAGCGATAGTATTTTTTGTTTGATGTACAAGCGATTCATTTTACAATGAAGATGAATCGCTTAGTTTTGTTGAAAATAGAGGAGTTGCTGCTTTTACTTGAGTTTTCTTTGTATTTGTTAACTTTGTTGCAGATTAACCAAACTACATTTTTTAGGGAAGGTTATGTAATATTAATATCCCCGTGCGAACCTTTGCCTTTTATATGCGAACTGTTTAATCTGAATCATTAGTAATTAATTTGTAATGCTGATTGGGGTCGTTAATGGAAGATCTCACTAATTTTAATATTCCCTTATTTGTTAAATTATCAAGAATCTTCTTTGAATAATTTGGACTTCTTTCAATTTTATTTGAAAGTGTTTTGGTTGTTAACAGACCTCTGCCATAGATATATTCAACAGCCGTTTGCTCTTCCTTTGTCAAACTGTTCCATTCATTTGTAATTAATGTATTATTCTTGTTTTACTATATTCATTTCTGTTCCAACTTCTTCTTTACTTCCCTCAAATCTTAAAAAACGAATCCTTGAACTGGGGAAATAACGTATAGGATACTTAGTAAATAACAAAACACCTGCAACAGTAAATTCGGGACTATCAGTTGTACCATTGATAAACCCTCGTGCGTATAAAGGTAACATCAAATTCTCCCCTGTGTAACAAAACCCTCCTTAAATGAAATCCGGTAGTTATTCAAATTGGACAAGTGTTTGTGGACAATTGACTATTTCTAATTATTATACCATCTATTGGGAATAGTATATACTGTTACTACTGAAAGAGAAGGTAATCGGTTAGCACCAAGTGTATGTTATTTGAACGCTGCGTTAAGACAGAGCTAAGAAGAAAGAAGAAAATGTTTTACAGGGGATAACTTACATTAAATGTACAATAAATGAGTAACATCAAACAATACTAGTGATTTTGGTAGTTTATCTCCCTTCATTCAAACTATTTGACATGTTAATCAAACTTATTGGCATGTTGATGTGTGAAAAACGCTTGTATAATCGTTGATATATCCTTTGATTGGAAAAAGCTATTTAAATGGCAGGAGAACATAAGCATCCTAATAGTTATCAAAGGTGTATGACTAGCAGCAATAAAGCGGAGGGGAAATATGAATACGAGATTATTTCAAGATCATGTGGTACGTAAAGAAATCCAACTTGACCCTATATGGGATTTCCACACTTTGAATGCGGATGAGGAAAAACAAGAAGCGTGTCAAATGCTTGTTCCTAGTTGTTGGGAAAGTAACCCCAACCTGTCTTCTTACAAAGGGAAGGCTCTGTATTCGAAGAAAATAACCTTTGGTGGTAATGTACGTTTGGTATGTAAAGGGATTAGTCACACCGCACATATTTATTTAGATCAGGAAGAGGTTGCCTACCATTATAATGCGTATACGGAATTTAGCGTTAATTTACAGGATATACCTTACGGAGAGCATACACTGGAGATAAAAGTAGATAATTCTTTTCACGAGGAGTCTGCTTTACATGTAAGTAACGATTATTATTCATATGGGGGAATCACCCGACCAATCGTGTTGGAAGCGTTAGACGAGCTATTTATTAAACATGTTCATTTCATTCCATATTGGAAGGATGATCAGTGGCATGCAACGATAAGTGCGACCGTATCTAATCTTTCTAAGGAACAAAAGGAGGGTACATTAAACGTAAAGATTGGTGATGAACAGCTTTCCTTTGTCGATCAAGTGTTTCGCTCTAATGTTGACACATTGTTAGAAAGGGATGTTGTTTTTCCTCGTGCCCTTTCTTACACGTTAGAAGACCCTAAGTTGTATGCAATGGTTGCGGAGCTTTCCTATAATGATCAGGTGATCGACGATAAAATCGACCGAGTCGGCTTTCGAGAAATAACCGTAAGCGGAAAAGATATTCTATTTAACGGTGAAAAAGTGGTCATCAAAGGAGTAAACCGCCACGAAGATTATGCAGAATTTGGGAATGCAGTACCTATGGAAGCCATGTATCGAGATATCGAATTAATTAAGTCATTAGGTGCCAATTGTATTCGCACGAGCCATTATCCAAATGACGAACGATTCCTGGATTTGTGTGATGAGAACGGGATATTAGTGTGGGAGGAAGCGCATGCAAGAGGTTTAAATGAAGAACAAATGAGACACAAAAACTTCGAAAGGCAAAGTTTGGATTGTATTCATGAAATGATTGAACATCACATCAACCATCCCTCGATCTATGTGTGGGGAATTTTAAACGAATGTGTGAGCAATACAGAGTTTGGTAGATATTGTTATAAAAAGCAATTTGAATGTATTAAAAGTCTTGATTCCAGCCGTCCGGTATCTTTTGCTAGTTTGGAAGGTCACATTGGTTCTGATTTATGTCTGGATCTTGTTGATATTGTATCTTTTAACATATACCCACGCTGGTATCACGATACGCCAGTCACTGAAGCATTAGCCCATTTGAAACGTTTTGTGGACAGTTCGGATGGGGCTGGTAAACCACTATTGATTAGTGAAATCGGAGCTGGTGCCATCTATGGGAATCGGAGTAATCATCAAGAGAAATGGACAGAAGAATACCAGCAATATGCACTGACAGAACAATTGAATGCCATTTTGTCGGATGCAGACATGAGCGGTGTGATTATGTGGCAATATGCAGACTGCAGAGTGGATCCGGGTTGGTTTCATGTAAGGCCAAAATCGCAAAATAATAAAGGGTTAGTGGATACGTACCGGAGAGAAAAGCTTGCATATCATACGGTAAAAGATATATTCCATGCCTATCCAGATTCGTTTTAATAAATGAGAGAAGGCCCCCCAATCGTTTGATAACTGACCGAACGATTGGGGGTTTTGGTTGATCAAATAGACTACTAAAATAGTTAGGCTAAACAAACTCTGATGGTGGCACATTATAATATTTTTTAAAAGCTTTAGAGAAGCTATATGGATCAGGATATCCGAGCATATTTGCAATTTGTTGAATAGAATAACACTTAGTATATAGCAACTCTCTGGCACGGTTCATTTTCAATTGATAAATGTAGTGTCCCGGTGTTACACCAAGTGTTTGTTTAAAATAAATAATAAAGTATTTTTCCGACATTCCTGCAATGGCCGCTAATTCTTTCACTCTGATTGGCAGATGAAGGTGTTTATGAACAAAGTGAAATACGGATTGAAGCTTATCCAAATATTTGGTTTGCTTCTGATGGGCAGTCTGTTGTATAAAATTACCTTGATAGTTCTGACGGGCGTGTTGTTCCATCATTTTGGAGAGTAGTATGGTTAAACACCCTTTTAATCGCATTTCGGACATAGGTATATGTTGTTTATATTGATTGTATGTCTCTGTAAAAAGACGGATTTCCTCCACAGCAAGGCTATGATCAAAAATACCTGCTAATTGAAAATGGTCTAATATTTGTTGTTGGTTGCCTAAGCTAAGGTGAAAGTGCGTATAGATAAATCGGCACTGGTTGCTTTGGGTGGTGGCTGTATAGGCTATTTTAGGACTAAAAAGAATCACGTCTCCTGCAGAAGCGGTATATACGTTTTCGTGAATATTTATTTCTACCTGACCTTCTTGAATACACCATAAGTCGTAATCTTTATGTTGTCTTCGTTCGATCCAGCTGTTCGGCTGTACGACTTCGTTACAAGAATTTATTTGAAGTATGACAAGTTCTGAAAGTTCATCGAATATACTTAACTTATCCATTAATTTAATCAACCCCATACCTGCATATTGATATCTATAAGTATATCACAAGCGAGTTTTTTAGTTGAAGAATGGGATAAAAATAAGCCATTCCAAACTCCCGCGTTCACACGATTGTTCGCTCTTTTTAGCTATTCCCCCTTCCCTTTATCCATAATAAACCCTATAATAGAAAGTTATTAGTACATATTAAAGAAAGGGGCGGATTACTTGGCGCATGGAGAGTCAACCATACCTTTGAGAATGCTATTATTTTGCTTTCATGGTGCCAATACGATTATCGTGAGTTTCTTGCCCTTGTATTTGCAAGCAGAGGGGCTTTCCGGTACAGAAATTGGCTGGGTCATGGCGATTGGACCCTTAGCCGCTATATTTTCACAGCCTTATTGGGGCTATATGAGTGATAAACATCAAACGGTTAAGAAGATTTTAATGCTTTGCTTAATCGGGGTATTAGTTAGCAGCTTTTTCTTTTTACAGATGAATGCGTTATCATTACTCTTGCCTTTAGCGGCAGTTTTCTTCTTCTTTTCGTCACCAGTTGGAGCCTTAAGTGACAGTTTGGCTCAACGGCGTGCGGATCAGTTGGGTGTTTCTTTTGGTTCGATACGAACATGGGGATCGATTGGTTTTGCTACTTCCTCGCTGGTGGTAGGAGAGGTGTTAGCAAGGACAGGTATTCAGTACATTGTATGGCCATATTTGATTGTGGCAGCGGCAGCTTTTATCGTTAGTACACGTATTGTGGATGTAAAAGTAGAGACACCACCTATCCAGCTTAAAGATGTCGGCCTATTATTGAAAACCAAACCATATGTGATTTTTCTCCTCTTGATTATGTTTATTACCATCTCCCATCGGACGAACGATAGCTTTATTGGTATTTATATTGCCTCATTAGGTGGTTCAGAAGATATGGTGGGGTTCGCTTGGTTTGCTGGTGTGACCAGTGAGGCGATTGTTTTTGCTACAGCAGGGTGGTGGTTTAGGAAGTATCATCCATTAGTTTTCATTATCGGTGCAGCGATGCTCTTTTCCTTGCGCTGGTATGTATATGGTCTGGTAGAGGATCCTTTATGGATTGTCTCCTTACAATTTTTACATGGGTTTACTTTCGGCGTGTTTTATGTGACGGCGTTTTATTATATTACTCGTTTGATTCCAGCTATGCTTCAAGGAACTGGTCATCTAATTTTCGCATCGGTATTTATTGGAGTATCTGGCATTATTGGCTCATTGGCAGGAGGCTGGGTTATCGATCACCTTGGCGGGAGTACGTTATATCTATTAATGGGCGGTCTAACAACCATAGGGGTAGTGTTGCTTATCATCTATCATGGGCTTAGGACTCGTCGGTCTTGACCTGCTCGTCATCCAGATGGAGGTATAGGGCGATAGTATTCATAGTAATGCGAACCTTGTCGTGTTAATATAAGGAAAAGGAGGAATATCGTTATGAAAATAGTGCATTATTGCTTAAAGCATCCGTTTGCAACCAGTCGAATGGGCGTGATGACAGGTGGACAAGTTGCTGACCTGGCTACTGCTCAAGCTGAACTAAAAGAGTTAGGTGTCATTGATTCGAATACCTTTCCGATTGCCGCAGAACCAGATGTGTTTTATGCAAATGCAGCTCTGCATATTACATTGGCGCAAGAGATCATTGCACAACTTGAACACCATAAAACGCCGTGCATGTTTAATCGCTCCGAAGTGAAGCTAATGACTCCAGTCCCTAATCCTGGCAAGGTCATTTGTGTTGGGGTTAATTATGCAGATCATGTGGCAGAAATGGGAAGAGAACTTCCGAGTCATCCCGTGCTTTTCTCCAAATTTACTAATGCTATCATTGGGCCGGAAGACTCCATTCATAAGTCGTCAGAAACGAAGCAGCTAGACTATGAAGTAGAATTAACTGTCGTAATGGGGAAAAAGGCGAGCAAGGTTTCCAAAGAAGAAGCATTAGAACATATTGCTGGATACACAATCGGTAATGATGTGACGGCAAGAGATTTACAGAAACGAACACCGCAATGGTTACAAGGAAAATCTTTGGATCATACGACTCCCTTTGGGCCGTGGCTGGTTACGAAAGATGACGTGCCCGACCCATGCAATGTTAAGATCGAATCGTTTGTCAACGGGGTGAAGCGGCAATCTTCGAATACGAAGCACTTTATTTTCGATATACCTTATTTAATTGAATTTATCAGTCATTTGATCACGTTGGAGCCGGGGGATATGATTATGACCGGTACGCCAGATGGGGTAGGGCTGGCCATGGATCCACCGAAGTTATTAGAAGATGGTGACGTGGTAACGATGGAGATTGAAGGAATTGGCCAATTGGAGAATATTGTAGTAGATAAACCATAGTAACGATAGAACCAGCAGTTGGCGGACTGTTGGTTTTCTTATCTATTATGAAAATATAGTCATTTATTATCAAAAAAGATAGAAAATAAGCAAAAAAAGTGTTACTATATAGCTACCTTTTACTAGCAATGAACGATGATTTCACATATTCCTCCATGAGAGTGAAATAGGTAGGTCTTGGTGGTGAAGGATCTATCGATGGATAAAGAGGGATAATGATGAAAATCACTGGTAAATTAATGGTTTCATACATAGCGATTTTAGCTATATTAATAATAGCGGGTGTTAGTTCCTATTTGGCGTTGACTACGATTAATAACAATGCAACAGATATGTATAATGAACAAGTGGTCCCGCTAAATGACTTAAACCGAATCGTCAAATTGACAGAGAATACCAGAGTGAATATGCTAACATCGGTATTGAATGAGGACCCGGCTGCAACAGAAGTAGCGGAAGAGAATTTGCAAGAAATTGATCAATTACTAGAAGGATTTGAACAGATTGCGTTTAGTAATCAATCAAGCGAGTATTATCAAAATTTTGACGAGAATTGGAGCCGTTTTGCCGAAATCGTACGAAATAATATCACGCTAGTTGGTAATGGACAGTACGAAGAGGCACAAGAGGGGCTGCAAGCGGGCGGGCAATATTTTCATCCTGCCAGTGAAGATTTAACGGCTTTATCCGATCAAATGAGGGTGGAAGTAGAAGCAGCAAATCAAGAAAACAATGACCATTTTACAACTAGTAGAAATCAATTATCAGTGGTGCTGATTGCTGCTGAGGTCATAGCAATTGTGATTGGTATATTGATGGGACGCCATATTGGACTCCCTTTAAAACGTATTACCACAAGCTTAAATCAATTCGCTGAGGGCGACTTAACCGGCCAGGACTTACAAACGAAGCGAAAAGATGAGATCGGTCAATTAACAAAGAGCACTAATCAAATGAAACAAAGACTGGGTTCCTTGTTGCAAAATGCACAGTCGGTTACCTCACAAGTTAGCAAACAAAGTGCTGGACTTGATCAATCGGCTAATGAAGTAAGAGAGGGAAGCAGTCAAATCGCCACAACGATGGAAGAGCTTGCCGATGGTGCGGAGGCGCAAGCTAATAGTGCAAGTGAGCTTTCGGAAAAAATGGAAACCTTTCTGCAGACGATTCAGCATTCGGAGGATAGTTCGGATGAGGCAGTGCAATTATCAGAACAAGTATTAGATTATGCTGAAGAGGGACAGACATCGATGAAAAATTCGCTAGATCAAATGAACATGATTCATTTGATGGTGAAAGAAGCCGTCGATCAGGTTCGTGAACTGGATAAAGACTCTAAGGAAATTACTTCGTTAGTTGGAGTGATTGAAGGAGTTGCTGAACAGACCAATTTGTTGGCGCTCAATGCGGCAATAGAAGCTGCCAGAGCTGGTGAAGAAGGCAGGGGCTTTGCTGTAGTTGCTGATGAGGTTCGTAAACTTGCCGAGCAGGTTACCCGATCAATTGAGAAGGTAACGACGATTACAAAACGAATCCAAGCAGGCTCTAACAGGGTAGCCGATGCCTTGGAAATCGGTTATCAAGAAGTGGAAAAAGGATCCAAACAGGTGGAAGAAACGAATCAATCGTTTGAGGCCATTAACCAATCGATTAAAGATATGGTCACACAGATACAACAAGTTGCTGTCGATTTAAAACAAATGATTGATCAAAGTGGGACCATGAACGGTGCGATCCAGGAAATTGCTTCTGTCTCGGAGGAATCTGCGGCTGGGGTCGAGGAGACGGCTGCTTCTGCGGAACAATCGCTTGGTACAATGGAGGAAATATCTAATAGCGCTGATCATTTGTCCAAATTAGCAAACCAATTAGAGGTAGAGATGAAGAAGTTTAAACTATCCTAATCAAACAGCCCCCTCCTTTTTAGGAGGAGGCTATTTATTATGTTTTCAACAGTAAATAGATAAAATAAGGCGCACTCATCAATGCGATAATAATTCCCACAGGTAAAGCAGTCGGTGCAAATAGATTCTGAGCGAGGATATCTGCAGTGACTACAATAAATGCTCCCAGTAAGGCAGAAACGGGAATCATAAACTGATGTAACGGGCCAACCAACTTACGAGCAATGTGTGGTGCGATTAATCCAAGAAAGGCAATACCTCCTCCTGCAGCCACCGACGCGCCGGCAAGGCCGACAGCAAGTAATAATAGCAATAATCGTTCTCGTTCTACACTTGTACCTAAGCTAGAGGCAACAGGATCCGTTAAGTTCATTACATTGAGTGTGCGTGATTTCCAAATAACAATTGGAATCAATAGTAATATCCAGGGAATTAAGGCATAGACAAAGGTCCAATTTGCACTCCAGATATCCCCAGTTAGCCAAACAGTTACCTGTCTAAAATCCTGTGGATTCATCTTTAATTGAAAAATAATTAAAGCGGCATGAAATCCAGCGTTAACCCCAATTCCAACCAGTATCAGACGGATTGGACTAATCCCGTTACGCCATGATAATAAATAAATGATCAAAGCAGCAATAAAGGCCCCAATTAACGCGGAGGCAGGCATGATAAATATCGAAAGACTTGATTCCAAGCTAATATTTTGTTGGAAAAAGAAGATGAATAGGACAATCGATAACCCAGCTCCAGCATTGATGCCAATAATTCCAGGTTCGGCTAGCTCATTTTGGGTAATAGATTGCAATACTGCTCCAGAAACGGCTAGCCCCATGCCGATCAAAACAGCCAAGATAATCCCAGGTAAGCGAAAACGGAAGAGCACTAGCTCCTGCTGGCTGGTGCCATGACCAGTGATCGTGTTCCATACTTCCAGTGGAGAAATCGAAATAACGCCTAGGTTTAAGCTGACTAACCCACTAGCGATAATAGCAATAATTAGACCGATAATCAGCAGCATGTATTTATTTCTTGTCATAGCTGTTTCCCTCCTTTGCCTCTGGCTAAATAGAGGAAGAATGGTACCCCGATAATCGAGGTGATCGCTCCAACTGGCGTCTCGAATGGCGCATTTACCATTCGTGCCAGGATATCAGCGACAACAAGCAACACGGCACCAAAAATAGCGGAAGCAGGAATAATCCATTTATAAGCTGTACCCACCAAAAAACGGACGATGTGAGGTACGATTAATCCAATGAAACCAACCGCGCCGGCTGTGGTAACCGCAGCTCCTGTTAGCATAAATACAGCAATAATAGCAAATGCTTTAATAAGAATGTTCCGTTGCCCCAGACCCGTAGCGACATCATCTCCCAAACTGAGCAGTGTCAGTGAGTTAGAGATAAAAAAAGCAATAACTAGACCAATCATCCCAGTGCAGATGAGGACAACTACAGAAGACCATGATACATTGGCGAGCCCCCCGGCGATCCAAAAACTAATTTCTTTTTCCAATTGAAAATGCAAAGAAATAATGGAAGAGATCGATTGGACAAACGTTCCTATTGCTACACCAGCTAAGGCTAATTTGACTGGGGTTAAACCTGTTTTGGATAGATTTCCAATTAAAAATACGATAATAACCGTGATTCCTGCACCAACAAAGGCGGCAAAGGTTTGTCCGAGTAAAGAAACAGCAGGAAAAAAGGCCATCACCACTACTAGACCAAGTGCTGCCCCATCGGTCACCCCCATAATAGAAGGCGATGCTAGTGGGTTTCTGGTCATTCCTTGCATAATCGCCCCTGCCACTGCTAGAAAAGCCCCCACGAAAGCGGAGCCGACACTTCTAGGTAAGCGTATGTCACGTATGACGAGATGCTGCGAATTTCCGCTATCAAACTGAATAAGACTTTCCCATACAGTCGTGAAGTGAATATCAGATGCCCCATAGACGGCTGACGCAATCATAGAGGCCATTAAGACCAGCATACCGATAAAAATGAAAGCAATGCTTGTTTTCTTATGTATAATAATCGATTTTGATGTCATGATAGCCCCTTCTTTATATACTATGAAAAATGTTGAATTTACTTGTTTGGATGTCAGGATCCATTCATTAGTATACTAGCGCTTACTCATTATAGCAAAAGGATTGACTTTTTAATTGAAAATGATTATCATGTGCAATGATGACACTTAAATAAAAAAGGGGATAAGAAGATGAAACATACAAAGCTATACTTGCTTGGTTTTATAGTATTTCTATCTGTTGTGCTAGCCGCATGTGGCAGTCAAGACGGTGGAGAGCAATCATCAGAGGAGAGCAACAGTGAAGAACAATCAGGGGATTCGCATACAGTCGAAGGAGAGAATGGCGAAGTTACCATTCCAGAAAACCCTGAAACGATCGTGGCACCATACTTAGAAGATTCATTGCTGGCATTAGGTGTGACACCGTCGGCACAATGGTCCATTGGGGATTCCGTTCTGGATTATCTACAGGATGACTTACAGGACGTGGAGAAAGTTGAATGGAATATGCCATTAGAACAAGTCTTAAGTTTTGAACCAGATTTGTTAATGTTGAACTCGATTGATTCTATGGAAGGACAATTGGAAGATTACGAAGGCATTGCGCCGACTTATTTATTTAAACAGGAGGATTTTGAAGATACCAGAAAGCAACTAACCAAGGTAGGTGAGATCCTAGGTAAGAGCCAAGAAGCGGAAGATCGGTTAGCGGCGTACGATCAGAAGGCAGAAGAAGCGAAACAAACACTGGCAGATAGTGTAGGGGATGAGACTGTCGCTATCCTTTGGATCATAGGTGATGAGTATTTCATGTTTGAACAAGATCGCCATGCTGGCAGAGTGGTATACGAAGATTTGGGATTAACACCGTCTGCTTTGACAGAAGAACTAGGGGAGGCAGGCGAAGCTTGGAATGCTATCTCGTTGGAAAAGCTTTCTGAACTGGAAACAGATCATTTATTTTTAATATCTAAAGAGGATACAACCGGATTAGCAACACTGCAGGATAGTTCTGTTTATCAAAACCTGGATGTTGTCCAAAATGATCAAGTTTACCATATAACTGACCCAAGTAATTGGACAAACAAAGGAATTATTGCCTTTGAGCAGACAATTGATGAGGTGCTCGAAGCATTAGCTGAATAAATCGAAAACCCAACGTTCACCTATCGGACGTTGGGTTTTTTATAGATAAGTACGTGACATAATAGAATTTCGAACGATTTTGAACTTAAACGAATCGGAGTAGCGATAAGATGGATTATGTACAGTATTCGGTTCACTTATTTCATGGCCATTGTTCGTAAGTTCCCACTTCAAGATTTCATAATATAAATCGAGCTAAGTAGGGGAGGTGGGCGCTAGATTTTCTGATAAGTCCCGCATTATATGCAATGCCACGTTAGTCATTTAATGAATAAAACAAAAAGAAAACCAGACCTTCTTCTGCCTAAAATTCAGATTGGACTCATTTTTATTGATAACACTATTGCATGAAAATACAAAATGAAGTATAATTATAAATTATCAAGATACGGAATGTAGGGGGAAGAATTGTGGAGGTAGCTATTATAGGAGGAACGGGGTATGGTGCAGTAGAATTATTACGTTTTTTGCATAACCACCCTCATGTACAGGTAAAAAGAATCATATCACATTCAAATAGCGGCACAGCATTGGCAGGTTTTTATCCGCACCTTACGGAAGTGATCGATATGGAGATGTCTACATTGGATACCGATCGATTAGCTCAAGAGGTAGAGCTCGTCTTTTTTGCTACACCATCCAATGTGAGTAAACATCATATTCCTAGTTTAGTAGATAAAGGTGTACGATGTATCGATTTATCGGGAGACTTTCGTTTGCGCGATGGCGAGCAGTATTACAGCTATTATGGAGAAGAAATAGCATCAGCGGATTATATCGAAAAGGCCGTATATGGATTAGCTGAAATAAACAGGAGTCAAATAAAAGATGCTGATATCCTCGCCAATCCAGGTTGTTATCCAACAGCGACAACATTAGGTTTGATTCCAGCGATGGAGAAGGACTTAGTCGACCGTTCATCGATTATTATTGATGCCAAAACAGGAGTGTCTGGTGCAGGTCGCGGGTTATCACAAAATGTCCACTTTTCGGAAATGAATGAGAACTTTAGGGCCTACAAAATCGGTGAACACAAGCATATTCCTGAAATGGAACAGACGTTGACAGAAACAGCAAATGAACCGGTGCAAATAGTGTTCACACCGCATATTGTGCCGATGACCAGAGGGATTATGAGTACGATTTATGTTGATTTAAAGGACAGCTATACGACCAAATACGTGGTGGATATGTATCAAGCCTACTATCAGGAGGACCGTTTTGTCCGTGTGCGTAAAGAGGGTGTGTTCCCGTCGACAAAAGAAGTCTATGGTAGCAATTATTGTGATATTGGACTGTATGCAGATGAACGAACAGGCAAGCTGATTATCGTGTCGGTTATTGATAATCTAGTAAAAGGAGCTGCTGGGCAGGCGATTCAAAATATGAATATCATGTACGGTTGGGAAGAAAAAACAGGATTGGATCAGTTACCTATTTATCCATAAGGAGTGAAACATAGTTATGCAAGGTCAAGAAGGATCGTTTACCATCATCAAGGATGGAAATATAGCATCTGCCAAAGGGTTTCAAGCAGGCGGATTACATTGTGGTTTAAGAAAAAAGAAGTTGGATTTAGGTTGGTTTTATTCGGATGTTCCGGCGCAAGCGGCTGGCGTATATACCACCAACATTTTTCAAGCGGCCCCATTAAAAGTAACACAGGAAAGTGTCGCAGCAGCACAGCAATTACAAGGGGTAGTAGTTAATTCGGCGATTGCCAATGCCTGCACAGGTGAACAAGGGCTTCAAGATGCTTATGATATGCGTAAACTATTTGCAGAGACCATTGGTGTAGAAGAGCATTTGGCTGCTGTTGCTTCCACCGGAGTGATTGGTGATTTACTCCCAATGGATAAATTGAGTAAAGGGATTAGTCAGATAGCTGATGGCAATCACTTAGGGGCAGATAAATTCGAAACAGCGATCCTCACTACAGATACCAAAGAAAAAGGAATTGCCGTTGAATTGGAAATAGATGGACAGAAGATAACGATTGGCGGGGCAGCAAAAGGATCGGGAATGATCCATCCAAATATGGCAACGATGTTAAGCTTTATTACAACCGATGCTCATGTTGAAGCGTCTCATTTATCGGGAGCTTTAAAGGCCATTACCAACCAATCGTTTAATATGATTACCGTAGATGGAGATACCAGTACTAACGATATGGTGCTAGTCTTGGCGAATGGTCGAGCTGGTAATCAATCTTTAACGCCCCATCATTCAGAGTGGCAGGTTTTCTTTGAGGCATTGACCTTTGTCTGCGAATATCTAGCCAAGGAAATTGCCCGTGATGGAGAGGGTGCTACCAGATTAGTAGAGGTACAAGTGCAAGGTGCATCTTCCGATGATGCTGCAGCAAAGATTGCGAAGTCGATTATTTCTTCCAACCTTGTAAAAACAGCTATACACGGTGCAGACGCTAATTGGGGACGTATTGTTACGGCTATTGGTTATAGCGGTGAATCCCTCGATCCTGATCAGGTTAGTGTTTATCTAGGCGAGATTTTAGTAGTGGAGAACGGAGTTCCTCACGTGTTTGATGAAGATAAGGCAAAGGAATATTTGCTCGAAGAAGAAATCATTATCCATGCCCAAGTTGGAAACGGAGATGGTAGTTCGGTTGCCTGGGGCTGCGATTTATCCTATGAATATGTAAGAATTAATGCTTCTTATCGGACCTAAGGGGGTCATCGAATGAATTATGTCGTAATCAAATGTGGCGGCAGTGTTTTTGAACAATTGCCTCCTTCTTTTTATCAAGATATTGTGACACTAAAAAAACAAGGGGATTACCAGCCAATTATTGTGCATGGCGGTGGTCCTCTTATTTCCCAGTTGTTAGACCAAACAGGAGTGAAAACCGAATTTGTTCATGGTTTGCGAGTCACCACTAATGAGGTATTAGATGTAGTAGAGATGGCGCTCAGTGGTTCGATTAATAAAGGAGTAGTAAGGGAATTAACTGAGGCAGGCGGGCAATCCGTTGGAGTGAGCGGTGTAGATGGAAGCCTGCTTAAAGCCGAGCCGATCGACGAGCAGATGACCTTGGGCTATGTAGGAAAAGTGACCGAAGTAAACACGGATTTATTGGAACTGTTCAGCGAACAAGAATTAATTCCGGTTGTTTCACCAATTGGTATTGATGAGAATGGCCAGCGTTATAATATTAATGCCGATATGGCGGCTTCTGCTGTTGCTCAGGCATTAAAGGCGAAGTTATGCTTTATTAGTGATATACCGGGGATCTATCAAGAAATAGAGGGAGAACAACAAGTCTTCCACCAGTTAGATGAACAAAAGATTAAGACATTAATTGCAGATGAAGTGATTGTTGGTGGCATGATTCCCAAAGTAGAATCAGCCATTGCTGCCTTAAAACAAGAGGTTGTCGAGGTCTCGATTGTGGATGGAACTGCCGATCACGGATTAATTGAATTTATGCAAGGAAAACCAATTGGTACAAGGATCGCATTAACAGAGGAGGTGCCCTATGTCGAGTCAAACAAGTAATGCGGTCATGTCTACTTATGGCCGTTTTCCGATTTCGATTGTGGAAGGAAAAGGGAGTTATGTATGGGATGACCAAGGGACGAAGTATTTAGATTATAGCTCGGGACTAGCTACCTGTAACCTGGGACATGTTCCGGAGGCAGTTGAGCAAGCTGTACAGCAACAGTTAACCAAGCTATGGCATTGTACGAATCTTTATCACATTCCTGCCCAAGAGCAATTGGCGGAGGCGATCGTGGCTCACTCATGTGGGGATCAGGTTTTTTTCTGTAACAGTGGGGCTGAGGCGAATGAAGCGGCTATTAAACTTGCCAAAAAGTATGGTCATGATGTACAAGAACAGGATGAACCCCTTATTGTTACCTTTCAAAACTCGTTTCATGGACGAACGATGGCCACTTTATCAGCAACTGCGCAAGAGAAGATTCAGCAAGGCTTTGCGCCTTTAACTCCGGGCTTTGCTTACTTACCTTTTAACGATTCGGGCGCGTTAGAACAATTGAAGGAATGGCAGCCCGTAGCCGTGATGTTGGAATTAGTGCAAGGCGAAGGCGGTGTCTTACCTGCAGATAAGGTCTGGGTGCAGCAGCTGGTAGATGTATGTGAGGAACTAGGTATCCTAGTTATCGTCGATGAAATTCAAACAGGAATGGGACGAACGGGCAAACTGTTTGCTTATGAGCATTATCAAATTGAACCAGATGTAATTACCGTAGCCAAAGGGTTAGGTTCAGGCATTCCGATTGGTGCCATGATTGCCAAGGAAAAAGTGGCGAAAGTGTTCACACCGGGTACACATGGCAGTACGTTCGGAGGAAATCCGATCGCCGCCACTGCCGGGTTAGCGACCATCCAACAGCTGACCAAACCAGATGTACTGGCACATGCCCAAGAGGTGGCGGATTATATTTGGCAAGGCTTGAAACAGCTTGTCCAAGCGAAAGAGACCATTTTATCTATTAGGGGAAAAGGGTTATTAATCGGCTTGGAGGTAACTGGTTCAGCGATGGATTATGTCCATAAAGCACGGGAAGAAGAACAATTGCTGATTGTTGTGGCAGGTCCGCAGATTGTGAGAATTTTACCACCTCTTACTACGTCAAAAGCAGAAGTTGATCTATTTTTGGCAAAAATGGATCAGATTTTTTAGCAATGACTTGATGCTCTCAGAGAACGTGGTATCCTATTAGAGAATGATTTTATGTGAAGAGGGATGGAAAATGAAGAATTATAATACCGATAAGATCGAAGCCTTCAAACAAGAGCATAAGAATAGGGCGCGTTTGTTAATCAGCTGTCCCGATCAGCCCGGCATTGTTGCGGCTATTTCGCAATTTTTATCGGGTTATCAAGCGAATATTATTGAATCGAATCAGTACTCAACTGATCCTCATGGCGGTGAATTTTTTACTCGAATTGTATTCGAATTGGATGACCTTTCCAACAAGGCGGAGCAGCTAGAAGCGGATTTCCAGCAAGTGAAGGATCAGTTTCAGATGGAGGTCTCTTTTCAATATGTGAATCAGATTAAGAAGATGGCGATCTTTGTCTCCAAAGAACCACATTGTTTACTCGAATTGCTTTGGGAATGGCAAAGTGGTGATTTGGTTGCCGATATTAGCATGGTGATCAGTAATCATGAGACTTCTCGTGAATTTGTGGAACGCTTAGGAATCCCTTTTTATTATATCCCG
This sequence comes from Gracilibacillus timonensis, assembly GCF_900086715.1. GTDB lineage: Bacteria > Bacillota > Bacilli > Bacillales > Amphibacillaceae > Gracilibacillus > Gracilibacillus timonensis. The sequence goes on along the minus strand of NZ_FLKH01000010.1, from coordinate 536,638 downwards.
GCAAATAAGGATGTCCGTAAGCAAGTAGAAGAACAGCAAATCAAGCTGCTGAAGGAACATGATATTGATGTGATCGTATTAGCACGATATATGCAAATACTGACGCCAACTTTTGTAGGTGCCTTTAATCAACAAATCATTAATATTCACCATTCCTTTTTACCGGCATTTATTGGTGCCAAGCCGTATGAGCGCGCCTATCATCGCGGCGTGAAATTAATCGGAGCGACTTCTCATTATGTGACGAATGATTTAGATGAAGGACCGATTATTGAACAGGATATCAGTCGCGTGGACCATCGCGACAATGCTGCTGCGATGAAAAAGATTGGTCAATCCGTCGAAAGAAGCGTGTTAGCTCGGGCGGTTAAATGGCATTTAGAAGATCGTATATTGGTGTACGGTAATAAGACGATTGTGTTTTAATAGGGGTTTAGAGAAGTTCGGCCATGGATGTGATGGTCGGGCTTTTTTATAAGTAAAGAAAGGATGTAATACTTGGTACAATCGTATTTTGAACGATGTTAAACTAAAAATAGGAAGATGAATACATTAAAAGAAATTTTGTTTGATCATCACCAACATTGGGAAACTTTCAAACGAACCTATGGAGAAAGAATCCGCCCCAACGTGATCAAGGAGGTAGAAAAATTCAGAGAGAGTGAAGAGTGGAGCAGTCTGTTGAGCGAAGATATGCGCCAAGTAAACCATCGGCATGTTCTTTTGACGATCGATGAAGATTTACGAGCTATTTTTTTAAACCATCAGAAAATATAGAATCGACGCTACTATAAGTAATAGAACGGCTTCCATCCAGAGATGGGGGGGAGGATAAACAAAGTTGCGCAATAATCCCCCGATGTTGCCCGACATTTTTGATATGACGCCCAAAAATCCGCGAAATTCGTGAAAAATGGTCGTCATTCCGTTCCATGGAGAATTACTACATTTGAAAAGAAACGATCTACTCTTGGTTTCGTGCTAAAGGACCGGGTGGTTTTTGCCCGTTTTTTCTAAATTTATATCGTAACGATGATGAAAATACATCCGATCTTATCATAATTACAATATAAGTATAGCCGTATATATGTATTATTGTATATAATCCTGGATCCCCGGAAGAAAACACTATTTTATAACAAGAAACACTGATACAATAGAAATTTCGAGTTTATAAGCTCATTGTATATATTCTAGGAACGCAGGATATAATACAACTTCTTAAAATTATAAATTAAAGGAGTGGTCGTGAAATAACTATATTTAACCACCCCTTCATTTATCATTTCAAAATTCTTGATAGACATTATTAATTATTAATCAGTAAATATCAGGGGATGAGCTGTATAAAAAACATGAGCTTCTTTAGATAAACTAGGTTCCACCCCACTAGCATATAATGCTACCCAATGCATGTCTAAACCATCATAATAAGCTTCTCTTAAATGGGAAATATCACCAACTAAATCCGCTGCTATTGAATTAGCAACTCCCGCTGGTGCCGTTATGCCCGCAAATAAGATGGCATTCGCAATACTCAACCATGTTGAACCTCGTTCATATTCTTCTATCATTTGACCTAACTTATAATTTGATACATACTGGGTATATGCAATAGGTTTATCAAATTCAATCGTAACGGCCATTGGCTGAACTTCAGACACGTTATTTTTGGCTTCTTCATCTGACTTTGCATTAATAGACAACGCACTCACATTAAAAATTAAAATGACAGTTAACAATGATAAAAAACACTTTTTTAAGTTTCAACTCAACATCTCCTCTCTAAAATATGATTCAATATTATTGTAACAAAAAGGAAAGGGTTTCAAATGAAAAATCTAAATTTTTTAAAAAAATCATTTTTTACAATATTCATTTGTTGTACTATAGTACTAGGTTTTAGGACTGTTAGTATTATTTATTATAATAAAGCATTGTTTGTTTTCGAAAATACGGATCTATTGATTATATTTATTATATTCATAATTAGTCTATCAGCCTATTTAGCAAGTAATAAGTTTTCAAAATAACTTTCTATAATTTTTGTAACATTTTTAATAAAAGGTGGGAAAAAGGGAGGAGACATGCATGTTTTATATCTTGAGTGACATTCATGGCTGCCATCGAGAAATGATGGTAGCTCTTTCTCATTGGAATAAAAAAACAGAAATGTTAATTGTTTTAGGAGGTTTAATTGACCGTGGACCGGATTCTTTACACGTGATTCATACTCTGATGGATCTACAAACCCATTATCCAGACCGTGTCATCATCTTAAAAGGAAATCACGATGAATCGTCCAAACGATTGTTATTCCAGCTGATCAAAAAAACGATTCGTAAAGAAGAAACGAGTGGGATATATGGGTACATCATCCACTATACCCCTTCTGAATACCGAACGGAACGTGACGTTTAGACACACCTCCCAAGCGATCGAATGAAAACGGTAATAAAAAAGGAGAGAGACACATGACATTCACCTACAACGGTTTAATCGAAACCATTAAACAAGGCTTAACGAACAGCAGTATCCCAATTTAGCTTCTTATATCGATCAAGTATCTTACCAAGAAAAACGAGAACTGTTCGAATCCCTTGGTTTCTCGGTACTTTATTTAACCTTGTCCGGTATAAAACTAAAACATTTCACAGAAGGAAAAAACGATCGGGTTCCTCAAAACCCTTCGATTCATGACGCCTTTTTGAACCATCAACGTAATGTGTTTTTTATCGAAATAGGGGACGGCTTGAAGAACCTTTATTTTGTCATCGAATATCCCAATGATGATCCTCTGGCGGCGTATACGGTCGATCAAGAAAGATGAGGAATTAGAAGCAGCAGCGAAAAAATTTATGGATAGCGTTCGGAAAAAACGCAAATAAAGCGTATGAGACAGAGACCTTCATCCGATGATGAGGGTCTTTTATTATGGTCTTTGAAAACCCCTGGCTATGCCGGGGGTTCCATAGAGCTTCTAGCGCGGGGGCAAAAAAAGCCTCTCTTCATGATAAGATAAGGTTGGTTTCCCGACCACCAAATCTCATCAAAGAAGGAGGCATGTCCAATGCAGGACAAGAATAGTTTAGCACATACACAATGGAGATGTAAGTTCCACATCGTTTTTGCACCAAAATATAGAAGACAAATTATTTATGGGAAATATAAAAAAAGCATCGGAGAAATAGTAAGAGAGCTTTGTGAAAGGAAAGGGATTGAGATACACGAGGCAAATGCATGTAAAGATCACATTCATATGTTAGTAAGTATTCCACCAAAACTAAGTGTATCTCAGTTCATGGGCTACCTAAAGGGCAAAAGTAGTTTAATGATATTCGATCGCCACGCTAATTTAAAGTACAGATATGGTAATCGTAAATTTTGGTGTCGAGGCTACTTTGTAGATACAGTGGGCAGAAATAAAAATCAAATTCAAGAATATATTAGAAATCAGCTTAAAGAGGACTACATGAGTGATCAGTTAACATTATTTGAAGAATTTGATCCGTTCACTGGAGAGAAAAATAAGAGGAAATAAGAGATTCTTTTAGAATCAGTGAGTGAGTGTGGTGCAAAAGGGAAACCATTCAGTGGGCCTTTTAGGCCGAGGCCGGTAACATAGGCTTTCAGCCGCAGAGCAAACCACCAGTTCACACTGGTGGTTTTGATTGTGTTCATACATTCATCAAAGGGGAGCGATTTTTATGAATCATGAAATCAAACACATGGTGACAAACCAAGAACCGAAAATAAAAAATATAAATCCAGAAGAGACTAATCTATACAAGATCGGTCTTCAATTGTTTTCTACGTTTGCTCGAGAGGATTTTTTGGACATCTCACAATTACCAAAAGATACACACAGTACCGATGGAGTGTTCTATTCTACCGTACTTGCACGAGAAAACCTTGTACCATAACGGCCGATCTCAAACGCTACTTGTGGTCTATCAAATTGCAAAAAGCGCTCTAAGCTGTCCATTGCGTATTGATTTTGAAGTGATCGATTATGAGGCTCATGAGTTTAAAATTTATCTTATTGATCAATCAGGAGAGCGTACGTATACGCATATCTTTGCGGAAAAGAAACAAGGTGCGTTTTACACGGCCGATTCGGTCTATATGAATAAAACCCTATCTGAACTCATCGCTCATTTTGCTTCTCAAGTAAGTGACAATAGAGAATGCATGTAATAAATAATGGCGTATCTTATTGTTAACCAATACCTCACGCAGGTGTTGGTTCTTTTTCGCGAGTGGCAGCACATACCACTAAAGGGTGGAAGTCCCGAATGCGCCGAACAGCCGGTAAGCAAGGAGCGCCACAAGGTGGTGTCATCAGTCCATTAATTTCTAATATTTATCTTCACCAATTAGATGAGTTGATGGTAGCTCGAGGCCATCGAATCGTTCGCTTTGCGGATGATTTTATCATCTTGTGTAAAAGTCAGAAGGGTGCGGAAAGAGTAAGAAGAAATGTCACAAGATTGCTGGGATCGTGAAAAAAAAGATGTATTTGTTGCTTACAGATATGGATTGAACATTTAACGGGCAATTGCCTCATTTACCACGTGTGTTAATTGATACTGGCTCAGGAAGTACCGTTGTATCAGCAGACCTAGCTAAGTCAATAGGAATAGTAGCAGGGATCTATCGTATTAGTGGTGTTGGAGGATCTGTGTTTGTATATTCAAAAACGGTTGGTTCAGTTACTATTGGAGATATGCAGGTCAAAACGTTTGATTTAGAAATTGGTGCAATGAATGATGGTTTTGATTTGGATGGTATCATCGGACTTGATTTGTTACAGCAATTAAAAACGACTCTAAATATAGAACAATTATTATTATATTATAATAGCTAATGGGTGTGTGTACTTATAGATAAAAAACACTAAAAGCCAAGTAGTACACTTGACTTTTTATATTATTTATTCGGCGCCAACCCTTTAATAAATATCTCCGTCCATTCTGCGGTGTACGGAGCAATTTTTTCATATATTTGTCGATTGGACATCCCTTCTACAATGGTCTGGAAATAAAGTATTAAAAACTCATCAGAATACTTCAAGTCAATTTTGCCTTCCTTCCGTCCTCGGTGAAAAACATCTAATAACATGTGGAGGCCGTCCTGAGCGAATTCTTGCATCATCGGTGAAGCTCCACCTTCCTCTTTATCCGTGAGATAAGCCATCATGTCCAAATAAAAGGCATGCGTCATTTCATTCAGAAAACGGATTTTATTTTGACTCATCGCCAGCAGGGTTTTCTCAAATGATTTATCTTCTTCCATAATCGTCTTCGCTGATTCCTTCATCGTATGCATCACATGCTGATAAACCTCCTGGAATAGCTTTTCTTTTGTACCGAAATATTTAAAAATGGTGGTTTTGGCAACGCCGGCATGGGCAGCGATTTCCTCCATCGTTACATTTCTTTTCTGATCGTCTGTATTCATCAATTCAAAGGCGGCTTTTAATACTTGAGTCCGCTTTTCCTTGGTTCGCTTAGTAAAACCGTCCATTTTATATACCTGCTTTCTATCGGGAAATTATTTTCATAACGAAAGTTTTAGTTCATATCTTTATTATATATGAATATTTATGAACTATCAAAGATAATACAGTGTTAATTTCGCCTATATTATATTGACTTTTACAAATATCAGGTATATTATTGAACTATGTTAATAGTTATAGTTTAAAATTAGGAATGAATCAGCTGTGATTCGAATGATGAAAAAGTGAATAGTTTAATTAATGGAGGTAACGAGAAGGGAGTTTGGTTGTAATGACAGAGATTGTGAAAGTACAAGGGCTGCAAAAAAACTTTGGTAAATTTCAGGCCTTGCGTGATGTGACTTTTGATGTAAAATCCGGCGAAGTTGTTGGTTTTATTGGTCCCAATGGAGCTGGCAAGTCTACCACCATCCGTGCCTTGTTGGGGATTATTAAACGAGATGGCGGAAATGCCACTATTTTTGGCAAGGATGTGTGGGCAGACAGTCTGGAGATCCATAAACGCATTTCTTATGTACCTGGTGATGTGGCGTTATGGGGAAGCCTTACGGGTGGCGAGATTATTGATCTATTTATGAAACTGCACGGCGGTGGCAGTCGACAAAAACGTGACGACTTAATCCGACGTTTTGAACTGGATCCGAAGAAAAAAGCCAAAGGTTATTCCAAAGGGAACCGGCAAAAGGTTGGATTAATTGCGGCTTTATCGGTGGAATCGGATTTATATATATTTGATGAGCCAACTTCTGGACTGGATCCTTTGATGGAAGCCGTTTTTCAAGATGAAGTAGAAAAAATCAAGAAAGCTGGCAAGTCCATTTTACTATCCTCCCATATATTGAGTGAAGTGGAGCGACTGGCGGATAAGGTCGTGATTATACGTCAAGGGGAGATTGTAGAAGAGGGAAGTCTTGATGAATTACGCCATTTAACGCGCTCAACGGTCACGATAGCGACAGAAGCAGATGTGACAGCCATGGCTAATGTGGATGGGGTGCATGACTTTAACCAAGAAGGAGAGCAGGCAACATTTTCTGCTGATCATCAACATCTGAATGATATCTTGGTAGAAGCAACCAAGTTAGGTGTGAAAAAGTTTGAGGCTACACCACCAACTCTAGAAGACTTATTTATGCGTCATTATGAAGGCTAAGCGTGGAAACGGAGGAAATAAACGATGAAGGAAAAATTCTCACACTGGGGTGTGCTGTGTGTACAATATGGGAAAAGAGACTGGAAAAAAATCTTGTTTTGGGTATTGGGAATCGGATTGTTCGCTTCCGCCTTCATCCCTTTTTTTGAAGAAATTGCAGAAGATGATGGCGCAGCTGGCATGTATGAGACTTTGCAAAACCCAGCGATGATCTCAATGGTAGGGCCTACCCCTGTTGAAACAGGTGCAGACTATACCGTGGGTGCGATGTATGGTCATGAGATGTTGTTATTTACGGGACTGTTTGCGATGGTCATGAGTATTTTACATGTCGTTGGTCATACACGAAAAGAAGAGGATCTTGGTTTGACGGAAATCGTTCGTTCTTTTCGTATTGGGCGCCAAGCTAATTCTCTTGCAACAATGGTAGAGATTGTGTTTATTCATGCGCTGTTAGTGCTCTTTATTACTGTGGTGATGACGAGTTTTGGAGTCGATACGATTACATGGGAAGGATCCTTGTTGTTCGCTGCTTCCGTTGGTCTTGCAGGGATTATCGGTGCGGGTATTGCCCTTGTCGCGGCACAAGTCATGCCGAATTCTTCTGCGGCGACAGGATCATCACTTAGTATCGTCGGTCTGCTTTATATTATCCGGGCTGGGACAGATGTTTCTAATGTGGATTTATCGATGTTCAATCCGATGGGGTGGACGTATTTAACTTATCCTTTCACGGAAAATAATGTATTGCCGCTTCTGTTCGGTTTACTTTTTACCGTTATCTTGGTAATTGTCGCCTTTACGTTAGAAGGAGGACGTGATATGGGAGCGGGATATCTACCAGAACGTGGAGGCAGAGCACATGCTAAAAAGTCCTTATTATCCGTGCGGGGCTTACTGGTTAAGATTAACAAAGGGGTTATCATCAGTTGGTTGATTGCTTTTGTAATTATGGGCGCAGCTTATGGATCGATATATGGTGATATGCAATCCTTTATAGAGACTAACGAGATGGTGCAGCAAATGTTTACACAGACGGGTATTTCCATTGAAGAATCCTTTACAAGTACGATTATGATGGTCATGATTGGCTTGGTGTCGATTTTGCCTATTGCACTTGTAAATAAGTTATTTACAGAGGAGAGTCGCCTTCACCTCAGTCAGATTTACGCAACCAAAGTGACACGAGGTAAACTGTATTGGACTAGTATTGGCCTAGCTATTTTTGCTAGTGTAGCAGGGATTCTGGTGGCCGTAGCAGGACTAGGCGGTACGGCTATAGCAGCGATGGGAGATAGCGCAACGATGGAAATGATGGATTTCTTTGCTGCTGGATATAATTTCTTCCCATCGGTATTATTCTTTACCGGCTTGTCCGCTTTAGCTCTCGGTTGGGCGCCCAAACTTGGTAAAGTGGCCTATGCCTACCTGGCTTATTCTTTTCTATTAAATTATTTTGGTGGTATTTTGGATTTGCCGGACTGGTTTGCCAAGACTGCCGTTCAAAGTTGGATACCGCAAATGCCAATGGAAGAATTTGATGGGGTGGTGTTTACGACTGTTACTGTTATCAGCGTGGCCTTGTTAGTTCTTGGTTTTCTTGGTTATAAGCGGAGAGATATGGTGGAAGGAGCTTAAGCCCACAGGTGAAGAGAATGGTAGGGATTATAAAAGAGACAACTTTATAATTTTACTAAAAAAGGAAAAGGCAAAACTGCTTTTTCCTTTTTCTATACCTTGAAAATGATCTGCAAAAATCCTCTCTTTTTACAGATCTACATTTTAAAATTAACTCATATTCTAATCACTTTCCATTGATTGTACGTACAATTTGTATTATTATAGGGTTATGAGCATTATATATGCGTACAAGATGAATGAAGAAAGGTGGATTAGGAATGCTGGAAAAATTGAAGCAACAAGTACTTGAGGCAAATGCGGCATTGCCAAAGCATGGTTTAGTCACCTTCACGTGGGGGAATGTAAGCGGTTTTGACCCTGAGTCAGGACTAATGGCAATCAAACCAAGCGGAGTGGACTATGACGAACTGAAAGCATCCGATTTAGTTGTCCTTGATTTAGACGGTAATATTGTCGAAGGGGACCTGCGACCTTCCTCTGATACACCAACGCATCGGTTGTTATACCAACGTTTTCCTGGTATTGGAGGCGTTGTACATACCCATTCACCATGGGCTACCAGCTGGGCTCAGGCTGGTAAAGGAATTCCTGCATTGGGTACTACCCAAGCCGATTATTTTTATGGAGAAATTCCTTGTACGAGAAGAATGACCGAAGCAGAGGTTCAAGGGGAATATGAATGGGAGACGGGTGAAGTGATTGCGGAGACCTTCCAAGAACGTGATCCTTTACAAATTCCTGGGGTATTAGTTCATAGCCATGCCCCGTTCACATGGGGGAAAGATCCGCATGAAGCCATTCATAATGCCGTCGTGCTGGAAGAAGTAGCAAAAATGGCCTTGCACACCTATCAAATCAATCCAGACACAGAAGTAATGGATTCCTTTTTGCTTGATAAACACTATTTAAGAAAACATGGAAAAAATGCCTATTATGGGCAGGATAAATAACAAGGAGGAGTAAATATGTTAACAGTTAAGCCTTATACTTTTTGGTTTGTGGCAGGAAGTCAGCCACTTTATGGAGAAGAGACATTAAGAGGAGTTGCAGATCATTCGAAGGAGATCGTAGCTGGACTGAATCAACAAGGCCACCTTCCATTTGAAGTTGTATTCAAAGAAGTGGTCACCACCTCCACAAATATCCATGATTTAGTACAAGCGGCGAATACAGATGAGAATTGTGCCGGTATTATTACTTGGATGCATACCTTTTCCCCAGCAAAAAATTGGATTGCTGGTCTAAAGGCTCTGCAAAAGCCATTGCTGCATTTCCATACGCAATATAATCGCGATATCCCATGGGATTCGATTGACATGGATTTTATGAATCTGAATCAATCAGCGCATGGGGATAGAGAGTACGGATTTATGGTGACTCGAATGGATATTCCTCGTAAAGTAATCGTAGGGCATTGGCAAAGTGAAGACGTAACCAATAAGCTGGCAGATTGGATGCAAACGGCGATAGCTGTGGCAGAAGGTCGTCAAATTCGTGTAGCTCGCTTTGGTGATAATATGCGCCACGTAGCCGTTACCGATGGAGATAAGATTGAGGCGCAAATGAAGTTTGGCTGGACCGTGGATTATTACGGTATTGGTGATTTGGTAGAGGAAATGGACAAAGTTACGGAACAAGAACTAGCAGACCTCTATGCAGAATACGAGCAATTATACGATCTACCAGCAGAAGCGAGTGAACCTGGAGCGGTTCGAGATTCCATTCTATATCAAGGGCGCATCGAGTTAGGCTTGAAATCCTTCTTGGAAAAAGGCAATTATACGGCCTTTACCACCAATTTCGAAGACTTGCATGGCATGAAACAATTGCCTGGCCTTGCAGCTCAGCGATTAATGGCGGAAGGCTATGGTTTTGCTGGGGAAGGAGACTGGCGTACCGCTGCCTTGACTCGTCTGATGAAAATCATGGCGAACAATCAAAGAACTTCTTTTATGGAAGACTATACGTACCATTTAGAACCAGACAATGAAATGATTTTAGGTTCTCATATGTTGGAGGTTTGTCCAACGGTTTCCGCTACTAAGCCTAGAATCGAAGTTCATCCATTAGGTATAGGCGGTAAAGAAGATCCTGCTCGACTTGTGTTTGATGGAGACGGCGGTGATGCGGTCAATGCCTCTCTTGTAGAAATGGGTGGCCGTTATCGTTTGATTATTAATGAGGTGAAGGCAGAACAGCCAGAAAAAGAAACGCCAAACCTTCCAGTAGCCAAGGTATTATGGAAGCCACAGCCAAACTTGAGCGAAGCAACTGAGGCGTGGATTTATGCTGGTGGTGCGCATCATACCGTTTTCTCATTGGAAGTAAGTACGGAGCAATTGTATGATTTCGCTGATATGACCGATATCGAGTGTGTCATCATTGACGAGGATTTACAACTGCGCCAATTCCGCAATGAGTTGAAATGGAATGACCTATTTTATCGGAATCGTTAAAAATGGCTAGAGAGTCTGCCTCTATCATTATAAGTAAATAATCTCAATCATGCGGCAGAAGTCTCTTTTATGGAAGGCTTCTGCTACATGGTTATATACAAGTGATCCGGCTAATGTTATCTTGTAAGTATATGAGGAAAAAATGAGGTGTAAATATGCAGACAAAATATAGCATTGTAAAAGATTCTATAAAATCGCAAATATTAGACGGAACCTTTCAAGCCCATCAAAAAATCCACTCCGAAAGCGAATTAATGAAGCAGTTTGGTGTAAGCAGGCACACCGTACGATTAGCGATTGGCGATTTGGTCAGCCAGGGCTGGTTGTATCGAGAACAAGGCGCTGGCACTTTTTGTGCAGATCGTTCGAGAGAGCAGAACCAAACAAGTGGTAGTCAGAAACGGATTGCCCTGATCACAACGTATGTATCGGATTATATTTTTCCATCGATTATTAGAGGTGCGGAATCCTATTTGAGTCAGAATGGATACCAAGTCAGCCTGTTCAGTACGAATAATGATCATGAGAAGGAGCGGATGTTTTTAGAAAATATTCTTTCTCAGCAATTCGATGGGGTGATTATTGAACCTACCAAGAGTGCGATCAGCAATCCGAACATTAATTATTACTTGAATTTAGAGCGTCAGCATATCCCATATTTAATGATTAATTCCTATTATGATGAGCTAGAGCCTTTTCATTTAGTAGTGGATGATGAAAAAGGTGGATTTATCCAAACAGAGCATTTGATAGAGTTGGGACACCGTAATATTTTGGGGTTGTTTAAAACCGATGATAATCAAGGAACGAAGCGGATGAAAGGTTATTTGAAGGCACATCGTAAACATCAAATTGAGATACAGCCAAATAATATGGTGACATATAGTACAGAAGAGAAAGCTACTAAACCGCTGCAGGCGTTGGAAGAGGTGTTGCAGGAACCGCTGGATACCAGACCAACGGCTATTGTCTGTTATAATGATGAACTGGCGGTTAAGCTGTTAGATATATTGCGTCAAGCTTCTTTGCGTGTGCCAGAGGATATATCCATGGTCGGCTTTGATGATTCCTTTATGGCGGAATTAACCGAGGTAAAGTTAACCACTGTTTCCCATCCTAAAAGTGAAATGGGTGAGATGGCAGCAAAAGTAATGTTGGATATGATTAAACAAATGAATGGATCGAAAAGACAATCTTATATGGAAAATGATATGATTCGCTTTGAACCGAAGCTGGTGGAGCGATCTTCGACGGCGAAGGTGAATTAAGCAATAAGCATCCTCCGTAATGCATGTTAAAATTCTAATTTCTAACAGGAAGGAATGTGTAAGATGAATGCAGTTCCTAAGACAATGAATGCAGTAGTTTGTTATGGACCGGAAGATTATAGAGTAGAGGAAGTAGTTACTCCCTTACCAGGTGCAGGGGAAGTTATTATTAAAGTAGAAGCATGTGGGATATGTGGAAGTGATATCAAAGTAGCTCATGGAGCAGATATGTATTGGGCAGGAGATGATCCTTGGCTGAAGGCACCGGTAATCCCTGGGCACGAATTTTATGGAACAGTTGTTCAGTTAGGAGAAGGAGCGGGAGAACTTCATGGAATAGAAATAGGCGATAAAGTAACAACCGACCAAATTAATCCATGCGGTAAGTGCTGGTATTGCAGAACCGGAAAGTATTGGATGTGCCAAGTGCATAATATGTATGGTTTTCAGCAGGGCGTCGCAGAAGGCGCGATGGCTGAATACATGAAGTTCAGCAATCAATCGACTATTTATAAAGTGACCGAAGGAGTGACAGACACAGAGGCAAGCCTGATCGAACCTATGGCTTGCGCAGTCCATGCTGTACAAAGAGCAACGATTGAGTTTGAAGATTTTGTTGTCTTGGCAGGTGCAGGAACACTTGGGTTATGCATGCTTCAATTTATAAAATTAAAGACACCAAAGAAATTGGTTGTACTGGATGCCAATGATAAGAGGCTTGAGCTGGCCAAACAATTTGGTGCGGACATATGTATTAATCCAGCCAAAGAAGATGCTATCGAGAAGGTTAAATCACTAACAAATGGCTACGGCTGTGATGTTTATATTGAAGCGACTGGAAATCCTAAAGGCGTTACACAAGGTTTAGAAATGACACGTAAACTTGGTAGATTTGTAGAATTCAGTGTGTTTGGTCAAGAAACGACTACTGATTGGAGTGTCATTGGAGATAAGAAAGAGTTAGATATCAGAGGCTCTCACCTTGGCCCATACACCTATCCGATTGTCATTGATCATTTTGAACGAGGATTGATAACGGCAGAAGGTATTGTGACTCACACGTATAAACTGGAAGATTTCCATGAGGCGATGGAAATGGCTCAAAATGCAGAGGCGATTAAGGTTTCGGTAAGACCGTAATATCGCTCGAGAAATAATATATGCTTAAGAAAAATCCGAACTATGGTTTGAAGTTCTTTTTTGAGAATTTCGCTGGAGTTCGGATTTTTTATTGTGTATAAACAAGTATATAGAGGACGACAATTGTCATGTTATTTCAAGTAACTTGATAGCAACAGAATGATAGCATGTGCTCATTTTATGTTTTAATATATTAATTATATTAGTATAAATTCCCTATTGATTAACTAATTAATTTATAAAATGATATTATTGTTATTCATAGTAAACATTAATATGTTGAAAATTTTGAAATCATTCGTTATAATAAATGTAAATTAACTTATTCGTATAAGATGGAAATTAATTAATAGATGTATGTATGAGTTGAGGGGGTGAAAGGAAAATTATTATTTATTGAAAGATAAAATAGGTCCAAGTAGAAAAGATCAAATCGTATAGAGAGTTAGTTTGGAGAGCTATGAAAGCGAATCAAATAGGAATGAGCGAATGTATAGAATGGTCAAGTAAAGTAATGACTAACGTTGTGATAGTTACCAGTTTAGATACAAAATGATAGCGTTGTAATTAGGATGAAAACAAGAACCCAACTGTATTTTAGAATATAAACGTTTAACCAATAATATTACTTTAATATTACTTTGACTAGTAATCCAAGAAACAAAGTAAGCGTTGTAAATGCGACAATTTATTAACCAGTTAAACTACATAATTATAGTGAAAACGTAATTAACAAAGACATTTTAAATACTGATTTATCAAATTTGTAGGAATATAATATGACGGTGTTTGGAATGATTGTAACCACTCAACCAAAAAAGAAGAAAGTATTCTTGGATTTATGTTAAAGATCTATCGTGTCCAGTCCAGCATAATCTATGATGTAAATAACTCTAAGGCTATTTGTATAGGTTTGTTATAGAAAAGACAACCGTTTTGTATATAATGACCTTTCTGCTTGTTCCACAGGATAATAACAGCGAGCTTCAGGTAAAAGGATGTATTCAGCACCTAAGATAAGTATATTCTCTAAGAATAAATCTAATTATTCACGAAAGCAGGGATCATCATGAATGCGCATACAAAAGGTAATGAAAAAATAAGTTTTAAAGAGAAAATGGGATTTGGTTTTGGAGATTTAGCAGTTAATTTTTCCTGGGCATCTTTAGGGATGTTTATTGTCTACTTCTATACAGATGTAATAGGATTAGGAGCGGGCATTGTAGGTACTATTATGCTTTTCTCGCGGTTTTTAGATGGATTTTCAGATATTGCTATGGGTGCTGTTGTTGATAAAACCAACACTAAATATGGAAAAGCTCGACCATGGATTTTATGGTTAGCCATCCCATTTTCTGTGTTAACAGTAGCTTTATTCGCAGTACCAGATATCAGTTATACGTGGAAAATTGTTTATGTGATTGTATCTTATAACTTATTAGTACTATCATTTACTTCCGTGGTCATTCCTTATGGAACATTAAACACACTCATTACACAGGATAAACCGCAGCGTGAAGTGTTAAACCTTTACAGAATGTTTTTTGCGCAAATTGGGGTATTGATTGTCACTAATTTAACAATGCCTCTGGTAGATCAATTCGGTGGTGGACAATCTGGCTGGGTTTTAACTTATGCCATTTTTGCTACTATTGCTGCATTGTTATTCTTTACGACCTTTAAAACAACAAAAGAAAGAGTCAAACCTGTAAAAGTAGAGCAAAATAAAAAAATAAAACTAAAAGATAGTTTAAAAACATTATCGAAGAATAAGTATTGGGTTATTGTATTTGGTTATTTTATCGTTTTCAGTATAGGCGATGGCTTACGTCAAGGAAGTACGGTTTACTATGCTGATAATATTCTTGATATGCCTGGTTTAGTTGGGGCGTTAACGATAGCTTTCACAGTGCCAGTAATTGTAGGTTTTTTTGCACTTCCCGTTATTTTTAGTAAATTTGGGAAACGGAATGCAATCATTGCTGGTTCCTTTATTAGTATATTAGGATGTTTATTTGTGTTAATTGAACCAGGCAGTGTTTGGGTAGTGGTTATTTCGCAAATAATCAGAGGAATTGGAAGCGTACCACTAATCGGTGCTTTATGGGCTCTATTGCCGGATACTATTGAATATGGTGAATGGAAAACCGGGATTCGAAATGAAGGAGTTTTATACAGTGGTGGAAGCATGGGTCAAAAAATTGGTATAGGTATAGGGACAGCCAGTGTGGGCTGGGTGCTAGCTATTGGAGGATATAATGGTGTGCTAGATGTACAACCAGATTCAGCAATTGATTCTATATACGCTGTTTTTGTCTATTTACCAATTGTGGTTTATTTGCTTCAAATTATCCTAATGTATTTTTATAAACTTGATAAATTTTATCATAAAGTTGCTAGCGATTTGGAAGTGCGTAAACAGTCTTAAGGTCAATTGTTCAGGCCCCTTTCTTCAGGGGAGGTTGTTGTTTTATTCGCGCAAATCATATGCCTGTTGGGTAGGTATTCAATGGGATCATCAAAGTTTATCATGGCTTTGATGATTTTTTTTGTGAAACGACGCGAATTGAATTAACAAAAAAGATAATTAATTCAGAAATAACACCCATTATTAATTTAAATATTAACTATTATGAAAAAATATTGATTAAAATATACTTTTATAGTAATCTTGTGAAGAAGGTGTTGGAAGCGTTTAATATTATCCGTTTCCTAAAAGGTAGATTGTGTATCTTGTAAGGGTATTTTACGTGTTTTTGTTAAAGAATGATAGCGCCTTCAATAAAAGCGAGAGGAGAAATAAATCAATGATTCATTTAATGAAGAAAGTCTCGGTGATTGGCTTTCTGTTGGTTTTAGCCATACCAGTGAGTACAGTACTTGGAGAAGAGAAGAACAGTGAAGAAAAAATAGCGTTTGAACGAGCTTCTGTACATGATCCGTCCATCATTAAAATGGATGACGGTTCTTATTATGTATTTGGAACTCATATAGCGGCAGCCAAATCTTCTGATTTAATTAATTGGCATTCTATTGTGGAAGGAGAGTATCAAACCCCAGAGAACAATCCGATATATGGTAATTTGTCTGAAAATCTTGCCGAATCTTTTGAATGGGCAGGCGAAGACGATGCAGACAGTACCGGAGGATTTGCCGTGTGGGCACCAGATATTTTCTGGAATAAAGACTATCAATGGGAAGATGGATCAACAGGTGCTTATATGCAGTACTACAGTGTCTCATCAACTTATATACGTTCTGCCATAGGCATTGCAGTATCAAAAGATATCGAGGGACCGTATGGATATACGGACACCATTATGTACTCTTTTTTTACAAATTATGAAATTTATGACAATAACAGTGACGTAAACAAGCATTGGGAGAACACCAAGATTCCAGATCTTATAGATGATGGTGTGTTTGATGAGCCTAACCCGGATTGGTTTACAAGTGAAGGGAACTTTAATAATGCGCAATACACTAACGCGATTGACCCAAATATTCTTTATGATGAGAATGGGGATTTATGGATGACATATGGCTCTTGGTCCGGTGGAACATTTATTTTACCGTTAGATAAAGAGACAGGTATTCCCATTTATCCCGGTGAAGACGGAGAAACCTCTGACGGCAGAATGATTGATCGGTATTACGGTACAAAAATTGCAGGCGGTTATGGACGATCAGGCGAAGGAACATATGCAGTTTATGATGATGATACTGGTTATTATTATCTTTATATAACGTATGGCGGTCTAGCCTCTGATGGAGGTTACCAAATGCGACAGTTTCGATCGGAAAGTATCGAAGGCCCTTATGTTGATGCGGCTGGAAATGAAGCTGTTTTTCCTGAAAACTTTGATATGGGGGTAGGTAATTTTCCAGGTAATGATGACCATAAAGAAATTGGTAATAAAATGATGGGCAACTTCCTGTTTAAAAGAGATTTAGGAGAAGCAGGTTTAGGAATAGGTACAGGTTATATGGCGCCAGGTCATAATTCCTATTTAATAGATGATGAGCTTGATAAGGAGTTCATTGTGACGCATACACGTTTTCCTCAACAAGGAGAAATGCATGAACTTCGTGTACATCAAACATTTCAAAATAGGAATCAATGGCCAGTGCCAACACCATATCATTATGCCGGAGAAACTATTGAAACAGTGGAAAAAGATAATGTATCTGGAAATTATAAGTATATTAATCATGGACAAGAGATCACGGGTGACATAACAGAATCTACCTGGATTCAGTTACATGAAGACAACACGGTTTCTGGGGCAGTTTCAGGAAGTTGGGAGTTATCAGAGGATTACCGAGTTGAACTGACTGTTGATGATGAAATCTATGACGGTGTTTTCATTCGTCAATATGATCCTGCAACAAACAAATGGGTTATGACATTTAGTGCAATGTCTACTAACGGTGTCGTTATTTGGGGAAGCCAGGTGGAGAATAAAGCGGAACAAGAAGTAATAGCAGGTATTAAAGGAGAATTAATAAATGTCATTCCAGACAGTGTAGTGTCAGATATTTCTTTATCAACTATAGCAGCACAAGGGGCAAACATTTCATGGGAATCCTCACATCCTAATGTTATTTCTACGGAAGGAACTGTACAAAGACCGCCATTCGGATCAGAAAATATCGAAGTAGATTTAACGGCAACTATTACATTAGGAGATATAACAGACCATGTTACTATACAAACGACTGTTCTCGCTGAGGAAGAGGGTGGTTTAGTAGCCTTATATAACTTTAATGAAGGACCAGATGATAACACAGGCAATCAAGCAGATGCCATTATCACAGGAGACCGCATCGATAACACAGGTGGCGACATATCCTTTGTGGAAGGTGTCGAAGGTCAAGCAGCTCAATTTAATGGCGAGTCAGGATTGAAATTGGCAGATGGATTGATTTCGAATGACAGTTACTCGGTTTCTCTATGGGTTTATCCGAAAGAAGTGACAGCATTTACAACAACATTTTTTGGAGCTAGAGAAACAGAAAATTGGATAAGTTTGGTCCCGAATGGAGATGGCGTGACCAAAGTTTGGGCGCATAATGGTACTGATTGGTATGATGCAAATGCGGATACAATGATTCCAGAAGGTGAGTGGACGCATCTAACATTTACAGCCGATCAAGGAAAAGCAACATTGTATATTAACGGGGAAGAGAAGTTTGTTGGGGAAGATTTTCCAAATATTTTCACAACTTCTAAAGCTACCTTCGCATTAGGTGTGAATTACTGGGATATGCCATTTCAAGGGTTAATGGACGAAGTGCGTGTTTATGATGGAATAGCACTGTCATTAGAGAAAGTGCAAGAATTATATGAGAATCCTAGTGAAGAGGATGAAGAACAACCTGGAAAGAGTGAAGATGGTGAAGAAATAAAGGAAGATAAACCAGCGGACGAAGAGGCGGGTGAAGAAGGAACTGAAGATAATGAGGCGCTAGAAAAAGGTGATAATGAAGAGGAAATCATAGATACTGAAGAAGAAACAATTGAAAAAAACAACGAAAACAATCAAGATCAAACAGAAGATGGTAATGTTTTACCTAATACTGCCACTAACCAATTTAATTGGATTTTGCTAGGACTGTTTTTAATTTTGCTAGGTGGAAGTGTATTTATAATAAAGAAAAATAGAAGTTGAATTTTATTAGAAGTAAACCTCTGTTAATTATAAGAAGAGGTTTTTCTTTTTAATTAATATTATTATTAATTAAAAAGAAAATTAACTACTTTTGTTAACAAAAATGTATTGAAAAATGACTTCTAATTGTGTATACTGAAATCAGAAATAACTCATACGTACAAATTTGAAATGCGATTAAGTGAGTATTATAATTAATTTTTTATTTAATTGAAGTCACATACAAAAGGAGAATGAAAATGTAAGCGGTTGATAATATGGTCATTAGTTAATTTCTATTTAAAAAGAAAGATTAAAGGGAGGATTTAAAATGAAAAAGGGTATTGTCTTTGTATTAATTTCATTAGTGTTGCTTTTGACTGCGTGTGGAGAGGATGAAAATACAATTGAATTTTGGACACCATTAACTGGGGATGATGGCGCATACATGGATCAGTTGGTGGATGATTATAATGATACTGATCCGGAATTTCCGGTGAAACATGTTGTTACTTCTGATATGTATACCAAAATGTATACGGTTTTAAACTCTGGAAGTGGTATTCCTGATCTATCTATTATTCATGCTGATCGTGTACCAAGTTTTGTGAATCAAGATTTATTAGAACCGATGACAAACGTAATGGAGCAAGAATCTGGATTAACGGCAGAGAATTATCTTGAAGAGGCTTGGACAGCAGGGGTTGTTGACGATACACAATACACTGTTCCACTAGATATTCATGGGAGTGCCATGTATTATAACGAAGATTTATTAGCAAAGTATGGTGTTGAGCATTGGTTAGATGATAATGTTGTTACATTTGATGAAATGCTTTCTTTACAAGGTGAACTAGATGAAGGTGACTATGTATTAAACGATGCTTTATTAAGTTGGGTTTTATTAGCGCAAATTCAAAACTTGGGTGGAGACATTCAGGAAAATGGCGAACCAGCAGTGAATACAGATGTAATGAAACAATCTATAGAAGCGGTGAAAGAGCTTAACGATGCTGGATTGATGACGCCATATGGTGAGGATGGGTATTTGATGTTTCAATCAGGAAATGTTCTGTTCTCAACAGATGGTACATGGAGTTCTACAGGACATGCTCAAGTAGAAAATTTGAATTTTGGTGTTACCAACATTTATGCATTTGAGCCAAATTCTTTCCATAATAGAGCATCAGCGCATTTATTTTCTATGTTAACAAATGAAGAAAGAACAGATGAGAAAGAATCTGGAATTGCAAGTTTTCTAGAGTATATTCGTGAAAACTCTATAGAATGGGCAGAAGCTGGTCAGATTGTAGCGAGTACAGATGTGATAGAAGAACCAGAATATGATGAATTTATGCAAGCTTTCTTTACTTCTACCCCAGAGGAAGAAGAGTCGCTTTATATTTACACATATGAACATTATCCATATATACAAGAAGCAATGGATTCCTATGTAGCAGATTTGGTGCACGGTGAAATGAATATTGATGAAGGTCTTTCAGAAATGCAAAGTTTTGTAGAGGATAAAGTGGCGGAAGGTTCGTTAGATATTGAAAACGCTGAAGAAGAGGAAGAAGAATAAATATAAAAGGTAATGTATTAATATCTTGTTACTTAGTATATTACCTTTTAAAAGAGGAGGTCAGCTAAATGAAAGACAGAGGTAATTTAACTCCTATTTATTTCGTCGGACCACATATTATATTATTTCTGGTGTTTATTTTGATACCATCTGTATTTGGTATCTATGCTTCTTTTACAAGTTGGAATTTAGTAAGTGATCCCCAATGGATTGGATTAGATAATTATAGAACTATTTTGGCGGATAGTGATTCTACTTTTTATAGTCAGTTTTTTAATGGGATGAAAAACACACTAATATTTGTAGCGCTGAGCGTGCCATTACTTATTATCATTCCTTTGGCGATTGCAGTGGCTTTAGAGCATAAAGAATTAAAATTTGCAAGCTTATTTCAAACGTTAGTTTATATACCTGGACTTGTTTCCATTTCAGCCGCAGCTTTAATCTGGTCGTTAATTTTTAATAAGCAATTAGGTGTTGCTAATAATTTATTAGGGTCCGAAGTTGTGTGGTCTGCAAATCAACCATACGCTTGGATAATCATCATTATCATAACCGTTTGGGCAGGAATCGGAGGGAACATGATCATTTATCGAGCTGGAATTAATGGAGTATCACAAGATTTATATGAATCAGCTGAGATAGATGGTGCTGGTCCAGTAAGGAAATTTTGGAGTATTACATTACCATCGATTAAATTTCCTTTAATCTATACAATGGTTATGACGACAGCTGGAGCATTTAATGTGTTCGCTCAACCATTAATGATGACAGATGGAGGTCCTCGCCAAAGTACAACCGTCCTAATGATGTATATTCGTGATTTAGCATTTAGTCATGGTGAGTCTATAGCAGGGCTAGCATCAGCAATGGCGGTCATGCTTGGTTTAGTTATTCTAGTTATCTCAGCCATCCAATATTATATTATGAATCGAAATGCAACTACGTAATATAAAATAAATGGAAATATAATGGTAGGGGTGAAATGATGAAAAAAAAGATCCACTTTTCTAAATATATAGCCTATATATTCTTAATTTTGGTAAGTGCTATTTGGACCATTCCGGTATTGTTTGGTATCAGTACATCATTTCGTTCACAAACAGATGTAGTGAACGAGGGGTTTAGATTGTTACCTGTTAATTGGATTATCGAAAATTATGTCAATATACTAGAAAATACATCTACAGCTCCAATTTTACAGTGGTTATGGAATTCTGTTTTTATTGCTGTTATGCATACACTTTTAGTAGTTGTTGTAATATCAATAACAGGTTATGGCTATTCACGGATGAAATTTAAAGGGCGAGATTTATTATTCTTTACGTTATTAGGAATTTCTTTCTTTCCTAATGTTGTGAATTTGATCCCTTCTTATAGAATAATTGATGTATTAGGCTGGGTGAATACTCCGTGGGCTATGATCGTTCCTGGGCTCGCTGGGATGGGAAATATTTTTCTGGTACGGCAGTTTATGAAAGGAATTCCCATGGAGTTAGATGAGTCAGCAAGGGTTGATGGGGCAAGTGACTTTAAAATATTTTCTAAAATCATATTACCTTTAATTAAACCAGTATTAATTGTCTGTGGTTTATTCTCTTTTGTAGGGTCTTGGAATGACTTTTTATGGCCTGTCATTGTATATACAGATGTTGAAAAAATGCCAGTAACAGCTGGTTTGTTGCTTCTGCAAGATGTATATGGAAACTATCGTATGATAGGACAATTAATGGGTTCAGCTATTTTAGCAATTATTCCAACTTTACTGTTATTCTTTTTTGCACAGAAGTATTTCGTTTCAGCGATTAATTTAAACTCAGGAATAAAAGGGTAAAAAGAAACGAGGTGAATTCTATGAAAAGAGGTATAGAGCGTAAACTATTAATTGCAGGATCTATTTGGAATCTGGTAACAGCTTTGTTAACTATCTTTAGTTACAATTCTTGGTTTAATAGAGAAGGGGAAAAAGTTTTATTAAATTCAGATTCGAATACGATGATTGCGGGATCTCAAATGGTTAATAATATTTCCAGTATTATCTTTCTTTTTGGATTATTCGTGTTAATTGGAGCATTGGTAAATTTTATAATAGCGGTCAAATTAAAAGATAATGAAATTCAATATAAGCTAATGTCTTGGATTGGCATTTGGTCAGCTATTCAACTTTTGTCGATGGATGTTCTTGGTTTCTTAATATATATGATAGCCTTTGTTATTTATATATCAAAAAATAAAGCTATTAAATTAACAAACAAAGAACTTAAAAGTGCATAAGGCAATAGTCAATTAAAAATTGTTTATGATATAAGGGTTTTCCAATGCATGATTGAATAAAGCAATTCCCTCCATGAATTGTAAAATGAATGAACATTCAAAATAGATGGTGACTAACATCTATAAATATGAAAAAGGGACCATGTAGAATTGAGTGGGATAAAACTATTTATCAATCTGTTCTGCAAGATCTATTTTAAGATGACAGAATAACTATATATTATTTTCAAAAAATTATATTTATCGATTTTGGTTAATGAATATGTATATTAAATTAAATTAAAATAAACAATAATATATTGAAAAACATTATTTCATTCGATATAATGAATTCAAACACTAAACTTATACGGACAAATTAATGAATTTTTTATGTGATGTATGTATAAGTAAATGAAAGGGTGCATCAAATGGTAAAAGAAACCGTAAAAGCAAAAATAGTAGTGGATAAGGAATCTCAAATATCAGAGATTGACAAACGAATCTATGGCTCCTTTATTGAACACTTAGGCAGGGCGGTTTATGGTGGTATCTATGAACCAGAACATCCTAGCGCTGATGAAAACGGATTTCGTCAGGATGTACTAGATTTAGTTAAAGAATTACAAGTGCCGATTGTTCGATATCCAGGTGGAAATATGGTATCTGCTTATAACTGGGAAGATGGAGTAGGACCTAGAGAAGAGCGTCCAAGTCGTTTGGAATTGGCTTGGCGTGTAACGGAGACCAATCAAATGGGAACTAATGAGTTTGTGGATTGGGCAAAAGCAGCAAATTCGGATGTGATGATGGCTGTCAACTTGGGGACAAGAGGGATAGACGCTGCCCGTAATTTATTAGAGTATTGTAATCATCCAGGTGGAACTTATTGGAGTGATCTGCGAAAATCGCATGGTTATGAGCAGCCACACCAAATTAAGACATGGTGTCTAGGAAATGAAATGGATGGTCCTTGGCAAGTCGGACAGAAAACGGCTCATGAATATGGACGTTTGGCTTATGAAACGGCGAAAGCCATGCGATTAGTGGATCCAGAGATTGAATTGGTGACATGTGGTAGTTCAAATTCAGATATGCCAACGTTCCCAAGCTGGGAAGCAGAAACATTGGAACATACTTATGAAGTAGCGGATTATATTTCATTGCACCAGTATTATGGTAACCGTAGTGGAGACACCGCTAATTATTTAGCGAAATCAATGGATATGGAAAACTTTATTGAAACGGTTGTTGCGACTTGTGATTATATCAAGGCAAAAAAACGTAGTAAGAAGAAAATGCACTTAAGTTTTGACGAATGGAATGTTTGGTTTCACTCGAATGAACAAGATAAAGAAATTGAGCCATGGACAGTTGCACCACCTCAACTGGAAGATGTATACACCTTTGAGGATGCCCTTCTAGTTGGTAGTATGTTGAACACTATGCTTCGTCATTCAGATCGTGTCAAGGTTGCTTGTATGGCGCAATTAGTAAACGTAATTGCTCCAATCATGACGGAAAATGGTGGCGCAGTATGGAAGCAAACTATCTTTTATCCATACTATTATACGTCGGTATATGGCCGTGGCGTTGCGCTTCAACCGCTGGTAAGTTCTCCAAAGTATGATAGTAAAGATTTTACGGACGTACCTTACCTAGACACAGCAGTAGTGCACAACGAAGAGAAAGAAGAAGTGGTTGTATTTGCGACCAACCGGCATCTAAGCCTTCCTCTTGAAGTAAATATCGATGCTCGTTCCTTTGAAGGATATGAGGTAGTAGAGCATGTCGTATTGGAAAACGAAGATGTCAAGGCAATCAATATCGCTGGGCAAGAAAATGTGAAGCCGCATGCTAATGGAGAATCCAAAATGGACAATGGCAACCTCGTATCTATTTTCCCGAAATGCTCTTGGAACATGGTACGCTTGCAGAAAAAATAGAATCTATGTACTTAGATGGAGAAATACTTATATATTTCTCCATCTGCCTTATAATTAATGATTGAATTCCTCCTTAATAAAAGGCATGATAATAATTAGCTAGTCAAATTTATGAGTAGGAGGAGTTCAAACCTTGGAAAAACAGAAGAACTGGGCAGGAAACCTTATCTATCAAGCAAGGCAATGGCATGAGCCTGCTAGTATAGAAGAAATACAAGCAATTGTTCGTCAAGCAAATAAAGTTAGAGTAGTCGGATCGCGTCATTCCTTTAATGAGATTGCCGATTCTGAAGACGCCATTATTTCATTGGTTCGATTCAACCGCATACTTTCCTTGGATAGACAACAACAAACGGTCACGATAGAAGGTGGAGTCAGATATGGCGAGTTAAGCGCCTTTTTGCAGGATCAGGGGTTTGCCTTATCTAATATGGCTTCACTGCCGCATATTTCTGTAGTCGGAGCGTGTGCAACGGCTACGCATGGATCAGGTGATCGGAATCAGTGTTTGTCTAGTAGTGTGAAGGCGATGAGTGTGATTACGGCGGATGGTGAATTGGTGAACTTCTTCAGAGATAAGCATAAAGAGGAATGGAATGGTGTTGTTGTCAGCCTTGGAGCTCTTGGCGTAGTTACGGAATTGACACTGGATATTGTCCCAAGTTATCAAGTCAGTCAGTATGTATTTGAGCATTTGTCTTTTTCTGAATTAGAGCAGCATGTTGATGATATATTTTCAAGCGCTTACAGTGTGAGTTTGTTTACTACTTGGCAAGAGGATGAGATCAACCAGGTGTGGCTTAAACAAATATGCAGCGAAGACGAATCTTCAGATGTACGTACAGATTTATATGGCGCTTCCTCTGCAAAAAAGAATTCTCATCCAATTATGGGGGTAAATGCTGTTAATTGCACCGAGCAAATGGGGGTGCCAGGACCTTGGTTTGATCGGCTTCCACATTTTCGTCTTGATTTTATGCCGAGCAGTGGGAGTGAGCTACAGTCGGAATATTTGATTCCGCGAGAATATGCGTTAGAAGCCATACAAGCGCTTCGTACCATGCGGCATGAGATTGCCCCTTTGCTACATACGAATGAGTTTCGGACTGTGGCTAAGGATGATCTATGGTTAAGCCCGAGTTATCAACAAGATGTAATGGGGATTCATCTGACTTGGAAAGACAAATGGGAAGACGTACAGCGAGTTCTTCCACAAATCGAAGCAGTGTTGAAACCTTTTCAGGCACGACCGCACTGGGGTAAGTTATTTACGATGCCAAAAGAGCGAGTGCAGTCTTTTTATGAAAAGTTACCAGCATTTAGACAATTATTGCAAGCGTATGATCCAAAAGGAAAATTCAGAAATGCATTTATAAACACCTATATTTTTTAATGAAGCATAGGAGGCTAAATATGTCTAACAAAGTTATCATTAATACAGACGCAGCGAAAGGAAAGATTAATAAAAATATTTATGGTCATTTTGCCGAGCACTTAGGACGCTGTATCTATGAAGGGTTCTGGGTAGGTGAAGATTCGGATATTCCGAATACAAACGGGATTCGGAATGATGTGGTAGAGGCACTGCGTCAATTGCATATTCCTGTTCTACGCTGGCCAGGGGGCTGTTTTGCCGACGAATATCATTGGAAAGATGGTATCGGCCCTCGCGAGAATAGAAAAAAGATGGTGAACACGCATTGGGGTGGTGTCACGGAAAATAATCATTTCGGTACCCATGAGTTTATGATGTTGTGTGATATGCTTGGTGCCGAGCCCTACATCAATGGAAATGTTGGTAGTGGCACTGTACAGGAGATGTCGGAGTGGGTCGAATATTTAACCTTTGATGGTGACTCACCAATGGCCAATCTTCGCCGGGAAAATGGCAGAGATGATGCATGGCAGGTAAAATATTTTGGTGTTGGTAATGAGAATTGGGGTTGTGGCGGAAATATGCGTCCAGAGTATTACGCCGATTTATACCGCCAGTTTCAAACGTATGTTAGAAATTATGGAGACAATCGTATCTTCCGGATAGCCGGAGGAGCTAATGTAGACGATTACTACTGGACCGAAGTATTGATGCGTGAGGCGTCCCATATGATGGATGGTCTTAGCTTACACTATTATGTTCATCCTGGTGGGTTCTGGGGCAAAGGACCGGCGACAGGTTTTGATGAAGCTGCTTGGGATATTACGATGCAGAAGACCTTATTTATGGAAGAATTGATTGAAAAGCATAGTACGATTATGGATAAATATGATCCGGAACAGCGAATTGCCATGATTATTGATGAGTGGGGAGCTTGGTATGATGTCGAGCCTGGCACTAATCCTGGATTCCTTTATCAGCAGAATACGATTCGCGATGCGCTGGTAGCAGGGGTGCACTTGAATATTTTTAATCAGCATAGCGATCGTGTGCAAATGACGAATATTGCCCAAACGATCAATGTAATTCAGTCCGTAATTTTAACGGATAAAGAGAAATTGCTCTTGACACCGACGTATCATGTCTTTGAAATGTATAAGGCGCATCAGGATGCCGAGCGTTTAGATCTCCATTTGGAGTCTGATTCTATTTCGTTAGGGGATCAGAACATACCGCAATTGTCAGCGTCTGCTTCTAAGGCAGAGGATGGGACTATTACAATCACCCTTTGTAACTTGGATAAGCGTGAGCCAGCAGATATCGTACTTGATTTACGCGGAGAAATGTTGTCAGATGTGTCAGGTCGAATTATTACGGCAGATGAAATAGATGCTCATAATACCTTTGATCAGCCGGATAAGGTGAAGCCGAAGATGTTTGAGCAGGTGGAGTTAAAGGAAAATAAACTCTCGCTTGTACTGCCAGCTAAATCAGTCGTGGCGTTGACGGTTAGCTAGAGATATATAAATAAAAAAGGATAGAGGCTGGACATGCAGGGCTTCTATCCTTTTTTTGCATCGTATTATTCCACCATAGACAATAATATCTTTTCCATTTCTTCCTTCGTTAAGATACCAGCATGAATGATCACTTCGTACTCTAGTTCTGGAATAACTACTTTCATTCCTTGTACATTTCCGGTGTCCATTTCTTGGTCATCATATCCATGAGTGAATGTGTAGCCATGAAGCACATAGATATCTATATGTTCATACCATGTTAGTTCATCTTCTTTCTTTGGATCGGTCTTCTCTGTACGTGTATAAAATCCCATTTCTCCATCTGTTTGTAAATAATCCAAAAATACGGTAGGATCTTCGTCAAAGTGTGCTTCCTCTGTATAGATCTCTTCTCGTATCAACTCATAACCTTTTGGTACATAGGTGGGATGGTGAAGGGGATAATCAACCATCGACTGCGCTTCTTCCAATGTATAAGTTGTTAAATCAGCTAGCCCATATGGAATTTCAATTTCAAGATATCGACAATCGTATTTTCTTCATCACTCTCATCGTTTTGAATTTTGCAGCTCCTCTCCTCATTATTTATTTCATGTATTAGACCATTGACTCGAATATTTGGCTTTAAAAAATAAAGAATATTGTTGTTCAAAAAGAACGCTTGTAGACTAAAGTCACCATATTTAAGAAATTGGTAGTACGCAACTATTGCATGGTCAGGATCTTTCTGCCATTATCATAGTCTCTATTTTTGTAACACCGTCAGAAAATGTAGTATGATAAGATTAAATCGGATCACGAAAGGAAGCGATTACAATGTCATTAAAAGTAGGCGTTCAATTATTCTCTGTGCGTCAGTCGCTGCAAGAATCCCCATTACAAACGTTAGAAGACATTGCGAAGGCAGGCTATAAGTATATCGAGGCTGCGAATCATAATGCCCAAACGGATGATGGGGTCGGTTTTAATTTAACGGCAAAGGAAATGAGGCAGGCGCTGGATCAGTTTGGTTTAGAAATCGTCGGCTGTCATGTGAACCCGCTGGACTTAGACAGGCTGCCGGCGGTATTGGATTACCATCAGGAATTAGGAAATACACAGATCGGCTGTGATATTGAGTTCTTCCCTTATCAGGATAAGGATTATGTGCTCCGCCGCTGTGAATTGTTCAATAAGGTTGGCGAGATGTGTAAGCAACGAGGTATGCGTTATTATTACCATAATCATTATCAAGAATTTCAACAGTTTGGTGATCAGACCGTCTATGATATCATTATGGAAAATACCAATCCGGAACTGGTTTTTGCGGAAATGGATACCTACTGGATTGCTAGGGCAGGACAAGATCCATTGGAGCTCATTCAGAAGTATAAGGATCGTTTGGTGCTTTTACATCAAAAAGATTTCCCTGAACGTGCTTCACAACCGCTCAATATGTATGATGGGGTGATAGATCCTAATCAGGAAATTAACTTTGGCCTATTCGATGAAACGGTGGATCCGCAATGTTTTACCGAGATCGGGACAGGTGTGCTTCCCATTCAAGCTATTATTGATACGGCTAATACAGCGCCAAACCTTGATTATATTTTGTTGGAGCAAGATCATACCAGTCTGGATGAGATCGAATCGATTCAGAAGAGTATGAAGGCTTTTCAAAAATATACGGGGGTAACCTGGAAATAACAAAGTGAATAAACGAGGTGGAAACATGAAAAAGATTATATATTTTGATTGCTTTTCTGGTATCAGTGGGGACATGACGATTGCTGCCCTATTAGATACTGGCTGGTCGTTGGAGTGGCTGGAAGAGCAATTACAGGCCCTTTCCTTAGATGGAGAGTACCAATTGACGCTGGAAACCGTAGTCAAGAATGGGATCAGCAGTAAGAAGTTTGAGGTGCATTATCATGATCACTCGCATGCACACGATCATACGGAACAGCACTCGCATGCGCACGATCATGAACACGATCATCACTCACATACTCATGCAGATGGACACAGCCATACACATCATCATCACGGCCACCATCATCGTACATACAAAGACATTGTTAAATTGATAAAGGAAAGTGAACTAAATGATAACGTCAAAGCCTTATCGTTGGAAATGTTTCGCCTGATTGGTGAGGCAGAGGCAAAAATTCATGGCGTGAGCTTAGATACAGTCCATTTCCATGAAGTGGGTGCGATCGATTCGATTATCGATATTGTCGGTACAGCGATTATTATTGACGCCCTTGAAATAGAAAAGATAGTGTTTTCTTCGATACCAGTTGGTTCTGGGAGCATTCATATTGATCATGGTATTTATCCAGTGCCTGCGCCAGCCACATTAGAGGTGTTGAAAGGGGTGCCGTTAGCGGAATCTTCGGTTAAGGGTGAACTAACGACACCAACCGGCGCGGCAATTGTCCAGGCCTTGGTCGATGAATTTGCTGAGACACCTGTTATGAAAGTAGACAAGATTGGTTACGGAGCAGGTACGAAGACATTTAAGGATCATCCGAATGTGTTGCGGGTGTTGATTGGGGAAATGACAGAAGGATGAGAAGCCTTGAATAAGGAGTTACAGCAATTTTATTTGGAGCTGACTGGCAAGATAATACTAATGCCAAATTTACGTGAATTAGCGATGGAAAGCTAGTGTATAAAAAGTGATTCTTTGCTGTGCCATTAGTTAGAAAAACAACGAGGTGATCAACATGCATCCACCAAACCATGAGCATACCGATAGGAATATGGTAAAAGTAGAAGTGAATTTAGATGACACGCCTGGAGAGTGGCTTGGTTATGTAATGGACAGGCTGTTTGCGTCTGGAGCAAATGACGTGTATTACACACCGATTTATATGAAAAAAAATCGACCAGCTGTACAATTACAACTGCTTTGCGATAAGGAATTACTAGAGACAATGAAAGAAATCCTACTGAAAGAGACAACCACTCTGGGTATTCGTTATTATCCGCTAAGTGTTTATCGTATGGAAAGAGAGACAAGACAGGTAGAGACCAAATGGGGAGTGGTTCGGGTAAAGCAGGGACTGTATAATGGGGAATTATTAAAGGAATCTCCGGAATATGAAGATTGCCGCAAATTGGCAGAAATAAATCAAATTCCATTAAAAATGGTCTATCAAGCTGTATGGAGTCAGCTCCATTAAACACCTTTGATCGTGAGCGGATTCGTAACATCCCGCAAGAAGCGGGGGATAACAAATCGTAACCATAAATGGAGGGATAAAGACAGCTCTCATTTATAGAAGTCTCGCTTTATCACAGCGTTAAGAGACAGTAAGTTTCCCGATGTGTTGAGAGGTAGGGACGTAGCTATGCGGGAAACCAACAGTCTCTAAACCTCCTGATAAGTCTTGCTATCGTACAGAAGGCAAAAACCGCCTAACTGTACGAAGTCTCGCTTTATCTGACAGCAGCTGTACTGTTACGTTCCACTAATTCAGGGTGGAGTACAGGGGTTTTAATAGGCTGATCAGACTCTATTCGTTGAATGATCGCCTCGACGATTTCTTCTGCTAATACGTCGACAGGTACACCAATGCAAGTCATAGGCACCTCCATCGTTTCCATCTGCGGGATATTATCATAACTAATTAAGGAAACTTTTTCGGGAACCTGCATATCTTTTTCCTGCAGGGCACGTAAAATACCACCACTGATATCATAACTACCTCCTATAATAGCAGTAGGGGGTTTTTTCCATTTTTCAAAACGATTAACGGCTGTATAACCGTTTACCCAATCCAATCCTTGGGTATCTATGCAGGTCGGTTGAAGTTGCATGGATGTCATAGCTTTGCGATAACCAGCTGTCTTTTCTAACTGTAAGGTATCACTGGTTTTGACATGTCCGATATAGGCAATATCACGATGCCCTAATTGGTACAAGTAATGAACAGCTTCTTGCATAGCTTGTTCGTGATTAGCATCAATGACAGGATAGCTGACACTGTTTTTCTTTTCCACGCCATAGGCGACAAGCGGAATGTCATCCTCAGGGATGGTATGCTCCGATTCTGCAAATAAGATCATTCCATCCACTTGAAATTTTTTAAAGGTTTCTTTGGCCACTTCAAGTGGATCGACGGAAAGGATCATCGAGTAGCGAGTAGCTGCAAATGCCTGACTAATATTGGTTACTAATGTAGCAAGGACGATTCGTTCAATCGTTGGCCAGATTAATCCTACCACATCTGTTTTTTTGCGCACCAATTGTTTGGCAGCCAGATTTGGTTTATATCCCATTTGTTCAGCAGTGCGCAAAATTTTTTGTTTGGTTATTTCCTTTACCAGCGGACTGTCATTCAACGCCTTGGATACTGTGGAATAACTCACATTCGCCTGTTTGGCAATATCTTTGATTGTTACATTCATCATACATCACCTTTAGCTTTCATTTCCGTTATCATTTTATGGTTGAGTTCTATTGATAAATAGTATATCATAAAAATAACAACGTTGTTATAAAAAAGTACAACGTAATTGAAAACGGTAACAAGAAAGGGGAGTAAGATGGAAAACTTTCAATCTATTGTTGAGTTATTAACAGCAGGCAAACGCCCAGCTACTACGGAAGAAGTGCAAGTATACGAACGATCACTGGAAAAGGTAGGGAACACCTCAGTCGTTATGGTAAAAAAAGACATTGAGAAGTATTTGGTGGCTGCTGGGAGTGGTGATTTATTGAAGGCATTGCAAGGAGACTCTGTTGGAGAGGGGAAGGTATGCCCGTTAACCCATGAAAATGCACAGGTATTAAATCAATTTTTCACTTATACTAAACCACAGGCATTTGGTACGGAGGTTGCTACGATGGGGTTAGGTGACCGTTTAGGAGTAGCTTCGCCTGGTCATATCGAGACGGTACAAGGACATCAGGTGAAACCGATTTTGGCCCAGCAGAGTATTCGAGAATTAACCTTATTACACCGTACAATGGCAGACATTTTAGATGCAGCGACATTTGCTGTGTTTCAAGAGGGCTATAAAAACGGATATGGAGCTGATGCCGACCATATTAAAAAAGAAGAGGATATTACCTATGCTTTGGAATTAGGGTTCTCTTTCCTTACCTTGGATTGTTCCGAACAAATCCGTAATGACGTGGAAGACATGGTTTTAGAAGATATTCATAAGGAATTTGCCAATCTGCCCGTTGATCGCAAAGAGTATTTTACCAGCCACTATTTAAATAAATCGTTTGCGGTACAAGGGATAGACATTTCCTTTGATGAAGATCGTTTGTATAAGAATATGTTAGTATACGGTGCAGCCATTGATTTTATGGAGCATGTATTTCATCAATACATAGCTACGGCAGATCAGACGATTGACTTTGAGATTTCGATTGATGAGACAGAAACTGTTACGTCACCAGAAGCTCACTTTTTTGTCGCCGAAGAATTACGTAGACGAGGGGTCACCGTGCAAAGTCTGGCACCAAGATTTTGTGGAGAATTCCAAAAAGGTATCGATTATATTGGAGATTTAGAGCAGTTTGAGAAAGAATTGCAAGAGCATGCAGCGATTGCGAAACATTTCGGTTACAAGTTGAGTATTCATTCTGGCAGCGACAAATTCAGCGCGTTCCCGATCATTGGCAAGTATACCGAAGGCTTGTTGCATATCAAGACGGCAGGAACGAACTGGTTAGAGGCGGTAAGAGTCATTGCACAGTTGAATCCTGAGTTATACCGTCGTATGCACCGTTATGCAGAAGACCATTTTGAAGAAACATTGCAATACTACCATGTCACACCAGACTTAAGCAGCATCGCAGATTTAGATAGTACGTCAGATCAAGATCTGTCTGCCTATATGGATCACGATGCCGCCAGACAGTTGTTTCATGTGACATATGGCATCCTGTTAACAGCCAAAGACCACTCAGGAGAGGATCTGTTTCGCGAAGAATTTTTTACGACGTTAATGAAAAATGAAGATGCCTATCGTCAAGGATTAGTTCGTCACATTGGACGACATCTTGATTTGTTAAATATATAATTTTTATAGAAAGCAGGGATACAATGAAGGCATTTATGGACGAAAATTTTGTATTGCACAACGCAACCGCAGAGCACCTATATCATCAATACGCAAAAGATTTACCGATTATTGACTATCATTGTCATTTGAGTCCGCAAGAAATATATGAAAATACCCAATTTGAGAATATCACTCAGGTTTGGTTATATGGCGATCATTATAAATGGCGGGCGATGCGTGCCAATGGTGTGGAAGAAAAATATGTGACGGGTGACGCTTCGGATTATGATAAATTTCTAGCTTGGGCTAGGACGGTGCCACAATTAATAGGTAACCCACTTTATCATTGGACCCACTTGGAGTTGAAGCGTTACTTTGGCGTGGAGGAGTCTTTAAATGAAAGCACGGCGCCGAGTATTTGGAAGAAGGTGAATGAACAACTAACCAGCGGAGACTGGAATGTCCGCGATTTTATCGTGAATTCAGGGGTAGAAGTAGTTTGTACAACCGATGACCCCACGGATTCTTTAGCGTATCACCAGAAGATTGCCGATGATCCGTCGTTCCAAGTCAAGGTATTACCAAGTTATCGTCCGGATAAAGGTTTAGAGATCAACCAGGATGGATTCCAAGATTGGGTGAAAGAGCTGGAAGCAGCAGCAAACTTATCGATTACACAATTCACTGACTTGCTCCAGGCGTTGCAACAACGGATTGATTTCTTCCATGAACACGGCGGACGTGTCTCGGACCATGCCTTAAATACCGTCGTATACGAAGAGGCAACAGAAGAGGAAGTAGCGGTTATTTTTGCTAAAGCATGGAATGGTGAAAAAGTTTCCGAGCAAGAGGAAAAACAATATAAGTCGTATTTGCTCACCTTTTTAGGCAAAGCATACCATGAAAAAGGCTGGGTAATGCAATATCATATGAATGCTCACCGGAATAATAACCAGCGTATGTTTGAAAAGATTGGTCCGGATACAGGCTTCGATTCGATGAATGATCAGTTATTGGCTCAGTCGTTAGTAAGATTACTAGATTCACTAGAACGGTCTGATTCGTTACCAAAAACCATTCTATATTCCTTAAACCCTCGGGATAATGTGACGATTGCTACGATTATTGGTAGTTTCCAAGGCGGCGGAATACCAGGGAAAATACAGCTAGGTACTGCTTGGTGGTTTAACGACACTAGATTAGGGATGATAAACCAAATGGAGACGTTGGCTGATATTGGTGTGTTTAGTCAGTTTGTTGGAATGCTGACTGATTCCAGAAGCTTTTTATCGTATACACGCCATGAATATTTCCGCCGGATTATGTGTAATTTGGTCGGTGAATGGGTGGAAAATGGTGAATATCCGAATGATGAGGAGACATTGGCCAAGATTGTCAGGGATATTTCGTATTATAACGCAAAAGAATATTTTCCTTTTTAAAATTTGGTGAGAAGCTGTCCTAGCCACAATGAGGCTAGGACAGCTTTTAAGTTTTACCCTTCGATAACGTTAAGATGAAACTTACGCTGGCGTGGTCCATCAAATTCACAAAAGTAGATTCCTTGCCAAGTGCCTAGCAATAACTGTCCATCAGTTATGATGATGGTTTGGTTATGTCCCACTGTGCTTACTTTTAAATGGGCTGCTGTATTGCCTTCCATGTGTAAATCTTCTGGATGCTCCCATGGATAGACTTCACGCAATCGTCTGAGAAAATCGGTTTTGACATCGGGATCGGCATTTTCATTAACGGTGATTCCAGCAGTGGTGTGAAGGGAAGAGACAATCACTATCCCATCATTGATCTCTTGCTCACGTACATAACGTTGCACTTCTGCTGTGATATCAATCATCTCATCATGATGTTTGGTGCGTAACGGAAAAGTTTGTTCCATATCTATCATCCTTTGTAAAAAGTAGTGTTATTATTATTCTACTAGAAATCAAAAGTATGTTAAAATTTTATGGAGTACTTTTTAAGAGAGGATGCGATAGATATGGTAAAGGCAATTCATACAGATAGGGCACCGCAAGCAATTGGTCCTTATTCACAGGCAATAGACGCGGGAGATTTGTTATTTGTTTCTGGACAGATTCCGCTCGATCCCGAAACGATGGAAGTAGTGGAGGGTGATATTGCGACTCAAACCGATCAAGTGATGAAAAACTTAGAAGCCATCTTAACCGAGGCGGGAGCTTCTTTCTCACAAGTGGTGAAGTTCACGATTTATATCACCAATATGGCGGATTTTGCAACTATTAATGAGGCGTATGCCAAATTTCTGCAAGAACCATACCCAGCTCGTGCGACTGTAGAAGTAAGCCAGCTGCCAAAAGGTGTGGGCGTGGAAATGGATGCCATTGTGAAAAAATAATAGATCCATTGTGTGTACTAGCCCTTGCCAGTTGATGGATGGTTGAAGGGCTAGTTTTTGTTTCGCTCATTATCTAGTTCTTGTTGGAGCATGCTAATCTCGGTAATAGATAACCCTGTGCTTTCGGAAATGAGGCCGATTTCTAGACCTTGTCGAAGCAATTGGCGGGCAATTTCAGAGACAGTAGCTTTTTGTGTTTGTTGCTCCAGTTTGTTTCTTTGGTCAGTTACCGTCTCTTGTTTCTGATCTATCAATTCTTGCTTCTGTTTTAATGCTTCTTGCTTTTGTTTAAGCCGGTCTTCTCTTTGTACAATCTTATCTTCTCTTTGTTCGATCCTATCTTCTTTTTGTACGATCTTATCTTCTCTTTGTTCAATCCTATCTTCTCTTTGCACGACCTTCTTTTCTCTTTGTTTAATCTGCTCTTCTCTTTGGCGGATCTGTTCGGCTTTTCGCTCCATGCTGCGTTGACGCGATTGTTCATCGAGGAGGTTCTTGAGTCTGGCTTCATACCTTAACCTTTGCTCCTCCGTCTGGCTTAACTCATTCCAGTTGTCCATGGCGTCTTGTAATGTTTGATCATTCATTGCCAATTCCTCCAATTCTTGAAAGATATCTTCATGAAATTTATTACGCCGCTTATCTACGGACCCAAGCAATAACAGCCACCGTGTTAGGGGATCTTCTTTCGGGTCCAGTGCTTTTTCTTCCCAAGCTTTGATTAATTTCGGCATTTCAACAAAATGACATTCGATTAAATCGGTTAATGGTATGTGCATGCGACGTTCGAGTAGCTGATATACAGTATGATAATCAGGTACATCTTCAAATAAGTTGAAATTCATAATGTTAATGGTGAGGACTGGTTGCAATACATCATATTCCTGCGCTTTCGTTAGAGGTTGTTCGTAGATTCGAGCCCAATAATATAACGTACGTTTAACCATATTATACTGATTAGCAAACTGTATTTCTACATTAATCTTCTCATTATTTGCGGTTTCAATCAATAAATCGAGGCGTGCTGCTTTATCATTTTCATATTCTCGGGAAATTTCTACGTTTTTAAATGTTAGACTTTGAATCGGGCCTTTACCTGATTTCAACAAAAAACCATTCAAAAAACTGCGAGTGATTTCTTTATTTTTCTCGCTGCCAAAAAGTTGTTTGAAGGCGTAATCAACCTTTAGGTCCATTAATTCATGTTCACCCATCTGATAGAGCGATTGATAATATTGCCTTTCTTCATAATTGTCAAGGTCTTCAGTTATCATTTGATTAGTGGTTGAGAGTAAATGATAAGAAGTCGTTTGCGAGGTAGAAAGCATGGGAGCACTCCTTTTCATGTAATGGGGTAAGTTACTAAGGTGAAATTCTAATAACATAATACCAAACATTTGTTCTTTAGTCAAGTCTATCGACGCTAAAAGGTAAAATAATATGTAGCCTATATAAGTTCAACTTATATATTATGTAATCATACCGCTTCTTTTCAAAATAAATATGTGGAAAAACGAAAGAAAATAACGAATAATCCTTTCCTTTGAACATAAAATCAAGCATAATGTATCTGTAAGTATCATGACGAAAAGGAGAAAAACAATGAAGAAAATAACATGGATGCTTATTGCCATAATGTTTATTGGACTAGTCTTCTCCCCAGCTGTGTTAGCAAGTACAGGAAACAATGGGGATGTAATTGATGAGAAAAATGGTAAACCAAAGCTGGTTCTTGGTGAAGCTTTATCAGATCAGGATAAGGACAAGGTCAGAACAACCTTAAATGCAACTGATCCAGAACAAGTGGATGAATATATCGTAACAGCGCAAGACTTAGTGAACTTTATTGGTGGAGATCCAAGCTCTAATATGTATTCCTCTGCCCTGATTACTCGGAAAAATGAAGGGCATGGAGTAGTGGTTAATATCGTCACACCAGATAATATCACTCAGGTGACCAATGAAATGTATGCCAATGCTTTATTAACCGCTGGAGTGGAGAATGCCCTTGTCGAGGTAGCTTCACCGCTTAGGGTGACAGGTCATTCCGCACTTACAGGTATCTATAAGGCATTTAATGTGGAAGGGGAAGCATTAGATGAAGAGCGCATGGAAGTGGCCAATGAAGAATTAGATGTGGCAACCGATTTGTCAGAAGAGTCGGGCATCGACCAAGAAAAGGTCACCCAGCTATTAAGTGAGATTAAGCAGCAAATAGCGGAACAAAACCCAGCGACAAAAGAAGATGTGGAGCGAATCGTAAGTGAACAGTTGGAACAACTAAATATCGAATTGAGTCCGGAAGACCGCGAGATGTTGACCAATCTTTTTGAAAAAATGCGTAATCTGGATATTGATTTCGGAAAGGTTAGCGAACAACTAGAAGGTATTATTGGTGACATAAAAGGCAAGCTG
Source organism: Gracilibacillus timonensis (assembly GCF_900086715.1). Classification (GTDB taxonomy): domain Bacteria; phylum Bacillota; class Bacilli; order Bacillales; family Amphibacillaceae; genus Gracilibacillus; species Gracilibacillus timonensis. Next base: position 498,334 of record NZ_FLKH01000010.1, on the reverse strand, counting down.
GATGAAGTGACAGGAACTGATACAGAAGGATTCTGGCAAGAAGTAAAGAATTTCTTTGAGGGATTATTGGATTCGATTAAGGGACTGTTTAACTAATTTAGCTGGAAGGACCCGTCAATGTTACGCTGATGGGTCCTTCGCTATTGTTGTTGTTCTTTTTCTTCTTTTTGTTCCTCATTTATAATCTCTCCTCGTTCATTCCGATCCGCTTCGGCATTCTTCTTCATTCGTTCTACCTCTTGTTTTAACTCATCTTCTACCGTTGTATCCGACATCTTTACTTGGGCACGATAAGCTGCACGAATAATAACATGACCTGCGACAGGAGCGGTTAAGAAAACAAAGACGATTCCTAGTAACAGTCTCACACTATAGAAACCTTGTTCCGCTGCAATATGAATAAATGCTCCAAGCAATGTGAGTAATACTGCTAAAGTAGAACTTTTGGTTCCAGCATGGGATCTGGTGTAAACGTCCGGAAAACGAATAATCCCAATAGCACTAATCAGAGCCATGATCGCACCAGCTAAAACAAGAAAGGCAGCAATAAACTCAATCGTTCCTCCGATAGTCAATGATCGTCCCCCTCTCAATATATTTGGAGAAGGCAATCGTACTAATAAATGCCAGAATAGCCAATATCAGAATGACCTCAAGGAAGGCGGTTGTTCCGTACATAACGGACACAATCGCAATACAAGAGACAAGCATCACACCAATCATATCCAAGGCCACAATCCGATCAGGCAGGCTGGGGCCGATAATAATGCGGACTGTACTGATAGCAATAGCCAATCCATAGATGGTAAGAGCAGCAGTAAGCATCCATTCGATCATTATCTTGTCACCTCCAGAATCGCTTTTTCAAAGTTTTTTAGCGAGCGAATCAACATTTCTTTTGATTGTTCCACGTCCATGGCATGAATATAAAAACCATCCCCCTCATGGGTTACCTCTACTACTACAGAACCTGGTGTCAGCATCAGGAGCAGGGCCAAGGCCGTTATTTCCCAGTCTCCTCTTAAGTCTGTTTCGTATTTGAACAGTCCAGGTTTGATATTAATTTTCGGGCGTAAAATATGACCAACTACCAGTTTTGTTGACAGTATTAATTCACGACTATAAATGAGAAGCAGCTTCACAAGAGCAAAGAATTTTGCTAAATAAAAACGTTGGCCAAAAAAGCGATGCATTAAAAAGACAATCACAATCCCTACTAGGTACCCTGCAACGAAGGTAGTAAAACGTAATTCTTCTTCATCGCTAATTAAAGTCCATAATAAGGCGATAAACATATTGATTAGAAATTGAGCAGGCATAGGTTATTCACATCCTTTACTTGTCCGTTAAAATAGCGTCGATGTACCGTTGCGGTTCTGTTAACACTTCTGCGGCATCCTGAATATATAGCGATATACTCTCACTGCCTAATCCAAGGGCAATCGTACCAACCGTCAGGATTGCACAAGGAATCAGCCACCCTTTTTTCATGGGTATTTCTTCGTCGGTACTGATCATGGTTTCTCCCCAAAAACTGGTGAGGAACACTCGCATTAGTGAATACAAGACGAAAATACTGGAAAGGAAGGCTAGAGCTAGTAAAATGTAAGATTCTGCTTGTAATGTCCCTTCGCCAATTAATACTTTCCCGATAAAACCACTTAACGGGGGGATTCCGGCAAGAGACAGAGTAACAATGAAGAACATCCAGCCCATCACGGGGTAGTTTCTGATCAAGCCACTCATTTGATCGATCTTGGTTTCTTTGGTAACGGCAATCATCATCCCAGCTAAAAGAAATAATAAAGCCTTGACCAGCATATCGTGTACCAAATAGTACAATGCTCCCTCGATTGCCACTTGAGTTGAGATAGATAAACCGACGAGAATAAATCCAACCGCAATGACCACGTTATAGGAAGCAATAAGGCGGATGTCCTTATAAGCAATTGCCCCAACGCTGCCACCGATCAATGTAAGAGCAGCTAATACGCCGATGATAGTATGGGTGATCGCTGGCTCATGATAAAATAATAATGTAAACGTACGGAACATGGCGTAGATACCGACTTTTGTTAACAATGCCCCGAATAAGGCAGCGATAGCAGGAGACGGGATGGCATAAGAGCCGGGTAACCAGAAATAAAGAAATAATCCAGCCTTAAGGGCAAACACCGTAAGAAATACTGTGGCAATCACCGTAATAATAGGTGTTTGTCCCTGCTCTGCTATACGCTCTGATAGATGTGCAAAGTTGAGTGTCCCCATGCTTCCATAGAGATAACCAATCGCTATTAAGAAAATCCAAGAGGAAATCACGTTAATGATCACATATTTCATCGACTCCCTTAATTGTCCTTTTCTACCACCAAAGGCTATCAATACATAGGAGGCTAACAGCATAATTTCAAAACAGACAAATAAATTAAATAAATCGCCAGTTAAAAAAGACCCATTAATTCCAGCTGTAAGTAATTGGATAAAGGAATAGAAAAACATGCGTTCAAACGCTGGCTCTATTGAAGAAAAGGCATAAATAAGACAGACCACTGTAACGATACTGGCTGTTAACACCAATATCATAGAAAAGGAATCAGCAACAAATAAAATACCAAAGGGAGGTTCCCAGCCGCCAAAATCAAGCCGCAGAATACCTTGATCTTGAATTTGTTGTAATAAGTACAGGCTGATGCCGATATTTGCTGCCATGATTAGCAAGCTAATTCCACGTTGCAGGCGAATATATCGACGTACAAATAGAAAGATGATCGCTGCCAAGATGGGGAGCATCATTGGCATTGCAATTAAATTATTCATTAGGGTCCCCCCGTAACTCATCTAGTTTGTCCGTTCCATTCTCTTGATAAGTTCGATAAGCTAATACGAGTGCGACTGCTGTGACGGCAAAGCCAATCACGATCGAGGTTAGAATCAGTGCTTGCGGCAGAGCATCTACAGGGCTTCCTTCTCCTTCACCAAGTATAGGAATACTGCCATTTTTTAACCCTGATACAGAAATAATCAGTAAGTGCGCTGCATGGGTAAGCATAGCAGTACCGATAATAACCCGTATCAAACTTTTCGATAATAATAAATAGGTGGCGACGGTGACTAAGACGCCTGCGAGGATGGTTACTAATGTTTCCATGATTGTTCATCCTTACTAATGTTTAATATAATCGTAACAACAACACCGACTACGACGAGGGCAACGCCTGCTTCAAACAGCATCACTGTTGAAAGTTCCGTTTCTCCGAAAAAAGGGAGTTGAAAATAACCAAAGGTTTGACTAAGAAAGTTTTTGCCAAATAATAAGGAACCAAACCCTGTCCCAACCGAAAGCAGAGCACCAAAGGCTGCTACCAGTTTAAAATCAACGGGGATCGCTTTGCGAATGGTTTCGATATCAAATGAAATAAACATGAGGACAAAGGCGGAGGCCAGCACGAGTCCTCCAACAAATCCTCCACCAGGATTATGGTGTCCGGCTAAGAATAAATAAACTGACAAGGTAAGGATAATAAAGGTGACCAGCTTGGTAACAGTACGCAAAATAACATTATTAATGCGGTATCTAGTCATTATCCTCACTCTCCTTCTTTTGTTTTAATTGAATAAATACGTATACACCAATGCCTGCGATAAGTAATACAATGATTTCCAGCATCGTATCTAAGGCTCGAAAGTCTCCTAGGATGGCATTGACAATATTGTTGGCACCAGCGAGCTCATAAGCATCCTCGAAGTAGGTAGATATCGAAGCAAATGAAGCATTTCCTTGAACGGCTAAGGCAACCACAGTAAATACGGCGCCGACACCGATAGAAATGATCAGGTGAGCTATGTTTGTACGCCGTTTATTGTTCTCTTTCTCCCATTCGGGCAAAAAGAAGTAAGCTACTAAAAACAAGACTGTAGTGATGGTTTCTACTACCGTTTGCGTCAATGCCAAATCAGGTGCGCGAAACAGAACGAACAGGATGACAACACCGAAACCGAGCGTGCTGTTTAAAGCGATAGCGGTTAAGCGTGATTTAGCAAACAAAATCGACACAGCAGCGGCCATCATTGCCAAGGAGACAATCCATTCAAAAGTCGAAATAGGGGCGTTGGCAGGCAAAGTAAAGCTATAAGCCCCTGTATAGATCATCGTTCCCCCAATCGCCAACACAAAAAATAAGAAAATGTATAGCAAATAATCACGTAAATATCGAGTCATATACAAATTGGTTAGCGAAGTCGAGGTGTTTTCCGCCTGTTCTAAAAGTTTTCCATACAGCACACTCAAGGATAGATGTTTGGGTAGTAAGTTGTATATACCAGCCCAATGTTTTTTAGTGGAAAATAGTAGCAGCCCCAACACGATCACACCGATTGTCATCCAGAGCTCTGTTCCAAATCCATGCCAAGCCGAAATTTCCTCCCCTAGTGGCTCTCCCTGAATGGCTAAATTAGGAAAAAGCCCGTGCATAGCAGGGGTTAATAAATATTCTCCCAGCACGTTAGGGAAGAAGAAGATTGCAATCACAAGGCTTACCAATAGAAGTGGCGAAAGAAGCATACCCATTTTTGGTTCGTGGGCAGGGTTTTCCAATCGTTCTTCTCGATATGGCCCACAGAATGTCTTCGTAATCAAAATCGCTGAATAAATAAACGTAAATATACTAGCGATCCAGGCGATAATCGGCAGCCAAATCCCCCATGTGTCTAAAGAAAAGAAAGAAGCGTCCTGAATATCTAACACAGCAGTGAAAAACATCTCTTTACTTAAGAAGCCGTTAAACGGTGGCAGTCCAGCCATCGATAAGCTTCCGATTAGGGCAATCGTAAAGGTAATGGGCATGAGGGGCATCAGCCCACCTAATCGACGAATATCACGTGTGCCAACACTGTGGTCCACAATGCCCACCATCATAAACAAGGCTCCTTTGAAGGTGGAATGGTTGACTAAATGAAACAGAGCAGCAAAAGAAGCACTGGTATAAACAACAGACTCTGTTCCAAAACCCAAATAGAGAGCAGCTGAGCCGATTCCAAACATGCTCATAATCATCCCGAGCTGACTGATGGTTGAATAAGCAAGTAATGCCTTGAGATCGGTCTGTCTAACGGCATTGAACGAACCCCAGAATAGTGTGAACAGCCCTACTGAGGTAACCATCCAAAACCAAATTGCTTCACCTCCAAATAGTGGCGTAAAACGAGCTACTAAGTAAATTCCTGCCTTGACCATTGTCGCGGAATGGAGATAGGCACTGACAGGTGTTGGTGCTTCCATCGCATCCGGGAGCCAAATATGAAAGGGAAATTGAGCGGATTTGGTAAAGGCTCCTAAGAGAATAAGGAGCATGGCCGGGATAAATAAAGGTTGCTCATTCAATATAGGAGCCATATCGATCATTTCACGAATGCGCCAGGTTTCTGCGATAAAACCAAGCATTAAGAACCCTACTAACATGGAAATACCACCGGTCACGGTAATCAGCAGTGACTTCCTTGCTCCATCTCTTGAGCGTTTACGTTGATACCAGAAGGCAATCAGCAGGAAGGAGGAGATACTGGTTAATTCCCAAAAAACATAGAGGCCAAGAATATTATCAGATACAACGACACCAAGCATCGCTCCCATAAAAAGCATGAGATACGTATAGAAATGCCCTAGTGACTCTTTCGGAGATAAATAATAGATAGAGTACAGAATAACTAATGCTCCAACTCCCGATATCAACAGGGCAAAGGTCAAGCTTAACCCATCTATATATGCCGTTATATTAATCCCATAACTAGGAATCCATGTAAGAGTGGCTTCTAGTATAGCACCATTGGCAATATCAGGAACGAGTAGAATAAAAAAGATAAACAAGCAAATAGGTGCAATAATAGCAAACCAGCCTGTATGAATGCGTCTTACATAACGCGAGAGAAAAGGTAATAGAACGGCTGTAATAAAAGGAATAAATATCGCCAATAATAAGATAGACAATATAGGAGAACCTCCAATCAAAAAAACTGCAAATGGTAGCATAATAAAATCGATCTTTTAATTTGAAATTTTCGGATGAATGGTACACAGTTAGTGTAAGGATTACGTGCTTAAGTGTATCTAAAGAGGATGTTCAAGAAGTCCGACAATGGAATAATCCGCTGGCGAAGTTTGAACACGCACTTAAAGGAAACATGAATGGAAACCCTTTTTATATAGTGGAAAAACAACATTACTTTTCAACAACATTTTTCATCTCATCGTAACTGTTCGTAGCTCAGACAAAGGTAGATATGGAGAATAGCTTACCATGGTTTATTATACAAGAAAAAAGATATCAATGCATGTATGACGCAACGATATGGAACGAATTTTATCAAATGTAGGCGATTTCAATTCGGTGAAGGGAAAGGGTTGCAACAATTTCCAAAAAGGTACTATACTTAATATAAAATACGTGTTAGAATAATACAGTTTTCAGCATAAATGAAATTGGTTTACTAGACAGTCGAAAATACCTCGGCATCGCTCAGATAAGATGAGGGGTTACTGTCTTTTGTATATAAACAGTAGAATTTTTTTGGTGAGGTTTCATTATTGGTGGGTGAAATGATCGGAATAGAAAGGTGAGTTGTGGATATGAAAAAGGTAAAAAGCTGTATGGATGAAAGCATATTGGTCTGTGTATACTATGGTCCTAATGGAGAACGTTTGATTAAGCGTGGTCACAAACTAGCACAAATTATGGATTGTCCTTTATATGTATTAACGGTAGACAACCTGCCATACGATGCCTTTGATCCAGATAAGTCAGAGTATGTTGATAAGTGGAAAGAGCTTTGCGATGAGTTAGATGTAGATGCGTTTATTATCCGTGACAACGAAAAACGTTCCTCAGTAAAAGTAATCAAAGAAGTAGCCCATCAGTATAACATTACCCAGATTATATTAGGACAAAGCCCGCAAAGGCGTTGGGAAGAGATTACTAAGGGGTCTTTTGTAAATGTATTGTTGAAAGAATTGACGTTTATCGATCTGCATATTGTCTCCTTAGAAAGGTCTTTAAAGGGAGTGGATAACATACCATATGAAAAAGGGGTGCGAGGTTTCTTACGAGAAGAGGAAGAGACAGGGAGATACCTTTTGAGCTTCACCCGTTCTAAACATAACCTTTATGAAGGAATTTTTTATAAGGAAGTCGGCACCGATTTCAATAATGGTATATTTAAGTTTATTGATGATCATGGTAAAATGAAGAAAGTACACGTGACAGAAGATATATGTACGGGGAAACCAGATGCCCCTCCTAATGTAAAAAATATACGATAGCAGGCTCCCCTTTTGAAAAGCGGGAGCCTTGCTTGTCCAATAAATTCGTTAGGGTTTAATAAATGAAAAAGAAGTCATTTTGTGCTAATCTAGTGGGCAAACAAGAGAAAATAAGGAGTAAGCTTGATGCTTGTTAGGAAATATAAGATCACAACATCTGTAAAGAGCCATGGAGGTGGAATCAATGGCAGAGGAAAGCAATCAACAGGATCGGCAGCAGGAAGAACAGCGAGTAAGTGAAGTAGTTCGTGAAATTTCAAGAAAGATAACGGAATTAGAAGGAAGAAAAAAAGACCTTAAAGAAGATGTCATTGATATTAGACGCGATTTCTGGGAAGATGTCACGGTGAATATCGAAGAAATGGATGATAAAATCGAAACAGAAGCGAGTATCAAACAACAGGCTGAATTTTTGTCAGAGCGAGAGCGCAGCCATGGACAGGTTAGTGAACGCCTGGATATATTAGAACGGTTGAAAAACAAACCATACTTTGGCCGTATTGATTTTAAAGAATCTGGTCAAGAAGAGGGAGAACCAATCTATATTGGTTTGGCCTCCGTGCTTGATAAAGAAGAGAATCATTTCCTAGTGTATGATTGGCGTGCTCCGATTTCGAGTATGTACTATGATTTTCCACCTGGGCCGGCAAATTATGACACAATAGATGATAATATTTCCGGGGAAATAACTCTAAAACGACAATATATGATCCAACAAGGAAAACTAAAGGGAATGTTCGATACAGGATTAACAATTGGTGATCACTTATTACAATCCGTTCTTGGGGACCAAGCCAACACCAAAATGAAAAGCATTGTCTCCACTATTCAACGAGAACAAAATCAGATTATTCGAAATGAGAAGGCAAGAGTGCTGATAGTGCAAGGAGTGGCTGGGAGTGGTAAGACATCCGCTGCCCTGCAACGAGTAGCCTATTTGTTATATCGTTATCGGGAGACACTTACATCGGAGCAAATTGTTTTATTTTCACCCAATCCTTTATTTAATAGCTATGTGGCCACGGTTTTACCGGAGCTTGGTGAGGACAATATGCAGCAAATGACGTTCTATCAATATCTGCATCGTCAGTTAGATAATCACTTTACCTTAGAAACCCCTTTTGAACAAATGGAGTTTTATTTACAGAAAAACAGGGATTATTACCAAGCACGTGTGGAGGCTATGCATTATAAGGCAAGTATGGATTACAAACGTTTAATCGATATTTTTCTGGAACGGCTTTCTCACCATGGTTTGAAATTCCGCAATATTTCCTTTCGTGGTGAGACCATTATTCCAAAGTCGCTGCTTGCCAAATATTTTTATAAGACGGAAGACACACTATCTATTTCCGAACGAATGGAAAAGGTCGCCCATTGGATTCTTGTACAGTTGAAGAAAGTTGAACAGCAAGAACGGGAGAAAGATTGGGTCTTAGAAGAAACGGAACTACTAGAAAAAGAAGATTATATGGATGTCCATCAGACTCTGCAAGAAGAGAACAGTTTCTCGGAAAATAGTTTTGATGATTATGACCGAGAAGAAGCATTGTTGAGAAAACGAGTGGTAGCTGACAAGTTACGTCCTTTACGTAAGAAAATAAAACAGCTTGCTTTTGTGGATACCTTGCAAACTTTCCGCCAATTGTTCACTAATGGAGAGTGGGCCGAGGAAGCCGGCTTGGTGCTGCCTCCTGATTGGAAGGATATTTGTGTCTTAACTGATCAATATTTGCAGAGGAAATATCTCACTTGGGAGGACGCCCCTGCTTTTATTTATTTTCAAAAAAGTATATTAGGGTTTGACGCGCAGCGAACGATTCAACACTTGTTTATTGATGAAGCACAAGACTACACGCCATTTCAATTTGCTTTAATGAAGAAGATGTTTCCGGTCAGCCGGATGACTTTGCTTGGTGATATTAACCAAGCGATCTATGCACATGCACTGCGGGAAGAAACACTTTTGTCGGAGAGATGGCAGGAGAAGCATGAGAGAATTGTGTTAACACGTAGCTATCGCTCAACGGCACCCATTGTTGAGTTTACCAAATCTTTCGTAGAGAACGGGGATTTAATCGAGCCTTTTGAACGAGATGGTGACAAACCTATTTTTATCGAAGTAGAGCAGCAAAAAATGCTGGATCAGAAGTTAATCGAGCAAATCGAAACATATCAAGCAGAAGGTCATGAGACTATTGCCATTATCGGCAAGACGATGGCAGAGTGTGAGAAGTTGTACCAACGTTATCATCGTTTGATAAATGTGCATTTGATGACACAAACGGCACATACTTTTGAAAAGGGTATTGTGATTATTCCAACCTATTTAGCGAAAGGAATCGAATTTGATGCCGTCATTATAGCGGACGCCTCAAATGACAATTATCAAGATGAATTAGAACGTCATCTATTTTATACGGCTTGTACAAGGGCAATGCACCAGTTAGCATTGTTTACTATCAAGGAGCCAACCAAATTCCTCAAGGATGTATCGCACAGATTGTACAGTCACTATAAAATTCATCAAATTGGCGCAAAGGCGGATCGTTAATCATCAATGTTTGATCAAATAGGAAAAAGGGAATGGTGTGGTAGTAGTATTCCACCTGTGAGGTGTTTTCCCAGGTGGTACATAAGAGATGATCAAAAGGAGGAAGGCGTTTTGGCTTTGAATTTACAATCGACAACTACTTTGCATAATGGTGTGAACATGCCATGGTTTGGTTTAGGCGTGTTTAAAGTGCAAGATGGCGAAGAGGTTTACAATTCTGTGAAATGGGCGCTGGAGCATGGCTATAAAAGTATTGATACGGCGGCTATTTATAGAAATGAAGAAGGGGTAGGTAAGGCAATCAAAGATTCGGGTACCCCAAGAGAAGAGTTGTTTATTACCTCAAAGCTGTGGAATGGAGATCAAGGCTATGAGGAAACATTCCAAGCTTATCAAGCGAGTTTAGATCGATTAGGATTAAATTATCTGGACTTATACCTTATTCACTGGCCAGTACCAGAACAAGACAAGTATAGAGAATCATGGCAGGCGATGGAGGAACTATATAATGATGGGAAAATAAGAGCGATCGGTGTAAGTAATTTTAAGGAACACCATCTTGATAGACTGTTGGAAAAAGCAGAAATTACACCAATGGTTAATCAAGTGGAGTATCATCCACATTTACAGCAAAAAAGCCTGCATGACTATTGTAAGAAGCATAACATTCAGTTAGAGGCGTGGTCTCCGTTAAAACAAGGGGAACTATTAACGGATGAAACATTGACGGAGATTGCAGAACGACATGGGAAATCCACGGCACAAATTATTTTACGTTGGGACTTACAGCAAGAAGTAATTACGATTCCGAAGTCGGTGAAACAACAGCGTATTCATGATAATGCGGATGTATTTGATTTTGAGTTAACCAATGCTGAAATGAAATTGATTGCCGACATGAATAAAGACGATCGGGTTGGGGCGGACCCAGATGAAATGAACAACCGGTAGATGAGGCTTCGGGAGGGATTTCTTGATGAACAGGAAATTGAATAAATCTGTGAATGACCGTGTCCTATTTGGTGTTTGTGGGGGAATTGCCGATTTTTTCGGCATCACTCCTTTGCCCGTTCGAATTATTTTCCTTCTTACTTTAGGAGGGTCTTTCTGGGTTTATGTTGTATTGTCCTACATTTTGGACGATGCTCCTACCTTGTAACGAGAAGGTTGATGACTGCTTGCAATCATAGCAGTCATCAACCTTTTTTCTTAGCAGATAAACATAACATTCTTGATATGATAGAATATGGTACGATTTTGATTATAAGCTATGATGAGTACCGATAAGTTAGATTTTAGAAATATTGTCCTCCTATAAGCATGTTGAAGAGCAACATTATATAGAGAAGTAGCGTACATTGTACATAAGTAATCTAATGATGTCATCCAATATCGGACGTTTTATTATCGAAACGGGATCATGCCCTTATCTTATTTATGGATTGTTTATTTCATTACCGAGTTTTTGAAAATATCCCCAAGATATTGCTTTATCTCTATTAAAAAACATCTAAATGATGAAAGTGAGTGAACGCTAATGAACAAGCCGGTAAAAATTCTTGTTACCTTCACGATAGCTGTTGCAATAAATCTAGCACTTACCTTAACGGTATTTGCTGAAAATGAGATGAGTGATCTACATATTGAAGTAGAACTACAGGAAGATGGTTCGGGTATTGTGACCGAACACCGTCAGATGAATATGAATGAGGGTACGGAACTTTTCATTAATATGGCCAATCTTGATGGATCAGAGGTAACGGACTTTTCTGTTGATGGATTTGAAGAAGAAACTAATTGGAATTCCGATGCTTCACAAGAAGAAAAGGCTGGAAAATATGGGGTGCTATCTACAAACGAACGCACGGAATTAGTTTGGGGAATTGGCGAATACGGGGAAAATACATATACGGTGACTTATACCTTATCTGATCTTGTTCGTAATGTAGAAGACGGACAAGCGATGCTTTGGAACTTTGATACCTTTTCAGATATCCCTGCCCAACAGTTGACGGTTGAAATTTCTGGTTTTCAACCATTCACACAGGAAATGGTAGATTTCTGGGGATTTGGGTTTGAGGGGGATATGCACCTTGTAGATGATCGGATTATATGGGAATCACATGGAGAGGTCGATGGAAATGTGATTGTGTTAACCCAATTTCCACCTGGTGTCTTTCAAGTACAACAAACAGAAGACATCACTTTATCCGAACAACGAGAAGAAGCAATGGATGGATCCGTTTATAATGCAAGTGATGAGTCCTCTTCCGCTTTCATCATTGCGGGTATCATTATTGGCTTGTTTCTATTGGTGGCTATCGCTATTATTTTCATGGGCATTAAAACAAATCAAGCGAAAAGAGAGGCTGGTGCCATGAAGTCTCTCCAAAAACGGATCGCAGAAAATAAAAATAAAACTTATGAAAAAGTCCCTTATACCGGAGAAGACTATGCCGGTTTGAGCGTCCTTTTAGGGGATTTGCAACTCGGTCATTTTGAAGATATCGTTCAAGCTTATTTGTTGAAATGGTCGATGAATGAGCAAATCTTGATGGAAGCAGAAGAGGTAAGCAAGTTTTTTGGGGAAAAATATCGCACGACACTTTCTATTCATGATGTGGAAAAGCAACGGAATAAATATCCAATATCCTTTAGGGGAATAGTGGAACAAATAGAAGAAGGAACATACAGTGAAACGTATGAAACAGGTCTGTGGACCATGTTTTTAGATGTTGCGGATGCGAATGGCGTTATTACGGATGATGTCATCCAAAAATGGGGTAAAAAACATGCAGATGAAGTCAGTACGTTTGCTGATTATCTCAAAGACTATTCAGAAGCTTATCTGGAGCGGCAGGGATTATTTTCGTTTGAAGAAATAAAACCGCTTGGAATAAAGCAAGCGGTCATCGTCCCAAGTGATGAAGGAGATAGGCTAGCGAATCGTTTACTACAGTTTGGGAATTATTTGCGTGAATCAGATATCAATCAATTCACAGCTGTTTCTGAGCCACTCTCCTTGCAAGATATGATGTTATGGAGTGTATTATTTGGCAAAAGTGATAATATGTCCAAAAAACTAGAAGGTTTTGTTCTTGAAGACATGTCCCAAGAAGATGGGATGTATCGTTATTACTGGATGTGCACTTACTTGACTCGTACAGGTCTGTCTACAGGACTAGCTCACGGTGGATTCAATGCTAACACCTCATCTGTAGCTGCTTCCGGCGGCGGTGGTGCTACAGGTATCGGTGGCGGTGGTGGTGCCGGTGGAGGAGGCGGTGGCGGAGCACGCTAAGCGAAAACGTTTTGCCTCCACATATACAGTGCAGAAGCTCAAACAAACTGCTGTTTGAGCTTCTTTTCGTGTCTCACTGTTGCGCAATCTAGTGAAGCGAATGTCTGGAAGCCCCTCCGTTTTTAAGCGAACACTCTGCGCTTTTCGTTATTTAGATGGAAGTGTCTGATTGACAAGTGAGGTGTGCTTCACACGTGACAGTAGTAACAGACCAATCAATGCCCCGGTAATACTGCTGACAAGAAAGCCGGGCAGAAAGGCCAGTACTCCCACTGAAGTTCCCATCACAAGCTTGGCAAAAGGGACGCATAATAGCGAGCCAATAATGCCTGTTCCGAACATTTCACCCCCTCCAGCCAGCCACTTCTTATGTCCCCATCGATAAAGATAGCCCGCTAATAAGGCGCCAACCATTCCTCCTGGAAATGCCAATAATGTACCAATACCTAATAGATTTCGTAATAATCCAATCGTAAAGGCAATGACAACAGCTGGTATAGGACCAAGCATGACGGCTGCCATGACATTAACGGCATGCTGTACTGGATAGGCTTTTGCCACCCCTGTTGGGAACCAGAGAAATTGCGACCCCAGTGTGCCAATTGCAATGAGCACCGCCATTATCGTGAGTAAATGTGTTCGATTCATTTCTTTTCCTCCTTTGTTTTTTTGCACGCAAGGAAGGAAAAAGCCAGATTCTTATGATAAAAAGAACCTGGCTAAATAACCTACTTCCCTCCGCTGGTTATCAACCAGATCAGGTTCATAGAGTTAAAAGGCTTGATCGCGCCTTTCTCTCAGCCTATACTGATAGGCACCCCTAGTAGTGCATGCATATGTAATTGTATGTCATTGTACCAAAGATAGCGCAAAAGTCAATTTTTCACAAAGTTATTGTCCATGTATATAGCAACATTCCTTTTCATTATCGCAAAAATAAATTTATATAAAAGGGTTGTAAAACGCTTTCTAATGATTTATACTTTCACTAAATCGATTTACTAAACCGATTTAGTGATTAAAAGCTAGTTAGAGGGGTATGCGTATGAAAAGGATAACCATTGCAGATGTAGCTAAATTAGCCGGGGTATCAAAAAGTACTGTCTCCCAATATCTTAATCACCGTTTTGATTATATGGGAGCGGATACTAAACAAAAAATAGAAAAAGCGATCCAGCAATTAAACTATAAACCGAATATGGTCGCACGTAGTTTGAAACAAAAATCTTCTACGACAATTGGGGTGATTGTGGCTAATATCCTTCATGTATTTTCTACTCAGGTGATTCGGGCGATTGAAGATTTCTGTCAGGAAAAAGGTTTTCATGTGATTGTCTGTAATGCCGATGATCAGCCAGAGAAAGAGAAGAAATATATCGAGATGCTGCGGGCAAAGCAAGTGGACGGTGTGATTGCCTTCCCAACTGGCGATAACGTGGAGCTTTATCAAAAACTGCTGGAAGAAGATTATCCCGTTGTTTTAATGGATCGAATTATTCCATCTCTGGATATTCCATCGATTTTATTGGACAATCGAACAGCTGCCCAGTTGGCTGTCGCTGAAATCGTTCAGCAGGGCTTTCAACGGCCAGCAGTTGTCAGTTCACCACTTACAGCCGCAATTACTCCTCGAATAGAGAGGGTAGAGTCTTTCCAGCGGAGCTTACAGGAACATGGATTGGAGCTATTACCTTCTTACAAGGTAAGTGGAAAAATGGTGGATTTAACCAACAAGTTAGCTGAACTGTTTCAAAATGAACAACCCCCAGATGTTTTGTTTGCGATTAATGACCGTGTGCTACATGAGGTATTAACGTTCATTAAACAGCAAGGATTAAGGATACCAGAGGAGGTAGCGGTGATAAGTATTGACGACGTGTCCTTTGCCAATTTCTATAACCCACCGTTAACCACGATTTCTCAGCCTGCCTTTGACATGGGGAAGAAAGCGGCAGAAATACTGTTTGAATGTATGGTTGATCAAAAGGAGGAAAAGCTGCAAGTTTATCGTTTTCCACCAACCTTAAATAAACGAGAATCCTGTTGAGAAAGGGTGTTACCATGAAAAATATATCAACTACCATTGTAAACGAAGTGCGAGAGGTGCTTGATCATGTCAAGGAAACAGAGATGATCCAATTAGCAGAGGCCATCCAGTCTGCCAAACGAATCTTTATTGCCGGAACAGGTCGATCAGGGTTAGTGGGAAAAATGTTCGGCATGCGTTTAATGCATAGTGAATATCCGGTATTTATTGTAGGAGAAACGATTACGCCGAGCTTAGGTTCCCAAGACTTGTTGTTGGTTATTTCCGGTTCGGGTGGTACCGCTAGTTTACTTCAATATGCACAAAAAGCAAAAGAGATTGACGCCAAAGTAGCCTTGGTCACCACCAATCCAGATTCAACGATTGGACAACGAAGCGATGTAACGGTACAGATCCCAGCGGCAACGAAGAAACGCTTGGCGTCAGAACCTGAAACTATTCAACCATTAGGCAGTTCATTCGATCAGTCCGCTCATCTGTTATTAGATGCGATTATCGTCTATTTATTAGAAACCTATCCAGCTGCTCGTGATGAGGCAAGCTTACGTCAGCAGCACACCAATTTAGAGTAGAGGAGAGAAAATTATGTCTATTATCGAAGGAATTAAGCAAGAGAAGGTGGTTGCCGTCATTAGAAAGACAACGAAAGAAAATATAGTACCTATTTTGGAAGCGTTGGCAGAAGGTGGCGTACATCATGTGGAAATTACGGCAGAAACCCCGCAAGTAAACCAAATTATTGAAAAGGCAGTACGAGAAGCAGATCCAGCCATGAAAGTTGGGGCAGGAACCGTACTAGACCCGGAAACAGCCAGATCTGTCATCATGGCAGGGGCGGCTTTTGTTGTCTCCCCGACGTGGAATGTCGATACACTACGATTATGTCAGCGTTATGGAATCGAACATATCCCAGGGGTGCTGACACCTACAGAAATTTCTGTTGCCTGTGAACATGGGGCACGTATGGTGAAGATATTTCCAGCTGATTCTGTAGGCCCGTCCTATATCAAAAATATCCGTGGGCCTCTGCCGCACGTATCGGCAATGGTTACCGGCGGAATTACACTCAACAATATGAATGACTATTTACAGGCAGGAAGTGCCGCTGTGGGGATAGGAAGCAACTTAGTAAATGCTGTCCAGTTGAAATCAGAAGCCGACTATCAGGAGCTGACGAAACGAGCGGAAGACTATATTCGACGAGCGAATTCATAAGTCGATAAGCCTCAAATAAGGATCAACATGCATAAGGGAGGTAGCCGCATGTCAAAAAATAAAATGGTGTTCCTTTCCCTATTGGCAGGGATTATTACCCTACTTTTTACGGGATGCAATACGGATGAAGTAGAGGTTAACGAAGAAGGAAAGATAAAAATTATTGCCGCGCATAATCAGACATCACCAGATAATCCTTATCAGGCAGGGTTGTTAAAATTTAAAGAAATAGTCGAAGAAAAATCAGGCGGACAAATGGAAGTAGAAGTGCATGCTGGTACAATTGGGACAGAGGAGTCAGAGTTAATTGAGAAGCTACAATTAGGGGCAGCAGATGTTGTCGTGGCCTCACCTGGTCTGATGACGCAAACAGGAATACGGGAAGTGGACTTGTTTTCTGCACCATATTTGTTCAATACGTATGATCATTGGTTAGCAGCTGTAGATGGTGAAGTAGGCAAAGAGATGGCACAAGTCATTAATGATAAATCGAATAATTCGTTTAAGCTCTTAGGCTACTGGTCAGCTGGTGTACGGCATTACTATGGCAAAAAACCGATTGAATCAATAGAAGATTTGAAAGGGTTATCATTACGTACCCAAACATCAGGGGTTATCTCTGATTTCTGGAAGGAGCTTGGTGTAGTACCATCTGGTATTGCTTGGGGCGAACTATACCAAGGGTTACAACAGGATGTAGTCGATTCATCGGAGAATGCTTATCCATTTTTTGTTCAGCAATCTCACCATACAACGCCTAACGGGAAATATATCACGGAAACGGCGCATGATTTTACGACACGATTTTTACTGATCAATGGAGAGAAGTTTGATAACTATACGTCCAAGCAGCAGGAGATTATTCTGCAAGCGGCCGAGGCCTCTGTGGAAACCGAACGGGAAGTGACCTTGCAGCAGGATGAAGAATATAAAGAGAAGGCGATAGAGGAAGGGGCTGAAGTAAACGAGATTGATCGTGAACCGTTTATCGAGATTGCGACCCCAATTATTGAGGCATTTGCCAAAGAGATTGAAGTAGAAGAATTATTGCAGAAAATCCGTTCATTAGAGGAATAACAAGGAGGTAATTGGATGAGAAAGTGGGTAGGCACCTTAGAAAAAATACAGATTTCCATAGGCATAGCCTTTCTCTTTATCTTTTTCGGAGTGATTGTTCTGCAAATTATCACCAGATATTTAGGAGTATCGGTGATTTGGACCGAAGAAGCAGCGAATTATTCGTTTATATGGGCGGTGTTTATGGGTGCGGCAGTGATGGTGAATCGTCGGGAACATTTTAACTTCGATTTTTTGGTGCAAAAACTACAAGGGAAGAAAAAGATATACCTTCAATTGTTTAACGATACGGTGTTAGTCTTGTTCAACCTATGTATTTTTATACTGGGGATTCAAGTGGTACAAGAATTTTGGAGTTATACCTGGTCTTCCATTCCGGAAATGAAGATGGGCTATGTATGGATAGCCATTCCCATTATGGCAGGCACGATGCTGATCTATACGCTAGTGCATATGGCTGGTCATATCCAATCCCTACGAGGGCAGGAGGTGCATGAATAATGGGATTTTTACTGCTTGGTTTGTTCCTTGTATTGATGTTCATTGGGGTACCGATAGCTTTTGTAATTGGGATTGTGGCCTTGATCGGAATAGCTGGTATGCCGTATACACCAGAAGCCACGGTACCAATGAAAATGGTGAATGGGTTAGACTCATTTGTGCTATTGGCCGTGCCTTTATTTATTTTGGCAGCGAATTTAATGAATTCAGGTAAAATATCAGAAAAGATGATCGAATTTGCCTTAGCGATTGTTGGTTCGATTCGTGGCGGGCTAGCGCATGCGAATGTGCTTGTATCGATGATGTTCGCAGGTGTATCTGGCGCTTCACAAGCAGATACAGCCGGAGTTGGAAAAATCCTGATACCAAGCATGTTGCGTAAAGGCTATGATAAAGAGACGGCTGTTGGTGTAACCGCTGCCTCTTCTACCGTTGGTGTGGTCATTCCACCAAGTATCCCGATGATTATCTTTGCAGGACTATCCAACGTATCGATCGGGGCTTTGTTTCTAGGTGGAATCGTTCCAGGGCTTTTAGTCGGTTTGGCGATGATGATCTTGATTTATGTAGTCGCCGTTAAACGAAAGTACCCGAAGGATCAACGGGTAGAAGCAAGCGCGATATTTAAGCTGTTTCGTGAAGCATTTCCGGCATTGCTTACACCAATTATTATTATTGGTGGCATTATCAGCGGGCTCTTTACCGCAACGGAGGCAGCAGCGGTGGCTTGTATTTATACCACGCTGATTTGCATGTTTTACTATAAAACCTTACAGCTAAAGGATTTTCCAAAAATATTATTTGATACCTTGGCATTGAGTTCTTTATCCTTGTTTGCTTTAGCTGCTGCCAGTGCGTTAGGTGAATTAATGAGTTATTATCAGCTAGGTTCTATTGCTCAGACTTTTTTTGAAAATAATATTGGGGCAAAATGGTTGTTTATTTTGATTATTATTGCCTTTTTCCTTTTCATTGGTACGTTCATGGACGCGATTCCAGCGATGATTTTATTTGTACCGATTATTTTACCGACGGCTTTAGAATTTGGAATAGATCCCGTACATTTAGGGATAATGGTAGTCATGACCTTAGCAGTAGGGCTGATTACCCCACCATATGGGTTATGTTTGTTACTTGCTGCAAAAATAGGGAATATGTCAACTGAACGGTCCTTTGTGGCAGTGCTCCCCTATATTGGGATTGTATTGGTGGTCCTTTTGTTTATTGCCTTTTTCCCGGACATTGCCTTTTACATTCCACAATTATTTAGTCCGGAATTATTTGGTTAGGAGTGAATGATAGTGAAAAATGATAAGCAAACGGCTGCAGAGGCAGCCATAGATTATATAAAGGATGGCATGATTGTAGGACTTGGATCGGGATCTACTGTTAATTATATGATAGAAGCGCTGGCGGAGCGTATCCAAAGGGAAGGGCTATCAATTCAAACCATTCCAGCCTCGAAGAAATCCGAACAATTAGCAACCGAGCTGGGCGTTCCGCTTACTTCTTTTTCAGAATATAAAAGAGTGGATATTGCCATTGATGGCGCCGATGAGGTCGATTCTGATTTTCAATTGTTAAAAGGAGGAGGCGGTTCCTTGGTAAGGGAAAAGCTAATTGCTGCTGCCGCCGATTATTTTGTTGTGATTGTCGATCAATCCAAACTGGTGAGACAGTTAGGTGCCTTTCCTCTTCCGGTTGAGGTGGTTCCATTTGCTTGGAAAGTCACCGAACAGCACATCCAACAATTAGGCTGTCGCACAAGCAGACGCTATCAAGGAGATCATGTATTTGTTTCGGATAATGGCAATTATATTATCGATTGTTCATTTGAACAGATTACAGAGCCTTCCGAATTGCATCAACAATTAAAAACATTGACAGGGGTCGTGGATACCGGTCTTTTTCTGAACATGGCCGATGAAGTGATTGCTGCAGAACATGGTAAGCTGCATATCCGCAAATGTAAGCAATAACGAGGGGGAGCATAGATGAAGGATGTTATCACGATAGGAGAGGCAATGATTGTTTTTAATCCCAATGCCACAGGTCCGATGAAGTTTGTTAATGGATTTCATAAGCATATTGCAGGTGCTGAGCTTAACTTAGTAACTGGCTGCGCTCGATTAGGGTTAGAGACAGGCTATATCACTCATTTAGGGAATGATGAGTTCGGTAAGTCGATTCGCACCTTTATTAAAGGCGAGGGTATTGACGCAACCGAAATTAAACTGGTAGATAGATATCCAACCTCACTGAATTTTAAGGAAATCATGGAGGATGGCAGTGTCAAAACCTTTTATTACCGGGATAAATCACCAACCTTAACGATGACGCCAGATGGATTGAATGAAGCGTATATTAAGCAGGCAAAGGTACTGCACGTAACGGGAATATTTCCAGCGATTGGTGGCCAGAACACGAATGTTTTGTTGCGAGCATTGGAAATAGCTAAACAGCATGGTGTGAAAGTTTCCTTTGATCCCAATATACGGCTGAAAATGTGGTCGAAAGAGGAAGCAAGGAAGACATTGTTGGAGATCCTGCCCTATGTGGATATTTTGCTAGCGGGCGATGAAGAAATGGAAATTATTATTGGTGAAAAAGATCCAGCACGTATTATTGAAAAGACAAGGGCTATGGGTGTGTCTTGCATAGCTGTTAAGCAAGGAGAGCATGGCTCTGTGGGCTGCTATCAAGGGAAGATCGTTCATTCCGAAGCAGTGAAGGCAACCAAAGTAGTAGACACTGTGGGGGCAGGGGACGGCTTTAATGCTGGTTTTTTATATGGCTATCTGCGTGACTGGTCATTAGAACGGACATTACACTTTGCTAATACGATAGGCTCAATGGTGGTTGGGGTTATTGGAGACAACGAAGGGTTACCGTACTATGAGGACGTGCAAGAAAGGCTAGGGGAAGTAGAGCGAGTAGAGCGTTAGGAGGGTACCAAAATGAGATTACAATTGGCATTAGATCGTCTCTCACGTGATCGATGTATAGAAATAGTTGGCGCAACGAAAGATATAGTGGATATTATTGAGATTGGCACAGGTGTGATCAAGGAATACGGTGTCTCTATTATTCGAGAAATAAGGGAATTGTTCCCTAGTCGCACGATTTTAGCCGATATGAAGACATGCGATGCCGGTAAACAGGAAGCAAAACAAGCCTTTGCAGCAGGTGCAGATATCACTACAGTGATGGCGTTCTCCGCAGATCAAACGATTCAGGATACCTTGGAGGTTGCCAAAGGAATGGACGGTATCATCATGGTAGACTTATTAGAAATACAAACGCCAGATAGGGTAAAACAGCTTGAACACCTTGGAGTAGAGCTGGTTTGTCTTCATGTAGGTAAAGATCAACAAACGAGTGAGCGTTTTGACAGCAAGTTGTTTTCTCTAACTGCTGGCACAGACTTAGAAGTAGCAGTGGCTGGCGGTATTGATCAAAAGACACTACCGGGGATTGTCACACATCAGCCCGATATTGTGATCGTGGGCAGTGCGATAACTGGTAACGCTGACGTGGCTCAAGCAGCAAAGCAATTAAAGAGGCAGATATCATAGACATTGGAGTGACAGCTCGCTTGATTTAGTTGACATAATGCGAGACCGTCCGGAAAAGGGTGTAAACCGTCCGGAAAGCAGATGAAACCGTCCGGAATACGCGCAAAACCGTCCGGAAAGAAGGTGAAACTGTCTGGGATACTGCCCGATGCTCTAGCACCTGCACAGCCATAGAGTTGCTTGCTTCCCATTATGATCAAAGAACGATACAATAGACGTTAACGAGAAAGGAGGCTTCACCATGGAGTTAAAAGGTATACATCATGTGTCTGCTATTACCGCCGATGCTCAGCGGAATGTCAATTTTTATACGAAAATATTGGGAATGCGGCTGGTGAAGAAAACCGTTAATCAGGATGATCCAAGTATGTATCATTTGTTTTATGCCGATGAGATAGGAAGACCAGGTACTGATCTAACTTTTTTTGAGATAAGTAACGCTGGCCATACGTATCCAGGGAACAACAGTATTTCTGGTACATCATTACGGGTTCCTTCTGATGAGGCATTATCTTATTGGGAACAACGTCTTGATCAATATGATGTTATCCATGATGGGGTATCGGAGCGATGGGGCAGGAAAGTGCTTCCCTTTCAGGATCATGAAGGGCAGCGATTGATATTTGTTTCCGACCAGCATAACCAAGGGATAGCAGCAGGTGTACCGTGGCATAAGAGCCATGTACCGCAAGAATTCAGTATCACCGGTTTAGGGCCTGTTTATATTACTGTGCCAAACTTGACGCCGACGGAAGCAATCCTAGTGAATTTGCTCGGTTTTCGTAAAATAGATGAGCAAGGCTCCCTGCACTTGTATACTGTCGGGGCTGGTGGTACCGGTGCAGAGATTCAGGTCGAGGTAGATCCAAAAGCAGATAAGGAAAGACCAGGAAGAGGCAGCGTGCACCATGTTGCCTTGCGGGTAGACAACCAACAGGAGCTGGAACAATGGCGTGATAAAATCCGAGTAGAACGCCTGCCGAATTCAGGGTTGGTCGATCGTTATTATTTTCATTCTCTCTATTTCCGTGAACCAAATGGGATTTTGATTGAACTAGCAACGGATGGACCCGGTTTTGCGACAGATGAATCGGAGGAGCATCTCGGCGAGAGTATAGCCTTGCCCCCATTTTTGGAAGATAGACGACAAGAAATTGAACAACATTTGAAGCCAATTCAACTCAAATAAGCATACAGCCTTTACGTGAAAAATCGTAAGGGCTGTATTTACGTATAATCCATCTTCTTTTTTTGCTATAATAAAAGGATATTCGAAAAAGGGGGAACATGAAAATGATCGATAAACTACGAGCCATTTGTTTAGATATGGATGGGACCATCTTACGACATGATAATACGATTTCTGATCAGACTTTGCGCATGATTCAAGCATGGAGACAACAAGGGGTACGGGTGTTTATTGTTACCGGCCGCTCCCTGAAAGAATTATATGATGCCGCACCAGCAGATATTGAACTGGATGGCTTCGTTACGTCGAATGGGATGATTAGTTATATTAGCAAAGAAAAGGTGGCAGAATACGAACTAGACCGTGCGATTGTCGAGGATGTGATCGAATTAGCACGAGAGGATCAGATTTATTATGAGGTTCACCCGAATGATCATCATCGTTGGACATTGCAAGAAGACTATGCCTTTATGAAGCAGATGATTGATCGGGACAAACCGGAAGAAGTTGGTATTCATGAATGGCTTGATCGAGAAGCGGCAATGGCTGGCGATATCAACTGGCCGGAAACCTATCCGCCTTATAAGGTAGCAAAATTATATTGTTTTACCAATGAACAGGAGAAAATGCAGGCATGGATCCAAAGATTACAGCAATTAAAGCAAACTGCCGATTTCACTACCTCTTCTTCTTCGCCACATAACGTGGAAGTGATGGCTGAAGGAATTAATAAGGCGACAGGGGTACAGGTACTATTGGAGCATTACCAAATAAGTCCGGAACACACCTTAGCCATGGGAGATAGTAATAATGATATTCCGATGATGCATTATGTCGGCCATCCAGTAGCGATGAAGAATGCCACCGAGGAAATAAAACGGATTTCCAAAGAGATAACAACCGCCACAAATGATGAAGAGGGCGTCTATCATTATTTGCAGCAGTTGTTGCATGGCACGGAAAAAGGACAAGGAGTCAATACTGTACGAGAATAAAACTTGCCATACCCTTATACATATTGATGCAGGGTATGGCATTTATTCACGCTCATTTATCACTGCGTAACCGTGCGTAAATCCCACTGCAAACTGCCAGGAGATCCACGAATAACAGACAAAAAAACGGCCAATCGCAAATTTCTTTCCGTAAGAATGCATCTCGTGGACTGTGGAGAACAAATCCCGTTCTACAGTCCATAAGAACGAATCTCGCGGACTGTAGAGAGAAAATCTCATTCCTGAGTCCATAAGAATGAATCTAACAGACAAAAAAATGACCAATCGCAAATTTTAGTCCGTAAGAACCTGTTCTTACGGACTGAGGAGAGCAAATCATGGAACAACGGGTGCGAAAATCTCACTAATCTAATCATCCCTGGAACGCTCTACTGCTGGAAATCCTAATTATTTGACAATAAGGACGGGACAATCCACTCTTTTCACTACTTTATGGCTGACGCTACCTAACACCATTTCCTGAAATGCATTAAGGCCGCGGCTGCCTATCACCAATAATTCATAATCTCCTTTATTGGTGTATTCCACAATGGTGGGACCGGGTTCGCCATGTAGGATTTTAATTTCATAAGATAAGTGATGCGCGTCCAATAGTTCTGTCGCAGGAAGGAGTGCTTTTCGTCTGGAAATTTCCAATTCTTCTTTCCCGCCACTGTGTAACACTTCATTCTTTGCTTTTGAAAATTCCGCTACAGATACCACTTCGATATGGCTGTCTTTTACCAAGGAAGCGATTTTAACGGTCTCTTCTGTCGCCCGTATCGAATGGTCCGATCCGTCAACTGCCAGGATAATCTGTTTATACATGGTAACACCTCTCCTTTTCCAATCATTATATAATGAAGATCACTATATGTGATGTGCTGCCAACTTATCAACCATCTTTTTACTGGAGGCATTTAGTCCTTCTATGGTAACCTCATTTTGATTTTCGCGAAATTTAAACACAACCTTATCAACGGCTCCTACAGCTGAATCATCCCAGACATGAGCATCCGTGAAATCAATGACAATGGCTGCATTTTTGACACTATAATCAAAATCATTTAAAAAGCTATCGGTGGACGCAAAGAATAACTGCCCCTCTATACGATAGATTATATCATCATCCCTTTGCTGCTTCCTAATCTTTATTTTTGATATTTTAGCAACAAAGAAGATCGCACTTAATATAACCCCAGCTATCACTCCTTTGGATAAGTCATGTGTTGCAACAACAATAGCAACGGTAACCAGCATAACTACTGCATCGCTTTTGGGTGCATTTTTTAAATAGCTGAATGATGACCAGTCGAATGTTCCGATGGATACCATGATCATGATACCTACTAGAACAGGCATTGGTATCTGTACTACTAAACCACCTAGAACAATAATCAAAAAGATAAGAAACACACCAGCAACGAGTGTCGATAATCTTCCTCGTCCCCCTGATTTGACGTTTATGACAGATTGGCCAATCATGGCACAACCAGCCATTCCGCCAAAGAAGCCGGTTATAATATTTGCCATTCCTTGTCCTCTGGCTTCTTTGTTTTTATTGCTTTCTGTTCCTGTCATATCATCTACAATGGAGGATGTTAATAAAGATTCTAACAGCCCTACAATAGCCAAGGCTAATGAATAAGGGAAGATAATTTGTAATGTCTCCCAGTTAAGTGGTATGTTCGGTAATAAAAATTCCGGTAGTGTTCTCGTGATTTCACCTAAATCGCCGACTGTTCGTAAATCCATGTCTGAATAAATCGCGATGGTGGTTAATACGATAATTGCAATCAATGGTGCTGGAATCGACTTTAAAAACCTCGGAAGTGTATAAACAATAATCAGCGTTATCGCTACAAAAATATAGGTTGCATTGGAGATTCCTAAAAAATGTGGCACTTGAGCCATAAATATTAAGATCGCTAAGGCATTAACAAAACCAATCATCACGGCTCTTGGAATAAATTTCATCAGTTTGGCAATCTTGAAGACACCAAATAGTAGTTGTATAATTCCTGTTAAAATGGTTGCAGCCAATAAATAATGGAGACCATAATCTTTCACTAAGGGTGCCATCAATAATGCCATTGCTCCGGTTGCAGCTGAAATCATACCAGGACGGCCACCTACAAACGCGATAATAACAGCAATACAAAAGGATGCATATAACCCAACCATAGGGTCTACTCCCGCTATGATTGAGAAGGCAATTGCTTCTGGAATTAGTGCCAAGGCTACCACAATTCCAGCTAGAATATCCCCCCGAATATTGGAAAACCAATCTCTTTTTATTCTTTCCATCACTTTACTTCTACTCCTTTATATAGTTCCTTTTTAAAAGTCCGATGCGAAATGCAATAAACGTATCTTATCATCATTCGAACTAAAAGGGAACCATTTTGGGAAAACTTTTTCAAATAAATTATGATATAATAATAGGTAGATATTATAAAAACCAAAGGGAGAATAACATGTTGATAGGATATATGAGACCATATCAAAGTGATGTAAATTGCGAGGTCCAATTACAGCAATTAACCGAAAAACATTGTGAAAAGGTGTTTGTGGAGGAACATTCCTCTGCCAAAAAGAGAACGGAACTAGAGCATTTGATAAATAATCTTAAACAAGGTGACAAACTTATCGTAACCAAACTATACATACTAGCAGATTCAACGTTACACTTAGTAGAAGTGTTAGACGCGATTAAAAGGAAGGGCGCTTTTTTTCAATCATTGCAAGAAGAGATTGATACTAGCAGCCCTCACGGATATCCATTTCATGATATGGTTGAAGCACTTGCTGCATTTCAGCGTGATGTCATTAGTGAAAATACCAAAAGGGGGTTATATAAAGCGAAACAAAAAGGTGTTACCACAGGACGACCAAGAAAACCCGATGAAAATGTCCAACAAGCGATCGTAATGTATGAAAGTAAACAATATACGCTTGCTGAAATAAAGGCGGAAACAGGCATTAGTAAATCGACCTTATATCGCTATTTAGAACAATGAGGATTAACTTCTTTCGGTTGCTTTGTGATAAAATAAACACGATAATAAAGAAAAGTAACTAGACCAGGAAGGTAGGAAGGCTTATGCTAGTGGCAGAACGACAACAACGCTTGTTAGAAATGGTTAATCAAAGAAAGAGCGTAAGGGTTACGGAATTGGCTAAGCATTTTTCGGTGACCGATGAAACAATTAGACGAGATTTGGAAAAACTGGAGAAAGAAAAGAAACTTGCTCGCAGTCATGGTGGAGCGGTTAGTATTACTCCAGCTCATCAAGAACCAGAACCTCCTGTGCAGGAGCGTGAAGTGATGTATGTAGAAGAAAAAAAAGAAATCGCTCAGGAAGCGGTCAAACATATTGTGGTAGCGGATAAGATATTATTAGACGCCAGTACAACGGCATGGTATGTCGCAAAAAACTTACCGAACCACTCGATTACTGTATTGACGAACTCATTAAATGTTGAACTGGAATTAAGCAGAAAGGACAAGGTGACCGTTATCTCTACAGGAGGTACATTGCTTGGTCGATCATTATCCTATGTCGGACCACTGACCGAACGGGCATTGGACCTTTTCCATGTGAATAAGGCATTTTTATCATGTAAAGGGCTCCATATGGAACGTGGTATCAGTGAATCCAATGAGCAACAGGCAAGGGTGAAGCAGAAAATGATGGAAATAGCAGATATGACGTATTTGCTGACAGATCATCACAAATTTCATCAACAGGCATTTGCTTATGTGGCACCACTGGAAGACATTGACCGTGTGATTACAGATCGTCAGGCGGCAGCGATAGATATGGAGCATCTGCAAGAAAAAGGGGTGGAAGTAATCAAGGCCATGCAATAAATAGGAGTTTGCTTGTGTTTTTTGTGTAGTAGATAAAACAAACTACAAGCTGGGTTAACTAGTACTTATCACCTGTTCTTGTCCAGGATTCTTCCATCAATAGTAAATCATGCTATAATAGTAGACAACAAGACAGCAATGTGACATAGGAGGTTTTTTCATTGACGGGAGATAAGGATAAAAAGAAACAATCAGGGCTTCAGAAACTTTTTAAATCGTTTGCCCGCCCTGCAAATGATAAAGAATCAACAGAACAAGAAGCGCCTCCCAAAGACGAGCATGAGGAAGCGAAAGTGATAGATTTTGCCGCAGAGAAGGAGAAAAATCGCTCGAATGAAGGAGAGGTTTGGCTTCGCAAAGCTGCGGAAATGGGCGATACGGGATCAATGAATGAGTTAGCATATAGTTATTTGACTGGAAACGGCCTTCCAATCAATAAAGAAGAGGGCGAAAAATGGTTGCGTAGATCAGCGGAAGCCAATGATCTGTGGGCGATTGTTGATTTAGCTGTCCGTTTATTAGATGGGGAAGTGCTCGACAAGAATCCACAGGAAGGTTTGCACTGGCTAGAGATGGCAGTGCAAAGAAATGATGCCATCGCAGTGCGGATTCTGGGTTATCGCTTAGTAACAGGAATGGGCATGGAACAAGATGCAGCAGAAGGGGAACGTTTCCTGCGTCAAGCAGCTGAAGAACTTGGAGAGTTAGTAGCGATGCGTTGTCTGGGGATTTTTCTTATCAAAGGAGAATATCTGGAGAAAAATGTGGAAGACGGTGAGTATTGGCTGAAAAAAGCAGCAGATGCCGGTGAAAAAGTAGCGATGCGCGAATGGGGAAAATATTTGGTTCGAGGATTGAATTAGGGTGAAGCCTAGGTATATTAAACAACCTGATATTCTGTATTAATATCAGGTTGTTTAATATCTATTTTATTACTCTATTGTTAATCAAGTGGAGGCATACTTGAAACATATCTCTATTTGGACGTAAAAAAGAATTACGGCTGCTTATGCTAATAGAGGAGGGATGATTATTTCTATAAGAAGTCTCCGTTTACTACAGCACACAAAATATTGAAACGTTTAAATTTGTGATGTAAAATAAGTTTATTATAGGATTATCATGATCGAGAATGAAGAAAACCTTTAATGAAGGCAGTCTTACTTCCTTCATTAAAAATTATTATGAAAGCGATTTCTTATTGTTTAAAAAAATTTTATTCGCAGTATACGAGGTGCTTGTCAGCTTGTATAAAAATATTATCAACCTGATGCGCTAGTCTGTAAGCATCGTTCTATGGAATGAACACCTCCAATGATTAAGCAGATGGTAAGATATATTCATAAATATTAACCTCAAAAAAACAGTTAAATTGGTGATGAAAATGATACCACAGTTTGTAGACAAAGCATGGAGAACAAGTAAAGATATGATCACTCCTGTTAAGGTGTTAGGTAAGTTATTATGGATATCAAGTCCATGGCTACTTATATTCTTCGGGATGGTAAAATTATTGAGCGCTTTTGTACCAGTGTTCCAATTAGTTGTTATAAAATATTTGATTGATGGAATGGTCCAATTTCAAGAAACAACTAATAACCAAATTTATATGTGGATTGGCATATTTGTATTACTTATGCTTGTCGATTCTATGACTAGTTCTTTGGGGGAATGGTGCAAACAATCACTAGCCGAGAAATCAAAAACATTAATCAATATAGAATTATTAGAAGCAATCGATAAGGAAGCGACACTGAAATTCTATGAATATCCCTCTTACCGAAGTAGTTTAGAAACATTAAGAGATAGTACGGGATGGTTACCGCTACAATTAATTAATTTTACAGCCAATTCTCTTTCCCATTTGATATCAGTTATCGGTATTTTTGTTGTCATAGCTAATCTTTCTATCATACTGGCATTAGCAATAACCATTAGTTATATCCCTTTTATTTATAAATATAATCAGTTTAAGCAGTTAGATTGGGATGAACAATACCAACTGTCACCGCTTAGAAGGCGAATCAATTATTTTAAACAACTAGTTCTTTCAGTTACAACCGTCAAAGAGGTAAAGTTGTTTCAGAATGGGGAATACTTTGAACAACAGTACCTTACTGCTTTTCGAGAGTTATTTCAGAAGGTGTATCATATACAAAAACAGGGTGCTATATCGACTGCCATGACGGGACTTCTTGCTGCAATCCTAACAGGTGGAGGTTATCTTTGGATTGTCTATCGAGCTGGGATAGGGACGCTATCTGCGGGGGATATTGCCTTATTTCTGACGGGTGTTTTTCAATTGTCACACTACCTAAGAGAAACATCGATAGAGAGCGTATTTTCTTTCGATGTGTGGAGAATGGGGAGCGATTTCACGAAATTTATCTCAGATCCGGTGAGCGGGGAGGCTCCTTATGCTGCCTCAACAAAAATAGAAGAAGAACCGATGGCCATTGACTTTGAGCAAGTTTCCTTTTCCTATCCTACCTATGAAAAAAGCATTATTGAAAATATTAGCTTTTCGATTAAGCCTGGAGAGAAGATAGCAATCGTAGGAGAGAATGGCTCAGGGAAGACCACTTTAGTCAAATTAATTTGTGGTTTTTACCGACCAACGAACGGAATCGTTAAGTTAAATGGAGAAGAGATGCAGTTAACGAAAGAAGAAAGAGATAATATATCAGTGGTTTTTCAAGACTTTGGAAAGTATGCTTTTGATATCAAAACCAATGTAGCCCTTGGCTATGATGGAGAAAATCCGGACAACGAAAAGGTAGAAAAAGCAATTACATTTGCTGGATTACAGCAAGACATGAAACAGCTGCCTAAAGGGCTTGATACACTGCTAGGGAGAGAATGGGATGGGGTGGAGCTATCTGGTGGGCAATGGCAAAAGCTGGCGATAAGCAGATCCCATTATAAACCATCTGGAATTTTAATTTTAGACGAACCTACTGCTTCTTTGGATATTCTTTCAGAGTATGGCATATATAGTCGTTTTTCTGAGTATACCCATAACAAAACGACAATTATTATCTCCCATCGCTTTAGTACAGTAAAAATGGCAGATCGAATTCTTGTATTAAAGCATGGAAAAATTATTGAATCAGGAAGCCATATAGAATTGCTAAATCACAATGGAGAATATGCACACATGTATCAGTTACAGGCTTCTCTATTTAGAAATCAAAAGGAATGAGCAAAATGAAGCATACCTGGAAAAAAGCCTATAACATAAAATATATCATAAGCGGTCTCACGTTATTGTGGAAAGCAGATAAGAAAAGGTTTCTCCTGGTTTTCTTTATTAGTTTATGTGAAGCACTGATGGCGCCTGCACTATTGGTCATTAGTAAGGTAATTATAGATGAATTAACCTTATCCGGTCAAAATGCCACAAATGATTTATTTTATATCTTGATGGTGGCGATCCTGTTTGTTTTTTTAAACCTATTAATTGAAACGTTTAAGCCGCTCTTGGAGATGCAGACTAAGTTGTTGACTGCTAATTTCACTGGATATATAGATCAATTATTAATGCAAAAAGCAAATGAATTGACTACCATTGAACCATTTGAGCAGTCGCGTTTTCATTCCCAATTGAAGGTGTTTAGAAATCATGCTAGTTCTACTTCTTTGTGGATGGACTTGATTATTCAAATATTTAGCTCTGTCATTTCCATTATCACCATTAGTCTTTTGATATGGAATATTATCCCTTGGATACCTGCAGTATTAGTTATTATTAGCCTCCCTAAGTTATTTATAGAAGCGAAATTAAATAATGTTCTTTATGAGGGGAGGGAAGAGGTGCAGGAGAAAAGGAGAAGGGCAGAATATCTAATGGATCAACCATTAAACCCTAGCCTTGCTCATGAAATGAAATTATTCCATTTAACACCCTTTTTTCAAAGGAGATACTACAAAGCTTCTCATAATTTAATTCGTTTATTGGCGACCGATCAGAAAAAATGGGCAAATCACCGCCTGATTTGGGGAATCGCAGAAGCAGCTGTCATTGGCTTATTATTACTATTTTTACTGTATAGGAGCGTTGATACCAACGAGATAACGCCAGGAGATGTTGCCTTATTCATCACTGCCTTATTTCATTTGAACGGTGGTATCAATAATATGTTTGGTGTATTTGCTATTGGCGTAAGAGAATTGCTGCAGATGAAACAGCTTATTTTATTTCTTCAACATCAAGCGGATCATAGTAAACTCTCAAAACAGCCAACAACAGATTCATGGAAGGAAGGGTTTGAGATAAAAAATCTGCAATTCTCCTATGATCAGGCGTTACAAGTACTCGATATTAAAAATATGAAAATTCCTAAAGGAAAGATTACTGCCTTGGTAGGAGAAAATGGAGCAGGAAAGACGTCACTGGTTCATTTGTTATGTAAATTTTATAAGCCTGATCACGGAGCCATTTTTTTAAACGGAGTCAAACTGGAAGACTATGATACCGTAGAATTAAGAAAAAAATTCACTGCTGTGTTTCAAAATTTTAACCGATATGAATTATCACTAAAAGAAAATATTGCATTAGGTAATACGGATTTTGCAGATGATCAAGTGATCCAAGAGGCAATCAAAGCTAGTGGGGCAGATAGCATTGTCCAACATTTTAATGGTGATATAGATACTCCGCTTGGGAAATTGTTTGGCGGTCAAGAAATATCACAAGGTCAATGGCAAAGGATTGCCCTTGCCAGAGCATTCACAAGGCTGAAGCAAGCAGAAATTGTTATTTTGGATGAACCGACTTCCGCATTAGATGCGAAAATGGAGCGAGAGATATACACGAAGATGGAAAAACTTGCGGTAGGGAAAACCGTGATATTAATATCTCATCGTCTGACAACGGTTAGTATGGCAGATAATATTATATTTTTAGAGAAAGGGAGAGTAGTTGAACAAGGAACCCACCTAGATTTGCTAAAACTAGGTGGGAAGTATGCAGAGGTATTTCATTTACAGTCAAGTAGCTATCAAGAGGAGTAAGTTCTACTGTGCCGTCGTTTCCGCTTCTTTTTCAGCCCATTGCTCCTGTTTCATCGCCACGCGTTTAAAGGCCTGATAACAGGTGCTCATAATAATCAAGGCGACGGCACTGCCCGAAAAGAAGACCAATGTCGCCGGGAAACGAAACATAATAAAAATGGCAGCGGCAGATCCAACTAGTAGAGCGATATTATGAAGCGGGTGAATCAACATAATCAGAAAGGCATTCTTCCACATCTGCAGGAATTTCAAATCATAATGCACATAGGTTGGAATCACATAGATCATAATTAAGGCTAAGGCAATCATCGCAACATATAAAGGAATCTTAATCGTATTAAAGAAACTGCCTGCATCTACATTTAGTAGAAACGATGTGTTGACAAAGAAGACAAATCCAATCGCATAGAAAATCAAACCTAATAGATTTCCTTTAAGAAATTCCTTTTTGTAGGTTTGCCAAAAGGTAGAAAAGACCGGAATATCGGTATTGCCCATAACCCACTGTCTGGTCAAAGAAAACATGGCAATAGTAGCCGGAAATAGTCCAAAAATGATCAAGCCTAATAAGGTGAAGCCGATCCAAAGTATATTAATATAAGCCAGTCTGGTTATCCATTCTGTCAGTCCAAATAATTTATTTCGCATGATTTTCTCTCCTAGATAACAGTTTATATATTTATTTTAGCACACTTACGCTTATATTAAAACGCTATCATATGTGGAATCAAAAAATCGGACAGAAACTAACCGATCTTTTATTACTAATCAAAAGAAGATGCTTACTACCGATAAGATGTATTATGTAAAGACATTCGAGTTGTTATGTTGAGAGAAAAGGTGTGCATAACAACGCTCCAGTCAAATCCTTCGTTTTTACTCGCGGGGCATAAGTACAACCATCGATTCAGGCAAAAGACGCCTTCATCGTGTTTCCTATCCTCTGGCACGGCTTCAGCTAACTCTACACTTCTAGCAAGAAATAGCATGCTGGTGCTCTGACACGAAAGTCCGTTTTTATGCTTGATTTTTGCTGAAGCTAAGTAATAAACCTCCTTTCATCATAGACTATCTCGTCGCAAGAATGATTTGATAAGTTAGCTTTTTTCTTATGGTAGGAGGAACACATTTATGCATACTCCAGTACTTTCAATTAAAAAATCACACAGTGGGAATATTTTTTAGAACCTAGCACTCTTCATCCTTGCAGTAATAACCATTGTTGTACTACTCCCAGCGGAGGAAATAGGTGTAGACTCCTATAGGACAGGACGAGCTGAAGATCCACTAAAAAGTGCTCTTCTTTTTAGTTAGCTGAAGCAGGCCCCATGGTATAGGAAACACGGCGAGAGTGATCTTTGCTCGAGTCGCTTGTTGACTTATGCCCCGTGGGTGAAAGCGGAATCTATTTCCGCAGCGCCTATTAGCACAAACAAACAATCAACTTTACTACATGGACCGCTAATTTACATCATCCATCTTATCGACACACTGGTTTAAAACCTTCTCCTATCTTATTACTCAGAATTCAATCTTTTCCTATCATATAACAAAAAAACACCTGGTGACCTCACCAAGTGTTTCCTTCATTATCCCTTGACCGATCCCATCATCCCAGCAACAAAGTGACGTTGCATAAGGAAAAAGATAAGCGCTGTCGGCAAAGTGGCAATTACAATCGCTGTCATAATCACACCATAGTCAGGTGTGTAGCCAGAGCCTAGGTTGGAAATCAATAACGGAATCGTTTGCTTATTCGGTGATTGTAAGACAACCAACGGCCATAAATAATTATTCCAGCTGTTCATAAAGGCAATAATTGCTGCTGCCGCATACGTGGTTTTCATCGTTGGTACATAAATGCGGAAGAAGATACCGAGTTCTCCTAAACCATCGATTCGCCCGGCTTCCACTAATTCCTTGGCAAACATTTTTGTATTCTGTCTGAAAAGAAAGATGAAAAAGGCCGTAATGATCGTTGGCAATAGCGCCGCTGCCAAGGTATCAAGTCCGATAAGCGGTGCATGGTCAGAGACTTGACCAAACAAACGATACAGTGGAATCATAATCGCCGCAAAAGGAATCATCATCGACAAAAGCAAGAAATTAAATACCATGTCTTTTCCTTTACTGCGATAAATTTCAAAACCATATCCAGCTAGTGAGCCAATTAATAGCGTAAGAAAGGTAGTGATAACGGCAATAATCAAGGAATTCCACAACGCAGTACCAATATTCACTGTCTCAAACAATTTCTGAATATTATCCAGAAAATGCGTACCAGGTAGTAATCTCCCCTGCGTGACATCGACCGATAGATTTGTAGTGCTGACGATCATCCAAAGAAACGGGAAAATACTGATAAATGATGCCATACTAAGAAATGCATAGGTGAGAATCCTTTTTGTTTTTTTCAATCTCGATCACCTGCCACTCTGAATTGAATAATAGATAAGATAACCACCAAAAATACAATCACATAAGAAACGGTAGCTGCATACCCGAAGTCTGGTGTATACTCAAACGATAGGTTATAAATGTACATCGATATGGATAATGTAGCATTACCAGGACCGCCGCTTGTGATATTCATAACCTCGTCAAACAACTGCAGGGTCCCAATCGTTGAAATAATCGATGTGAACAAGATAATCGGTTTTAATAACGGGATCGTGATGAAGAAGAATTGCTGCAGTGCAGAAGCACCGTCAATTCGGGCAGCTTCGTACATCGCCTTATCCACATTCTGCAAGGCCGACAAATAAAAAATCATATTATAACCCGTCCAGCGCCAGGTGATCGCAATGATAATCGTGATTTTCGCCAATGTTGGGTCATTCAGCCATTGCAACGGCTGATCGATAAGGTTCATATTTAATAAAAATCGATTCGCGAGCCCATCGGTAGTAAATAAATATTTAAAGACAACGGCATAAGCAACCAAAGAGGTTACGGCCGGTAAAAAGATTGCTGTCCGGAAAAAGCCTCTAAATTTCAGTGTAGGATCATTCAGCAACACTGAAAAGAAAAGGGCAAGCAAAATCATGACCGGTACCTGTACTAGCAGATAGATAAAAGTATTGGTTAAAGCAGCAATAAAAGTAGGGTCATTAAACAACCGAATGTAATTATCCAGTCCTACAAATTCTAGGTTTGCTCCCATGCCAGATTGTAAGGAAAGGATCAAGGCCTGCACCATTGGATAAAAGTAGAATATACCTATCCCTAACACGGATAATAGAATAAACGCCCATCCGATTTGGTTAACCTTGCGCCGCCGAGATTTGATCTTGGTTGGATGATTGATCGAATCCAATGTAAGCACCTCCTTGAAAAAGCGGATTCCCAAATAGAACACGCACTATAAGGGAACCCAATCTATTATTTGAACTGATTTTCCGCTTGTGTCTGTGCATCAGACAGCACAGCGTCAACATCTTTTCCATTTAGCATTTGTTGAAATTGTTCAATTAATATATCGGATAAGCCGTAAGTGTTTAATCCATAATTAACGGCAGGCACTTCTTCCATCCATCCTGATAGCTCCGAAATGAGTTGTTGATTACCGAAAAATTCATTTTCAAACTGATAGCCTTCACTTTCTGCAGCGGGGATATAAGTTCCTAATGCCCCTACCTCTTGTACTAGTGCTTCATAGAATCCCGTGTTCGATCCGAAAGTTTCTGCCAAGAATTCTGCGGCTGCTTCTTTTCCATCGATATTTAATACATAAAAGGAACTGCCGCCATTGTTAGTCGCGTTCACCGATCCTTCTATTTCCAGACGAGGAATAGGTGCCATTCGCCATTGTCCAGATTGTGATTCTTCTGCCTCAATACTAGGAACAATCCAGTTACCAGTAGGAACGGACGCTGCTTCTCCACTGTTAAAGGAAGCAAGAAAACCGCTCCAGTCATTATGCAAATCAACGACATCCTGATCGATTAATTGGTATAATACATTTAAACTTTCCTTAAGTGCTTCATTATTTTCTAAATTAATCTCGCCTTCTTCCGTGGTAAACCAACTGCCAGCGGATTGAATCATCATACGAATAATACCAAAGTCACTTGGATCAAAGGAAAAAATCGGGTGTCCAGTTTCTTCTCTGACGGTTTTGCCAATTTCAATAAATTCCTCCCAAGTAATATCCACCAGATCTTCATGACTGTAGCCTGCCTCTTCTAGATAGTCGGCACGGTAAAAGAGTCCTGTTACCCCGGTATCGAAAGGTAGTCCATATTGTTCGCCGTCTAAACTAGTTGGTGGAATCTTATACTCGGCAAAATCTTCTGTATCAAAGTAATCACCAAGCGGGTAAAAGGCATCCGGATAAGATTGTAAAAAGCTTTGAGCACGCTGGTCTTCAATCAGGACAATGTTAGGCATACCATTCATTGTGCCCGAACTTAATCCCGTATTTAAGCGTTGTACAATATCATCTTGGGCATTTTCTTGGATCTCTAACTCGAATCCTTCCTTGTCGTAGTGCTCATTAGCTAGGTTTAAGGCAGCGATATTAAAATTGGGATCCCACGCCCAAGCAACAATGCTGTCGGATCCTTCGTTTTCATTTCCTTCTGTCTCGTCATCACCGCCAGAGCATGCCGCCAGTAGTAATACCATCAAACTAGCAATAAGTGTCGTCCAAAGTAGCTTTTTTCTCATGTTTTCCACCCCTTTTTATTTTTTATCACCAACATTGAATGCGTTTTCTTTATTGGTGAGTTTATCTTAGCAAAGAAAAGCTAAAAACCTCTAGGAAGATTTTTAGCAAAAAATAAGACTATTTTTAGATGTCTCGTACTAAATGGTAAAATCTTTTGAAATGGTATTATCTTTAGTTATTTTTTTGAATTCCTTCTTCAAGGATGGGGAGCGTCATGGTAACTGTGGTACCCTGATGAGGTTCGCTAATGACATCCACTCCATAATGATGGCCGTATAGTAACTGGATCCGCTCGTGTACGTTTTTAATGCCAATGCCGTTGAATAGCTGTTTTTTATTTTTTAAACGAGACAGATCCTTTGTTTGTTTCATCCCATCTCCGTTATCCATGATTTCGCAAACGAGCATGCCTTCTTTTTGAGCAATTAATATTTTAATAAACCCACGCTTCTTTTGTACAAAACCATGGAAAAAGGCATTTTCGATAAAAGGCTGGATAATCAGTCTTGGTATTTGCAAAGACAAACAGTCAGGTGCGACTAAAAAGCTGACTTGGATTTGATCCCCATACCTGGCATGGTTGATCTGTACATAATGACGCAGAATTTCCACTTCTTCTTCTACTGTAGTCGTCTTTTCGATCGTTTTTAATGAAGCTTGTAAAATCGAGATAAAGGAGTCCATGGTGACCATGGCCTTATCATTTTGCTGCTGTTTAATCATAAATTTGATCGAGGTTAGGGTGTTATAGATAAAATGTGGATTGATTTGGTGCTGTAAGGCCGTTAATTCTGCTTTGCGTTGTTTTTCCTGGGTATTTAGCAATATATTCACATAATCACGTAGCTCATTTAGCATATAGTTAAAGGCAGTGGCGATTTTTCTTGATTCATATCCTCCTTTGACGGGTAGGGATCTGGTAAATTGATAACGAGCCATATCAGAAATATTATGCACAATTTGACTAAGCGAAATAGTCATCTTTCGTAAAATCAGAAATGAAAAAATTAATGCAAAGACAGCAATTGAAACGCTAATCAGTAGAATTTCCTTTGTGCTGATTAGGTTACTGGTAATCTGTTCATGGTCAATTAAATTCACAAGGTAGAGATCCAGATTCGGAATATACTCAGCAAAGAATAAATAATTTTGATCAAAGACATCCACGGCCTGATAGTTTTCTTGCTGGCTAGACAGATCATTGATACCTGCCAATAGACTGGGAGAAGATTCGCCTAGCCAATTCGTCTGGCTGCTGGAAATAATCGTGCCATCCCCATCTAGCAGTAATAAATCGTTACCATCGGATGTGTACCCCTCGTAGATACTGCGCAGATCACTTTCCCGAATAGATAAAAAAAGATAGCCAAAAATATCATCGCTTGTTTGATAACGAAGGGCTTTAGAGGCAATGAACATCGGAATATGGTTCGTAATTTCTGATGATTCAAATTGATACACGATATCATGTTCATTGGCCTCTGCCCTTGTCGTCAATTCATGCTCTAACAATTCCGTGCCAGTAACTTCCCAGTTCACATAATTGGTGGTAAAGGTATCCAAATAATTGGAGAGCAGTACAATATTTGTTTCGCGCGGTTCTAAGGTATTATGGATACGCTCTATCTCCTCTTGTATTCGATAATAGGCACGAGACGTATCCTTTGCTGAAATAGTTTTGGTGTTTAAATACTGTTTGAGTACAGCATTGGTTTCCACTTCTTTAGAGGCCATTACCAATGAATCACTAAAAGAATTCAATTGTCTTGATATATGGCCAATGCTTTTGGTGCTGGTCATGCTAAAGGTGTCCATAAACAGCTGACTCGACATCCGAATATTGCTAAAGGTAATGAATATCGCCACCATCCCAATACTAATTAGCATCACGCAGAAAATCTTGAACAATAAAGCATTCCGGTATAGGATCTTTTTTAATCGCTTCATCTTAAGAACCTCTTGTTTTTCTCATCATGCTGCGATAGCTTCTGGGAGACTGCTTTTCTACTCTTTTAAACACCTTGGTGAAATAACTAGGATCTGAGAAGCCAACTTCCTCGCTGACAGTGGTGATGGATTGATTCGTTTCTATTAATTTTTCTTTGGCGTATGTTATTCTCACCTTGTTTAAATATTCGCTAAATCCCTCTTGATGATGTTTAGTAAAATAACTCGATAAGTAAGAGGGGTTAAAGTGAAACTGATTCGCTAATGTTTGCAAGGTCAATCGCTCTTGGTAATGTTCCTCGATATAGTCCAAGATAGTTTGGAAGGAAGAACCCCTTGTTGTTATTTGTGTTTGAAGCTGTTCCACATCAGTCTGAAAAGCCTCCACGATATCCATCGCCTCTTGGATATGAAAAGAATGGGTGATCCAATGCAAGTATTGATATTTTTGATCTTCAAACGCTTTACTTGTTAAACCGATATTGTTTAGAGCTACAACGATATTAAAAATAACGTTCTCTAACCAGGATTTAAACGCGAAGATTTCCATCTCTCGCTGCTGTTGTAATAACTGAATATGTCTATGCAGATAGTGGAATCCCTTTTCAAATTGCTGATGCTTAAAATGGTCGATCAAACGTTGTAAATCAAAATCCTCTTGGATTATTTCTCTGTCCGGTAATTGTCCGTATTGTATCCAATGCTGTTCGGGCAAATAAAAATGATCCTTTTCCATTTCAGCAAACTGTTCTTGATTAATGTCGGCTAGTTTCTCTAATGGAAAAAAAGGGGTGCTAATCATCCATTTTTGCTGATGGTTGGCATCCGCCTCTGTAATGGCTTGTAGCAAGGAGCGTTCCATTGCTGGTAATTCCTCTGTTGTGAAATTGATAAGCGTTAAACAGTGATCATCGTCCTGACTGATATCGACTATCTCACAGCGTGGAAAGGTAGTCGTCAAGATATGTTGAAAAGTCTGATCATGTGTGTGTTGATCCTTTTTCTTTTTCCAGAAGGTCTTGACTAAGAGATATTGCTGGAAGGTGAAGTGTGTTTTTATTTCTTCCATTTCACGGACGGTATGGTACCCATCGATTATTTTACGCAGCATGTTTTGGATCGATCTGGTTGGATGCTTTTCTTCTCGATCTGGTTGTTTTTTTGTAATTCTATGCAGCGTTTGTAGTAAATCATCGGATTGCAACTTCGGTTTTAAGATATAATCGACCACGCCATATTGGAATGCCTGTTTCACGTATTCAAAGTCTTCAAAGCTGCTTAATACAATAATGTCGATATGAGGATGGTGTTCTTTGATATATTTGACCAATTCCACACCATTGAGTTCGGGCATCACAATATCGGTTATCAAGATATGCGGTTGTTGTTCGGTAATTTGTTTCATCGCCTCTTTTCCATTGGAAGCTTCTCCAATAATGGTAAAGCCTTCGTATTCCCAGTCGAGATAGTTCATAATACCTCTGCGTATCAGTAATTCATCGTCGACAATCAATACTTTATAAAATGAATCCATGTCAACACCTCATTCATTATGTCGTATTATTACTTTAACAGAATTGTGTACAGGAAGGAACGGTAGTTTAGTTAAGTTTGAAACCGCATACTTTCATAGAAGAGGTTTATTCGATATACTAGATGTGATCATTGAGTGTAGGAAAAAGGGAGGACGTGAAGTATGCAATATCGCCAATTGGGTAAAACAGATATGAAAATTAGTGAACTAAGCTTTGGTACTTGGGCTATAGGTGGTTCATGGGGGAAGACCGACGATAAGGAGGCCTTAAACGGTCTTGCCCGTGCCATGGATCAAGGTGTTAACTTCTTTGATACCGCCGATGTGTATGGCGATGGCCATAGTGAAGAGCTGTTAGCAAAAGCGACCAAAGGGAAGGAAGATCACATCTATATCGCTAGCAAGTTTTGTCGGGCCGGTGACATCCATGATCCAGCCAATTATTCGGAAGCTGCTGTTACGCAATATGTGGAAAATAGTTTACGCCGCTTGCAACGGGAACGGCTCGATTTGATCCAGATTCACTGCCCGCCGATCGACATATTGCGAGATGGCAGGGTGTTTGAGGTGCTGGATAAATTGCAGCAACAAGGGAAAGTCCGTTATTATGGTGTGAGTGTGGAAACGGTGGAAGAGGGACTGCTTGCAATGGAAAATCCTAACGTGGCTGCCCTGCAAGTTATTTTCAATATATTCCGGCAGAAACCTATTTTTGAGTTATTCCCAACAGCCAAGGAAAAGCAGGTGGGCTTACTCGCTCGTGTTCCATTGGCAAGTGGTTTATTGACCGGCAAGTTTAGCAAAGACCATCAGTTTGAAGGTAGTGACCATCGCCAATTTAATCAAAATGGGGAGGCCTTTAATGTTGGTGAAACCTTTGCAGGTCTGCCATTTTCCAAAGGGGTAGAGTTGAGTGAGAAGCTGGATTGGATCACATCAGGCAGAGGTAATTTAACCCGCGCTGCCTTGCAGTGGATTCTTAGTTATGACGCGATATCCTCGGTTATTCCAGGGTTCAAGACCGTTAAACAAATTGAGGATAACTTGGGTGCCGTAGAAGCACCTGCCTTTACAGAAGAAGAGCTAGAGGAATTGCATACCTTTTATCAGAAGGAAGTACACGATTGGATACGTGGTCCTTATTAAGTACAGCTACACACAAAAGTTGCCATGCAATGTTTGTGTGTTTTTTTATGGTCTTTGAAAACCCCTGGCTATGCCGGGGGTTCCATAGAGCTTCTAGCGCGGGGGCAAAAAAAGCCTCTCTTCATGATAAGATAAGGTTGGTTTCCCGACCACCAAATCTCATCAAAGAAGGAGGCATGTCCAATGCAGGACAAGAATAGTTTAGCACATACACAATGGAGATGTAAGTTCCACATCGTTTTTGCACCAAAATATAGAAGACAAATTATTTATGGGAAATATAAAAAAAGCATCGGAGAAATAGTAAGAGAGCTTTGTGAAAGGAAAGGGATTGAGATACACGAGGCAAATGCATGTAAAGATCACATTCATATGTTAGTAAGTATTCCACCAAAACTAAGTGTATCTCAGTTCATGGGCTACCTAAAGGGCAAAAGTAGTTTAATGATATTCGATCGCCACGCTAATTTAAAGTACAGATATGGTAATCGTAAATTTTGGTGTCGAGGCTACTTTGTAGATACAGTGGGCAGAAATAAAAATCAAATTCAAGAATATATTAGAAATCAGCTTAAAGAGGACTACATGAGTGATCAGTTAACATTATTTGAAGAATTTGATCCGTTCACTGGAGAGAAAAATAAGAGGAAATAAGAGATTCTTTTAGAATCAGTGAGTGAGTGTGGTGCAAAAGGGAAACCATTCAGTGGGCCTTTTAGGCCGAGGCCGGTAACATAGGCTTTCAGCCGCAGAGCAAACCACCAGTTCACACTGGTGGTTTTGATTGTCCTAGTCATGTAGTATGATATACTTAATTAAGAGCTTTAAGAAAGTGGGTACGTGTATGCAAAGAGGCAGTTTTCAATGGATGAAGTCATTAAATAAATCGATTATTTTAAATAAAATTCGTAAAGCTGGATCGATCTCGCGCGCTCAAATTGCGAAAGAAACAGAACTAACCCCACCTACCGTAGGAACAATTGTGAAGGAGCTGTTAGTGCAAGGGCTTATTAGGGAAAGTCAACTAGGAGTTTCTCAAGGCGGAAGAAAGCCAACTATGCTTGTATTGAATGTGCAGGCCTTTCATATTGTTGGGGTAGATGTTGGTCCAAGTCAAATTCGTTTTATTATTTCTGATTTGTCGGGAGAAAGACGGGATGAATTAAGGGAGATCATTCGCGATAAAGTAGATAGCGAGAACCTGTTGGACAGGCTGAAGAAAGGCATTCAACAATTAATGGAGCGGCACGACAACTTACAATTTATCGGAATCGGTGTGGCTATGCATGGTATTGTGGACGCTGAGCAGGGACGGGCTATCTTCGCACCTAATTTAGATTTACGTGATGTCCCGATCAAAGAACGGTTAGAAGCATACTTTGCGATGACGGTGAAGGTTGAGAATGATGCCAAGGCCTTGGCACTTGGCGAGTCCTGGTTCCATGGCGAAATAACTGGTAGAAGTATGGTTGCCATTAACGTGGGACGAGGTATTGGTGCAGGTATGGTGATAGATGGCAAGCTCTATAATGGCGAACATGGCATTGCTGGTGAGATTGGTCATATGATGATTGATTTACGTGGAAAAAAATGCAGCTGTGGTAACCATGGCTGTTTACAAACGATTGCGTCGGGACCGGCTATTGCAGAAAGGGCTGAAGAATTACTGGCGGCAGGAAATGCATCGATGTTGTTGGAGCACGCTGATGAAATTACAGCAGAAACCATTCATCAAGCGGCAGTTGCTGGTGATGACTTGGCAGGAGCGGTTCTTCATGAAGCCGGTATTTACTTAGGGATTGCCTTAACCAACCTTATTCACACGTTTAATCCTGGATCAGTGATTATCGGGGGTGGAGTGGCTAAAGCAGGTGCTTACATTCTCGATCCTGTTCGGGAAACGATTCATTCGCGTGTCATATACGATCGGGCTCAAGATACGGTTGTTCAATTATCGAAACTGGGCGAATACGGCTCTTCGCTTGGGGCGGTTGCCTTG
This sequence comes from Gracilibacillus timonensis, assembly GCF_900086715.1. Classification (GTDB taxonomy): domain Bacteria; phylum Bacillota; class Bacilli; order Bacillales; family Amphibacillaceae; genus Gracilibacillus; species Gracilibacillus timonensis. The sequence continues at coordinate 454,386 of NZ_FLKH01000010.1, read as the reverse complement.
GTATTGAGTGAGTTGTTTCAGCCGGAGGTCGGTAATTGATATAGTAGTTTCCGTCATGAAACCTCTAAGAAAAAAACATTCTTAGGGGCTTTTTGACGTCCAGCCCTTTTTACGATAAGATAAAAGTATTCCAAAATACAAAACATCATTCCGTATTATGGAATGAAAGGAGGGGGATATGGCACAAGTTCAATCTGTTGAGCGCAGTTTATCGATTTTGGAGTATCTGGCTGACGAGCCAAATGGAGCGAGTATTGCTCAGCTATCAGCGGAAATGGGGCTGGCGAAAAGCACGATTCATCGATTGTTGCAAACGCTGATGGTAAGAGGTTATATTCAACAAGACGAACAAACGGGTTATTATCAATTAGGAGTACAGTGCCTCACTTTAGCTAGCCATTTTCTAGGTCAGCTCGATATACGGTCGGTGGCAAAAGAAAATCTAAAGCAACTGTCACAAGACGCTGAGGAAGTGGTTCATTTATGCATTTTGGATCAAGATGAAGCCGTTTACATCGATAAAGTGGAAAGCAAACAAACATTGAGGATGTATTCCCAGGTTGGAAAGCGTGCGATGCTGCATTGTACCGGTGTAGGTAAGGCGCTGTTAATAGGGTATGAGGCGTCGCAATGGGAGCAATTAGCGGAAAATAAAGGGTTTCCGAAGTTTACCGATACGACGATCACCAATTTGGAGCAGTTGAAGGAGGAGATCGGTAACATACAAGCTCAGGGTTATGCTATCGATGAACAGGAGCATGAGAAAGGAATCCGCTGTATAGCTGCCCCCATTCTAGATGCTGAAGGCAAGGTAGTAGCGGCCATCAGCATTGCAGGACCGATCGAACGCATGACCAAAAGTCGTGTTCAAACAGATTTGGTTCCTGTTATCCGCAAGCAAAGTCAACTTATCTCGCAAAAATTAGGATATCGGAAAGGTGTGGAAAAATGAAGATTACTTCGATCGAAACATTTGTTGTGCCGCCAAGATGGTGCTTCGTGAAAGTGGAGACAGACGAAGGGATCACTGGCTGGGGAGAACCAGTCGTTGAAGGAAGGGCAGCTACGGTGGAAACCGCTGTACAGGAATTAGCGGAATACTTAATGGGGAAAGACCCATTAAACATCGAGGATCATTGGAATGTGATGTATCGCTCTGGCTTTTATCGCGGGGGTCCGATTCTGATGAGCGCGATTGCAGGGCTTGATCAGGCACTATGGGATATTAAAGGAAAATTTTTTAATGCCCCTATTTATCAATTATTGGGTGGCGCTTGCCGCGAGTCTATTCGGGTGTATTCCTGGATTGGCGGAGATCGCCCCAGTGATGTGGGAGAAGCAGCTCAGTCAGTTGTCGACGCTGGTTTTACGGCGGTGAAGATGAATGCTACGGAAGAACTGCAATATATCGACAGTTATGAAAAGATCGACCGTGTCGTCGAACGAATTGCCTCTGTCCGTGAAGCAGTTGGTGACTATATTGGCATCGGCATTGATTTTCACGGCAGGGTTCATAAACCGATGGCCAAAGTATTAGCGAAAGAATTGGAAGCGTTTCGCCCGATGTTTATAGAGGAGCCGGTACTGCCGGAGAATAACGAAGCGCTGGCTGAGATCAGCAAATATACTCCGATTCCGATTGCGACCGGTGAACGTATGTACTCTAGATGGGATTTTAAACCATTGTTTGAAGCCGGTTATGCCGATATTATTCAACCCGATTTATCTCATGCAGGCGGCATCACGGAAGTGAAGAAAATTGCTTCGATGGCAGAAGCCTATGATATCGCGGTTGCTCCACATTGTCCGTTAGGTCCGATTGCCTTGGCAGCCTGTCTCCAAGTGGACGCCACGGCTCATAATGCGTTTATTCAAGAACAGAGCCTCGGTATTCATTATAACCAAGGCAATGATTTATTGGACTATCTGACAGATACTTCGGTGTTTGATTATCAAGAGGGTCATGTCAAACTGCCACAAGGTCCTGGTTTGGGTATTGAAATGAATGAAGAAAAGGTAAGAGAACTGGCAAAAACGGGGCATAGCTGGCGAAATCCGGTTTGGCGTCATCAGGATGGCACGGTGGCAGAATGGTAAAGAAAATGGATGTTATCACGCTGGGAGAGACAATGGCGATGTTCAGCCCTGATACCATGGGGAAGATGCGCTATGCTTCCCAGTATTCCCGTAAATTTGCCGGAGCAGAGACAAATGTGGCGATTGGTTTACAGCGTTTGGGTTTTCAGACGGGCTGGATCAGCAGAGTTGGTGATGATGAGTTTGGCAAAGGATTAATCCATTTTGTTCGAGGAGAAGGAGTGGATGTTTCTCAGGTTCAAGCAGACAGTAGGGCGCCGACAGGATTATATTTTAAAGAGATTCGTCATGAGCAGGATGTGTATGTTTACTACTATCGCGCCGGATCTGCCGCAAGCAGAATGAGTGCAGATGATATCCAAGAAACATATATTGCGCAGACCAAATATTTGCATATTACTGGTATAACACCCGCATTAAGTGAAAGCTGTTTTCAAGCCGTTATGCAGGCCTTACGATTTGCTGAAAAATATCGTGTACCGGTCGTGTTTGATCCTAATATTCGCGAGAAGCTATGGGACTCTAAGCAGCAGGCAAGAGAACGTTTAGGGCAGATTGCCAAACAAGCCGACATCATCTTGCCAGGTGTCAGCGAAGCCCGTTATTTATTTGGCGATGCTTCCTTGGAACAATATGCCCAGCGTTTCATGGAAAAGGGAGCCAGTACGGTAATCTTAAAAGAAGGGAGTAAAGGCGCCCATTTTTTTACGAAAGATTCGCATGGGTTTGTGCCAAGTTATCCGGTGGAACGGGTTGTTGACCCTATTGGTGCAGGAGATGGCTTTGCGGCAGGCTTGATCGCTGGGCTATTGGAAGGGTTACCATTGGAAGAGGGGGTCGCTAAGGGAAATGCGATTGGTGCGATCGTGACCACCGTGAATGGCGATGTAGAAGGTTTGCCGGATGCGGACGAATTAGCGCGCTTTACCCAAGTAAAGAAAGGAGATGTGGATCGATAAGATGAACATCTTACAGGAAATATACAAACATAGACTGGTTGCGATCATACGTGGTGTACCAAGCTCTGAAGTGATGAATGTCGTAGAATCGTTGTATGCAGGTGGTATTCGAATACTGGAAATTACGGTAGATACGCCCAACGCCTTTCATTGGATTGAAAAGGTACGAGAAAGGTATCAAGGAGAGGTGATTGCAGGAGCGGGCACTGTCTTAGATGCAGAAACGGCTCGGTCGGCGATCATGGCAGGTGCACAGTTTATTTTTTCCCCAACGGTTGATAAGGAAACGATTGTAATGGCCAAACGTTATGGCATAGTAAGTATTCCGGGGGCGATGACACCAACCGAGATATTGACGGCTTACGAGAGCGGCGCGGATATCATCAAGGTTTTTCCTGCTACCGTGTTAGGACCGAGTTATCTCAAAGACATTCAAGGTCCATTACCGCAGATTCCTCTTATGCCAACGGGAGGGGTCAATCTAGATAATATAGCCGACTATTTTGCAGTTGGGGCAGTAGCAGCAGGAATCGGCAGCTCGCTAGTAAAGAAGCAATCAAGTTATTCCACACAAGATTTGCAGGCATTAACCGATCGTGCCAAGGCCTTTTCGCAAAAAAACAACTCCGTATAAGGTTACGGAGTTGTTTGTTGACATAATGCGAGATTGTCCGGAAAAAGGAGTGAACTGACCGGAAAAAGTCTCGAATCGTCCGGAAAGATCCCAGAACCGTCCGGCAAACAGCCAAAACCGTCCGGAAAAGCACACCTGCTATAGTCCACACTTCAACTGTGCGCCGCAATTGGTACAGGTATTACAACCGCCGATATCTTCTATACTTCCTTGACGGCAGACGGGGCAGGTGTCGCCAACTTCGGAGCCGACCGACATATTGGTTTTATCTAATTCATTGATCGTATCCATCAGCACCACTTTTTTCTCTTCATCGGCAAAGAGTTCTGTCTGCTCCGATAAATCATTCTCTTCTGCCTTGAGTGTGAGGACTTGGCTGTCACGGCTGCCATCGACATAGACGGTACCACCTTTGGCGCCGCCTCGATATAATCGCTGGTAAACCTGTTCGACTTGCTCGACCTTGTAGCCTCTCGGTGCGTTGACGGTTTTCGAAATCGAGCTGTCTACCCAGCGCTGAATTACGCATTGGGTGTCGGCATGAGCCTCTGGTGATAAGCTCATCGCAGTCACAAACCATTCCGGTAAGTCATTTTCGTCTTGCTCTGGATGGGCATCTAGATATTCCTGAACAATATCGGCCTTGACCTCGATAAACTTGCCTAATCGTCCACTGCGATAATAGGTGAAGGAGAAGTAAGGCTCCAGCCCAGTGGAGACGCCAACCATCGTACCAGTAGAACCAGTTGGAGCAACCGTCAACAAGTGAGAATTGCGAATGCCATGCTGCAGCACGCCTTCTCGAACATCCTCAGGCATACCTTTCATATAGCCTGTGTTGATAAAGTTTTGTCGCAGTTGTTGTGTTTCTTCCTCTGTTTCTCCGATTAAAAATGGAAAGCTTCCTTTTTCCTTAGCCAACTCTATCGACGTGCGATAGGCCGTGGTAGCGATCGTTTCAAAAATCTGATCCACTAGTTGGTTACCTTCTTTTGATCCATAGGCTGACTCACAATAGATCAACAAATCATGCAGTCCCATTACCCCTAAGCCAATTCGGCGTTCGCCTAATGCTTGCTGCCGGTTTTTCTCCAAGAAATAAGGGGTGGAGTCAATCACATTATCCTGCATTCTAACACCAATTTCGACCGTTTGTTTCAGCTGGTCAAAATCAGGTTTCTTCTGTTTTTTATCTGCCATATTAGCAAGATTGACTGCCGCCAAGTTGCAGACACTATAAGGAGCGAGGGGCTGTTCCCCACATGGGTTAGTCGCAACGACCTTTTGACCATAAGCTGTTGCGTTTGTTTTATTATTGGCATTGTCAATGAAGAAAATGCCAGGTTCTGCTGAATAAGTTGCACAAATATTGATGAGATTCCATAAGTCTTTCGCCTTTATAGTTCGATATACTTTTACACCAAGCCCGCGTTCTGCCCATTCCCGAACATCACCAACCTGATGCCAATGTTCATTATAATAGGCCATTTCTTCCGCTGTATAATTTTCTACATCAGGAAAACGTAAGCTATACTCACTGTCGTTTTCTACAGCTTGCATAAACTCATCGGTAATACAGACAGAGATATTGGCCCCTGTTAGGAAATCTGTATTGTGAACAGAGTAAGAACCGCCATCGCGTAATTCTGCTTCTGCCTTTTCTATATTGGCGTCGGTAAATCCGCCTTGCCCCGGCATATCTTTATAATTAACAATACCTTGGTATAACTGAACGTCATCAGCTGGAAGCGGTGTAAATGCTAGCTTTTCCTCTGCCAGTTGAACAATAGTCTCATCTTGACTACTTTCAATTAAATAACGTAAAATACGCGGATTTTGCATCTTAGAAATAATAAATTCGATGACATCTGGATGCCAGTCGCTTAACATAATCATTTGAGCCAGTTTGTTGCGTTGATTCGTTACATCAACTCTCTAAGTCACCTTAGAGGTCAGACCATATCTTATATCCATCTGAGTAAAACAGATATCCTCGCGCTTCGGGAGCACTTGCTCCCTACTCTACTCTCTTCCACTAAAAAGTGTGATTTCGATGGTCGTTGAACCTTCTCCATTTAAAAGGAGCTTGGCTGCTGGTTGTCTTTAACCATTTGTTATTTTTCAGCATTCACATCTATCGTTTCCGATTCTGTTGTAGCTAACAAATTATTTATAATGCTTTTGATATCTTCAAAATGATGAATGATATCAAATTCCCAAAATCTTAAAATAATATATCCATTTCGGTTAGCTATATTTGTATTTTCACATAGACTGTATGAACATTTTAAGTCATTTTCTGCATAAAAATATCGAATTAGATAATCATTTAAGGATAATCCATGTTGTATCTTTAAGTGAGAAGTAAATCTTCCTTGTTTATTATGATTGATTTCAAAATTACATAATTGGGATTCTTTAGCATTATAGAAAGACATGATTTTTCACTCCAAAATTATTTAATTTTTAGGAGATAATCATGTATTCAAAAAGAGTTTCCAGCAATTCACGAGGTTTATTTAGAGACGAGGCACTCGATTTTACCACGTCTTGATCCGCCTTGTTCGACTAAATGCGTTAACTTAGCGATGTCATCCAGCCATGAGACAGAGCCTGATGATTTGCCATTTACCCCTCTGGCTAGTGCATTTCGCGGTCGTAAGGTGGAACCGTTTGTTCCGACACCACCGCCACGGGACATAATCTCCATCACCTGTTTGCGATGATCGCTGATGCCTTCCCGCGAATCCTCAACAAAGGGCATCACATAACAATTAAAGTAAGTGACATCGGTATCAGAGCCAGCCCCGTAAAGCACACGTCCAGCTGGTACAAAGTTGAGGTCTACTAATTCTTGATAAAAATGGTCAAACCATTCCCCTTGTTTAACCTTTGTTGTTTCAACTGCTGCCAGCCCAGTTGCATTTCGTTTGGCTATCTGTTCATAGTAAACCTCTAAAGGTTTGTCAATAATCGTTAATGGCCGTTCAATAATGCCTGTTTCTTGTTCTTCTGGTTTTTCCAATACATGAAGATAATCGGATTCTATTTGTATTTTGGCCTTCGCTGAGTTGGGATTAATCTCTAGTATAAATCCCGTTCCTCTAGCAGGAAACTTCGGATCTTCCTTGATGGTTAATACGACAAAGTCACCTGGTTTCAAGGTCTCTTTTTGCGTATCCTTGAAGGCATATCGATCCAACATGACCAGTCGCGATACCCCTTTATGGGTGGTATGCATGTCTGAGGTAATCGAGTGAACTTGCGGAAATTGGGCAATATCTTGGTTTAATTGTTCTACATTTATTTCCATCGTATCGTTTTTTGTTGCTGACATCTCAGAGCCTCCTCTTTATAACAAAATCAATTCAAGCTTATCAGAAATAACATTATCATTCAATATATTGAGTGTTTGTGTCAAAATAAGCACTATATATTGAATAAAAAGTGAAAATGATGGCATGTTGATTTTTATGCTAGCGTTAGCGATGAGGGAGATAGAGGAATAAGAGGGATCTTCATTCGTTAACTCATGATTATACGAATAAAAGGGGGGGATTAACGCGATTATTTGTGATGGCGTTTTGTTTGGGAATTAGAGAATAGTAAGTGAACCCGCGATGATTGCAGGTCCTTAACCACAAAGACCAATAGACGCTCTTTTAGAACGTCTATTGGTCTTAGCTTTCTAAGAAGAAAAAATAAATTGCGTCTTCCCAAAATAGCGTTCGCCTTTATCAATCCAAACAGATGGGAATCCCTCATGATGGATGGAAGCAGGGGAGGCCTGGGTTTCTAAGCATAAACCTAAATATTGATCCGATTCTCGTTCGCGTAATGCCATACCTTTGTCGAGGTTGTTCGAGGTATACATGACAACACCCGGTTGATCAGTGATAACCTTCAGTTGCCGCCCGCTTTTGGGATCACGTACGATGGCGCTTGCCTCTTGCGAATGATCAAAGATAAAGTAATGATCATAGCCATGATTAGCCACGAGATTTTGTTTGAAATCAGAAGAGACACCGTCTTTCATCGGTCGACCTTGACGGAAATCAAACATCGTATTGGCTGTGTCGAGGATCTGTCCAGTCGGGATTAGTGCCTCGTCTAATTCAACAAACTGACTGCTGTCCAAGGTGATTTCATGATCTTGAATGTCTGTTTTTAGATCACCGCTCAAGTTGAAATAGGTATGATTGGTGCTCGTTAGTACGGACTTGTGATCGACAAATCCTTCATACGTAATCGTTAAAGCATTATCATTATCTAGTGTATAGACCACTGTCATTTCCAGGTTGCCCGGATAACCATTTTCTCCATCTGGGCTGGAATGGGTGAGGGTGAGGCCGACTTCTTCATTATTTTGAAAAGGAGTAACCTTCCAAATTGTTTTGTGAAAACCAGGCTCACCACCATGCAGATGGTTTTCTCCTTCATTGGCTGGCAGCTGATAGGTTTTACCATCTATCTCAAACTGTGCCTTCTCGATCCTGCCAGCCACACGGCCAATCAAGGCACCAAAATTACCGGGATTGTCTAAGTAATCCTCATAATGTTCAAAACCAAGCACGACATTTTCTACATTTCCGTCTTGATCCGGTGTGAGGATTTGGGTGATAATCCCCCCAAAGTCTAGGATAGACACGCTCATATCGTTGTCATTGACTAAGGTAAATTCTTTCCATTGTTGATCTTTTACATCAATTGCATGTGTTTGAATGTCCATTCAACGGATCCCTCCTAATAGGATTCTATTATTGATTGAAGAAGGCAAGAAAACGACGGAATGCCTCTCGTCCAGCTTGATCGGTTTTGTAAACACCGGCATCCTCTAGCACACGGGCAAATTTCGCGCCTAATGCGTCTTCAACGATTTGATCGACATTTGCTGTCGTGATCGCTTTATGCTCCTCTTGTATCGATTGTACCCAATTCTGGTGATAATCGGCAACATTTACTTCTTCCCCTAATAAGTACCGCTTAATCGCGGCTAGTTCTTGTTTCAATCGTGGAGGCAAAACCGCCAAGCCCATGACTTCAATTAAACCGATATTTTCCTTTTTAATGTGATGGACATCTGCGTGTGGATGAAAAATGCCCATTGGATGCTCCTCTGATGTACGATTATTACGCAAGACCAAATCTATTTCAAACATGCCATCTCGTTTGCGGGCAATCGGCGTGATCGTATTATGTGGTGTATTATCGCTAAAGGCATAGATATTCGCCTCCGGATCACTGTATTCACGCCATTTCTGCAGAATATCATCAGAAGCGTTGATCAACTGTTGACGATCGGCATGACGCAAACGAATCACGGATAATGGCCATTTAACCACTGCTGCCTCGATCTCCGGATAAGCATCTACCTGAAAAGAGAATTCATCTTCCGCATTGGTCATGGCAAAGGTATAGTTTCCCCCTTGATAATGGTCATGGGAGAGGATGCTGCCGCCTACAATTGGTAAATCAGCATTCGAACCAATAAAATAGTGAGGGAATTTCTCGATAAAGGCCGTTAACCGTGCGAAAGAATCACGGTTAATCTTCATCGGCCGGTGCTCCCTGGCAAAAACAATACTGTGCTCATTGTAATATACATACGGCGAATACTGTAAGAACCATTCTTCTCCCTCTAATGGCACCTCAATAATCCGGTGGTTAGATCGGGCGGGGTGTCCAATCCGCCCAACATAACCTTCATTTTCGGCACATAATAGACATTGCGGATAAGCTACATTCTGAACCATTTCTTTCTCCCGTCTGATCTGTTCAGGATCCTTTTCTGGTTTGGACAGGTTGATCGTAATATCCAGATCCCCATAGTCAGAAGCGGATTTAAAATGAATATTATTAGCAATTCGCTTGGTTTGAATATAGTTACTGTCTTTGCTTAACTGATAAAAGTAAGCTGTCGCCTGTTCTGGCGCGATTTCATATTTTTGATAAAAGGTATCATTAATGGCAGATGGTTTAGAAAGGAAGACATCCATGATTTTAGCGGTTAGTTGTTCCCGTTCATCTAGTAATCCTTCTATCATCCCTTTTTCTTGTGCAACATCCGCCAATTCTTCTAATACATCAGGTATATCCATAGAAAGCAGTTCATCTGTTTCTTGATAACTTGCTTCTTGCAGTAGGCCTAAGATTTGATTACGGGCATAGAACCGGTCGCGGTTGGTTATCAAGTCTTTTTCCGTTGCTTTGGTTACTAGGGTGTGAATAAGGGCAGAAAGGGATGCCATTTATTGATCCTCCTTATAGCCTTGTGGATTAGCCTGATGCCAGTTCCAAGCATCTGTAATAATCCGTTTAATATCGGTGCGCGATGGATTCCAGCCCAAGATTGATCGTGCTTTATCAGAAGCAGCGATTAAGGTACTCGGATCCCCTGCTCTTCTTGGCGCAACTTGTGCAGGGATCGGGTGCTGCGTTACATTCCTGGCGGCATCGATGATTTCTTTAACCGAAAATCCTTGGCTGCTTCCGAGATTAAAGACGGTACTTTCTCCGCCTTTTTGTAAATAAGTAAGGGCAAGTAGATGTGCCTCGATTAAATCCTCGATATGAATATAGTCGCGGATACAGGTGCCATCTGGTGTATCATAATCATCTCCAAAAATAGAGATATGCTCGCGTTGTCCTAGTGCTACTTGCAATACAATTGGAATCAGATGTGTCTCAGGATTATGATCTTCACCGATTTCACCAGTGCTGCGCGAACCGGCTACATTAAAATAACGTAACGAGACAAAATGGATGTCATGGGCCTGCTCAGTCCAGTGCATCATTTTCTCCATCGTTAATTTTGTTTCTCCGTACGTATTTGTCGGCTGGGTCGGCATTTCTTCCGTGATCGGTACTTGTTCTGGCTCTCCATAGGTGGCTGCTGTGGAAGAGAAGACGATATGTTTCATATCAAATTCCGTCATGGCCTGTAATAAGGTTTGTGTGCCATAGACATTGTTATCGAAATACATCAATGGTTTTTCCATCGATTCCCCGACCAGAGAATGGGCAGCAAAATGGAGAACGCCATCAATGGATTCTCGAGAGAAGACATCTCGTAAAAAATCCAAATCACGCATATCTCCTTGATAGAATGTAGCTTTTGGATGAACAGCATCCTGATGTCCGGTCAGTAGATTATCGATAACCACCACATCATGCCCTTGTTCGATTAATTGATAGACTGCATGGGAGCCGATATAGCCGGCTCCTCCTAATACGAGTGTACGCATCTAATATTCCTCCTAAAGTTCGATTTCTTTGGCACCATCGCCGATTGCCGCAATATAAAACGTTGGGGCGTAACCTACCTTTGCTTGATAGGCTTCAGTAATAGCCTGCTGTACCGTGTCTACTTGGTTTTTTTCAACGATAGCAATAGCACATCCGCCAAATCCTGCTCCTGTCATTCGCGCTCCTAAGACACCCTTTTGCTGCCAGGCGGTTTCGGCAATGGTATCCAGCTCAAGTCCAGTAACTTCATAGTCATCACGTAAGGAAACATGGGACTGGTTTATCAGCTGACCAAAGGTGTCCAGCTCGCCGGCCTTTAATTGTTGTAAGGCTTCAATGGTTCTGGCATTTTCATAGACGGCATGCTTGGCACGTTGTTGGTTAGTGCTGTCTTTAATTAGTTGACGATTTTGTTCAAATTGTTCTGGTGTTAGCTCACCGAGGCTGTTGATTGATAATTCGCTTTGTAAATCGGCTAGGGCTGTTTCACACTGACTGCGACGTTCATTGTATTTTGATTCCGCAAGCTCACGTCGCTTATTCGTGTTAATAATAATGATATCATGATTTTCTAATTGAATGGGGGCATATTGATAATCTAATGTATCACAATTTAAGAGCATGGCATGATCTTTCTTGCCCATTCCTACCGCAAATTGATCCATGATTCCACTGTTTACACCGATGTAATGATTTTCTACCTTTTGACCGAGCTGAACCAATTGCAGACGATCAATGGTAAAAGAATAGAGGTTTTCCAGTAACACACCGGTAACAAGCTCTAGCGAAGCAGAAGAGGATAAACCGGCTGCATTCGGAATATTACCATAGAATAACACATCAAAACCGGTTTCAATCGAATAGCCTGCTTTCTTTAAATAAAGCACCATCCCTTTAGGGAAATTGGTCCAATCATCTGCCTTTTGATAGGCTAGCTCATTCAGAGAAACCTCGATGATCCCTTTTTCCGGGAAATTATCAGAATAGAAGCGTAATGTTCTATCCTCTCTAGGAATAGCAAGTGCATACGTGCCAAACGAGATCGCAGCAGGGAAGACGTGCCCACCATTATAGTCGGTATGCTCTCCGATCAGATTAATACGGCCTGGCGCAAAAAAGGTGCGTGGTTGTGCGGACGTAGCGAATGTCTCTTGAAACTTAGTGGTTAATTCAGAAATATTCATGTCGTTCTTCTCCTTTCATTTTTAACTTAATTAATTTAATTTATTAACTATATTGTAAGCGATTATCGATGGAGATACAAGGTGTATGAAGTAAATTAATTTATTGTGGTTTTTTACAGCCAAAAATTACTTTGGAAGAATTCACTTAAAACAAAATGTGTGTTACGTTGAGGCTGTAAGATTTGTGTGAGGAAGGTGAAATGGAAAATAAATTTAGGGATGATTTTGTATGAAAAATAGTAGAATGATAAATATTATGGTAGCTCTATGTATAGCCTTACTATTCGTTACAAGAGCGATATACCCAGAGTTATTATCTGATTTAGCAACAATGCTCATTCTGACCGTTCTTTGTATACTCGCAATTTACACATCAGATGGCTTCCATCCTATTAATATCATGGCAGTAGCATTAGCTTTGATTTTCGGTTATATATATATTTACTTTGGAGAACAACTAGATTCTTTATATACTGGCGTTACAGGAACAATTATTACCATAATTCTACTAATAATGTTGCTCTATAAGCCAAAAAAGAAGGTTGACATTTCTTGAGGATGGAGACTTCTTGGCTAAAATACGTTAAAAGGTTTAGATCGATTTTAGTCTGTAATTTGGAACAACGAGTGGCATTTTAAAAGTCAAATCTTCATCAGTACGTACAAGATGTTTTTAGGATTTGGAAGACGTGCTTACTACGATTTTAACAAGACTATAGTTTTATGAAATAAAAAAATCAATACAAACACTTGTTCTTTTTAGTGATAGATGCTATACTAGTCTTAGAACTTCACCACGATCCATCCTCCTATAACCTCGCAAAGGACGTGCCATAATGACCGTACTCTCACTCGTTCGAGAAGCAACTCAGACCTACACCAAACATGACCAACTATTCAAAGAATTGATCCACCACTTTTTTGAAGAATTTCTGGAGGCCTTTTTCCCTGATGTCCATGCTTATTTAGATTTTGCAACCATCAAGCCCCTCTCGGAAGAAGTATTTTCCGACTTGCATGATGGAGACGCCCGCCGCCTGGATATTGTCGTAGAAGCCAAGTTGAAGAAAAGCGATGCCGTTCTGATTATCCATGTCGAACCACAGAGTTACCAGCAGTCGAATTTCCATGAGCGCATGTTTCTTTATTTTAACATGCTGTATAATAGGTATAGAAAACCAATTGTGCCGATTGCCGTTTTTAGTTACGAGGAAGACTGGGAATATGATCAATATACGATGGCTTTCCCTTTCCATCATGTGTTAACCTTTAACTATAGGACCCTTCATTTGCGCAAAAAAGACTGGCGCGACTATATTCAGTCGGACAACCCTGCAGCGGCTGCCCTTCTGAGTAAAATGGGCTATTCCGAAGAAGAAAAGGTAGAGGTGAAGAAAGAATTTCTGCGTATGCTGGTACGAATGAAACTGGATCCAGCCAAAGAACGCTTGATTTATGGCTTTTTTGAAAGCTATTTAACCTTAAATGAAGAAGAGGAGGAAGAACTAATGGAGGAAATCAAACGATCGGACGACGCCGAAAAGATTTTGGAGCTTCCTATTTCGTATGAGGAGAAAGGAAAGGAAATAGGGAAAAAAGAAGTCGCCATAGAAATGTTGGAGGAAGGATTTTCTTTAGATCTAATTTCAAGAATTACCGGTTTGGAAAAAGACGTAATCGAGGCGTTAAAAGAGGACCTCTAAGCATCCCCGTAGCCCAAGTCCCGTTTTGGGTCTTGGGCTAGGTGAAAACCGGTTTGCCGTTGTTCTCTTCTCTTGTTTTTCTAAGTCTCTGAATCCTTTTTCACCATTGATCAAATAAAAAAATTTCTCCAAAGAAAATGAAGCTATTGGGAAAAACATGAGCTATTAAAAGAATGGGTAGAATATAAAAAGAACTTTATAAACATCGCCAATGTAGAGGAGATAATAATATGAAAGCAAAATTCCTTACAATGATAATGGCATTTTTAATATTATGTGGTTGTGCAGATAATGGTATGTCTGAGGAGGATGTTGTTTTTCAATTTATTGAATCATCGGTTGTGAGAGGCGATTTTAAAAACTCGTTAGAACTTAGTACTGGTATTAACGAAGATCAGTTAGAAAGTATTTACCGGGAAGTAACGACTGAAGATAGAGAGACATATTTAAAAGTTGATATACATCTTACTAGTGAAGATGATTATTATTTAGCCTATCTTCCGGATTATCATATGCTAATTGAAATAGAGTTAACTAGTGGGAATGAAAGGAAAGTAAATGATGTGCTTGCTTATCATCCTGAAATAGAAGAACTAGAGAAAATATGGACGAATCACAATTGGGGTACTAGGACCATCATGTTGGATGAAGAATCATCTTAAAGCTGTTACTATTGTGGGGAATGGTAAGGTTGTTAAATAAAATGTGTATGTTTTTCTGAAATACTTTGTGCATTCATGTAAAACATGGAAGATGGCATTCTTATGTGGAAATGCCATCTTCCTGATAGCTCTGATTTTTTCTGTAATGGAAAGCGATACTCACCGTTCATAACAGCAGACAGACAAATGATGATGTTTCGTATGTATTTCATGAATCCCATCTATCATTGCATAGTATAAAAAAGGGATAACATAGCGGTAAAAACCTATGTTATCCCTTGCTAACCCGTTATAATCTACTGTTGCTTAGCAGTCGTATACTGCTTACGTGCGATCTTAGCTGCTTCGACCATCTTCTCCAAAGCGGCGACCGTTTCTGTTTCTTTCCTTGTCTTGAGGCCGCAGTCTGGGTTGATCCAGAATTGTTCCACATCAATGGTTTCTAAGGCCCGATCAATATTGGTTAGCAATTCTTCCACAGATGGAATACGTGGACTGTGGATATCATAAACGCCGAGCCCAATTTCCTTTTGATAATCATTTTTTTCAAAGGTTTCGACCATTTGCCCGTGACTACGTGAGGTCTCGATAGAAATCACGTCGACGTCTAATCCGTCGATCGCTTCGTAAATGGAACCGAAATCTGAATAGCACATATGAGTGTGAATTTGCGTTTCAGCTTTCACCGATGTAGTAGCTAAACTAAAGGCATGAACAGCAGCGTCGAAATAGGCAGGCCATTTTAATTTATCCAGCGGAAGTCCTTCACGTAATGCCGGTTCGTCGACTTGGATGATTTGAATGCCTGCTTCTTCCAATGCCAACACTTCTTTCTCCAATGCCAACCCGATTTGATCTTGTACAGTAAAGCGAGGTAATTCTTCATGGACAAAAGACCAGTTAAAAATGGTGACCGGTCCTGTAAGCATCCCTTTTACTGGACGTTTAGTCAGTGACTGGGCATAGGCGATCTCTTTAACGGTAATCGGACGATCCCATTCCACATTACCAGCTAATAATGGTGGCTTGACGCAGCGGGAACCATAGGATTGTACCCAGCCAAACTCGGTAACGGCAAAGCCTTTTAATTGTTCTCCAAAGTATTCGACCATATCGTTACGCTCGAATTCACCATGCACGAGCACATCCAAATCCAGATCCTCTTGTATTTTGATCCATCTTTGTGTTTCTGATTGCACGAATTCTTCATATTGTGCATTGGTAATCTCTCCTCGACGCCACTTGGTACGGGTGCGTTTCACCTCTGGCGTCTGGGGAAGACTGCCGATCGTAGTTGTTGGCAAAAGCGGCAGGTTCAGTTCTGCATGCTGTAGTTTCTTTCTCTCACTAAAAGGCAAACTGCGCACAGCTTGTTGATCCGCTGCCTCAGGTGTTTGGTTACGATAATCCGATTGATCGAGCTGTTGAATTGCCGTTTGACTTGCACTGATTGCTGTTTGTACGGTTTCTTTTCCTTCTGTTAATGCCTTTGTTAATACGGAAATTTCCGTTAACTTCTCATCAGCAAAACTAAGTCCTTCTTTTACGATATCATCCAGCTTTTCCTCTAATGTTTTTGTCACCGGTACATGTAATAGGGAAGAAGACGGCTGTACCAAAAGGGTATCTACTGAAGTAGCTTCTAGAATGTCTTGTAATAATTGATATTTTGTTTCCAGATTGGCGCGCCAGACATTTCGACCATTGATCACGCCGGCCCCTAATACCTTGTCTTGTGGAAAACCGAATTTTTGAATAAGTGTAAGACTATCTCCATGCACAAAATCAAGCCCAATTCCAGCCACTGGTAAAGCGATCACTCGCTCATAGTGCTGTACGGTTTCGAAATAAGTCTGCAGTAAAATGTTAATGTTCGGTATTTCTGTGGCAAAAGCCTGATATACACGTTCTACGGTGCTGATTTCTTTTTCTGATAAGTTTGTGCCTAAGATCGGTTCATCAATCTGTACCCATTCTGCGCCGGCTTCCGCTAGTTCTTGTAACACCTGTTGATAAAGCGGAAGTAACTGGTCAATCCAATGATCAAAGTCCTTCGTTTGATATTTTTTAGCTAATTTAATTAATGTGACCGGACCGACAAGAACAGGTTTACCATGAATCCCTAGTTCTTCTTTAGCCTCTTGATAATAAGTAAGCGCCCGGTTCTCATTTAGTTTTGGTGTCGTTCCCTCTAATTCCGGTACAATATAATGATAGTTGGTGTTGAACCATTTCGTCATTTCTGCTGCCACGGCATTGGTCTCGCCGCGAGCAATCGCAAAATAAGTAGATAACTCGGTTGGATCATGATGCTGAAAACGCTTAGGGATCAGATTAAAGGCAATCGCTGTATCCAAGATATGGTCATAAAAGGAGAAATCTCCTACTGGAATCAGATCAATCCCTTGTTCCTGTTGCTTTTTAAGGCTGTGCAGGCGTAATTGTTTCGTTTTTGACTTTAGCTCTTCTTCGTTGAGATTTCCTTGCCAAAATGCCTCGATTGCTCTTTTCCATTCTCTTTTTTCGCCAATACGAGGGTAGCCTAGGTTATTACTTAAGATAGTTGTCATTTAAAAAACTCCTTTATTTGATTAGTTTTTTTAACGGATGCTCTCTTCTTGTTTTTGATTGACTTGCTTATGCACATACTTAGTTAACTCAACGGTTAATGGATAGTGCATAAACGGGGTAATGATATAGACGCCATGAAAATAGCTTAGTACGGTGTCGATCAATTCTTTGGCAATTTCAACACCTTCTTGCAGACTGTCGGTGCGGTTATCGTGCTGCTGCATTCTAGCTCTTACCTCATCAGAAAGTTTCATCCCTGGTACCTCATAATGCAGAAATTCGGCATTGCGATGAGAGGTAAGTGGCATAACCCCGACAAAAATCGGTTTGTCAATATGTTTGGTTGCCCGGTGGAGAGCGATGATTTGTTCATGATTAAAGATGGGCTGGGTAAGAAAATAATCGGCACCATGCTTTATTTTTCGCTCCATTCGTTTAACGGCCTTATCCAGATTAGCAACATTCGGATTAAAGGCAGCTGCCACTTGGAAATGGCTTTTTGTTTTTAAAGAACTGCCGGAGAAGGATAATCCTTCATTGCTTTGTTTGATTAAGCGGGTCAGCTCAAAGGATGTGACATCAAACACCGAAGAAGCCCCAGGGAACCCGCCAATGCGAGTAGGATCGCCTGTAATCGCTAGGATTTCATGTAATCCGAGTGTGTGTAAACCCATTAAGTGAGATTGTAAACCAATCAGATTGCGATCTCGACAAGTCAAGTGAATAAGCGGTGTAACCTTGCAGCCTGCTTGCTTCATCTTGATTGCCATAGCTACATTACTGATGCGTGGTGTGGCGAGAGAATTGTCTGCCAGTGTAATTGCGTCTACTCCCGCTTTTTCTAAGGCAAATGCTCCTTTGATAAAATCTTCCGTATCCAAATGTTTTGGTGCATCGAGCTCCACAATCACGGTTGTCTGTTTAGCTGCTTTCCCTGCTAGTGTTTCTTCTGGTGGTGGAGATTCTGTTTGCTTTTCAGCTGGGAAATGGAGCGGAATGACCTCCTTGCTTTCTATCGGTTTCAGTCCAGTGACGCCATTCTTTAAGGCGCGAATATGTTCAGGAGTAGTACCACAGCAGCCCCCGATCAAATGCACTCCTTGGTCACGGAAATCTTTAGCGCACTGTTCAAAGTAGTTACTAAACTGATTGTAAACTAGTTTGCCATTTTGATAGGATGGCAGACTAGCGTTCGGATAAGCAGCCAAATAGGCTTTCTCCAGAAGCGGTACCGATTCTAATGCCTTGATCATAAAGTGTGGTCCCAAATGGCAATTCACACCGACGACATCGGCACCGATATCTTCTAATGTTTGTAATGCCGTTGACAGAGCCATACCATTTTCCATTACTCCTGGCTCATGCATGGATACATTGGCGATAATCGGTAGATCGGTTTCTTTTCTGGCAATCTGTAACACCTGTTTTATTTCCTCAAAGTCGTAATAGGTTTCCAGCAGTATGCCATCGACACCCTCTAAAAGAAGGGAAAAGAGCTGCTCTTTAAAACCACGAATAATATCCGACTCGGAGGTGTCCAATTTCTGTACTCCTCTGATTCCACCAATCGTGCCAACCACATTTGCCTGATTCCCTGCCGCTTGTTTGGCAAGCTGTACTGCCTTGGTGTTCAATTCATGCACATCATTTTCCAAGCCATAACGCGATAGTTTAATATAGTTAGCGCCATATGTATTGGTTTGAATAAGCTCTGCGCCGGCCTCGATATAGGATCGGTGTACACTTAGGATTTGTTCAGGGTGCGTAGTATTGTATGATTCAAAACAGCGGTTGCCTCCATGCGCATACAGTAAGGTTCCCATTGCTCCATCCGCTACTACTAGTTGATTTTTCAGTTTTTCCAAAATGGTTGTCATATTTTGCTTCACCTCTTTTCAAAAAATATAAAAAAATCCCCGTCTGCTTAAAAGACGGGGATTTGATTCTGCCATAGCATCTCATCTTTCAAGCATTCATTGCTTGCTGGAAGTAGCACCTTGTCTGTAATAGACGGTTGCTGAGGTATCAAAGGGCCAGTCCCTCCACCTCTCTGGATAAGAAAGATATTTAATTTTCAGTAACATTTGTAAGTATGTTACAGCATTTTTTAACAGAGCGCAACCCTTTTTTTGAAAAAATTAAGAAGCGGTCAAAGTGTTTGGAGATAGAGTGAGGCTTTTTCTAGTTCCATACTTGACTTGCAGAGAGGAAATAACATAAGATAATAATAGTTGAAAATGATTATCAGTTAAGGGAGAGTGGTTGCTATGACGTTAAAACAAACCATCAGAGAACGCCGCTCCATATCGGCTTATCAAGATAAGGAAGTATCGGCAGCATTAGTAGAAGAATTATTGGAAACGGCGATTTGGGTACCCAATCATAAATTGACCGAACCGTGGCGATTCGTATTTGTGCAAGGAGAAGCCAAACGAAAGCTGGCGGAGATCAACCGGGAAGTGGCAATGGCCAAAAGTAACACCGATAACAAAGAAGATTTACAAGTGATCAGCGATAATGCCTTTGACAAAATAAACCGCGTACCGTTCCTCTTTTTTGTGATTAACACCCTGCACACCGATGCGAAATTAAGAGAAGAAGACTACGCTGCTAGCAGCTGTCTGATTCAAAACTTCAGTCTGTTGGCATGGGAGGAAGGGTTAAGTACTTTTTGGAAAACGGGTAAATTGGCGACCTGTGCAGAAACGGCGGAATTGATTGGTTTGACAGAGAACGAGAGAGTCGTAGGCCAGATTCAGGTTGGCTACCCAGCCAAATCCCCAATTCCGACTCCAAGATTTGCGGCAAAAGATAGGATTACGGTAGTGGAGTAAGTAAGATGCTTAACCCCCTTTTTTAATGTGAAAGGGGGGGTTTTGCATAAGCTGAGCTTTTTTTAATTAATAATCTTGCCCCACAATGATGTTCCATTCGTTATCTGCACGGCGAATAGGGAATGTTGTCTCTATTGATTTTCCATCTTCTTCTATTTTTACCGTTGCTTCATATTCCTGAGCCTTTACTTGCTGTATGTTTACTATGTTTGTGTCTGTTATATCTTGACTCATGGTATCATAGGCCTCTCTTTGATCTTCTTTATTGGGAAATCTGACATCTCTGCTAGATTGAAGTAATACTTCCGTGTCATTCTCCTCCAGCGCTTCGAGATATTGATTCAGAAGCTTTTTTATATCAGTTTCTGTTGTTTCGGCAGCTTGACTTGTGCATCCAGTTAGAATAAATAAAAATAGGGCAATGGACATGTAGTATTTGACTTGTCTCACGTATGGTACCTCCTAATTAAAAAATAGGTATTATGTAGATAGTATACCATGATTAGCAAGCGTTCTCTATGTAAACTTCTAGGTGCAATAACGATTGTAATGAATAGAAAAGGCATTCATTTTGTGCATTGTTTTACTGTATTCCACGTATTACAATGAATATATAGACAAGATAATTAGTCAGGTGTGAACGTAAGAGGTTAAATGGCGTTCATAAAATCATTCTTAGTTAACATTAGGAAGGAGCATGAATATGGATCTCTTACGTAAATATTGGCTACCTGTATTGATTTACCTGCTGACTTTTCTCATTGTCCCTTACTTTATGATGGAGCAAGTAGAGGATGGATTAGCACTTGCTATCATTGATTTATTTCTACTTAATTCCATTGCTGTCTTTTTTGGTGTTTGTTACATCACTTACAAGTATGGTTTTGATTGGGTGAATTTGCTTATCATAGCGCTTCTATACTTATTGTCTTGTTATACCATTTGGAATGAATCGGCCCTTGTTTACTTTGTTCTTTATGGGATCGTCGCTGGTGTTGGCCTTTTAGTAGGTTATCTTTTCAGAAAGAAACTAGGAAACATACACAATAGAAAACCAGTTTAATCTTTTCTGTTTATAATCATATCAATTATTTTGATTTTTAGACAATGAAACAATGTGAAAAAGTGGCAGATAAGTGAGTGCAACTAGTTGTGTGAAACTTGAATCAAAAAAACAAATGAGGAGTGTAATAATGTCAGATAATCGTTTTGAAGAAGTTTATACTCAAGGAAAATAGAAGGTTACTAAGGTTATTCGTGATAATGAGACAGGTGTTTTGTATATGCTGCATCAAGAAGGCTATGGGGCTGGATTGACTGTTATGGTTGATCAAGACGGTAAGCCTCTAGTGGATAATCATTTTAAAAAGTAAAGAGGACCCGCCAATGATAAAGAAATGTGAAAAACGATTAACTTGAACAAAAAAAGACCCACAGCCTTCTAAAACTGTTGGTCAAAAAGGGACACTGTTTTGCGAGGAAAATGTAAAGCATGATAACTTGGAACAACTATAGTATAGCAAAGGATTGCAAAGCAGTAGTTAAGCACAGGTTAAGTTTTTGTAAATTTAGGATATGTCCTTTGCAGCCAAATAAAAAGCCAGTCAGCTTGCAAAAATAACATAAAATGAAAAAAATATTGCGAAACCATGTATAAAATCTAGCAATGTTGCCCAATAATGACGAGTGTGACAAGCTTTTGTAACATCGTAATCTTTGTTACAAACTCTTAATCTCAGTGTAACCACAGAGCTATTTTTGTGTGTTATATTGGGGCTTGTCAACATGAAAGGAGGCAACATTGATGAAAAAAGTTTTAATGTCAATGGGCGTTGTAGCAACTAGTTTTTGTATTGCTTTACCAATCTCTGCAGCAGAATATGAGGTGGAACAAGGTGATAACTTGTGGTCCATTGCTGATGAAAATAACACATCAGTTGCGGAATTGAAGGATCTTAATCAACTAGATTCAACCATCATTCATCCAAACCAAATCTTACAGATAGATAAAGAAGAAATACATGTGGTAGAAAAAGGAGAAACCCTAGGTGAGATTGCTAAAGAACATGGGGTAAAAGTAAAAGACCTCAAAGATTGGAACAACCTTGACTCACATATTATCCAAATTGGACAAGAATTAACGATTGAAGAGTCTAACAAGGAAGCAGCTCCTTCCACTGAACCGAAGCAAGAACAACCTCAACAAGAAACTGCAGAGGAACCTCAACAAGAAGAACCTCAGCAAGAACCAGTTGAGCAAGAACAACCTAAGGAAGAAGAAGTTACAGCGGAACCAACTAGTGCTCCTGCTGAAGAACAAACGGCCGAAACACCATCAACAGAATCCGATTCTTCTCAGCAAAGTGGAGAAACTATCAACGTAACGGCTACTGCCTATACTGGACAATGTGATGGATGTTCTGGAATTACTGCAACAGGTATTGACTTGAATGCCAATCCAAACGAAAAGGTGATTGCAGTAGATCCGAACGTGATTCCATTAGGTTCTAGAGTACATGTAGAAGGTTACGGTGAAGCAATTGCAGGCGATACTGGCGGTGCGATCAATGGAAACAAAATTGATGTGCATGTGCCAACAAAAGATGAGGCATACAGCTGGGGCGTTCGCTCTGTAGAAGTTACTATTTTAGATTAATAACCACATTTATTACTTAACTCTCTCACACCGCCATGTGAGGGAGTTTTTATTTTTGACGCAAATCCCACAGCTGTAAATAATCAATGATTCACTGTTTATGTATTATGTAAATTCCCAAAATTAAGATAATATAAACTTATTTTAGAATAATAAGCAGTTATTTTATGGGCGAAAAGTACAGGTTAAGCACGATAATAGATGTTTGATAATTAATTGAGAGAGATTAAAACAATCCCTCCAGCTAAAGTATCGATAACTATTTCTTGAATTTTTAAAGATAAAAAAGCACTTGCTATTTTTTGTGATGTCCTTTAAACTAAAATAACAACGTTGTTATTTAAGCGATTACAAAAAATGAGAGGTGCAAAAAGTGAAGAAAAAGTATGTACTGGTAGGGACAGGTGGACGTGCGGAATTTTTTTATGGGTCGATGGTTCGAGATTTTCAGCAAACTTGTGAGCTAATGGCTTTTTGTGATGTGAATCAGACGCGGATGGACTATGCCAATCATTTGTTGGAAGCATCTTATGGAGCAGCGAAAGTCCGTACTTATTTAGCTTCGCGATTTGAGGAGATGATCAAGGAGGAGCAGCCGGATATTGTGATTGTTACCTCCATGGACCGTACGCATCATCGTTATATTATCAAGGCATTGGAGCTAGGGTGTGATGTCATTACCGAAAAACCAATGACCGTCGATGCGGAGAAAACACAAGCAATTATTGATGCGGTAGAGCGTACTGGTCAGCAGGTGCGAGTTACCTTTAACTATCGTTATGCTCCACATAACACAAAAGTACGTGAATTAATACGTGATCAGGTGATCGGCAGGGTAAATTCTGTCCATTTTGAATGGGCGCTGGATACGCAACATGGCGCGGATTATTTCCGCAGGTGGCATCGTGATAAACGTAATAGCGGCGGCCTGCTTGTGCATAAATCAACCCATCATTTTGATCTGGTTAATTTTTGGCTGGATACCGAGCCTGATATAGTCTATGCGACAGGCGGTCTGCGTTTCTATGGAAAGGAAAATGCTGAAGAGCGTGGTGTGACCAAGTTTTATGAACGAGCTTATGGCAGTGAGGTGGCGAAAGAAGATCCATTTGCGATTGATATGGAAAGCAATCCGCATTTAAGAGGGATGTATCTGGATGCAGAGCATGAAGATGGTTACCATCGCGATCAAAGTGTCTTTGGTGATGGTATTAATATAGAAGATACCCTTGGTGTCAACGTGACCTATAAAAACAAAGCAATTCTAACCTATTCCTTAAATGCTTATCTGCCATGGGAAGGATTCCAAATTGCCTTTAACGGAACAAAAGGGCGCATTGAACTATCTGTTGGAGAACAGTCTTATATTAACTCAGGCGGTGAAAAAAGTGACGAGGGTAAATTAAAACAAAAGTCACTCCGTGTTATTCCGATGTTTGGTGAGCCTTATGAAGTAGAAATTGAAGAAAAAGCAGGAGGTCACGGCGGCGGTGATCCAGAATTATTACATGATCTATTTGGCGATCCAAAAGAAGATGCCTTCCATCGTGCTGCTTCTCATGTGGATGGTGCTATCTCTATCTTGACGGGAATTGCAGGGAATCAGTCATTGGCAACAGGGCAGGCTGTAAAGGTAGATAGTTTGGTTGATTTAAAGCGTTAATAAAGATAGAAACGAAGAAGCTGGTTCCATGAGAGAGCCAGCTTCTTTATTTTTAACAAAGGTCAAGATCTATCACCTTTTTTCTGCTATATCCTCTATTCCTCTTGCTCCAATTCGACCGAGTCATTATTGATGGTCTGGCTTTCCATCGAGAAACCCAACACGCTGAAGCCAGTGATTAATAGAAGAAATAACACAATCAATAATTTTCTCATGAGCCATCCCTCCATTTGTCAATCCAAACTATATTGTATATCATAGAGAGCATAAAAACTATAGAAATTTTGTGGAAATATTTCAAAAAAAAAGAGGGGGAGACTTCATGGGTCATTCATTACAAGAAGCGGAAGTGGTGCAAATAGAAAGCATTGGCGAAGGGGCACGCGTCTGTCTGGATTTTGTCGATCAGTTAGCACCAACAGAAGGGCTGTTAGTCGGCAACACAGGTCATGGTTACTTGGTCGTGTTAGCAGAGAATCGCACAACGGATACCTACCCGGCAAGACCTTTTCGTATTAATGTTGGAGCTATTCATCATTATTTGATCAAAGAAGGAGAGCAGTCGGCTTATCTGGCGGAATTGCAGCCAGGAAATCGACTTTCACTGATTAACGAGAAAGGAGAGACGCGCTCTCTAGCCATTGGAAGAATCAAGATCGAAAAACGTCCATTACTAAGGGTGGTTACTAAGATAGGAGAAACGGAGATATCCGCTACATTACAGGAAGCAGATAGTGTCCATGTATTAGGACCTAATCAGGAGGAGAAGCAGATCCTATCTTTAGAAGTGGGCGATCAAATCATGATCTGTGTTGACCAGCCCGGAAGACATTTAGGAGAGAAAATAGACGAGGAGATTGTTGAGTTTTGAAGTGCCATGGTGAAATCTCCACTGCAAGAGATTTCACCTATCTTATTAAATCAAAAAAATGGAAAGAAAGATAAGCGCAAACGTAGCTAAAAAGCTCAGCGTTACAACCGATTTTGCGGAGCTATTCGATTTCGACAGGAATGATACGAGTATCCAATATAAACCTGATATCAACAAGGATGCAAAAAGAAAAATCAACCATCCATTCTGTTCAGCGCCGATCTGAAGCTCTCCGGTAATGCCTAAAAAGATAAACAGGCATATAAGTAATACTTCAGTTATCGTAAAAATAACCGGGACTTTTTTCCAAAAACGATGCTGAAAGAAATCTTCATGCTTCTGGATTTGGAAATAAACGATGAGATAATTAAATCCTAAAATCACCAAAATAAACAGCGAGATACTTAATTGTATAGCGCCGCTTTGGCTGGATGATATAAAGGCAGAAAAAAGATCATGACCTTTGATTTCTATAAAAATAAAAAATAAGGCCAAGACGAAGATACTAATGATTTGGTAGATACTCCACTTCTTAATGAGTTTCACCTCGCTTGTTTCATTTGTAAATGCAAGGTAACAGAATCCCAGACGCAAGACCCTTTGCAAGGCGATTGGAAATCTGCTGAACTTCATTAAATGGATCTTCAGCATGTAACTCCACTCGGTGAACTGTCATCTTTGTGCAAGCCCATATCGTCAGTTGTTGGTGATCCTATCGTTGTATGGACAGCAAACAGACCCTATATGAACCGAGACGTGCAAAACGAGGACCGGGTTGTGGCATGGAGGCCGGTTTTTCTTGCATGTTATACCAACAAGCTAAAACTCCTTTTGTGAAGAATTTTACAACTAGTTAGCAATCCAGTCCTCTACGGTCAGTACATATGACATCTATCCACAAGTTATACTCATAAATCAAATCTACCAGCCGTGAAAATCAGTGAATTTGTGCCAACCTTAAAAGACCATTAAATGAACAAAGTTTTGTGAAAGATTCAGTAGTTTGATATAATTAAAAAGAACTAGAAGCAAGTTCCGGTTCTTGATAAAAATGTCCTATTAAAATAAAAATAGCTCAACCCTGCAATAATCGGTAGCGGGGTAAAGCTATTCAACGTGCACTTGTGTTACAACTCTGCCTGAAATGGTAGCAAAGGAATAACACTAGATTACCTTTAGATTACACTATTATTCATTGAAAGTCAATATTATAATTTAGCAAACAAGGAGGTTAAAATGAACTATCTAATTTATTTCGACGAGTCAAACAAAATAGACCAATTTAATGAAAGGTTTTCATATTACGGCGCTTATGGTGCTTCAGATAAATCTTTAGCAGAGATAGTGAAAATAATAAGAAAAATATATATAGACAATCATTCAAAAAGTGAGCTTCATTTTACAAAATATACAAAAGATACAAACATAAAAAAGTATTTTAAAACTTTAAATGCCGTTATAACAAGTGAGCTTAGAATAAATATTCTAATCGTAAATAATGAAGATGCGTTATCTTCAGCAGCTAGATTGGGTTTAAACACAGAAGAATTGAGAAATTTGTTCTATATTAAAATACCTGAACGGCTATTTTATGGCTTAACAAGAGATTTATCTGATTTAACAAAAGACGACAAACTAGTTTCTGTAAAATTAAAAATCGACAATAATGAAGAGTATGAAAAACTTAATCTAAATGAAAAATTAGTTGAGCAAATGAATGCACATGCTGCCTATAGAAATAAAAACTATCGTGTAATGAAATCAATTACACTTGATTCAAAAAAATCAATTCCATTACAAATAATTGATACCTTTATGGGGATAGTAGTATTTCTCATCGAAAAAAGTTATATGGATAATACGAATTCAACTATTATAAAAAGCGATTTAATTTATAGAGTTCTTATAGAAAAAGCCAATATTTATCGCTTCCAAAAGCAAATTAAATTATTTGAATGGACGGGTAGTGAAGAATTAAAAGAAATAAATATAGGTGACTACCTCTCCTCTTTTATCGTTTATAAATCAAACTATGATATAGAAGAAATAACAAAAATGAAAGATATTTTGCTGACTAATCCTTCAATTAAGACTAAAGATTTACGTAATATAATGGGATATCCTAATACGAGAAGGAACCAATTATTAGGATATAGAAACCATATTGAAGGTATTGGAAGGAACTCTTTTCTTTTGAACTAAGGAAACTTGATTTGACTGATTTAATAATTCTAGCTCTCCTAAATGATTTAAAACATCGCGCTCGTTGATTAGATCATTACCTACTATACAGCTTCTCTTCTCTTTCTTACACCCTATCAATTTCCACTTAATAAAGCTTTACTTTATCAAATAAATGTTTGTAAATAAATTAACAATATAACAAAAAATATAAAAACTGATAAAATTACCTAATTGATAGAAATTGGATGAATATAATAATATACAATGGTAACCAAGCTAGAGCGTGTAGGCTCCTTTGTTTAAAGTAACATAGTTATAATTTATCAAAGGAGAAGAGAATATCGGTGAGGCAATCCTTTAAAGTAAGCAAGTAGAAGCAACAGAAGAATAGTTATGTTGGTTTGTTACAAATAGAAGTTTTAGGAGGGGTGCATGAAAGTCTTTTTAAAGCGGTTACTGAATCAAGTGTTTGCTCAACTACCCGAATATTCCCATCCCCTAATCAGCATCAAACTATCCAAATTTTCTGACCATTTTGATCAAAAATGATTGACAAATGCTGACGACCGTACTATGATAGTAACAACATTCTAAATCAATGGCGCAGACGAAGAGTAGTAGCTTGATTCCTCATACAATAAGAGAGCTGATGGTTGGTGTGAATCAGCGTATGGGATAAGTGAATGGACTTTTGAGCTACCAAACCGAACGATTTTCTAGTAGGCTTTGGCGAGAATCCCACTCGTTATAAAGGGAACATGTTGCATAGACATGATAAGTGAGTTGCTTTTTGGCAGCTAATAAAGGTGGTACCACGGGTTTCCTCGTCCTTTGCGGATGGGGAGACCCTTTTTGTATACAAGAGGATGTTCAAAAATCCAATAAAAATGACGCATCGAATTTCTGCGTTGGCTTGCTCTTCCGGTACTCACGTATGAAAGGCATACGATCCGTTCCTCTGAGCTGCGCCGCCTTGAACTTCTTGGTCCTTTTTATCGAACTTTTTGAACTAGCATTATAAATAAAATCAGTGAGAAGGAAGAGTACAGCAATCCACTGTATCAAAGAGAGCCGGGGTGGCTGGGAACCTGGCATACATGAATGTTGGAATGGACCTTTGAGAGTGCCTTAGAAATCAGAGTACAAGGCAACGATTCATCCTCGTTAACGGATCATGAGTGGAAGGTAGCTTTTTTGCCTTCAATATAGGTGGCACCACGGTGAGAAACCGTCCTTATGCATACTGCAATCGGTATGTATAAGGACGGTTTTTTTAATGAAAAAATGATAGAGGAGTGACAGCAATGATCTCATATAAGAGTGTTACATTAAATGGTGATACGATCACACCAATCACCATTTTTCATCGACTGAAAGGGAAGAAAAAATTTTTATTAGAGTCTTCTGGTAGTCATAGTGATAAAGGACGATATTCGTTTCTTGGCTTGAATCCATACAAAGAAATTATTGGTGCAGCAGCTGAAACCGTTGTGAAGAATCATACGACTGGCACAGAGGAGAAGGTGCAGGAGAAACCACTGGAGGTTGTCAAGGCGCATATCCCGAAAGAGGAACTGCCCTTACCATATGCCTTTTACAGCGGAGCGATTGGCTATATTGGCTATGACACCATTCGACAATATGAAGACATTGGCGAGCTGTTGGACGACGAGATCCATATGCCGGATGTACACATGATGTTTTATCAAGATGTGATTGTCTTCGATCATATGAAACAACAGTTGACATTAATGACCGTGAACCTAGATGGAACTAGGGAGAATCAACAGCTAGAGCAGCAATTAGAAAAGCTTCAGGAAGATATTTTAACACCAGAGAGTTATATGCCTGATGAAGATTTAGCCATTAGCTTCAATACTTCCATCTCTAAAGAAAAATTTATGGGGATGGTGGAAGAAGCGAAACAGCATATTAAAGATGGAGATATTTTTCAGGTGGTGTTGTCTCAACGAATGAAGGCAAGTTTTACGGCAGATCCATTTGTTTTCTATCGCAAATTAAGGGTAGCTAATCCATCTCCTTATATGTATTTTATTGATTTTGATGATTATATTGTGTTGGGAGCTTCTCCAGAGAGCTTGATCAAGACAACGGGTACTCAAGTAGTGACCAACCCTATTGCTGGAACAAGACCGCGGGGGCAAACGGTGGAAGAAGATCAGCAATTAGCCCTTGATTTATTGGCGGACGATAAGGAATTGGCCGAACATAAAATGTTAGTTGATCTAAGCCGGAATGACTTGGGGCGTGTGTGTGAAACGGGATCGATTACGATTCCTAAGTATATGGAAGTCGAACGTTTTCAGCATGTCATGCACATCGTTTCAGAGGTCCATGGGCAGCTAACCCCAGCTTATACAGGGTTAGACGCCTTAATATCGGCGTTACCCGCTGGAACTGTCTCTGGCGCACCGAAGATTAGGGCAATGCAGATTATCAATGATTTAGAGAATAAGAAGCGCGGCACTTATGCTGGAGCCGTTGGTTACATCAATATGAATGGGGATTTGGACTTGGCATTGGCCATCCGCACGATGATGATTAAAGGACAACAAGCATATGTGCAAGCAGGAGCAGGGATTGTATATGATTCCGATCCCGCACTAGAATACCAGGAAACACTTAACAAAGCCAAATCCTTATTGGAGGTGACCCAGAAATGATATTATTAATCGATAATTATGATTCCTTTACCTATAACTTGTATCAATATATTACGGAACTGGGAAAACAGGTTGAAGTAGTGCGTAACGATAAAATCACGATCGACGATATGGTGACAATGAACCCGGAAGCTATTATTCTTTCGCCGGGACCAGGAACACCGGAACAGGCCGGTATTTGTATCGAGGTGGTAAGGCAGCTTGCCAACAGGTTCCCGATCTTAGGTATTTGCTTAGGACACCAAGCTATTGGGGCGGCTTACGGAGCGGACATTATCCATGCAGGACAGATTAAGCATGGTAAGACATCGATGATCCGGCACCAGAATGATGAAATCTTTAATTACCTGGAACAGCCGTTAGAGGTCATGCGCTACCATTCACTAGTAATCGATCAAGCGACGCTGCCTAATGAATTAGTCATAACGGCAACGGCCATGGATGACAGGGAGATTATGGCCATCAAACATACCTATTTACCCGTTTATGGGTTGCAATTCCACCCTGAATCTATCGGTACAGGCAAAGGCAAGAAAATATTGAACAATTTCTTTGAGGCGATTAGAAAGGAGCAAAAGGCATGAAGGCATATTTGAAAAAGGTGTTGGAAAAAGAAGATTTGTCACTGAAAGAAATGGAAGAAGCAGCGAGATTTATTTTTGCTGAGGATACAAATGATATAACGATCGGAGCGTTTTTAACGGCATTAAAGGCCAAAGGGGAAACCGCTGATGAAATTACTGGTCTTGTCAATGTGTTGTTAGAAATATCACCTCTGGCACTTCCGGATGAATTGGACGAGGCGATGGATAACTGCGGTACCGGAGGGGACGGTTCACAAAGCTTTAATGTCAGTACGACCTCCGCCTTTGTGATCGCAGGTGCAGGAATTACCGTTGCCAAGCATGGAAATCGCAGTATTTCCAGTAAAACAGGCAGTGCCGATGTCTTAGAATACCTCGGAGTGCCGTTAGAGTTTACACGACCAGAAACCTATGAGATCTTAAAAGAGAATGGTATCGCTTTTTTATTTGCTCCTAATGTACATCCAGCTATGAAGCGGGCGATGACAGTGAGAAGAGAGTTAGGTGTTCCAACCATTTTTAACGTGATAGGGCCATTGACTAATCCCGTTAAGTTAACCTCTCAATTGATGGGTACTTATCATCGTGAATCATTAGAGACGATGGCAAGAGTGTTAGGGAAATTAGGACGCAGGCGTGCCTTAGTCGTGAATGGTGCCGGACATATGGATGAAGCCTCTTTAGCTGGAGAAAATCATTTGGTATTATTAAACCATGGTCAGATTGAAAAATTCACCCTTCATCCCGAAGAGACTGGATTGCCAGTGATTGATAATGACTTGATCAAAGGTGGCGATGCGAAAGATAATGCCGTGATATTACGTCAGGTATTAGAAGGAAAGAAAGGTCCGCATCGTGATACGGTTTTATTAAATGCAGGATTGGGTATTTTTGCCAATGGAACAGCAGAAACGGTGAAACAAGGGATAGAATTAGCACGGGAGTCGATTGATTCAGGAGCCGCATTGGCCAAACTGGAAAACCTTATTACGATCAGCAATAAACTAAAGCAAGGGGTATAGTATGACGATCTTAGATAAGATTTTAACGGAAAAGAGAAAAGAAGTGGATGTATTAAAGCAGGATTATAAGCCAGGTACTATTCAAGGCAAACGAGTGAATGTTTCCTTATTCGATACTTTTATGCAGTCGGATCGAATGAGTATTATTGCTGAGATGAAGCGGGCTTCGCCATCTAAAGGCCTAATTAATGATGGCGTGGATCCAGCCGAGCAAGGACGTCTATATGAGGATTGCGGAGCAGGAGCCATTTCCGTATTAACCGATACGCCTTTTTTTCAAGGGTCCATTCGCGATATGCAGGATGTGCGAGAAGTTGTTCATGTACCCGTATTAAATAAGGACTTTATTATCGATGAGATTCAAATAGACCGTGCGTATGATGGTGGAGCTAACTTGATTTTGTTGATTGCAGCGGCCTTATCAGAAGAACGGCTGGCGGAATTGTATGCTTATGCAGCGAATAAAGGTTTAGAGATTTTATTTGAAGTGCATAATCAGGAAGAATTACAAGTAGCCAAGCGGCTGGGAGCTCGAATTATCGGCGTGAATAATCGTAACCTAAAGACATTTGAGGTTGATCTTGCTGTTACGGAGCAATTGGCCGCCGAGATTGACACGGAAAAAGTGCTTTTGATCAGCGAAAGCGGAATGAGAACGACCGCAGATGTCGAAAGAGTGAAAAAGGCAGGTGCTAAGGCGATCCTGGTCGGCGAAACGATGATGCGTTCTGGCGATTTAAAGGAAACCTTTCAATCATTAAGAATACCGTTAGGAGAATGAGTGATGACTCAAGTCAAAATATGTGGACTGCGAAATCAAGCAGCTGTGCAGACAGCAGTAGAAGCAGGCGCTGATTTTATTGGATTTGTGTTTGCCGATAGTAAGCGGCGTGTGACTAAATCGGAAGCGGCAGAACTGGCAACAGCCATCCCGGATCATGTCAAAAAGGTTGGTGTCTTTGTTAATGAGGACATCGCAACAATACATGACATTGCTGAGACAGTAGGTTTAGATTATATTCAGCTACACGGCGACGAAACTCCTGCCTTTTGCGAAAGATTGAACTATCCTGTGATCAAGGCATTTGAAGTGCATAACCAGCAAGATTTAGAGCGGCTAGCCGATTATGATTGTGCCTATTATTTATTAGATAGCCCAGCTGGCCGTTATCGTGGCGGAAGTGGTCAAGTCTTTGACTGGTCTTTAACAACGTCGTATGATTTTTTGGAGAAAAAGATTTTATTAGCTGGCGGTTTGCGTGCAGATAATGTATCCGAGGCGATAAAGGAAGTGCAGCCGGCTGGAGTGGACGTATCCAGTGGTGTGGAGGCAGATGGAACAAAGGATCTTACAAAGATCAAGGCATTTATACAGGCGGTAAGGAAAGGAGATGACAATCGTGGCATATAACGTACCAAATCAAACCGGTCATTATGGAGAATACGGGGGCAGGTTTGTACCAGAAACATTAATGCCCGCAGTATTAGAACTGGAGAAGGCTTATCATGAGGCAAAAGATGATCCAGCATTTAACGAGGAATTTCAACATTACCTAGAGGAATACGTCGGCAGGGAGACACCGCTTTACTATGCCGAACGATTTTCGAAAAAACTGGGTGGCCCGAAGATCTATTTGAAGCGGGAAGATTTAAACCATACTGGCGCACATAAGATTAATAATGCGCTGGGCCAAGCCTTGTTAACATTACGAATGGGAAAAAAGAAGGTTGTAGCTGAGACGGGTGCTGGACAGCATGGTGTAGCGACGGCAACGGTCTGTGCCTTGCTTGGTTTAGAGTGTGTGATTTTTATGGGTAAAGAGGATGTACGCCGGCAAAAATTGAATGTTTTCCGAATGGAGCTTCTAGGGGCCAAGGTAGAGAGTGTTGAACAAGGAAGCGGCACGTTAAAAGACGCGGTGAATGAGGCGTTACGTTACTGGGTAAGCCATGTCGAGGATACTCACTATATTATTGGTTCGGTCGTAGGTCCGCATCCATTTCCACAGATTGTTCGCGACTTCCAAAGCATGATTGGGTCAGAGACAAAACAACAATTGCAGGAAAAAGAAGGTTGCTTGCCGGATGCTGTGGTTGCTTGTATCGGCGGTGGCAGTAATTCGATGGGGATGTTTTATCCATTTGTAGAAGATGAAACGGTAAAGCTCTATGGTGTAGAAGCTGGCGGTGAGGGTGTGGATACGGATAAGCATGCCGTCACATTAAACTATGGAAGCAAAGGTGTCCTGCACGGTACGATGACCTATTTGCTGCAGGATGATAATGGCCAGATTCAAGAGGCACATTCGATTTCAGCTGGTTTGGACTATCCAGGAGTTGGGCCAGAACATAGCTATTTGCGTGACCAGGGTCGGGTGAACTATGTTGATATAACCGATGCGGAGGCATTGGAAGGATTACAGGAACTATCGAAAACAGAAGGTATTATCCCGGCATTAGAGAGCGCCCATGCGATTGCCTATGCAACGAAGCTGGCAAAAGAGATGAAAGAAGATGAAGTGATGGTGATTTGTCTATCGGGTCGTGGTGATAAAGATGTAGAAACCGTCCGTGAGGCGTTAGGTGGTGAAGCAAATGGGTAAACAAAAACTAGATCAGGCATTTGCGGAAGTATTGGAGCGAGGCGACAAGGCCTTTGTGCCATATATAATGGCGGGTGATGGCGGTTTAGATCAGCTGAATGAGCAATTGGCTTTTCTTGA
Organism: Gracilibacillus timonensis; assembly: GCF_900086715.1. Lineage (GTDB taxonomy): Bacteria > Bacillota > Bacilli > Bacillales > Amphibacillaceae > Gracilibacillus > Gracilibacillus timonensis. Next base: position 420,110 of record NZ_FLKH01000010.1, on the reverse strand, counting down.
GGAAGCGGGAGCGACGGCCGTTGAATTAGGAATTGCCTTCTCTGATCCCGTTGCGGATGGTCCAACGATTCAGGAAGCAGGTTTACGGGCGTTGAAGCAAGGTGTTTCGTTAAGCGCCGTGTTAGAGAAATTACAGGAAACAAAAGAAACGCGGCAACTACCAATTGTGTTGATGACCTATATCAATCCGATTCATGCCTATGGGGTGGAAGCATTCGCTGCGACTTGTGCAGACGCTGGCGTGGATGGCTTGATTATTCCTGATTTACCATTGGAAGAGGAAGGCATGATCGTCCCTGCCTTACAGAAGAATGCGATTGCCTTGATTCGTTTGGCTGCCTTAACCAGTACCGAGGAGCGCCTTGTGGAAATCGCTCAACGCACCGAAGGCTTCTTATATGCAGTCACCGTAACGGGCACAACGGGAGTGCGCAGTGCTTTTCAAGAAAACTTAGGCGAGCATTTGGCGAGATTACGTAAACAGAGCAATGCCCCTGTATTAGCTGGATTTGGTGTGTCTACGCCAAAGCATGTAACCTCACTTACCGAGCATTGCGATGGCGTGGTCGTCGGCAGTAAAATCGTAGACGCTCTGCATAAGGGAGAGCGTGAGGAGATTCGTGCGTTGATTGCCGCAGCGAAAAAAACGGTCAAGGAGGAGTAATCATGCAGTAGTTGGAAATGAGTGAGAAGCGCTGACTCTAAATGAAAATAAAATAAAACAAAACACCTTTTTAACCTATTGTTCAGGTAGAAAAGGTGTTTTATTATGAAATAATTATCGGACAAAGGTAATAAAATCAATACTAACAGGTTCGTGATGATTGGTACGGAGGTCTGCATTTATTTGTCCTCGATGATAATGGCCGTGGAGTGCTACATGTGTTAGAATATCTCGAATCGAGTTTTGAAATGCTGCCTCTTTACTATTTTTATAGGTTATTATTCGATCTAAATCGGTTTCATTTAATCTATCGAGAAACGCGGTAAAGCCTGCTTGATTTCTGCTTGCCATTTTTTTGCAGTCTGCGATGGTCGTTTCCTGCCAGATAGGCAATGATGAACTATCTTGTTCCTGCATCCTGGTCAGCCATACGGTTTCTGCAAAAAGAATATGAGAAAATAATCGGATGGCTCGGGAATTTTCTGTTTCCGTGTTCTGCAATGTTTCGAGCATGATTTGGTTAGCCCAATGTAGGTGGTCGTACATGTTTATTATTGTTTTCAAGTGTATCATCCCTCCTTTTATTTTTATTATAACAGGTTTAATATGATGGAAATGCACGTCAAAATCTATCTCAGCAGTTGTATAACAGAGAAGAATAAAAGTAGCTATAATAATAACACTTAACAGGTTGCCCCTTGTTTTTTTCTTACTCTTGTTTCTAGGCAAGATAGAGGGTTTTCCTTTCGCTACACTACAATCTTTATTATAAATAGAGATAAAAAACTAAAATATATGAAATGTTCATCCGCAAACGCTGTCATTGGACAAAATCTGTATCAAATGACCTAATATAAGGAATAATCCTATTCATGCTTGTGAATAATGGGATATATCATAGATGAGATTTTGTGCAATAATAAGCTAATATTTATTGGTGTTGAAGATAATGGCGAAATTACTGGTTGTGCAAATTTTGATGATCAGAAAATAATTGAAAATATATATGATAAAACTATACCGAACTTATTTACTGACATCGAAATAAAGAATATAAATGGGAAGTGTATTTTACAATTAACTATTGAAAAATCTTCAGATATAGTAGCGACATCAAAAGGAGTGGTTTATAAAAGGTTGGGTAAGAACACTAAACCACTTTATCCATCCGAATATGCCTCAAATAAAATAAAAGGATTTGATGGAGATTACTCAGCGAAAATAATTGTAACAACTACAGAAAATGATATTGATTTTATAGAGGTAGGGCGTTTAAAACGAATGATTCAATCTAGGGATAGTGAATCGACTTTATATCAAGCAGATAATATCAGCTTTTTAAAAGATCTACAACTGTTAGAATATGTTGACAATGAAATAAAATTAACTGTTGCTGGGCTACTGTTTGTAGGAAAAAAAGAGGCTATCGCTAAATATATGCCCCAATCTGAAATAATTCTTCTGACATATAAAGATGGCGAAATTGAATATAATAAACGTTTAGAGTTGAAGATACCCATTGTTCAAGCGGTAGAAAGAATTCAACAGTTTTTTGAAGATAGAAATGGTATTCAAAATATTCAAATGGGTTTATTTAAATTAGAAGTGCAAGAATACCCTATCAATGTTGTTCAAGAAGCATTACTGAATGCTATTTCGCATCGAGATTATGAAAACAGTTCATCCATTTTTATGAAGTTTTATCCAACAGAAATTATAATAGAAAATCCTGGATCTTTCCCCGCAGGAGTGGATAACACAAATATAATCACTCATCCTTCTTCTCCAAGAAATAAGTTGATTGCGGAGACTTTGCAAAAATTAAAATATGTGCAACGTTCTGGTCAAGGGGTAGATATTATATTTAAGGATATGCTGTCATCAGGGAAGTCCGCACCTGAATATAATCTTCATAGTGATGCAGTTAGTCTTACTCTCAGAAGCAACTTGGAAGATGCTGATTTTTTGAGTTTTATAAAAAATGAACAAGAGTCTAATGGTGAATTTTCAGTATCAGAAATTTGTATATTAAAACAAATTAAATTAGAAAAGACTATCACAGTAAAAAAAGCTGCAGAGGTAGCCCAAATTCCGGTGTCGTCCGTATCAAACGTATTGAATAAACTTGTTCAGAAGAAAAATGTACTTCAACGTTCAGCAAGAAATAGATACATGTTTACTCATAGAGTATATGAAAATATTGGTGAGACTATTCAATATACCAAGGATAAAGAATTTGATGAAATCCAAGCAAAACAGATGATTTTGGATTATTTAGCAAAAAACAAGAAAATTACTAGGGGGGATGTAGAGAGGTTATGTGGTTTCTCTCGGACTACCAGTAAACGAGTGTTACAACGATTGAGAGATGAAGAATTGATTGAATTAAAAGGTCATTCAAGAAGTAGTCATTATGTTAGTAAATAACAACAATGATTATCACAATGGGCCGCAAATGGACCGCAAATGGACCGCAAAACTAATTCATTTATGTGAATATACGGCTTGACAACATTCAACCGGAAGTAAAAAAGATAAGATTCATTACCCAACAGACGACAGACGTGTACAAGATGATAAACAAGGGGCAAGAGAAACCATGCCCCTTCTCATGCAGTCAACGTTTTCGAGAGATGCTAATGCTCTTGCTTCCATAAAATATAGAGCAGGATAAACATTACGATATCTAACCTTGCTTCAAATAAAAAATGAAATAAGCCTGACGAAAGAGTTGGTATCTTGGTAAGTATAATCGCAGCAATAATAATGACGAACAACGGAATAGTGGCTTTTTTTACATAATAATTGGCAATGATTAATCCGCCGCATAATAATTCCGTAATTCCTACCAGCCATACGGTCATTTCTGGATAGGGCACCCCCATATTGGCGAATGTACCGACAAAGTCTGCGATGACGAGCTTCATAATAGCGGAAGCAATAAATACGTAGCCGACGACATAGCGAATTAGTTGATGAGAGGAAAGCTGCCTTGGTTTTGGCATAGAATAGTCTCCTTTCTACTACTTGTTATCCTATACATATGCTAGATAGGGGACAAGCTATGCCAACAATTATTTCAAATAAAAAAACTGCACCCGAAAGTTGGGTGCAGGTTTCTGTTTAGGCATACATTGCTTCTACTTCTTTTTGTAATTTCTGATCGGCTACATATTCATCATAACTGATTTCTTTATCGATAATGCCGCTTGGCGTGATTTCAATCAAACGATTGGCGATACTATTGATAAATTGGTGATCATGTGACGTAAATAAGATCGATCCTTTGAAATTGATCAACCCGTTATTGACAGAAGTAATCGACTCCAAGTCTAAGTGGTTCGTAGGTTCATCCATTACTAACACGTTGGCATTGGCTAACATCATTTTCGATAACATACACCTAACCTTTTCTCCACCGGAAAGTACACTTGCTTTTTTCAAGGCTTGCTCACCGGAGAAGAGCATGCGTCCTAAGAACCCACGTAAAAAGGTTTCGGTTTGGTCATCTGGTGAATATTGTCGCAGCCATTCCACTAATGTCAATTCATTTCCATCAAAAAACTTCGCGTTATCCTTTGGAAAATAAGACTGCGATGTCGTAACTCCCCATGTAAAACTGCCTTCATCTGGTTCGGTTTCACCCATTAAAATATCGAATAACACGGTCTTTGCTATTTCATTTGGTCCGATAAAAGCGACCTTGTCATAAGGCTTTAAGGTGAAGCTTACGTTGTCTAACACCTTTTTGCCATCGATTGTTTTGGATAACCCTTCGACACGAAGTAAGTCATTACCAATCTCACGTCCCGGCTGAAAGGCGACATATGGATAACGACGGGAAGAAGGTTTGATATCATCCAGTGTAATATTATCCAACATCTTCTTACGAGAAGTGGCTTGTTTCGATTTGGAAGCATTCGCGCTAAAGCGTGCAATGAAATTCTGCAGTTCCTTCATTTTTTCTTCTTTTTTCTTATTTTGATCTTTGGCCATCTGCAGGGCAAGCTGACTGGATTCATACCAGAAATCATAGTTCCCCACATATAATTCAATCTTGCCGTAATCGACATCGGCAATGTGGGTACATACTTTGTTTAAGAAATGACGGTCGTGAGAGACAACAATCACCGTATTCTCAAAATTAATCAGGAATTCTTCCAGCCATTGGATTGCCTGAATATCCAAGTGGTTGGTTGGCTCATCTAAAAGCAAGATATCCGGGTTGCCAAATAACGCTTGTGCCAGTAATACTTTTACCTTGTCAGAACCAGATAATTCGGCCATTTTCTGAGTGTGCAGCGCTTCTTCGATTCCTAGTCCTTTTAACAAAATGGCAGCATCTGACTCTGCCTCCCAGCCATTCATCTCGGCAAATTCACCCTCTAATTCAGCGGCACGCATGCCATCTTCTTCAGTGAATTCGCCTTTGGCATAGATGGCGTCTTTCTCTTGCATGACCTCATACAAACGCGTATGACCCATAATCACGGTAGTCAATACCTCATATTCCTCGTAAGCAAAGTGATCCTGCTTTAGCACAGCCAGGCGCTCATCTTTACCAAGGGACACATGCCCGGATTGAGGCTCTACTTCACCGGATAACACTTTTAGGAAGGTTGATTTACCTGCCCCATTAGCTCCGATTAACCCATAGCAATTACCCGCTGTGAATTTAATATTCACATCTTCAAACAGTTTTTTATCTCCAAAGCGTAGACTAACATTGGTAGCTTGTAACATATATCACAATTCCTCCATCTTTCGTATATAAAGCAAGCTTAAGGGATTTGCGATAGGAAGTCAATCAAGGGGGCCGATAATTTTATCAATACGGTGTTGAAAGAGGTCATTGGCTCGTTAAAATAGTGGATGTCTTTCAGCCAGTTATAGGACGATCAATGTTATAATGAAGAAAAAATGTACTAAGAAAAGGAGGAGGGTCGTTTTGCCATCGTATTCAAGACATAATACATATGGGTTTCGCTTTAAGGGAGCGTATCAAGAACGAGTAGCTGGTCTACATGCGATTGGTCGTGAAAATCGTGCAGATTCCAGTTATCAATGGAATGGTTTGCAAAGGGGCGAAGACGGACGAATTGTCTTTCAATATACCTTAAACGGGGAAGGTGCCATCCGTATTGGTGATACTGTCCATAAGCTGTCCAAGGGAAAGGCATTTTTTGTCTACATACCAAGTGATCATTGTTATTACCTTCCGGATACTTCAGAAAATTGGGAGTTTATTTATTTTACGATGTATGGGAGAGAGGCGCTCACTCTGTTTCAACAAATGACAGAAAAACATGGGCATCTGTTTCATATGTCAACGCAAGCTCGACCGATCAGGCATATATGGCGGACATTGGAAAAAATTGAAACAACGGGGATCAACCATGGCTATGAGGCCTCATCGTATGCCTATTCCTTTCTGATGGAATGCTTAGAGTATTTGGAATATGGAGAACAGCAAGTCAGAGATATCCCGATTGCTATTCAACAAGCAAAGCAATATATCGAACGGCATTACCCCGAGGATTTGACCTTAGACGATATGGTTTCCGTGTCTGGTCTGTCGAAGTACCACTTTACCCGCCTGTTTGTTAATTCAGTCAAGGAAACACCAGTTCAATATTTGACGAAAATCCGCATTCAGCATGCCCTTGATTTATTAATGGATGACCATAAAACAGTGGAACAAATTGCCCAAGAAGTTGGTTATACAACAGGAAATTATTTTAGTAAAGTGTTCAAGCAATTAATTGGCAGTACACCGAGTCATTATCGCCGTGATAAATCGGTGATGCCTGTTGATCGTTTGTTTATTGACTAAGGCTAAAGAGCAATATATTACCCTTTTCAAAAATATTTACGATTGAAACCAATTCATTAACGGATTATGATGGGAATAAGCAATAGCAATTTAATACGATTCAAAGGAGGATATTTTATGTCTAAGATCACTTTTTTAGGAGCAGGAAGTACGGTGTTTGCCAAAAATGTGCTAGGGGACTGTATGACGGTCGACGCCTTGCAAGATTTTGAGTTTGCCTTATTTGATATTGACCATGAGCGCTTGAATGATTCTGAAATGATGCTGAATAATTTGAAAGAAAGCATGAATGCTACGGTAACCGTGAAGGCGTACACAGATCGTAAAGAGGCTTTGCGCGGAGCAAAATATGTCATTAATGCCATTCAGGTTGGCGGGTATGATCCTTGTACGATTACCGATTTTGAAGTGCCAAAGAAATATGGTTTACGCCAAACGATTGCGGATACATTGGGGATAGGAGGAATTTTCCGTAATCTTCGTACCATCCCGGTGATGCGAGAATTTGCTCGTGATATGAAAGAGGTCTGCCCAGATGCCTGGTTCTTGAACTATACCAATCCGATGGCAGTTTTGACCAATGTTATGTTGCAAGAAGGGATCAAAACTGTAGGACTATGCCACAGTGTACAGGTATGTGCCAGTCATTTACTTGAATCACTAGAAATGCCGAAAGATAACGTGCAATGGAAGATTGCCGGTATTAATCATATGGCTTGGCTGTTAGAGATCACTCGTGATGGAGAAGATCTATACCCAGAAATCAAAAAACGCGCCAAAGAAAAACAAAAAGAAAAGCATGATGATATGGTGCGCTTTGAATTGATGGATAAATTCGGTTACTATGTCACAGAATCATCCGAACATAATGCAGAATACCATCCATACTTTATTAAAAGTCAATATCCAGAATTAATCGATCGTTATAATATTCCACTAGATGAATATCCAAGACGTTGTGTCAATCAGATTGAGCGCTGGAAGCAAATGCGCGATGATTTAGTTAATGATCAGAATTTGACTCATGAGCGTTCGCACGAATACGGCTCCTACATTATTGAAGCAATGGAGACCAATAAACCGTTTAAGATTGGCGGAAATGTCTTAAATACGGGCAGATTGATTAGTAACCTGCCAGAAAATGCTGTCGTAGAAGTACCGTGTCTGGTTGATGCAAGCGGGGTAACACCTACGTATGTAGGTGATTTGCCAGAACAGCTTGCTGCCTTAAATCGAACCAATATTAATACCCAATTGTTAACGATTGAAGCGGCCTTGACGCAAAAGAAAGAAAAGATTTATCAAGCAGCTATGCTCGATCCGCACACAGCAGCCGAGCTATCATTAGACGATATTGTTGCCTTATGTGATGATTTGATTGAGGAACATGGGGATTGGTTGCCAACGTACAAATAATGAGCGAATATATGAAAGACAGCTGGTGGATAATTGGATCTTCCAGCTGTTTTTTGTATATTAGTTTAGCATAGTTTTACTTGATGACAGAGGGCAAATAAAGTGCTAAAATAAAAGTAACAAAGTAAGAATTTATGAATATATTAATGGGAGGTTGGATATAATCATGGTAAGTATAACGGAAAGCAGGGATACTATGCCTGGAAAAAGTGTACGTTTACGTGGAAAGAATCAAGTAACAATCCCCACTGATGTAATCGAACAGCTACAATTAAAAGAAGGAGAACAACTTGAAGTAGCGATTGAAAATGGTCGTATTGTATTAATTCCAGTCATAACCATTGAAAGAGATCAGGCATGGTTTTGGACGGAAGAATGGCAAAAAGGTGAGCGTGAAGCCGATGAAGATATTAAAGCAAAACGTGTGAAATCTTTTAAAAACCCAGAAGAAGCTATAAAATGGTTAGATAGTGACGAGGCGGATTCATGGGTGAACGAGGATAAATAGATGGAGCTCTATTTCACAAAGTCTTTTGTTAGAAAATACAAAAAGATGGATACAAAAGCTCAAATAAAAATCCAAGATACGTTAGAATTAATGGCAGATAATTTCTCCCACCCTTCACTCAGGATTAAAAAGATGAAAGGTTATCAAAATCCTGATATTTGGGAAGCAAGCGTTAATATGGATCTACGAATTACATTTGAAATTAGAAAACCTGAAAAAATAATATTACGTAATTGCGGCCAACACGATTCAACGCTGAATAACCCTTGAAACGTGCATGATTTTGAAAGAGAAACTTGTCAATTGGTTGCCAGAGTATAAATAATAAATGAATCGGTCTATGATAAAAACAGCCGGCAGATGATTGGATCTGTCGGCTGTTTTTTCGCGAGTGGCAGCACATACCACTAAAGGGTGAAAGTCCCGAATGCGCCGCCCAGCCGGAAAGCATTAGCTGACATGTAGTGCGCGTACTGTGAAGTAGCGTGCGGAGGACATGAAAGCAAACCTCTGACCAGAGCTGGAATCCCACGATGGCATGAGAGAAGGATGACTGTGCAAAACAACAGGAAGTCCAAATAGCTGGCAATCTCGACATGTTAGGAGGGCTGTGCTAGAGGGAAAGGGTATGATGTGACCCATTGAGATCTTCTTTCTTCCTGTATAGGCAGGTATTGTCGTCGCAAGGGTAAACCGAGGACGCAAGACGAGGAGGAAGAAGTCAGAGATCGCCATAGTAGTGAAGAAGCTTATGCCGAAGACCTACTGGTAACAGGAGCGAGGACAGCACATAAGTGAAACGGTACGAAGATATCGTTGCGACGTCTCTTTCAAAAGAAGAGAAAGTGGTGTGAAGGGCGTGACCCATAGAAGCATTTTGTGAGTAGGTTTGCTTAGGACTGTGGAAGTAGACAGAAGCTGGATACGCGTCAAGAATCGACGGAAGCCAGGGTGGAACAAACGGGTACACCGTCTACCGCCGAAAGAGGGAAGAAGAGGTATTGCGACGAGCTAAGAACCTTGGAAATTCGCTCTTTCCCAAGGAGAAACAGTAACCGGGGAAGCAAGAAAGCAGAGACGTAAGGGGAATAAACAGATGAAGAAACGGATATGGTATAGCTTGTATGACAAAGTATATAAGCGAAGCAACTTGAAGCAAGCTTTTGACCAGGTGAAGTACAACCAAGGCGCACCGGGAGTGGATAAGGTAACGATCGACGTCTATGAACAAGACTTGGAACACCATCTAGAAGTGCTCCAACAACAGTTGAAAGACAAAACGTATCGTGCTAAGCCCGTGCGGCGAGAATGGATCGAGAAAGACAATGGGAAATGGCGTCCGTTAGGGATTCCAACGGTAGAAGACCGGGTGGTACAGACAGCGTTATGCCAAGTATTGGAGCCTATCTTTGAAGGAGACTTTCTATCTGTCAGTTATGGATTCCGACCAGGGATCAGTGCCCACATGGCGTTAGATAAGGTTACTGAACATCTCCAAGCGGGATATTACTATGTCATGGACGCGGACCTACAATCTTACTTTGATACCATTCCGCATGATAAGTTGGAACAACAAATCAGGAAACGAGTGACCGACGGATCGGTCATTCAACTGATCTACCAATTCCTGTGTGCGGGTGTGATGGAAGGAGATCACTATCAAGAGACGCGACAAGGGGCGCCACAAGGTGGTGTCATCAGTCCATTAATTGCTAATATTTATCTTCACCAATTAGATGAGTTGATGGTAGCTCGAGGCCATCGAATCGTTCGCTTTGCGGATGATTTTATCATCTTGTGTAAAAGTCAGAAGGGTGCGGAAAGAGTAAGAAGAAATGTCACAAGATTTCTGGAAGAAGATCTAGGACTTACCGTGAATCAAGAGAAAACCAAGGTTGTGTATGCGTGGGAAGAGCCATTTACCTTTCTTGGCTATGAGTTCATACGTACCATTCGCCGAATAGACCCAAAGAAAGTGAAGAAGTTCAAAGAAAGGGTCAAAGCCATCACGAGAAAGAACCAAACCGTGGACATTCAGACCCTTATCCAAGAACAACTGAATCCCTATTTAAGAGGCTGGGCGAATTATTTCCGATATGGGAGTGTGAAGTCGTCCTTTAGAGAATGGGATAGTTGGGTGAGAAGAAGATTACGGATGGTACAGCTAAGGAGTTGGCGACACGTAAAAAGTCTCCACCGTCTCTTGAGAAAGAAAGGATGGAGAGAAGAAAACCTTAGAGGGATTCGAATGTTTGCTTGGCGAAGTTCGAAGAGTCCCATGGTTCACGCAGCGTTAGATAACGAATTCTTTCACAAGCTAGGTCTCGTTAATTTAGTAACTGTTTATGATGAACGTTATCTCTAAGAGGGATATATGGGAGGAGCCACATGCGTAGGACCGCACGTGTGGATCTGTGAGAGGCGTGGCCAGTAATGGCGACGCCTACTCGGTTTATAGGCTCGTAACGGCTCTTTTTATAAAAATCTTACCATTCTATCTTCTACATTCTCGGTATATTATATAACATTAATAGAACTATTAGTAATTTTTTAATTTAATTTTAGTACTTATTAGCATATTAAATAAACTAATAAGTATCATATTACATAAATTTACTAAATATTTTGTTCATAGGTAAAAGAATAATCAGAATGATAACCGGATGACATTTTGAGTAAATTAGGAGGTGTAGGATTTATATGAATGGCTAAGTGATGAGGTGCTGCAAGAATTATTTGCCATCATAGCTGTAATCAGACTAAGAATTTATGTGGTATGATCTTATCGTTTTCTGAATGCAAAATCATCACGACTCCTAGTTTTGTGCATATAATGCCTATCACGAGGAAGGCGGCAGCGTATCAAACATTCATTCTAACTAATACATTTACTTAATTTATGTGCATGTTTTAGTTTTTTAAAAATATGTATATTGTAAACGCATTCATCGAGAGGGATTGTTCCTATTAGTGGCTTACGTTTATCCGTTTATTGTGTTTAGGCTTCAGGAGTTTGACAAGGTTTGTTTACTAAAACAAGAGGGGGAAACAAAAAATGAAAAGAGTAAGATTCGTTACGATCATGTTACTTGGTTTCGTGTTTATCTTCCTTTCTGCATGCTCCAATGACTCAGGTAGTGGGGATGGTGGTTCAGGTGGTGGGAATCCAGATGCTGATGTAAAACTGACCATGACAGCGTGGGGAAATCCTGCAGAACAAAAGGTATACCAAAGGGCATTGGATGCCTATATGGAGGAGAATCCAGATGTGTCAGTCGAACTAATCCCTGCTCCAGGTGATACCTATCGCCAGCAGTTATTTACTCAACTACAAGGAAGTCAGGCAACCGATTTGTTCTATGTAGGGGCAGAATATATGGCGCAATTAATCAAAACAGGAAGAATTGTAGAATTGACAGAATTTCTAGAATCAGATGACAGCTATGTGGCACCAGATGAATTTGCAGAAGGACTTTGGGGACCTGCGAGGAACGATGATGGTATTTATGGTACGGCCGTCGATTCCAATCCAATGCTGATCTACTATAATAAGAACGTGCTAGAGGAAGCCGGTATCGATCCAGAAGAACCGCAAAAGCTATTCGAAGCCGGAGACTGGGATTGGGAGCATTTTTCACAGCTGAGTGAGCAGGTAGCACAGAGCGGAAAGTATGGTTTTGTCGCTGAAAATAGTGCGATGCACAATTTTAGCTGGATTTGGACAAATGGCGGTAATATGTATGATGAAGACACGAATATGATTTTAGCAGATAATCCAGAGGCGCAAGAGGCGTTTGGTTATGTAAGTGAAAATATTGCGGCTGGTAATTTCACCTATGCAGGAGCGTTACCGGAAGGGCAAGGACCAGACGCGATGTTTATGTCCAATCAAACGGCATTTGTAGCAGCGGGCAGATGGCTGACGCCGATGTTTAGTGAGAATGAAGCATTAGAATTTGATTATATTCCTTGGCCGACCAATACTGGTGAGCAAACGGAAACAGCAGGTATTGCTACTGCTTATCTGTCGGTAGGGGAGCATTCGGATCACGTAGATGAGGCCATAAAATTCTTGTCCTTTTATACCTCAGAGGATGGTCAGCGTGCCCGATTGACAGATGGGGGGAATGCGGTACCTTCTGTAGAAGCTGCCGATGATATTGTAGAGCAGGCTGATATCCCAGAACACTCGAGTTATTTAGTAGATGTGAGAAATATTGGCATGGTGGAAGATAAACAGACAACTATTCCGGGCTTAGATGAAGAAATAAATAGTATTTTAGATTTATTATACCTAGGGGAAGAAGAACTGGATGCAGCAGTAGCAGAGATTGATCAAGTAGGCAAAGATATGATCGAAGAATATCGTAACGAAGAGTAAACGATCGTGAAAAGGGTGAGTGCAATGGCTTGCCCTTTCCCTATACTACGGAAAGAAGGGTGGAAGGAAACGTGCAGAAACAAAATGCAAAATGGGGACTCCTGTTTTTAACGCCACAATTGCTTGGTTTACTCGCCTTTGCCATTATTCCATTGATCTCTGCCTTTGTTTTAAGCTTTATGAAGTGGGATGGCTTTGGCCAACGAACGTTTGTAGGAATCAGTAATTATATCAACCAACTGACCCAATCTGATTTTTGGACGGCTACTTATAATACGATTTTATATACCATTCTAACGGTGCCGGTAGGGTTGCTGTTATCGCTTATACTTGCGATTGCCTTGAATAAGATAAAAGGGAAAGAATTCTATCGTTTATTTTTCTTTATGCCAGTAGTCACTAGTTCCGTATCTATCGCCGTCATTTGGATGTGGATTTTAAATGGTGATATTGGTATTTTAAATCAAATGCTTGCGGCGATTGGTATAGACGGACCGAACTGGTTAACCAATACCAGTATTGTGATGATCTCGATTGCGATCTTAAGTATCTGGTGGCAATTGGGTTATAATATGGTCATTTTCTTAGCTGGGTTGCAAGGAATATCGAAAACATACTACGAGGCTGCTGAAATCGATGGGGCTTCCAAGTTTCAACAATTCTATAAGATTACGCTTCCTATGTTGTCGCCAACTACCTTTTTTTTAACGATTATGGCGCTGATTGGCTCGTTCCAAGTGTTTGACCAAGCCTTTGTTTTAACACAGGGAGGGCCAGGTAAAGCAAGTTATACGATGGTATATCATATTTACCAAAATGCCTTTATCGATTTTCAATTTGGGATGAGTTCGGCTGCTGCTATGGTTTTGTTCGTGGTTATTTTGATCATTACCTTGATACAGTTCACACTGCAGAAAAGGTGGGTATACTATGAAGACTAAGTTATCGTTTGGAAAAGTATTGTTGCATATTGTCTTAATTATTGGCTCCTTTCTGATGGTCTTCCCTTTTCTCTGGACGATCGGTAGCTCGTTGAAGGATATGACGCAAATTTTTGCGATTCCACCGGTGTGGATTCCCAACCCAGTCGTTTGGCAAAATTATATTGATTCCTTTCAAGCCATGCCGTTTGGGCGTGCCTATTGGAATAGCTTTTATATTACAACGATTGCCGTGGTAGGACAGATATTCACAGGCTCCATGGCGGCCTACGCCTTTGCGAAGTTAAGGTTTAAAGGTTCTGGTGTCCTGTTTATTTTATTCCTGGCAACGATGATGATCCCGAAACAAGTAACCATGATTCCATTATATTTAATTATGGATTGGTTAGGATGGTTAGATACGCATTTGCCATTAATTATTCCAGGTGCCTTATTTAATGCCTTTGCTGTATTCTTGCTGCGTCAATTTATCCGAGGTATCCCTAAAGAATTAGAGGAAGCGGCGATAATGGATGGAGCCAATCCAATCAGAATATATTGGAGTGTGATCCTGCCATTAATTCGACCAGCGCTTGCTGCGATGTCTATTTTTATCTTTATGCAGACCTATAATAATTTTATTGATGCCTTAATCTATTTATCTACACCGACTAATTTTACGGTTCCGCTTTTACTGAACAATTTTAAAGGTTTATACGTGACCAACTGGTCATATATGATGGCGGGAGCGACTATTTCGATTGTACCGGTGATTATCGTCTATTTATTTGCCCAGCGGTATATTATTGAAGGGATTACCTTAACGGGTATAAAAGGTTAGTCTAAAACGAACCTGCAGCAATCTACGGTTGCTGCAGGTGGTCCGTCAAGGAAAAGAGGTGCTAGTGTGAAAAGCGTAATGAACGGGATGGAATGGATTACTAGGATGGCCTATTTGAACGTGTTATGGCTTATTTTCACCATACTAGGTTTGGTTGTCTTTGGTTTATTTCCGGCGACGGTAGCCATGTTTACGATTATTAGGCGTTGGTTATTAGGAAATATACAAGAATGGGACTTCCGAATGTTTTATTCAATCTATAAGAAAGAGTTTGTGAAAAGCAATGTCATAGGTCTTATTTTTCTGGCCGTTTCCTTTCTGTGTTATGTCAACATTCAATATATGTCCTATTATCATAGTGGATTTCACGGGATGATTAAATGGCCGCTGCTTACAGTGATGATCGTCATTGGTTTAATGATGTTATATGTCATTCCGGTGTATGTACATTATCAAGTCTCGTTAAAAGAAGTATGTAAATATGCCTTCTATTTAATGCTGAGCCATCCGTTGGCAAATATAGGAATGCTAATCAGCTTGGCTATTATGCTGTTGTGTATGTTTATTTTACCGTATGCTATCCTCTTTTTTTCTGGAAGCTTAACGGCCTATATTACGATGCGAACATGTTTGTATGTGTTTAACAAGGTAGCAGAAAAACAAGAACTGCTTCGATTGCAGGAGAATTATACACCATGAGGTAAGATAATTAGATAGATGGCAATGATGGCGAGTTACTATAAAAAAAGGTGGATAAAATATGGCAACGATAAAAGACATAGCGGCAAAGGCGAATGTCTCTCCTGCCACTGTATCAAGGGTATTAAATAATGACTTAACCCTCTCTGTCGCAACAGAAACACGCCAACGCATCATTACGATAGCAGAAGGGTTGAATTATAAAACCCTCAAATTACGAAAAAAGGGAACCATCGCCAGCAAGCGATCCTACCGGGTTGGGATTGTTGTCTGTCAGTCACTAGAAGAAGAGTGGGATGACCCTTATTTCTTAACTTTAAGAAAGGGAGTAGAAAAGCAATGTTTAAAAAATGGGATAGAAACAACCGAGATATACCGACTGCGTAATTTCACGCCATCTCAACTATATCAGCGGTTAGACGGAATGATTTTAATTGGTAAGGTGGATCCAGCCTTGCTGCCCACTTTGCAAGAAAAAGTAAAGCATGTGGTGTATGTAGACTATTCACCAGATGAGAATCAGTATGACTCGGTAATGGTTGACTTTGAAAAATCAACCAACTTAGCAATCGAGCATCTACTTCAATTAGGCGCTAAAACCGTTGGATTCATTGGCGGTTATACCTTCGAATTTATCGATGGACAGAGCAAACAAATAAGTAAAGACGAGCGTCATACGGCATTTATTGAGAAAATGAAAGAAGTAGGGAAATATAAAAAGAAACACGTGCATGCAGGAGATTTTACCATGTCAGATGGTTATCGATTAATGAAGGAAGCTATTGCTAAAGGGAATATGGCAGAGGCTTATTTTATTGCAAGTGATCCCATGGCAATTGGCGCGTTGAGAGCCCTTAGAGAAGAAAATGTTGCCGTTCCAGATGATGTGGCTATCGTTAGTTTTGATGATGTAAAGGCAGCCCAGTTTGCAAGTTCTCCACTTACTACGATTCACGTCCCAATCGAGACAATGGGGGCGACAGGTGTCAAATTGCTGATCGATCGGATCGAGGGAAGGGAAATACCGTTAAAAGTAATTGTGCCCACAAGATTGGTGATTCGAGAAAGTTGTGGTTTTCATCAGGCAAGAAGCAAAAATCTTTAATCGAGAGAAGAGCCCTAAAGACAGCTCCTCTCGATTTTTTTAATGGGAAATTTAAAAAATCAGTGACTACAACAGACTTAAGTAATCAAAAAAATAAAGTGAGAGAAGAAGAATATCTTTATTTCAGTAAATTTTCAGTAATTAAAAAAAGTATAATAGAACAAAACATATAATATCTATTTATTATAAGTGTAATATCACTAAAAAAATATATTAAATTCAGTAAAATTTAGTTGCAAGCGGATTCACAGTGTGATAACATGTTAAAAGATCTGAAATACAAGGCCTTTTTTAAATTTATTAAGGAATTCCGAATTTTAAATGATTTTTTCAAGTAAATAATTTACTGAAAAGGAGAAGGGTTATGAAGAAAATATCGATGTTGCTTGTACTAAGTTTTTTATTAATCATTATTGTGGCTTGCTCTAATGATTCAAATGGAGATGGGGGAGCAGGTGAGGATGAAAATGTAGAATTAACGATGACAGCATACGGAAATCCTCAGGAACAAGAAATATACCAAAAAGCAGTAGATGCTTACATGGAGGAAAATCCTCACGTATCGGTAGAACTGATTCCTGCTCCAGGTGATACGTATAGACAACAATTATTTACTCAACTGCAAGGTAGTCAGGCGCCAGATTTGTTTTATGTAGGTGCAGAATACATGGGACAGTTAGCTCAAACAGATCGACTGGTTGAATTAGGAGAATTTTTAGAGTTAGAGGATAGTTACGTACAGAAAGACGAGTTTGCGGAAGGGCTTTGGGGTGATGCACAGCAAGAGGATGGTTTATATGGTGTACCTGTTGACTCGAATCCGATGTTAATCTATTATAACAAAAATGTTTTGGAGGAGTCTGGAATCGATCCAAATGAACCTCAAAAGTTGTATGAAGCTGGGGAATGGGATTGGGAAAATTTCCAACAATTAAATGAACAAGTGACTGAAGCAGGGAATTATGGTTTTGTAGCTGAGAATGGACAATTACACTATTATAGCTGGATGTGGTCTAATGGTGGGAGAGTATATGACGAAGAAGACAACATGATTTTAGGTGAAAACCAAGAAGCACAAGAAGCCCTTGGGTATATTGCAGACAACATTGCTGATGGTAACTTCACATATGCAGGCTCACTTCCCGAAGGACAAGGACCAGATGCGATGTTTATGTCAAACCAAACGGCATTTATAGCAGCTGGCAGATGGTTAACGCCAATGTTTAGTGATAATGATAGCTTTGATTTTGACTATATCCCATGGCCAACAAATACAGGCGAGGAATTAGAAATGGGTGGAATTGCGGCAGCCTACATGGCGATTGGAGAACATTCAGACAATGTGGAAGAAGCTCAAAAATTCCTATCCTATTATGTCTCTGAACAAGGACAAAGAGATCGATTGGAAGAAGGAGGAAATGCTGTTCCGTCTGTAACAACCGCAGATGATATTATTGAAGGTGTTGAAGTCCCAGAACATTCTAATTATTTATTGGATGTTAGGGATGTCGGTGTTGTGGAGCGGACGGTTGTACCTGGTTTAGATGAACAAATCAACGATACATTAGATCTATTATTCTTAGGGCAAGAAGATTTAGATACGACTGTAGAACAAATTGATCAAATCGGGAAAGAAATGATAGCAGAATATCAGAATGGAGAATAATTGTGCAAATAGGGTGAGTGATTTCACTTACCCTATGTTTATACTAAATAAATGAAGGGTGGAAGTGAACGTGCAAAAAAATAATGCAAAATGGTCACTCCTTTTTTTGACACCACAATTGCTCGGTTTAATTGCATTTGCCATTATACCATTGATTTCTGCATTTGTTATAAGCTTTATGAAATGGGATGGTTTTAGTCAGAGGACTTTTGTAGGGATTAGCAACTATGTTAATCAATTGAGCCAATCAGACTTTTGGACGGCTACCTATAATACTATTTTATATACGATTTTAACAGTACCAGTGGGATTATTGTTATCGCTAGTTCTTGCGGTGGCTTTGAATAAAATAAAGGGAAAAGAACTTTATCGTTTGTTTTTCTTTATGCCAGTGGTTACTAGTTCCGTGTCCATTTCAGTAATATGGATGTGGATTCTGAATGGTGATATTGGTATTTTGAATCAAATGCTTGCGATGATTGGTGTTGAAGGGCCGAATTGGCTAACAAATACAAGTCTTGTTATGATTTCAATCGCTGTACTAAGTATTTGGTGGCAATTAGGTTATAATATGGTTATTTTTCTAGCTGGTTTACAAGGAATATCAAAATCTTATTATGAAGCAGCGGAAATTGATGGAGCATCAAAGTTTCAACAGTTTTATAAAATTACATTGCCTATGTTATCTCCGACCACCTTTTTTTTAGCGATAATGGCGCTTATAGGTTCTTTTCAAGTGTTTGATCAGGCATTCGTACTTACACAAGGTGGACCAGGCAAGGCAAGTTATACAATGGTATATCATATATATCAAAATGCCTTTGTTGACTTTCAATTTGGAATGAGTTCAGCAGCTGCGATGATACTGTTTGTGGTTATTTTAATTATCACTTTGATTCAGTTTACATTGCAGAAAAGGTGGGTGTATTATGAAGACTAAGTTGACGTACGGAAGAGTTTTTTTGCATATTTTCTTAATTATAGGCTCCTTTCTAATGGTCTTTCCATTTTTATGGACGATCGGAAGTTCTCTGAAGGATATGACTCAGATTTTTGCTATTCCGCCGGTGTGGATTCCGGATCCAGTTGTTTGGCAAAATTATATTGATTCTTTTCAAGCGATGCCATTTGGGCGAGCCTATTGGAACAGTTTTTATATTACGGCTATTGCTGTTATAGGGCAGATATTTACTGGTTCCATGGCAGCGTACGCATTTGCTAAATTAAGATTTAAAGGTTCGGGATTCTTGTTTATTTTATTCTTAGCAACGATGATGATCCCAAAACAGGTAACTATGATCCCATTATACTTAATTATGGACTGGTTAGGTTGGTTAGACACCCACTTGCCTCTTATTATACCGGGAGCCTTGTTTAATGCATTTGCTGTGTTTTTATTACGACAGTTTATCCGAGGGATACCAAAAGAGTTAGAGGAAGCGGCTATTATGGATGGGGCAAATCCAGCTAGAGTCTACTGGAGTGTAATATTACCATTGATTCGACCTGCATTAGCTGCTATGTCTATTTTTATCTTTATGCAGACATATAATAACTTTATCGATGCATTAATCTATTTGTCCACACCAGAGAATTTTACAGTACCATTATTACTAAATAATTTTAAAGGTTTATATGTTACGAACTGGGCGTATATGATGGCGGGTGCGACTATTTCCATAGTGCCAGTCATTATAGTTTACCTGTTTGCACAACGACATATTATTGAAGGTATTACTTTAACAGGGATTAAAGGGTAATATTAAAAAATGACCTATAATTATTTCAGTAACCTGCAGTAGTTTACTCTACTGCAGGGCTTGTAATCAAGTAATAGAACAAAAGATATGTGAAAATATACCTGATTAATGCTCTAATAGTATCATCAAAAATAAAGAGGTGTTATAATAAAAATGAAGAATATGATGAACGGAATGGAATGGATTGCTAAAATTGCTTATCTCAATATTCTTTGGCTTGGTTTCTCTCTATTGGGGGCGGTTATCTTTGGTGTTTTTCCTGCAACTGTAACAATGTTTATCATTTTACGGAAATGGCTTATGGGGAATATAGATGAGTGGAATATAAAGATGTTTTATACTATTTACAAAAAAGAATTCATAAAAAGTAATGTATTAGGTTTAACCATAACAGTCACCCTCTTTTTATTCTATGTTAATATTCAATACATGTCTTTTTATCAAAATTCCTTTCATGATTTGATTAAATTTCCATTGACAATGGTTATGATCGTTGTAGGGCTTACGTTATTATATGTTATCCCGGTGTATGTACATTATCAGATCTCTTTAAAAGAAGTCTTTAAATATTCTTTCTATCTAATGTCTACTCATCCATTAATAAACTTAGGGCTGCTCATTTGTATAACGCTCACCATAGCTTTTCTGTTTGTCCTGCCAAATGCTATATTCTTTTTTTCAGGTAGTTTAATCGCTTATATCATCATGCGAACCTGTTTATTTGTCTTTAATAGAGTAGCAGAAAGACAAAAAATGCATAAACTTCGTGCAAATTATTAATCCCTTGCTCTATGGGGATACATAATCATATGAATAAAATAAATGGTGGAGTATGTATTTAGAAAGGAGAACAAAAAATATGACAACGATAAAAGATATTGCGCTAAAGGCCAATGTATCTCCTACAACGGTATCTAGGGTACTGAACAATGACCATACTCTATCGGTGACGGATGAAACACGTCAACGTATTATGTCCACAGCAAGAAACTTGAATTATAAAACGGTTCAACTTCGAAAACAAGAAGCAGTAAAGGATAACAAGTCATATCAAGTGGGTGTTTTTGTATGTCAATCGCTTGAAGAGGAGTTAAATGATCCTTATTTTCTGGCATTAAGAAAAGGGATAGAGAACCAATGTATTAAAATGGGCATGAGGACAACTGTTATATACAGAGCTGATAATTTTACTCCTGATCAGCTAAGTCAGCATTTAGATGGTCTTATTATGATAGGACAGGTAGATCCTAGTTTGGTTGTTTCATTAAAAAACAAGGTTGAACATGTAGTTTATGTTGATTATTCACCAGACGAAAGTCAGTATGATGCGGTGGTGCTCGATTTTCGAAAATCCACTAATTTGGCCTTGGAACACCTTTTGCAAAATGGTGCTGAGACTATCGGTTTTTTGGGTGGTTATATTGTAGAATACAGGGATGGTCAAGAAAGACAATTTGCGAAAGATGATCGATATGCAACGTTCGTAGAAAAGATGAAGGAAACGGGTAAATATAATGAAAAAAATGTACACCTAGGTTATTTTACTATGGTAGATGGTTATCGTTTAATGAAAGAAGCCATTGTACAAGGGAATATGCCTGATGCCTATTTTGTTGCTAGTGATCGAATGGCTGTTGGAGCATTAAGCGCGCTTAGAGAAGCGAAGCTGAGTGTTCCGAACGATGTTAGGATAGTAAGTTTTGATGATGTAGAATTAGCTCAATTTGCTAGTTGTCCATTAACTTCGGTACACGTACCTATTGAAGAAATGGGGATTACAGCTGTAAAGCTCTTGATGGATCGATTGAAAGGAAGAAGTATTCCTTTAAAAGTAACAGTCCCTACCCATCTAGTTGTAAGGGAGAGTTGCGGTGCAAGAAACGTCGCTACCAAATAATAAAACCACTATCTCGAACAATCGATATAGTGGTTTTTGATGTGTATATATGAAAGTCTAATTTATACTTGCTGAAATGATGCCTCTCTTGAATCTTAAATTGTCTGCACTTGTGTACTTCTGATGTAAGGAGGTTGAAGAGTTGTATTTTATTTATTCCGTGTTATTCAGAAGCAAATGAGAAAACTCTTTGTTTAAGAGGATGATAGACATTGTATAAGAGATGATAGCTACGGTACAAAGGGTATTCTGCTATTTCAACTGTCTAACAAAAAATCGAATAAACATTAATGAATGCGTTTTAATTGCTGTGATGGACAAGGAATGAAGTCATACCAGCAAAAAAGTATGTCGTGTTTATACCAATTATATTCTCGATTCTAATCATTGCTTGTGTTTATATTTGGAACGATTATCAGTTCGCGATCTTCTTCCTGCAGGATAAATCCGTACAGACGATGACGGTAGCTTTGTCCAGCTTCTTCGGGGAAAATGCGAATAATTTAAATCTAGTAGCAGCTGCTGCTATTATTGCAACCCTTCCGATGGCATTGTTATTTTTGTTCTTACAAAAATATTTTGTCAAAGGATTGGCAGCAGGCTCAGTCAAAGGTTAAAACAGATGCTCCGTTTGGTTATACATTTACCAAACGGAGTGTTTTTTATTACTAGGTGTTGACATATTGTCAACACCTAGATAAGATGGAGCTATTCGTAAAAAAGGAGGAAGCCGGATGAAGGAAACCTATCAAACGGTTATCAGACAAACATTGGCGGAGCAAAATATCAGTATGCGTCAGCTCGCAAAGCAAACTAATATTAACGTGTCTACCATCTCTCGTATTATCAATGGAAAACGTCAAGCGACATTGCAGCATCTTCAATCGATAGCTGCTGTTTTGGATCTGCCTTTAACGGATTTGGTTGAGAAAAAACCAGAAGAGGCGTTTATTTCTTTAGCGCATGTACGTGGGATTATTTATGATATGAAATTACCAGTAGAGGATATTTCTGAAGAGCGCCTGAAAGATACCATCACCGAGTATCAACAAAAAAGTAATACACCACAAGGGAAAACAAAAATATTGCAGCAATTTAAAGAAAAACTATCATCCATACAGGGGCAGGGGCCTATGGTCGAGCAACTGGAATCTATGTATATTGCATTTAAAGAGGGGAAAAGGCCCAGAAGTGAGCTGTTATTAATGGGTAGCGCCCTGTTTTATTTTATTACATCGATAGACATTCTCCCTGACTATTTAATTCCAGTCGGATATCTAGATGATGCATTAGTGATTCAATATGTGCTGCAATCGATATCTGTGAAATAGTGAGGGAAAACGATGCTTAAAAAGCCGGCAGGAGATTACATCATATGGATGATTTTAATTGGGTTGTTCCTCATTAGTGTCACGGCTGTATATAGCGGTACGGGACAGTATACTGGGGGAGAGTCTTTTTATTTTGCAAGCAGGCAATTGATTTGGTATGTCATTAGCGGTGTCTTGATGTTGGCTGTCGCCCAATTTGACTATGAGTTGTTAGAAAAGTGGGCACTTTATTTATACTTGGCAGGCCTTGCCTTACTATTGTTTGTCCGTTTCTTTGGTATAGAGCGTAATGGATCACAAAGGTGGATCAATCTTGGGTTTATGGAGTTGCAGCCTTCTGAATTAATGAAGATCATCCTTGTTATTTATTTGGCAGCTATTTTTCAAAAGGCAGGCGCAGAGAAAATGTCATTTCTTCAAAGCCTTCCAGTGATAGGCAAAGCGCTGCTTTTAATTGCCTGTCCCTTCCTATTGATTCTGGTACAGCCGGATTTGGGATCAGCTCTTTTGATTGCAGTGGCAGCTTTTACTATTATATTTACATCCAATATGAATAATAAGCTGCTAACTGGTATGACCTTGCTTATAAGTGGTGGCATGGTTTTCTTGTGGTATTTGTTTCAAAACCATCAGGACATCCTTTCTACCTTTTTGAAACCTCATCAATTAGGCCGTATCAACAGCTGGCTAGATCCTACTGAGTACTCCATGAATTTTTCTTATCAGTTAGATCAAGCCAAGTTGGGTATTGGGGCAGGCCATTTCACAGGTTCAGGTTTCAATCAAGGTTTTCAAGTGCAGAGCGGACGTGTTCCTGAGGCGCATACTGACTTTGTTTTTGCCGTGATTGGAGAAGAATTTGGTTTTATCGGCGGCAGTTTGTTGATCGTATTGTATTTTCTATTAATTTATCGCATTATTGTGATTGCCTTAAAAGCGAATGATCGTTTTGCTGTTTATATTTGTGTTGGAGTTGTCGCTTTGTTTGCCTTTCAAGTATTTCAAAATATCGGTATGACAATTGGTTTAATGCCTGTAACAGGCATTGCACTGCCGTTTATTAGTTATGGTGGGAGTGCGCTGATTACCAATATGCTGGCATTAGGTTTGGTACAAAGCATTTATTTACGCACGAAGAATTATCTATTTTCTTCAGAGAATGGAATGGAAACGTAAGGAGGGGGAAGATTGGGACAATGGCGAAAGGTAGATATGCCGTTATTGGTGGTACTTATATTGTTCCTCACTTTTGGCATAGTGATGGTCTACAGTGCCAGTTTTCCTTATGCTTATCTACGTTTTGACAATGCCAGCCATTATGTCAATAGACAATTATTCTGGGCGGGCGTTGGTTTATTATGCTTGTTATTAGCGTTGCGTATTCCTTATCGAATATATGGGAAGTTGAGTCCTGTACTATTGCTCGTTACCCTCCTTTTACTGGTGTTGGTGCTGATTCCACAAATAGGTATCGAGCGTAATTTTTCTAGAAGGTGGTTGGGGCTCGGCGGTTTTCAATTTCAGCCTGTTGAAATAGCCAAAATAAGTCTGCTCATCTATTTTGCTTATTTTTACAGCCGTAAACAGGCGTTGATTAATCATTTTGGTAAAGGGGTAATACCACCTCTAATCGTGTTAGTAGTCGTCTTTGGATTGATATTGGTACAACCTGATTTAGGTTCCGCAACGCTGATTGTCTGTTCCTGCAGTGTCCTGCTTTTTTTTACCAAGGTTCGGTATCGTTACCTGTTGTTTTTAATGTCTTTCGCTGTAACAGGGTTTATATTTTTTGCGGTCCGATCTTCTTATCGTCTGGAAAGACTCACTTCTTTCACCAATCCATTTGCTGATGCAGATGGGGCTGGTTATCAGCTGGTGAATTCCTATATATCGATTCATACTGGCGGCGTATGGGGACTAGGCTTAGGGCAAAGCGTACAGAAGCTTGGTTATCTGCCCGAAGCGCATACCGATTTTATCATGTCGATTATCTCGGAAGAATTAGGTCTTTTGGGGGTTTTGATAGTAGTAGGTTTTTACCTATTCTTAATGATGAAAGGTGTACAAATCGGTCGCCGTGCCCCAGATTTATTTGGTAGATTACTTGCTATTGGGCTCACTTTTCAGTTATTGATGCAAGCCATTATTAATTTAGGAGCGATCTTGGGTTTGCTTCCGATAACCGGCATTACATTGCCATTCGTTAGCTATGGAGGATCTTCATTAATGATTACGATGATAGAAGTAGGCATTCTCTTGAATATCTCGTCATATTCGCAAAAAAGTCTATCACATAACCGAAACAACAGAGAATCTAAGGATAGAAAACGATATAAGCAGTATAGGAAATCGTCTCATGTGGCAGAGTGGGGATAAAAGCGTTGGAGCTATTGCTTACTTTGCCGTTCTTGAATGCTATGATTAGTCAAGTCTTTGAGGATTTGCTATACTAGATTAGAATGAGTGAAAAGGGTTACAGTTAGCTCATGGTTAGCGAATATAAATAGGTAACTTACATAAGGAGTGGAGGAATAAAATGTTAAATGTAGCCTTATTAAGCAGATGGCACGTGCATGCCAATGATTATGCACAACAGGCAAAAGCAAATGATGGTATCCAGATAAGCGCCGTATGGGATGAAGAACCGGGACGAGGAAAGCAATGGGCAGAAGAATTAGCGGTGCCTTTTTATGAAGATTTGGATGCGTTGTTGTCGCAATCAGATATTGATGCAGTAATCGTTGATACCCCAACTAATATGCATAAAGAAGTGATTGTCAAGGCAGCGCAGTATAAGAAGCATGTGTTTACGGAAAAAGTGTTAGCGATTACCGTAGATGACTATCAGGAAATCATGAAAGCCATTGAAGCAGCAGGTGTAGAGCTGATGGTTTCCCTGCCAAGGTTAACAGAAGATTACTATTTACGTGCTCAAAAGGTGTTAGACGAAGGTCTTTTAGGTACACTCACCACTATTCGTTGTCGATATGCTCATAATGGGGCTGTGCCATCGGAGAACAGTGCAACAGGCTGGTTACCTCCACACTTCTTTGATAAAGAACAATGTGGTGGCGGGGCGTTAATTGATTTGGGTGCCCATGGCATCTATTTAAGTAATCGTCTGGCAGGACCAGCTCGATCGCTATCTGCTGTATTACAATCAACAAGCGATCAGTATGAGGTGGACGACAATGCAGCAGTATTGGTAGACTACCAATCTGGTGCGATCGGTATTTTAGAAACAAGCTTTTTGTCCAGCGGCAGTCCCTTCTTGTTAGAGTTATATGGTACAGAAGGAACGTTAATAGTAGAAGATGAATCGGTACGCCTGCGCGCAGGTGGAGAGTGGAAAGAGGTAACAGACCCGGTTTCGGCACCAATGCCAATGGAGCAATGGGTACAGGCTATTAACAAAACGGCCGAACCAAGCCTGAAACCAGAGGATTTCTATAACCTTACCGTGATGAATCAAGCGGCCGCAAAGTCCAATGAAACAGGTGAAAGGGTATTGTTGGAAGACATCATAACGAAATAATGATAGAAGGAAGCAGGGGGGAGATCCTTGCTTCCTTTTTGTACCATTTCAGACTCTCTACGCATTTATCGATCTATTCCTCGCGCACCTTTTTTCGTGTCAGATAATAGGCACTCATTGCAGCGGCAATGGGTATAACCGCTGCGACCCCTGTTCCAGAGATAAGTATCGTAATCATCTCATCACTAAACACCTTGGCGTTCACGATATCTCCAATCGAGTAATCCAAGTCCTTAAACCAAATAATTAGTCCCATGTAACCGCCGAAAAAGGCGAAGAATAACGTATTGGTACTCGTGCCTAAGATGTCTCGACCAATCCGAATGCCGGCCAAAAAAAGATCTTTTCTAGAAATATCTGGGTTTTGATCATGGATTTCCCGCATAGGTGACGTGATGGAAATGGCCGTATCCAAGATGGCCCCGATCGTACTCATGATAATAACCGAGGCCGCTATTTGAACGAAGTTAAGTCCAATGTGCACAGAGAAAATAGTCAGCGATTCGGATTCTTCCTCGCCAAAGCCTTGTATCATTGACTGCTCTGTCAACAGAATAATAAAGAATAACAACGCCACAATCGTGACAATCGACGCAAAAAAAGCAAGCACGGTTTTGTTATTGATCTCATTGATAAAAAAGAGACTGGTGGCACTGATCAATCCACATGCGACGATGGTTAACAAGACTGGGTGAGCATCAGGATCATTCATCACCAATACCGTTGCGATCACAATCAGAAAGTTAATAAATAAGGCGCTGAACGACTTAATTCCTTTCTTCCCGCCAACCCATGCCATTAAGAAAAATAGGATGATCGCTAGCAATACTAATACATTCATGATAGACTCGCCTGCTTTCTTTTGATGAAGAAGATCGAGATATAGATGGCAAGTGGAATGGTTATCACGATACCAATCCCCCCAGCCAATGCCCGAGCTAATTCAAGCGATAGATTCATCGTCAGGGTAAACCCTAGTGGCGATTCATTTTTGAGATAGAGTAAAAGCATCGGAATCGATCCACTGATATAGACAAAAAATAAAATATTCGTCATGGTTCCCATAATATCTTTTCCAACTTCAAATCCTGCTTTTTTTAAAGTGGCGATCGAGGTGCGCTGATTCTTCTCAAACATCTCGAAAATGGAGGCAGATAGCGTGATTGCCACATCCATTACTGCCCCTAATGAGCCGATCAACAGGCCTGCCATAAAGACCGTGTACGGATTACGAGTGAGAAACGACATCTCTTCATAACGCAACCCCTGCTCGCCTGTTACACGCAAGGCAATATAGGTAATAAGCAACGAGAGAAAGGTGCCAATTAGTGTTGTAATAATTGCTGTATAAGTTTTTTCATTGAAACCCGTGGCCATCAACAAAGATAATATGGTGAAAATCACGATGCTAATCCCGCTGATGACAAATAGGCTCAGGTTGCCATTTTGCAAGTAGATATCTAAAGAAACGGAGAGGATAATTGCATTTACTGCCAGACTGATCGCAGACAGAGCTCCCCTTGATTTACCTACTGCCAATAATATAAGCAGGAACGCCCATGCCGCCCAGAGTAAGTATTTATCCCGTTTAATATCACTAATAGAGCTGCCATCATTGGCCAAAAAAATCTCGGTGCCAGCAGATAGTTGATATTCAATCCCGAGGGATTCTGAATAGGTATTGGTCAGTTCTATGGTTTCGCCTTTTTCTTCGCCATTACGGATTTCTCCCGTTATTTGTTGTGTGACACGAATATCTTTGTTGTCATATTCATCTGTCGTTTCTTCTTGGCTGCTTTCCGTCACATCTGTTACCTTGACGATGGTGCGATCATAAAAATCGTGGTTATGATAGACAAAGATAAGTGATGCAATACAGCTGATTAACAAAAGGCAAACAGTTATAAGTTGTGTTTTGGTTCGTTTTTTTAACCATGTATACAATATAATCACCCTAACCGTGGTATGATGGTAGAGACTATTCGATATACTATCATAACATTTTTGGAAGTGGAGTGAGAAATAAATGTCATCTGAGCCATTAAAAGAGGTCTATAATCATGCTTTTTTGGTACAACTGATGGAAAAAATAACACAGGTTTATCCAAGCTTTGACCAAGCAGGGTTTCTTGCTGCTGTTTATCATACAGATTGGGAGACGCTTGAATTGAAACAGCGTATGCGTCGGATCACAGAGAGCATAGGTGAACATTTGCCCGCAGACTATGCAGAGGCCATTACTATTTTGTTGGGGATAGCTCCGCAATGTACAGGTTTTCCTTATTTAATTTTCCCAGATTTTGTAGAACGATTCGGTCAAGATCATTGGGAGATTTCGATACAGGCACTAGAGATGTTTACACAAGGTTCCAGTGCGGAATTTGCTGTAAGACCATTTATCAAGAATGATCCAGATAGAATGATGGCACAGATGCGGCAGTGGTCGAAGCATGATAATGAGCATGTGCGTCGTTTAGCCAGTGAAGGATGCCGTCCCAAATTGCCTTGGGCCGCTCCATTAACCTTTTTCCGTGAAGATCCCTCGGCCATTCTGCCTATTCTGGAACAGCTCAAAGCAGACTCCTCCAAGTATGTCCAGAAAAGCGTCGCTAATAATCTCAATGATATCGCCAAGGATCATCCAGACTTGGTTCAGACAATTGTTCAAAAATGGCGTGGCAAGCGGGAGGAGACGGATTGGATTTTGCGCCATGGCAGCCGGACTCTTCTAAAGCAAGGCAAACCAGAGGTGTTATCGCTATTTGGTTATCTTGACGCGGAGGCGATGGTGGTGGAAGACTTCCGTTTATCAAGCGAGGAATTGACCCTAGGAGAGACACTGACTTTTTCATTTCGAGTAATTAATCCGACTGATACAGTGCAAAAGCTGCGAGTTGAATATGCCATTGATTTTGTCAAAGCAAATGGGAAACAAAGCCGTAAAATTTTTCAATTATCCGATAAACTTTTTGCACCGGGCGAAACAGAGATCATTCGCAAGCAAAAGTTTGTGAATCTTACCACCAGAAAACATTATGCTGGTCTCCACCGGCTAACGATACGAATAAACGGTAAAGACAAGCAGAGCCAGGAGTTTCAGTTAACTGTCTAAAAGGCTTGCTTGTCATAATAAGCAGTAGGAGAAAGGCAAATAACGAATCTCACGGACAAAAAACCAGCAAACCGCAAAGTTTTGTCCGTAAGAATGGATGCACATGCATCTGTCAAGTAGACAAACGAAATTGTCCGTCATTTTTTCTTACCCTGATGATACGTAGGCCGTTTATCCGCCATCCTTGCCAGCTATTTGGGGTCGTGGTGAGGTAGGCATGTCGAATCGGGAAAAATAAAGCCTTTAAGGGCTGTCGATTCGCGCATGCAGCGTACCATGACCCATCTCTTCTAAGCTCTCGCTGGTCGGGTCCCGGGTCCCAACACAGCGAATCGCTAAGAAGAGGCATAGCTGGCAAGGACAAGCAGCTACGCTGTGGCTTTCGCTGTTCCTCTTGTGCCCCATTGACCCTCCCATCGCTCGATAAAGTGCACAGGATTTGTTTGTAATTTGGTGTGGATTCGTTTATGATTGTAATAGTGAATGTACTCGGTTATCGCGTATTGCACTTCAGATGCTGTCTTTGCGTCTTCAAAGAAACAGGCCATTTCACATTTTGCGTGACTGAAGAAGTTTTCAATACATGCGTTATCCCAGCAGTTGCCTCTGCGGGACATGGATGGTGTGAGACCCATCTCTTGGACACGCATTTGATAACCAGCGTTTGTGAATTGTGTGCCTTGATCACTATGTAGGATGGCGCCTTTCACAAACGTTTTTTCTTTTAAGCCCTCTAAAGCCTCATAGACCAATGCCATGTCTTGACGAGGTCCCACGGCATGAGCTACCACCTCATCATGAAACAGGTCCTTAATGGCGCATAAATAAAGAAATTTATTAACCCCTTGTTGGACAGGCAAGTAGGTGATGTCAATGGCAAATTTGCATCCTGGCTTTTCCGCATGAAAGTTACGATCCAAGATATTCGCTACTTTATGATGGCTGTCATGACGTTTCACATAGCGCTTTTGTCGAATCTTACAACGCAAGCCATATTGTCGCATGATACGAGCTACACGCATTTCTCCCGCCTGAATATCATAGGTTTCCTTCAGAGCTATTTTCATTCGTTTTCTCCCCAGTGTCCCACGATGCTCCTGATGCAACTTCCATAAGTAGCTATACAATTGTTCATCTTGATTCGCTTGCATACTGCCGCCTCCACGGTTTTTCCACTTATAATAACCTGCCCTCGATACATCGGTTAGCTCCACTAAGTCCGTCACCGGATAATCCTTGGCATTGGCTTCAATAAAAGCAAACTGTAGCTCTTTCTGTTCTCTCACCCCCTTTCCAACTCCAAAAGCTTTTTTAATAATTCAATCTGGAGCGCCTGACGCTCGAGTTTTTCGTCTTTAGTTAGCTCTTTCTTTTTCGCTTTTGTCTCCAGGTTTTTCCTTTGTTTGTCACTAGGTTGCTTCTTGTTTGTAAGCGCTTCATAACCTCCCTCTCGAACTCTTTGTACCCAACGTCTAGCCACTCTTCCATCACTAATATCATATGTTTGTACTAAGTCTCGAATGGCATGTCCTTCAAAATATTTCCCCACTACTTCTTTCTTCAATTCATAACTATAAGTTCTCATCTGTTCCGCCCACTCTCCTGTTGATTAAATTCCCTATTATAGTGGACATGTCTCGAACTTGTCTACTCTACTAATACAATATCAATGAATCTCACGGACAAAAAACCGCCAACCTCCGAAATTTTGTCCGTAAGAATGGATCTAATAGTCAACAAATCAACAAGAGCAGTTTTTGTACCGAGCTAGGGGAGCCTATCATACGTTCATCATCCTAGCTATCAGCGCTTTTCCAACCGGTTAATCCCATACGTAAGGTTTTTAGCAAAGTCATTTTTGTGGTAAAGTAGTTAGCAGGAAGCAGTAGAAAGGATTGTCTATTATGAGTAAAACAGTCGTAATTGCAGAAAAACCTTCCGTAGGCCGAGACATTGCCCGTGTTTTAAAGTGCAGTAAAAAAGCAAACGGCTTTATGGAAGGTTCGCAATATATCGTGACATGGGCCTTGGGTCATCTAGTAACATTAGCAGATCCAGAGGTTTATGATCAAAAATATAAAACATGGAAACTGGAAGAGCTGCCGATGCTGCCAGACCGCTTGAAATTGGTAGTGATTAAGCAGACAGGTAAGCAGTTCCAAACGGTCAAGAATCAGTTGATCCGCAAAGATGTGAAGGACGTTGTTATTGCAACGGATGCTGGTAGAGAAGGGGAATTAGTAGCTCGTTGGATATTGGATAAAGTTCGCGTCCATAAACCGGTCAAGCGACTATGGATTTCTTCCGTCACCGACCAAGCAATTAAGCAAGGCTTTCAAAACCTAAAACCGGCCAAGGACTATGAAAACCTTTATTATTCAGCGGTGGCACGTTCAGAAGCAGATTGGTATGTAGGACTTAATGCTACGAGGGCATTAACGACCAAATTTAATGCGCAATTATCAAGTGGACGGGTGCAGACACCAACGCTTGCTATGGTTGCTGCGCGAGAACAAGAGATTAAGGAATTTAAGCCGAAGAAATTTTATCAAATAAAGGCTCGTACCAAGGACAATATAAGATTAACTTGGCGTAAAAGTAATGGAGAGACTCGTCTATTTAACCATGATCAGGCGCAAGAGCTTCTTCATAAATTACAAAACCAAGATTTAACCGTTACGAAAATAGAGAGAAAACAAAAGAAAAATTATGCGCCAACCTTATATGATTTAACTGATTTACAACGGGATGCCAATAAGATATTTGGTTTTTCAGGGAAACAAACCTTGTCGATTATGCAAAAATTGTATGAGCAGCACAAGGTGTTAACCTATCCAAGAACTGATTCCAAATACATTTCAACAGATATCGTACCAACCTTGAAGGAACGTTTAGATGGTTGTGGCATAGGACCCTATGCCAAGGCGACGAATCAAATCAAGAAAAAACCGATTAAAGGCAATAAATCGTTTGTCGATAATAGCAAGGTATCGGATCACCATGCGATTATACCAACCGAGGAACCTGTCTATCTGTCCAATTTAACCGATCAAGAGCAAAAAATTTATGATCTGGTTATCAAACGTTTCTTGGCGGTATTACTGCCGCCTTATCAATTTGAACAAGTCCAGCTAACCGCGCAGATGGGTGGGGAAGTGTTTACCGCTTCTGGAAAAAATGTGATCGATTTAGGCTTCAGAGTGCTATACAACGAGAAAGAAGATAACGAAGAAGAACAGAAGATTAATCATATTAAGGAAGGTCATAGCTGGCATGGTGTCAAACTCACCTTAAATGAAGGAGAAACACAACCACCAGAGCGTTTAACAGAGGGAACCTTATTGTCTGCTATGGAAAATCCAGCGAAGTTTTTAGACGGAGAGGATAAAAAGGCGACCCAAACACTGAAGGCAACAGGTGGACTTGGTACAGTAGCTACCAGAGCGGATATTATTGAGAAATTATTTAACACCTTTTATATGGAGAAAAAAGGGAAGTATCTGTACCTTACATCGAAAGGAAGGCAGTTATTAGAGTTGGTTCCGGCAGAATTACGTTCTCCAATGTTAACTGCCCAGTGGGAAGAAAAACTACAGCAAATTGCGAATGGAAAATTGAAGAAACAGGCTTTTATTAATGAAATCAAAGGATATACCAGAGAGGTAGTTCATCAGGTGAAAAATAGTGGTGCTACTTACAAACATGATAATATGACTGGTACGAAATGTCCGAAATGCGGTAAGTTGATGCTAGAGGTCAACGGTAAAAAGGGGCGCATGCTCGTTTGCCAAGATCGGGAATGTGGTGAACGCAAGCCAATCGCCAAGAAGACGAATGCCCGTTGTCCGAATTGCCATAAGCGGATGGAACTGCGTGGTCAAGGTGACAGTCAAACCTTTTCTTGTGTTTGTGGTTACCATGAAAAATTATCCTCTTTCCAAAAACGAAAAGAAAAACAAGGGAAAAACAAGGCAACGAAACGAGATGTGAATAAGTATTTAAATAAGCAGGATGAAGGCTTTTCCAATACAGCCTTGGCGGATGCTCTAGCCAAGCTGAAAAAAGATGAATAAATAAAAAGGTGACATCACTTGGTGTCATCTTTTTTTTATGGATATGGTGTTTTGTGTCACACCATCCGCCTATGCTTTCATATAATAGAATGAATGAAGCATAAAGGGGGAGAGTGTACATGAATCCATATCAATATCCCTACTATTCAAGTTATGCCTATGATATGCGTCAGCAAACCATAGCTGGTCAGGCAACTTGGACAACAGGAGGGACAACAACAAAATGTAATATACCATGGTCGTATAATCAGCATATGACGGTGGCGGTAAGTAGTCTGTCGCCTTATCAATGTGGTCAGTTGATCAAAGTCACTAATCCGCAAAATGCTCGAGAGGTATTAGTAACAGTGGTTGATTCTGTGCCAAATGTGCCAGCTAATCAGCTGAACTTGCATCGCATGGCCTTTGAAGCGTTGGGTGTTAATCCTTCAGTAGGTGTAATCCCGATCCAATTTCAGCCATCTCCAGATCTTGCCGAGGAGAAATGGGGAAAATATCTGTTGGAAGTCATCCAAGTAGCTTATCCAAATGCTCGAGTGACGGACTATAGTTTGGTAGAACGAAGTCAGCCAGAAAACAATCAAGTGAAAGAGGTATATGATTTTGTGCTACAATCCAATCAAGGGCAATTAAATCTACGCGGCACGGTCATCTATAACCCGGTTACCGATAGAGTGATATCTTTTGATTTTAAAGAGAGATAAGAAGAAAGCACTCGTGATGGGACGGGTGCTTTTTTGGTGGCATATTATATATATTTGAATCTTACGGACCGAGGAGCAGAAATTGTTCTACCCAGACCATAAGGTTCGATCTATAGGCGCACGAAAACCACTGCCAGTTCTAATCGCCATTATGACTCCCGCCACTCTGTCACTGACTTGCTCCATCAACTATTCTGTCTCCACTCCCACAAGTCCTACCCACCCTACGCCTCCAGTCCTATTGCAAAATATATCCACAGCCCGTTTTGAAAAGCCTTGAAACCAGCTATCATATAAGTATGGAAGGAGGCAAAGCAGATGAAAACATTTTTAATCGTCAGTTTAGCGATTATCGCCGGTATTGTGTTGCTAACCAATTTAGGATCCATAATCATGCTTGCCATCAGTGTGTTAATTGCTTATTACGGAGTGAAGAAATTCATCCTGGCAGACACAACCGGTAGTAAGGTTGGTTGGGCAATCGTAGTGTTAATCGGTGTATCGATGTCACTATCCAATATCCCAGCCTTGATCGGTATCGCTGCCTTGGTCGTTTTGTATTATGCCTATAAGAAATATCAAGAAGAAAAACAGTCAAAAGACTACTTAGAATGGGAAAACATTTAATAAACTCAAGGAGGAATTTACAATGGCAAACTTATTTACTCGTATTAAAGACACCGTGATGGCAGATTTAAATGACGCTATCGATCGTAAGGAGGAAAAGAACCCAATAGCACACGTTAATCAGTATATTCGTGAATGCGAGCAAGAAGTTAAGAAAATCAAACACCTTATGGACAAGCAATATGAGATCAAACATGATATTGATCGGGAACGAAATCAAGCGAAAACCATGGTAGAAAAACGTAAGCGCCAAGTGCAGCTAGCAGAGGAAATGAATGAAACAGATCTGTTAGCAGAGGCAAAAACGGAGTTAGAACAGTTCGAGGCACGTGTAGTCCATTTGGATGAAATGTCTGATAAGTCCATTAAAGATTTGGAAATGCTCGAAACAAAATATATCCAAATGAAACAGAAATTGAAGGATCTCTATGTAAAAAGATTGGAGCTTCGCAGCCGGGAGAATGTTGCTCGCACCACACAAGGAATGAACAAGGTGTTAGAAACGGAGCTTGTTTCCAAGAGCGCTTCTAAATTTGCCGAATTGGAAAGTTATATTGAACGCATTGAGCAACGCGTCCGTTCCGACTATCGTTTACACACGTTAGACGCCCGTTTTCAAGAATTAGAAAAAAAGGCTACAAAATCAAGCTAAAAACATGTTATTCTATAATCATGGATGATGTCATGATCGGAAAGGAAAAGGTTGTTAACAAGGTGCAGCATATGCGCTGCGCCTTTTTCCTTCTATCAGAAAGGAGTATGATAATGATAAAAAGAGTGACCATGGTTGTATTGACGCTCCTGGTGGCGATTGGTCTTATCTTAGCAGGGGCGAAAAATCCAATCGGAACAAATGCTAATTCCTTCGATGAGCCATGGGGATTATGGCTAGCGATTGGGGTAGTTGTCTTTTTCTTCTTGCCCCCTGTCATATTGGCATTTTTTAATCATATTGTTGTCAAGATAGCTTCAGCAGTATATCAAGGATTTATCGCGATGTCCTTTATCGTGTTGATACCAGTAGGTTTTTTTGTTGAGGATGGTACGATGATAAGTGCCGCTGGTGTGTTAGGGGCAGTTATAAGTATTAGCAGTATCGTGGTGACTATTGTAGCGGGAACAACCAAGCCAGTCGAGAAAACCGCCTGAGCTTACCCCTATTACATAAAGAACAATCATACATAACAGGCAGTTTATTAAATAGACAAAGGGGAAGGAGGCGATCTATATGTCCAAGAAAAACAACCGCGATGTATTGCAGGTACTCATCATTGTAGGTGCCGTTTTCTTGTTATTTGAAATTTTATTTATAGATCCAGGCCTCCTTTTTTTGATTGCACTTGGGGCTGTGGGAATCTACTTGGGAAGAAGATCTTTTCATACGATGACAGGAAAAACGATCTTCTGGGGCGGAGTTGTTTTTATTTTTATTGCCGCGCTAAACACTTATGTACTAAGGCTGGTTATCTTCGCTGTGGTGATCTACTTTGTCTGGCATTGGTACCAACAAAGACAGAAAGAGGCAGAACCGGAGCCCAAATATCTTAACATCGATGAAGAATCCTTATATGAAGATCGAGTGATACAAACGGAGTGGTTCGGTAAGTATCATACCACCGATCAAGGTTTTGTCTGGCAGGATTTGAATTTTCAATCGGCCATAGGAGATGTGGTGATTGACTTAAATAATACCATGCTACCTGATGATGACGCCGTTATTGTGATTCGGCAACTAGCTGGAAAAGTAACGATTATTGTGCCTTATGATGTCGAAATTATCCTGGATCATACCGTACTTTTTGGTGACATCTATGCATTCGAGCATGAAGAAAAAAATGCCTTCAATCGACATATTCAAGTGCAGACAAAAGACTTTGAGATATCGGATCAACGCGTCCGAATTTTCACCCAAATGATAGCTGGAAAGTTTGAGGTGAAAAGAGGATGAAATTATATACACGCATGATTTTTTTAACCTGTTTATTCGCCTTTTTGTTATTGGGTATGCTGGGGTCTATTTATTATATTGCTTTTCCGATTGAGGATTGGAGTGATCTGTGGACAAATAAGGTATTTGAGATCCCGTTTATCGTGATGCTACCCATGATTACCATTCTTTTCGGGTCCGTAATTGGTATTGTGATGACCATTTTCTGGCAGCGTCGACTACAATATGTAGAGACAAGCTTGCACCATATCTTGAAAAATCAATCCTTCTCTGATCCAGTTTCTTTTGAAGAGATGGATGATGTATTAGCAAAGTTAAAAGAAGTTCAACAGTATATTCAGGAACAAACGAGACGTACGCAGAAATTGATTGAAGAACGTGCAAGTGACCAGGAAGAAACGATTAATCAAGTGATCTCGGAAGAACGTAATCGCTTGGCACGTGAGTTGCATGATTCCGTCAGTCAAGAACTATTTGCCGCCTCGATGTTAGTGTCAGCCGTGATTACAGCCAATAAGGGACAAAGTGATAAGATGACTAAGCAATTACAGCAGATTGAAGCAATGATCCAGCAGTCACAGCTGGAGATGCGGGCGTTATTACTACATCTAAGACCTGTACAGTTAAAAAATAAAACGTTAAATGAAGGTGTGGAACAATTACTAGCAGAACTCCATGCTAAGGTCCCAATGGACATCACCTGGCAATTAGAAGATATCACCGTAAGTAAAGGGATTGAAGACCAACTATTCCGTATCTTACAAGAGGCTATTTCCAACGCTTTGCGTCATGCTAAGGCTGATAAACTGGCTGTTTTGTTAATCGAACGAGAACACTTCCTCATTTTACGCATAACTGATGATGGAATTGGATTTGATGTGCAAGATAAACGAGACCGATCCTATGGATTGACGAATATGTATGAAAGGGCGGCTGAGGTCGGTGCCAATTTGCGCATGGTAAGTATTAAAGGACAGGGAACGAAGGTAGAAGTACGTGTACCACTAATCAGTGATGGAGGTGAAGAAACATGATCCGCGTTTTATTTGTTGACGATCATGAAATGGTAAGGATTGGAGTAAGTGCTTATTTAGACACACAGGAAGATATTGAAGTAGTAGCAGAGGCGGATAATGGCAAGAAGGCAGTAACGCTGGCCCTTGACTTAAAACCGGATATTATTCTAATGGATTTGGTTATGGAAGAGATGGACGGAATTGAGGCAACACGTCAAATCAAACAACAGTGGCCAGAGGCAAAGATTCTTATTGTGACTAGTTTTATTGATGATGACAAGGTGTATCCTGCATTAGAAGCCGGGGCAACCAGCTATTTATTAAAAACATCCAAAGCCGATGTGATTGCTGGAGCTATTCGCGACACTTATCATGGCGAATCGGTATTAGAAAAAGAAGTGACAGCAAAAATGATGCAGAAATTTTCAAGTGGCAGTAAAGAGTCTCAGCATGATAGTCTAACAAAACGCGAGATGGAAATTCTATTGTTGATCGCACAAGGGAAAACAAACCAAGAAATTGCTGATGAATTGTTTATCGCTTTAAAAACAACCAAGGTTCACGTCAGCAATATCCTTAGTAAATTAGAAGTGCAAGATCGGACACAAGCAGCTGTCTATGCCTATCAAAATGGATTGATCAGCTAAGGGAAGACAGCCTGTTATAGCGGTTATTGTGCGATTCCCCCTACAAACCCAATGTTTTGTTAGGGACCTTAATCCGGAAACTGATGTTATCATCTTCCAAGTTAATTTGTTGTGCCTTGACGCGAAAGTTACTCCTAAGGTTCATTTGTGTAACGGCAATGTAGATAGATTCATCCTTCGGGCTGATCGTAATCCATTCAGGTGTTCTAATTCGACTGTTCACGTATTGGAGGATACGATCCTGTGGTAATCGCAATAATCCCAACGACATACCGGTTGACTGTAATAAGATATCGCCATTCTCTTGGACAATCGGCTCAAAGGTAATATTAACAGGAACCTCTTGGGAGAAGGCCTCCACCGATCCCATCAAATGTACTTCTTCATCAAACTTTACAGCATATTGTATGTTTTCTTGTTTAGGCAGTTTATCTAAATAGGCATTGACTAGTTCATTCAAGTTTTCTTTGCTGGAGCGGATCGTGAATTCAGCCCCCGCATCATCCTCAATAAACTGTTTATCAGGCGGTGTTTCCCCAGGCACAGGCCAGAAGATGAACAGAATAACACCGAAGATAAGCACGGCGTTTACCGCTAACAATGTGATAAATAATTTTCTCCAATTGGTTAATTTTTTTTCTTCCATTATGGTCATCCTTTAGCCTTGAGCATCTTGTAAATCATTTTGTAAATAGGTAATAACGCGTTCTGCCATCAATTGGTATCCACGGTGGTTTGGGTGGAAATTATCCTCTGAGAATACTTCTTCATCCGTGTACTGAAAGATATCCTGCATCGGAATATAGTGTACCTGCTCAAAGTTATTGGTCACTTGCAGGCTGGCATTATTCCACCTGGTAACAATTTGATTGAGTTCCTCGATATCACTGAAATAGGATTCAAACGGGTTAAAGAAACCAAGTAAATAGATATTAGCATCTGGATTGGTTTCCATGATCTTTTCGAGAATCTGTCTTAGTCTATCGCTGTATGGTTGTCGTTCTTCGATAAAAGGTTCTTCTGTAAGATTCATAAAGTTATCTTTCATAATCTGCATAATATCATTGGCACCAATCGTTATTAATACCATATTAGCGTCCTCTAATGAATCGGTAATCTCCGGATTATCTTCTAATCGTCTTAACAAGTGGTCTGTTCGATTACCTCGCACACCAAAGTTATCAAAGGTTACATGGATGTTCTCCTCATCTAACTGATCTTCTAATATACCTACATACCCACCATTATCGTCTTCATCACCAACACCTTGTGTGAGCGAGTCACCAATCGCAACAATATGAGTATCACTTTGCAAAAAATTAAGTGCACCTATGACCCTGTCACGGACAGTCTGAGCAAGCGATTCTTCTTCCTCTTGCGGTTCATCCTCTGGTGTTTCTTCTTCTGTCTCCTCTTCGGTAGAGGGAGGGTTTTGCTCTGGTTGTCTCTGCTCGTTCTTATCTGGTTGTAAAAAGAGAAACAAAACTATTCCGATCACTACAATGATGATGAACAGCATAATTAATCTTTTTTTGCTCATCTGCATACACCCACAATACATAATCTCATTAATATTTTATACCCTTATCTTATCAATATTAACATGGCGGTGCACATATGCCATAATATTCTGATTTCCTACTTCAAGGATTCGTTTGAACGAGGAGACTTGTAACCGTGATCGATTAATTGAATGAGAAATATACGTTTTTTTGTGGGTGAGTGTCTGAAGCTTTCAATGATAAGAAGAATCAATCGCCTGTTTTCTTATTCTTAAAAAAACGGGCTAAAATCCGTCCGGCCCTTTACCGACCACTCAAAGTAGATACAGAACTACCGATAGGATTATGTAAAGTAGCTATGTCATTATTTTGAGAGATTGTGTGTGCGTGACAACGCTCCAGCCAACCACTTCGCTTTCCGCAGGCACGGCTTCAGCTAACTTGAAAAAGAAAAGCACTTTTTAGTTAGCTGAAGCCGGCCCCATGGAAAGCGTAGCCTATTCCTGGAGCGTTTGCTTCGCACAGATAAAACGATCAAACTCACCACTAAGGAAAGTGTGCTACTTAACATAATCCATCTTATCGGTACTCTCGTTCAAGGTCAAAATCATTCCAAGTCCTGTTATACCAAAGATTATATGCTTTCTTATCTCATTTAAAAAATAACCGCAATGATTATCTCATTACGGTTATTCTTCCTATTTTTTTGCTTGTTGCGTCAAGGTGATGAGACTAGACAACGATTATTTTCCGCGACGTAATCGATCTGCTTCTTCAAACGGACATTTATCTTCAACCACAATTTGACCGTTGGCCTCTGCCTTTGCTTTGACATCGGCGTCTGTTTGTCCTGCTGCAAACCAGACAATCTTTGCCTGATCGCTGTAGAAGTCCTGAGCTTGTCCACTATCTGTAATAAACAATAGATCAATCTCTTCTTCTGCTTGATTTGCTGCAGTGACATGGTAGCCAAGCTTTTGAAGTTTAACGGCGGCAGTCGAATGATCGATATCACCAGCTACCAGAATATTTTTCGGACGAATGTCTCCGCCTTCACGATCGAAAGGGGAAGATAGGGCCCATTCGATTGCTTGTTCCTTACTGATGTGAATAGTTGGCTCACTGTTGGTTGCCTTGGCAATCGCCTGGTCTAAATCGGCGATGATATCATCTGGAGCTTCTAAACCAACAGATAATCGGACGAGCTCTTCTTTTGTTCCGGAAGCCTCTAGTTCCTCTGCACTTAGCTGCTGCTGAGTAGTGGAAGCAGGGTGGATAATCAATGATTTGGCGTCGCCTACATTAGCCACATGAGACCATAGGGTAATGTTATCAATCAATTTTCGGCCTGCTTCTCTTCCGCCCTTAATACCAAAAGTAATCACAGAACCGTAATGGTTACGCAAATATTTCTGTGCAAGCTGATGAGAAGGGTGTTCCTCCAATCCTGGATAAGCTACCCATTCTATTTGTGGATGTTTCTGGAGATACTGAGCAACGGCTTGGGCATTCTCATGGTGACGTTCGACCCGTAAATGTAAGCTTTCTAATCCTTGTAAGAAATAGAAGGCATTTTGCGGACTTAAGGCAGGTCCGATATCACGTAATAAGTGAACCCGGAATTTCAGTGCAAAAGCAGCCGCACCAAGATCAATACCATAGCGAATGCCATGATAGGATTCATCCGGTTTGATAAAGCCAGGGAATTTTTCGTTATTCCAGTTGAAACGTCCACCGTCAATCATGATACCTCCAATTGTAGTACCATGTCCGCCAATCCATTTTGTTGCAGAGTGAACGACAATATCCGCTCCCCAACTAATCGGTTTGCAGACATAAGGTGTCGCAAAGGTATTATCAATGATTAGCGGAATATCGTTCTCATGAGCGATATCAGCCACTGCTTCAATATCGAATACATTCAAGCTTGGATTAGTAATCACCTCGCCGAAGACGGCCTTTGTTTTTGGTGTGATCGCCTTACGGAAGTTTTCTGGGTCTGCTCCATCTACAAAAATAACGTTAATGCCATAGTTCGGCAATGTATTTCTAAACAGATTATAGGTTCCGCCATACAGGTTGCTATCGGTTACAATTTCATCCCCCGAATTGGCTAGATTTAAGATTGCGAGTGTAATAGCAGACATCCCAGAAGCTGTAGCTACGGCGGCTACCCCATCTTCTAATATGGCCATCCGTTGTTCGAATGCGTCTACTGTAGGATTCATGATTCTGGAATAGATGTTACCAGTCTCTGCTAAGGCAAATAAGTTTTGGGCATGTTCGGCGTCATTAAACACATAGGATGTCGTTTGATAGATTGGCACTGCCCTGGCATTTGTCGTTGGATCTACCTGCTGTCCAGCGTGAAGCAAGTTTGTTTCATTTTTCGGAAATTGAAATGGATTTGTCATTTGTAAAAACCTCCTTGTATTGGATAAATTATCATGCCGTAAAGATTGGTTCTACTCCCCACTGTATGGTAGTGGAAAATCATTGATGTCTTAGTGAGCTCTTGTTTGTATGTACTCTCAGCATAACATAAAAACGTCCCACTAACCTTGTGAAAGGTAAGAAG
The DNA here is from genome assembly GCF_900086715.1 of Gracilibacillus timonensis. GTDB lineage: Bacteria > Bacillota > Bacilli > Bacillales > Amphibacillaceae > Gracilibacillus > Gracilibacillus timonensis. Next base: position 377,347 of record NZ_FLKH01000010.1, on the reverse strand, counting down.
GACGTATGCATTCATCAGACCTTCTCTTATCTTTCAGGTTATACCCTGTAGGATGTAGCACCATGTCAATAAAGACGGTTGCTGGGCTTCACAGGGCCTATTCCCTCAGCCACTCTCAATAAGAGCTTGTACGAATATAGAATTGATCTTAGTATACGTGAAGAACTGATGGTCGTCAACTAAAATATTCATTGATTTTCATGACTTTATACTTACTTATATCAAGAAATGAATCATAGCGCCATAGTCGAATAGAAGACAAGTGTTTAAATGGCAACTTCGTATCATTGCATTTTAATCAATAGATAGAACATGTGGATACCTTATTTTTGAAATATTGAAACAAAAGCCATTGATCATGCGTATAAAAGGGTATAGCTATATTAGGAAAAGGAGGTGCTTATCATGAAAAAAGGCACCATGATTCTAGGTTTTTTGCTGGTTATTTTTTTAACCGCTTGTTCGGAGGAGGATACATTTACGATCGATAAGGTGGACATGGACGCACATATTACAGACGATGGTACGATGGAGGTGCGTGAGCTATATACCTATACCTTTGACGGCTCTTTTGAAGGAATGACAAGAACGATCGAATCAGATGACCATCATTTTCAAGCGTATTTGGCCAATGGAGAAACGATCGATGCCGACACAAATAACCTGCAGCCATTAGAGGTGGAAGAAGATGACGATACGTGGAAAGTGCATACACCCTCCCAGAATGAGACCAAACAAGTATTATACACCTATGAGGTTGACGGTTCGGTTACGAAGTATCAGGATGTCGCCGATCTGACTTATGCATTCTTTGACGATTCCAATGAAACGGATTTTCATGATATTTCGATCCAACTCCATCTACCTAACCAAAGTGCAGAGGATTTCCATTATTTCTTAAAGGACGATGCAGATGGTGAGTTGACGGAGACAGAAGATGGTATCACCTATAGCAATGATCTAGTCAAGGCAGGAGATACCACCCAATTTCGTTTGGTTTTCCCGGCTGATCAACTCAACGCAATGGAAACAGATCAAGCGGAAATGATGGAGACTTCCATTTTGGAAGAAGAGGCACAGTTGGCGCAAAGGGCGGAGAATCTACCGGAAAAGACAGCTCCTCTTACACCAATCGTTGTGGTAGGATTGCTGCTTTTACTCGGTGTGACCATAGTCATTTATCGAGTGCATCCTAATCGTTACCGCGGATCGAAGGATACAGATCCATTAATTCGGATAGTGGAGGAAGCAGATCCATTATTACTTAGTTATATCCACAGGTGGTACAATATCGACGTCCATAGTATCAACGCTGCCTTATTTTCATTGCGTAGACGTGGAATCGTCGATTTCCAGGAAGTACCTTCCGAGAAAAAGAAAGAAGGCACTACCTATCGTTTTACATGGCACAACAATCAAGCCAACCATAGTTGCTCCGATCAACAATTACGTGAATGGTTATTTACGGAGAAGGACGAACAGGGGGAATATTTTTTACTGGAGTCGCTGCAAGATGACCCAGATATGCCGGAAAAAGAAAAAAGTCAACAGGCGAAGCAGCAATATGAACAATTTTCCGAGTGGAGCAAACAGGCGAAACAAGAAATGGAAGCAAACACTGAGCGAAAACCTGTAGCCTTTTATTCCGTGTTGTCACTAATAATGAGCTTACTAGTGGCTGGTATGTTTTATTACCAGCTAACGATTCAACCGCTGACATCGACTACCCAGCTTGTATTGACAATAATATTAGCAGCAATGACCGTGGTTAGTCTTATTTTTCATCGTCAAAAGTTCGTCTTTCCTTTGTTGTACTTGTTTGTGATCTTCGCTTCGTTAGTTGGATTTACACTGGATGCTGGAACCGTTTGGACGATTATCTTTTATCTGATCAGTTGCCTTGTGCTTGTGTTGGTACCATCGAATTATTGGGGGCAGGAAATAAGACAGCTCCGCTATGCCGTTAAACAGGCAGGTGATTTGTATCAAGAAGGCCGCTATCCAATAAGCAGTGATCAAGCTTTACTTGAAAAAAGAATAGAGAATGCGATCGTGTTAGGAAAAGGAGAGGTATTTGAACAGAAATATCAGGCGGATGTAACCCTTGCCCCTTTGTTGGTGACGATGTCTGCTCTTCCGGTTGCCTCTGCCTTTGATTCTAGTCACTTTATCCTCTATTCAGCAGCTGCCAGCTCTACTGCCGGAACAACCGGTAGTTCCCCTGGTGGAGGTGGAGGAGCGGGGGCCTTTTAAAAAAAGGCTTTTGCTCCCTTAAGGAAGGGAATGGAGATGACATGATTTTTTCTATAGGACACAAGCTCATTTTTTTGGTTGCTGCATAAACTGATATGGATACATTTATATAGGGGGTGAGCCTATGTCAGAAGACAAAAGAATGTCCGAATGGGGGGATGATTTGATTCGAAGGTTAGACGCTTTACTATACGAGAAGCCTAAGCGAAATGTGATGGAGACCATTGATCAATTCTTTGAACAAGCTAATCTTCCTCGACGTATCCCAGTAGATGTTGCCGAAACAGATCGTCAAATATTGATCCGGGTAGATTTACCAGGTCTGAAAAAAGAACAAGTACATGTGCAATTGACAGCTCCCAGTCAAATCACCATTATGATGGATTATCAAGAAGCAACCGAGTCTTATCAGGAAGAGATCCACTACCTTTACAAAGAAAGACGCAGGCAGCGCAAAGAACGGATTATCACGTTGCCTCAACCAATTGATAAGCGCACAATAAAGGCCAAATTTCGAGATGGAGTATTAGAAATTAGCGGTAATAAAATAGACAAAGAATATGATACGATAGAGGTTGAGTGAAGCGGTAGTGTTTACTGTCCGGCTGTGGGCAAGTATGCTATATTAGAAGGGATGCAAGTTAGCAATATGTAACTGAATTCCTTTTGTTTGACCGTGTTTTGGGAGGGGGGTAACATAATGGCTATTACACAAATGATTATAACCGCTGTTCTTATCTTTAATATCATCTTATCCATGGTTATTATTTTTCTAGAACGAAAAAGTGCTACTTCCTCTTGGGCATGGATACTTGTATTAACTTTCATCCCTTTAGTAGGGTTTGTGCTGTACCTTATCTTTGGCCGTCAGCTCAGTAAGAAGCCGATATTTACCTGGGATACGAAAAGTAAGCTTGGGGTCAAGACGGCTGTTCAGCACCAGCTGCGGGAATTGGAAAGTGACCAATTTGTCTTAGAAGATACTAGGCTTAATGAATATAAGGATTTATTTTATTTGCATCTGCGAAATGGTGACGCGATTTATTCTCATGATAATGATGTGAAAGTCTTCACCGATGGTAAGCGTAAGTTCCATTCATTACTGGAAGATATTGCGAACGCCAAGGATCATATTCATTTACAGTATTACATAGTCCGGTCTGATGACTTAAGCAAGCGCATCACGGAGGCATTGTCAAAGAAGGCGCGAGAAGGTGTAGAAGTTCGCTTCTTGTATGATGATTTAGGTTCACGGAGTTTTAGAAGAAAGTTAATCAAAAAGATGCGTCAGGCTGGGGCAGAAGTAGAGGGTTTCTTCCCGCCATTAATTCCAAAAGTGAACTTAAAAATAAACCATCGGAACCACCGGAAAATTGCAGTGATTGATGGTAAAATTGCTTATATTGGCGGCTTTAATATCGGGGATGAATATATTGGTAAGGTGCAGAAATTTGGTTATTGGCGAGATACTCATTTGCGTATTACCGGCAGTGCTGTGAAACATTTACAGACTCGTTTTATATTGGATTGGAATCAGGCTTCTCGTCATGATATCGAATATAATGAACGTTATTATGCAGCACAGCCAACTGGAAAAATCGGGATGCAGATTGTATCGAGTGGACCGGACTCGGAATGGGAGCAGATCAAGCATGGCTATATGAAGATGATCATGTCTGCCAAGGATTATGTCTATATTCAAACGCCTTATTTTATACCGGATGAGAGCTTGTTCGATGCCGTCAAGATTGCCTGTTTATCCGGGGTAGATGTGCGTATTATGATTCCTAATAAACCGGACCATCCTTTTGTATATTGGGCAACCTATTCCTATATCGGTGAGCTGTTGAAGTCCGGTGCTACCGTGTATACCTATCAACAAGGATTCTTGCATGCCAAAATGATAGTCGTAGACAGTAAGATTGCTTCCGTTGGTACGGCAAATATCGATGTGCGGAGTTTTCGATTGAACTTTGAAATCAATGCCTTTCTCTATAATGAAACATTAGCGGAGATGCTAGTAGACGAATTTGAAAAAGATATGGAACACTCGACAAGGCTTACCTATGAACTGTACCAACAACGTTCGGTGATGATCAAGGTGAAAGAGGCGGTATCAAGATTGATATCCCCGATCTTATAGCGTATTTGCTTGCTATGGATACATAGAACTGGAAAGGAAAGATACCATGCGTACGATAAAAGTAAATCATCTCGTCAAAACATATGGAGACAAGCCATTGCTTCAAGATATTTCTTTTTCCATATCGGACCATGATCGAATTGGTTTGGTTGGAGTGAATGGAACCGGAAAATCCACCCTATTAAAGGTGTTGGCAGGTTTAGATCAAGCAGAAAGTGGCAGCTTGGAACATCCAAATGATTATAAAATCGAATACCTGGATCAAACGCCATCACTAGCCGAAGAAGATACTGTGCTAGATCAAATTTATTATGGACATACAGCTATGATGGTTGCCTTAAGACAATATGAATCCACTGTGTTAGCTCTGGAAAAAGAGCCTAATAATGAGACGTTGCAGCAACAACTTATTCAGCGTCAAGAAAGAATGGATCAATTGGAAGCATGGGAAGCCATGACCGTGGCCAAAACGATTCTGACAAGACTGGGTATTCCTGCTTTTGATCAGCAAGTGAAACAGCTATCAGGAGGTCAACGTAAACGTATTGCCATTGCTAAAGCGCTCATTCAGCCAGCGGATCTGTTGATCTTAGATGAACCTACTAACCACTTAGATAACGATACGATTGAGTGGTTGGAAGAGTTTTTACCTTCCTATGATGGCGCGATTCTACTCGTTACCCATGATCGTTATTTTCTGAATCGAATGACCAATCGTATGTTTGAATTGGATAAGGGCAACCTATATCAATATGAAGGCAATTACCAGATATTTCTGGAAGAAAAGGCTAGGCGAGAGGAACAGGAGGTGCAAGCAGAGCAAAAGCATCAGAATATCCTGAAGAAAGAAATTGCATGGTTGAAATCCGGTGTGAAGGCACGAGGAACGAAACAGAAAGCCAGAGCCGATCGGGTAGAAGAAATGAAAGGGAAGACGTTTGCTACGAATAAGCAGTCCTTGGATTTTCAAATAGGAGCCAAACGACTAGGCAAGAAGGTGATCGAAACACAGGGGCTAAGCAAGTCTTATCAGGGTCATTTGTTATTCAAAGATTTGGATTGTTTGATTCAGCCAGGAGATCGCATAGGGATTGTAGGGGCAAACGGAAGTGGGAAAACAACCTTGCTGAATATTTTGGCTGGATTTGTCAAACCGGATAGTGGTACGATAGATATTGGGGAGACGGTGAAGATTGGCTATTATACGCAGGAACATCCAGCCCTAGAAGAATCGGTAAGGGTCATTGATTTAGTGCGCGAGGTTGCTGAAGTGGTTACCACAACAGATGGGCAGACGATTACCGCAGAACAAATGCTGGAACGTTTTTTGTTTCCGCGTTCTCAGCAGTGGACCTATGTCCGCAAACTCTCAGGTGGGGAGCGCAGACGTCTATACTTACTGACGGTATTAATGGAAGAGCCTAACGTACTTTTTCTAGATGAACCGACCAATGACTTAGACACAGAAACCTTAACCGTACTTGAGGATTATATCGAACAATTTCCTGGGGTAGTGATTACGGTTTCGCACGATCGTTATTTTCTCGATAAAGTGGTGGATCAGTTAATTGCCTTTACTGGGCAAACCACGCTGACTACTTTTTACGGTAATTATGCAGCGTTTCGGGAGATAGAACGTGAACAGCCTAAAGAAGAACAAAAGTTGTCCCACCATCCGAGACCAAAGCGTACTAGGAAAAAGTTGTCCTTTTATGAACAGAAAGAGTGGGATATGATCGAGGAAGATATTACCTCATTGGAAGAGGCGTTAGAACAGGTGACTGCAGAAATTGAGCAGGCAGGTAGTGACATTGACAAGATTCAACCACTGTATGAACAACAAAATCAATTAGAGCAAGAACTAGAAGAAAAAATGGAGAGATGGGAGACCTTATCCCTGCGAATCGAAGAAATCAAGGAGGAGTCATAATGGCAGAACGTGAATTAATGGAGAAATATGCCGAATTGGCCTTGAAAACAGGTGTCAATTTACAAAAGAATCAGGCATTAATGATTAATGCCTCGATTGAAGGAGCAGATTTTGTGCGAATCGTTGCACGAAAGGCATGGGAAATGGGGGCAAAAAATGTCCATATCAATTGGTCGGATGATGAATTGTCTTTATTGAAATTCCAAAATGCTCCGGAAGAAACTCTAACCAACATTCCTGACTGGCAGATTGCCAAACAATTATCTTTTGCAGAAGATGGAGCAGCGTTATTATCGATTAGTTCCGCCAATCCAGACTTGTTGAAAGATGTGGATCCATCCAGAATAGCTAAGGCAAACAAGGCAAGTGGCGAAGCCTTGAAAGAATTCCGTAAGTATATTATGAATGATCGCATCCCGTGGTCGATTATTTCCATACCAACGAAGGTTTGGGCAGAAAAAATATTCCCAGATTTACCAATGGAAGAAGCGGTGGAACAATTATGGGAGCAAATCTTTCATATTGTTCGTGTGGATCAAGAAGATCCGATTGCTGCTTGGGATGAACATAACCGTACTTTGAGTAAGGCTTGTGATTATTTGAATGGCAAGGCTTATCAGGCATTAGTCTTCAAATCTGAGGGTACCGACATCCGATTCGGTTTACCGGAGGGACACATTTGGAAGGGTGGCGGAGCCGTGATTCCAAACGGTAATCATTTCAATCCGAATATGCCGACAGAGGAAGTCTTCACTATGCCGAACAAGTATCAAGTAGACGGCAAAGTGACCGCCACCAAGCCGCTGGTATATGGTGGTAATCTTATCGATGGTTTTAGTCTCACTTTTAAAGATGGTAAGGTTGTCGACTTTGAGGCAGAGCAGGGATACGAGACCTTGAAGCATTTATTGGATACCGATGAAGGGGCTCAACGATTAGGAGAATTGGCACTCGTTCCACACGCTTCTCCGATCTCACAGTCTGATTTGATCTTTTTCCATACACTATATGACGAGAATGCCTCTTGTCATGTTGCCTTAGGTAAGGCATATCCAACCAATTTACAAGGTGGGTCAGATATGGATGAGCAGGAGCTGGATCAGCATGGTGTTAATGACAGCCTTGTCCACGTCGATTTTATGATTGGTTCAGCGGATTTAGATATTGATGGAGAGACGGCAGACGGAACCTTAGAGCCAGTCTTTCGTCAAGGCGCTTGGGCGATTTCATTTGATTAAAAGAAAAGATCATGAGGGAGTTATTGTCCTCATGGTCTTTTTTTACAATACAAGGAAGTTAGGTAACGTTTACTAGAAATACAACATGTTCAAGTAGATTCTTGGGAAGTGAGGGTAGTAATGATGGAAGATGAGCCGATTACATATACAAACTCGATGGAAGGAAAAAGCAAAGTCCCTGCTTTTATTACTTCTGGTATATTTGGGGTCATTTCTTTGGCCTTTCTAATCGGTGGTATTTATGTGGTTATGGATAGTGGGTTATGGCCGTTGTTATTGTTATTCTCATTCATTGGATTGATAATGGGTGCTTTGGCGTTTGTGTTTTATCCGTCGAAAAAACAGACGATCTATAGCTTTGAATTAGACAACGAGGGTCTCCATCAATACTGGGAAAATACATCCAAAGGGATAAATGACGAGAATCACATACCGTTTGAAAACATAGATCATGTGTTGATAGGAGTTTTTACATATCGAATGCCGGTACCCCAAGGGTGGAATTATTTTCGGTTCGGTTCTCTAATGATCATTATGCATCAAGGCAACTATTTTTTTAGACAATTTGAATCAAGAGATGAATGGCAGAAATGGATGAGGCGTATAGAAGATAAGGTCCCCCTTGTCACTTATACAGGCTACGATTTAAGTGAAGCACTAAGGGCACAAGCCTACAGTGAAGTGGATTTTTCAGAAGTTGAGGGGACTCGTCAGGATATCGTTAGTGAGTATATCGGAGAAAAAAGCTATCGTAATCCTTTTCAGATCTGGATGCCAGAAGAGGTAAAGGAAGAAGTTCGATCTAAGACAGAGAGAAATGTATTATGGATTTTATTTGGTTATGCGCTATTATTCGGAAGTATAATTATGCCGAATTCAGCAACAGATAGTGAAGGGATCGTCGAGATGACAGATATTATATTGTTTGGCTATCTCGGCATCAATCTATTGATTCCGTGTGTTTACGTTTTTTGGCGACGGTATACAAAGTGGTATAATCTGCTTCTCTATGCTGTAGTAGTGACGGCTGGTACTAGTATTGGTTTATTTGTTGCCTCTCTTATCATGGAAGTACCTTCTTTATATGGGTCTGCCCTTCTTTTAAACATGATGAATATACTTTTCTGGACGGTCGCTTTAATCATTATAAAAGTAATCTTAGTGATTTTCCGGTTTTGGCATAAGTATAATGTGTAAAACGAAAAGACAATGCTTTTTAAGAGCTGAGCCGAGGTGTGGATGTTCAAATAGTAGATCTGTATTTGGAGAACACAAAAAACGGTCATCCAAGAAATGACGGCCAAAATCCAGCGACGATCCGGAAAAATAGCCGTCCTCCAAGAAATGACGAGTCAAGTCCATATTATTGTGTAAAATACATTTACATGTTTTTATCCGGTTAGGGTATGGTGAATGTGTGGAGGAAGGAGGGGGTACCCCCTCCTTCCTCCACACATTTTCGCGCCGACGCTGGCGGGCTTTTAGGTACCTTTCAAGTATATTCGATTGCCTCGGTCTAATTGTTCTTCGATATCCATGAGGACGGCCCCAATTAACCGAAAAGCGGATTGAGTGTTAGGAAATATGCGAATCACTCGTTCTCTTCTTCGGACTTCTCCATTGATTCTTTCCACATTGTTGGTGGTCCGTAACTGCACGTGATAATCAACGGGTTCGTTCATAAATTGAACCGCATCATCAAATCCTTCTTCTAACAATTCTCCTACTTTCGTAAATCTTGGCTGATCTTCATACGCCTTCAAAAACTGATCTTTTAACGCTCGCGCTTCCTCTACACTGCTCGCGTTAAATACACGTTTGATCCATCTCTTGGCCTCCTCTCTCCCTTTTTTCGGCAAGGTATCGAACAGATTCCGTTTGAAATGGACCGTGCAACGCTGCCAACTCGTACCAATGAACCGTTGTTGAATGGCTTGTTTTAACCCTTCATGGGCATCCGAAATAACCAGTTTGGGCGACTGGAGACCTCTCGATTGTAAACTTTCCAAGAAACGGCTCCAGCTTTCCTTCGACTCGGCATGCTGAACTGTCATCCCGATGATTTCCCGTTTCTTTTCTTCGTTGACCCCTACCGCAATATACACCGCTTTAGAGACCACTTTATGATGCTCTCTTACCTTGATATACATGGCATCGGTATAGATATAGGGATAATACTTCACATTCAACGGGCGATTGGTCCATTCCATGACCAGGGGATCCAATTTCTTGGTGATATTCGATACCATGGATTTAGACACCCCTTCTCCACAGAGCGCTTCCATGATATTGGTGACCTTTCGAGTAGATACCCCGTTCACCACCATTTCCAGCATCGATAAGACCAAGGATTGATCGGAGCGTGTATATTTTTCAAACAAGGATGGGGAAAATTCCCCTTTCCTCGTTCGGGGAACATGTAATTTTAAGGTTCCCACAGGTACTTTATAATCGCGCTCATAGTAACCGTTGCGATAGTCCTTACGCCCTTCGGTTCTTTCGTAAGATGCTGCCTCTAGGTAGTCATCCCGTTCTTTCTCCATGAACGAATTCAGCACAATCACTAACGCTGATTTCATCACATCTTCTAAATCCGATCCTAATACTTTTTCTTTTAATTCTTCAAAATTCAGTTTAAAATGGATATGGGTCATCGTTCATTTCTCCTTTATAAGTTTTTAGTGGGATAAAAACATTATAACAGGAAATGAACGAGGCCTTTTCCTTTTTACACAATTATATGGGCTTAATCAAATGACGTCCAAAATCCAGCGAGGATCCGGAAAAATGGCCGTCCTCCAAGAAATGACGTCCAAAATCCAGCGAGGATCCGGAAAAATGGCCGTCATCCAAGAAATGACGTCCAAAATCCAGCGACGATCCGGAAAAATAGCCGTCCTCCAAGAAATGACGTCCAAAATCCAGCGAGGATCCGGAAAAATGGCCGTCATCCGAGAAATGACGTCCAAAATCCAGCGAGGATCCGGAAAAATGGCCGTCATCCGAGAAATGACGTCCAAAATCCAGCGAGGATCCGGAAAAACGGCCGTCATCCGAGAAATGACGTCCAAAATCCAGCGACAATCCGGAAGAACGGCCGTCCTCCAAGAAATGACGTCCAAAATCCAGCGACAATCCGGAAAAACGGCCGTCATCCGAGAAATGACGTCCAAAATCCAGCGACAACTCGTAAAAACGGCCGTCATCTCCATTTCATGGGATAGAACGCTGCTTGTCTTAAAAAACCACGCTGTACATTTACTAGCTGCCTAACGGTTGTTGGTTAGTGTCTTCGCTGGTGAAACATTCCATAAACAACGAACCATATTGTTCAAACTTACGCTCGCCAACCCCATGAATCTGTAACATAGCTGACTTGGTTGTTGGCTTAACATTGGACATTTCACGCAATGATTTATCAGAAAAGATTACATAAGGAGGCACTGCTTGTTCATCTGCCAGCTGTTTTCTTAATTTTCGTAACTCTTCAAAGACGGCAACATCATAATCGCCAGCTTCTGTCTTCTTCACTTTTGCTTCATAAACGAAAACCGTCTGTTCGCCCTTCAGAATAGATAAGGATTGTTCATTAAGTTGCAGAGTCGGGAATCGTCCACCGTAAGAAGTGACATAATCTTCCGCAATTAAGAACTGGATAAACGCAAGAACTTGTTTTTCCGTCCATTTACTCAGTAATCCGTATGTAGATAGCTTATTAAAACGAAATTGTTTGACTTTTTGATCGTTCGCCCCTCTTAAAACCTTGGCAACCATGGTGGCACCGAACCTTTGATTCATTCGTTTAACACAGGAAAGCACCATCTGTGCCTCCTTGGACCGGTCGATTTTTTCTGCATCTTTTTGACAGTTAGAGCAGCGTCCGCATGGCTGGATAGAAGAAATCTGATCATTAAAATAATGGAGGATATACTGCTGCAGACATTGCTCGGTATGACAATAGTTAATCATCGCTTGCAGTTTTTTATATTCCTCTGCTTTTTTGTCTTCTTCCATTTCCGATTGGTCGATCAAGTATTTCTGCATACTGATGTCCTGACCGGAAAAAAGGATGATACATTGGCTTGGTTCGCCATCACGACCAGCCCGTCCCGCCTCTTGATAATAACTTTCCAGATTCTTCGGTAAGGCATAATGAATCACATAGCGGACATTGGATTTATCAATGCCCATTCCAAAAGCATTCGTAGCAATCATTACCTTGGCATTGTCATAAATGAAGTCATTCTGGGCTTGCTTCCGTACTTCTTCCGACAATCCGGCATGATACTTACTAACGGAATAGCCCTTCGTTTCCAGGGCGTGATGCAGCTGATCCACTTGTTTTCGTGTAATCGCATAGATGATTCCCGTTTCGTTCTTATGTACATTCAAAAAATCGGCGATATAGTGGTTTCGATCTTGCCCTTTCAGTACGTCAAAAGTAAGATTCTCCCGAGCGAATCCGGTGTTGACAATATGTTGATCCTGTACTGCTAGGAGCTTCTTGATATCCTTAATCACCTCCGCCGTTGCCGTTGCAGTAAGCCCGACGATAACAGGAAGTCTGTTTAATTGCCGTACGGATTCAATGACCGTTCGATAGCTGGGGCGAAAGTCGTGTCCCCATTGAGAAATGCAGTGAGCCTCATCAAAGGCAATCAAGGAAAGTTCGATTTGATTCATCGCTCGAAAAAAAGATGGGGAGTCAAAACGCTCTGGTGCCACATACACAAAGGTATAGTGTCCTTGGCGAATCTGAGCTAGTCTTTCTGCTTGTTCTTCCGCTGTGAGTGAACTGTTTATATAAGTTGCCGCAATTCCTAAGGTATGTAAGGCGTCAACTTGGTCTTTCATCAAGGAAATTAACGGAGATATCACCAGCGCTGTACCTGTTTTCGCGAGCCCAGGAATTTGGTAACAGATCGATTTTCCGCCACCTGTTGGCATAATGGCTAGTGTATTGTGATTATCTAAAAGGTTCTGTACAATTTGTTCTTGGCCGGAACGGAATTGATCATATCCATAATAATTTTGCAGTAGTTCTAAAGCGTTCACGGTTTTTCCTCCCTTATAAGTCTGTTCCTAGGCAAAAACAATGGTTGGTCATTAAACGACGGTGGCAAACCTGACCTAACAAATACTATAACTGGATCTGGCCCCGCGCAAGGTGTAATAGTAAGTAATGAGTTACGAGGGGTCTCGTTACCAGTATCCTACTGAAATGGTTCAACTAATGCTTAAGCTGTATCGATTTATCTTTTTGTTTGTAGTTGTTTTCGAAGTGCCGCCACCTGTTTTTCAATTCGTTCTAATTCTTTTTCATTTCCCGTTGTGTTAGCTCCTACGTATACCAGCTTTTCCAAGTCTGCAGATAATCTAGCGTAGTCTGCTTTCAAATCTTCTATCTCTCTTTCTATCTCCTGTCTGTCCATTTATCATCACCTCAATTAGCTTTACGTTTAGCGTAATAGAATCAGGCACTTTTCGCAAGTCACAAATTCTCTATTTCCATTGTTTAAAAAAAGAATAATATCAGATGATTTAGGCCTCCTTTGAGGATTTTTGATTATTTTTAAGGATGTGCCATTATATATCAGAGATTTCTGCCCATTTTTTGTATTCCCGATAATTTGTCGTTTATTTACGTGTAATCAGGGTATAGTACATTTGAGTGCGTTGCAATCTTTCTGTAATATAGAAAACAACTGTTTAACAGTAAAACAGTCCTTGATTAAGGAGGAAAAACGTTGAAGGTATTTCAATGGATTGATAAGATTGTTACCAAAATAGAAGAGTTTATCCTATCCTTTGCCATTATCTTAATCACTGTCATGATTGCTGGTAATGTCATTGCGAGAGAGGTATTTTCATCCGGTGCCTTCTATTTTGCTTATGAAGTTAGTAAATTTGCTATTGTAATCGCCACCTTTATGGGCATTGCCTATGCCGCAAGAAAAGGTCGACACATTAGTATGTCGGCGTTCTACGATTTTGCCCCATTTAAAGTGCGTAAAGTGATGATGATTGTTATTAATTTCTTTACAGCTATCTTTATGTTCGTCATGGCATACTTTTGTTACAGCTTCGTGATGTTTGAATACAATACCGGAGCAATTACTACCTCGCTAGAACTGCCAAGATATTTGATGGCGATCTTTATTCCAATTGGATTTCTTTTGGCAGGCGTTCAGTTCTTACGTAATACGTATATTAATTTTACGGCTAAGGCAAAAGACAAGGTATACTTAGGCACAGATGCCGTAGATTACAACGATGACAAAGATCAAGATGTCAAATTAGAAGACATCTCTGTGTAAGAAGAAAACGAGTGGAGAGGAAAAGCCTATGTTAGCGACGTTATTATCGATAATGGTTATCTTATTACTGTTGAATTTTCCAATGATGATACCATTAATGCTGGCGCCTGTTGTGGTCATGCTGATTTTTAATCCGAATGTAAATATGGATTTATTAATGGGGCAGCTGTTAACAGGGATTGAATCCCCAGTATTACTATGTGTTCCATTGTTTATTTTTGCAGCAGATATTATGACATCTGGAAAAACATCTGAAAAACTATTAGATTTTATTGGCTCTTTTGTCGGTCACATTCGTGGAGGTTATGCTGTCACAACGGCAGCTGCTTGTTCGATGTTTGGTGCCATCTCAGGCTCTACACAAGCAACCGTTGTAGCGATTGGAAGGCCCATGAGAGAGCGTTTGTTGAAATTAGGGTATAAGGATTCAAATGCAATGGCATTAATCATTAATTCTAGTGACATTGCTTTATTAATTCCGCCAAGTATTGGAATGATTATTTATGCATTAGCGGCAGGTTCCGGTGTTTCAGTCGGAAACTTGTTTATTGCAGGTATTATACCTGGTTTGATTGTATTCTTGGCATTTTCCTTATATAGTGTGGTTTATGCGAAGATAAAGGATATTCCTTTAGCAGATAGAGTTAGCTGGCCAGATCGTTTTAAATATTTATGGAAATCTATCTTGCCTTTAGGTTTTCCCGTGTTAATTATTGGCGGTATTTATTTAGGGATTTTCACGCCGGTAGAGGCATCAGGTATTTCCGTGCTTTATGCACTTATTTTAGAGGTATTCATTTATCGCACGATTCCGTGGAAGCAGATACCAAAGATTGCTCTTTCCACTGGACTCGTAACCTCTGCAGTTTTTGTACTAGTTGCAGGTGGTCAATTGTTTACTTGGGTGATTGGATATGCTCGTATTCCACAACAAATTACAGAAGCGGTTTTAGGTACAGATCCAAGTGCAACCTATGTATTGATTATTGTTAGTATTTTCTTCTTTGTCGGTTGTATGTTTGTCGATCCGATCGTAGTTATTCTAGTATTAACACCGATCTTTGCACCGGCAGCCGAAGCAGCAGGGGTAGATTTAATCCACCTTGGTATTATTATCACCTTCCAAGCTGCATTAGGTTCCGCAACACCACCGTTTGGGGTCGATATATTTACCGCTAGTGCCGTATTTAAAAAACCGTATTTAGAAGTAATTAAGAGTACACCACCGTTTATTATTATGTTGTTGATTATTGGGGTATTGCTAATATTTTTCCCACAATTGTCATTAGTATTAATTAATTAATTAATTAATAAGGCGGGTTTTCTCCCGTTTTATATAAAATCTTTAGGGGGTAATGATTATTATTTTTAACAAGAAGCTTTTATTCATGTTTGTCTCTATCTTAGCGCTTAGCTTTGTTTTAGCAGCGTGTGGTGGAGATGATTCCGGCTCAGATGATGGTGGAGGAGAAACTGCAGATGGTGAATTCGCAGAACAAGAATGGCGTTTTGTTTCTGAAGAGGTACCAGGTGAAGTGCAGTATGAGTATACCGCTGAGTTTGCTGATCGTATTAGTGAGAAAACAGATGGTGCAATCACCATTGAACCTATTGAATATGGCGGACTAGGTAGTGAGGTAGACCAAGCACAAATGCTACAGCAGGGTGCCGTAGAATTTGCGGTCATGTCTCCAGGTTTTACAGGTGGGCAAGTACCGGATGGTCAAATTTTCTCTTTACACTATTTCTTTCCATCTGATCAAGAACAAGTACAGCAAATTTTGACTGATAGTGAAGCACTAAACGAGGATTTGCGTGCTAAATATGAAGAGCATAGTATTACGCCACTTTCCTTCTGGACAGAGGGAGCGATGGCTTGGACAAGTAATGTAGGAATTGAATCACCTTCTGACTGGGAAGGACTTAACACACGTGTGCAGGAATCACCGTTAATGCGTGAATCGTATGCAGCTTATGGTGCAACTGTTCAATCCATGAGCCAGAGTGAACTGTATACGGCATTAGATCGTGAAACCGTGGATGGTCAGGAAAACCCGCTATTTTATATTGAATCAGCCAGCTTTAATGAAGTTCAAGATACCTTAACGATTTCCAATCACAATAATTATGTGGCGATGACTACTGTGAACACAGAATGGTATAATGGACTTGATGATAGTGTCAAAGAAGTGATTGATGAGACCGTTGCTGAAATGCAAGATTGGGTATTCGAAGAGCAGCAAAGCAGTAATCAGGAAGCTTTAGATGCCATGGTTGATGATACCGAAAACCCAACGGAAGTTATTGAGCTGACAGAAGATCAAATTGCTGAATTTAGCGAAGTTGCTGAACCAGTTCACCAATACTATCGCGATGAAGTCGAGGGTATTGACCCAGAACTCTTCGATAAACTGCAACAAGAAATTGAAGACGCAACTGGTGAATAATAAATAATCGAAACCACCTTTAACTTATGGTTGAGGGTGGTTTTTTATAGGATACACCGATACGTCGGGTTATGTAAAACAGCCAAGTTTTAATTTTGAGAGTATGTATGTGCCTAACAACTTTCCAACCATCTCCTTCGCTTTTACCCTCAGGGCATAAATCTACAAGCGAATTCGTAAATACCATAAGAAAATTTGTTTCAATCTTTTGTGGACAGGGAAATAATAACACATAGGGAGTGAGAAATATATGAGAAATAAAACCTTATACAGTTTCGTTGTGCTCATATTGCTAAGTATGCTAATGGTAGCCTGTCAAGAATCATCATCAGAAACAGCACCGTCATCAGAACCGGCCCAGGATAGCTCAACAGAACAAGATAAAGATCAGGCAAATACAGATTCTCAAGCAACAGACAATGATGAAGAAAATCAGCCTAACAATAATCAGGAAGAAAGCAGTGAAGAACAGGCGGTAGCGTCTGATAAGGAAGAGAATGAGACAAAAACAGAACCAAGCAGTCACGATTCCTCTCAAGAAAAGCAAATACACGAAACAAACTATGCAAGCGAGCAAAAGGCAATGAACAGGTTAGGGCTAGAATCATATCGTGAAGTGGAGGACACCAATATAAACCTAGGGCATGGTATAGAAGGATTTGCCGAAGGGGCTGCTGGACACACTTATATTTCATGGAATGAAGGAAAATGGTTAATCGAGGTCGATGCTCCGACAGATCCATCCTATATGGTAGCAAATTATGAGGATGATGAAGCCCTGGCAAAAGCGGTTGTTGACTACTTAGAGGATAACTATCTACCCGCGCCAGATCAACGTGGTATTATAGAAATAAATGCTTTCAATGAGCACCCACAAACAACCATCAAATGGCAAAAGGGAAGCACTGTTTATATGATTGATGAGAAAGTACCGGATCCATTAACTGCCTTGGAAATTGCGGTTAATCAAGGATAATACTGCTATTAAAAAACATGGCTTATCGCATGAATCATAAGCGAAAGCCATCGTTTTTCTAATCAATTTTTATAAGTCGTTGACAGCCTTTATGTCCATCATGAAAACAAAACTGAATTCGTTTTCATTGACTTATAGAGTATTTGCTAATATACTAAAATCAAGGTACTTTCACATTTTTTGCTAAGGAGATGATGCTGTGAAAACGACTATCAGAAGGTGTACGTTAGATGACCTGCAATTGTTGCAGCAAATTGGAACGGACACGTACAATGAGACATACAGCCACTTAAACACACCGGAAAATATGAATGAATATTTAGAACAAGCCTTCAACCTGGACCAACTAAAAATAGAATTATCCAACCCATCTTCAATCTTTTTATTCCAATATGTAGACGACGTCTTAGCAGGCTATATAAAATTAAATCAAGGAGATGCACAGACTTATCAAGTTGGAGAAGATGCCATGGAGATTGAACGAATCTATGTAAGAAGCCTTTTTCATGAACAAGGTTTAGGAAAAGAGTTGCTTTTTACAGGAATTGATACAGCAATAGAACATCAGAAAAAGGAAATATGGCTTGGTATTTGGCGCAAGAATAAAAATGCCATCGATTTCCATAAGAAGATGGGCTTTGAAGCAAGAGGCACCTATTCGATTTATATAGGTGACGAAGAGCAAACAAATTATGTGATGGTAAAAGAATTAAACAATTAGATAGTATAGAACGAGCACCAGCGGACTTGTATGATGGATGCTTGGCGCAAAGCCAAGCTCTTCTAACATTAAGGTAACAGGGCTTTCGCCAATTGCTGGCGTAAAGCCACAGTAACCTTAACCTCCTTCTTTTAAAACAAATCCGGATCCTCTTCCGGCTGTTTTTTCTTCCATTCGTGATAAAAATGACTAATCGTTGTCTTGACAACTGCATAAGCAGGGATAATAAATAGCACTCCAATAAATCCTGCAATACCACCAGCCGCCAAAATCAAAGTGATAACGGTAAGTGGATGGATCGATAATTTCTTCCCCATGACATTAGGCGAAATAATATTACTTTCAATTTGTTGAGCTATCACCATAACAACCGTTGCCCATACTGCCAAGATTGGTTCTTGGAAGAAACCCACGATGATAGCTGGGATCGCTGAAAGAAAAGGTCCAATAAAAGGGACGAAATTCATAACCAGTCCAAAGAGTGCTAAAGAAAGGGAATAACGTAAGCCGATGAACGAATATCCAATATAAAGCATAATCCCTACACATAAACTTACGATGAATTGTCCTTGAATAAAGGAAGCCAGCGTGTGATTGACATTATCACTCAAAGTGCGAAAGCTTTTTGCTTTAGCAGGACTTAAAAATTGTGATACAAAAGGCACAAACTTATGACCGTCCTTAAGCATAAAAAATAAGAAGAACGGGATCAGAAAAATCGAGAATACAAAACCGAATATGCTCCCAATCGTTCCGATAATTCCTGTTGTGATAGCTTCAGCGTATGTATTGAAATTATTAGTGATACTTTCAATGGTATCATCAAATTGTGAAGGGATCACATTTTGATTTTCTTGCCATAAGTCAAATAATTTTTGTGCATTATCGAACATGTCTGGAATATTATTAATCAAGTTGGTGAATTGTCGTTGTACAATTGGCGCAATAAACATAACGATCACTGTAATAACCGCAATGACCAGTAGAAAAACAATACCTATACCGGCTAAACGAGGAATTCTCTTCTTTTCTAACCAATTAACGAACGGATTGGAGATATAAAAGATAATCCCTGCTCCGATTATAGGGACAGCAATGGCCGCCAGATAAGCAGAAACTGGTTCGAAAATAAACTTGGTAATAGAGATCAGGTAAATTAAAGCAAAAATAAGAATAAAGGTGAAAAGAATTTTATTTATTTTCTTTTCAAACACAATCATCATCCTTTCATAGGAAGCTAGTATTTGCATTTTACCACAGGTTGAATCCGGGATGATAGGGTTAACAGCTAAGCTAGTAATAGAAACATGAAAATGACTATGCTACTATGGTAGATAGTAAGTATGTAAGGAGGATGACATATGGACTGGAGAAACAATGTAAAAAAGTGGAATGCATTCGACGAGATGGAGGAACCGTTAAAACAGCAGTTAACAGAGATGATGAACCATAAGAAAGAACTAGAGGACGCCTTTTATACGAACCTAAGTTTTGGCACGGCGGGTATGCGTGGGATGTTAGGTCCTGGAACCAATCGAATGAATATTTATACGGTTCGTAAAGCAGTAGAGGGCTTGGCAAACCATATCGTGAAATATAGAGACAATGCAAGGGAGCGTGGAGTGGTTATTGCCTATGATTCACGTTATATGTCACAAGAGTTCGCCATTGAAGCAGCCAGAGTGCTAGGTGTTCATGGGATCAAGACGTTTGTTTTTGATTCGCTGCGGCCGACACCGTTATTATCGTTTGCGGTTCGCTATTTACATACTGCAGCTGGAATTATGATTACAGCTAGTCATAATCCGCCAGAATATAATGGATTTAAGGTGTATAATCAGGACGGCGGGCAAATGTTGTCTGAAGAAGCAACAGCCCTGATTGATGAGGTGCATGCTGTATCTGATGAACTGCAAGTACCAGTGAAACCTCAAAAGGAAATAGAAGCAGCCGGATTGCTCGAATGGGTAGGTGAGCAAGTAGATCAGGCTTATTTACGTCAATTAAAGGGGATTCAAAAGCAAGATCAGGAGAAGTCGTTACAGATTGTCTTTACTTCTCTGCATGGAACTGCACATGATTTGGTGATGAGAGGCCTGAAGCAAATTGGGTTTAACAATGTACACGTGGTAAAAGAACAGGCGCAACCTGATCCGGATTTTTCCACCGTTTCTTCACCGAATCCAGAAGAGCATCAGGCATTTGAAATGGCAATGGAACAAGGTAAACTGATTGGTGCAGATATTTTAATTGGTGCTGATCCCGATGCTGATCGATTGGGGGTTGCCGTCCGACGACAAGATGGAGGCTACCAAGTGTTGACAGGTAATCAGCTGGGTGCCTTGTTATTGGATTATACCCTGTCTCAATTGAGTGCTCCTCAACGAGAAAACGGTGTATTTATAAAAACGGTGGTAACTACGGAATTAGGGCGAGCAATTGCTGATTATTATCAAGTTGAAACAGTGAATACCTTGACCGGCTTTAAGTATATTGGAGAGAAGATCAAAGAGTTTGAGACAGATATCAGACACTTTTTGTTTGGCTATGAAGAGAGTTATGGTTATTTGATTGGTGATTTTGTTCGTGACAAGGATGCTGTTCAAATTGCGGTGGCTGCTTGTGAAATGGCGAATTATTGGAAACTGAAGGGTGAAACACTCTTAACTGCCTTGGAGGCTTTGTATCAACGTCACGGCTATTATCAGGAAGAATTACAAGCATTGACGCTAAAAGGGAAAGATGGTGCTGCGCAAATTGAATCGATAATGGAGGACGTTCGTCGGCAGCCATTTGAACAATTAGCGGGGTTAGAAGTTATAGCAGTTGAAGATTTTCATAGCAGCCAACGAACACAAATCCGATCAGGTGAAGTGACAACCATTGATTTACCTCAGGCCAATGTCGTGAAATTTTTGTTAGAACAGGATGCATGGGTATGTTTCCGTCCATCAGGAACGGAGCCAAAGATGAAAAGTTATTTTGCAGTCAAGTCGGATAGCAAAGAAGAAAGTGAACAGCTGTTAAAGCAAATACAAGAAGAAGTTAGTGTAAGAATTGATCGAGTTATTGATGAGAAATAAGAATAATTCACAAGAAAAACCCACGATAGGATGTTGTGGGTTTTCCTTTGCATGTAAAAATTCTTTACTTCAAAAACTTTCTCTCAATATGTTTGGGAGCTTCGACTTAAAGAGGTAAAAAAACAATTAGTTGAGACCAGTGTACCGATTAAGGAAATTATAATTGAAATCGGGTATATTGATCCTCCTAGCTTTACAAGGAAATTTAAATCATCAGTAGGTTTAACACCTAGTGAATATCGTTATACGTATCAAAAAAAATCATAATACTTACATGTTATGTCCTAAATGCTACGGAGGTAGACCATATATATTCTGATCGAGTTCGTTTGGGCTTTTTTAAACAGTATTGTCTCTTGCATTATATTGGTTCAAACAAAATGAATGAAATAAATTGGAAATGTTTAAACCATATAAGATATTCCAAAAGCCATTCTCGGTACTGTTTTGTTCCAATTATAATTTTTTGAAAATATACCTTACCAATTTTTGCTATGTTATTACTTTGTTGATTTCTTTGATGTTATGAGATAAACGTCTTTGTGCTTTAAACCAAAATGGATATAAGTGTGGTAATATTAAAAATGAAATGGTAATGATTAAGAATGATAAGAAAAGAATCTATCTCTGTAAAGGAAGGATGACATGCCTAAACATCATTATTTTCAACCTCGCCTGGTATATCGGTATATTATATCTTATATTCTTGTTTTTCTGATTCCTTTTGTTTTTATGAGTTTGTATGTTTACTACCAATCTTCTGTCAGTCTGCGAGAAGAAATAGAGAGTTCGAATGTCAATAAACTAGAACAGATAGAGAGCATTACGAATGAGCGCATCAAAGAATTAGAAAATACTGCTTCAAAAATTGCCTTTTCTCCACAACTTACCCCCTATAAGATAAGTCATAGATACTATGGAGGGGAGGCAATTGAAGAATTAAGTAATCTTAAAGATAATAATGCGATTATTCATGAACTTTTTATTTACCTTTATGAACAAGAACAATTGTTGTACTCTTCTCAAGGACCATATAGTTTTTCTGAGTTGTTGCAGCGAAGCTACCGTTTTGAAGAAGTTACTGAGGAAGAACTCAAAGTTTACTTGAATAGTGATATACCTACCGTAATGTCACCCAAAAAAGTGGAGTTTAAGAATGGTACCGAAGATAAAATGATGGCTTTTACATATCCAATTTCTCCAAGTAACCCCAATCCATACGGAGCCATTATGTATTTTGTGGAGGAATCTATGTTAACGAATTTAACAGAGAATACATTAGGTGATTTTCAAGGTAGTACGTACATAGTTGATGAAAATAATCAGTTAATTGTCTCTGCTTCAAATGGAGAGGAGGTTTCGTGGGAACAATTGAATCAGAAGTCGTTTCAACAGCAGGGTGTTCGCACGATAACAATAGATAACCGTGATTATTCTGTTTCTTCGATAACTTCTGAGGTGAGTGGCTGGACATTTATTACGGTAATGGATGTTGAACAATTTACGGAACGAGTAGTTCAACGAGAGACTTTTTTTGTATTATTAATAGTTATTTTATTCATAGTAGGTGTGATTCTTGCTATTATTATTGGGCAGAACCAATATCGGCCGATTAAACGATTGGCCTCTCTAACACAAGTAAGTAAGAATCGTTATACCCAGAAGGGGCAGAATGAAATAGAAGCCCTTCATCAGTCCATCACTGATATATTAAACGACCGGCAGCATTTAACGGAAACATTGGACCTACAAGAACCGTATGCAAAAGATCAATTGTTATCACATATCTTAAAAGGAGACATTGAACGTGAGGATACAGTTGAGCAATTAATAGAGACCTTATCGATGCCATTTGCCCATGGTCCGCATTTTGTAATAGTGGTGGAATTTATAGAAGAGACGATTCCAAAACATAAAGGAGATATATTTTCCTTATCAGACTTTAATTTATCACAAGCAACAATGAATGGGGTTGAATTATTTAATCCATATTTGTTTGCATTTATCGTAAGTTTGAGGACGGAAGGAAACAACCAAAAAAAGAGGAAGCAAATCACTAGAATTATTCAGAAAAAAATCCTTCAAGAACGCAAAATTAATATAAAGGTGATGGCAGTTGGTAACTATTATGAAAAAATAACACATATTAATCGTTCCTTTATAGAAGCGATGGCATCCCTAGAACATAAATTGACGGTTTCGCAAGGTAGCACAATTTATTTTGAAGAATTAGTTTCTAATCATCAATCAGAAGGTGGATATCCGCAAGAATCGCAAATGAAATTGTCACAAAGCTTAAGAGAAGGTGATGCAATCGTTGCAATCGAAACGCTTAATTTTATTGTGAATAGTTTAAGAGAAGCAGAAGTTTCGATGAATACATTACGGTATATCTGTTTTGACATTATTAACACGGTTATCAAAACAGCTATGGAGCTTGGTTTGACCAAGAATATTGATGATTTTAAAGCGATTGGTGATTTTGATTCCATGGAACAGATGCAAGAGTCCTTGCAGATGGTGATAATAGAAATATGTAATAGAGTGCAACAAAGAGAAGCTAGTCACACAGAACGCTTAATAAATGATATTCTCACCTATATACAAAAGCATTTTAAGGATTTTGAACTTAGTTTAGACGGTTTAGCTAATCAGTTTCACTTATCAGTCCCTTATTTGAGTAAGTTTATTAAAGATCAGACAGGGGTTACGTTCACTGAATATGTTTTTCAAATGCGTATCGAGGAGACGAAAAAACTACTAAGAGAGACAAACCATCCAATTAAACTAATTGTTGAAACCGTTGGGTATAAGGATGTATCGAATTTTACCAGGCGTTTTAAACAAGTAGAGAGTATGACGCCAGGTCAATATCGCAAACTTTTTCAATGAAATTTGTTCAAAAAGCTAATAAGATCCTTCTGACATCACAATATCAAGTTTTACATATTTATTAAATAAAACATATTTTGTGTTAACAAAAGCCTCTATTGCAAGCGTTTTTATGGGGAAGTTATCTTATATTTGTACACTCATTAAATTTCACATATTGTTTACAATACCTCATCTCCATAGAATGAAGGTTAAGTGAAAACGCCTTCAACGAAAGCGATATTCACTTACCATCATAATTATAGTAAAGAAGGAGAGGGGAAATGATGAGAGGTAATATTAGCAATTTTCTATTTGTATTAGTATTAATGAGCATCTTTTTATATGGATGTGCTTCAGGGGAGGAAGAGGAAGAAGCATCCTCATCAGATCAGTCAGATCAACCAGAAGTAAGTATTAATGAAGATGGTTTTCCAATAGTAGATGAATCGATTGACATGACCATGATGGCTCCTGGAACAGGGAAAGCAGAGTGGAAGGATATGGTTGTGTTGCAAGAGTATGAGGAGATGACAAATGTACATTTTGCATTTGACACGCCACCTTTAAGTGATTTTCAAACGAAATTGAATCTGGCTTTTGCTAGTGGAGATTTAAAAGACGTTATTTATGGAGCGGGTTCTGATAATTTGACACCAGGTATGGAGGTGGATTACGGACAACAAGGGATATTGTTACCACTAGAAGATCTCATTGAAGAACATGCGCCGAATATTCAACGACTGTTTGAGGAAGATCCAAATATTAAAAAATCTGTGACCACCGTTGATGGACATATCTATTCCTTACCTAGGGTTTCCAGAGGCCCGACTAATGCATGGGCATTGGGGCCGATGTGGTATAATGGGGAATGGTTAGATGCCTTAGGTGTAGAAGAACTTCCGGAAACAGTTGATGAGTTTTATGAACTATTAAAGCGTTTTAAAACAGAAGATCCTAATGGAAATGGAGAGGCAGATGAAATTCCTTTAAGTGATACAAAAGAGCGATATACTCGTTTATGGCTTATGGGTGCCTTTGGTTTGAAAGAGTGGGGAATTGAGGAAGTTAATGGAACAGTAAGGTATACTCCCATTACGGAAAATTATCGAGAATTTCTAGCTTTTATGAATAAATTATATGAAGAAGAATTATTGGACCCGGAAACCTTTGCGCAAACTGGTGAACAAGAAACGGCAAAAGGACAAAGTAACCGATTAGGTGTATTTCAAACGTGGTTTTCTTATTTTGCCACGGGACAGTCACCATCAGAAGCTGTTAATAATCCAATGTTTCAACCTTTAACCAGTGAGTATTCGGAGCAACCAGTTATTACACGAAATCCAGCCATTTCCCGAGGAACATTCGCTATTACCAAGGATAATCCGAATCCAGAAGCTGCGATCCGCTGGGTTGATTATTTCTATTCTCAAGAAGGCTTTGATTTCTTGGCACAAGGTCCTGAAGGATACCTTTGGGAATGGGAAGATGAAGAAGCAGGAACAAAAACATGGTATGATGAAGCGCCGGAAGGCTTTGAATCAACGGAGGATTATCGGGGTACGTTAACGCCGAATTTCGGGATTTCAGCACCGGGCTTAGTCGTTCCTATTACTGGAAAAGAGGAGAATGAGTTCGATCAGTTTGTCAGGGAAGAGACAGAAACGAAGATTGAACCCCATGCAGAAATACCGTTTCCTCTTGTGTATCTTACAGAAGAAGAGCAGGCTGAAATCAATACAATTGAGGTCGATCTAGAGTCCTATATTGAACAAATGGAGGCAAAGTTTATTACAGGTGTTGAACCATTATCAAATTGGGATTCTTATGTAAACACCATTGAAAACATGAATGTTGATCGATATGTCGAAATTCATCAGACGGCTTATGACCGCTGGGCAGATAGTTAATAATGGCATGATTACAGACTGAGTAGATCTTTTACACTATTCAGTCTGTAATCCGCTATCATTCAATAAAACATCATTTAGAATCGTGACCAAGGAGGATACATATGTCAAAAAATCAACCCAATATACTTTTTATTTTAACGGACCAACAACGAGTAGATACGCTTAATGCATATGGAGGGGAGGTATGTCAAACACCGAATATTGATCAATTAGCAGAACATAGCGTGGTGTTTGATAATGCTTATGCCAGCTGCCCGGTTTGTACCCCAGCACGGGCATCGATGCAAACGGGGTTGTTCCCGCATAATCATGAAATGAGAAATAACACTTCAGAACCTGGCTGTAGATACGATAGATTGCCTAATACGGACCGACTGTTAAGCAACCAGTTAAAGAAGCAAGGCTATCAAATTGGCTATACGGGTAAATGGCATCTCGGCTGGGGGCCGACAGAAGTTGGCTATCAGGGGGATGATTTTCCAGGCCATGGTGCGGGAGGTCATGGTTATGAGCAATATCATCAATATCTCAAAGACCACCAATTAGAAGTAAAATATGCAAATAAATTAACGGGGCATTACAAAGGACATTATGCAGCAGAAGTCGTTTCACCAGTAGAAACAACCGTTGAATATTTTCTGACAGAACAGGCAATTGGCTATATCGACCAATTTCGTCAAGCAGACCAGCCTTTCTATTTTCAATTGAATTTCTGGGGACCGCATGAGCCGTATATTGCTACTACCAAACATTTGGATCTGTATCGGGATTTGGATCTTGAACCATGGGGTAATTTTATTGATTCGTCTAATAATAAACCAGCTATCCATGATGTCAAGCGTTCCAAAAACAGAGATTGGGAAACCTTTGAACCTTACGTCAAGCATTACTTTGCTAATGTAAGCTTGATTGACGAACAGGTTGGACGCTTAATCGCATATTTGAAACAGCATGATTTATATGATAATACCATTATTGTTTTCTCAGCAGACCATGGGGAATCGTTGGGTATTCATGGTGGCTTATGCGACAAAAATTTCTTTATGTACGAAGAAACATGCCATATTCCATTGGTGGTGAAACCATTAGAGAAACTGTCAAATACTCGTCGGGAGGAGAAGTTTGTTGGTACTTGTGATTTATATGCCAGCTTCTTGAATTGGTCAGGTATACCAGAAGATGGCATTACAGGTGATGGCCGCTCTCTGGTGCCACTAGTGAATCATCAGCCTGTACCGGACTGGCCGGAAATAGCGGTAACAGAAGGTAATGGTTTAGCGGAAATTCTTTATACACAGCGAATGTTGCGCTATGGCAAGATGAAATATATCTTTAATTGTGGGGATACCGATGAATTATATGACTTAGAGCAAGACCAGTATGAGCTTGTGAATCAGATCGACAACACCGATTATCAAGAGATGTTAAGTCATATGCGGAACCTGCTGGCAGAATGGATGAAGAATCATCAGGATAGGGCATTAGAGCAATACCAAGACATGCGATTTTAAGAAAGGTGGGAAAGATGATGAGTAGACCGAATTTTATTGTGTTTTATTGTGATGATTTGGGATATGGCGATTTAGGCTGTTATGGATCGGATCAGATCAAGACACCAAATATTGATCAATTGGCGGAAAACGGTGTTCGATTTACCGACTGGTACTCGAATTCCCCTGTTTGCTCTCCGTCAAGAGCGGCATTACTTACTGGGAAATATCCAATGCGGACAGAAGTGGATCAAATTTTGAGCGGGCAAAGGGGTGCCGCAGGATTATCTCATGGTCATGAGAGTTTACCTTCGATTGCTAAGCAGCATGGTTATCGAACAGCTATGTATGGTAAATGGCATTTGGGCACAACATCAGAAACGAGTCCTAATGCTCATGGCTTTGACGAATTCTTTGGATTTCATGCAGGTTGTGTCGATTATTTCTCTCATATCTTTTACTGGGAGGGAGTACCTGTTCATGATTTATGGGAGAATGAGGAAGAGGTCTGGAATAATGGCGAATACATGACAGAATTAATTACCGAGAGGGCGGTTCAATTTATCCAAGGACAGGGCCAGGATAAAGGGGAGGATCAGCCTTTTTTCCTCTATGTTCCTTATAATGCGCCACATTATCCAATGCATGCCCCGGCCAAATATATGGAGCGTTTTTCTCATTTGCCATGGGATCGTCAAGTGATGGCAGCAATGATTTCTGCAGTGGACGATGGTGTCGGAGAAGTGATCAATGCCTTGAAACGATCTGGACAATATCAAGATACCATGATTTTCTTTTCCAGTGATAATGGTCCTTCTACCGAGGTGCGAAACTGGTTGGATGGGACGCCTGACAAGTATTATGGTGGTGATGCAGGGATATTTAAAGGACATAAAGGAAGTTTGTTTGAAGGTGGTATTCGTGAACCGGCTATCTTTAGTTATCCGGCTCAAATACAAGGTGGGCAAGTTGTAGAAGAAGCAGGTATCATGATGGATATCCTGCCTACCTTTATGGAGTTTGCTGGCATACCTGTTGCTGATCGTGCTATAGACGGAAAAAGCATGGTGGATATGTTAACGAGACAGTCAAATCCCCAGTCTCCTCATGATCAATTATTCTGGGAATATAATGATCAATTGGCCATGCGGCAAGGAGATTGGAAGCTGGTTTGGAATGGAAAGCTTGATTTTGATGAGACAGCAGAAGATGTCATTCAATTGACTAATTTGCGGAAAGACGCAGGAGAGCGCCATAATGCAGCAGATGAATATCCTGAGTTAACCGAGCAGATGAAGACAGATTTACAGACCTGGTATCAGGAAATAACTGGTTCTTCAAAAGAATAAAATAATCGTTGTGCGGCCATACTAAAAGATGACTTAATTCCAGAAGTCATCTTTCTTTTTGTTACATAGTAGAGAAGCTACAGTGGGTGTTGCAGAAATGGCCTTTTCGACTTAAGAAAGCCAAACCAATTACAAGTTTTTTCAAAAAGATGATTGACAGGCTTCACAAAAAGGCTTATAGTTATAACATCAATAAAGGGGAGTAGCTGCACAATAAATGTCGTCATTTCGAGAGACATCTCCGGCATTATTGGCAACTCAACGTTGTTAGCGAGACCTTTACCACTGTTGTTGGTAAAGGTCTCGTTTTTTGTGATCTTTGCCAACTGGTGGAGATCACTTTTTTATTCCAAGTAGATGGAGTGAAAAAGCACAATTAGCGCCGAAATATCAAAGGAGATGGGACTAGTGGAGTTACTTTTAGAGTACGGTTGGGTATTACTTGTGTTAGTCGGTTTAGAGGGGATTCTAGCAGCGGATAATGCATTAGTGCTAGCGATTATGGTCAAGCATTTATCGGAGGAAAAACGGAAAAAGGCACTCTTCTATGGATTAGCTGGTGCCTTTGTGTTGCGATTCGGTTCTTTATTTATTATTTCTTTTCTTGTTGATGTTTGGCAGGTGCAAGCAATTGGAGCGGCTTACTTATTAATTATATCGATCAAAAACCTTTACGACAAGTTTGGTAAAAAGGAAAAGTCGGATGACCAAGTGGAAAAGCGAAAGAAACAACGAGGCAAAGGCTTTTGGGCGACGGTTATTAAAGTAGAGCTGGCTGATTTGGCTTTTGCGGTAGACTCTATTCTGGCAGCTGTTGCACTGGCCGTAGCATTACCGGCGACAGGTTTAGGTACGGTTGGTAGCTTAGATACTGGTCAATTTATTGTGGTACTGGCAGGTGGGATGATTGGTTTAATCATTATGCGATTTGCTGCCAATGTATTTGTGAAATTATTGCATGATCGTCCAGGGTTAGAGATTGCCGCCTTTGTGATTGTTGGCTGGGTAGGGGTTAAATTAGTGGTTAGTGTACTGGCTCATGAAGATGTCCATATCCTTTCCCATGATTTCGCTCATTCTTTACCTTGGAAACTGACTTTCTATCTTATTTTAGTAGGGATAGCGTTAGCAGGATGGTTTCTTTCAGGGAATAAACGAAAAAAAGAAGGGCGTATGGTTTAACGTCATCAAGCTAAGCCATTATAATAAATGGTGAAGGAGTGATAAGCATGGCACGACACCATTTTACCTTAGAGGCTTCTTGGCCTGGAGGCAGAAATCAGTCAGGATATATAAAAGCTGGTAATTTAGAGACACAGATTTCCATCCCGCCAGAAATGGATGGTCCTGGGATTGGGACAAACCCTGATGAGATGTTATTAGGGGCAGCTTCGACGTGTTATTTGATTACGCTTGCGGCTATGATAGAAAGGGCAGAGCTACCACTTCAACATATGGAATTGAACTCGGTAGGCGAGGTCGATGTTACTAATGGTGTGATCACGTACAAACGAATTATCCATAAGCCGATCGTAATCTTGCAAAAAGGGGCGACGGATAAACAATTACAGCGGCTGCAAAACATCATCAGCCAGGCCGAGTCATCGTGCATGATTTCTAGAGCAATTAAGGGGAATGTAGCCGTGGAATTGGAAGAAAACCTGTCTGTTTCAGGGGTATGATGTGAAAACCATTGTATTTTGTGGGAGCAGAGATAATCGTCAAATAAAAGACCAACTCTTTTCGGAGTGGTCTTTTTTATATGTAAAGACAGTAAATAATCCTTGGTATAATAGGGCTTGGAATGATTTTGACCTTGAACGAATCAAGGGGAATAAGACGTCTTATGTAAAGTAGCCAGTCCATCTATTCCATGTGGTAAAGTTGATCGTTTGTCGGTGCTAGATGGCGCAGATAAAACGATCAAATGCACCAATCCGTAAAAGGCGCTACCTACTTAACATCACCCCTCCTTATCGGTAGTCAGTATGTTCTTTTGATGATTAAGGTGAATGAAATCATTTCTCATGGATTGGATAGGTGCTCTTGATCCATTTACAAGAATGGAACAAACAAAGTATTATCAGGAAATAATGCGAGCAAAGGCTTGCTTGTCAAACGTTTTTCGTATATTAGGAAATAGTGGGGTGAAAAGGTTATTGTGGGAGGGAAAAGAAAAACACAATCATCGACAAAATCAAATCATTCATGTAAGATGGTCACTATTGTAATTTAATGTATGAAGGAAGGAGCTCAAGAAAGTGCAAT
The DNA here is from genome assembly GCF_900086715.1 of Gracilibacillus timonensis. GTDB lineage: Bacteria > Bacillota > Bacilli > Bacillales > Amphibacillaceae > Gracilibacillus > Gracilibacillus timonensis. The sequence continues at coordinate 346,348 of NZ_FLKH01000010.1, read as the reverse complement.
CATTTAATAAAACACCTATCATTATCGTACTTCTGACTGGTGGGTTTATTTCTATTTTAAATCAGACAACAATGATTACTGCAATTCCGCCAATTATGGAAGAAATGGATGTTACTGCAAATACGGCGCAATGGCTGACGACGGTTTTCATGCTTGTTAATGGCGTAATGATCCCTGTTACGGCGTTTTTAATGGAGCGATTCACGACAAGACAGTTATTTATTACCTCGATGATTGTGTTTGCTGTCGGAACCGCTTTTTCTGCCCTTGCGCCAAACTTTGGTATGTTACTCTTAGGCAGAACCATTCAATCTACTGGGGCAGGCGTCATTATGCCACTAATGCAAACTGTATTTTTACTACTCTTTCCAATTAGAAATCGAGGGGTGGCAATGGGGCTTGTAGGACTTGTGATTTCCTTTGCTCCGGCGATTGGCCCGGCTTTGTCTGGCTGGGTCATCACCGCTTATTCATGGCGTGCCGTTTTTCTTATCATCCTGCCTATTGCAATTATTATCATTATAGTTGCTGCGAAAGTGATGAAAAATGTGACGGAATTAACATATCCAAAACTGGATATATTATCGATTATCCTATCATCTTTCGGTTTTGGCGGATTTTTATATGGATTTACAAGCGCGGGTAACAACGGCTGGGAGAGTATTATCACGATTGCTACATTAGCTATTGGCGCTGTGTCTTTAGCATGTTTCATTGTTAGACAATTACGTATGAAGACTCCTATGCTTGATTTCAGAGTATTTAAAAATCCAATCTTCACCTTGTCGACGATTATTCCTATGATTGCGTTTATGGGACTGATTGGTGCAGAAACACTGATTCCGCTTTATATGCAAAATGGTCGCGATTTTACAGCGATGGAAGCAGGAATCGCACTTCTTCCCGGTGCACTTGTGAATGGGATGATGTCGCCAATTACGGGGCGCATATTTGATCGTTTCGGTGCAAGATGGCTTTCCATTATCGGCTTAACGATTATCACGATTGCTACTCTTGCCTTTTCTAATTTAGGTGCTTCTACATCGATGTTGATGATTATGATTTTGTATGCCATACGAATGTTTGGTTTGTCTATGGTCATGATGCCAGTGACAACGGCCGGTTTAAATCAGCTTTCTCGAGAGTTGCTTCCACATGGTACTGCGATGACCAATACCATGCGCCAGGTTTCAGCCTCGATTGGAACAGCTATCGTTATTACAGTGATGACGACAACGGAAGTAGCTGCAAAGCTTGATCCAGATATAGCTTATCCGATGATTCACGGTGTCAACCGGGCTTTTATGGTTATTACTATATTGTCACTTATCGGAGTTGTCATTAGCTTCTTTATCAAGAAAGATAAGAAACTTGCCAATGAATAAAAGTCCTATGCAACGCGAATAAAATAGGATTTAGAACGGCGTCAAAACTATATTTGGCGCTGTTTTACAATGAGTTGGTGATTTTCTACTTTGCTGGGAGAGGGTTTCAAGCAAGTTAAGGAGGATATACTTTTTATAAACTAAACCGTAATAAATCATTATTCGTTCCTATTTTCAATATCAGTTCATATAATTGACATAAGGTAGTAATGGTAGTAATATATCCATAGTAATCTTATCGGATTTATCAAACTGGTGATTTGGACATCATTTCATAAAAGGAATAGTAGCAATAATAAGTTTTAAGCCTTTGATAATTTCGAAAAACAAAAAAAGGAGGGAATACATTGGATACCTTATTTATTTTAATTAACGTTGCTATAATGCTTGCATTTATAGGTATTCTTATTTTTATGCAGCGAAAGCACGTGTCATTTAGTAAGCGTGTTTTCACTGGTTTAGGTTTGGGAATTTTATTAGGTGCCTTTTTGCAGTTTGCATATGCCGCAGACTCTGAAATCGTTAGTGCATCATCGGATTGGTACAGTATTGCAGGGAGCGGTTATATCAGGCTCTTAATGATGATTGTTATTCCACTCGTCATGGTTTCGATCATCCAATCGATCATTAACTTGGAGAAATCATCGGATTTGGGAAAAATATCGGCATGGGTAATTGGTATATTGGTTACAACTGCCATGGTTGCTGCCCTGGTCGGGGTAACCAGCGCTTCGATTTTTGATTTAAATGCCGATCAGATTGATGTTGGTCAAGAGGAGCAGGAGCGTGGCTTAGACTTAGAAGACCGATTGGGTTCTGTAGAGGATATGACTACGCCTCAGAAGATTTTAGAGTTTATTCCATCGAATATTTTCTTGGATATGACGGGTGACAGGGCAACATCTGTTATTGCAGTAGTCATATTCTCCATGCTTGTCGGTGTTGCCGTATTAGGTGTGAAAAGAAAACAGCCAGAGCAAGCCGATAAATTTATTGATCTGGTTAATACCATTTATACCGTAGTGATGCGGTTAGTTACCATTATTTTGCGTTTAGCACCATATGGTATCTTAGCATTAATGGCCAATACCGTAGCGCAGACGAATGTTGCTGGTATTATAGAGCTTGGTAAGTTTGTTGGTGCCTCTTATGTGGCCTTGATCATCATGTTTATCATTCATATGATTATCCTGGCTGTGTTCAAGTTAAATCCATTTACGTATGTTCGAAAAGTGCTGCCGGTATTAGGCTTTGCCTTTACCTCACGTTCCAGTGCAGGTACGATTCCACTATCTATCCAGGTCCAGCGAGAAAGTTTGGGTGTGCATAGCGGTACAGCCAACATGGCGGCCTCATTCGGTGCAACGATTGGTCAAAATGGTTGTGCAGGTATCTACCCAGCTATGTTGGCGGTGATGATTGCGCCAACGCAAGGAATCGATCCATTATCACCAAACTTCCTGCTATCTCTAGTTTTAATCATTGGTATTAGTTCATTTGGTGTGGCAGGTGTCGGAGGTGGTGCAACCTTTGCAGCCTTGATCGTACTTTCATCGATGAACTTACCAGTTGCATTGGCTGGTCTGCTTATTACAGTAGAGCCGTTGATTGATATGGGGCGTACAGCGTTGAATGTCAATGACTCGATCTTGTCCGGTACGATTACATCAAAGATTATGAAAAAATTAAACATTAAAACGTATAATGACAAAGAGGCGATTAACAAGGATATCGCTCTTTAATAAGAAACCCCATCAGCTTTGACCACTGATGGGGGTTTCCTTTTTATAAGTAAAGTGTATAAAACTTGGTATAATAAGACGTTGGGTCCTATACTGTTACCTTTCAGTAGAGCTCAAGGGCGTGTGAGTGGTCATTCACACGAATGGATCAAACGAGGTATTATCAGGAAATAATGCGAGCAAAGGCTTGCTTGTCACACGTTCCTTAATAAGATAAACATCATCATATCGCAAAATGGCTAACAGGTAGCGTATCATTATTGATCAGACACTTTCCTCGTTCTGCTTCTCTGTTTTGTCGCTATATACATCGCTGGCAATAATAACAAGGTTAACACAGTGGAGAAAATAATACCTGCTACAATCGAAACCGCTAATGGCGTGAATAAAACATCGCCCATGATTATAATAGGCGTTAAAGCCGCGATAGAAGTAAGGGCGGTCAAGGTAATCGGTCTTATTCTGGCGCGACCTGCCTCAATCACTGCTCTTGTCAGATCCCCTTGGTATACATCTTTGTTTTGTTCAATAAACTCGATAATAATAATCGAGTTACGTACAACCACACCAGATAAAGAGACAATTCCTAAAACCGCTAAGAAACTCAAAGGCTGCCCACTAATAAATAAACCAACAATCGCACCTGTAATTGCTAAGAATATCGTACTTGCGATTAAAACGGGTGTTAGTAAGGAATTAAACTGAATAGCTAATGTAATGTAAATCAGGAATAACACAATGATAAACAATTTGGCGACTTCGACAAAGAAAGCTGTTTCGGCACTTGCCTCTCCATCTGTCACTAGTTGGTATTCTGGACCGAGTTGATTACGAATGTCTTCTATAACCGTTTCTGTTTCGCTATGAAAGTGTTGATTCCCCTCTGCCTCATACACAGAAACAGTAATGGTGCGTTCCCCGTTCTCATGGGTAATGGCAGCCATTTGTTCCTCTGTGCGGGAAGAAATAAAGCTGTCATAACGAAACACTTCCCCTTGATTAGGCGCTACAGCAGTCAAGCTTTCAAGATCAATCCCATCTGTTTCTCCTTCATCCAGGATAAGCTCCATGTCTAGTCGATGGTTATCAACCTGTATTTCCGTCAATGGAATAGCAGCATTGGCTAACTGTAAGGTTCCGGTTATTTGATTTAAAGGAATCTGTTGTTCTGCAAGAAAGTTCTGATCGATCTGGTACGTTTTGACAGGCTGGCTGGAACCGGTATTTCGTGTTGCGATCTCCACTGTGTCTAGTTCATTTAGCTGTTCACTAAGTAGAGTCGATTTTTCGAGCAGTGTTGCTAAATCAGGTCCTTTTAGCTTCAATTCTAGTGCAGCAGACGGTGGTGGGCCAGAAACAATCGTTTCGAGAAAAAGGTCCCCATCTGGGAAGGTCTCGCGCAATGATTGCTGATAATCGGAAATATAGGCTGCAGCAGAGGTGTGATCACGATCAATGCGAATCGCAATTTGCCCTGTATTTTCTCCAGATCGATTCAAAGCCGAGTTGAAAATATTTGGTAAACCACCACCGGTATACCTTACTGTTTCTTTGACATGATCGGTTTCTTCCTGAATATACGCTTCTATTTCTGCTAATTTCTCATCGGTTGCAGCAATAGGTGTTCCCTCATCCAAGGTGAAGGACAAAGTAACCTCCTCACGGTCAGCCGATGGGAAAAATTCAAATGGTACCTTGAAAACAAGCAGGATCAGGAGTATACAGATAAGAAAACCTAATATCGTCGTAAGCCAAGGTTTTTTAATCATGTTGGGTAAAATCTTGTCGGCATAACGATTCGCGATCCATTCAAAAAAATGTGCTAATAAACCAGTCTTTGGTTTTTTTTCTCGATCTTTTGCCTTTTTGCGCACGTATTGCAAGGTAGGGATGACAGTCAAGGCAACCAAGGTGGAAGCGATAATACTTCCCATTAAAGCAATAGGCAAGGCGCGAATAAAATCTCCATTACTCCCAGACAAAAAGGTGAGAGGGAAAAAGCTGAAAATAATCAGCAAGGTAGAGGTGATAATCGATACCCTCACTTCTCTTGCTCCTTTTTGAATCCCTGCTACAGGGCCATCCCCTAACTGATAACGCCGCATAATATTATCATTCATTACGATGGCATCATCGACTAATATACCAATGGCCACAATAATTCCAATGATAGAGATCTGGTTGAGATCTACCCCAGCGTAGGGCATGGGAATAAGTCCGATAAGAATAGAAACTGGGATAGCCAAGGCAACCAAAATAGCAGAAAATAGAGGTAACCCAAGCACCATAATGATGATCACAGAGATAAAAGATAAGACAAAAGATATTAATAAACTGCGATAGACCTCATCAATGATTTGACTCTGTGAATAGTATTTCTCTGTTGATATATGGTCTGGCAGTTCTTGCGTCAGCTCTTCTATCTGTTGATCAATGTTATCTTGTAGGCTGGTAATATCGGTGCCGTCTTCTGCAAAGACAGTTACCGATAAGGCAGCATGGTTTCCGACTGTTATTAGATCTTCTAATGGTTCCTCTTCTACAGATATAGTGGCAACATCGGATAATTGAAGGGATGCTTCATTTGCTCCTGGCAAATAAATTTCTCCCAATTGATCGAACTGATTCACTTCTTCCACATGTAATAAAATCTGCTGCTCTTCATTTTTCTCTACGCCTAAGGGAGATGGGCTTGTTGCTTGTTGAATCGCCTCTATTACTTGATTTGGCTGAAGCTGAGAGGCCATTAAATCCTCTTGCTGGAGAGATACGACTACCTTTTGTTCCGGGAGCCCTTTGATAGAAATCGATTGTACCCCAGGGTTCGTCGTTAATGTGTCTTCCCAGTTCGTCAGCTGTTCTCTTAATTGCAAGAGTTTTTCTCTGTCGTCGCTTTGTAAATGATAGGTAGCAACACTAGATGATACCAAATCCGTGTCAACGGTTGTGGAGACCACCTCGTCAGGGAAATCCTGCTGAACATCTTGTACGGTCTGTCGAATAATGGCATAGACCGCCTCGGTGTCGGTTTGATCAGCTAAAGAAATGGTGACATTAGCAAATCCATTGGTAGAAGTGGAATTCACCTGATCAATGCCAGCCAAATCGACCACTTCCTCTTCGATAGGATTAGCAATTGTTTTCTCTACCGTTTCTGGATTGGCTCCAGGGTAGGCAACGGAAACAGAGGCCATATGCTGCTCTATTTCAGGAATATCTCGCTTGGGTGTTTGTAGGTAAGTGAACAGACCGACAATAATAAATAATAGAACAAATACCCAGACGATTTTTCTGTATCGAATCACTCTTCTCAATACGACCACCTCGCTTGTCATGAATTGATGTCACGTTTATTCTTATCTCTGCAGGACATGTCTCGCCTAAAAGTCCTCTGTTTATCATATCATACATTCATCATTTTCATTACAGCTTTACTAATAATTGCAGCTTGATAACAGTACATTTACAAAGTGATAACAATCGGCCAAAACGCTTTTGCTTCATTTAAAAAGGGGGTATCATGAAGAAGAATAGTTAAAAGAAAGAGGGCGAATGGGATATGAAACGAGAGGTTTATTTTGATAATGCTAAACTCTTGTTTATCTTCTTGGTTGTGTTTGGACATTTGATTCAACCTTTAAAAGATAACATTGAGGTAGTTGGTGCTTTGTATCAATGGATATATTTATTTCATATGCCAATCTTTATCTTAGTCAGCGGTTTCTTCGCAAAAGGCGCAGGAGACCGTGGTTATATAATCAAACTAGCAAAACGAATCTTACTACCATATTTTATGTTTCAAGTTTTTTATTCTGTTTATTTTCTTACAATTGGGAAAAGCAGCTGGGATCAAGCAGTGTATGATCCACAATGGGGGTTATGGTTTTTATTGAGCCTGTTCAGCTGGCATATGCTGTTAATTGGTTTCAAAAAGATCCAGCCAGTTATTGGTATTCCACTTGCCTTTTTAATCGGAATCGGGGCGGGTTACTTACCGTTTATTGGTCCGGATTTTAGTTTGTCGAGAACATTTGTATTCTTTCCATTTTTCTTGATTGGGTATTGGCTCCATTCTGCGCAGTTATATAAATGGCAAACGATTCCAAAGAAAGTAACAGCGGCTGGATTATTATTTGCCGTATTTGCAATAACATATGTGACGCCAAGAATACCGGTACAATGGTTGTTTGGATCGCAATCTTATAATGGAATGGATGTTGCCATGACCGGTGGACTTTACCGAGCGTTGTTATATGGAGTCGCTCTTTTAATGGTGTTTGCGGTACTGATGTTAATTCCTCGTAAAAGCTTTGGTTTTTCCAACCTAGGTCAAAACACAATGTATGTGTATTTGTTGCATGGGGTGATCATTCAATATGCACGAGAGGCAAACTTGTTAGCAGTAGATCAAAACTTAGATGTACTAGGATTGGCTGTCATTGCAGCTTCGATTGTCTGGCTATTAGCCTCCAAATGGGTGGTTACTTTTGCACAACCGATCGTAGAAGGGAAGAACGATCTAATGCAAACATGGCTGCAAGAGCGAAGAGGACGGCAAAAGGCATATCAAATGAAAGAAAAATCATCTTAATCAAGTCAGATCAAAAGGGCTGTTGCGCTAAAAAAGGCAACAGCCCTTATTTAGTAAGGTAGGAAAGTTTATAATTCTTGATATTAGCATGTGCAAGCTTAGCTATTTATCAACATAACGCTTGAGAATTCGGTCGACACTGCCCCCATATCCTTCGCCAAAGATATTCAAATGGACCAGTAAATAGAACAACTGATAGAGAGGTTTAACCTCCTGATAATAATCTTCTAATGGGAAAATATCCTGATAATGATGATAAAAATCGACCGGGAACCCGCCAAATAGTTCGGTGAAAGAAAGTTCAAAGAGATGATCGCCATAAACAACGGAAGGATCGATGATATAGGGTCTGCCATGTGGACCGGTCAGCCAATTTCCTCCCCATAAATCTCCATGTAATAAGGAAGTTCGCGGATGGCTTGGCAGATAATTCTCCAATTGATCAATTAGCGCCGTCAATCGAGATCTTCTTGCTTGAGGCATTCGGTTTTGCTGGACAGCCAATTCCATTTGTGGCAGCAACCGCTTTTCGCGATAATAATCCACCCAGTTATCGTACCATTGATTCAATTGTGTTAATTCCCCAACAAAAGTAGGTTGATTGTACCCATATTGAGCAGTGTTCTTGGCTAAATGCATAGCAGCTAGCTGTTCACCAAGTTGTTGACTGGTAGCTGTGGTTTTTTCACCATCTATCCATTCCATAATCAATACCATGTCCTCGTCTGTTGTTTTTTGATCATAATAGTAAACATCGGGAACGGCGATGGTTTGTGTAGCACGGATGCGTTCTAATCCATCGGCTTCTATCTGGAAGAAGTTACTGGACACCTTTCGATTTGCCTTAATGAAATAGTCTTGTTTCTCCGTTGCGACATAGTAGGCTTGATTAATATCACCGCCAGATACAGGTTGAATCTTGCGTATTGATGTGTCGTCACCTAATTGTCTTAATTTCTCTTCCATGTTTATTACCTCCCTGTATTTCAGTATATCATGGTCACGTTTTGAAAAAAATAATCGACTTTAGTATACAAGAAGTGGGTTTGTGTTTTGCAACGGTCTACAACCATTGTATAATGAGTGGAGAGAGGATGAATTCAATGGCTATTACCAATCAACAAATATTACAAAAAATAATCGCCGAGTGTGAACAGGCGTTACAAAATGAAACAAAAGTACGAGAGCATGCCAGGGCGGTTCAGACATTGACAGATTTATTACTGGAACATGATGCGCCAATCAGCTCTTCTGTTAAAAAAATTGAGGATATGGAGTGGCAGAAGATGGTTGGACAACCTGCGCCACCACCCATCACTAAATCAACACAAAAGTCAGATGATGAAGCAGGCACCAGTGATTCGTTATTAGATTTTTAATAAGGGAGTGTACCAAGAAATGAAATTGTTTTTATTATTAGGGGCGCTAAATGGTTTTATCGCCGTTGCATTGGGTGCGTTTGGCGCACATGGTTTGGAAGGTAAACTGTCGGAGAAGATGATCGACACATGGAATAAGGCGGTACAATACCAGATGTTCCATACGGTGGCATTGTTTGTAACAGGGTTGCTGATGCAGAAAATCACGGCAGGGAGTATCGTGTCTGCCGGCTGGTTTTTCTTGGCGGGGATTATCCTATTTTCCGGCAGCTTATACATTTATTCTACGACACAAATCAAGACCTTTGCCATGATCACACCATTGGGCGGAGTAGCCTTTTTAATCGGTTGGATCTTATTAGGTTATGCTGTAATGAAATATACTTAAAGCGTGAGAGGTAATGTAACAGACTAAAAAAGCTAGTGCATTCACTGCGAATGCACTAGCTTTTAAATAAAGAGGATCAGCAGAATTGTCCCGATCAAACCTAACCCCCTTACAAGCGATTGTGAAAAGAAGTACGTATTCCCTTGCCGCCATTCTTTAAAGGCATCGATAAAAAGGTTAATGCTCAAACTAGTAAGAGCGATCATGGCCAACAGCATAGAGCTGTAGACCCAGGCAATCATAATGAGCGCTAACGTCATGCAAAAACAGGCGATGTGTATGTCGTCAATCGTAGCTTTCATCCGTGTCCTGCCTTATTAGCGAGGAGAATTGTTAGCCATATTATAAGGGTAGTCATAGGCAATTTCTTCATCAAATGTAATGTAATCCAAATAAACCATTAATAGAATGTATCTTTTTCCTGTCTCCGTGTCACTTAAAATAATGTGATCCCGCCCAGCTGCCTCAATAATTCCTTTAAATATTTTGGCATTCCAACGGTCATTATTTTCGAAGGTCATGTAAACGGTCGCCTGTTTGCCTCTATTAAGTCGCAAAATGTTTTCAATATAGGATTGTTCGACGGGCAACATCCCAGGAGGATTTAGCGATTGTTGCTGCTGTTGCTGTTGTTGCTGTGTCATCGGAGCTGTCTGCTGATTTTGCATAGGAAATTGCTGCATGCCATTACCATTGTTATAAAAGTTTTGCGGGTAAAAAGGCTGTGCCTGAAACTGGCCTTGGTTATCATATTGATTCATCCATAAAACCCCTTTCGATAGTCAAGCATCGGTCTGCTAACTTATCTATATGCAACGAAAAGGGTGAACATTCCAATAAACTAAAACTTCATGCAACAGGTGGTTTTTCCACTGCAGATTAGTAGAATCCATCAAAACCAAAAAGCCGGCTTAGGGTCTCCAAGCCAGCCATTTCACTTATTATACTGCTAGATAAGCGGGTACATCCTCCGTCTTGAGGATATTTCCCACATAAAAGGAACCAAATTCACCATAGCGTGCACTAACGACATCAAAACGCATTTCATAGACTATTTTCTTGATTTGTAGAACATCTTTGGCGAAGAGCGTTACACTCCATTCCCAATCGTCAAATCCCATAGAACCGGTAATAATCTGCTTGATCTCGCCTGCATACTTCCTGCCGGTGAAGCTATGTTCATACATAAGCTGACGACGCTCATCAAAAGGAAGCATATACCAATTGTCATCCCCTTGTCGACGCTTGTCCATTGGATAAAAGCAAATGTGATCCCATTGTGGTAATTTTGGTGCTAGTCGTGCACGCACACCAGGGTTATCTTCAGGATTATCATTCTCTTTTGACATATATTTCGATAATTCCACAACAGATACATAAGAATAACTAGGTATAGTGAACTCAGCGAACTTGGACTTGTTGAATGTTAATTCAATGTCACTGAGTTCCTGCATAGTAGGGCGTAGGATCATCAAGATAATATCAGCCTTTTGCCCAATAATGGAGTAGAAGGCATGACTGCCATCCCTGTCTTCAGCTACCGTCTCCCATTTGCGCAACATGTTTTGTAATTCTTCTACTGCTTGTTTGCGTTCTTCTTCGGTTGCCTTTTTCCACTTGGTCCAATCTATTTTGCGTAAATCATGTAAACAATACCAGCCATCCATCGTTTCTACCGCTTCTGGCATAAGAATTCACTCCTTTTTTTCATTCCTTTGCTTTACTATAACATATTGTAGGAAAGGTAAGCACGAACCTACTATGTAAATTGACTAATAAATCCCAAAAAAATGAATAAATAAAGAACCTTTTCTGAGTAGAGATTGGCAAGAGTGGAGCAAGTAAAAGCGTTTTAAGTTGAAGGTATTAGGGAACGATAGTTATGTATTGTCTAAATATTTGATTGGAAACGGATATCATATTTACTTTTCATGTTACACGAAATAGTGTATCATATAATACAGATAATCAAATGGAGGGTTATATGCATGAGCGATTTATTTGCAGATATTAAGAAGAGGTTGCAAGGAAAGTCTAACAGAATCGTATTACCAGAAGGGCTTGACGAACGAATTATCACAGCAGCAAGTCAATTAAAAAAAGATGAACTAGTCGAACCTGTACTAATTGGATTACAAGAAAAAATAGAACAGAAGGCGAAAGAAATCAATGTTTCTATCCAAGATGTGGAAGTGATCGATCCAAGTACTTACCCAGCGTTTGAAGAAATGGTTACAGCTTTTGTGGAGCGTCGTAAGGGAAAGGCAACAGAAGAAGACGCGCGAAAAATGTTATTGGATGAAAACTATTTTGGAACGATGCTGGTTTACATGAATAAAGCTGATGGGTTGGTAAGCGGGGCTGCACATTCTACAGCAGATACGGTAAGACCAGCTTTGCAGATTATTAAAACGAAACCAGGGATTAAAAAAACATCTGGCTGTTTTGTGATGGTGCGTGATGATGAGAAATATGCCTTTGCAGATTGTGCCATTAATATTGCGCCAGATAGTCAGGATTTAGCAGAGATTGCCGTTACGAGTGCTAAGACGGCTGCTTTGTTTGACATCGATCCTCGGGTAGCTATGTTAAGCTTTTCTACTAAAGGATCTGCCAAGTCAGAAGAAACGGACAAGGTGGCAGAGGCAGTAGCGATCGCTAAGGAAAAGGCTCCAGAATTAACGATTGATGGTGAGTTCCAATTTGATGCCGCATTTGTCCCTTCTGTAGCGGAGAAAAAGGCACCAGGTTCTATATTAAAAGGGGATGCCAATGTCTTCGTCTTCCCGGGTTTGGAAGCAGGTAATATCGGATACAAAATTGCTCAGCGCCTTGGCGGATTTGACGCAGTAGGTCCGGTCTTACAGGGATTGAATAAACCAGTAAATGACCTATCAAGAGGTTGCAGCAGTGAGGATGCCTATAAATTGGCTCTGATCACCGCTGCCCAATCTTTAGACGCACAGTGAATTTTGCTGTGCGTTTTCTTATATATGAAAGCATGTCATCTCTGCTACAATAGATATTGGAATGGTCTTGATCTTGAAATAGGCGATGGCGACCAAAAAGCAGTGACATCCTGAGAAAACGGTCGTCATATTGGTAATGACGACCAAGATCAAGCGGAATTTCAAAAAAATAGTCGTCATATTGGTAATGACGACCAAACGGAAAGAAAGGACTATCTTATGACGCTATCATTCACCAAGCTTCGTCTCTACCGTCAGGCGCTACCACTGAAACACCCATTTCAAAACAGCTCCACCATTGTAACAGAAAAAGACGTACTGTTTGCTGAACTCATCGATCAAGATGGTCTGCGAGGATATGGGGAGTGTGTCGCATTTGATTCACCATGGTACACAGAGGAAACGGTTGAGACGGCACAACACATGATTCAACAACATTTGTGGCCGCTGCTCCAATCACAAGAGATCACCCACCCACGTGAGTTGAATCTCGATTCGGTACAGCGCCATCATATGGCAAAAACGGCACTGGAGGGAGCGGTTTGGGATATCTATGCAAAAAAAATGAAGCAGCCGCTCTATCAAGTGTTAGGTGGTAAAACGAACCAAGTAGCAGTAGGTGCAGCTATTGGCATACAATCCGATCTACCAACCTTGTTAACAAAAATAGAAGAAGCACTTGCCAGCGGCTTTCAACGAATAAAATTGAAAATAAAGCCAGGGTATGATCTGCATGTATTGGAGCAAGTGCGCCGTCATTATCCCGATATACCGCTTATGGTAGACGCCAATAGTGCATACACCTTACAAGATACGGCATTGCTTCAGCAGATAGATCGTTTTAACTTATTGATGATCGAACAACCATTGGGATCGGATGATTTGCTTGATCATAGTATCCTGCAACAAGAGCTAAAGACATCTATTTGCTTAGACGAAAGTATTGATACGCTGGCAGATGTTCAGGCTGCGTTAGCGCTGAAGAGCTGTCAGATCATCAGTATCAAGCTTGGAAAAGTAGGGGGATTCAATCAGGCGCGTGCTATTCATGATTACTGTCAAGAGCGCGGCGTGCCGGTATGGTGCGGCGGGATGCTGGAAGCAGGCATCGGCAGGGCACAGTCTTTGGCGCTAGCCACTTTACCTAATTTCTATTATCCTGCCGATCCAGGGCCATCGAACCGTTATTGGCAGCGAGACATCATTCAACCGGAAATCGGCATGGAAAAAGGTATGATCACGTTACCAGAACAACCTGGTATGGGCTATCAAGTTGATTTATCTACAAGTGAGCAGGTGTATAGCAGTTAATATCAACTAGCGTTGGATAAGAAAATAACAAACTTATCATCCCATTGTTTTATTTTGAGCAGATGTAAAAAGAATGAATCAAGATAACTCAAAAACTGACGTTATCGGTCCGATTGGTAAAAAGCAACCGTAGTAGCTGCCATTTTAAGGATTTTATGGTGCAATTCTTTCGGCTTCCTCACCTTGATTTGATCGGCAAATCCTAGTATATATCCCTTTGCCTCTTCTTCTGTATCAAAAGAGAGCGTAACAGGTATCCAGCCGTCTTTTTCGCTGTTTCCTATTTCTATAATCCGTACAAAACGTCCGCTGAATTGCAGTCTTGGCAAAATAGAGGCTGTAACCAATATGTTGACTTCGTAGCTGGGTAATTTTTGGACAAAAGCTTTGGTTGAGTCCCTCCAGTATTGTGCTAGGGAAAATTGTTTCGGTCTTGTAAACGTTTCGGAAACTGGAGCGGCTTCTTGGATTCGAGTAATCCTATAATTGCGCACCTTTCCATTTTCTTTAGAGGCAACTAAGTACCAATTCTCCCCCTTAGCAACCAATCCGAGCGGTGCTACGAGGTATTCCATGACTTCTCCATCAGCACGCTGATACAATATATTCAATTTAGTATCTTTCCAAATGGCCTGTTTTGTTACGTCAAAGACAGCCATTTTTTCTTTTGGTTTCCGCCACGAACTGGTGTCAATATGGATTCGGTTCCAAACATCCTTCGCATTTTCCCGATATATGGATGGAAGAGAGGCGATGAGTTTATTTCTGGCGTCCTCGGAAGTATGACTTAGCCCTAAATCCTCGAGTACTTGGATAGCAGGTGAAACCAACAGGGAATGTATTTCGGTTTCTTTCAACCCGGTTAGCTTTGTCTGGTAGTTTTCCAATAAGGACCATCCCCCGTTCGTACCTCGTTCTGCCATGATGGGGATACCTGTACCGCTCAACGCATCCATATCTCTGTATATGGTTCTTTCCGAGACTTCTAATCGTTCTGCCAATTGTTTGGCTGTCATCTGTCCATGTGTTTGCAACAATAACAAAATGGATATCAAGCGATCTCCGCGCATCTTACATTCCTCTTTTCTTAAAGTGGCTAGTTTTTCAATAGGTGCATATTTCTTATTTTAACAGAAAGGACATGCAAGCATTCTTTATTTCTTGAAATATGACACTTGTTGTCAAGAATGGTTCGGTATAATCACGATAACTCATGTAGAAGGGTAGGAAAAGCGATGAAACCACTTGAAGGAAAAATAGCACTTGTAACAGGTGCCAGCAGAGGAGCAGGAAGGGGGATTGCTATAGAGTTGGCACAAGCTGGGGCAACGGTGTATCTGACGGGGCGCAGTACTAAACATAAATCCATTAATAATTGGCCGGGGACGATTGATGACACAGCTTCTAAAATAACATCTGATGGCGGAAACGCTATTGCTGTTCGCTGTGACCATACAAAGGATGTAGAAACAGAAGCCGTTATTGATAAAATCCGACAAGAGCAAGGCAAATTAGATATCCTGGTTAACAATGTGTGGGGGGCGCATGATCTAGGGGTAGAAGCAAAACCATTTTGGCAGTTATCTTTGAAAAATTGGGAGACAATGTTTACAGCCGGTGTACGGGCACAATTAGCAACCAATTATTTTGCTGTACCATTGCTTCGCAAAAGTGAACAAGCTTTGATCATCCATACCACCTTCTGGGATGATAATAAATACACTGGGCAATTTTATTACGATTTAGCAAAACAAGCATTAATCCGCATGTCCTATGGACTATCTATAGAACTAAAACCGGAAAATATTGCGGTTATTGCTGTTTCACCAGGGTTTATGAGGACGGAGTTAGTTTTGCAATATCATGCATCAGATGAAGAAAATTGGCAGGAGGCGGAGGATTTAAGCAGAACGGAAACACCGCATTATGTTGGAAAAGGAGTAGCTGCCTTGGCAGGTGATCCAACCAGGTTGGAGAAGACAGGTCGGGTGTTTAGGAGCGCTGATTTGGCAAAAATGTATCAATTTACTGATATAGATGGACGGTTTATTCCGCCTTTCACCCTATAAAAGTCAATGGAAAAGGGTGTATCGCAAGCCCCTTTTCCATCATATAGAATGCATTTTACCCAAGTGCCTTCCGATTCCGCTCGATCATTTGTTTCATCCGCCGTTCAAAAATAGCAAGCTCCTCTCCAGTAAGATCTGACTCAACCACACGGCCCAGTTGTTTTAACACACGTTCTATCGCATTCTCTACGGTCAAATCCGCACCAAGCAATTCCGACAACGACCGCATGGTGTCGGGTTTAATAATCGGGAATTCAAAACGCTTGTCTGTTTTGGCTTTCCCGGCTTGGTAAAAATCACGAATCAATTCCGCTCGTTTGGCGCCGCTGCCACACATGCATATATATATTTGCACGGCAATCCCTTTTTTTACCCGTCGTTGTGAGATGCCGGCAAATTTTTTCCCGCCAATACTCAAGTCATAGTCACCTGGGCAGTATGAGCCGGTGATTTCATAGGCCTCGATTTCATCGGTTAAATCACGGTACATATCCTGGACAAATGCCGTCATTAGCTGATAGCCTGAGTGAATCCCCAGCTCTGGTAGATCCGGCAAAATAAAAGAAAAATTAAGGACATCCCGATCCAATGCAACCGCTAAGCCACCGGAATTCCGCACGATCACCTCATACCCTTGATCTTGTAAAAAGGAGACAGCGTGCTCGATCTCAGGCAGTCTGGTATCAATGATTCCCAGCACAACTGTCGTATCATGCACCCAAAAACGGCAAGCTACCTGATCTATCGTACCTCCAATGGATTCACATAAGGCGTCATCAACGGCAAAAGAAGCCATCGCTGTCGTCAGCACCTGTGGATCACGATGGTCCACGAGCCGAATATGTTTATCTGCGAAAAAATATTTCCAATCGTTCATCAAGTTTCCTCCAGCTTCTTACATCACGAAATTTTGAAGATCGTTCTGAACTATATTATACTAATAGAAAGTAAAAAGAGGAAGGTATTTGCCATGGCTTATAAAGATGAACAATTATATGAAGAGAAGGTGTTTAAAGACCCGGTCCATCGCTATGTCCATGTTCGAGATCTCGTCATCTGGGATTTGATTGGCACGCGGGAATTTCAGCGGTTAAGAAGGATTAAGCAGTTAGGCACTACCTTTTTAACCTTTCATGGCGCCGAACATAGCCGATTTAATCATTCATTGGGTGTTTATGAGATCGTCCGGCGTATTTTGATTAACTTTGAGGATCGCCCCAATTGGAATCGTGAGGAGCGGCTGCTTTGTTTATGTGCCGCATTACTGCATGATTTGGGGCATGGTCCATTCTCCCATTCCTTTGAAAAGGTCTTTAAGCTCGACCATGAAGAATATACAAGGGCGATTATTTTGGGGGATACCGAGGTACACCAAATTTTGGCCGAAGTAGGAGCAGACTTCCCGCAAAAAGTAGCAGATGTAATTAATAAAACCTATCATGATAAATTAGTGGTTAGTCTGATTTCCAGCCAGATTGATGCCGATCGAATGGATTATTTACAGCGTGACGCCTATTTTACAGGGGTGAGTTATGGACATTTTGATATGGAGCGTATTTTGCGCGTGATGCGCCCGCTAGAGGATCAAGTGGTTATCAAGGAATCCGGGATGCACGCGGTAGAAGACTATATTATGAGTCGATACCAGATGTACTGGCAAGTGTATTTTCACCCGGTGACAAGAAGCGCCGAAGTGATCTTGACGAAAATTCTTCATCGAGTGAAGGATTTATATCGTGAAGGGTATCAGTTTCAAGTGAAGCCAACCCCGTTCATCTCTTTCTTCGAGGAGGATGTTTCCTTATCGGACTACATACGACTGGATGAGGCCGTTGTCGTCTACTATTTCCAAATGTGGATGGAGGAAGATGACCCGGTCTTAGCCGATTTGGCTGATCGTTTTATGAATCGTCGTCTATTTAAATATATTGAATTTAATCCCAATCTACAAATGAAGGCATGGATGGAGCTTTATCAGCTTTTCCAACAAGTAGGTATAGACCCAGAATATTACTTGATTGTCGACTCGTCATCGGATTTGCCTTATGATTTCTATCGGCCAGGTGAAGAAGAGGAGAGATTGCCGATTCATTTGTTGATGCCAAATCAGGAGTTAAGGGAACTATCACGGCAATCCGACGTGGTGGAAGCTATTTCTGGTAAGAAACGAACGGATCATAAACTTTATTACCCGAAGGATGCTATCGAACAGTTAGCAGATGATCGGCCAGAGAAACTCAAGATACAAAGAATACTAGAACAATAACCATTAGGGGAATAACTGTTCAAAAAAAGTTTGATAAATACAAACGCTAGGATTGTTTTTGAACTGCCTCTTAAAGAACTGGAGTGTTTGCATTGCTAGATAACCATGCTAGATTAGTGGAAGTCATCGCTACGGCAGATGGAATCGTAGGACGTAAGAAATTGCAGAAAATGATTTATATCATGAAGCAGTTAGGATTCCCTTTTGAGGAGAAGTATACCTTCTATTTCTATGGACCTTATTCTGAGGAACTTAGCCTGCGGATCGAAGAACTTACTAACCTAGGATTCGTCTCAGAAGTAAAGGAAAAGCGAAGTAATTACTATCAATATCGCTATCAAGTGACACCGGAAGGGGAAGATTTTCTAAAGCATTCTCAGGCAAAACTTTCGATTGCCTCTACCTTGTTGCAGGATATGAAACAGCGGAGCTCACGTTTTTTAGAATTGGTCGCAACGCTGCAGTATTTTGATCATTTAAGTGAAGTAGAGATAGAAAAGAAAGTCGCAGAAGTGAAAAAGAAATCTAACTATACGAAAGAAGATATTACGGAAGCGCGGACGTTTATTCAGCATTTAAGACAAGCCATATCTTAATTTGGCAGGGTCTACTCATCAGAAAGGGAGAAAAACATGAAAAATTCATCCTATTTCTATTTAAAATTGGAGACACATCGCTTAACTATGCCTTATAAAAACGAAAAACGACGTATCCGTGTTCTATTGCCAAAAGACTATCAAGTGGAAGAGGACACCCACTATCCCGTTGTATATATGCATGATGGACAAAATGTTTTTTACAGCAGTGAGGCCTACAGTGGCCATTCATGGAAAGTGATTCCGGCGATTAAGCGCAACCCTGATTTACCGAAAATGATCGTGGTAGGCATAGATAATGCCGAACAAGATCGAATCGATGAGTATACCCCGTGGAAAATAACGGAAAGCCCACTTCCAGAAGATATTGCATTAGGCGGTGGTGGTGCGGAATTTGCCGAGTTTGTCATCGATGTCGTCAAGCCGTTTATCGATCAACATTACCGTACGAAACCAGATAAGTCACATACCGCCATGATTGGCAGTTCGCTAGGTGGTAATATCACCGCCTTTATGGGGATTGCCTGTAAAGACCAAATTGGTGCATTGGGTGTTTTTTCACTGGCCAATTGGATTGCCAGCGCACCCTTTGACCATTATATTACAAAAGAAGAGCTGGATCCTGAGCAACGGGTATATATTCAAGTTGGGACACAAGAAGGGGATGAGACCGATCGGCAATTGATGTACGGTAATATGAAGCAAGCCTATATTGATTGCTCGCTTGCGTATTATCGGCAACTTCTACAAGGAGGCCTTCCAATCGATCAGCTTCGTTTGCGTATATTTGCTGACGAAGAGCACGATGAAGTAGCTTGGGCGAAGCATTTGCCGGAATGTTTACGATTTTTAAGTGAAGAATGGCATTCATAAGAGCTGAAAGAGGAACGGTAGAATATTGCGTCTATTATTGTCAGATTTTTTCGAAAATTTAGATTGATTTTCTGTTGGTGTAATGGTATTTTAAAGGTAATATGAACCCTTTTTAAAAAGCTGCGAGAGGAGCTCTCTGATGAATTATATATTAATTTCTCCCTATTACCCTCGCAATTTTCAGCCATTTGCTACGCGTTTAAAAGAGGCTGGTGTCCATGTTTTAGGCATTGGTGAAGAGCCATATGAGCAGTTAGACGCGGCTTTACAACTGGCGTTATCTGAATATTTTCGCGTGAATGATCTAACTAATCTGGATGAAGTGAAACGCGCCGTTGCTTTTTTGTTCTATAAACATGGTCCGATTGACCGAATAGAATCAAATAATGAGTACTGGTTAACGTTGGATGCGACTCTGCGTGAACAATTTTATGTGTATGGGAATAAGCCAGATGATTTGAAAAAGGTAAAATATAAATCCGAAATGAAAAAACTGTTTAGACAAGCAGGGGTTCCAGTAGTAGATGGCAAGGTGGTACGCACGAAAGCGGAGTTAGCTCAGGCTGTTGACGTGTTAGGTCTTCCAGTCATTGCCAAGCCTGATAATGGTGTGGGTACGGCAGCTACCCATAAGCTCGATACAAGAGAGGCTGTCTCCCGTTTTGAAGAAAAATGGGATGAAACGGTTGTTTACTTCTTGGAGCAATATGTCGAAGGCAAGCTTTGTACCTTCGATGGATTAGTGAATCAGCAAGGGGATATTGTCTTCCAAACAAGCTTCACCTATAACGTCCCCACACTGGAACTGGTTACAGGCCAGCTCGACTTAGCATATGTCATTCAGAAGGAAATCGATCCCAAGCTTGAAGCGTATGGCAAGGCAATAGTACAGACTTTTGGCATGAAGGAGCGTTTTTTTCATATTGAGTTCTTTCAATTAGCCAATGGTGATTATGTGGCACTTGAGTATAATAACCGTTTGGCTGGAGGTTATACGGTTGATATGTATAATTATGCGTATTCAATCGACTTATTTGCCCAATATGCTTCCCTTGTAACGGGTGGTTCATTCCGCGAGCCTGAGGTTGATAATCAGTTTTGCGTTGGTGTCACACAACGTGATGTGTACGTCTATCAACATGATACAAAGGCGATCTATCAACGTTTTGGTGCTAAAGTGAAATTTGTCCAGCGTATACCAGAGGCATTTGCTGAGCTCCAAGGGAATCAATTTTATGCGATTAATGCCGATTCGCAGGAAGAAGTTGACGATATCGTTCGATTTGTACATGCACGAAAAATTCAAGGATAGGGGTTTTCGTTATGTATATGGAACAGCTGAGTCATTGGAGTGGGGAATTAGGACGTGAAATGCCAGTAAACAGGTATGGCCATAGCGGTATGCCGATTGTGGTGTTTCCTTCATCCGGGGGCTCGCATGTGGAATATAGTGATTTCGGAATGATCGATGCTTGTCATGATTTTATCGAATCAGGGCAATTTCAATTTTTCACCTTAGCTAGCATCGACAGTGAAAGTTGGCTGGATGATGGGAAATCACCACATGATCGAGCAAAAGCCCATGAGGCATATGATCGTTATCTGATATCAGAGGCAGTTCCGCTTATAAAGCACCAAACAGGCTGGTTTGATCCGATGATGACAACGGGGTGCAGTATGGGCGCATATCACGCGGTCAACTTTTTCTTGCGGCATCCAGACGTCTTTCAAACAACGATTGCCTTAAGCGGGGTATACGATGTACGGTTCTTTTTTGGGGAGTACGGCAATGATCCGCTTGTCTATGAGAATTCGCCTAGTGACTACATTTGGAACCAGCATGACGGCTGGTTTATCGATCGCTATCGTTCCGCCAATATTATTGTTTGTACCGGGTTAGGAGATTGGGAGCAGGATGGACTTCCCTCCTATTTTACGTTAAAAAAGGCCTGTGCTGAAAAACAAATCCCTGCATGGTTTGATGAGTGGGGAGATGATGTCGCCCATGATTGGGTATGGTGGCGTCGTCAAATGCCCTATTATTTGGGGAAAGTAGCTGAATCATTCTAAAAGACACCATAGACTTGGTGTTTTTTTATGAAGAAAAAGAATGGGAAACTTCATCATAGAGCAGTGAACAGCGTGATTAACCATTGCGACTTATAGATTGAAAACAAATGATGGCCAAAATCGAAGGGAAAATCGCTGAAATGGGCGTCATCACGGAAATGACGGCCAAAATCGGAGAGGAAATCGCTGAAATGGGCGTCATCACGAAAATGACGGCCAAAATCGGAGAGGAAATCGCTGAAATGGGCGTCATCACGGAAATGACGGCCAAAATCGGAGAGGAAATCGCTGAAATGGGCGTAATCACGAAAATGGCGGCCAAAATCCGAGGGAAAAGCACTGAAATGGGCGTCATCACGGAAATGACGGCCAAAATCGGAGAGGAAATCGCTGAAATGGGCGTCATCACGGAAATGACGGCCAAAATCGGAGAGGAAATCGCTGAAATGGGCGTCATCACGGAAATGACGGCCAAAATCGGAGGATAAACCGAAAAAACGGTCGTCATTCCTAAGGAGACGGGGGTTCCACGAGAAAAGGAGTTCTACAGCTAACCAGACAACTCCCATCAAAAGAGCCGAGCCGAGATCAATCTACAGAACACGGAAAAGCCATTATTTGCAGATGAGGATGTATATCATGTAAAGTAAAAGGTGAACATAGAAAATGAAATGTAGAAAATAACGATGCTACAATAAGAGAGAAAATTAGTATGAGGAGGAACTTGCTCATGAGTGATAATAAACCCAAAAAATCGAATCAATTTACGATTATGAAGGATGATCCTAACGACGGTCATGGCGGCTATGGTGTTGGCTCCATCAGTCTGGAAAACATTTCTCCCGTTATTATCGATCCAAAGGAAGATCGTGCCTTCATTGACATAGGAGCCATGCATGGCAGAAGTGAAGTGGAGCGACGAGTGAAATTTCTGCCAAACAAAGACGAAGTACCTAATGGCAAACTATATTGGATTGTCTGGGTTACGGTAGAAAAAACGGAAAAAGGTCCATTCTATTATGGCGTAACTGCTTGTGAAATTATCGTGGACCGCCCGATTAAACGCGCCTATAAATCGATGCCAGAGCATGTTAATCGTATGGATAAATCGATGAAGGGCCATGTGATTGTGGATCATATGGATGAAAAGTCTAAACAACTATTAGGAGATTTCCTGCGAGAGTTTGATGCTAGCATGTGGGAACTTTCATCAGATGAATTAAAGCAGGCATTACCGGAATAGCAACATATCACCAAGCATTTTAGCAGTGAATTGTGCAGAAAGAGAATATGAACATTTTATGAACTTTTAATAAAAGGGCAAATTAGACTTGTTCTTAGCGTTCAATATTAATAGAATAGATACAAGGTAACTCTTAGTTACTAGGACCGTAAGAGGGCTGGGCATTGTGCTCAGCCTTTTTACGTTAATCCAACAGTCACCTTCGATATAAAATTACTCTTCACCGGTCCAAAGCCACTCCCACCAGTTCTCTAACAAATGATCCTCAGGAATAGTCTCCTTTTCAGAGTCCTTATGGCAATATTCGGTCGGTTCCGTACCACGGACGAATAGCATGGTATGGCTTGGTCCGCAGCCCTCCGCTGCTAATAGTCCTGTTTCTAAGTCGATCTCCGCCTCTGTGATATTATCCGGTTTTACCACATGTGTATCAGCATGGCCGGTGTGGGCTTTTTCCATAAACTTGGCCCAGACTTCTTTGGCATATTGCTGATCCTCAGTACTGACAATTTCTCGGTTATCATCATAGCCAACCCAGAACCCCGCAGCCAGAGCAGGACTGTAGCCGACCATCCAATTATCGACATTGGTTGTGCCTGATTTACCGGCATACTCATGAGTTAATTCATCGGCAATCGAAGCGCCGGTTACTCGCATATATCCATTCAATGACTCATCAAACATACCTTTCATTAAATCGCTAAGAATATAAGCGTAGCTTGGATTTAATACTTGCTTATCGTCTTTTTTACGAAGAATATTCCAGCCACTTGTCTCTTCCACCGCTTTCTCTCTTTCATATAAAACAGTGCCAAAGCCATCGGTTACCTTGGTGATCGTATGAGGATGAATCTTTTCACCGCCATTTGCAATGATACTGTACCCGGTTACCATCTCTTTGATGGTAACGACCTCTGTGCCCAATGCCAGGGAAGCGACAGGGTCTAAATCGCTGGTGAATTGAAATTTTTCTTTGGTTGCTTGGGCAAAATGCTCTGGAGTGACAAACAAATTCGTCTTAACAGCAAAAATATTATCCGATAATGCCAATGCTTGTGCCAAGGTAATCGGCTTATTCGCATAGTAATCGTGATAATTGCTTGGCTGATAACTTTTTCCATCCTGCAATTCAAAGGTAGTCGGCTTGCTCATTAGTGCTGTAGCAGCTGTCATTCCACCCTCCAAGGCATTATAATATAAAAAGGGTTTAAAGGCAGATCCCGGCATTCGCTTTGCCTGAGTAGCACGATTAAAAGAAGAATCCTGATAATCTTGTCCGCCTATTAAGGAGGTGATTGCTCCGGATTCGGGGTCCATAGCCATTCCACCAATCTGTATTTCCTGATTGTTGATAACCTGCTCCGCCGTTTCCTCTAAAAATTGTTGCTGCTGGGCATCTAGTGTGGTGTATACCTGATAACCGCCAGAACGGATCTCTTCTTCGTCCACGCCTAGTAATTCTTCCAATTCATGGCTGACCACATCTTGAAAATAAGGAGCAATCGCTGCTGTCTGGTTTTCTTCTTGATTTGCAAAAGCCAGTGATTCGTTGATCGACCTTTGGTAAGTCGCTTGATCAATCACTCCTTTGTCGTTTAAATTTTTCAAGATCCATTCCTGTCTTTCCTTTGCGCGTTTCTCGTTATGAAAAGGGGAGTAATGGGACGGGCCATTCGGGATGCCAGCAAGCATTGCAGCCTCTGCCCAGCTGAGATCATTGGCCGATTTATCAAAAAAATGTCTGCTGGCAGCTTCAATGCCATAGGCACCATGTCCATAATAGATCGTGTTTAAATAACCTTCTAATAATTCGTCTTTATCATAAAACATTTCTAAACGAATCGTATAAAAAGCCTCATACAGCTTGCGTTTCCATGTTTTTTCATGCGTTAAAAAAAGATTTCGTGCATACTGCTGGGTAATCGTACTTGCACCTTCTTTTAAGGACAAAGTGCGAATATCCTTCCAAATCGCGCTTAATAGTCGTTTGAAATCAAAGCCAACATGCTGATAGAAATGCTGATCTTCTGTCCAAACGGTTGCCTTTTCTAATTTGTCATCAATTTCAGGTAATTCCACCCAATAACGTTTTTCCGAGCCGGATGTTTCCCCGATTACTTCCTCGGTATTACTGAAATAGATGGTATTCTGTGATCGATCCAGTGAAGGGGGACCAAGCAGAAAACAAGCAATCATCAACACAGTAAAGCAAGAAATCATCATCATTAATAGAAAAAAAAGAACCTTCGCCAGGCGTCGCATTGCTCTCCCACCCCATTCTCTTCATTACTAGCAGTATGGCTTAAAAAACACATAATAAACATGCATTTTTTGGGAATTTAACACCAAGAAAGTGTGGAATAGAGCTATCAGATGAAAAAGTTTCAATTAAAACGATTGCTTTCATCCCAACCTGTGTCATAATATGATAAAATGTTGTATAGTAAAAGAATTGCACAAACATACTTGTAACCTCTAGACAGTCATTTAGTAAAAAAAGATTAGGAGATATTCTATGGAACGTAATACAATTGTGGAAGACTTTAAGTTGAATAAGAAGGAAATACCGTTGTATGCCGTCTATCGTCAACTAGAAAATCAACCTAATGAATTACGCGATATGAGTGAGATCTGTTTGGCGAGTGAGCAAGCAGTAAATCAGTGTGTCGCAATGGAGTACTTATATATAAATGGATTATACGAAGAGTTAAGGCAGCTATTGGAGAAGGTTCGTCAAACTGATCAATCCTTCTGTCGAAAAGTAGCCAAGATCTATCAAATCATGTACGAGCGCAAAACATTAGGGAAAAAACAGCTTAAGCCAGATGCGCCAGTCCAATATTTGAAGAAGCTACATCGTATGAAGATGCAGGAAGAGGATTATTTTCTGAGGATATTGAGTGATCTTGTCCATATTTATTGTTACTTTGATATGTACCAATATGGCATGATTGGCACGTTTAACCAAACCATCAAACAACATTTAAGCAAGATCAAAGATCCATTATTATATCGGTTGCTTGATCTCCGTTTGCAAGAAGCTTTGTTTATTTATCATTGGAAGCGTAATGAGCTAATTCTTTCCCGCAAGTATGGCTATCAGTTATTACAATCGATTAATAACCCTAGGAAGAAAATTGATATCCACAATATTTTGGCGCAAGGGTACATTTATGAGAGTTATGATCAAGCCATTCATCATATTCATACAGCATTCAAGATTGCCAAAGATATTGATAATGAACGAGCTGTTTACGGTTTGAAGAATTATACCTTGGCGTTTATCTCCGCCTATCATGGGAAAAACGATGGTATAGAGACGGAGGACAAGGCAGAGCAAGCTCATCTTGCTTTAGCGGATAACCGAAATGAGGAATGCATTGAGATACTGAATAGCTTTTCCAGTTTAACCCCTTTTCAACAATATTATTTGGGCTTGGCGAAAAAGGATAAAGAATTGTTGCGGGCTTCTTATCAACGATTTATCGATGAGCGGGATGATTATTTTTACGCCAGATTACCATTAGAAGCACTAAACAGACTTGATAAATAAAAGGATGCATGATAACGTGAATAAATCTATCGTGTCCGTCAAGATGACGATGGAGATCATTGACCAGGATCAACAAGAAGTAACCGTAGTAGAAGAAGAGGGTCAATTGATGGAAAGAGGTAATTTGACTGTGTTAACCTTTCGTGAACAGCATCATGAGGAAGAACCGATTGATTCCCTCATCACGATACAAAAGGACAAAGTAACCGTGAAGAGGAACGGGGGGATTTCCATGGTTCAGCGGTTTATCGCAGGTCAAATAACCGAGAATATATATAAACACGCGTATGGTTCTATGCATATGGAAACCACGACTGAACAAGTTTACTTTGACCGTCCTCTAGGGGAAAAGACGGGTAAGCTGTATGTAAACTACCAAACGAGTTTAAATGGCGAGGAGCCGAGGCAGCATAAGCTCACCATTTTATTGAATTATAGAGATTAGTGGAGGTAACCAATATGAACGTGATGCAAGAGCTACAAGAGAAAGTAAAAGCGGAAATTAAACAGGCCGTAGTAAAAGCGAAGTTAGCGGCAGAAGCAGAGGTGCCGGATATTATTTTGGAAAAACCAAAAGACAAGGCACATGGCGATTATGCCACAAACATTGCCATGCAGCTTGCCCGTATTGCCAAAAAGCCGCCACGTCAAATTGCGGAAGAACTGACAGCTCAATTGGATACAGCAAAGGTATCGATCAAACAAGTGGATATTGCAGGGCCGGGTTTTATCAATTTTACGATGAATAATCAATATCTGGCGGAGTTAATCCCAGCTATTTTAAATGAAGGTCAAGATTATGGCACTTCTGATTCTGGCGCGGGACAAAGGATTCAGGTGGAGTTTGTCTCAGCGAATCCAACGGGAGATCTCCATCTTGGTCATGCCCGTGGTGCCTCTGTAGGGGATTCGTTGTGCAATATTCTGGATAAGGCTGGTTACAAAGTACAACGTGAATATTATATCAATGATGCTGGTAACCAAATCGATAATCTCGCGCTATCCATTCAGGCACGTTATATGCAAGCATTAGGTAAGGATTTTCCTATGCCTGAGGACGGCTATCATGGACCAGATATCATCCAAATTGGCGAGACTTTGGCAGAAGAGCATGGTGATTCCCTTGTAGAGAAAGCAGAACAGGATCAACTTGTTTTTTTCCGTACTTACGGCTTGCAAGTTGAATTGGATAAATTGGCACATGATTTAAAACAATTTCGCGTGCCTTTTGATCATTGGTTTTCCGAAACGTCACTATATGATGAGAATAAAATTGTCCCAGCGATCGAGCTATTAAGAGAAAAGGGATATATCTTTGAAGAAGATGGTGCAACATGGTTTCGTGCCACTGCATTTGGGGATGATAAGGACCGTGTACTAGTTAAACAGGATGGTTCCTATACTTATCTCTCACCAGATATTGCCTATCATAAAAATAAACTTGATCGCGGCTTTGACAAGCTGATCGATATTTGGGGAGCTGATCACCACGGCTATATCCCAAGAATGCATGCGGCGATTCAAGCATTAGGCTATAACGCCGATACCCTTGAAGTGCAGATTATTCAAATGGTCAATCTATTTGAAAATGGTGAAAAAGTGAAAATGAGTAAACGGACAGGAAAAGCAGTCACCCTGCGTGAGCTTATGGAAGAGGTAGGCATTGATGCGATGCGTTATTTCTTTGTAATGCGCTCTGCCGATTCTCACTTAGATTTTGATATGGACTTGGCAAAATCGCAATCGAACGACAACCCAGTTTATTATGTTCAATATGCCCATGCGCGGATTTGTACGATGCTAAAACAAGCACAGGAAAAAGGGATCGACTGGTGCGATTATGATGCGAGCTTATTGCAATCGGAAAAGGCCGTAGATTTACTGAAGAAGCTCGGTGAATTTACTCAAGTGATTGCCGATGCCGCAGAAAACCGTACACCGCATCGCGTCACACAGTATGTGTTCGATCTGTCTGCCCAGCTCCACAGCTTCTATAACGCGGAAAAAGTGATCAATCAAGAAGACCTGATGGCGACTAAAGCCCGTTTAGCCTTAATGGAATCGGTGCGCATTACCATCGCCAACGCCGCAACATTAATTGGCGTTCAGGTACCAGAAAGTATGTAAAACAATCCCCTCTTCACCAATAGCGTGAAGGGGGATTTTTTACGGCGCTTCTAGTTGACATAATACGAAACTGACCGGAAAGGAGCTGAAACCGTCCGGAAAGAGCGCAAAACTGTCCGGGAAAAGTCTCGAACCGTCCGGAAAGAGCGCAAAACTGTCCGGGAAAAGTCTCGAACCGTCCGGAAAGAGCGCAAAACTGTCCGGGAAAAGTCTCGAACCGTCCGGAAAGAACGCAAAATCGTCAGGAAAACAGCTAAAACTGTCCGGAAACACTTCATGAATCTGATCGCTACCTACTTATAACAGGCCTCGAATTGGAACAGTCAGCCAAGCAAGCAATCTTAAATAGAGCGGTTGATGCTTCAACCAGCCCTTCGTCAAGCTTTTGCTGATCAGGACGTCTTGCCAAAAGGCATGATAAAGCTTGTCATATAAAGAGGACGTACTAGGCGCGATGATATTCAGTTCCTGGTTAAGCTGCCAGCTGCGTCGATCAAAATTTGCGGTGCCAGTGAGGCAGAACTGTTCATCAATAAAGATTACTTTTCCATGAAAAAAGCCATCCTTATACAATCGAATGATTGCCCCTTGTTGCGCCATACGCCGTAAATATGGTAGAGCCGCTGCTTTTGTTAAGGGATGATCGGCCTTGTCAGGGATTAAAATGGTCAATTGGACTCCTCTTTGTAAGGCAGTAGTGAGTGCCTTTTCTATCATACGGCTCGGGATGAAATAGGGGGAGCCAATATCAATGGAATGCTCACTGTTTTCGATATAATGCAGTAGCAGCTGTTCTAAAGTGGTTGATTCCGAAGCTAACACCTCTATATCTCCATGATCACTTACCATTGCATGTTCGCTGTCTTTTTTCCAATCATTAAGAAAGCTTTCCTGTAGTACATCGACTATATCTCCAGTTACACGGATGTGATAATCACGCCATTTGCCTAATGCTAAATCCTTGCCCAGGTATTCATCACCCAAATTAAAACCACCAGCATAACCGATTTGACCGTCAACAACTAATACCTTGCGATGGTTGCGGCGCTGCAAATGATAAAAAAGTGGGAAGGCAGGACCATTCCGTTTTTGAAAGGCGAATTTATCTTGCAACCATTTTTTGCGAAACCGAATGCTCCCACCCCAATCGGTTAAAAAACGTACCTTAACACCTTCTGCTTGTTTTCGTGCTAACAGACTGTAAACTTGATTGCTCAGCCGATCATTACGAATAATAAAAAATTGAATATCAATGGTATGCTTGGCCTGTTCTATATCGGCACAGATTGCCTTGAATAGATTGTTTCCTGTTGTGAACACCTCTACATCCTTAATCGATGTTTGCCAGCTTTTACTATGATTTTGTCCTGCTGCTAGTCGTTTCCCTAATTGAAAATCGAGCCAAATAAGTAGCAGCAATAATAGGATCCATAACATGCCATATCCCCCGCTTTTTATCTTAGAATGCCCAAAAATGATAATTTATTAATCAAGAATTCCATTTTCACAGCAGAAAAAAATCGGAACAAGTCTCGTCTATAGCTTGATCATACAGAAAGGAATAATTAGATAAACTTCCCTTTGAATCCTAGTTGCTGAGAATCATAGCGACATGCTTATCAGCGCGTGACCTATAAAAGCCTAGTATATTTCTTGTAACCATATTAAATTCCCAAATATTATGATAGTATGGAAGCTGTTACATCATGTCAGGGAGGTGATCAAGCGTGGAATTATCCATTTCATTCCTCATAATTTCCGCTATTATTTTTTTCGTATTATTGTATATTGTGATAGAAACAGCTGTAAGAAGAGGGATAGACGCATCGGATACGAAACAAATCATTGAAAAAATATATCAAAATGAAACCGACAGGTATTAACTCACCATTTGAAAGGTTTTCTGGCATGTGTCAGCTGTGCTCCTCGATATCAAGCATATTACGTCCACTATGATCAGGGGGTATCTCTGCTATTTACATTTTCGAGATGTGAAAGCTGAGTAACATAAGGGGTGCGTTTTTGTTCAGAATACGTTAACATATTAACAGAAGATAAATGTAGAAGAGGTGTAAACTTGTGCAAAGATTAGTTTTTTTTGTAGGTGTAGCAGGGACAGGAAAATCAACAGTAGCAGAGGAAGTTGCAAAACATGTCCCTTGTGCTTTTTTGGATCGTGATACCGTAGGAGGACGTTTTGTTGAGCGTTTTCTGGAAATGAATGGGGAGGATCCCAATGATCGCGATTCCCAGTTTTATAAAGAAAATCTGCGGGATCTAGAATATAATGCAACGAAGGATGTATGTATGGAGAACTTGCGGGTTGGACAAAATGTGTTTATGATTTCTCCTTTCACGACAGAACTCAAAAGCCAAGCGTGGTTGGATGGAGTGATTGCGGCAAGCGGTAAGACAAGAGCAGAGATCGATATCAAGGTTATTATTGTTACATTGCAAGATGTTGAACAACAACGTAAGCGTATTGAAGGGCGCGGTACCGTACGTGATACATGGAAGCTTGATAATTGGGATTCTTATGAAACTAGGGTAGACTTTATCCCGACCATTAATTGGGATATCCCATCCAAGCATATTCATGTGTTTGAAAATTCGGGGGAAATAACGTCAGACAAAGTCGAGCGCCTAGTCGATTTTATTAAGGCATAGACGGACTTGAGGAAACTTGACAATCAATCAAACACTGAGTATTGCATTTCCATGAACAAAGCCATATAATATGGTGATAGACTACATCATCATGTGCTTGGATTTACATATAGAAGCTATTTAAAAAGGGTGTTCACCAAGCTTTTTTGAATACGCACATAGAGATGGATGAAAAAAAGGAGTGCTTAGCTGTGAAGTTACAGGATTTATCTAAAGAACAGATAGATGAAATGGCTATGATTGATATTGCATCAATGATTTTAGAATCCGAAAATAAAGCATTAGATTTTCGCGATATATTTGATCGAGTGGCAGAATTGAAAGGTTTCTCGGAATCCGAAAAAGATGCCTGGATTTCTCAATATTATACCGACTTAAATATTGATGGACGCTTTTTGACAAAAGGGTCTAACCTTTGGGGATTGAAGAAATGGTACCCTGTAGAAGACATCGATGAAGATATTACGGTAGCACCAAAAAGGAAAAAGAAAAAAGCCAAGAAAAAGAAAAAGCAAGAAGAAGAAGAGGTACTGGATGAAACCGAGGATCTTGACGAAACGATCGTTGGTGCAGTTGAGGATCTTCATGACCTTGATGACGACGATGAATTAGTCGACGATGATTTAGAGGATGACGATTTCAATCTGGACGATGAGGAAGACGAAGAAGAGATCGAAGGCGACATCGATGATGAGTTCACTAATGACGACGATTTAGAAAAATAGTTCTGTTAGGCACTTGACTTTCGAGAAGCTTCTAAGTAAAATTTTTATTGGGCTCTATTCATAATAGAAATACATAGCGTTCCCTGCTCAAGGGGAGCGCTATTCTTTTTTTGTGTTATACGAACAATAATAGACACCTTGTGGGCTAGATCTAATATAGAGTGATTAAAATATAGAAAGAGGGATATAGTGTGACCAAGTATATTTTTGTAACTGGTGGTGTTGTTTCTTCCATTGGAAAAGGTATCACGGCTGCGTCATTAGGCCGATTGCTAAAGAATAGGGGATTGAAAGTGACGATCCAGAAATTTGATCCCTACATCAATGTAGACCCAGGGACGATGAGCCCTTACCAGCATGGAGAAGTATTCGTAACCGATGATGGAGCTGAAACGGACTTAGATTTGGGTCATTATGAACGGTTTATTGATATCAATCTGAATCAATATAGTAATATTACGACAGGAAAAATATACTCCACCGTTATTAAAAAAGAACGTCATGGTGATTACTTAGGAGGGACCGTCCAAGTCATTCCGCATATCACAAATGAAATTAAAGACAAGGTTTTTCAGGCAGGCAAGCAAACCAATGCCGATATTGTTATCACAGAAATCGGTGGCACGGTAGGTGATATCGAGTCTTTACCATTTATAGAAGCTATTCGTCAAATCAAGAGTAATATTGGCAGGGAAAATGTCATGTATATCCACTGTACCTTGGTTCCCTATATTCAAGCGGCTGGGGAATTAAAGACGAAGCCGACCCAGCATAGTGTGAAAGAATTGCGATCCTTAGGTATCCAGCCTGATGTCATTGTATTACGGACAGAACACACCATCAGTCAAGAAATGAAAGAGAAGATTGCCTTATTCTGTGATATAGACGAGAAGTCCGTCATCGAAGCGGGTGATGCAGATACGCTTTATCATGTACCGCTTGATTTACAAAAGCAACATCTTGACCAAATTACGTGTGATCATTTTGGCCTGGACTGCGGTGAGGCTGACATGACGGAATGGAATCAATTAGTCCAGCGTGTCTTACAGCTTTCTAAGAAAATAAAAATTGGTCTGGTCGGGAAGTATGTTGAACTGCCAGATGCTTATATTTCAGTAGTAGAGGCGCTGAAACATGCCGGATATGCGCATGATGCAGATGTAGATATTAAATGGATTAATGCAGAAGGAATTACTAGCAGTAATGTGTCGGATGAATTAGCCGATGTGGAAGGATTACTAGTACCAGGCGGATTTGGTGATCGAGGAATCGAAGGGAAAATCGCTGCGATTCGTTATGCTCGTGAGAATCGACTTCCTTTCTTGGGCATATGTTTAGGTATGCAGCTGGCAACTGTTGAATTCGCCCGCAATGTAGTTGGATTGACTGGAGCCAATTCCTTTGAGATTGATCCCAATACACCACACCCTATTATTGACTTGTTACCAGAGCAAAAGGATATTTCTGACCTTGGTGGTACCTTGCGCCTTGGAATTTATCCATGCCGTCTGCAAGAGGGAACAAAGACCAAAGAGGCATATGGCGCCGAAGATATCGTTTATGAACGTCATCGTCACCGTTTTGAGTTCAATAATGTATATCGAGAGCAAATGGAAGATCACGGCTTTGTATTCTCTGGTACAAGCCCGGATAAGAAATTGGTAGAAACGATTGAACTAAAAGATCATCCTTGGTTTGTTGCATCTCAATTTCACCCAGAATTCAAATCAAGACCTACTCGTCCACAACCATTATTTAATGGATTTATCCAGGCGGCCGTTCATGCAGAATAGCAGAAAAGGCACCGTAGTTCAGCTGAACTATGGTGCCTTTTTGTGTTTTTGTATATGAAAAGGATATTAAAGGTTTGTTTAAAGGAACGAAATTGCTATTAATAATGTAAAAAAAGTGAAAATGATGCAGGAATTTCACCGGAAATAGCGAATTACAATATATAATTGTCGTTAAATCTTTGACTATTTTTAGACAATGGAATCAACTAGACGAGAAAACGGTAGAAGGGGATAATGAACATGACAAAAACAGTGTTAGTGGTAGATGATCAAGTAGGGATACGCCTCTTATTAGAGGAAGTGATCACGCAGGAAAGCTATCATGTAGAACTTGCCGTCAATGGTAAGGAAGCCTATGAAAAGATAGTAGACAAACAGCCAGATTTAATTATGCTCGACTATAGGCTGCCCATTATTGATGGCCCGAGATTGATTGAAATGTTAGCGGAGAAAAATTATCAGATCCCGATCGTGATGATGAGCGGTTTACCGGATAAGGCGAGGGAAGGGGTAAAAAATATTGATATGGTTTGTGAAATTGTGGAAAAGCCCTTTCAATTAAACGATATACGGGAGATGGTAAGCAATATCTTGAAATAATCAGTCATTCGCCATGATAAACATCTATCCAGCGAAGAAGATAAAAAAGCGTTCAGATAAGGGTTTTCTTATGCAAAAATAAACGACATTGTAATGATTAATAAGATGGAGAACGACACAACTGGCTAAGGAATGGCTGAATAACGTTCGGCGTTTATCCTTCAATATGAAAGAACTCTCAATTCCAAATTTGTTATAAAATGGAACAATGAGCATCTTTTAGGGACTGCCAGTACTTCGAATATATGGCACTTCCATACGCAATATAAAATAATCGAAAGAAATCGCATAAGAAAGCGGTTCACTGAAAAGTTTTGTTGCACCTTTCTGTCGGAATTGGTATTCTATATATTAGGTACAATCATTCACAAACGAACGAATGTTTATATCAACAGAGTTTACATACTTAAAGGAGGAAAAAAGAATGCCATTAGTATCAATGAAAGAAATGCTTATTAAAGCAAATCAAAATAGCTATGCCGTAGGCCAGTTTAATCTTAATAACCTGGAATATGTACAAGCTATTCTTCAAGCGGCAGAAGATGAACAGTCCCCAGTTATTTTAGGTGTATCTGAAGGTGCAGGACGTTATATGGGTGGCTTTGGTGTAGTAGTAGCAATGGTAAAAGCAACAATGGAAGCACAGGGTACTACCGTGCCAGTTGCCATCCATTTAGATCATGGTTCTGGCTTTGAAGCTTGTGCAAAGGCTATTCATGCTGGATTTACTTCGGTAATGATCGATGCCTCTCATGATCCATTTGAAGAGAATATTGCCGTGACTTCTAAAGTAGTGGAGCTTGCCCATTTCCATGGTGTATCTGTTGAAGCAGAGCTTGGTACCGTTGGTGGTAATGAAGATGGAGTACAAGGTGGTATTATGTACGCTGATACGCAAGAGTGTAAAGAATTAGTTGATCGTACGGGAATCGACTGTCTTGCTCCTGCGCTAGGTTCTGTGCATGGCCCTTATCAAGGAGAGCCTAATTTAGGTTTCAAAGAGATGGAAGAGATAAATGTGGTTGCTGGTGTGCCGTTAGTACTTCATGGCGGAACAGGTATTCCAACACAAGATATTCAAAAGGCCATTTCGTATGGTACTTCTAAAATCAATGTAAATACGGAAAACCAGATCCAACAAACAAAAGTAGTTCGCGAAGTATTAGAGGCGAATCCAGAAATGATTGATCCGCGTAAATACCTAGGACCTGGTAGAGATGCGATCAAAGAAACAGTTGTAAGTAAAATGCGCGAATTTGGATCTTCTAACCAAGCGTAAGGTATATTAGAATAGGTAAAAAACACCCTCTTATCGGTTTTCCGAAAGAGGGTGTTTTTTTATGGGACAAGAAAGCATAGAAGCTAAACTACAATGGTATATTAAAAACTATTTCTAACTTTGGAACAAGTATATGTAGACCTATTTTAAGGGGCAAAGTACACAATAGATTCCCTTACCTTTGTTTTTGTCCAATTGATGGTATAAACAACAGGTTTTCCTCCATTGCTCACCCTCTTCCGATGAGAGATAATTGGCTAGTGGATTTATACCTTCAACAAGAGGACTTTGCTGATCACTTAAAAAAATCAAGTCTTTCTGAAACCGATTTATACTGCATATTGGTAGTTCTTCTTGTTTCATTTTTCGGTTGATGGAGGCAATCCTAACAGCCACATTTTCCCATAATATAGTTTTTTTCAACCTTGTTTGTTGATGTAACAGTTCAATTAATGGAGAAATAATCTGCTGCAACAACTCTTGTAGTTTTGCTTGACGCTCTTCTGCATGCTGAACAGATTTATATCCTAATTGGTTGTCTTCACTCGTTAAACGATTTTGATTTGTCCATTTGAGTTGATGGAGTGTAAATTCAGGTGCTTTCTGATAAACAGCCATACAATATAAAGTTGAAGATACCATCATAACAGCTAGGCGTTTCACTAGCATCGAGGCAGCAATACTTGAATGAGAAGCTCCCCATCTCTGCTTTAGTTCTTCTAAAAAATCTTCACAGCTGGATTGCTGCCAAATATCGATTAACCATACACCATTTTCTACTTTATTCCCTTGATCAATGAAAAAACGTTCTAAGTTTAACATCTTTTGTTTTCTCTCCCTTATATATAACGATTTCTATAGAGTAAATAAATAAAAAACGGTGCACCAATACTTGCTGTGAATACTCCAGCGGGAATATCCAATGGCATAAAGGCTATTCGACCAATTAGATCAGCACTCATTAGCATGAATCCACCAATCATTGCGGTAATAGGCAGTAAATGCAACAAGGAATAAGGAACGATTTTCTTCGCTATATGCGGTGCTATCAAACCAATAAAACCAATTCCGCCTGCAAATGCAACCGCGGCTCCTGCTAGACCCACGCTAGTAAACAGTAATGCACAACGTAATAATTGCACTCTAACCCCTAAACTTGTAGCTAATTCATCTCCCAGTTCTAATACTTCCATCGTTTTCGCAAGCAATAGAACTACTATGAATAAGCTGCTAAACCAAATTGACATTTGCCATACTTCAGTCATTGCTGCACCATATAAGCTACCAGTCAACCATAGATAAGCTTTTGTTGTCACCGCCGTTTCGCTAAAAACCACCATGAAAGTTACTAAAGCACTCATTCCTGCTGCTATTCCAATTCCTATCAGAACAAGTCTCGTCGGTGTTACTCCATTTTTCCATGAAAGCAGATATACAAGTGTAGCAACCAAAGCAGCACCGATAATGGCTGCAAGAGGTAACCATTGAATACTAAACATATCTAGCAAAAAGACTATGAAAAATAGGGCTCCAAATGAGCCACCTGATGTAATTCCAATGATATCTGGAGAAGCAAGCGGATTTCTGATAATCGATTGTAGAATTAAACCAGCTGTTCCAAGTGCCGCTCCGACTAATAATGCCAGTAAAGCTCTAGGCATTCTTAATATATTGATTGTAAATACATGCTGATCAGATTGGTGTGTGATATGCTGCCATAATTCTTGGATAGGAATCAGTGTACTCCCAGTAGATAAACTAAGGAGGAATAGAAGAATGACAAGGGTAAGAATAACAATATATGCTTTCCAATTCATCTTGTGTTTAACGGATTGAAGATTTTTCAATTATTTCAACCCCTTGCGTGCGATATAAATAAAAAAAGGTGTTCCGATCATGGCTGTCATAACGCCAATTGGTACTTCTTGAGGCATTATCACTATACGTGCAACAACATCAGATAATAGTAATAAGCTTGCTCCCAAGATAGCGCTTAAAGGAAGGAGCCAACGATGATCCGGACCAATCAGCCCCCTAGCTATGTGCGGCACAATTAATCCAATAAAACCAATGGCGCCTCCAATAGCAACAGAACCTCCGGCTAGCAATACAACGACTATGCCAATCAGTATTTTAATCAGCCAGACCTTTTGTCCAAGTCCTTTAGCTACATCCTCCCCTGAGAGCAGGATATTGACAGATCCGCCCAAAAGTAACGCCGTCATCCATCCTGCGCATAAAAAAGGCAATATAGGCAACAACATATCCATTTCTCGTCCTGCTACTGAACCTGCCAACCAAAACAACACACTTTGCAATCTTTGTTCATCTATCACTAATAGGCCCTGGGTAAACGAAATAAACAAAGCCGAGATGGCGGATCCCGCTAACACGATTTTTATCGATGAAAGACTATTGTTGCCGATAGCCCCCAAACTATATACAGAAACCCCCGCTAGTCCAGCCCCAATAAACGCTATCCACATAAAATGAACAAGTGAATCTAAAGAGAAAAAAGTGACAGAAAAAACAATAAAGAAAATAGCACCAGCATTGATTCCTAAAATATCTGGAGCAGCCAAAGGATTTTTGGTCAAAGCCTGCATCAGCGCTCCTGCTAAAGCTAAACTGGAACCTATTACCATGGCGATAACGGCTCTTGTTAACCGTGAAGTATGTACAATAACATGTTCGGTATTGACTGCATCATAGTGGAACAATGCTTCTAAAGTTTCCGAGAAGGTAATAACTGTTTGTCCTGTCGATATACTTGCGAGAAACGAAAAAATTAACAGTATGCCGCTTGCGATAACGCATATAAACTTTATCGTTATATGATTAGTGGTATGCATCATTCGAACGTCCTTTTCTACGAATTGAGAAAATAAGGAAAGGTTTTACGGTTCCTTTTCAACACATCAAAACATAATTGGAAGGATACTTTCTTGGCTTCTATACTCTCGCTAAGAAACCCACAATCCAATTATAGGTTAATAATTCTTACGTTTACATAAGATCATTCATTTTGTCTT
This sequence comes from Gracilibacillus timonensis, assembly GCF_900086715.1. Taxonomy (GTDB): domain Bacteria; phylum Bacillota; class Bacilli; order Bacillales; family Amphibacillaceae; genus Gracilibacillus; species Gracilibacillus timonensis. The sequence goes on along the minus strand of NZ_FLKH01000010.1, from coordinate 307,690 downwards.
ACTATTTTTCTAAATCAAGACGGTCATAGATATCATCTAACATCAGGTTGGCAGCATGAATTCCCCCACCCAAATTCCAGGTGATCTCATCTACTTGATATACTTGATCTGATTGCACGGCGTCTAATTCCTGCCATAGTGGATGCTCTGTCCATTCGTCATAGGTTGTTTCCGCTGCTTCATCTTGAATAAAATAGTAAAAAACATCTGCATTCATCTCTGGGATACTCTCTTTGTCCGTTAGCTGAATGATATCTTGTGTATCATCTGATAATTGCTTTGGCGGCTGAAAACCTAGTTCTTGAAGAATAGAACCAGCAAAACCTGTTAAATAAATCCTAGCGTGGTCTGCTCTAAAATTCAGCACGGATACGTGGTACGGCCAAGTGTCTGCAAATTCAGTTTCTGCCTTATTTTGAAAATCAGTTACCCTATCATTCCATTCTGTTAGAATTTCTTCTGCCTTATTTTGTTCCCCTGTTGCTTCTCCTATTAAATGAATTGTATCTTTAAATGCAAAAACAGTTTCTTCCATGACGGTTGGTGCAATGGCTGATAATTGGTCATAGATTTCCTCATGTCTTACCTTTGAAGCAACAATTAAATCTGGCTCTAATTTATTTATTTCTTCCAGATTAGGTTGTGTTTCTTGCCCTACATATGTAACACCTTCCAAATCATCCTTTAGATAATCGTACATGGGTTGTTGCTGCCATGACTCAACTGCACCTACTGGAGTAATCCCAAATGATATCATTGAATCTGTTGCTCCTTGATAGAGGGTAACAATTTTTTTGGGGTTTCCCTCTATAGTGGTTGTTCCCATTGCATGGGTAACCTCACGAACATCCTCTGCATTCTCCTCCCTATCTGATGAATCCATTGAATCTGTTTCTTGGCTACAAGCTACTAATATAAGTAGTAAAGCCAGTAATCCACCCAATATCCACGTTTTTCTCCTTGTTTGCATGAGAAATCAAACTCCTTCTTTTTGATATTGATAATCATTATCATTTATAGAGTTTACCTAAACTTTTAGTTCGGTGCAAGTTATTTTATGGTAAGTTTGTATATATTGGTTCAAAGAGGTGTAGATAAGTCGAATCTTCGAATCAGTCATAAATAGATAATAAAAAAGAAATATTCTCTTACAAAGGGGGGATAAGTAGAGTAAGTCTCCTAACTCATGCTACACTCAGCAAAATTAACACCATTCAGTGGAATGAAGAAAAAACTAGTGGGGGAATTTCGCTTATTAAGTCAGACCTCCTATTTGAATTCCTCTTCAAATAAGCTATAATAGTATTGATTGAAAAAAGGTTACATAAATATGGTAATCATCGTACAAGCTAATTATAAAATCAAGATAACGATCAAAGGTATAGATAATAGAATGAAACGGAATGGAACTTGAAGAAAGTGAGGATAACATCATGCATAAATTGCTTGTTGAGGGTGGACATCAACTAAGAGGCAAGGTACGTGTAAGTGGAGCGAAAAATAGTGCAGTCGCATTATTGCCTGCAGCTATTTTAGCCGAATCAGAAGTGGTCATTGAAGGACTCCCGGATATATCAGATGTAAAGACATTGAGTTATTTGTTGGAAGAAATCGGTGGTACTGTTGAGCGAAAAGGGCATACGGTACATATCAATCCCGTTAATATGACAGCCATGCCATTACCAAATGGACGCGTAAAAAAATTAAGGGCCTCCTATTATTTCATGGGGGCCATGCTGGGACGTTTTAAAGAAGCCGTCATTGGTTTGCCAGGAGGCTGCTATTTAGGTCCGCGTCCCATTGATCAGCATATTAAAGGATTCGAGGCATTAGGGGCAACCGTGACAAATGAGCAGGGTGCTATCTATTTGCGAGCGGAGAAGCTGACAGGAGCTCGGATATATTTGGATGTAGTCAGTGTGGGAGCTACGATTAATATTATGCTGGCCGCTGTACGTGCAGAGGGACGGACGGTCATCGAGAACGCAGCCAGGGAACCAGAAATTATTGATGTGGCAACCATTTTAACCAGTATGGGAGCGAAGATTAAAGGTGCCGGGACCGATGTGATTCGTATCGATGGAGTCGAACGATTAACCGGTTGTATGCATACCATTATTCCTGATCGAATTGAAGCAGGCACTTATATTATTATGGCGGCTGCTAAGGGAGAAGATGTGATTATAGATAACGTTATTCCACAACACTTGGAACCACTACTAGCTAAATTGAGAGAGATGGGCGTATATATTGAAGAAGGGGAAGAGCATTTACGTGTGCAACGTCGTGCGGACTTACAATGTGTTGATATTAAAACCTTGGTACACCCTGGATTTCCGACCGACTTGCAGCAACCCTTCACCGCCTTATTAACGCAAGCGAAAGGGACTGGTGTAGTTACTGACACCATCTATCAAGCCCGATTTAAGCATACTGATGAACTAAGACGGATGAATGCGCAAATTAAAGTGGAAGGCAGCTCTGCCATTGTACAAGGACCGACACCGTTGGAAGGTGCCAAGGTGAAAGCAAGTGACCTGCGAGCGGGCGCCTCGCTTATTGTAGCAGGACTGCTTGCGAACGGTGTCACGGAGATTACCGGCGTGGATCATATTGACCGAGGATATGCTAATATTACCGAGAAACTCAAAAGTCTCGGGGCAAATATTTGGCGAGAAGAGATGTCTGAACAAGAAATTCAGCAATTTCAGAATTCTTAGCAGATGATAAAGACTGTGGATACACAAGGGCGTTGCTTGAGTGTTTTCCGCAGCCTTTTTTTCGAAAATTTCATATTTCTTAAAAAATAAGTTGAATATCTAGACCGTACCATGTACTATAGAAAATAGTAAGGGCTTAATACGTGCTTCGTATCGTCATCTATACACAGATAGGTGAATGTGGCTCTCATCTCAAATTCTTCTTGAGGTTTTAAGTGATCTCTGTGCTTCCAAAATAATGTTATCCAAATGAATGAAACATTACATAAATGATTCCAAAAAGATTGATTGAGGATTTTTACATGTGTATAAACAGAGAAGAAAAGCAATAGCAAATCCGCTTTGTTGCGCATCACGCAATAGTAGTGTTTGCAAAGCGGCTAAGTCTTGCACTTCCACGCTTTGTGTGTTTTTGCTGTGCAAGTCAGGGGAATGGTTTATGTAGAAAATTTTTAAATCTGTAAGATAAACAAATATTATAATAAATATAGGTGTGGTGATTTTGTGAGTGAAGTAACCATTTCAGAATTAGAGTCAATGACATTGAAAGAATTATATGCCCAAGCAAAAGATTTCAAAGTATCCTATTATGCGAAATTAACCAAAAGGGAATTGGTATTTGCTATTTTGAAGGCACAAGCAGAAAAAAGCGGTTATCTTTTTATGGATGGAGTTTTGGAGATTATTCCTACCGAAGGATTCGGTTTCTTACGCCCGATTAATTATTCGCCGAGTGCCGAGGATATTTATATTTCTGCCTCACAAATTCGTCGTTTTGATTTGCGCAATGGGGACAAAGTATCTGGTAAGGTACGCCCCCCGAAAGAAAATGAGCGTTATTATGGCTTATTACATGTCGATGCCGTTAATGGAGAAGATCCCGAGGCTGCCAAAGAACGAGTGCATTTCCCTGCATTAACCCCTCTCTATCCTGATCGATTAATGAATTTAGAAACAGGACCAAAGTTAATTTCAACACGTATTATGGATTTATTAACACCGGTAGGTTATGGACAGCGCGGTTTGATTGTTGCTCCTCCGAAAGCCGGTAAAACTATGCTGTTAAAGCAGATTGCCAACAGTATTACTACAAACCATCCACATACGAAATTAATTATTTTATTAGTGGACGAGCGCCCGGAAGAGGTTACGGATATTGAACGATCGGTTGGTGAAAACGTAGACGTCGTTAGTTCCACTTTTGATGAAGTACCAGAAAATCACATCAAAGTAGCAGAACTCGTTTTGGAACGTGCCATGCGTTTGGTGGAGCATAAGAAGGATGTTGTGGTTCTGATGGATAGTATTACACGTCTTGCACGTGCTTATAACCTGGTGATTCCCCCAAGTGGAAGGACGTTGTCCGGCGGGATAGATCCAGCGGCATTCCATCGACCGAAACGTTTCTTTGGTGCAGCAAGAAATATCGAGGATGGTGGTAGCTTTACCATATTAGCGACAGCCTTGGTGGAAACTGGATCTCGCATGGATGATGTTATTTATGAGGAATTTAAAGGAACAGGCAATATGGAACTTCATTTAGATCGGAATTTGGCACAACGTCGTATTTTCCCAGCGATCGATATTTTACGTTCCAGCACGAGAAAAGAGGAACTGCTCGTGTCGAAAAATCATTTGGAAAAAATGTGGGCGATCCGTAAGAGTATGCAGGATTCACCAGATTTTCTGGAACGCTTCTTGCGAAAATTACGTTCGACCAAAAGTAATGAAGAATTTTTGACGGCCCTTGATGAAGAAATGAAACGAAAAGGAACAAAAAAATCAGTTTAATGTAACTTACTCTTGCAAACCATGGTTCATACTGATATAATTCTTCTGTGTGACATGCGTGTACGAACGCATGTGAATTAACTCTGTTTCCAAGGGATTCAGGGCAAAAGGAGTGGATAGATATGAGAGACGGAATTCATCCAGAATACCGCAAAGTTGTATTTCTTGATACAAGCTCTGACTACAAATTTCTAACCGGATCAACGACAACGTCCGATGAAACAATCGAATGGGAAGATGGCAACACCTACCCATTAATCCGTGTAGAGACTAGTTCAGCTTCTCACCCGTTCTATACTGGTAAGCAAAGAGCTGACAAAGTCGGTGGTCGTGTAGATCGATTCAAGAAAAAATACAACCTTAGCTAATCGGTATTTTAAAAAAACGATATAAGGTTTAGAAACAGACAAATGGTTACTCATTTGTCTGTTTTTGTTTGAGTGAAGGAAAGAACCTAGAACGGAAAAAAATCCGAGGGAAACGACCGTCATCACGAAAATGACGGCCAAAATCCGAGGAGTAAGCGCCGAAATGGGCGTCATCACGAAAATGACGGCCAAAATCCGAGGAGCAAGCGTCGAAATGGGCGTCATACCGAAAATGACGGCCAAAATCCGAGGGGGAAGCGCTGAAATGGGCGTCATACCGGAAATGACGGCCAAAATCCGAGGAGCAAGCGTCGAAATGGGCGTCATCACGGAAATGACGGCCAAAATCCGAGGGGGAAGCGCTGAAATGGGCGTCATACCGGAAATGACGGCCAAAATCCGAGGAGCAAGCGTCGAAATGGACGTCATCACGGAAATGACGGCCAAAATCCGAGGAAAAAACAAAAAACCGTCCGTCATTCACATGCCATGGCAGGAAAATGATTGACGATGTTCTTATTCGAATTCTTTTTTCTCAATCAAGAGTGTACTCGGTAACGATGCAACTCACACAACAGAAGAAGAAATCTACATATTCCATGATCATTCGTGGTAAAATGAGAGGGTATGAACGTTGGAGGGAGTATGAAACATGCATATTATGAAAAAGGCTGGTTGGATCGAATTAATATGCGGGGGTATGTTTTCGGGAAAATCAGAGGAATTGATCCGCAGAGTACATCGCGCTACATATGGTAACCTAAGTGTGGCTGTCTATAAACCCCAATGGGAAGATCGTTACAGTGATGAATGCGTAGTCTCACATAGCGGTATTGAGGTAATTGCCAAACCAATTCAAAAGCCATTGGATATCTTAATGGATGTAGCAAAAAAAGTTGACATGATTGCGATCGATGAGGTGCAATTTCTAGATGATGAGATTGTACCGGTTGTTTCCGAACTGGCTGATCGAGGATACCAAGTGGTACTCGCTGGATTAGATACAGATTTTCGTGGAGAGCCTTTTGGCCCGATGCCGAAGCTATTAGCCATTAGTGAATTTGTGACGAAATTAAACGCTGTCTGTCCGATATGCGGATCTCCCGCTAGCAGAACGCAGCGTCTCATTGATGGACGTCCAGCTTCCTATGATGATCCGGTTTTTTTGCTAGGTGCTACCGAGAATTACGAACCAAGATGTCGCCACCATCATGAGGTGCCGAACCATCCTAAGGAGAAATTGAAAACACATTACCGGTAGTTTTTGACGGCTTCCTGTAAATTCTATATACTATTTATATAGGCGAATCGGAGAAAGAGGTGAGATACGTGTTAGATCGTTTAGCATCGCTAGAAGCACGTTATGATAAATTAAATGAATTATTGAGTGATCCAGAGGTAATTAATGATACGAAAAAATTAAGGGAATACTCAAAAGAACAATCCGATCTTCAAGAGGTAACTACAACGTATCGAGAATATAAAGAGGTAACCCAACAATTGAGTGAAGCCAAAGAAATGTTGGAAGAGGATCTGGATGATGAAATGCGGGAAATGGCTAAGGTCGAGATTAATGAATTATCTAAGCATCAACAGGAATTAGAAGAACAGATGCGCATTTTACTGCTTCCTAAAGACCCCAATGATGATAAGAACGTTATTATGGAGGTTCGCGGAGCTGCAGGTGGTGATGAGGCTGCTTTATTTGCGGGAGACCTATTCCGCATGTATTCCCGCTATGCGGAAGCGCAAGGCTGGAAGATGGATGTCATGGATTCCAATACAACAGGAGTTGGTGGTTTTAAAGAGGTTGTTTTTATGATTAATGGAAAAGGCGCTTACTCCAAACTGAAATACGAAAACGGTGCTCATCGTGTGCAGCGTGTACCAGAAACCGAATCAGGCGGACGTATTCATACCTCCACTGCCACGGTTGTTGTTATGCCGGAAGCTGAAGAAGTGGAAGTAGATGTACATGAAAAAGATATCCGTGTGGACACGTTTGCCTCCAGCGGCCCTGGTGGACAATCGGTTAATACAACGATGTCAGCGGTGCGTTTGACGCATGTACCTACAGGAATTGTTGTTTCCATTCAAGATGAAAAATCACAGATAAAAAACAAGGAAAAGGCAATGAAGGTATTGCGTGCTCGTATTTATGACAAATTTCAACAAGAGGCACAGGCAGAATACGACCAGACGCGTAAATCAGCGGTTGGTTCAGGCGACCGCTCGGAACGTATTCGGACGTATAACTTTCCGCAAAATCGTGTGACTGATCACCGTATTGGTTTAACGATTCAGAAGCTGGATCAGATTTTGGAAGGAAAACTGGATGAAGTGATCGAAGCCTTAGTTATTGAGGAACAAGCGAAAAAAATGGAAGAAATCGGTGAATGATAATGGTGAAAACAATTCACGAGGCCCTGAATAGGGCTTCTTCTTTTTTAGAGGAGTCTGAATGTGAGACCAAGGTAGCTGAGATCCTTTTGTTAGACCAATTACAATGGACAAAGACAGAATTGATCACTCGTTTAAGAGATCCAATTGCAGCGCAAACTTATCAACAATTTATGCACAAAGTGGAACAACATGCTAGGACAAAAGTGCCTGTACAGCATTTAACGGGAAAAGAAACTTTTTTTGGCAGAGAATTTTACGTGAGTTCCGATGTGCTGATCCCCCGTCCAGAGACGGAAGAACTAGTGCAACAAGTCTTGCAGCAAGTGGAGTATCCTTCTTTTACTTGTGTGGATGTTGGGACTGGAAGTGGTGTGATTGCGATCACCCTAGCAAAGGAGTGGGCGCAAGAACGACAAGCAGACTTACTGGCTGTGGATATATCGGATAAGGCACTACAAATCGCAAAGAGGAATGCAACGTTATTAAAGGCACCTGTGTGCTTCTACCAAGGAGATTTTTTAAAACCGCTTATAGAACAAGATATAAAAATAGATATATTGGTTTCCAATCCTCCCTATATTTCCTATCAGGAGAAAGAAGAGCTGACAGAAACCGTTCGTCACTTCGACCCTGAGCTGGCCCTTTTTGCTGAAAACAACGGCTTATATGCCTATCAAAAAATTATCCAGCAGGCAGCTTATGTGATGAATCCAAACGGCTGGCTCTTCTTTGAGATTGGTTATACCCAAGCACAGTCGGTGACAACCCTTATTCAAACCAAATTTCCTATGAGTAAGGTGACCGTCTTGCAAGATATCAATGGAAAAGACCGTATCATTCAAGCAAGACTATAAAGGGAAGAAACGTTACGATATGCCAAGGTGAAGGCTAACGATAGCACTACAATGGAATGTGCAGCTAGAATCAGAGAGGAACTTCCATAAAATAATAGATAGCAAGTTTAAAAGTTTTCGATATTGTCCACAATGGGGATAACAAACGATCCACAGGGGGATAATCATGCGAAAACTTATTTTATTTACTGTACTTATTGGCTTAATCATTGGTTTTTTTCCACAAAAGGTAGCAAGTGAACAAAGTGGTCCACAGGTCATTCCAGATGAGGCGATTCGTTTACGTATTCTAGCTAACAGTGATTCAGATGAGGACCAGGCGTTAAAACATCAGGTGCGCGATGCGGTAAACGAGGAAGTAACCAAGTGGGTAGCAGATATTCGTAATATAGAAGAGGCGAGAGAACTAATTAATGAACGAATTGATGATATTGATCAGATAGTGGCAGAAACGGTCGGCAATGAAGATTATCAGGTAGATTACCGTGAGGATGTTGCCTTTCCTGTCAAACTTTATGGCGACTATCTTTATCCAGCTGGTGAGTATGAAGCGATTCTTATTACACTCGGTGAGGCAGAAGGATCCAACTGGTGGTGTGTCGTGTTCCCACCTTTGTGCTTTTTAGACTTTTCTTTCGGTACCACGGTAGAGGATGATGAGGGTCAGGAGAAAGAACCAGAAGTAACGGAAACGTCAGAAGAGGAAGTGGAATATACTTTTTTCTTTTTAAAATGGTTTCAGTAATCATATATCTATCATTTTTCACATAGATTAACACTAATAGAAAAATGATAGAGGTGAATTGAAATGGAGCTAAAAGCAACCAAATATTTAGATGATCAGGAATTCCAGGCTTTTTTTGATGAGACAATGCCAGGGGTAGAACAGGTGCAGCATAAAGAACATGGCTATTTTCTTTATGATCACGATCTGCCCATCGCCTTTTTTACATTGATAGAGATGGAGGATCAGGTTTGTTGGCTGCGTAGCTTACTGATCAAACGTCAAGCCCATATTTTGCTGCCAGTCAGTTTAATTCAGTCTGCGGAACAATTAGCAGCAAATCGTCAAGCGTCCCATTTAGTTACCCACAGCACCAGTCAAATACTTGATGAGTTATTCACACAATTGGGTTATAAACCGTCAAATCAGGCATTAGATCAATCTATAGAAGCAAATTGGTGGATAACTTCACTGGAAAATGTGGATAAAACAAGCAGTTATACACAAAGTTAGGCTTAGCTGTGCATGGATATGTGTATAAATAGAATGTATCAAACTAGTAACAAAAAAGCGTTAGTGAAAGTGTGGATAAGTAAGGTATTTATGCACAAGTTACAAGTAACTTGTGCATAAATTTGTGGATAAGTTATCTTGCTTGCACATTTGTGTGAGCCCGTTCATAATAAAGCGAGACGATCATTAGTCAAGGCTTGCTATGCATCCTAATAGATAAACATTTTAATACCTGTTATGCCTGCTGTTAAACGGCAGCAGGGGGTAACAAATAGTGCAATGAATAGATCGAGGGATAATATGAAAACAGAAAGATTAACTGCAGCTAGCGACACACTAGCAGAAGCAGCAGCTTATATACAACAACAGGAAGTCGTAGCCTTTCCTACCGAGACAGTGTATGGACTAGGGGCAGATGCCACAAGTGAAGCAGCTGTGGCCAAGATTTTTGAGGCGAAGGGACGCCCAGCGGATAACCCGTTGATTGTGCATGTTCATGAACCAGGACAGATCAAGTACTACACGGAGACGATACCTGTAATGGCACAACAACTGATTGATCAATTTATGCCTGGTCCTTTTACCATTATCCTGAAAAGTAATGGAAAGGTAGCACCAACCGTATCGGCCGGTTTGGATACTGTGGCAATCCGTGTACCGCAACATCCGGTAGCACAGGCCTTAATACAGACTGCTAATTTACCGCTAGCCGCGCCGAGTGCTAATGTTTCTGGTAAACCAAGTCCTACTACTGCGGATCATGTTTATCAAGATTTGTGTGGCAGGATCCCTTGTATTCTGGATGGGGGGGCGACAGGAGTTGGCTTGGAGTCAACGGTTGTCGATGCGACAGGAGAGGTACCTGTCATTTTGCGTCCAGGAGGCATTACGAAACAAGCAATCGAAGCGGTTATTGGTGAGGTGAAGTTGACCAAGTCATTAGCGGCAGAAGCTCAACCGAAATCACCTGGTATGAAATATAATCATTATGAACCAGAAGCCCCTTTATATTTAATAGAAGGAGAAGCGGCTTTCTTTCAACAACAAATTATCCATTTTCAGCAAGCTGGTAAGAAAGTTGGGGTCATGGCCACGACCCCGTTGATGACGAAACTTACAGCGGATGAAGCTTTCACGATGGGAGAACAGGATAATTTGAAAGAGGTGGCAGCAAACCTTTATACAGGTTTGCGCTATTTTAATCATAAAACGGTCGATGTTATTTTATCTGAGTGTTTTCCTGCTCAAGGAATGGGAGCAGCCATTATGAACAGGCTTGACAAAGCAGCAACCGATCGAATCCAACACATATAATCCACTCCCCCTGCATAGAAATGGGACAAGAAGTAGTCGTGTTTGTCCATTTTTGTACAGGGGGTTTTTATGTGGGAGAATTGTTGTCGATTAGCTGTATTGCGCTTGCCTTATCAATGGATGCCTTCTCCGTAGGACTAGCTATTGGCATGCAAGAGATTAGATTAAAGCGCATTGCCTATATTGGATTTATCGTTGGTTTGTTTCATGTGATGATGCCATTTGCGGGTCTCAGTTTAGGTTCCATTCTATCTGATAAAATAGAAGGTATTGCTCATTTAGCGGCGGGATTATTGTTATGTGCGATTGGTTTGCAAATGATTTTGCAAACATGTTTAAAGCGAGAAACACCGATGCTCGCTCCAGCAGGGCTTGGTCTCTTGATTTTTGCCTTTACTGTCAGCCTGGATAGTTTTTCTATTGGTCTGTCCCTTGGCTTGTCTGGTGTAGTGACCTTATTGGCGCTTCTCTTATTTGGATTGTTTAGTATGGTCTTCACTTGGCTTGCCTTATTGATCGGTCGGAGGGCCCATCACTTATTGGGGGCTTATAGTGAGGTGGCAGGTGGCGTTATTCTTTTTTTCTTTGGTTTACAAGTCTGGTGGTAAGGCAACCCTTCTGATGTTGCGTATCATAAACGTACACGATATAGTAGATAAAGAAGTGAATGAATAAATGGAGGCAGCAAGAATGAAGATATTATTTGTTTGTACTGGAAATACATGCCGAAGCCCGATGGCTCAAGCCATTCTACAGGATAAGACAGAACACGATGTGCAATCTGCTGGTATTTTTGCTGGGGAAGGACAACCTGCCTCAGACGGAACACGTATGGTATTGGACGAGCATGGGATCGATTTTCGTCATTCTTCACAACCAGTTAATGAAGAAATGATCGCATCGGCAGATTTGGTCTTGGCTATGACGCAAGGTCATCGTGACATTCTTAAACAACAATACTTTCCCTTTGAGGAAAAAATCTTTACCTTAAAAGAATATGCAGATCCGCAGTTTCAAAAGGCGTGGGAACAGTTGAAGAAGGCCTATGCTGCATTAGAAGAGGCCAAGTTATCAAATGATGAACAGATAGAAGAAAAACAACAAAAAATTAATCAATTAGAGAAAATCGTGCAAAATATCGATATAGCTGACCCTTTTGGTGGTAATATCATGACTTATCAAAAAATTTATCAAGAAATCGATAATTATCTTGAATTATTGGTTAAAAAGATAGACAATAGAAGTAGATAAAAAGTCATGGTTCAGGAGGGGAAGGAATGGCAACACAACAAAAGAAAGGAATTAATTTGGGGATTAAGTTGGTCCTATTTACTACTACATTAGCAATTATTACATATTCCACAAGTGCATTTTTTATTTATGTGCTTCAGGAGAGGATTCAAGCATATATTGATATTCCCGAACTTGTATTTGTGTTAGTTACATTATTATTAGGGATTATTTGGTCTGGCATTCTGGCCTTTGTGGCAGCTGGTGTCATCACCAAACCGCTAAAACGCTTAAAAAACATTGCAACGAGAGTAGCAGAAGGGGATCTGAATCAAGATATCTCCTCACCGCGCACAACGGATGATGAAATTGGTGCTTTGACCATTGCCTTTCAGAAAATGGTGTATCATTTACGAGCTGTATTAGAAGAGATTAATCAGCATGCACAAACAACCTCTGCTTCTGTACAACAAATGAAAGAAGCAACTATGAAAACGAAGGAGCAAACCACGGCATTGGAAGATACGGTTGGGCAAATTTCTTCAGGTGCGGAAGAAACTTCAGAAGCCATTCAGCAAACAGCAGAGGCCGTAGAGAATTCCACAAGATTGGCTACACAGGTGGATCAGAAGGCAGAGGACTCCCAGGTCAAGTCCAATGAAATGGTAGCACAGCTTCAAGAATCAAAAGCAGTGATCAGTAAGTTGGTGGCGGGGATTAGCGGGTTGGCAGACAATCAAGAAGCGGCTCTTCAAGATGTCAATCAATTGTCGCAAAAGGCGAAAGAAGTAGAGAATGTCATTTCGATGGTTGGTGATATTAGTGAACAAACCAATTTACTAGCATTGAATGCCTCCATTGAAGCCTCAAGAGCGGGAGAAGAAGGAAAAGGATTTGCCGTGGTGGCGGAGGAAGTGCGTAAATTGGCAGATCAGAGTTCTGAGGCAGTCCAAACGATCTCTGCCTTGATTAAGACGATGCAACAGGATGTCAATGTAGTAGTCGATACGATCCGTCAGCATGTGGATGGCACACATGCCGAGGTGGAAAAAGGGGAACAAACAACGATCGTGATTGATCAAATGGCCACTTCTATCAATGAGGTAGTTTCTTCGATTCAAGCCATTTCGCAAATAGTGAATACACAATTACAGGAAATCGAAGCGACCCAAGCTAAGTCTGAGAATGTGGCGGCGATTGCTGAAGAAACGTCAGCTGGTGCCGAGGAGATGCATGCAACGATCACGGAACAGGCCGATTTTGCGGAACATTTAGAGGAGTTGGCAGTCACCCTGGATCGTCAGGCACAATATTTACAAGGGAAAATTAGTCAATTTAAACTGAATTAATATCGTTTTGCCTATGTTTCTGTTAGCCTTTTCAAACAGAAGGACGTTTTGTATTGAAATGTTGAAACAACCTCTAAAAAAGAAGTATTTTGTTGCTAAATATGATAAGATAGCCTATATAAAGGATATTAATTAGGCAAAGGAGCATTATAACATGAAGGTCATTTTAGCATCAGATCATGGAGGCATTCATTTGGCAAAAGAAATTGTCTCTTTATTAGAGGAGTTAGCCATCCCATATGAGGATATTGGTTGTCATTGTACTGACTCCGTAGATTATCCGGATTATGGCATACCTGCAGCCGAGCGTGTGGCGAGCGGGGAATTTGATCGGGCTATTTTAATTTGTGGGACGGGTATTGGTATGTCGATTGCTGCTAATAAGGTGAATGGGATTCGGGCAGCGCTTGTACATGACCTATTCAGTGCCAAAGCAACACGGGAGCACAATAATTCCAATGTATTGACAATGGGAGAGCGTGTCATAGGGGCAGGTCTTGCCCGTGAAATTGCCCGTACATGGTTAACCACTGAATTTCAAGGTGGACGTCATGCTAATCGCGTCGGCAAAGTAACAAGTTACGAAAATCAGTAATGTGGCAGTGCCTGACAAGAGGATAAAAAAACAAAGCGTTTCGATACATGTATGAAAAGGAGAAGAGGAACTATTCATGCAACTAGAACAATGGCAAACAGAAGTAAGAACGATGGTAGATGAATGGATATCACTCGATTTTCTAACAGCAGGTGATTTGTTTGTAATTGGCTGTTCTACCAGTGAGGTAGTTGGTGAGCATATTGGAACAGCAGGCAGTGAAGAAGTGGCAGCAATGCTGTATGATGCGTTCAAACATCTGCAGGATATAACAGGCGTTCACCTATGTTTTCAGTGCTGTGAGCACTTGAATCGCGCCGTCGTAGTTACAAAGCAGCTAGCACAGGAGCGGAACCTCACTCAAGTTTCTGTACAACCTGTTCGTCATGCTGGTGGATCAATGGCTGCCTATGCTTATCAACATTTGCCTGAAGCGGTAGTGGTAGAGGCCTTACAAGCAGATGCAGGAATAGATATTGGCGAGACAATGATTGGCATGCATTTAAAGCCGGTAGCCGTTCCGCTTCGTTTAACGCAACGTTATGTCGGTCAAGCACGAACAACCCATGCTCGCACAAGACCGAAGTTAATCGGCGGACCGAGGGCGGTTTATCCGGTCTCTCCATGAACTGCTTTATGATAGATGGATCTTTATTTACGAATAAAGGTGCATCTTTTCTTTTTAACATTCGTAAAAAGTGCTAGAATTTTCTTCAAAATCATGTTATTTTAGAATAAGTTGCACGAAATAACGAATGGTTTACACACTATCAATAATGAATACAGGGGGAAATCATCCATGGAGCACTTGAAAAATTTTGATCCAGAGATCTATCAATCGGTAGAGTTAGAACGTAAACGTCAGCATGATAAAATCGAGTTAATTGCCTCAGAAAACTTTGTTTCTCAAGCAGTAATGGAAGCGCAGGGTTCTGTATTAACCAATAAATACGCAGAAGGATACCCAGGTCGACGTTATTATGGCGGTTGTGAATACGTGGATGTGGCGGAAGATTTGGCACGTGATCGAGCAAAAGAAATCTTTGGTGCAGAATATGTCAATGTGCAGCCACATTCTGGGGCACAAGCAAATATGGCTGTTTATTTCACAGTGTTGGATCCAGGTGATACAGTGCTTGGAATGAATTTGAATCACGGCGGCCACTTGACACATGGTAGTCCAGTTAATTTCAGTGGTAAGTTATTCCATTTTGTCGATTATGGAGTAGATAAGGATTCCGAGAGAATAGATTATAACCAAGTGCTAGCAAAGGCAAAAGAAGTAAAACCAAAATTGATCGTTGCTGGTGCAAGTGCTTATTCACGTGAAATAGACTTCAAGAAATTTCGTGAAATTGCGGATGCTGTGGATGCCTATTTAATGGTAGACATGGCACATATTGCAGGTCTAGTTGCGGCAGGCTTACATCCAGACCCTGTACCGCATGCCCATTTTGTAACGACAACGACACACAAAACATTACGTGGCCCGCGCGGTGGTTTGATTTTGTGTAAAGAAGAGTATGGTCGTAAAATTGACAAAACCGTTTTTCCAGGAATGCAAGGCGGCCCATTAATGCATGTGATCGCAGCGAAAGCTGTGTCTTTCAAAGAAGCTCTATCACCGGATTTTAAAGTGTACGGTGAAAATATTATCAAAAATGCGAAGAAATTTGCGGAGGTACTGCAAGCAGAAGGTATTCGCATTGTTTCAGGTGGTACAGATAATCATTTATTATTATTAGATGTTCGTGATTTACAGCTAACAGGAAAAGAAGCCGAGGCAGCCTTGGACGAAGTGGGTATTACTACGAACAAAAATACGATTCCATTTGATCCAGAAAGCCCGTTTGTTACATCTGGTGTTCGTGTTGGTACTGCTGCTGTTACTACTCGTGGTTTTGCTGAAGCAGAAATGGAAGAAGTAGCAAAAATTATCGCCTTAACGCTAAAGAACCCTTCCGACGAAGCAACGTTAACGGAAGCTCGTGATCGAGTAAGTGCTCTAACGGCAAAATTCCCCTTATATCAATAAATAATAGCAGACTCGTCTTTTGGATGAGTCTGCTTTCGTCTGTGCACATGGATTATTAGGAAGGTGCTTGCATGACTGGTGTTTTTTCTGTACAATTTGAACGATGATTCGTTTGAATATCGACAAAATTTAATAGGGTAAAGGAGTTTTTCGCATGAGTAAGTTATTTGTTCTAGATCATCCATTAATCCAGCATAAATTAACGTATATTCGTAACAAAAATACGGGGACCAAGGAGTTCCGGGCCTTAGTTGATGAGGTTTCGACCTTAATGGCATTTGAGATTACTAGAGATCTTCCATTAGAAGAAACAACCATTCCAACCCCCGTCCAGGAAACAACATCACAAGTCATTAGTGGTAAAAAAATCGGTGTTATCCCCATTCTAAGAGCTGGTTTAGGGATGGTTGACGGCATTCTGAAATTAATTCCAGCGGCAAAAGTCGGACATGTTGGCTTATACCGAGATCCAGAAACATTAAAACCAGTTGAATATTATTTGAAATTACCAAGTGATATCGAAGAACGTGAATTAATTGTCGTAGATCCAATGCTTGCTACTGGCGGCTCAGCGAATGACGCGATCCACTCTTTGAAAAAACGTGGTGCTGTCAATATCAAATTGATGTGCCTGCTTGCCGCTCCTGAAGGGGTAGAGTTGGTGCAAAAAGAACATCCAGATGTCGATATATATTTAGGTGCATTAGATGAAAAACTAAACGAAAAAGGCTACATCGTGCCAGGTCTAGGCGATGCCGGTGATCGATTATTTGGAACGAAATAAATGAGGAGGCAGTTTTGTCGCAAAAGGCAGTTTATGCGAGACAAAGCTGCCTTTTTTATAGCTTAAAAAAGAATACCATCCTTGGTATAATAGGGTATGGAATGATCTGGACCTGGAACGAATCAGGCTGCAAATAAAAAAAGATAGCATTACTCAGCCATAATGGAAAAATAGATCTAACAGACACAAAACCGCCCAAACGCGAAATTTTGTCCGTAAGAATAAATCTCGCGGACTGTAGCGAGAAAATCTCGTTCCACAGTCCATAAGAATGAATCTCGCGGACTGAAGAGATTAAATCCCGTTCCACAGTCCATAAGAATGAATCTCGCGGACTGAAGAAAGCAAATCCTGCTCCACAGTCCATAAGAATGGATCTCGCGGACTGAAGAGATCAAATCCCGTTCTACAGTCCATAAGAATGAATCTTGCGGACTGAAGAGATCAAATCTCGTTCTACAGTCCATAAAAATGGATCTCGCGGACTGAAGAGATCAAATCTCGTTCTACAGTCCATAAGAATGGATCTCGCGGACTGAAGAGATCAAATCCCAACCATCAAAATCTTCCACTCAGACAGCTATAAGACGAAAAATAAGCATGGTGTACATATCTAACCAGGAAGTAACACATACTACTCCTATTTGAAAAAGGAGTGCTCACTATGTCGTTTTTACTATCACTAATGCTGTTCACTGGCTCTGAAGATTATTCATTAATTATCGAAGTAGAAAATGACCCTCATGATGCTGCAGAACAAATCGAAACATACTACCCTCAGATAGACATTCTCGCAGTGTACGATACGATATTTAATGGGGTGGCGATTAAAACCGATCAACGCAACCTAAAAAAGTTGGAGCGGCGATCTTTTATAAAAAAGAGCTATCCTGTTCAAACCTATCAAACACAAACGGTTACCAGCAATATAAACGAGAGCATTCCATTTTTAATCCCGGATGATCTTCCTTACAGTGGTAAAGGAGTGAAGGTTGGAGTAATTGACACAGGAATTGATTATAGCCATCCAGATTTGCAAAAGAATTATCAAGGGGGCTATGACCTTGTCGATTTAGACGACGATCCGATGGAAACAAAAGTGGAGGACGGTCTTCCAACAAATCACGGCAGTCATGTGGCAGGGATTATTGCGGCGGATGGAGAGATGCAAGGGGTTGCTCCAGATGCAGAGCTGTATGCCTACCGAGCGCTTGGCCCTGGGGGGACTGGATCCTCGATTCAAGTGATGGCTGCGATTGAACAAGCCGTCAAGGACGAAATGGATATTATTAACCTATCGCTTGGCAACTCCATTAATGGTCCTGACTGGCCGACCAGTGTAGCCGTTAACCGAGCAGTGGAGCAAGGGGTATCTGTTGTCATAGCGAATGGGAATACAGGTCCGGAACTATGGACGGTAGGCTCACCTGCAACGGCGGACCATGTAATTTCGGTAGGTGCCTCCACGCCAGAACTTCAGCAGCCTTATTTGTATGACCGTTTTCAAGATAAAACAATCGAATTAGCTCCTATGCAAGGATCGGCAGAATGGGAATTAGAGAAGGACCTTAAAGTAACTACCAATCAAAAACAGCTAAAGCATCATGACCGTATTTTAGTAGTCAAAAGAAGTGATGTTCCCTTTGCTAAACTGGCGTTGGAGGCAGAACGTCAAGGGGCGACGGCTTTATTAATTGCCAATAAAGAACCGGGCTTCTTTCAAGGGGCGGTTGAAGCGGAGGTTTCCATTCCAGTTGCCGCCATCTCACAGGAGGACGGAGAATGGCTGGAAAAGAACCAAGGTTATCTCCAGATAAAGCAGAATTCAGTTTCCGATACGATTACCGATTTTAGTTCCAGAGGACCAGTAACGGTAAACTGGGCGATTAAACCGGAGATTGTTGCCCCCGGGGCAAATATTCTTAGCACCGTGCCTGGTGGGTATCAAGCTTTGAGCGGAACTAGCATGGCCTCTCCACATGTAGCCGGCGTATTAGCCCTGATAAAAGAGGCACACCCGGATTGGACACCTGCTCAATTAAAAGCAGCCGTTTTAACCACTGCAAAACCCTTACCTGATTATCTGCCATTGGAACAAGGGGCAGGAAAGATAAACCCAAGGGCCGCTATTGAAACAGCTACATTGTTGGACCACTCTTTATTATCCTTTGGCAAAAAAACAGAACAGAGTGAACAAACAACGGAAACAATTACGGTGTATAATGTATCCAATCAAACCCAGCAATATGCTTTTCATCTGCCGAAACAAAAGCAGGCCATTCGCTTTCAATTACCCAAAAGTTTTACCCTTGAACCAAATGAGAGCAAGCAGATCAACATAAAAGCGACCATTAGACAGACTGGGAAGCCAGAGCCGATTAATCAAGGTTACTTATTTCTCAATGATCAGCCACTACCTTATATGTATGTCAGTAATAACGCCGATATCCCACAGGCAATGGGATTAGAGTTAGATATTATCCCTTTTGAGGACAGCTATCAATATCAGCTGTATTTAGTGGAAGCAGCCAATAAAGTAACCATCGATCTTTATGATCCGGTGACTTTCGCCTTTGTAACAACGGCGGCAGAAGTGAAAGACGCGCCACAGGGAGTGTTGGAAGGTGAAATCAACCAGACGGAGCTATTAGAACATGCCTATATTGCAAATGTCACGGTGGAAACAACAACGGGACAGACCTATCAATATCAAGCAAGCTGGGGAGAGTAACTCTCCCCAGTTCCATTATTTCGGTGGACGAAACAATTGTCACATTTCATTCAAAGAAGAAGAATGAACTTGTAAAAGAGAAGTTAATCTAGCATATTTCGAAAAAAAGAGCAAAAGAATCATTTATTTTGGGTTTTTGTCCTAAAATTCGATTGACAACAATGGGTCTCTATTGTATTCTAATCTAGTATGGATGATAAGGGTTTCAGCTTTGTGATAAAATATTTGCATAAGTTATGCGTTTGTTGCGTACATACATAAATAGTTACTTTTTAGCATGACAGCATGGTGTAACGTATCACTCTACCGTCCTTTAAACTTGTGCTTGATTAAATGAGGTGAGTAGATGTCACCACCTAAAGGGAAAATCTACAACGGTTTTGCAATTTATTCTGCAATTTTGTCACAGCTTGTTGGAGTACCGCTTTTGGGACTCTTCACAGGAAAGTATCTTGACAACCACTTATCAACCTCACCACTTTTTTTAATCATTGGACTTCTTTTAGGGTTAGGAGCCGGATTATATGGAACGATTCTTTACGTAAGAGACGTAACGGGAGACGAATAAATGATGAATCAATACAAACAGATGATAACCCGTCAGCGTAAATGGATGTTCTACCTTCTTGCATTATTTGTTCTTGGCTGGGGTTTTACACCTTATACAAGAATATTCCTCGGACTCCTTCTAGGAACAGCATTAAGCTTTTACAGCTTATGGACAATGCAACGGAAGATCGATCGTTTTGGACAGGCCGTTGCTCAAGAAAATCGAGCAACAGGAATCGGAACGTTCACCCGTTTAGCCACCGCCGCATTAGCCGTCATTATTGCTATGCGCTTTGAAGAACAATTCCATTTGATGTCCGTTATTTTGGGATTAATGACAACCTATGTTGTTATTATGATAGATTTTGCAATATCTACTTATAGAACTAGCAAAGGGAAGTGAGGTGAAGGAATTGGATCACGAATCACCGATGTTGAATGATGTATTTGGTATACCATGGCTGGATTTTGACTTATCAACATCACTTATGACGCTTATCTCTTCTATCATTGTGTTTATCATTTGTACCTTAGCAGCGAGAAACCTCAAGATGAAGCCTACTGGTTTTCAGAACTTCATGGAATGGATTGTCGATTTTGTTAAGGGGATTATTGGAGATACAATGGATTGGAAGACAGGGAAGGTCTTTCTCCCATTAGGGTTAACCTTACTTGTGTACATTTTTATCAGTAATATTCTAGGTGTTATTACCATGGGAGTATGGGGGCATACGTTGTGGTGGAAGTCACCTACCTCGGATGCAACACTTACATTATCGCTATCTGCGTTGGTCATTATTTTAACGCATTATTATGGGATAAAAACAAGAGGGGTTGGCGAATACCTGAAAGATTACATCCGCCCTGTACCATTTTTATTACCATTCAAAATTATTGAGGAATTTACAAATACCTTAACGCTAGGTCTGCGTCTTTTCGGTAATATCTTTGCTGGTGAAATTTTATTATCACTTATCACGAAAATGGCGATGATAGCTTTCCCGCTTACCACCATCGTCTCTATTGTACCGATGATGGCATGGCAAGGTTTCAGTTTATTTATTGGGGCTATCCAGGCATTTATTTTCACCATGTTAACAATGGTTTACATGTCTCATAAAGTGAGTTCAGACCATTAATATAATTTAATCTTTATTACTTATACATTTTAAAGGAGGAAACACACAATGGGAGCTTTAGCAGCTGCAATAGCAATTGGTTTGGCGGCACTTGGTGCTGGTTTAGGTAACGGTATGATCGTAAGTCGTACAGTAGAAGGGATTGCTCGTCAACCCGAATTAAGAGGTCCACTTCAAACGACAATGTTTATCGGGGTAGCGCTAGTAGAGGCGATTCCAATTTTCGCCGTAGTTATTGCCTTTATGGTAATGTAATTATTATTTAAATGAAGAATAGAATGGCGAAGTTCGTCTAAGACAACCTTCGCCATTCCTTTGTAAGCAGTTATTGGATACTTAACGTGGAATGAAATGAATGGTGAAATAGATAACTAACGGTAGGAAGGAGTGAACACGGTGCAACTTTTAACAGATGGCCTTGTTTTACAGGCAGCAATTGGTGGATTGCAAGGTGGAGATATGGCTTTTGCGATTATCAGCTTTTTAATTTTGCTTGCATTATTGAAGAAGTTTGCGTGGGGCCCGTTGATGAACAAGATGGAAGAACGAGAGAACCACATTGCCAATGAAATTGATACGGCAGAAAAGAATCGCAGAGAGGCTGAAAAGTCCGTATTAGAAGCAAATGAGCAATTGAAATCAACTCGTCAAGAGGCACAGAAAATTATTGAAGATGCGAAGAAAGCAGCCGTTGATCAGGAGCGCTCGATTGTAGAGGCGGCTAATCAGGCAGCTGTTCGTATTAAGAAATCAGCTGAAGAAGATATCGCGCGTGAAAAAGAGAAAGCAGTGGAAGCACTTCAAGCACAGGTGGCGACCTTATCTGTTCAGATTGCTACCAAGGTAATTGAGAAAGAAATTAACGAAGAAGATCAAGAACAATTGATTCATGACTACATTAAAGAGATAGGAGAAGAGCGATGAGTAAAGCAAATGTAGCCAAACGTTACGCAGAAGCTCTTTTTCAAATAGCTCAAGAGAAATCAACAACGGATATGTTAGAAGAAGAATTAGCTACAGTGAAGGAAGTATTTCAGGCAAATGCAACGTTCCTTGCCTTTCTACAACATCCTCAAGTAGCTGGTGAAAAGAAAAAACAACTTCTCTCAGAAGCGTTCTCCGGTTTTTCCAAGGATGTATTACATACTCTTTTCATCCTTGTTGACCGCCATAACGAGGAGATTGTGCCTGAAATTGTCGATCACTTTATCACGTTTGCCAATGAAGCAAAGGGTATCAAAGAGGCGACTGTATACTCGGTTAGAGCATTGACAGAAGTAGAACAACAAGAGATTGAACGTGTATTTACGAAAAAATGGAATGTAACATCGTTAAAGATAAATAACCAAGTGGATCCAACGGTTATTGGCGGTATTCGAATTAAAGTCGGCAATACGGTATATGACGGTTCGCTTAAAGGTAAACTAGATCGCTTAGAGCGACAAATAACAGTAGCAAATTAAGGACGATAGGGGTGAAATGGCATGAGCATTAAAGCTGAAGAAATCAGTGCACTGATTAAGCAGCAGATCGAGAGCTATGAATCAGATATTGAAGTAAGTGATGTGGGTACGGTTATCGAAATCGGTGACGGTATTGCACGTGCACATGGTTTGGATAACGTCATGTCTGGTGAGCTTGTCGAATTTTCAAATGGTGTCATGGGTATGGCACAGAACTTAGAAGAATCTAATGTCGGGATTGTAATCCTTGGACCTTATACAGAGATCCGTGAAGGTGACGAAGTTCGTCGTACGGGTCGTATTATGGAAGTGCCAGTTGGTGAGGAACTTATTGGTCGTGTCGTTAATCCATTAGGGCAGCCAGTAGATGGTAAGGGGCCAGTGGAGACGGCAGCATCACGTCCATTGGAGTCACCTGCACCTGGTGTTATGGATCGTAAATCGGTGGATGAGCCACTACAAACAGGGATTAAGGCAATCGATGCCTTGGTGCCAATTGGTCGTGGTCAGCGTGAGTTAATCATTGGTGACCGTCAAACAGGTAAAACAACGGTAGCAATTGATACCATTTTGAACCAAAAAAATGAAGATATGATTTGTATTTATGTGGCGATTGGACAAAAGGATTCCACCGTCCGCAGTACGGTTGAAGTACTGCGCAGATATGGGGCGTTAGATTATACCATTGTCGTTTCTGCAGGTGCCAGTGATCCTGCACCACTTCAATATCTAGCGCCATATGCTGGAGTTTCCATGGGAGAAGAATTCATGTATAACGGTAAGCATGTCTTGGTTGTGTATGATGACTTAACTAAACAGGCTAACGCATATCGTGAACTTTCTTTGTTACTACGTCGCCCGCCAGGTCGTGAGGCATTCCCTGGTGATGTGTTCTATTTACACTCTCGTTTATTAGAACGTGCAGCAAAGCTTAGTGATGCGAAAGGCGGAGGTTCTTTAACAGCACTGCCATTCGTTGAGACACAAGCAGGGGACATTTCAGCGTATATTCCAACCAACGTGATCTCGATTACCGACGGACAAATCTTTTTACAGTCAGACTTGTTCTTCTCGGGTGTACGACCAGCGATAAATCCTGGTTTATCCGTATCACGTGTTGGTGGTTCTGCCCAAGTCAAGGCGATGAAAAAAGTTGCTGGTACACTTCGACTCGACTTAGCATCTTTCCGTGAACTAGAGGCATTTGCTCAGTTCGGTTCCGATTTGGATAAGGCAACCCAGGCCAAACTGAATCGTGGTGAACGAACCGTTGAAGTCTTGAAGCAAGGACTTCACAAACCATTAGTAGTTGAAAAGCAGGTTATGATTATCTATGCCTTAACGAAAGGCTTTCTGGATGAGATTCCTGTTGTGGATATTACACGATTTGAAGAAGAATTTATGACTTGGTTAGATAATAACAAGCCTGAATTGTTAGCAAGTATTAGAGATACAGGTGCATTACCAGATGCCGATGAGATGAATGGAGCCATTGAAAGCTTCAAACAAACATTCGTAGCGTCAGAATAATGGGATTCCAAGCGTCAACCTTGAAGGAAAGGGTGGTGAAACGAAGTGGCATCGTTAAGAGATATTAAAACTCGGATTACCTCCACACAAAAGACGAAACAAATCACTAAGGCTATGCATATGGTATCTGCTTCTAAATTGTCCAGGGCGGAAGAGTTCGCAAAGGCGTTCGATCCGTACAGCAATAAGATAAAAGAAGTTGTTCATAGTATCGCTGGGAGCGGGGAAGCAGAACACCCGATGTTACAGAGTCGTGAAGTGAAAAAAACAGCTTATTTTGTGATCACTTCCGATCGTGGTCTGGCTGGAGCTTTCAACAGTGGAGTTCTTCGTGAAGTATATCGTACGATTCAAGAGAAACATCAATCAACAGATGAATACGCCATTATTGCAGTAGGCCGTATTGGTCGTGACTTCTTCAAAAAACGTCAGATGCCGATTCTAAAAGAGATAACAGGTCTTTCTGATCAACCAAACTTTGCAGATATTCAAGATCTAACATCAGAAACGGTACAGCTTTTTGTAGAGGAAGAGATTGATGAATTGGTAATTTTTTATAACCACTTTGTTAGTGCGATTTCGCAAAAGGTAACCAATAAACAGCTTTTACCACTTACTGAGTTGGCAGAAGAGGCGAAAGGTGTACAAAGTGCTTATGAATATGAACCAAACCAACAGGAAATTTTGAATACATTATTGCCACAATATGCAGAAAGCCTGATTTTTGGAGCATTGCTTGATAGTAAGGCAAGTGAGCATGCCTCACGTATGACCGCTATGAAGAGTGCAACAGATAATGCAGATGATCTAATTGATGATCTTTCACTGCAGTACAACCGTGCAAGACAGGCGGCTGTTACACAAGAAATTACGGAAATTGTTGGTGGCGTAGCAGCATTAGAATAGAAGAAACGGTAAGGATTGATTATGATAGGAGGGAAATCGATGGCTACAGGACACGTTATCCAAATCATGGGGCCGGTTGTTGACGTGAAATTCGCAGACAGCAACCTCCCGGAGATTTATAATGCGTTGAAAATTCAATATGATGTCAACGGTGAAGCAAATGAACTTACAGTCGAAGTAGCGCTTCACCTTGGAGATGACGCCGTACGCACGATTGCTATGGAATCAACGGAAGGTGTAAAACGTGGAGCAGAGGCAATTGACCAGGGAGCGCCAATCTCTGTACCAGTTGGAGAAGAAACATTAGGTCGTGTCTTCAACCTGCTAGGTGATAATATTGATCTGGATGAGAAATTGAGTGACGATATACGTCGTGATCCGATTCATCGTCCAACACCTAAATTTGAGGAATTAGCAACAGATACCGAAATCTTAGAAACTGGGATTAAGGTAGTAGACTTATTAGCACCTTATATTAAAGGTGGTAAGATCGGTTTGTTTGGTGGTGCGGGTGTAGGTAAAACCGTACTTATTCAGGAACTGATTAATAATGTTGCCCAAGAGCATGGTGGTATCTCTGTATTTGCAGGGGTAGGTGAACGAACACGGGAAGGGAATGACCTTTATTATGAAATGAAGGATTCCGGTGTTATATCAAAGACAGCCATGGTGTTTGGACAAATGAACGAACCACCTGGAGCGCGTATGCGTGTTGCCTTGACAGGCCTGACTATGGCGGAATACTTCCGTGATGAACAAGGGCAGGACGTGTTATTATTTATCGATAACATTTATCGTTTTACCCAAGCAGGTTCAGAGGTATCTGCCTTACTTGGTCGTATGCCGTCAGCCGTTGGTTATCAGCCTACACTTGCAACGGAAATGGGGCAGTTACAAGAACGTATTACGTCAACGAATAAAGGTTCTGTTACCTCTATCCAAGCGGTATACGTTCCTGCCGATGACTATACGGACCCGGCCCCAGCAACTACCTTTGCACACTTAGATGCAACAACCAACCTTGATCGTAAGTTATCCGAACAAGGTATTTATCCTGCGGTGGATCCACTTGCTTCTACTTCACGTGCATTAGACCCGGAAGTAGTGGGAGACGATCACTACAACGTAGCGCGAGAAGTACAGCAAACTTTACAAAAGTATAAAGAATTACAGGATATTATCGCCATCTTAGGGATGGATGAATTGTCAGACGAAGATAAGCTCACAGTAGCTCGTGCACGTCGTATCCAATTCTTTTTATCACAGAATTTCCACGTGGCTGAGCAGTTTACTGGCCAGGAAGGTTCTTATGTCCCTGTTCAGGAAACAGTACAAGGTTTCCGTGAGATTCTCGATGGTAAATATGATGATCTTCCAGAGGATGCCTTCCGATTAGTTGGACGTATTGAAGAGGTCATTGAAAAAGCAAAACAATTTGCATAGTAGAAGATCTGTCTTATTTCAGTGTAATGGCTGTAAGACTCCCACTACAAGAATGAAGGAAAAGTGTGATGCTTGGGTGGAGGATCCAACAGCCAATAACGGCCCGAATGGTTCAACTAACATTCAGTTTATAACAGTCTAAGGAGGGGTTCTGTTGAAAACAATAACGGTAAGTGTTGTTACTCCAGATGGCCCTGTTCTGGAAGAAGCTTTTGAAATGGTTAGCTGTAAAGCAGAAAATGGTGAGTTGGGTATTCTACCTGGTCACATTCCGCTCGTTGCTCCATTATCTATTAGTGGTGTGCGATTGAAGGGTGACAATCCTCAACGTGTAGCAGTTAGTGGAGGTTTCTTGGAGGTTCGTCCTGATAAAGTGACCATCTTAGCTCAATCAGCGGAACGTCCCGACGATATTGACGTCAAACGAGCACGAGCTGCGAAGGAACGAGCTGAAAGTCGTTTACAAGCTAAACAAGATGAAATAGATTTCAGAAGGGCAGAATTAGCACTTAAGCGTGCCTTAAATCGAATTGATGTTGTGGAAAACAGGTAAGACAACGTTTTTGCATACTGATTTTCTAATATAATAACATTAGAGACTGTCTCAATATTAAAATTGAGACAGTCTCTTTTCTATTCAAAAAACAATAGGGTTGAACGATTTTGAACGGGAGTAGAAGACGATTCCAGAAAATTAGCATCACTTCCGGTCAAAGTGCTGATAAGACGGATTATGTAAAGTAACAAGTCCATCTATTCCATGTAGTAAAGTTGATTGTTTGTCTGTGCTAGGAAATGCTTCGGAAATAGGTTCCGCTTTGCTAAAATGTAGGATTCTAGGCACCATTATCATGCTAGATAAACTTGTTCAGAGCATGATTCGATCATACATTATGGTTTTTATAAATGCAAGAACCATTTTGTAGCATGATCCATGACATATCCGAAAAATCAGTTGACGATTTTCTCCTTTTACTACAACACTGGCTTGGTACCTAAGCTGCTTCATCCTTGCAGTAACAACCATTGTTGTACGTATATCTAGCGCAGCATATTCCCGCAGCGCTTGCTTAGCACAAATAAAATGATCAAACTCACCACTAAGGAAAGTGGGATACTTTACATAGTCTATCTTATCGGCAGTTCAGTGACTTCTTTAAGTGGTCGGTAAAGGAACGGGCGACATTTGCACGATTTTTCTTGTTAATGATTGAAAAATTGACAACATATCAAGTCGAAATTTCCCGGGAAATAAAGAAGAAACGAATCAAGACACGAAGACACAAATATGTTAAACTAAAACCAAAAGTGAATGAATGAGGGATTTCAAATGATGCAAACCGTTGCCCAAGAAGGGCTAATATCGATTATATCGCACATTATTTTTATTGTTATTACTTGGCGGGTGATTCAATCCGTCAATTTTGATGATTTTTTTCGCAAAGAAAGAGTATTTGAGGCACGTATCTTGATCATTTTAATTACTATTGTGATAGGCACTACCGTTAGTAACTTCTTTCTCGATTTTCTGCAATGGTCTCAGCAGCTTATCTATCTTTTTGAATAAAAATGCATAGTAAGACCATGTAATAAAGTAACAAAGAAGTTATGAAGAAGGCTTCCTTTTTGAGAAAACGAATTCGATTATCACACGTATAAATATCTTATTTCCTGCCAACACTTTTAAAAAAGAAAGGGTGAATGGGGAATGAGGTATTTATTTTTTTTATGTAGTATGATGCTTGCTTGGAATTTTATACATGCGCCAGGGGACAAAGCCGCCGTGAACGAAGAGGAAATAGGGGATATGCTGGCCACCTTCCAGACATATGACCTGAATCTAGCAAACTTGCAAACCACGATCAAAGAAACAAGAAAAATTTCGGAAATGGACCGTTTTATAGAAAGCATGAAAGGGTATCACATGAATATAGTGGAAAATGAAAAAAACATCCGATTTGAATCAGCTGATAAAAATAAGATGACAACACAAGAAACATTATTATTAGTACCAACAGCAAAGGATTCAACATACCAAATCATTTATACGATCTCGTCACCTTTAGACCAGATGAAAGTACTTGATACCTACCATTTGAAAGTAAAAAAGGTTACTAATGAATTATTTTCACAAAATGCTCAATATTTCTCTTGTCTAGAGGCATGGAAAGATGATATTATAGATATTGTTTCTTTTATAAAATTTGTAAAAAAACAATTAGATATAACAATTATTGACGAAATAAATGAACCCGAATTTTATACATGGACAGGTTATACGAAACAATGGACGAATAAATTAAAACAGCAGGATGACGATATCAATGTACATATTGCTGTGAGCGAAAGGATAGGCGATAAAACCAATATCACAATTGGCACACCTATCCTTATTACTGAATACTAATAATAATGAATATGGACACAGAGGAGAATGAACTTTGGAAAATATCATCGTTCGTGGCGGAAGAAAAATGGAGGGTACAGTTAGGGTTGAAGGTGCAAAGAACGCTGTACTACCTGTTATCGCTGCAAGTATACTAGCAAGTGAAGGCAAAAGTGTGATTCATGAAGTACCTGCATTGGCAGATGTAAACACGATAAACCAAGTATTACGACATATGAATGTAGATGTAGTATATGATAAAAATACCGTAACCATTAATGCAACAAAAGAAGTATTAACAGAAGCTCCTTTTGAGTATGTACGAAAGATGCGCGCTTCTGTATTAGTGCTTGGTCCATTATTAGCCCGATACAGCCATGCGAAGGTAGCTTTACCTGGAGGATGTGCCATTGGATCAAGACCTATTGATTTGCATTTAAAAGGGTTTGAAGCAATGGGGGCCAATGTCAATGTCGGAAATGGCTTTGTCGAGGTTTCGGTACAGGGAAGACTGCAAGGGGCGAAGATTTATTTAGATATGCCAAGTGTAGGTGCAACAGAGAATATTATGAGTGCAGCGGTACTGGCAGAGGGAAAAACAACGATTGAAAACGCAGCAAAAGAACCAGAGATAGTAGATCTAGCAAACTATTTAAATAAGATGGGCGCTAATGTGGTAGGTGCAGGCACAGAAACCATTAAGATCCAAGGAGTAGATAAATTAGTTGGCGCCGAACATGCGATAATCCCGGATCGTATTGAGGCGGGAACCTTTATGGTGGCTGCAGCTATCACCGGTGGAAATGTGTTGGTAGAGAATGCCGAGATAGAGCATTTACGTGCCTTGGTTGCAAAGATGGAGGAAATGGGTGTTGAGGTATACGAGGAATTGACAGGTGGTATTCGTGTAATTGGACCTGATTATTTAAAGGCCACCGATATTAAAACACTTCCACATCCAGGTTTTCCAACTGATATGCAATCACAGATGATGGCGTTAATGCTTGCTGCTAACGGCACAAGTGTCATTACGGAAACGGTTTTTGAAAATCGCTTTATGCATGTGGAAGAATTTCGCCGTATGAATGCCAAATTGAAGATTGAAGGCCGTAGTGTGATAGTGGAAGGGCCTGTTTCATTACAGGGAGCAGAAGTTGCTGCGACAGATCTGCGTGCTGGTGCTTCCTTAATATTAGCAGGATTGGTATCCGATGGATATACCCGGGTAACCTCGCTTTATCACATTGATAGAGGTTATGTAAATATTACTGATAAATTTGCGCAGCTTGGTGCCGATATTGAACGTGTGGAAGTGGAATCTACGCCAATTAACACGATGCAGGAACAAGCAGAAGTATAGTAACAGGCAAAAAGGATAACTTATGAACTGGCAGTAAGAAAGGTTTGTGAAAAGTTATCCTTTTTCTGCTTGCAGAGGAATCTAATAACGTTATACAGCGTAGCTACGCCCTGTTAAGCAGAGGCGTAGCTTCGGCATGGGGTCCATTTTATATGGAAAATATCAGAAGATTGGGCAATGTAATAAGTTCACTGATCAGTTCTAATCTCTTAGCTTACAGAATAAGATAGAGTAGAAACGAACAGAGGAGGTTATTCATGCTGCGACGGCCGAACAAAAGCAAGCAGAAAAACTGGAAAACACCTAGTCTAATCTTTATTTCTATCTTATTTACCTTTATGTTTGTCATTCCTACCGTGATTGTCTTACCTTTTGCTGGTGGTGAGGAGTCAGAGGTGTCCAAGGAAGCGGAGCCAGTCGTCCAAGAAGAAAAGCAGGCAAACCAAAAGCTGGTATCACCTTTTGATGTCCGTGTTCTCCGTACCGAAGAGGATACAGTGGAAGAAATCCCACTAGAAGACTATGTCGTACATGTAGTGGCCTCGGAAATGCCTGCAGATTTTGAATTAGAGGCGTTAAAGGCACAAGCTTTAGCCGCGAGAACTTATATCGTACGCTTTCTGACATACGAACAATCAGAGGATTTACCAGACAGTGCCGATGTAACAGATACGGTTGATCATCAAGTGTATAAAAACACGGATGAACTAAGACAGATATGGGGCAGCGACTATCATTGGAAAATTGACAAGATTGAACAAGCGGTAGCTGCTACCCAGGGCACAGTTATTACGTATGAGGACCAACCGATTACACCAGCCTTTTTCTCTACCAGTAATGGTTATACAGAGAATTCAGAGGATTATTGGGAGAATGAATTACCTTATTTGCGTGCCGTTGAAAGTCCCTGGGATGAGGATATATCTCCTAAGTTCCTTGATCAACAGGTATTTACTTCGGCAGAACTAGAGAATAAGCTACAGGTCAGTCTGTCCAATCAGTCAGATCAATTTCAGCTAACCAGGACAGATAGTCAACGGGTAGATCAAGTAGAAATAGGCGGTCAGACATTTAGTGGTAGGGATATACGCGAACAATTAGGGTTATCATCTAATGATTTCACGATTAGTAAGAAAAATGATCACTATGTCTTTACAACAAAAGGTTTTGGGCATGGAGTGGGAATGAGTCAGTACGGTGCAAACGGTATGGCACAAGAGGGAAAGACATACGATGACATTATTGCTTATTATTACAAAGGGACAGAATTAAACACTTTAGAACAGGCTACGCCAACTCTTTTAGTAAAAAAATAAAAAAACATGTATATTTATTCCTTCATTTGATCACAATGGTTGCTGAGGTGATGTAAAATGAAGGAAAACAAAAGCGTTCCAAAAAATAAGTGGAAACGTCTATTCCAGAAAAAATGGTTTTTTCCTGCGGTATATCTGGTGGCAGCGGCATTTGTTCTGACAGGGGTATTATGGTATCAGCAGGTCATTACGGATACACCAGACATAGCAGATAATGCAAGAGAGAATGTTGGTGATTCAAGACATGATCAGACAGATGATGAGTCAGCACCTGTTATGCAGCAGCAAGAAGTATTGCAAATGCCTGTCGCAGAAAATCTGCAAACTGAAATTGTGACCAAATTTTATGATTATGGCGCAGATGTAGAGGATCAGCAAGACGCACTGATTTTACACGAAAATAAATATTATCAAAGTGACGGTATTGCGATCTCTACGTCTGACCATGAGGCTTTTGATGTGATGGCCTCTCTTTCAGGCACAGTGACAGAAATTAAACACGATCCACTGTTGGGTAATGTGGTGAAGATGGAGCATGAGGAAGGAATCTCCACTTATTATGCAAGTCTTGACGATGTTGTAGTAGAAGAAGGCAGTGAATTGAAGCAAGGTGATTCTTTAGGAACAGCTGGTCAAAATACGCTGGGACAAGATAACGGCGTACATGTCCATTTTGAAGTAAGAAAAGATGGCACACCGGTAAATCCAGAAGAATTTATCAATCAGCCGATTCAAAAGATTACGGCACCTGAAAAAGAAGAGGAAGAGCAAGGTGAAGTAAATCAAGAAGAAGTGGATCAGGAAGAGTCTGGACAAGAAGAGAGTGCACCAGACGAGAATGAGAATGCAGATAATCCGGCAGAGGATAGTGAGCTAGAAGAAGAACTGCCAAACCAAGAACCAACAGAAGAAGAAACGGATGAAGAAGCAAGTCAAGAACTTTCGTTTCGCTCGGAAGAACGAGTATAATAAAAACGGGGCTGATTCCAAATGGAACCAGCCCTATTTTTGTAAGAACAAAAGAGTACCAGTTTCACTAGAAAAATAAAAGGTCATCTTAATGTGCGTTATCTAGCTTGGGTTATGCCACTATAATAATGTTATGGTAGTTTGCTTGTGGATCACTAAATATTTCTATCATGTTTCCATTTAAACAATCAAATTCGCTCATAATCAGTGCACTTCCCATACTACAAAGTATACAACTGCTAAAATGTCGATTTGTCTAGTTATTTGACGAACGATTTTGGTTGCATATTTGACTGAATATGAAATAATAATAGTATGCTAAAATTCACAGAAATATACATCAAAGGTGAAAAAAACCTTAGTAAAAGCATATTTCAGTAGATCTTTTATAAGAGATCATAGTTTACCACAAAAGGAGGGATCATATTTTTCAATGAGAAGAAAGTAATGACAAGTGCAAGTTAAAAGGTTTGGCAAAAAGAAAGAATCGTCGAATCAGTGAAAGCCGCACGTACGCTTTTAAACCAAATAGCGCTCTTGCACACAGTGTGTTCTATTATACTTTTTGAACAATCGCTATCATGGCAAAACGTTCGTTGATAAGTATGAATGTTGCACGTCTTTCTAAAAGTTACCACTTAAAGCCTGATAAATAGATTTAAAAGATTCTAATTTTAGGATGGGAGAATAGGTGGATGAATGTATTGAAAAAATGTGATCCAGATTATGGTGATATTGGTTAGTAAAAAGTGATGAGTTGCTCATCACTTTTTTTGATTGCGTTTTCATTATGCAACGATCTAATTCTACCCTTGACTGCAACAGACTACTTCCCCACAGCTTGTCCTGACATAGGTTGATGTAATTACAAGTCATATTGTTTACTGCTCTGTAATAAGATGTTAGCAATTATCTTTTTTTAAAAACGTCTAAGGCAACATTTATTATACACAGCAATTATTCCGCCTTTATCAGAACACCTTGGACGCTGACAACTTTGGGGAGGCGAGCAAACAGTGCATGATTACATCAAAGAAAGGACATTAAAGATTGGCAGGTATATTATTGAGACAAAAAAAACGGTTCGGGTCATTGCAAAAGAATTCGGTGTGTCTAAAAGTACAGTGCATAAAGATTTAACCGAACGATTGCCTGAACTACATCCAGAGCTTGCTAATGAAGTAAAGTTAATACTCAGTCATCATAAGGCGATTCGACATCTCCGAGGAGGAGAAGCAACGAAACTCAAATATCAGCTCCATAATCGTAAAGCACCGCCACAACAGGAATTATTGACCAAATAGCTATTTGATCCTCTCTATCGATCTATTATCTTTCCTTTCATCTTATCCATTATTTCGCCATTTTCATTCAAAAAATAACAACATTTTCTCAGAAAGATATGTCCGTTCTCATGTGTTTATGATATGATATAAGTTAGAGGTATTATGTACTATAACAACTATGATCAACGGGAAAAATAGAATGGATTTTCACTAATAATTGACATAAAATTCAACTAATGTGACGGAATAGGGAGGATTAATGTTCATGTTTTCAAGGGATATTGGAATTGATTTGGGTACAGCAAATGTGCTTATTCATGTAAAGGGAAAAGGAATTGTACTGGATGAACCGTCTGTAGTAGCGATGGATCGTAACACGGGAAAGGTTTTAGAAGTTGGGGAAGAAGCCCGTCGTATGGTTGGACGGACCCCTGGCAATATTGAGGCCATTCGTCCGCTTAAAGATGGTGTTATTGCAGATTTTGACGTAACGGAAGCCATGTTAAAATATTTTATTAATAAAATTAATGCCAAAGGTTTCCTATCCAAGCCGAGAATGCTGATTTGCTGTCCAACCAACATAACAAAAGTAGAACAAAAGGCGATTAAAGAAGCCGCAGAGAAGTCTGGCGGAAAAAAAGTATACTTAGAAGAAGAACCAAAAGTAGCGGCGATTGGTGCGGGAATGGACATCTTTCAGCCGAGCGGTAATATGGTAGTAGATATTGGTGGTGGGACGACAGATGTTGCTGTCCTTTCTATGGGAGATATTGTAACCGCTCAGTCGATTAAGATGGCTGGCGATAATTTTGACTCCGAAATCCTGCAATATGTCAAACGCAAGTACAAACTATTAATTGGCGAACGAACGGCAGAAGATATTAAGATTAATGTCGCTACGGTTTTCGAAGGGGCCCGGGATGAAGTCATTGATATTCGTGGACGTGACATGGTCTCTGGTCTGCCACGTACTATTACGATTAAGTCAACAGAAGTAGAAGAGGCGTTAAGAGAATCGATTGCTTTGATTGTCGACTCGGCCAAAAGTGTATTAGAAAAAACACCGCCAGAATTATCAGCTGACATTATTGACCGAGGTGTCATTCTGACAGGCGGGGGTGCCTTGCTGCATGGTTTGGATCAATTATTGGCAGAAGAGTTAAAGGTACCGGTATTGCTGGCTGAAGAGCCAATGAATTGTGTTGCCAAAGGAACCGGTATTATGTTAGACAATATCGACAAATTAGAACGTTCTGTCGTGTGAGCTTAGGTTATTCTGAAGGGAGTAAAGGATATGCTTAGAGGTTTTTACACAGCCATTAACGGGATGATGGCACAACAAAGAAGGCAGGAAGTGCTTTCGAACAATATCACTAACGTACAAACCCCAGGATACAAACAGGATCAAACCACTTTACGTGCTTTTCCAGAGTTACTGATTAATCGCATGGAGAATCGAGATATCCCTACTTCTCAGAATACGAGTGTACCAAGCATGAATGAGATTGGTGCGCTTCACACCGGTGTTTATGTACAAGAAACGATCCCAGATTTTGTGCAAGGAAGCTTGCGTGAGACAGGAATAAGCACTGATATGGCATTGGTTCAACAGACGACACCTGACGAGTTAGGGATGGCCTTTTATACCGTACAGAACGATGAAGGGGAGATTCGTTATACTCGGAATGGTAATTTTACGGTGGATGGGGAAGGGAACCTAACCACCAATCAAGGTTATTATGTGCTTAATCAAGCAGGCGAACCAATCCAGACTGATAACCAGGCGTTTTCCGTGACACCTGAAGGACTGATAGAATTACCAGATCAAGCGATTGCTCTTGGAATAAGCTATAGCGAAAATCCCCATGACCTCGTAAAAAATGGACAGGATTTGTATGAACTAGAGGAAGGGGAGGCTTTGGGTGACGCCAGGGCAGTTGATGGACTACAGTTTCAAGTATTACAGCGTCAATTGGAGAATTCCAATGTTGACCAGACACAAACAATGACTGATATGATGCAGGCTTATCGCAGTTTTGAGGCGAATCAGAAGATCGTACAGCAATATGACAGAAGTCTCGATATGGCAGTCAACGATATTGCACGACTTGGCTAATGAGGATGTTCAAGAAGGGGTTCGATATACATGTCAAGAATGACTTTACAAGCAGCTGTTGCGATGGGACAACTGCAGCAACAGCTAGACAATATCAGCAATAACATTGCCAACTCTAATACGACTGGATATAAGCAACGCAATGCGAATTTTTCGTCGTTACTTGCGCAACAGTTCAATACCGAACCAGACCCATTGAATCAAGCCGGTCGACAAACGCCAGAAGGCTTTAGATTGGGAGCAGGTTCACGGCTGGGGCACACGAATTTCCAGTTTAGTCCAGGTTCGTTGCAAACAACAGACCGTAATCTGGATGTTGCTTTACAAGAGGATCATCAATTTTTTCAAGTGCGTGCTGTTGAAAATGGACAGGAAGAAGTCCAGTATACAAGGGCGGGAAACTTTTATTTATCACCTGTAGCCGATGAACAGTTGATGCTGGTCACCGCAGAAGGTCAGCCAGTGCTTGGTGCTAATCAAGAGCCGATTGTATTGGCCAATGACATGGATGATCTTAAAATAGAGGCAAATGGTGAAATCAATGTTACTCGAAATAGCGTGCAAAATGTGGAAGGACAATTAGGAGTCATAGCAGTGGACCGTCCTAGGCTGTTAGAGGCATCTGGTTCCAATCAATTTCGTTTATCAGAAGACACCCTAGAAAACTACCCAATCGACGAAGTTATAAATGAAGTAGCAGCGAATCAGATGAACTTACAAAATGGTGCATTAGAAAGTTCTAATGTAGATATTGCTAAGCAAACGACAGATATGCTGGAATCACAGCGGGCATATCAATTCAATGCAAGAACTATCTCGATGCACGATCAGATGAATGGTTTGATTAATCAATTGAGATAAGCTAGTAAGGAGCCATCATGTATGACACAGGAAAAACAAGCGAAAGAAAACAGCAGGAGTCAAAAGAAACAAAAAGAAAAACAGCAGGATAAGCAACAGAAAGAAAAACAGCAAGATAAGAAGCAACGAAAGAAACAAAAAAAATATGTACGCCGACTGATACCAGTCTGGGCAAAATTCCTCCTCATTGTTATTTTGAGCTTATTTGCCCTGTTGATTGGTCTAATGATAGGCTTCAGTATACTTGGAGACGGAAATCCCTTAGATGTACTGAAATGGGAGACATGGCAGCACATTATTGATTTTGTAAAAGTGGACTAGGCTACGTAGCTGCTTGTCTGTCACGTTTTAAACATTCAAGCCGTTGTAGTAGTATTAAATAACTTGGAAAGGAGCTGACATAATGGATATAGAAGAAATTAAAGCAACGATTCCGCATCGCTATCCTTTTTTATTAGTGGATGTCATTACGGAACAAGAGGAACAACGAATCACAGGAAAAAAGAACGTAACCATTAATGAACCTTTTTTCCAAGGACATTTTCCCGATTACCCAGTGATGCCTGGGGTATTAATTGTGGAAGCATTGGCGCAGGTTGGTGCTGTCGCTATTTTGAATAAAGAAGAGAACAAGGGCAAAATCGGTTTTCTTGCAGGGATCGATAAGTGCCGTTTCAAACGCCAAGTGAAACCAGGTGATCAGCTTCACCTTGAGGTAGAAATTATTCGTATCAAAGGACCAATTGGTAAAGGAAAGGCAACCGCAACCGTAGATGGGGAATTAGCTTGTGAAGCAGAAATCACCTTTGCTGTAAAATAAATAAAAGATGGAAAGCCTAGAGATATTTTCTCTAGGTTTTTTATTAGCTAGGAAAGTATATAAACCTTGGTATAATAGGAATTGATAGGATTAAAAAAAGAAAAACGACCAATATCATTATATCGCATAACATCAAAGCAACACCTTTGACCAGAGTACCGATAAGATGGATTATGTAAAGTAGCCCACTTTCCTTAGTGATGAGTTTGATCGTTTTATCTGTGCGAAACAAGCGCTCCGGGAATAGGCTACGCTTTCCATGGGGCCGGCTTCAGCTAACTAAAAAGAAGAGCACTTTTTAGTGGATCTTCAGCTCGTCCTGCGATGCACAGGACGTGCAAGTGCAGGCGTTGCAACAGGACGTTGCGATTTTAGCCTGTAAACCACCACCTATTCCCTCCGCTAAGGTACAGTACAACAATGATTACTACTGCAAGGATGAAGTGTTATCGATACTGGGAGGATTTCCTATTATGAAAAGGAAAATAACTAACTGTCTGGCATGGTTCAAACGTCTATGTTGAAATGCATTTTGTTCCTTGTCTTTTTTAAAAATCAGGCATATCAATTGGCTTTAGAATCCATAGTACCCTCCTGCTATTTCTTGCAAGAAGTGTAGAACGATTACTTAGCGGAAGCCAACCACGTAGACTCCTGCAGGAACAGCACGAGCTGAAGATCCACTTGGAAAAGTGCTTTTCTTTTTCAAGTTAGCTGAAGCCGTGCCTGCGGAAAGCGAAGTGGTTGGCTGGAGCGTTGTCACGCACACACAATCTCTCAAAATAATGACATAGCTACTTTACATAATCCATCTTATCGGTAGTTTCGTATCTACTTTTCATTAGTTATAAAGATAAGAGCGGGCTTTGCTCCGTTTTTTTATCAAAAAATGAACTTTTGATCCTCCCCATTTGTATAGTAAGTAACTAAAGAAAAAAGGAAGGAGAGTAAGATGACACTATACATATATCATAGATAGGAGGAGTCAGATGGGAACAGGAATTATTATTTCTTTTATCGTATCAGGAATCTGGCTGCTGTTGATTTTGGCAATTATGATTCCCTTTCATCGCAAACATGTGATCAAAGAGAATGGTAAGATAAATTATAAAAAAACAACCGTTTACCTGCGTTGGAATGTATTCGATACGTTGACAATGGTCTTAGCGGTTTATACCGTTCTATGTGCTCAAATTTTATTTTTCCTGCTGGCAGATGGGGAAACGGGAAATAACAACTGGGTGCAATTCTTTTCCAATCAAACACAGGGCTGGGTTCTTATCTGTATCATTTACCTAGTTTCCCGTGTTTCCCTTACGATTAAATCGGCAAAAGCTCATCTAGAGGACTTAACAGATGAAGAGCAATGAAGAATGGATGAGGGTCTATCAAGATGGAGATGACACGGGACTTATCGAACTGTACGAGAGACTACATGAACCACTCTATTGCTTCCTATATCGGTATACACACGAAGAACAATTGAGTGTAGATATCGTGCATGATACTTTTGAACGGTTGCAAAAGCATAAACAAGCTTTTGACCATGATAAGGGTACCGTCAAATCCTATCTATTTCAGGTGGCTTATCGTTTATTAATCAATAAACTAAACAGGAGAAAGAAGTGGTTATCTTTGCTTCCTTTTCTTGTGCCTATACCGAATAAAGAAATGGATGTAGACGAAAAAATCTTGATTCAACAGTCTATAGCTGAACTGCCAGATAAACAAAGGGCGGTGATTTTATTGGTATATTATGAGGATCTTCCACAGAAAGAAGTCGCACAGATATTGAACATTCCAGAAGGTACCGTAAAATCGAGATTACATCAAGCCATACAGAGCTTGAAAGAGGGCATAGAGGAGGAGTATCGTGTGGAAAGATGAATTTAAAAAGGAAGACAAACTAAAGCATGCATTGGATCAGTATCATGTTACGGTGCCGAGAGATAAACTAGCTAAGAAAATCACGCCATGGCAACGATTGATTCAGTACTTGGGATCGCCAGCGCAAGATCCATTTGAGAAAG
Organism: Gracilibacillus timonensis; assembly: GCF_900086715.1. Classification (GTDB taxonomy): domain Bacteria; phylum Bacillota; class Bacilli; order Bacillales; family Amphibacillaceae; genus Gracilibacillus; species Gracilibacillus timonensis. Next base: position 268,105 of record NZ_FLKH01000010.1, on the reverse strand, counting down.
CAACGGAAACAACGAAAGGTTTACATTTAACGAAGGTTATTCCTTTGGGGGTGGCTCTAGTTATCAGTATTATTCAGTTATTGATTTTTGCGTAATTCCTTGCTAACAGAGAAAAGTTAGAGAAAGAACGTTAGCTATTTGATGTTTATGATAACCATTTTAAATGATGTATATCACAAAGAATTTTCTCAATAAGTAATATTATAGAACGATTAAAAAACTAAATGAAAGGGATGAGTTATTCTATGTTATGGATTATTAGTCAGGATAAACAAAGCCTCATCAATCCAAAAGAGGTTACAGTAAACAAGAAAAAAATAAAGGGTATTGTCGGTACGAAGGTTAGATATGACTGGAGCAAAGATTTGGGGAAGTATGAAACAGAAGCTAGAACTTTAGAAGTTCTGCATGAAATATTTATGAAAATCGAAGAAAGTAATGGTGCTTCTGTTACATTCGCTATGCCTGAAAAATAAGTGCTTAGCTAATAGTAGTTTGAAAAAAAGATCCTCTAAAGACTATACCTGAATGGTTCCTATTTCTGTTAGGTGAGAACCAATCAACGAATAGCTGGTTTTTGACTGTCTTGATAAAAAAGTGAGGTATGAAGCATATTTCTAGCTAGAGTGGTTATGCTACCTATCGAAGTAACAAAAAGGAGGCCATAACATGAAATCTAGCTATTTCAAATATCTTGCTGCGTTCCTTGTTTCTGTTGGATTGCTCGTGGGTTGTGCTACCAATGATAATGAAGAACAGCCTGCAGAGGAAGAAGTGCCGATGGAAGAAGCTCCTGCAGATGAGACAAACCCCAATGACGATAATCCGGTAGATGAAGACATGGAAGGCGATGCGCAAGATCGTTTAGATGAAACAGAACAAGAAGTAGAAGAGAACACGACGGAAGAGCAAAAACAAGAAGAAGAATAACGAAGAAAAGACCAATTCAGTAATAATAGGGATTGGTCTTTTTACATGGTGCAATATTAAGGCATGGAGGCAATCCGGCTTTGTACAATAAAATGATTCACATGATCCGCTCTCCACTAAATTCCCATCCCAATGTTATTATCACTTGTTTTTCTAAGCCTTAAGTCTTACTCCAAAATATATCCCCAGACCGTTTGCTGGAAAGTCATCCTTTAGTAAGCTGTATAAAGTGAGACTGTTATTCAAAAGTCATCTGATTTCTTTCTCTTGTCGTAATAACATCAGTACAAAGAGAAGGGGACTTTACTGAATCAGTAGTCAGCCTTTTTAACAATTAAACTTTTTCCCCCAAATTATAAAGCCTTATCCATTGAAAAATAGTGATTAACATGGTAAATTAACATAGTGACTGACTGGTCATCCATGAAAAAATGAAACCAATCGAATGGATAAGACGTATAAAAAAGGAGCTGCTGGCTGGTGGATAGTAAGAAGGAACGTATTATACAAGAAAGTGTAAAGTTATTCTCAGAGAAAGGGTTTCATGCTACTTCCATTCAAGAGATTGCCTCCAGAAGCGATGTTTCCAAAGGTGCCTTCTATTTACACTTTGTTTCCAAAGATGACTTATTGGTGGACATCTTCAAATATTATACCGATATGTTGATGGGGAAAATAGGAGAAATAAAACAGACAGCCGATGATCCTAGCAAGCAATTCGCGCAGCAAATAGAAGTATTTTTGCAAATTTTCAATGAGCATCGAGAATATATTTTGATTCAAATTCGTAATCAAGTTCATCTTGGTGATAAAATGGATCAATTAATCTTCAATTTGCACAAGGAAAGTTTTGAATGGATGCGGGAACAGTTATTTCTCATTTATGGTGAACAGATTACGCCTTATATTGTGGATATAGCGATTCAATTAGAAGGCATGATGAGCAGCTATATGCAGTGGAGTGTCTTGCATGACATCACCTTTGTTCCCTCGCGATTAGCGGATTACATAGTGAATCAAATCGATTGTCTAGTCCGACAAGTGATAACAGGGGCAGAGAAGCCGATTTTCTGTTTGGAAGATCTCTCAAGATTTTACGTCGAAGAGACGCAGGGTGCATCGCAAATTATCGAAGAAATGAAACAAATGATGAAAAAAACCAGTAGTAAGGAGAAACAACAGATGGAAGAAGCCCTCCAAGCGTTAGAGGAGGAAATAGAAAAGCAAGAACCAAGGCAAATCATTATTCAAAGTATGCTTGCCCATTTAGAGTCTTATCCATCCTTCTATACTGCTGTTCAAAAATTAAAGAAAACGAGAGGGGACATGAAATGAAACGATTATTAGCTGTGTTCGTTATGATCACAATAGCGCTAGTGGCTTGTTCACAAGAGCCAGAAGAGCAAGAAGAAACAGAAGTAGTAGTACCAGTTGAAACAGATGAGGTGACACAAGGAGATTTGATGGCCGATCGCGTTTTTTATGGTCGGGCGATGCCGGATCAGACCATTCCTGTGATGCCTCCAGGAGCTGGTGAAGTGGATGAATTAAACGTTGAAAATGGAGATGAAGTAGAAGAAGGGGATGACCTTGCTACCATCACTACACAGCAAGGTAATGTTACGTTGGAGGCCCCGGCTGATGGTACAGTATCTCAGTTAGAGGCGCAAGAAGGATCGGTTATTTCCGATCAAGATCCTTTTGCAACGGTAATTGATTTAGATCAGTTGACGATTCAATTGGAGATGCCAGATAATCAATTGGATTTGTTTGAAACAGGGCAGGAAGTCAACGTATCCCTCACCAACGCTGATGATGAAGAAGGTGTGGCGGAAGTCACTTCGATTGGCAATACGGCAGGTGAATCCGGGTTATTCACTGTTGATCTAACGTTTGATAATACAGATACGAATCATCGAGCAGGTACAGTAACCAAAGTGGTTGTGGAAGAAAATATCCTACAAGATAGTTTAATTATTCCGACCGCTGCCTTAGTAGAAGAAGATGACGAAACATTTGTTTATATAGTGGATAATGATACGGCGAAGCAAGTGGATGTAACCGTACAAGAAACGCACTCCAATCAAACAGCGATTGAGGCGGATCTAAGCGAAGGAGATCAAATTATTGTAAGTGGTCAATTAACCCTTGCAGATGGTAACCAAATTAGTATTGTAGAGGAGGATTGATCATGAAGCTTATTAAAACATCCGTAAAACGGCCAGTTGGCGTTATCATGATTGTCCTCGCTATCATTGCCATGGGTGTGATATCGGTTCGAAATGTAGCCATTGACTTGTTTCCAGAGATCGATTTACCGATTGCTGTTGTTGCCACCAATTATCAGGACGCAGCACCACAAGAGGTAGAACAATTGGTGTCAGAACCGTTAGAAGGAAGTCTGAGTTCCATTGAAGGGGTAAATACGATTCAATCTCAGTCACAATCAGGCTCATCCTTGGTTATTTTGATGTTTGAGAATGGAACCAACCTTGATAATGCCTTGCTCGATGTTAGGGAAAGCGTCGACCAGGTGAAGGGTATGCTGCCAGAAGGGGCAGATGACCCTAGTGTTCTCCGTTTTAACCCAAATCAAATGCCGATTATGTGGGTCGGTTTAACCGGTGCGGACACAACTACCCTTCAATCCGTAGCAGAAAATACAGTACAGCCTTATTTTGAACGACAAGGCGGCGTTGCTTCTGTTGGTATTGAAGGTGGAGAAGAACGAGTGATTGATCTAGAATTAGACCGTGCTGCTTTAGATCAATATGGCATAACGACGCAAATGGTGCAACAAGGTCTGCAAGGTGCTAATCAGTCAGGCTCTGCCGGCACCATTCAAAAAGGGGATCAGGATTTACAATTGCGTGTCGATGGCACGTTTACCTCTGTTGATGATATTGCGAATACGATTATTCAATCCCCACAAGGCGGTCAGGTGAAAATCTCTGATATTGCCAATGTGAATGATACCTTGCAACAGAATGGAACGACCTTGGTTAATAATGAGACATCGGTCGTACTAAACATTTTGAAGCAATCTGATGGCAATACCGTTGATGTATCTGACAACATTCTGGGTTCAATCGATAATTTGAATGAGGAATTGCCAGAGGGTGTGGAGTTACAAGTAGTTGTCGATACCTCTGAGTTTATTAAACAGTCGGTCGACTCGGTGATTCAAAATATGATTTTCGGTGGAATTTTTGCTTTATTGGTATTGCTCTTATTCTTTAAGAGTATTCGAGCTACCTTTGTTATTGGATTGTCGATCCCTATTGCGATTGTCTCCACCTTTGTGCTGCTTTACTTCACAGGAGAAACGCTGAATGTCTTAACGATGGGCGGTCTGGCCCTCGGAATTGGGATGATGGTCGACAGTTCGATTGTTATTTTGGAAAATATAGTGAGTTACCGACAGCAGGGTTATAAATTGAAAGAAGCAGCGGTGAAAGGGGCCTCGGAATTAGCACCTGCCGTGATTGCTTCCACCACAACAACATTGGTCGTCTTTTTACCAATTGTGTTTGTCGATGGGATTGCTTCTGAATTATTTACACCGTTAGCCTTAACGGTAGCCTTCTCGCTGATTGCCTCGTTAGTTGTTGCGGTAACCTTGGTGCCGATGTTATCTTCCAAGCTGCTTACGAGGATTACGGACGAAAAAAATCGCCGTTATTGGTTCAATCGCTTCTTGCAAAAAGTGATTAACTTCTACCAGCGAGTACTGGAAAAAGCGTTGAAATTCCGTAAGACAACAATAGCTCTCACGCTTGTGGCGATTATCGGAAGTATTTCCTTGACACCATTGATGGGTGCTGCATTTATCCCAGAAGGGGATCAGGGGCAGTTATCGATTACCGTAGAAACACCAACGGGAACCAATGAGGAAAAACGCTTGGATATTACCGAAGAAGTGAATGAAAAGCTATCAGGATATGATGATGTCATTGATGTCAGCTATGTAACAGTTGGCAGTGGAAATCCTGAAGAAGCTCTGATGGGAGGTGGTGGCGCTGCGACCTATCAGATCCAACTTGTGCCACCGGAAGAGCGAGAGCAAACAACGAGCGATGTAGTGGCGGAATTAGATGAGGAACTAGCTGCCATTGCTGGCGCTGAGATTTCCGTCGACGATGTTAGCTCTGGTGCTGCCGGATTAGGAGATCCGATTCAGATTCAAATCTCTGGACCTGAAACAGAAGTATTGCAAGAATTGTCGGACCAAGCCCTGCATATTTTAGAGGATGTGGAAGGGGTACACAATCCAACCTCGTCCTTGTCTGATACGCAATCAGAAATGGAAGTGCAGGTAGATCGAGATATGGCTGCTCAATATGGATTGACTTATCAGGAAGTGATGAGCCAAGTACAATTATCATTCACTGGTCAAACGGTCATGCAGTATCGTGAAGATGGTGAGGAAATGAATGTACGACTGATGTACCCAGAAGACGAACGTACAACCATTAATGACCTGGAGAATATTACAATTCAAAATCAGCAAGGTACTCAAGTGCCGTTAACAACGATCGCCGATTTTGAACAGGTGCAGAGTGCAGCGACTATCACTAGACAAAATCAACAGCGTCAGGTAAATATCTCTTCCGGCATTTCGGGTAGTGATTTAGGTACCGTTTCGCAGGAAGTAGATAACGCCTTAAGCTCCTTGAACTGGCCAGATGATTATGATTACTCCATTGGTGGTCAGGCTGAGGATATGGTGGATGCCTTTGTCGATTTAGGCTTGGCCTTGCTGCTGTCGATTTTCTTAGTATATGCCGTTATGGCTGTGCAATTTGAGAACTTCTTGCATCCATTTATTATCATGTTCTCGATGCCATCAGCTATTGTAGGTGTACTTGGCGGCTTATTTATCACTGGTCAACCATTGTCCGTAACGGCATTGATTGGGGTGATTATGCTCGCCGGCATTGTCGTCAATAATGGGATTATCCTGGTTGACTATATCAATATCCTCCGTGATCGAGGGGTGGATCGTCATGAAGCCATTGTTGAAGCAGGCAAATCAAGGCTGCGTCCGATTCTGATGACAACATTAACCACGATTCTCGCTATGATTCCATTAGGACTTGGTTATGGAGAAGGGGCAGAGATGCAACAGCCAATGGCTATTACCGTTATTTTTGGTTTAGCTACATCGAGTATCTTTACCCTTGTATTGATTCCAGTCGTATACACTTACTTCGATAATTTATCAGAACGAGTGAAAGGCTGGTTTACGAAAAGAAGAAAAAAAACAGTAGATAATGAAGGCTGATTGATGAATAAAACCCGTGGCGCATGCATGCTGCGGGTTTTGTTTTAAGTTAAGAAAGTTTTTTTAAAAGATAAGAAAGTACAGAATTCTGAGTATGATAGGATGTGGACAGATTTTGATCTTGAACGAATGGTGGTACCGATAAGATAGATTATGTTAAGTAGTCCACTTTCCTTAGTGGTGAGTTTGATCGTTTTATCTGTGCAAAGCAAGCGCTCCGGGAATAGGTTCCGCTTTCCATGGGGCCGGCTTCAGCTAACTAAAAAGAAGAGCACTTTTTAGTGGATCTTCAGCTCGTCCTGGTCCCATAGGAGTCTACACCTATTCCCTCCGCTAGATAAACATACAACAATGGTTGTTACTGCAAGGATGAAGCGTTCTAGGTACCTAGACACTGTTGTAGCAAAAGGAAAAAATCGTCAACTGATTCTTCAGCTGTGTAATGGATCATGCTACAAAATGGCTCCTTCATTTTATAAAAGTCATAATGTATGATCGAACCGTTCTCAGAAAAGGTATGCAGTTTACTTATTGGCAGAAATATAGTGTCTGGAACACTTCATCTTCGCAGCCATTCGATTGTAGTGCTACTACCCAGCGGAACCTATTTCCGGAGCGCTGTCTAGCACTGACAAACAATCAACTTTACTACATGGAATAATGGAACTAGATACTTAACATAATCTATCTTATCGGCAGTTCGGTGACTTCTTTGAGTGGTCGGTAAAGATTTATCGGTCTCTAGTTGACAGGATAACGGCATTTATCCATGGTTGTTACATAAAAAATTTAAATCATTATTTGACAAATTTCATGAAAGTGATTACACTACAGTTAAACGTTTAATTTTTAAGTTGTGTACATGGAGGTGAGGCTTGTTTGAACGTGACGTTGAAAGAAGTAAGTAAACATTGCGGGCTGTCTACGGCCACTGTGTCTCATGTGATACATGGCACCAAGCCCGTCAAGAAAGAAACGAAAGAACGAGTATTGCGCTCGGTGGAAGAGTTAGGATATATACCGCATGAATCAGCCCGCCAGCTAAAGGCAGGATCCAGTCGTCTGATCGGCGTTTTGACCATTGGCTATAACCAATTTTTCACTAATATTCTCCGAGGCATTCAAGAACAGGCGGAGGCATTAGGTTGGAAGATTATTGTAGGTAGTACCGATGAAGATTTACAGGCACAGCAATCTTTCCTTGATTCCTTGATGCAAAAAAGGGTAGAAGGCATCATTATGGCACCTACAAAAGGCTGGACAAAGGAAAAGCTAGGCAGATACATGAAGCATACCGCAATGGTCTTCATCGACCGAAAAATATCAGGTTTAGAAGATTATGTAGTTGCTACGAATAACCTGCAAGTTTCTCAAACCGTAGTGGAACATCTGATTCACCAACATGCCTACCGTGAGATAGGTCTGATTTATGCAGATACGAAGGTCTCCTCGATGGAAGAGCGGAAACAAGGTTATATCAAGGCTATGAATCATGCAGGTTTATCAGTGAAAGGTTACTTGATGGCTCAAGCAGATGGAAGTATTCAAAGCGGACAACAAGCCATGAAACAGTTGCTAGAAGAGCATCCCAAGCTGGAAGCGGTTTATATAGCTAACAATAAATTATTGTTAGGAGCCTATCGAGAATTAAAAATAAGACAGATGAAAATCCCAGACGAACTGGCAATTATCGGATTTGATGTTGAGCCTTGGATGGAATTTCTTCATCCTGCCATTTCGATTGTAGAACAACCTGTTGAAGACATGGGAAAACATGCTATGCAAAAATTGATTGATGTAAAAAACAACAAAGTGACACTTAGTGAGGATTTAAACAACCAGTTTATCATTGCCGAAACATGTGGCTGTCGAGAATAGTGGATAAGAGACAGTTGAGAAAAGCAAAGGGAGCATCAAGCCCCTTGTTTTTCTACACTTAAAAGTTAAACGTTTACCTTTTGTCAGGAGGGAATGTATAAAGTCGTTATATATCACGAACAATAGAGTTGAGTGGTGAAAGCTACACACGAAAAGGAGAAAACGACAGTTAAGCATTTGCCAAAGTAAAGGAGTGGGAGACAATGAAGAAGATTATCTGGATGGCGAGTTTGTTTCTTTTTCTATTGATACTGGGGTGTAGTCAGGATGACAATGGTGCATCTAACCAAGATATTAGTGAGCCAGTAGATTATTCGAATCCAGAAGGTAAAATCGTCTGGTCAAGCGGGAGCTTATCTGGTCTTGGTTTGCGACAGGAATTAATAGAAGGGTTTGAAGAGAAGTATCCGAATGTAGAAGTAGAATTACAAGAGGCTCCTTCTACCACGAATCAGTCGCAAACTTATTACACGACAACGATTGGCGGACAAAGCGAAAAACCGGATATCTACAGTGGCGATTCCAATTGGCCGGCACAATTCGGCAATGCCAATATTGCTTTAGATTTGTCAGAGATCATGCCGGATGAATTTTGGGATCGTTTTCCGGATACCTTAGTCGACTCTGTTACCTACGAAGGTGGAATTTACGGTGCACCATTCTACGATAACATTGGTGTGCTTTATTATCGCAAGGACATCTTAGAAGAGGAAGGCCTTGAGGTGCCTAGCACATGGGAAGAGTTGCAGGACATGTCGATTGAACTGAAAGAAAAAGGGTTAGTAGACTATGGTTTTGTTTGGCAAGGCGCCTCGTATGAAGGGCTTACTACCAATTTTCTAGAATATTTACATGCCGCTAATGGTGAGGTATTAGACGAGAACGAAGAAGTGAATATCAACACCCGAGAAACGGAAAAAGCCTTATCATTTATGCAAGAATTGGTGAATGGCGGGGCAACACCAAGTGCAGTAGCTACCTTCCATGAAGATGAGGCAACTACGACCTTTAGTTCAGGCTCTGCTGCCTTTTTGCGAAATTGGATGAGCTATTATGGTCAGTTGAAAGATCCGGAAATGTCGGCAATGAGTGAGAATATCGGAATTTCTGCCTTGCCTGCCTTTGAGGGAGGAGAGCGACATACGACGCAATCCGGTTGGAACGTCTTTATCAATCCAAACACACAGAATTTAGAGGCATCCTTGGCTTTTATGGATTATCTAACCGGTGAGGAAGCTCAGCGGATCATGTTAGAAGGACACGATATGATCCCAACAAATACGGCGGTCACGGAAGATCCAGAACTGATTGACGAGTACGAAATATTAGAAATCTATCAGGAGGCTATTACTACACCAAGGCCAAAGACACCTAATTACAATGCCTTATCTGAAGGGATTTACATGAACGTTAACGAAATGATCGTGGAAAATAATGACGTACAGGATATCTTAGATACAATGGAAGATCAGATGAAGTCGGCTAACGATTCCGGACTATAAGAGGTCCAGCACTATAAAAAAACAGTAAGAAATAGAGGAGTGAGGTGCAGGTATGTCAAAACGAACAAATGGGTCTAACCGTTCTTTGCGAGAGTCTTGGAGACTGAATCGCCCGGGGTATTTAATGGTACTGCCAACCGTTCTGGCACTTGCTGTTATTATGTTCTATCCGATTTTCTACACATTGCGGATGAGTTTAAGCGATGTGGGAATTTCGAGTGATGGTTATACGTTTGATTTTGTTGGGTTACAACATTACATCAATATTTTTACCAATTCGGTTTATTGGGATAGTTTATGGTTCACCTTTTATTTTGCCTTTGTAACGGTAGCAGTGGAGATTGTGCTTGGTTTATTGATTGCCTTAGCGATCAACAAAGTAAAACGATTATTGAATGTATCACTAGTAATCATGTTGATTCCATGGGCATTGATCACCGTGGTTTCAGGACAGATGTGGGCTTATATCTATAATGCGGTGTATGGGGTATTAAATTATCTCCTGGAAGCCGTGCATGTAATCGATTCACCAGTCGCATGGCTGGCAACTCCAGATACGGCTGTTATCAGTATGATGGCCGCTGAAATTTGGAAAACGACGCCTTTTGTTGTGATTATTTTATTAGCTGGTTTACAGATGGTGCCGAAAGATCAGTATGAAGCAGCGGCAATGGATGGTGCCAATCGTTGGCAGACATTTTGGAAGATTACCTTACCAGCGATCAAAGGAAGTATTGCAGTATCGGTCATTTTCCGTTTATTACAGGCGTTTGGGGTATTTGATTTGCCGTTTGTATTAACGGGCGGGGGACCAGGTAATGCAACACAGCCTGTCGCGATGCTGGCCCAAAAGTCTCTATTTCAGAATTTGAATTTTGGATTAGGTTCAGCGATTTCTGTGAGTGTAGTGTTTTTCATTATCATGCTTTCGATCACCTTTTATCCGCTGATTCGATCCGTTGTGAAAGGAGAGTCATAACTTATGCGTTTATCAAAAGTAGGTCGTTACCTAGTTTTAATAGCGTTTCTTATTCTCATTATTTCGCCGTTCTATTGGATCGTGATTACCTCCTTTAAGCCAGGCTCTGAATTAGGAGATTATCCACCAGGATTTTTGCCGGAAACGTGGACATTAGAACATTATCGGGAGGCGATAGTGGATCATGGCTTCTTAACCAATATGTTTAACAGTATGGTTGTATCTATTTCGGCAACGATTATTGTCTTGATCTTTTCTAGTATGGCTGCCTTTGCAATTGCCAAACTGCCATTGCCGAATAAATACCCAATGATGGTGGGCTTGCTTATTCTATCCATGTTTCCACCGGTTACGGTTGCACCAGCGATTTATATTATGTTGAATAATATGGGGCTGTTAAATACGTACACCGGTCTGGTGATCCCGTATATTGCCTTTAACCTGCCATTTGCCGTTTGGTTGTTACGGAATTACTTTGCACAAATCCCGACCGAGTTGCTAGAAAGTGCTCGGGTAGATGGGGCAAGTACGTTTTATACCTTTTACAAAATCTATTTACCGTTAGTCAAGCCAGGTCTTTTTACAGCCGCAATCTTTACGTACATTGCGACATGGATTGAGTTTTTCTTGGCGCTGATTATCAATTCGGATCCATCGATGAGGACGGTATCTGTAGGGATCGCATTGTTTAGTGGTCCATACTCGATTCCATATGGCACGATTTTTGCAGGCTCCATCATTGCGATGTTGCCAATCGTTATCCTGACAATCATTTTCCGTAAGGGGATTATCTCTGGTCTTACAGGAGGAGCGATTAAAGGTTAGATAAATAGTTAGAAAAAATAGGGAAGGATGAGAAAGATGTTTACATTAGATGGAATTGAAAAATTAAAAAATAATAAGAGCCGGTCGATTAATCCGGAAAATCCTACTGGTGCACCAGGTAGGGGTGGGACAACAGATAGTGACCTTGGTCCCAGCCGAAAAGGGAATCCAAAAATAGACTTAAAAAGTGGGGAAACAGCTACACTAGCAGAAATAGAAGGACCAGGTACGATTCGTCATATCTGGATGACGGTAACAGAGGCTACCACACATGGTAGTTTCGTCTTGCGCGACTTGGTGCTGCGTATGTACTGGGATGGAGAAGATACTCCTTCTGTAGAATCGCCGCTAGGAGACTTTTTCTGCAATGGGTTTGGTGCCCGTTGTGAAGTGAATTCGATGCCGATTGTCGTCAATCCATCCGGTGCGATGAATAGCTACTTTCCGATGCCCTTCCGTGAGAAGGCGCGTATTACGATAACCAATGAACATGAAGGGGATATCGAGGCTTTCTTTTATACGATCAATTATACCGTAGAAGATGAAATCGATAAAGATACCGCCTATTTCCATGCACAATGGCGTCGGGAAAAGTACACCAAGGAAGCCGTTGATTATACGGTAGTCAGTGATATTAAAGGAAAAGGGCATTATGTAGGAACGTACCTTGCTTTGACTGCTTTAGAACGTTATTGGTGGGGCGAAGGCGAGTTTAAATTCTATATCGATGACGACGAAAAGTATCCGACCATTTGTGGTACAGGCACAGAGGATTACTTTGGCGGTGCTTGGGCGTTCCATAAGAAGCATGATGATGGCACGATTAGTTCTTCCACCTATAATACGCCGTTTATGGGCTATGCCTTTCAATCGACGGAAGATCATACAAGGGATCATTTTCCGCGTAAGGATAGCATTCCAACTCACGGTTTTGGCCGGGATGCCTTACCAATGCATGGCCTGTACAGATGGCACCTGCCTGATCCGATTCGTTTTGAAGAAAACTTGACGGTCACGCTTCAGCAAATTGGCAATGATGATATTGGCTTGTTTGAACGAGCGGATGATATTGCTTCGGTTGCCTATTGGTATCAAACCAAGCCGCACCAGCCTTTTCCAGAACTACCGGGAGTGAAAGATCGACGTCCGCGTTAAGCAAATCAAAGAAGAGGTTATCTGTTTTTGGCAGATAGCCTTTTTTTCATTTCAACTAATAAAAATAGGAAGAAAATTACGAAGATAAGTTTTACATTATGTATTTGGGTTGTTAGTATACCAATAACAAGAAACATGATGTAAATATTGTTATAAATTGGAGTGGTTGACGTGTTTGTTATAGTGACCGTGGTTTCTAGTGTGGTTTTAATGACCTATTCATTATATGGGCTATTTTTTGATGTGAATGAACTTTATTATTATTATGTAAGCGCTACACTTTTTGTTATTATTTTAGCAAGTCTTGGTGCAGAGGAGATAAGAAAGAATCATAGAAAATTTGGGATGACTTTATTAATTTTGTCGATTGTTTTAATCTTGATTTATTCACTAAAATTTTTCACTCATGTATAAGTTATGCTAACATGTAAAAAGAAAATGTTATCCTATTGTTAAGAAAGCGTCATCGTGGAAATGGCGACCAAAATCCAAGTGTGAAAACTAAAAAACGGTAGTCATCTGGAAAATGACGACCAAAAATGGACTGGAGAATCAGGGGTGCATTACATGGTGAAAATAATGCTGGAATTGTCATCTCTTATATATGATATTGAGGTACATGAAAGGAGACGATATGGCACTAGGAAATATTTGGACTTTTTGAGTGAACAGAAAGGAAGAAGGATTAGAAGAGGGTATAACAAAAGGCGCAGAGAAACGGAATAAAGAATAGCCTTGAAGTTGATAGCTAGCTTATCGGTCCGTAATCCAACCAATAGAATCGAAAATTTGTTTTCCATAAAAAAGAGTGAGCCGCTGTACTGTAAGCAGGCTCACTGCATGGTCCTTATTTTAACTCTCCATTTCCACAGAAAGCTGTTCACCAGTTTCTGCATCTATCGTCACTTCTACTTCTTGTCCTTCCGTATCTTTAAAGGTAATCTCGTAAGCGATCACGCCATTATCTTCATCTAAGCTCCAGCTTGTAGTGGTTAAGTTGTCTGCTTCTGGTGCCTGCTTTGCCGTTATGATAGCATTTTCGATCGCCACGTAATCTCCCATAGCGAGCGCTTGCGGTTGATCGTCAGCATCCAAGGCTTCTTCCTCTTGATAAATAACTTCTCCAGAACCGTCGATATGTGCTGTATATTCATTCGTATCATCAAATCCATCTATTTCGTAAATCAATTCGCCATTTTCTTCATCTAGGTCAATCGAATCTACTTGCGTATCGGGAAAAGTTTGCTGATAGAGATCCAAGGCTTCTTTTACAGATAAGGCAACCTCGTCAATGGATAAGTGTTTTCCATTGGTGTTGGTTTCTGTTATATCAACGTCAGGGTCATTGTAATTCTCATTGGCTGGTCGTTCATCGACAGTGTCATTATTATCGTTGTTATTACAGGCCGCTAAAAGCAACAATAGTAGTAGCGTTAACCATACAATACCTCTTTTTTTCATGATCAATCCGGTCCTTTCTGTTTCTATCGTTTCGTCATTATCATAAAGTATGCCCTTTTGTCTTCCTTTTATGCGGTAGAAACATGTTATAATGGTTGTAAGAAATAAGTAGGATAAGGAGGCTAAACCATGCGTACAGAAGAAGAAATGATGCAGCTGATTTTACAGGTTGCTAAAGATGATCAACGGATTCGTGCCGTGGGGATGAACGGTTCACGAACCAATCCGAGGGTACGAGCGGATATTTTTCAAGATTATGATATGGTCTATGTAGTAGAAGATATGGAAGCGTTTGTTCAAGATTCAAGCTGGGTTGGTGCCTTTGGTGAACGCATTATCATGCAAACACCAGAGGCAATGGAGCTTTTTCCGCCGGAATTAGGTGGCATGTTCTCTTATTTAATGTTATTTACTGATGGCAACCGCATCGATTTGACATTGTGTCCGGTTGAGCGTGCAGAGGAATGGCATGGGGGAGATCGATTGGCGAAAGTGTTACTAGATAAGGATCATCGCCTACCTTCTCTGCCAGAGCCAAGCGATGTAAATTATTGGGTAAACAAACCAAATCAGCAGTTATTTGATGATTGTTGTAATGAGTTTTGGTGGGTATCTACGTATGTGGTCAAAGGACTGTGGCGTCGAGAGATTATTTATGCACAGGATCACTTGCAGATTATCCGAGAAATGCTTTTGCAGATGTTAAGCTGGCGTGTAGGAATCGAAACCGATTTTTCCTTGAGTGTGGGAAAATCGGGCAAGCATTTGGAGCAATTGCTCACTGCCCAGGAGTGGGAACAGCTGATGGAAACCTATGCTGCTGGTAATTATCAGAGCGCTTGGCGGGCACTGGATGCCATGTGTTCCCTGTTCCAGCAAACCGCTAAATATGTGACAACCTCATTGGATTTCCGATATCCGACGGCAATGGTGGAGCGAGTGCGGTCTTATCTGGATCATATTCGTCAATTGCCAGCTGCTGCGAAGGAAATTTATTGATAATGGGCGTGGTTAAAACAGGTGAGGACGAATAATGATCATTTAGTTAATGGTCTATCAAGTTATCAGACAAGCTTCATTCTTTTGAAAAAGTAGGTGATCAAATGACTCTTCCACAAGGGATTTATATTATAACAGGAATTATGGCTTCCGGAAAAACGACGGTGGCACAGAGGTTGGCGGAAAGAATCGATCATAGTGTGCACATAAACGGCGATATCTACCGAAAAATGATTGTAAACGGAAAAGAAGAGATGACGAATGAGCCCTCTTCCCAAGCCATAGAACAATTAAGATTGCGCTATCATTTGACAGCCATGGCTGCAGAAGCCTACTATCGTGCCGGTTTCACCGTAATAGTACAAGACAACTATTTAGGCAAGGAAGCTTATCATTTTTTACGAGAATTTCAGACCAAGTCGCTTTACTTGATTACACTTCATCCAAGTTTAGCCGCTGTGCAAACACGGGAACAGACTCGAGATAAGACAGGATATCATACATGGGATGTGGCGGCATTGCAAGAAGTGCTAATCAAGGAGAATCCTCGCATTGGTTTATGGATTGATTCGACGGAGCTGACTGCTGAGGAAACGGTGAAAGAGATTATGAATCGAGGAGAAAAAGAAGCACGGATTAATTTATGAGGGGTGTGATGAATGATCAATATTACATCAGAATTAGCTAAGCAGTTGGTGGCAGAGCAGTTTCCGGAATGGTCGGCATTACAAGTGAGACGGGTGAAAAAGGGTGGACATGACAATCGCACGTTTCGGTTAGGGGAGACAATGAGTCTGCGGCTGCCTAGTCATCAGGCTTATGCCGCAGCGATTGAGAAGGAGGCCAAATGGCTGCCATATCTAGCACCGCGATTAGATATGGCAATCACTACGCCGATTGCCAAAGGAGAGCCCTCTGCTATTTATCCGCTACCGTGGTCGGTTAATAATTGGTTAGAGGGAGAAGCGTTGTCAGTTGCTCCTGTCGATATGCCCCAATTTGCCGTAGATTTAGCACAATTTCTCACGCAACTGCAATCGCTTGATGCGGAAGATGGTCCAAGTGCAGGTGCTCACAGCTTTTATCGTGGAGGAGATTTCGCTGTTTACAGGCAGGAAACTGAGGAAGCCATTCAGCAATTAGCAGATGTAGTAGATACGGATCGATGTCAACAAATCCTCGCTAACGCATTAGCAACTAAATGGACAAAAACACCGGTCTGGGTGCATGGTGATATCGCTAGTGGAAACTTGCTGGTAAAGAATCGTCAATTAGTTGCGGTGATTGACTTTGGCACATCAGCAGTTGGCGATCCAGCCTGTGATTTGGTGATGGCCTGGACCTTCTTTGATCAGAAAAAGCAGAGAGATTTTTAAGAAATACCTGCCGTTGGATGAGGCCACTTGGCAGCGGGCAAAGGGCTGGGCACTGTGGAAGGCACTGATTACTTACCATGCAGAAGATCAAGACGTGCGACAATCGGCACGCCATACCTTAGATGCCATCTTATCTGAGTAATAGCAATACTTCTGTTTATATAACATAGTTTTACGCTTCGCCCAGCCACTATGCCTGAGTGGGCGGAGCGTTTTTCGCTCACCCTTCCATATCCCGTTGTCGGTAGCCGATAAAACCAAACAGAATCAACAAACAACTGATCAACAGAAACAGGAGGCATACCGATAACGAAAAATCTTCACTAGGATAAGCAGGTATATGCTCGTAAAGGGAGAGATTTTTCACCCCTTTTGGTAAATCTAATAAATCCCCAAGATAAATTACAATAAAGCCATAGATCACTAGAATCCAGCTGATCGATGTAAGCTTGGGCAGCCATCCCAGCAAGCAGAGGGTAATACCAGCAACAACCAGCAGAGCAGGGATGTAAATGATTGCTGAACCGAAGACATCCTGCCAAGACATCATATTATCGGTGGTCAAGGAACCTATTCCCCAGATACTGAACGCCAGCAACACAGGGAAAATACAGACAATCAAGATGGCTAGTAATGTGTAGCTCATGTACCATTGCAGCCGAGACAAAGAACGACTGTAGAGTAATTCTGTCCGCTGTGCTTGTTCTTCTCCACGCAGCTTCAGGATAGACAGGATCACAGGAGCAGTTATGAAAACGGCCATCATCGCCATCAATAATAGCACGAATTGCTCGATCAGGCTTCCCTCCGCCGTTAATAATTCCTGGATCGTTTCATTTTCTGCTAAAAATACCTCTAACTCATTTAATATGGCAGCAAAGGCACTACCTATTAATAGAATCCCAATTAACCAAGAGAAGATCATGGTCCTTTGCAGGTGAAATACAAACCCGAATGTTGTTTGTAAGATAGGGGAAGCCGTCCTGCGTCCTTTGCGCTCGGGAAGAAAACCAGCGTCTATGTCTCTGATCGATTGCAGGTAATAGGTAATCAGTGTTAGGACAACTGCTGCTATGAGTAAAGCAACAACCGGCCACCAATCATTATCGGTAAATACATAGGCGCGTGACAGCCAGCCTAAAGGACTGATATAGGAAAGGGCGGTAAATTGTACATCTCCAATCGCGCGTAATATATAACAGAAAAACAATATCCCCAGTGAAAAAGTGATCGTACTTTTCGATGTCTCTACCAGCTGGGCACACCATGCAGTAAGACTACCGAAAAGTATACCAGTTGCCCCTAGTACACTGCTGTATAAGAAAGCACCTTGCCAATCCATACCGTCGATCTGTAAGACAACGATGCCAACGGTTAGTAAGACGGTTAAGAGCATATTAGTTACCAGCATTAGCAGCAAAGAGACGTGTAAGTAACTTAATCGCCCCACAGCCCGCGAACGGACCAGCTCCAATATCCCCCTCTCTTCATCATCTCTTGTAGCCTTGGCCATTAGCAGAATATTCATGATGGCAACAGTGACAGCAGAAAATAGTAACATTTCCATCGCAAACAAACTGCCGATGATTTGATAATCATCATAACCAATCCCTAACATCGCCACCATGGTAGGGTTATCCATTGTGAAACCATAAGCCTCTCGGTCAGCCTGATCTTCATACATAGAAGGGTAAGCAGAGGCGACAGAGACTATAA
This sequence comes from Gracilibacillus timonensis, assembly GCF_900086715.1. Lineage (GTDB taxonomy): Bacteria > Bacillota > Bacilli > Bacillales > Amphibacillaceae > Gracilibacillus > Gracilibacillus timonensis. Next base: position 250,000 of record NZ_FLKH01000010.1, on the reverse strand, counting down.
CGACGGTGAGCCCGGCAAGCCAATAAAACAGGCGCATTTTATGCTGACGCAGTAAAATCGAGAACAGCCAATGTGACCCTTGAAGGTGGCGCATTATCTTTCCCCTCCGTTTCCACTTTGTTCATAGTGACGCATGAACAAGTCTTCCAACGTCGGCGGGCTGCTGTCCAAGCGGATGATTCCTTGCTGGCTGATATACTGCATAATCGTATCCAACTGCTCCATGTCAACTTGGAAAGTAACGGCAGCCCCATTTTCCTCGATGTCATGGATTCCTGGATAGGCAGGTAGGTCGCCCAAAGCTTCACATGTTTCCACGGCAATATGCATGCGCGTTAAGTGACGTAATGCTTGCAAGGATCCTTGCTCGATAATACTTCCTTGACGGATAATAGCCACGCGATCGCAGAGTTTTTCTACCTCGGATAATATATGACTTGAAAGTAGTACCGTTTTACCATTATTTTTCACTTCTTGTACACCCTGTTGAAAAACATGCTCCATTAACGGATCCAATCCAGAAGTGGGTTCATCCAAAATATACAAGTCTGCCTCAGAGGCGAAGGCGGCAATGAGGGCAATCTTTTGTCGATTCCCTTTGGAATAGGAACGGCATTTTTTGGAGGGATCAAATTGAAACCGTTCGATCCACTGATTTTTTAATGATGTATTCGAGCTGCCGTTCATTTTCATTAGTACATCAATGACTTCTCCTCCGGTAAGATTGGGCCAGACATTGACATCGCCTGGAACATAGGTGCACCGTTTATGGATAGCAGCGGCCTCCTTCCAAGCATCCATTCCAAATACCTCTGCTTTGCCGCTAGTAGGTTTTAACATACCTAAAAGGATGCGAATCGTCGTTGATTTGCCAGCACCGTTAGGACCAATAAAACCATAAATCTCCCCTGCTTTTAATTCCATGGAAACCTGGTTCAAGGCTTGGAAACGTCCGAATCGTTTGGAAATTTGTTCTAACTGGAGTATGTTCATAGGAAACCCTCCTCTTGGAAATATGAAATATTATATGTTTTATATTTCATTTCTTATGATATGCTCTTTGTTTGAGATTGTCAATAAGTTTTGAAATAAAATAATTAAAATATTTCAAAATTTTTATGTTAAAATAGGTATAATAAGAGTGAAATGATGGGTTGATGAAGAAACGAGGGAAGAAAAAATGAACGGATTTGAACGAAGGAAATTACAAAAAAAACAAGCGATTTTAGAAACAAGTCTGCGGTTATTTCAAAAAAAAGGATATAAAAAGGTCTCGATCGCAGAGATTGCCAAGGAAGCAAATGTATCACAGGTAACGATCTACAATTACTTGGAAAGCAAGGAGAAATTGTTAGAAGAAGTGATCGTTTATTATATGGACCAGATGTGGCAGAGGTATCAGGCTTTAATGGAAGAGGACATGTCATTCGAGCAGAAAATCAAGCAATTATTTTTAGATGAAATCGAGATAGCGAATGAAGTCAGTGAGGAATTTCTGCAATTTATCATGCAGTATTATACAGAAGAAGGGAATTATATCGAGAAAGTCTATCAAGAAAAGGTGCTACCTGCACTGATTAAACTGCTGCACCAAGGAAGAGAAGAGGGCTATATCCATGAACAAATCAGCGATCAAACCTTGTTGCAGTATCTACAAATGTTTACCGACTATCTTCAAAGAGAAGGCGTCATGCAAGAGATGCTACCTGTTTCAATGGAATTTAGCCGCTTATTTTTCTACGGTATTGCAGGCGAAAATCCTGGGGATAAAGAACAATAAGGAAACAAAGGGTCTTGAACTGAGAAAGGTTTCCAGATACTATTTGTTGGGATAATGATGAGTAGTTAACAGCGATACAGGATACGTCGCCCTGTCTAAGGTCAATTTTTTAATACGCTATCACTCCAAACGCCATTTGAACGGTATGTACCGGTAAATGGCGTTTTTAAATGGTGCCTTGACAAAAACATATCAGTAATATATTATTTACTTAAGTAATATATTTTTAACTTAAGTAAAAATGATCTAACGAAGGAGTGAGTTTGTGAAAAAAGAAGAAGGAATACTTCGTAATAACTTGTACATCTTAAGAGCGGAAAAGCGTTGGCCACAAAAATATGTTGCAGAACAATTAGGTGTGACAAGACAAACCGTTCATTCTTTAGAATCAAACAAATATAATCCTTCTTTGAAATTAGCTTTTGAAATAGCGTTATTATTCGATAAGCAGATTGAAGACATTTTTGATTATACTAGAAAGGGTGATACGAAGTGATTAATATAATGATTGTCTTATCCATTATTATTGCTAGTTTTGGTTTAGGGAGATATATTACTTTTTCCTCTAAGGAGGGGAAGGATGAGCGAGGAGAATCGATACTTGCTAAATCTTCACATATCACAGTAGGTTTGTTATTTCTTATTTATGCGATTTTCATTTTAATTATCTCTTTTTCCAATATCTCAGCTGAAGTACTTGGTTTAATGGTTGTTATTGGATTATCTGCCCTGATTCTTATTAATGGTTTAGCCATTATGTATTTCCGTAAAAAGATATAGAAATCCGCTTAGGCGTATTCGAAAATGTATGTAGGTTCCCCTGTATATTGATAGATCTGTAAAGCACGCTAAATACTAATAGACAAGAAATATAAAATTCTCAGCAACCCTGCTTCTAATGGAAGAATCACGATTCCACTAGAAGCAGGTTTTTTAAAAGATAAGAAAACATAGAATCCTTAATATAATGGGATTTGGGACGATTTGACCTTGAATGAACCAGAGTACCTTTCACATAATCCATCTTATCAGCAGTTAGTAGCTAGCTTCGGGTGGTCATAAAGAACCGGCGGATTTCAGCCCGGTTTTTCTGATTTTATCTAAAAAACAATTGACTTTTTCATGTTTATGTTATATGGTTAGTTGCATAAGTAATTAACCAATTAAGGAATGAGGCTAATGAATAAAGATTGGGATGAAAGCAAACCGATTTTCCTGCAGGTCAAGGAACAGATTGAGGATGCTGTGATGGATGATTCGTTAAAGGCGGGAGATCGTGCCCCGTCTACTAATGAATTTGCCAGCGTCTATCAAATCAATCCGGCGACGGCTGGGAAAGGGATTAACGAGCTAGTCGCGGAAGGTATTTTGTTAAAGAGGAGGGGTGTGGGGATGTTTGTGACAGATGAAGCAAAGGAGATTGTTATCGAAAAACGGAAGCAAACCTTCTTTGAACATTATATGCTGCCGTTGAAACGAGAGGCGAGAAAGCTGCGCATGAATGAACAGGAATTAATCGATATGTTAAGAAGAGAGGGTGATTTGGATGAAGATTGAGGTGAAGCATTTAAGTAAAAAATATGGAGAGACATATGCTCTAAACGACGTCTCGTTCACGTTGGAGGAGAACAAGATATATGGCTTGCTCGGTCGAAATGGGGCGGGGAAGACGACGTTTATGGACATTTTAAGCGGCCAGATTCTTGCTAGTTCAGGGGAGATTACCATTGATGGTGAAAGGCCGTTTGAAAACCAGCGTTTAACCGAATCGATTTGTTTGATTAAGGAGGCCGATAACTTCAGCCCGGAATTGCGCATTAAACAAGTGCTGAAGATCTTTGCTTATTTTTATTCGGGCTGGGATCAAGCAATGGCAGAAGAATTGCTGGAGACCTTTAATCTAAAACCATCGATGAAGATCAAAACCTTATCAAAAGGGATGGAATCGGCCTTGGGCATTACGGTGGGATTGGCAAGCAAGGCACCGATCACAGTATTTGATGAGCCGTATATTGGAATGGATGCCCCGTCACGTAAGGCGTTTTATCAGATTTTATTGGATGATTATCAAGAAAATCCTCGAACGATTATTTTTTCAACCCATTTAATTGATGAGGTGAGCTTGATGTTTGAAGAAGTGCTGATCTTGCAAGAGGGTGCTTTGATTTTGGCAGAGGATGCGGAGACATTGAGAGAGAAAACCGTTGGTGTATCAGGTCCAAAGGCAAAAGTAGATACCTTTTTAGAAAACAAAGAGGTGATTCAGCGGACCGACTTAGCGGGTCATTCGATGGCTTATGCTTATGGTACGAGGCAAGAAGCGGAAACAGTGGGGCTGCAGACAGAAGCGGTTCCGATTCAAGAACTGATGATACATTTAACAGAAAAGAAAGGGGGATAATCGATGAATCATCAAATCAAAGGCATGCTTTATTATTATACGCAGGGTGTACTTCATTCTACGAAAATATTTTGGACGATACTGGTGGCCATTATACTGACCATGAATATTATTTGTTATCTCTTATTAGATGTTGCGGACTTTGAGATGTATTTCGCTATTCCATTTGCTACGTATACCAATGTGGCGATTGTTTCTTACCAGTTGATTAAAGGAAATGTGCCATTTGGCCTGAAGATGGGCGCAACCAGGAAAAATATCTATATCATGCAATTGTATTTTATGGTATTGTATTCCTTTGCGATGGCTGTTGCTGCCAGCACTTTTCGTCAAATCATCGAATGGTTACAGCAATGGGCTGGCATTACGAATTATCAATTTGTTCACCCAGCGATGGCGTTAACGGATAATTGGGCGATGCGAATCGTGGTAGATACGCTGGTGATGTTCTTCTTGATGGCTGCATTATACTTGATTGCACTTATCTTTTATCGAACCGGTCTGTTAGGCGGTGGTATTCTGCTAGGTGCCATGTTAGTCACCGTATTGTTTGGGGTGTTTGAAGGCTGGATGATAGATTTGGTAATGAATGTAATTCCTAATGTTGATTTTATGTCTTTCGTTATCCTATTTGCGATTGGGATTGTCTTCTCTTTGATTGGTTTTCCATTTATGCGCAGGATTACGATTGTGCAGACACGTTAATATAGGCTGTGGAGAAACGGTGTCCAACTAGGACGCCGTTTTTTAATGAGGTTGCAATGTTAGATAATTTATAGTATTATTTAACTGATCAATCAAAAAAATGGTTATACAGTTAAAAAGGGTGGAGAGATTATGCAACAGGAAACCGTCGTAGGGTTATCAAAGTTAGATAAAGGGATTCTGATCGTCCTATCACCGCTAATTGGCGCATTGTTGGGCTGGTTTATTCCAGTAATAGCGGATTGGCTGGTGATGGTACCGTTTATCCCGTTTGATCCATTCTTTCGCTGGATTGCAGCTTGGGATAATGTTTGGGTTCCTGTCATTGGACTCGTTATTGGGCTGATTGCTGGAGTCATTTTTATCATATATGCCTTTAGCGAATCGTTGAAAATGACGATGACCGATCAAGGTGTTACGCTTAAAAAGCTTGGTCAGCAAGAGTACTTAGAACGAGAAGCGCTTTCTGCTGTTTACCTGGATCGCAAAGAGATTGTCTTTTTAGGAGGGCAAGGACAGGAGTTATACCGTGGGGAGTCTGAAGCGAAGGTAACGGCAATCGAAAAAGCCATGCAGGACCACCGATTTCCGTGGCAGAGAAACGATCCATATGCTGGCCACTATCAGCGTTGGGTAGCGGATCACCCTGACTTTTCCAGTGCCATTAATGCCTTACTATCTGCTAGGGAAAAGGCATTGCAAGCGGATGATTCTAAAGAAGCGAACACCCTACGCAAAGATCTGGCAGCAGAAGGCATCGTTATTCATGATGAAGATAAACGCCAATATGTAAGAATAGCTGGAGGGACGACACAGTGACACAAGAGCAATCATTTATTGGAGCAGCTCGCCGTGAGCAAATCATCAAGGCAGCTATCGAGGTATTAAATGAAATCGGCTATGTCAAGGTCAGTTTAGCCAAAATCGCGAAACAGGCAAAGATAAGCACCGGACTGATTTCTTATCATTTTTCAGATAAAGAGGATGTATTGAACCAAACTTTGATGTATGTCGTTACCACCCAGATCCATTATATTAATGAAAAGGTGGAAGCAGAAGAGGGTCCATATCAGAAATTACTTGCCTTTATACAGGCTAGCCTCACCTATCAAACAGAATATTATAAGTATAATGTAGCCATGCTGGAGATTATTTTTAATGGCCGGACAGCGGACAATATCCCGTATTACAAACTGGCAGGGGATGACGAGGATGCTTTATATCTACAATTAGAGGAGATACTTGTTCAAGGTCAAACGGAAGGTATATTTTCGTCCGCCATCCAGCCGAAGACAGCAGCTATACTGATCAATGGAGCGATTAGCGAGAGCTTGTTGCTGCAGAATGATTCGTTTGATATGGCTAGCTACCAGGAAGAGTTAGTGGTGCTGGTGACGCGGATGGTGAAGGAGTGAGCAAAAAAATTCTCCAATCAGGTAAATGAAGCGTCAACAATATTTATAGTAAGCAGAAATAAAACACCTCTTTATCCCTTTTGATATAATAAGAGTGAAGAGGTGTTTAGTTTTGTCGTTTTGAATGGAAGCATGTTTGAATTTTTCCTGAAAATCTGTTACATATAAATGAAACCAACCACTATTTCCATTCGTAACTATTTTATAAGGAGTGATAACATGAATACAGGATCAGGTTGTATGAAATGCGGCAGTCGAAATGCCGATCAAAAAGAGGTGGCGATGACAGGAACGGGACTATCGAAAATGTTTGATGTACAGCATAACCGTTTTATTGTGGTTTATTGTACGGATTGTGGTTACTCGGAGTTTTACAATAAAGAAGCCTCTACAGCAGGTAACGTGCTTGATTTATTTTTTGGATAAGGTCAGCCATTATCTTTCCATCCTTTGGAATGATAAAGGATGGAGAGATATCAACGATCCCCTTGACAATGACAGATAAGCGAGGTAAAATAAAATCACTATCTGGTTATACAAGATAGAAAAAGAGTGAATAGCTAATGACACAACAAAGGGTATTAGCTTTTTTTATCACCAACTATCTTGTTTAACAATATAGTGAATGGAGTTGATTAGATGTCGATACGGAGTCAGCTATTGAAAGGAATACTGGATGGTTGTATTTTATCGGTTATAGCAGACGAATCGGTATATGGTTATGAGCTGTCGAAGAAGTTACAGCAAGTCGGATTAAGTGACGTAAGTGAGGGAACGATATATCCCGTCTTATTACGCCTGCAGAAAAATGGCATGATTAAAGGCGAAATGAGACCATCTGCTTCTGGTCCTAATCGTAAATACTATGATATTACCGAGCAAGGGGAAGAAGCGCTAGAAATTATTCAAGAGGAATGGGATTTATTAGTAGGTCCAGTTAGTCAATTATTGCAAGGAGGGGAAACGCCATGAACGCAAAACAATTGATCGAGGAGAATAATCAGAAACGGGAACAACTCAACGCTGAAAATGAAACCTATTATGAAGATTTGCTACTGTATATTCGAACCGATTGGCATGTGTCAGAACAACAAGCAGAGGAATTATTGCTGGAATTACTCAATCATTTGCTAGAAGGACAACAAGAAGAAAAAACGGCTGCCGAGATATTCGGCGATAATCCAAAGACCTACGCCGATCAATTAATCGAACAATTGCCTCAGGAAGAGAAGGGATCCCGATTTGATTTTGTGACTTCTTTGTTGTTACAGATGGGTGCTTATGTCTTGATCATACGAGGGGTGCTACTACCGGTATTGTCATTATTTACAGAGGTGAATAGCGAAGTGAATCTCTTTTCCTTATTGCTGCAAGTGCTGGTGATTGCATTCATGGTCTTTGGAATCATACGGTATATCTTTTATGTGATGCATAAATCGGTGTTTACGGTTAACCGCGCAGCGTGGAAGGAATATGTCAAAGTTGGTGTGACGGCTGCTTTTGGTTCGTGTGTGGTCGTTCTAGGTGTTATCTGGCTGCCTGAAATCGGTCCATCATTTGGGTTTCCTTGGTGGTTATCACTACTATTGGGGGTTGTTGTGGCTTGGGCTGCTAAGATGATGAAAAGAAAATAAAAATAAAAAGGTCTATCCGTTGGTGATAGACCTTTTTATTATTCAAACCATGTCGCGCTTTCCTCTTGATGTGATTCTATGAGCTGTTTCACTTCTTTTTCGTTATTCAAATCGCCGAGCTTCGTATCATACCATTTCTCAAGTTCTGTTCGTGTGAGTGTGTATGATTCATCCTTAAATGCAAAGGTTACCTTCTCCACATTTTGTACGAGTGTAAAGAGAAAGGTAGCATTGTAAAAGGCCGTGTATTGATATTCTTGCTCGAGATTGTCTGCCATTATCTCTTGGTAGTGTAAGATAATCTCATAAGGTTCTTCTTTTGTTTGCAGCTCCATTGATTCAAAAGAGTCTGCATTTGGCAGTTGAAAAACAATCGAGGAAATAGCGTTATTATCCCCCACAAAGGAGTCATTCCATTGAAAAATGCCCTGTTCTTTCCCTAATGATTGACAGGCGCTAAGGATAAATGTAATGCATAGTAAGACAGCTGTAGTCAAGATAAGCTTCTTCATAAGCAACCCCCTTCACTTGTCCTGTGTTTATTATACCATGCTAATGTAAAAGGGAGAAGTATTTTTATCGTTATTTTTACGTACACATTGTTCATCGTACGATCGTTTTTCTAAGCAAATAAGTGCACCAGACTAAGATCAATCCAGATAATATCATTACACTGCAAAATAGGAGGATCCCTATGGTTATCATACTAAATAACAGCACTCCACTAATAAGAAGCAATAAACCAATCAAAGTGCAAGTCCTGCGAAACCACAGCATCTTCTTGCGTAACATGGTAAACAAGCTTAACATGAAACAGTATAAACCAGACAGGAGACAAACGATAGGAAAAAAGCTGAAAAATTTAATAGCATAAACCAAGAAATCCAGCGCAGAGATATCTGCCGGGAATATAGGATGTTCGTGCAATAAATGAGTAAACGGCGTGGTGTGCTGCCATTCAGATTTATCTTCTAGTAAATAACTTCCTTCATACAGTGCCGCCAATAAGGAAAGTACAAAGAAACCAAAACTAACGAGTAGTTGCACGAATAACCTGCTTTTTAAAAGGAATAATTGGCTTATTTTTGCAGGGATGGACCAAACCATAAAGAGCCTCCTCGTTTGATTGTCTGCTATTTTTAAATGTGGATAAGCAGTACAAGATATGCGTTGGATTCATTGATTATGCTTAGTAAGCGTATACTTTTTATCTTTAGCTTGCTTGCATCGAAAGAAAAAGTGGAGTACAATGAAACACATAAGGTCATCTGATGACTATTTTTTTACTATTTGCATAAGGGCATACGAGTATATGGAGTGGAAGATATGGAATATAAACAGATTAAATCGGAGAAGTTATATGAACAAGTAGCTGCTTCTTTAATGGATATGATGAAGCAGGGGAGCCTTGCCTCAGGTGATAAATTAGATTCTGTGGAACAGTTGGCTCGTCACTTCGGAGTAGGGAGATCTGCAGTACGAGAAGCACTCAGCGGTTTACGTTCGATGGGGTTAGTGGAAATGCGCCAAGGAGAAGGTACCTACATCAAGGATTTTGATCCAGAACAATTTACCTTGCCTGTCAGTGCCGCTTTTCTGATGAAACAAGATGATGTCAAAGAATTGTATCAAGTACGAAAGATTTTAGAGGTTGGAACGGCTGGGTATGCGGCGACAGGTCATCAAACAGCTGATCTAGCAAGAATCGAGCAAGCGCTTCAATTAATGGCAGATGCTAACGGAGATGATGCCTTAGCCGAAAAAGCCGATATTGATTTTCATATCGCGATTGCAGAGGCCACCCATATGGATTTACTCCTTCATTTAATGGGTAGTGTATCCGACCTCATGTCAGAAACGATCCGGGAAACCCGTCGAATTATTCTATATGCAGCAGGGCGGGCAGATACCCTTTTTCAAGAACATGAACGAATCTATCAAGCGATTAAACAACGTGATAGCCAGCAAGCAAGGGATGCGATGTATGACCACTTAGAAAATGTCGAGCAATTATTGTTTCAACAACTAGATAAGTAGAATAAAAGGGGTGGGGAGAAATGAAGGTATCCTTATTTATTACCTGTGTAAGTGATATCGTATTTGCCGAAGTAGGAAAGGATTCTGTGGAATTACTAGAAAGATTGGGGTGTGAAGTAGACTTCCCTGACTCACAGACATGTTGTGGTCAGCCTGCCTATAACAGCGGGTATGTGACCGAGGCGAAAAAAGGGATGAAGCAAATGATCAGGGCTTTTCAAGATTCCGACTATGTGGTTGGTCCGTCCGGCTCCTGTGTCGGCATGCTGCGCGAGTATCCCAAACTATTTAAAGGAGATGCAGAATGGGAACAGCCAGCGAAGGAATTAGCGGAGAAAAGCTATGAAATTAGCCAGTTTATTGTGGATGTGCTGGGAGTAGAAGACGTCGGCTCTACCTTTAAAGGAACAGTGACCTATCATCCATCCTGCCATATGACGCGTGTCCTTGGAGTGAAGGAGGCGCCGCGTAAATTATTAGAACATGTGCCTGGCATTGAGTTTATCGAATTACCGGTGGCAGAGGATTGTTGTGGTTTTGGTGGAACCTTTGCCGTGAAAAATGCCGCTATCTCCCAAGAGATGGTCAAAGAGAAATCCGAGCATGTCTCGGAAACAGGAGCAGAATATCTGGTCGGTGGCGATATGGGCTGTTTGATGAATATTGGGGGAAGAATGCGACGTGAAGGCAAAGACGTCAAGGTAGTTCATATCACGGAAATCTTAAATACACATGAGTTGGGAGGGGAGAGGGTATGAGCATTAAGATTAGTGAGACTTCTTATAAGGAACGCGTCGATCAAGGCATCGACAATGATTTTATGCGCCAAGCCGTCTCTTCTGCACAAGGTCGTTTTCGTAAAGGGCGCTTGTCGCAGGCAGAAGAGCTGGGCGATTGGGAAGATTGGCGCCAGTTAGGATCAGAAATTCGCAGCCATACACTAGAGAATATTGATTATTATTTGTATCAGCTTAGTGAACAAGTTGAAAAACGTGGCGGGCATGTCTTTTTTGCTGAAACGGCAGAGGAAGCGAATGACTACATCGAAAATGTGGTGAAAAAGAAAGAAGCCAAAAAAGTAGTCAAAACGAAATCGATGGTGACAGAAGAAATTGGTTTGAATCATACCTTAGAACAGGCCGGAGCAGACGTGGTCGAATCAGATCTTGGGGAATGGATTCTGCAATTGGATGAAGATCCGCCATCCCATATTGTGACACCGGCTTTGCATAAAAACAGACAGCAAATCCGGGAAACCTTTGCCGACAAAAAGGGATATGATCAAACCGATGTGCCAGAGGAACTTGCGGCTTTTGCCCGACAACAGCTTCGGGAAGAATTTCTTAGTGCAGACGTGGGGATTACCGGATGTAACTTTGCGATTGCCGATTCGGGTGCGGTCACGTTAGTTACGAATGAAGGGAATGCCGAAATGGTCACCTCCCTGCCAGATACCCAGATTACGGTGATGGGGATGGAGCGGATTGTGCCATCATGGGAAGATATGGAGGTGTTGGTTAGTCTGTTAACCCGTGCAGCGGTTGGACAAAAACTAACTAGCTATATTACCGCGATTACCGGTACACGTCTAGAAGGGGAAGTGGATGGTCCAGAAGACTATCATTTGGTCATTGTTGATAATGGCCGTTCCAAGATTCTAGGCACGGAATTCCAGTCTGCCTTGCATTGTATTCGTTGTGCCGCTTGTATCAATGTTTGTCCGGTCTATCGCCATGTCGGCGGGCATGCCTATAATTCGATTTATCCGGGTCCGATTGGTGCCGTATTAACGCCGCTTCTGGATGGTTATGACGACCATAAGGAATTACCATATGCTTCCTCTTTGTGCGCGGCCTGTACAGAGGCATGTCCCGTGAAGATTCCGTTACATGAGCAGTTGATTCGTCATCGCGAGATTATTGTTGAGGAAGAAAAACGCTCACCAGCAATGGAACGGATTGCGATGAAAGGATTTGCGCAATGGGCCTCCCATCCGGCTGCTTATAAATTAAGTACCAAAATGGCGAGAACCGCCTTGAAACCATGGACCAAAGAAGAGTATGTCGAGGACGGGCCAGGTCCATTAAAGGGTTGGACGGATGTCCGTGATTTTCCAGCACCTGGTAAGCAGTCCTTCCGCTCTTGGTGGAGTAATCATCAAAAGGGGGAAAAGACGAATGGCGATTCATAATCGAGATGCCTTTTTAAGTAAATTAGCAGCTAATCTGGGACGTCCCCAGCGCAGGGAAGGCGTCGAACGACCGGATTATTCAGTACAGCCGCAGCAGCGGGTGTTTCAAAACTACACAACGGAGGACTTGATCGATGTACTACAAGAGCATTGTCAGGTGATTCATACCGATTTTGTCCGGACATCAAAGGAAGAATTGGTGCCTACACTAAGAGAAGTACTAGATAAATATGAGGCAAAGTCACTGATTGCTTCAAAGGATCCACGCAATCACGCATATGGTTTGGATCGTGCTTACCAACAGTTTGCCGAGGATATCGATGTCCATATCTGGGACGCTTCACTTGGCAAGGAAAATCAAGTGATTGCGGAAAGAGCGGATGTCGGCATTTCCTTTAGTGATATGACGTTGGCGGAGTCTGGCACGGTAACTTTATTGACTAATAAGGACAATGGCCGGTCGATCAGCCTGCTGCCGAAAAGCTATATCGCGATTATTCCTAAAGATACGATCGTTCCCAGGATGACGCAAGCGGCACAACAAATCCATCGCGATCATCAAGCCGGTCAAGATCCCGCTTCTAGCATCTGTTTTGTGACAGGACCAAGTAACAGCGCCGATATTGAAATGAACCTGATCGTCGGGGTGCATGGTCCCGTTCATGTAACCTATATTGTAGTGGATTAATGAATCATATACTCCCGTGAAGACATGGTTTCGTTGTATGTTTTTATGGGAGTTTTTTGTGAATCCAACGAGCAAGGAATAGATCTTGGCTCCGTAAGAATGGATCTAACGGACAAAAAACAGAGGGATCGCAAAGTTTTGTCCGTAAGAATGGATCTAACGGACAAAAAACAGAGGGATCGCAAAGTTTTGTCCGTAAGAATGGATCTAACGGACAAAAAACAGAGGAATCACAAAGTTTTGTCCGTAAGAATGGATCTAACGGACAAAAAACAGAGGAATCGCAAAGTTTTGTCCGTAAGAATGGATCTAACGGACAAAAAACAGAGGGATCGCAAAGTTTTGTCCGTAAGATTATATAAAAAACAAGTTCATACGGAAGAAAAATTCACTTATTCACAGACAGGAAAATTTTACTGTTGGGCGTTACGTTTTTTTGATTTATGATTGGATTTTGGTCATCATTTCTCAAATTTTAAATGGAGAGTTGAATAGTAAAGCTATAATTGTTAACATTTGAATAAATATCTAGAAAAAGTGGGGATCGGATGAAAAAAATTATTTGTACCATTGCACTTTTTATGGTTGTTGCATGTTCCCCCAAGATAGAGAATGATGAAAATAATTTACCTACGATTGAAAGCGATAACATAAAAGATGTAACAGCTTCTGTAAAAGATTTTGAATATCAGAATGACTCTATGATTACTAATATGAATTTGACACTTACAGCAGAAGAAATAGAACAATTCGTCAGCATTTATAATAGTATACCTAATAATAGGGCTACTAAAATAGATAATATTCAAGGTAATGTTAATGTTGGTTTCATAATATACTTAGAAAATAACCAAGAAATTAGAGTTCAACAAAATTCAGACATGGAGATTTTCACTACTGTTTCAGATAAATACTCCGTTAAATATCCTCAAATAACGGATTTTATTATGGCTTTAATAGAAAAAATGAAGGAGAATGATTAAATGGCATTTTAGCAAGTGGCTTAAGTATGGGCTTTTGCTATTCCCGTTAATATTTCTCACATTTGCGAATCCTAATAATTCACAACTCTGCTGCCATAAGAACCATCGAACACCCTCTATTTTATCCTCTCTCTTTTTTAGCTAGTTCCTATGCTCAAAGATATACCGACTTGCAAAAAATCACCAAACCCTTTAAACTAAATAATAGATAAACAAAGAACGGAGGTGAGGAGATGTTTGATCAAACTGTTTTGTTGCGCGGCTTTTGGACGGAATTCTTGTTTTTAAACCGTGCAAAATTTGCGGATTTAGTTGTTAACGGGATACGTGTGTCCTTTTTGAACAACTAAATAGGTAAACAAAACAGAGAAAACATCTCTACACCATTATTTAACAGACGTTGGAATGGAGGGGCTTTTTCATGCTCCTCTTTTTTCGTGATGTACCAGCTGTTGGAGATTCATCAGCAAGGAACAGCACGATTGGTTCAACGAATAGTTCACAATAGGTCATGGAGAAGTACGTCTTCTCGATGGCTTTTTTTACATTGAAGGAGGTAAGAGGCATGATCGTTTGCAGTGCCCAACAAATCAATAAAAATTACGGGGGAAGTCCCGTTTTGGAACAGATATCGATGGAAGTAAAAGAAAAGGAGCGGATAGGCCTGGTTGGGAGAAATGGCAGTGGTAAAACAACACTGCTTCGTTTGTTAACCGGAGAAGAAACGCCGGATAGCGGTCAAATCCATTGGCAAAAGGAAGCGAAAATCGGCTATCTTCAACAAATAGCAGATGTTGAGAATTCCACCACGGTTTATCAAATGTTGCAACAGGCATTTTCTCATTTGAAAAAAATAGAAAATCGCATGCAGCAATTAGAACAGAAAATGAGTCAGCCGGAAAATCAAAAACAGCTAACGCAATTCATCGCAACATATGGTGCCCTACAGGAGCAATTCCTCGAAAAAGGCGGATACGAAATCGAGGCAATGATCCGCAAAGTGGTCAGTGGTCTGCAGATCAAGGAGTTGGTTCATCAGCATTTTGGTTCTTTAAGCGGGGGAGAACGAACCAAGGTAGGTTTGGCAACACTGCTCCTGCAACAGCCGGATTTACTATTCTTGGATGAGCCAACCAATCATTTGGATCTCGCAGCCGTGGAATGGTTAGGGAACTTCATCCGTCATTATCAAGGGGCAGTCGTACTTGTATCCCATGATCGTTATTTTCTAGACGAGACGGTGACGCAAATTATCGAGTTGGAGGATGGCGGCATTCATACGTATCATACCAATTATTCCGGTTTTGTGCAGGAACGGGAAGAGCGGCTGCTTAGAGAATTTCAAGCATACCAAGAACAACAAAAAAAGATCAAAAAAATGAAAGAGGCAATCAAACGTCTGCGAGATTGGGCAAACCGTGCTAATCCACCCAATGCTGGACTGCATAAACGAGCTCGAAATATGGAACGGGCTTTAGAACGAATAGAGAAACTGGAGCGGCCGGTATTGGAACGCAAAAAGATGAATCTGGACATGAACTTAGCCAATCGCAGTGGCAATGATGTGGTCATCATGGAAGAAGTTGCTAAAGGATACGGGGATCAACCGCTTTTTCAAGAAGTAAACATGAAGATTTCCTATCAACAAAAGGTGGCAATCGTCGGCGAGAATGGTACCGGCAAATCGACCTTATTAAAACTGATATTGCAAGAAATAGCACCAGATGATGGAGAAGTGAGAATCGGCAGTAATGTAAAGATGGGCTACCTGTCCCAACATACATTTGCAGATGTCAAAGATCAAACGGTCTTGCAGGTATTCCGTGATCAAGTCCAGCTCACAGAAGGGCAGGCGCGTCATGAACTAGCCAAATTTTTATTCTATGGTTATGATGTCTTCCAGAAAGTAGAACAGTTGAGTGGCGGAGAACGGATGCGTTTGCGGCTGGCACAATTGATGCATCAGGATACCAATTTGCTGTTATTAGATGAACCGACCAATCATTTGGATATCGAGTCCTTGGAAGTATTAGAAGAAGCCCTTAGTGATTATGCAGGCACGATTATCGCCGTATCCCATGATCGATATTTTTTGAATCGATTATTTGAAAGGATTTTTTGGGTGATCAACCAGCATGTTCACTGTCTGGAAGGGAATTATGACTGGGCAAAAGAAAAAATAAGCGAAACCGAATAAAAAAATACAATAATGCGTTTAATTTTTATGAGGTTCTTTCTCTTTATAAATTAGCAACACTTAAAAAACGAGAGACATGATCTGCCATGTCTCTCGTTATCCTATCATGGATTTCTATCCAATATGGCTTGTTCTTCTTCTTCGGTTAGCAACCGTGTCGCCTCACCAACCGTACCGCCTTGCAGATTCCAGACTCTGTTATGGTCCGAAACCGCTTGGGAAAAGTCGCCTGCTTCCCATCTGTCTAAAATATCCCGATATACGTCCTCATGTGGATAATCTTGTGTATCCAATACTTCAAGCAAAAACGCAATTCTTTCAGGCGTTATCTCATAAAAACCCCATATTTCTTCAGCGTAAATCTTCTGATGGGCCATATAGTTGAGATATTTTTGCAGTTCTTTCTCTGTCAACTCCTCTTCATTCATCGCATCACCGAAAGGATTGAAAGATTCACCTGCTTCGTTCGACTCTTCTTTTTCTTCAGACAATTCTACTATCTCCGATTCTTTAGGCTCTTCTTCCTTCTGCTGAGCTTCTTCTGTGGAGGCTTCAGGTTTAGAAGTTGCCCCGGATTGTATATCTACTACAATATAAACAACTACACCAATAAGTACAAGCAGAAGAATACCTAGTAACCATTTGTAGATTTTATGCCACATCCCTTTTATTCATTGATCAGAGGTGGTCGTCTAAGATGATGGTCTTCCTTTTTTTGATCAAGTAGTATCGATTATTTTCTGGTTATATCGTACCATCATCAGCAATTATCGTCAAAGAGAATTTGCAATGGTGATCAATCTGAACCAAACATATAGGTCTTGGTGCGGTAATATATATTTAGGGCAAGACCAATAGCTAGTAGATAGGTCAAAGTAGAACTGCCCCCATAGCTGATAAAAGGCAGTGGCAGTCCAGTAATAGGCAAGAGATTGATTGACATACCAACGTTTTGAAAAATTTGATAAGTGAACATTCCAATCATACCTGCCATTACTAAGCTGCCAAAAGGATCAGTACTTTGTAACCCAATTTGTATCAATCGATAAATCAACATAAAAAATAGTAAAATCAATAGACTCGAACCGATAAAACCGAACTGTTCAGCAATCGCAGAAAAGACCATATCGGTTTGCCGCTCTGGTATGCCAGGGACTTCTAATTCACTAAGACCCTTGCCGGAAAGCTGACCAGAACCAATCGCGCGCATCGTCAGATTTAACTGGTAAGAATCCCCTTGTGTATTGCTGTCTGGATCTAACCAGGCACTAAATCGGCTCTCGACATGATCAAAGCCATAATCGTCAGCAAATTGACCGATCTCCTCTGGAAAACTGATATATAAGAAAACAAATGCCCCGATAGCAACGACTGCCGTTATGCATAAAGTGAGGAGGACCTTCCATTGTATTCCAGAGACTAAAATCATACAAAGCACAATGGCGACGAGCACTAAAAAGCTGCCCAAGTCAGGCTGTAAAGCGATTAGAATCATCGGCGGCAATGAGAGTAACGCTATTTTAACTAATAACCAAAGGTCACGTAAGACGCTTGCTTGTTCGAACTTTTCTTTATGGGCAATGACGATGTGCGCTAAATGGATGATCAGAAAAACCTTCATGATTTCAGCTGGCTGCAGCGAGAAAAAGCCGAAATCAAACCAGCTCCAGGCATTATTTACATTACTAGCAATCCCTGGTGGAAAGTGAAAATAGAGCATTACCAAAAGTAGTACTCCAAAACTGTAAATAAACCAAGAGACTTGGAGAATACGGTCATAGTCAATAAACATGACTACTCCAATAAGGATTGCTCCACCAATATACCAAATGATTTGTCTAAAATAATAGTTTTCTCCTAAATAAGGTTGTAGTGTGTATAATGTAAATATACTCACAATCCCGAGCAAGATCACGATAAATATCAGCATATAATCTATTTTTTTGACGTGAGAACTAGATTCTTGCATTGATTGAATCACTCTTTCTAGATAGTCTATCTTCGGTTTAGTATACAGGAAATCCGATAAAATGATAAGGAGAAACCATTTCGATTTCTATCCATTCCCTCAAGTGATCTCCTTAAAACATGCAAGAAAACAGTCAGCTGGTCATTTGTTATCTGTTTTGTATTTTTTGCTGGCGTCTGTCATACTATGGCTAATAAGATTGACAAGGTGGTGAAACGGTGGAGGAACAGACGCTTTTTTTAGTAGAAGACGATGAGAGAATGAGTAGAGTCATTCAAGAAGAACTGCAGAAATGGGGATTTGACGTAGCTATACCAAATAATTTTCAACATATTATGGAAGAATTTCAGACTATTCAACCAAAGTTGGTGCTGATGGATATTTCACTTCCTTATTTTAATGGCTATCACTGGTGTCAGGAAATCCGTAACTTATCAACAGTTCCAGTTATTTTCCTTTCATCAGCCAGCGATAAAATGAATATGTTGATGGCGATGAACATGGGGGCAGATGATTTTATGGCCAAGCCTTTTGATATCGATTTATTAGTAGCTAAGATACAGGCTTTATTACGGCGCACCTATGACTTTGGCGATAAAGAACAAGTGCTGTCCTATCAAGATATCCATCTATCTTTATTAGAGGGAGAGCTTAGCTATCAAGATCGTATCGTGCTATTAACACCAAACGAAACCAAAATCTTGGCGATCCTGTTCAATGCTGCCGAGAAAAAGGTGACAAAAGAGGCAATCATGGAAAAACTATGGGAAGATGAGGCCTTTATTAGTAAGAATGCCTTGACGGTAAATATAACCAGACTACGAAAGAAAATAGCCGCCAGTGGTTTTCCGTCCTTGATTCATACCATTAAGGGAATTGGCTATATGTTGGTAAAAGAGGATGAATAAGATAACAGAAATTCTGGTTTTTATCGGACGTTTCTTACGAGAAGATTGGTGGTTCCTACTCACTTATCTTGCCATCCTGTGCTTGATGGGCAGCACCTTTTTTCTATACGATGTAGAGGTGGAAGTGTATACTGATGTCATTCTCTTCACCTTCCCCGTGTTTATCGTCGTACTTGGTTATCGCGGCCTAAGGCTTTGGCGCAAACACCGATTACTAGTGAATATCAGACAGCAGGACTGGTTTCATGTTGCTGCTGAGAATTTTCAAAAAGCCGGCTTGCTGGAACAGGATTACCAAGCGTTGTTGAATAAATTAGGGAGCCAAATGGACGAGCTGCGTGACAAACATCAAACACAAGAAAAGGAATGGCGTGATTATTACGCTTTATGGAGCCATCAAATCAAAACCCCGCTGGCCACCTTGAATCTACTATCGGAATCAACAGAGGCTGCTGTAAAAAAAGAAATGAAGGAAGAAATTTTTAAAACGCAGCAGTATTTGGATATGATGCTGCAATATTTGCGGCTGCAGTCGATTCACCATGACTTTCGTTTTGAGGAGATATCATTGCAAGCATTAGTGAAGCAAACCATTAAGAAATATGCCACCTTTTTTATTCGTAAAGACTTGGAAGTAGCGTTGAACCATATCAATGGGATGATTATTACGGATGAGAAATGGTTACAATTTATCTTAGAACAAGTCATCTTCAACGCGATTAAGTACACGAAGACGGGCGGGATCACGGTTTATTCTCCGAAGCAGCAGCCTGATGTACTATGTATTAAGGACACGGGACAGGGAATCTTACCAGAGGATCTACCACGCGTCTTTGAAAGGGGTTATACGGGTTTTAATGGTCGAGAAAATGAAGCCTCCAGCGGACTTGGGTTATATATGTGCAAGGAAATTGCCAATCAGCTGGGCATTCGCTTATCGGTTACCTCCGTCATTAACAAAGGAACCGAAGTAACCATCGATGCCACCCAACATGTGCGTGTAATAGATTGAATTCTACAGGAAGAAGGCCTTAGCAGGTACTTCTTCTTTTTTGTGTAAGGTAAGAAAGCTTAGAATTATCGATATAATAGGATTTGGAACGATTTGACCTGGAATGAACCGGCAATTCAGTGACTACTTTGAGTGATCGATAAAGGACCGGGCCTCCTCTGCCTGGTCCTTTATTATTACTCGAACCGAGATACGGCACCTCAGTTCGTTCAAGATCAAAATCATTGCAATCGGTAAAGGTTACAAAAATGTAGTATGAAGGCAGCGGATTGTAACTGTTTTTTGGCAAAAAAGTGCTCTACACTAGGATTATAAGAAAAAAAGGAGTGAGACATAATGACACTACTACAAGTTAACAGAGTGAAAAAAATTTATCGGCCTCGCCTTAGCAGTCATGAAGTAGAGGCATTAAAGAATATTACGTTTGATGTGGAGCCCGGTGAATATATCGCGATTATGGGGGAATCTGGTTCAGGAAAAAGTACACTACTGAATATACTGGCAACCCTTGACAAGGTGACAGAAGGAGAGGTGAAGCTGCAACAGCAAAGTCTAAATGATATTCCAGAAGGGAAATCCGCTCAATTCCGGCGGCAGCATCTCGGTTTCGTCTTTCAAGATTTTAACCTACTTGATACCTTTAATGTCAAAGATAATATATTTTTGCCGCTTGTGTTATCCAAGCTACCTCGCAAAGAAATGAAGCAGCGGTTAAATCCTTTAGCAGAATCGTTAGGCATTACGGACTTGCTGGAAAAGTTCCCTTATGAAATTTCAGGTGGACAAAAGCAGCGCGTCGCCGTGACGAGAGCTTTAATAACCAATCCGGACTTGGTATTGGCCGATGAGCCAACAGGTGCGCTGGATTCACAGGCTTCCCATAATTTATTGAAATTGTTTCATCGCATGAACCAGGACGGACAAACGATCTTAATGGTCACGCATAGCGCGATAGCGGCCAGCCATGCCAACCGCATTCTCTTTATAAAGGACGGTCAGATTTTTCACCAGCTTTTTCGCGGGGAGAAAAAAAGTGAGGATTTTGTACACGACATTACGGAAACAATGTCCGTGCTGTTAACGAAGGAGGTGTAGCCGATGTACTATTTGAAATTAGCGGCAACCAATATCCGCACCAATAAATCTACCTCTTATCCTTTTTTAGGTTCCATGATTTTTCTAGTCATGCTGAATCTGCTGATGCAGATCATTGTCAATAACGATGGGATGGAGGCGATGCCAAACGGGGAGACTCTGCGGAATATGTTCATTCTGGGAAACGTTGTGATTGTCTTGTTTTCGATTATCTTCGCCTTTTATACCAATGGATTTTTGATGAAAAGTCGTCAGCAGGAATTAGGGCTATATAATGTGTTAGGAATGGACAAAAAGAATATCGGCTGGCTGTTATTTGTAGAAAATCTGTTAAATATGCTGATCGCCTTATTGATTGGGATGACGATCGGAGGTGCCTTTTCCAAATTTCTTTTCCTCGTCTTGCAAAAAATTACTGGTTTTGGAGGAGGGTTTGATTTCCAATTGAAGACGGAAATGTTACTGATAACTGCGGCGATAACCGTAGGAATATTTGTTTTACTGTACGGCTATAACACGATTAAATTAGCAAGAATAAACCCAATTGACTTATTACATGGCAGTAAAGCAGGAGAGAAAGAACCCAAAACCCATTGGATTGTCAGCATCCTCAGCTTTGTCTGTTTAGGTACAGGTTATTATTTATCCTTATCAATTACCTCGCCAACGGAAGGTCTACCTATTTTCTTTTTGGCGATTGTGTTGGTGATCATTGGTACGTATCTATTGTTGATTGCCGCCAGTGTAACTATTCTTAAATTTTTACGGAATCGCGAGCGTGTCTATTATCGCCCTAAGGCGTTTGTTAATATTGCTGGTATGATTTATCGCATGCGGCAAAATGGGACCGGGCTAGCGAGTATCTGTATTCTCAGTACGATGGTGTTAGTGACGATTTCTTCCACCGCCGGTTTATTTGTTGGATTAGAAGAAGGGGTGAGAGATAGAAACCCTGTTGATGTGAAAATAACCAGTCAGCTGCCCGATGATCAGTTGGAGACTTTGGTAACGGAATTGGCAGAGGAGCATCCGGTGGAGGTAGAAGAGATCTTTAATTTACAGGGTACCTCGATGTTTCCGCAAATGAAACAGACAGAAAATCAGTTCACCGCTGCCACCGAACAAGATTTCCTGCAACAGCAATCGCAAGGAATGGCTGGGGAAGGTGGTATGGCAGAAATCGAGCTGATTCCACTAAGTGCCTATCAGTCTGTGACGGGAAATGAAGAACAGTTAGCGGCGGATGAAGTCATGGTCTTTGTTCGATCAGGCGAACTGTCATATGACGAGATTACGATAGGTGGTCAAACCTTTACCATCAAGGCAAAGTTAGACAGTCTGTCTTTTTCGGAACGAACGACCCAGGAAAGTATCACAGGTGGAGAGTACATTTTTATTGCCAATGATCGACAGACGATTCAACAAGTGATCGAAGGGGTCAATCAGGATAATCAGTATACCCAGGCGACATTTGGCAATTTGTTAATGATGAATATTTCCGGGGCAAGGGAAGAACGATTGAATTTCACCGAAGATTTGCTAGCTCAGGTAGATGTTAAGAATCAGGAGACTTCCAATCAACAGCTTCCTAATGAAAACCGAAACTATCTATCGGTGCAATCGATTGATGATGATCGTGCAACGACGCAAGCGTTGAATGGCGGCTTGCTATTTCTTGGATTAGTATTTAGCTTAACCTTTATTATTGCTACGGCTTTGATCATTTATTACAAGCAGATCTCAGAAGGCTATGAAGATGCCTATCGTTTTGAAGTGATGCAGAAGGTAGGGATGAGCCACAAAGAAGTCCGGCAGACGATTCATAGTCAAATTCTGATGGTATTCTTGTTTCCAGTTGTTCTGGCGGTGATTCATTTACTGTTTGCCCTGCCAACGATCAAAAAAATATTGCTGATGTTCGGGCTTAATAATGACGAGTTTTTTAATATGGTGACCATTTTTGCTGTTGCCATTTTTGGATTGTGTTATTTGTTGGTTTACTGGCAGACGTCCCGTGTTTATTTTGGTATTGTGCGCAGACAAGGCTGATAGCTTTATCTTACAACATTGTAAGGAAACAGAAAGGGTAATCGATGTTTCCTTTTGATAAAAAACGATATATTGGAAAGGTGAGGATAAAATGAAAGCACTACGGTGGATGCCTGCAACGATGGCCTTTTTATTATTGATGGGGTGTGGCGGGACAGGATCTGACGAGGAGAATATATTCACAGAGGGTATTCGGAAGGCAGGGGACACCATTACTCATTGGTTTGGTGATGATGCCCTTACCTCAGATAGATCCTTAAAGGGAGAGCGGACTTTTGAGGAAGGCAAGTATACCGGAACCTATCAGGCAACCTATCAACAGTTCTCCCAATCGGAAAATTTATTCGGTGGTGCCTCGCTCGATCAGGAAGCTGATGGAACACTCACTATCACTTTTCAAGCCGATATACAGCATGGGGAAGTCAGAATATATTGGAATACAGTCGATTCGGGAAAAAAGGTATTGTTCGATGAGGCAGGCGAGCATACCACCACTATTGACTTAAATAGCGGCTGGGAGTATCTAAGTATAGAAGGAGAAAATCTTGACGGAGAAGTACAGTTAGAAGTGGAGTAAGCTGGCCGAAAAGATGGAGGGAGAGATAACGTGATGTTTGAAAAAATGGTCGAGCAATTTCAAGCGATGATGTATTATACAGCCATGCAAGTTGTCAAAGATAAGCAAAAGGCAGAGGATATCGTTCAAGAAGCATGGATCAAGGTGTTCAGGCAAGGCCCTCAGCTTACTCAAGTAGAAAAGTTAGGATCATGGTTAAAAACGATTACGAAGAGGACGGCAATCGATCAGTTGCGTAAAGATAAACGGCATCAGATGTATTTGTTTGAGGAGCCCGGCTGGATGGAGGAAATGACATTATTAGCTCGAAACTTTGTTGAAGAAAGCTTAAATAGTTCCTTGATGTTAGAAGAAATGGAACAATGCCTTGGCAATCGTCCAAAATTATTAGCTGTTTTCCATTTGAAAATCAGCTTAGAACTAGATGACCAGCAAATTGCCGATCGTCTGCATATCAGTCAGGGAGCGGTTAAGACTAGGGTGTTTCGCGTAAGACAATTGTTGAAAGATTATTATATTGAAAAAGATGAGCTAACCCTATCAACCAGTGCATAGAGGTGGGGTCATTATTGGGCCGGGAATGATCTCAATCGTTAAAATCACTAGCTCGTGAAATGTTGTCCATAAGAATGGATTCTTACGGACAGCATTTCGTGATTGCACGATTTTTTGTCTGTAAGATTCATTCTTACAGACAGAATTTCACGAATGCACGATTTTTTGTCTGTAAGATCCATTCTTACGGACAGCATTTCGTGATTGCACGATTTTTTGTCTGTAAGATCCATTCTTACGGACAGAATTTCGCGAATGCACGATTTTTGTCTGTAAGATTCATCTCGTGGACTGTGGGGAAGCGCCAATCGCATTCCCCAGTTCATAAGAACGAAAGCCCCGTCTTCCCTCCCCCCATTTTACAAAAAAATAACTATTTAGGTATTGCAATCTCCCACATGAAAGGGTATACTTTCTTAAGAATAAAGAAAAGGAGGTCACGTTCACGATGATTAATCGAACAAAGAAACACGTCAATCAATTGAATAGGAATCATTATTGCGTGACCACATCCGGAAACTGCTGACGTTTATATCCATTCTTTAGTATAATTGTCATATCTTTGGTCGCGTAAATAACAGGAAGCGCGGCTTTATTTATTCGTATGGATGCAACACATCTGGCCACGGTCAGGTGTGTTTTTTATGTATAGAAAAAGGGGGAAAGCAAAATGTTTAGTGTGATGAGAAAGTTATCTTGGTATTTCAAAGAGCAATGGCTGCGTTATACGCTGGCGATTATCGCCATCATTGTCTCTAGTGTGTTATTTACGATTCCTCCTATGATTGCAGGCGATGTTATTGATGGCATTCAGTCCAATCAATTAACGCAAGCAAGCCTAATGAAATCCGTGTGGCTGTTTGTTGCCTTGATGGTGATTATCTATGTACTCTCGTTCTTTTGGGGGCACGCTTTATTTGGTAGGGCTATTCTATTGGAAAGAAAGATGCGTTCGCGTTTAATGAATCACTTTATGAAGATGACCCCGTCCTTTTACAGCCGATATCGAACAGGCGACCTGATGGCGAGGTCCACCAATGACCTGCGTGCCGTAGGGGCAACGGCTGGTTTTGGAATCCTGACCTTGATTGACTCCACCGTCTTTATGGCGTTTATTATCGGAATTATGTTTATTATCATTGATTGGAAATTAACCCTGGCAACGTTACTGCCGCTTCCGATTATGGCATACATTGTGCAAAAGTATGGCGCGAAAATTCATCTGCGTTTTATGGAAGCACAGGCCTTATTTAGCGAGTTAAACAATAACACACTAGAATCGATTCAAGGTGTGCGGGTCATTCGCGCATTTGTGCAGGAAAAATCGGATGAACAGCGATTTAACGATAAAGCGGAAGAAGTGTTTCAAAAAAATATCGCCGTCGCCCGATTGGATGCCTTATTTGAACCTACGATTAAAATATTAGTAGGTGTGTCTTACACGATAGGCTTAGGTTATGGTGCTTATTTAATTATTCAGGGAGATATCACGATGGGACAGCTGGTTGCCTTTAACGTTTATTTAGGAATGTTGATTTGGCCGATGTTTGCGATGGGAGAACTAATTAATGTGATGCAAAGAGGGAATGCCTCATTAGATCGAATCGACAATGTGTTACGGCAAAAGGCAGACGTCAAAAATCCGGAACAGCCCATCGACGTGGTAAGACCAGATAACATCACCTTTCAAGATATTACTTTTGAATATCCAACTGCTACCATGCCGTCATTGCAGCAGATTAATTTAGACATCAAGCGTGGTGAGACGATTGGTGTGGTTGGATTAACTGGTGCAGGAAAAACAACACTGGTGAAGCAGTTATTAAAAGAATATCCAGCAGCAGACAAGGGAGAGTTGCGGATTAACCAGGTACCAATTGAGCGAATAGCTTTGGAGAAAACACGCCAATGGATTGGTTATGTGCCACAAGATCATATCCTATTTTCCAAAACTGTCAAAGAAAATATTCTTTTCGGAAATCCGCAAGCTACCGATGCGGACATTCAACAAATTTTAGAAAAAACCGCACTTCAGTCTGATATAGAGAACCTGCCTGATGGTCTAAATACAATGGTTGGAGAGAGCGGTGTTACGCTATCTGGTGGGCAAAAACAACGGGTGTCATTAGCGAGAGCACTTATCAGAGATCCAGAAATATTGATTCTCGATGATTCCTTATCGGCGGTGGATGGTAAAACAGAAGCGAATATTATTGATCACTTAAAACAAGAGCGTACCAATAAAACGACGATCATTGTTGCCCACCGCCTGTCTGCCGTGACCCATGCTGACCAGATCATTGTTCTGGAAAATGGAGAAATCACCGAACACGGCGGGCACCAACAACTAATGCAGGAACGTGGCTGGTATTACCACCAATTCCTGATCCAACAGATGGAAGAAGGTGAGAACTGATGGAAAAACAAACAACAGAAAAGCGGTTATTTCGTTATGCTTTATATTTCAAGAAAACCATTATGATTGGGCTTGTTTGTTTGATTTTTGCGGTAGGTCTGGAGTTATCAGGACCGTTTATTGCCAAGCATTTGATCGATCAGCACATCACCGGGGTTGCCAATCAATATGTGGAGACGGATGACCAGACTGGTGTAGAATGGCAGGGCCAATATTACCAGCGCATCGATCGTATCGAGCAAGAGGATGGTGCAATGATTACCCTTTTTCAAGATGGTCTGCATTATTATTTACTGGAAGGGGAGGTACCGCTAGAAGCTGCCTTTGTCGAAGCAGATGAGACAAAGATTACCTTAGACTATCAAGGAGAACAGATCGAAGTGAATGGCAGTCAGCTCTCTACAGGAGAAGTATTGTCCTTTTTCCAAGGGGAGGTGCTGCCGATTGTCGGGCTGTTGGCGCTATATATCGGCCTGATCTTAATTGCTTCCATCTTCATTTATTACAAGACGTATTTGCTACAGTACGCCTCTAATCGGATTATTCAGAAAATGCGTAAGGATGTCTTTCATCATATCCAGCGTTTACCGGTTAAATATTTTGTCGATCAGCCGGCTGGGAGGATTCTGGCAAGGGTGACCAATGATACGGAAGCGATTAGGGAACTCTATGTCAAGGTGTTGGAGGTGTTTGCCTCTGGAAGTATTTATATGCTGGGGATTTTTGTTGCCTTGTTTATTTTGGATGTCAAGATTGGCCTGATTGCCTTGGTGCTTGTACCAATACTGGTAATTTGGATGCGCGTCTATAAGAAAATTGGCGGGCATTACAATCGGGTGATCCGTGAAACGAATAGCCATATTAATGCGAATATTAACGAATCGATTCAAGGGATGACGATGATTCAAGCCTATGATCAAACGAACCGTATGATGGGTGAATTTGAAACATTAAATGAGAAGCAGCGTACCTATCAAACGAAAATGAATACTTTTAATGCTGCAACTTCATTTAATTTAGTCGATTTGTTACGAAATGTTGCGTTTGTGGCCTTCATCCTTTATTTTGGAAATGTGGCGTTGGACGGTACAACACTTATATCGGCAGGTTTATTGTACGCCTTAGTCGATCTGATCAACCGTTTATTTGAACCAATGAATCAAATGGCTAGTCAGCTGGAACAGTTGGAGCAAGCAAGAGCCTCTGGCAGCAGGGTATTCCACCTGCTTGATGAAGAAGGGGAGCCGATGAATCATCAAGCAATCCCTCGTTATCAAGGCAAGGTTGTCTTTGACCAGGTTTCTTTCGCCTATAAAAAAGATGATTATGTGTTGCAAGAACTTGATTTTTCCATTCAGGCAGGAGAAACAGCTGCCTTTGTCGGTCATACCGGTTCTGGAAAAAGTACGATCATGAACCTACTGTTCCGCTTTTATGATCCGGTGCATGGTCGTATTCTGATCGATGGAGAGGATACACGAAACTATTCCAAACAACAGATGCGTCAGCACATTGGTATCGTGCTGCAAGATCCATTTATTTTTACCGGTACGATTTTGTCCAATATTACGATGAATGATCCAGCCGTCAGTCGTGAAGCAGCCATTGCGGCATTGAAAGCCGTTGGAGCAGATAAGTTTATTGAAAAACTACCAAGACAATATGATGAACCGGTCAAGGAAAAGGGAAATGAATTTTCTACCGGACAGCGACAATTATTATCCTTTGCCCGTGCTCTGGCCTTTGATCCGGCTATCTTGATCCTTGATGAAGCCACTGCCAATATCGATACTGAAACCGAGGGAATGATTCAACAAGCATTGCAAGTCTTGAAAAAGGGAAGAACCACGCTTGTGATTGCCCATCGCTTGTCAACGATTCAACAAGCAGACAAAATCTTTGTATTGCAGCATGGCGAAATTATTGAGCAAGGTAATCATGTGTCCTTGTTAGCGAAAGAGGGCGAATACTTCAAGATGTATCAAATGCAGTTGGGCAAAAATAAGCAGCATATTTCTTAAATGGTGCATTCTCTGAAAGGGGACAGTTAGGTGATGCAAAAAATAATGCAACAAACCATCGAACAAAACTATGGACTGAAAATAAAACAGATAAGGCAAGTGACAGGCGGATGGGCTGCACTTGCCTTTCTGCTTATTACGGAAGAGGAGAAGAAATATTTCTTAAAGGTTTATGAACAACAGCGCGCCTCCACACCTGTATTAACAGCGAGCATTGCTGACTATGTACCAGTGACAAAATGGTTAGATCAGCATAGCAGACTAGCGGGGAAAATGGCAGTATCTCTTCAAACTATTAAGGGTGAATACAGCTGTGAAGATCAGCATGGCGTTTATTTGTTATATCCGTTTATTGATGGCTTCACGGTAGGAGATCGAAAACTAACCAATCCACAGGTTAGTGAATTAGCCTCCATGGTGAGTGAACTTCATCGTTATGGAAAAGAAATTTCGGTTGAGACAGCACCACTTAAAGAGGATTTCCATCTTCCTTATCCGGACTTATTTCAAACGATATCTTCAGGGAAGATACCAAAAGAGCTTCAAGTCATACTGGCTCCTCATTTTGAAACATGGAACAGCTATTTTAAGCTGGTAACCAAGCTGTCACAAAGATTAATCGTTGATCCGCCACGCATGGTGCTTTGTCACACCGATTTGCATCATTGGAATTTGATGCAAACAGCCGAAAATCTGATCCTTATTGATTGGGAAGGATTAACTCTGGCTCCACCAGAAGCGGATTTGTTTCATATGATTGATCGACCTTATTCATCTTATTTTTTGCGAATCTATCAAGAGGCACATCAAGGATTTGAGATCGATCAAGTAGCGCTCCAATTTTATCAAATAAGACGCTCCTTAGAGGATATCGCTGAATTTTGTGAGCAATTATTGTATGATAGATTAACAGAGGAAGAATACAGCGAGATTCAACAAGCATTGTTACAGGAATTTCGGCAGCTAGAGACTTGAGAAGAAAGGAGGGGCAGAATGGCGGTTTTCATTCGATATCAAACAACCTCAGGAGAATGGCAGGAAACAACTAAAGAGAAAGACATTCCTCTGGACGCGTCTTTTGTATGGTATGACTTTGTGCAGCCTACTAAGGAAGAAAATCAATTATTATCAACTAGTTTTCACTTTAACCCATTGGAAATTGAGGATACAGTAAAGACAATCACTCGTCCGAAATTCAAATCATACCAAGACTATCAATTTTTGGCGTGTCAGGCTATTGATGGTCATGATTATACGGCAAAAGCGATTAATATCTTTATGAAGCAGCACTTCCTTGTTACCTATCGTCAAGACCAACAGGGTGGATTAAGTAATTTGGAGCAAGTCCTAAAATCCTTTGACCAGATATCGTTAACACCGACAGACGCCGCCCTCATCATCTTGGATCAGGTGGTAGATAACTATTTTGATTATGTGTATCAGGTAGAGGATGATGTATTTTCCTTTGAAGAGCGTCATGTTGATGTTACGATAAGTAAGGATTTAATGGACGACGTCTTCCGGATTCGCTCCGTTATTATCAGGCTGAAGCGAGTGCTGCATCCGATGTTTGAATTAATTGATGGTTTAAAGCAGGAAGAAGACTTTGCCCAGCCGGATAAGCAGCAGGCCTATCTTCATCATATTGAGGATCATATGATTAAACAAATGAATATGATTAAAGCAGCACAGGAGATGACCGGTGATATTCGCGACAATTATGCCTCGATTAATTCGTATCGCATGAATCGTGTGATGCAGCTATTAACACTGGTATCAGCTATTTTCCTGCCTTTATCGCTGATCACGGGTTTTTACGGCATGAATTTTCAATATATGCCAGGGGTGAATTGGTCATATGGTTATATAACGATTGTGGCTGCTATATTGATTATTAGCGCGTTGTTAATTTTATATTTTAAACGAAAGAACTGGTTTTAAGAGAAAGCCCCTCGTCATCAAGTACGAGGAGCTTTTTTACGGTCATTATCCATTTGCTGCTTTACTTTAGAGATATGAATATCATGTACGATAGAGATCACTGGCCGAATCAACATTTGCACACTACCTATCACAAATAGAATTGTTCCGTAAAAGGTGGTCGATTCACTGAAAAATAGGAAACTGCCAATTAAGAAAATAATACCCAGTATCAAATCATTGATTTGGTAGAGAAATTTATAAAAGCTGGTGATGCGTAACTGGACATTCCTTAAATTTAGGTCAAGTTCGTTGTCAAATTGAAGTTTCATTGATAGTCCCCTTTCCATTGTAACCATATTAATCAATAACGTGCTTGGAGAAACTGCCCCCGCGAACCTCTGAAGTGTCATAGACGGTGACGAAAGCCTTCGGATCAATTTCCTGAATAATTTCCTTCATCTTGCTTTCCTCTAAGCGGTTGACTACACAAGATACCTCGACAAACTCTTCTTTGGAATAACTACCTTGTACTGTTTTATAAGTCGATCCTCGTTGCAAGCGGTCAGCAATCGTTTTTGCCATAACCTCTGGCTGATCGGTAATGATATTGAAGGTTTTGGTACCGCTGAGGCCTTCTTCTACAATATGAATCACCTTAGAAGCGATAAAATAAGCGATAGCGGATAGAATAGCACCTTGGAAGCCAAATACAGTAGAAACAATGATAAAGACGAACATATTTAAAAAGAGAATCAAATCACTTGTGCCAAAGGGAGATTTTTTTGATAGAAGCACTGCTAGCATATCAATGCCATCTAGTGCCCCGCCATTCCTAAGCGCAAGCCCCATACCGAAACCAATAATAATGCCCCCAACCACGGTGATTAGCAGCGTGTCCCCTTCGATAATGGTAGGGATATGGTGCATGAGATTGGTACTGACGGCCAGTGAAATAATTCCAATAATCGAGTAGATCGCAAAGTTTTGTCCAATGCGTTTATAACCGAGAATAATAAACGGGATGTTGAGCAAGGTGATCAGAATCCCCAACTGCAATCCTGTCCATTGCGAGCCGACAATACTAAGACCAGTCACTCCCCCATCTGATACATTATTAGGTATCAAGACAGCTTCTAATCCGTAGGCTGTAATAAAGCCGCCAATGGCAACCATTATTCCACGCACTACCGCCATGACTTGTTGTTTTTTTGTTTTCTTCATGATTTACCTCGATTCTTAAATCATTTATTTGGAGCACGTTTTTTATTATACGCATTTGTCAAGCGTTTGAAAAGTAAGTAATACCCGTTTTCTTCCTATATTAATGTGGTATACTTTATGTAAAATATAGAGGAGGTTCTATCATGTATGCTTTTCTTGCCAACTATCAAATGAATGAGAGTAGACTAATCATTATGGATGAGTTTGGAGAACAGATTGCAGTTCGGCATGTTCATCTCCCTTTAGAGCGGTTAGTAGCTTCCTTGACAAGTGAAATGATTGACCTTTCCCACCACTATAATCTTTATCATGAGGATATTGCTGCAATTGGTTTGGCGGTAAATCTAGATAGTATCCCTTATTCCACAACAGATAAATTGATAGAGGAGCTAGAAGAAGCCTTTCATTTCAAAGCAATAGTTGATGAAGAACTGGAAAGCACAAAACAGGCAGTTTTGGCTTATATGCAGGAGGAGAATCGATGAGTGAGAAAACGTTAAGAATCTGTGACAAGGGGCATCGTTACTATAAAAGTAGTGATTGCCCTACCTGTCCAACCTGTGAAGAAGAAAAGAAGCCGACGACAGGTTTTCTGTCTGAGGTCAGTGCACCTGCGAGAAGGGCATTGATAGCCGAGGGTATTGACACGCTGGAAGTCTTATCTAGGTACTCGGAAAAACAGATATTAAGGCTTCATGGTATAGGAAAAGCCTCCTTGCCGGTATTAAGGAAAGCATTGGCAGAGGAAGGACATGGTTTTCAAGATGCAAATAAGAGAGGATTAAATGGAAATAACTAGTTTGTTTTTATTACTATAGATGAAGGGGGTATCGATGCCATCTCGTTGAATTTGGGTGAACAATACACCTTATTCCATTTATTCATACCTAGAGCATTGGAATTGCTTGCCTTTATCTTATTAGTAATAGGCTTATTTCGTTTGTTACGGGGGCAAGTTGGCGACAAACAAGAATAACAGCAGGCAATCTGCTGTTATTCTGTTAAAGTGATACGATAAAGCTGATCATCATCTGCTTGCGGGGAACCACGGCCATCGGTATTATTGGTGATAAAATAGAGTTCGTCATCCTCTATATAAATATCACGAATTCGGCCATATCCTTCCAGGAATGTTTGCTGTGTATTGGCATCTAAGTCAAACTCCAGTAACGCTGTTCCTCGTAAAGCCGCAACAAATAATTTATCATTATAGAAATCCACACCAGAAGGGGCCCAAGTTACCTCTGTTCCCGAGGTGAATAGCGGGAATTCCATGTCTTGTTGCGTTTCTTCTCCTTCAATATGAGGCCAGCCGTAATTTTGCCCTGCTTCGATTAAGTTGACCTCATCATTGGCATTATTGCCATGTTCGGTAGCATACAGCTGGTCTTCTGAATCCCAAACCAAGCCTTGTGGGTTACGGTGGCCATAACTATAGATGTAAGAATCATTAAAAGGATT
This sequence comes from Gracilibacillus timonensis, assembly GCF_900086715.1. Classification (GTDB taxonomy): domain Bacteria; phylum Bacillota; class Bacilli; order Bacillales; family Amphibacillaceae; genus Gracilibacillus; species Gracilibacillus timonensis. Next base: position 216,762 of record NZ_FLKH01000010.1, on the reverse strand, counting down.
GTCCTCGGGGATCGAGCCATCCAGGTTTAAGCGTAGAATTTTTCCAGCCAATGACTGGACATCTTGCGCTAACTCGGGTTGTGCTGCGTCACCGGTTGTGGCGTAGAGCTTATTATCTGGGCCGATGGCAAGCCGGCCGCCATGATGAACATTACCACTTGGAATCTGATCAAGCAGCACTCGCTGTTCTTCCCAGGTATCATCAGTCAATTGCAACGAGACAATTCGATTATAGGCATTGCCATCCTCTTCATATGTATAATAAGCAAAAGCCGTTTGTGACTCAGCGAAATCAGGTGCTAAGGTAAAGCCTAGGAAGCCTGCTTCTGACGCAGTAGATATAGATTTTTCCAAGTCTACTTCTTGTTGGACAGATTGACCATCTTCTATTTGGACGATGGCACCAGGGCGTTCTGTAAGGTATATGGTATCTTCGTGTTTGGCTATGGTCCATGGGGTATCCAGATTATCCGCTAAACTTTCTACAGACATTGCTTCTGTTTCTGGGTTGACTGGTGTTTCTTGGCTGTCTTCTTGTTCTTGTGATGGGTTTTCTGAGCAGCCAATTAAGAACAAAATAGTTAATACGTAAACAAAAATTCGCATCCGCTGACCCTCCTTCACCATACGTGTACCCGTTTATGATAGGAAGTATTCATCATTTCTTGTAGTTGATGGTTTGCAAAAAAAGGGATTGCAAGGCGCTGGTATTGGTGACAGATTGGATCATGGCGGTGATATAAACTTCCCGGGTGATCGTTTCATAGTGCCAATCAATCTGACGCGCCTTGGCATAGTCATGGATGAACATACGTATCACGCGACCATTGCCCTCTCGAAAGGGGTGCAGCATGTTAAGCTCTGCCTTAAAATAGGCCAATCTTTCTACGGCAATGGCTAAAGAAGGCCATTCCGGTTCGTGAAGTAACTGGTTAAACAATGTCTTTGCATAGGACGAAAGGAAGGCTGCTTTACAAAATTGTGTATCTCCTTTGGCTAAGTCAACATCCCGGTATTCTCCTGCAAAGGAATAGACATCTTGGAAAAGGTGCTGATGGAGGCCTTTGAAATCCTCTTCGGTGAAGCTAGTGAGAACGTGCTTCGATTTCACAAATTCCGCTGCTCGTGCAGCAAACGCCATTGCTTCTAAATCCTTTAGCTCTTGGAAAGTTTCAGCCCCAATAAGGTTATGGGTTAGTAGATACTGGTCATTATTGGTAGAATGATACTTATCCACGTTGGTACAACTCCTTTATTTTAGCTGGGGTTATCTGGTCTCCAGCATTCAGGAGATCGAGGATTTTTTTCTGATTGGCGCTGGATATTTGCAAGTCTTCGATGTGTAAATTATGCAAGATCTGTTGAAACTCGACAGAATGTATCGTTAAATGCTTCATTAATTCGATTCTCCTTTATTACAACGTGTATCTTTCAAGAAACCAAGTAATAGATTCTTTTTAAACGGAAGGAATGAATTTTCCGTTTTTTGTTGTTGGTCATTCCTATATCCTGGTGTCCTTATCCGTAAGACCTTACTTCCAGAGTTGGAGTATACTCAGAAGAACCAAAGTGGGGATCACTGATGACAGTCTTTCTTTATTATAACCGATTGCAAAAATGACATCAAAAAAAGAAAGGCCTGTGACGTATGCACAAACCTTTCTTAGTAAAAACGAGTGAGTACTACTCGATTTCCTTCTTATTTTACTGACTGAATCGCTTCTTCCACGGGAGTCTGTCCACCTACCACTTGGAATCTCTTGCCAATGGTGGAGTCGTTATTCAAGCTGGTATAAATCACTTTGGCGACATCCTCTCGAGGTACTTCGCCTCTTGCTACCTTGGCTCCAAGTTTAACTTGATTGGTGCCAGGGTCATTGGTTAACATGCCCGGATGAATGATTGTATAGTCTAAGTCGGTGTTTAATAGCCATTCGTCGGCATAATGTTTTGCTACGACGTAAGGCGCAAATGATTCAGGCGCCGCTTGAATGGCTTCACGGCTAGTATCAAACGAACTGATCATAATAAAGCGTTTGATGTTGTTTTTTTCAGCTGCTTGAATGGTTTTTACCGCACCATCTAAGTCAATCATCAAGGTTTTATCTTTTCCAGTATTACCACCGGACCCAGCTGTAAATACAACCGCGTCAACACCTTCAGCTGCTTTTGCGATTGCTTCGACCTCATCTTCTAAATTGACAATAGCAACCTCGGCGCCTAACTCTTTAAAGTAATCAGCCTGTTCTTCTTTGCGAATAAGTGCTCGTGCCTGATCTCCATTTTCTTGAATCTGCTTGACTAAGTGTTTACCTATTTGTCCATTTGCTCCAACTACTAAAATATGCATAACATTCACCCTTTCTTTTTAATTATCTCTTATCATTGTAAAGCTTTCAGGAGAAGATGTTAAATAATTGGATTGTAGAAAAAAGCTACTGTACAATTGGAAGAAGAGTCCTTTGATAAGAAAACTGTAAGAAAAATAGTAGTTCTTCAGCTCAAAAGAACGAATCTCGCGGACTGAAGAGAACCGCCCACTGCACTCCTGAGTCTATATGAATCCCCCACACAACAACTAAAAGAACCACGCTTGTTATCAACGTGGTTCACTCTAAAAACTAAAATAATTTTTTCTCTGCCTCTAATATATCATAGTAAACATCCCAATAGTCTTCGCTCTGTACCCATACTTGCATGGTATACTCGGTTGTTGCATCCTGATGAGATGACAATCGAACAAACGGTGCGGGATTGGATAATACAGAAGGATGCTGTTCCGCTATTTGGCTCAGCTTAAGGATAACGTCATTAACTGCCAAATCTCCGCTGATTTTAAAGGTGAAATCAACCCGGCGTTGCTCATTGGTAGAGTAATTGACAATACCAGCGTTAGATAGGCTGCCATTTGGAATGAAGACGACCTTATTATCTGCTGTTATTAATTCGGTATAAAGGATTTGAATGGCTCGTACCGTTCCGGCATAGCCACCTCCTTCAATATAATCCCCGACATTAAATGGCCGAATTGTTAAGAGCAGAACCCCGCCAGCGAAATTGGCCAATGACCCTTGAAAAGCCAATCCAATCGCAAATCCTGAAGCTGCAATCACAGCTACAAACGAAGTAGTCTCCACACCTAAGGTTTTAATAATGGCAATGGCCAATAAAATTTTCAAGGTGGCATTAATAATAGAGACAAAGAATGGTTTTAGGCTAGGATCTAGTGCCGACTTTTCTAATTTACGTTTGATCATAGAGGTTAATAGCTTGATCACAAACAACCCAATAATTAAAATAACAAGGGCTAAGGCAATATTTTTGATAATAGGTAAGGATAGTTCCATCCAATCCATCGTTTTTCATCCTCTCTTTCGCTTCGCTACATATATTTGATTATACTGAAAAAAGTATATCTGTAAACTACTTTTGAATCAATTAAATGAAACACCCCCTCACTTTCCTGGATGAAATATAGTATAGTATATAGTGGATATATTAAATAGGTAGCCAAATGTCAAGGAAAGAGGGGATGGCAGTGAAAAGAAGTCTGCTGCTGTGGTTGAGTATGATTATACTAACAAGTGGCTGTGCGAGTGAACAACGTACTGTACAATTAGAGAATAAAGACTTCGCTGATTTGTTATACGTACAAAAGATAGAAAAATCTGTTGCCTCAGAACAACAGACCAAAATAGTAACAGACCTAGAGGAAATCGAAAATGTACTGACAGAACTCGATGGAATGGAGACAGAAAACATCGACCGAGAAGAATTAATGAAAAAGTTAGAACAAGAAGATAATTACTATGTATTCGGATTTTTTGACGATGCAGAAATGGGGAGTACAAGCAAAGGGAACTATGCCTTTCAAATATTTGCAGATGGAACGGTTTTGTTTAGCTATGACGAGCCGAATAGTCCTGGTCAGCCCCTTAAAGCTGTCGAAAAACATCCGGATTTAATCGAAACTTATCGTGCATTACTCGATATGAATTTTTGAACAGGAGGAATGAGAGAATGGTACAGGCTATTGCTGTATATTGCGGTTCAAGCGCTGGCACCGATGCTATTTATATGGAAGAGGCGCGAAAACTTGGCATACTTATGGCTGAACAACAAATAACGTTAGTTTACGGCGGATCCAATGTGGGATGTATGGGCGCCGTTGCTGATGGTGTATTGGAAAGGGGAGGCAAGGCTATTGGTGTCTTACCTCAAAAACTGAAAAGTGTAGAAATAGCACATGACTCCCTGACTGAGCTGCACATCGTGGATACGATGCACGAACGAAAGGCATTAATGTCCAACCTTGCCGATGGATTTATTGCCTTGCCGGGAGGGACGGGTACCCTGGAGGAATGGTTTGAAGTATTTACTTGGCAACAGATAGGTTACCACCAAAAACCATGCGGCCTTTTGAATGTAAACCATTATTATGATCCGATTATCACCTTATTTGATCACATGATTGAACAAGGCTTTGTTCGTCCCGAATTTAAGGAGCTTGTTCTGCTTGAGGATCAGCCGGAACCATTATTGAATCAATTAAAGCACTATCAAGGCAAATATATCAACAAATGGCAGTAATTACTTTTTCCTTATACGAAGACCAATCAAGACAATCAAGGGCAAGATAAGCCCTGCCAATATTGATAATATAATAACCGGCCCATTGGTGAAATCTTGTGATGCATAGGGATTAGGGGCGGCCATGATCCCCGAAAAAAAGACAAGCAAAGCTATTGGTATAGTTACAATTTGTGGGTTATGTAACTTGACTAAGTATTTTAACCCTTGGGATAGTACGTAAAAAGAGATACACAATTTAAAAAAAATAGTGAAGAACCAAATGAAAGCCACGATGATTTCAATTCGTTCAATGAAATTAAAAAGGCTGATCCGCTGTCCTAGGGCGTATACTGGATAAGAAGAGTCAGCAGTTCCTTGTGGTCCTAATACAAGAATACAAGCGCTGGTGATCGCAAACAGAATAAACCCACTAAACCCACCGCCAATGAAGAAGGCTCTTTTAGCCGCTTGTTTTTCGTTAACGGTATGGGTGATGCCTACCAGAATGAAAAGCTCTAAGAAAGTGATTGACACCATCGGTAAGATACCAGCAAACGTACCAGTACGATTCAATTGGAATATAGGTAGAAGGTTTTCAACACTGGCTCCCTTTAATACTAAGAGAGTTAACAGAATAGCGCACAACATCGTAAAGGGAAAAAAAAGCTCTGCCGTTCTGGCAACTACCTCTAGTCCATAGCTAACTGCGATACCCACTGTCAGAATGATGAGGAACGTGATCACTTCAAATGGGGTTTCCATCAAGATTTGAATGGAGAGGAAGTCACCAACTGCCCAGAGATTGGCCCAAAGATTCATAAAAATAAAACCAATAAATAGTAAACTAAGGAGCCATCCAGCCCGTTTGCCAATGGCTTGCTCTATGGTGTGGAATAATCCGCGGGAGTCTTGATGGGTAATAATCCGATTATAAAGTAGAATAAGCCCCATACCAGTGAAAACCACAAGGGCAATGGAGAGCCACCCATTCTCTTTCGCCATGCGTGCAGCAATACTGGGAATATAGATGATGGCTGCACCTAGGGTATTCATAATAACTAACACGATAAATTGTTTACTATCGATTCGTTCTTTTATCATGAGTCAGCCTCCTAAGGGGAGTGAAAATGATTAATCCAGTTTCTCAACGATCCAGAGAGTGGTTGAGTGAGTGTGTCTAGTACATGAACTAAATAGGGAAAACGAACGCCAAAAAAATATAAAGTGAAGACTGTTAAGGCAACTATCATCAAAACATTATAAACGATGAAATCCCATTTATGAACATGTTGTTTCCTGACCGTCACAAAATATAAGATGCCAAAAATGAAATAGAAAACCAACATTTCCCACATGGTTAATTCCCTTCTTTTTGTTGTTTTTTTCGTTGTACGGCGTCATATATCGGCTGCGCAATTATGCCAGCATTTTTGATTTCTGTACTTACTTCAATATCGACAGTGAGGTTGGAAAAGTGGCTTGGCCAATCCCCTTTTATTTTGTCCCATATTTTTGGGTGAGACCGTTTCATGACTTCCCCAAATCCAAAGATATCACTTTCATACTCTTTCGCGGTAAGAATACTTGTTTCCACTAATGCTTTAATACTTTTATCCGCACCTTCACGAAGTGCCAATATATTCTCTTCCTTGGTTAAGTCAATGACACATTCAGCATCCGCGATATTTGCCTCAAGATTAATCGTGATACCTATCTGCGGAGTTCCATCCTTCCACATTCCTTTTAATTTTGTTTTACTGCTGGTTACTTCCAGTGCTAGCTTTCCACTTTCCCCACAATTGGTTTGAATGGAAGTACTTGTGATGTTATCGGTGATAAAATTATAGCCCTTTCCTTCATTCGTACTTAACCACCCTTGCAATTTGTCATCTGAGAATACACCAATTCCATCAAGAAGCAGCTTCGTAGGGGCAGTGCCACTTTCAGCATTTTCAATTTTAGGACCAAAATTTGTATCTCCTTCTACATAGACACTGTTTAATACTGCTTCCTTTCCTTCAGCAGAAATAGACTCAACTAATTCACTAAGCTGCACTACCTTGGTGGAAGCAAGAAAATTCTGTGACGATTCCAGACTAGTTTTGATTTTGGTCGCTGGTATTCGTTCTAATGGGGTAAGAATACTTATTAATTCTTTGCCTCGTGTTCCTTTGGCTACAATAATATTAAAGTCTGTACGTAATTCATGATCTCTAAGTAGCAGATCCAATGTTTTCCCAATTCCGTCTCGTGCTAATTCTTCTCCATAAACAATCAACTGTAAATGACTGAGGTTCACTTTCCTAGGTGAGGTCTCGGTAAGTTTTCGGACAGCTTCGAACATCGTTTCTCCTACAGCAGAATAAGAGGAAACAGTTGCTCGATTGGAAATCTTATCACCGGCTATTTCATTAGGATTAAGCACTTGGATCGTCACCATGTATCCTTGCTCATCTTTATCAATAGCCAAACTGGTAGCCAGAGAGATATCTGTTAGTTCATTTGCGCTCCAACAACCTGTGAGAAAGCAGCAGTAAAGGACAAAAGAAAGACATTTGATTGCATAAGACATGGATTTACCTCCCTGTGTGAAGTTTATCGTTTATTAGCCGGTTTTGGTTTTGGCGTATCCTCTTTAGTGATATCTCGTTGATTAATTAGTCTTGGACGGGTAAATAATGCCCAAAACGGCTTTCGAATGACGGCATCTTTTTGATCACTCGGTATAAATGGAGCAAATGGTGATAAATAGGGAATTCCAAAAGATCGTAAGCTGGAAAGATGAAGAGCCATCAATAATATCCCAATGAAGATACCGAATAAACCTAAGGTGGCCGCTAATATCATAAAACAAAACCGCAAGAGTCGAACACTAATGGCTAAGTTGTAGCTAGGGAAAATAAAACTACAAATCGCCGTTAAGGAAACAACAATGACCATCGTAGCCGAGACAATACCGGCGTCGACCGCTGCCTGCCCAAGCACAAGTGCCCCCACAATAGAAATAGCCGAACCGACAGGGCTGGGCAGGCGAATTCCTGCTTCACGTAACAATTCAAAGGTAACCTCCATAATGAGTGCTTCCACTAAAGCTGGGAAAGGTATCCCTTCTCTCTGTGCCGCTAAACTGATCAATAATGTCGTCGGAATCATTTCTTGATGAAAGGTGGTTAATGCGATATAAGTAGACGGTGTTAACAAAGCGAAGAAAAATGCAATAAATCGCAATGTTCGGATAAATGTAGCAATATCATGCCGTTGATAATGATCCTCGCTAGAATGGAGAAAGTCTACTAGTAAAGCGGGTACTAACAATACAAAAGGAGTTCCATCTATAAATATTGCAACCTTTCCTTCCAAAATTCCAGCGCTAATGGAGTCAGGTCTCTCACTATTGAAAACGGTGGGGAAAGGAGTGTAGGTTTTGTCTTGAATCAATTCTTCAATATTCCCACTTTCCAAAATAGAAGCAACATTGATGCACTGCAGTCGTTGTTCGACTTCTTTGACAATTTTCGGTTGAACGACACCGTGTAAATAAGCAATCGTTACTTCCGTATGTGTCTTCTCCCCCAATTGAAACGATTGGAACCATAAGTTTGGATCCTTGATTCGTTTCCGTACCAAAGCTGTATTGACAGACAACGTCTCCGTAAAGGCATCCTTAGGCCCACGGACTACCTGTTGGGTTGTTGGCGCTTCTACTCCTCGCTCTTTAAGACCGTAAGATCCGACGGCGAACCCTTCTGCATATCCATCTATTAGCAAAATGGTGTCTCCCTCTAATAAATGGTTCACTAATGTCTCGAAGTTGTTGAGACTTGAGAGTTCAGCAGTTGAGATGGATGAGGATTGTAGTAATTGATAAAGCTTGTCGGGTGATTCATCCTCAGTATTCCATTTTAATCCAATTAGGTTTTCAATCAGGTAATGCTGGATGACGTCTTTATTAGCGAGGCCATCAATAAATATAACCGCGGCCTTTTTTTCTTGAATGGTTAATTCTCTTATATTGATATCAGAACTCTCCCCTAAACGCTGGGAAATTTCTTGTTTGTTCGCCTCCAGATCTGTGTAAAGAAAGGGGATGTTAACCATTTTATCCTGTTTTTCATGCTTCGATTGTTTGATAGTTCTTCGCTTCATAAAATAAGTCCCTCAGTTCATGGCTGCATCTGATAATGACCCTAGTTTTAGTAATATGCGGTCAATTTATACATTTTCTCCATTGAGATATAACAGCTTTTCTGTGTGAAGCTTTACCACCCGTTTTACAGAGGAGAATATAGCCATTTTTTACTGCGTATAGCCCAAGACAAATCAGGTTACCAATAACGTTAGAGGCATGTTTCGAAAGATACCACCCAAAGGATGCCAAGCATTTACTTTTATGCCAACCTCAAATAAAGCGGCGAAGGGAGAATCCTATACAATGAAAAAAGGCAATCGAATCACGTGGGTGGCGCTCTATATGCTTATGTGGGCAACGAGTAATTTTTTGCCTGAGGCATTTATTGATCCTCCGGTTTTTAATATTGCACACCGAGGGGCATCAGGCCATGCTCCTGAACATACATTACCTGCCTATCAGCAAGCGGTTGAGATGCAAACTGATTATATAGAGATCGATCTTCAGCAAACGACGGATGGTTCATTTGTGGCTTTCCATGATGAAGAATTGTCTCGTACTACTTCAGGACAAGGAAAGCTGAAGGACATAACAATAGATGATTTGAAAGCACTGGATGCAGGAAGTTGGTTTAATCAGCTTTATCCTGAAAAATCCAATCAAGACTATAAAGACTTGCAGGTGCCTTTATTAGAAGAAATTATTCAATGCTTACATCCTGATGTTTCCTTCTATATAGAGATAAAAGAAACAAAAGAAGGAGCTATGGATCAATTGCTTGCTCTGCTAAATAAATATGAATTGATCGAGTCGAATAGAGTAGTGCTCCAATCGTTTGATGAGGACATACTGAAAAAGATGCATGAACTGGAACCTGCTATTCCATTGGTGCAATTGATTCATCAAGATCGATTATCAAGTATAGATTATCAACAGGTGTATGAGTATGCGATTGGGGCAGGGGTTGCGCATAGCCTCCTCAACCAGCAGCGGGTTAAGCAAATAAGACAAGCAGGTTTATTGGTTTACGCCTATACGGTAAATAAAGAAGAAGATATGAAACGATTAATGGAATGGGGAGTGAAAGGACTATTCACCGATTACCCAGATCGTTTGGAACACGTAAAGAAAAGCCTGGACAAGCCTTGATAGGTTGAGATATCAATTCAGAGAGGAAAAACAAAACGAACGTTAGTTTTGTAAAATGCGGCACCTTGGCACTCACCTGAATCTAACGGACAAAAGATAAGGAAATTGCTTGATTTTTTCCGTAAGAACAAATTCAAAAGACAAAAAATAGGAAAAATGAAATTCTGTCTGTAAGAATACCCTTTCACAAATATAACCTGGAATCTTTATTATGCATAACACCATATGGTAAAATCATCAATTATTCATAATTAAGAACATAACAAGGGCAAACTGTTTTCTAAAAAGCACAAATCATGTGACAAATCAAGACATCATTATTACAAAACCAATACAATTAAGTGAAAAACGTGTAAAATAAAGCAAAAACAAAGATTAAAGACCTAAAAAAAAAGACCTAATATATAATTCTCACTACACTTAAGTCTTTTTAATCACAACGGTTAAACCAGTACGTTATTATTTAAATTGTTAAAAACAATGGAAAATTAAACCTAAAAACGGATATTTAATAGAATTGTTCGGAAAATATTCGTTTTTAGGATGTTTTTTTACGTTTTCACATCAAAAAATAACCAAAATATCTTGAATTCAATATAATTTCACATGCACCTCTAGGTCAAATCAACTGTTTTTTGGTTTTCCTCTTATCATCTTGTGACAATTTTAGTAACATTATAAAAAGTAAAACTATGCCTAGATTTTATACAACATAAGGAAGTGAAGTATATGCATAAAATTAATTTGGTGCTTTATACATTTGACGAATCCTATGCTGCTTATTTCTCGAGTTACATAAGAAATCCTGAAAATGGCATGAAGTTCTCTGCCAAAATCTATACAGACAGCGAGGCATTTCGTAGCAACGTGCGCAACCAAAAACAACATATCTTATTAACCGATGTAACAAGGAAGGATGATGATCCAACCAACTTTGATAAGATAATTTGGTTAGCTGACGATCAGGCTACAGCCCCGGAAGATTTGGAAAGTGTGTTTAAGTATCAACCGTTAAAGCAATTGTTATCGCAAGTTTTAGTAGCGTTTTATGAGGCGCATGGCAAGACGGATACGTTAATGAATGGCAAACAGAAGGAAAAGGTGATTAGCTTTTACAGTGGAAGTGCCAGTGCTGGTAAAACACTAACCTCGCTTTGTTTGGCAAGGTACTTGGCACAACAAGGAAAGCGCACCTTTTATTTGAATTTAGAACATATTCATAATACTGACTTATTCTTTCAGGAAGAGAAGCCATCAGCCGTTGAAGTCTTTTACTACTTAAAGAATAATGTAGAGAAATTAATCGCCAAAATTGAATCGTTAAAATCTAGTGACAGCTTAACGAATATTGATTATTTCGCTTTGCCAATCTTACCTGAGGAAATGGATCAAATAAAAGGGGAAGAGGTAGAGGCATTAATACAGGCGCTGAAAGATTCAGAAAGCTATGATTATATTATTATCGATTTGGACGCCACCCTGCATGAACGAAATCAAGCAGCGATGAGAGCGAGTGATGATATCTTCTGGCTGCTTAGCTCCGACCAAAGCAGTTTTGCCAGATCCCAGTATAAACTAGATCGTGATATCTTTGATGAGGGTATTGATAAGACAAAGATTCATTATGTGTTGAATAAAGTTGGTGCAACAATGTTTGAAGGCTTTAATGACTATAACTTCAGCATCGAAACACATATACCTTTTCGCCCACAATGGTTAACGGTGAATGAACAAACGAAAATGCTTGAGGATACAGTTATTGGTGAAGAACTCTATCAGTCTATTGCTGAGAATGATGACATCTATATGGAGGTGTCGCTAGTCGATGGCTAATCAAACAACCAAGAAGAAACCAGAAGAAGAAGAGGTATTGCCGCAAACGGAAGACGATATTACCAATCTATTGATTGAAAAACTGCGTGAAGTGCTGGATTTTATGCACTCCACTACCAATGAAGAATTGTTAGAGATGGTAGAAGAAACCGTCATTGAATATGCGAAAGAACATCAAATGACTTCGCAAATGATTAAGCGAATTGTCGATCGCATGTATCATGCTTTCCGTGGTCTAGGTGTACTCCAGCCAATCTTGGATGATCCCTCGATTACGGAGATTATGATCAATAATCATGAAGAGATTTTTATTGAACGAGCAGGACAAGTTTACGATGCTGGCGTCAAGTTTGAAAGCAGGCAGAAGCTGGAGGATACCATCCAAACGATCGTATCCAAGGTAAACCGGGTGGTTAACGAGGCAAGTCCAATCGTCGATGCTCGGTTAGAAGATGGTTCACGTGTTAACGTTGTGTTACCGCCTATCGCCTTAAAAGGACCGGCGATGACGATTCGTAAGTTCCCCGAACGACCGCTTATGATTGAAGATTTAATTAAATTTGGCGCCTTGGACGAAGAGGTCGCTTATTTCCTTCAGCAGCTGGTGGAAGCGAAGTTCAATATTTTTATTAGCGGAGGAACTGGTTCAGGAAAAACAACTTTCTTGAACGTACTATCGAATTTTATTCCAGAAGATGAGCGCTTGATCTCCATCGAGGACTCCGCCGAGTTACAGATTCAAAATATTCCGAACTTGGTCAGCTTGGAGACAAGGAATAAGAATACGGAAGGAAAAGGGGAGGTAAGCATTCGTGATTTGATCAAAGCTTCGTTACGGATGCGCCCATCACGAATAATCGTTGGGGAGGTACGTGGCGGTGAGGCGTTGGATATGCTTCAGGCGATGAACACGGGTCATGATGGTTCTTTATCAACAGGCCACGCCAACTCGATCAATGATATGTTAAGTCGTTTGGAAACAATGGTGCTTAGCGGTGCCGAATTACCGATTGACGTGATCCGTAAACAAATTAGTTCCGCCATCGACATTATGGTACACCTTTCCCGCTTTCGAGATCACTCTAGAAGGGTGGTGCAGGTTTCCGAAGTGTTGGGCATGGAGAATGGCGAGATTATCACCGCGCCTCTTTATCAGTTTGTGGAAGAAGGAGAAGACTACCGTGGTAAAATCATCGGTAAACTGAAGAAAACGGATCATCCGCTGCAAGCTGTCAACAAATTGAAGCTAGCTGGTAAGAATGAAGCAGCAGAACAGTTTACCAAATCGTAACCGAAAGTTGGTTGAAGCATGAATATAGAACAAATCATCGGATCGATTGTGATTGCCATTTTGTTAAGTGTGCTAGTTGGTCGTCGGGTGATCAAGCATAGGAAAGCAAAACAGCAAGAAAAAGAAATCGAGAAAAAAGAGGGAGAAATCAGAGAGAAAAGCATGACGGTTATCCGCAAACGAACCATTGGCGGAGAAGCTTTGGTTGATTATGCCATCTATGAGATGACCTTACAAGAGAAGGTGAAATATTCTTTGATTGCTGCCGCTGTTATCTTCGGTATCTCTTATCTCTTTTATGATAATTGGATCGTTTCCCTCATTGCGGCATGTTTTGGAATGATTTATCCAAAATTCAAGAAGAAAGATTTACGCAATAAACGGCAAGATGAGTTAAGTTTACAATTTAAAGAGGCCATTTCTTCCCTTGCCTCTTCCATGGCGGCCGGACAGTCGATTGAGAATGCCTTCCGCGATGTGTTAAAAGACCTGAAGCTGCTTTACCCAGATGAAAACACTTATATAATCAAGGAATTTCAGTTAATCAACCGGAGAATTGAGAATGGGGAGATTATCGAACGGGCATTAGATGATTTTGCCAAACGTTCCGATATCGATGATGTGAAAAATTTCTCCGACGTATTTATTACCTGTAAACGTACAGGTGGTGATTTGGTAGAGATTATCAAGCGAACCGCCGATATTATTTCCGATAAGATCGAGATTCAACAGGATATCAAGGTGCTGGTTTCACAAAAGAAATTCGAATCAAAAATTATGGCTATTGCGCCATTAGGGATTGTTGGTTTTCTCCGAACGTCATCACCAGACTTTGTAGCACCACTGTACGAATTTGGTTCACCAGGCCCCATCGTGATGACGGTTGTGTTGATTTGTGTTGGCTGTAGCTTATTGATTAGTCAGAAGATTATGGATATCAAGATTTAAGAGGGGAGGGGTTACATGGTAATAAGAATAACGATTCTGCTGCTGATTGTGATTATTCTATTGGTTGTTTGGAGGAATAAGAAAGTATATGAGTCATTCATCGATCAATATAAAGAAGATATCACCTTACCAATCATTGCTCCTCTTGCCTTTGCTATGATTGACAAGTTGAAATTATATAGACGCCTGCCAAAGTTAATTAATGCGATTCACCAGAAAATGATTATTTTACGAGGCAGTAAGCTATCGGGGGACTATACCAAGATCTATCTGGCAAAAATTATTACACTGCTTACCGTGATGCTACTATTTACCATGGTATTAGTGGAGGTGAGTGATGGCGGCAATATCAACCTTATTTACGGATTGATCTTAATGGTGGTAGTAAGTGTCTTTCTGGTTAAGGATTTAGATAAGAAGGTAAAGCAACGGAAAGATTCGATTATTATTGAACTACCGGAGTTTGTGAATAAGATTATTTTATTGGTAAATGCTGGGGAAACCGTACAAGGTGCGATGAAAAAGAGTGTTGATCAACAGAAGAACCGAGTGCTTGAATCCCCGTTGTATTTTGAGTTGAATGAGGCCGTCAATAAAATGACTGCCAATACATCCTTTCAAGAAGTGATGAAAGATTTGAATTATCGTTGTGGTATTCAGGAAGTGTCCATCTTTACCACAACCGTTATGATGAATTACCGCAAAGGTGGTTCGCTGCTTGTGCAGTCATTAAACGAATTATCTGTATCATTATGGGACAAACGGAAGACTGTTACCCGAATTAAAGGGGAGGAAGCTTCTTCTAAGTTAGTATTTCCTATCATCTTTATATTCGCAGCAGTACTTCTGGTTGTAATATATCCAGCCATAGCTTCATTTTAAAAAAATTAAAGGAGAGGTTTTATATGAATAACGTACAAACATTTTTTAAGAATTTCTGGAATGACGAGGAAGGGTTAGAGACGATCGAAATGTTATTGATTTTATCCGTACTTATCGCCATTGCGATTATGTTTAAAGGGAAAATTGAAGAATGGGTTAAAAGTTTATTTACCGATATTGATAACGAAATTTTGTAACTAGTTTGAATGGGAAAAGGCTAGCTAGAGAAATATGTTGATTGTTTATCTCTTTAGAAGGGATCGTCACTGATAACCCTTCTAAGGGGGACTTTCTGTTATGAAGCAAAACACACATTGGGACAAAAGTAAATGTTAATTGGTAAAAGTGAAAAGCAGGTTGTTATGTGAAAGAAAGAAGAGAGAGCTTACCTGTTTTTAGGAATAGGAAGGGACTGTCTATGATGAAAAAATGGAAACACTGGCTATTGCCGACAGTATTATTGTTAAGTTTAGGCCTGGCAGCTTGTTCTAATGGGGAACCTGAAGAAGAAGCAGAATCAACAGATACAGCACAAACCGACAATGAAACAACAGACGATAATATGGAACAAGAACCCGATGAGCCAGCAACGGGAGAAGATGAAGAAGAGACAAATAACGATGAACACATTGAACATCAGTTAGGATTAAGTATTGGGGATACGGCGACAGTAGTTAGTTCACCAGATGATTTGACATATGAAGTGACCATCAATGAAGTAAGTTATCGCGATGAATTAGAGAATGTTACATTATACGACGATACTTTTGTTTTGGTGGATGTAACAGTGGAAAATGTAGATGATAAAACCTTCGATGCTGCTGATATCTTTACACCAGCTATAGGGGAGTTAGATTCTGAAGAATATGTACCAGCCGTTGATTCAGAGTATCTACAAAATACTTCAGAAATTACAATGGTGGAAGGTGAATTAGCTCCTGGTGACTCTGTCGAAGGCACCTTTGTATTTGACGCGATGCAGGTAGAACAATACAATCTTGCATTTGGTCATGCAGGTGACCAGATTACCACCCGTGCAGAATGGGAATTTAATTCAGATGAAATACAGTAGAAGAAAGAATGCGATGAAGGAGCAGCTAACATGAGGTTATTTCTTAAAGAGGATAAGGGTAGTTTTACAATTGAAACTACTCTTGTCTTTCCCGGGCTTTTAATGTTCACCTTGGTTGGAGTGTTTTTTTGTATTATTATTTTTCAAATGGGAACAGCAGGCTACATGGCTCATAAGGTGTCAGGTGAGCTCGCTTACACATGGAATAGTACAAATAAAGATATTAAAACCGGAGATATAACTGTGCAGGAATATACAGGAATGCCAAGTGGGGACGGATTATACTGGAGAATAACTGATAATGATATTTTGGGTTTTTTTAATTTATCTGGCTTTACTGGTGATGATGTCGTAAATGAAAAAAAAAGAAAGGCAGATGTCTACCAAAATGCTATGTCACTAAAGGTGGATTACAATAATAACTTAATCTATAGTGAAGTTGAAGTCGAAGCAACGTCCAGTTTATTTATCCCTTCTTTTATAAAAACATTAATAGGTAGCGAGGTGCAAGCCTCATCCAGCCATGTGGTGACGGAAACGCCGGAATTAGTTAGAACAGCTAATTTTGCCAAGTATTTATGGAGTGAATTTGGTATCAGTGGAGCGTTGGGAGACGCAGTCGATTCTATAACTAGCTTTTTTGGTGGTGAATAATGGTGAAAAAGAAAATAAAACGGCTTTTTTTTAAAGATAATGGTTCCGTTTCGGTTTACGCCATTATGATCATCTTGCCAATCTTTTTGTTAAATGCGCTATTAATTGATACATTACGAATTCTTAGTGCAGAGCGTCAAATAGATAGTGCAATGGAAACAGCTTTACGCTCTACGATGTCGCAATTTAGTTCGGATTTGGCAGGTGTAGGATTGTTTGCATATGATGGTGAGGCAGCTGGCGATAGTTTTGATTCTTACATGAATAATCAGTTTTATTCAAGTGGTGAATTAAGCGGAACTCAGAATCTATCAAGACCAACATTGACAAGTGTAAATGCAAACTTTGATAATTCAAGGAATCTAGTGGATTATGATGTGTTTAGACACCAAGTAGTAGAAAGTATGAAATATCAGGCACCAGTGCAGGTAGGAAAAGATCTTTTTGATTTGTTGACGGGAAATGATGTATCGGTAGAAGAAGTGGAAGAAGCAGAAGAGCTAGTCGAAAATTACGAAGAGATACTAGATTTGATGAAAAAGCGGAATCGTGAAATTGATAAGGCGATTACCCAATTAAATCAATATAAGAAAATAGTTAAGGAAGACATTGAAAATGATATTATTGGCAGTCAGGTAACCGGAGATACGGATCCGATACCTGATGGAGTTAGAACGTTTCGTCAACTTGTTTTTTATCATGACAGATATCAAGAATTAAAAGATAAACAGGAAGATGAAGAGGAAGAATTAAGTTCTGATGAAGAAGATGAAATGGAGCACTATGAAGAAGGAATGGAGGCAGACATCTATCAGGATGCTGCAAAAAGCCTGTTTGATTTAGAAACTTATCATCGTGACATACCTAAATCTTTAATAGGTGCTAACGGAAGTATGAACAATCCAGAAAGTGGAACAGCGAAGGATTATAATGATCAAATCAATGAGTTGATGAATGGTAGTGAGTTACTGGAGGAACTAGAAGAATTCACTTTAACTGATGAATTCTTTACAGAGATCCTAGACAATTCGGATACCATTTATGAAGCGGTGCGTATTGATCAATCCTTAGGTGATAATCCTGATCCGGGAAACGCACAAGCATTTACGGTTGGTCAATTATTTCCGTTATTCTATATTGCCATTAATCAAGATACAAAATCAAACGCTGAGTTGGTTATTCAATCGTTAGTTAGTAAATTAAATAATTTAAAAGAAAATCAAGTCGAGAAAATTGAAACTCAGATGGACAAATATGACAGAATCAAGAGATCGTTAGAAAGTGTTGATACAAAAGAGGAAGAAGAGCGGGCAGATACTAGCTTTGGCGAACTATGGGCACAGTTGAATAGTTTGAATGATATTAAGGGTCAAATTGAGGGGGATAATGCCCTGTATCAAGAATTGGACCAAATTATAGCAGAATATAATGGAACAACCGGGAATGCAGGTGACACAGAGGAACCAAGTCGTTTACAGTTCATAAAAGATGCCTTTGATCGCTTTAAAGAATTTATTGAATTTATGCAAGGCTTTCCGAATTCTGTCCGTAATGAATTGTATGTTAATGAATATATAATGGCTAATTACGGTAGTAAAGCTCCTTATGAATTAACCAGTGCAGAATCTTATGCATTTTCCACAAAAAAAGCAGAATATATTACTTATGGATACAATGTAGCGGGCATGAATTATTTTATGTTCCTCAAAGATATAGCATTGATTTTATTTGTGGGTAATTTAATTGGTCAAGGTTTACAGGGAGGTTTTGCTGGTCCATTAGGCTTTTTTAAAGCTATAGCAGGTGCATTGATTACAACGGGAAGTGATTTAATCAATTTAACTAGCGATGGTAGTATTCAATGGAATCCGCTTAAAGCTTTTGGAGGAAAAGGTATCCCAGCAAATATGCCAATGTTTTTGAGAATACTAATGGCTATGAAATCTACTGGTGAGACGTATAATAACGAAAAAACAAGAAGGTTGCAAGCCGTTATTACCAAAGAAACAGGTGTTAATTTAAATGATAGACCATCCTATATCGAAGGAAATGTTGAAGCCGAGCTTAAGCTTTGGTTTATTCCACAATTAGCAGAAGTATTGCCTGGTAGTGTGGAAGGTAATTACTATAAATTTGAAAAACGAAGAGTATATACTTACTAAGACTAGGAGGCATTGAAAGTGAAAAAAATATTAATATTACTATTTGCGGGATTGCTATTAGCAGCATGCAGTGATGGTGGAGAAGCAACAGAAGATACAGGAGAAGAGAATACAAATTCTACTACAGAAAATGATACAGAAACAGATTCTGAAACTTCAGGGGAAGAAGACCAAGATCAGAAACAAGTATACCAAATAGGAGAAACAGCTACTATTACTAGTGATATGTATGAATTCGACTATGAAGTAACAGTGAACGATTTTAATCTAACGAAAGAAGTCGATGGTAATACGATTGAAGATTATATAACTGGTGCTAGAGAACAAGATGTATTTGCTGTTGTAGACGTTACGATTAAAAATATTAGTGATGAAAGCTACGTACCTAATCAAATGTTCTCAGCAAACCTTTCTGCCATTGATGAAGATGGAGGAGATACTTCTTATGATGAACTTTTTCCTGAAGGAGAGGAAGAATTAGCTCCCGGTGATGAAGTGAATGGGCATGTAGTTTATACAACAACCACAGATTATGCTGATACTTTCTTATTAAAATATGAATTCATGTCAGACCAAGAAACCCATTTTGAACTTCCAAACCCTGGGAATTAAGGATATTCTTTGCGAAGAGAAACCTTATCTCTTCGCTATACTCTTTATTACTATCTTGATCCAAGGAGTGTTTTATATTGAAAAAGATATGGCTAGCAGCAAGCATCATTATCTTTGCATTGTCTGCTTGTGGCAGTAGTGATTCGGAGTCTGGAGGCGAGGCAGAGCCTCAAATGCATATAGAAGACCTAGACAAGGATAAGGCCAAAGAAGCGATTGTAGCAGAAGCAGTGAATATGAATTCTCAGGGTGAAGAATATCAAGCAGAAGATATTGTTAATATAGAAGTGTGTGAGGCATTACAGATTGATCATAAAAATGATGGGTTCACCGGAAAGTTTATTAGCTTTTGGGAGACAAGTGATGGGGATCATCAACAGCACTTCCTCCTTAATGATCAATATGAAGTAGAACGAATAGCGAACTATGATAGGATTGAGGATCGTTGTGTTCAAATAGACTAACAATAATCAAAAAAGGGAGGAGTTAATGTTGAAGTTTCTTAAAAAGGATAACGGAAGTATCACTGTAGAAGCGACATTGATTATCCCTATCTTCCTTGCATTCATTTTGGCGTTAACCACCTTTGTGAAAATTTCTATAGCAGAAATGGCTTTGCAAGACGCTGTAGATGAGACTGCTCAAGCAGTTGGACATTATTCCTATCTAGCTATGCTTGCACAAGGCCAAATTCAAGATCAGACCGATGGATTTGTTGATTCTTTGACAGAAGGTGCTGCTGGTAAGCTAGGAAATAACGAGGTTGCTGAAGCTATCTTAGATAAATTAGGGGAAATTGGCAAAGATGTTATTCCTACATCAGGGGACGCCTTAAACCATTTTTCCAATGACATGTATCAAGGAATCGTTCAGCGTAAATATGAGGAAAATGTGTATAGTACGAATTTTTTTAGTCCAGATACGGTTACCGTAACCAATTCATCTTTCCCACACGGAACATCTGGTGAGGCAGCGGATGTGAAGATTGAAGCAGAGAACTCGATGAAAATGGTGATCCCTTTCATGGAGAAAGATATCAAGATTAAGAAAGTAGTAGTAGAAAGGGGCTGGGTTGGAAATGGATAAGGAAGGTGGCTACAACATTGCAAGGACATTTTATCATCTTAATTATTTTCCTTCTGGTAGTAGCATATTTTGATATAACCAAACACCGCATCCCAAACTGGTTGAATGTTTCTGGGGTGCTTGTAGGTATTTTATATCATGTGTTTGTAAATCAGATTGACGGTTTTCTGCAGTCCATTTTCGCTGTATTAGCAGGGGGGGGCATCATGCTGGTTCTCTATATTTTTAAGGCGATCGGTGCCGGAGACGTTAAGCTTTTTGCTGCTATTGGAGCGATAACTGGGGTATTATTCACGCTTTATGCGATCATGTACTCCATTATTTTTGCTGGTATCATAGGACTTTTTATATTGCTATTTACTAAAACAATATTTATCAATTTACTATTAGCTTTCTTACATATTAAGGAGAGTATTCAAAAGAGATCACTAACCCCGTTGGATGAATTTAAACAAAATGTGTCGAATCGATTTCCGTTTATATATGCCGTCATTCCCGGTGTAATTACTGCTTTTTATTATATGTTTGTTGCTTAAAAATAGAAGGCTATTAATAGGTGAAGGGAAGGGTATTGTTTATGGACTAAATTAGCGACTGACAGACAACAGCACCCTTGAGATGTATAGGTAAGTGATTTTTCTAAGGAAATAATTCATTAAAAATGTCTTTGATAGAATCAGAGAATCCATTGTTAAAAAGTATATGAGAAAGACAATAGTCACACTTATTTTATTACTAGTAACAGGACTGTATTTAGTAGCTTGTTCAAGTGATGATTCTGAGAAACAAACGAATTCACCAGGGTCTATGACTCAGCAAGAAGAGGAAACACATACAGTTGATACGAATGAGGGAGAAACAGATACTGTGGAAACAAATGAAGAGGATAAAGCTTTTGAAGAGGTAGAAGACAGCATTGATGAATATGTAGAGCACCAGACCGGTATTCAAATCAGAGAGACGGGTACAGAGGAAGTAGATGGGCTTTCCTTAGAAGATATTAATTTTCCTGCTGAGGATGGAGGACGATTCTTAGTAGCTAATGTAACGATTAAAAATACGGGAGATAGTCCCATTACACCGAAAGAGCAGTTATCGGCACAATTATATGATGAAGATACCTCCTTGTTAATGTCGGAAGATCAAACATTTCCCGAACGGGAGGAAGAATTAGCGCCTGGAGATGAAATAACTGGAAATTTAGTATACACCGACAGTATTTTTCAAGATTACGATTTACTCTACTTAACGTTTGAAGCAGAAGCAATCGACGATGAAACAAGATTTGAAATACCGATACCAAGTGAATAGCTAATTCGTACTGCCAAACAGCAAATAAAAAGGAGGAACACCACGTGTCAAACCCATTGGATACATACCATATAGATCATTTGGAAGCAAATGGCGGCTATATGAAGCTGCAGCCATCAGGAGACAAAGGGTTTACGACAAATGATTTTCAAGATTTGCAATTGAAAATGATTCAGTCGAATAACATTCCCAGATTGCTCCCGATTAGTTTAGAAGAAGTAAACGGGGAAACATCCATCTTTTATAAAACAGAAGGTTTACGCAAGCTGCGTCCTTTTGCGAAAGAACGCCCCTTATCGATGCAAAATTATTATTCGCTATTTATTAATATTATTCAGGCGCTCCAAGATTCCAATAATCATATGTTGAGTGACGATCATTTTATTCTGGATGAGGATTATATTTTTATTGGCAATGGCTATCATCAAGTCTACTTAACCTATGTCCCATTGAAAGAAGTGCCGAATAACCAAACCGTTCATGAAGGGTTGAAAAAACTATTACTCAACTTAGCTAGTGAAGTGCAGGGGTTGAATGGGGCACAATTTAAGATGTTATTAAGCTACATTAAAGACCCAGGCTTTAGTCTTCATGGCATTAAACAATTACTCAGCCAGTTGCAGCGGCAAACTCAGTATGGGGAAGAAGAAGAACAAGAGGAACAGGAAGAAACCCAACAGCCAAAAGAAATCACCAAAATCAAGAAAGTACGTAAGCTGCCACCATTAACAAGTAAAAATAAGACGTACTCCATTTTAATGGGTGTCATTATACTAGCCATGATTTGGAAGTTGTATAGTGATGGACCTACTTCCTTTTGGTTAATCGTGTCGTCGATCCTATCGCTGATCGTTATCGCAGGTGTCTTGGTTTATTGGTTTGTCTGGAGACCAGGTGTCGAACCAACCATTACCGAAAAAGAGGTCAAGGTGAAGAATAAGCAGGCGAAACAATTAACAACACCGAAGAGTAAACCAGCAAGTGAAACCAAACAACAGGAAGCAGCCGATTCATTCCAAGCGGCTCAGACCATGCCCGCGATGGAAGGACAACAGCCAGCACCAGAAATGCCAGCCAGTCCATCCTTTACACCGGAACCAGCATTTCCATTCGAGACACCCGATGAAGAGGAGATACCATCGAACGACCAAACGATGTTATTAGATGAAGAAAAAGTCGCCCCGAAACCGAATAAGAAAGCAGTGGTTAATTATCTAACGGTGGATCGCGATGGCATTGAGGAAGAAATCCAATTAGATAAAGACAGCTTTACCATCGGCCGAGCGGAGAAAGGTACCGATTTTGTTGAAAAAGGAGTCGGCATTTCTCGTTTGCACGTTGAGTTCGTCAAATTGTCGGACACGTATGGCATCAAGGACCTCGGTGCAAAAAATGGTACCTATGTGAATGCAGAGAAGATCATTCCTTATAAAATCCATGAACTGTCCGATCAAGATACGATTCAAATTGGCAAAACGGTCTACACGTACAGGGTGACAGAATGACGAATACAGAGATGAAAGCGCACGTTCAGCAGGGTAAATTTAGTTTCAGGCCAAGCACAGACCGACCGAATCAAGATTCGATCGGCGTCTCGAGCGAAAACTTATCAACTGGCCAAGCGGTCCATCTTTTTGTGATAGCAGATGGGATGGGCGGTCATGAGCTTGGTGATGCAGCCAGCTATTTCGCCGTTGATTACGTATTAAAATGGTGGCGCAGTATGGTATGGATGAATGAGAAACCGGCTGACTTTTTGCCGGCATGTAAAGCACAAATCATTGACCTGTTTGCTGAAATTAATACACAACTGATGGAGATCGGCCGACGGGAACAGAAAGATATTGGCACTACCTTAAGCGTATTGATGGTTGTCGATGATCAGTATTTTATTTGTCATATCGGTGATACACGTATTTATCGTTATCGCGCGCAAATTACCGATTTGGAAGAACCAAATGGAGATACGATTGACTTGAATAAGGAAAAAAGGTTCGTGCAGTTGTCGGTCGACCATTCCTTCGCTTCGATGCAGGTGGAGAAAGGGCTGATGACAACCGAGGAGGCTAAGTCTCACGATAAGGCCCATTATTTAACACAGTGTATGGGGATTAAAGGGGATGTAAAGCCTTATACGGCATCAGGTACCTTCACGAATGTGGATTACTTTTTGTTATGTACAGATGGGTTCCATGGCTTGTTTACCGAAGAAGAGCTGAGTCAGCAATGGACGGCCCAGCTGGAAAAGAAGCAAACACTAGAAGCCATCACGGATCATTTCTATCACGTGGCGAAGGACGACAAACATCCGACAGATGATGTATCTATTCTAACCGTCCATATGGAGACTAGAACGGAGGGGTAGCAATGTGGAAAAAGCAGGAGCTTATCCAAGACAAATATGAGATCCTTGAGTACCTAACATCAGGTGGTACCTCCCTTCTCTACCATGTGAAGACACCAGGTGGAAAGCAGGCATTATTAAAGGTTGTCAAAAGTCCAGATACCCTATTTAATCAACAGATTGATAATGAAGCTGCCACGCTGGCGGCCATCGATCACCCCAGCATTCCTAAGCTATTTGATAAATTCATCGTGCATAACCATTACAAGGCGATAGTGATCGAGAAGTTTGCAGCAAAAAGCCTGTCCGACTTGATGGAGGAGGAAGGAAGAACCTTTACCTGGCAGGAAATTAGTGAGATTGCGCGACAACTCGCGGGGATTATTCGCGTTTTTCATGATCATGATCCAGCTCTGGTGATCCGTGATATGAAACCATCTAATATTTTGCTTGGCGAGGATAATACCGTTTATGTGGTTGATTTCGGTATTACCGCTCCCGTTGATGCTGTTGGACAGGTGAGGGCATTAGGCACGATTGGTTATGCCGCACCGGAGCAATTCGAGGATGGTGTCGTCGATTTACGCTCAGACTTATTTTCACTTGGTGCCGTCCTTTTTTACCTGACAAGCAATGGAGAGAATATTTATACAAGTGATCATGAAACGATTTTGAGGGAAAGACTGCCCAAACATTTTGCCCAGATGATTATGAAATTAACTAATACCAATCCCGATAAGCGCTATCCGAATATAGCGAAGGTAATGCAGGCCACAGCAAAGGTCAACCGTTCCTATACCGAGCGAATGAAGGCATTTATCCATGCTTATCAAGGATAATTAATTTACGGAGGTGAATAGATTGCAAGGTATTAACGGCTATATAAAAGAAGAAGTAGACCAGGTTATCTATGAAATACCTAAGTCACAAACCAATGTGATGGAAGCAGAACAGCTGGATGAATTAAATAAAAAAGATGCCCTTTTCTTCGATGTCCAGCGCTATACCGTAGAGGATGACATCGTGCGTATTTATTATAAGAAACCACAAGACTATACCGCTTTGTCAAGCCTTTCTTCCACCGACAGCTCATTAAGACGCAAGGTCGCCATAAATATACTTGAGGTGGCAAGGCTGGTTGGCACCCAATATACAACGATGATTCACCCAGATAATATATACGTCAATCAGCAAGGGGATGTGAAATTTGCCCAGCGAGGGATCCGTTTTGTACTATCTACTGATGAGCTAACCAACCAACAGGTGATACGGGATTTGAGGTCGCTTACAGCTTCCATTTTGACTGGCGTCCGTTATGCCGATATTAAGCAAAGCAACATAAACGAGCTGGCCGTTCGTTATCCCTATGTGCGAGATATTCAGCAAGCAAAGACCGTCGATCAACTACGTCATGCGATTGATCAATCTGCCTCAGTCGCTGTAACGGCAAAGCCAGGTGTGTCAGAAGCAGTTGAAACCAAACCAAAAGTGGAGAAACCAAAAGCAGAGAAGCAAGAAAAATCTTGGCGAGAAAAAATGCAAAAGTATGCCACCTTGAAAGTGACGGTACCCGCAGGCATTGTCCTTGGTATGGTGGCGGGCATGTTACTGCTGTATATGATTAAGGTAGTTCCAATGGCAGAAGCAACTACATCAGAAAATGATCAACAGCAGCAACAACAGGAAGAACTCGAGCAAGAAAAGGTAGCACTCGAAGCAGAACTTGCAAAGGATGACAAGCTATTGGAAGGATACCGCATGGCAGTGACCGGAAAGACCGAAGAAGCGATCACTAGCTTTGAAAGTGTGGAGCAATTAGATGAAGAAGCGCAGCGTACCTTGGTGGAACAATATATTGACTTAGGCACCGTCGAGAGCTTAACGCAGGCCAGTCAACTAGATCCTTCTTATAATGTACAAATCGTTGACAAGTTGAAATCGATTGAAGGTCAAGAGTCTAAGGAAGCCATCCTGGCACTGGAATCTGACGCCCCAGAAGTAACCATTGAACAAGCATGGGTGAACAAAGACTTTGACAGTGTGGTCGCCATTTATCAGGATATCAGTGATAATGACCGCGCCAAATACCTAGCTGGAAGAAGCTATGTGGAACTGAAAAAGGATAAAGAGGCACTGGAGATTGGCAAGGAACTAAATAATGAAGGCATTCAAGTCAATAGCTTAAATATCCAGAAAGATAAAATCAATAACAACGATGACTTGGATGATGATGAAAAAGAAGAACGAATCGAAAAGATAGATGAACAGATTGATGATATACAAGGATAGACTGCATTTGAGGATGCAGTCTTTTTGTTTGAGAAAAAATCGATATTTTTACTCAACAGCTGTCCTTTTATAGTACAATAGAATAAAAGAATTCTCGCTGAAAGAAGGAGTACGAATGAATCGCAACTTTTTGATGAGTCTGTTAATTATTCTATTATTAGCGAATGGTTGGGCCATCTTATATTTTCAATTTCCATTTTACTTATTAGCTGTTGGTTTGTTAATCGTTTCTGTATTAAATATGGCACTCATGCATGAACGTTTTGTGTTCTTATATACCATTATAATGGTTATTGGTTATGCGGCATTGTTAACGGTAGCGGCCTTTATTAATAATCAACCAGTAGAGACGCAATTATTATATATATATGATCACGTGTTATTCACCAGCTTTATTCTGATGTTTTGGGTTTTGAATCACTACACGAAAAGGCTTGGTTATGAAAATGTGGATTTACGAAAACAAGTAAAGGAATTACAAAAACGTCAGCCGAACACGAGTATCTTAACGATGAACGAATTCCAGGAACAAGCAAAATGGACGTTGGCATCGGTGCAAAGAAATAACAAACAGGCATGGCTGGTAGAACTGACCATCGATGAGAAAAGCAAATCGATTCGTCGAGTAGTACAGGAAAAAATAGAAGAGGCAGGTCTCCGATCGATACGCAGTAACTTTGATTTAATTACCTCTTCTGGATCAACGATATACGTATTACTCCGGGATACCGAACATTACGGAGTAGAGATTGTACTTCATCGAATCGAGCAGAAGTTAAAAGAAATCTTGAACTATATCGACCCACCATACCAAGTACGGGTGGAGCAGATAGATAGAATTGAAAAAATACAACAAATAGGGGCGTAAATAAACCATGATTATCTTATTAATCATTATGACGTTTTTTTGGTTGATGCTGATGTATTATTCAGCAATTAATATAGCAGGAATCTGGCATCGACTGAAGAAAAAAGAGGCGCCTGAACTTTTGCATTATCCTAGCGTTGCCATCTTTATACCAGCTCATAACGAGGAAGTAGTAATTGCCGATACATTGCGGGCAATGGCAAGACTTCAATACCCTGGTAAGCTGGATATTTATTTATTGAATGACAATTCATCTGACAGAACAGGAGCTATTGCTGATGAATTTGCCCGAGCCTTTTCAAGTATTCATCATATTCCTGTGCCAATGGGCGAACCAAAAGGAAAGTCTCGAGTGCTTAATTATGGTTTGAAGATTTCCCAATCTGATTATTTCGCCGTATACGATGCTGACAATGAACCAGAACCTGATGCCTTAAAGAAATTGGTGGAAGCAGCTGAAAACAATGAAAAAGCAGCAGGGGCAGTTGGTTATGTCAAAACAAAAAATATGGCCAAAAATGCCTTAACACGCATGATTGGCCTAGAATTTCAAGTGTTTCAACTGCTAATGCAATGCGGACGCTGGGCATTATTTCGGTTAGGCTCACTAGCAGGTACCAATATGCTGGTAAAACGTCAAGTGGTGCAGGAATTGGGAGAGTATGATGTACGGGCATTGGCAGAGGATGCAGAATTAACGGTAAGAATCACGGCTATGGGATATCATTTACCTGTCGTACCAGCTTCTCGCACTTGGGAGCAGGAGCCTGAGAAAATAAAGACTTTTGTTCGGCAAAGGACTCGGTGGCTGACTGGGAACCTATATTTATTGGAAAAGTCGATTCATGATTTGTCTCATTGGAAAGGTCGTACCTTTGCTTTATCCTTGCAGCATGTATTCACTTATCTATTCTTTGCTGTCTTATTGCTGGTGTCAGACATCTTCTTCATCATGGGCCTATTAGGTTTTACTTTACCTGATATGCGCGCGCCGATCTTGATTTTATGGTTTATGAGCTATATTGTTTATACCTCACAACTATTAAGTGCGTTAGTAGTAGATGACAATGTGTCTGTAAAGAATGTTTGCTTTATCCTGCTGATGTATTTTACTTATGCGCAGCTTTTTATTATCTTGTTATTCCGCAGCTCCTTGAGTTATATATGGAATCGTCTTAGAGGACAGACCATTACATGGGATAAGACGGAACGATTCAAAGGAAGGGAAGAAAGCCTTTGATTGGTCGTAAATCTTTATTGTTTTTTATTAGTTTATTATTTTTATTGGCAGGATGCCGTGTGTCGATGGATGAATCAGTGCAACAGCAGGTGGAAGATGCGTACATGAGTGAGCAAGGTTTGATTCATGCTTATCCCAATCAGGAAGATTCTCAGTATCTATCGGAGAGCGTAGGGCTCTATTTAGAGTTTTTATTACAGGTGGAGGATAAGGATCGTTTCGCTGAACAAGTCGCCTTGCTGCAAGATTATTTTGTGCAAACCAGTGATGGGGCGAGTTTTATTGCTTGGGAACTGACAGATAATACACAGGTGAATGCTTTAATTGATGATGTACGAATCATTAAGGTCTTAAAAGAAGCAAGTGATACATTTTCTGAGCCAGCATATGACGAGCTTGCTGAGGATTTGTTGATGGTGATCAAACAGACACAAATATGGAAAGATGTATTTGTGGATTACTATGATTGGGAATACCAAACGACCGCCAATCGAATCACATTAAGCTACTTAATCCCGGCATTCTTTCAATTCTTCCCGGAGGCAGCAGCCAATCGTCTGATTTTGGAAAATGCTTCAGGAGATCCTGTATTTTATCCGGAGTATTTTGAGCTATCTACCCAGACCTATCAATTTGATGGGGAGGCGCATATGGTCGATCAGTTATTAATTGCACTAAATAAGGAGCAGGTCAATATGGCTTTTGAAGACTGGATCATCAAAGAATGGGAGCGGGAAGATCGTCTTTATGGAAGATATGATAAGGAAACCTTAGAGTCAACGGTAGAGTACGAGTCATTGGCTGTATATGGTTATTTGCATCGCTTTTTCATGAAGATAGGCGATGAAGATTTAGCAGAAGAAGTCTTTCAGCGGGCTGAAGTATTAGCTCAGGAGTCGGCTGGCCAACTTCATTTTTTTGATTTTATTCATTGGGAGTTGATGAAGAAAAGAGGTTAAGCGCCTGATGTATAAAATAGTAAGCTGGGGAATTCAGTGTTTATAGTGGAATATGGCTGGACTATCGCAGCAGTTTAGCCATATTCCAGATTGCTCTTTGTTCAACAAAAGCGCCTGATTGCTAATTATAAACAGACTGTGATTGTAACATCTTCAATATGGATATATGTATTTTATTTCTTATGATTCATCTTCTTTGGTATAGATCTGGATTCCAACTACTGTTCATAGATTCAACCGTTATAGACTGTTCATCAGAAGAAAGTGTAACGATCAAGGGTTCCGATTTATTAGATACCTGACCGTCAAAATTAAGATCTATACTATTCTCGTTTTCCGTCCATTCCCCTTCGTACTCAGTACCACCTTCATTGTAAATAGCAGCCCCATTTTTATCGATAGTGATTTCTATCTTGCTCCCACTAGTACTAGTTCCTCCATATGTTCCTACCCACTTACTAGATCCGCCACAAGCAGATAGATTTATTATTGCAAAAATAAGTAAAACACCAACAAGCCACTTTGTCTTCATATTCATTTGAAATCTCCTCTAATATATATTTTTTTATAGATAGTCGTAAGCAATACGGCTCAATTGTTGAACAAAGAATAATCTGGAATAGTGGAACAAGATTTAATATGTAATGTTTCAATCCACGCACCCAAAAGGAGGCGACAGCAAACATCAAAAAGCCTGTACTATAAATGGTATTAGTCATAAGAATGCAAGCCTAAATTTTCTATTAATTAAAGAATAAAAATCACAAATTAACCCTTAATAAAACGAATTATGTAAGAGGTACTAACCTCCTTGGTATTACATGTGCCTAAGGTTAGCATCAGATTAAAAATCAATGGTCCTTCGAAATAAGCGCTTTTGTTCCGATGTATCCAGTTTTTTTCTATTACTTGTTATTTCATAATTAAAATATCGTACATATTAAAAATAATGAGCAATATTGTCTTATTTCATATCATTTTTTTCATGTAACTTTGCACTCAAGTCTACTTTTAGAAGTATAGATTCTATAAACGGGTGCTCGATGGTTGGTGTTTTGCTAATTTTTAGGGATAGATCACTTAAATCAAGACTAATTTCCCATCGTTTCATTAATTATAGTTCTATTTTATCATATATGGTTCGTGAAGGGGCGAATAAAAATAAAAGTTACAGAAAATAATGATTGTAAAATGGTCTTTAAAGCATTTAATGTGTTGCTCTATTCATCACATTTTAATCCTTTTAGACCTATTAAAGATTTCCTCTATCTGAGTTAATGCTGATGTTATCTCTTGCTAAATCGGCTAATTTTTACTTAGGTTTTATTTACGCACATATTGCCTCTGTCGATTTCCATTTAAAGCACAACAGTTCATTATAATCAGTTCTTCTATTATTAAATATTAGAAAAATTGAGGTAGCCTACCATGAGTAAACTACTGCTTCAGACGTGTAAATGGTGTAAAATCCTTAATCAGTAAAGAAGTAATCCATATTTTCTGATATAATTTAATTCAACCTTATCACAATGCAACACAATAACCGATGAAATGTTCATGATCAATACTAGTAACTGCCCTTTAACAACAGAAAAGAAGTGAAGCAGCTTGACTTAGAAACAACTGTTTGATAATCATATTCTAGATAGGGTTGCCTGTAACCAATCGCAGACGCTATCAGGAAATAGTTTCCCTATTAAGAAATATGCTGGATTATACAGGTGGCAAGCAAAAAATAATGGAAATAACGAAAAAATGACGTTTTATCTATGACAACCGATGGGCGATGATTTATGAATTACGTAAACTATAGCCGTTAAATAGGAAGGTGACAAAATGATCAACAACGTGCGCGAACATTTACAAGACAAAGTGAAATATAGAATGTGGTTGTTTTCCGATCTGCAACAATCGGTGCCGGAACAGGCGGAGTATTGCTTGTCGACAGCGGTGGATGACTTTAAATCTTTAGATCTGACCTGTGATTACATATGGTATCTTGGTGATGCGGTAGAAGGTAACAACCAAGAACAATTGCGAAAAATGACGGAGATCCAATTGAATTTGCTTAAGCCTTTGAATATTCCAGTGCGGTTCGTGCTAGGGAATCATGATTTCGATTATATCTGGGACAATAGAGACAGCTCTGAACAACTGCCCGTCTTTTTTCACGAGGCAGTGGCAAACACAGAAGGATGGAAAACGATTGATCAGCTAACCTCCTTTTACTTTAGCGAAGACATAGGGGATTACAAAGTTATTTTTCTATCCGATCATGGGGATCCAGCGGGCGAGTGGATATCTACGCATGGACTTGTTCACGGAAATGAGCAGAAATATCCTTATACAAAAGATGATTTGTTAGCATTGAGACAGGAGATTGCCCAGAGTTCTAAAAAGGTGATTACCGTTTCTCACGGAGCTTTTGCGGGAGGGAACCGTGCTTTTCCATTATGGGATCCTTTGTTACCATTGCCTGAAACGGTAAAAGTCCATTTTTATGGACATTCACATATTGGCGATGTGGTGCAAGGCAAGGAAAAGGTTTATCGAAAAATTGCTTATGTTGACCATGAGAAAACCCCACAAATTAATGTTTCTTCACTAGAAAATCGTCGAGGTGACGAGGTTCGTTCGGTTATTCTGGAAATCTATCAAGATGCTACAATGGGGATTTATTTTCGCGACCATGAAAAGAAGATTTGGGCTGATTTGTATATGATTGATGATAAAAGGTGAGAAAGAATCAGAAGCAACAGGAAGGTGAGTAGGGTGAAGATAAAATTAGATGTTGTGATAGAGACGATTGAACTAGCAAGTGATGAAATGGATTGTTATTATAACAGAGAAACAGGAGAATTCATTCTATATGGAGGTTATGCACTTTCAAGAGCCGAACAAGAAGATTTTCTGGAAGAGTTAGAGGCGGATGAGGAAGATAAATATGTAAAGTTTCCTACCCAATTTGAAATTGATGATTATGATATTATGGAGAACTTTATTTGGGCCATGCCTGAAGGTGACGCCCAAAATAAATTGGCCAGTGCGATCCGTGGTCGAGGTGCTTTTCGCCGGTTTAAGGATGAAGTCCAATACCTCGGTTGGGAGCAACAATGGTTTGACTATCGTGATAAGGAATATCGGCAAATCGCTATCAATTGGTGTGAAGAGAATGATATCGAATATTGGGAAGAGTAATGTTGGGCGAATCCATTAACATGATGGATTCGCCTTGTCATTATCTGTTTTATGTGTGGAATCATATTTTTAATCGAATAGAACGTCTTCAAGATCCAACAGTCGTATCTTTTGGATCATTAGTGCCGTCAATGATAAATGAAGTATTTAATGCTTGTGATATTCGTAACAATGTAGTTACTTTAGGACTGGTTAGCCCTGCCTCAATTCGACCAATCGTTGATTTTGGGACACCTGCCAGATCAGCCAATTGTTGTTGTGATAATTGTAAATGCTGTCGTTTTGTTTTTATCTGTGCGGCAATCTTCCCTTCCAATTGTAAGCTCTGTACTTGTTGTTTACCACGTATTTGAGCGTAGCGATTAAAGAAATCGGTCATGTTAATCCCTCTCTTCTAATATAAATTCGGGTCATACTCACAGTAATTTGCGTAGTTATTTTCAGCGGGGAGAATATCCCTTTGTTTTATTAAACCATTATAAGATTTGTCAAAGTAATGAAGCAAAATCACTTTGTGGTAGTTATGAATGTCGTAGATAATACGATGATTACCAGTTCTTCCACCTTTTAAATCCCATCTGTAAAAATTAGTATGCTCTGTGTTTTTTATAATATGTTTGAGAGAAGGTGTACTTTCGTCAAAATCTGTAATATCTGCTATTTCCATATCGGGGTACGGATTAAGAGAAATAATAGTGAGTTGTCTAGTGTAAATATCAGCAATTCTACACCAAATTCCTTCCTTACCAATTCGTAATTCTTGTTCTGCTTGATGTAAAAGATATGTCTCGAAAGTAGATGTGTTACCTTTGTATATTATTTGATATGCTGCCTCGTTCATAGAAAATTTCCTCTGTAATTATAGTATGTTAATGATAGCATAAATGCTATCATTTTTCCAGATTATTAAAAGTGAAGCATTAGGAGAATGATAACTGTTCGTTTTTTTAAGCAGTGCGTTTGGAGAAGGCCTATTGAAACAATACGTGAAAAAAAGATTGCTTACTGATATAGTTATGGTATGAGAAGGTATGATAAAAAAGCCAAATAGGAGTGTTTTTCCATATAACAATTTGAAATAACATTGTTGGCAGGAGATTAATTGTGGGTCTACCATAAATTTACTTTGACAAGTTTGGCAAATTGAAAAACACTTCAACAAACGAATAGAAAGGAGAATAACATGAATCAACCAAACGTTTTACTGATTATGACCGATCAACAAAGGTGGGACGCGTTAGGCTGTTATGGCAATGACGTGATAGAAACACCGAATTTAGACTGGCTGGCGTCTCAGGGAACCATATTTGAAAACGCTTACTCGCCAAGCCCCTCTTGCGTGCCGGCGAGAGCTGCTTTACTTACTGGCATGGACCCATGGCATACAGGGATATTAGGGGTGGGGAGCAGTCAAGGACCAATGGGAGTAGGCTTTTCTCATACATTGCCGGGAGAGTTGGCTAAGGCTGGTTATCACACTCAAGGAGTTGGGAAGATGGGCTTTCGGCCACAGCGAGCGTTGAATGGCTTTCATCAAACAGTCTTGGATGAATCCGATCAGGAAATCGATCGCGGATTTTATTCCGATTACAAGCAATGGTTTGATAAAAATAAAACGGGAGATTATGGTATTGTTGATCACGGGATTGGTTGGAATTCGTGGATGGCTCGTCCGTATCATGCGCCAGAATTTTTACATCCTACCAATTGGACGATCAATGAATCCTTGGATTTTTTGAAGCAGCGTCGTGATCCCAGTAAGCCATTTTTCTTAAAGACTTCTTTCACCAGGCCGCATTCTCCTTACGATGCACCAGATTATTATTTTCATCGATATGCAGAGGCCGCCGCTATACCGAAGGCTAAGGTAGGTGAGTGGGCGTCGATGCACGATGTAAAGGAGGATGCTGTTAAGCCTGAGACGTGGCGCGGTGTAAGGAGTGATCAAGAGATTCATCGTGCCAGGGCAGGGTATTATGGTTCGATTCATCATATTGATCACCAGATTGGCAGGCTGTTATCCTACCTTGTCAAAAATAAACTTTTTGATAATACGCTGATTATTTTTACTTCTGATCATGGCGATATGCTTGGGGATCATCATTTATGGCGGAAAACCTATGCTTACGAAGGATCTGCTCATATCCCCTTAATCGTGAAACTGCCGAATGCTTATACCCCAATGGAAAAAAAGGTAAGTGAACCGGTTTCGTTGCAAGATATTATGCCAACGATATTGGACAGTGTCTCATTAGCCATACCGGAAAGCGTGGATGGGAAAAGTATGGTGCCTTTAATAAAAAGGGAGCAAGTACCATGGAGAGAATACCTGCATGGAGAACACAGCACATGTTATGCCGAGGAGCAGGAGATGCAGTATCTAACCGATGGTGTTTATAAATACATTTGGTTCCCGCGTACAGGGATGGAGCAGCTATTCCACCTACAGGATGACCCCTATGAATGTGAAGATTTGTCGGAAGAGCCAGTCTTCGCATCTAAGTTAGATAAATGGCGGCAGCGTCTTGTCTCCATTTTAGAGAAAAGGGATAAGGGGTTAACGGAGAATGGACAATTAGTATGTCAAAAAGGGCGCCCTTTCTTAACTTCACCTCATTATCGAACGAGGATGGAGAAGACACGGATGTTTAATGATTCGGCTTTTTCTAGTTGATGGGTAGAAAAAATATGGTCAAGTGATTATTTGTGGTTTAGGTTCAGACTACACCAATTCTTTTTTATGATTATCAGAAATGTCTTACCTAGAGATATGCCATTTAAAAAAACAGTGTCAGTTTATATGACAATATCAGAGACACGATTAATGAAAAGATTTATACTATAAAAATGAATACGAGTTTAGTACAAATTATTTAAATTCACCATAAATAACCGTTACAATCATGCCAAAGGTTATTTATGGTGTGAGCTATTATATTGAATAATTTAGTTTGAATGTATATTTATCAGGGTTGAAATATATTTTTGTATATTCAAACATAATATCATTCTTTAATATCGAATGATGCTTCATTAATAGAATAGGGACTTGCTTATCTAGTTGGAATAACTCAATCAAATCATTATCAGGCATGATTGGTTCTAACTCACCCTGTCTTTGGCTGACTTGATAACCTTTTTTGTGAATGTGTTCATACAAGGATTGTCTCATAATATCAACAGATAATTCAGGAAGAAGTTTTGCTGGTATATGAGACTCTTCTAATATATAAGGTTCCTCATTGACATAGCGTAGTCTTTTAACAAAAAAGATTTTTTCATCATCATCAAGTTTTAATAGGCTTTGGATATATGGAGTAGGGAGTGTGTAATTGAATGCCAAGATTTCGTTGTAAAAATCTGTATTTTTCTCAATCATTTCAGCAGTAAAACTCTCCATATTTAAAATATCGTACTCCATTTTATTTTTTTTTATGTAGGTTCCACTTCCGTGAATTCGATAAAGTAAATTCTCGTCTATTAGTAATTTGATCGCATGTCGGATAGTGACTCTACTTGCTTGATACATCTCCGAAAGCTTTGCCTCAGAAGGTATCATATCTCCAGCAACTAGTTGTGAAGAGATGATGTCTTCTTTTATTTTGTTGGCAACCTCTTTATATAAGGGTAACGATTTATTCCACATGAAAACCCAACCTTTCTCCAATACTATCTATAAATATAACATGTATCCAATGAAATTGATATATTTAATACAAATATAATACATGTATGTTGATTTTGTTTTTAATAAGTGTTAAAGTTGTATTTAATAATTGATCAGGAGGTATTGTTTATGTATTTAAAAAAGCTGTTGAATAAATCGTGTACTTAAGCAAGATCTTTGTATACCTGTTTTAACTGTGCAACACCACTGATTTAGTGTGGAAAATACTATTTTATTATCATTGTATCTACTGGAGAGAGGAGACATTCAGACATGAGAACGATGATCCAAAAGTTTGGGAGAACTTTATTGGGTCCTCTATCTATAATTATTGCTTCCGGTTTACTCTTAGGGATTGTATCTATTTTGCAAAATCCAAGTCTTGTAGGAGAAACCATATCTGAGGCCTATTACGTACAAACCTTTATAGATGGAGTCCAAGCGATTGTTTCAACGATGTTTAGTTTATTACCAATTCTATTTGCTATTTCGGTAGCGACTGGTTTAGCGAGAGACGACAAAGAGATAGCGGGGCTTGCTGTTGTTATAGGTTTTATGTTATTTAATGTCGTAATTAGCTTTCTATTAGAATTAAACGGCATAACTGGTGCAACAACTTCTGTAGAATATTTGATGGATCAGGGTCACTCGGAAGTGGAAGCATTCCAAATTTCATCTGCTTATGAAACCGTACTAGGTGTGTTTACCTTCCGAATGAGTATTTTTAGTGGGATTTTGGTAGGATTGTGGACAGCGTTTATTCATAATAAATTTCATACACAGCAACTGCCAGCGGCTTTCAGTTTCTTTAGTGGCAACCGTTTTGTTCCCATTATGATTATCGCGACTATGCCATTTGTATCAATTGTGATGTATTTTATCTGGCCATATTTTAATGAGGTAATTAATAGTCTGGGTAGTTTAATCAGTACATCAGGGGCATTTGGAACGTTTCTTTATGGTTTTTCAGAGCGTTTATTAATTCCAACCGGTTTACACCATGTATTGAATCAGCTGCTTCGCTTCACTCCATTTGGAGGTACCGCGGAGATTGATGGTCAATTAGTATCCGGTGCACTCAACATATTTAATGCACAGCTGTCTTTGGATAATCCTGATATGGGTATCATGAGAGACGCAACACGTTTTCTATCACAAGGTGTTCATGCATTCCAAGTATTCGGACTTCCTGCCGCAGCGTTTGCGATGTACAAAGCGGCTAAGCCTGAAAAACGCAGAAAAGTGAAAGGGATGTTGATTGCAGCTGGATTAACGACATTTGCAACGGGTATTACCGAACCGATTGAGTTTGCCTTTATTTTTATTTCTCCAATCTTGTGGATATTCCATGCTCTTATGGCCGGGCTATCCTTCATGTTAATGACCCTATTTGGAGTGGCCGTCGGGAATGCCGCTGGGGGATTAATCGATTTAACGATATTTGGTATATTACAAGGTACCTATACGAAATGGCCAATCATTGTTGCTGTCGGTTTATGTTATTCTGTCATTTATTATTTCGTATTCAAGTTTGTGATTGAGAAATTCAATATCAAGACACCAGGAAGAGAAGATAGTAATGGTGATGATGATACAGACGAAGATACCATGGAGAGTGCCTCTGAAAGCACGATGGATAAGGATGACTTAGGAGTCCAAATTATGGAGGCGATCGGTGGAAAAGAAAACATTACTGACATTGATAACTGTATATCCAGATTAAGGTTAGTTTTAGAAGATACGAGTTTAGTCGACGAAGCTAAGGTGAAACGAACTGGATCAATGGGGATAGTAGTCATTGATAAAAATAATATTCAAATAGTGTATGGAGCAAAAGTGGAACAAGCGGCTCGAGCATTGAAAAGTGCCGTAAAAAATGCCTAGTATATTGGAATGGAGAGTGCTGAGCAATCCATTTCCGATAGAAAATAAATGAAAATAGAAGGAGGGAAAACTCACTAAAATACAGCATATTTTAGTGAATAATATGGAAGTAATTTATGTAAAAGACTATGAAGAAATGTCACAAAAAGGATTTGAACAAATCAAGAAAGTAATGGAAACAAAAGAATCACCAGTTGTTTCTTTAAATACGGGGGGGACACCAAAGGGGCTATTTCAATATCTTGTTGAGGCGATCAATCAAGGGTTAGATATTAGCGATGCAACAATCATGAGCTTGGATGAATACATCGGACCTAAAGATGCTGTTTATACGGTTCGAAATTTCATGAACCAAAGGTTGTTCAATAATATCGAGCAACAACCGAAACATCTCTTTTTGATGGATGGTTCGACCGACGATGTAGAGAGTGAAATCAAGCGATATAAAGAGTTATTAGCAACGTATCCTAGAGACATTCAGTTGCTAGGCTTGGGGACTAATGCCCATCTGGGAGCGAATGAGCCAGGTACACCATTTGATACCACGATGTTTTTAGCAGAGCACCATGAGTCTACTATCCAATCAACGATGAAAGAGTATGGTATTACGCGTGAAGAAGCACCAACTGAAATGCTGACATTAGGATTAAAAGAGATCACAGAAGCAGAAACAGTACTGTTATTAGTATCCGGTAAGCATAAAGCTCAAGCAGTGAAGGATTTAGTGGAAGGAGAGGTCACTCCTGATTGCCCTGCAAGTGTTCTGAGAAATTGTGAAAATGCTGTGGTAATTGTAGATGAGGACGCAGCTTCTTTATTAACCAAGGAATAAGGGGAGGCAATCAGTTAGTTGTAACAGATTTAAATGGAGGAAACATCATGCATACAAATTTAGATAGAATCATCAATGATATTGAAACATTAGCAACGTACACATCCACTCCAGGAAAGGGTGTGACAAGATCTTCCTACAGTAAAGAGGATCAAATGGCAAAAGATTACTTAAAAAAAGAAATGGAAAAAATCGGACTTGACGTATATGAAGATGCCTTTGCAACGGTATTTGGCCAGCGAGAAGGTAAAAATCCTGATGCGCCAACGATTATTATCGGGTCACATTATGACTCTGTCGTAAATGGTGGTCGTTTTGATGGAACAGCAGGGGTGATTGCCGCTTTAGAAACGCTTCGTGTATTGGAAGAAAATCATATAGAGAACGACTATCCGATAGAGATCATTGCCATGAACGCGGAAGAAGGAGAAACCTTTGGCCCAGGAAGTGGGGTTTCAAATTCAAGGGCAATGGTAGGTACACTTACCGAAAAAGAATTGGATATGGCGACCAATAGATTCGGCGAAACCAAACGAGAAGCAATGAAAAATTATGGTTTGGAACCTGATTTAGAAGCTGCTAAGAGAGAGATGAGCCAGGTTAAATCATTTTTGGAACTTCATATCGAGCAAGGTCCCAACTTGGAAGCACAGCAAACAGATATTGGATTAGTTGAATACCTTGCTGGAATTGGCAGGTATATGATTCGTTTTCATGGTAAATTTGAAGATTCGACTGCTGCGATGGATACTAGACAAGATGCGTTAATTGCTGCCTCTAAATTTATATTGGCACTGGATGAACTGGTAAAGGGACTAGGAGATGGGATTACCGGGACAGTTGGCATGATTAATGTGACCCCAAACTCCAATCAATATGTACCTGAATTTGCCGAAATATCAGTGGAAATCCGAACAATGGATAAAGCTATTCTAGATAAAGTAGACGTATTAGAGGAACTCAAGAAGATTGTGGAAACTATTGAAATGGACACAAATGTGAAAGTGGAAATAACAGAGAGAGCTCGAATTGGGTATCCAAATCCTACTCCTCCAAGTGTTATGGATAAAGAAACTGTGAAATTAATGGAAGAAGTATGTGAGCAGCTAAATTATAGCAGCATGATTATCAATAAAGGAACGGGTCATGACGCGATGATCACCGCAGAATACGTGCCAACAAATATGATCTATGTACCAAGTAAAGATGGGATTAGTCATCACCCTGATGAGTGGACTGACTATGAAGATTTGCAAAAAGGTATAGAGGTCATGCTGCATACTGTGAAGAAACTTTGTCAACAAGATTAAGTTAATCAGGTAAACAGGTCAATCGGTTGTTTGTAGTGCATATTTAAAAAGTTTGATCTTACGGACTAAACAGGAAGGGAAACGCCACTTTGTCCGTAATAACCTCTGATAGATTGATAAGATGATACAAACGGAGGCGTTGAATATATGTTTTTTAATAAAAAGAAAAAGAAGAAAGAACTTACCATCTATAGCCCTTTAAACGGTGAACTTATTCCATTAGAAGAAGTCCCTGACCCAGTATTTTCGCAAAAAATGATGGGAGAAGGAGTAGGCTTTATTCCGACTTCAGGAGAAGTATTTTCTCCTATAGCAGGTGAAGTGGCCCAGGTTTTCCCTACAAAACATGCTGTTGGACTGATAACGGATGAAGGTGTGGAAGTGCTTTTGCATTTAGGTCTAGAAACGGTTGAACTCAAAGGAGAAGGATTCCATATCGAGGTCAGTGAAGGTGACAGATTGCAAGTCAACGATAAAATAGGTGATTTTGATTTAGCTCTAATAGAGGAGAAGGGTAAAAAGACGACGACTGTTCTAGCATTCACCAATTTTGTCGATAAGATCGAAGAGCAGGCCGTTGCGCAAAAAGGAAAAATAGAACGGGGAAAAGAAATTATTGAGTTAAAATTGAAATAAACAAAAAAGAACAGTACATCATGAAGCCTGAATTCATTATTGATATGAATTCAGGCTGATTGTGTTTGTAATGAAAATTCGCCACGGGGCTTTCCTCTGCTAACTATTTGCCCTATGCATCGCATCCAATAACCGATACGTCTTATCACACTTATATTCCCAGAACATAATGCCAGCTAATCCTTCCAGATGAACATAGTGGCATTTATGCGTAATCGATACTTCATCATCATAGGAAATAAAAGTACTACCGTCAAATAGGAATGGTGCCTTAGCTTCGTCATCCCAGAATCGAGTAAATCCATTGGTATCGATATAATCTGAAGCAAGTTCAGTAAAGGAAGGACCATAACCTCCAGAACCGGGTGACATTTGCAAGTAACCATTGTTTTTATTCGGTACATCCTTCCACATACGGGAATAGAAGGCGGCACCAATGACAATCTTGTGGCGTGGCACACCTGCTTCGACAAATAAACGGACGGATTGATTGACACTGATCCGGAATAAATCTCCTGTTGGTGTATAGAGGTTGGTATGATGTCCGGTAAGTACTTGAAATCCGCCACGCATATCATAGGTCATGAGTTGAATATAATCTAGATACTGCTCAACCTTATCCATCTCTGTCCCATCGATATAATATTGATCGGCGCCTGTCGCGATGGTTAGTAAGGCATGTTTATCCAGTCCATCTAATGCTTCTCTGATTTGTTGTAAAAGATAGGTGAAGTTCTCTTTGTCAGCTGGAGACGAACCGATACCAGCTTCGTCATAACATGGATATTCCCAATCCAAATCAATGCCATCTAGGGCTTCGTACTCGCTTACAATGCGTGCAGCACTTGCTGCCATCTTTTCTCTTCCAACAGCAGTAGCAGCCGCTTCAGAGAATCCACCCGCACTCCAGCCGCCCACTGAGAGCAAAATAGTAATTGCTGGATTGATCGCTTTGATTTTTTTCAATTGATCCAGATGTTTTAAATGAGTGATACTGATTTCATTGTGCTTTACATGCCCAAAAGCAATATTGATATGGGTTAATTTAAGAGCATCCTCTTCGCGTAATTCTGGTAATTCGTTATCCCCAACATAGCCGATGATTTTATATTTATTTTCCATATTTATTCTCTTCCTTCCCCATGTTATTTTTTTGTTTGATGGAGGTTATCTGTTTTCCATTAAAGCTATATTATACCAAAAGGAGACAGGATTCAATACATGTCTAGAGTCTGGGCAGAAGCGAAAAAATACCGTTTGAATCAACTGGATATTCAAATGGCCAAAGAACAGAGAATGACACCAAAAAGTTTAATCAAGAATATGCCTGTTCCATCACAACAATGAAAGGAGCCAGTAAAGATATGGATTCGAGACTTATACGAAAAAAAGTTTGGAAAGGTGTTGTCATGATATGACAGATGACAGACTTCCTGAAACAGAAATTTTGGTGATTTTGTGTGGCGCCGATGAGATTATTGCGCAAGGCGGTGACCTTTTCATTGATATTTAACAAAGACAGGAACCTCACAACCCATCCACCTTAGATAGAGTTGTGAGATTTTGTTTTACAAATCAAGCATTCGAGGAAGGAACAGACTGATCTCCGGGATATAGGTGATCACCATTAATAGCACAAACATCGCTATATAGAATGGCATCAATGGTTTAATCAAATGCTCTACTTTTTCTTTTCCAACCATTGCCCCGACAAATAGCCCAGTTCCAACTGGTGGTGTGATCGTACCAATACACAAGTTCAAGATAAAGAACATCCCGAAGTGTAGTGGATCAATGCCAAGCCCTTCCGCAATCGGTAAGAAGATCGGTGTGAATATCAGAATAGCTGGTGCAATATCCATAAACATACCGATTAGCAGCAAGATGAGATTAATCATCAATAAGATCACAATAGGGTTGGCAGATAAATTCAGGATAAATTGACTGAGAGCACCCGGAATACCGGTAAATGACATCGCGAATGACATCATCGATGAAACCGCGATAAGCAGCATCACAACACCA
This sequence comes from Gracilibacillus timonensis, assembly GCF_900086715.1. GTDB lineage: Bacteria > Bacillota > Bacilli > Bacillales > Amphibacillaceae > Gracilibacillus > Gracilibacillus timonensis. Next base: position 173,809 of record NZ_FLKH01000010.1, on the reverse strand, counting down.
GACATTTCGACTGCTTTGACCAATACGGCGGGTAATTGTTTGATTGTCAAGGTGCGATGATATACTAATGCCAAGAATAAGGCGTATACCACACAAATAGCCGATGCCTCGATGGCTGTGAAAATACCAAATAAGTCTGTTGACCTGCATCCACTTACAAGTAAAAGAAAACAAGCGCTCATTAGTAACCATATGATTGTTCTCAAAAAAGTGTAAAAAAACTGTTCGCCGATACTAAAAAGAAAGCAATCAACACACGAAACGCTGTCCAAAATACTACGTAGTACAGCGACTTGGTTGATTACTATTACATCTATCCTTCCTAATGGCAAAAGGCTATCTTTGAAAAGCTAATCTCAGAAAATTTCACAAATCTATTAATTAACAAAAGAACTAATATTTACAATTACCAGAGGTAGTCTGAAAAACAGTTTTCTACCCATTAATTGAAAGATTGTCAGATTATCTTTCAACTATATAGATGTAAAAAGACACAATCATTATACTAGAGTTGGTCTTTGTAACAATTCCAGTATAAGTATGTCCACCCCTAATTTTTTGAAATAAAAAACATAAAGATTTAACCCCACTAAATGATCATCATATTATCTTAAATAAAAACAGACAATTTTCAAAAAAATTTGACAAATTAACCGAATTAAATTAATCTGTTTATAACAATTGTGGAGAAATTAATGGTGTATAAACGAATTAATCGTTAAATTTTGGTTTTTTTGAAGTGTTTTTACTTTAATTTATACCAATTTGTTAATAAGGGGATGGATATGGAAGTTAAAAATCATAATTTTCTTAAACATGAAAATGTCAGGTTGGTTCTAAAGCTGATTTCCGATCATGGACCAATTTCTCGGGCAGAAATCTCTAAGTATATGAAAATGAGTGCCACATCTGCTTCGCGTATCGTAGCATTGCTGAGTGAAAAACATTTGATTGAAGAAGTGGCACTGGATCGACAACAAGTTGGTCGAAAAGCAAATTACTTTACCTTAAATAAGAATGGTATCTACTTCATTGGGGTTGAATTAGATGTTTTTGGTTTGCGAATTGGTTTAATGAACTTTGATGAGGAGATGATCTTCAAAAAAACTGTAGCGTTAAAAGAACCACTGCCAGAATTGGTGATTCAGCAGATCAAAGAAGAAATTATGATGATCAAGAAGCAATTCCAGCTAGCAGATAATCATATTTTAGGATTATGTGTTGGGTTGCCGGGCATTATAGAACCTGAGGAAGGGATAGTGGAGTTTTCGGTTCAATTACAATGGAAGAACTATCCTCTGAAAGAAAAAATCCAAGAGCAGTTAGGTATTCCGGTACAAGTCGATAATGAATTAAAAATGAAGGCGATATCCGAATATAAACTAGCAGATGATGGTGTGGAGCATTTGGCAGTTATCGGTTTTGGCAGTGGTGTTGGTTCTGCCTTGATCAGTCATAATGAGATTAATCGTGGTAAATCTAATTTTGCCGGAGAAATTGGTCATACGATTGTAGATCCTAATGGTACATACTGCCCATGCGGTAACTTCGGTTGTTTGCAAACCTATATCGCAGAACCATTCCTGTTAAATGAAGCGGCAAAGGTAAAAAATGTAGCAACAATTACCGAACTGATCAATGAAATAGAAAAGGGAGAGGTTTGGGCGAAGAATTTAGTGGATAAGGCAATTAAGTATGCTGCGATTGCCATTAATAATACGGTTTGTTCTTATAATCCAGATGTAGTTATTTTATCGGGATCTCTTATTGAGAATCACCCCTATATTCAAAAGGAATTACTGAAAGAATACCCTTCCACGATTTGGAATCTTGCGCACGGCACTTTTGATGTACAGATAACCAACAGTAAAGATGAGGGAATTATACTAGGGGCGGCTATACATATGAAGAACTATTTTATCGATCATATTATTTTATAGAAGGTGAAACGAAATGAGTACAATAATTGCAGAAGAATATCGTGGAGGAACGCTAGAGAATAAGCATGAAGGTGCTATTTGTATTTTAAATCAGAATAAAGAGGTTATGTATGCCAAAGGAGAGGTCGAGCATACCCCTATTTTCTATCGCTCGGCAATGAAGCCGATTCAGGCAATCCCAGCGTTCGAGCTAGATATTGGCGACAAGTATCAATTAACAAGTGACGAAATGGCTCTCTTTTGTGCTTCACAACGAGGAGAGACTTACCATCAAAAAAGCTTGCAATCACTGATCCAAAAAGTAGGACTTAGCGAAGAGGCACTTATTTGTGGAGCGAGTTATCCTTTAAATGAAGAACCAAAAATCGATTACATTTGTAAAGGGAATGAAAAGCGTCGGTTACTGCACAACTGTGCAGGGAAGCATCTGGGATTCTTGGCTTATGCAAAGGAAAAAGGGCTTCCTTTAGAAGGATACGGGGAATTTGACCACCCACTGCAAGTTGCGATTAGGGCAGAAGTTGAGACACTCAGTGAATATCCACAGGAAAAAATGAGCGTCGGTAAAGATGGCTGTGGTGTTCCAGTATATGGCGTTCCGTTAAAAAACATGGCCTTATCCTATTTAAAATTTGTGCATCCTGCCTTGGTTGCAGATAAACAGAAAGAGCAAACCCTAGAAAAGATTCTTCTCACCATGCAGGCGAACCCAGAGATCATAGCGTCACATGATTTCATCTGTACTGCATTGTTACAAGATAAAAACATTATCGCGAAAGGGGGAGCACAAGGGGTCTACTGCTTGGCTTTGAAAGAGGAGAAAATCAGCATTGCCTTAAAGGTATTGAGTGGGACCGAGTTGCTTTGGCCTTTGCTTGTCGCTGAAATTTTGGAAAAGCTTGATTACCAAAACAAGCAAACGATCGATCGGCTTTATCAATTACGTTCCCCACAAGTACTTAGTGATGCTGGGGAAGTGGTAGGAGAGACGAAAATAACTTTATAAGAGGGGGACACTATGAAAAAGATAAAATGGATGTTTGGAATGCTGCTTTTAACTGTTGTATTAGGATTAGCAGCATGTAGTTCTAGTGAAGATGATGCAGAGTCAAGTAACGGAGAAAGTGGCGATATCAGCTCTGATCCAAGTAATATTAATATTGCGATCGAACAGGATTTCATTTCACTCGATCCGCACGATGTAGGAGATACTGTATCTATATTTGGTACAAGGTCAATGTATGAAGGTTTGTTAGGTTTTGATGAGAACATGGAACTTGAACCTGTTCTAGCCGAAGATTATCAAGTAAATGATGAATCTTCTAAATTTACCTTTCAACTGCGTGAAGATGTTACCTTTCATGATGGAGAGCCATTTAATGCGGAAGCAGTAAAGGCGAATTTTGACCGGATTATGAATGAGGATTTAAGAGCAGCTAATAATGCTCGTTATGTAGAGAATGTAGAAGTTTTAGGTGAATATGAAATCCAATTTACCTTATCAGAGCCATATAGTCCAATGTTAAATAAGTTTGCAATGATCTTAATGGCAAGCCCAAAAGCTTTTCAGGATGATCCAGATAATTTTCCTATGAATCCTGTTGGAACTGGAGCATTTCAATTTGAAGAATGGAATCAGGGTAGTTCTATGGTAGTTAGTAAATATGAAGATTACTGGGGAGAAACAGATTCTAATGTTGAGCAAGTAACCTTCCAACCTGTACCTGAAAATGGTTCCCGTGTGGCAATGCTGCAGACAGGTGAAGCCGATTTTATTTATCCTGTTCCACATAATAATGTGGAGGAACTAAAAAATAATAGCGAGCTAGTAATTGAAGAAACACCTTCTACCATTGCTAGATATGTATCTATTAATACGCAAAAAGAACCGTTTAATGATCCACAAGTGCGTGAAGCGATGAATCTTGCGGTGGATCAAGAGGCATTTCTTGCGGTAGTCAAAGACGGATATGGAGAACCATTAAGCTCTACGATGTCTTCACAAACACAATTTTACCAAGAACAAGAACTGTTTGAAACAGATATCGAAAAAGCGAAAGATTTATTAGCTGATGCGGGTTATCCAGATGGTTTTTCTGCTGAAATCTGGGGAAATACTGCTTCTGAGACCAGTACAGGAATGCAATTTGTTCAACAACAGTTAGAACAAGTAGGAATTGATTTAGAAATACGTTCCATGGAAGAAGCAACCTTATCGGATGCGATCTATACACCAGAAACAGCTGAGGATACTGACTTGCAAATGTGGTATGTCAGTTGGTCTCCTTCTTCTGGTGATGCAGATGGAGCAACTCGTTCCTTATTCCATAATGAATTTTTCCCACCAAACGGGGCTAACACTGCATACTATGATAATCAACAAGTGTCTGAGTGGATAGATGAGGCCGTACAGGAAAGTGATCCTGACGCTCAAGCAGATATCTATGCAGACATTCAAGAAACCATCTATAGTGAAGTACCTTGGATTTATTTAGGGACAGATACAATTCTCTCAGGCCATACTTCTTCACTTGAAGGTGTTTATGTATTGCCAGATGGTTCAGTTAGTATTAGAAATGCAAATGTAAATTAATCTGTTGTGGGGCTGGAGACGGCCTCACTCCTTTATAGGTAGGTGTTCAACATGCTGCAATATACCATAAAACGACTATTGACGATGATCCCTTTGTTGTTAGTGGTTTCTTTTGTTGTTTTTATGTTTATTCACTTTATTCCCGGTGATCCGGCTAGACTGATGGCTGGTCAGGATGCCAGTATAGAAGAGATTGAAAATGCACGAGACGCATTAGGCTTAAATGATCCCATCCTTGTCCAATACACTACATATTTATCTTCTTTATTGCAATTGGATTTAGGAGAGTCTTATCGCTCAGGTATACCAGTAATCGATCTGATTTCGGACAGGCTTGGACCGACATTAATATTAACCTTATTAAGTATTTTATGGGCGCTAGTAATCGGGATAGCCTTAGGGATTATTTCTGCCGTGTTCAGAGATCGTTTCCCTGATCGTCTAGGTATGCTGACGGCCGTTTCAGGAATCTCATTACCAAATTTTTGGTTGGGTCTCGTATGTATTCAATTGTTTTCGGTTCAATTGGGGTGGTTACCCACAGGAGGCGTTAATGATGGCTTGAAAAGTTATATCCTTCCTTCTTTTGCGCTAGGTGCTGGAATTATGGCGATGATAGCTAGGTTTACCCGCTCCTCGCTAGTTAATACATTGAAGCAGGATTATATCAGAACAGCTAGATCAAAAGGTTTAAAAAATGATAGTATCATCTATGGCCATGCCTTGAAGAATTCACTAATCCCTGTTATTACGGTGGCAGGTTTACAGTTTGGCTTTTTGTTGGGAGGATCCGTTGTGGTAGAAACCGTTTTTAGCTTTCCTGGTCTGGGACAGCTGTTAATCGATTCTATTAACTACCGGGATTATCCAGTGATACAATCACTTATTTTGTTTTTTTCGGTTCAATTCATTATGGTGAATCTGCTTGTAGACCTTTTGTATGGCTTGTTTAACCCGAAAATTCGATATGAATAATGCTTGCTAATAAGGAGGTAAGGGCATTGCAACATAATGAAGTGGAAATAGAAGAAAAAGATTTAGGAAAGATAGAGCAGGGCGAAAATCGATATAAAGAGTTTTGGAAGCTATTGAGGAAAAAGAAACCTGCACTTTTTTCGTTATGTTTCATTTTAATACTCCTAATATTGGTGGTGATAGGTCCGTATATTACACCTTTTGATCATACAGAGCCCGATTATAATAATCTATTAAGTGCACCATCTTGGTCCCATTTATTTGGTACAGATGAGTATGGCAGGGATGTATTATCAAGGATTATTGCTGGTACGAGGATTGCGTTGACAGTTAGTGTTTCAGCTGTTTTAATAGGTGCGGTTGTAGGTACTGTGCTTGGTCTAGCCAGTGGTTTCTTTGGTAAATGGGTAGATAAACTGATTATGAGATTTTGTGATATTTTATTTGCCTTTCCTGATTTAATTCTTGCGATTGGCATTGTAGCTATCTTGGGTCCTGGTTTACAAAATGTGATTATTGCGATTGCCTTTTTTAGTGTGCCTTCTTTTGCACGAATTGTAAGAAGTTCAACGCTTGAGGTAAAGGAAATGTTATTTGTAGAATCGGCGAAATCGATGGGATCTAGTAAAATTAGAATGATTTTCAAGCACATTTTCCCTGAAACAATCCCTGTTATTATCGTATATTTTACGATGACAGTAGGGACTGCTATTCTTTCTGCCGCCAGTTTAAGCTTCCTTGGATTGGGTGCAGAATTGTCTTCGCCTGACTGGGGAGCGATGCTTAGTATGGGGAGAGATTATATTGGAACTTCATTTCATATTGTTTTCTTTCCTGGATTGATGATTTTCTTAACGGTTCTTGCCTTTAATATTTTGGGAGACGGACTTAGAGATATAATGGATCCAAAAACGAGAGACTAGAAGGAAGGTATCGAAATGGAACAATTATTAAAGGTATCTAATCTACAGACAGGGTTTAGTAAAGATGGACAAGTGCAAAAGATCCTGCATGGCATAGATTTGCAAGTGAATAAAGGTGAGATAGTGGGGCTTGTGGGAGAATCGGGTAGTGGTAAGAGTGTGACATCTTTGTCTATTATGCAACTCTTACAAGGGACTTCTGGGAAAATAATCGACGGTGATGTGAATTATAAAGGTGTAGACTTACTTTCCTTGAAAGAGTCTGCAATGCGTAAGTATCGTGGAAAGGAATTATCCATGATATTTCAAGAGCCGATGACCTCATTGAACCCAGTGGTTAAGGTGGGTAAGCAAATGAGGGAGATTATTATGCTACATTTGAATTATTCGAAGGATCAAGCGCATAAACATGCGATATCGATGTTAGAGTCTGTTGGTATTCCGCGTGCTGCAGATATTATGAAAGGATACCCACATGAACTATCTGGTGGAATGTTACAACGGGTGATGATTGCTATGCAAATCTCTTGCCATCCTTCTTTATTAATCGCGGATGAACCGACTACCGCACTTGATGTAACAATTCAAGCACAAATTTTGCAATTACTGAAAGATATTCAGCAATCAACAGATATGGGTGTGCTGTTTATCACCCATGATTTAGGGGTAGTTTCCGAGATTTGTGATCGAGTGGTCGTTATGTATGCTGGTAGAGTGGTTGAAGAGCTGCCAGTGGACAGGCTGTTTGAAGATGCAAGACATCCTTATACCAAAGGATTGATTCAATCAATTCCAAAAATAGGAGCAAATAAGCGAAAACTATTCTCCATTGCTGGAACAGTACCGAGCCCTCGCAATATGCCAACAGGCTGTAAATTTGCCCCGCGTTGTGAATATGCCATGGATATTTGTCGACAGAAGGAACCAGACCTTCTTCCATCTAAGTATGGAAAATCAAGATGCTGGCTCGAGTCAACAGGAGAGGAGGAGGCTTATGAGCGAGAACTCTCTTATAGAGATTAAACAATTAACCAAGCAATTCCCAATCGGAAAAAAGTGGTTCAAGCCGACAGGATTTGTCCGTGCAGTAGATGGCTTAGACTTCTCGATTAATAAGGGGGAAACTTTTGGTCTGGTAGGTGAATCTGGTTGTGGAAAGTCTACCACAGGAAGATTGATCAATGGTTTAATCAAGGCCAATCAAGGGGAGATTATTTTTGACGGGCAAGATCTGACGGAATTGTCAGAGAAACAATGGAAATCCTATCGTAAACGCATGCAGATGATTTTTCAAGATCCATTTGCTTCTCTAAGCCCAAGAATGAAAGTGAAGGATATTGTTATGGAACCATTAGATGTGCACTATCCACAGATGCCTAAGGCCGAGAAACAGGAAAAAGCCAAAAGGTTATTAGAAATCTGTGGACTGAGTCCTTACCATTTGAACAAATATCCCCACGAGTTTAGCGGTGGCCAACGTCAACGTATTAGTATTGCACGGGCATTGATATTAAATCCGGAGTTAATTATCGCTGATGAAGCCGTATCTGCCTTGGATGTGTCGATTCAATCACAGGTGCTTAATTTGTTAGTCGATCTCCAGGAGGAATTCCAGTTAACATATTTATTTATTTCACATGACTTAAGTGTAGTAGAACATATCAGTGATCGAATAGGGGTTATGTACTTAGGGAATCTAGTGGAGGTAGCAACCAAAGAACAATTATTCAAAAATCCGAAGCACCCATATACGCAGTCGTTGCTTTCTTCTGTACCACAATTAGGAGAATCAAAAAAAGAAAGGATTACGATTAAAGGAGAAATACCAAGTGCTTCGAATCCGCCTAAAGGTTGTAAATTCCATACGCGTTGTCCGTTTGCAATGGACATATGCAAAGAAAAAGTACCACAAAATACAAGTATAGAAGATGGGCATAAGGTTGCTTGTCATCTATATTAAATAGGAGGATGACATGAAAGCCAAATTACTATTTTATCAAAACAAGCAGGAATTACCAAATAAACTTCAGAAACGTGATATTGACGAGTTTGGTACATTATTTCATTGTTACCATGAAGCCATCGATGAACTATTTGTCCGTATTACGTCTTCACACGAGATATCTAATCAAGATTGGGTAGGGCTTGGCGAGTCTTGTTATGCATTTTGTGAAAAACAGCAAGTCGAGCTACTTCAATTAGATCAGGAGAACAGTGAAAAAATGAATGTTACCCCTTTTCTAGAGGGTTTTTATAAAGCAGATTACCACTTTGATCGCTATCTTTCTGATAAACGCCAAGAAACGGTCGTAATGGAGTTACCGGACCAGTACAAGGAGCATGCTTCCGAGGCGAAGAGGATTGCCAACGCGGTTCATGTGGCACGTGATATTTGTAATGAACCAGCCAATATGCTTTATCCGGAAAGCTATGCTGATTACCTAAAAAAATTGTTTGCTGATACAAATGTCGAAGTGAACATTGTTTCACAACAAGAATTGGGACAAGCAGGATTTTATGCCGTGGAGACGGTAGGTAAGGGAAGTGTGTATCAACCTTGTGTTGCCATTCTCACCTTGAAAAATGCGGAACAGGATGCCATGGCATTAGTAGGTAAGGGCGTCACCTTTGACTCTGGTGGAGTGAATGTAAAAACAGGCAGTGCCATAGGGGAAATGAAAATGGATCTAGGTGGTGCTGCGGCAGTGACTGGAGCGATGAAATTATTGGCCGATAGTCAGGTGCCGTGTCATGTTCAAGCTATTTTACCACTGGTTACCAATGTTAGCGGTGCGAATGCTTATCTGCCATCAGATGTAATTCAATATAAAGACGGACCAAGTGTGGAAGTAGGTAATACTGATGCAGAAGGGAGGCTGATTCTTGCGGATGGCATTTTATATGCGCAGCGTCAAGGAATTCGGCAAATTGTTGATATTGCTACCTTGACTGGGAATGTGGGTCAGGCACTAGGGTTAAAGATGGCTGGTATTTATAGTAATGATCTAAAGATTGTAACCAAGTTGTATCAATATGGCCAGATTAGTGGAGATTTTGTATGGCCGCTTCCACTTGAAAAGGATTATAAGCGTTATTTGGCCAGTCAAGTTGCGGACATTTCCAATATGAGCAGCACTCCTTTTGGTGGTTCTATTACAGCTGCCTTATTCATTGAACACTTTGTCGAAGCCGCGACCAATTGGATTCATATTGATATGGCCAACACCTCCAAGTTCTTTCCTGACGGGAATAAAGGTGCCTCTGGGTTTGGAACGAAACTGCTTTATGAACTAGTGAGGAACAGTGAGGAGCTTTGGGGAGAATAGGGAATGACATGGGACTGCAGAATGATAGAATTCTGTGGTCTTTTTTATAAATGGAAGCAATCATTAGTAAAATGTATTTGACAATAAATTGATGGCATTTTATCATGGATATGTAAAAAGTTTTTTACTTTAAGGGTGAACCTATTTTATGAAAAATTCGATACGAACGATAAGAAAAGAAATGAAAATATCTCAAGAAGAACTTGCCGATCGATGTGGCGTTACAAGGCAAACGATTAACGCTATTGAGAATAATAAGTATGATCCCACTCTTAGTCTGGCGTTTAAATTATCAAAGAATCTTCATACTACAGTAGATCATTTATTTGTTTTTGTGGAGGAGGACGTCAAATGAAATTAAGTAAACCGGACGAAATGGAATACAGTCATCATTTGAAATCTTCAAGGAATGGATTTATGGTTTATACTGTAGCACTAGCTATATGGGTGATCTATGATATCATTGCCGCTAATGAATTTGGTCTGGCATTTATCATTCTCATCCTTGGGAATCTTGTCTTTTTGTGGTCAAAGGTCTTTCTAAATGCACAAACGAAAACAAAGGAAGATAAAATAAAAATACCAACGAAAACAATCTTATGGACAATTATTATTGCTCTCCTATTTCTTGCTATCATTTTCATTATTGATTATTATTTCTAGGCTAACGGAGGTTTTACTACGTTTGTTGCAAAACTTAGGTTCTATATTTTAAATCGAATATAAAAGTTGCTGGGTACTTATGTGTCCAGCAACTTTTTATTGGAAACCATGTAGCAGGTTACAACAGACAAGCTGACCCCGCCTATCATCATAAATTCGTTAGGGAAAACAGATGATCATTTAGTATCCCTTTTTGTAATCCACCACATTTTTTTGAGGTATGCCATTAAGAAGGTAATACCGCAAGTTAGGAATGAATATTTCTTTTACTACACGTTCGGTGTAATGTTCAGTGGCTCCTGCTGTGTGTGGAGTGACGATCACATTATCCATCTCCCAAAGTGGATTGTCAGCCGGTAAGGGTTCCGTTTCAAAGACGTCCAGTCCTGCACCAGCTAGTTCCTTATTTCGGAGTGCCTGAATTAATGCCTCTTCATCTACGATTTCCCCTCTGCCAATATTAATCAAAAAAGCCGTATCCTTCATTTGTCGAAATTGCTCCTTGCCAAACAGATGGGTAGTTTCCTTGGTAAGTGGAAGTGTAATCACGACAAAGTCTGATTGGCTGAGAACCTGTTCCAATTGCTCCGTTTGATACATGCCGTCAAAATCGTTGACCAGCTTGCCGGAGTGTCTGACTCCTAATGTTTTCATGCCAAACGCCTTGGCGATTTTGGCGGTTTCCTGTCCGATTGCACCTGTTCCGATAATACCGATTGTTTTTTGATGAATTTCTAATTCAAGTCCGCCGTTATGCCAGTTTTTCTCTTGTTGTTGACGCACATATGTATGAATTTTTCTCGTCAATCCCAGTATCATTGCAAAGATGGTCTCCGAGATAGGAAAGGCATGAACGCCATTAGCGCTTGTAAGCATGACATCTTTTTGCTGCAATCCGGAAAGTGGCAAACTATCGACACCGGCACTCCATGCTTGCACCCATTTAAGTTGGTTATTATTTTGAAGGAGCGTATTTGCTGCCGCGCTTTTCCAATGCAATACGATTTCTGCCTGTTCCAGATCTTCCTGGATACTCTTGCTGTCTTTACTTGCGACAACCTTCCAATCAGGTGCCGCTGACCGGATTGCGGATAAAAGGTGGTGCGATAAATCAGTATTGACAACTAATGTTTTGCTGGTCATAGGATATCCCCTCTCATTTCATTACTGGTTTGTCTTCATTTTATCATCTTTTGGATGGAATGCTGTAGCAAGATGACTTTTGATTATGAAGAACCCCTTCTAACAGAAAAAACTTGGAATTATGTCCGTAAGAATGAATCTAACAGACAAAAAAACGCCGGATCGCAAAACTTTGTCCGTAAGAATGAATCTAATAGACAAAAAATCGCCGAATCGCAAAACTTTGTCCGTAAGAATGAATCTAACAGACAAAAAAACGCCGGATCGCAAAACTTTGTCCGTAAGAATGAATCTAACAGACAAAAAATCGCCGAATCGCAAAACTATGTCCGTGAGAATGAATCTAACAGACAAAAAATCGCCGGATCGCAAAATTATGTCCGTAAGAATGAATCTAACAGACAAAAAACCGCCGGATCGCAAAATTATGTCCGTAAAAATGAATCTAATAGACAAATTACTAAACTTTGTCCGTAAGAACACTTCTAGTCGATGAAAGCCAGAGGCATAATGAAAGGGTGCGAATAAAACAGCTAAACAGAATGAAGATTTCTCCTATTTAGCTGTTGACAATTGGCCATTTTCATTATATGATTGTCGTAACAGAAAAATAGTTTCTTAAAGGAAAAAGGATGAATTTTATGAACGATGATTTGCTTTAAATTCGGCCTCTAATATCTCTGGCTCTCCATAAGATGGACTTCCAGCTGTTTGCTACAAAAGCTTAAAAAGCGCCGATGATGTAGTTCGTGGGGATAGAATCTCCTCTGTTAACATGGGAGGCAGGAATTTTAAGCAGATGAAACACAGAAGCGAATAGTTAAATGAGCCTGCTGATTCGTGGTGGCATCAGCAAGTCGTTTAACATGTATCATATATTCGTGATAAACAGGTAAAGTAAAGTGAAAAAAGAGGTAACAACAGCTACAGTGGTGTGTGGCATGTTGTTACCTCTTTTGTGATTAAGCTTTGTTTCTAGTCGAACTTCGCGGAAATCCTGTTAATATCGCTACGATACCGCATACCCCAAGCAATATAGGATAAAAAGAATAAGGAATCACCTGTAAGGGTGAGATAGAGGCCAGGCTGGCGATGGCAAGCATTTGGCCTCCATATGGTACAATTCCCTGCCAGCAGGCGGCGAATATATCCAGTAAACTGGCTGCCCTTCTTGGCTGAATGCGATATTCTTGTGCAATATTTTTGGCAAGTGGTCCGGTCATAATAATCGAAATCGTGTTATTGGCTGTGCTAATATCGGCAACACTTACCAGGCTGGCAATGCCGAACTCGGCTCCTTTTTTGGAATGTATTCTGTTGGAAACGAAATTCAGCAGGAAGGTAATCCCGCCATTGTGTTGAATAATTCCAATCATTCCGCCGATTAATAAGGCAACGATCGCAATGTCTTCCATATTGATGATTCCCTGCGAAGCGGCTTGGATCAGGGTTGTTCCCGTATAGGAGCCGTCAATTAAGCCAATCACCCCGGCAAAAATAATTCCGCCTATCAGGACAATCAATACATTGACACCGAGTATAGCAACAATCAATACGGTGAGATAAGGAAGCACTTTAACAAAATTATACGAGTAATCCTCCAGGTTATTGACATGACTTCCAGAAGTAATTACCCATAAAATAACGGCGGTGACGATTGCACCAGGCAATACAATAAAAAAATTGGTTTTAAATTTGTCGCTCATAGCCGAATTTTGTGTTCGCGAAGCAGCAATGGTTGTGTCTGAGATCATCGACAGGTTATCACCAAACATCGCCCCGCCCAGAACGGTAGCCATTGCTAGTGCCATCGGAATATCGGTCTGTTCGGCAATTCCGATACCAATTGGTACAAGCGCCACAACGGTTCCCATCGAAGTTCCCATCGTAACGGAGATAAAACAACCGATGATGAACAAACCAATCATTAATAGGTTAGCTGGCAGTAAAGATAATCCAAGATTTACTGTGGCATCAACGGCTCCCATGCCGCTTGCCACTTCTGAGAATGCTCCGGCAAGCACGAAGATAATGACCATTAAGACAATGTTCTCGTGTCCGGCTCCTTTTGTAAATACTTCTATTTTCTTGCTTAATTTTTCCTTGCGGTTCATGGCCAGTGCTACCGCTGAAGCAATGATGATCGCGACATTAATCGGCATACTGGAAAAGTCTCTAGTAACGATACCTGTCCCAATAAATAACATGATAAAGATAAGTAACGGTAATAGTGCATATGCGTTCCCTTTTGCTTGCTGTGTCATTTGAATGACCTCCTGTGCTGTTAATTCATCGTCATGCCGCCTGTAATGTTGAGTGCCTGCCCTGTCATATAATCGGAAAATGGGGAGGCAAGAAACATCACGACATAAGCGACATCTTCGGGAGTTCCGGTTCGTCCGAGTGGTACTTGTGAAGCGTCTTCTTGACGAATTGCTTCCTCATCTAATCCTCGAAGCTTTCCACCAAGGACACGTTCCCGGTGTTTCATGCTGGTTTCAATGATCCCGGGACAGACAGCATTTACGTTGATTTGATCCTGAGCAAGTTCTAAGGCCATCACCTTTGTCAAGCCAATTACAGCATGTTTGGAAGCGACGTAAGAGCCCATTAAGCGATAGCCGTTCTTACCTGCTTGTGAGGCAATATGTATCATTTTGCCGCTGGTTCCTTGTTTTTTCATTTGCTGGGCAATGACCTGACTGCATAACTGGACTCCTTTTGCATTGACGTCCATCGTTTTGTCCCAATCTTCTTCTTTGATATCGACCAGATAATCCATCGTTGAGATGCCAGCATTATTAACAAGAATATCTACTTTACCAAAACGGTTGATGACCTGTTCCATCATTTTTTCTACATTCTCTTTATTGGAGACATCTGCTTGGATATAAAATAAGTCTCTTTCTGTATTTCTGCCGCTGGGGTGTAGATCGACAACGGCCACCTTTGCATGAGAATGACGCAGGGCGTCGACGATGGCTTTTCCAATTCCATTTGCTCCGCCTGTGACAACGGCCACTTTATCTGTAAGGTCTATCGTGAACATAAAAAATCCTCCCTTGCATTAGAAAAGGGCCTTTTCTGCATAAGAAGAGGCCCTTAAGTGTTTATTCACTGCTCCTCTTATCTGTTAGCATAATCGCTACTGGAATTGGCACATTACTCCTTGGAGCTGTTGCCGAGGCTTCCAAGGGCCAGTCCCTCCACCTCTCTAGATAAGAATTGTCTATTAATGATGTTTCTAAATATAACGTTTTTGCTAGGTAAAATCAAGTGTTTTGTTTTGCTAATAGAGCCTCTTGAACAAAAGTTTGCACTGAAACCTTTCTATATAAGTTGAAGGTATAAATGTGACAAAACGTGTGATAAGCAAGTCTCTGCTCGCTTTATTGCCTAATAATATCTAGGTTGATCCAGGAGAAATTACTTCATTCCACTTATATAGTGCAATTCTCCTGTTATACGACACACCCCATTGCTTTTATTATATTTTATATTATAATAGTAAACACAATGTAATGGATTACATTGTTAATAGAAAGGCAATAAAGCAAACAAAATTCAGAAAAAAATGAAAGGAGGTAACAAAATGCCAACGATTCAAGATGTAGCCAAGAAGGCAGGAGTATCCGTGGCTACGGTGTCCCGAGTACTAAATAAACCATCATCCGTAGCAGAAAAAACCCGAGAGAAAGTGAATAAGGCGATGAAGGTGTTAGATTATTCACCCAGTATCTTAGGGAGAAATTTGCGAAATTCGGAAAGTCGCATGTTGTTAGTTTTATTGCCAAAGATATCGAATCCTTTCTATTTGAGAATAGTTGAGGGAATTGAAGAAACCGCTTTAAATTATGGTTATCATATATTAGTATGTCAAACGCACACCACTTCAGAGCGAGAAGATGTTTATTTCAATTTGTTGAAAAACCAGCAGGCGGCTGGGGCCATTACTATGGATCCGCTGATTAATCGTCAGACCATTTCTAGTTTGGCAGAGCAATTTCCGATTGTGCAATGCAGTGAATATGATAAGGAACAAAGCCTGTCTTATGTCACCATCGATAGTGAATTAGCGGCTTATCAAATGACAAAATTTTTATTGAAGCAAGGGCATCAGCGTATTGCATTTGTAAATGTTGGAGAGCATTACTTATATGCAAGGGATCGAAAAAAAGGATTTATTCGTGCATTAGAAGAATTTCACATAACAGTTGAGGAAGATTGGTTCTACTACGCAGATAGTGTGACCTTTGAAGCTGGGCAACAAGCGATGCGTTCTCTATTGAATAGAGAGAAAGCGTTTTCTGCTGTGTTTGCCGTATCCGATATTTTGGCGATTGGTGCTTTAAAAGAATTAAATATGCAAGAGATTAGTGTGCCGGATGAGGTAGCGATTGCAGGATTTGATAAGATTGATTTTACCAACATGACATATCCAACATTGACAACTGTTTCACAGCCAATGTACAAAATGGGGTGTGCCTCCGTAGATATGTTAATCAAGAAGATTCAAGGAAAACAAGTGGAAGATATTATTTTAGAACATGAGTTGATTATACGTGAGTCCACATGACAGAGAGTGACAGTAGCTCACATCATCCGTTCCTTCCAAACCGACTTCATTAATTAAATTTATTTTTTAGGAAATGGGTGAAGGTACTGCGTGTTTCTGTTATAATTTTAATGAAATCGTTTACAAATGGTGGCGATTATCTAAACAAAAGGGGTGTGTAACGATGTTATCAACTAAAAAAGGCTTGTTATCCGTTTTACTTATTTTGTTAGCACTATTTATTGCTGCTTGTAGCGGAGACAGTGGTTCGGAAAATGGCGCAAGTGGCGATGATGAAGGAAATAATGCTGCAGAAAATGAAGGCGCTTCAGAAGAAAATGAAGAGGAAGTTACCATCGTTTATGCAACCGGTGTGGATACGACAGGTGCTACCCAAAGACAGATTGAGGTATTTGAGGAGGAGCACCCTCACATTAACGTGGAGTATCGCGAAATGCCTGCCGATACGGGACAACAGCATGATCAATATGTCACCATGTTTAGTTCACAAAGTGATGAAGTGGATGTGTTCAATGGTGATGTCATTTGGTCGGCAGAATTTGCCCAAGCCAATTATGCGATGGAGCTAGATCGTTTTATTGAAGCTGATGGCATAGATTTGGAGGCTCATTTTAATGGTCCGATTCAAGCGGGGAATTATGATGGTAAACAATGGTCATTGCCGGTGTATGTCAATGCCTCTTTCCTTTATTACCGAACGGATATCACCGATACACCGCCAGAGACCTGGGATGAATTAATAGAACAATCGGAGCAGCTGCAAGGAGAAGGAGGTACAGAATTTGGTTATTTAATGCAGGGTTCACAATATGAAGGTCTTGTCACCAATTTTGTTGAAATAATTGCTTCTTATGGTGGTAATGTGATCGATGAAAATAACAATGTCGTGGTCAATAGTCCGGAGACAATCAAAGGTATTGAAAAATTAGCGGAGATTGTCCAATCGGATTTTGTTCCTGGGAATATATTGAATTTTAAAGAAATCGAAACGGAAAATGCTTGGATTGCTGGCGATTCGGTGTTTGCCCGTAACTGGACATATATGCAATCCTCTTCTAATGATGAGGAACGTTCTGATGTGGCAGGTAATGTAGAAATTGCACCAATTCCTGCTGGTGATGAAGGTACTGCCTCTGCGTTAGGTGGATGGATGGCGATGATTAATCGTTATTCTGAGCATCCAGAGGAATCATGGGAGTTAGTTAAATTTTTAAGTAGTGCAGAAGGTCAAAAAATTGGCGCTGTCGAAGGGGCGAGGGCACCGACTGTGGAATCAATATATGATGATCCAGAGGTTCAAGAGGCTGGCCCATTGTTTTCAAATCCAAGTTTTATTGAGGGACTAAGAACAGCTGTACCTCGCCCGGTATCACCGATCTATCCAGAAATCTCTGAAATTATTCAAATTGAAGTTTCACGGGTTTTTACAGATGAACAGACAGCCGAGGAAGCAGCAGAGAATATGCAGTCGAAAATTGAAGAAGCTATGATGGAGTAAGATAGATGGAGGCAGAGGGCTACCTATGTGCCTCCATTTTTCTGCAAAAACGGTTCATTACAGACAAATTTCAAAAAATGTTTGACTTATAAAGGAAGTTTGATATAATAAATGTAATCGATTACAAAAACAAGACAATCGATTGCATTATAACAAGTTATAGGAGGGTCTGTTATGATACAGATGAAAAGGTTGCTTTTATTAGGTTTATTAGTATTGTTTGCTGTATTCGTTGTTGCGTGTGGCGGAGACAGCGGTTCGGAATCAGACAATGCCGGTTCTGATGAAAATGAAAGCGGTTCAGAAGAAGGTGGAGATGCTGAAGAAGGGGAAGAAGTAACCATTGTTTATGCAACAGGGGTGGATACAACAGGTAAAGTAGAAGCTCAAATTGAAGAATTTGAGGAATTAAACCCAAACATCACGGTTGATTATCGCGAAATGCCATCAGACACAGGGCAACAACATGATCAATATGTAACGATGTTTAGCTCACAAAGTTCGGAGATAGACGTGTTTAATGGCGATTCAATTTGGCCAGCAGAATTTGCTCAAGCAAACTATGCGTTAGAATTAGATCGTTTTATTGAAGCAGACGGCTATGACTTAGACGCTCACTTTGATGGTCCGATACAAGCAGGTAATTTTGATGGGAAACAATGGGCGTTACCGTTATTCATTGACGCTTCCTTCCTTTACTATCGTACAGATGTAACCGATACACCACCAACGACTTGGGATGAATTAATTGAACAAGCTGGTGAGTTACAAGGAGAAGGTGGAACAGAATTTGGTTATATCACACAAGCCAATCAATATGAAGGTTTAGTAACGAATTTCGTCGAAATCATTGCTTCGTATGGTGGAGCTGTACTTGATGAAAATGATGAGGTAGTAGTAGATAGTCCAGAGACTGTGAAGGGCTTAGAGAAATTAGCAGAGATTGTTCAATCCGATTTTGTTCCAGGAAATATTCTTAACTTCCAAGAAATCGAAACAGAGAATGCTTGGATTGCTGGTGATTCCGTATTTGCTCGTAACTGGCCATATATGCAATCTTCTTCTAGTGATGAAGAGCGTTCGGAAGTAGTTGATAATGTAGATATTGCACCTCTTCCTGCGGGAGATGAAGGAAGCGCTTCCGCTTTAGGTGGTTGGATGGCCATGATTAATCGTTATACAGAACATCCAGAAGAGTCTTGGGAATTAGTAAAATATTTAGCTGGTGAACCAGGTCAGAAAACAGGTGCTATCGTCGGTAACCATGCACCAACGATTGAATCACTGTATGATGATCCAGAAGTACAAGAGGCGGCTCCATTATTCCAAAACCCTGAGTTCGTGGAAGGGCTAAGTCAAGCTGTACCACGTCCGGTATCACCAATTTATCCAGAGATTTCTGATATTATTCAGATTGAAGTTTCTCTCGTGTTAACAGGCGAACAAACAGCCGAGCAAGCAGCACAGAATATGCAGACAAAAATAGAAGACGCTATGGCAGAATAACGCTTGATACCGGAGACGAGCAAGATGAGTACGTTCGGTCTCATCTTGCTTTTTCTTTTAAGTATACATTGGATGGTGTACTTAGCAGAAAGGGAGGGAAAGAAACGTGAAAAATTTTCAGCTGAACGAAAAGCAGCTAGGTTATATGATGATATTACCATCAATTATTTTGGTGGTGCTCGTTACCTTATGGCCTGTTGCTCAGTCCTTTTATAATAGTTTATTCGATTATCGATTGAATGATCCCAGCAGATCACAACGTATGCTGGATGCCAACATGGATTTAGAGAGTTATGTGGATAATTATTTTTATATTGATGGTCAACTGAGTGATCTGGAAGGTAGTGTAGATGGTGAGGCTTTGGCGACGATCCAAGAGGCGAGAGAAACCATTGAAAGTTATCACGGAGAATTAGCTTCAGATGACGAAATCAATACTAAAATGGAAGAAATTGATGAGAAATTAATGAATTACGAACCGATTTCAGATCAGGATTTGAAATATGCTGAGATCGATAGTGATTTTGCCACCGATTATCGAACCGCTTTAGAAGGTATTTCAGAAGACTTGCAAGCGATGTCAGAAAATGCAAGTGATGAAGAATCGGCGCAAAGTTTAGAACAGGCGAGTTCTTTGATATCGGCTACTAGTGGCGATATTTTAGAGTCCAACTTTATTGGTGTGTCGAATTACATTAAGTATTTCAAAGATGCACGAATGTGGCAATCTCTCTGGAACACAGTACTATTTACGGTTGTTTCCGTTGGGTTTGAGCTTGTCTTAGGCTTGGGAATTGCTTTGTTAATCAATCGTGCCTTTACAGGGCGAGGGATTGTCAGGGCGTCTGTACTTATACCTTGGGCGATTCCAACGGCGGTTGCAGCCATGATGTGGGGCTTTCTCTATGATGGACAAACAGGTATCGTTGCCCATTACTTTGAACAGCTCCATTTGATACCAAATACGTCCTGGCTGTTATCGACTTCAAGTGGTGGAATGTTCTCGATCATCTTTGCCGATGTGTGGAAAACCACTCCGTATATGGCGCTGCTCTTGTTAGCAGGTTTACAGACGATTCCGAAGTCACTATATGAAGCAAGTGATGTAGATGGTGCGAATAAACTGCAACAATTTTTTAAGATTACGTTACCTTTATTAAAATCATCTATTTTGGTTGCGTTGTTGTTTAGAACATTAGATGCCTTCCGTGTGTTCGACCTTATCTACGTACTGACTGGTGGTGGACCAGCAAATGCTACCGAATCCATTTCGATATACGCATATGTTACCTTGTTCTCCCAACAAAACTTTGGTGAAGGTTCCGTATTATCGGTTATTGTGTTCTTGTCTGTAGCATTAATTAGCTTTATTTATGTCCGCTTAATCGGTTCAGATCTATTCGCAGGACGTACGAAATAAGGAGGAGAAAGCATATGAATAAACGTGCAGGTATAGGATTTTATATATTCCTTGTCATATTTGTATTTCTGGTAATGTTCCCTTTTATCTGGGTATTCTTAACGTCGATAAAACCAGTTGGCGAAATATTCACATCATTTAAATGGTTTACAAGCAATCCGACGTTAGATTCTTATCAGGCGGCGTTAACCAATCGGCCGTTATTACGCTACATGTTAAACAGTTTTGTTGTATCCAGTTTAACCACGCTTTTGGCAGTGTGTTTTGCGGCATTTGCTGCGTATGCGGTGACTAGATTGCCGATTAAAGGAAAGGGAATCTTTTTAGGGGTTGTATTAGCTGCCTCTATGTTTCCGCAAGTTGCGATTATTTCACCAATCTTTAATTTGGTGACGGATTTGGGACTTCGTAACAGTTATATCGGTTTGATTATCCCATATTTAACGATCAGTTTACCGTTATCGATTTGGATTTTATCCACTTTCTTTCAGAAGATTCCTTTCGAATTGGAAGAATCGGCAAAACTGGATGGGGCAAGCCCGTTTCAAACGTTTCGCAAAATCATTTTTCCATTGGCAACACCAGGTATTTTCACAACGGCGATTCTGGTATTTATCGCGGCTTGGAATGAGTATCTATTTGCCTTAACTATCAATAGTGATGATAATTGGAGAACGATTCCAGTTGGGATTTCCATGTATCAAAGTGAATACTCGGTACCGTGGGGAGACATTTCCGCAGCAACGGTTATTGTAACCATCCCAATTGTCATCTTAGTATTAATGTTCCAGAAACGAATTGTATCTGGTTTAACATCAGGTTCAGTAAAAGAATAATTTGATAAAAAAAGTGCGGCAGTAGGTTTTTATAAGCTTTCTGTCGTACTTTTTGTGTGATGATGGACAGTGTTTTTAGAGGTGGATGGTCGTTGTTTTCTATGAATTGTGCGGACTGAGGAACGGGAAGTGCGTTCTCCAATCCGTAAGAATGCCACTGGAGAGTCACTACTGATTTTTTTCTCTGGTAATAGCAAGTGCAGTCCTTGCTTCATTCCATCTCACAGCAGCGAATCTTCGCTATGATTATTCCGAGACAATCTAGTAAAATAGGTTTAAGGTTACCATTTTTAGATAATAAATAATAATAAGAGAGGTGGATCAAATGCAAAATTATATAGATAAGATCAACGAAATGACGTTAGAGGAGAAGGCAAGCCTTTGTTCAGGGTTTGACTTTTGGCACTTGCAGGAAATTGAACGTTTGGGAATTCCATCTGTGATGGTCACGGATGGACCTCATGGTTTGCGGAAACAAGCGCAAGGATCCGATCATTTGGGATTACATAATAGTGTGCCTGCTACTTGTTTCCCCTCTGCTGCAGGGCTCGCTAGTACGTGGGATAAAGAGCTAATCTATCAAGTAGGAGAGGCGCTTGGAAAAGAGGCACAAGCAGAAGATGTAGCAGTGTTATTAGGACCTGGTGCGAATATTAAAAGATCCCCATTATGCGGACGGAATTTTGAATATTTTTCAGAAGATCCGTATCTTTCTTCTGCGATGGCAACATTCCACATTAAAGGTGTGCAAAGTCAAGGTGTGGGCACTTCGCTCAAGCATTTTGCCGTCAATAACCAAGAGCATCGTCGGATGTCTGTGGATGCTATCGTTGATGAACGAACACTACGAGAAATCTATCTAGCCAGTTTTGAACGAGCGGTAAAAGAAGCTGAGCCGTGGACGGTAATGTGTGCTTATAACAAAGTGAATGGCGAATACGCAGGAGAAAACAAGCGGTTGTTAACCGATATATTGCGTGAAGAGTGGGGTTATCAAGGATATGTTGTTTCCGATTGGGGAGCAGTCAATGAACGGGTACAGGCATTGGAAGCAGGTCTGGATTTAGAAATGCCTGCCAATAATGGAGTGAATGATCGCCAAATAGTAACAGCCGTTCAAGAGGGCAGATTGGCAGAACAAACATTGGATATGGCACTTGAGCGTATGTTGCATATACTAGATCAAGCGGTCAGCAATCGAAAAGAAAGTGCCAGTTATGATAAGGAACGGCATCATCAATTAGCACGACAGGTAGCTGCCGAGGCGGCAATTTTATTGAAAAATGAAGGAAGTATCTTACCTTTAGTGGGAAATACGAAGGTAGCTGTTATCGGTAATTTCGCTGAAGAACCACGTATCCAAGGGGGCGGAAGTTCCCATATCAA
This sequence comes from Gracilibacillus timonensis, assembly GCF_900086715.1. Classification (GTDB taxonomy): domain Bacteria; phylum Bacillota; class Bacilli; order Bacillales; family Amphibacillaceae; genus Gracilibacillus; species Gracilibacillus timonensis. The sequence continues at coordinate 151,024 of NZ_FLKH01000010.1, read as the reverse complement.
TCCAACTCAGGTAGATAGGGCGATCGACGAACTGCAAGCATACACCTCCGATATCACCTATACAGCAGGTTATCCATTAGCAACGGATCGAGTAGATGAAGAAGAAGTAATCAAGGCACAGCAGCAAGCACAAGAAGCAGAAGTAGCTATCTTGTTTGTGGGACTTCCAGATCGTTATGAATCAGAAGGTTATGACCGAAAGCACCTGCAGATTCCAGAGAATCACCGTTTGCTGATTGAAGCCGTTGCAGAAGTACAACCCAATACCGTGATTGTGTTGAGTAATGGTGCACCGATCGAGATGCCTTGGCTGGATCGTGTGAAGGCTGTGGTGGAAGGATATTTAGGTGGACAAGCATCAGGTGGTGCGATTGCTGATGTCTTATTTGGTAAAACCAATCCAAGTGGTCGATTGGCAGAAACTTTTCCAGCAAAATTGAGTGATAATCCGTCATTTCTTAATTTTCCAGGTGAAGGAGATAGAGTGGAGTATCGAGAAGGCATTTTCGTTGGTTATCGTTATTATGATACCAAAGAAGTAGAGCCGTTATTTCCTTTTGGTTATGGTTTAAGCTACACGAATTTTTCCTATCGAGATCTTCAGGTAGATGTGAAGGAGATCACCGATCAAGAATCATTACAAGTATCGGTCAAGGTGAAAAATACAGGTGCGTTAGCGGGGAAGGAAGTGGTTCAGTTATATGTAAAAGATGAAGAAAGTTTCGTGCAACGACCGGAAAAGGAATTAAAAGGGTTTGAAAAGGTATGCCTCGAGCCTAATGAAGAAACAACCGTGACGTTTATGTTGGATAAACGAGCTTTTGCTTATTACGATGTGGAGTTAGCCGATTGGCATGTGGAAACAGGTGATTTTCAATTGTTCATCGGCAGGTCATCGCAAGAAATGGTGCTTTCCGATCGTATTCATGTTACGAGCACGGTTGAGCGGCCATTTGTTGTGCATCCGAATACACTAATGGGTGATCTATTTGTCCAGCCAAGGTTAGCCCCTGTCGCCAAGCAATTATTAGTAGAAAACAGTCCTTTTGCCGGCAGTGATGATGACAATGAGATGATGGAGGCAATGGTTCAGAATATGCCATTACGCGCTTTGGTTAATTTTGGTGGCGGGGCCTTTACTCATGAGAAACTAGCGGAAATGATCAATGAATTGAATAAGCTATAGATAGGTCATTCATTGCTAAGCGCAGCCCTTGTAACTGACTTGCAGTGACCCAAAACAAAGCCCCCGAACGCCTCATCTGTTCGGGGGCTTTGGATATAAGGATTTGTAATTCTAATTTCTTAAAACATCATATAAGAAACGATAAAATAAATAATGATCGTCATTAGAGATGGAAAGGTATAAACAACCAACCTTTTAACGGAAGGACGGAGTAATGTGTATACCGTCAAGGCAATCATGATCATTCCTAACAATGCTGTCATGATGCTGGAAGGACTCACCATATTCAAGATAGCCCCTTTTCGATAGAAGACGTCTGTCACGACAAGTAGCTGTAAATTAAACAGATTACTGCCTAAAATAGCACCTACAGCAACAGAATATTTCGCCATTTGAAAGGCGGCCAGTACGGTAACAAGCTCCGGTAAGGACGTGGTGGCTGCAATCAGAAAGCTTCCGACAAAACTGGAATTCATTCCCGTCTGTTGTGCAATCTCATCCCCGGATATGGTTAATATACTCCCTGCTAGAAAGACAGTCAGTGCTGCCAAAATAAAGCGAATGATTCCCTGTTTTAATGTAAATGAAGAGGTGACCTCAATGTCTTCTTCGACATTATCCAATTTTCGCATGACAATAAGATAGATAAACACTAACAAATACATCTCTATACCAATATGAAGAAAACTAGGAGAGCTGTCCCAAAACATAGAAACTAGTAATATGGCTGTCATGACAAACCCGGTAATTGCGATGGGGAGATGTGGCTGCAGATCCAAGTTATTAAAGACGCGTCTTCGTCGATAAATCAAATCGAACGCCATGAGAATCAGAATATTAAATACATTGCTTCCCAGCATATTTCCTACTGCAATATCTGCGTTATCAATATAAACGGCCGTTAGACTGGTTGTCAGCTCCGGTAGACTGGTAGCTCCGCCTATTAGCAACGTTCCTATTACAGCTCCGCTTAATGAACTCTTTTGATTAATCACATCTCCATATTTGTTTAACTGGATAGCTGCGAGTACAACGATCAAGGCAGCAATGATAAAGATAATAAATGTCATGGTTGTCCCCCTATTTTTTCTATCACTCTATATCATTAAATAAAATAGATAGAAAGTCAATTAAATAAATGTTTAAAACGTATGTTCTTTTTGCTGGATTGATGTTATGCTAAGAAAGCGAATCTCATAATAAAGGAGTCAACAAACGATGACAGGAAAAACACATATCATGGCAGGCATTGCCGCTTCAACCGCAGTTGCTGCCATCAATAATGATTATGAAGCGTCATGGTTGATTGCAGCAGGTGCATTGGGAGGAATTATACCGGATATCTGTCATGGCGGGAGCAAGATTGGCCGGAGGTTTCCTGTGCTTTCTAAAGTGGTAAATACGGTATTTGGCCATCGAACATTTACCCATAGTCTGTTATTTCTAGCGCTGATGGCTTTCATTTTAACCAGATTCGTGGATAATAGCTCGATCATAACCGGCATATTAATTGGTATGGGAACACATTTGGTCTTGGATGCCTCGACGAAAAATGGGATTAAACTGTTGTACCCAGCCTCTATCACCATTCGACTGCCAATCACAACGAAGACAGGAGGAACTGTAGAAAATATCGTTTTACTTGTTTTAACAGTGGTTACGATTTATTATGCCAATCATCTATTAAACTTTTTCTAAATCGATATTTTTCGGGCAACGGCTTCCAATATATAGACAACCGGCACTTGTGTGGTAATATTGGCGAACTGAAACCATTCTTCGGTTACATAATATGCTAGATTCACATCAGACAGCTTGGCAATGGTGGATAATTTATTGTTGGTAATGCTAATAATATAGCTGCCATCCTGTTTTAATTGATGAACTTGAGTAATGGTAAAAGGAGTTTCCCCTGATACCGATAAAATGATGGCAACGCTGTTGTTGCGGAATTTCGCATGAATAGGGTAGTGTGGGTCTTTTACATACATCGAAAATTTCCCAATACTAGAGAAGTATCGAGCCCCGTATTCTGCCAAAATTCCTGAACTACCCATCCCGGCGAACAGAACATTCTCTGCTTCACTGATGAGATCAGCTGCTTCATTCATACGTTCTTCTAAGTCTCCGGTAAGGGTGCGCTCAAAGAATTCGGTAATCGAATGCTGCGGGCTTTTGATGATGGTTTTGGTTGGCTTGTCCAAGCTCATTTTTAATTTTACTTTAAACTCCGAGAATCCTTCACAGTCAATTTTTCGACAAAAGCGCAAGATGGTTGCCGTAGAAACATGGGTGGCATCGGCCAATTCTCTAATGCGCATATAGGCGACTTTCTCCCTATTGTGTGATATGTAATTGTATACAGCCAATTCCAGTTCGTTAAAAGAGGCGATCATTTCATGTGTAAATAACATACTCCTCTTCCTTTCAATCGGTATCTTTCACCATTATAGCACATAAAAGTAACAGGGTGTAACAAAGTAGAAACAAATAACCAAACGTGTTATAAGCAACAAAAAATGCCGAGTATATTTACTTTGAAAAGGGTAAAAATTTATAATTGATAGTAATAAAAGACACAGGAGGTTATCGCATGACAGCAAAATCCTATTCTTTCCCAGAAGGTTTTCTATGGGGAGGCGCAACTGCAGCTAATCAAATCGAAGGTGGATTTCATGAAGGCAATAAAGGCTTGAATATTGCTGATGTGTTACCAGGTGGCAAAGGTCGTTTGGATATTTTAAAAGAGCCCGGCTTTAACTTTGAAATTGATCAGGACAAGTATTCCTATCCTAATCATGAGGCGATTGATTTCTATCATCGCTATAAAGAGGATATCGCCTTGTTTGCGGAAATGGGTTTCAAAGTATTCCGTCTTTCTATTGCTTGGACAAGGATCTTTCCAAATGGGGACGAGACAGAGGCGAATGAAGAAGGTTTGGCCTTTTATGATCGCGTGTTGGACGAATTACTTAAGCATAACATTGAACCAGTTGTCACCATTTCTCACTATGAAATGCCTGTCAACCTTGTTAAGCATTATGGCGGTTGGAGAAGTCGCGAGGTTGTTAGCTTCTTTGAACGTTACGCAAAAACCATTTTGACACGCTATCAGGATAAAGTGAAATACTGGATGACTTTTAATGAGATCAACAGTGGCTTAGTGATGCCGATAATGGGTCTTGGTTTCTCTATTCAAACAGAAGAAGACAAATACCAACCTACATTCCAAGCATATCACCATCAATTTGTAGCGAGCAGTTTGGCAGTCAAGGCATGTCATGAGATTATTCCTGAGGCACAAATTGGTTGTATGATTATTTATACTCCCGTTTATGCATATGATTCCAATCCTCAGAACGTAATGCATGCCTTGCAGGAGGAGCGTTTGTTCAATAACTTCTGCGCCGATGTACAAGTGCGCGGGGAATATCCTGCCTTTATCAAACGCTATTTTAAAAAGTATGATATTGAGTTGGATATACATGATGGGGATTTGGAGCTAATTAAAGAACATACGGTAGATTATATCGCCTTTAGTTATTATATGAGTCGGACGGAAAAGGTAGAAAAAACACCGGAAGAACAAACACAAGGTAATATCATGGCCGGCGTCAACAATCCTTTCTTAGAAGCTAGTGATTGGGGTTGGGAAATTGATCCAATTGGTTTGCGTGTATCCTTAAATGAATTATATGATCGTTACCGCAAACCACTTTTCATAGTGGAAAACGGGCTCGGTGCAAAGGATAAGGTAGAAGCAGATGGTTCGGTGAATGACGATTATCGCATCGAATATCTCCGAGACCATATCGCAGCCATGGGTGAAGCGATAGAAGATGGTGTAGAGCTAATGGGTTATACCCCGTGGGGCTGTATCGACTTGGTAAGTGCTTCAACCGGTGAAATGTCGAAGCGTTATGGCTTTATCTATGTGGATAAAGACGATGAAGGCAATGGCACCTTAGCAAGAAGCAGGAAGAAATCCTTCTATTGGTATCAGCGTGTGATGGAAACGAATGGCAAGGAGTTATAAAAAAAGTGGTATTGTCAGAGCTGCTGCAACGTGGATGTTGCAGCAGCTTTTCTATTGTATGTCGGGAATGATCTGATAGGGGCAAACGCGTTCCTGAGTGAATTTAGAACGAATCTAACAGACAAAAAACGGTCGAATCGCAAAGTTTTGTCCATAAGAATGAATGAATCTCGCGGACTGAAAGCGAGCAAACCGTGATCTACAGTCCGTAAGAACGAATCTCGCGGACTGAAAACGAGCAAACCGTGATCTACAGTCCGTAAGAATGAATCTTGCGGACTGAAAACGAGCAAATCGTGATCTACAGTCCGTAAGAATGAATCTCGCGGACTGAAAACGAGCAAATCGTGATCTACAGTCCGTAAGAATGAGCACATGGATTGTGTAATCAAGAGAAAAAAGCTCCCATACGTTCCATACGAACAAGCTGTTCCTTCTCGCCTACAGTGTAGCACTATATGTCAGCGCAGACCAACCATGTAGACTCTCCAAAGGTTCGCAGACTAAGACCGCAACGTCCTGTGCATCGCAGGGCGAGCTGAAGATCCACTTGAAAAGCGGTTTTCTTTTCAAGTTAGCGGAAGCCGTCCCCATGGCAGACTAAGATCGCAACGTTCTGTTGCAACGTCTGCACTAGTACGTCCTATACGTCGAAAAGCGTAATGGTTGGCCGAAGCGCAGTTACGCGCAAGCAAGAGCTCAACGTAATGACAAAGAACGAAGGATTACTTAACCAAAAAGCAAGCACTATCATGATGAACCTGTTTATCCTAGAATGGCAAGATATTCACGTCTATTCTTAAGTGCGAAAGTTGAGTAAAAAAGTAAAAGATAATATCACTAAAAAAGGTATCGTCGCCCTTAATAGCCTTGCTTTTTCATTGCCCTCGGTAACCTGTATCCGATAAAATAAATAGCAGTAAGACAATTTTGGGGGAAGGGTGTCTCATATGTCCAAGCGTGAAGTTAGTGAAATACCAATAGAAGGAGCGATTAATTTTCGTGATTTGGGAGGTTATCCGACGGTAGATGGTCGCCAAGTGAAAAAAGGGTTGCTTTTCCGATCAGGCGATCTTTCACAGCTCACAGAAAAAGGGAAGCAGCAATTGTTTGATCTGGGTGTACGCTGCATTTGTGACTTTCGAGGAGAAACAGAACAGCAGAATCATCCAGATCCAACCATAACAAATGCCCAACATGTGGCCTTATCCTTGATTCGGGAAGAGCAAGTGGTGGACCCACGCCAGCAGCAAAAGCATGTGGATGAACTGGCAGAGAAGTCAACACCTGAAGAATTATTAAAGGGAGTTAATCGAATGATGGTCGATCAAGAACCGCTTCTTCGTCAGTTTCTAGATTTAGTCATCGACACAGAACAGGCACCACTAGTGCTGCATTGTACAGCTGGCAAGGATCGAACCGGGATTGGGAGTGCACTAATTCTGTTGAGTCTAGGAGTTTCAAAAGAGATAGTGATGGAAGACTACTTAAAAACGAATCAATATGCAGATCAATTAATGCTATTAAGTCCCCACCCTGCCATGGATAAAGGAATGGAAGACTTCTTGCAGGGAATGATGGAAGCACGGACAGAGTATCTGGATGCATTCTTGGACGGAATAGATCAGAAATATGGTTCATTTGATATCTTTTTAAAGGCAGGTTTAGGTATTACAGCAGAACAAAGAGAAGCAATGCAAGATTTCTATCTTGTCTAAAAAATGATTGGATCCTCTGTAATGGTAGACGAAACTGGAAAAGGGGGAAACTTGTTTGATTGAGATTATATACCTTATCATCCTCATTGCTTTTGTAGTGTTAATGATAGTAGGAATGATAAGGCTTGTTAAATTTTCCAAACGTCGTACACAAGAACTGCGACAATTACAAGAGCGGTTAGAGGAAGTCAAGCGCAAACAATCTTATTATCATAAACAAAACCGTTGATAACGAGATCAACGGTTTTGTCATGTTTCCTTATTTACCAATAAATTGTTGTGTCCATACATTGCCATTCTCTACATAACCAACACCGATGTGAGTAAAGTCGCCATTAAGAATATTGGCCCGGTGACCTTCACTATTCATCCATGCATTAACCACTTCTTCTGGAGAACGTTGTCCTTTGGCAATATTTTCTCCGGCAGTTTGATAATCAATACCAAATTGCTTCATCATATCAAACGGAGAACCATAAGTTGGACTGTTGTGGCTGAAGTAGCCATTATTCGCCATATCTTCTGATTTTGCTTTGGCTACCTTACTAAGCTCTGTATCTACTTCCAATGGAGCCAATCCTTGATTTTCACGTTCTTGGTTCGTTAAATCAACCACTTCTTGTTCAAATTGGCTTAACTCATCAGAAGCTTGCTGACTTTCTTGTTCAGGCTGTTCAGTAGCCTCTTGATTTTCTTGTTCAGGCTGTTCAGCGGTCTCTTGACTTTCTTGTTCAGGAGCTTCTGTTGTTGTTTCTTCCGCTTGTGGTTGTTCAGCAGTTGGCTGCTCAGGCGCAGGTTGTTCTTGCGCTTGTTCTTCAGCCGGTTGTTCCGTTGTTTCTTCTGCTGGCTGCTCCTCGTTCTTTGTTTCCTCTGGCGCTGCCTGTTCTTTTTGTGGGAGTTGAACCGCACATTTATCTAAGAACTTCTGAATATCAGATTCAGAGAGTTGTTGTATCGACATAAACGAATGAACGTTATGTGTTTGATGTTGCTGAGCAGAGACTGTATCAGTGGAGAATCCTGCTGCAATTGTTAATGCACCTGTAAGGGCAATTCCTGTTATAACTTTCTTTATCATGTTTAAACACACTCCTTTGTTTTTGTTTCGTCATTATCATAGCATGGATTTTTTGTAATAATAGTGGATATATTTTCATAAAAATAACCCTATCTCTATTTGCCTGGTTTTAAAGGAATAATAGAAAGCTAGATTTCCATATCATGGTCTCATTAGCAAAAACAATAGAAAAAATTCCTATTGACAGGTTATCAATAGGGAGTTTAATGTAACAATTTGTAACAAAATAGTGTCGAATGTAACGAAAAATGAAATAATACTCCCTGCGTCAATTGATAAGGATTAATGATAGGTTTTTTGGTTACAATCCTTTATAATGGATGCAGGTAAAATGTATGGCACAAGTTTTGTAAAGTGAAGGTAGGAATCGATCATGTCGGAGGAAAATATCACAAGGATCACATTAGATAATAAAGAATATATATTAATCGGTACGGCGCATGTATCGAAGCAAAGTGCAGAACAGGTAAAAGAAGTAATTGAGCAGGAACAACCAGATTCGGTTTGTGTAGAGCTGGATAAGCAGCGTTATGAGTCAGTGATGAATGATAATGGCTGGCGCGATATGGATATTTTTCAAGTCATTAAGCAAAAAAAGGCGACGCTCTTATTAATGAATCTTGCTATTTCTTCCTTTCAGAAACGGATGGCCAAGCAATTCGGTATTAAATCTGGTCAGGAGATGATTCAAGGGATTGAATCGGCAGAGGAAACGGGAGCGGAACTAGTGCTGGCGGATCGCAATATCCAGATTACTTTTTCCCGGATTTGGGGAAGCATGGGGCTCAAAGGGAAAATGGTGCTCTTGTCGCAAGTATTAGCTGGGGTTTTCTCACAAGAAACCATTTCTGAAGAAGATTTAGAGAAAATGAAATCCAAGGATGCGATTGATAGTGTTTTAAACGAGTTTTCGGAAAGCTTCCCCGCATTAAAGCGGCCGTTAATCGATGAGCGTGATCAGTACTTGGCACAAAAAATCAAGCATGCCCCTGGCGAGAAGGTGGTCGCCGTCTTAGGAGCGGCGCATGTCCCTGGAATTACAAAAGAAATCAATAAGGAGCAGGATTTAAAAAAATTGACAGCAAGACCGCCAAAATCAAAACTGCCTAAAATCATAGGCTGGTCGATCCCGCTTCTCGTCATTGCCTTAATCGTATATACCTTTATAACGAATCCAGATGCGGGCTGGCAGCAGTTGTTGAGCTGGTTAATCTGGAACGGAAGTTTATCAGCTATTGGTGCGATCATAGCATTAGGCCATCCTGTCGCCGTCCTTACGGCACTACTTGCTGCACCTATTACGTCCTTAAATCCATTGATGGCTGCTGGTTGGTTTGCTGGTTTTGTGCAGGCTTTGGTCAGAAAACCACACGTTGCTGACTTTGAATCGTTGTCGGATGATGTTCATACCGTGAAGGGGTTCTGGCATAACAAAGTAACCAGAATTTTACTCGTCATTGTGTTCGCAAATATCGGAAGTGCGCTGGGAACCTTTATTGCAGGTACCGATATTATTCGTGTGTTTATTCAACATTTATAAAATAAAAATCGGGCTTTTTAGTAAGAAAGTCCGATTTTTTAGATAAAACTAGAACATTAGTTCGTTATTTGTTATAATGTAGACAACCCTCTCGTGAGGAAGGGGGTGAGGATATGGAAGTGGTTGTAACCAATGTGGCGTTAGCAGTTGGGTTAGCTGTAGCATGTATTAACTTGATTACTGCTGTTATCAGCTATCGCAAACAGAAAAAAAGGGATCGCCGCTCTGCCAAGCGACGATCTGAGTAAAGCCACATGAGTGTGGGGGTTAACCTCACACTCACTCCATATTCTCCTTTTATTATACTAGAAGTATGCCTGTTTTGTAAATAAAATCTGTTTGTTTAATAGATAGCGTCGACCGCTTGACCAATTGTTGGATATTGGAAGGTATATCCTGCTTGCTGTAAGCGTTCCGGTAATACCCAACGACTTTTTAGGATCAGTTCCGTTTCTGTCTGCAGGAAGACAGCGCCTAACTCTAACAATGGAGCCGGTGCAGACAAGCCTAATGGACGGTGCAACTTGCTGCGTAAGGTTTGCATCAGCCGGTAATTGGGGACAGGGTGAGGGGAAGAACAGTTAAACACCCCTTCTAATTCCTCGTGTTCTTGCAAAAACAAGATAATCTGGAAAAGATCCTCGATATGAATCCAGCTAAACATCTGCTTCCCATCACCTTGTGAGCCGCCTAAGCCAAACATTACCAGATTTTTGTATGGAGTAGCTACTCCGCCATTTGGTCCTAATACGATGGCGGTTCGCAATGCTACTTGTCTGGTTTGCTTTAATGAAAAACGGAAAAAGCTTTTTTCCCATTTGGTAGCAACATCGACGGAAAAGCCTGTCCCTATTTCACCATCTGCTTCCGTCATGGGGCGATCTTCTGCATGACGATAAATGGTGGCCGTGCTTGCATTAATCCATAAGGGAGGTGGAGAGTCACATGCCTGAATCGCATCACCTAACAATTTGGTTGTTCCTAGTCGTGATTGAATGATTTCCTGTTTATTCTCTTCATTATAACGGCAGTTCACCGTTTTTCCAGCTAGGTTGATTACCATCTCAGCGTTTTCCAGTGCTTGCACCATGCCAGCATGATCATTCCATTTGATCGCAGGTGCCCGACGCGCGATGATTTCAACTTGGTAACCTCTCTTCTCCAATTGTTGCTGCACATATTTTCCGATAAAGCCAGTCCCGCCAGCTAGTACTGCTTTTTTCACGATACCTCCCCTTTCTGAGAAAACATGCCCCAAGCATAACAAAGTATTGATATTTGTAAAAGTTTTTCTGACAAGTGTTCTCTCTTTTGTTATAATACGATGTAAACAGAATCCGATAGAAAAGAGGGATCATACGTGACAAAGGCATTATTAAATATTGATTATACCGTTGATTTTGTTGCGGACGATGGTGCGTTAACTTGTGGCAAACCGGGGCAAGCTTTAGAGGATACGATTGTGGCGATTACGGATCAATTTGTGAAAGAGGGAGCATATACGGTCTTTGCTGTCGATGTCCATGAAAAAAACGATCCGAACCACCCAGAGTCTAAGTTGTTTCCACCGCATAATATACGTGGAACAGAGGGGAGACAGTTATTCGGTCGTTTACATGATCGCTTTCAGAGGTATCAGACAAAGGAAAATGTTTATTATATGGATAAAACAAGGTATTCGGCCTTTGCAGGTACGGACTTGGAATTAAAATTAAGAGAACGACAGATAGAGGAAGTGCATTTAGTGGGAGTTTGTACAGATATTTGTATTTTGCACACAGCCGTTGATGCTTATAATAAAGGATTTCGAATCGTTATTTATCAGGATGCTGTTGCTTCGTTTAATCAGGCGGGACATGAATGGGCGTTGGGTCATTTTGAACAAACGTTGGGGGCAGCTGTCCGAGAATTTGGAGGAGACCAACCATGACATATGAAGACGATAGCTTAATGCTGCATACCGATTTATATCAAGTCAATATGGCGGAAACCTATTGGCGAGATGGAAAGGCGGATAAAAAAGCGATTTTTGAGCTGTATTTTCGGAAGCTGCCTTTTGATAATGGTTATGCCGTATTTGCTGGATTGGAACGGGTACTGAATTTTATAGAGAACTTTGGCTTTACGGAGAGTGATCTGGCCTATCTCAAGGAGGTTGGCGGTTATCAGGAAGATTTTCTTGATTATTTACGCTATTTGCGTTTTACCGGTTCAATCCGTTCAATGAAAGAGGGAGAAGTGGTATTTGCCAATGAGCCACTTATGCGAATTGAGGCACCCTTGGCAGAGGCGCAGCTGATTGAAACCCCGTTACTTAATATTGTGAACTACCAAACATTAATTGCGACCAAGGCGGCCAGGATTAAATATGTGGTTGGTGCGAGCACGGTGATGGAGTTTGGTACAAGACGTGCCCATGAAATGGATGCAGCTATCTGGGGGACGAGAGCCGCTTATATTGGTGGGTTCTCTGCAACCAGTAATGTTCGGGCAGGTAAGATCTTTGGTATCCCCATTGCAGGTACCCATGCCCATGCCATGGTGCAAGCCTATCAGGATGACTATTTGGCCTTTAAAAAATATGCCAGTACCCATCGTAATTGTGTTTTTCTGGTGGATACCTATGATACATTGCGTTCTGGTGTTCCTAATGCGATTCGCGTGGCCAAAGAGTTTGGTGATCGTATTCATTTTGAAGGGATTCGTCTCGATAGTGGAGATATGGCCTATCTTTCGAAAAAAGCTCGTAAAATGCTTGATGATGCCGGTTTTCCTGAGGCGAAGATTATTGCTTCGAATGATCTGGATGAATATACGATTCTCAATCTACAAGCTCAGGGTGCTGAGATTGATACGTATGGTATCGGGACGAAATTAATTACCGCCTTTGATCAAGCGGCTCTTGGTGGGGTGTATAAGTTAGTGGCTATCGAGGAGGATGGTGCGATGCAAGATACGATTAAGATCTCGGCTAATCCAGAGAAGGTAACGACACCAGGGGTCAAGAAGGTTTATCGTATTCTTAATAATGAAGACGGCAGATCAGAAGGGGACTATATTGCCTTAGCTTCGGAAAATCCCCAAGCGGAAGTACCGTTAAAAATGTTCCATCCGATCCACACGTATATAAGCAAATTTGTCAGTGATTTTACGGCAGTTGATCTGCATCAAGATGTAGTAGTTGATGGAGTAATTCATTACCAGCACCCTTCATTAAAAGAGATTCAGCAGTATGCCATGGGTAATATGGCGTTGCTCTGGGAAGAATATAAACGTACGATGAATCCGGCAGAATATCCGGTCGATCTTAGTGAAGCGTGCTGGGAAAATAAAATGAGTCTGATTAGAGATGTCAAACAACGAATGAAAGATAATATGAAATCATAGAAAGGGGTAGTCTCATGCGAGCATTACAAAAAGAGATTATCGAAGCATTAAATGTACAACCGAATATTGGACCACAGGAAGCCTTTCGCCGCAGTGTGGATTTTGTAAAGGAATATTTTAAGAAATATTCCTTCCTGAAGAGTGCGGTGTTAGGTATATCTGGCGGGCAAGATTCGACATTAGCAGGTTATGTTTGTCAAACGGCGGTAAACGAGCTGAATGACGAAGCACAAGAAGAAACCTATACATTTATCGCAGTTCGGCTGCCATATGGGGAGCAGGCGGATGAATCAGATTGTATTGAGGCTTTGGCATTTATCCAGCCAAGCCGCATCGTTCGTGTGAATATTAAGGAGGCCGTCGATGCGAGTGAGCGTGCTGTAAAAGCAGAGTTTGGCAGTATTAGTGAATTCGTCAAGGGCAATACCAAAGCACGTGAACGAATGAAGATACAGTATGATATTGCGGCGGCAAGCAGTGGTATCGTCATTGGCACCGATCATGCAGCAGAAGCAGTGACTGGTTTTTATACGAAATATGGCGATGGTGCAGCGGATATTTTACCTTTGTCTGGTTTGACTAAACGTCAGGGCAAAGCTGTTTTGCAAATGTTAGATTGCCCGGCACATTTATATAATAAGGTACCAACCGCTGACTTAGAGAGTGATCGCCCGCAGCTTCCCGATGAAGAGGCGCTTGGTGTGACCTATGATGCGATTGATGATTACTTGGAAGGAAAGGAAGTGCCGGATCAAGACGCCACCACGATTGAAGGCTGGTACGTAAAAACCCGTCACAAACGTGAATTGCCAGCAACCGTTTTTGATAGTTGGTGGAGGTAACACGTCTCGATCCATAAGCAATGTTAGAAAAAACTTACAAACGACCCTTGCCATTGTCTATTTTTCATTTCAGATGATAGAAAAAGGCCCTTATAAAGGATATAATCATGGAAATGAAAGGCTAGAAGAAATATTGAAATCATGCTTTGTCTTTAAAATTACGGATATAATGGAATAAATATACAACCCCCCTGTGCTTCTAACGGAGCAGGGGGAGCATTGATTGGCTTACATTTAATCGAAACGCTTGTGAAAGCAGCAAAGAATCTAAGCAAATGGAGTACGCTTAAAAATATTCATTTGCACAAAAAAATCCAATAAAATGAGTTCATTACTTCTCACTTTACTGGCTCTGCGTCTTAGCGTCTGGCTCTTCCATTAGTATTACTTTTGATTTTTTAACTCTAATTAAAGTTTCTTGCTTACATTTAGGACAAAAGAGTGGAAAGTTTTCCAAAATGGTATCGTGCCTAATTTTATTTCGAGTTTTATGGTTGCATACAGGACATAGTATCCACTTCATAATGTGCCCTCCTTTTAAAACTTTTCAACACATGTTTACCTAATCCCCATCTTATTTCATTCGACTTGGTTTGTTATATATTCCTTAATTTTAAAGTTTGAACCGTCAAACATAAAAGTAGTACAAATGACAAGTGAAATTATATATGATTGTAATCACAAGAATGAATCGATCCATTTTCTCTAATCGGTTTTCAATTTCCATAATAGTGAAGATTATATACCCTACAAAAAAAGGCTGCTATCTTATTGTGTGATAGCAGCCTGAACTTTCTATTTATTTATTGCCAAAAAAGGCCTCTGCCTTATCCAAGTATGGTTCCTGTTCAGGGGTGAGCTCATACTCTTCGACAATGGCATCCACTGGACAAACAGCTACGCATGCCCCACAGTCGATACAAATATCTGGGTCGATATAAAAATGATCGCTACCCTCTTCGATACAATCGACTGGACAAACCGTTGTACATTCCCCTGATTTCTCTGTCTCACACGGGGAAGTGATTACAAACGCCATTACCTATACCTCCTTCTCTGCTCTATATCGTGATGTTAAACGCTCGTCCATTTCCTTGGTAAAAAGGAATCGACGGCTGTTGATGTCACTAATCATCCTCGGGAAGCCTTAATCGACCATTACCCAGAGGAGATTTGCCTAGTGTACTTTATTACAAGTACAAGAAAAGAAGTGGAAAGGATTAGCCATTTCCACTTTTTTTCTTAGTTCTATTATACAGCGGCTGCGTATTTCTCTGCAACCACTTCCCAATTAATAATGTCATAAAAATTGGCGATGTAGTCTGGTCGGCGATTTTGATAGTTTAAGTAATAAGCGTGCTCCCAGACATCAATACCAAGAATGGCTGTTTTTCCTTCTGAAATAGGATTATCCTGATTCGGTGTGCTGGTTACTTCCAACTTGCCGTCGCTATTAACGATAAGCCATGCCCAACCAGAACCGAAACGGGTGGTGGCTGCATTGGTGAAGGCTTCTTTAAATTGTTCAAAGCTTCCAAATGTCTCTTCGATTGCTTGTGCCAGTTTTCCTTCAGGTTTCGTCGCGTTGGATCCGGGGGCAATCACTTCCCAAAATAACGTATGGTTGAAGTGACCTCCACCATTATTTCGAACCGCCGTACGGATCGAAGTTGGTACACTGTCTAAATCGGCTAAGATTGCAGTTAAACCTTTATTCGCAATCTCATCATGCCCTTCTAATGCTGCATTTAGTTTATCCACGTAGGTTTGGTGGTGTTTACCATGGTGGATCTCCATTGTTTTTTGATCAATCTGTGGCTCCAATGCGTCTGTTGCATAGGATAAAGCAGGTAAAGTAAAGTTTGCCATTATGTAACGCCTCCATTTTTTATATATTTTAGTATAAAAAGTATAATTATATGCTATACTATATATTAGAATTTTTCAAGCATTTTGTTTAAAATAATACTAACGAGTTAGATTATAGAGGAGGAAAGGAATATGCCTCACACTACGAAAGATAAGATTCTGGAACTGTTAAAAAAAGAAATCTCGCTTACGGTTAATGAATTGATCGAACAATTGCAGATCACCCATATGGCGGTGCGAAAACATTTAGCTACTTTAGAAAAGGACGACTTAGTGAGCGCCGAGTATGAGAAGACAAGTGTTGGTCGGCCTCGTCAGAAATATAGTTTGACCGCAAAAGGGGACAGGTTGTTTCCTAATAACTATGAATCCATTAGCCTTGAATTTTTAAAAGATACGGAAGAACTATATGGCTCCAAAGCGATTAAGCAGCTATTTCATAAAAGGGAGGAGCGACAAGTCCATCAATATAAGGAACTGGTTTCCTCTCGATTGCCAGCAGAACGAGTTCAACAGATGGTGGATATCCAAAATCAAAAAGGATATATGGCCGAATGGTTGGAACATACGGATCAACAATATGAGATTATCGAATACAATTGCCCCATCTTTGCGGTGGCTTCTGAATTTCATACCGCTTGTCAATGTGAGACCAGTATGTTTCAACAGGTGCTGGAAACGGAGCAAATTGAAAGGGTGCAATGTAAAACGGCGGGGAATAATCATTGTCGTTTTCTGATTGATTTTTAACGATAAGCAGCTATTTGAGATAGCAGCTTTATTTGTAGTCCCCTTGGCACAATCAGGATGTGGAAGGGATTTGACCATGAACGAATCTAACAGACAAAAACTGCCGAATCACGAAATGTTGTCCGTAAGAACGAATCTAACGGACAAAAAACCGCCGAATGATGAAATTGTGTCCGTAAGAACGAATCTAACAGACAAAAAACCGCCGAATGATGAAATATTGTCCGTAAGAACGAATCTAACGGACAAAAAACTGCCGAATGATGAAATTGTGTCCGTAAGAACGAATCTAACAGACAAAAAACCGCCGAATCACGAAATGTTGTCCGTAAGAATCTAACAGACAAAAACTGCCGAATCACGAAATGTTGTCCGTAAGAATCTCGCGGACGGAAGCGAGCACATCTCCTTCCGCAGTCCGTAAGAACGTTCTGTTTTCTTTGCATTCGTAATACAGGGTGGCGCAGGGGTTGTCCGTTTTTGCATATCTATATCTGCTAACCTCCTTCTTTATTGTCATCGAATCAAAAAAGTGATACGGTAGCTATATCTGACAAAAAGAAGGTAATATAGAATGATGGAATTTTTTCAAGGACTACACCCTGTTACACAAGCACTGATTGCAACATTGTTCACCTGGGGCATGACCGCCTTAGGGGCAACCTTGGTATTTGCCACCAAAAAGGTAAATCAAAAACTACTAGACAGTATGTTGGGGTTTGCTGGCGGGGTAATGATCGCAGCCAGTTATTGGTCGCTTTTAGGCCCTGCCATCGAATCTTCAACGGATCATACGATTGGAGCTTGGTTCCCTGCTGCATTAGGCTTTTTGCTTGGTGGCTTTTTCATCTGGGTGATTGATAAGATATTGCCACACCTGCATCCAAACGCCAAAGCGCAAACAGCGGAAGGGGTGGCGCCTAACAAACGAAAACGAAGCACCTTACTGGTATTAGCGATTACCATTCATAACATCCCGGAAGGTCTGGCAGTAGGGATTGCCTTTGGTGCATTAGCCACACAAGGTACAGAAGCAGCCCTTGCTGGTGCAATCACCTTGGCGCTGGGAATTGGGATACAGAACTTCCCAGAGGGGGTAGCTGTGGCTATGCCGCTTCGAGGAGATGGGATGTCCCGAGGCAAGAGTTTTTTCTATGGACAGTTCTCTGGAATGGTCGAACCAATGGCTGCCGTCATCGGGGCGTTTGCTGTTGCCTATATCGAGCCATTACTTCCTTATGCCTTAAGTTTTGCGGCTGGTGCGATGATTTTTGTTGTAGCGGAAGAGGTGATTCCGAGTTCTCAAGAAAAAGGGAATCGGGACTTGGCAGCCATCAGCTTAATGATCGGTTTTGTCTTAATGATGGTATTAGATGTAGCATTAGGTTGATAGCTATCGACAAGAAAAGATTGACAGATGCTCCCTGCATTCGTTAAACTAGAGCTAACAAATATGAAAGGGTGAATCGAAGCCGATGAAGTTATAATCCTATTTTTTCGCCATGATGTCCATAAAGTAACAGCTTACGCTTGAAGAGGAGCGGTCTGTCTTTAGGACAATATGCAGAATAGGATTGTAACCTTCATTACTGTCATTTCTTTATTGGATGATATCAGTATACCCTTTTCGGTAAAGTAGTGCCTCCTATTCTGCAAACAAGAATATGGGGGCATTTTTTGTCCCTGGATAGACGGAGGGATTCGATGTTATTAGAGGCAAATAACCTCATTGTTTCTGTACAAGGCAGAACGCTAATAGAAATAGAGGAACTGGAAATACACGAAGGTGAACGGATTGGTTTAATTGGGAAAAACGGCAGTGGTAAAACCACCTTATTACGGATGCTTGCCAGCGAAAAGATACCGGAGGAAGGCGAAATACATGGCTATACATCGATTGATTTTCTCCCACAGCTTAAGGAACAAATCGCTGATAAAAGCGGTGGTGAAGTAACACAGCAATATATCCAAGATGCATTTGCGACCCAAGCGGAACTATTATTTGCCGATGAGCCGACGACACATTTGGACACGGCACATATCGAATGGGTGGAGAAGCACTTTTTACACTGGCAAGGCGCATTTATTGTGGTCTCTCATGATCGTGCCTTTCTTGATCGGGTGTGTAATCAGATTTGGGAGATCAATGACCAAAAGCTTAGGGTCTTTAACGGCAATTATCAAAACTATCGAGAACAAAAGGAAATCGAACAACGAGAACGCGAGGCAGAATATGAAAAATATCAAGAGAAGCGGCAGCAATTAACGAAGGCAATCGAACAAAAGGAAGTGCGGGCTCAACGTGCAACCAAGAAACCGCAACGAGTGAGTAACTCCGAAGCAGGCAGTATTGGGGCCAAACCATACTTTGCCAAAAAACAGAAGAAGTTGCGACAGACCGCCAAATCATTAGAAACAAGATTAGATAAATTGGAGAAGGTAGAAAAGCCTTTTGAAGAAAAGCCATTAAGAATGGAGCTGCCTCAACAGGAGAAGTTATCAGGCAAGACGCTGATTCAGGCAAATCATGTGGATGGTACCATCGGTCAGCGAACGCTTTGGCAAAATGGGACCTTCCAAGTCAAGGCAGGGATGAAGCTGGCGATTATTGGTGATAATGGCAGTGGCAAAACGACCTTGCTGCGTAAATTGTTATCACGAGAGGAAGGAGTCCAGGTTTCTCCGGCTTGCCAGATTGGCTACTTTAAACAAGACTTATCATTGCTTGAGACGGATCGTTCCATTTTGGCGAATGTGCAAGAAGATTCTGTACACGAGGAAACTTTGATACGTACGGTGTTAGCACGCCTCCATTTTTATGGCGATCAAGTCCATAAGAAAGTGGAGGTGTTAAGTGGCGGGGAGCGGGTGAAGGTAAGCCTCGCCAAAATACTGCTAGGTAATAGCAATACCTTGATCCTTGATGAGCCTACCAACTTTTTGGATATCGAGGCCATGGAGGCATTGGAAAAATTGCTGATCGAATATGAAGGAAGCCTCCTGTTTGTCTCTCATGATCGTCGTTTTGTCGAAAGAATAGCAACGGCCATACTGGAGATCAAGAATGAACATTTGCACTTTTTTGCTGGAGATTATCCTGCTTATTTAGAGCAACAGCAACAGCCTGACGAATCAAACGACGATCAAGAAGACTTATTGCTGATCGAGACAAGGATCACCGAGGTGTTAAGCAAGCTGAGTTTGGATCCTAGCCCAGAGCTGGAGGAAGAGTTCCAGCAATTAGTGAAGAGAAAAAGGGAATTAACGGACTAAGCAGAAGGAAGTGGAGACTAAATCCACTTCCTTTCCATTTTTGCTATTTTTCTAGCTCTTACAATGATGATATCAGGTGTTTCCTGCTGTCCATGGCTTTCTTCATAAAAACCATCAATAAGAAAGCCGTGTTGAAAGAAGGTGTGAAATAGATCCTGCAAAGAACGATGGTAGTAACAATGTGGCTGAGATTGTCCTTCAATGGCAATATCTTTATAACTGTGCGCTGTTAGGTATTGGTCGGTTAGGGTTATAAAACAAGGGTGCTGTGTGGCAAATACAAATACCCCGTTTTCTTCGATTAAGTGATAGACAGCTTGAAATAAATGCGTGATTTCCGCCATATCCATTATAGCCATATTAGACACTGCCTTCGTGTATGGACGGCTTCTTTCTAATGTCATTAATTCTTGTTTGTTGGTGGCATCGATAACGTGAAAACGGATCTTATCCTGGTATTTCCGTTGTCTTTTTTTCGCCAGTTTGATCATGGTACGACTATAATCAAAGGCGACTACCTCTGCCCCTTTTTCGGCAAGGTAAGCCGAGTAATTACCATTTCCACAGCCAATATCCAAAATAAAATCGTCTGCAGTAATGTGTAGAAGCTCACTTACTTTGGGGCGTACGGTTTCTCGGTGGAATCGATTAGAGGCATCTCCCATGTAATCATCCCAAAAAGCTGCATTGTTTTCCCAAGCTTTCCGACTTTCCTCAACAGAGTATTCCTTCATAGCTATTCCTCCCTCGTAATGGTTATACTTTACCTACCAAGATATCCAAATCTACGGTAATCTGAGAAAGTGGGCGGGCTTTGCTTTTCCCCCAGGTTAGTGGTGTCATACGCCATAAATGTTCGGCAGTGCCTGAAGGTATGTCCCATTTATATTGTATCGTCTTCTGTTTTACCATTTGCAGCTGCTTGCGAAAATGCGCGCTCGTATCGTCATTAACATATTGTCGATTTCCTTGGAGTTGTTCCCTGATCTCGATTAAATAATAGGCTCGCGGTATCACTTTGATAATCAAGCCACCTGGTACTGCTAAACGTCGGAATTCTTGGTAATTGGCTGGTGATAAAATATTTAATAAAACATCAAATGAATTTGCCTGAAACGGACTGTTAGCAAGGTCTGCCACTGTCCATAAGATACCGGGATGATATTTGGCTGCGGTTTGTATCCCGTCTTTACTGATATCGATGCCAACTCCTCTGCCTTGCTGCTGATAATGCTGCAGTATATTGGCGAGGTGGGAACCTTCCCCGCAACCGATGTCCAGTATAATCTCCCTGTCGATTAGTTCGGCGAGTTTCTGATGTAAAGGGTCATACATTCCGTTTTGAATAACCTGATATCTGGACTCGAAAAGCTCTCGGTCGTAATCAGTAGGGGAAGGTTTTCCGTAGAAATTAATGTAGCCTTTTTTGGCGATATCAAACAGGTGCTGGGAGGAACATCGAACGACGGTACCGTTTACTGTGAGATTGCCGTGACATATCGGACAGCGAAATAATGACTGACTATCACGCAATAGCTGTGCCGTCCATTCTTTTTTGTTCATGTCGTTTTCCCTCCATTTTTTAGTAAGCTATAATTAGCATACCATGTTCCACCTATAAAAAAAATGAGCAAAACTTGCCCTGTCCTTTCTTCTTTTATAAAAAAATGACCAAGCCTATCAGCTTGATCATTGTTCCTATTCTTTTTCAAATGTCTTCGTACTTCTAACGGTGTCAATATGACGGACCATGCCTTCAATCTCTTCTCGTTTGTTCTCTAAAAATGGTGGCAAGGATAGCTTTTCTCCAAGGGTTTCGTATGGTTCGTCCCCCATAAAGCCAGGACCATCTGTAGCCAATTCGAATAGAATCTGTGGTGCGACTCTGGTATATAAGGAATGAAAGAAGAAACGATCGACATAGCCAGATGTTTGCAAACCAAATTTACGGTAGTGCTGATCCCAATCGTGTAATGTTTCAATATCCTCAATCCGAAAAGCGGCGTGATGGACGGTGCCATATCCTTGCTGTGCAACCGGCATTTCCTGATTTTCTTCTACAATGACCTGAGCGCCATTTCCACCTTCTCCTACCTCAAACAAGTGATTATTGCCTTCCTGCCCGATTTCGGTGAACATTAAGACCTTTTCCATCATTTGTTTAAAATAGTTAAAATCATGAATACGGACAGAGATTGGTCCAAGGCCTGTAATTGCATATTCTAACGGGATCGGGCCATTTTTCCATGGAGTGCCGCTTGCAACACCTTCATTGCCTTCGTCCGAGATAAGTTGATACTGTTGATCATCAAAATCAACGAAAGATAGTGTCTGTTTGCCGAATTGTTGTTGGATTCCGTCATTCTTGATCTCCAAGCGATTTAGTCGTTGCAACCAGTAATCGATGGCGTCATCGGATGGAACACGAAATGCCGACCGAAAGATCTCATTGGTGCCATGTATGCCTTTTGGAATACCAGGAAAATCAAAGAATGTCATATCCGTCCCTGGGCTTCCTTTATCATCGGCAAAAAATAGGTGATAGGTTTGGATATCATCTTGGTTAACAGTTTTCTTCACTAATCGCATGCCCAGTACTTCGGTAAAGAAACGGTAATTTGCTTCTGCGCTGCTAGTAATGGCTGTGACGTGGTGCATCCCTTTTAAACCATTCATATATATTCAACTCCTCATTGGATTATAAATATTTCGAATTCGAGATAAATATAACAAATGATTCACTATAATGCAATGTAGAAGGCTTGTTCCGAGACACAATCGATATTTTACAGGCAAGGGTTGAAGATGTTTGTTACAATAGAAGAGCGAGTTTAGACAAGAAAGGAAGTTGAACGATGGTATCTGTAAACCAAATAAAACCAACAATCACGTCATCCTATGACCCATGGGAAGCCTATCTCGATGTCGAAGAGTATGGCGAGATGACGTTGACTAATATAGAATTTACAACGACCCATCTTTGTAATATGCGTTGTGCCCATTGTGCAGTGGGTTATACGTTGAGAGACAAGGATCCTGACGCCTTACCTTTTTCCTTATTGAAACAACGATTAGATGAAATTCCGCATCTCCGTACATTGAGCATTACTGGTGGAGAACCGATGATGTCGAAAAAGTCTGTTCGTGAATATGTTGTCCCTTTGCTTCGTTATGCCCATGAACGAGGGGTGCGAACACAGATTAACTCCAATTTGACCTTGCCTTACAGTCGTTATGAAGCAATTATTCCTTATTTAGATGTGTTACATATTTCGCATAATTGGGGCACGCCAGAAGAATTCGCTGAAACAGGTTTTGCGAATATGGAACGAAAACCAAATGAAGAAAATCGCAAAAAGTATTTTGAGCGAATGGTGGAAAATTCACAAAATCTGGCAGCTGAAGGGGTGATGGTCTCCGCCGAAACGATGTTAAACAAGCGGACATTCCCTTATCTGGAATCGATTCATGATCATGTGGTGGAAATGGGTTGCGTGCGCCATGAGATCCATCCGATGTACCCCGTGGACTTTGCTAGTGATCTGCAGACATTGAGTTTAACAGAAATGCAAGAAGGGCTGGAACGATTGCTAAACCATCGCCAGCAAGGTATCTGGATGTTGTTTGGCACCCTTCCTTTTTATCCATGCAGTCAGAATGAAGAGGAACTTGCGTTGCTGCAGCGATTATATCGAGAGAAGAATGTCACCGTGAGAAATGATCCAGATGGTCGTTCTCGGTTGAATGTGAATATTTTTTCCGGGGAAGTGATTGTTACTGACTTCGGCGATGAGGAAGAACCGTCATTAGGAAACATTCAGAACACCCCGCTGCAGACTTCTTTTCAACGATGGATGGATTCAAAAACGGCGCAGTCATTAAATTGCCATTGCCCAGCTGTAAAATGTTTGGGACCAAATATTCTGGTGAAAAATACGTACTATCAAGGAGTAGACTTCACGAAACGATTTGCTAATATTTCGAGGTAGGCGAGTTTTATTCAGGATGAATTGGCGGCTTTGCATTCTTATGGACTCGGGAGCGGGGTTTGCTTTCTCCAGTCCACGATAATGATTCTTACGGACTGAGGAATGGGAAAAATTCTCTCCAGTCCGTAAATCTCTATCTCATCACCTTAGATGAATAAAAACACAGGAAATCCACACCACATTATCCAATATCAACAAGCTCTAATAAATAATATGACATTTGTCATGATAAATTCCTGACAAGTGTGTCTAAACAGATAGCAGTCCCTGCTTTATACTTATGAACACAGTAAGTTTTTCGAAAGTAGGGATGCAAAATGAGTAAACAAAAGCAGGCACAACTGAGGAAAGATGTGATGCCATATGCAACCTCTAAAACAAAAACAAGTCTCATCCAATTATTAAATACAATACCTCCCTTTTTTATTTTATGGCTTTTGGCCTATCAAAGCTTATCCTTCTCGATTTGGTTAAGTTTGCTATTTAGCATCGGGGCAGCAGGCTTTATGGTACGAATGTTTATTATTTTTCATGATTGTGCCCATCAATCTTTTTTCAAAAACCCAAAATTAAATCGAGTGCTGGGAACGATTACTGGCGTTATTACGCATTTTGCCTTTGAAAAATGGAAAAGGGAACATGCGATTCATCATGCCACCAGTGGTAACTTGGATCAGCGCGGGATTGGTGATATTTGGATCATGACGGCAGCAGAATATGAAAATGCCGGAAAGTGGGAAAGGCTGCAATATCGCTTATATCGAAATCCGTTGATCATGTTTGGTCTGGGGCCGCTTTCCCTATTCCTCTATAGCAATCGATTCAATCGAAAAGCCGCTAAGAAAAAGGAGAGACGTAACACCTACCTTATCAATGTATTATTAGTTTTGCTTTACGCATTGATTACATTCACCTTAGGCTGGCAGGCATTGGTATTTGTGCAATTGCCTATCGTTTATATAGCTGGTGTACTAGGCATTTGGTTGTTTTATGTACAGCATCAGTTTGAAGATTCTTATTTTGAAAATGAGTCCGAATGGGATTATGTCAAGGCAGCTGTAGATGGAAGTTCTTATTATAAATTGCCAAAATGGCTGGAATGGATGACGGGCAGCATTGGCTATCACCATGTCCATCATTTAGCGCCCAAAGTGCCCAACTATCATTTAGAACAGGCGCATCGGGAAACACCGCCATTACAAAAGGCAACAACGATTACCTTAAAAACCAGTTTAGAATCGATTAAGTTCCGTCTGTATGACGAAGATCAAAAGACGTTTATTAGTTTTCGTGAAATGAAAAAGCGATTGAAGCAAAAACAATCGCATTCTCTCTCTGCTGCGAAACCACCACATACGATTCGATCATAAACGTAATCCCCCTGCTGTTTAGGGGGATTATTTGATGCAGGGATATGATGAAAAATATATTTCTGTATAAGAGTATAGAATAATGAATAATTCTGATAAAATAACATCAAGCAGGATGAAAGAGGAGGTAATGCTGTGCGCCACTGGTATCATATTTTCCCTCGTAATACGGGATTGAGTTTATATATATGGATTATTTTCTGTGTGCTTCCCTTCTACTTTATCTTCCGTTCGACGTCTTTGTGGGAGATTGGTTTTGGAGTGGCAGTGACCTTACTATTTTTTGCCGTCTATTGGTTTACATTCACCTCGCACGGACCACTTGTTTATATCGGATTGAGTATCGAATTTCTAATTAACGTGGTCATGACGATCTTATTTGGCTATGTGTATTATGCGTTGTTCACCGCCTTTTTTGTTGGAAACATCCGTAGTAAATCTGGTTTTATTACCATGTATGTGCTTCATTTGGTGACGACAGTAGGGGCGATTACAGCGGGCTTTTTCCTGGATTATACATTGTTTTTAAATCAGCTGCCCTTTTTAATTATGACGGTGCTTGGGGTGATTTTACTCCCCATTAATCGTTATAACCGTCTCAAGCAAGAAGAATTAGAAGTGAAGTTAGAGGATGCTAATCGTAAAATCGCGGAGTTGGCTATTGTAGAGGAGCGGAACCGCATTGCCCGTGATTTACATGATACATTAGGCCAGCGATTATCGATGATTGGATTGAAGAGTGAGCTTGCGGCAAAGCTGATTGAGAAAGATGGCAATGCCGCTAGAAAAGAACTAGAGGATATTCAGAGTACATCCAGACAAGCGTTAAAAGAAGTGAGAGAGATGGTCTCCAATATGAAGAATATTCGTCTTGCGGAAGAATTAGATCATGTGAAGCAGTTAATGGAGGCTGCCCAGATAAAGCATGATATGCGAGTGGAGATAGATGTAACCCATATGCCCATTTTGATTGAAAGTGTGTTAAGCATGTGTCTGAAAGAGGCGGTTACTAATGTGGTCAAGCATAGTCAGGCAGAGCGGTGTACAGTGCAGCTAACCGAAACGGCGCAAGAAATCAGCTTATTGGTGGAGGATAATGGTTTTGGGGTGTCAGGGATGCTGGAGGCAGGCAATGGATTGCAAGGTATGCGTGAACGTCTTTCTTTCATTAATGGCACCTTAGATATATCCGATAGTCCGGAGGGGTTTAAAGTGGAGATTACCGTTCCGATCGTACTGAGGCAGATAGAGGAGGGATAATATGATTCGAATGGTGATTGCGGAAGATCAACAATTATTATTAGGTGCATTAGGTGCATTGCTGGATTTGGAAGATGATATGACGGTAGTGGGTAAGGCAAGCAATGGTACAGAGGTATTGCAATTAGTAGAAAAAGAACAGCCTGACATCTGTTTGCTGGATATTGAAATGCCTGTTATGACAGGTCTTGAAGCAGCAGAACGCCTGAAGGATCAGTCATGCAAGGTCATTATCTTAACTACTTTTGCCCGCCCTGGTTATTTTGAACGTGCAAGAAAGGCGGACGTCAGTGGCTATTTGCTAAAAGATAGTCCAAGCGAAGATTTAATGCAATCGATCCGGCAGATTATCAAGGGAAAGCGAATCTACTCTCCTGAATTAATTGACCTTGCCTTTGCAGAAAAAAACCCACTAACAACACGGGAAGTGGAGGTAATGGAGTTATTGATAGAAGGGAAGTCAACGAAGGCAATTGCCAAGGAACTATATCTGTCCCATGGCACCATTCGAAATTACATCTCCATTATTTTGGATAAGCTGGAAGTAGCTAACCGTATGGAAGCAATTGCGAAAGTACAAGAAAAGGGTTGGTTAAAATAGTAGCTGGCCAGTAGTTACTATTTTTTGCTTTTTTGCTTAAAAAAACATACAATATCTTTCGTGACTATATTATTTTTAATTGAACGGGAGTGAACATATGTCTGTATCTGTTGAAAAAAGAGGGACCATCGTTGCGCTGTTATTAGCAGGGGCGTTTATTGCGATTTTGAATCAAACATTGATGATAACGGCCATTCCGCCGATCATGAATGAGATGAGTATTACGGCTAATTCAGCACAATGGCTGACAACGATTTTTATGATGATAAATGGAATTATGATTCCTGTTACTGCCTTTTTAATGGATCGTTTTACGACGAGGCAATTATTTCTCACGGCGATGAGTATATTTGCTGTAGGTACATTAGTCGCTGCCGTGGCACCGAATTTTTCATTTTTATTAGCGGGGCGAATTATTCAATCGGCGGGTGCTGGGGTGATGCTGCCATTAATGCAAACCGTGTTTTTATTGATATTTCCTGTGAATAAGCGAGGAAGCGTAATGGGGCTGGTCGGTTTGGTTATTTCTTTTGCACCTGCGATTGGGCCATCACTGTCTGGTTGGGTAACAGAACACTATTCGTGGCGGGTTTTATTCTATATCATTCTACCGATCGCGATTATTGATATTATTATTGCTTATTTTGTAATGAAAAATGTAACAGAAGTAGCTAAACCAAAACTGGATGTACTATCGGTCATTCTCTCTTCGTTTGGTTTTGGTGGATTATTATATGGATTTACAAGTGCCGGTAATAATGGCTGGGCGGCGCCTGTCACGATTATTGTATTGATCATCGGTGTCTTGTCGTTACTCTGGTTTATTTTGCGCCAGTTTAAATTAACTCATCCGATGTTGGAATTTCGCGTGTTTACTTACTCGATCTTTCCATTTACGGTGGCCTTAGGGATGATTGCTTTTATGGGGTTGATTGCAGTGGAGACCTTGATTCCGCTATATATGCAAGAAGCCCGGGATTTTAGTGCGATGCAGTCTGGTCTGGTTATTTTACCAGGTGCATTAATTACTGGTTTAATGTCGCCGATTACAGGCAGGATTTTTGATAGAATTGGTGGCAGATGGCTCGCGATTATTGGTTTCTCCTTAATGGTAATTGGTTCTCTTCTGTATACCATATTAGATGATAAAACGTCGATGACTTATTTAACCGTTGTGTTTATGATTCGTATGCTGGGCATTTCCATGGTAATGATGCCAGTAGCAACGGCAGGGTTGAATCAACTTCCGAAGCGGCTGATTGCCCATGGAGCTGCTATGGATAACACGTTGCGTAATGTTTCGGCTTCAGTTGGAACGGCTATCATGGTAACGGTCATGACTCAAACAGAAGCAATCGCAGAGCAAGCAGAGAAAGCATTCCCAGCGATTGTAGGCGCCAATACAGCATTTTTGGTGCTGTCTATTATTACCTTGATTGGATTAGGGCTGTCGTTCTTTGTCAAAAATAGCAGGCCAACGGATATTGATGAAGAAGGCTAGATTAGATGAAAAAACTTGGTGCACAGCGGCCAAGTTTTTTTCATGGGTAAGAAAATGAGTGTTAGCTTTATGTCACCGTTCTGTTTTTTGTTGTGAATAAGCCCGGCGGAAACCAGTGAAAATCTCACGGACAAAAAACCGAGGGATCGAGGAATTCTGTCCGTAAGAATAGATCTCACGGACAAAAAACCGAGGAATCGTAAAGTTTTGTCCGTAAGAATATGATATTGTATTAGTAGAGTAGACAAGTTCGAGACATGTCCACTATAATAGGGAATTTAATCAACAGGAGAGTGGGCGGAACAGATGAGAACTTATAGTTATGAATTGAAGAAAGAAGTAGTGGGGAAATATTTTGAAGGACATGCCATTCGAGACTTAGTACAAACATATGATATTAGTGATGGAAGAGTGGCTAGACGTTGGGTACAAAGAGTTCGAGAGGGAGGTTATGAAGCGCTTACAAACAAGAAGCAACCTAGTGACAAACAAAGGAAAAACCTGGAGACAAAAGCGAAAAAGAAAGAGCTAACTAAAGACGAAAAACTCGAGCGTCAGGCGCTCCAGATTGAATTATTAAAAAAGCTTTTGGAGTTGGAAAGGGGGTGAGAGAACAGAAAGAGCTACAGTTTGCTTTTATTGAAGCCAATGCCAAGGATTATCCGGTGACGGACTTAGTGGAGCTAACCGATGTATCGAGGGCAGGTTATTATAAGTGGAAAAACCGTGGAGGCGGCAGTATGCAAGCGAATCAAGATGAACAATTGTATAGCTACTTATGGAAGTTGCATCAGGAGCATCGTGGGACACTGGGGAGAAAACGAATGAAAATAGCTCTGAAGGAAACCTATGATATTCAGGCGGGAGAAATGCGTGTAGCTCGTATCATGCGACAATATGGCTTGCGTTGTAAGATTCGACAAAAGCGCTATGTGAAACGTCATGACAGCCATCATAAAGTAGCGAATATCTTGGATCGTAACTTTCATGCGGAAAAGCCAGGATGCAAATTTGCCATTGACATCACCTACTTGCCTGTCCAACAAGGGGTTAATAAATTTCTTTATTTATGCGCCATTAAGGACCTGTTTCATGATGAGGTGGTAGCTCATGCCGTGGGACCTCGTCAAGACATGGCATTGGTCTATGAGGCTTTAGAGGGCTTAAAAGAAAAAACGTTTGTGAAAGGCGCCATCCTACATAGTGATCAAGGCACACAATTCACAAACGCTGGTTATCAAATGCGTGTCCAAGAGATGGGTCTCACACCATCCATGTCCCGCAGAGGCAACTGCTGGGATAACGCATGTATTGAAAACTTCTTCAGTCACGCAAAATGTGAAATGGCCTGTTTCTTTGAAGACGCAAAGACAGCATCTGAAGTGCAATACGCGATAACCGAGTACATTCACTATTACAATCATAAACGAATCCACACCAAATTACAAACAAATCCTGTGCACTTTATCGAGCGATGGGAGGGTCAATGGGGCACAAGAGGAACAGCGAAAGCCACAGCGTAGCTGCTTGTCCTTGCCAGCTATGCCTCTTCTTAGCGATTCGCTGTGTTGGGACCCGGGACCCGACCAGCGAGAGCTTAGAAGAGATGGGTCATGGTACGCTGCATGCGCGAATCGACAGCCCTTAAAGGCTTTATTTTTCCCGATTCGACATGCCTACCTCACCACGACCCCAAATAGCTGGCAAGGATGGCGGATAAACGGCCTACGTATCATCAGGGTAAGAAAAAATGACGGACAATTTCGTTTGTCTACTTGACAGATGCATGTGCAATAGATCTCACGGACAAAAAACCGAGGAATCGTAAAGTTTTGTCCGTAAGAATAGATCTCACGGACAAAAAACCGAGGAATCGTAAAGTTTTGTCCGTAAGAATGAATCTCACGGACAAAAAACCAAGGGATCGCAAAATTCTGTCCGTAAGAACCAAATCTCACGGAACCAATACTATTCAAGGCAACTTCCCTCTTTGCGTTTAATGCCGCTTATGTTTCGGTACGGCTTGTTGTGCAAAGTGGTCGGCTAATTGTTGGAGCTCTTCTTTCATGAATTCTCCCTGCATGGGCAGGCCGTGTCCTGCGATGATAGTATCTGGCTGTAAGGCGGCTAATCGTTTCACGGATTCCTCTGCTAGATACCAATCCTCTGTAAAATAGGCTGGGGGTCCATGTAGACGTTGAAAGGGAAAGAAAATGGATAAAGAGGACTCTGACTTTTCCGTTGCAATTGCATCCCCGGCGACCAACAACTTATCTTTTTCACGAAAAAAACTGATATGACCTACCGTATGCCCAGGTGTTTCAATATAACGCCACTCTGGGAGGCACGGGATCGTACCATCAGAAGGCAAAGCAGTCACGAGATCCCCTAGGTGTTCTGGCTTTGTCGGAAAAAAGACAGACATTAAGGAAACTCCACCGCCAACAGTAGGGTCACAAGGCATATAAGCTGCCTTGCCAGTTGCATAAGGTAACTCCTTTTCATGCATAAAGATAGGTACATTCCAGTATTTGGCCAGTGTTTTCGCTGAACCAATATGATCAAAATGCCCGTGAGTAAGTAGAATGGCAAGAGGTGGTTTCTCGCCATAGCGCTCTTTGCAGGCATGCAGAATACGATCTCGGTATTTTTTTAACCCTGTATCAATTAAAACCCAATCCTCTGTGGGTGAGCCAACCATAATTACGTTCGCAAATAGTGTGCGGTAATATGCGATATCTGATTGTATTTCTTCCGTTATGGCATTGTCAAAATCACGCAGACGTTCTATCTCTTTCCAGGCTTCCTCTTTATCCATGTCTTGTACTCTCCTTTGTTATTCGTGAATTATGTATGGAAAATATCAAATATATGGTTGATTCCTATTTTATAGTTTGTCTGGTAAATCCATATCTATACGAAAACAAAAAAACTTAGGAATTTTTGTGTAATCCAAGGAATGGTATAGACAAATAAACAAAACATGATAAACTTTTAGTAAGGAGATATAAAGGAGTTTGGTCCAGATGAAGAAGTGGTTGAAGAAAAGTACCGTCTTATTAGTAACAATCTTGACATTGGGCTTATACGTCCCTCCTATCTCGATAGATGCGGATGTAGACAAGAGCACGTGGGAGCCTAAGGAAGATCAGGCGAAGCCGGTTGAAACTCAAACACAAGAAGATGCGATATCTCAAGAAGACTTGGTGTTTGAAGAAGATTCGGACCAGCTTTATTTGCAAGCCCTTAATCAAGCGGCAAAAGAGAAGCTAACCATGAAATTAGGATCTAAAATAGGTAGTAAGGTGAATGAAGAAGTGGAACAAGTGATTTTACCTAACCTTGATGAGGTATTGGATACGATTTATGAAGAAAAGGGTAAAGCAGCAAGTCAATATCTGATGATTGCTGAAGATCCTTCTGGTGGATACGGCGAACGAATCTTTAACCTCTATGATGCCAATGCAAAAGAAAATATTGCTAAATTTCATGTGAATCGCTTGAGGAAGCCGCAAGACGGTTATTATTTTCAATTTCACTATCATCTGAAAAAGGATCAATTCGAAGAGCATTTACCCATTGGTGAAGTCTATTGGGGAAAGGATACCCCGCCTAAATGGATGTCTACTTAGATAAAAATGCCTAAGCTACAGGATAGCTTAGGCATTTTTAATACCATTATAAAGTGAATTGCAGACGTTGTTACAAAAGAGTCGCAATGGTACTAGCTAGTTGACATAATGCGAAACTGACCGGAATCCGAGCGAAACCGTCCGGAAAGAGCCCGCAACCGTCTGGAATCCGAGCGAAACCGTCCGGAAAGAGCCCACAACCGTCTGGAATCTGAGCGGAACCGTCCAGAAAGAGCTCACAACCGTCCGGAATCTGAGCGGAACCGTCCAGAAAAGCAGCATACCATCTTAAAAAGCAACGAACCGTTAGGAAATGGCACAACCAGCTCTATTGCACTATATTACAATTTCCATTCTAAACATTTTCCTTTATTTCTGGGGCTGAAATCGTTATAATGGATGATATCAGCTTTTTTAATGGAGTTCGTGTGTTGATTAAAGATGAAAGGAGCAACCCAACATGCCTATTAAAGTGCCGGATTTACTACCAGCAAAAAGTAAACTACAAGAAGAGAACATATTTGTCATGGATGAAACCCGTGCCTTTACACAAGATATTCGGCCGCTGAAGATTCTAATTTTGAATTTAATGCCGTTGAAGCAGCAGACAGAGACGCATTTACTGCGCTTGTTGGGGAACAGCCCCTTGCAGTTGGAAGTGAGTCTGTTGCATACGAGTACGCATCAGTCCAAGAATACTTCTCCCGAACACTTGCAACAATTTTATAAATCGATAGAGGATATTAAAACAAATCGTTATGACGGTTTAATTATAACAGGTGCCCCGATTGAATTGTTACCCTTTGAAGATGTGAATTACTGGGATGAATTGGCGCAAATTATGGAGTGGAGTAAAGAGAATGTAACCTCTACACTGCATATTTGCTGGGGAGCGATGGCAGGTTTGTATTATCATTTCGGAATTGATAAATATATTATGCCAGAGAAACTATCCGGTGTATACAGTCATACCGTAAATAACCCTAAGGAAAAACTAGTCAGCGGATTTGATGATGAATTTTTAATCCCGCATTCCCGGAATGCCGATATTCGCAGGGAAGATATTGAGAAGGATCCCCGATTAACGATTCTTAGTGAATCCGAACTTGCGGGTGTCTATTTGGTCGCTTCCAAGGATGGGAAACAGATTTTTGCAACGGGTCATCCAGAATATGACGCCTTTACTTTGAAGAAGGAATATGATCGAGATACAGCAGCTGGTTTGGAGCCGGTATTACCGAGGAATTATTTTCCGAATGATGATCCGACGCAGATACCGAAACTACGTTGGCGTACTAATTCTAGTATGTTAATCACCAATTGGCTCAATTATTATGTTTATCAGGAAACACCATATGAGCTATAAGACATCTCGCCCGATGCGAGATGTTTTTTTGTGTCAGAAAATCTTGCTCTATTCTGGAAGTTGGTTTTTTTAGGGAAAATAACTATCACAAAGTAGAACCTGTTACCTTCTTCTTGCTGTTGCTCCAAATTTTCTCCGTCACGCCGCATGGTCATTGTCTTTCAAAAAACACTGTCAGATTATCTAACAAGTTAATGGTGGGGGAGTCTGCTGTTGGTTTACACTATGTTTAACGTAAGATGTTAAATAAACTGACAAGGAGAGGGAAGTTCATGGACACAGTATTGATGGATAATTTATGGGTCATCATTGGAACCTTTTTAGTTCTATTGATGATTGGAGGATTTATACTATTGGAGGCAGGTTCCACTCGAATGAAAAATGCTGGCCATATCGCCGGTAAAACAATATTTACGATTGGGATTGGTTCTTTAGTATTCTGGGCAATAGGTTGGGGCTTCATCTATGGTGAAGGAAACTGGTTTATTGGATTATCGGACTTTTTCTATGGTAGTACAGAATTTAGTGAAGAAGGTTTATCCCCAGCAGTTGATTTTATTTTTCAAATGATGTTTGCGTTAATTGCACTTACTATTGCATTTGGGGGATTTGCTGAACGGGCGAAACTTTCTGCTTACGTTATCTTCGCCGTTCTATTCTCGGCACTGGTTTATCCGGTTGTTGCTCACTGGATCTGGGGTGGAGGCTGGTTAGCTGATCATGGGAAGCAGGATTTTGCAGGATCGACTGTAGTACACTTAACCGGTGCTATGGCAGCTATGGCAGCGACTATTATCTTAAAACCACGAATCGGTAAATATAATAAAGATGGATCATCTAATGATATAGCTGGTCACAACCAAGTATTTACTGCCTTGGCTGTATTGCTTCTATGGGTAGGCTGGTTTGGATTTAACGGTGCAAGTACATTTGGTGTATCAGAGGCATTCTTTGGTTATGTGATTTTAAATACACAACTAGCTGCAGCTGCAGGTGCCATTGCCGCTATGTTAGTAGTTTGGGCACTTACAGGTAAAGCAGACGTGCCAACAACATTAAATGGTGCATTAGCTGGTTTAGTAGCAATCACAGCTTCTTGTGGCTTTGTAGAACCGTGGGCAGCCGTACTAATAGGTGCTATTGGCGGTATCATTGTTTACTTCAGTATGAAATTCTTTGACAGAGCACGTATTGATGATCCGATTTTTGCCTTATCGGTACACGGTACAGTAGGTGTTTGGGGAACGATTTCGACTGGTTTCTTCGCAACAGAGCCTTTATCCGTTGGCGCGGATTGGGGACTGCCAGGATTATTCTATGGCGGTGGATTTGAGCAATTAGGTGTACAGGTGTTAGGTGTTGTGGCCAGTGGTATCTATGCCTTTGTTGTGTCTTTCATTATTCTAAAAGTGATGGATAAAATAATGGGCTTGAGAGTATCGGAAGAAGAAGAGATTATCGGACTTGACATGAGTGAGCATGGCAGCTATGGTTACCCTGAAAACATTCCGCAGCCAACCCAAGCAAAAAATAGCACTTCTAACGCTAAAATAAAGTCTAATGAAGAGCTGATGGATCATTAACGAATAGATAGAGCAATGCCCCCGGTACCTTATCCAACTGGGTAAGGTGCCGGGGTTTATACAGTGTGACGAAGACCTAAAAGGAGAGAATCTCCATGAAGAAATGGGAAGAAATGATGACGTGGCGGATGGAGAATATGCCTTATGCCAAAACATTTGCCGATCTCAATCGAATGCATGAACAATTAATGACGATGGTAGTGGAACAAGCGATAGCGTGGATGAATGAGAAAGAGGGAGCGCCGCCTGTTCCTTTTGCTTTTTTCGTGATGGGTAGTGCGGGAAGGCAGGAACAAGCGATTTGGAGTGATCAAGATCATGGAATTGTTTTTGATGGAGAGCAGAAGGAGCAGGCTTATTTTCAAAGCTTAGGTGAAAAAATTGTGAAAGGCATGTCTGCTGTTGGTTATCAAGAATGTGACGGAAAAGTAATGGCATCAGAGTCAATGTGGACGAAATCTGTACAATCATGGCAGCAGCAGGTGTTAGATTGGTTAACAGAAGAAAGCTGGCAATCATTGCGTCATGCCTCTACTTTTTTTGATTCACGTGTCTTAACCGGGGAAAAATTGTTGTTAGAGGAAGTAAAGCAGACCTTTTTTTCTTATGTGACACAGCATCCTCAGGTTATGCTACGGCTCAAGGATAATGTCGACTTTACTCCAAAAGGACTTGGGCTGTTTAGTCAATTATTGCCTAAACAATCTGGAGAGCGCACAGGTCAAATCAATATCAAAATAACAACCATGTTCCCTTACATTAATGCCCTTCGTTTGTTGGCGATTTGGAATCATCGTCTGGAAGTGCCTACAATGGAACGACTATCCGCTATGGAATCCACCTATCCCTTTATGAAAGAATACCAGCCTGTATTAGAATCGTTATTTAGCTTTAAATGGAAACTGACGAGAGATGCTGCAACTTACGAAGACGTCCACTATGTATCGGTGGATCAACTGACAAAGCAAGAAAAACAAGACTGGAAACAATATATCAGAAAAGGGACCAGCCTATTTGAACAAACAAAAAAACAGATAGAAAAAGAGTGTTCGCAATGATTATGAATCAAATGTTAGCATTTATCAAACAAATGTCAGGAAAAATCACCGAAATCAATCCGGTTTCCAGTCAGACCGATGCTCGTAAAATTGCCTTTATTCGTAATTTGCAGAAGGAATTAAAACAAAAGGATGCCCTGCACGTCCCCTTTCGACAACTTCCTGTCGTCGTATTTGATATCGAAACAACTGGTTTTTATCCTTATCATGGCGATCGAATGCTATCCATTGGTGCGGTGAAAATGAAAGGCGCAGATGTATTAGAGAACCAGCTCTTTTATAAAACCATTTATAATGCCTTGCCCCCCTCTGAAGAAATCGCAGACTTGACAGGGATTACGGCATGGGAACTAACACAAGCTCAGCCGCTCTTAGACGTGTTGCGTGAATTCTACCGTTTCGTGCAAAATGACACACTAGTTGCGCACCATTCCAGCCATGAGAAACAGTTTATGGAGCAGGCAAGCTGGAATGTAACGAGAAAGAATTTTCAACATCGCATTATTGACACCAATTTTTTAACAAAAGTGGTGTCACCAGAAATAGATCATGTCCATTTGGATGATTGGTGTGAGTATTATTCGATCCCAATTAAACAACGTCATCATGCCTTATATGATGCTGCAGCAACCGCTCAATTATGGTCCGAGAACATAGTGAAGGCTGAAGAAATGGGCTTTCGCAATCTAAGAGATATCTATATTCACTTAGCGAATCATTCATCATAAACTGTTTTATCCCTCTTCATTGCAGAAAAGAAGGGGGATTTTCTGAGCGAAGACAGTTGAATAAATATTCATAGGTTGAATGAATAGACACAAATCATGGCTAGCCTTGAAATGTTACAGAACGGTTACAAAATCGAAGCATTTAAGGAGAAGTTAGAGAATTTAAAAGAATTTAAAAGAATTTCATAAATATCATTTACAAATTAAAAAAATATGGTACGATATAAGTGTATTCAAAAGATAAGCATGATATTTTTTTAGGAAAGGGGATAGTTTACTATGGTAACTTCTTTATACATGGTGTCGTTAACTATTCTGCTTACTTTTCTAGTTTTATCTGCGATGGAGAAAGTTTCATCCCGCAGAAAAAAACGAAAAGCAGAGCTGAACGTAGAAACACCCAACGCACAAGTTCAGCCAGCTATTGCTGGGAAACACTTGAGATAATTTATTACACATTTCCAAATGTGTCGCTATACCTCCTGCATAGTCAGGGGGTTTTTTGTTTGGGGAAAATAAATTAGTTGAGCGTTTTGATCTTAGTTAGGGACTGAGGAAAACAAGACCGATTCGATCTCACGGACAAAAAAGCGGAGAATCATGAAATTTTGTCCGTAAGAATGGATCTCACGGACAAAAAAGCGGAGAATCGTGAAATACTGTCCGTAAGAATGAATCTCACGGACAAAAAAGCGGAGAATCATGAAATTTTGTCCGTAAGAATGGATCTCACGGACAAAAAACCGGAGAATCGTGAAATTTTGTCCGTAAGAATCTCGCGGACTGAAAAAGAGCAAATCCCGTTCCACAGTCCATAAGAATCGTGCCTTGAGCAAACCTTTTGTCTGTCATACTAAAAACGCGGCACTTTCTCCAGACGAGAAGTGCCGCGCTTATTTGTTAATTATTCTTAATACTCCCATTCATCCTTCAAATGCAAATAAAGCAACAGCAGTATCGATTCATTGCTGAGTGAATATTGGTTGATCCTGGTATCGATTTTTGGTAACAGGATTTCACTTACTTGTTCGGTTAGGATTGGTTTTTCTTTTTGCTGAATGGTTATTATTCGATGGACATAGGTATTCAATAACTGCCAGTCTCGCTGATGAAATTGTTGTATATCAAAAGATTCCAATGTCAAATCCTCTTTATGGAGCCCGCACTTTTCAATATATTGTTCCACTGCATTTTTTTTAGAAGAATTCTTTCCTTGTTCGTGTATAACCAGTGTACCAGCCGCTAAATCTCCGAGTCGTTTATGTTTTGGATGGGCAAAGATTAGTACCATTCCAATGACATAGACATCCAGCAAGCGGATGAAATTGCGTATCAAACTAGATAAAAATGTAACATTATGACCATTCTCCTGAATCACGCGAATGCCAAGTAATTTTTTTCCGATCGTCTTTCCGCGCCAAAAAAATTCAAGAAGTGCAAAATAACCGAGATTAAGCACAAAAATGGCAATGAGGTAAAGGGTAATAAATAATGTATTTTGATCGAAATAAAAAGCACCCGCATCAAATGACAATGAAAAAAATAAAATAAAGGTTAAGATGATTTGTGAGACCACTAAAATGGCATAATCAATCAGATACGCGGCAGTTCTTGAACCTAAGCCAGCTAACTTGAATTGCAGGGAGACATATTCTGGTGTCTTGACCTGTAGTTGTTCTTGTTCCATAGGATGACCACTCTTTCTATAATTTGTTTCGGTATAAGAGTTTGACTTGTTATTTGGGCGTTTTAACCATTATAATAACATATAGGTTAAAGCATACTTTATCCATGTGGCAGTGGGCATTATTCGGTGGCACTAGGATAAAAAATAAAAGGTGATGTTATGCAGCTAAATCAATTTATTAAACAAAATCGACAGGATTGGGAAAAACTAGAGCAACTCATTACGGAAGTACCTAAGAAAAAGAGCAGTGATAGCATTAATGAATTTCAACAAATTTATCAAAAAGTAGCAAGACAGCTTTCCTATAGTCAAACGTATTTTGCCAACGAAGATATTACCAGATATTTAAACGAACTAGTAGGGAAAGCACATAATATATTATATCGCTCACAGCATTCTTCTTGGAAGCAAATCTATCATTTCTTCTCACATAAATTCGTTGGTTTGCTTTTAGAGCAATGGAAAGCCGTTCTGATTGCGATGCTGCTATTTACGCTTGGTGGTTTGGCTAGCTTTTTTGCTGTGATAAACAATCCATCTTATTTATATGGTATTTTACCAGAAGAAATGACACAATCCGTTGATCCGACCTCGCTTGGTGAATCATCACCGGATGTGAATGCCCCGCTAATGTCGACGGAGATCCTGACCAATAATATTCAGGTGGCGGTAATGGCATTCGCTGGCGGGATTACCCTTGGTCTTCTGACGGTTTACGTGCTGGTTTATAACGGCATTATAATCGGTGCCTTGGCTGCGGTATTCTGGAATTCAAGCAGTACATATGTGTTCTGGGCCTATATCGTTCCACATGGTGTGATTGAGCTACTTGCTATTTTTATTGCAGGTGGAGCCGGGCTCTTGATGGGTTACAAAATATTCGTGCCAGGCATTCATTCAAGAGGATACCAGCTGAAAAAACAAACGACCCGATCGGTTCAACTGCTGATAGGGACAATTCCTTTATTTATCATCGCTGGTATCATTGAAGGTTATATTACTCCATCTGACATATCGTTGGAGTGGAAGTATGCCGTGGCCGCGATTACCGCAGTAGCTCTGGCTGCTTATATGTTGATCGGTAACTATTTGAGACAAAAGCGGGAGAGACTGTTACAACAACCCTCTGTTTAATGTATCAATATAATGAGAGATAGCCGTTGCAGCTAAGCGATCTCTAGGGGTTTCAAGCATGGGAAGACCATGCTTGCTCCATTTGTTAGCAAATTCCTTTTGCGAAATGGATTGTCTTTGCGCCTCGCTTTTTTTCATTGCTTGTAAGGTACTGACTGGTTTGCTTGCTATTTGCTGTTGTAAGAGTTCATCCTTGATACCAAGCATAATAAATAAGTGTTTCCGTCTGACCCGCTGCATATAAAATAATGGGTAGTTCTCATTGGCAAAGGATTGCATGTCACTGAAGAGTATCATCATACTCCTTTTTCTTTGGAGACTTTGTGCGTGTTGAAAAGCCAGTGTATAGTTCGATTCCTGCGCATCTACGGTTAGATCATAAATGGCATGCAAAATGGTATGGAGGTGCTCTAATCCCCGGCCAGCAGGAACAACGGCTTTGATATCTTTGGAAAACGCAATAACTGATACATGGTCCCCATTATCCAATGCAGCAGCGGCTAAGGTGATAGAAGCTTCAATCGTTTTCTCTAACCGATTGCTTTCCTTTAGTTCAACCCCCATTGTACGTCCGCAATCAATCAGAATCGTGACGTACTTACCGTGTTCCGGTTCATATTCGTTGGTCATTAATTCTTGCTGCTTGGCTGACTGTCGCCAGTTGATCGTTCGTGGATCATCTCCGATAACGTAACTTCTTACTTTACTGAATTCTCCTTCTCCACTGCGCGTTTTTCGAATTTTAATCCCCTCATGCAATAAATAGCGTTGCGCATTTTCTAAATAACGCTTGGTTTCTGCAAGGTTAGGAATGACTTGAACAGCGTTTGGTAGGCTATAGGTTAATTGTCTTTCCCACAACCCCCATTTACTGCGAACACGTATATATACTTTATCAAGCAGATAATCTCCTCTAACAGTTGGCTGTATCTGATAAGGAAGTAAGAGCTGGCTGCGTTCCGCTAAAGGTTGCAGATCTGGATAATTTGCTTGAAAAGAACGTGGGCTGTCATCGATAAAGCGCACGGCAAAACGGGCATTGGTTCGGTTTTCGATGTTAATATTTATCGTTTGTTCTTGATATCGCTCTATTTCCTCTTCCGCTTGGCGGGACACATCGAATTGTTGTCGATTAGGAAGCAAGAAGGCATCGATGGCTACTAACCCTAACATCACTAATGTGGTGATGCCAAGAAACAACCAGGAAAATTGCCAAAATGATATTAGCACCAAGGCGGCAAGGAAAATAGTGTAATAGATAACGAGTGTGTAGGTTGGTAGTATTCCCTTATCGCGGAACAGTAACCGATCCCACAAGTTCTTTAATCGTCTCATCAATATCAGATCCTTCCAATTCTGCATATGGTGATAATTGTACGCGATGACGGAGGCTCGGAATGGCCACCATTTTTACATCATCTGGTGTAATATAATCACGGTCCTCTAAAAAGGCCCATGCTTGAGCTGTTTTAGCGATGGCGATGGCTGCTCGTGTGCTGGCCCCATGCTGGATAGATTCTAGTTCTCTTGTTTTTCGGACAATTTTCATAATATAATCTGCTATTTCATGACTTATATTGACCGTTTGTATGTCGGCTTGCAATCGTTGAATTTCTGTGTTGGAGAAGATGGCTTCTACTTCTTCCAGGTTATTTTGCTGTTGAATCACCATTTGTAGAATAGCAACCTCTTCTTCCAACTGAGGGAAATTAATCTGTAATTTAAAATAGAAACGATCTTGTTGGGCTTCTGGGAGGGGATAGGTCCCCTCAAATTCAATCGGATTCTGCGTTGCTGCCACAAAGAAGAAGTCAGGTAAGGCATAGGTCTCTCCTTGGATCGTAACCTGTTTTTCTTCCATGGCCTCTAATAAGGCAGCTTGGGTTTTCGCAGGTGTCCGATTGATTTCATCGGCCAAGAGCACGTTGGTAAAAATCGGCCCTTTTAACGTTTGGAAGGCCTGATCCTTCATGTTATAGATAGAGCTGCCCGTAATATCGCTTGGCAGCAAATCCGGGGTGAACTGAACCCGTTTGAAATCACTATCCAGAAGTTTGGCCAGTGTTTTGACCATCTGTGTTTTACCTGTGCCGGGCACGCCTTCAATTAATACATGTCCTCCAGCCAAAGCAGCTGTTAACAAAAGGCGTAGATTATTTCCTTGACCAATTATTTGTTTTTCATAGTTTTCTAATAAAGTTGTTATATTTGTTTTCATGTTTCCTCCACCTCTTTCCGAATCGTGTCAATCGTTTGGGATAGTGCTAGAAATTCCTGTTTATGAATGAGCAGGTTATCCTCAACTGCTGTAAAATGTTGACTTAGCTGTTGTACTTGTTGTGTTGATAAGGATGTCTGCTTTTTCTTCAGTAAGTTTAATCGTACCTCCCAGCTATCATGGTGAGGTAAGCCGTAACGCAGACGGACGGCTTCTTTTAGGTAGGTTAAT
This sequence comes from Gracilibacillus timonensis, assembly GCF_900086715.1. Classification (GTDB taxonomy): domain Bacteria; phylum Bacillota; class Bacilli; order Bacillales; family Amphibacillaceae; genus Gracilibacillus; species Gracilibacillus timonensis. The sequence goes on along the minus strand of NZ_FLKH01000010.1, from coordinate 108,987 downwards.
TGATTTTGTATAGCTGCCGTATAGTTTTTTCCTTTTGTCTGCCAAATAGCAATGGCTTGAATTCTTTCATCGCTTAAGCGAACCGTTTCTTCGCGCACAGGGTATACCGGGCCGAATCGTTTTCCTTGTTTCCATAGAATGAAAATAGCTAAGATGATACCTTGAACGAGTAAGACATAAGCCCATCCAGGATATAGGTCGAATGGTGAGACACTGCCAATATCTGCTGCGCTGAATTCATCAAACACAATCGACGGCTGTTGGTCAAACGGGATGGTGGCAAAGACGGCATCGGTCTGATCTTGTGCCGTAATCCCTTCGTTGGTTAACCAATTTGGCTCTGTCAACACAATCAAGGAGCCCTCGCCTATTGGCCGCTCCAACGCAATCACCTGATCATCGCTGGTAGTGAGCAGTACATGATCGTTCTCTTCTGGTTCAATCGCCATATCGCTTTGTAGGGATACGGTCAAAGGTTGCTCATGATGAAATATCTCTACAGGTTCGTTGGATAGTGATTGGTCGGTCATTATCGTATTCACCCCAAAAAAATCTTGTGGGTTTTCTTTGGCAAGTACCACTGTGTTTCCCGCTTCTATGTAAGATTGATAAGCATCCTCCACGGATTGATCCGAGGGGAGATCTGGGTTAACCATCATTCGTAGTGAATGATCCGTAGAATCCGATAAACCTTCTGCCTGCTGCACATCATATTCATTATCCTCCAGATAGGTATAAAGCGCCTTTAAACCAGTTGGGGAGGGTGAATCGACTAGATAAGGAGGATATTGTGTTGGTGTTTGGTTAGCGGTGAGCATACTCACTCCAATTAGTAATAAGAAAAAAACGGCGCCAATGATCCAAGTTTTTTTACCAAACATTATTGTTCACCTGTCTCTTTCATTTCAGTCTGCGTTTCGATCACCTTGGTTACCGATTTCTTGAAGTCTTGATAGTCTGCTTCTGTTATCTGATGTTCCCCATACATCACTTTTTCAAAAAAGATGGCAAATCGATAAAATGGGCTAGCCATGGCAGGATCGGTTTGCTGCAGTTCCTGATAGTATTCTCGGTTGGTTTTCCATTGTTGTGCTTTCAGCCATTTTTCTTGGTTAAGGTGTAACAATAAGGCAAGAAATAGATGTCTGGTAGCGGCGTGATATTCCTGATTTGCTTCACATGATTCCGCTGCCTGGAGGTGATCAAGATAACTCCAATCCAAGGCGCCTTGTTGACCAAGGGGTTTATAGTGTTTTAGTTTCTTCTTGCGTACGATGGTCATGATCAACATAATTAGTCCAATAAGAATGACTAAAGCCAGTAGAAACAGAATCACACCGGTTACGATATTGCCTGTGGTTGAGGAAGCCTCCCAGTTTTCAAAAAGTCTGGCAAGGATATTCTCCTGAAACCATTCTCGAAAACTATCCCAAGCCCGTTCTAGGAAATTTCGATGATCCTCATAATAGATTTGGTATTCTTCCCGAGATAGGATCTCCTCTAGTCGTTCTTGTTCCGTTTGGGAATAGTGCATAGGTATTCTCCTTTTTAACAGTGTTAAGCGTCTGTATCGTTCAGTGGCAAGAGAATTACCTACTGAACGAAGTCGCTTAAACCTTCAAGTGTTTCCAGAATGCTGAATAAATGGTTAGGAAACAACATTTTTAAGTTATGCAGAGCTTTTTAATGAGACTCTGACGTATGGTATTCATCGATCATTGATTTTAAATCGGTGCCTTCCTGACGAATGGTAGATTCAAAGTAAATCACGGCATAGCCGACAATAAAGATGATTGTGGTGACTAAGGAAAAAACGTTACTTAGTACATGATAAAGCACGCTGTCTCCAAGAAATGTCAGTGGAATGGAAATGATCATGCTAATGACGGACGTTATAATACTTAATATAATAAACAAACCGAAAAATTTCCATGTTTGTTTTTTAGTTAAATGCCAGCTTTTCCCCAGTCCTGGCGCTACTTTTTCAAATAAAACAGCTGGTAAGAAAAGGGTAAATCTTGTGAATAATAAACCCAAGCCAATAAAGAAGCCTAATCCAAGCAGTATCGCCATAATAGCCCCCATAATAGGTTCAATAACGAGGAACATGCCGATAATAAAGGCGACGATAAGTATTGGGAAGAAGATGGCAGCAAAAACGATTAGGACAATCAACAGTGTACTCCAGAACATCGGCCAATATCTAGGCAGTGCCTTTTTGATCATCTCTTTTGCAACTGGTTTCTGACCTTCTCGTGCATATTTCACCGTCCAAATGATCCCTCCACCTAAGATAGGTAGGGCAAATAGGATAAGCAGACTGATCAAGCTGCTTGTGAGATCATCAATAGGAGAGGTAGTAGCAATAGATTCTGCGCCATTTATCAGTTGATTAAACGCTCCTTCGCCAATATCCCCTCCAAAAACAAACGATCTTCCAGTTAATGTTAATAACAATGTTTGAAGAACGATAATGGGGATGATCACCCAGAAGCTGATCATAAATAGTTCTTTAAAGTTTGATTTAATGATACGAAAGGTTTGGTCTAATATTTCACCAAACCCGAGTGGTTTAGAAGTTGGTTGCTGCATATTATTGTGTCCTCCTTGTTTTTTTGCAATATACTGACTATTTTAACATGCTTTGTGCGATATGGAATATATTTTGCATGATTATTTGGGCAGAATTGTAATAAAGCTCAATAGGTATAGCGAATGATAGGAAGTGCTAAGTTTGGAAGTTAGTAATACGGGCATGGACCTTACGTGAAGTGAAGGGAAAATAGATGGAGAAAAGTTTATTTTCTTCCGATGAAGAAAAATGACGACCATCATTCAATCAAAAAACAAAAATATAAAAACCTCCAATGGTAACGTTTATTTACATGTAAATATGTGCTAAGGAATAGTCATTCACGTGAATGGATCAAACGAGGTATTAGCAAGAAATAATACGAGCAAAGTCTTGCTTGTCACACTTTTTTGTTATATCGTTACAAGAATCATTCTATAAGTGCGTGTTCAAAAATGCCGATAAATAGGACCAAGAAGTTCAAGGCGGCGTAGTCTCCCGGTACCGGAACGTATGCTTTTAATACGTGAGGAACGGACTCACACAGGATGTGTTGACTTCTACGTTGCCCACAGGACGTGGGCGACCTTAGTAGAAGATCTTATATTGCCAACGTAGAAATTCGCCGCGTCATTTTTGTTGGTCTTTTTGAACATCCTCTATAAGTTATTTTTTAGGATAGGCGCAACGATTTTTGCATGGACCAATAGCTGGGATACCTCCTATGTTTCCAGTATAAAGATACATGCCTTGCAATACCTAGAATGTTGAACGAATCGCGGTTCCGATAAGTTGAATGGTATAATTTTTTTCTTTAAAAGTGAATTTGGTTTATTTTCTTTGCTAGATAAGCCGCTCCGGGAATAGGCTATGCTGGTAAAAATCTTTACTCAAAAAAAGACTGTCGCCTCCATAGACGACAGTCTGCCAATTTAGCGGGATGAAGAATGATCAGGCTGTGGAACGGTCTCTTGTTTTTTTGTTTTTAAAAACAGGGTGAGAATTAATCCTATCAAGGAAAGTGCTGTTGCCAGCCAAAAGGCGGCATTATAACCACTAATAGCAGCATTTGCTTCGATTTGTTGTACCGCTGCTTCTTCGGACAATCCTTGTAATGCTTGAACTTCAGGCTGATAATTTAACGCCATGGTAGACATCGTTGTAATCAGAATCGCGGTACCAATCGAAGCAGATACTTGCTGCATAGTATTGGCCATTGCGGTGCCATGTGGATGCCATTCCAGCGGTAATTGATTGAGACCAGCTGTCATGACAGGCATCATCACTAATGAAAGACCAAACATACGAACTGCGTAAATCACTACTAAAAACGTATAAGAAGTGTCGATGGCTAGACTCGTAAATAGAAAAGTCGTAACCGTAACAATTCCCATCCCAATAGCAGCAAGCCATTTAGCTCCGAATTTATCAAACAGCATACCAGTTATTGGCGACATAATCCCCATCACAATAGCACCTGGGAAGAGCATCAGTCCAGATTCAAGTGGGCTGTATCCACGTGTATTCTGCATATATAGTGGAAGCATAGTTTCCGCACCAATTAAAGCCATCAATACAATCATGGTAATAATCAAGGATAAAGAAAAAATTGGATAGGTAAACACTCGGAATTCGAGCATCGCATGCTTCATTTTTAATTGACGTAAGATGAAAATAGTAAGAATGATCGCAGCACCAATAATAATAGCTAAACCGACCATGTTCAAACCGCCTTCTGCTCCATGTCCGCCGCCGATACTGCTGAAACCATATAGCAGTCCGCCAAACCCGAAGGATGATAACAGAATCGAGATAATATCGATCTTCGGATTGGTTCGTTCGGTCACATTTTTCATAAAGATGGCAGCGAAAATAATCGCTAGCACAACAATAGGGAAGACCACATAAAACAAGCCCCTCCAAGAAAAATGTTCTAATAACCAGCCGGATAGTGTTGGGCCAATAGCAGGGGCAAAGGAAATAACGATGCCTGCCAGTCCCATTGCTGCACCTCTTCTTTCAACCGGAAAAATTCTTAACATCACGGTCATCATTAGCGGAAGCATGATCCCAGAACCAGCAGCTTGGACCACGCGAGCCGTTAATAGTAATTCGAACGTATGGGACAAGCCAGCAATGATTGTACCTAATCCAAACAAGCTAAGTGCTGTGATAAATAATTGGCGTGTCGTAAATTTTTCAATTAAAAAGGCGGAGATCGGAATCATTACCCCATTCGTCAAAAGAAAGGCGGTGGTCAGCCATTGGACTTGTGTTTCTTCGATTCCAAAATCACCCATGATACTTGGCAAGGCGGTTGCCAATAATGTTTCATTTAATAGACCTACAAAGGCCCCAATCAACATGACCGTAACCATGGTGACACGGGTGACCTTGTCTATTTGTAAAGCTTGGTTCATCTAATCTTCCTCCTGACATAATAATCGTTCCAACCTCAATAAATCGGTTTGTAATAAGGGTTCACTTTTTAAATAATATAGTAGTGCATCTAATAAGAGTGGCGAATGGCTTGAGTGGATCAACCGTTCCAGCTCATCTATTGCCTGAAGCAACTTGACCCCATTGCCTGAGTGTTGGCACGTTTCACGTAATTGTGAAAGCAATGCGTCAACGGTCGGTGGCTCATCATCGCCTAGAAAAGGTTGTTTTTCATAGAGACGCAGCATCATACTATCGAAATGGTGCTGTATCCATTGTCCAAAGTCTTGCGAGTGGTAGTCCTTATCATGGAAGATAATATAAGCGATATACTCCTTAACAACTCCTTCCAGCATAATGAGCAAGTCTGTCATATACGGCAGGATGTCCTCTCCATAGCAACGATATAATACGTTGCGATGATGTTCTTGTAAGTTCAGCCGCAGCTTATTCATTTTTTCGGTAATTTGTTGGTCTTGCTGAATATTAATCTCTGACCATAAAATCTTGAAAAAGGTCTGATAGTGTACCCAAGCTTCCGTTTCTTGAGCAATATAGGAAGCGAGCGACTCCGAGCTTGCACTAATTTTCGCTGCATGGTTAATCAATTGATCGTGATGTTCCTCGATCATTTCTAATAACAAATCTTGTTTGGAGGAAAAGTGGTTATAAAATCCTCCTTTCGAAATATTGCTGTGCTCCGCAATCTGTTGGATGGTCGTATCTTTAAAACCCTGCTGAGCAAATAGGCTTAGCGCGGTGGACATTAAGGTCTCATTTGTGCTCATGAATACACCCCTCTGACTTCTTGGTCAAAAAATCATACGTTATAGTCACGGATGATAGTATAATAGATGCTGACTGGTCATGTCAATCGAAAGAAAAAAGTTCAAGCAACAAGACATACCAAATTTCTGCTAATATCTCTTGCGTGCTGTATACTCCTCCTCTCGAATGGCATAAAAAAAGAGGAGGTAAGACATAACGACTGTCTCCATCTCCTCGGGATGCAGGGTTACTGAGGGTTTGCTTAGTGATTTTATCGGTTTTGTTTCGCAAATTTTTCAGCTATCTTAACAATCGTTTGCGTGGCCTTTTCCATACTTTCGATCGAGATAAATTCATGTTTACCATGGAAGTTTTCTCCACCGGTAAAGATATTAGGGGTTGGCAGTCCTTTAAAGGATAATTGCGAACCATCCGTTCCACCGCGAATGGGCTGGATTAATGGCGTAATTCCAATTTGCTTCATGGCTTCTGCGGCAATATCAACGATGTATTTAACGGGTTCAATTTTTTCCGCCATATTGTAATACTGGTCTTTCATCTCTAACTGTACGTTATCTTTGCCAAGTCGATGTTGGTACTCCTCGACAAGGGCTTTTAGCGTTTCTTTCTTTTGATTGAATTTTTCCCGATCGTGATCACGAATGATATAGTATAGTTTTGCCTCTTCCACGTCTCCTTCAAAAGAAAGAAGGTGATAGAACCCTTCATAATTCTCGGTAAACTCTGGTGCTTCATCGATCGGCAATTTTTGGTGCAGCGTCATAGCGAACTTGCTTGCGTGGATCATTTTGTTTTTTGCCGTACCGGGATGAACATTGTTGCCTTTAATGACAATTTTGGCTGCCGCCGCATTAAAGCTTTCATATTGTAATTCGCCCAGTGGTCCACCATCGATCGTATAGGCGAAAGAGGCGTTAAAGCGGGTCACATCAAATTTATGCGGTCCGCGTCCAATCTCCTCATCTGGTGTAAAGGCGACACGGATGGTACCATGTGGGATCTCCGGATGCTGGATGAGGTACTCCATTGCTGTCATAATCTCAGCAATTCCAGCCTTGTTATCGGCGCCGAGCAGGGTGGTGCCGTCGGTTGTCATCAAGGTCTGGCCGATATAATGCGATAACGAAGGATATTCATTCGGGGACAGTAGAATTCCTTTTTCTTTATTTAAAATGATATCCTTTCCGTCATAGTTTTCCACAATCTGTGGTTTTACGCCTTTCCCCGTAAAATCAGTAGCGGTATCGATATGTGCAAGAAAGCCGATGGTTGGTACTTCATATTCGACATTGCTAGGAAGTGTTGCCATCACGTAAGCATGATCATCGACTGTCACATCCTTCAGGCCAATTTCCTTGAGTTGATCTACTAATAGATGAGCCAAATCCCATTGCTCCTCGGTCGAAGGGCAGCTACTGTTCTCCTCATTCGATTGCGTATTTATTTTGGCATATGTTTCTAAACGATGGATTAATTGTTGCTTCATTGATTACGCATCCTTTCCTTAAACATGATAATTTTGCTATACTGTATAATCATAACATAAGATAGCAGGCGAACAGGAATGGCTTGTTTGTGTGGATTTTTTATCTGAATGAGAGGTGTTACTAATAATGGATCATAATGAAATATACGATATAACGGTGATCGGCGGTGGTACAACTGGATTGTTTGCAGCTTATTATGCCACTATGCGAGGAATGAAGGTGAAATTGATAGAGGCCCAAGCTCATTTGGGAGGAAAAGTGAAACAATTTTTCCCGGAAAAGAAGATTTATGATATCGGTGGATTTCCAGCTATTACAGGGGAAGCCTTGGTCAATCAATCGATAGAGCAAGCCCAACGCCATCATCCGCCTTTATTGACCAACCAGTGGGTAAAACAAATTCGTTGGGAAGATGGCTGCTATCACCTGATCACCAGTCAAGAACAAGTGCATGCAACTAAAACGGTCTTGCTGGCAACTGGGTCGGGGACTTTTCATGTGAACATGCCAGAAGAGTGGGAGCGGCTCCCCCGTATCGAGGCAGCTACCGACTTAATGGGGCAGACATCCTATCAAGGCAGAAACGTCATTATTTCAACCAATAACAAAACCGGACTAAATTGGGCACTATATTTGGAAAAGTCAGCTGCTTCGGTCACAATCATCAATCCAGTCGATCGTTTTCAGCAAGCAAAAGAAGAAGATATCCGTCAATTAGAAGCCAGTACGATACAGGTATTCTACCAAGCAGAGATCACGCAATTGTCCTCAGAGGAGAATCGGCTTGCTGCGATAACGATTCATGATCAGGCAGGCACAAAGCAACAAATTTCTGGCGATTATTTGCTGGTGTATCATGGGCTCAAGCTCCAGGCAACCCCATTTGAAGAGTGGGAAATTACTACGGATAAGGGACGTATACCGGTCGATGGCGATATGGCAACGAATAGGGAAGGTATCTTTGCAGCAGGGGATGCAGTGCAGTATCTAGGAAAAACCAACTTAGTCGCTCCTGGTTATACAGAAGCGATAACGGCGGTGAATAAGGCGCACAAATGGCTGGATCCTTCCGTAACTGAACAATTATATAGCACCGTGCTTTATCGCTAAGAAAAATAAGACTATTTTTGACGTTGTGCTGGTCAAGGCTGTCAGCGAAATCTATTGGGGAGAATCGATCACGTCTTCTGGTCGTTTGCCCCATTTCAATTCTCGAATGCTTAATCCGAAATCCATTTGCAGGTGGGGATAGTCTTTGAAATTGGTGAAATCCCCACCCCAATCAAAGCCCAATTCTTTAGCAATTTCCACGACCTCCATCCAATCAGCTTCTTCATTTTGATTTCCGTCATACGTAAGATCCCAAATCACCTCTCCATTCGGAAGCTCGATCGCAAAATCAACGGCAAGGCCATAATTATGATAGGATTCTCCACCTTGGGCATAGGTGACGATTTCACCTTCCGTTTCTCGTCCTTGTTGATAAATCGCTTCTTGTTCATCTATCGAGCGGAAGCCATCAGTAATCACGATAGATATGCCAATTTCTTCTGTGCGTTTGAGTAAAAGATCAGTTTTCTCTTTAATAATGGGGTGTAGTCCTGTGGGGGCAGGCCGATTGCTATATGTGTTATATTGGTAAATTAAATATCCAATTACCAGAATAAAAAGAAAAAACAAAATGATGCGAATTTTCATACAATTCCCCTTTTTTTGCAAATTGAAAGATTCCGTATTGTTACAAACTATGATAACATATTAGTATTGAGAAAATATTTGTCGTATTTTTGACATTATTTTCAGAGAAGGTTATTTTTATTCATTCAGGATTTGTAAGTCGCAGGGCTGGATCTATTGGAATAACCTTTGGGCAAGCTTAAGAAACTGGAAAGCTAGGAGGCATAACAAAAAATGGGGAAAGATTTACGAATTAAAAGTAACGCATTTGATGATCCAAAACGCGCCCCGAATCGTGCGATGCTACGTGCGGTTGGAGTGACGGATGAAGACTTTAAAAAGCCAATGATAGGTATTGCAAGTACATGGAGTGAGGTAACTCCGTGTAACGTACACTTAGACGATTTAGCCTTACAAGCAAAGCAAGGCGCGAATGAAGCCGGCGGTGTACCGATGATCTTCAATACGATTACAGTATCGGATGGGATTTCAATGGGAACCCCAGGAATGCGCTATTCTCTGCCAAGTCGTGATGTGATTGCTGATTCGATTGAAACAGTAGTTGGCGCAGAGAATCTGGATGGATATGTAGCTATTGGAGGCTGTGATAAGAACATCCCTGGTTGTCTGATATCGATTGCCCGCTCAGATGTTCCAGCTATTTTCGTATACGGTGGTACGATTGCACCAGGTTATCGAAATGGAGAGAAACTGGATATTGTTTCCGTTTTTGAAGGAGTAGGAAAACATAATAATGGCGATATTAGCGATGAAGAATTAAGAGGCATTGAATGTAATGCTTGCCCGGGTGCGGGTTCTTGTGGTGGTATGTATACCGCTAATACAATGGCAACGGCTGTTGAAGCACTTGGTATGAGCTTACCAGGCAGTTCTTCCAACCCTGCAGAATCTCCAGATAAATGGGCAGACAGCAAGGCAGCGGGAGAGGCTATCTATAACTTGTTAGAAAAAGGGATTTATCCGAAAGATATTTTGACCAAGAAGGCATTCGAGAATGCGATTACTGCGGTAATGGCATTAGGCGGATCAACCAATGCGATCCTTCACCTTTTAGCGATTGCCAATGCAGCGGAAGTAGATTTGACCATGGATGACTTCAATCGCATTCAGGAAAAGGTACCACATCTAGCCGATCTTAAACCAAGTGGTAAATATGTAATGGAAGATTTATATAAAATTGGTGGCGTACCAGCCGTTATGCGTTTATTGTTAGATAACGGCTTCTTGCATGAAGATTGTTTAACCGTAACTGGGAAAACCATTGCGGAAAACTATGCAGATGCCCATGTTTTAACAGATGAACAAGATATTATCCACCCATTAAGCAATCCATATCGCGAAGATGGCCCTTTAATTGTGTTAAAAGGAAACTTGTCACCAAGTGGTTCTGTTGCGAAGGTTTCGGGTGTGAAAGTAAAACGCCACGTTGGCCCAGCTCGTGTCTTTGATACAGAAGAAGAGGCGACAGAAGCGGTGATGGATAATCGGATTAAGGAAGGTGATGTCCTTGTGATTCGCCAAGTCGGTCCAAAAGGTGCACCTGGTATGCCAGAAATGTTATCTATTTCAGCCATTCTTGTCGGAAAAGGGTTAGGCCAATCCGTGGCCTTGTTGACAGATGGTCGTTTCTCTGGAGGTACACATGGGTTGGTCGTTGGTCACATTGCACCAGAGGCCCAAGTTGGCGGTCCAATCGCATTTTTACAAGAAGGCGACATGGTGACGATCGATTCAGAGAATAAAGAATTATCAATGGATGTATCCGACGAGGAAATAGAGAAGCGCCGTCAGAACTGGCAAGCGCCAGAACTCTATAAAAAAGGTATTCTTGGGAAATATGCCCATAATGTATCTTGTTCTTCACAAGGCGCTGTTACTGACTTTATTAATCGTAAGGATCTTTAATAGAAAAAGCTTGCTGGTGGTTTATGTAGACACCGGCAGGCTTTTTTTGTTGAAGTTGTGAGTGAGGTTGACTAGCCATGATTTTGAGGCCATTAAGAGAACCTTGCGAACTGGGGAGCGGGAAATGCTCTCTCCAGTCCGTGAAAATTTCGCGGGCTGAAGAGAGCATTTCCTGTTCTACAGTCCATAAGAACGAATCTCGCGGACTGAAGAGAGCAAAACCTGTTCTACAGTCCATAAGAATGAATCTCGCGGACTGAAGAGAGCAAAACCTGTTCTACAGTCCATAAGAATGAATCTCGCGGACTGAAGAGAGCAAAACCTGTTCTACAGTCCGTAAGAACGAATCTCGCGGACTGGGGAGAGCAAAACCTGTTCTACAGTCCATAAGAATGAATCTCGCGGACTGAAGAGAGCAAAACCTGTTCTACAGTCCATAAGAATGAATCTCGCGGACTGAAGAGAGCAAAACCTGTTCTACAGTCCGTAAGAACGAATCTCGCGGACTGAAGAGAGCAAAACCTGTTCTACAGTCCATAAGAATGAATCTCGCGGACTGAAGAGAGCAAAACCTGTTCTACAGTCCGCAAGAATGAATCTAACAGACAAAAAATCGCCAACTCGCAAAATGTTGTCTGTAAGAATGGATCCAAAGGCGCAAAATCAGCCAAATCCCGCCCATCAGAAACCGTCCCTTACTTTCTATATTCCGTTTCCATAATGCTTGCGATTGGATAATCTTTTGGATCAAGATCTGTATCCTCGTTCAATACGAGGTGGGCCAATTGCTTGGCGATAAAAGGTCCTGTTGTTAACCCGGATGAACCTAATCCATTCGCTGCAAAAATATGAGGATGGCCGGGAACTGCGCCAAAAACAGGGAGAAAGTCGGGGGAAACTGGGCGAAACCCGACATCCATTTTGACAAGTTTGCTGTTTGCCAAGGAGGGTGCAATGGTAAAGGTATCCGAAAAAATCTTGTGAATACCACCAGGTGTAATAGACGTATCAAACCCAGCATCATCCTCATGGGTCACCCCAGCAAAAATCTGCCCATTTTCAAAAGGTACCATGTAGTGGGCGCCTGGCGGCATAATGACAGGCCAATCACTGGTGTCTTGTTCAACTTGCAAAGTAGTGATTTGCGCCTTTTGTGGTTTGATTTTACCTGTTATCCCTAATGTGGCTGCCAGAGAATGAAACCAAGCACCTGCAGCCACTACGATTTTATCGGCTGTAACAAGTTGATTATTCACACGGATTGTACCCTTTTCAAACTTAGCTTCACCAGTTATAAAGTGAACTTGATTTTGCTCGCAAGCTGTTAGTAACGCCTGCCGCAATTGTTCACCATGGACGCGAGCCCCGCCACTAACATATAGAGAAAAATAGCCATCCGCTACTAACGGGAATCGTTCTTTCGTTTCGTTTGTGTTTAACCAGCGTATTTCACCGATTTCGGGTGTGCTTTCTCTTCTCTTTTTCACGAGTTCCCATATATTTTGTAATCGTTTCTCATCATCTTTGACGACCATGGTGCCAACTTGTTTATAGCCGGTTTTTTCAATCCCTTGGTCACGTAATGCTTTGATCAATTCTGGATAATAGCAGGCGCTTTTGGAAGCGAGTTGATACCAAGTCTGGTTACGTCGCTGGGATACCCATGGACAGATAATCCCGGCTGCTGCACTGGTCGCTCTCCCTTGAAAATCAGCGTCAATTAAGGTGACCTGATGATCGGTTTTGGATAAATGATAGGCCGTTGACGCACCAACAATACCTGCTCCTACTACAACGATTTTGCTCATCTGTTTCACTCTTTTCTGCATAGATCTACAAGCTAGTGTGCAATAGCCAGCGCAGAATAGCAAGTAATCACTATAACGCCTACAATTAAAAATAAGTTATATCGAACCAGATTAATTTGTGCTATAATGTATCCTAAAGTTTGAAAATTTAAAAATTTAAGAAAATGGGGGAAGTTAGCAAATATGAAAAAGAAATTATTATTATTACTTACAATCACTTTTTTTAGTGTGCTTGTCCTTGTTGCATGTGGAACAAGTGATGATGAAGGCTCAAACGGTGATGGCGATTCATCATCTGAAGGGGAAGACCAAGCCGCTTCTGATGGTGAGGTATACAAGATCGGAGCAACACAAATCGTTGAACACCCATCATTGGATGCGGCATATCAAGGATTCCAAGATGCAATTAGTGACGCAGGTTTAGAGGTAGAGTATGACTTTCAATCCGCTCAAAACGATCAGAATAATGCGGCCACGATTGCCAATAATTTTGTCGCAGAGGGCGTGGACTTGATTTTTGCTAATTCTACTCCAAGTGCACAAAGTTCCTTGCAGGCGACCAGTGATATCCCGATCCTATTCACCTCGGTAACCGACGCGGTGGAAAGCGGATTGGTCGAATCAATGGATCAGCCAGGTGAAAATATTACAGGTGTGATTGACATGCATCCTGACTCGATTGCACAAACGGTCGAATTTATCGATCAAAATTTTGCCGATTCTACGATTGGACTTGTTTATAGTGCAGGTGAAGCCAATTCCGTTGCACAAATTGAGGCCGTGAATGCAGCTGTTGAAGGAACGAGCTTATCTACTGCCGAAGCCACAGTTGGGAACACTTCTGAGGTGCAGCAAGCCGCTTCCTCTTTAGTTGGTGAAGCAGATGTATTCTTCATTATTACCGATAATACTGTTGTATCAGCGTTAGAAGCGGTAGTAGGTGTGGCAGAAGAACAAAGCATGCCACTATTTGTTGGGGAACCAGATTCTGTAGAACGTGGCGGATTTGCTACCTATGGTATTGATTACCATACGATTGGTTATCGTACGGGCGAAATGGCTGTTGACATTTTAACAGGGGAACAAACACCTGTCGATATGCCTGTCGAAGTGCCGCCAAACATGCAATTGTTCCTTAACAAAGACGCAGCGGAAGCACAAGGGATCGAATGGAACGATGAATGGGGTCAAGAAGCAGAAATACTTGAAACCGTAGAAGAATAAATAAGATTGCAGGCCTCGACATGTAGTACGACAGCTGTCGAGGTCTTCTGTCACAGTTGAAGTGGCTTTGTAGAGAAAGGAAGAGGTAAGATGTTGATTTCCATGTTCGGCGCTGTCGAATCAGGTGTTATTTATGCCTTAATGGCATTAGGTGTTTATCTTTCATTTCGTGTATTAGATTTCCCGGATTTAACAGTAGACGGTAGTTTTGTAACGGGTGGGGCCGTTGCGGCTATTTCGATTGTTAATGGCGTGCCTCCTGTATTAGCTACGATTTATGCGATATTCGCTGGTTTTCTTGCCGGTATGGTCACGGGAGTTCTCAACACGAAAGGAAAGATCCACCCGTTATTGTCCGGGATTTTGATGATGACGGCCCTTTATTCGATCAATATTCGTATTATGGGAAAACCGAATGTTGCATTATTAAATGAACCAACTGTATTTAAACAAATAGAAGATTTTTGGGCTTCCTTAGGTATCGATGAATTTATGAATGGGTTGTTAACTTCTATGGGGGCAGAGAATGTTCCTGGCACATGGGCCGTGCTTTTTTTGATGATTGTTGTGACTTTACTCGTGAAGCTGGTTATTGACTATTTCTTAAAAACAGAGGTAGGACTGGCCTTAAGAGCTACCGGTGATAATGAAAAAATGATTCGCAGCTTGTCAGCAAATACTGATATCCTGAAGGTGGTTGGTTTGGGAATCTCCAATGCACTAGTGGCCCTATCTGGGGCATTAGTAGCTCAAAACGGTGGTTTTACAGATGTCAGTATGGGAATTGGTATGATCGTGATTGGTTTGGCCTCGGTTATTATTGGCGAGGCATTAATTGGTACTAAGACGATCGCTCGTACTACACTAGCCGTGATTGGCGGCGCGATTGTCTATCGAATCGTTTTGGCGCTTGCATTGAGGGCGAAATTTTTGGAAACAGGAGATGCCAAACTGATTACGGCTGTGATTGTTATCTTAGCCTTAGTAACACCCAAATTGCTTGCTACGCAGCGAGAAGCGAGGCGGAAGAAACGTAAGCGTGCCATGATGGAAGGTGGGACAACCGATGCTTAATATGCAAGATATTGCGATTACCTTTAACGAAGGAACATTAGATGAAAAAAAAGCATTGCAACGTACCAATTTACACTTAGAAAAAGGCGACTTTGTGACAGTAATTGGCAGTAATGGTGCCGGAAAGTCCACGTTAATGAATATGATTTCAGGATCTCTGAAACCAGATATGGGAACCGTGAAAATTAATGGCAAGAACGTAACACTGCTTCCCGAGTATAAACGATCGAAAATGATTGGACGTGTATTCCAGGATCCGATGGCAGGTACGGCACCGTCTATGACAATTCAGGAAAACCTGGCGATGGCTTATGCCCGAAACAAACAACGCACCTTGAAAAAAGGGGTGAACAAACAACGTAAACAACTATTTAAAGAACACCTGGAAACCTTGCACCTCGGACTGGAAAATCGTTTAACGGCAAAGGTTGGATTGCTATCGGGCGGAGAACGGCAGGCATTGTCGTTATTGATGGCAACTTTTACGGAACCGAATATTTTATTATTGGATGAACATACAGCAGCTCTGGATCCATCACGTGCCGAGCTAATCACCAAGCTAACAGGGGAAGTTGTCAATCAATTTGACTTAACTACACTGATGGTGACTCATAATATGCAGCAGGCATTAGATCTTGGTAATCGACTGATTATGATGGATAAAGGTCAGATTATTTTAGAAGTATCTGGTCAGGAGAAACAAGAATTGACCATTGAAAAGCTTCTTCAAGAATTTCAACGTATCCGTGGCAAACAAATGGATAATGATCGAGCTATATTAGGTTAGATGAACTTATATGTAATGCGTAAAATAAGGAAAGAAGGAATGGTTTATGAAATACGGTTTTGCAGAACGTGTACGATTTATGAAATCATCAGCTGTTCGAGATATCTTAAAGGTGATTAATCAAGGAAATGTCATTTCATTTGCTGGGGGATTACCAGAAGAAAATCTTTTTCCCGTAGAGGCCGTAGATCGAGCCTTTCATAAGGCAGTAACCGGTGACCCTAAGACGTTACAATACGGTGAAACAGAAGGGGTGTCGGCATTAAGGGAATTACTGGCCTTACGTATGAAGAAAAAAGGACTGGTCCGTGATCCGGGAAATATCCTGATCACCTCCGGCAGCCAGCAGGCCATCGATCTCTTCTCTCGCGTAATGTTTAACAAAGGGGATGTCATATTAACAGAGAACCCAACTTATTTGGCGGCCTTGCAAGTATTTGAGTCCTATGAAACTAATGTGATTGCCGTCAATTCAGACGATGATGGTATGGTATTGACAGATTTAGAAGAAAAAATTGTACGACATAAACCAAAATGTATTTATGTCGTACCAACCTATTCCAATCCAACTGGAAAAGTATGGTCACTGGAACGACGGTTAAAATTACTAGAACTTGCCAATCAATATCATGTGGTTATCTTTGAGGATGATCCGTATGGGGAATTGCAATTTGATGAGGCAGAGGCGCCGCCATCCATTGCATCATTGGATGAGAATGACCTGGTACTGTACACGAGTACTTTTTCTAAAACTGTTGTACCGGCCTTACGAATTGGATGGATCGTTGGGCCTCATCAGATCATACGCATTATGGCTCAGGCAAAGCAGGCGACCGATTTGCATACCAACTCGATTAGTCAGCATGCCCTTGTTCATTTATTGCAGGATTTTGATATTGACCAACATATTCAGACGATTCGACAAACATATTATGAAAGAATGCTGGTGATGAAGCGACTGTTGGATGAAGTTTCGATTGAAGGATTGGAATACACCGTCCCTAAAGGCGGTATGTTTTTCTGGGTAAAACTCCCCGCTTATGTGAATACCACCAAATTATTAAATAAAGCGGTGGCTGAGGGTGTGGCCTATGTTCCCGGCGATTCGTTCTATGTGTCCAATGCGGAACAGAATACATTCCGGCTGAACTTTACGAATGCAGAACCGGCGTTAATTGAAGAAGGAATGAAGCGCTTGGTAAAAGTTCTGGATGAAATCAACGTTCATTCTTAGAAAGAGAGAAACAACGAGTGCTTACGTGCTCGTTGTTTATTTGTATAGAAGTCAGCTTTTATTCTATGTTCAATAAACGCGGTTCGGTTGTTTCGATGTAAAGAAAAAACGATCACCATATAAGCATAACCGAAATGGGGGAGAGTATAGTCACGAAAGTCTGATAATTACAGATTGCGTGATGGAGAAGAATTGCCACGCATTAGATGCCAAGCAATCTTCTCCACCAAGGTTTTTTATCGGTTTTATCTATTGCTGTGTCTGTCGGTGTTTCTTCGGGCAGATGAATATCTTCCTTATCAATGGCATGATCTGCCGTTAAGACAAGACCATAAGTACTATCTGTGTTTTCATTGGTAATATAGCTGTGAGAAATACGATGTTTTTCAGCTAGTTCACGATAGGGTTTGCTAAAGCTAATATTCATATGACCATTCACTAATAATGTGGCTTGGGTATGTTTTTGTAATTCTTCTTCAAAGGTCGTTAAGCCTTTTTTGCCTCGTACTTGAGTCTTTGTTAACGCAAGAATCACTCTTTCCCGATAGGTTCCGAGGTATTTTTTCTTCTGATCAGGGTGGAGTTCTTTGGCGCCGTATATACCCTCTTGTAAATAATCATCCATTTCTTTCTTTCCCAACGAAAATCCCTCCTTACTAACATTATATACAAAATTTAAAAAACTTCCCAAGAAAAATGGGAAGTTTTTTTGACGATTTCTATATTTGTTTAATCTTCGTCTACTGCATATACGCCATCTTCATCATGTACTTCATTCCCAGTTAATGGTGGGTTGAAGACACAAACCATACGCATATCTGTTGTGCCGCGAAGTAGGTGTTCGTCGTTTTTATCTAAGGCATAAAGTGTATCTTTTTTGATTGGCCATACCTTGTTGTCACTTAAGGTTACGACTTCACCTTCTCCTTCGATGCAGTAAACGGCTTCTAAGTGGTTTTTATACCAAATGTGCGTTTCTGTCCCTGCTTTAATGATCGTATCATTTACAGAGTAGCCCATGCCATCTTTCTTTGTGATTAAGCGACGGCTGACCCAGTTTCCTCCGTCCACGTCTTGATCTGTTCCTAAGATGTCTTCTAGTTTTACTACTTTCATAACTGATATATCCTCCTGTTTTCTATTTATATGGTGAACCCTACACTAACTTTAGCCGTTAGTGACAGGGTTTTTCACTAATCCTTTTACACTCTCTTCGATAATATCCAGTCCTTTTTGCAAGGCCTCAGTTGGAATATTTAATGGTGGAAATAGTTTAAATACCTCATCGTTTGGTCCAGCTGTTTCCATAATTAAGCCAAGCTCAAAGCAACGAGCAGTGACCTTTTCGGAAAAACCTTCTACTTCTGAGGCAATTCCGACCATAAATCCTCGACCGCGAACCTCACCTTTCATTTCTGGATACTTCTCGACAAGTCCTTCTAAGAAGCTATAAATGATCTCTGATTTTTGGTGGATTTCCTTCTCAAATGAATCATCTTTCCAAAAATCAAGCGCTGCACTGGCAGTGACGAACGCATGGTTATTACCACGGAATGTACCATTGTGCTCTCCTGGCTGCCATATATCATATTCTGGTTTAATAAGGGTAACAGCTAATGGCAAGCCATAACCGCTTAATGATTTAGATAGACAAATGATATCAGGCTTGATGCCTGCAGCTTCGAAACTAAAGAAGGTACCTGTACGACCAATACCTGCCTGCACATCATCAATGATAAGCAAGATACCCCAGCGGCGGCAGATTTCTTCAATTTGTTTCAACCAGTCAAAGCGAGCAGCGTTGATCCCGCCTTCACCTTGTACAGTTTCTACAATCATAGCAGCTGGAATGGCGACACCACTACCTTTATCTTCTAAGAAACGCTCAAGATAAACCAAGGTATCGTGGTCAACATAGTTATCATAAGCCATTGTTACCGAGTTTTGTAATGGAATACCGGCTCCTTGTCGTTTCATTGAGTTACCAGTAACGGAAAGGGAACCGATCGTCATCCCATGAAAACCGCCTGTAAAGCTAATAATATCGGTACGACCTGTAACTTTTCGAGCTAATTTCAAAGCACTTTCCACGGTGTTTGTTCCAGTTGGTCCAGGGAACATCACTTTATAATCGAGGTCACGTGGTTTGAAAATCACATCATCAAATTTTTGTAAAAACTCAGCCTTGGCGGTAGATGCCATATCCAATGAATGGGTGATTCCGTCACTGCTGATATAGTCTAACAACTTATTTTTCATATGATCATTATTGTGTCCGTAGTTAAGCGCACCTGCGCCAGAAAAGAAATCTAAATATTCATTTCCTTGCTCGTCCCATATGTTGTGCCCCTTCGCCTTGGTAAAAACAGTTGGGAAGTTACGAATATAACTACGCACTACCGACTCATAATGGTTAATAATATCAAGATTTTCACTCATCTTTTAAACTCCTCCTACATAATTTTTGTAACATGCAAAGGTTACACCTTTGCAAAAAAGATCTCATCAGAAAGTAATGGCTCTCTTGTCCATTTGCAAGAACGGTTGCAAAACCTTTGTTGTTTATTTTTTAATCGGTCCTACAACATATTTTAGTTCTTCTTCATGATCATCACCAGGAAACATCTCCTTCGTGAAACATTCACTAGAAGTAATATCTGTATGGTAATCACGAGCTAATCTCTGGAATAATGATTGTGATGCCTTATTATCAGGTGTAATCGTTGATTCAACAAATCGGACGTTTTTACAGGCTTCAGAGTCTAAAAGGTAATGCAACATTTTGGAAGCAATTCCTTTTCCTCTCTGAGAACTGTCAACGCCAATTTGCCAAACAAACACTGCATCTTGTTTCTTTGGGGAGATAAATGCGGTAATAAAACCAACTATTTGGTTTTTCTGCTTTGCCACAACACAAGTATCACCGAAATATTCGTTCATTAACATATATTTATATGGCGAATTGGAATCTAGTGTTGATTTTGTTACTAATTCCCACATTCCCGCTCCATCCGTTGCTGTCGGATTGGAAAAAGTTACTTGATCAGACGGAGGTTGTTGAACATTCATTTGAGTCACAATTTTCTCCTTTCTTGAATAAGGGAATTGTTTATAATTTTAATACCCATTTTTTTAAAACTGTAAACTAAGTCGTTCAAAAGCTTACCTAATAAATGATAACGTCATTTCAATGAATCCTCAAACCGCTTATAATCGACTGAGGCATGGTTAAACTGTATCTGAATGACTGAGAGACATTTGATCAAAATTGCTTCATAAATCCTTGCATATGGTCAAATATTCTTACATATAAACCAAATTTGCCTTTCTTCTTAAGTTTTTTCTTTGTGATTTTTTTATACACTTAAAAAGTGATCCAAACTTTTGATAAGAAAAACGGCGCGATTCTTTATTGTAAAAACAGGCTATATAAGTTGAATGAAATCATTTCTCATGGATCGGATAGATGCTCTTAATCCATTTACGAAATATGAGGAGATAACCAAGGAATAAATGAATGGCACCCAGATTAGAAAACATGGTTGTGTAAAAACACTCCAGCCAAGCACTTCACCTTCCACATGCGTAGTTGAAACCCACTTCATCATAGAATTTTCAGTCACGAAAATGAATGGATAAGTTATTTATTCCTTGTTACAAAAAAATCTGGTTCCCAATTAGTATGGGAACCAGATTGAAAAATATTTATCCAGTGTTAAACGCTAGTAAATTTTCCTGCTATAAAAGTGAACAAACAATCTTGCTTTATTATTCTTTCACCTGTGCTGGAACTTCTACGTTTAATATCGAAGCAACACCTTCTGCAAGTCGTGGATCGACCTTATAGAAGAGTTCTAATTGACGTTCGACAACTCCCTCTTTGGTCACACCACTTAAATGATCAGCAAAATTTTCGATCAGGCGTTGACGTCCGCCTTCATCCAGTACATCGCGGAATAGCGAACCTGGTTGTGAGAAATGATCCTCACTGTCGTAATTGACACTATCAGCAAAGCCAGATACCTCAAATGGTTTGATTTTGCTTTCCGGTGTTTCTTTTGGTGCGTTA
Organism: Gracilibacillus timonensis; assembly: GCF_900086715.1. Lineage (GTDB taxonomy): Bacteria > Bacillota > Bacilli > Bacillales > Amphibacillaceae > Gracilibacillus > Gracilibacillus timonensis. Next base: position 87,901 of record NZ_FLKH01000010.1, on the reverse strand, counting down.
CCATAACTATTAGGTTCATAGTTCGGCGCACTGCCACCATTACCGTTATGACTCATAAAGCCATCGCGCTGGTAATTATGGACAGGAGCCTTTGCCTGATTAACCGGAATTGTTTCGTGATTAACACCTAGACGATAACGGTGAGCGTCTGAATAAGAGAAGAGGCGACCTTGCAACATTTTATCTGGTGAAGCCTCAATACCGGGTACGAAATGTCCAGGTGAAAAGGCAGCTTGCTCTACCTCAGCAAAATAGTTTTCTGGATTACGGTCAAGCACCATTTTACCTAACTCAATTAATGGATAATCACTGTGCGGCCAAACCTTCGTTACATCAAAAGGATCATAACGATAGCTTTCTGCTTCTTCGATCGGCATGATTTGTACCTTTAATGTCCAAGAAGGATAGTCTTCTTTATCAATCGCGTTAAAGAGATCCTCGGTATGGTAATCAGGGTTTGTCCCAGCTAACTCATCGGCAACCTTTGGATCTAAGCCTTTTACCCCCTGATCACTGATGAAGTGATATTTCACGTAAACAGCTTCTCCATCTTTGTTCACCCATTTAAAGGTATGGCTTCCGTAACCATTCATATGACGGAAAGTTGCTGGAATACCACGATCGGAGTGCAAGTACGTGATTTGGTGTAGTGATTCAGGTGATAGTGACCAGAAATCCCATACCATGTTCGGATCTTTTAAGTGTGTTTGTGGATGTCGTTTTTGTGTATGAATAAAGTCAGGGAATTTGATCGCGTCTCTGATAAAGAAGATAGGCGTGTTGTTCCCCACCAAATCATAATTTCCTTCGTCTGTATAAAATTTAACTGCGAAACCGCGTGGGTCTCGTACCGTATCGGCTGAACCTAGCTCTCCTGCAACGGTGGAAAAGCGAATAAACATCGGTGTTTTTTTACCTACTTCTGATAAGAAATCTGCTTTTGTATATTTAGAAAGGTCATTCGTCACTTCAAAATAGCCATGTGCTCCGGCACCTTTGGCGTGTACAATTCGTTCTGGGATTCGTTCGCGGTTGAAATGAGCAAGTTTTTCTAATAAATGTACGTCCTGGATTAAAGTTGGTCCTCTTTGTCCAGCGGTGATGGAGTGTTGATTGTCACCAACGGGTGCACCAGAGGCGGTGGTTAGATATTTTTTCTCTTGACTCATAAAACACCTCTCCTTTGTTATAAATATTACATCTTTTATTATAATACAAATCTTATAAAAATCAATATTTATTTATAATTATTTTAATTAAGAGGATGAAAAAGTCAGACAAAATCTGTCCTTCCCTTTATCACGAATCGAAGATAGATACTACCCACCTATAAGACGGATTATGTGAAGTTGACGGTCCATCTATTCCATATAGTAAAGTTGACTGTTTTTCAGCGTTAGAAATGCTGCGGAAATAGGTTGCGCTTTCGCCCACAGGGCATAAATCAACAAGCGATTCATTCAAGGGAAAACTCATTCCAAGTCCTATTATACCAAGGATTATTTACTTTCTTTACTTATAAAAAAACGGTTATATAGATTATATAACCGTCAAAAGGGGAATTTAAACGTTTTTTGTTATCATTGGAAGTGGCTTATTCCTTATCATCTAAAGGTGGTAAGATGATTTCGATCGTTGTGCCGTTTCCTTTTTCACTGGTTAACTGAACGGTACCACCATGTGCTTGAATAATATCGCGTGAAATGGCCATTCCTAACCCAGTGCCGTGTGTATGACTTGTATTGGTGCCGCGATAATATCGATCAAATATTTTCGTTTGCTCCTCCTTATCGATTCCTTTGCCGTTATCCTGAATTATAATACTTTTATCAGAAATACTCACTTTCACCTCGACTAATTCTTCGTTATGAAGTAAGGCATTATAGATAAAATTAAGCAATGCCCGTTTCATTAAATGTTGATCAATCTTCCAATAAAGGGATGCTGTACTATCAAACTGAATTTGTTTACTCCGGAATTTCGGGTCGTTTAATAGATCAATAATCAGCTCTCGCACAAACGGTTCCATATTAGTGGACTGTAACTGAAGCGAGAGTTCCTGATTGCGTAAGCGTGTCGTTAGCTGAAAGTCTTCCAGCAGCTCCTGCATGTATAAAGACTGCCGCTCGATTACCTCTGCATATTCCAAGCGCTCCCCGTCTGTTACATCTTGATCTCGCAGTAATTCGGCGTAACCTTGAATGGAAGAGAGTGGTGTCTTAATATCATGGGAGACATTACTGATCCACTCATTGCGCATTTGTTCCAGTTTGTGTCGTTCTTGTTCATTTGCCTGCAACGCATTGGCTACGTCATTTAGATTGGCAAATACATGCTTGTAAATGCCGGGCCGCTTTGGTTTTTCTGTTGTAAAGATGCGTTCCTTTAAGGCATGAATACGCTCCACCATGCGATTGATCGGTTTAGTGAAAATGGTACTGAACAAAAAGCCGACAAGGGCAGCAATCAGCAAATCAACAATCGCAATAATACCGAGAAATTGCATGAAATAATGTATCCATTGTTCTCCGTCGAACATCATGACTAACCGTTGTTCTTTAGATTCAGGAACGACAACAAGATAACTGTAGCCTTCATATTCACCAATAAAATACGTGTTCAAGTCATCATCCATGTATTTATACTTATGCACCAATTCAATCGGGCGATAGTGGTCTGCTGCCTCTTCAGGTGCCTGATAAGAATCGATTACTTCACCATTATTATCAAGGATTTGCAGCCAGGCACCAAATTGTGTCAAGGCCTCTTGACCGGTCTCTGACACCGTAGGTATATCATCTTCTATCTCCATATACCTTTGAAAAGAGCGAGTAAAGTCTTCTCCGGAATTACTGCCAAAGTTGGCACCTTCTTGCATGCTTTGGTACAGCATAATACCTAGCAAGATACAAGTATTGACAATCAATACGATAAACACAATGCTAAGAATGGATATTAAATATCGAAGGGTTATTTTCCATTTCACTTTTTATCACCTAACTCTCTTATTCAGGAAAAAATCGATAGCCTAACCCTTTTACGGTTACAATATGTCGGGGTTGGGATGGATGGTCCTCGACTTTTTCACGCAGGCGACGTATATGAACCATTAATGTATTGTCGGCGCCATAGAAATCTTCACCCCATACCGTGCGAAAGAGTGTCTCTTTACTAAGAATTTGATTGGGATGATGCAGGAAACAGGTCATTAACCCAACCTCTTTGGCGGTTAACTCCAAATGTTCTCCTTGTTTGTCTACTTCTGTTTCCTCGGCATTGATAGTAAACAGTCCAATCGTTTTTTCTCCTTGATTGGTCTTCTGGGTCTGCGCTTCCAAGCTATACACACCGGCCCGTCGAAGCTGCGCCTTTACGCGGTAGGCCATTTCTTTGGGGCTGAATGGTTTAGTGATATAATCATCTCCGCCGATGGCTAAGCCCAGTATCTTATCAACTTCATCAGACTTCGCGGATAGAAATAAAATCGGAATTTGTGAGACTTCCCTGATTTTTCTGCACAAGTCGTAACCTTCGCCGTCTGGGAGCATAATATCCAAGACAATTATACTTGGTTGATATTGTTCAAATTTCTCCCACCCCTCACGTATGGATCCGGCTGTTTCTATTTCGGAGAAACCCTCCTTTTGTAAGGAGGTGCTCATTAGTTGGCCCAGATCCTTCTCGTCATCAACAATGAGAATACGAGGTGTTTCCATCGTCCTCATCCTTTCTTTTTTACCTGATCGTCATGTTAAGCGTCCGTAAGTTTTCCTGCTGTAAAAGAGTTAATCCATGGTGAGTAAGGAAAACAACGGTCCCTAAACCTCCTGATAAGTCTCGCTATCGTTCAGGGGTTAAGATCGGCCCCGCTGAACGAAGTCTCGCTTTATCACAGCGTTAAGTGTCCGTAAGTTTTCCTGTTGTAAAAGAGTTAATCCATGGTGAGTAAGGAAAACAACGGTCCCTAAACCTCCTGATAAGTCTCGCTATCGTTCAGGGGCGAAGATCGGCCCCGCTGAACGAAGTCTCGCTTTATCTTATCATAACAGGATTTGCAGTAATTCGCAGGTATTTAAGGATTTTGTAAGATACCCGTGATGGTGATGTAAGGTTGGGAAGCTATAGTAGAGGTAGATGAAAGGAGTGCATTGACATGGAACACGTATTAAAAGTTGACAAGGTAGACAAAATTTATGGAAAAGGCGCCAATTCCTATCAGGCGCTTGAGAATATATCATTTACGATTGAAGCAGGTGAATTTGTTGGAATAATGGGGCCGTCCGGTGCAGGGAAATCTACCTTGTTACACGTATTGGCAACAATTGATTCTCCTACGAGTGGTGATATTTTTATTGAACAGGACAATATCGCCAAGATGAAGGATGAACAGCTGGCAGACTTTCGCCGTGATCACTTAGGGTTTATTTTTCAAGATTATAACCTACTGGATTCTTTGACTGTGAGAGAAAATATTTTATTACCACTTGCTATTGCAAAACAACCGGCAAAAGAAATTCAAGAAAAGGTTCATGCGGTGGCACAAACATTTGGTATTGAAGATTTATTAGAGAAGTATCCTTATCAAATATCCGGGGGGCAAAAGCAACGGACAGCTTCTTGCCGGGCGCTCATTTCGCAGCCGAAGTTAATATTCGCAGATGAGCCGACCGGGGCTTTAGACTCGAAATCGGCAACGGATTTATTAGAAAGCTTAAGCTCATTAAATACCGAGCATGAGGCAACGATTATGATGGTGACCCATGACGCTTATGCTGCAAGCTTTTGTCGACGTATCTTGTTTATCCAAGACGGTTGTTTGTCCAAGGAAATGATCCGTGGTAATCAATCGCGCAAGCAGTTTTTTCAATTAATTCTGGATGAAATGGCACAAATAGGCGGTGATGGCCATGACATTATTTGATTTGGCCTTAAAAAATATCAGGCGTAATTTTCGGAATTATGGGTTGTATATTGGTGCTACCGTGTTTTCGATCATCATATACTTTACCTTTTCCACTTTAAAGCATAGTGATGATATTAGTGCACTAGCGGAAACGTCGAGGCAGGTACAAAGCATTATGAGTGCTTCTGCTTTTGTGCTAATGGTGTTTGTTGCGATTTTTATTTTGTATTCCAATACCTTCTTTATGAAAAGGCGTAAAAAGGAAGTGGCCTTGTACTCCTTGTTAGGAGTAAGAAAGCGCACGATTGGTCTCATGCTTTTCTTTGAGAACATGATGATTGGTTTTATTTCATTGTTGATTGGCGTTGGGTTAGGTTTCTTTCTCTCCCAATTATTCTTGGCCATTCTAATGAAGTTAATGGGACTTGAACAAACCTTTGCCTTCGCTTTTTCCGGCAGTGCCGTTGTCGAAACCATTGTTGTATTCTTTATCTTGTTTCTCGTAACTTCCTTATTAGGCTATCGGGTGATTTATCAGTTTAAGCTTATTGATTTGTTTCATGCAGCTAAGAAAGGGGAGAAACAACCAAAGGCGCGCCTTATTTCGGCGGTCATCGGAGTGCTGACACTGGTGATGGCTTATTGGTTGGCGTTGCAAGATTTAACAACTTCAAAGGCTTGGGCATTTTTCGGAATTGCCATGCCGCTTGTTATTATTGGTTTAACGATTGCTGGCTCTTATTTACTATTCAATAGTGTCCTTGTTTATGTATTAAACAAGTTGAAGAAAAGGGAAAAATGGGCGTGGAAAGGACTCAATCTGATGACAGCCTCCCAGCTGTTATATCGTATTCGCGGCAATGCCAAGACCTTAACGATTATTGCTACCCTAAGCGCCACAACGATCACCGCTGGCGGGGCAGTTTTTGGTCTCTATTATAATACCGATAAAAACGTGGAAGAGTATATGCCTTTTGCGTTTATGTGGCAGGGGCCACAATATGAGGTTGAATCAGAAGCAATAGAGGCTTCGATTGATATCGAAACAAAAGAGGTACGTGTGACAAACGAGGAAACTGACATGTCCTATCATGTTATTGATCAAGCAACCTTTGATGAGCTAACCCAATTATTGGACTGGGAGCAGGCACCTCGTATTCAAGATAACCAAGCCTTGTACATCGATCCTTTTTATGACGAGCGCTGGTCCGAGCAGGTAGAGGAAGTCGATGTAAATGATACAACCTTTTTGATTACCAAACAATATCACCAGTCAATATTTAATGTCGAAACCCTTCCTGGCGCTGTGCTTGTATTAAATGACGGACAATACCAAGCGTTGGCGGGTGATGCTGTAAGCTATCAGGCCGTGCAGGTGGATGATTATAAACAACATGACGCCTTATCAGATCAATTGGCTGGGGAGGACGAACGGAATCATTTTTCGAGTAAGGTGACTAATTATCAAAACGCCTTGAAGGCTTCCGGAGCACAATTATTTGTGGGTGCTTTCTTAGGATTGGTCTTCTTACTGGCAACCGGAAGCATTATCTTTTTTAAGATGATGACCGAAGCAGAAGAGGATAAGGATAAATACGGAATCTTACGGAAAATTGGCGTATCGAAAAAAGAAATGAAGCGAACGATTCGTTATCAAATGGGATTAGTCTTTATGACACCATTACTGCTTGGGTTATTGCATGGGGCGGTTGCCTTGCTAGCATTCTCCAATTTATTACAAATGAATCTATGGGTGCCAATCCTGTGGTGGATGTTGGCTTACACGCTAGTGTATGTGTTGTATTACTTTATTACTGTTAGAGGATTTAAACGTACTATCGAAGGAGAGATTTAAAATGAAAAAAATAGGTGCGGTGATTATTTTGTTAGTAGTTGCAGCGGTTGTTGTGCTGATGACGGTGGACTTTAATCGCTTTGGTAAAGATAATGTGTATGTCGAAGTGGTTGAACCAACTGAGGTGGAAGAGGACAGGTTAGATAATGGCGAGATCATGGAACGATACAGGTATCAGCAAACGGCTTTTGATGAGCAAGGGGAAGCGGTGGAAGTGGAATTCACAGCTGGGAAAGAGTTACGGCGAGGAGCCTATCTGATGTTATATGTCAAGAACGAAAATGAGGTAACCTCTTATGATGAAGTGGAATGGGAGGAAATCACTGCAGATGCACAGACTGAATTAGAAGAGGCACGATAGAGGGTAATTTCTCACCCTCTATTTCTTTTTTTGTAAGCTAAATAGCTCAAACTATGCTACAATTTTTGTGGGGAATAAATAAAAAAATGGGAGATGAAGCATCATTTCAGCGTTGCCTAGAAACGCTGAAATAGTCTCTACTAATAAGGGCAAGGTACAAAAAAGGAACATCTTACAACGTGCCTGCTTTCGTCTCACCAAAGGAGGCATAGAGGAATGAAGCCAAAATTACAAGATGTAGCTAAGGCAGCCGGAGTTTCACCAACCACGGTATCACGCGTGTTAAATGATCGCGGTTACATCAGCCAGGAAACAAGGGAAAAAGTCTACCAAGCTATGAAGCAAATTAATTATATTCCGAATGACCTTGCACGTTCATTGTATAATAAACGCACGCATTTAGTTGGTGTAATTGTTCCTTCCACGAGCAATCCGTTTTTTGGCGAGCTAGTTTCTCATATCGAGAATTATTGTAATGAGAAAGGTTACAAGGTACTTCTATGTAATAGTTTGCATGAAGCAGAGAAGGAAAAAAAGTATTGGGAAATGCTGTTGCGTAATCAAGTAGATGGTGTCATCGTGGTTAGCTACAATAGGGGATTGATTGATTTAAGACAACAACTTCCTGCTATCGCGATTGATCATTATTTGTCAAAACACATTCAAGTGGTTAGTTCAGATAACTTCCAGGGAGGGCAGTTAGCAACACAGGCTTTAGTAGATAAAGGTTGTCAGCATATCATCCATATTAACGGTGTTTCCACACTTGAAACACCAGCCAATGATCGTCGTTCTGCTTATCAGCAAGTCATGAGGGAAAACGGTCGGACACCAATCAATTATGAAGTCCCGGATGTCGCCTTTTTGGCAGATAACATGGACACAATCAAGCAGTTGTTTCAAGAACATCCGGAAGTAGATGGGATTTTTGCCAGTGATGATATGCTCGGTTTATTAGTACTGCAATATGCTAGGCAGCATGGATATCGTGTACCGGAAGACTTGAAAATCATTGGTTATGATGGTACAGAATTGATTCGTACGCTTCATCCGGAACTCGCCACGATTATGCAGCCGATTGCCCAGATTGCCGAGAAATCAGTAGAACTATTAGACTTGCAGATTACCAATAAAGATCAGCCGCTAACTGCAGAGGTTCTGCCGGTTTCACTTTGGAAAGGAGACAGCATCCGTTAAGTCATGTATACGAGAGGTTTATTCTATTTTGCTCGGTTTCATTTGCCGACTGCCACTAGAATGACCCTTTTTAGGAAATAACATGTCAACCGATTGACATGGTGCAGTTATTAATGGATAATATCAATGGAAGGGTGCAAGGATTTTAGTTGTGAAAACGTCGGTATTTCTAAACAACAGGCAATGAATAATAAGAAGGGAAGATAACAATATGCATTATCAAGAAGCTCGCCGTCCGCAGATTCATTTCACACCTCAAGAGAATTGGATGAATGATCCGAATGGACTGGTTTATTTCGATGGAGAATACCACTTATTTTATCAGCATAACCCAAACGGTAATAACCATGCCGATATGCATTGGGGACATGCGGTAAGCACGGACTTGTATCACTGGGAAGAGTTGGATATCGCTTTGGCACCAGATCATCTCGGTACGATTTTCTCTGGATCAGCGGTAGCAGACACTCATAATACGAGCGGTTTGTTTCAACAAGCCTCTGGTGGATTAGTCGCTATTTTTACACATGATCAAGAAGGGCATCAGCAGCAAAGTATTGCCTATAGTGAAGATAAGGGGAGAACATGGACAAAATATGAAGGAAACCCCGTGATTCCAAACACAGAGTTACAAGACTTTCGTGATCCCAAAGTAGCTTGGCATGAGGAAAGCGAGCAATGGGTCATGGTCTTGGCTTGCGGTGACCACGTTCAATTTTTTGGTTCACTAAATCTGATCGATTGGAAGCATCTATCCTCGTTTGGAAGGGAGTATCCATCAGATGATGGTGTTTGGGAATGTCCTGATTTAATCAAACTACCGGTAGAAGGAACCAATGAAAAGGAATGGGTATTAATTGTCAGCATCAATCCAGGCGGCCCTAACGGCGGATCTGCGGTATACTATTTCACGGGTACTTTTGATGGACAAATATTTCATCCGAACGAAGCAGCCAGCAATGCCTTGAAGTGGGCAGACGAGGGCAGAGACTTCTATGCGTCGATTACCTGGGATAATACGGAAGATACATATTGGATTGGCTGGATGAATAATTGGAATTATGCCAAAACAGCACCAGTTTCTCCGTGGCGCAGTGCGATGAGTTTAGTACGAAAAATCACCTTACAAAGACACCAAGATAATTATTTATTAAAACAGGAACCTGTGATATCGGTAGGTCCTGTCCGTGCAGAAAAAAACTCAGCGCTGACAATATCGGCAGGTGAGTCGCAGTCATATGATGTGACACCGTATGGCAGTGCGGAATTTTGTCTGGAACACCCAAGTGAGCAATGGGGATTCCAGCTGGTCAGTGATCAAAACGAAGTATTCCGTTTGGAAATCAATCAGGATGATGATAGCTACACCTTCTATCGTACGGAGGGACAAAGTGATTTCTCGCAAGATTTTGCCAGCGAAATTACCGGCGCCTTACACGGATTGAAGCTGGAACAAATATCAGCTATATGGGATAATTGCTCGTTAGAATTTTTTGCTAATGACGGTGTCGTAGTATCTACGAATTTGATGTTTCCATATGGGAAGATCCATGCGATCGAGTTATATAGCGTAAAAACAGAATTAGTTGTTAGCCAACTGACTATCAATGAGTTCCCATCGATTTGGAAATAAGCTTCTGGACAAAAGGAGAGCGTGTGTATGCACCTCTTCTTTTTTATAAGCAAGAAAATATACAATCCTTGGTATAATAGGACTTGGAATGATTTTGACCTTGAATGAACGAGAGTACCGATAAGATAGATTATGTTAAGTATCTAGTTCCATTATTCCATGTAGTAAAGTTGATTGTTTGTCAGTGCTAGGAAACGCTCTGGAAATAGGTTCCGCTAGGTAGTAGTACTACAATCGAATGACTGCTAAAATGTAGGATTCTAGGCACCATCATCATGCTAGATAAACTTATTGAGAGAATGATGCGATCATACATTGTGGTTTTTATAAATGAAAGAACCATTTTGTAGCGTGATCCATACGCAGTCGAAAAATCAGTTGATGATTTTCTCTTTTTGCTACAAAATTATTTAGGTGCTTAGAACGCTTCATCCTTGCAGTAACAACCATTGTTGTACGTATATCTAGCGGAGGGAATATGCGGAGACTCCTGTGGGACCAGGACGAGCTGAAGATCCACTTGTAAAAGTGCTCTTCTTTTGCAAGTTAGCTGAAGCCGGCCCCACGGAAAGCGCAGCATATTCCCGGAGCGCTCGCTTAGCACAAAAAAACGGACAAAGTCAACTGCCACATAAGGAGTCTACTTAACATAATCTATCTTATCGGCAGTTCATTAACTACTTTGAGTGGTCGATAAAGGACCGGGCTGGCTTTTTCCTATTTTTCTTATCAGATAAAAGATCTGCACGATGGAACGCATACATAAAATAACAGAAATAGGGTATAATAAAAAGAGGGTGCTATGCATATATGAGGTATGTGAGCGTCTATTGCTGTCCTGCTTAGCCTTTTTAAACAATTATATAAGGGTTGTAGTATAACTATCAGAAAACAGGTAAAGAAAGCACGAAAAAAACGAAATGAATAAAACGAAAAATGGGGATAGCATTCATAGATAGCACATGTTATACTTACTTTGAAAATCGCTAGATAAGGTTAATGAAAGTCTAGTCTAGAAGTTTTCTGTCGACTTAACTGCTTCAAAAAAAGCTCTTCTAAACAGCATTTTCTGATAAGCATTCCCTTGTTGGAATTTTACAGAAGGGCAGCTTGAAGCATGTTTAGTTTCAGCAAAAATAAGGGAATAGAATGTAGAAGTTACCTTGGATTTGGGGATTAATTTATCGAGGAGGGATTAGATGAATCTTTTTCAAGTAAGAAAAGGACAATTTGTTTTTTTTGAAAATGAGTTGCATAAAGTGTACTCTGTCAAACCAATGTTTAAAAAATCGGTCCATATGTATCGTATGAAGGACATGCAACAAGTGCTAACCACTGCAAAGGAAATCACGTTTTACCGTCCCAAACATAATGATACCTTCATCTTTTATGGGAAACGGTATACGATTGATCAATATGCCAAGCCCAAACCAGGGGATTATATTTTGATTGTCAAACCTACCCCTGATTATTTAGATCATTATTCTTTAAATGCCATTGAAAAAGTAGAAGAAGAAGAAAACGGGAATGTGATTACCACCAGAGATAATGGTGTGAAACACAGTGAATACGTAGTGATGGTGCCAGGCAAGGCAGAAGCAAGTCAAGAAATTGCCTATTTCGATAAAAGCCTTGTACCGGAAGAACAACAATTACGCGATGAGTCGATCTCGTATTTGGCAGAAAGTGATGATCAGTCGACATCCACTCCAGTTGTTGGGGATATTTATTTAGATATTCATAAAAATATGCGCGCTATGATTGTGGCCTCAACGGATAATGAAGTTATCTTTGGTCATGGTGACCGCGTACATGTCTCAGAGTTACTAGATGAAACAAGATATGAACTTATTCATCAATTCGATGACTAATAAAAGGATGAAAGAAAAACCGGGCAATGGAACAGCCCGGTTTTTCATATTAATAGAAATAGGTCCATGGTGCTCTCTTTAGAGATGCTAAGTGGGTCAGTTAACACGTCTCCCTTAATAACAACAACGTTATTATCCCCTATAAACACTTTCACATAGCCCAGCGGCTGGTTCATAAAAACAATGTTGTTTAAACTGACCCGAAAAGGGTTGGTCATACCACGTTGGAGGACACGGACCATATGGATTAAAGTACCAAAGGGCATATTGTGCGGGATGGTCTCTCCAATGTTCCAAATTTTGCCTTGCTAATCTTCGCTCGGATTCTCTGGCCCTTTGATAAAAGGTATTTCCTTTTTGAACCGCTTCAAATGAATAATTCCCACCTTGTACTTGAAAAATGACTTGTTCAATGGTTCTTACGTCATTAAAGTCCAGACAATCCGCTACCGCTCGGTTCACAATCACATTTCCCACATACAGCATTCCTTGTTTGCCTTCACCCACTGCTTCAGCTCTCATCATTCTTGCCATTAAATCAACGTCTGCATTTCGATAAGCTACTCTGCCCATTTTTTTCACCTCCCAACTATAAATATGAATGGAAGTCTGTAATCATGTCTTTTTGTCAGCCCAAAAGAATCTAACGGACAAAAAAACGCCGAATTGCGGAATTCTGTCCGTAAGAGCTTTGTGGTCTTATATACTGAAGAGAGAAAACGTGCGTGTCTCATTCAAAAACAGTGATCTTTATTGAAAAAAGGCACGCATGTCGTCTAGAAAGTTACCAATATCCTGAAGGGTAGCTATTATGTAATAAAACATTCCCAAAATCAAAAAGTTTCCCGCTGCTAAGCACAGCCCGAATATGGTCCAGCCTTTTGCTTCTTGTTTCCGAAACAATGCCCAACCAGCAAAAAACAAACCCACAAATGGAAGTGCCACTGTTAACTCCAGGAAAAATTCTAATAAAGAACCATCTAAGGTAGAGACAACACTAGGCATTAACAGTATCATCACTAACGAAATGGAACTAATGCTAAGAAAGGTATAGCTTACCCATGAGTAACGTTTTTCGATTTTCTCACCCATCTTATCTTCCTCCTCTTCCAGCTGATCCCATCGATAATAATCTCAGACAAGATGGCTTTTATCAGGCAAAACAGAAAGCAAATCACAACAAAAAAGCAATACTTAGATGTATACTAAATGAAGTAGGGAGGATTAGCAATGATTTTACATTTAGCAGGAGTTAGTTTAAAAAAAGATGGAAATTGGATATTAAAAAATATCGATTGGGATATAAATAAGGGAGAGAACTGGACCCTGTTAGGCCTAAATGGTGCCGGAAAGACGGCCATGTTACATATGCTTTGTTCCTATTATTTTCCGACAACAGGAGAGGTGGAAGTAGTCGACCGAAAATTTGGCCGCGATATCTTAGGTGAGCAGTTACGCCAACAAATAGGAATCGTCTCTTCTTCCTTAAAACAGAGAATGTATGGAACCGACAGTGCCTATCAGGTGGTGCTTAGCGGCGCCTTTGCCTCAATCGGCTTATATGAAACACCGACCGATGCCATGCGTGAAAAGGCACAGCAGATTCTCAAGGATCTCGACTGTTTTTCTTATGCAAATCGGGCTTATCGCACACTATCCCAGGGGGAGCAGCAACGTGTTTTAATCGGACGAGCCTTGATGAATGATCCTAAGCTGTTGATCTTAGATGAACCGACAAATGGCTTGGATTTTATTGCCCGCGAGCAATTGCTGACATCGATTGAGCAGATTAGTTCTGGCGAATCAGCTCCTTCGATTATTTATGTTACGCACCATGTCGAGGAGATCTTGCCTACCTTTAACAAAACATTGTTATTAAAAGATGGTGAGGTGTTTCAACAAGGAGCAACCAATAAAATGATTCAATCAGAGGTGCTGTCTGCCTTTTTTGAAATACCGGTAGAAGTGGATTGGTCGGAAGAACGGCCAAGATTGAAGAAGAAATAAGCTAACAGGAGTAAATGGAAGATGCTTAATAGATTTAATCAAATACTACAAAAAATCATGCCATTTATTGCCCCGACGAGCGTCGTGATAGGGGTGATTTTCGCAGATTTTTTTAACACATTCGAAGGTTTGGTTGTGTGGCTGTTTGCCTTTATGACATTTGCAGGTAGTCTCAGCTTGAATTTTATTGCTCTGTATCGTGTGATTACTCATCCATTATCGGTGATCATTGCCTTAGTGATTTTGCATATTGTCATGCCGCTTTGGGCCTTTTTGATAGGAACGATTGCCTTCCCTGGAGAAACAATGACCGTGATCGGTATTGTCCTGGCGATGGTAATCCCTACTGGTATCACGAGTTTTATTTGGGTGTCGATCAATAAAGGGAATGTCGCCTTAACCTTGTCGACGATCTTGATTGACACGATTATCTCCCCATTTGTTGTTCCATTCTTATTAACCATTTTCGCTGGGGCAACGGTGGAATTAGATGTATGGGCGATGATGTCCGGACTGGTGATGATGATTGTGATTCCATCCCTTGTGGCGATGATTCTGCATGAAATCTCTCATGGAAAAATACATGAGAAATGGAGTCCGAGACTGGCGCCATTTTCAAAATTGACATTGGCTGTAGTCATCATGATTAACAGCTCAATAGTAGCGGATTATTTAATAAATGTTGATTTTCATTTAATCAAAATAGCGATCATCATGTTTTTCGTTGCAGCTAGTGGTTATTTCCTGGCATGGTTGATGGCAAAATGGTTGAAACGGACACAGGCGGATGTGATTTCCTTAACGCTTAGCAGTGGAATGCGAAATATCAGTGCAGGAGCGGTTATTGCCGTACAATATTTCCCTGGACCGGTGGCAGTCCCTGTAGTGGTAGGGATGTTGTTTCAGCAGGTATTAGCTTCTTTATATAGTAAATTATTAAGCAAGACGACGGGCTAGGAGCGGATTCTTAGCCCTTTTTAGTGTGGTTTATTATTTTTTTGAAACTTTTTGGCTGGTTGATGGCTCTAATCATTAGAAAGGAGGTAGTGAATTGAAGGATATCAAACTCGTAAAGAAGGCAATCAAAGGAAACCAGAAAGCACTGGAACGGTTGCTGCGGCAAGAAAGTGACAAATTATACAAGACGGCCTTTCTCTACGTACATAATCAGCAGGATGCATTGGATATCCTACAAGAAACGACTTATAAGGCGCTTATTTCCATCGGACAATTAAAGCAACCTGCCTATTTCTCTACTTGGCTAACTAGGATTTTGATTCATACGGCATATGATGTCATAGACCAGCAGAAAAAGTTGATTTATGAAAGCGGTCATTTGGAGAATTTGTCGGTTGATTATCAAGAAGAATGGGAAGCTAAGTTGGATATACAGACGGCTATTGCCAGCTTAAACAAAGAATATCAGTCCGTTATCATTTTATTTTATTATCACGATTTACCGATTGAGCAGATCGCTAGCATACTGGAATGTCCGGAGAATACGATCAAAACCTACTTGCGGCGGGCAAGGATCGAGTTGAAAAAACGAATGGAAGGAGATGGATATGATGCAAAAAGATCATTTTTATAAAGAAATCGATCCCATGGATGTCCCTGAAAAAGAGGTATACCAAGCAATTCGACAAGGATTAGTACGGGGACGAGAAGAGGTCAAACGATCTCAATCAAAGTGGAGGTTGAAAATCGCTGGTAGTCTTTCTGTAGCGGTAATCATTATTTTTTTGTTAGCTGGTTTTGTTTTTGCTCCCATATCTTATGCCTTGTCTCATGTTCCGTTGCTGGGGATGGTGTATGACAAATTGGGGTTGCAAATTGGTTATCAATTATTAGAAAGTGATCTTGTCACGGAGTTGAATCAATCTGCTAGTAGCAATGGTATCGATATGACGATAACTAGTGCCTATTATGATGAGAATATCGTCGGGTTAACCTTTCGAGCAGAAGGTGATCGCGTTAAACTAGGGGGAAGTGAAGCAGAAACAGATTACAGCTACCATATTTTTGATGAGTCAGACCAGAGTGAGTGGTCTGCCACTTTGACGCCTTTGCAGGAAACAACAGATGGCTATACGGGGGCAATTGAGTGGATGCCACCTGCCGAAAGCTCAGCGTGGTCGAGCATACCCTTAACCTTTACCGATATAACGGGAGTTAAGGGGGAGTGGCATTTTGATGTGCCGCTGACTTATTATCCGTCAGAAGAGCTGACGATTGACTCATCCTATGAACTGGCTGAAGGCTATCGCTTAGACATGGAGATGATTGCCAATGGTAAGGTAACATCTACCTTTTATTATACGAGTATGGTCCCAAATGAAATGGATGAGGTGCGATTGACGGTCTTTGATGACAAAGGGGAACGATTCATGAAAGCACTCGTCGAACCACTAGCGACTGAGGTAGAAGGGGAGTCGATCAGGCAGGAAACACGAGAATTATTCCGCAGTACGATTAGCGAAGAGGCCGCTTATTTAGAGATTCATCCTGTTATTGTGCAAGATGAAGTAGACACTGTTGTTTCTCTGGATCAAGCGTTGCCATTTACTGCAGAAAGCAACCGGTTTGATTATGGGATAATGATAAAGGATATTCAACAAAAAGAAAATACGTTAACGATGGATTATGAATTGGAGCAGGCAACGAATGTGAAAAGAGACTTCACCGATAATTTTGCACGATTTATTCAATTAATTCATCAAGATCATATGGTAACCGGAGAGAATGGTGAGATAGATAAACAGGAAACATTGGGCCATACGATTCTAAGTGAAGAGACGCGCTTAATAGAGAAGAACACACTGCATTATCGATCGACTTTCACTTTGCCAGATGAGGCCTATCAAGATTATCTAATAACCATTCCATTTGGTACATTGCAGTCAAATGCGGAACAGCAACATCTAGACCCAATTCGTATCGAGCTTCCTGAATAACAGATAAGAGCTATAAGATGATTCTTATGGCTCTTATTTGATCGATAATTAAGAAAATAATTGCGTTTTTACATCAGAATCAGTACACTACTAATGACAAGATATTTAATAAGAAATTAATAAAAATAAAAGGAGAGTGAAAGAAATGACTAATGGACAGTTACCAGAAGAAAAAAATAATGAAACAGGCAAAACATCGGGAGGCTTAGACCAGAACGTAGCAGGTTTGTTAACTTATTTAGCAGGTGCGATTACGGGAATCATTTTTTTAATTATTGAAAAAGAAAATCGCTTCGTTCGTTTTCATGCGATGCAGTCGATATTTGTTACTGTCGGTCTCTTTATTGTGTCGTTTGTACTTGGACTTATTCCGATACTTGGTTGGTTATTATTATTATTTATCGGACCGTTAACCCTTGTCTTATGGATCGTATTGATGGTACAGGCGTATCAGGGGAAATATTTCAAACTGCCGTGGATTGGTGATATGGCAGAGAAACAAGTGGATAATATGAAATAAAAAAACACACCCTTTCGTGTGTTTTTTTCATTCATGAATCAACCACTGCTCACATAATATAGGATAAAGAAGAAAAGTAAAGAGGGTGCAGCAGTGATTACATGGTTATCCTTATTGATTTTATCCTTAGCAGCGTTTCGATTAACACGCTTGATTGTATATGATAAGATTACTGGATTTATTCGGGCGCCATTCTTTGAGGTGGAGGAAAAATGGCTCGACGATGGAACGGTAGAAGAGACAGTAACCTTTAAAGGGAGAGGGTTAAAGCGTTGGATTGGCGAGTTACTACGCTGTCATTGGTGTACAGGGATTTGGACAAGTTCTTTTTTATGTCTTGGTTTTTACGCCGCGCCCTCTATTTTTACCCCGATCATGCTTATTCTCGCGGTAGCAGGGGCCGCTGCTATCGTGGAGGTAGTTATATCCTATTTTATTTAACGTCCGTATCGTTTTTTCGATTTATCTTTTTTTATGTTGGAACTACCGCATCCACATGATTTCTTTGGTCTTGCCTTTTTGCGCTTGGTTACAGATGTTTGATTCATACCTTCCACTCCTTTATCTTAAATGAGAAGCCTTCACAGCTTATCTTATGAACGGGATAACGAAGAAGTGCGGGCAGTATCTAAGAGTGGGTAGATATGATATAATGGAACCCACTTATTCGGAATAAAGGAAGGTGTACACATGTGGGTAGTTATCTTAGTATCTGCAGCTTTTGTTATTCTGGTGCTGGTTTTATCACTCTTAACCTTAAATAAAGGCTATGGATATAAGCATACGGTTGACCCTTTGCCAGATGAAGAGAAGCAGAAGGATGAGGAAAAAGAAAGTGACCAGGAAGAATAAAGGTTACTTTCTTTGTTTTTTTATGGAGAAAACCGATTGGTGATTTCACTGAACGGAAATCTAATAGCACGAGGCAAACCACTTACCAATAATCGATTCTTCTGATAAATTCCTCCACTCTTTTGATTTTCTATGTTTAAATTTGTAGAAGAAAAGGAATAGTACGGATAGGGTAAATAGTATAGAACAAATATGATGTTCAAATTAATAAAAAGGAGTGGATAGAGTGAGTAAAGTATTTTTTACTTCAAAAGCAACAGCAAAAGGCGGTCGTGACGGTTTCGCTAAATCGGATGATGGTATCATTGATGTGAATCTAGTCAACCCTGCTGGTGGTGAAAGTAAGGAGAAAGGCTCTAATCCAGAACAACTATTTGCGGCAGGTTATTCGGCATGTTATGATGGTGCCTTGAATCTGATGGCCTCCAATGCCAAGAAAGACATCGATTCTACGACATCCGCAGAAGTGAGCCTGATGCAAGATGAAGCAGACGATGGTTTTAAGATAGGGGTTGTCTTGAACGTGGAGATTAAAGGTGTTTCCCAAGCAGAAGCAGAAGATCTCGCTAACCAAGCGCATGAATTCTGCCCTTACTCAAAGGCAACTAGAGGAAATATCGATGTAGAATTAAACGTAACAACCGGTTAAGGATATAAATAACAAAAGGCGTGGGCATTTGCTCACGCCTTTTCACTGAGTATTCATAAGGAAAATCGGGCAAACGCTGCCCGGTCCTTTATCGATCACTCAAAGTAGTCATGGCTTGCTTATTTGCAGAATGTTAGTGCCCTGAGTTCTTCATCCTCACAGTCCAATTGATTGTAGCACTATTTCCCAGCGAAGAAAATAGGTGTAGACTCCATAGAGGTTCGCAGGCTAAGATTGTAACCTCTTGGGACTGCGGTTACTAACCCGGACGTTTTTTTATTGCCCTTTTATAAAAAACTAGCATTCACTCAAAATCTGAGCGAATGCTAGTTTTTTCCATAAACCATTAAAAGGCTTAATGATGTTTAAAATAATCACTGAATGCATGGAAAATTTCAATCCCTTGATACAACCATACACTCAAAGCAGCAGTGGAAAACAATCCAATCATAAAAATCCGAAACCACATCATGAGTTATTCCTCCTTCTTTTTTTGGCATGCTTATGAGGAATGTCTGCATGTGATCAGATAATTAGATTGATAAAAGACTGCCAGCAAATGACCATTGCCTAGTAGTGAAGAAGGAACGATACATACCAACAATATCAAGAATAATGTGTCATAGCTAACTGCTGTATTCGATAATAAGCTGGCATCCATGGCAGGATCACTATCATCTATTTGTTGATAATAGTAATCTGTGCTATCGGTTAGCTCTGCAGAAACCAAAGCCGTTCCTTCATGATGATCAGCTGTCAAATAGGGAGAAATAATAAACAATAAGCCAATGGCAATCATCCAATGTTTCATCCGTTTATCTCTCTCCTTCATATATTCCTAATTATGTCTATGATTATACGCCCTTTTTTGTGCAGGATAAAGTGGTTTGCTTGCAAGCTCACTCTTCCAAGACGTTTTTATTCCTGCTCGCTCCCAAACCAAAGCTTATCATGACGAGGGTCAGGATTGTAATCGTCACAATCGATGGCTTCCAGGAATGGGTGATATCAAACAGAAAACCGATGGCAATGGGACCAACGGCCGCCAATAAATATCCGAAGGACTGGGCCATGCCTGATAACTCGGCAGCCTGTTTAGCCGTTGTGGTCCGGAGTCCAAGCAGAGCCAGCGCTAAGCTGATGCTGGAGCCAAGCATAAGTCCAATTAAGGTAACTGCAATCGAGGTGCCAATTATACCTGGGTCAAAATAGAGAAGCGCATATCCAATTGCGCCGCAAAGGCCAAAGATGACGACCAATGGCTGTTGGTTAGGAATCCTACCTGCAATCACCGGTGTAAAAAACGTTGCCGGTAAACCAATAAACTGCATATAAGCGACATACCAACCTGCAGTAGAGGCACTATAGCCATGGGAAATGAGGATTTCCGCCAGCCAAGAAATGGTGACGTAAAATACAAATGATTGTAACCCCATAAATACGGTAACCTGCCAAGCGATTGGTGAACGCATCAATTTTCCGCGCTTTGGTTCCATTAATTGCTGTTCCTGTGTTTTGGAACGGAGCTTGATGACGATAGACCAGACAATGATCCCTGCGACAGTGAGTATACTCCAGCTAGTTAACGACCACTGCCATCCTAAGTCTAAGGACACCGTCAATGGTACACTTACACCAGATGCTGTAGCTGCAAACATGGACATCGAGGTCGTATATACGCCAGTCATCAATCCAACTTTTGCTGGGAAACTACTCTTAATTAGACTAGGTAACAGCACATTAATAATCGCAATACCTACTCCGATCAAGGCTGTTCCAATAAATAACAGCGCAATAAGGGAAGTCGATCGTATCCAAATCCCAACAAGTAATATTAGCAAACCATATAATAAGGCCTTTTCATTACTTGCTTTATTTGCAATTCTAGGTGCCAACGGGGACATAAAGGCAAAGGCTAACAAAGGCAGACTGGTCAGAAAACCAGCTAACCCGTTGCTGATGGCAAGATCTTCTCGGATAATCCCGATAATAGGCCCTACCCCAGTAATGGCTGGACGAAGGTTAAATGCTAATAAAATAATACCAGCAACCATCAAAATAGATAGGTAGCGTTTATTGGTTTGTGAAGAGGTTTCCATTTTTTTCACCTGATTTTCTTTGTATTTATTTCTGTCAGAGCCAATCATCTCGATTTCCAACAAGTTAGATCATGATATTTACCTAGGACATACAGAATATGTTAAACTATTTGGTAGTATTTTAGATGGATTTGCATTACAATAGAATAACATATAATAATGGTTAGAGGAAGTCTCAATCGGAAGAAAGAAGGTCAATTATGGAGAGCAAAGTATGGCAGGAGATCTTTTCATGGATACGAGCGATTTTGGTAGCACTATTGATTGTGCTGGTCTGTCGCTACTTCTTGATCACTCCGTCGATCGTCAAGGGAGAGTCGATGATGCCCAACTTGGAAGACGGGGATCGTATTATTTTAAGCAAAGTAAGCACGATTAATCGTTTTGATGAGGTAGCTTTTAAGGCTCCTGATTCAAAGGATAATTATGTGAAGCGAGTGATTGGTTTTGAAGGGGATACGATTTCCATGGAAAATGATCAACTCTATATTAATGGTGAACTACACGAAGAGCCTTATTTAGCAGAAACAAAAGCAGATTTACCAGATGAGGTACACTTAACCGGTAATTTCACTCTAGAAGACTTGACCGGGGAAAAAACAGTTCCTGAGGGAAAGGTGTTCGTGTTGGGAGATAATCGCCGTGTAAGTAAGGATAGTCGTGAATTTGGCTTCATTGATGAAGATGCCATTATTGGCGATGTTAAAATGAGGATTTGGCCGATTGAATCATTTGGTATTATTCCTTAACTTGACATCAAGTCTTATCCATGATTAAGTAAAAGTAACTTCATAATTGATATTCCGCTAGGGGTGCTGTGACAACAGCTGAGATAAGAATGTTTTCTTGATCCCTTAGAACCTGAACTGGTTAATACCAGCGTAGGGAAGTGGAGCAGGATGGTATATGGGATAAATATACCTTGTATTTGATGAATCAATGATACGAAAACCGCTCCGCTTTTATTAGTGGGGCGGTTTTTTTTGCATGTCAATATGAGGTTATCATTTAAAAAACAGGAGGGAAACGAGATGACATTTAGTGAAGAATTACGAGCAGCAGCAGACGATATTTATCAAGGGATTTTCCAACATCCTTTTGTAGTGGGTATTGGAAAAGGGGATTTGCATAAGGAAGCGATTATCCACTATGTCAAGGCGGATTATGAATATCTTAATGCCTTTATCAATATCTATGGGATCGCGATCGCTAAGGGTGATACAAGAAAGGAAATGGCCTATTTCCATGAGAAGATCAGCTTTATCCTTCATAGTGAGATTCATCCGCATCACAACCTTTGTCAGGTGGCGGGAGTTCATTATGATGACTTACAAGGATACCCTTTACCACCATCTGCTCATCATTATGTTACGCATATGAAAAGTGTGGCGCAGCAAGGAAGTATGGGAGAACTAATCGCCGCATTGCTTCCTTGTCCATGGACTTATTTGGAGATCGGGCAGCATTTAAATGAGGTGTATCAGCCAACAGAAGATCACCCATTCTATGACTGGATTCAATTTTATGCCAATCCGGAAACAGGTTCCATTACCACCGAACTATGTCAACGTTTAGATGAGTGGGCGGAAGGGGTAAGGGAACAGGAGAAGGAAAAAGCGAAACAAGCCTTTATTAAAAGTTGTCAGTTAGAATATCTGTTTTGGGAAATGGCCTATCAAGTAGAGGAGTGGCCGTTTGCTTTAGAAGGGAGACCAACGAATGAGTAAAGTAGCTTCTGCATTAACCATAGCGGGTACCGATCCAACCGGGGGTGCTGGTATCCAGGCGGATCTAAAGAGCTTTCAAGAACGGGAAGTATATGGCATGAGTGTGATAACTTCTGTAGTAGCCCAAAATACGCTAGGTGTTCAAGAAGTACGGCATTTAGATGTGGATTTTATTGAAAAGCAGCTAGACATGGTATTAAACGATATTTCACCGCAAGCGATAAAAACAGGTATGATTGCAACGGTAGCGATGATGGAGCGAATTGCTCAAAAGATAGAGACTGCTGATAAGCCTTATGTTATAGATCCTGTCATGGTAGCCACCAGTGGAGATTCTTTAATGGATGAGGCTTCCAAACAAGTGATTCGTGACCAGCTTGTACCACTCGCGTCTGTTGTCACGCCGAATATTCCGGAGGCAGAGACGTTGGTAGATTTCAAAATAACGAATAGTCAAATGGCAGAAAAGGCAGCTAAGGTGATCGTGAAAGAGCTGGGTGCAGCAGCAGCTGTTATTAAGGGCGGTCACTTAGCCGATGAACCAACGGATATCCTTTATGATGGCGTGTCTTTCGAGTATCTCAAGGCCAAGCGAGTGAATACGAAGCACACACATGGAACAGGATGCACGTTTTCGGCAGTAATTACGGCCGAATTGGCAAAAGGAAAATCGATTAAAGAAGCAGTACAGCTAGCCAAAGCATTTATTACGGATGCTATTCAATATCCATTAGAGCTTGGTAAGGGGAATGGTCCAACCAATCATTGGGGACACCGGTTGCAAGGATTACCTTATCAAAGAGAGGAGTTATCATGAAACACTTAATGGAACAAGTTCGTCAGGAACAGCCTCTTATTCATAATATAACTAACCAAGTCGTGATGAATTTTACAGCAAATGGTTTGTATGCTGTTGGCGCTGCACCGGTAATGGCGCATGCCAAGGAAGAAGTAGAAGAGATGGCCCAGCAGGCAAGCGCTCTTGTCTTAAATATTGGTACCCTGACACAAGAACAAGTGGATGCGATGATTTTGGCGGGGAAGACGGCCAATAAAGCAGGAGTTCCCGTTGTATTTGATCCTGTTGGTGTAGGGGCAACCGCATTTCGTATGGCATCTGCTGAACGAATTTTACAAGAAGTGGATCTTGCCTGTATTCGCGGAAATGCTGGTGAGATAGCAAGCTTGGCTGGAGTAAAGACAGAAGTGAAGGGAGTAGAGGGTGCGCAAGATTTACCAATGAAAGAGATTGCGCAACAAGGTTTTGACCGTTTGCAGGTTCCATTAGTGATTACCGGTGCGCAAGATGTATTGATTAATCGAGAGCAGCTAATCGTCATTAGTAATGGGCACCCCTTATTAACCAAGATTACTGGTGCGGGATGTTTACTGACGGCTGTAGTAGCCGCTTTTATTACGGTGGAGGATGATTTATTAGAAGCGGCAGCAGCGGCGGTGAGCTATTACGGAATAGCAGCTGAAAAAGCGGCTGAACGAAGTAACCATCCTGGCAGTTTTCAAGTATCTTTCTTAAATGAGTTAAATCGTTTGAGTGTAGAGGATATCGTGAATAATCAACGAATAGAGCGAGGTACAAGTGGATGAGGCAAGAATTATTACAGGTTTATTTTATTATGGGCAGCAACAATACCACAGAAGACCCACTTCATGTGTTAGAACAGGCGCTGCAGGGTGGCATTACTATGTTTCAATTTCGTGAAAAAGGGCAAGAGGCACAAACAGGTGCAGTAAAGCAGCAGCTGGCTAGGGAAATGAAGGCCTTGTGCTATCGTTATCAGGTTCCTTTTATCGTGAATGATGAAATTGATCTTGCTTTGGAAATTGGCGCAGATGGGGTGCATGTCGGGCAGGATGATATGCCGATTCAAGAGGTACGAGCCCGAGTGCCAGGCGATTGGCTGATTGGGGTTTCCGCAACGAATGCAGCAGAGGCAGTACAGGCCAAACAAGATGGGGCTGACTATATCGGGGTGGGTCCTATCTATGCGACGAGTACGAAAGAAGATGCCAAACAGCCCATTGGTGAACATGGTGTGCGTGCGATCCGGGAACAAATTGGCGCGCTTCCGCTGGTGGCGATTGGCGGTATCCAACAGAGACACACATCTTCCTTGATTGAGGCTGGTGTTGACGGTGTTTCGATCATTACAGCGATTAGTCAAGCGACTGATCCCAAACAAGCAGCCGCTGCCTTTCGCGCCTCTTTTACAAAAGAGTAATCATTCGATCGAGCTTGTCTGTTTCTGATACACTATGGGAAAGAGGAGGTAAACAGATGCGATTAAAGGATAAAAAAGTGATAGCGTTAGTAGATGAGGAATTCGAGGATTTAGAACTATGGTATCCTGTTATGCGGCTTCGTGAAGAAGGAGCGGCTGTTGATTTAGTAGGGAAAGAAGCTGGCAAAACCTATATGGGTAAATATGGTGTGCCGGCACAATCCGACTTAGCCTTTACCGAGGTGGATGCTGAATCCTATGATGGTATTCTTGTACCGGGTGGCTGGGCACCGGATAAATTAAGGCGCTATCCTGAAGTGTTGCAAATGGTGCGTCATATGCATGAGACGAAGAAACCAATTGGTCAGATTTGTCATGCTGGCTGGGTACTGATATCAGCAGGAATTTTGCGTGGCGTCAAGGTCACCAGTACACCAGGGATTAAGGACGATATGACCAATGCAGGTGCTTTTTGGAAAGATGAAGCAGTAGTTGTTGATGGTCATATTATTTCCAGCCGTCGTCCACCTGATTTGCCACCATATGCTAAGGCATATGCCGACGTATTAGCCGGAGAATAAGCAAACCAGTGAAGGATCTTGCAGTCAGTTTCTGCAAGGTCCTATTTTTCCTTTTACACTTTTTCAAGTATAATGAAAGAGACTAAAATGAAGAATGGAGAATCACAGTGGAAATACTATGGTGGCTGATTATCATTATTTGTTTTGTCTTGGCATTTGCCGGGATTATCTTTCCGATTATTCCGTCTGTTTTGGTGATGTGGGTCGGTTTTCTTGTTTACCAATTCACGCTGACTTCTGAGAATATCGGAACCATTTTTTGGATTGCGATGGCGATTTTAACCGTTATTCTAATTGCCTCGGATATTATTGCCAATAGTTATTTTGTCAAAAAGTATGGCGGCAGTAAGGCGGGAGAAAGAATAGCAGCCGTCGGGGTTATTGTTGGGTCGTTCATCGTGCCTCCTTTTGGTATTATTATCGTGCCATTTGCGTTAGTTATCATTACCGAACTTCTGCAAAAGAAGAGCCTGCCAGAAGCAAGCAGGGCTGCCTTTGGTTCCTTTATCGGCTTTTTGAGTGGTAACTTAGCGAAAATAGTGATTCAGCTTATGATGGTGATCTGGTTTTTTATCGTAGTGTAATGGGCAATGATCCACATCAAGTATAGAGTGGGGAGACCTCTCCACCCTATGAAGTTTTACATTTAGGATAGAGGTGCAAGAAATGAAGCGAGTATTATCGATTGCCGGTGCAGCAGCACATGGAAGCGCGGGGATTCAAGCCGATTTAAAAACTTTTCAAGAATGCGATGTGTACGGTATGGCAGCCATCACAGCAATCGTAGCCAATAATCCCCACACAGAAAAGGGTATATTTATTCAAGATAAAGAGGCAATCGCTGCCCAATTTTATGTAGCAACAGAAAAGGTAGGCATTGATGCTGTTAAATTAGGGATGCTTTTTTCGACAGAGGTGATCGAACAGGTAAGTCGTTTATTGCGGGATATAAAGGTTCCTTATCTTGTTGTTGACCCAGTGATGATTGGTAAGATGGGTTCTCAGCTTTTGGCAGATGACGCGATTGAAGTGATTAAAGAGACGATTTTTCCGCAAGCTACTATTATTACGCCCAATCGTTTAGAGGCAGAGAAACTGCTAGGACGACCTATTTCTAACTCCTTGCCAGAGTTGAAGCAAGCTGTTATCGACCTATACAATTTTCAACCACAGTCTGTTTTATTAAAGGCCGGTATCGTGGATGGGGAGGCGATCGATTTGTATTATGATGGCCAGTCCATTGAGTTGTTTCAGACCCCTGCTATTGATACGAAACATACGAGTGGGGCGGGTTGTACTTACGCTGCATGTCTAACGGCAGAATTAGCTAAGGGCACTCCGGTGCTTCAGGCTATTGAAATCAGTAAACAATTTGTCTATGCCGCGATTAAGCATGCTGTATCTTTTGGTGAGGGTGTGGGTTCTGTGCGACATGGAGCACTCAGGCAAAAAGAATTTTGATAAAAATGAAACGTATCAATGCAGAGATTCGTATATTAATAGGAATAAGAGCTTGATAAAGACAATATCTTTTCAATATGGTATATTGTCATATAGGTTTCTTATCATAGAAGTATGGCAATTCTACATACATTATAAAAAACAGTAAGGGAGTTGAAAGGATGAAACGAACGGTAGAGGTAGTGTTAACAGTAATTGGTGCCGTTGTTTACGCATTTGGTGCACTCTTTGGAGGATTATTTCGGATGATGGATAGTAATCCGGAGTTTATGGACGAGGCGATGCGCCAAGATCCACAATTGGAGGGGACTCAAGAAGAGGTTAATGCCGCGTTTGAGCTACTTGGTTCACTTGGTACTTTCTTGATTGTTGTCTCGATCATTGCCATTATTGCGGGTATTATCGCTTGTATCTTATACAAAGGAGATAACAAACCAAAGATTGCAAGTATTATTGTGCTTGTTATTGGTGTCATTTCTACATTAATTACATTTGGTTTGGGCATCTTTGCTGGTATTTTCTATGTAATCGCCGGTATCATGGGCTTAGTCCGTAAGCCGAAACCTGAAGTGAATATGGAACAGTATTAAGGAAGTGAAAATGCAGATGCGATAAAGGCAATCTGCATTTTTTTATAACAAGATAAGACGTAGTTGGTAGGGGATAGGTGGGATTAAAATAAGTAGAAAATGGGAAGTTGTCGCTATCATGGTTGGAATGATTGTCTAATTGGTATTTTATTTCACGCTGGTGCTGCACGAAGGAATGGAAGCAGGCTACCCACAGAAAAATAATGAGTTATCACGTGGTATCGAGATTTTATTTATTGTAATCGGTGTAACGATTGGTAGTGTGCTGGTTGCTATCATCTCCAGCTTGATGTTTCGAAAAAACAAAAAGCCAATCGCTGCCAGTATCCTGCTCATTCTCTTTGCCATTATCTCCACCATGCTCACATATGGCACAGCTATTTTGGGAGGTATCTTCTATTTGATAGCTGGATTTATGGGAATAAAACGGAAAGCAGAAATAACACAGCCCCGTAGTGATTTCTTACGGATAAAAAATGATGCAATGGCGAAATGTTGTCCGTAAGAATGAATCTAACAGACAAAATTAAGTGCAATGGCGAAATGTTGTCCGTAAGAATCGATCTAACAGACAAAAATTAGTGCAATGGCGAAATGTTGTCCGTAAGAATCGATCTAACAGACAAAATTTAGTGCAATGGCGAAATGTTGTCCGTAAGAATCGATCTAACAGACAAAATTAAGTGCAATGGCGAAATGTTGTCCGTAAGAATGAATCTAACAGACAAAAATTAGTGCAATAGCGAAATGTTGTCCGTAAGAATCGATCTAACAGACAAAAATTAGTGCAATAGCGAAATGTTGTCCGTAAGAATCGATCTAACAGACAAAAATTAGTGCAATAGCGAAATGTTGTCCGTAAGAATGAATCTAACAGACAAAAATTAGTGCAATAGCGAAATGTTGTCCGTAAGAATGGATCTCGCGGACTGGAGAGCGCAAATCCCGCTCCCGAGTCCATAAGAATCGCACCATCTTATTCACGAAACAATAAATCCATCCCACATCCCCATAATCTTTAACACCATCCTGCTCAGCATAACCATCATTTGCTCTGGTCCGTTCCTACTGCTTTTTTTCTAAACTTGCGAATCAAGAAATATAGCATGCCTAAAACAATCACAAGTAAACCAATCACGGGTAGATTGCCGATAACAAAGATAAATACACCAGAAGCAAAAGATAACAGTGCTCCTACACTATTCATAAATTGTTCTTTCGTTTTATCCCAAGTGCTAGCCGATTCTTCTTGCACAGACGGTAACGAAACATTGCGTTCTGTTAAATGAAGATCAATCGTGGCATAGTCGGATTGGTTTTCCAGGTAATTCATTTGTCCCTTAAGCTGCTCGATTTCTTCTTGAACGGCAGCTAAATCATTGGATATCTGCAATAAATCCTCGGTTTTTTCTGCCTCTTCCATAAAAGATAATAAGCGTTCTTCGACTACCTCTTTGGAAGATAGACGTGCTTCTAGGTCAACATAGCTTTCCGTTACATCCTCACCGTTTACTGATTTATCCAGTATATGAACGCTTCCTTCTTCTATTGTTTCCATAAATGCTTCAAAGTCCGCTGCTGGGATACGCAAAGTCATCGTTGCCACACGGTTATCCTCGCCGGATTGATTCGACAGGCTGGAATGCACTACATATCCCTGATACGATTCAGTCTCTTCCTCGACAAAACGAATGGCCTCATCGAATTGATTTGTTTCCAGACTCAAATTGGCGTGATAAATAATTTTACGCTCAGTCATTTCTTCAATGGGTCCTTCCGTTGGTTGTTCCTCCATCTCTTCCGTATCCGTGGCTTCTTCATTAGCGTCACTTGGTGATAATTCTTCTGCTCGATCAGCAGCGTTGTCCAAGGCTATTTCGTTATTTTCACTAATCGCTTCTTGCTCGCTAGTGTCTTCTTGATCTTTAGAACAAGCAGCCAATAAGCCAATAAATAATAAGATAATCATGACTTTTTTCATACCATAGAATCCTCCCTTATGCGATATTAGTTATATAATAGACGCTCTCTTTACAAAAAGGTTACAATGTTACTGAATTTATTTTTATTCACCATTCTGTATAAAACAGCTATCACTGGAAAGGACGTTCAAAAAGTCGTAATATTTAAACGAGATATAGAATTTTTTTAATGAATTTAAGTTTAACACTTGAATTATTATACTTAATAGTGCATAATAATACATAATTACTAAAACGACTTATCGATGGATATGAAGGAGAGATTATTTCATGGCAAAAGAAAAAATAGTATTGGCGTATTCTGGGGGACTGGATACATCCGTAGCGATAAAATATTTACAAGATAAATATAATTATGATGTCATTGCAGTTGGCCTGGACGTTGGTGAAGGTAAAGATTTGGAGTTTGTCAAAAACAAAGCGATTGATGTCGGAGCGATAAAATCCTATTCGGTAGATGCGAAACAGCTTTTCGCCGAAGATTTTGTTCTGCCTGCTTTAAAAGCGAATGTAATGTATGAAAATAAATATCCGTTAGTATCAGCCTTATCCCGTCCGTTGATTGCCAAGGTATTAGTGGATATTGCAGAGAAAGAAGGTGCCGTAGCCGTTGCGCATGGTTGTACTGGAAAAGGTAATGACCAGGTGCGTTTTGATGTGGCCTTCCATTCTTTAAATCCAGAATTAATGATTGTGGCACCAGTGCGTGAATGGAAGATGACAAGAGATGAAGAGATCAACTATGCCAAAGAGCATGGCATTCCGATCCCGATTGATTTGGACAGCCCGTATAGTGTGGACCAGAACCTTTGGGGACGTGCTAATGAATGTGGCATACTAGAAGATCCATGGGCAGAGGCACCAGAGGATGCTTTTGAATTGACGGTATCTCCTCTTGAGGCACCTGACGAGCCAGAAACGATTGAAATTGAGTTTCAACAAGGTAAACCAGTTGCACTAAATGGTCAAACTTATCCATTACATGAGTTAATCTTGAAGTTAAATGATATTGCTGGTAAGCACGGTGTTGGCCGAATTGACCATGTTGAAAATCGTTTGGTTGGTATTAAATCACGTGAAATCTATGAGGCCCCTGCTGCGATCACCTTAATTAAGGCACATCAGGAGATTGAATCGATCACCTTGCCAAGAGAGGTAACGAAATTCAAGCCAGTCGTAGAGCAGCAATTAGAACAAGCGATTTATGACGGTCTATGGTTTACGCAATTAACAGACGCTTTAAAAGCATTTATTGAAGAAACACAGACATATGTCAATGGTGTAGCCAAGGTACAGTTATATAAAGGACAGGCTTTTGTGACAGGACGTAAATCAGATAATTCCTTATATGATCTAGAACTGGCAACATACAGCCATGGTGATCAATTTGACCATGAAGCGGCCTTAGGATTTATCAAATTATGGGGCTTACCAACGAAAATGCATTCCACGGTTAACAATGTACACGCCGATAAGGCAAAGATTATGGAAAAAACAAAAATTGATATGAAGGAATCTGTGAAGCAATGAAATTATGGGGCGGACGTTTTACCAAACCAACCAATGAATTAGTAGATGAATACACGGCTTCGATCGGCTTTGATCAAAAGTTGGCGCAGTATGATATTCAAGGCAGTTTGGCGCATGTAGAAATGCTGGCAAAATGCGAGATTATCTCACAAGCAGACGCCGAAACGATTAAGCAGGGGCTGGAGAAAGTCGCTAAGAAAATCGAAGCAGGTGAGGCGGAATTAAGCGAGATCAACGAAGATATTCATATGAATGTCGAGAAGCTGTTGACCGATGAAGTCGGTGCTGTTGGTGGTAAATTACACACTGGCAGAAGCCGGAATGACCAAGTGGCCTTAGATATGCGTTTATACTTGCGGGATTCTTTAGTAACACTGGTTGATCTATTGGCTGCCTTACAGCAGGCGCTGTTAAAACAAGCAAATGCCAATCTTGATACGATTCTGCCGGGGTACACACACCTGCAGCGGGCACAGCCTGTCTTGTTCGCCCACCATATGATGGCCTATGTATCGATGTTTGAACGTGATATCGAACGTTTGCGAGACAGTTTTAAGCGAGTGAATCGCTCTCCCCTTGGTGCGGGGGCACTAGCGGGGACTACCTTCCCGATCGACCGTCATTATGTGGCTGACAAGCTCCATTTTGATGGAGTCGTTGAGAACAGCCTGGACGCAGTAAGTGATCGTGACTTTGTCGTGGAATTCTTATCCAATGCTTCCTTAGTCATTATGCACTTATCTCGTCTTAGTGAAGAGTTTGTTCAGTGGTCCAGTGCCGAGTTCAAGTTTATTGAACTAGATGATGCCTTCTGTACGGGAAGCAGTATGATGCCGCAGAAAAAGAATCCGGATGTGGCTGAACTGGTAAGAGGCAAATCAGGCCGTGTCTATGGCAATCTTATCGGTATGCTGACAACACTAAAAGGCCTGCCGATTGCCTATAATAAAGATATGCAGGAAGACAAAGAAGGCATGTTCGATACCTTTGAAACAGTAAAAGGAGCGTTGGCGTTGTTCGCTCCGATGGTGGAAACGATGGATGTAAAGAAAGACAATATGTATGCCGCCGTCGCAGAAGATTTCTCCAATGCTACCGATTTGGCAGACTATTTGGTCAACAAGGACCTGCCATTCCGCGAGGCCCATGCGGTGGTTGGACAAGTCGTCTTGCATTGTATTCAGGAAAATAAGTATCTATTAGATTTAAGTCTAGCCGATTTTAAAGGATTTTCTGACTATATTGAAGAAGATATCTACCACGTATTAGCGCCAGAAACCGTGGTGAACGCTCGTGATATCGTGGGCGGGACCGCCAAGAATCGAGTAGAAGATCAGATCAGCAATGCCGAGCAGCGGCTAAGCGATACCCAGTCGTGGGTCAAGACCTATGAGGAAAAAGTGAACGTGCTGAAAAAAGCTTCTTCTTAAGGAAAAACGATAATTACTAGACAAAAAAGACAGTTCCAGATTAGCGGAGCTGTCTTTTTTCATCAAATAAAATTCCTATCTGTAAAAGATGTGATTTTCTGTACGATAATAATGATTCTTATCATTGTGTTGACCATCCATAAACTCTCCTCTTTCAGATTCCAGAAGATCAAAGAAATGAAGTGAAGCATAAAGGAAGTTTCTACTTTGACAGACTCCACAGTTCAGTAAAATGAAGCTAAAGTTATGTGCAAAGCAAAATTTCTCAAAAAAATTTGCTGAAATAAATGCATAAATATAAATTATATAGTATAATTATAAATATAGAAAAAAAGGGATGTTATTTTGCTAGTTAGGGGAGGAAATAGATCATGCAAACAACAAAAGGTTATCTTGTGTTAAATACAGGGGATGTATTAGAAGGTAAGTGGATCGGATCACCAATACACACCGAGGGTGAATTGGTGTTTAATACAGCGATGACAGGATACCAGGAAGTCATGACAGACCCTTCTTACGCAGGTCAAATCGTTACGATGACCTATCCATTGATCGGGAACTATGGCTGGAATGATATGGATTATGAAAGTATCAAGCCATCTTTAAAGGGGTTCCTTGTATCAACAATCAGTCAGAATCCAGAACATTATGAATCAACCCATACATTAATAAATATGCTGGAAGAATATCAGATTCCAGCCTTAGCAGAGATTGACACCCGGGCGTTAACACGTATTATTCGGGAGCATGGCGAGGTGTATGGTAAGATCACCTCTTATGTAAACGATCAGCCGGCCGTGACGGAAGTTGAATCCAATCTTGTTTCCACCGTATCGATTGCAGAAAAGGTAACGTATCACACGGGATTGCCAGAGGCACCACATGTGGTCGTTATCGATTTTGGCTATAAGCATTCGATCGCCAAGTCATTAGTAAAACTAGGCTGCGACGTAACGGTTGTGCCATACCACACGTCCTTTATTGAGATTCAATCGATCGATCCAGATGGGGTGCTATTATCCAATGGACCTGGTGATCCACAGGCACTTGCTCATCTGTCGTCGAACATTAAACAGATATCGGAAAACTTCCCGACCATGGGGATCTGCCTGGGTCATCAATTGATTGCCCTAGCACATGGTGCGACGACCAAGCGTTTACCATATGGTCATCGAGGAAGTAATCATCCGGTCAAGGATTTGCAGACAGGCAAGGTGATGATGACCTCACAGAATCATGGCTATGTCGTCGATGATACAACCGTGAATATCGAACAATGGGACGTATCCCATATTAATGTGAATGATCAATCCGTGGAAGGATTAAAACATAAAACCAAACCCTTGATGAGTGTTCAATTTCACCCGGAGGCACATCCAGGTCCGATTGACGCCCACCATTTATTCGTCGACTTTATCCAGCAGTACATTACCAAGGGAGAGAAACAGCATGCCTAAGAAAGAAGATATGAGAAAAGTACTTGTAATCGGCTCCGGTCCAATTATCATCGGGCAGGCCGCCGAATTTGATTATGCCGGCACACAGGCATGTTTAGCCTTAAAAGAAGAAGGGGTAGAAGTTATCCTAGTCAACAACAATCCGGCAACGATTATGACGGATGAGAATATTGCCGACAAGGTATACTTAGAACCGCTTACTTGTGAGTCGATTACCAATATTATTGAAAAAGAACGACCGGATGGCATCTTGCCGACATTAGGAGGCCAGACAGGTTTAAATATGGCGATCTCATTAGGCGACGCCGGAGTATTAGAGAAGTATGGCGTCACCTTATTAGGGACCCCGCTGGAAACGATCCAGAAAGGGGAAGACAGAGAAATTTTTAAATCGATGATGAAAGAGATTAACGAACCTATCGCCGAAAGCTTATCTACGTCATCGATGGAGGAAGCTGTCAGCTTTGCTGAGCAAATCGGCTATCCCATTATCGTTCGTCCTGCTTATACACTTGGTGGGGCAGGGGGAGGCATCGCCAATGATGAATCTGAATTACGCACGATTGTAAAAAATGGTTTGCATTACAGCCCGATTGATCAAATCCTGATTGAACAGAGTGTGAAGGGATGGAAGGAAATCGAATATGAAGTCATGCGTGATGACAATGATACTTGCATTATCGTTTGTAATATGGAAAACTTTGATCCAGTCGGTGTACACACCGGTGACAGTATTGTTGTGGCACCATCGCAGACATTGACGGATCGCCAGTATCAAATGTTACGAACCTCATCCGTAAAAGTTATTCAAGAACTTGGTGTGATAGGCGGATGCAACATTCAATTTGCCCTTAATCCAGACAATGATGACTATATTATTATCGAGGTAAACCCGCGAGTGAGCCGTTCGAGTGCCCTAGCGTCGAAAGCAACGGGGTATCCAATTGCCCGTATTGCGGCCAAAGTGGCACTAGGCTATCGCTTGGATGAAGTACTTAATCCGATTACGGGTGACACTTATGCAAGCTTCGAGCCATCGATTGATTATATTGCAGCCAAGATTCCGCGCTGGCCTTTCGATAAATTCACGCAGGCCGATCGTCTCTTAGGAACGCAAATGAAAGCAACCGGTGAGGTGATGGCCTTGGCCCGTAACTTCCCCATGGCAATTAATAAGGCGATCCGCTCCTTAGAGATTGGCCTGGATTCCTTGCATTTACCAGGCATAGAAAAGCTGTCCGATCAAGCATTAGAACGGGCATTAGACCAAGCAACCGACCAGCGTCTGTTTATGGTAGCAGAGGCATTACGAAGAGGAATGAGCGTGGAACAGATCCATACGATTACGCTGATTAATAACTACTTTTTATATGAACTGGCCGCCATGATCGAGAAAGAACAGGCCATCAAGGAAAAACAATGGCAGCATATGACGGCAACAGATATCAAAGAAGCCAAGTCTTTTGGTATTTCTGACCAGACACTGGCAGATCTGCTTCAAGTAAATGTGCAGCAGATCCAGCAGAAGATCAAGGAAGAGCAGCTAGCCCCTTCCTATAAAATGGTGGATACCTGTGCGGCTGAGTTTTCAGCAGAAACCCCTTATTTCTACAGCACATGGAATGAGTATGATGAAGTAGAGCCGCTTAGCGGAGAAAAGCGAATGGTAGTGCTCGGTTCGGGTCCGATTCGGATTGGCCAAGGGGTGGAATTTGATTATTGTTCGGTACACGCAGCAAAATCCTTACAAGGTCAAGGCGTAGATGCCGTCGTGATTAATAACAACCCCGAGACGGTTAGTACCGATTTTAATACGGCAGATCACCTGTATTTTGAACCTTTGACGACAGAAGATGTCTTACATGTGGTGGAAAAAGAACAAGCAGAAGGAGTACTGGTTCAGTTTGGTGGACAAACTGCTATCAATCTGGCAGATGGACTGCAGAAGGCCGGTGTACCGATTGCCGGTACTGCATTATCGGCGATTGAAGCGGTAGAAGATCGTGACCTATTCTATCAATTATTGCAACAATTAAATATACCACATATTCCCGGAGATACGGTTACAGCAGTATCTGAAGCCAAGGCCGTTGCACGGCAAATCGGTTACCCTGTGTTAATGCGCCCTTCCTACGTTATTGGCGGACAAGGAATGGTGATCCTATATCATGAGGAACAGCTAAGCGCCTACTTGGAAGAATTACAATCTAATGCCCAAGGGCAGCGGATTTTTCCATTATTGATTGACCGTTATGTGGAAGGATATGAGGTGGAAATCGATGCCATTTGTGATGGGGAAGATGTTATCATACCAGGTATCTTTGAACATGTAGAAAAAGCCGGCATCCACTCCGGTGACAGTGTCGCTATTTTTCCAGCACCAAACTTGACGGTCAGCCATAAGAAACAAATTGAGCAGTATACGCAGGCTATTTCTAAAGAATTGTCTGTCAAAGGGATTATGAATATTCAATTCGTTTTGAGTGCCGATCGGGAAACGATGTATGTGTTGGAAGTCAATCCACGTGCTTCGCGTACGGTGCCCATCGCCAGTAAGGTGACAGGCGTGCCGATGGTCGATCTCGCTACTCGGGTACAAATGGGCGAAGCCTTAAACGAGCAGGAATGGAAGCTTGGCTTACATGAAGAAGTTCCTTTCTATGCCGTGAAAATGCCGGTATTCTCCTCGAATAAACTACCAGGCTTGGATCCCATCCTTGGACCAGAGATGAAATCAACAGGTGAAGCCATTGGTTTAGGCTCTACAGTAGATCAGGCAATGTCCAAGGCATTTGGTTGGAAAGAAGGCAGTTTGAAGCAAGTTACTAGTGAGGATGTCATTTTCTTATCATTGCAGCAACTGGATGAGAGCCTAGCTGTTCAGTTACAATCGGTCGAAGCGGTATTGGAAACGGATCAAGCTACCTCTGTTTTATTAGCTGAAAAGGGCATCCAGCATCAGGTCATTTCGTTGGCCAGCGCAGAACAGCATTGCCTCGACGAAAGCTATGCCTTGATTGCCGATACCCATCGTAACGGGGAAAGGGATGAGCATATGTTATTACGTGAAG
Organism: Gracilibacillus timonensis; assembly: GCF_900086715.1. Classification (GTDB taxonomy): domain Bacteria; phylum Bacillota; class Bacilli; order Bacillales; family Amphibacillaceae; genus Gracilibacillus; species Gracilibacillus timonensis. Next base: position 50,931 of record NZ_FLKH01000010.1, on the reverse strand, counting down.
CGGCTTTACGATCAGATACCCTGCATTTCACCGCCAATGATACGTTAACGGCATATCTTACAGCAACAAAGAAAACGTGGGAGACGCCAATTTCCATGCAAATGTATCGGAGCAACAAACCAGATTTGAATAAAAAGGAGCGGATAAAGTCGTGAGTTTTAAAGAACAATTAAAAGGAAAAGATATGCTGACATTGGCCGACTACTCCAAGGCAGAGATTGCTTATTTGTTGGAACTAGCAGCTCAAATAAAGAAAAAACATAAAAACGGAATACCTTATCAGCCACTAAACGGAAAAACATTGGGAATGATCTTTGAAAAGTCCTCGACTCGAACGCGGGTATCGTTTGAGACAGGGATCTATCAACTTGGAGGAATGGGTTTATTCCTGAGCTCCAATGATATTCAGCTTGGCAGGGGGGAGACTATCTCCGACACGGCCAAGATATTATCCGGTTATCTTGACGGAATCATGATCCGTACCTTTTCTCAGCAGGATGTCGAAGATCTAGCCGAAAACGCCACGGTTCCAGTCATTAATGGTCTGACTGATGATTATCATCCATGCCAAGTATTAGCGGATTTACAGACGATTCAAGAAGAGAAGGGTTCTTTAGAAGGTCGTAAGCTTGCTTATATAGGGGATGGCAACAATATGGCCCACTCACTGATGATCGGCTGTGCCAAAATGGGGCTGGATGTCGCCATTGCTGCACCGAAAGACTATCAGCCAAAGTCTGAGATCATCGAGCTGGCTTCTTCTTTCGCTAACGGCAGTGAGGTAATAGTAACCGAAGATGCAACAGAAGCAGTAAAGGATGCCGATGTGATTTATTCGGATGTTTGGGCCAGTATGGGGCAGGAAGCCGAGCAAAAGGAACGAGAAAAGTCTTTTGCTAACTATCAGGTCAATGATGCATTATTTGCCCAGGCAAAAGCAGACGCCATCTTTATGCATTGCTTACCAGCACATCGCGGGGAAGAAGTAACGGCATCGATTATTGATGGTCCGCAATCCGTGGTCTTCCAGGAAGCGGAAAATAGACTTCATGCGCAAAAGGCGTTAATGGTGGCATTAATGAGCTAGATCTCTTAGGAGGTCTAGTTTTTTTATGTCAGATGTGTCATCTTTTTAACATCATTCGATAAGCTAGCAGCAAGTGAAGCAAAGCCGTCATAATTTTTAGCACGCTGACGAAGCATTTCAATCGATTGCTTTTTGGTATGTGGAGGTCTGTTTTTTTATCTTTAACAAGGATGAAATGAAATTTGCAGTTCACAATCGCTTCTTGCTATAATATAGATTAATTGTGACAAAGACCAAGCATGATGATCAAGCATAGGTCATATAATAAATCAATATGCAAAGAAGACGCAAGGGGAGGCGTATATCCTCGCTGTGTCCACTTATATATGTGTTTTTTGCTAGAGAAAACTAAAGGATGGATTACCATGAATAAACAGTTAATTATAAAAGAATTAGAAAAAATAGTACGGGAAGGGCACATCTTGATCGATGAACCTTTAAAGAATCATACCTATACCATGTTAGGCGGGGAAGCCGATTTTTTTGTGATGCCAACAACAGTGGAAGAGGTGCAGGCGGTGATTCGTTATGCTAATCAATCAGCGGTACCCTTCACATTGCTCGGAAACGGCTCCAATGTCATCGTGCGAGATGGTGGTATCCGTGGCATTGTGATGAGTCTGAAGCAATTCAAAGATATATACAGCGAAGGTAATAAAGTAATAGCAGGAAGCGGTGCGCGTATTATTGACGCCTCCCGTTTTGCCTTGGACCAGAGCCTGAGTGGTTTGGAGTTTGCCTGTGGTATTCCAGGTACCGTTGGCGGCGCTTTGTATATGAATGCCGGCGCTTATGGTGGAGAAATCAAAGATTGTTTAGAGAGTGCACTGATCGTTGATGCAGCAGGTGATCTTTATCGTTTGCCGGCGGAATCCTTTGATCTGTCCTATCGCACAAGTAACATTCCAACGAAAAACTACATCGTATTAGAGGCCACCTTTTGTTTAGAGCAAGCCAATTATGATGAAATCAAGGCAGTGATGGACGATCTAACTTATAAAAGAGAGTCGAAACAACCGCTAGAATACCCTTCTTGCGGTAGTGTCTTTAAGCGGCCGCCGGGTTATTTTGCCGGAAAGTTGATTCAAGATAGTGAATTACAGGGAAAAGGGATAGGTGGCGCCGAGGTATCGATGAAACACGCAGGATTTATTGTGAATAAACATAATGCCACGGCAACCGAGTATATTGCCGTGATCGAAATGGTTCAACGTGAAGTAAAAAACAAATTTGGCGTTGAACTAGAGCGGGAAGTTCGGATTCTGGGGGAGGACTGAGTTTTATTAGGTAGAAGATGAAACGAGAAGTAACCCTTTAATTAACCTGGTTTTCTTTGTACGACTTTTTTTTGATACGATACCTTTAACTTTTGGGAAAACGTTTTTCACCGTTTGATAGTGCTGCTTGTTATCAGAGGTTGGAAATGGGTCGAGGATAATCTGCGGCAACAAAAGGACGAATGATTGGAGGGTTGATGATGGATATTAGAAAGGTGAAACGATTGGATTATGATAGATTATCCCCATTAATCAATCAATGGTGGGGTGGACGGCAAATGTCAGAAAAACTGCCGAAATTATTTTTTGACCACTTTACTGATACAAGCTTTATCGTTGAGGAGGATGGGGAAATTATCGGTTTTCTGATTGGTTTCTTATCACAAACGTATGCAAAGGAAGCGTATATCCATTTTGTAGGTATTCACCCGGAGCAGCGCAAACGAGGGATCGGTAAGGAACTTTATCACCGCTTTTTCTCCAAAGTGCAAACTGAAAATAGAACCAAAATACGATGCGTCACTTCTCCCGTCAATAAAACATCGATTGCCTATCATACAAAAATGGGTTTTGCTATCGAACAAGGGAATAAAATCGTAGACGGTATATCGGTGCATGCGAATTATGATGGCGCTGGTCAAGATAGGGTGTTGTTTGTAAAAGAGCTTGTTACGTAGTGATTAGCACAATGATGCAAGTTGGCGTGTGTCTTTGGCGATAACTAATCTAAGAAGGATGGTTTTTCAAGCATGCACCAACATTGAGGGAACAATCATCTGTTGTCCTTGAAGAAAGCGAAAACGAGCCAGCATATTTTGACTATGAAACATTTGAATCGATACGTCATGAAAAAGATCCCCATTTTGATGATTTTTTCATGTATTGGTACCAATTCGTGACTAATCTGCCTAGAAAATAAAAGAGGAGCGATCAAATGAGCGATTATTTCCGCATGATAAAAGATGGAGAGAAACAGCCGCAAGTTACTTCTGATAAGATCGACTGGGAAGTCTTGGCTAAATCCGAAAGAGACTATGAAAAACACCTACAGGAGAGAGAATGCGAGGAAAATAAGACTGGAAAATGATAAGGTTATCATAAAGGAAGTAGAGCACGAAATGGTTGGAAAAATCCACTGCTATATCGTTGACAATTATCCAGTTATCCTATAATTTATAAAGAATAGAACGCACCACGCCTCTTAACAATGCGAACCAGGGTGGGTTATTTTTTAACATCGTTTAGAAAAATATTGCCCCAATTTAATGAAAAGGAGCATACATGTTTAAAAGACTTAACCGCTATCTTATATTTTTATTATTCACATTTTTATTGTTAGGAACACAGACGGGTGTATGGGCAGTTTTGTTAGCAGACTTAGTGGCAGCAATACAAATCAGCGAAAGTCAAATTGGTATAGGCTTGATGATACACTCTTTGATAGGTCTGTTGAGTGCTTATATCGGTGGAAAGATAGCTGATAAAGTTAGCAGAAAAGTGGTCTTGCTGTTTGCATTTTTTGGAGCGGCTGTATTTTATGTCGCGTTAACCTTTATTGATAGTTTCTATCTGTTACTGCTTATTTTTGCGGTAGGTGATATTTTCGTTAGTTTCTACGATCTAATTGCAAATACACTCGGTGGTGATTATGAAAGCGATCACAATCAGCCGATATTAGGGCATTTACCCTGCTTATAGGTTGTGCAATGTTCATCATCTTGTTGTCCTTATTTGTCTACAAGAGAAAGGAACTGCGTGTTGGGTGATCCAATTTTAATACCGAAAAAACCGACTTCCAGAAAACCGCCATGGTTGCTAAAAAAATCGTATACGAAATAACAGAGCAAAAATCCGAATGTGCATTCCATTCTGGATTAGTATGATGCATGTAGAAAAGAGGTGATTACATGCATCAACCATCCATTGGGGTGTTTCAAGGTATTGCTTTATATATGGCGACGGTTTTAGGATCAGGTGTGCTTTTTTTATCAGGAGTTACGGCTTCCATAGCTGGACCAGCCTCCATTGTCGCTTGGCTTATGGTGATCCTTATCAGCTTTCCGCTTGCGTATTCCTTTGCTTGCTTAGCGAGAGAGCATCCAGACGCTGGAGGAGCTGCCACGTTTGTACGCTATGCATTTGGGAAGCATGCAGGAAATATGGTAGGCTGGTTTTATTTTGTTACGGCAGCAGTTGGACAAACGATCGTTGCCTTAACCGGTGCCTATTATTTGGGCAATGCTCTGAATTTTTCTTCGCTACACATAACTTTATCTGCGGTGTTGATACTGGTTATTGCCGGCAGCACTAATTATTTTGGTATTCAAGTAAGTGGCAAACTAGCATTATGGTTAAGTGGATGTTTATTTCTTTTGTTAATAACAGCGATTGTATTGGCTCTCCCCCATATCAGCTGGCAGTCATTCAGTCCTTTTTTGCCTCATGGAATTGGTTCAGTAGGGGCTAGTATAACTGTTATTTTTTGGGCATTTTTTGGTTGGGAGGCCATTTGTAATCTTGCCAATCATTTTAAACAACCGAAACAAAATATCGTAAGAAGTACGATGTATAGTGTCATCATCATCGGTGTCCTTTTTCTTGCTCTTAGCTTTATTACTATTGGAACGGGAACGTATGGTGAGGAGGAGAGTGATCTATCTCCAATCGCGATAATGATAAATGACGCACTGGGGTTAAACGCCCAATTGCTTACTGGTATTCTTGCTTTCATCATTTGCACAGGAACAGCGAATGCATTTGTTGCAAGCCTGACCCAGCTTGGTTATTCCCTAAGCAGAGACGGTGCCTTTCCTGCTTATTTTTCTAAACGGCATCCAACTATCCATCTATCTAGACCTATGGTTTGCTTTGTTGTGATGTTTGCTGGTGCTGGAGTTTTGATGACAAGTGCTCTTTCACTTTCGTTTAACGATGTCTTATTTATTCCTACATCTTTAGGAATAATCGTGTATATTCTATCAATGGCTGCGGGTGTTAAACTGTTTAAAAAAGGAACATGGCCATGGTGGTGTTCACTAACTGCCTTTGTTTTATGTATGCTGGTTTTTCCGTTCTTTCAATCCTATATCATGGTTCCTTTCATCGTAATGTTCATCTATATCGCTTATATGTTTTATAAGAAAAACAGAGACAGGAGGTGAACAAGTTGGTGTTCCCTACCACATTTTCTTTTAACGAGATGGTCAAAATCGCTAATAACTGTGACGATGCCTATGATGGTCTATTTTTCTACGCAGTGAAAACAACAGGAATCTTTTGTCGTCCGTCTTGTAAATCCAGAAGTCCTAAAACAGAAAATATCACCTTTTTTCAAACGGTGGAGGAGGCAAAAAAAGCAGGTTTCCGTCCTTGCAAAAAATGTCAGCCGGATAAGATACATTTTAATCCCATGATGGATATCGTTCATGACGCAGAGAGATATATTCTAGGACACTACACAGAAAATCTTACTTGGAAACAAATAGCGCAAAACATCGGCATAAGCCCCTATCATCTAGGACGGATCTTCAAAAAACAGACAGCCAGAACGCTACGTGTTTACCTAGAGAATATTCGTGTGAATAAGGCCGTTCATCTGTTGAGAAACACAAATTTATCCCTTAGTGATATTTGTTATGAAGTAGGATTTCAAAGTTACTCCAGTTTTTATCATGCGTTTCAAAAACAGACACAGTATGCACCGCAGCAATATAGAAAGCAAATAGATAAGTGAAATGGTTTGCCGTTGCTGACGGATTAAGTATGGTGAATAGTATTGTATTAAATGGTAAAGCGAAAGAAAATAAAGAAGCGAAATAACCCTTTTTACATAAAGGTTAATAAGGCCGTAGCATAAACCATTAATCAAATAAATGTTTTCATGCCCAACTGTCCAATGGTTTGTCAGTTGGGTTTGTTTTAGCCATCTTGCCATCAACTAAAAGTAAGGGTTGAGTGATCATAAATAAGGGATTAGAATGTAAATAAGGAGGTAAGCAACTAATATGAAAAAATTCATTAACCTATCCATGTCATCATTCTTTATTTCCCTTATCCTTTTGTCCGTTTGGTTAGATCGAGAAACACTTACAATCGATACGAATGGGTTATCTTCCCTATCAACGATGTCTTACTCCAGTTATTTCTATATGCTATTACAATATTCTATTGGCATCACGATCCTTGTCGTAATGATTCGTTTCCTATTAAGTTGGATAAAAAAGAAGGGTAAAGAAGATAATAAACATCCACTTAGAACTTATCACTAACATGATGGAGCACTTAAGTAATGTTGTGTAGAACCCTTTTTACAATCGCTGAGCAGTGAAAAGAAGGGTTAGTTCTAACAACGTCTACTTTAACATTTGATAAAAAACTTCTCATGCATGAAAAAGCACGCTCTTGTATGCTAAAATAATGATAAAAATAAACGGGAGGATGGTTATGATCAGAATAATCGACAACAGAGGAGAAGATCATGAATGGACACTTATCGTTATCACCATCTTATCCTTACTTACGTTCAAGAAAATAAAAAGATTAGAACGGTACAAACATAAATTAAAAGGTACATTCACGCCATACTAAACGCCAAGGATTAGAAGAACATCAGGTCATCTTCCCTTGGCGTTTCGTATAAGGGAAACGACTACTCAATAGAAAAGGGTGAAGAATGTTGCAAGGATATGAGAATAAACAGGCTTTAATCGATGAAATGACGAAAAGAGCAACCCTATTTATAGATGAATTTGATTCTATTGATGATCATGATAAAGATACGCTTGTAAATGAAGTGGACAGAACACCAGCACAAATGATTGCCTACCAATTGGGGTGGATGAACCTGATTCTGTCTTGGGAAGATGATAACAAAAACGGAAAAGAGGTTATCACGCCGACAAAAGACTATAAATGGAACAAGCTTGGCGGCCTTTATCAGCACTTTTATGATCAATATGCTGATTATTCACTAGAAAAATTAAAAGCTATGTTTCAACGTGATGTGAAGAAAATGATAGACTTGGTAGATAGCTATAAGGATACTGAATTATTTGAACAAGGTGGCAGACAATGGGCTACAACCACGCCGTCTAGCTGGCCGATCTGGAAGTGGGTACATATCAATACCGTTGCACCATTCCAATCGTTTAGGACGAAAATTAGGAAATGGAAAAAGGTCAGAGGGGTATAAATTATTGGGAGTGGTATAGATGGATATGGAAGGAAAAAGTGCGTTTGTTACTGGTGCAAGTTCGGGAATAGGACGAACAGTCGCTATCGAATTGGCAAATCGAGGGGCAAGTGTTCTTATTGCAGATATTGATGAGGAAGGTGGACAAGAAACAGTCTCCATCATAAAGGATAATGGAGGAAAAAGCCAATTTCAACGAACAGATATTACCAATGAACAAGATGTTATCGACTCTATTTCCCTGTGCTATCAACTGTATAATAAAATGGACATTGCTATAAATAATGCCGGTATTTTAATCGGTTCCAAGTTAGCTGATTATCACGAAGCGGATTGGGATAACGTCATCCAGGTTAATTTAAAGGGGACTTGGCTGTGTATGAAGCACGAAATTCAATCGATGAAAAAACAGCAATTTGGTTCCATTGTAAATACATCGTCAATAGCGGGACAAATTGGATTAAATCAACATGCAGCATACGTCGCTAGTAAACATGGGATGATTGGCTTGACTAAGACTGCAGCCATAGAATATGGTGAATATGGTATCCGAGTGAATGCCGTTTGTCCGGGTACGGTACATACTTCTTGGGTTGGCCGGGTAACCAAAAAAATGAATAACAAGCATCCATTAGGCAGGCTAGGTACAACGGGAGAGATAGCAGAAGCCATCATCTGGCTTAGCTCGGATAAAGCGTCTTATGTAACTGGACATTCATTGGTGGTTGACGGAGGGCGAACGGCTGGTGAATAATATAATATCATGCTAAAAGTAGGATTCGTATGAAACAATTAACATTTCATGAGCTACAGAACTATCTATCATTAAAGTATAAAGACGGCCGAACGTCGACTGCATTATTTATGAAACTAGTGGAAGAGGTTGGTGAGGTAGCAGAGGTACTTAATCAATTAGAGGGAAGAAAAGAGAATACTGGGAACGAATCACTAGAAAAAGAATTAGTAGACGTTATACATTATGCAGTAGCTATTGCTAGTATAAATAATATCGATTTAACGGAAGCTATGGTAATAAAGGATAAACAAGCAGCAGTGAAATATAATCAATCGCCAAATTTAGAAGCGTTTTTAACAGTAAAAAATGAAGGCCGTTAAGTAATGAAGTGAATAAAGCAGCATAATCTATTAGAGTTTTTTAGACAATATATTAGATAAAGAGGTGACGCATGGTTGATAAAAGGAATAAACCATTTTCTATTTTCTGTTTCTGATTTGGAGAAATCGATCCAATTTTATCAAGAAGTCTTTGAGGCAAAATTATTGGTCAAAGGGAAAAATACAGCCTATTTTGATTTGAATGGTCTCTGGCTGGCGCTTAATATGGAAAAAGATATCCCTCGGAATGAAATAAAACAGTCCTATACACATATTGCCTTTTCCATAGAAGAAACTGCGTTTGACCGTATGTATGATCAATTAGAGAAATTAGGTGTTAACATCTTAACGGGTCGTCCCAGAGATGAAAAGGATAAAAAGTCCATTTATTTTACCGATCCTGATGGTCATAAGTTTGAATTTCATACCGGCACATTGCAAGATCGATTGAATTATTATAAACAGGAGAAGCCATATATGGATTTTTACATATAAACAGTATGTCGGAATACTATCTAATGGATCTCCACATACTATTTTTGTTCAGCATAAGCAATCATATAAAAAAATACTCTGGTCCATTTTCTATTGGATCTTGTTTTCATTTCATGTAAATAAGATGAAGTGTAATCTTTTAAGGAGAGTTTGACATGAGTGCTACATTCTATAAACGGGCTTTTATCATTGATTTAATCATGATTGGTATTATTCGATTCGCTGAGATAACTTTTTTTGATTTTTCAAATACTGGAAAAATAACGAAGGCGATCTTATATATCATTGCTATTTTTCTTCTGGTAATGTTTGTTTGGAAAAAATCAAAGTCTTCAAAGTCAAATGTTGAATAGCCAATCTTGCTAAAAATAAGGATATCGTATTACCTAAAGGAGATGGCCCTAATGATAACAGAATGGAATAAAGCCGATTTTCATAAATGCAGGAAGCTGCTTCATGAACAATCTCACTTAGAAGCAATGGCCGTTGTGGAGAAAATAAATCCCGGTCGTATTTTTGTCGATGATGTTGATCATCCTGCATCCGGAGTTATTTGGCTGGGGAATAATGATGGGTTTATATTTTTCGGAAGCGAACAAAATGAAGGATTTAACCATCCATTAAACCAGTTTATTGATCATGTAATCATACCAGAAGCAAAAAAGGTTGGATTAAAAGAGTTTGAGGCCATTGGAAATCATCAAAAATGGAATGAAACAATCGAAAGAATTTTTGCACATCGCAAGCTGGGGAGTTGGAATCAAAGGGTTTACTCCTTGCCTCAAGACAGTGATATAACGAGCAATAAGCCTGCCATAGAGCAAGGATATCAAATGGTATCTATCACAGAAAAACTATTGAAAAATACGGATAATGCTGTAACAAACATCGAGTTTTTGCAGGCAAAGATAACAGAATTCTGGTCATCGACGGAAGATTTTTTACGTAATGGAATGGGATATGGTATGGCTTATCAACGTGAGCTAGTTAGTGTGTGCTTCTCTGGTTTTGTCGCTGGTAATATACATTGCATAGATATTGAAACATTAGAGGCACATCAAGGGAAGAAGCTCGCTCAAATACTTGCTCATTGTTTTGTAGAAGAGTGTTTAGAAAATAATAAACTTCCATATTGGGATTGCATGGAAATGAATAAAGCCTCTGTTGCTGTTGCTGAACATATAGGGTTAAGAAATGTATGGAATTATGTGGGGTATGATTTTTCGCTTGAATCAACTTGATAGTACAGTCGCTAAATTTGACAATGGACCGCTAACATCATATAGTGGTGAACACTTCGTTTCATGTAAATGAAAAAATATCTATAGGAGGTGAAAAAAACGAATGATAAGTTTAGCGAAGGAGGCCGATGCTTCGATTGTTCATCAGATAATGAGAAGTGCCTTTTCAGAGTACCAAGATAAAATACCTCCATCGAGCGCTTTAGAAGAAACGGTGCAATCTGTATCAGAATCCATACAAAATGGAGAAAATGTATTCATTGCCTATGATGAGAAAGAGCCTGTTGGTATGGTTCGCTTTAAACAAGAAAAAAATGCATTATATTTTTACCGCTTGTCTGTTGTACCAGAAAAACAAGGCAAAGGAGTTGCAAAAAAACTACTGAAATCCTTGGAAGAAACTGCTTTAAAAAAGAATATAAACGAAATTCAATGCAAGGTTCGCATGGATGTTCAGAAGAATGTAGTGTTATATAGCTCCTTAGGTTACACTATTTTTGATGAAGAAGTGGTACATAAGCCAAATGGAATAAAACTCCATGTGGTTTCCATGAAGAAAGAGCTTTAGTAGGTAAACTTATGGGAATGAGAATATGAGGTAATTAATGATGAGTCCACACGTACGCGCATTAAACCTATCCCAAGACCCAAAACGGGACTTGGGATTTAGAGTCTCTCTATTAACGTTTCCATCATGTCTCGGCGATTTCAGAAATTAAATCTAAAGAAAATCTTTCCTTCCAGATCACTACAACATCCTCTTTTTTGGCTAAGTACGGTTTTACTATTTATAATATTTTAACAGCAAACACTTGTTCTTTTTGATTGGTGATGTTATACTAGGTTCAAGAACTTCATCATTGTTATTCCTCAATCATTCCACAAGGGACGTGTTACAATGACCGTATTACTACTAGTCTGTGAAGCCTCTCTATGTTCAGAAATGATCAACTATTCCAAGCAATAATCCACAAAGTTTTTGAATGAGACCATTATTTTTAGCTGTATTCCGTTTATGCATAATATATTACGTTCATTATACGAAAAGCATAAACGTAAGTCAGTCATTATGAGGAGTGATGCATGATGAAAAGGTAATAACATCTACTATATTGACATCAACTATCCATCATATAACTTCATGTGAAAACAGGAATATTTTAAGCTGCACTGGATGAATGGTATCGTATGAAAGAAGAGCTTTATCATAGTGCAACCACAGTGAAGAACGGGGAAAAGTCCTCACTGATGGAGAGCTTACTTTACCTTTTGCCCATTTTCATTTTGTGTTATGATAGATTAAATAATGCTAAAGGTAGAGAATTTGAGAACTCTTGTTTATCATCAAAATAATGGATTTTACAGGAATAACTTATTATCGGTCAAAAAATAGAAATGTAGATATGAATGGATCTCTTACGATTGATTAAGGTTTGGTTTTAATGGAAAAACCCGAAAAAAATATAGGAGCTGATACGATTGGATGATTTTCAAAAAGTGGTCAAGTTGTTAGGCGATATGAACCAACGTCAGAAAGAAATGCAAAATGATATAACAGATATGAAAAGCGATATGTCCAGAATGAATGGCGACATAACGAATATGAAAAACGACATAACGAATATGAAAAGCGACATGTCCAAAATGAATGGCGACATAACGAATATGAAAAGTGACATATCAGAAATGAAAGAGGAACTTGCTACCGCAAAGCAGGAGAGAGAAGTGATTAGGAAAACCGTTGTTCAAAATGTGGAAAACATCGAAGAATTAAAAACGACTGTAAATGAAATAAAGGACGACCAAAAATCTTTTTTCGAGATTGTAGGCGAACACGAAGTCGCCATTAGAACATTGCGAAGAAAACCAGTTTAATCTTTTTAAGGAAGGGCAGGGGAAATCTGCTCTTTCTTTGTTACAAGCGTCGTTCATAGTGTGATCATTCAACACATTTTTATCAACTGCCACGATTTCGATTTAATGAAATACCCAAATAGATACGCTTCAAAAATAAAAGACCTTTGATGGCACCTCTTTTCTTTTCCCCAAACATCATTTTTTAGCATGTTGGTAACTCTGAATAGCAATATAAACGAGGCACAAAATAAATAAAACAGTATACACCATACGTAATGGAATATGATTATTTTTGTGTGATGAAGCATCTTTTTGTATTTTAAAAGGGTCACTCATTTGTAACCACCATTTTAACCAAAGTGCTAACCTGCTTGCTCATGGTACGCTATTTGTGCAGATGGAGCTCCTAAAGTTTGTTTTTCTTCTTCCGCCAGTAAAAAAACACTACCATGGATACAAACAAGGTCACGGGTGGTGGAAGTATTAATTAAATATATTGGATGAAAGGTAAGGAAGTTTCAAATTAGCGGGTGGCCCAAAACCACTCGGAATAATCATATATTTCCCTTCCTTAGTAAACCATATCTATGTATTATCCGTATCGCTCATTCCGTCCAGCTTTCATAAAAACTACATCTTTTGTTTTTTTACATTGGCATGATCCTTGTCTTTATGTTTTTCCCCGTACCATTCGCTCTTGTCGACTCCAAATTTTATTCTAAACTCTTCAGAGTATTTATTAAGGTAGTAGCTTCGGAGCATGACACGATTTAAATACAGAAATCCTAGGATAGCTAGACAGGCAGATAACGGAACAAAATCGATCAGCCCTCCCATTAAACGGGTTTCCAAGTCTCCTGCTGAAGGAAAAATAACCTTGCCAAGATAATACAGACCACCAGCACCTGCCAATACACTTAGAATACTTTTCCTATTTCTGCTAAAGCCTTCCACGATAGCACTTCTTTTCTTTTTCTCTCCAAATACCATTTCTTTAGCATTCTGGTAACTCCGAATAGAAACATAAACGAGACAGAAGATAAATAAAACAGTGTACACCATACGCAATGGAAAAGAATAAACGATTAATTGTGTAAACTTAAAATATAAGAACATAAACAGGAGTACAAAAACTGTAAAAGAAGTATTATAAATAATATACCCTTTTACATTGTTTTTTTTCCTATAATATAAGCCTCCAAATAAAGTAATTACCATTAATATACTTTGTAAGATTAGGTACCAAATGTTTGATAAAAATGGGACGTACTCATTATTCGTATCAAGCACAATTGTGCCGGTATCCAAATTGCCTCCCATCCATATACTAACTCCATAAAAAGCTGAGAACCCACCCATAAAAAATAGGATAAATATAATAGATTTTCCAAAAGAAAACCTCTCTATCGTATCAATAGAATTTTTTGCAAAGCTCTCACTAACTGTGTCTTCCACCTGTGAGAAAGAGCCTGAGAATATGTTTTTCATATAACCTTTCCTTTCCTCCGTAAAACGTATCTATGTATTATTCGTATCGCTCATTCCGTCTTGATTTTTTACATTGGTATGATCCTTATCTTTATGTTTTTCCCCGTACCATTCGCTCTTATCTACTCCGAATTTTATTCTGAACTCTTCGGCGTATTTATTAAGATAGTAGCTTCTGATTACAACATTATTAAAGTACAGAAATAATAAAATACCACCACATACAAACAACGGCAAGAAATCGATCAACCCTCCCATTAAACGGGTTTCCAAGTCTCCTGCTGCAGGAAAAATAACCTTGCCAAGATAATACAGGCCACCAATACCTGCCAACACACTTAGAATAGTTTTCCTATTTCTACTGAAGCCTTCTACGATGGCACTTCTTTTCTTTTTCTCTCCAAATACCATTTCTTTTGCATTTTGATAACTTCGAATAGAAACATAAACGAGACAGTAGATAAATAAAAGAGTGTACACCATACGCAATGGAAAAGAATATACAGCTAATTGTGTTATTTTAAAAACCAAGAATAGAAATAGAAGTAAAAAAATTGCAAGCAAAGTATTGGAAATAAAAAATGCTTTTACACTATTTTTCCTTCTAAAATATAGAATGTTAACCAAGGTAATTAAAATTACTATCCCTTGTACGATTGGATACCAAATATTTGTTAAGAATGGAATGTACTCGTTATTCAAGTCTAGTGACACGGACGTCCCATCCATATTGTTTCCAAAGTATATACTAAATCCATATACAGCATAGAAGACATCCGTTAAAAAAATGAGTAGAATAATAATTCTTCCAAAAGAAAACTCCTTCATTCCATTAACTATATTTTTTACATAACTTTTACTAACTGTGTCTTCTACTTGACCGAAAGAGCCTGAGAATATATTTCTCATGTAACATTCCCATCCTTTTTTAAACATGTATTGCTTATAGTCATCCAAATGTAGTATAAAAAATCCCCATTTAGTATGTCCAATGATTCGACTAACATCATTTAATAATGATTAATAGCCCTTTTGAGTCACGTAATATAAGGTATCGATCATTTATCTAATCGGCGGAAAAATATGGTGAAAATGTTTAAAGTGAAGCTGATTTTCCAATCTTAATACTAAATTATTTCAACGCTTAAACATGGATCTAATCCCTTGCATTTAGATTTTTATACTGCTATTATAGAGGGGAACATAATAGTATATGTGGCAATCATATTGGCAGGGTTTTAGCTGATACATCAGGATATTGTCGAATGCGGATAATTTGTTCAAAAGCTTGCAAATCCTGATAGAATGCCACTTCAGAGTGTGTAAAGTAACAAGAGGAAATCAAAAAATTGAATACAAGCGATAAGATTCCTTTGGGGCAGGGTGTAATTCCCGACCGACGGTGATAAAGTGGAGAACCGCTTTTCAGTCCGTGACCCGGAACACTTGCAAGAGTGTGAAGGTGGATTTGGTGAAAATCCAAAGCCGACAGTGATAGTCTGGATGGGAAAAGGAATTGGCGGAATAGTGTTCTTTTCAGATAGGAAAGGTTTATTTCTGTTAGCCAACTATTAAGGTAATGGAAAAAATGAAGATGCCTATCAGAGGAAGAAGCTGTTTTCTTAATGATGGAAAAAATCCACCATGAGGGCCCACTATCCAGCCAACTTTTTTTACAATATCTGAATCTATAAAACCCCAGGTCGAATCGCCTGGGGTTTTTTGTGTATAAAAAAAGGAGAGCGACCTATGAAAACAAAACAGGAATGGATGAATCTGGCATTGAACCTGGCCGAGGCAACGATTGGCCAGACTAGCCCCAATCCATCAGTGGGGGCAGTGATGGTCAAAAACGGTGAATTGCTAGGCGTAGGCACACATCTGAAGGCAGGAGAAGCTCATGCCGAGGTGCACGCCATCGAACAAGCCGGTTCAAAGGCCAAAGGGGCAGAGCTGTATGTCACCTTAGAACCTTGCGCCCATTATGGTCAAACACCGCCCTGTGCAGAGCTGATTGTACATCATCAATTGAAAAAGGTCTATATCGCTTGCCTTGATCCTAACCCTAAAGTAGCGGGAAAAGGTGTGGAAATACTCGAACATGCCGGTGTGGAGGTTGAAGTGGGATTGCTGGAACAGCGTGCCTTAACGATCAACCAACATTTCTTCCATTACCAGCGTAAGCGTCGTCCTTTTGTTACCTTGAAGGCGGCAATGACATTGGATGGAAAAACAGCGACCAGCACAGGGGACAGCAAGTGGATTACCTCAGAGTTGGCTCGTATCGATGTGCATCGGCAACGCCATCGTCATGATGCGATTTTGGTTGGGCGCAACACTGTCATCGAGGATAATCCCAGCCTGACTACCCGTTTAGCCGGTGGTGGGAAAGATCCGATCCGGGTGATTCTGGATACCAATCTATCGCTGCAAGGGGATCTTGCTATCTTTGACGAGCAGGCAGATACGTGGTTGGTTTGCGGCAATCAAGCAGACAAGGAAGCTTTTTGCCAGCAACACCCTGATGTGAAAGTGATTCAGCTGTCAAGCGCTCGGATCGATATGACGGATCTGCTGGAAATATTAGCAGAAGAAGGTATTCAATCTCTCTATGTCGAAGGTGGAGCCACCGTCCATCGCAGTTTTTTGGAAGAGCAATTAGTCGACGAATGTCATTGGTACATTGCCCCGAAACTGCTAGGTGGCCAAGACGCACAAGCGGTAATCGGCGGAATATCGCCACAATGGATGCAAGAAGCAAGCGACTTTACCTTTTCCCAAATCGAACAGATCGGGCCTGATCTGAAAATTATCGCAACACCAAAGGAGGATGTCTGATGTTTACTGGCATTATTGAAGAAAAAGGGCGTCTGCAAGCCATCAAGCAGGATAATCAATCCCTGCAACTAGTCATGCAAGCTAGCAAGGTTACCACTGATTTGAAGGTGGGGGACAGTATCTCGGTTAATGGTGTCTGCCTAACGGTCACCGATTTTACGGCTACCAGTTTTCAAGTAGATGTGATTCCTGAAACCTTTCGTGGTTCCTCATTGGCGCAACTTTCTCGGCAGTCATCGGTTAATTTGGAAAGGGCGATGGCTGCAAATGGCCGCTTTGGTGGTCATTTTGTCTCGGGTCATGTCGATGCAACAGGGAAAATCACTCGGGTTTGGCAGGAGGATAACGCGAAATATTATCAAATAGCCGTGCCAGATTCCCGCTATATTTCTAATAAAGGCTCGGTGGCGGTCGATGGCACGTCATTGACGGTCTTTGGCGTGACGGATCACCATTTTACGATTTCGTTAATCCCTGAAACGCAGCAGGCGACCGTATTGGGAGAGAAAAAAATCGGAGATACCGTCAATGTCGAATTTGATATGCTGGCCAAATATATGGAGCGACTACTGCAGCAACCTGCCGAGGGATTAACGGAAGATAAGCTTGAGCAATATGGATTTTAGGAGGTGCATCAATGAAACATTCTGTAGAAACTGCCATTACGGCGTTACAACAAGGGAAAGTCATTATTGTGGTGGACGCACAGGATCGGGAAAATGAAGGAGATTTTGTTGCCTTAGCAGATCACACGACTCCCGAGGTTATCAATTTTATGGCGAGGGAAGGGCGCGGGTTAATCTGTGTGCCAATGGCTAAGCAATATGCCGATCATTTCCAGCTGAAACAGATGGTCAGCCATAACACCGATGACTATGGCACCAATTTCACCGTGAGTATTGATTATAAACAGACACATACCGGTATTAGCGCGCAGGAACGGGCCTTAACTGTACAAAAATTGGTCGATCCAACCGCTCAGGCGGCTGACTTTAACCGTCCGGGTCATATTTTTCCTTTGATCGCCAGAGAGGCAGGGGTATTGGAACGTACGGGGCACACGGAAGCGGCTGTTGATTTGGCGCGATTAGCTGGGGCCAGTCCAGTAAGTGTGATTTGTGAGGTAATGAAGGAAGACGGTACAATGGCTCGTCAACCAGATTTGGAAGAGATCGCCGAACAATATGATATGCCGCTGATCACGATTCAAGAGTTGATTCAATACCGCAAACGTTATGATCAACTGATTATCAAGGAGGCAGATATTCATTTGCCTACTGCCTTTGGCGATTTTCGCTTAGCGGCCTATACGGAGAAGTATACTGGTCAAGAACATGTCGCCTTATATACTGGAGAGATTATGGCAGAAGAGCCGACGCTTGTCCGCGTGCATTCGGAATGTCTAACCGGGGATGCCTTTAGCTCGGAGCGTTGTGACTGCGGCCCGCAATTGGTCAAGGCCTTGGAGGAGATCCAAGCCGCTGGAACCGGAGTCCTTGTTTATATGCGCCAGGAAGGCAGGGGGATCGGCTTGGTGAATAAAATGAAGGCTTATCACTTACAGGAGCAGGGTTTTGATACGGTGGAGGCTAATCATCAGTTGGGCTTTCCGGATGATTTAAGGGATTATGCCATCAGCGCACAGATATTGCGAGATTTAGGTGTGGGTAAGCTGCATTTACTAACCAATAATCCGCGTAAGCTTTCCAGTATCGAGTCCTATGGTTTGGAGTTAGTTGGGCGAAAAGCGATTGAAATGCCCCCTAATAAAAATAATCAAAAATATTTAGCTACTAAAGCAGAAAAATTGAACCATCTTTTGCAACTATAAATGAGTGGAGGAATGTAACATGGGAAGAATATTAGAAGGAAATCTAGTCGGAACAGATCTGAAGGTAGGCATTGTCGTGGGAAGGTTTAATGAATTTATTACTGGAAAATTGCTAAATGGTGCAGAGGATGCCTTGCGCCGGCATGGTGTGGCAGAAGTAGATGTCGATATTGCCTGGGTGCCGGGGGCTTTTGAGATTCCCTTGGCGGCGAAGAAGCTGGCGGATTCTGGCAAGTATGATGCGGTGATTACTTTGGGAACGGTCATTCGTGGTTCAACACCGCATTTTGATTATGTCAGCAATGAGGTATCCAAAGGGGTGGCCAGTGTCTCCATGGACGCCGGTCTTCCTGTTATCTTCGGTGTACTTACAACCGATACGATTGAACAGGCAATTGAGCGTGCCGGTACGAAGGCTGGTAATAAAGGAGCAGAAGCTGCCGTAGCGGCGATTGAAATGGCAAATCTGCTGCGTGAAATGTAACCAATCCCATACCTGATCGCAGACCACCTTTTGAGCAGGGTGGTCTGCTTCCTGTTTACAACAAGGTTTGAATATCCTTTTCCATATCCTTAGGTTCCGTTTTGGGCGCATATCGTTTGATGACCTGGCCCTCTTCATCGATTAAAAATTTGGTGAAATTCCATTTGACTTGATCAGAAATAATCCCAGGTGCTTCTTTGGTTAAATGCTGAAACAGTGGGTGTGCGTTTTTGCCACGTACGTCAACCTTGGCAAACATCGGAAAGCTGACACCATAATGTTGTCGGCAATATTCCTCGGCCTCTTGACTAGTCCCTGGTTCTTGATTCATAAATTGATTGCTGGGAAAACCTAGTACTTCTAAGCCTTGATCTTTATATTTTTTATATAATTCCTGCAAACCATCAAATTGAGGGGTGAAGCCGCATTTACTAGCCGTATTGACCACAATCATCGCTTTACTTTGATAATCGGCTAGCTTCTTTTCCTCTCCCTGGATAGTTGTAATAGGAATATCATAAATAGACATAAGATCGCCTCCTTGCTCCTAAGGATAGCACATGTTAGAATACGTTTTCAAAAAAATCGTGTCTGGACATAACGTAAGGGACTGGAAACCAGTATAAAAACATGATAAAATAATTCCTTGCAAGATTATAAAAGATTAACCAACCTAAAAAGATTTATATCTTGCAAATATGAATTGATAGGTGGTAAAAAACGAATGGAAAAGTATCAAGTATTATTGTATTACAAATTTGTAACGATGGAAGATCCGGAGACCTTTGCGCAAGAGCACTTACGTTTTTGTAAGGAGCTTGGTTTGAAAGGTCGTATCCTCGTTGCGGAAGAAGGAATTAATGGTACCGTGTCGGGAACGGTGGAGCAGACGAACCAGTACATGGAAGCGATGCACGCCGATCCGAAATTTGCCGATATGATGTTCAAGGTGGACGAAGCAGAACAGCATGCCTTTAAGAAAATGCATTGCCGACCACGTGCTGAATTGGTCAGCTTGCGTTTAGGTGAAGAATATGTTGACCCTCGCGATGATAATGCGGAATTGTTAGATCCACAAGCCTTCTATGAGGCGATGCAAGAGGAAGATACGGTGATTTTGGATACGCGTAATGATTATGAATATGAATTAGGTCATTTCCGTGGTGCGATTAATCCAGATATCGAGACGTTCCGTGATTTACCGGAATGGATTGAAGAGCACCGGAAAGAGCTAGAGGATAAAAAGGTATTGATGTATTGTACAGGCGGGATTCGCTGTGAGAAATTTTCGGGCTGGATGAAACAGAAAGGCTTTGATGATATCGGCCAACTGCATGGTGGTGTGGTCACTTACGGTAAAGATCCAGAGATACAAGGGGAACTTTGGGACGGTCAGCTTTATGTCTTTGACGAACGTATCTCCGTACCCGTTAATCGCAAGGAGCATAACGTTGTCGGGCGCGATTATTTTGACGGGAAGCCTTGTGAACGTTATGCCAACTGTGCCAATCCAGATTGCAATCGCCAAATCCTCTGCTCTGAGGAAAATGAGCATAAATATATGCGCGGCTGCACTCATGAGTGCCGTGTTCATCCGCGTAATTTATATGTGCAGGAACACAACTTGTCCGAGGAAGATATCCAAGCACGGCTAGATCGGATTACCAAAGAAGATGGTGTGACGCAAGAAGCTTAATAGGAAACAGCAAACACAAAGGAGAATGGTTCCTTTGTGTTTTTGTTAGAAATGCAATGGGATGATCAATTTTTTAATTCTGTCCGTAAGAAAACGTGTGAATCTCGCGGACTGAAGAAAGCAAATTCCGTTCTACAGTCCGTAAGAATGAATCTAACGGACAAAAACCGGCCAACCAGCAAAGTTTTGTCCGTAAGAATGGATCTAACGGACAGAAACCGACCGACCAGCAAAGTTTTGTCCGTAAGAATGGATCTAACGGACAGAAACCGACCGACCAGCAAAGTTTTGTCCGTAAGAATGGATCTAATGGACAAAAACTGGCCAATCAGCAAAGTTTTGTCCGTAAGAATGAATCTAACGGACAAAAACTGGCCGACCCGCAAAGTTTTGTCCGTAAGATAAAGTCGATTCCACGGTTCCCACCACAACCGTCATTCGTAACGGTAAGCCTTGTTTCATTATTCTGTTTCTTCCCAGTTCCTTGTATACCACTTGATCAAGGCCTGTGTACCGCGATCTTCCATGCCTCTTGCCGCCAACTCTTCATAAAGCTCTAAGGAAAGCGCAAGACCAGGAGTATCCAAACCTAATTTTTTCGCATTTTGCAGGGCGATTTTCATATCCTTAATAAAATGTTTGATATAAAAGCCGGGATCTGTATCGTTTTTGATCATACGGGGTCCCAGATTAGAGAGGGACCAGCTTCCGGCCGCACCGGTGGCAATACTCTTCAAGACACGTACCGGATCAAGACCAGCTTGTTTGGCATACATAATTGCCTCGGCTACTCCGATCATATTAGAGGCAATTGCTACTTGATTGGCCAACTTAGTATGCTGTCCGGCTCCGGGTGGTCCTTGTAAGACGATATTTTCTCCCATTAATTCTAAAATAGGTAGTACTTCCGCATAATCTTCCTGTGTTCCGCCAACCATAATCGTAAGTTCGGCATTTTGAGCACCAATGTCTCCACCGGATACGGGAGCGTCTAAGCTATGCAATCCTTTTTCTGTTGCTTCTTGATAAATTTTTTCCGCTAAGCCGGGATCAGAAGTGGTCATATCGATGAGAAAAGACCCAGGATGGGCGTGGGCCATGATGCCATCGTTCCCGAAATAGATCTCTTCTACGTCGGTTGGATAACCAACCATTGTGATTACGATATCTGCTTTTTCTGCTACCTCAGCAACAGTTTGTTCCCAAATAGCACCTGATTGCAAGAGGTTAGCTGCCTTATCCTTGGTGCGTGTGTATACGTGGACGGTGTGTCCAGCATCCATAAGCTGTTCTGCCATACTTTTTCCCATGACGCCCGTCCCGATAAAACCTATTTTCTGCATAGAGAGTCATCCCTTCTTTGTTATTTATTTCGGTGTAAATGGCCCGTAACTCTAAGCCTTAAAGCGTATACAAGTGAGGCGAAAAAAGAGTTAACAAATGCCAATGCCCGGTTCCTCTTCCTTTATTAATAATGTATCAGATTAGGAGAGGAAATAAAAAGAAAACAAGCTTGTTCATTGCGAGCTTGTTTTCTTTTTTTGCTGCGGAGTGCCTTATTTCCAATAAAGCCATCTTGCTTTATTGAGCGTTTTGTTGTTCTGCCAACTCTAAAGTGGTAGTTTGCAAGTTTCCATCACGATAGAAAGTAATGTCCACTTCTTCACCTACACTAGTTTCACTATAGAGATATTTTTTCAGTTCTAACATCGATTCAATGTCTTTATCATTAATTTTGGTAATGACGTCATATCGTTGAAGCCCGGCTTGTTCTGCTGGTGCATTTGGTTCAATTTGGGCGATGACGACCCCATTTTCTACACTTTCATCTAAATTCAATGTTTCTTGTAAATTGCGCTCAGGAACGGTAGATAAGTCAACAGCACTTAGACCTAGGAACGGACGTTGTACTTGTTCACCTTGTTCTAGTTGGTCAATAATCGGTTTGGCATCGTCAATCGGAATCGCGAAACCAATTCCTTCTACTTGGGATTGGGCAATTTTCATCGAATTAATACCAATTAATTTGCCGTCTGTGTTGATCAGCGCACCACCACTATTACCAGGGTTAATTGCCGCATCGGTTTGAATAACGCTGGTTGTCCAGTCTGGCTGGCCATCTTGGTTAAGGTCGATATCCACTGAACGATCTAATCCGCTGATAATCCCTTGTGTAACGGAACCAGCAAATTCTTGACCTAATGGATTACCGATCGCAATGGCTGTTTCGCCCACTGTAATGTCTTCGGAAGATCCCATTTCGGCTACCGTGGAGATCTGGTCACTTGCAATACGTAACACGGCTAAGTCAGATAATTGATCAGAGCCAAGCACGTCTGCCTGTACATGTTCTCCATTGGTTAAGGTGACTTCTACTTCTTGGGCTCCTTCTACCACGTGGTTGTTGGTCACCACATAAGCATATTCACCATCTTTTTTATAAACGACACCTGATCCAGTGCCGGCCGCGTCGGCTTCTTCCCATAGGTTGGACTGCTGAATGTTGGAAATGCCTACAACGGCGTCAGAAACTTGACTGACCGCGTTACTTACTACATTGGCACTTGCTTCATTGTTTAAGGTAGTCGTTGTTGCGGCGGCGCCATCTTCCTGCGCTCCTTCCGTTTCCTCTGTAGGTGTCTGTTCTTCTCCAGCTGTCGCCTCACTATTGTCATCCTGAATGATATTTAGAAATATTCCACCGGTGAATAAGGCGGCTATGACACCCCCAGCGACCCCGCTCAATAACATGGGTAATGTGTTTTTTTCTTTTTTGGGTTGAGGGTTTGTTTGATTTTGTTCCATTTATTTCACAACCTTTCGTCGATTTGTTGTTTGATTTCTTACTATAATCATACCCTTTTTTTGAGGTACAAACATGTGATAATTGTAGAAAATATGTGTAAATGTAACTATTTATGCATCCGTGCTTAATTTTTTTTCGGAAATATGCGAAAATATGTGTAAGATAAGATAGATACCTATGTGTGAAACCCGCGAGTCAAATCAGGGAGGTTTAATGGGATGAATCAAATGATATATATAGTAGAAGATGATCGGAATATTCGAGATATAGTGAAGGCCTATTTAGTTAAAGAGGGTTATCATGTTCATTTATTACAAGATGCAGAAGAGGCTTGGGAGAAAGCGCAAGATGGTCAGCCAGATATGTGGATCCTCGATATTATGCTGCCAGGTATGGATGGGTATGAATTATGTAAGAAGATCCGTCAGGTAAGCGAGGTGCCAATTATTATTATCTCGGCGAAAGATGAGGAAGTGGATAAAATTCTAGGTTTGGAGTTGGGCAGTGACGATTATTTGACCAAGCCATTCAGCCCGAGGGAGCTAGTTGCACGCATTAAACGATTATTCAAACGAACAGAAGCGCGACCGCTCTCCGATAATCCCGATGAGCAGATGCTTCGGCTCGGAGGGTTAGAGATTGATAAAGCCGGTCGTTTGGTTCATTGGCATGGAGATGAAGTTGATGTGACGTCAAAGGAATTCGATATGCTCGTTATTCTAACGCAGCATCCCAATCGGGCCTTTTCCCGGGAAGAGCTCTTATTAAGGGTTTGGGGTGATGATTATTTTGGTAGTGATCGTGCCGTAGATGATTTAATCAAACGCTTGCGAAAGAAGCTGGAACATTTTCCGATCGAAACGGTCTGGGGATATGGTTATCGGTTAGAATATGAGGATGAACGATGAAGCTGCAATATCAATTAACCATTGCTTTTACCACCCTATTAGTTGTGATCATGACAGTGGCAGGGATTACCATTTACTCGCAAATGCTGCAAATGCTGATTAAGGACGAACAGCGTCAATTAGCGGATAAAGGAGAACTGGTTGTCGATTTTATCATGTCACAGGATTTAAATGATACCACGAATGAACAGCGATTATTACAGCTGCTGGGCGAATATAATTTAGAGGTTTTTGCCTATGATCAGGATAGTGATCAGATTATTTTTTCTTCAATTGGCAATATGAATATTTTGGAAAGCTGGCTAGAGCAGTACGACCTAAACAGCAGATCACAGCCTTTGTGGCAAGGGCAGGAGGATCGTTATGTGGTATCAATTATTCCTTTCCTCTCTCCTGTATCTACCCAGCAGCTGGTGCTCTTGACACCGCTCGATGATTTGCAGGGGGTACAGAAGAGCCTGATTAATCGTCTAGTCGTCATCTTCTTAATTGGGATTGCGGTAACGGTTTTGCTTAGTCATTATTTAACCACCAAGCTGGTTACACCATTGACGCAATTACGCCATCAAATGAAGAAAATTGAGAAGCGGCAGTTTGATGATATGGAAACGATCAAGGCAACGGGAGAAATCAAAGAGGTAGAGGAAAGTGTGCGAGAAATGGCGGACGAATTAAACAGCTTTATTCAGTCACAGCGCCACTTTTTCCAAAATGCCAGTCATGAGCTGAAGACACCGCTGATGACGATTCAAGGTTATGCGGAGGGGATTCGTGACGGTATATTTGAAGGCGAGGAAAAGGATCGAGGCTTAAATGTCATGGTAGTGGAGATTAATCGCTTAAAGAAAATCATTAATGAGATTATTTTGTTGGCCAAGCTGGATAGTGAGGCCGATATTTACCATGCGGAACCGATAGATGTCTCTGACTTCATGGAGAAGGTGATGGAGAGGGCATTACCTATTGCCAATGAGCGAGGGATTGATATCACACTGGAACATAGTGAAGGCGTGCAACTGTATGCCGATGAAGAAAAACTACTTCAGGCCGTGATGAACCTGGTGGCCAATGCGATCAGACATGCAGAAACAAAGGTTGAAGTGATGGCTGTTATGGAAGAGGATAAGTTAAAAATGAAGGTGCAAGATGATGGCCCGGGTATTGAAGAAGAAATTATTAAGAAAATCTTCCACCGATTTATCAAAGGCGATAGTGGAGAAACGGGATTAGGCTTAGCGATTGCCAGGGCGATTGTCGAACAATCAAATGGAACGATCAAGGCGGCTAATCGACCAGAAGGCGGGGCGCAATTCACCATTTCTTTTGCGAAATTCGAAAAAAATCCTAAAAAATGATACAAATTCTCTTAATTGTGGTATACTAGGTTAGTTGTGGAACATATTGAATGATAAAACACGGTACGTTTTTTAATAATAAGGAGAGAAAAAAATGACGCAATTAAGAGAAAATCTTCGTAATATTGCAATTATTGCCCATGTTGACCATGGCAAAACGACATTAGTGGATCAGTTACTCCGCTATTCTGGTACTTTCCATGAACATGAGCAGGTAGCAGAACGTGCTATGGACTCTAACGATATCGAAAAGGAACGCGGGATTACGATTTTGGCGAAGAACACAGCGATTAACTATCAAGATACGCGTATTAATATCTTGGATACACCTGGACATGCCGATTTTGGTGGTGAGGTAGAACGGATCATGAAGATGGTAGATGGTGTATTGCTAGTGGTGGACGCTTATGAAGGCTGTATGCCACAAACCCGTTTTGTGTTGAAAAAGGCATTAGAGCAAAAATTGCAACCTGTCGTTGTCTTGAACAAAATTGATCGTCCGAATGCCCGCCCTGACGAGGTAATTGATGAGGTGCTGGACCTGTTTATCGAGCTTGGCGCCGATGATGAGCAATTGGAATTCCCGGTTGTTTATGCTTCCGCATTAAATGGAACGTCCAGCTATCCTGATGAAGAACAACAGGAAACCATGGAACCGATCTTTGAAACGATTTTGGAGAAGATTCCAGCGCCAATCGATAATGCAGAGGAACCATTGCAGTTTCAGATAACGATGTTGGATTACAATGACTATTTAGGTCGTATCGGAGTTGGACGTGTATTCAGAGGTTCAATCAAGGTAGGACAACAGGTATCCCTAATGAAAACCGATGGCTCGATCAAAAACTTCCGTGTAACCAAGCTATTTGGTTTTATTGGCCTGAAGCGAATTGAAATCAAGGAAGCAACGGCCGGTGACATCATTGCGGTTACAGGTATGGAGGATATCAACGTAGGAGAGACGGTTTGCCCGACGGAACATCAGGAAGCATTACCGATCTTACGAATTGATGAGCCGACCTTGCAAATGACTTTTGTCGTTAACAATAGTCCATTTGCCGGAAGAGAAGGCAAGTATATCACTTCTCGCCAAATCGAGGAGCGGTTGTTGTCTCAATTAGAAACCGATGTAAGTTTACGGGTGGATCCAACTGATTCTCCTGATGCATGGGTTGTTTCCGGACGCGGGGAGTTACACCTGTCTATTTTAGTAGAAAATATGCGCCGGGAAGGCTATGAGCTTCAGTTATCAAAGCCAGAGGTTATTATTAAAGAAATCGATGGTGTCAAATGTGAACCGGTGGAACGAGTGCAGATTGATGTGCCAGAGGATTACACTGGACCAGTAATGGAGTCTTTAGGTTCTCGTAAGGGTGAAATGCTTGATATGGCTAATCATGGTACAGGACAAGTCAGGATGGAATTTAAAGTACCATCTCGTGGGTTGATTGGTTATGCAACAGAATTTATGACGCAAACACGTGGTTATGGTATTATGAACCATACCTTTGAAGAGTATGCCCCATTTGTGAAAGGTCAGGTTGGTGGTCGTCGTGAGGGTGTCTTGGTTTCCTTAGAGAATGGGAAGGCTTCTACCTATGGTATTATGAACTTGGAGGACCGTGGGATAATCTTTGTCGAGCCGACCACAGAGGTATATGCTGGCATGATCGTTGGCGAGCATAATCGTGAGAACGACTTAACGGTTAATATCACGAAGGAGAAACATTTAACCAACGTGCGTTCTGCAACAAAGGATCAGACCGCAACGATTCGAAAGACACGTACTTTGTCCTTAGAAGAAGCGATTCAGTATTTGGATGATGACGAATATTGCGAAGTAACCCCTGATTCGATCCGTTTACGCAAGAAAATCTTAAACAAAAATGAACGAGAAAAAGCAGCCAAAAAAAAGGCCTAAGGTGATAAAGCGAGACTTATTTAGGATGAATAGAGTCCGATGTTTCTCAGCTTCTATTCGTATGAATACTTTTTACAGCAGGGGAGCTTACGGACGCTTACCGCTGTGATAAATGAATCCTCAGTTAGCAACCATGCAGCTGAGGATTTCCTCATGAAAGAGGCTATGTATGGAAGTTAGCTGATCAAACAAGTATGATGAAACCATGAAAAGTAAGGAGGGGATCGTTCTATAACGATGACCCGCTAACATAAGCTAGAAGTGAGGTGGAAGGATGCGGTTCATGCGGCGAATGAAATTCCTTTTTCGATTTCACCAATCGATCCCATTTTTTAAAGAATTTTTTCTTTCGAAAGAAGTAAATCGTCTGGCAAAAATCATCTCGACCCTTTTTATTGCAGTTTATCTTGTTTTCCCTTTTGATATCATCCCAGATTATCTGCTCGTATTAGGTTTGTTTGATGATGTTTTTATTGCTACACTTATTTTGCAACAGATGGTAAAGATGGCACCTGACAGCCTAAAAGAAAAATATGACTTAGGGGTAAAATGACCTTCATTTAGTGAGGATTTCACTGAATGTTAGTTGAGGCGATTGGATGGTTACAGTCAGCTAAACGGTGAAAAATTTAGTGAAAAAGTGAGAAATCCATGCCAAACCATGTTAGAATGTAAGAAATCTGCAGCAAGGAGTTTATAAGATGAGAAAGTTTTGTTTTTTCAGTCTGTTTGTTTTCCTGCTGCTGACAGCCTGTGCAGAAAATGATGGACAAGAAGCAGGTCAGCAGTCTGACTATCATTCTTCCGTAGAAGAAAAAGCTTCAGAATGGTTGACACCAAGTATTACGGTGGCAGCGGTTGGGGATGTTTTGATTCATGACAGGGTCTATGACGGCGCCTGGAACGGAGAGCGCTATGATTTTCAACCAATGTTGGAAGAGGTGAAACCTTTTTTATCCGAACCGTCGATTACGATGGCTAATCAAGAAACCATCATGGGTGGTGAGGAGTTAGGTTTATCCGGTTACCCACAGTTTAACAGTCCGTATGAGATTGGTGCCGATTTACAAGACGCCGGCGTGGATATGGTGACCATGGCTAATAATCATACCTTGGATGCTGGTGAAGAGGCGATACAGAACGCAATCAGCCAGTATGAACAAATTGGAATGCCTTATACAGGTGCCTTTAAGAGTGAGGCGGATCAGGATAATATTAGGGTGTTAGATACTGAGCAAGGTATTTCGATCGCCTTTCTCAGCTATACATATGGAACCAATGGGATCCCTGTTCCAACAGGGAAGGATTATTTAGTTAATTTTCTTGATCGCGAGCAAATGGCAGATGAAGTAGAAAGGGCAGAGGATTTGGCGGATATCACGATCGTCAGTATTCATGCTGGACAAGAGGAGCAGCGTACGCCGAATCAAGAGCAGCGAGATTGGGCTCAGTATGCAGCGGATCTTGGCGTTGAGGTTGTGATCGGTCATCATCCCCATGTGCTGCAGCCAGTTGAGTGGCTGGAGGGTAAAGATGGACAACCAACCTTGGCGGCCTATTCATTAGGTAATTTTCTATCTGGCCAATATCAGTTCTATAATCGGATTGGAGGGGTTCTGCAATTTGATGTCGTCAAAGAGGATAACCAGACAAGGATAGAGGCTCCCCGATTTTTATCAACGTTTGTGGAATTTGAGGAAGACGGGGATATATTAAGAGATCTGCGTGTTGTTCCGCTGGAGGCAGTGGCAGTGGAGCAAATGGAAGAAGATCCAGAACAAACGTTGACGGATATCGAGGCACATATGTCGCAATACATGCCGTCGTTAGAATTTATTCGTAAAGGAGCAGAATAAGGATGGAATGGCGTAATATTTTTCGTGGGTTATTGATGGGGGCAAGTGATGTCATCCCAGGGGTGAGTGGTGGAACGATTGCCGTTGTATTAGGTATCTATGAACGCTTAATTGCAGCGATTAATGGGATATTCAGCAGAGATTATAAGAAGCATCTTTCCTTTTTAATACCATTGGGGATCGGGATGGTGCTGGCCGCTTTTGCATTAGCCAATCTGATTGAATGGCTGTTTGAACACTACCCACAGCAGACACAATTCGCCTTTTTAGGGTTAATTATTGGGGTATTGCCGTTTCTATTTCATAAATCACAGGCAAACAAAACATTTAAGTTGCAACATGTTGTGTTGTTATTAATTGGTGCAGGACTTGTCAGCCTGATGTTGTTTTTTCGCACGAGTGAGGGAGATGCTGTCACTGATTTGACGATGTCCACTTATTTATGGCTGTTCGGATCCGGTTTTCTAGCCAGTACGGCCATGATTTTACCAGGTATTAGCGGATCTTTTCTGCTGCTGATTATGGGTTCTTTCAGTACGATTATGACTGCTGTATCTGATCTGGATTTACCAATTATATTGGTGACGGGGACTGGCATTTTGCTCGGATTGATTTTTATGAGTAAGATTATTAATTACTTTCTGAACAACTTTCCTATTATGACCTATGCCTTTGTGATTGGAATGGTGATTGGCTCAATCTTCGTTATTTTTCCGGGGTGGACCTCCAGCATGCTTGGGAACGTGATGTGTGGCGTGATGTTTTTCGTGGGGCTATTGGCTGCATTTTTGTTAGGAAAGATAGAGTACCGTTAAATCAGAAAAGTTGCACTTCGAGTAGAAACATGCTAGTTTTTGATTATGATAGATGATAAAAGGAGATTGACATATGGAATCCATACAAACAGTAGATCAATTTAATGAAGTTATTGCTTCCGATAAACCAGTAATTATTAAATTTTTTGCCGATTGGTGTCCGGATTGTAAGCGTATGGACATGTTTATTGGTGATATTTTAGAGCAGTATAATCAGTATGAATGGTACCAGGTAAATAGCGATGAAGTGGCAGGATTAGCAGAAAAATACGAAGTTATGGGGATTCCGAGCTTGCTCATTTTCCAAAATGGTGAGAAGATTGCCCATCGCCACAGTGCTTATACCAAGACACCTGATGATGTGCTGACCTTTTTACAAGAGGAATTAGCCTAAGTCAACCATGAGCTTTTATCGGTTTTGGCCGGTAGAAGCTCTTTTTTATGAGGCTGGGAGTGGAGGTTGCGAGCAAGTCTTATGGACAAAAAATCATTGAATCGTGAAATTTTGTCTGTAAGAATGAATCTCGCGGACAAAAAACGATGAACTGGCAAAGTTTTGTCCGTAAGAACGAATCTAACGGACAAAAAACGGTCAACTGGCAAAGTTTTGTCCGTAAGAATGAATCTAACGGACAAAAGCCGGCCAACCCGCAAAGTTTTGTCCGTAAGAATGGATCTAACGGACAAAAACCGGCCAACCCGCAAAGTTTTGTCCGTAACAATCTTGCGGACTGAAAAGAGCAAATTCCATTCCACAGTCCATAAGAGTAAAGAACTACCCACCACTCCTGAGCCCGCAAAAATGAATCTTAAGGAAACCTTTTGTGTTGTGATTTCGTAAATAAAAACAAATCAAACGAGAAAGGAGTTGACGCTTTTGCTAGATGTCAAAGGGCTGCAAGTAGCCATTCAACATCAACCGATCTTGACAGATATTACATTTACCCTGCCCCAAGGATCGATAACGGCATTGATCGGGCATAATGGTGCTGGTAAGTCAACGATTATGAAGACAATTAAGGGGTGGCAGGAAAAGAAAAAAGGTCAAATTCACTTAAATCACATGGATTAAGATCAGCACTTTATCCCATTTAAAAGACAATTAGCATACATACCTGAAGAACCTTTTTTACTGCCAGAACTAACCACAATGCAGCATGTTCAACTCTATGGGCAAAGCTATCAGATGGATGAGGATACATTCGAAAATCGGGTGCGAATGTTAACCGAAACCTTTGAGATCAACGACAAATTAAACGAGTACCCAGAAGCCTTATCAAAAGGGATGCGTCAAAAAATCCAGA
The DNA here is from genome assembly GCF_900086715.1 of Gracilibacillus timonensis. GTDB lineage: Bacteria > Bacillota > Bacilli > Bacillales > Amphibacillaceae > Gracilibacillus > Gracilibacillus timonensis. The sequence goes on along the minus strand of NZ_FLKH01000010.1, from coordinate 19,365 downwards.
CGATCTGCGCGCTTTTACCAGATGTTTCCTTGTTGTTGATCGATGAGCCGTTTATGGGGTTGGACATTTATGCAACCAATGATTTATTAAAGCTATTACAAGAAAAAGCGGCAAAAGGAACCAGCATTTTGTTAACCTCCTACCAATTAGCATTGGTAAAGGACCTCGCTGATCGCTATATGATGCTTACACATGGAAAAATAGAAGAAGAAGAATGGATAGCCGGTTTCCAGTTATTTCCAAAGATAACGACGGAATGAAAGAAACAAGACAAATATTACAGTTTTTACGGAAACATCGTATGCAGAAAAAGAAATTGCTGTATAAAAAAGCAGCAGGTGTTGCCTTTGATTGGGTGATCATGATCTATTTAGCGATTTTTGTTGGCATTGGTCTATGGGCTGCTTATGACGTTGTGCAAGAATCTATCCCGATACTAGCAACCTACCAAGCCGTTATCCATGATGTGCTACATCTGATGTTAATGGCATGGATCGTTTTAATGATAACCTTCTCTTTTGTTGCACCAGTGTTGCCTATAACCAGTGTAGAGTGGAAATTGACTGGATTGCCTTTCACGGTGAATAATATTTGGCTACACCTTTTTTGGAGAAGGATTGGTTTAAGAGTATTTCTTTTTTCTCTTGTAGCTATTGGGATCGCATCATTTGCACGGACTCCTCATTGGATTTGGTATGGTAAATTGTTAGCTATTCTGGTACTGACGGTCTTGCCACAGTGGTATTTTTTTAACTAGGTGTATGGAAGAAATTATTGCTTGCTATCGGTGGAGTGACTGCTATGGCTGGGACGAGAATGCTATGGTTTTTTTACGAAATGGATATTACCTGGGGATGGATAACCATACTGGCCTTCGCCAATCTGTGGATATGACTGCAGAAGTTAACCCATGTGAACTGGAAAACGGTAATCGAAAAAAATGAGGATAAGGTGTGGAATATGTTCTTTGTGCAAAAGATGAGTGGACAGGTGCAAAGAAAACCTCATATGCTAAAAGGACTGATGAATTCCAAAAATTCGAGATTACTCTTTGATTATCAAGATCAATGCAAGGTATTACGCAAATTTTGGCGAAAAGCTTTTGAGCAAGAACTGAGTCATCTGGTTTCATTTATTCTGTGTTTATTCATTATTATTACTACTATCATCTTTTTACCACCAATGATGCAAGGAATGGTGGCGATGATTGTCATCTTATTATTTGTGAAGATGACATCCAGTTTCTTCCCTATTTCTTCTTCAGGATAAATTGCTGCAAAGTATTCCGTGGAATATCCCAGCATTATTACGATCTTGTTGGCAGATGATGATAGGTCCTGCTCTGGTCGTTGTCTTGTTATTAATTGGTGCCGTTGTGATCAGTAATCCATGGAGTATGTGGATCGTTGGCCAAGGTTTCTACTTTCTGATCGCAATGTTATATCTGCTGTTTGATTAGTTGCAAATCAAAGTATATTTACTAAATAACAAATGGTATCAGCCAGCTTTTATAGATGTCATGATCAGGCATTCATGTGGCTGTTGTTTTTATTTATCCTATGATGATAGGGTTAAGTCTTATCATAATAGGGTATTAGAAGTTAAGAATCAAAAAGTCACATCTTATATAAATAATGATGAGCTATCAAGGAAGGTGAAAGGTATGGACCAGGAGAAAAAAGAATATTTGATAAAAAAACAAGATCCTTCACTGAAATTGTTTGTGGTATTATCCAAGGCATATCGGGCTGTGTCTGATCAAGTCGCGAAGGATATAAGAGGTTATGAATTGAACACCACCGATTTTGGCGTATTGGAATTATTGTATCATCAAGGAGAACAAACATTACAGAAGATCGGTGATAAAATATTGTTGGCTAGTGGAAGTATTACTTATGTGGTGGATAAATTGGAAACAAAAGGATTAGTGCGAAGAATCCCTTGTCCTAATGATCGGCGGATTACGTATGCGTCGATCACCAGTACTGGCGAACAGCTATTAAATGATATTTTCCCACAGCATTGGGAACAGATTGAGGCGATTACAGCTGGTTTAACAGAGAAAGAAAAAATACAGGCCATCGAATTATTAAAGAAGTTGGGCATGTACGCAGATCGTTTGACGCATAAATAAGTCGTTATAGAAGCAAGCTCTGGGCTAAAAACGATTTTACTATCTGTTCATTGAAACATCTCATCTAAATAAGTTTTGCTTTTATATAAAAAAATAGTTTTAATCCTTTTAGTAGTGGGTATATTTATCTATGAACACTTACTGAGGGGGTACATCCAGTGGAAGATCAGCGAATAGATGTATACATCAGCGATAATAATACAGAATGTGAAAGGTTAGTCGACTTTTTACAAGAAGCAGATATCTCTTTTACATTAAAAAACACAACGGAAAACAAACAACATTTAACCGATTTACAAAAGAATAACATTTATCTTACACCAGCTATTATTATTGATGATCATTACCAAGTGATTGGTTTTCAGCCAAATAAGATACGACGTTTTTTAAGGAAATAGTGTCAAAATCCCTCTGTCTTGCATAGGTTACAATAAGATAAATTACACTTTTGCAATGAAAATCTTATTAGAAAAATTAGTACGCTCGCTCGAAAAAACATAGAGATGCGAGTTTTTCTAATGAGGAAAAGGTGGAGGGATAGAATGGATTATTATCGATATAATAATGAGTATCCGACGTATATGCCCAATCAGCCGGAGTGGCCTGTTCATCAGCCGCAAGCATACACTTCACCATTACCAATGACACCCTTTCAATATTATCAAAAGCCAACTATACCAAACCCTTATCAAGGATGGCAGTCAACCAATACGGCAGCTTCAGGTAAACAGTCGAATGCCATGTTACAATATTTTCAAGATAAGAATGGGGAGATGGATTTTGATAAGGTTTTTCATACCGTTAACCAATTAGCAAGTACTTATCAGCAAGTCTCACCATTAGTAAAAAATATGGGGACGTGGCTCAAGGCCTTTCAAAAATAACGGGCATAGTATATCCTTGTCAAACCAGGCAAGGATTTTGTTGCTTGTCGTGAGAAAAGAACTGTGAAGAACATTTTTCAAAGGAGTTTGATATGAGGTGACTGCATGTCTGATCATTCATGGTTTTACCGGGGGCCCCTATGAGGTAGGCCCACTGGCAGATTATATTAGAGAGCATACTGACTGGCAGGTTGAAGTGCCAAGTTTGCCTGGTCACGGATTAGGTGAGGAAGGGCGGGACTTAGAGCTACTGGGCGTTTCTTATCAAGATTGGATAAACGAAGCCGAGCAGGCCTACTTAACCTTGACCAAAAATCATGAAGACATTTACTTAATCGGTTTTTCCATGGGAGGTATGATCGCTGCTTACTTAGCTGGCAAGTATACGTGCGAGCGCTTAGTGCTTTTATCAACTTCCAGAAGATATATTAGTGTCCCTCAAATGGGCATTGATTTTTTTCGCTTTACGCAAAAGGCATTAAGGAAAAAACTGAAAGAGGATCAACTATATAATCACTATCGAAAAAAATATGGTTCTGTACCGTTGCATGCAATACGAGAGTTTTTGCGCTGTATGAAATTCACCCGCCCTTATTTAAAAAAACTGTATTATCCTATTCTGATTGGACAAGGGTTACAGGATGGTATGGTACCTTACTCCACTGTCCATTATTTGGATAAGGAAATCCCGGTGGAGTCAGAGATCATCTATTTTCATGATTCGAAACATTTGATCTGTTTAGGGGAGGATAAAGAGGTTGTCATACAGGCGGTGTTCCGTTTCCTCACGAAGGAAATGGACAAAACCTAGAGATAGGAAAAGCGGCATATGTACCGCTTTTATCCATTGGGGGTTTTTTAGGACATGCTAAAAATGTTTATCCTAATCATGAGAAATCGTAATCTTCATTTTTCGGTTACGCCGCGTACTGGCAACAAACAATAACAGACCAAAGATTACTACCGTTCCCCCCAGCCATTGTGACCAGCTAACCAGCTCATGTAGGATCAAGTAGGCTAACAGGGAAGCACCAATCGGTTCGAATAAAATAGCCATAGAAATCACGGAGGCACTTAGCCATTTTAATGCCCAGTTTAAAAGGTTTAACCCAAGAATAGTTGGAATGATTGCTAAAGCAAGGAATATCAACCATTCATTTGGCTGGAAACCCGTTAAGGGGTTCTGGACGATAAGGTTGTATATTAATATAATTACTGCTCCACTGGTGTAAGCAATAAAGGTATAGCTCATCACAGAAATTTGGGTGCGAACCCCTTGCCCGAACAAGAAATAAATCGTAATAAAGATGGCGCCAAGTAAGGCAAGTAGATCTCCGTATAACGCCTCTCCGGCTACTTGAAAATCTCCCCAGGCAATGATGCAGCTCCCAAAAATGGCAATGATCATACTGATAACCGATCCAGCCGAGAAACGCTCATTAAAAAAAATATAAGTGCCAATAAAGGCGAAAATAGGCTGTAAAGTAACAATTACTGTTGAGCTTGCTACTGAGGTATATTGAAAAGATTCGAACCAGACAATGAAATGAATACCGAGACTGGCTCCGGCCATCAGGGTGAGCAGCCATTCTTTTTTTCCTAATTTACGTAATTCTTCCCTTTTACGATAGCCTATGTAAGGAAGCAGAATAAGGCTTGCGAATAACAGTCGATAATTAGCGGTGACTGCTGCTGGAACATCCCCTGCCATTTTGACAAATACGGCAGCAGTAGAAACGGAAAGAACGCCGAAAATAATTGCTATATATGGAAAAAAAGATTTATTCATTCATATCACCTACATTAAATGATTCTTTGTTTTATAAGTGTGGGTTCAAAAAATTGCTATGTCATTTTATCAGATTTTTTGAACTCCTTTTACAATCGATATTTTTTAGTATAACAGTATCTCTAGGATAATAACATTATTTGTTGAATATTCTATAGAATTATTTATGATAATGTGTTATGATAAAATAATCCATTGAATGGTCATTTATGAGCCTCTTCCGAAGTGGGAGGAAGGCTTTTTTCATTGTACGTTAGGGAATATATTTTTGTTCCATATTAGCAGAGGATCCGCCATAAGAGGGTTTCTTGGAGTGGACAACTTACGTAGCGAATAGTCAAGGGGTAGCTGGTCATCTGGGCTTTTCTTCACAAAGTCGTTCCTAAAATAATTGTATGTATTTTCGTTCGAGCGGAGGCTAATGATAAGTAGCACATATGCCAGAAATCGAAACGGCAAAAATGTACACTTATGTCATTTCTCTAACTTGGATATATTAGAAATAGCGATGAAAATGATGATAATAAAGATGAGATATAGATAGTAAAAAGGAGTAGAATAGAATAGTGACAAATTTTAATCAACTAGGTATTTCAACACCCATTATGAAAGCATTGGAGAACATGGGATTTGAGGAAGCAACACCAATCCAATCACAAACAATCCCACTAGGAATGGCAGGGAAAGATGTCATTGGACAAGCACAAACTGGTACAGGTAAGACAGCGGCATTTGGTATACCGATGCTGGAGAAGATTGACCAAAGTCAACGAAAGATTCAAGGTCTTGTCGTAGCACCGACCAGAGAACTTGCTATTCAGGTAGCAGAAGAACTTCACAAGTTAGGGAAAATTAAAGGAGTACGTACATTACCGGTATATGGTGGACAGCATATGGAACGTCAAATCCGTGCCTTAAAAGATCGTCCACATATTGTCGTCGCAACACCTGGACGTTTATTGGATCACTTGCGTCGTCGTACAATTCGTGTAGATGAAGTGCATACGGCGGTTTTAGATGAAGCAGATGAAATGCTTAACATGGGTTTCATTGACGATATTCGTGATATCTTGAAGGCCATCCCTGAGGAAAGACAAACCTTACTATTTTCAGCAACGATGCCAAAGGAAATCCGTAATATTGCCACTACCTTGATGAAACAACCGGAAGAAGTAAAGGTAAAAGCAAAAGAAATGACCGTTTCTAATATTGATCAGTTTTTTGTAGAAGTTCATGAAAAGCAAAAATTTGATACGTTAACCAACTTATTAGATGTTCACGTGCCGGAATTAGCCATTGTTTTTGGTCGTACGAAGAAGCGTGTTGACGAATTGACAGAAGGATTGCAGGCTCGTGGATTTCGTGCAGAGGGGATTCATGGTGATTTAACACAAGGCAAACGTACGTCAGTCTTGAATAAATTTAAGTTTGGCAGAATTGAAATCCTCGTGGCGACAGATGTTGCCGCAAGAGGTTTGGATATTTCCGGGGTTACACACGTATATAATTTTGATATTCCGCAAGATCCTGAAAGTTATGTCCATCGTATTGGACGTACGGGGCGCGCAGGGAAAACAGGAGAAGCTATTTCCTTTATAACACCGCGCGAAACGCCACATTTACAATTGATTGAAAAAGTAACCAAAAGTAAAATGAAGCGTATGACTCCTCCTAGTTTCGATGAAGCGAAGAGAGGTCAACAACAGCTTACCGTTCAAAAGCTGATGAAAACCATTGAAAAGAAAGATTTACAGGACTATCGTGAGTCTGCAAGTGAATTTTTAGAAGAATATGATTCTGTAACAGTGGTTGCCGCTGCGTTAAAAATGTTAACAAAAGAAAGACGCCAAGCACCGGTAACACTCTCTTCAGTACAACCAGTTAGTGTGAAGAAGTCCCACAACAAAAAGGGCGGTAATAATAAATTCCGCAATGACAAGCGTGGCTATGGAAGAAAAGGCGGTAAGCCAGGTGGCGGACGCAATCGCAAGTTCCAAAATAAACGTAATAATAATCGTTAAGTCGGATATTAAAAAGGTAGAACTCATCACTTTGGATGAGTTCTACCTTTTTTTGATGGGAGGAAAGAATCTCGCGGACTGAAGAGAGTAAATCGGGTTCCACAGTCCATAAGAATGGATCTCGCGGACTGAAGAAAGCAAATCCCATTCCACAGTCCATAAGAACGGACTGGAAAGCGCTAAATCCACTCCGGGCTCCATAAGAATTGTCTAACTTCCACCCATTTTATCGAAAAATCGTCAGAAAAATCTGGCAATCACACCGAGGGCTACGAGTATGATAAAGAACCAAAAAATGATTTTACGTATATAAGGCTGCCAGCGATAGCGTTTTTTATTCCAACGATTTGGGTCAAATCCGACACCGCCTGGTCGAACTCTGGGTCTTCGAGGGCGTGGAACAAAGGTTTTTACATTTTGCAGCACGATTGGTCCGAGCGCGAAACCGGCGATAAATCCAAATAAGTGGCCGGTGATATTGATATTGGGGCGTAGGAAAGTCATCACAAGGCCCACTGCAGAAATAATAAAAATCAATTGTGCACTTTGTTGGTCAATGAGCTTTTTTTCAAAGAAAATCATAAATATATATAAACCAAATAGTCCAAATATCGCTCCAGAAGCCCCGACGTGCGCATAAAATGGATCGGACACTACAAAAAAAGTAAGAACATTGGCAGCGATTCCTGCTGCAAAATAAACGAACAGAAATTTAACTTTACCAAGCATTTGCTCTAACGCAGGCGCGAATAAGATAAGCGAAAAAGAGTTGAAAATCAGATGAGCGATCCCTCCATGTAGAAAAATGGGGGTGACAAGCCGCCAATATTCCCCTTGTTCGATGCCATAATTGAACCCGACGCCTGTATAGTAGAGCCATTCCCCCCAGCCCGGTACAAGCGAGGTGAATAACCATATAACGACTTGCAATGCAACAATAATGGAAACGACAGGATAAAAACGTATAAAATCCTTAAAACTTTCTGTCCGAATAAACATAGCATACTCCTTTTACTTTTTCATTGATAAACCTCTCTTTATTTTAGCATACTGGCTGTTATTTTAAACACTTAAAACTGTAGGGGAAGGCTGATTGTGATCATTTTTCATTTTTTTGATAATAAGCTATACTAGCGATAGGAAAACTAGATGGGAATGAATGATGGAATGATAGAGGGAATTGGTATCGATATTATTGAATTACATAGAATCCGTGCTATCCTTGAGCGACAGCCGCGAATCGTGAGCAGACTGTTGACAGAAAGAGAACAAACTCGCTTGGCTGGCATGCATTCTGCTCAACGAAAAATTGAGTTTATAGCAGGCAGGTTTGCGGCAAAAGAAGCTTTTTCAAAGGCGCTGGGAACCGGAATAGGAAAAATTAGTTTTACTGACATAGAAATTGGGACGGATTATCAAGGAGCACCAATCTTAACATCGGCTGTTTTAGCGGGTGCTTCTTGCTTTGTATCTATCTCTCACAGCAAAGAATATGCAATTGCCCAAGTGATAATTGAAAGGGAATCTGCATATTAAGAGAGGTTGTCTCATACTATTTAATGCGGGTAGGAGGGAACAAGATGTACATCGTAACCGCGAAAGAAATGTACGAAATAGATCGGTATGCGATAGAAGAAACGGGAATAGCTGGGAAGATCCTAATGGAAAATGCCGGATCCAAGGTAGCAGGTGCGTTGTTGCGTGATTATCAACATTGTCACCAGGTAGCTATTGTTGTAGGAAGTGGTAATAATGGAGGAGATGGCTTTGTTGTTGGCCGTTATTTGCAGGAAAGTGGCTTGAAAGTAACGCTTTTTCAGGTGGTGGAGGATAAAAAAATCAAGGGGGATGCCGCCTATCATAAGCAATTGTCGCTTCAATCCGGCGTTACACTTGTCCATGTGGATGCAGTTAGCCAACTAAAAGAACAGTTGCTAACGTTTGATATCATCGTGGACGCCATCCTGGGAATTGGCGTTCAAGGAGATATTCGTCAGCCTATACATGGTATCATTGACAGCATCAACCAAACGCCACGACCAACGATTTCAATTGATATTCCAAGCGGACTTCCAGCTACAGATAGCGAACCTGTTGATATGGCAATTCAGGCAAATCATACCTATATCATTGCCACTCCCAAAGTATCTCTTTTCTGTGAGCCGCTTCAAGGTTACTACGGCAGTTGGCAGGTACTATCCATTGCTATTCCGAATCAGGCTTATGTCCCGATAAAAAAAGGGGTATGGCAAGAACAGGATGTACTAGCTACCTTGCCGAGACGAGGTATTTTTTCCCATAAGGGCTCGCATGGCAAAGGTGTGGTGATTGGTGGACAGCAGACAATGCCTGGTTCAATTGCCTTAGCAGCGAGGGCGGCACTTCGTTCTGGTGCGGGTTTGATAACAGCTGCTACAGTAGTAGCGAATATTCCAGTAGTGGCCAATTACTGCACGGAAGCGACCTATCAACCCCTAGCTAATATGACAGAAGCATTATCCGAAGAGGCTTTATCTGCTCTTGCTAGCCATGACGCGATAGCTGTTGGAATGGGAATGGGCAGGAATAACTCTCAGTTATTGCCCGGTTTGTTATATGATACGGATAAGCCATTATTGATTGACGCCGATGGGTTGTATCATTTAAAAACATTGCTGTCATCGAAGTGGAAACGAACGGCCCCAGTTGTGATTAGCCCTCATTATGGGGAGATGGCTATGTTGACCGATCAAAGACTGGAAATGGTGAAACAGGCACCCTTTACCTTGAGTAAACAATTTGCGGAGGAGCACCAAGTCTATATCGTATTGAAGGGCAAGCATACGATTATTACCAGTCCCGATGGCCAGCAAATTGTCAGCAGTCAAGGCAATGCCGGCTTAGCCAAAGGAGGGACAGGTGATGTATTGTCAGGCGTTCTGTTAACCATGCTTATGCAGCAGGAGAACGTGATGACTGCCTTGGCAAATGGCTGTTATCTGCATGGTCGTTCAGCAGAAATATTGGTCGAACAGCAGCACTCTGAGGTTGATTTGCTAGCTTCCGATGTCATTGAAGGTTTGTCGCAGGTGTTTCGTACATTATCTTAGCGTGTGATTGTTCCCTTTGTCCACTTTAGAGGAGACAAAGGAGAGGTAGCGCGATGAAAAAATATATCGTTCTGATGATGGCAATCATCTTAAGTTTGGTATTGGCCGCATGTGGGGAGAAGTCACAAGAGAATGTTGTCGAAAAACTGGAAGAGATAGCAGAGGATTTAACGAGCTATCAGTCACAAGCGATGATGACCTTGGAAACAGGTAAGGAGGAACAAGTTTATCTTGTAGAAGTCTCTCACCAGAAAGATGACTTATATCGAGTTCTGCTAAAGAATGAACAAGATGAAGAAGGTAGTCAGATTATTTTGCGTAATAATGATGGGGTATTTGTGTTAACTCCTGCTTTAAATAAGAGCTTTAAGTTTCAGAGTGAGTGGCCAAGCAATAATAGCCAGCCATATTTATTTCAATCGTTGATACAAGATATTATCAATGATAGCGACGCCCAATTTAAAACGACGGAGAACTATTTTGTATTTGAAACAAAGACAAGTTATGAGAACAATAGTAACCTGCCGTTTCAAACGATTTACTTCGACAAGAAGACGTACACCCCAGTGTTGGTTGAAGTAATGGATCAAGACAAAAATCCATTGGTGAAAGTGGAATTCAGCAGCTTTGAAATAGATCCAGAATTACCTGATAATACGTTTGACATGGAGACAAACATGACAAGCAGTATCTTTGGTGTACCTGTTATGGCGCAAGATGAATTACCTAGTCAGTTAAAGGTGCTGTATCCATCTGAGCATTTCGGGTCTGAGTTAGTAGAAGAAAATCAAATGGATACGGAGAATGGAAAACGAGTGATGTTGTCCTATCAAGGAGAGAAAAACTTTACTATTATCCAAGAAACACTGGATGTTTACCCAACCAGTGCTGTCGTACCAGAGACCGTTTCAGGCAATCCGGTTGACCTTGGATTTACGGTTGGAGCATTTTCAGAGAACTCGATTGAATGGCATCACCAAGGTGTCAATTATTTTCTGGCCAGTGAAGAATTGACGAAGGAAGAGATGCGTGAGGTTGCACGCTCGATGTCGACTGAGGAAGCGATGAAATAACATGTCTTTGATAACATACATCTGTCGTGAAGCTGTTGGGAAATAATAATCTCAACAGCTATTTTTTTCATAAACACTATGATTCATTCCCCTTTCTTTGCGCTGGCTAGATAATCGGTTTATAATGAAAGACGTGCTAACTTAAACAGAGGAGACATACAATGAATAAGAAATTTTACCGAGATTCTTGGGTAGAAGTGAATTTGGATCATATTATATATAATATACAGCAGCTTCAAAATCGATTACCAGACAAAACAAACATTTATGCCGTTGTTAAAGCGAATGGATATGGGCATGGAGATGTGGAAGTAGCGAGGGCTGCCTTGGCAGGAGGAGCAGATCGACTGGCTGTAGCTTTGCTGGATGAGGCCTTACATTTAAGAGAAGCGGGAATCACGGCACCTATCCTTGTCATGGGCTGGATTCGTCCAGAGGATGCGATAATAGCTGCTAACGATGACATCACGGTTACATGTTTTCAAAAAGAATGGTTGCAGGAAATACAGCAGTATGCCTTACCTGTTCCACTAAAGGTACATTTGAAATGGGATACTGGGATGGGCCGTATTGGCATTCGCGAGGAAGAGGAACTGGTTGAGATTTTGCCATACCTTGCACAAGATGGTATTGAGCTGGAGGGGGTTTTTACCCACTTTGCGACAGCGGATGAGGTTAGTACGGAACACTTTGAAGCACAACGAACGCAGTTTCAAGTTTTATGGGATGTCTTTCAAAGGGAATGGAAGGGGTCAAGTGTATTAGTGCATACCGGGAATAGCGCAGCAAGCATGCGTTTTCCAGAAAAAATGTTTGATTATGTTCGTTTTGGGATTAGCATGTATGGTTTATACCCATCGCCTGTGGTTAAAGCAGAAAGACCAATCGATCTGCAGCCTGCCCTATCTTTGCATAGCCGCCTAATTCACGTCAAAACGGTGGAAGCAGGGGCAGCCATTAGCTATGGAGCGACTTATGTAGCAGAGGAAAAAGAATGGATAGGTACGGTACCACTAGGGTATGCGGATGGAATCAAGCGTGCCTTGCAAGGGGCAGACGTATTAGTCAATGGAGAACGTTGTGAGATCGTGGGACGTATCTGTATGGATCAATTTATGGTTCGGCTGCCACGTCCTGCTCAGGTGGGCGATCAAGTAACCTTAATTGGTACACAAGGGAAAGAAATGGTTGAAATGGATGAATGGGCGGATATCTTAGAAACCATTAATTATGAAATTGCTTGTATGATCAGTTATCGTATTCCAAGAATTTATTCTGAAGCTCGCAACCATGAAAGTCTTGCTTCCGAGGATGTAAATTCCAGCCTTAGCTAAGGATACCACCCAATCAAAATCGAAAAAAGTGTCGAAATAAATCGATAAATAGTTGGCAATTGAAGAATCTGTAGAAAAATCAATAAAAAATTGAAAATCCCCTTTGCAATGCCTGTTTTTCAATGGTATCATAAAATTATTGAATGAATTAGGTATGTTTATGTCGGTGGAGGTGGATGGTTTTGTCTGAAGATCTGAAAGAAGTTGCGGTACGATTACCAAAAAACCTGCTGAATGAGGTGGATGGCTTAATGAAGAGTGAAAATAGTAATTTAAGTGATTTTATTTGCCAAGCAACCAAAACTTACTTGCAGGAAACAAAAAAGCGTCACATTCAAGAATCCATGCAAAAAGGTTATATGGAGATGGCCCATATCAATTTGAATATTGCTTCGGAAGCTTTTCAAGCGGAAGAGGAGGCAGAAAACACCCTAGAGCGCTTAGTGAGCGGGGTGTAGCTATTGAAGGTTAAAAGAGGCGACGTGTATTTCGCCGATCTCTCTCCCGTGGTGGGATCTGAACAGGGCGGTGTACGTCCTGTATTAGTTTTGCAAAACGATATTGGAAACCGTTTTAGTCCTACCGTGATTGTGGCGGCTATCACGGCTCAAATACAAAAAGCGAAACTACCGACGCATGTAGAAATTGACGCAGAAAAATACGGATTTGAGCGAAATTCCGTAATCTTATTGGAACAAATAAGAACGATTGATAAACAACGATTAACAGATAAAATTACACAATTAGACAATACCATGATGGAAAAAATTGATAAAGGTTTAGAAATCAGCTTAGGCCTAACTGATTTTTAAGCCAACGACAACTAGAGGCCCTTGCTTTCAAATGATGAAAGGCAAGGGTGTTTTTTTTATCTCGAGGCAACTTTATCAATAGTTCAACAATAGAAAAGTTTTGAACATGTTAGGTGATAAACCTAACAGTTAATAATGACCGAATAATCTAGCTAACATTCTTTAGGGGCTGCAAAGGGCATTCTCTACTAACGAAGTTTCATTAGTGAAAGAATTTATGAAACCGCTTTGCCGATCCCCTTACTAGGTACTATCCAACATGTGTAATTCATATAAAGCATATCTTATGATCCTTATGGACAAGTTCAAGTGTTTGATGTATGTTGATACGTCCAGCATGTGCATAGCAACAAAAAGAAGAAGAGATAATTAATTCAAACATCCAGGAAAGCAACAATCTAAAGAAACCATATCGTGCCGTAATTTTAGTTTCTTATTTTGCCTATAACAATGAAAGTAGTTCAACTGCTGCTTTTGATTTTATTGGGGGTCAATAGATAGCAGTGAATCTAAAATAGAAAGGGAGGATTGTTATAGCTGATAGATACTCCCAAAATTTTTATGGTTCATGAGGATTAATGAAAGGGACCTAAGCTGGTGGAAGATGTGTCATTTTTGGAAAAGCTTGGAGGGATGCCGTCACAAAACACTGGGGGTAAACGAAATGCTATCATGAAACGGCATATTTTGTAGAATAACGGAAGAAAACAATAAAATAAAACACTCGAAATATAGGGAATTAGAAGGATTGCTATCCTATCAATCGTCAAAATGCATTTTTTGTTGTAAAATTAGAGATATAGAATCATGATGGAGGTTATGAAATGCCAGAAGTTTTACGAAAGATTGTTATATCTAATAGTGACGTCATCTCGAAAAATTGGCTGGAGGAGATAAAGGCAAAACGAGAATCAGATTATACAACTAGTATCTCAGATAGCTTGTATCACACGACGAATCAAGAGTTTATTAATGTGATTTTTTCTAGTATCAACCGCCAAGGGAATACGGGTGCCATGGACGATTTTGCTGAGCGATTGATTAACCTTGGCTGGCCACTCAGCTATATCACGGATGGTTTACAGACCTTTCGCAGGGTAACGATTGATTTTATACTGAGCCAGTCGGAACAGGTGGATACCGAAGAATTCTCTCGTATTTTGAATATTGTAGAGAACTGGGTGGAGCCGATAATCAATCAGTTGGTCAACCAATATTCCGGCAGTTGGGAACATACGGTATCTTTACAAAGATTAGCGTTAAGAGAATTATCGGCGCCTTTAATTCCAGTAATGGATAACATTACGGTGATGCCACTGGTAGGAACGATAGATACGGAAAGGGCAAAATCGATTATGGAAAACTTGCTGGAGGGTGTGATGAAACATCATGCAGAGGTGGTATTAATTGATATTACTGGTGTGCCTGTAGTAGATACAATGGTAGCTCATCATATTATTCAAGCAGCAGAGGCAGTGCGATTGATTGGATCCAAATGTATATTAGTAGGTATTCGTCCGGAGATAGCCCAGACCATTGTTAATTTAGGGATAGATTTAACCAAGTTTCCAACTAAAAGCACGTTAAGAAAAGGTTTTGCGACAGCACTGAAGGAAACGAATCGGGAAATTGTTAACTTAGAAGATTCGAATGAAGATGTTACGAAGATTCTAAACTCATTGAAATAAGGGGGGTGCTACTATGAGAATACCAATATTAAAGTTACACAATTATCTATTGGTATCCATTCAAATAGACTTGGACGATCAAACGGCAATTGATTTTCAAGAAGATTTACTCAATAGGATACATAAAAGTGGCGCAACGGGAGTGGTAATTGATTTAACATCTGTAGAAATCATTGATTCCTTTATAGCAAAAGTATTAGGCGATGTTGTGTCTATGTCAGATTTAATGGGAGCGAAAGTTGTTTTAACCGGTATACAGCCTGCTGTTGCAGTAACGCTGATCGATTTAGGTATACATTTACAAAATGTTCCTACAGCTCTTGACTTAGAACAAGGCTTAATGAAACTTCATCAGGAGCTTGAGGAGTGATGACGATAACTAAGTCGAATGTTCAGATTAGAAAAGAGTGGGATATTGTTGGTGCCAGACAAATGGGACGAGAACTTGCCAAAGATGTTGGATTCGGAACGGTCGATCAAGCACGAATAGCTACAGCAGTGTCAGAGTTAGCTCGTAATATATACCTTTATGCTGAGAAAGGTCAGATTATTTACGAAATTATAGAAGACATCAACAAAAAAGGATTAAAAATAATTGCTACAGACGATGGACCAGGAATACAAGATGTCAGCAAGATAATGGAAGACGGCTTTTCCACTTCGGGGGGACTTGGAGCTGGACTGCCTGGTGTAAAACGGCTAATGGATTATTTTGATATCGACTCTGTTCCAGGGAGAGGGACGAATATCATTACTGTAAAATGGGTTCGTTAGCATAACGCAAAAAGAGATTCCGTCTTTTCATTTTACTCCTAGTTTAGCAAAGTGAAGATACTTTGCAGTGGTTCAGGATAGTAGTAGTTAGGAGGTCATAAAATGGAACCTTATCAAATGAATTTTAGCAATTATCGCAGCTTATTGAAGAAATATATTGAAACAGAAGATGAATCATCGTTATATCAGGCGGAACAATTTAGCAAGTTATCCATGCAACACAACATTTCTCCGGAAGAGATTGTTAATATTCACATCCAGGCATTACAGGAAATTTATCCTGATATGCCTGGAGATATTCATACGGCAATGAACTTTCTATTGGAAACGATGATTTCTTATGGACTTGCCTATCAAGAATTCCAATCTTTGCGTGAGAAACAAGTGGAATTGGAATCCGAGATATCGATTGCTGCGAATATGCAACAAACACTGCTGTCCACGACAGTACCAGATGTGGAAGGGCTAGAAATCGGGGCCGTCAGTGTACCCGCTCATCGAATGAATGGTGATTATTTTCATTTTGTTACAGATGGTTCCAAAAACATTGGAATTGCCATTGCCGATGTAATTGGGAAAGGCATTCCGGCAGCATTGGCCATGTCTATGATCAAATATTCACTAGACAGTTTTCCTGACACGATGCGCAGTCCGAGCATTACCTTGGAGAATCTAAATCGAGTGGTAGAACGGAATGTCGATTCGAGTATGTTTATTACGATGTTTTATGGATTATTTAATTATGAAACGAATGTATTATCCTATTCGTCAGCTGGCCATGAGCCAGGTTTTTATTATTGTGCAGCGAAAGATGAATTTATGGAGATCAAAGGAAACGGAATTGTGTTAGGTGTCCTGGATCAAACAAATTATGAAGAATTTGAAGTGGAGATGTCGGACGGGGACATGGTGGTGTTATTAACAGATGGTGTCACGGAATGCCGTTTGGGTGATAACTTTATTGAATCCAATGAAGTGCTTGAGGTGATCAGACAATATATGCACTTACCGGCACAAGAAGCGGTGGATAGTGTATTTCGTCATTTTGAGCGATTGCAAGAATTCCAATTAAGGGATGATTTTACACTGATTTTTTTGAAGAAGTAAGTTTACTGACTGGAGTACAAGGGTAATGATGAAAGAAGCCTAGTTCGTGGTGTGTTACTAAAGGAGGTTGCTTGTGAATTTAAATATGGAAGTGCACGATAAAGGTGAAATACAAGAATTAAAATTATTTGGTGAAATTGATGCTTATACTGCTCCAGATTTAAAGGAAACAATTTTACCATTGACGCATAAGGAAGGAATGACGGTGTTAGTAGACTTAGCGCAAGTGAATTATATGGATAGTACAGGATTAGGGGTATTTATTAGTGCCTTGAAATCAGCAAATGAGCATAAGTGTGAGTTGCGCCTGGTATCCTTGCAAGATCGAGTTCGCCGTTTATTTGATATTACAGGGCTAGACAGCATCATTACTATTGACTCAACAGTACGAGGTGGGGAATAAAATGGAACCGTTTGACTTCATTGAACTAAAAGTTCCGGCAAAGGCAGAGTATATAGGTGTAGTGAGATTAACCACATCCGGTATTGCTAATCGCATGGGTTTTCGGTATGAAGATATCGAGGATCTAAAGGTTGCTATATCGGAAGCGATGTCCAATGCTGCGGAGCATGCGTACGGAGAGGAACAAGGAGAAATTACGGTAGGGTTTGGTTTATATAAAGATCGTTTAGAGGTTATGATAGCTGATCGGGGGGAAAGCTTTGATATGGAAGAAGTGAAAAAAAACGTAGGCCCCCATCAAGCTGTTCCTTCGATCGAAGATTTGCGTGAAGGAGGTTTCGGTCTGTTCTTAATTGAGGCACTAATGGATAAAGTAGAAATCAAAAATGACTATGGTGTAATTGTATTAATGACTAAATACCTCCATGAAAATGAGGTGGATATTAATGACGACCAAATCTCGACCACACAATAATCGTGAGGATGAGATTTACCAATGGATCCGAGAATTCCAGGAGAATCCTGATAATCAAGAGATTCAAGAGAAGATTGTTTTAACCTACCAGAAGTTGGTTCGATCCCTCGCTCGTAAATATGCTAAAAATGAAATCATTTACGAAGATCTCGAACAGGTCGGTATGTTAGGGTTGCTGGCAGCGATTAGAAGGTATGATCCAGAAGTAGGTAAATCATTTGAATCGTTTGCGATCCCCACGATTATAGGTGAAATTAAACGATTTATCCGGGATAAGACATGGAGTGTCCATGTTCCTAGGAGAATCAAAGAGTTAGGGCCAAGAATTAAGAAAGCGACAGAAGAATTGACCGCAGCCAACCAAGAATCTCCAACGGTAAAGGAAATTGCGGATTACTTAGAGGTTTCGGAAGAAGAAATGTTAGAAACGATGGAAATGAGTCAAAGCTATAATGCCCTGTCCGTAGATCGGAAAATCGAGGCCGACTCGGATGGAAGTGAAGTGTCTATCCTTGATTTAGTAGGAAATGACGAAGCTGGTTATGACTCTGTCGATCGTAAGCTGCTGTTAGAAAAAATACTGCCTATTTTAAGTGAAAGAGAACAACAGATTTTGACTTACACCTACTTTGAGAATAAGAGCCAAAAGGAAACAGGAGAACTACTTGGTATCTCTCAAATGCATGTGTCTCGTATCCAGCGTCAGTCACTTAAGAAATTGCGAGAGGCCTTACAGTCTGAAAATATGGGGGTCATTCGTTAATGAATTACGGTCAGCATGTCGAGGTTTCTATCTTTCAGAAGCCGAAGCAAGGAAACTTTTATTGTGGCGATAGCTACTATTATAAAGAATTTCCTGATCGTTTTATTTGTGCCTTGGCCGATGGTTTGGGCAGTGGAGAATATGCTCAGGAATCCTCACAAATCGTTATGGATGTGATAGAGGCGAATGAACATGCCTCCGTAAATGAGATTATGAAGAAAAGTAATCAAAAGTTATTAGGAAAACGAGGTGCTGTATTAGGAGTGTTGCAACTTGATTTTGTAAGTGGGAGTTATACCTATTCCTCCATTGGGAATATCGGTTTAATGACGGTGACTGCTGATGCTATTAAAAAGCGGAATATCCCACAAGTAGGTTATCTAAGTGGTTATCATCGACCTTTTAAAGTCATGACAGACGATCTGGAAGAGGATATGGTTTTTATTATGTTCTCGGATGGTGTTACCGCTAAAGAGTTAACGACTCCATATTTCTTACATAAAGAGGTGCAACGTATAACAGAGACATACGACAGCCTATATCAGCACAAATTAGATGATGACACCACATTAATTGCAATGAAATATACAGGTAGTGTAAAAAACAACACTGCCAAACGTTTAAAGTAGAAGAATGATAAAGAAAAGGGGGAGAGGAACGATCTCTCCTCTTTTTTGTATGATTAGAAAAGCATAGAATCCTAGGCATAATAGGATTTGGAATGATTTTGACCTTGAATGAACAAGGGTGCCGATAAGATAGATTATGTTAAGTAGACTCCTTATGTGGCAGTTGACTTTGTCCGTTTTTTTGTGCTAAGCGAGCGCTCCGGGAATATGCTGCGCTTTCCGTGGGGCCGGCTTCAGCTAACTTGCAAAAGAAGAGCACTTTTACAAGTGGATCTTCAGCTCGTCCTGGTCCCACAGGAGTCTCCGCATATTCCCTCCGCTAGATGGAGTACAACAATGGTTGTTACTGCAAGAAGGAAGCATTCTAGGTACCTAGACAATGTTGTAGCA
>NZ_FLKH01000009.1 GCF_900086715.1 Gracilibacillus timonensis | reverse complement strand
CTCAAAACTGAACCAAACAACCTAGTATGTGGCACCTCGTAAGAGGTGTTCCGTTCTATCCTTAGAAAGGAGGTGATCCAGCCGCACCTTCCGATACGGCTACCTTGTTACGACTTCACCCCAATCATTGGCCCCACCTTCGGCGGCTGGCTCCAATTGGTTACCCCACCGACTTCGGGTGTTGCCAACTCTCGTGGTGTGACGGGCGGTGTGTACAAGGCCCGGGAACGTATTCACCGTGGCATGCTGATCCACGATTACTAGCGATTCCGGCTTCATGCAGGCGAGTTGCAGCCTGCAATCCGAACTGAGAATGGTTTTATGGGATTGGCTTCACCTTGCGGCTTCGCTGCCCTTTGTACCATCCATTGTAGCACGTGTGTAGCCCAGGTCATAAGGGGCATGATGATTTGACGTCATCCCCACCTTCCTCCGGTTTGTCACCGGCAGTCACCTTAGAGTGCCCAACTGAATGCTGGCAACTAAGATTAAGGGTTGCGCTCGTTGCGGGACTTAACCCAACATCTCACGACACGAGCTGACGACAACCATGCACCACCTGTCATTTGGTCCCCGAAGGGAACTCCCTATCTCTAGAGACATCCAAAGATGTCAAGACCTGGTAAGGTTCTTCGCGTTGCTTCGAATTAAACCACATGCTCCACCGCTTGTGCGGGCCCCCGTCAATTCTTTTGAGTTTCAGCCTTGCGGCCGTACTCCCCAGGCGGAGTGCTTAATGCGTTAACTGCAGCACTAAGGGGCGGAAACCCCCTAACACCTAGCACTCATCGTTTACGGCGTGGACTACCAGGGTATCTAATCCTGTTCGCTCCCCACGCTTTCGCACCTCAGCGTCAGTTACAGACCAGAGAGCCGCCTTCGCCACTGGTGTTCCTCCACATCTCTACGCATTTCACCGCTACACGTGGAATTCCGCTCTCCTCTTCTGTACTCAAGTTCCCCAGTTTCCAATGACCGCTTGTGGTTGAGCCACAAGATTTCACATCAGACTTAAAGAACCGCCTGCGCGCGCTTTACGCCCAATAATTCCGGACAACGCTTGCCCCCTACGTATTACCGCGGCTGCTGGCACGTAGTTAGCCGGGGCTTCCTCGATAGGTACCGTCAAGGTACCGCCCTATTCGAACGGTACTTGTTCTTCCCTAACAACAGAACTTTACGATCCGAAAACCTTCTTCGTTCACGCGGCGTTGCTCCGTCAGACTTTCGTCCATTGCGGAAGATTCCCTACTGCTGCCTCCCGTAGGAGTCTGGGCCGTGTCTCAGTCCCAGTGTGGCCGATCACCCTCTCAGGTCGGCTACGCATCGTCGCCTTGGTAAGCCATTACCTTACCAACTAGCTAATGCGCCGCGGGCCCATCTGTAAGTGATAGCCGGAGGCCATCTTTTCCCTTCTCTTCAGGTGAAAATAAGGGGGTATCGGGTATTAGCTCCGGTTTCCCGGAGTTATCCCCGTCTTACAGGCAGGTTGCCCACGTGTTACTCACCCGTCCGCCGCTCGTTCCAGCACCTTCCCTCCGAAGAGTTCCGCTGCCTTCCCGCGCTCGACTTGCATGTATTAGGCACGCCGCCAGCGTTCGTCCTGAGCCAAGATCAAACTCTCAATATAGTTTGTACTTGTGCTCGCTTTTGACAAGCTAGCTTTTTGCTTTTCTTCTTACACATACTGGTTGTTTTGTTCAGTTTTCAATGATCAATGAATTCTGCCTATTTATTCTTTAAGTAAGACAGTAAAAAGATTATACCAAATTAAATAGATTATGTCAACAAGAATTTAATATAATCAAAATCAATGCCAACCTTTACAATACTACATGTTTTGTTTGGGTATGTCAACTAGTAAATTACTTACCATTCATTTCTGACAACTTGAAGTGGTGACTTCTCACTTCCATGCCGAAAGCCGCTTTATCTCTCCCCTTCACATTTCATAAGAATGGAAGCTTCTTGTAAAATACGTTAAATGGTAGAATCACCACTTCGCATCACTTTCCTTATTACTTCATAAAGCATAACCATAACTTCTGGGATTACCCATTTCCATCTAGAATAACAAAAAGAGCACGAGTCATGATTTTCGTTTGAACAACCAAAACAACAAATTAGACACTATCACGATCACCGTCCTCATCCAAAACACCTTTATAAGTGACATAAAAACCAGCTGCCAAAGAGCGACAGCTGGTTTGAGATTAATTAGCTACAATATTTACTAATTTGCCAGGAACAGCAATAACTTTCCTGATTGTTTTTCCTTCCAAACGCTCTTTGATACTATCTATTGATAGAGCTTTTTCTTCCATCTCTTCTTTGGTAGCATCCTTGGCAATCATCATTTTTGCCCGTACCTTGCCCATCACCTGAATAACTACTTCCACTTCATCTTCTACCAATTGCGCTTCATCATACGTTGGCCACGTTTCATAAGCAAGGCTTTCCGTATAACCTAAACGAGCCCATAATTCTTCTGCAATATGCGGTGCCACCGGTGAAAGTAATTTAACAAAGGCTTCTGCATAGAAACGAGGAATCTGATCAGCTTTATAAGCTTCATTAATGAACACCATCATCTGAGAAATACCGGTATTAAATCGTAAATCTTCAAAATTGTGTGTCACCACTTTTACCGTTTCATGATAGACTTTATCCAATGCAGATGGTTCATTACTATCCGTCATTTTCTCAGAAAGCGTCTCATCATCTGTAATAAACAAGCGCCATACCCGATCTAAGAAACGTCTTGCACCGTCTAAGCCATTCGTACTCCAAGCAACAGACGCATCTAAAGGTCCCATAAACATTTCATATAGTCTAAGTGTATCTGCTCCATGCGTTTCAACTATTTCATCAGGGTTCACAACATTCCCTTTGGACTTACTCATTTTCTCATTGTTTTCGCCTAAAATCATACCTTGATTATAAAGTTTTTGGAACGGTTCCTTCGTAGATACTACACCAATATCATATAAAAATTTATGCCAGAAACGAGCATATAGAAGGTGTAAAACAGCGTGCTCTGCTCCGCCAATATATACATCAATCGGCAACCAGTCTTTTAGCAATTCTGGATCAGCCAACTGTTCCGTATTATGCGGGTCTACATAACGCAAGAAATACCAACAGCTCCCTGCCCATTGCGGCATCGTATTGGTTTCACGACGCCCTTTCTTCCCTGTTTCCGGATCGACTACACCAACCCATTCCGACACATTCGCTAACGGAGATTCACCCGTACCCGATGACTTTATTTCATCGATTTCTGGAAGAACTAAAGGCAGCTGATCTTCTGGAACGGCTGACATCGTTCCATCCTCCCAATGAATAATGGGAATAGGTTCACCCCAATACCGTTGACGGCTAAACAACCAGTCACGTAATCGATAAGTAACTTTCTTTTCCCCAACATTATTCTCTACTAACCACTCAATCGCCTTTGTAATTGCTTCTTCTTTGTGAAGACCATTTAAAAAGTCAGAGTTGATGTGTGGTCCATCACCTGTGTAAGCCTCATTCTCTATATTTCCACCCTTTAAAACAGGGACAATGTTCAAATGAAAAGCTTTAGCAAATTCATAGTCTCGTTCGTCATGTGCTGGAACGGCCATAATCGCACCGGATCCGTAAGTCATCAATACATAATCAGCCACCCAGATTGGCAGTTTTTCTCCATTAATTGGATTAATGGCATATCCACCAGTGAATACTCCGGTCTTCTCTTTTGCTAAATCCGTGCGTTCTAGGTCGCTTTTCGTTTTTATTTTTTCTAAATAATCATCGACCGTCTGTTGCTGTCCAGGTGTTACCACGATGTCAACTAATGGATGCTCAGGAGCCAATACGGCATAGGTTGCCCCAAACAAAGTATCTGGTCTAGTAGTGAATACATCAAATGATTCAGAATGACCATCAATCGTAAAGGTAACCTCCGCCCCCTCTGAACGGCCGATCCAATTACGCTGCATATCTTTAATACTTTCTGGCCAATCCAATTCTTCCAAATCTTCTAACAAACGATCAGCATAGGCGGTGATTTTCAACATCCACTGTTTCATTGGCTTCCGCTCTACAGGATGTCCACCCCGTTCACTTTTCCCGTCGATAACTTCTTCATTTGCCAATACAGTACCAAGAGCTGGGCACCAATTTACCGGCACTTCATCTATATAGGCCAATCCTCTCTCATATAATTGGAGAAAAATCCATTGGGTCCATTTATAGTAATTTGGATCGGTCGTATTAATTTCTCGATCCCAGTCATAAGAGAAACCTAACTCTTGGATTTGACGACGAAACGTTTGAATATTTTCCTTCGTGAATTCAGCAGGGTCATTCCCCGTATCTAAGGCATACTGCTCAGCAGGCAGTCCAAAAGCATCCCAGCCAATTGGATGTAACACCTCATATCCTTGCATTCTCTTCATCCTGGACAAGATATCTGTTGCCGTATAACCCTCTGGATGCCCTACATGTAATCCCGCCCCGGAAGGATAAGGAAACATATCCAATGCATAAAATTTATCTTTCTCAGACTTTGTATTTGTGGCAAACGTCTTCTTTTCCAACCAATAGTTCCGCCATTTTTTCTCTATTTTCAAATGATCGAACGACATGAATGCTCCTCCTTCAACATCTTAAGATTAAGCCGCAAACAAACCTATGTTCTGAACACAAAAAAATCTCCCTTATCCCGTAATGGGACGAGAGAGATTCCCGCGGTACCACCCAACTTTAGTGTTCAAACAAACACCCACTTCCGTTCCTTAACGCGGAAAACGACAAAGGCTACTTATTGTGTTCACCTTTGTGACATCTGAGGCGAGTTCATAAAGACACAAGAACGACTTGCACCGACCGTCATCTCTCTGCACATGTGAACTTTATTACTATTCCTCATCATCGTCATGTATGCTAAACGTTAGTTTATGATTGGCATTTACTTTCTGATAGTTTATAGAAATGTCTGACTTTTGTCAAGGGAGATGCGACGTCACCATATATATACACAGGCTTGATAAGGCTGTAGAGATAATGTATTAGTTAACTCTGTTTGATCCAAATTAGCTAATGCTAAGACAGGTTCTTTTTTCACAATTTCCTCTGGGATTTCCAGTTTGGCTTCCTCTTCGAATAGATTGACTACGATTAAGGCGCCATGTTCTACTAAATTCCTTGTATAAGCATATACATGTGGATTTTTTTCGTCGACTAAATCATAGGTGCCGTATACGAATTGCTGATTTCCTTGTCTAAGTTGAATCATTTTTTTATAAAAGTGAAGAATGGAGTCTGGGTCTTCCTGCTGTTGCTCCACGTTAATGTTCGTATAATTTGGATTCACTTTCAGCCAAGGACTACCAGTGGTAAATCCTGCATTTGCAGAGGCATCCCATTGCATTGGTGTACGAGAGTTATCACGCCCGCCTTTCCAAATATCTGCCATGATGGCTTGGTGAGACCTTCCTTCCTTTTGTTCTTGTCGATATTTATTCTTAATTGCTACATCGTTATAATCGTTAATCGAATCAAATTGTACATTCGTCATTCCCAGCTCTTGACCTTGATAAATAAACGGGGTCCCTTGCATGAAGAAGTACATTAACCCCAAACTTTTCGCTGAACGCTCACGATAGTTGGAATCATTCCCCCAAGTGGAAACAGAACGAGGCTGATCATGATTTTCTAAGAATAAAGCATTCCATCCTATACCTTCCAAGCCTTTCTGCCATTTTGTTAATACTTCCTTCAAGGTTTTTATATCCAATCCGCCTTTGTCACTTATATCCCAAAGATCGAGGTGTTCAAATTGAAAAATCATATCAAAATAGCCTTTGTCTTCTCCAACCCATTGTTCTGCCTCTTCTAACTTAACGCCGTTCGCTTCTCCAACGGTCATAATATCATATTGATTTATCGTCTGTTCCGCAAATTCTCCCAAAAACTTGCCAATACCTGGCTGATTCATATGACCATCAAAAGAAGGTACATACTTCTTACTTTTGGGATTAGGCATATCAGGAAATCCTGCTGTCTTCTTAATATGAGAAATGGCGTCTACTCGAAACCCGTCTATTCCTTTGTCCAGCCACCAATTGACCATATCATACAATTCATGACGCACTTCCGGGTTCTCCCAATTTAAATCAGGTTGTTTTCGAGAGAACACATGCATATAGTATTCATTAGTCTGTTCATCATATTCCCAAGCAGACCCACCGAAGATCGACTCCCAGTTGTTCGGTTCTTTTCCACTCTTTCCTGGCCGCCAAATATAGTAATCACGATATGGATTATCCTTTGCTGAACGAGATTCCACAAACCATTTGTGTTCATCAGACGTGTGATTGATAACAAGATCCATGATCAACCTCATGCCACGATTGTGCACTTCATCCAGTAATCGATCAAAATCTTTCATCGTGCCAAACTCGCCCATGATTGCTTGGTAATCACTAATATCGTAGCCGTTGTCGTCATTAGGAGATTCATATATGGGGCTGATCCACACTACATCAATTCCTAAATCTTGCAAATAATCAAGTTTGGCTATGATCCCTGGTATATCACCGATTCCATCGCCATTCCCATCCATAAAACTTCTTGGGTATATTTGATAAGCTACTGCCTCTTTCCACCATTTCTGTGTCTGCATTGTCTGGCCCCCTATGTAACTGATTTATTTTTATGCGCAAACGATTGCGCTTATACCATCTTATCATGAATAAGGGTGTTGTCAATTTATTATTTGTTTTACCATATGCAAAAAGCAAAGAAATGTACTTGGTCTTTTGTAGACAGGCAATGGAGATTGTTACTACCCTTATTGTTGTAGTTTCATTATTTCTAGACATGTAAATTACAACAGGGTTATTGATTTTATCGTATTTTTCTAACTTGATGAATGGAAAGTTCTCTCCACTTTTCGAAAAAAAGCCCCACTCATCATTGAAAATGAGGGAGGCTTTGATAATGGTTATGTCATTCGATCAGGATCTACTTACATGAAGTTTGGCTCTATGCCTTTTGTTTATCTTTCTTTATTTGCTTACTTCTTAGCTGTCCGCATGCCGCATCAATATCCGTTCCGTGCTCTACACGCACGCCACAATTTATTCCATTCTCAAGCAATACTTGATAGAAATCCAAAATCGCCTGTTTCTCACTGCGATCATATTGAATGTGTTCATCCACTGGGTTATAAGGAATTAAATTCACGTAAGACAAGTGGCGCTTATTTTTTAATAACTGTACAAGTTGCTCCGCCTCTTGTTTATGATCGTTTACTCCTTTTAATAAAATATATTCAAAGGTAATCCGGCGATTGGTTTTTTCCAGATAATAATCGATCGCATCCATTAGTTTCTCAAGAGGGAACGCTCGGTTAATTTTCATAATTTGTGTTCTTAATTCATTATTTGGTGCATGCAAGGATAAGGCCAAATTGACTTGCATGTTTTCATCCGCAAAATCATAAATTCGTTTCGCCAATCCGCTTGTTGACACCGTAATATGACGAGCACCGATAGAAAGCCCGTTTTGATCATTGACAATTCTTAAGAAATTCATCGTATTCTGATAATTATCAAATGGTTCGCCGATACCCATCACTACAATATGACTAACACGTTCTTGTTTCTCTTTTTGGTCCAAATGTTTCTGTACATTGACAATTTGCTCTACGATTTCCCCAGCAGATAAGTCGCGATCTTTAGTGAGAATACCACTCGCACAAAAGGAACACCCAATATTACAGCCTACTTGAGTAGTTACGCATACCGAGTAGCCATAAGGAAATTTCATTAAAACCGTTTCAATCAAATTACCATCAGTTAACTTAAACAAGAATTTAATGGTACCATCTTTTGATTCTTGTTTGATTTCCTGCTGTAACGTTCCTAAGTAAAAGTTCTCTTCCAGTACTAATTGACAGTCTTTGTTTAGATTCCGCATTTCATCGAAGCTGTTCACACGTTTTTTGTATAACCAATCCCAAACTTGTTGCGCGCGAAATTTCTTTTGACCATGTTCTATTAACCAATCTTGCAATTGTTGTTGTGTTAATGAATAAATAGAGGTTTTCACCAACATCCCCCTTTTCTAAATAAGACAAATCTTCATCATTTCATCATACTGAATATTTGACAGCTATGCAAGTTTAAAATTTTAATACGGTGATATCTATACTATTTACAAAGTGGTTATGGTCAATCATAATAAAGTTGATTTTTTCCTGTTTATTCAGTTCAAGATCAAAGCGTGACCATGTTCATAGGATTTTCTTTGCTTACCATATAAAAATACATGGGACTACAGCACTTCTGTAATAAGAAAAACCAAGCAACCCCCATCTGGCCCTTTATTACTATATAAGTTGAACTTATAAATGTAACAAAAACGTGTGACAAGCAAGTCATTGCTCGCATGATTTTCTGATAATGCCTCGTTTGATTCATTCGTGTGGATGGATCAAGAGCACATACCAGATCAATGAGACATTATTTCATTCCACTTATGTAATCAAAAGAAAATGCTGACTACCGATAAGGAGAGAATATGACTTTACGATATGGCATAATTGGACTCGTTACGTTACATTATCCAACGTATCGGTATTACGATTCATTCCAGGTCAACATCATTTCAAATCCTATTATACCAAGGATTCTATGCTTTATTTCCATATAAAAAATAGTCCCTGCCATCTTAGCCTGAACAGGAAAACGCATGGTTATTCGAGATAAAAAAACTATGCTGTAAAGAAATTCATCACCATGAAATAAAAGAATTTACATAGTTTGGGTTGCTTTTTTTGTCTATGCTTGTTATAATGCAATTAGCTATTTTGTTCGATGACACCTTCAAGTATGTAACGTAAAGTGTTCGTTTTGGGGCAAGAGCAAGAATAGTAATACATTTGTGTGAAAGTTTCACACTAGGAGGAAAAGAAATATGGTACAAGGTACAGTAAAATGGTTTAACGCAGACAAAGGTTTTGGATTCATCGAAGTTGAAGGACAAGACGACGTATTCGTACACTTCTCTGCTATCCAAGGCGAAGGCTTTAAAACACTTGAAGAAGGTCAAAGCGTAACTTTCGATATCGAAGAAGGTAACCGTGGACCACAAGCTGCTAACGTAGTGAAAAACTAATTAGCGCTTTTGTAAAAAAGCTTATGCAGTTGCATAAGCTTTTTTTATTGGATTAATTCTTCTAAAATGACAACATGGTTATACACTTCATCCTTAGCCCCATACACCAATGTCAGGTTATCACCATATTTATTTCGATATTCTCTTAACGACTCCAGCGCTGTTGCTTTATCCTGATCTTCTTTTAATTCTTGCATATATTTCTGCCTAAACATGGCAAACTTCGTCGGATCATGGGCAAACCATTTCCGCAATGCCGGGGACGGGCCAATCTCTTTTAACCATACATCGATTTGTGCCTTTTCCTTGGACACTCCTCTTGGCCAAAGACGATCCACCAAAATCCGAAAACCATCTTGTTTGCTTGGTAATTGATACACTCGCTTTCTTCGCATATACTTCCCCCTAAGCAAATTATTAGACCTTTCCACTCCTTCAGCGTATCATTTCCTACATATTAGATTACCTTAAGGAGTGATATACTTGTCAACCACATTTTCCAATGTAAACTTTTCTGTTTTAGATTTAGCACCGATTCTTTATCAACAAGACATCCGTACTTCTTTAAATAACAGTGCTGACTTAGCTCAACACACAGAACAGCTTGGTTATCACCGCTATTGGTTGGCCGAACACCATAACATGCCCGGTATTGCTAGTTCTGCCACTTCCTTGTTGATTAGCCATGTAGCCAGCCATACCCAATCTATTCGCGTTGGATCTGGGGGCATCATGTTGCCGAATCACGCACCACTCGTTATCGCCGAGCAGTTTGGTACGTTAGACGCCTTATACCCTGATCGAATCGACCTTGGCTTAGGACGAGCACCGGGAAGTGATCAAGCAACTGCCTTTGCCTTACGTCGGACACTAAACAGTAGTCCAGAAGACTTTCCTAATCAAGTAGAAGAATTAGAATCCTATTTTGCAGGAGATGCGCGTGTCAAGGCCGTTCCCGGCAAAGGAGCAAATGTACCAATCTGGCTACTAGGCTCTAGTGATTTCAGTGCCCGATTAGCGGCTGAAAAAGGACTGCCTTTTTCTTTTGCCAGTCACTTTTCTCCAGATTATACGGTACCTGCTTTAAGCCTATATCGTGATCGATTTCAACCTTCCGAGCACTTAAATCAGCCGTATGCCATGGTGGGTGTCAATATTATTGCAGCCGAGACAAATGAAAAGGCCAAATGGTTAGCCACCTCACAACAACAGCAATTTCTTTCGATGGTACGAGGCGCACCTTCTCAATTAATGCCGCCAATCGATGATATTGACCAAGAATGGAGCATATATGAAAAGGCTTCTGTTGAAAAAAATGTGAATAGTAAGTCTACCATTATTGGTGATAAGACAGCTGTCGCCGAGAAACTTGCCCAGTTCCTTGAAGAAACTGCGGCAGATGAAGTGATTATTAATTCACAAATTTATGATCATGAAGCAAGAAAACAATCCTACCAAATCGTCGCCGACGTAGTAAACGGTTAAGTTTATCCCCCTTCTTCTGCCATTTCTTTAGGCAGGAAAAGGGGGATTTTATCATAATCAAACCTTGCTCAATGCTTTTTGCGACTAGCTGGATTATTCTGGATTGGAAGCCATTCCAATACTTCCTGAATCACTGTATCCCAATAGCCCCATTCATGTTCTCCAGCACTAAATGATTCTGTAATCGGCACATCTAATTCCATAGCAAATTGATACATGCGCTTATTACTATCC
The DNA here is from genome assembly GCF_900086715.1 of Gracilibacillus timonensis. Taxonomy (GTDB): domain Bacteria; phylum Bacillota; class Bacilli; order Bacillales; family Amphibacillaceae; genus Gracilibacillus; species Gracilibacillus timonensis. The sequence continues at coordinate 343,611 of NZ_FLKH01000009.1, read as the reverse complement.
CAGAGAAAATCCTCTGTTCCACAAGCTTGGAATAACTTTGGAATCCTTTGTTTATCTTCCTTCAACATTTGCAGCAGATAAAAAAGATCAACATCGGTATCTGTTAAATCCTCACCAGCAAAAATATGATAAAGAGCATTGGCGACTGGGTTACTTTCACCTTTCACTTGGCGGTAATGGGTCGCAATATCCATCACACCGGATAAACTAGCTGCGGCGGCAAAACGATCTGGATGACGCAATGCCCATAACCATGCACCATATCCACCCATCGATAATCCGGCTACAAAATTATCTTCTCGTTTATCAGATAGCGGAAAAAATGATCGGGCTTTTTGGGGTAATTCCTCTGCGATAAATGTCCAATATTTTTTTCCATAACTCATATCCAAATAAAAGCTATGATCCACTTGTGGCATGATCACCGCTATACCATATGATGCTGCATATCGTTCGATCGAGGTTCTCCTTGACCAGATCGTATGGTCATCACTAAAACCGTGTAATAAATACAAGACAGGAAGCTTACCATCCATGCGTCGATTTTTTTGACCGATTTGATTGGATGTTTCTTCCGGCAGAATAACCGTCATGGTTGTACTAAGATTTAATACATCAGAAAAGAAATTACAAGTAATTAATGCCATCATTCATCCCCCCTATGTCTCATTTCCTTTTTATTATTCTAGCACAGATACTTGCTGTTTGTAGATGAAAAGCACCGTTTTTTTTCACAGATCTTAAGCTAGAGTTTCCATTAAGTTAAATCAAAGTAAACAATATGAGTGGCAGCTTCCTCTATCCACTTATTTAAAGATCAAAACCGGTTCGAAACCAAAACGCTTTCTTATTTTATGTAGATTAACCATGCGCCATCAGAAAAAAGCTTATTTCTGACAAACCAAAAGAGAATCTGCTACAATAAAGGGAAGTTCCAACAATCATATATACTCGCTAATTTAGACGAGAAGATTACATACAAATAGTTGCAGCAAAGGACGAATAAATGATGGTAGATAAACAAACAAAACGACCGCTCGTATTAATCGCCTTGGTACTCTCCATGTTTATGGCAGCCATTGAGGGAACCATTATCGCTACAGCCATGCCAAATATCGTTTCCGACTTAGGTGGATTCTCATTATATAGCTGGGTTTTTTCTAGCTTTCTATTAATGCAAGCGGTAACTACGATGGTATATGGAAAACTAGCCGATTTATTTGGACGAAAACCGATTTTTGTTATTGGTGTAGGGATTTTTCTTATCGGTTCCTTATTATGTGGACTTGCTCATACGATGACTGCCCTGATTATTTTCCGTCTTATCCAAGGATTGGGGGCAGGTGCCATCCAACCTATCGTAACCACCATGGTAGGAGATATGTATAATGCCGAAGAACGAGCTAAGGTGCAAGGATACCTAGCTAGTGTCTGGGGAATTTCTTCCGTTGTCGGCCCACTTCTAGGTGGATTTATTGTTCAATTTATACATTGGGCTTGGATCTTCTGGATTAACATCCCGCTTGGTTTAATTGGCTTGGCAGGAGTGATGATATTCTTCCACGAAGATGTAAATAAGGAGAAGAAAAAGGTTGACTATCTTGGCACCAGCCTTTTCTTTATCGCCATTTCCTCGTTAGTTATTGTTTTTGTGCAAGCCGGAACTAATTGGGCATGGATGTCTCTAGAGACCCTAGGCTTGCTTGGATTATTTATTATTGGTATCGTTCTGTTCATATGGCAAGAACGTAAATCCACAGCACCAATGATGCCCTTGCACCTTTGGAAAAATAAACTCATGGTCATTGCCAACGTAGCTACTTTACTTTCCGGTATGATTGTTTTAGGATTATCCAGCTTTCTCCCCACCTTTGTACAAGGGGTGATGGGAGAATCAGCGATTGTTGCAGGATTTACGCTGAGTACTTTATCGGTAGGTTGGCCGATATCTGCCACCATTGCAGGGCACTTGGTATTACGAATTGGTTTTAAACAAACAGCATTTATAGGTGGTATCGCCTTGTTTATTGGTACATTGCTCTTTTTCTTACTGGATGCCGATAAAGGACCGATCTATGCAGGTGTTAGCTCATTAGTAGTAGGCGTCGGCATGGGGCTCACGTCAACAACATTTATCGTAGCCATCCAAAACAGTGTATCCTGGCAAGAGCGAGGAGCAGCCACCTCCTTAAATATGTTTATGCGGGTTATCGGTAGTGCGGTCGGCGCCTCTTTACTTGGCGGGCTCTTAAATCTCAGGCTACAGCATTTCTATCAACAACAGGCTGTAGATGTGGATATGCCCAATACGGATGCCTTATTAAATCAGGATCTCCAAGACACCATTTCGTCGGATACCTTGACATTAATGCAAGATGGGCTATCTTATGCACTACATACGGTATATCTAGGCTTGTTTTTAATTGGTACGCTTACGTTTATCATTCTATGGTTTTTCCCGAAAGTATCGATACCCAAGCAATAAGACTTTGAAGAAACGCGCATTTGTATGTTTTGACTTAAACGTACGTTATTCGACAACGCTACAAAGAAGATACCAATGGAAGATACAATTACCTAACATCTTCAATATCTCTTAGTAATGACAAAGCCAGATACCAAATAAACTTCTTAGTCTTTCTTCATTATGGTATGATAAGAATAGGGGGTGTACATCATGAAGCTAAGCAATTTTATTTTACACAATGATATTTTACTTGTTCATGCCGATATTAATGGAAATGATTACATCTTTACCGTTAAATGGCGAACTTTTACTAATAAAAAGGGTGGCGATTGGGAATTAAAATCCTATCTCAATAATTCCAACGGTAAAAGAGACCTAACCGAACAGCAGCTGCAGAAATTTATCGACCGAATTAATCCGCAATGGGACTGGGACAATGATCAGAAGCACATATCGGATGCATTAAAAAATGACTAGTGGCAAACTTAGACCACTAGTCATTTTTTCGATAAGAGGATGACCTCGAATCTTCTAACCTAATGACAGATACGATAACCTATCGTTAAACCTGGATTTCTGCTTGTTGAGTTTGCATACGCTCAAACCATTTCAATTGTTCACTCAATTGGACAACCTCTCCAATTACAACCATAGACGGATTACTTACCTCATTCAACCTCTCCGTTATAGAAGCCAAATCACCTTTGATCGTTTTTTGATGAGAGAAGGTTCCCCAATGGATAATAGCAACAGGAACAGCTGGATTTAGTCCTGCTTGCAGTAGCTTCTCGCATATCACTGGAAATGTCTTGATCCCCATATAAAAGCATAGCGTATCTGCACCATTAGCGAGATGCACCCATTCTTCATTCGATCTTTCATCAGGGTTAGCACCATTGATAAAACTAACGGAACCACTTACATGCCGATGAGTCAATGGGATCCCCGCATAGGCAGCAGCACTGATACCGGATGTGATCCCCGGTACTACCTCATAATCAACCTGGTTTTCCTCAAGTACAACGGCCTCTTCTCCACCTCTGCCAAAAATAAAAGGATCCCCACCTTTTAATCGAGTGACAACCTTACCCAGCTTAGCGTGGAATAGCAAATGTTCATTGATTCGATCTTGAATCAAGCCATGCTTATTAGGTTCTTTTCCGCAAAAAATGAGATCTGTCTCCACTTTGGCATGTTGTAAAAGATTAGGATTAATTAAGCGATCATATAAGATGACATCCGCCTCTTTAATAGCTCTCAATCCCTTTATGGTTATTAATTCCTCATCTCCTGGTCCTGCTCCCACTAAGTAGACTTTCCCCATGTTGTTCCCATCCTTTCTCTCTTATCACTTTTGTCGGTCTTTCTCTATATCTTACTAAAATATACGTTGCAAAAATGGCTAAGGTGAGGATAATAACCTGATTATAACTATATTGCACCAATATTTCCGTTAGAGCAAAGGCAATGACTAAAGATACAATCGGCGAGGTAATCCATACCTTTGCAATCTGATGAATGATCTTTTGCTTCCAAACCTTCTTCTTATCTTTACTTGCCTGAATACCTACAATCGCAGCAGTAGTTATTTGAGTCATTGGTATAGGAATACCTAAAAACGAAGCCCCCACCACAAGGCTTCCTGTAGCACCTGAGATGACAATTCCATTCCCCAAAGTCAACGAGGTAATCTTTTTGGCGTTGGTTTCTAAAACCTTCCCACCAAAAAAGATACTGCCTAAGGCCACTACAATCGCAATAAGCGGCAATCCAGCTTCCATCGACACAATATTTGATCCCACTAATGGCGCTAAAGCGTTGGCCACGTTATTCATCCCTGCTGCAATAGCCTCCACGATCCCGGTAATAAGTAATATGACGGCTAATAGTTTTACCGGTGGCCGGTAATTCATCTTTTTAGACAAGACGCGCTTGACCTTTTCTAGAAAGTAAGGAATAAGGAAAGCCGCTACTGGGACAATCACCCAGAAAGACACAATCATGGCAATCGTGTCCACATTTACCTGTCTAAAACTTAAGCCAACTCCGACAATGGCACCCACTGTTACTTCACTTGTTGATAAGGGAATTCCGATGTAATTGGTAACCAGCAAGGTGAAACCTGATACTAATAAAATGATACAAGCGACTTTCACTGTCATGATATCTTCAGGGATAATACCTTTACCGAGAGTACCTGTCACGTACTGTCCTCCGAATACACTACCAACTACTGCCCCTATCCCAGCTAACAGAAGGGCAAGTTGTCGTTTGGTAATTACTTTTGCCCCATAGACAATCCCCATGCTAGCAGCAGAACCACTTGCACCGATATTAAAAGCAAATAAACAAGCCGCTACAATTGCTATGATCGTTAACATCTTATCCCAACCTTCAGTCCATCAATTTCTTTAATTCATTTATACCGATAAGAAAACTTGGATTAATGATCAAAAAATGAAGTAGTAATCTCTTTACTACCATTTCTATTCATTACTCCCACACGTTTGCTTGTTTTACCTCATAATGAAAAAATCCTACTTGGCTTCAGTTAAGTAGGAAGTACACCTCTTATCTGCCAATTACTTGCTGGATTTAGCACAGTACATAAAGCCTGTTGCTGGGGATTCAATGGGCCAGTTCCCTTCTCCCCTCTGGATAAGAAAAACAATATAGGTTTTCATTTATTTCCTGTTATTAGTTGATCCTAAATATAAAGGATTCTACGTCTTCTGTCAATAGGATAACCAAAAAATTTTATAAAATAGGCTTGTAATCTTCCTCATTATAGGATATGATGCGTGTATGAAAATCCTATAAATAATAATCTTATCAAGAGAGGTAGAGGGACTGGCCCGATGACACCTCAGCAACCAGCATAAAGATGTATGGTGCTAATTCCAGGCGGCTAACTACCGACAGATGAGAGAATACTATCTTAGTACACAAGAAGTCTTCTGCTTATCGAAGACTTCTTTTTGATTTTTACAGCGAAAGGATGAAAACCAATGAACAGAATGAAAACATTGCTTGCTCAAATCGGCAATCGCAAGGACGTACGAACAGGAGCGGTAGAACCTCCAATATACCTATCGACAGCTTATCAACACCCAACCCTTGGTCAATCAACGGGATATGACTATACCCGAACTGCTAATCCTACCAGGGAAATCGTTGAAGAAGCGATTGCCACGCTGGAAGGTGGCGTAAGGGGATTTGCCTGTGCCTCTGGAATGGCAGCTATTCAATTGATTTTTTCGTTATTCAAACAGCAGGATGAAATTATCGTTACAGAAGACATCTATGGTGGCAGTTATCGTTTGTTTGAGCATTTACAAAAGGCATATGAGATAAAGCCAGTCTATACCGATCCCAATGATATAGAACAAAAAATCACCAGTCACACCAAGGCACTATTCATTGAAACACCTACCAATCCGTTATTGATGGAAATTGATATAGAAGAAGTGGCTGCTATTGCCCAAAAACATCATCTGCTTTTTATTGTAGATAATACCTTCTATACCCCTTACCTTCAACAGCCACTATTGTTGGGTGCCGATATTGTTATTCACTCTGCGTCTAAATATCTGGGTGGACACAATGATGTCTTAGCAGGACTCGTTGCTGTCAAAGAGGAGTCCTTAGCAGAGCGACTTACCTATTTACATAATGCCATTGGTGCTGTACTGTCACCTTTAGACTGTATGCTGTTGATCCGAGGCATGAAGACATTGCCGCTGCGCCTAGAGCAACAACAAGCTAACGCACAAGAACTGGTGACATTTTTAAACAAAGAACCACAAGTTGAAGAAGTCCTTTATCCAGGAAAAGGTGCTATGATTAGTTTTCGTGTAGTTGATAATAAGCTGGTTGCTTCATTTTTAGAAAAACTAAAGATTATCTCTTTTGCAGAAAGTTTGGGTGGTGTAGAAAGCTTTATTACTTATCCTACGACACAAACACATGCCGATATTCCGCAAGAAGAATTACAAAAACGTGGGATTTGTAACAAATTACTTCGTTTTTCCGTTGGTATTGAGCATGTGGAAGATTTGAAAGAAGATATTCAGCAGGCACTGAGAGAGAATTAAATAAACGCTTCTTCAGTGAAGTGCATAACCGAAGTATTTATGAAAGAAATGAAATCGGCAGAAGCAACATAAACCTGCCTCTGCCGATTTCTATCAAATACATTCGTTTTGCATATGAAAGTGCCTCATCCAAACAATAACCGAATCGCCCCAATAGCTGCAAACAACAACACCAATGTCTGAAATACCTTTTGAGGCATGATTTGAATTATTTTCACACCTATTAGCGCACCAATCAAGATAACGGGAATTAATAGAGCATTAAAGCTTAGTGATTCCGTTGTAATAATGCCAAGTGACATATAAAAAGGAAATTTTATAATATTAACCGATAAGAAAAACCATGCCCCGGTACCAACAAATTCTTTTTTTGGCAGACCTTTCACTAGTAAATAAATGGTCATTACTCCCCCAGCTGCATTGCCGATCATCGTGGTAAAACCAGCTAATATACCCATACTGTAAGTGAAGATTTTGGATTCCGGCAGCATTTCAACAAAACGCTCTCCCCATTTTTTCTGACCCATATGTAAAATAATTAATCCAAGCACTAGTATTCCAATCATCGGCTTTAACTGTTCACTTGTCACCACATTTAATACCAAATAACCAAGTAAAATACCGAGTAATACCCAAGGAAGCAAGGATAATAAGTAGCGCCAAACTACATTTCTTCGATAAAAGATTACAGCAAATAAATCTCCAACCATTAATAACGGAAGTAAAATACCGATTGATTCTCTCGCTGGAAAAAGCAACATAAAAATGGTGACTACTAAAATCCCCATGCTTGCTACTCCTGCCTTAGAAAAGCCAATAAGCAATCCTGCAAAAATAACCACGATCCATTCCCACATACTTAAGTCAAACACACTATCACTCCCTTTTTAAAACGCTTTTCCACATCATTAAGTACTCGTAAATTTCCCTGCCTTTATGGTGGAGATAGCTTAAACTGTTAACAGGTGTTTCACATAACCACATTAACGATGACCCAAATTAATACAAAGCTCACGATCATGGTTAAGTTTGAAGCAGTTCCCACCAGCCGCTGATTATAGCCGAACATAATGGAATACGGTAATACAGAAGCTGGAGTTGGCAAAATAAAACCAATTAGTAAAGTAAATTTAAACATTTCGTCCACTGGCAGCAGAAGGTAACATGCCGTTCCCATTATCAATCCTAATCCATACTTGGTGGCTAGGAAAGCAACTAACATTTTTCCATAACCTTTAGCAAAGGAGAAGTTCAAATACAACCCCAATAATAATAAGGAAAGCGGCATATTCGCTACAGAGATAACGTTTGTAATATCAATGAACGTCGATGGTAAGGATAAGCCAAATAAATTAATGAGGCATACAAGGAAATACGTCATTAATGGCACAGACTTCGATAATTTCACGGCAATCGAGCGCATTTCCAATGTACCTGATCCACTGGCAAAATACCCTGCAATAATATAAGTTAATCCAAAAACAATGAAAGCATTCCCAACATCTAGCATGCCAAAATATTTGAGGCCTTCCAATCCAAAGAGGCCTTCCACTAATGGATACGCAAACAGACCAATATTTAAGCCTGGTACCATCATTCCAAAGGTTCCTTTCACCTCCCGAGAATGTTTACGAAACACAAAAAGAGCTAATCCTGCGCATATCAAACCGTAAACAAAGGCAATAACAACTAAATAAAATAAAGAGGGTGCGAATGTCACATCGTTGAACGTTACGATAATCAAGCATGGTAACGTTAGATTGAAAATAACCCTAGCAATGCCTTCCCCATCCTTTTCCTTTACAAGCTGAACTCTTTTTAATACATAACCGATCATCACAATCGTAATCGAAATAAGAAATTGTTCGTTAAATCCACTCATTTATGTATGTCTCCTCAATTAGTCAGTAACACTTTCTACTATATCACAAGTTGCAAGCCTTTCCTTCACATTAATTCTTTGACATAATATAAGGCAAGCTGTACCATAAGTAGTAATATAAACAATTAGTACAGTTAAAGGAGGTTCGCTTCTCTTCAGTGGAGAAACGCATAATGTTATGAAAGAAACTTGGTTCTTTTTAGATAGTAGTAAACAAACACCAGCTTATAACATGGCAGTGGATGAATGCTTGCTCCAGTGGCACAGTGAGGGGAAAATCCCCCCAGTTCTTCGTTTTTATGAATGGTTACCTGCTGGACTTTCCATTGGTTATTTCCAAAAAACGAAAAATAAAATAGATTTAGATGCCGCCAAAAGAAATGGTATTCCGGTAGTTAGAAGGTTAACTGGTGGACGTGCAGTCCTGCACGATCAGGAACTAACCTATAGCGTGATTGTATCAGAGCAGCACCCCAAGATGCCAAAATCGGTTAAAGAAGCTTACTTGATCTTATCCAGAGGGCTGCTTGCTGGGTTTCAAAATTTGGGGATTCAAGCCGAGTTTGCTATACCTGATAATCAACGAAGCACTACGCAATCTGCTGTTTGTTTTGAAGAACCTTCTTGGTATGAGCTTGTAGTGGATCAAAAGAAAGCCGCCGGAAGTGCCCAAACCAGAAAACAAGGGGTCATCCTTCAACACGGTTCCATCCCTTTGTCTGTCGATAATGATCGATTGTATGATCTCTTCGTCTACCGGAATGAGCGAGTAAAACAACGAGCACGTAATGCCTTTAATGATAAGGCAATCTCTATCGACAAAGCTGCCGAAAGAGCAGTCAGTCTACAGGAAGCTAAACAAGCGTTTAAAGAAGGTTTTGAACAAGGATTGGACATTCAATTGGAAGCCTTTCACTTATCCACGGAACAAGAGCAAGAAATCCATGCGTTAATGAAAAACAAATATTTAAAAGATGAATGGAATCTTTCTAGATAGGAGTCGATGATCAGATGGCAAAACAAGAAGAACACCTACGTAAACCGGAATGGTTAAAAATCAAAATCAATACCAACAAATCCTATAATCGATTAAAACACCTTATGCGTGACAAACGACTAAATACGGTTTGTGAAGAGGCTAAATGCCCTAATATTCACGAATGCTGGAGTGAGCGACAGACCGCTACCTTTATGATTTTAGGAGACACCTGCACGAGAGGTTGTCGTTTTTGTGCCGTGAAGACAGGTCTTCCGAATGAGTTAGATTGGGGCGAGCCAAAACGTGTGGCGGAGTCCGTTGAAATTATGGGGCTAAAGCATGTGGTTGTAACCGCCGTTGCTCGTGATGACTTAAAAGATGGCGGAGCGGCTGTGTTTGCGGAAACAGTACGTCAAATCCATAAAAATGTGCCCAGCTGTACCATCGAAATCCTCCCTTCTGATATGAAAGGAGATTACGAAAGCTTACATACCTTAATGGACAGTGAGCCAGATATCTTCAATCATAATATTGAGACCGTCAGAAGATTAACCAAAAAAGTTCGGGCGATTGCCATGTATGACCGCTCTCTTGAACTATTGAGACGAGTCAAAGAGATTGCCCCTAATACGCCAACCAAATCCAGTATTATGGTTGGACTTGGAGAAACGAAGGAAGAAATCATCGAAGCAATGGATGACCTTAGGGCTAACAATGTTGATATTATGACCATCGGCCAATACTTGCAACCAACAAAAAAACATTTGAAAGTAGAACGTTATTATCATCCTGATGAGTTTCAAGAGCTCAAACAAATCGCCTTATCCAAAGGGTTTACACATTGTGAAGCTGGACCACTTGTACGTTCTTCTTATCATGCCGATGAGCAAGTGAATCAAACCGCTGCCCAACGCCGGATTAAATACATGAAAGGATATGAAGAAACAAGTGGAAAAGAATTAGATAACCTGACGTTTTAGGTGTGGAAAAGGAGACAAATCAACATGGAAAAGTATCAAACACTGTTTTTAGATATTGATGGTACCACACTACGCAGTGATCATACCATCCAGCCATCTACTAAAGAGGCTATAAAACAGGCACAAGCTAATGGGGTTGAGGTCTTTCTTGCAACGGGAAGACCGATTCATGAAATTCAGGATATCGCAAAGGAATTAAACGTTCATTCTTTTGTAGGCTATAATGGGGCACTGGCTATCTATGAGGGTTTTACAGTAGTAGATGAACCTATTTCACCTGAGGTTATTGATTTCTATCTACAAGTGGCCCAAGAAAACGATGATGAGTTAGTTTTCTACACCAGCCAGTTGAACCTGCTAACCAATGATACAAAACCCTATATGAAAGAGTTTATCGACTATTTCGGGCTCTATAATTATAAGAGCTATCACAAAAGCTTCCGAGAAGAAATTCTTGGTATAACCATTGTGAACCTAAGACCAGAAGAGCTTCATAAGTATCAGCTTGCAGGTCATGACATCTATTTTTCCAAAATTAATGTGGCAGCAATTCAAAACGGCTATGACGTTATCCGGGAAAGTGTCAATAAAGGAGAAGCCGTCAAAAAAGTGCTGGCCCATTTAAATTTACCGTCTGAAACAGCGATTGCCTTTGGGGATGGGATGAATGACAAGGATATGCTTGCTTTTGTTGGAGAAGGTTTTGCCATGGGGAATGCCGATAAGGAATTACAACCCTTTGCTAACCGACAAACAACCTCAGTTGAAGACTCAGGTATTTATAATGGTTTAAAACAACTCGGTATTACAAAGTAGGTAGCGAAAACGTTCCCTGTTCTCTTTATTTAGAATGTTCATGCTTTTTAAAGCTTTAAAAAGGCTTACCTGGTGTAAGTCTTTTTTCTAGGGCAAAAAAACAGATAATTCTTGATATTATAGGATTTAGATTGATTTTGAAAGAATCAACAATTCAGGATCTGTTTTTGGTGAGTAATGAAGGACCGGAGGATTTCAGCATGATTTGACTTGCTTTTGTCAAGTCGATATGTGATAAGAGAGTAAAATGAAGTAATACATTTCCTATGGCATTCGCCCATTTTATAAAAAAATGGTTATTTGCCTTAACCTTCAACCGGAACAAACATACATTATATAGTGATAAAACACAAGGAGGTTTGATCAGTATGAGTTATTACGGTGGCTGTTACAACCCATGTGGTGGCTATGGCAGTGGTTATGGCAATGAATGTCAGACTGGCGGTTACGGCGGTGGATTTGCTTTAATCGTTGTGCTTTTCATTTTGTTAATTATTGTAGGGGCTTCTTTCTATTGCTAACCCATTTCCACTTTCATGAATAACAAATGAAATACCTGTCGAAGGGGTCGAGGCAAAGTTGTTACGACCCTCTCCCCAACTACAGAGAACCCTATCTGTGCTTAAACAAATAATAAGTTAAAAATCCTCTCCCCTGCTGGACTGCATGTTCCATAATATGCAGTTCAGTTTTGTAGGGAGTTTTTTTATCCTGTCAAAAAGGATATAACTTCTTATTGTGAATTCCCCCAAACAAGATGTATACTTAAGGATGTGACATAAACATTATAAAGGTATTACCCATTGTAAATGGATAGCAGAAAAAGTTAATTATGTTGGAGGTATAGGTTATCATGAAGACAAAATTGCACCTATTATTTGGTGGTAAATCAGCGGAACATCAAGTATCCTTACAAACGGCAAAAGCAGTTATGAACGCCGTTGATAAGGATCGTTACAACATCCAGCCCCTTTTCATCGATGAAAAGGGTGGTTGGAATAAAGTTCCTGCTATAGATGGGAAGGTAACAGATATTCAACACCTTATTGAAACGACCGATCAAACGGCTGTTTCTCCACTTACTTTAAATAAACTAGAAGAAACCGAAACAAATCAAGTCGTTTTCCCATTATTACATGGTCCAAACGGTGAAGATGGTACCGTGCAAGGTCTGTTGGAACTGCTTGATCTACCTTATGTTGGAAATGGCGTGTTAGCTTCTTCTACTGGAATGGACAAAATCACGATGAAGGCCATTTTTGCTCAAGCAGGATTACCGCAAGTTCGATATATAGGGTTCCTCCACAAAGAATGGGAAGAAAATCAAGATACTCTTGTGCAACAAATAGAATCAGAGCTAAACTATCCTTGTTTTGTTAAACCTGCCAACCTGGGTTCAAGTGTAGGTATTAGTAAATGCAACAATCGTGAGACATTGGATGAAGCGGTACGTGAAGCCTTCCAATATGACCGGAAAATCATTGTTGAACAAGGGGTCGATGCACGCGAAATTGAAATGGGTGTTATTGGAAATGATGATCTAGCCTGTTCCGTAGCAGGAGAAATTGTTGCCAGTACAGAATTTTATGACTACCAATCCAAATATGAGGATGGTAATACTGGTTTGATTATTCCAGCAGATATCCCAGAAGAAACCTATGATCAAATGCAGCAAATGGCAAAGCATGCCTATCGTTCCTTAGATTGTTCTGGGTTAGCCAGAATGGATTTCTTTTTAACGAAAGATGGTGAAGTACTGGTTAATGAAGTCAATACCATGCCAGGGTTCACCCCATTCAGCATGTTCCCGTTATTATGGAAACATAGCGGTTTAGATTATCCTGCACTCATTAATAGATTAGTAGAATTGGCCTTGGAAAAACATCAAGAGAAAATGAATATTCGATATACTATGGATGAATAGGAGCGTACCAAATGATTAATAGAACCTTATCACAAATAGCTGTGATGGCAAACGCTGAGCTTTCCTCCAATCAGTACAGCAACAGAACAATGACCGGGGTATCGATTGATACTCGTTCGATTGAGGAGGGACAGCTTTTTATCCCTTTCACCGGGGCAAACGTCGATGGACATCAATTTGTTGAACAGGCCTATGAAAATGGTGCAGCTGCTGCTTTTTGGCAAAAGGATGTTCCTAATCCACCAAAAGATGTCCCTTTATTATTTGTGGATGACAGCTTACAAGCCATGCAGGACTTGGCAAAAAACTATCGCATAGAAACCGGCGTCAAGGTCATTGGAATCACAGGAAGCAATGGCAAGACCTCTACTAAAGACATGGTCGCTCAAGTATTAAGCGGACATTTTAAAGTACAGAAATCGCAAGGAAATTATAACAGCCAGCAAGGACTCCCACTCTCGCTATTTACTTTAGACGAGGATACGGAGATTATGGTGTTAGAAATGGGAATGAGTGATATTGGGCAAATTGCTAAATTAGTAGATATTGCTTGTCCGAATATATCGATTATTACCAATATTGGTGAGTCACATATGGAAATATTGGGATCACGAGAGCGAATAGCAGAGGCGAAATTTGAAATCACCTCGAACCTTAGTCAAGAAGGACTTTTTATCTATGACGGGGATGAACCTTTATTGCAACAAAAGTTGACAGAGGATCAAACCCCTTTTATTTGTAAATCCTTTGGTAAATCGAAGACATCCGACATCTACCCGCTCTCGATTGAACTAAAGGGTGATGGAACAGAGTTTATCGTTAATCAATTTCCAGATAGCACCCTTTACCTTCCTGTTCTTGGGATTCATAATGTAAAAAATGCGATGGCTGCTATCTTGGCTGCGATCCATCTTGGCGTTCATGAAAACGAGATAAAGCAGCAATTAACCAATTTACAGCTAACGGCTATGCGAATGGAGACAATTCAGGGTAAAAAACAGTCACTTATTGTCAACGATGCCTATAACGCCAGCCCCACCTCGATGCGGGCAGCTATCTCACTCATTGATTCCTTAAAAGGATATACCAGTAAGATTCTCATTCTTGGAGACATGTTGGAGTTAGGTGTAGCCGAGAAGGAGCTTCACCAAGAAATCGGACATTTCATTGCGGAACAAGGAATTCACTATGTATATACTTACGGGGAACTGGGTAAGGAGATTGCCAAAGGAATTAAAGAAACAAAATCCTCAATACAAGTCACATCATTTATGGATAAAGAAACACTAGTTGCGGCTGTTACCCCTCTCTTGCATCCACAAACGGTTGTACTCTTAAAGGCTTCGAGAGGAATGAAACTAGAAGAACTGCTTGATGAACTAGTATAATTTAAAGGAGCATTTTAATAAATGTACTCCCATCTTCCTTGGGGATGACGACCATTTTTTCAAGTTTTCCACTTGTTTTGGTCGTCATCAGATCTACCATTGCACAATAACACCAAATTGTAATGGCGACTTTATACACTCCTAAGAACAAAAGCACAAAATGCTCGTTCAGAAATGTATGAACTGGGCAGAGTAAGTGTAGGCGCCGATGTTGAGTTATCGTACAACGGAGGAAAGCCCGAGCTTGTTGCTGGACGACCCGCTTTGAAAATAATTATCCTCATAGATGAGTTTTATTCTTAACCCATAAAAAAAACAGACAACATCACCAAGTTGTCTGTTTTTTGTTTAGCTCGGCACAACGGTTTCACCATTCCAGGCAAGCATACCGCCATCAACATTGATAGCCTGATATCCTTTGGCCAATAAATATTGAGCCGCTCTCGAGCTTCTGCCGCCAGAACGGCAGATAATGTAATAGTCTGTCTGGTCATCCAGCTCCGTTAAATGCTCTGGAAGCTCACCCAGCTTAATGTGCTTGGCATTGGGAATCATGCCTCTTGCAACCTCGTCATCTTCTCTGACATCAATAACCGCCAACGTTTCATCATTAGATAATTTCTCGGCTAATTCTGTTGTATGTATTTCTTGCATTTTCATCTCTCCAATCAAGCTATATTCATCTACAGTATAGCAATGTTTTTGTTTATTTGTCATTTAATTTAATGACAATAAAGCATGAAATTTTTGTGAAAGTGACCAAACCTCTGATATTTATGAGTTCACACGCTATATTTCGTAAACATTTTAACATATTTGTCTTTCTATTTCTAAATCCTAGATGTTCATACAGTCATTGTTGCTGAGTTTCTCTTATAAAAAGAAAACGACAAAGTTCACACCGCCGTTTTCTTTATTCATTAAATAATCTTAAACTTACTGATTTCTTTTTCCAAATTCTCAGCTGATTTATCTAATTCTACTGCACTCTTGGACACTTCGTCCATCGATTGATTAGCTTGTTCGGCGGAGGCAGCCGTTTCTTGTACAGCCGCTGCCGATTCTTCACTTACTGCCGCGATTTCATCAACTGATTTTTTCATGTTTTGACTATTCTCTTGTACCAATTCCAGTTCATGTACCATCAATTCAACATGATTGACCATCCCTGAAATCGAGGTATTTATCTGTTGAAAGCTTTCTCCAGTAGTTCCTATTTGCTCTGTTCCTTTCTCCACTTCTTTAAACCCATTTTCTAAAGAGGAGGCCACTTCATTTGATTCCGTTTGAATATTACCGACTAGTCCTGTAATATCTGTTACCGAATCTGTCACCTGTTCCGCTAATTTCCTTACTTCATCCGCTACTACGGCAAAGCCATTACCAGCTTCCCCAGCGCGTGCTGCTTCAATCGCCGCATTTAATGCTAATAGATTAGTCTGCTCGGCAATCTCTTTAATCACGACCACAATCTTATCGATTTCTTCTGTCCGCCTGTCCAGCCCAGAAACTCGTTGATAGGAATCATGTACCGTTTGATAAATTATTTTCATTTGATCGATCGTCACTTGTAGTTCTTGTCTGCCTTGTTCACTTAATTCCTTCATCTCTTGAGCTTGGCTACTTACATTTGTGCCACTTTTCGCAGCAGTTTTCACCTTCAGATTATATTGATCCACAGATGTCGCCAAATCACTTGCATGACTAGCTTGAGACTCTGTACCAGACGCCAATTCTTCCATCGTTGCCGCAATCTGTTCACTGCCTTGTTTGACTTGATCAGAGGCTTGACTTAGTATAGTTCCCTGCTGCATCACTTGACCGGTGGCAATCATTACTTGGTTAATCATTACATATAGGTTATCCTTCATCTTATTCAAGGAATCAGCTAAATCAGCAAATTCATCTTTACCTTTCACCTTTACTTTTTCACCCGACAAATCCCCACTAGACAAACGATCTAATTCTTCTATCATTGCCTTAATATTATAATTCATGACACGGACAAACAAGATAATGATCGCCAGTCCAATCACTGTAGAGAGTATCAGAGTTATGACAGTCGTCTGTAAAATATCTTGACGCATTTGCATCGCTAATGCATGCATATCAAAATCAGAGGCAAGCACGCCAACCACTTGATTGTTTTCATCATAGATCGTTTTAGCAAAAGTAACAACCGGATTGCCTGTCAAGTTATCTATATATGGCTTTGACCATATGACCGTTTCCGGTGATTCTATTGCTTGTCGATACCAATCTGCTTCTGTTGCATTATAATCAGACATCCTCAATTCTTCGGTAATATTACTTAAATACAAAGCACCTTCCGTTGTACCAATATATAAATTAATCATATAATCATCCGAATGCATCTGGTCTGACAGTGTCTCCTCATAATAGCTTGTTAATAGCGGATCATTCACTTCTGGCATATTAGGATACGTATTTGTCGGTTGATCACTTAAGTCCACCTGTTGATAATCCATTTCCTCTAATTCGGATAATTCGGTTAACTTTTGTTCGTATGTATTAAATACATCCTGATATTTGGGTAATGTCTCTACAATATCATCCTTTTCTATAATGGCTTTTTCCAGCACTTCTGTTTGCTGGTACGAGAAATAACCTACAATTGTACTTGGGATAATGAGCAGCGCGAGCATAATAGCAGGTATTTTATACTTATTTTTAGACAGTTTCTTCATATTAAATGCTCCTTTTTATATGAAAAAAATAACAAAAATAATCATATCATATTTTTCAATAGTTAACTATCATTTTTTGATTCTTTTTTATTAGGTATAAAAAACTAATTAATGCACAAAATATAATTAACTTAGCGTAAATTTGGATGATAATTTCTATATAAGTTGAACTTATAAATGTAACAAAAATGTGTGACAAGCACGTCTGTGCTCGTTTTATTTCCCGATAGTATCTCTCGTTTGATCCATGAGGCATTATTTCATTCAACTTATTTAGTTTTAAAAAGATGATAGGAAGGGACTTAGCATCTTCCATTATTCTGTTTTCTGCTTTCCATAAATTTTACACTTTTTAGCTTTCTCCTTGTAAAAACAGTATAAAACCCTATCATATAAGCTTTTAAAAGGTTACAAAGTGTTTACAAAGGTATTTTGCCAATGATTTCGGTTTTATTTTTGGGACAAACTGTGCTACACTCGCCAAAGAAATAACAAGAGAAAGGAATGAATCTAGATGAATAAAAAAACCATATGGAGTATTGCGTTTCTATTCATGTTTACGATATTAGCTGCTTGTAGTAACGATGATGATGGCGCATCAGATGATAATAGTGAGGAAGCGGGCGATTCAAATACAGAGGAGCAAGCAGAAGGTGGCGCAGAAGGCGGTGGCGAAATGCCTGAAATGCCTGAGCCAGACTTAGAGGGTGTTCCAGATACTGTAGCGGAAGTCAATGGCGAGGAGATTTCCAAGGATGAGTTCGAAACAGCCTATACGTCTCAATTTCAACAAATGGCCATGCAAATGCAAATGACCGGTGAAGAACTGGATCAAGATCAACTAAAACAGCAAGTAGCGGAAAGCTTAATTGGACAAGAATTGTTGGTTCAAGAAGCGAACAATGAAGGTATAGAAGCCTCAGAAGATGAAGTAAACTCGACGATAGACGGTTTGATCGAACAAAATAACTTTGAATCAAGGGAAGATTTGATCGCTGCATTAGAAGAACAAGGAACAGGTGAAGAAGAATTTATGCAGCAGGTAGAATCACAAGTCCAATTAGACACTTTGATCAACAATGAATCTGGAGATTTAGAAGCAAGTGAAGAAGAAATGCAAGAACTATACGACCAATTGGTTGCCCAACAAGAGCAGCAAGGTCAACAGAGTGAATCGGGGGAGGAACAAAGTATTCCTTCTTTTGAAGAAGCACAACCGAACTTAGAACAACAAGTTATTAATCAAAAGAGAGCAGAAGTAGTTCAAGGACTTATCAGCGAACTACGCGAGAATGCAGAGGTATCAACCAATCTATAATGAATCATAGCTAGGTCTTCCTAAAGACCTAGCTTTTTTATGATTTCTATGACGATTTTAAAGAGCAGATTTACGATGATATGAAGGAAGAATTCTATGATGATTTCAAAAACAAGAGCTATGCAGAAATGACAGAAGAAATTATCGACAAAATATCTGATCAAGATCAAGATAACACAATAAACAATGATAAATAAAAACCAGTAAGGAAACTTCATTTAGTGGATTAGGATGTTTTCCTCAATTACAATTGGCTGTTCCATCTGCTCATAATACCCATTATCTCCCTCTTTTTTTGCAGTAGTCGTCTTGCAGGCAATTGCTATATGATAAAATGAGATGTATTCCCTATCATCTCCTTCAAACCCTTCCAATGATATAACCTTAGAGTGTGAGATATCAGGATTTACATTTTTATTAGATGACTTTTATCTCCATTAAGCAGATTCCTTTCTTGCCTGTTATATTTGTGGCAAAATAGGAATGAAACTTAAGTGAGGTGTTTTAGATGCAGATTGAAATATGGGGCGATTTTGCCTGTCCTTTCTGTTATATTGGTACGAAACGTTTACAGCAAGCAATCGAGCGTTTTCCTGAAGACTTAAATATTACTACCACACATAAAAGCTTTGAATTAGATCCTGATGCTCCGCCCTATAGTGGAAAGAACATGCATGATCTATTAGCTGAAAAATATAATATGACAGCCTCTCAAGCAAAGCAAGCCAACGAACAAATTGGTGAACAAGCCAAGGCAATCGGGCTTGATTTTGTTTTTGATACGATGAAACCAGGTAATACATTTCTTGCCCATCGCTTAAGCAAATACGCTGCTTCTGTTAATAAGGAAACGGCCTATGTAGAATCCGTCTTATATCACTATTTTACACTATCCAAGGATATTGGAAACGCAGATACATTAATGGCGATTACAAAGGAGTTAGGCTTTCATCAAGATGAGGTAGCGCAAATCATTAATAACGAGGAATATTACGCAGCAGACGTACGTAAAGATGAAGCAGAGGCAAGATCATTGGGCATTACCGGTGTACCCTTTTTTGTGATCAATCATAAATACGCTATTTCTGGGGCACAGCCGGTTGAAACATTTATGCAGGCTATCGAAAAGATTGCCGAAACCGAAAAAGAAACCAAAAAATCGTTTGAGATGGAA
This sequence comes from Gracilibacillus timonensis, assembly GCF_900086715.1. Taxonomy (GTDB): domain Bacteria; phylum Bacillota; class Bacilli; order Bacillales; family Amphibacillaceae; genus Gracilibacillus; species Gracilibacillus timonensis. The sequence goes on along the minus strand of NZ_FLKH01000009.1, from coordinate 323,881 downwards.
CCAGGAAGTTTCTGTGAAGGAGACTCTTGTAAATAAAGCTATCCCTACAATCCCTATTTCGAATAGGGATTGTTTTTTATAAGCTAGGAAAGTTTATAATCCTTGATATAATAGGACTTGGAATGATTTTGACCTTGAATGAACGAGAGTACCGATAAGATGGATGATGTAAAGGAGTTTGCTTTCTTTAGTGGTGAGTTTGCCCGTTTTTTTGTGCTAGGCGAGCGCGGCGGGAATATGCTGCGCTTTCCGCGGGGCCGGCTTCAGCTAACTTGCAAAAGAAGAGCGCTTTTACAAGTGGATCTTCAGCTCGTCCTGGTCCCACAGGAGTCTCCGCACATCCCCTCCGCTAGGGTAAAAGTACTACATCGGTTATCACTGCAAAAATGAAGCGTTCTAGGTACCAAGACCGGGTTGTAGCAAAAGGAGAAAATCGTCAACTGATTCTTCGGCTGCGTAATGGATCATGGTATAAATATAAAAGCCATAACGTAGGATCGAATCGTTCTCAGAAAAAGGTTACGTGGTTTACTTATTGGCAGAAATATAGTGTCTGGAACGCTTCATTCTCGCAGCCATTCGATTGTAGTACTTTTACCCCAGCGGAGGAAATAGGTGAAGACTCCTGCGAGAAAAGCGCAGTGTGAAGACCCGCAGGAAGCGATCTTTGCTGACGAGGAGGCTAAAGCCTTGACATGAAGGTTCGCAGGCTAAGATCACGACCTCCTGTCGTAACGCCTGCACTTGCACGTCCTGTGCATCGAAGCGGAAGCTATTTCCGGAGCGTTTCCTAGCACTGACAAACAATCAACTTTATTTTATGGAATAAATGGTCTGGCTACTTTACATCATCCATCTTATCGGCAGTTCATTAACTACTTTGAGTGGTCGATAAAGAACCGGGCGGAAATTCCCCGGTTTTTCTTATGTAATAATATAGGTAGTAAAATCCCTGTCACCTGAGCTTTGTACTCATATTAAGATATGTAAAATCCCTTTCGTGCGCTAGCCATAGAATCTTCTTCTCCTTTAAATAATATATAGGTATTTTTATTTATTTGTCATTTTATGTAGTTAAATCAAACAGACCGTGATATAATTAATTAGAACTATATTTTCAGATTTATTAATCACAAATTCGCGTTTAAAGGAGGATAAAGGAAATAAAATGAAGAAAAAGTTTCAGCGTTGGGGAAATAAGGCGAAGCAAGGATGGAGCACCTTTTCTAGCAAACTGCGCCTGCCCAAAAAAACAAAAACCAAGAAAAAAAGAACATTCAAAAATTCAAACGTTTCCAAAAAAGACTCACTTAGTACAAAAATTCTCGTCAGTATTCTATCTACTGTGATGTTGAGTGTATTGGCAGTAGGTATTGCCTCTTACTTTATCTCTAATCAAATTATTGAAGATAAGGTGACAGAAGCACAAGAGCAAACGATTATTCAATCAGGTGACAAACTAGATTATTTAATGAAGCAATATAAAGACCGTGTCACAGAAATACTGATGGCAGATAATTTCAGCAATACCTTAAACCAAATGGATACATATGACGATACGAATAACTTTGAATACTATAATCTAAAATCAACCATCGATGATGCCTTAACACAAATAACAATGATAGATAGCAATGTAGATCTCTATTTACTTGATACTGATAAAGAATTTATGATCTCTTCAACAGAAACCATTGAAGAGTCTACTGTTTTTGAAACGGAATGGTATCAAGAAACCGCTGAGAATGATGCGGGTACCTATTGGATTGGTGGTTTAAAACAGGGAATTTCCACTAGAAAAGATGATCCGACGGTTGCCTTCGGACAAAATTTAAAGATTGGCGGAAAAGACTATCTGATGGTTGTAGAAATGCAAACCATCGTTTTTGAGGAAGCCTTTCAGGATGTTACCTTCGGAGAAAGCGGTTTAATTCGGATGATTGATGCCAATAATAATATTGTTTTCTCTTTTGATTCAGATGAAGTAGCGGAACCGTATAGTTATGATATTCCGAAAGAAGCAGATAGTAATAACTTAGTATCTGATAATCAATTAGTATTCTACACTCCTTCAGAAGCGACAGATTGGTATTTGGTAGGTGATGTTTCCAAACAGGAACTAACCAAGGATACCACCAATATCTTTTATATCACATTAGGAATTGTCCTGCTTGCTCTTATCATTTCGATCATCATTGCAGGAAGTATTGTGAAGAATATTGCAAAACCAATTGATCGAATTTCTCATTTAATGTCATCGGCGAAGCAGGGAGATTTAACCGTTCGTTCCGATGTATCCAAGCGCAAAGACGAGATTGGGGAATTATCGACGAGTTTCAATGCTATGCTAGGTAATATTTCAACCATGATGAAACAGACAAGGCTATCAGCCAATCAAGTATTAGATGCAGCTTCCGAACTAGCGACAGTCTCCAATACACAGTCACAGTCTGCCAAAGAGGTTGCACTCGCTTCAGAAGAAATTGCTAGCGGCGCAACGGGACTAACCGACGAAGCTGAAAAAGGAAACAACTTGGCTGCCAGTATCCATGACGAAACAGAAACGGTTTATCAAAATAATATTGAGATGGAACAACAGGCAGTTGCAGTCTTAGAACACAGTCATTCCGGATTAGAAAAACTAAATGAACTGGTTACACAAACTAGGGATAGTGAAGAGATGACTGAAGCCTTGGTTTCGAAAGTCGATATTTTACAACAGAGTACGGAACAAATCTATCAGGTAATGGAAATGCTAACCAGCATTGCACAACAAACGAATCTACTATCCCTGAACGCAGCCATAGAAGCCGCTCGTGCAGGAGAAGCTGGAAAAGGATTTGCTGTCGTGGCAGATGAGATCAGAAAACTCTCTACCCAATCCAAGGATTCGATTGATAAGGTAGAAGAGATCACTTCTGGGATTGTAAATGAGGTAAATGAGACACTACAATTATTAGAGCTGTCCACTCCTCGTTTCCGGGCGCAAGTCACCCAAGCTGAAGATACACAGTCGATATTAAATGATGTCGGGGAAAATATGGGAAGCTTTGCTGGGAAAATTCAACAAGTAACCGCTTCTGTACAGCAATTAAGAGATTCTCAAGAGATACTAACCTCGACTATTCACCAAGTCAGCGCAACAGCAGAAGAATCTTCCGCAATAAGCGAAGAAGTCTCTGCCACGACTGAAGAACAATTACGTGTGAGTGAATCACTAGTGATCACTTCTGATGAATTAAAACAGCTATCAGAAGAATTACAAGAGATGATGAAACAATTTAAGGTAGATTAAGACAAAGACCGCTGAAACTCTATCATGTTCAGCGGTCTTTGACATGGTTTTAATGGATGAATAGCTGCAGGTGTTGTAGCCAAAATACATTAAAGATGATATTGGTTTCACCATAATAAATCCTCGTGGTCATCTAAATACATTGGTGAAATATCCATAAACAAATAATAATCCGAATCTAGCGGATAAGAAAAAGTTCGAATACGTTCACCTGTTTCAATATCATTATATAAGTCTGACAGTATACCTGTTTTTTCCTCTTTCATTCGAATCACGTTCTCAATAAAATAAGGTCGCCAGCTCCAATTCTTCCCTTTTACCAAACTGTCCCATTCCCATTCCTCTTCATTATAGATAAGATTGACAGTTTTTTGAAAACCATCTTCATCCGTCACATATACTTTAAAAAAGATATCTTCTAATCCCCTAGCCAAGTAATCTACTTGTTCATCCAGTGACCTATGCTTCTTTACTTCCTTCCCTTTTCCAGAGATTAACTGGTTCAAGGTCCTTGCCAGCTGATATTTCGCCATTAATTTGGTTCGTTCGATTTCAATAAATTGCTGAATATCCAAACGAAATCGTTTTTTCAATACATCCACCGCTAAAAAATGAGGTTTAATCTCAGAAAGAAAATCTCCTTGGTAGTACCTCCCATTATTGCGCCAGGCATAATGAAACTGATAGTTAGAAGCAATACCATTAAAAAGCAATTCTGCCCCTAGTTTTCTTGCTAATAGGGATAAAGAATGGATGATTCCATGAAAGCTCGTTGACATCGATTCATTTTGCAATACCTCTAAGTCAACTTTTAGAATATCAGGTTCCATCAACATGATATCCTCTACATTACTCATTCCAGTACCTAATTCATCCACTACTACTTTAACGCCAAAGGTTTGCAAATACTTCAAGGTATGCGATAGGGAATCAATATCACTGGTCGCTTGATGTCCCATGATTTCAATCACTATTTTGGATAAATCCAATCCTTTTTCCTGATAGGCTAATAATTGATTAAGAAATTGATCATCCGTATCCGTAGCAAAATAATTAGCCCCAATATTTAAAAATAAATGTTGCTGAATATTTTGTTCCATATAATAATTCAATGCTAGCTGTTGCACCTTTAAATCCATTTCCATCTTAAAGTCATCTGGTACGTTGGCATCATGGAAAAAAGGCCCTAGGCTAATCGTACGCTCTTGCTGTCGCAACCTGCCTAATACTTCATAACCAATAATTTCATGACTGTCCGCACTAAAAATAGCTTGAAAGTGTGGCTCCACTTCATCAACTTGCAACACAACATCTAATGGATCCATCGTCATTCCCCTCTCTCTTACCTCTTATTCTACCGATATCGTAACGGATTTTCAATTTTGTTATCTGATCGATCATACTTCATATAAAACAAAACCCGGCCACTTTCGCCGGGTTTTGTTATGCCTTATTTAGTTGTTCTTTAAGTGCGTCCCATTCTTCCTCCGTAAGCGTTACTCCTTTGCCCATCTTCTCATGGTCCGGTGACCAATCACGAATATCATACTTGGGCGAACGATCGTTCCAGCTAATAAGATTTACTTCCTTGTGCCAACCGGAGGCAGACTCAGAAAGTACCGCTATTTGTTGGATGATTTCATATTTTATACCTGCCATTGTTCTCCTCCTTTGGTTTGTGTTGCTTAGCTTTACTAGAATGATAACGATGACCATTCTACTTATCGTGTTTCATCACATTTCCTTACCTTTATTTTAAGGAAAATCGATGTTAGTTGCAATGACTATCTACGGTTTATGCCCAGGAAATACCCCTGTATTCTAGCATGAATACAGGGGTTCGATTAATTGGATGTTTTCTTCTTCATATGGCTTTTAATATACGTTAAAAACTCGTTTGCCTTTTGTTCCGGTGCTTTCGTGCTCAAGCTCACCCCTACAAATAAAATACCGGAAACGACAATGCCCCAGATACCTGATTTTAAGCCTAGCAACAATCCCCCAGTTGCTTCAATATAAATCACTAGTAGACTACTGATCATAATACTTGTCATCACACCCGCTGCTGTTCCTCTTTTCCAAAAAAATGTTCCAATAATAGCGGGCACTACCACGATTAAACCAGCCGAAGAGGAAACGGACAGCACAGCAATCAGATCAAGCTGTAATTGGGCAAATAAATAAGCAAGAATAGCTATAACCGGGATGACGATCTTACCTACCAGCAATTGTTTCCGATCCTTGGTTCCTTGCTTCACATTAGCATAAATATCCCTAGAAAATAAGGATGACAGGGTTAGCAAGATCGAATCAATTGTGGAAATAGCTGCTGCCATAATCCCAATCATCACCAACACGCCTAAGATAGGCGGAATAGCTTCTGATGATAATAACATCGGAGTTGCCATATCCGGATTCTCTAAATCAGAGAACATGACCGAAGCGGAAAAGCCCCATACTACAGATACAATTGTATAAATAAGGCCAAATATCATAAAACCTAATAACATATACCTCATGCTTTTTAAGGAAGCTGGCATAAATAAGCGCTGGCTTACCTGTGGATTCGAAATGCTAAAGAAAAACCATGGAATCGTCAAACCAAGGAAGGTCCAAAACTGAAAAAAACCATTTCCTGGAACAGACCAGGCTTGTGGATTATTCGTTTTCACGGAATCTACAAATCCTTGAAAACCTCCTAAGTGGTTAATCAATAATAAAACGACAATCGTTGACGTAATAATCATCATAATCGACTGTAATGAGTCCGTCCAAGCAACGGAACGAATGCCTGCGATATAGGTGAAGATTAGGGCTAGTATCGTCGCAAGGACCACACCCGTTGTATAACTAATCGCATTATCTGTAACACCTTGAAGCAAATAGCCAATCCCTGTTAATTGTACAGCACTATAAGGAATCAAGAAAAGACAGCTGGCGATGGCAGATACAACCGACGCCCCTTTATGCTGATACCTGTCCCCTAACATCTCTGATGGGGTAACATAACCATATTTCTTACCAGCTAACCAAAACCTTGGTCCAAAAATGGCAACCAATGATACTCCCATAAGATAAATAATCTCAAAACCATAGGCACCCACACCACCGCTAAAGGTTAAGCCAGCTAATCCGACAAGCATAAACGCACTATATGTAGTAGCACTATAACTCATTGCGGAAACAAAGCCGTTTAATTTACGATCACCAATAAAATAACTGACCATACTCTGCTTTTTTCCACGACGGGAAATGATCGCAATCACAATCGCAATGACGACATATAAAATAATAGCTGACCAAATTAATGTTGCGCTCATTCTTCCTCACTCCAATCTTCTGTTAATTTGACATTAATGGCGATAACAACGACTGCCAAGATGGTCCATAACAGAAAGCTCCCATACCATGTTGTCACCTCTCGAAAGATTGTGTAAGGCATCACAAAACTGCACAAAACAAGAATCAAAATAACTAATCCCCAACGTTTCTCTTTTTTATTCAGCGCTCTCACCTTTTCTTTTTTTGTCATGTCCTTAATTATACACATTTATATACATGTGTAAAGACACTTGTTGTGTTTTTATTCAAAAAGTTGGACAGTTGGTGACATTCTAGTAACCAATCATTTTATTTGTTTACTAAAATGCCAAGTTTAACCCCGTCCGGTTCTTTCCGACCACTTAAGGTAGTTGCTGAGCTGCCGATTCGTTCAAGGTCAAAATCATTTCAATTTTTATTATATCAAGGTTTATGAGCTTTCCTAACTCATAAAAAAAGAACCAACACTTTGGTTAGCTCCTTGTTCTTGCTTATTTTTTCTTGTTTCGCTGTTGCGGTTTAGCACCTCGCTGCCTAATAGAAATATTATAAGCTAATAATCCGACAATAAGGAGAATAATCACAATAGCAGGCACACGAATAATACCCGACATATCTAAAACCATCATGGCTATCAATGCGATCAATAGTGGCATACGAAATTTGTTATTCATTTAATGCAACTCCTTCCAAAACTCAGTCCATGGATAGTCACGAGGTGGAAAAGAAGATATTCCCATTTCCTCTTTTCGCACAGGATGAACCAGACGCAACTGATGAGCCCATAAGGCGATTTGCTGACCATGCTGATTCACCTGTTGTCCATATTTTTGATCTCCATACAGCGGAAAACCTCTGGAAGCAAATTGCACACGAATTTGATGTGGTCTTCCGGTTTGTAGATGAATCTTTACTAAACTTAATCCCTTGTCACTTGTCAGTAATTGATAATCTAACAGCGCCTTTTTCGCTTCTTTATCTTTTTTAGTCGAAACAAAAACTTTATTTTGTTTACGATCTTTCTTCAGGAAATCCACCCATTCTCCTTTTGTTGGTGGAGTCCCTCGTACAATCGCCAAATAAGTCTTCTCCAACTCGTTTCGTCGGATCAAGTCAGAAAGACGGGACGCTGCCTTGGAGGTCTTGGCAAACAGCATCACGCCACCAACCGGACGATCCAAGCGATGCACCAAGCCTACATATACATTCCCCGGCTTCTGATAGCGCTCTTTAATGTCTTGTTTTACCATATTGAAAAGATCGGGATCATTACTGTTATCTTGTTGAACCGGAATATTAACCGGTTTTTCTACCATTAACAGATGATTATCTTCATATAGGATTCGAATTGGCATACAATACTCCTTTATCACTTTCATCATTGCCTCCATTGTATCATACTTCCATCAATACGTATGGAAATATCATAGTAATCCATTGAAGTGGACTGGTATCCTTACGTGACTTATCAGCGCTTCGTTGATCTCCTGATCTCTAAAAGTAAGAGGTTAGCTCGTGATCAATCGATCTTTCTGAAACTTTTCGTCCTTTTCAGTAGATCAAATTATGTTTTAAAAAATCTGACTTTACAATTCAAAGAAAATCATGTATACTTTATATATCATTTAGATATATATCATATTGATAGGAAGTGACCTAATGAAGGCATATAATGATACCACTTATGCGATACTTGGCATTTTAACAACCGAATACCGATCAGGCTATGAGATAAAGCAGTTTATTGATAACAGCCTCCATCATTTTTGGAAAATCAGCTATGGTCAAATTTATCCAACGTTAAAAAGACTGGAACAGGACGGGTTGGCAACGATAGACATAACTGCTCACTCAGGTAGACCAGACCGCAAGGCATACCACCTTACCCAAAAAGGGAAGGAGATATTGCGGGAATGGCTGGAAAAACCAATACAACAATTACCGGTAGAACGAAATGAAGTACTGTTAAAACTGTTTTTTGGCAACCATCAAACACCAGCACAAACGACTCATTTATTGAAGGATTATCATCAAAAATTAATTGAGTTGTATCAAACCTATGAAGGAATTGAAGAGATCATCTCAGCACATGACAGTAACCTAAAGGATGCAAGATATTGGCTATTCACATTAGAGTATGGAAAAAGAACGACAGAAGCTGCTATCGCTTGGTGTGAAGCAACCTTGAAAGAACTTTAATAATACTAATTACTAAAGGAGGAATCATATATGGGGAAGCAAGTATACACCGGCAGATACACCGTGGAAAATGATCAGGATATCATTGTTTTTATCATCGGCATGCGCATCAATAAGAGATATGCAATTCATAAATGGGGACCCGTTTTTTCCGCGATGCCTGGTATGATTAAAGAATTATATGAAAACCAAGAAAAATTAGGATTTCTTTCGGTGGAAACCTATTTTGGTCTGCGTACTACCTTGATGGTTCAATATTGGCGTTCCACGGAAGATTTGCTCTCCTATGCCAAAGGAGAAAAACATGTAACCGCCTGGAAAAATTTCAATAAAAAGATGGCCGATAATGATGCCGTAGGGTTCTATCACGAGACATATCAAATAAAAAGCGGTCATTATGAATCCATCTACCGAAATATGCCACAGTTTGGATTAGGAAAAGCGATCAGGCACATCCCTGCAGGCTCCCAACATCATTCTGCCCGTAAACGTCTACAAAGTGCACAATCAAAATAAATGCATGTATAATGTTTACCACAGCACTAATAGCAGTCTCCCCTTTTCCAATCCAAATACTTGACAAAAAAATTCATTTATGCTATAATTTACTAATAATAAAATAACGTGTATAATAGGGTTCTCCTGGCCGGGGAATCCTATTTTTTGTGGAAGGAGATCCATTGTGAATATATCTGACATATTGCGTACCGTTCCATTATCACCATCTTCTAAAACAGTGAAAGAACTAGTCCACTTAAATGAAACCACCAAAGAGCGAGGACTAGAACTCTCAACAAATGAGGTCAAAACATTACTGACTGCCAGAAATAAAGTGTTACACGATCACGCAAGGATTGAACTGAGCACCGATGTATTAAAAGAGTTGATTAGCGTTTTTTCTGCTTCCCCCTATATCGATCAAGCGCATTACGTTGCAACACTGAACGAATTGCAAGAAATTTTTTATTACCTTAAAAATGAAACGGAAGATAAGATGGCAGACAAAATGCTTATTCAGCAAATGAGTGACTACTATAATACAGACTGTGCTGGATCATTGGAGCTTTTACGAAGCAAGACGGAAAGATTTGCAGAGGATTTCAGAATGGATTTACTGCGTATTGACTCATGCTGGAAAGGTGATGAATAAATAATGAAATCACGTAACACATCCCACTCCGTTTCCCCCATAACTATGAATCGATCAAGATTAAAACGAAATCAATTTACGGTGTCGCTGCTGCAGGAAGGTCTGCGTACCGGTATCATTACTAGTGAACAGGCCAATCAGATTCAATTAGGAATATTACAGGTGCTACAACAATTAATACATCGGCATACGCAAGGTGAAAGTACCTCTGTTTCCACAGACACAGCAGAAGGGATGATGGCATCTTTATTATATGCCATGGATACTTATATTTTTGAATGCAAATATCCGGAAGAAGCAATCGTTCATTTAAAGAAGAAGCCAATAAGAGAGATACACGAAAAAGGAATTGTCTTACTACATCACTACTTTGAGGAAACGAAACAGCTTTACCAAAAAGTGAAAAAGAGCAAGCTTGATATCCCTGTCGATGCTTATCAGATGACGATTGATGAATCGTTACCCGTATTTTTGAAGCACTATAATATCATGTTCGAGGCTCAAAACACCATGGCTAGTATAGATTATCCGTTAGCCATGGATGATATGAAATTACAAGGTGTTTTTTACATCAAACAATATCTGGAACGGTTACATTTAGAGACAAAATTCTGCCAGCTTTTCTTGCACGAAGATTTAATCTATATATTAACAAATTTCGGTAAAATAAATCGATGCCATTACCAAATAGAATTGTTTAATCTGTTCGAATTAGTGGTGAACAATGCCGTGTTCTCTTTACTATCTGGAGGAAAAGCTAACTCTGTCAAGATAACAGAGGGGCAATTTAATCAATTGAACCAAATGTTAATGGAGTGCCGCCCAAGCCAACGACATGCACTCCTACACGAGGCAACCGATCAACTGCAAAAAACGTTACAAACCGATCAGGAGCTTACGCATTATCTCAATAAGTACCGAGATGAATTAGTACAGAGAGTAAATAATGCAGTCGAAATCGGCAGCTTCGATCGTTTAATTATCAGGGAGATCGATCAATCCGAAAAAAATATCAGCCTTATATTACATGCCAATGATCGCATGAGTGACCAGCAAATGCGCCAATTGGTAGATCAAGTGATGGAAATGGATCAGACAGAAGAAAAAGTACAACGTATCCGCGAACGGGTTTTTTCTTTGTACGATTACTTGGATATATTAGACGCACATTGTTTGTTTGACGAGGAATATGCTGTTTTTTTTGATGCACTTGAGAATATTGAGTTAGCCATTTTATCCAAAATTGTTTTTTATGAGCTATTACGTGAACGTACGGAGGATTTTTCAGTGATTTTGACAGAGGAAGTAGATACAGAAGACGAGTGGAAAATACATTTTATTGCTTTTTTGCAGCGATTGAATAAAACACGTATCCAAACTATCGGATCTCTTATCTACCAAATAAATGAGGAAGATTTATCGTTGTATGGCAGCAACCAATTTGAATAGCCATACAGGGCAGTCCATATGTATTGCTATGACTGCCCAAACCAATCTTTAGCTTGCCATGTGCTCGATTTGTCTAATCATATCATCTAGCAAGTCTTTGGCGGATTGCCCCTGACATGTGCGGGGATTTTGACCAGACCATAGTGACATCCATTCCGTTCGTTGCTGTTGTCCTGCTAAACGACGAATCGATTTGGTCAGGGTGTTCTGAATCGGATATGGTGGAAAATCTGGCTCGTATTTTTTCATTTTGATCATAAAATCATTTTGAATACCCCTGGCTGGTTTACCACTAAAGGAGGAGGTGAGCATGGACTGATCCTCCCTGCTATTCAAAACAGCTTGCTTGTGCAGATCATTTGCACCACTTTCCGCGCAAGTAAGAAAGGCGGTTCCTATTTGAGCTGCCTGTGCACCAAGTATAAGAGAGGCTAAGACACCTCGACCATCCGCGATCCCTCCTGCTGCAATCAACGGAATAGTTACCTGATCGGCCGCTTGTGGAATAAGCGCCATCGTCCCAATCATCGCCTCTTCAAATCTACCAAGAAATGTGCCACGATGACCGCCGGCCTCACTTCCTTGCATGACTACCATGTCCATCCCGCTATCTTCATTAGCTTTTGCTTCTGCTACCGTTGTTGCCGTTCCGATCACTAAGATATCCTCTACTTTTAATTGTTGCAGAAGGTCGGCATCAGGAATTCCAAATGTAAAACTGCAGACAGGAACCTCTTCTTCTATCAAAACTTGGATTTGCTGTTCAAAAATGATAGCGTGTTCTTCTTTTACTTCTGGAATTTCAGAAATATGTAAAGCTTCGCGAAAAGGACGAAGCCATTCATTGGCCTGTGCTACATCCTTTTCTACTACTTCCGGAGTTTCCGGAGTAAACAAATTAACCGCAAAAGGCTTATTTGTCAGCTGCTTTACCTTACGAATACTTGCACGAGTCTGTTCTAGATTCAAATAGCCAGCACCAATTGTGCCAAGTCCACCGGCATTAGAAACGGCTGCAACCAATTCCGGAGTAGTTACGCCTCCAGCCATACCTGCTTGAATAATGGGATAACGAATACCTAGCGCCTTCATCAATCTATTGCTATGCCACATATTCATTCCTCCTTTTAGTTAACATTATATCAAATCATTCATTTTAACAAATGGTTTAGCAGCAATATTTTACAGAGATACGTGTATCATTCTTCCTAATAAAACAAGCTTGAGCTTAAACTTACTTGATAGATGGTAAGTAGTTGCTAATTTTGACTTTTTTAATTCTAGCAAACCGTAACTGTAAACGACTGCATTTTTCCAGGATACAGGACGAGTGAACTAGCTATTTTATGAAAATATATTAACTGTTCATCTCACTTGATTGAAGCTATTCTGCCATCATACCAGTTGCAATAGAAAGCCGATTCCAACTATTAATTTGATTAATTAAGACAAGTAAATCTAGATATTCCGTCTCAGTAAACTGTTGACGCACATGATGATATAATTCATCTGATACATGATTTTCTGCTATGAGCGTTATCTGTTCCGTTAACGCTAATGCTGCTTTTTCTTGTTCTGAATAAAACGTACAATCCCTCCAAGCACTAATACAATATAGGCGTTGTTCTGTTTCACCTAGTTTCCTTGCTTCAACCGTGTGCATATTTAGACAAAAGGCACAGCCATTGATTTGTGAAGCTCGAATCTTCATTAATTCTTGCAGCTTTTTGCTAACTGTACTTTTTTTGGTATATTTTTCTATTTCCCTCATCATTTTCACGACCTCAGGCATCATTTTAAAATAATTGATTCGTTGTGTCATTCGTAGTTCCCCTTTCCATGTTTTTGTGAACGAAGTGCAAATGAATGGTCATCGACAGCTCTTGAGGTTGCCAGGATACCATCTAAATGATCATACTCATGTTGAAGTAATTCTGAAAGATCACCTGTAGCTTGTATCACCTTCTTCTCCCAATCGCGGTCACGATATTGCATCGTACAGGCCTTATAGCGCTCCACTTTCACTAACAGGTCTGGGAAACTCATGCAGTCATCCCATACCTCCATCTTTTCATGATTGCTTATCTCCCATTCGGGGTTAATACATACGACAGGTTTGTCGATATACATGTAAATGATTCTTTTCATTACCCCGATTTGTGGTGCGGCAATAGCACGACCTGCGCCATACTTCGATTTAAAATCCATTAGGGTATCAGGTATCATGAAGATCTTCGATAATTGGCATAAAATCAGCCAGTTCATGCTTTTCCACCACAGAGCTTGTTTCATGAAGTTTCGGATTTCCCAATAAGAGAATTTCTTTTACCGCCATTTCTCTTCCCCCTTTGTTTCTATTATAAACACGAACTAGTATAATAGACAAAACGAATCATTAAATAGTTACGATTGATTTTTTCGATGGGAGAATAGTCTAATGGATGATGAACAATTAAAAACCTTTCTAACAGTAGTAGAATTAAAAAACTTTACCAAAACAGCGGAAATACTTCATGTGACACAGTCCACGATAACTGCAAGAATTCAGCAAATCGAAGCATTTTACGGACAGCCATTACTCAAAAGAAATAAAGGGAATATTCAATTAACGGTCATGGGCGATAAACTACTGCCACTTCTGCAACGTCAGATGGATTTACGAGAACAAACCAAAAGAGTGGCCAGTGAAACAGCGGAAGAAGGTTTTCAAATAACGATTTCTGCTGCGTATTCACTATGGAGAAAGATGAATACACAGGTCATTAAGGAACTATATCTGATGCAACCGCATACACACATTCATTTAAAAACCGATCATTCTCCTTTGGTGATCCAACATTTGTTAGATGGTTCAATAGACTTTGGCATTGTGTATAATAAACCGATGAGTAAAGAGTTATCCTCTGTCCTTATTCAAAAGGATACATTTTCTTTATACCAACACCAAGATATAAACATTTGTAAACCGACAAGTGTTTCAGACTTAAAGAATTTGCCTTGGGTATATCTAAATTGGGGACATTCATTTCAAGCATGGTTGGAAAACGAAAACAAGCAAAGCATCAAACCCAGTTTGGAAGTGGGACATAGCGATTTAGCGTTCCAATTTATCATTGATTTAAAAGGAATTGGATTTCTTTCAGATAATGAAGTAAGGGAATCTGCTTATGGTGACTATCTGGAAGCTATCACATGCCAAAGCAGCGTCCCTATTCCATCACAATCCATCTATTTAATCTTTAAAAAAAGCAGGGAGATGGAACCGGCAATCAAGGCAGCTGTTGCTAGTTTTCAACAGAAAAAAACTCTCTGATCAATTGTGGTCATCGCTGTAATAAATAATCATATAGTAGCTGACCACTGTGTTCGTGTTATTCATATAACGATGTTCGATATTCGCGCGAAACTTCAAACTGTCATTACTCGTTAGTACAAACGTTTGATCCGGAAGTTGTAATGTCAGTTCACCGTTCTGAACCAATATATATTCTTCGCCTAAATGCTCTGTTGAGACATGTATATACCCGGGTTGGATCTGAATCATATAAATTTCAAAATTCCTGTCAGGATGGAAGGGGTAAAGGGAATAGACAAGGTACTGTTCCGTATCCCCTTGTACCGGTTTCAATTGATCTAATGTTATTTTTTCCACCTTTTGATTTTCAGGTTCTTTCATAAACGTCGAAAAAGACACTTGTAAACCATTTGCGATTTTCCATAAGGTAGATACGGTTGGATTGGTCCTTCCTTTCTCTATTTGAGCCAGCATAGCTTTACTGACACCTGTTAATTCTGCTGTCTTATCCAGACTTAATCCTCTTTTTTTCCGAATATGAAGAAGATTATGAGAGATGATTTCTTGAATAGAATCCATAAGTAGATCGCTTGACTCCTTTTTCTGTTTATTATACCATACAAATATTTAATATAACAAACAAGGAGGAAAACGATGAAAGCATCCCTTGACTCATCCACAAATGAAACAAACAAACTCACCTTTTTACAAGGGGTAAAAGATTGTGTCCCCACATTAATAGGCTACATAAGTATTGGGATCGCAGCTGGAATCGTCGGTGTTGCTTCTAACCTTAGTATCATGGAAGTTGGCCTGTTATCGATACTGGTCTATGCCGGTGCTGCTCAATTTATTATTTCGGCTCTGCTTGCTACGAGCACTCCTTTTTTGGTTGTTGTATTTACTACGTTTATTGTTAATTTACGGCATTTATTATTATGTATGACATTAGCACCTCACTTCAAATCTTATTCTTTATTAAAAAATGTGGGGATTGGCACCCTTGTTACCGATGAATCCTTTGGAGTGGCCGCTAATAAAATTTTTCGTGGCGAACCTATTAATGATAAATGGATGAACGGATTAAATCTTACAGCATATCTGTGCTGGATTCTATCCTGTCTTGTGGGGGCTGTTTTTGGGAAATGGATTGCCTCTCCAGAAGTATTCGGTTTAGATTTTGCCTTAACGGCTATGTTCTTGGCCTTGCTGGTATTACAGCTGGAAAATATTAAAAAACCAAAATTGAGGCTTTATTTATCCTTAATTGTATACGTCGTTATCGCGATGTTGGTATTATCCCTCTTTGTGCCTTCTTATATAGCGATTATTTTATCCACTGTCTTGGTGGCAACGATTGGAGTGTGGAAAGATAAATGAGTGTGGATCTATCCATTTTACTAATTATTTTAGGGTGTGCTGTGGTAACCTTTATTCCACGAATTATTCCGTTCATTGCTGTGCGAAAACTGGACATTCCGGATGTGGTTACTAAATGGTTGTCTTTTATACCTATCTGCATCTTTACGGCGCTTATCGTTGATAGTTTTATACAAGATGGCGAAGGATTGCTGACAATTAATTGGTATGTACTCCTCGCGATCATCCCAACACTTTTTATGGCATTATGGACGAAAAGCCTCTCATTTACTGTTTTATTCGGAATTATCTGCATGGCTTCTATCCGTTTTATTTTTTGAAGCGCCCTATATGCTGCCTTTCTTTCTTATCCATCGAAGGAGGGTAGTTTTTTTATGCTTCCATATCTATTTTGCATAGTTTTGAAACTGCTTGGCAAAATACAACATAGAGTTACTATGGAAAGGAGTTTCAAATTCATGTGTGATCATAAAAATAGCAACAAAAAAAGAACAGCTAAACCCTTTTATTAGAGATGGCTATAATCACGAGATGATTTCGAACTTAGGTAAAAAATTGTTGACGATCAAAACTCACTACAGCATCTAGTAATTATCAGCGTCCATCTTGGTGAGGTTAGTAGCGACGCCGGATATGCTTATCCAGTCGATCAAAACTTCCTCACTGATTCGCCTTTAAGCTATGATGGCGTATACCTCGTTGGTGGTACAGCAGCAAATGACTCTTTCTATCGTCAAGCTCGTAAATTTATCAGAACCACGTACACACACTTCAAGCCGATAAGCGCTAGAAAAGAAGTGGTTCATCTGCTTGAGGAAATGGCTATCAAAGATATGCCTGGTGTGATCATTGGTACAGAGCATCCGTTTGGATCCGCATTTACACAAGCGATGGCACAGCAACGCTTTTGGGACCAAACTAGTGACCTGTATCACGTCTAACATTATCAAAACCGTTATCAGACGTCCTGATAACGGTTTTTCTTTGAAAATGCGAGACTGTCCAAATGATTCTATACTACCTACCCCCCTATCGAGATTATGCATATCATCCAAAGAAGATGGGTATATCAAGTATAAGGAGTGTATACCATGGAACAAGCTATTGATTTCAAAATACTGCCTGTCTCCTTTTATCAGCAGCCTACTTTACAATTGGCACAAAGCTTGCTTGGCTGTATCTTGGTCAAACAAACCGATCAAGGAACTAGTTCAGGATTCATTGTCGAGACAGAAGCCTATCTAGGAAGTACAGACCGAGCTGCTCATGGCTTTGGCAAGCGCAGAACCAAAAGAACCGAAATTTTATATACAGAGGCTGGAAATGTTTACACTCATTTGATCCATAATCACTGTTTAATTAATGTGGTCAGCGGGGAAAAAGAATCCCCGGAAAGTGTCTTAATTCGCGCGGTAGAGCCTTACACTGGGATTGAGCACATGCTGGAACGCCGGCCTGTGCAGCAACTTCGGCAATTGACCAGCGGACCGGGTAAACTCACCCAAGCACTAGGTATTAACATAGACGATTATGGTCGTACTTTTACAGAGCTGCCGCTTTTTCTTGCGAAAGGAAAGCAGCCAACAAAAGTTGAAAGTGGACCACGGATCGGTGTAAACAATTCGGGAGAGGCAAAAGATTATCCCTATCGTTTCTGGATCACAGGTAATACATTTGTTTCGAAATAAACATAACCAAATTCCCTTTCACGATGGAAAATGAATGTTAGAAACAACCCGACTTAGGCTTGTCGGGCTGTTTCTTATGTTCACGCATGTTTGTTATTCAATACTAATGGAACCATTTGTCGTACGCGCCTTGATCAAATGCTCTCCATTGCCATACATCGAATCCCAATCTGTTGTACCAAAAACTTTGGTAGAACCGTTAACTGTACGCAAATCTAGTACCACATTGTTTGGTTTTTGATTAGAATGAATTGTTACTCCCCCATTGACCGTCTTTAAATCCATGGATTGATCCAAGGACTCTGTTGTAATATCAATCCTGCCATTCGTTGTTTGTGCCTCGATATCCCCACTAATTGAATCCAGCATAATCCTGCCATTAGTAGAGTGGACATTCAGAGCAGAAACGTCAATCCGTTCACCCTCCAAGCTACCGTTAATAGTAGAAGCCTCGATATTTTCCCACTCCTCTGCAGGGAGAAAAACATGTAAAGTAGACGTGGATTGGAAAAATAAATCCACTTTAAAGAAGTTAAATAATTTTCGCTTTATCTCGATGATTAGTGTTTCTCCATCCATGAAATGTTCAAATGTTTCCTGCTCCACATTACGTCCTGTGGCAGTATATTCTATTCTCGGTTCGGTCTCTCCTGCTGGTTGGAAATAAATATTGGTATTTCTTGCCTTTATTTGCAAGGCACTGATATCTTCTTCAGCTAATCTCTTTGTTTCGGATTCCTCTATATTACCAGCCTCGTAGTAAGGAGAAAAGGTAACCACCATACCAATAACGCCTACGATCAGTAACATACCAGCTATAATAAGAATTATTTTCACTTTATTCATGAGCGGTTCCTCCCTTTACTAAACGGATATTAAATGAAAGATATTTAATGAACAGCGCTCCAGCAACTCGTGTCAGCGGATAGACAGCTAATAACAGCAAGACACCAATACCGCTTACCGTAATGGAAAAGAATAGCTCAAACATGTAAAAGGAGTCAGGTCTGATCACCAAGGTAAGAAGCGGCATCGCAACTTGCAAGATTAAAGACAGCGTCATCACCCAAAGGCTCAAAATAAGTGTTGCAAAAAACAAAAATGGGCCTAGCACAATCAGTAAATTGAAAAAACTTAGGCCGATTACTGCCCAAACGGCTCGGGAGATACTACCGGCAGAACGGTCTATTTTGGCCTTTTCTACCAAATAAGTGGCCTGCAGATCCTTGGCTAGCTTTTGTGGTGATCCTAATGATTGAACAATATCTTCCTCATTTTTCCCGTCTGCTTTCCCTATGTCAAAATATTCTTCAAAGTCTTGTATGATCTCTGTTTTTTCTTCATCAGGTAAGCCTTTTAAGTAATATTTCAATTCATTCATGAACGTATGCTTATTCATTTTCATCCTCCTCCATTAACGTATTAACTCCCTGTGTAAAATGTTTATATTCCTTTTTCTGCTCTTGCAAATACAACTTTCCTTCTTCCGTTAAATGATAATATTTCCTGCTCGGTCCTTCTGATGATTCGGTAAGGTAAGTGGTACAGTAACCTTGTTTTAATATGCGTCGTAACACGGGATACACCGAGCCTTCAGAGATTTCAATATTTTCGGTAATCTGTTTAATCAATTCATATCCATAAAAATCTCGTTTATCCAGCAGCACTAATACACATAGTTCCAGCACTCCCTTTTTAAATTGTGCATTCATGGAAAGCACCCTCTTTCTGAATCAGTTGATTACATATACTATAACACAATGATTACTATTATTCAATGAATAATAGTGTTCAATATATATTAGTTCAACAATTTACTTCTTTCCAACATCAATATTGGTCAGATTTGATGTTTTTATGTTTTATTCTGAATGGATAAGTGGATAGTATTGGATGAGCTTTGTGAAATATATGAGAAAAAATGGTAAAACATACACGAGGGGTAGATATGAAGATATTTGTTGCAGGGTACGTTTCACATAATAAAGAGAGATTACTATATCTCCTTCCATAACAAATACTCTCGTATTTATATATCATCACAGTGCATACAGCTACCAGCTAATCAACCATGCTATAAACAAGATACTACTCACACAAGTTAGCCAATAACCAGCTTCTGCATTTTTGTGAGCTGATTTCTTTCCAGCTTTCCTGATCTTTTAAGACAATGATCGCAGCACCAGCTATCGTTTCTCCGATGTATGCGCTGACATAATCATCGACAAATTCTTTCAAATCTGTGATCGCAATCCCCGATGGTGTAGTACTTTCCGTCGCCGACAAAACATTAGGAAAACACAAACCAAATAAGAGCATATAAAATCCTATGATTATTCTTTTTATCAATTGCTTTCTCCTCCACCTGTCACTTTAGGAGTTATTTTGCACCTGTTTTATGTGCTATTTTGCACTATAAATTATTAAAAGCTATCTCCTTTTAAAAGATAGCTTTTTAATGCTTACTTGATTCCGATTACTAAACTGTCTCGTGCAGCTTCAACAACCTCTGTTGTTATGGTTTCAAGATTATTAATTTCAAGTATCCTTTCAATTTGAGTGAACAATCTTTGTATAAGCCTAAAATTTCCTCCAGTAATCTTTATGATGCTAGTTATTGCCTCATAATCGGAAAAGTCCTCAAGTTTTATAGAAAGTCCTAGTTCTTCCCATTTAAACTCCAAGATATGATGGGTTTCATCTTTACTGAGTTTATCAAATTCATGAGCAAATCCAATTCTAGAATAGAGTTGGGGATATCGAGCCAATCTCTTTTCAATTCCAGGCATTCCGATTAATATCATTGCTATATCATTTCGATCATATATATCCCTTAGTTGCTCTAAGTTTTGCACTTTTAGTCGATCTATCTCATCAACAATAATCAGGTCAATTTCTTCAAACGAACTAGTAGAATACTCTTCTTCTTCACCTCTGTTAAGTACTTTATACATAGTTCTAACCATACCCATTCTAGTTCCAATACTATGAATTTCATCTGTCATTTTAGTAGCCCGTACTGCTGGGGCTGTATAAAAAATCGTTCTAGCATCAAGAATCTTTTCATCTGCATTCGCACCGATTTCCTTTGCGTTTTTATAGGCTATTTGTTTTTGGATGGAGTCCCAATTTGAATAATACCTTGAGGATAATGTTTTTCCTACACCTGGCAGACCATAACAAATACCTATATATTTATATTTGATACACGCATCACAAAACTCTGCAAATCTTTTATATTCTTTTGTTTCAATAAACTTCTTTGATTTATTCATTGAAATACCTCTTGAGTTTTGACTTTTTAGAATCAGATTTATTCGACTGGTTCTCGAAATCTTTTTGCTTTGATAAAGCTATTTCTTCTGCAACAGTTCTTCCAGTATCAAGTTGGTTCTTGAGGTTTTTTCGTACTTTATTTCGTGCTGAAACAATATCTTTTAAATCTACTTGGTAATCAGAAATTTCAGGGGAAACAGCAGTGCATAAGTATTTATCTTGATAAAACACCCGAATCTCTGCGATATCCCTTGGATCATAACGAATAATGACTGTTTCACCAATATATGCAGCTAGGTTTGTATCTATATACCTTAAACCTTGGAAGTGAATACCATCCGAATGAACCTTCCTTGGTTTTGCTACATTTAATAATAATAAATCTAGACATTCCAAACTAGCTGGCATATTAGGGAGAAATCCAGAATTACTCCAGGCTTTAATGGGTTCTTTTTTTGTTGTACCATGAACCCTATGATGATAGTTATATATGATGAAATTTGATAATTTATCGTCAAGTTCTTTAAGAGTAAGAAGTGCAGTGCTATTCTGATTTCCGAAATAGCCAGGTAAATCTTGTAGAAACAATTGATTAATGGTTGAAAAGAATCTTTCTATTTTCCCGCGCCCTCTTGGAACCCCTACTGTAGAGAAAACTAGATTAATCTTTAAATCAATAGCTACTTGTTCCAAATGATTGGAAGTAAAGTCACTTCCGTGATCTGTATAAAACTTTTCGGGGATACCACATATTTGCCAATCGAGGTTTCTTTTTCTCCATATTGCTTGGTGTAAGACCAAAGATGTTTGTATAGCAGACGGGTCTTGAAAAGTTAAAAAGTATCCAGCAACTGCTCGACTATAATCATCTAAAATAATTGTTAGCCAAGGTCTTTCTGGTTTTCCTTTCTCATTTAAAACAATTATATCTAATGGGGTATGATCAGCTTGCCATATCTCATTAGGGTAATTAGCCTCTCGTCGGTGAATTAAATCATAAGTGTTTTGATATTCTTTTTTCCCTTCATAGGCTAGTTTTTTTAGTCCTGGTGATAAAGACTTTGAGATAGTATAAACCTGATAGTAACTGGGTTGCTTCCACTTATTCTTTTTGCATATCTCACAAATCTTCCTATGAATAGAAGTGACTGAATTTCTTTTGTGACTAAGTATTAAATTCTTAATTTCTTCTTGTACTTCTTTTTCCACTTTAAAGATTCCTGAATCTGTTCGATTCTTTCGAATCAAACCAATTAATCCAAATTGCTGGTACTTACTAATCCAATATTGAAGTGTTCGTTTTGAAACACCAGATTCCTGAGCAATAGTTTTCAAATTTTTCTCATGGTTAAGATATGGTGCAATTAAATTGTATTTATTCATAGCCTTTTGTCTTTGATCTTCTGAATAAGAAGTCAATGGTGGAAGTTCTTTTTTCATTAGAAACAGCTCCTTCCAATAAGTGAAGCTAGTACCATTAGGTTACTCTAATTTATCATTATCTAAATATCGATAAAGAGTGGCTCTACTAATACCAGTCATTTCAACAATTTCTTTTACACTGTATTCTTCAGTTTTATAAAGATTTATGGCTTTTGTAATATCCTTAGTTGCTACTCTTGGTCGTCCTCCTTTTCTTCCTCTTGCTCTAGCACTTTTTAGTCCTTCCTTTGTTCGTTCAACTATCAAATCTCTTTCAAACTGACTAAAAGCCTGAAAAACGGTCATCATTAACCTTCCTTGTGGAGTCGTAGTGTCAAAACTTTCTTTCACACTAATTAATTTCACATTATTTTCCTCAAAATAATTAACTAGATCAATTAAATCTTTCGTGCTTCTACCTAATCTTGAAAAACTTTCTACAACAACAATATCCCCTGGTCTCAACTTGTCTTTTAAACGATTTAACTCTGGCCGGTTTGATTTTGTTCCTGTCATTTTTTCCGTCAGAACTTCATTACAATTATATTTTTCTAATAAATCCAATTGACGTGCTAATTCTTGTTGACGAGTACTCACTCGTGCATATCCATAAATATACTGACTCATAAAAAAATACCACCTTTTCAGTAAAATTATATCACAAAAGGAGGTATATGATACATAGTTTTTGAGCAATCTTTAAAGACTAAGTTCACATTAATTATAAGCCATTTAATCGTGAAAGAAAAAAGTCTCAAAAACATTTGTTTTTGAGACTAGAATTTTATGCCCTACTTACTTCTTTTATTTTTATTCAAATATTTGCTTGAATGATGTGTCGAAAATGGTTATAATATATGCAAATAAATATTTGAATGAAGATGGGATGATAATATGAAAAAGAAAGATACTTGTGAAATTTTTTGTTATGACGAAGAAAAGGTTAATCGAATACAAGGGGATTTACAAACAGTTGATATTTCTGGTGTTAGCCAAATGTTAAAGGCTATTGCCGATGAAAATAGAGCAAAAATTACTTACGCTCTGTGTCAGGATGAAGAGTTGTGTGTTTGTGATATAGCAAATATCTTAGGTGTTACGATAGCAAATGCATCTCATCATTTACGTACGCTTTATAAGCAAGGGGTGGTCAACTTTAGAAAAGAAGGAAAACTAGCTTTCTATTCTTTAGATGATGAACATATCAGGCAGATAATGATGATCGCCCTAGCACATAAGAAAGAAGTGAAGGTCAATGTCTGAACAAAAGGTTAAACTAATGGAAGAAGAAATGAACGTCTATCGGGTCCAAGGATTTTCATGTGCAAATTGTGCAGGAAAGTTTGAGAAAAATGTTAAAAAGATTCCAGGCGTTCAGGACGCAAAAGTAAATTTTGGAGCTTCAAAAATTGATGTCTTCGGCAGTGCAACTGTTGAAGAACTAGAAAAGGCTGGTGCTTTTGAAAATCTTAAAGTGGCACCAGAGAAACCTAAAAGACGGGTAGAACCTGTGGTAATTAAAGATAAAAACGTTTACCGTGTGGAAGGATTTTCCTGCGCAAATTGTGCGGGGAAGTTTGAAAAAAATGTAAAACAAATAGCTGGAGTTGAGGATGCAAAAGTAAACTTTGGCGCTTCTAAAATTGATGTATATGGAAATGCATCGGTTGAAGAACTTGAAAAAGCAGGTGCTTTTGAGAATCTAAAAGTATCTCCTGAAAAACTAGCGAATCAAACGATACAAAGGGTTAAAGATGACACTAAGGCTCATAAAGAAGAGAAAACACCATTTTATAAAAAACATAGTACATTGCTGTTTGCCACACTACTAATTGCTTTTGGTTACCTTTCTCACTTTGTAAATGGAGAAGATAACCTCGTAACTTCCATGTTATTTGTAGGTTCTATTGTAATTGGCGGATATTCATTATTTAAAGTCGGTTTTCAAAATTTGATACGCTTTGATTTCGACATGAAAACCCTGATGACCGTTGCCGTTATTGGAGCTGCCATTATTGGTGAATGGGCAGAGGCATCTATTGTTGTTATTCTCTTTGCAATCAGTGAAGCACTTGAACGCTTCTCTATGGACAGAGCAAGACAATCCATACGTTCATTGATGGATATCGCCCCAAAAGAAGCACTAGTTAGACGAAATGGTCAGGAAATAATAATCCATGTGGACGATATCGCTGTGGGTGATATCATGATTGTCAAACCAGGGGAGAAAATTGCCATGGATGGAATCATTGTGAATGGCTTGTCGGCTGTCAATCAGGCAGCTATAACAGGAGAATCTGTTCCCGTCTCCAAAGCGGTAGATGACGAAGTATTTGCAGGTACGCTTAACGAAGAGGGACTACTTGAAGTAAAAATCACCAAATACGTAGAAGATACAACCATTGCCAAGATTATTCATCTTGTTGAAGAAGCACAAGGGGAGCGTGCTCCAGCCCAAGCATTCGTTGATAAATTTGCGAAATACTACACTCCGATCATTATGGTTATTGCAGCCTTGGTTGCAGTCGTTCCACCCCTATTCTTTGGTGGCAGTTGGGATACATGGGTTTATCAAGGATTAGCAGTTCTTGTAGTTGGATGTCCTTGTGCATTAGTTATTTCTACTCCAATCTCGATTGTCTCGGCAATTGGAAATGCAGCGAAAAAAGGTGTGTTGGTTAAAGGTGGTGTCTATCTCGAGAAATTAGGAGCCATTAAGGCAGTCGCATTTGATAAAACAGGAACACTGACAAAAGGTGTACCAGTGGTAACAGATTTTGAAGTATTAAATGACCAAGTGGAAGAAAAAGAGCTATTCTCTACCATTACAGCTTTAGAATATCGTTCACAACATCCACTTGCTTCAGCAATAATGAAAAAGGCAGAGCAAGATAATATCCCTTATTCTAATGTACAAGTGGAAGAATTCACTTCGATTACTGGGCGAGGTATAAAAGGGATTGTAAACGGAACTACTTACTATATTGGAAGCCCAAAACTTTTCAAGGAATTAAATGTTTCCGATTTTAGCCTTGGGTTTGAAAACAATGTGAAAATCCTACAAAACCAAGGAAAAACAGCCATGATTATTGGAACGGAAAAAACAATTCTCGGCGTAATTGCCGTTGCAGATGAGGTTCGTGAAACAAGTAAAAATGTGATTCAAAAACTTCATCAGTTAGGTATCAAGCAAACAATTATGCTGACAGGTGATAATCAAGGTACTGCAAATGCAATCGGTACACATGTAGGCGTTTCTGATATTCAGTCTGAATTGATGCCACAGGATAAATTAGATTATATTAAAAAAATGCAATCGGAGCATGATAATGTAGCTATGATTGGCGATGGCGTTAATGATGCTCCAGCACTTGCTGCATCTACTGTTGGAATTGCAATGGGCGGTGCTGGAACGGATACTGCAATTGAAACAGCTGATATTGCATTAATGGGAGATGATTTAAGTAAGCTTCCATTTGCAGTAAGACTCAGTCGAAAAACTTTAAATATCATTAAAGCTAACATCACTTTTGCTATCGGAATTAAAATAATTGCCTTACTATTAGTTATCCCGGGATGGTTAACCCTTTGGATAGCGATTCTTTCCGATATGGGAGCTACTATTTTGGTAGCATTAAATAGTTTACGACTGATGAGAGTGAAGGATAAATAGGTAGAAAACAGAATAGTAAGGTCACGCTGTGCGCAATTCAAGGGGGGCTTTTCAATTTGAAGAAAAGTCCTACCCCTAAACCTAAAATATTGGAGATGGAAAAATGATCGCAACGATACTTACAGCAGCTGCGGTATATGTAGCAACAGGAATTGATTATCTCGTTATATTAATTCTTTTGTTTTCGCAAGTAAAAAAAGGTCAGGTGAAACATATTTGGATAGGACAATATATAGGGACTGCAATTGTTATAGGAGCAAGTCTTTTAGTTGCACAGGGGGTTGTAAATTTAATTCCTC
Source organism: Gracilibacillus timonensis (assembly GCF_900086715.1). GTDB lineage: Bacteria > Bacillota > Bacilli > Bacillales > Amphibacillaceae > Gracilibacillus > Gracilibacillus timonensis. Next base: position 297,434 of record NZ_FLKH01000009.1, on the reverse strand, counting down.
AGCAATGGGTTATCGGACTACTTGGACTTTTACCACTTTACTTAGGTGTGAAAATGTGGATTAAAGGAGAAGAGGATGAAGATGAAAGTAGTATTTTATCTTTATTCTCCTCTGGAAAATTTAATCAGTTATTTTTGACGATGACTTTCATCGTATTAGCTTCCAGTGCGGATGACTTTTCGATTTATATACCGTACTTCACGACCTTAAATATGTCTGAAATCTTTATTGCTGTTATTGTCTTTTTGATTATGGTTGCTGTTTTATGTTATGTCAGCTATCGCTTAGCTTCCTTAGATTTTGTATCAGAAAAAATTGAGAAATATGAACGTTGGATTGTACCTATTGTATTCATTGGGTTAGGGATTTATATATTGTTTGAAAATGGTACATTTAACGCTTTATTCTCATTTCTTTAACAATCGGAACGCTTTTCTCTAATAAGAATCAGCGCTCGTTTGACATATAAGACCGCCTTTTGGGAGTCACGATAGAAGTCCAATTTCTTAATTTTAGAACTGAGAAATTGGACTTCTATATACCTCCTGACTCTAGCCTTATTAACTTGTAATGCAAAATAACGATTAAAATAGGTGCAAAATAACTCCTAAAGTGACAACGTTGGTAAGTACCCTTATTAGCTACAAGATAAGCAAGCGTAGCAGCCATTAAGACAGTGATCCACTGCAGCGTATGATTACTGCCTGTCAGCACTATTTCTTGAGATAAGAGTCCACTTGTCTCCCATGCATTCGACATATCCGGGGTATAGAAATAGGTAAGCGTCAGCCCAGATAGCATCTGAAATAGCACACCTATTAGGATAAAGCTGCTGATAAAAAGGAAATAGCGTTTCATCATATCCCTCCTTCATTTGATTTTTTCCAAGTGTTTACTTCTAGTTTCCTTTCAGCAATCTTCTTGAAATCCTACCTCTTTGTAACAAATAAGTACGATTATATCAAAGTCTAACACAAATAAACGAAGACTGTCATCCGTAGTATCGGTAAATAACCGAGTAGGCGTCGCCATTACTGGCCACGCCTCTCACAGATCCACACGTGCGGTCCTACGCATGTGGCTCCTCCCATATATCCCTCTTAGAGATAACGTTCATCATAAACAGTTACTAAATTAACGAGACCTAGCTTGTGAAAGAATTCGTTATCTAACGCTGCGTGAACCATGGGACTCTTCGAACTTCGCCAAGCAAACATTCGAATCCCTCTAAGGTTTTCTTCTCTCCATCCTTTCTTTCTCAAGAGACGGTGGAGACTTTTTACGTGTCGCCAACTCCTTAGCTGTACCATCCGTAATCTTCTTCTCACCCAACTATCCCATTCTCTAAAGGACGACTTCACACTCCCATATCGGAAATAATTCGCCCAGCCTCTTAAATAGGGATTCAGTTGTTCTTGGATAAGGGTCTGAATGTCCACGGTTTGGTTCTTTCTCGTGATGGCTTTGACCCTTTCTTTGAACTTCTTCACTTTCTTTGGGTCTATTCGGCGAATGGTACGTATGAACTCATAGCCAAGAAAGGTAAATGGCTCTTCCCACGCATACACAACCTTGGTTTTCTCTTGATTCACGGTAAGTCCTAGATCTTCTTCCAGAAATCTTGTGACATTTCTTCTTACTCTTTCCGCACCCTTCTGACTTTTACACAAGATGATAAAATCATCCGCAAAGCGAACGATTCGATGGCCTCGAGCTACCATCAACTCATCTAATTGGTGAAGATAAATATTAGCAATTAATGGACTGATGACACCACCTTGTGGCGCCCCTTGTCGCGTCTCTTGATAGTGATCTCCTTCCATCACACCCGCACACAGGAATTGGTAGATCAGTTGAATGACCGATCCGTCGGTCACTCGTTTCCTGATTTGTTGTTCCAACTTATCATGCGGAATGGTATCAAAGTAAGATTGTAGGTCCGCGTCCATGACATAGTAATATCCCGCTTGGAGATGTTCAGTAACCTTATCTAACGCCATGTGGGCACTGATCCCTGGTCGGAATCCATAACTGACAGATAGAAAGTCTCCTTCAAAGATAGGCTCCAATACTTGGCATAACGCTGTCTGTACCACCCGGTCTTCTACCGTTGGAATCCCTAACGGACGCCATTTCCCATTGTCTTTCTCGATCCATTCTCGCCGCACGGGCTTAGCACGATACGTTTTGTCTTTCAACTGTTGTTGGAGCACTTCTAGATGGTGTTCCAAGTCTTGTTCATAGACGTCGATCGTTACCTTATCCACTCCCGGTGCGCCTTGGTTGTACTTCACCTGGTCAAAAGCTTGCTTCAAGTTGCTTCGCTTATATACTTTGTCATACAAGCTATACCATATCCGTTTCTTCATCTGTTTATTCCCCTTACGTCTCTGCTTTCTTGCTTCCCCGGTTACTGTTTCTCCTTGGGAAAGAGCGAATTTCCAAGGTTCTTAGCTCGTCGCAATACCTCTTCTTCCCTCTTTCGGCGGTAGACGGTGTACCCGTTTGTTCCACCCTGGCTTCCGTCGATTCTTGACGCGTATCCAGCTTCTGTCTACTTCCACAGTCCTAAGCAAACCTACTCACAAAATGCTTCTATGGGTCACGCCCTTCACACCACTTTCTCTTCTTTTGAAAGAGACGTCGCAACGATATCTTCGTACCGTTTCACTTATGTGCTGTCCTCGCTCCTGTTACCAGTAGGTCTTCGGCATAAGCTTCTTCACTACTATGGCGATCTCTGACTTCTTCCTCCTCGTCTTGCGTCCTCGGTTTACCCTTGCGACGACAATACCTGCCTATACAGGAAGAAAGAAGATCTCAATGGGTCACATCATACCCTTTCCCTCTAGCACAGCCCTCCTAACATGTCGAGATTGCCAGCTATTTGGACTTCCTGTTGTTTTGCACAGTCATCCTTCTCTCATGCCATCGTGGGATTCCAGCTCTGGTCAGAGGTTTGCTTTCATGTCCTCCGCACGCTACTTCACAGTACGCGCACTACATGTCAGCTAATGCTTTCCGGCTGGGCGGCGCATTCGGGACTTTCACCCTTTAGTGGTATGTGCTGCCACTCGCGAAAAACCCCTTACCAACATACTGGTAAGGGGCTATCTGTAGTTATTCTACAATTAAAGTGGCCGTCATGTCACTATGACCTTCTCCACATGGGATCGAACATCTAATATGATATTCACCAGGCTCTAATTCATCGGTCGCTTCACCATCGCCTTCAATCAAGATATTGGTGTCTTCTATTTCCACACCGTGCATACCTTCATCATTCGTTAAGCTTACCGTCACTTCTCCAGCAGGTACGGTATACTCTTCTTGATCAAACTCCCAATTGGACGCTGTAATAGCTACATCTGCATCTCCTGTTGATGATGACGCTTCTTCATTATCACCACTGTCGTCACTGCCACAAGCCACTAATACGAGCGCAAGGAATAATGCAGCAAGTATAAGGTAAAATTTCTTCATATTCAAACGCCTTCTTTCTGTTGTTTTGGAACTTTTCTAAGGTTCTATCCCAATTTTACTACTTGTTATTATTATTTCCAACAAAATGCTTCGTATAACATCTTGATATAATGTTATTTCCTATTAATTAGCCCTTAAGAAATATTCCCTGGGTACCTCAACCCAGCTTTCCAGCGATTATGTTTAGCTTTCAGATGTTTGCTACAATTGATAAAACTCCACCGTGTTTCTAGTTAGTTGTTCACTGACTTCTTCCCATGGTAGTTGTTTTAACGTCGCGATCTGTTTGATGACTGCTTCTATCATATTCGGATGAGTCATTTGATCTTGAAAGGGTCCTTCAAAAGACCATGGTCCATCTGTTTCCGCCATCATTAATGCCAATGGATATCGTTTTACCAACTCCTGAATCTCTTGCTCGTAGCAGCAATCCGGTGTGATAGAAATTCGATACTTTTGTTCGATCATACGCTCTATTGTCGCTTCGGATCCCTTAAACCAATGGAAATGAGCCTTTTTAATCTGATGCTTGGCGAGTAGATCACATACAACATCCGCATCTTCATAAACAGCATGTAAGACAATGGGAAGTTGATAAGTACTTGCTTTTTCCATAAATGCTTCTAAAATCGCTTGATATGGCTGCAAATCCAGCTGAGGATTTTCCTGTCTTGTATAATAAGGAAGCCCAACCTCACCAACTGCCACCATATCTCGATAGTGCTGATCGATCCAATGCATGATATTTTGTAGCTCGTCCTTATTTGGCAGTGGCTGCTCTGGATGCCAGCCAAAAGCAGGATGCACAACATCATATTGCTGGGCTAACTGCCATACGTCTTTACAGCTTTGAAAATTATGGGAGACGGCAATCATGCCATCAACGGTTAAGCTGTCCAATAAGCGGCGACGTTCTTCTTCCTTGTACCAGTCTAAATGAATATGCGCATCAATCATCCAGTATCCCCCTTAACGTTTGATAAATAGATTTTTTTACTCGAAGAAACTCTTCACTTATGGTTAAAGCCTGGTCTCGCGGACGGGCGAAGTCGATCGTAAATTCATCCACTACCTGAGCTGGCTTCGATCCTAATACTAGAATTCGATCAGAAAGAAATATAGCTTCCTCAATATTATGTGTCACAAATAGGACGGATGGACGTTCTTCTTCCCAAATCGATAACAGCCATTTCTGCATCTCTAATCGGGTAAACTCATCCAATGCAGAGAATGGCTCGTCCAGACAGATAAATGACTGAGGACTCAACAAACTACGCACAAATGCTGCTCGCTGCTTCATTCCCCCTGACAGTTCATGGGGATACCGTTGGGCATACTCCTTCAAACCGGCACGTTCTAACATGGCCATCGCCTTGGTTCGGTCCGGTTTTCCCCATAACTCTGCTCCTAACCCTACGTTGTCCAAAATGGTCCGCCATGGAAAAAGAGAGGGTGTTTGCGGCATATAACTAATCGAACCTTTTTTACCTACAATATTGGTTTGATCTAGCAAAATACGGCCCTTCTCCGGGCGGTATAAGCCACCAATCAAATGAAAAATCGTGCTTTTCCCACTGCCAGATGGGCCGAGCAGAGATACAAACTCCCCTTCATGGACAGTAAAGGATAAATCATCTAAAACCGTTTGTGATCCAAATTGTTTGTGAATATGTTCTAAGGTTAAGGTACTCATGAGGCATCCTCCTGACTAGGGCGCCATTTCAAGGTCCATTTCTCTACTAATAAAATTAGACCGAAAAAGACCATACAAAACAGCATAATAAAGAAAATAGCCACAAAGACTCGATCGGTGCGAAACGATGACGAAGCCAAGGTCATATACACACCAATTCCATTCTTGGCACCGAGCCATTCAGAAATAACCGCTCCCATGACACTATAGGTAGCCGAAATCTTCAGCCCAGAAAACAGCTGAGGTAAGGCATTCGGCATTTCTAATTTGCTGAAGATTTGTCTTTTATTGGCGCCAGCCATCTTCATATAATGCATCAGTTCAGGGCTCGTTTGTCGTAATCCATCAATTAATGCAACGGTGATCGGAAAAAAACAAACAAGTATAATGATTAACAGTTTTGGCATCATACCAAAGCCAAACCAAATAACCAATAATGGTGCCAATACGATGATTGGTATATTCTGCGACATGATCAATAATGGGTAGATGGCTTCCTGCAGCCGTGGCAAGGTATGCAGTACAATCGCAATAAGAATTCCAATTGTTACACCAATGATAAAACCGCTCCCTGTTAACGTGACGGTAGATAACAAATGGTGGCGATAATTGGACCAGCTATCAATCGCCTCTTGAAAAATAGCGGTCGGTGCTGGTAATACCCAAGCTGGAAGCTGAAACCATCTACAGGCTGATTCCCAAACGAGTAATACGAATAAGATGACTATAAATGGTACAAATGCTTTTCTCCACATTACTTTTGCTCCTAACTAAACAGACCTGTTGATGAAGGATAGGACGATCCCTTCAGTCATATTTTTTTGTGAGTTCTTTCATTGAGGCCTGTTGATCTTTCCGTGAGTATACCTTGATTTGAGAGATCACGCTAGGACAATTCCGCTCATGCATCCGCTGGTTCATTTTTTCAATAACGGTAAACAGTTCTATCATATTCCCTTCCATCGTTGTTTCTAATGGACCCACTTGATACGGAATCCCTGCTTCCTCGATAACGGCAATTGCCTCGTCCACCAATGGGATAGAGTCTTCTCCATTCGGTGTCTTAGGGATAATTTGAATACTGACTAACGCTTCTGCCATTGCATATTCCTCCTTATTATTTTCCTGTTGATTTGACTTTTTGCACATGCTCTTATTTTGGTAAAAATTGATTAGTAAAGGCCTGATCAGCCTCCAGTTCTTGCTCTAATAATTCATTCTCATACATAAAATCGGCATAGTTCTGCCAAACCGTCTCGGACTGTTCGCCCCATCTTGCTGCATCGTCTTGATACTTAGGCGACAACCATTCTTGACTAGCTCTCACTAGTTCTTCATCAAGATCCGGGACGGCCTCAATCAAGATATCTGCCGCTTCGTCCGGGTTATCTATAGCAAATTGATAGCCTTTGCTAACGGCTGCGATAAATCGCTCGACTGTTTCTGGATTTTCTTCTATCATTTGTTCATTGGTAGAAATCACCGGCGTGTAATAGTCAAGGCGATCCGAATAATCGGTGAGATAGATCATATCGATCTCTTCTCCACGCAGCTCTGCCTCGATACCTGTCCAACCATAGAAAATCCAGGCAAAATCAACATCTCGTTCCACCGCTGTAAAAAAGTCGGTATTTCCTATATTCATAATATCTAATGACGCAACGGATTCTCCTTCTTGCTTCATTAAGGCATCCAATACGGCTTCCTCAACTGGCGCTCCCCAGCCACCATATGTTTTGCCGGCAAAATCCTTAGGAGAAGTAATTTCTTTATCAACGGGTGCAGCCAGACCAGAAGTATTATGTTGGATCACTGCGGCAATCGATACTAAAGGAATATCCTGTACCCTTGCTTCCGTGACAGCTTCCTGGTAGCTTACACCGAATTCGGCCTGTCCGCTTGCAACGGTCTGGTCCGCTCCAGCCTCACCTGGCATCACAATATCTACCGCCAAGCCTTCTTCTTCAAAATAACCTTCTGCTTCTGCCACATAGAGACCAGTATGATTGGTATTAGGTGTCCAATCTAACACAAAGGTTACCTCTTCCAATTCGGATTGACTATTGTCTTGGTTATCATCTGAGCCACAACCAACTAATACGAACAATAAACTTACAAAAACCATGATGCATTTCTTCACTGTATGTCCCCCCTATTTTTTGAAAAGCATGCCCTGATTCGTTAACGGTGGGCACAGGGAAACACCGATGATCTGCACATTTTCGCTAATTAAAAACACCCTAGACTTATTAGCCTAGGGTGCATACATGGTCAGATTCGGATTATCTTGTATGTTCCCTACGCTGGTCTCAGCCAGATCAGGTTCTAAGAGTCGGCATCTTGCGGATACCATCTCAACCAGCAACACTGGTCCCCCTACATGTCTTTTCATTTGTCTTCCTCTACTTTGACATAATCACCTGCTTGATGCAAGTGAAAAAACTACTGATTTAATTTGGTTGCCACTTCTAATACCCGACGTGCTTGGTGTTTGACGGCTTCTTGCACATCTTCTACCATGGAACCATCTTCCTGACTTTGCGTGACACTTGCTCCATACGGATTCCCGCCGGAAGTATAAGCAGAGGCGTCTGTATATCCAGGTGTGACAATAATGGCGCCCCAATGCATCATAGAAGTATAGAAGTTTAATAGTGTTCCTTCATGACCTCCGTGAGGGTTGGAAGCGGAAGACATCGCCGTTACTACTTTATTGGCTGTCTTTCCTTGAGCCCATAGCCCACCTTGTATGTCAATAAATTGTTTGATTTGAGAAGGCATGTTACCAAAACGAGTCGGCATGCTGAAAATAATAGCGTCAGCCCACAAGATATCCTCTGAGGTTGCTAGCGGCACGTCTTGCGTTTCTTTATAGTGTTTTTCCCAGGCCGGGTTTTGTGCAATGGCAGCTTCTGGTGCTGTCTCAGCAACACGTACTACCTTTGCTTCTGCCCCTGCTTCTTGGACCGCTTCTTCCGCCCATTTGGCCATCTGATGATTGATTCCTGTTGAACTATAGTATACAATTGCTACGTTTGTCATGGTGTCTATACTCCTTTATATGATTTCTAATTTGTCTATTTAAACGAGACGCTACATATCTTATCAAGCAATTATCTTTAAATCAAGATAATTGCTTACCATGAACATTCAAAGGTTGATATGGAGCACACTGAAATAAATTGTCACACATTATTCATTGCATATGAAGCAGCAAAACAGTATATTAACCTTATGATGCACTTATCAACATGGGAGGAAAATCAATGAAAAGGTTTCTATTTGTAATCGTTTTAGGGGTACTTTTGACGGCTTGCGGTAATACAGATGAGGAAGAGACAACGCAAGCTGAAGAAGAGTTAAAAAGTATAAGCGTAGATTTTGAACTGCCGGAAGAAGCAGAAGTTGGAGAAACGGTAACACTCGTTTCTACTGTAACCTATGGTGAGGATGAATTAGTTACAGATGCCCAGGAAATGAACTATGAGTATTGGCATGTAGAAGATGAGGAGAATACAGTAACTGTCGAATCAACAAATAATGAAGATGGCACCTATTCGGCTGAAGTTGTCTTCGAACAGCCTGGCACCTATGAAATATATGCACACACAACGGCAAAAGATATACACAGTATGCCTTTAGAATCCATTACGATCAACGGAGAAGCTTCTGATACGCATGAAGAAGCTGCAACCCATGAACATGAAGACGGTGAGCACGAACATGCCAATGATTTTGAGATTGCGGTCGAGGAACCGACAGATGTCTCTGTGAATGAAGAGGTAGCTTTGACTTCCGAGCTAAGTCTGGATGGCAGTGCCTATGAAGGAGCACGTGTCCGTTATGAAATTATCCCTGAAGGAAGTGAGAATCATGAGTGGGTGGAGGCTGAAGAGACGGAACAAGGCATCTATCAAGCCACTCATACTTTTACAGAAGCGGTCCACCATGATATCGTCGTACATGTGAATGGTGACAATGATTTACATGAGCACACCGAATTTATGGTGCATGTGAACGAATAAATCATTCCTTGTAATAGAAAAGCAGGCTAACCTTGTATATGGACAAGCCTGCTTTTCTCATTGAAAAATCACCTATCCTATCTTTCCTCATTCCTTTTTACTGCCCAATGCTCTGGTAATACATGCGAGGACCGGTTGAATAAATGCTTCCGGCCCTATATGTTGACCTGACTTACCCCATTCGACAGAGGCGCCATAGATCCCCCAGGTAAACATCGCCGCCGTAGTCCTTAGATCTTTCTCTTCTACTGTCTGCTGTTGCTTTACTAACAAACAATAAAAAATAATCTCCAATTGTTCTCTAATAATTTTCGCAATGATATCTTCATAGCCTCGATGGCAGCGATTCGATAACGAACGTTGAAAATTAGTAATCGCCTTAAAGATTTGCACACAACTTTCTTCATTTAATTCGTTATGTTGATAATCTTCCTTGTTCAATTCAATAAATAGCACTTCAGATAGTGCCTTGTCCAATAAATCATAAATATCTTCAAAATGATAATAAAAAGTGGTGCGATTAATCTTCGCTTCATTGGTAATATCCTTCACCGTTATATCCTTAAACTCTTTCTGAGCGGATAATTCAATAAAGGCATCCAGAATCCACCGCCGGGTTCGTTCTATGCGAGGATCTGTCTTTGATTGGGTCATCGCTGATCCCTCCATCTATTTTTTCGACAATTGTCTGGTTCTGTTGTATAAACGACATTTTACACAAACTATTGATGTGAATCATTATTAGTATGTAATAAAATAGGCTTATGAGCAACTCATCCAACCTTTTTTATAGATAAGGAGGAGGAACAAAATGAAAGATCGTAACCAAATGATTTGCGATATCGAAACAGGGATTTGTGGAATAGCGGACGAGGCGGAAACGGAGATAATCAACCTTAACCAACCTAAAAAATCCGTACAGCTATACTATGTCACAGATCCAATATGTTCTCACTGCTGGGCACTTGAACCAGTCCTGCGCCGTTTCACAGAACAATATGGCGAATATTTTCATTTTCAAACGGTCATGGGCGGACTATTGGAAAAATGGCATGACGGTCCCATCGATCCTAAAAATGGTATTTATAAACCAGCGGATGTCGTCCCACATTGGAAAGAAGTAGGTGAAAATGCCAGAATGCCCATCGATGGCAGCTTAATGGCAGACAACCCTGTACAGTCATCCTACCCGCCATCTCGTGTATTTAAAGTGATTCAACAAGAATATAATGAATCACTCGCCGAACAATTTTTACGCCGGGCTCGGGAAGCTCTGTTTGTCTTTAATCAAAACATTGCAGAACCAGCTGTGATGACAGAGATCGTCCATCAGCTCGGATTAGATGGCACAACCATTTTTCAAAAGGTAGATCAGCCACTTGGCCAACAATTATTGCAAGACGACTTTACCCTTGCTGCCAAATTAGGGGTTAGAGGTTTTCCTTCTATCATTATGGTTAATGAAGAAAATCAAGGTGTAAAAATTGCTGGAACCCGTCCTTTACAAGCCTACATCGATGGATTAAAACAAGTGTTGGATACAGAAGACCTGTCCGCCAAGCAATCGCCATCCCTTGCCTCTTTGCTGCAAAAGGAACAACTACTGTTTGCCAAGGAAATAGAGGTCATGTACGACCTGGAACCAGCTGAACTGGACCTTTTTATTGAAAAGGAACTGGCTTCCCAAGCATATAAAATCGATAAAATATTTGGAGAATTTTATCTTACCTGGAATGGAGGAGTATAATCATGGCATATATTTTACAAGTCGACTTTCCCATGAATGGACCTTTTGGAGAAGAAATGGTTGAAACTTTTGCCGGTTTGGCAGAGAGTATCAACCAGGAAGAAGGCTTTATATGGAAGGTGTGGACAGAGAATCCGGAAACAAAGGAAGCGGGTGGAATATACCTTTTTGAAACACGAGAAACAGCTAAGAAATATATCGATATGCACATGAACAGATTGGCGGGCTTTGGCATCATTGATGTCCGCAGCAGAATCTTTGCAGTCAATGACCAGCTTACCAGTATCACCGGCGGACCGTTGCAGCGCTAAGCAGATCTAGCATGGACTCTATCTTTATCGAGGGAGTCCATTTTTCGATGGAAGAGCTTGTCAAAAAGCCTAATAAAAAAGGACGCATCGAATTTCTGCGTTACAACAGGACGTTGCAGTTTTAGTCGACGTGTCTCTTTATCGAACTTTTTGAACGCGAATCGGAAGGATCACTATTTATCATAATCCGCTTTCTTGACTTTTTTTCTTATCTATATTATATTACATAAGGCGAATATTTTTTGCCTTTTTCATAAATTTTGTTCGTTTTTAGAGGTGAAAACAGTGGAAAATGTATTTGATTATGAAGATGTACAGCTAGTTCCCGCAAAATGCATGGTAGAAAGTCGAAGTGAATGTGATACATCGATTCGATTTGGTAAACATACTTTTCGCTTGCCCGTAGTACCAGCTAACATGCAAACGATTATGGATGAAAAAATTGCTACCTATTTAGCGGAAAATAATTATTTCTATATTATGCACCGATTTGAACCAGAGACAAGGAAGCAATTTATTCAACAAATGCAGGAGAGAAAATTAATCGCTTCCATTAGTGTTGGTATCAAACCAGAAGAATACACATTTGTAGAAGAGCTTGCTGCAGAAGGACTTGTGCCAGAATATATAACTATTGATATTGCCCACGGGCATTCCAACGGTGTAATCCAGATGATTCAACACCTAAAAACCCATCTGCCGGACAGTTTTGTCATTGCAGGCAATGTTGGCACCCCTGAAGCAGTGCGTGAGTTAGAGAATGCAGGAGCCGACGCAACCAAAATCGGTATCGGTCCAGGTAAGGTTTGTATCACAAAAATAAAAACAGGTTTCGGTACGGGAGGCTGGCAATTAGCTGCCTTAAGATGGTGTGCCAAAGCAGCCACTAAGCCTATTATCGCTGATGGTGGCATTCGTACCCATGGTGATATCGCCAAATCGATTCGTTTTGGCGCCTCCATGGTCATGATCGGTTCTTTATTTGCTGGTCATGAGGAATCTCCAGGTGAAACCATTGAAGTAAACGGTCAGCTGTATAAAGAATATTTCGGCTCTGCCTCCGAGTTCCAAAAAGGAGAACGCAAAAACGTCGAAGGTAAAAAAATGCATGTTGAGCACAAAGGCTACTTGCAAGATACCTTAACAGAAATGGAACAAGATTTGCAATCTGCTGTTTCCTATGCCGGTGGAAAGACACTTGCCGCTATTGGCACGGTGGATTATGTTATTGTGAAGAATTCCATCTTTAATGGTGACTGATAAACAGGAGCGCATCTAACTTTAGGTGCGCTTTTTCTATGGGATATTTGAAGTGACTGTCTGAGACGGTTGAACGCTTTTCTTGACGGTTTTGCTCGTTTTCCCGACGGTTCCAGTCATTTTCCTGACGGTTTTACTTAAATCCCTGACCGTTTATCACTTTTTCCGGACGATTTTATATGATGTCAACTACACGCGCCATTCTTCCACCCACTTTCTACAATTTTGTGAAGTCCTCCTTTTTTCATAACAGCGTGCTATAATGGAGGCAGTATTCTATATAAGGTGGTGTCTTTTTGAAAAAGCGAATAACCATGCTGTCTTTTTTCCTCCTCTTGATCTTAGCTTCGTGCAGCAATAACGACGATACAACTGCGGAAACAGATATTAAATCATTGATTCATGATTACAGTACAGACCAACGTACTGCTGTTAACGCGTCGGTTGATGCGACGCATTTAACCGTGGAAGAAGATAGCGAACAAGCCCAATATGAATTACCTGAAGATGAATTCTTTGTTTCTATTGCTCCCTATGTTCACACGACGCATCCTTGTACATTTCATAGCTTGACAGGGTGTCAAAGCGAGTTGACGAATGCCACGTTTGATGTCTATATTGAAGATACCGATGGCAATGTCATTCTTGATGATACGATAGAATCCTTTGACAATGGCTTTATTGATCTATGGCTGCCAAGAAACCAAACTTTCGACGTAACGATTACTTTCGAAGATAAACAAACAGAGGCAACGATATCCACATTTGAAGATGATGCTACCTGTATTACAACGATGCAGCTTGTATAACACTTCTGTCGTTTGATAACTACTGAAAAAAAGGGATCATTCAGTATCTGTCACAACATTTTTTTGTCATTTTGTTGTATGATAATAAAGACAGAATCAAACGTAATGGAGGACCCTATGAGATTAATTGCAACAGATTTAGACGGCACATTATTAAATGAATTTCACGAAATCAGTGAGGCAAATAAAGAGGCAATTATGGAAGCAAAAAAACGAGGAATCGAGGTTATGGTGGCTACTGGTCGTTCCTATAGCGCAGCCAAAAAACCATTGGAAAACGCTGGGCTTACTTGTCCCATTCTTTGCCTTAATGGAGCAAAAGTATATCTAGAGAATGGTGATGTATTCTCCTCTGCACCGATGACCAAAAAAACATGTACGCAAATTCAAGCGATCTGCGAAACACATGGCATTTACTTCGAGGCATTCACGAATCAAGGTGGATTCGCAAAGGATAGAGAAGCATTCATTGAAGTAATGGTGGACATAGGAGCTACCGCCTTTCCTCATTTGAATAAAAAAGAGATAAGAGCGATGGCGACGAATCGTTTTCAAGAAGAAGAGATTACGATTATCGATGACTTTACCGCACTATTTAACCAAAAAGAGATGGAGGTCTATAAAATTTTAGCCTTTTCATTAGATAATGACATACTGCGGGAGGTCCAACATCACTTCGCCGATGGTCAGCAAGTAGCCGTCACCTCTTCAGGAGAATCCAATTTAGAATTCAACCATCCCCTAGCACAGAAAGGGATCGCTCTTGCTTCCTATACGGAAAAACAAGGGATCGACATGTCAGAAGTGATGACGATTGGTGATAACTATAATGATCTCTCCATGTTAAAAATGGCTGGGCGTGGTGTTGCCATGGGAAATGCCGCTCCTGATATTAAGGCGGCCTGTGATTATGTGACCGTCTCTAACAAGGAAAACGGCGTCGCTTCCGCAATAAAAACGATGCTAGCTGAAACGAAAATAAACCATCCATAATGATATGGGTGGTTTATTCATGCTCATTTGATAACCGTCATTAGCCGCTCTTCGCATATAATGTTCTCTTCTTCCGTGATGAGCAGTTCCATAAACTGATCACTATTCGTAATAATAACTGGTGTTACCATGTCATAGCCTGCCTCCGTAATACCTGAGATATCGAAGGAGCCGATTGTTTCTCCTTGACGAACGCTATCTCCGGTTTGTACCTCCATGGAAAAGAATGTTCCATCTAATTGGACGGTACCTATACCTAGATGAATGAATAACTGTACCCCCTCATCTGATGTCATTCCAATGGCGTGATGAGTGGGAAACAACGAGGTCACGGTCCCTGAAATGGGTGATTGCAACACCCCATTGATCGGGATAATCGCTACTCCTTCCCCGATCGCTCCGGATGAAAAGATTGCGTCATCCACCTCAGATAACGGAACCACCGCTCCATTTAAAGGACTGGCTATCTCTATTTTCGCTAATTTCGTCGTCGTTTGCTCGGTTGCTTGATTGTTGTCATCAAGGGTTATGGTCTGTTCTTTGGTTACGCTAAATAAAAAAGTTAATATAGTTGCCAGACCAAAACTGCTGATAATGGCTAACAAAAATAAGCCGAACCCTTCACCTAAAAAAACCGGTAATGCAGGCAACCCTGGTAAGGAAGCTCCTTTGGCTGCTGTGCCAGCAAATCCTACCACTCCACCACCAACGGCACCTGCCGCACAGCCAATAAAAAAAGGCCGTTTTAAACGAAGGTTGATCCCGTAAATAGCAGGCTCTGTTACACCGAGTAAACCAGAAAAACTGGCGGGACCTGCTAAACGCTTTTGCTTTTTATCTTTTGTCCTTAACCACACACCAAATGTCGCGCCTGCTTGACTAAACACGGCAGGGGCTAACATTGCTGTAAATGTATCTGATCCAAAATAGCTAAGGTTATTAAAGGCAATCGGAACAAGCCCCCAGTGCAATCCAACAATCACTAATATTTGCCAAAAGAAGCCAATCAGTATCCCAGCAAGTATGGCACTATTCTCATAGATGACCATATAGCCCGTTGCAATATGGTCACCCAACAGCAAACCAATAGGACCAAATATAAGAATGGAAGCAGGAACCATAAGCGCAATCAGTAATAAGGGAGTTACAAAGGTTTGGAGTGTAGGTGACAGCCAGCCATTCAACACATGTTCCAATTTGGCCAACATATAAACAGCAATAATAATTGGAATAACACTTGTAGCATAGTTGGTAACAATAATCGGGATTCCCAAGAATGAAAGATCCCCTTGTTCTTGAAAAATTTCACTTAGCTCAGGATATAACAAGGCTCCAGCGACTACAACCGCAACAATCGGGTCTGCATCAAATTTTCTGGCGGCAGTAAAAGCCAGCAGCATGGGAAGGAAATAAAATAAGCTATCCGAGGCAGCGTGAAACACTTGATAGGTCCCTGACTGTTCATGGAGCAGATCAAGGTTTAAACACAACAGAAGCAGACCTTTAAGAATCCCTGCCCCTATTAATGCGCTTAATAAAGGCATAAATATCCCTGAAATGGTATCTACCGCCTTATCAAACCAGTTGCGTTTTTGTTGTGATGTGGTATTATCAATTGGAAATTGTTTGATAATCTCTCGATAAATAGCATTCACTTCATTGCCGATCACCAATTGAAATTGGCCGGCAATAAAGATTGTTTGAATCACACCTGGTAATTGATGGATAGCTGATTTATTGATTTTATGTTTATCCTTTACGGTAAAACGAAGTCTCGTTGTACAATGTACTAACGAAAGTACATTGGCTTCGCCTCCTATATGGTGGATAATCTCTTTGGCTAATTGTTGTTTATCCATTCTCCCATCACCTTACCTATTCTTTTCCATCCTTGTTTTTCAAGGCTTTTATATACGGCTTGTCACCCGTTGGATATGTAGAGTTAAGTAGATTTTTTCATCATCACCAATCGTCCATTGGTATTCCTTTTCAATATATTTGGAAATTTTTTCACTACAACATATTTGGAAATTTTTTCACTACAACGATAAGCCTCTGGATACTTCTTTTTTACCTGATCCATCAGAAAAGCATCGGTTGGTTGATTTTTTATGGTTTCCTGACGGGCAAAACGTAAGGCAAAAAAACGAAGATGGGTCAAAAAGCGATCATAGTTTACAGAAAACTCATCTAGTGTTACTTGGTAATGATATTTCACGATCGTTAATATATTGTTCACCATTTTCGTTACCTGAATAGCCTCGTCTATATTATTGCCGCTTAGTTGACTGTTTACCAAATGAAGGGCGATAGCAGCTGCCTCATCGTCTGCAAACCTGACACTGGTAGCGTTCTCAATAATATCTAACGCATGTAAAGCAACTTGAAATTCCTTTTTATAATATTTGCGAATTTCCCACTGCATAGGGTTTTTCAATTCTATCCCTTTATTATAACGACTAATGGCAAAGTGTAAGTGATCTGTCAAGGCAATGTAAAGATAATCATCTAATGGGTAAGACAGTTGCGATCTGGCATATTGTAGAATTTTATCTGCCAATTCCAAGTATTGTTCTGGTGTTTCTTTTAATAATTCCACCAGTTTATCGGAGACAGATTGATCTCCCAGCTTAAATATCTTTTCGATTTTACCCTCATCAATCGATTGACCGACCTTTTTTTGAAAAGCCAGCCCTCTTCCCATTACAACCACTTCTTGACCTTGATTGTTTTGTGATTGCACGACATTGTTATTTAGTATTTTCGATATTTTCATCATAAGAATCCAACCCTTATTCCTTATTTAACAATGGCAATATGCGTCACTTTAACAAAAAAATAATGTACTATTATTCTAACATAATACAGGACACTTCCTTAGTATAAGTTTAAAATCTCTTCCTTTCTGTTACATAAGATGCTGAGTGTACCTGTTGGTGTACACACAGCATCTTATTCTCTGGTATTTCTACAATGAAGGTGTTTAGGTTAAACTTTCTCCATTACTTTGGATCACCTGCTTATACCAGTTAAAGCTTTTCTTAGGGGTTCTTGCTAAGCTGCCAATACCTTGATTATCGCGATCAACATAAATATAACCATACCGCTTTTTCATTTCACCGGTGCTGGCACTAACAATATCAATGGGCCCCCAGCTGGTATAGCCGATCATCTCTACACCATCTTGGATAGCTTCATGCATCGCCCTGAAATGAGAGGCTAAATAATCGATGCGATAATCATCTTCCACATATCCATCATCATCGAGCTGGTCTATCGCACCAAGTCCATTTTCGACAATAAACAATGGCTTTTGATAACGGTCATACAATTGATTGGCGGTAATCCGCAGTCCTTTCGGGTCAATCGTCCATCCCCATTCCGAGGCTGTCAAATAAGGATTACTTACCGAACCAAACACGTTTCCTTCTGTTATGTTCTGTAGCACTTCTTCATCTGTACTTGTGCATCGGCTGGAGTAATAACTAAAACCAATATAATCAACGGTATGTGCAGCAAGAAGCTCCTCATCACCTGTCTCCATTTCAATCGTCAGCTGGTTATCTTGAAAAAAGCGTTTCGCATAGCCAGGATATTTCCCACGTGATTGCACATCAATAAAGAAAAAGGATTCCCGGTCCATCTCCATCGCTGCCCAAACATCATCAGGATTAGGCGTATAAGAATAAGCCATTCCTGCTGCTAACATACAGCCGATCTGGGCATCGGGAATAATCTCATGGCAAGCCTTCACTGCCAAGGCACTGGCGACCAATTGGTGATGGGCCGCTTGATACAAAACCTGTTCACGATGATCTTCTTCACTAAGTACGATCCCCGCCCCCATAAAAGGAAGGTGCAGCAGCATATTAATTTCGTTAAACGTCATCCAGTACTTCACCTTATCCTGATAACGAGTAAAAATCGTGCGCACGTATTTTTCATAAAGCTCGATCATTTTTCGATTTTTCCAACTGCCGTATTGCTCGACTAAGGCAACTGGAACATCAAAATGACAAGTGGTAACCACAGGTTCGATATTATATTTGTGCATTTCATCAAACAGATCGTCGTAAAATTGCAACCCTGCTTCATTTGGTTCTTTTTCTTCACCGGTAGGAAAAATGCGTGCCCAAGCAATCGATACGCGCAAGCATTTAAAACCCATTTCAGCAAACAAGGCAATATCTTCTTTGTAATGATGATAGAAATCAATCGCTTGATGAGACGGATAAAAAAGGTCATCCTTAGGCTTAAAGGAATCTATATGCCCTTTCATATAGTTCCAGCGCTCTGGACCTGTTGGCAATAAATCAACCGTTGTTAATCCTTTACCATCAGCCTGGTAGGCACCCTCTACTTGATTGGCTGCAAGGGCACCTCCCCATAAGAAACCTTCCGGAAATGTTCTCTTTTGCTTCATGTTTAACCTCCTGCCAGCCATTATCATTATCATAAGTATGATAATGGCGGTATTATTATTTATGCCTCTTCGTTGGTTAAAGTAAGCAATTCATCCTTGGTCGTTACTTCATCATCAACCAACACAATCATGGAATGATATTTATCTGGATTCGTTACAATCACGGGTGTAGTGACTGGATAGCCTGCCTGTTTAATTTGTTCCACATCAAATTCAATCAGGGTTTCTCCGGTTTTCACCGTATCCCCTTGTGCAACAAAACCTTTGAAAAACTCACCATTTAAGTTGACCGTATCCATTCCCACATGAATTAATAACTCCGTGCCATATTCGGAAGTTATGCCAATCGCATGCTTGGTCGGAAAAAAGGCTGTTACAGTCCCGTTGACTGGTGATACTACTTTTCCTTCTATCGGTTCGATAGCAACCCCTTTACCCATTAGACCAGAAGCAAATGTCTCATCTTCTATAGTAGATAGCTCTTTAATATGTCCTGTTAATGGACTAGCTATCATTTCCGTATCTAC
Source organism: Gracilibacillus timonensis (assembly GCF_900086715.1). Taxonomy (GTDB): domain Bacteria; phylum Bacillota; class Bacilli; order Bacillales; family Amphibacillaceae; genus Gracilibacillus; species Gracilibacillus timonensis. Next base: position 278,163 of record NZ_FLKH01000009.1, on the reverse strand, counting down.
TGCTTTTGCTCCATTATCTGTTGTTCCTGTTTGTGCATCATTTGTAGTTTTTTCTGTTGTTGAATCATCTTTCCATCCAAAGAAATAAGTGAGCAGGAAGCCTAATATAAAGGCCACTATAATCGCTATAATAGCACCCCAGAAAGACATATCCATGCCATCTGGGCCAATCATGGAAGGAATCATAAAGATACCTAAGCCACCCATGACGAAAATCTTGGAACCGAAAAATCCGAGCAAACCACCGCCAACAGCTGCGGCTACACAACTTAAAATAAACGGTCGTTTTTGTGGTAAGGTAATCCCATAAATTGCTGGTTCCGTGACCCCGAACACTCCAGAAATAAAGGCTGGAATACTAAGTGTTTTGATACTTTGTTGACTCGTCTTCAGCCAAACGCCTAAAACTGCACCAATTTGTGCAAACGAAGCAGCAAACATCATCGCAAGAATCGGATCATAACCGAGGGATCCTATATTTGTAAACGCAAGTGGAATCAATCCCCAATGCAGACCAAAAATAACCAGTACTTGCCAAAAACCTCCGACAACAAATCCTGCCACGATCGGACTTAGTTCAAAGGCATAATTAGCCCCAGATCCAATCATATTAGCTGCCCATGTAGCGATAGGACCAATGATAAGAAAGGTTAATGGAATAATAACTAAAAAAGTACAAAATGGTACCAAGAATGTTTTGACTACATCCGGTATCGTTTTTCGGAAAAATTTCTCGATTTTCGACCCAAAAAACGTGGCAATAATAATCGGAATAACCGACGTAGAATAAGTCATTAATATAACTGGAATACCTAGGAATTCAATAAATACCGGTGATTCAAAAACGGTACCAGCAAACAACGTATACAGCGGCTCACCGGCATCAGGTGCGGAGTAAGCCTCCATAGTCGGATAAACTAGTGCGGCCCCAATGACCATCCCCATAAATGGGGTTCCACCAAACTTCTTCATGGCCGTATAACCTAAGAAAATCGGGAAGAAATAAAAGAAGGCATCGCCAATCGCATTGAGAATTTGGTACGTTCCTCCTTCTTCCGTTACCCAGCCTAATGATAAGAACAAAGCATTAAAACCTTTAATCATACCAGTAGCTGCTAACACACCTAATACAGGTGTAAAAATACCAGCAACCACATCTACAAATCGGTCAAGCAGACTGCCTTTTTCTTCATCTTCATCATTTTCGTTTTGACTGTCTGCTTGAAAACCTCCAATTGCTACTACATCGGCATACACATCTGCCACATGGTTACCGATAACTACTTGATATTGCCCACCACTTTTCATCACGGTAACGACACCATTCATGTTTTTCAGCACTTCTGTGTTTGCTTTACTTTCATCCTTTAGCTTAAAGGTAAGCGATCAATACTCAAGTGTATAGAAAAATCCCCAACCCTGCGATAAACTGTTCTAGAAAGAGGAACAGAAGGGTTGGGGAGATTTATCCTTATTTCTTGTTTCATGGCTTTGGCAGCGTTCTTTCCTGGCAACGTTCTTTGACGTGGGAACGCCATGGCAAATAAGCCTTCCAATCTTCCTCATTGGCTAAGGTGGGAAGGTTAGGAAGTTCTTCGAGTAAATAAGTGATATATTTTTCGGGAACGAGGTTATTTTGTTTCGCTGTTTCGATGATACTCATGATAATCGCAGCGGCTGTCGCTCCTTCATAGGTGGCGCTGAATAACCAGTTTTTTCTTCCCATCACGAAGGGTTTGATGGCGCGTTCGGCTCGGTTGTTATCAAGCGCTAGTTTCGCATCTTTCAAGACCGTGCGAAACGTGGACTCGTATGTCAAAGCATACTGTATCGCTTCGCCTAACTTGCTGCCGGATAAAGGATCTTGTTCCCGTAACCAATCAAAAAAGGCATCCATTTTGGGTTTCAAGATGGTTTGGCGTTTCNTCCAGCCTTTCCTCATCGGATAGTTTGGACCACGCGCGCTCATACGTGAAGAATTGGTCACACCTCTCGGCTGCTTGTCGACTCAACGCATCGGCGGGACAATCCTTTGGCATCGCGTCTATGAATTTGCGACGAACATGCGCCCAACACCCGACCAACTCTACGTTAGAAAGGGCTTGATAAGCTTTCCACATATCACAATGGATGTACCCTTTATACGTACCAAGAAAGCTTTGAGCGACATGGGCTCCCCGACTTGGATCGTGATGATAGAGCGTGATCGGCTTTTCACTATGTTTGGCGCTTAAAAAGGTCCAAAAATGCGTATTCACGGTATCACTTTCCAACACCCGATACGTTGTTTCATCGGCATGTAACATCGGCTGTTGAAGTAGCGTGTCTTTCAACAGTTGATAAAAAGGGGCTAAATAATACTCCGACACTCGTATATGCCAATTGGCAATTTGTTGGCGCGTAATGGGTAAACCAATGCGGTGCCAACCTTTTTCTTGACGATAGGCAGGTACTTTTAACTCAAATTTCTGATGCATCGACTGGGCAATAATCGAAGCAGAACCCAAGCTATTATCGATAGGCGCTTTGGGAACTGGTGCTTTGATAATCTTATCTTCTGGCCCTTGTTTGGAACAGGCTGCGCACTTATAAGCGTGTTGGTAGTGCACTTGTCGTTGAAGCTTGGCAGGAAGGTAAATGACTTCTTCTCGCACGGCATAGCTCCCGATGGCGTCCAACGTTGCCTCACACGTGGGGCAAGTACAGGCTTCTCCCTCCAGTCGATGGTGAACAGGCTGCTCCGGAAACTGGTCTAAAATGGCTTTTTTTCTGCCTTTTGTTTTCTTCCGTTTCGCGGTAACCTCCTCGATGTCCTCTTCCACGATAGGAGGGGCTTCTGGTGCATCAAAGAAGGTGAGTTGATGATCAGGAGGTAGTGTTTCTTTGGATTTACCGAAGATTTTTTGGGTGAGGTAAGCGACTTGTTCCCGCAACAATGTCAGCTCATTCGCTTGTTGAGCGAGCTGAGCTGTTAATTGTTCGATTTGTTTCACTTGTGCTTCGTTGATTTTTAGTAATGTCTCCTCGGGACTCATACGCGTTTCTCCCTTTTATTTTCTAACTATATTATACCATAAAAGGGATATAAAAGCACTCTTTATTTAATAAAAGGCGCGAGAAGAAGCGATTTGTATCGGTGGATCAATCGAAAAACCACGGAGTAGCCAATCCACTTGTTGACTGGTCAGTTCCCGGGCTTCTTTGGTCGTTCGAGGCCATTTTAATTGCCCATTTTCAAACCGTTTATATAACAGCCAGAAACCTTCTCCATCCCAATGCAACATCTTGAAGCGATCCTGCTTGTTTCCACAAAAGAAAAACAACGCTTCTTGAAAAGGATCTAAATGGAATTGGGATTGCACCGTATAAGCCAACGAATCAATCCCATACCGCATGTCTGTTTTTCCACATACAATATAAAACCCTTTCGCTTGCTTTAAATTAACAATCAAATAGAAAAACCTCCTGTATCTTTGTCTTACCATAAGTGTATAGGAGGTGATGCTGCATTTATAGATACTTGGTTATTGATCGCTTACGCTTAAAGCGAAGTCTGGTAATACAATGGACCACACTGTTTACATTTTCTTTACCGCCGACGTTTTCAATAATATCTTTGGCAAGCTGTTCATACTTCATGTTTTTCCCTTCCTTCTGCTTCTTTTATTGTACTTCAAGTACTCTATTTTCATTGCAACTTCGTTTTGTTTATGTTAACCAGTATGGCAATAAAAAAACCTGAACTGGTATCTATGCACACACATACGTGTAGCGCAGATATCAGTTCAGGTTATGCCCGCCAAAGGTAACATTCCTAAAAACTCATATAAGTTACAATTTATTCATTTGATACTAAAATTATAGCACCTCGCACATACAAATGCAAGCGGTTAATGAAAGATTTATTAAACACAAAGGAGAAGCACTTTTCCTTTTTTTGATGTAAATAAAGGAAACGACAGACAGTAAATTACTTCGAGAATTGCTTCATTACTTCCATCAATTCTTCGATCGTTTCTTCGCCTTCTCCAGACTTAATCGCGTCACTCACACAATGCTTCATATGACGCTCCGTCACGGAAAAACCTACTTTTTTCAAAGCTGCTTGCACCGCATTGATTTGAATTAAAATATCTACACAATAACGATCCTCTTCCACCATTTTCTGTATACCGCGCACCTGGCCCTCGATACGCTTTAGCCGATTGATCAGCAAATCTTGTTCACTCTTTGAACGAGGCTGACTAGGGTGATGATGCAATGTTTTTTCCATATAATATCCGCTCCTTCTACTTTTAATATACCCCTATAGTGTATTTTTGTCAAACGATGAAAACGAGCTAGCATTTTCTTGATGGCATGGAAAACCTAAGAGTTTATCCAAATAGACCGTGCATTATTTCCCAGGAAATTATGACTTATTATAGCAACTCTTTTTGATCCAAACATAGCACCATATACTTAGAAAAAGTAATATCTGGCCTATAATTACTATCCCATCCCAAAATAACGGATCCTGCAATGGATAAGTCAACCGCGGAATAACCTGTTGCCAAATGTATACGAATTGCGGGATGAAATAAAACGCAAATAACCCGATGGTCAGCAGTGCTCCTACCATGGAAAACAGGCCATACAATTTCACGATTCGTTCTTCACCATCAAACACTTCGGTGGATAAGTCTTTTTTTATCCATGGAATCCACTTCCCTAGTTGGTTTCTGCCATTTTCAAATAGATTATAACACCTTGTGCTATGCTCCAAGACATAGTATACATCTGTTTTCATATAAATACAGCATTGATAAATCGTCTTTATACAAATATCTAATAGGATAACCGATAAAATCGCTTGAATCATCGTTTGGTCGATGAGCACTATTTTTAATACAAGGGTGGCGCATAATAAGGCCTGATCCACATATATACCAGCCAAAAACACCGTATTCTTTTTGCGCAATGACAAATCCCATGCTGCCGTCAAATCCGATTCCAAGACAAGGAAAAATAAGCGATTCCCTATCCCAACATGAACAGGCAAATCATACGAGCGCATAGCCAATATATGACCTAGTTCATGTATACTAAGCAAGACAGAGGTAACGAACATATACAGCAAAAGATTTAACGCCATGGAATCGAATACGAACAAATCAGTGTAAGCAGGGAGTAAAGAAGGGCTAAAGATAAATATACTCCCATTTCCTAATAAGAAAAAAATAAGAATAGGTATGGTAAAACGATGAAATAAAAGTCTGGCTAGTTTCGGCGAGATGTGTTGCAAACGAGCATCAGGCGATTCTGCATGTCTTTGATCCAACTTTTCCCCATCTATTTCTGTTATCAACCCTAACTCCATCAACTGTGAGATAAAAGCCAGTATATCAACGGTTTCACTTGGATACATCTGTCTTACATTCATTTCTATCGTTTGCAAATCCTCATGATGGTTCAGGCGTTGAACAGCCTCTGCTGCCATAGGTGATATTTCATAAAACTCACCGGTATCAGTAACGCACAATATAAAATTATGTTTTTCTGGTTTTAATGTGTAATGATGTAATAAGACATTACTTTGATAGGTTATCTTCACAAATTCACCTTCTGCCATCTCTTGATCAAACAAAGGAAAAAAGAGAATGCCTTCCTCGTCAGCATCCTCTTTACTCTATGATTAGAACCAGAAAATACACCACCAACATGTTGCTTTTACACGTTTTAATTTACGGATTTTCATGTTAAACCTCCCTCTTCTTATTTTTACTTTCATTATGATAGTCAATCCATAATGGATAAACTTCCTTAAAATGTTCGACTACTTGCGGATCGAACTGACTACCGCTAGCCTTCATTATCCTCTCATAAGCCTCTTCAGGGGAAACGGCAGCTCGATAAGACCGGGAGGATGTCATCGCATCAAACGCATCGGCGATCGCTACTACACGGGCGAACAAGGTAATCTCGCGACGTCTTAAACCATCGGGATAACCATGCCCATCCCATCTTTCATGATGATGACGAATGACATCGATATATTCCTTAATCCCTTCTACATTTGCCAAGGCTTCTGCACCGACGACAGGATGTGTTTTGATTACTTGATATTCTGCTTCGGTCAATTGTGAATCCTTCGTTAAGATGGCATCTGGAATACTGATTTTACCGATATCATGCAACAAACAAGCATAATAAAATAATCTTAAATTTCCTTGTTGAGATAACGGAAAAGACTTTAGCAGAATTAATGAATAGTTCGCCACTCTGTCACTATGACCCTTTGTATATCTATCTTTTAATTCTAGAGTAGCAATAATTCCTTTGGCAATATTCTCAATCTGCTGATCATATGATTCACGAAAAGCCGCTACATAACTAATAAACCTGGATAATACGATAAAAGCCACACACGAAAATACGAATACAACAAACAATGGCAGGATAAATACAAGGTCCTGTAAGGCTATCCCCACAATGATATATTTCCCCATCACGCCTAAAAACACCACATAGAAAAAGCGTTTACTTACAAAGATTGGGGAAAACAAAATAAAAATAATCTCAATAATACTGCCATGCGTATAGGGTGTTTCATAGGTTGCATAAAAATATAATTCATATAACATACTGAGCACAATAAAGACAATAAAATATAAATACTTAATGGAAGCCGGCTTATTCTGACGGATTTTATAAATAGCCACTGGTAATAATGCCAAAAGGAAAACATACATCAAAACGTCAACTAGGTTTTTCTGCACATCTGAAGCAAAATTCCACGCTACAATAGGCAGTAAATAATAATACAAAAGCTCATAACAAAAATAAGTCGTATAAAATAACCACAAAAACCAAGTTGTTGCCCTCTTTTCTTCATTTAATAAATTGGCAAACGAATGAGAATTTTGCATATTTATACCTTCCTATTCACATTATACTATATATAGAACCGTATCGCTACGTATTTTTTATACAAAATAATCATACTATAATTTTTGTATCAATGTCGAATTTTGCGTTAAATAGTGTAATACCTCCTAGGTCACTAATTTAATAGGTTCAAAGTCCTCCCACTCAAGATGATAGTCTCTCTTTTATTTTTTTGATTCTTCTTACGGCTTTTTTAGCCTACTTTTCGATATTTGGGCCTTGGTTTTTTTCTTCTTACTAACGTGCCAATTTCGTTCTCCAGTAATTCATCATCGTCGACGTTTTGTTCGAGTAATTCCAAAAACATTTGATATTGTTCCTCTAACGACAAGGCTGAACCATTGCTATTTTTGTTCTTCGAAAGAAATCAATACCATCAACCTTCTTTCCCATCTTTTATTTTATCCTTTCCCTTATTATGCCTGTGGCTAAACATTCCAAACAGATCGCTCTTCCTTACCTCCTACATAAAATCAAAAAAGTATCGAATGACATGGAAGAATACTGGGGCCGTGTAGGTCAAACTATCAATACGACTGAGATAACGTCCTTTTATTTCTTCCCATTTGGTTTGATTCCCTATTAACAAATCTCGTTTTAGTACAGACATGGTCAAACTGCCGATATATCCGGCTACACTGATTAACACACCAGAAACGACACCAAACACTGGCGTAAGCGGCGTCAAGAACGGGAAAAGGAAATAAGCAATAAGGGTTGTTATCATGATCCCTGCAAAGAATCCCTCCCAAGACAGATAAGGATTTGCCGTAGGAACGAGTCTTCTTTTTCCTATATATAATGAGGTGCCATATTGTACCACGTCATTTAATTGAGTTAACACAACCAGATATAACACTAAGTTAGGACCGTATACGGGAGTTGCTACTGGGAAATACGCCAAGTGACTAAGACCGAATACCATCAACATTAATCCCCACTGAGCAAAACTGACAGATCGAAGAAAACCGATCGTTCCTTTACCGATGATACGGGGAAGGGGTAAGAAAAGAAAAACATAAACGGGTATAAAAACAATAAACATTCCATACCAACCAATATAAATCCAATAAAATTGCAAGGGTACCATGATATAAGCCCATAAAAAGAGACGTCGATCTGATTTTCTTGTTTTCATCATGGAAAAGTATTCACGTAATGAAACGAATGATAAAATCATCACTGCAATTAAGGAGACCGTTGTATTAAATAATGTGGCAAAACAAAAAATTACAAACATGCCCCACCAAGTTTTCACGCGCATTTGGATAGTAGAGAAATCTTTTTGTGGCTGTAGTCTCTTAATACTATACAAGGCAATGGTTGCGATAATGATGGTGCATAAAATGAGACCTAATGTCCATAAAGTTTCTTGCAAACTACTCACCTCTTTTACTATGATTTTGATATGTGCCCGAGAGTAATCATTATCTCACTTACAAGTAACATCGACCAGATCAATATTTTCCTATCAAGACAAGCACAAAACACACTAGAATAAACGAATAGAAAAAAATCTCCATAGCAACACCTTTGACCATTCCATATCTAACTTAGTTTTGCGATAAAGGTTCAGATGGGGTTCATCCCGATTTTTTTTATAAGAAACATTCTTCATTGTACTGTAGTTGCGTTATAATGAAAAGATAAAATAGTAAATTAGGTGATAGAGATGGAGAATCAACCATATGTCTATATCATGCTGTCCGATACAGGAACATGGTTTACCAATATGATCAAAACGTATACCAAAGCCCCATATAACCATGCCTCTCTTTCTTTTGATGAGCAGCTTCATGAGATGTACAGTTTTGGCAGAAAAAATCCTAACAACCCTTTCTATGGCGGGTTTGTGAAAGAGAATATTTTTACTGGCACCTATAGTAAGTATCCCGAAACAACGTGTGTTATCTATCGTCTGGCAGTAACGGAACGGGAAAGAGAAAAAATGAGGCGGATTCTGGACGTGTTTATTCGAAATAATCATCGATTTTTATATAATATTCTTGGAGTAATTGGTGTTTCTCTAAAAGAACCAATTGAGTTCAGCAATGCCTATTTCTGTTCCCAATTCGTTGCAGATATTCTTTATCGCTCTGGTATTCATCTATGGGATAAACTACCTGCGATGATTACGCCAGACGACTTTCGAAAAAATCAAAGGTTGGAATTATTATATGAGGGAAGATTAGCTGGATATGTTAAAGAAGCATAAACCAGGTTGGTGAGCCTACACTAGGGAGAGCGCTCACCAACCCAGTTTGTTGATAGTACATGGTGAAAAAACTCAACATGAAATACGTCGGATAGTAAAGTTTTTTAAAGCAACTGCTTGGCCAATAGTTGATAGGATTTTTTCTTTGCTTCAAAATCGTGAATATTCGTTATCACCATAAACTCATCGGTTTGGTATACTTCCTGCAGTCTTCGCAATTGCTGTTCAATGGCGTCTGGTGTACCAATCAAACACCTTCTTCGATTATGTTTGATCTGATTCAGTTCCTCCGCAGAAAATGTTTTATTCCGTACCTCTGCCGCGCTCGGCACTTTGGTATCCGCACCCTTTCCAACATTTAATAGCCATTTATCCTGGGTCAAGGCAAGCTCTTCGGCCTCTTGTTCTGTCTCGGCACAGACGACAAAAATACAAACAATCGACTGTGGTCTTGCTCCGGTAGTCGCTGGCTGATAAGCATCATAATAAGCTTGTAAGACTTCTTGTCCATGATCTGGATTAATAAAGTGTCCAAACACAAAATTCAGTCCCAATTCCGCCGCATTCTTTGCTCCTCGTTCTGAAAGTCCTAACACCCAAAGCGGTGGAATATTCTCTATTCTCGGTCCCGCTTTCACCAAACGAAAGGGATGTTCTCGAGGCAAACTATTATTCAAAAAACCATGTAAGTCAGCCAATTGACGCGGAAATTCTTGCAGGCTTTTATTTTGATTATCGGTTAATGCTGACCTCGTTAATGCCGATCCACCTGGTGAACGTCCTACACCAAGATCGATTCGGTCAGGGAAAAAAGCAGCCATTGTCTTCGCATTTTCGGCAATTTTATAAGGGCTGTACTGAGGGAGCAATATACCTCCTGAGCCGATGCGAATGCGATTGGTAACAGAAGCAAGTCGTGTCATCAGTATTTCTGGTGATGAACTAGCCAGACCATTCGTATTATGATGTTCGGCAACCCAATACCGTGTGTACCCCCATTTTTCTGTCCATTGTGCCAATTCCAAACTATTCGCCAATGTTTGTTCCGGTGTGTCTCCTCTGGAAATAGGTGCCTGATCTAATACACTTAATTTCATTTATTGTACCTCCTTCTAATAAAGAGCAGCTGTATAGAAAAACACGTTCACATGGCAGCGAGCTTTTCCATGTAAACGTGTGACGTTATCCTCTTACCGGCCTTCAATTCCAAATAAAGCTCACTTTATCGAAACAAATCCATAAGCTTTTCCCACCAGCTCTTTCCTTCATCTGGGCTCTCTTCTTCTGTTTCTTCTTCTTCATGTTTCACAGCATCCGTCTTAATCACAAATTGAACTGTCTCTACCTTTTCATTCTTATCTGAAACAAAGGAAACAGGATCAAAGTCTGATTTGTCATATTCATTCATCATCTCATCTACTTCACTTTGTAATTGATCAGGAAGATCAGAGGTTGATTCACTTATTTCATTGGCGCCATCGGCTAACTCTCCAGCACCACCTGCTAATTCTGAGGTACCCTCTGGTAATTCACTAATACCATTATGAATCGAAGCATAGTTCGTCGTCAATTCATTCACACCATCGGTATACTCCACAAGACCAGAATGAAAGGACTGGTATTGTTCAGATAGCTCCGCTACGCCGTCCTGTAATGGCTGCAGGGAACTCTCGATATCCAATTGCTCGCTCGCCGAACGCATTTGGTCGGCCATTTCTCCTAAAGAAGAAGCTGCCTCTTCCTGGGCTGCATTTGCCTCTTCAATTGTAGGGATAATATCTTCCAAAGACTCTCGTTCTTGCTGATACACCTGTTGTGCCTCTTGTGCCTTTTGATAAGTCGTGATGAGGGCTTCCACCAATTCTGGATCTACCTCACTTTCACGTAAAGCCTGGATATCTTCTTCTGTCACTTCAGAGGTCGGTATCTCCTGAATCGCTTGATCCAATGCCTCAAGAGACTCTAAATAGTTGGTATCCAGCCCTCCAATACCTTCACTTGCTTCCTCTAATCCATTCGCCAGATCTTGTAAAGTTCCTCTTAGCTCCTCTAAGTCTCCAAGTTGCATCCCTTGATTCAATGACTCATTCATCGTATTTAAGGCCGATTGAATGGAACTCGACCCATTCACCAACTCTGAGGAGCCATTGTTCAATTCGGTTAAGCCATTCTGATAACTGGATGAACCATGTTCCAATTCTGTTATTCCGTTATTTAATTCCGACATGCCTTGTTGTAGATCATTGGCACCACCTGCTAGATCTGATAAGGCATCCGATAAGGTACGAAACTCATCTTTTGCTTCCTCCATATCTGGTGAGTCAATAGCCATTGAGGCAGGTATTGCACTAATTTCCATTGACTCTAGCTCAAAATCCGTTACATTCGCTTCCAACACAAAATCTCCATTTTTCTCTGGCATAGCCTGAAAGTTCACTTGTTTATTCTTACCCGAATTCGCTATAGTGCCATCTTCTGCTTGGATATCCTCGAATTTTTCACTGTCTAGTGTGATTGATATTTGTTGTAAATAATTCTCAAAGAAAACAGGATCCACTTGATCATTCTCTGACGTGTGCACTTCTATTTGTACCGTACCATCCTGACCTAAGAGCTCTTCCGCAGATATTTCTTTGCCGTTCAGTCGATAGGTTATTTCATACTGCCATGGTAAGGGCTTTTCTTCTAAATTACCTTGATAATAAAATTGTTCTTGATCTGTCGAGAATTGCATTTGATCCCCGTTTTGTTCTATTTCTGATAAATCGGTTAGATTCTTAATATTTGTATAATCCCCATAGTCGGTTACTTCACCTTGATTATCCAACTCGAAGCTATTGACAACATACATATCCTCTTGTGTTCCATTTGGTTGAAGTGTGGCATATATCACTTCATCTTTAGCTGGATGAATCTCTTCTGCCGCAACCGGAACGGCCGTTAGTATTAACATACCAGTAAGCATCCCTAGGAATAGTTTTTTTATGGTCATCTTATCCCTTCTCCTTAAAAAAATTTGCTTTCCACGTTGTCTTATCCATTACTTTGTCAAACACAACCAGTATGGCTGGCAGGAAGAATAGCACCATAATAAAAGCTAACAGAGCACCACGTCCCAATAAAAGACCAATAGACGATACGATTGGGTTGGTGGAAGTAAACCAGAGGATAAAACCGACACTCGATAAAATCGAGGCAGAAATAACGATGGAAAACACCTTCTCATCAATCGTCTTTTTAATTGCCTTTAGAGCTGGTAGTTCTTTACGGTTTTCTTTATAGGCTTCCGTTAATAAAATCGCATAATCTACCGTTGCCGCCAGTTGAACCGTACTGATGATTAAATAACCTACATATACCAGTGCTGTATCCATAAAATATGGAACAGCCAAATTAATCCAAACAGCTGCTTGAATCGTCAACAACAGTACAATTGGAAAAGAGATCGAGCGAAATGTCACTAGCAGCACGATGGCAATCGCAATAACCGTAAGCAGATTAACTACCACATTATCCCTTTCGACAGTTGTCTTCATATCATAAAGGGTAACACTTTCCCCCAATGTATATGCCTCTTCACCGTAGTAGTTTTCCGTAATTGTCTCGATTTGACCGATTAAAGAAAAAGCCTCTTCTCCTTCCGATTCCGTCTCTGTATTAATAATCATCCGCGCATAATTATCCGAGTAGAAAGATTCTACCTCACTTTCCTCCAAATATTCTGGCGGAATAACCGGACTAACAGTATTGACGTAAGAAAGTACGCTGGTAACATGATTCAAATCTTCTAACTCTTGTGTTAATTCCTCTTCCTTGGCTAAATCGCCAGTCGGCACCAGCACCACAACCGCCGTTGACTTACCAAATGTATCTTCAATGGCTGTTGCATCCTGACCGATCCTGGTATTGTCTGGCTGCTCCCCAGTACCATAAATAAAATTGGTATTACTTTGTGCTAAGAATGCTGGCACAATCAATAATAACACGAGCACCATCACTGGTATCCGCAGCTTCAATACTCGTCTCCCTACTCCTTTAAAAGCAGGTATAATTGGTTTGTGGCTGGTTTTGTCGATCCATTTATAAAAGGTTAACGTTAAAGCAGGTAAAAAGATCATCACACTGACAAAGCTTAGTACAATACCCTTGACCAAATTAATACCTAAATCCGAACCAATTTCAAAATTCATAAACGTTAACGCTATAAAACCAAAAAAAGTCGTTGAGGCACTAGCTGCAATCGCTGGAAAGGATTGTTTGATTGCCAGTTTCATCGCAGGAACCGGATCCTCCCCACGGTTACGAAAGTCAGAGAAGCTATGCAACAAAAAAATCGCATAATCAAGCGATACTGCTAACTGCAGTATCGGCGCCACCGACTGGGTAACAAAAGATACCTCGCCAAGAAAAATATTGGTCCCTAAGTTGATTAATACCGATACCCCTATCGCCGTTAGGAAAAAGACGGGCTCCATCCATGAATTGGTAGATAAGATCAATATAATAATAATAATCGGTACTAATAATAAGGCAGCATATGCCGATTCTGAACCTGCCATTTGCTGTGAATTGGCGGTATCGACTGCCTCCCCGGCTAAGGCATTCTCCTCACCGATCAAATCATAAATCGCTTCTGTAATTGCCACCTCATCCCCTTCACGAATATGTAAAGAAATGAGTGCATGGTTATCTTTATAATAGGTTTCTACTGTATCATGGTCAGCTAGTTCCAACGGTGTCTTGATATCAACTGCGTCATCTAGCCATGTCACTTCACTTATGCCGTCTATTTCTTCCAATTGCTCCTTGTAAATAAGTGCTTCTTGGACCGAAACATCCTCCAGCATAACTCGAGCATTCTCAATTCCCGCATCAAATTCTTGTTCCATTGTATCCATCGCAATGCTTGATGGAGAATCTTCCGGCAAATAATCTGACATATTATAATTGACAGACACCGCAAACTGCGTGATGCCGCTAACAATAGCAATCAGAAAAAACAGGATTACGATTGTCTTTTTATATTTAATAATAATTGATGAAAAGTCTATAATTGATCATCCCTTCTTGATTTTATCCTCCATCCATTTTATTATTATATAGACATCGTGTTGGATAATCAACAAACAGTTCACGAAATTGTGTCGTAAGCCCAACATTTGCTGAAAAAGTGTTGGGATGTCACAGAATATTCATATTTTTTAGGCAGGAGGAAAAGAAATGATGGAGAAGAAAATCGACCGACGTAAGAAATATACCTTGATGACTTTAAAAGAAAGCTTTATTTCTTTGCTAAATGAAAAGCCTTTTACTGCCATTACAGTCAAAGAAATATGTGAGAAGGCTGACATCAACCGTTCCACCTTTTACACTCATTTCGCCGATCAAGAAGATTTACTTTACCAAATAGAAACTGAGATTATTGAAGAAATGAATAAATATTTACAGGAAAATGAGTTAGTAGAACACAGATCGGTCCAAATGACGAAGAAGCTTTTAGAGTATATTGAAGAGAATAAGGACATCTGTTACACCCTATTACATCAGCAAATCGGTACCAATTTTGAAAAACGAATCATGCATATCGCAAAAGACTTCTTAATGAATCAAACAAAAATTCCGGATCAGGAAAAGGCCTCTTACCTCAGTACCTTTATTATCAGCGGAGCGATTCATGTGATTAAAGACTGGCTGGCAAACGATACCAAACAGTCGCCTGAACAAATGGCACACATCATTATTCAATTTACAACAAATGGATTGTCATGTATTTCGAATGAGTGAATTATCGCGATACCTTAGCACGGCTTCCGCTGCCATGGAGCGCGATACATATTCCCAGAGCGCTCGCCAAGCGTAAAAACGGCCGAACTCACTGTTCGCGAAAAGGTTCTACTTTAAATAATCCAAATTTGCAGTACTGGATTAAAAAGCAGTACGAACATGTTTGAAGACTACTTAGATATAGATTATATCTTACTATATATCAATCTAGTAATGCCCCCACAAACAAATGATAACTTACTGTTTTCTAGATTTTGTGCTATGATAAAAACGTTAATCCAAACAGAGATGAGGAAATCAAGCATGAAATTGATATCATTTAATGCCTTTCGCACTATTGGCATACCCGGAATAACCTACATCAAACCGGAGCTTATGTTCCGCGAAATGGATGTAATTAAACAAGCAGATGTGATTCTTTTCCCAGAGACTTGGCAGGTATCTACGCTGGTTTACGGATTAAATAAGTCGATTTTTCCCAGTATAGAAACCTTGCAAATCGGGGCAGACAAAATAGAAATGACTCGGGTTCTTCAAGGAGTGGTTCCACAGCACGTTCCTTACACCGAGATTCTTTCCAATACAGCAGCCAATATAACAAAAATACTCGATACATTCCCATTTCCCTTTGTTGCAAAGGAAGTGAAAAGCTCTATGGGACAAGGTGTCTTTCTGATAACGGATAAACAGGAATTATTAACCTATGCCCAATCTAATGAAGTTTTATACATTCAAGAATACCTGCCCAACGATGGACAGGATCTGCGTGTTTGTGTGGTTGGAGATGAGGTGTATGCCGCTTACTGGCGAAGTGGGCAAAAGGGAGACTTTCTTCATAATATTGCACAGGGTGGCGAGGTTCATTATACGGATATACCCAATGAAGCTGTTCAAATGGTAAGACAGCTTGCCAAAAGACTTCATATTAATCATGCAGGATTTGATGTATTATACAGTCATCATCGCTATTATATTCTAGAATTCAATGTATTATTCGGAAACCAAGGGCTGAGTCAACAGCCATATACAGTAGCTCAAACCATTTATCAATACTTATCCAGACATAATGAACCTCCTTTTCCGACATCACCACTGCCAAGGAAGGTTATCTCTTAATCGTTTGCATACTGTCCTCTAAGTTGATTTAATAGTTGATCTAGGTCGGTTGAGGTCTTTAAAATTTCTTCATAATTTGCGTCTTGCTCGTATAATAAATATAATGTTTCTCTCATGGATTCTATTTTCTGTTCCAATGTCATCAGAATGAAAACTCCTTCTATTTTATTATTGCTACAATCATTCCCTGTTTTGTTCCGTTCAAAACAAAACAGGGATTATTTGTTTTAGAAAAAGTGCGTGTGTTCTTAGCAGATAACTGCATTTCAAATAAAATAACGTTCTACTTATGTTTACACAAAATAAAATTGGCTTCTATTCCATTACAGAAGAAGCCAATTGTACTATTGGATCATTCATTAGCGCTCTGTAGTTCTCTACCTACACGTCTAGCGCTAATGCCTTATCGGTAGTTTCGTGGATTTCTTCTATTAATTGAGGATGATCTAACAACCTTTTTCCATAGGATGGTATCATCTCTTTGATCTTTGGTTCCCACGCTTTAAATTCTTCTGGGAAACAATCCTGCAATAAACCAAGCATAGCTGATACTGCTGTAGACGCACCTGGTGAGGCACCAAGTAAAGCAGCGATGGAGCCATCTTCGGCGGTAACTACCTCTGTACCAAATTGCAAGGTTCCTTTTCCACCGTCTTCGGTATCTTTAATCACCTGTACACGCTGTCCCGCAACTAATAAATCCCAATCTTCAAGCTTTGCATTTGGAATAAAATCTCTAAGTTCTTCCATACGTTGTTCTTTGGATAACAGCACCTGTTGGATTAGATATTTCGTTAATGGGATATTTTTGAATCCCGCGGACAACATGGTGAATAGATTATTCGGTTTCACCGACTTTATTAAATCCCAGTTAGAGCCGGTCTTTAGAAATTTGGGCGAAAACCCTGCAAAAGGCCCGAATAACAATGACTTTTCCTGATTGATAAAACGAGTGTCTAAATGCGGAACAGACATAGGCGGTGCACCAACCTTAGCCTTGCCATATACCTTGGCGTGGTGTTGTTTGACAACTTCTGGATTATTGCATACCATAAAGAGTCCGCTTACAGGAAAACCACCCATCTGCTTCCCTTCTTTAATACCTGTCTTTTGCAATAAATGAATACTGCCTCCGCCAGCACCGATAAAAATAAACTTTGCTGTATGATTTTTGACATGGTTGTTGACGTGATCGCGAACACGAACATTCCATCTGCCGTCTCGATCCCGTTTGATAGATTCTACGGTATGTTGATAAAATACTTCTGTTTCTTTTTCTTCTAAATGCTCAAATAATTTCCGGGTTAATGCCCCGAAGTTCACATCGGTCCCAGAGACAATTCGTGTGGCGGCTATCGGTTCTTCCGCCGTTCGATCCCGCATCATCAAAGGCATCCATTCTGCTAGTTTTTCGAGCTCTGCGCTATATTCAATTCCTTTAAATAAAGGATTTTCCGCCAAGGCTTGATAACGCTTTTTTAAAAAACGGACATTGTCATCCCCTTGAACAAAACTAATATGAGGAATGGATTCAATAAAATCCTGCGGGTTATCGATTAAATTCGTTTTTACCAAATGAGTCCAAAACTGTTTGGATACTTGAAATTGTTCATTGACATTATTGGCTTTCGTTAAATCCATCGTGCCATCCGATTTTTCAGATGTGTAATTTAATTCGCAAAGCGCGGCATGACCCGTACCAGCATTGTTCCATTCATTGGAGCTTTCTTCGCCGGGCTTATCTAGTTTTTCAAATACTTGTATCTTCCAGTTCGGTGCCAATTCCTTGATCAACGTCCCTAAGGTTGCACTCATGACTCCAGCACCAATTAATATCACGTCTGTACTCGTTTGATTGTCGTTCATGTCTACCTTCCTTATTTTCAAAAATTTACAGTGTACTATTCTTCCTTTCTATAGTGTATCATTGTTTCGATTATGTGTCACTCCAATCCATCATCTAAAACGAAGGACTATTATAAAAGAGACTTACGTTGGTTTAGCCTCTTGCAGCATGAGGAGACTAACAAAAACGTGTGACAGCAAGTCTTTGCTTGCATGATTTCATTCAACTTATATCATCAAAAGAAAATGCTGACTATCGATAAGGCGGGACGCTGTTAAGCAGAGCCCTTTACGGAGTGGTGCGTTTCATCGTTTTATCTGCTAGCATTGGCAAACTATCAATCTTACGACATGGAATAGATGAACTGGCTACTTAACATCATCCGTCTTATCGCTTCTCCGATTAACTCATGTTCAAAATCGTTCTGCCTCCTATTATGTATTGTGCCAAACATGGGATACTTTCTGATCTTACAAGATCGTGCAACACAAATGATCCTTTATTATTTTAAGTAGGGTATTGCTTTCAATGCTGGTGGATTATCAATCGGCACAGCACCTACTTTTTTTTGGTAAAATTCAACTGGCCCAGCGTCTCCAATAATCGCGTAGGCATAGCCTTTATTCTTCATCTCGTTCAAACTATGTACGAGTAGCCTGTAACCAATTCCCTTTCCCCTTGCTTCTTCTTTAACCCCTGTTGGTCCAAAGAAGTTACGGAAGGTGGTATCGATACAGGCAAACCCTAATAATTCATTTCCATTAATGGCAATAAAACAATTGGTTGGTACAGTAGAGCAAGCAACCTCGCATTCGCTCACCCAATTTTCTGCAAAATGCTCCCTCACCCATCCTAACACAATATGTCTCTCTGGTGGCAAAACAGGCCTAATAATGAAATCATCCGTTTCTTGCAGATTATCTAACAATGGCGATTGAAGATTGACCAACATGTCCGTCATTACATCACATTCCTTTCATAGGTTAATAAGCAAGTGGGAGCGTTCATCTTAAATTGAGTTTTTATTTTCATCAATTCTCCTTTTTCACCCACTTGTAATACAGATATTTGATCACTATGCTCATTTGCAATAAACATAAATTCTCCATCATTTGTTATCGTAAAATTTCTTGGCCATTTTCCACCTGTCGACTTCTGATCCAAATAACTTAAGCTGCCGTTTCGCAATACTTGAAAGCGTGATATCGTGTCTCTTCCACGGTTAGAAGTATACAAGTAAGCACCATCAGGTGATAAGTGAATATCCGCTCCATAGTTACCCTCTGTTTCGTGTGCTTCTACTGTTGCTATTTGTTGTTTCCACTCCAAATGCTTGGTATATTCATCGTATTGATATACCGAGACGGTAGAAGAAAATTCATTGACAATGTAAACAACCCCTAACGACGGATGAATGGCTATATGTCTTGGCCCCGACCCTTCCGATAATGAAAATGCATGCTTCTTTATTAATCGATGACGCTTATCATCTACACGAAATAGAAATAGTTGGTCCTGCCCTAGATCAGTCACTAAGTAATGATGATCCTTTCCGATGGGATAACACATATGAGGGTGAGAAACATTCTGGACGTCTCCTAATTTATAAGTATCGGTACATGGTTGAACAGTGCCGTCTTTTTTTATTGGATGTAGTGAAATTGTTCCTCCTCCGTAATTGGCCGTTAGTAGATAACCAGACTCTTCCTTTATATGTAGATGACAAGGACCTGCCCCTGTCGATTGACGGCTATTTTCCTGCCAATGCTTTCCTTGATTGAAGAAGATCACTTCCCCTCTCTCTTGCTCACTTATTGTATAAAGAGAGGAAGCTTGTGTACCAACTGCTAGAAAGGAAGGGGAAGCAACACCGGATAAACTATCTTCCCATTGAAATTGCTGCTTATCCGAATGGTAGGAAACAAATTGAATGGTCTTATCTTCCTCTTTTCCATAAGAACCAATCACTAAGGAATAGGTTGTCATATACTCCCTCCTAACTTAATTTGTTGACGATCAAGCACAAATCGCCACACACTTACTGATTGACTAACACCCACATGATGATAAAAGAAACGAGTGGAATCGAGATAGATAGCGATAAAGTAACCATCGCTAATACCCTTATGTTTTCTGCGACCTTTTCCGCGTTACGACCAGCTTGTGTTCGTTGTGACAAGGTATAAAAAACATTAAAACAGACGATAGCAATCATGATAACAGCAGGGATTAATATCTCGCCTTGCTGAAAGGATTGCCCATTTCCCAAGACAAATCCTACAATAACTAACAAAATAGGAAGCACTTCCACAAAAGCAATTCTTAAAAAAAAGCGTTGTTGCGCTTCCGCCATCTTTTCTGGATTCTCAATGATGGCATCCAAGGTTTGACGATAAATCATCATAATACCAATTCCAGCAATAACAGCTGCTAGAGCAAACAAATACAATATCATGGTCTTCTTTCTCCCCTTTCTATTTTGAAATCCCAACAGATGAAAAACTTATCATCATCATACCAGAAAGGGGAGTTGATTCCTATTCTTTTTATTAACATAGATTAATAGATAGGTAATACGTGAAAAAACACATTTGGCGAAGCAATGCGATAATAGTAACTGGACCAGCCAAGCCCGGTGGAGTTAGCTACTTGATGGTTGTATGGCAACCGCTCTTGTTCCAGTTCATCTATAGTCGATACCTCCCCTCTCACATACGTATTCACTCGTTCTGCTGCGGTTTGCAATCGAGCAATTAAGCCGCCATAGCGAATATCAATTACTTCCCAACCAAATGGTTTATTAATAGTTAGCCATTGCTCTTTATGGGCTGCGTGCAATACTCGTACTAATTCGATAATTTCCGGGATTTTGTTATCAGCGATATCACGTAATACATCGAAATGCTTAGAATCATAAGCTTGCTTTAGTTCAATACCAATGGACGCTTTTTTTGCTAGGACATCACAAAGCTTTTCAGGCACTTCCATGATAAAATCGAGGGAGGTCTGCTCCTTTCTTTGCGATCTGATTTTTTGTGCTAATGCCTGGTAATGGGATCCGATATCTAATCCCTCGATGTGCTTATCAAATAAGCCAAGCAGGACATCCTGCCAAAGTAAAAACTTGGATGGGTTCGTTTGATCCAGATTTCCCTCTTCCACACCAGGGATATTATCTAATTGACTCAACAAAAGGAATTGCTCCGCTTCTAACCCGGTACAGAATTTAGTCCGACGATAGAGATGGTCTGTGCTTACATTCGTTTGGTATTGATGCTCCGCGTATAATTGCAACCCCAGTAAGGCGCTGAAACAGTTATTCTCATATCCGTCATCTCCCCACAAGGTAACAAATACATCTTGAATACCTTCTTCCTTGCTGGCTTGCAGGGCTGCTTTACTTGTTTTTAGTGACAAATCATATTTGGTAGCAAATGTGTTCCACACCCAAATACCGCCTGCAAAAGCCGGGGTTTGACCTAATTTTTTATGCTTAGCAATTAGTGTTTTATAATCTTCTTTCTTTGTGTGGAAATAGTCCCAATACATGAGCGTAACGCTGCTTGGAATCTTACCCTGCATTTCTTCCGATATCTCTGTCTCCATGTTGTATTGATCTTCACCAGATTCCGAAGCAAGCTTGATAAACATATCACTCCAAAGCATCACGCTTAGCCCTAGTCCTTCCGTGATTTCGATCACACGATCTAAATGCTCTAACATGATATCCAAACGATCACGATAGCCAAAGCGATTCAAATAAACGCCCCTGCCCAGCTCTTCTGCTTCATCCATCCCTATATGGATGCGATTACTGCGAAATGGTTCCTGTGCTGCTGTGATCATTTGCCGCAAGAAATGATACGTTTCTTCTTGTTCTGTTAGTAGCACGCCACGGGTATCCTTTAGATATGCCGCTGCATCCCACTTTAAAAATTCTTCCAAGTGGGCTAATGTTTGTATACATGGAATCAGCTCAATCCCCAATTGATAAGCATAATCATCCAATTCCTTCAATTCCGCCTGGCTATAACGACCGCGCATATAACCAAAGTAAGGTTGTTCCCTTACTTCATACGTATCTTCCATGTATAACATGGCAGCATTGAATCCCATCATCGCAAGTCTTCTGAGCATTCCTTTTAATTGGTCTACCCGCATGACTGCATTTCTTGAAAAGTCGAACATCGGCCCCATCGATTGAAATTGTGGCGTTTCTCTTAGTTCAAACGCCTGACCTCCTGCTAGTCTTTCAATAAATAAGCCAAATGCTCGATATACGTGGTACGGTTTCCCGTAATAAATAATTCCTTCTCCGTTACGATAAGAGATGATGGTTTCTTCATCCGTGTTCTTTTCGATGGTTAAGCCGATTCCCTCAGCCTCAATGGAGACATTTTGCTCTTCAGCTAGTTGCTCTAATCCCGTTAGAAATGGTTGGTAGTTTCCTTTTAATCTAATCTGCACGCTACCCCTCCTCCTTCATTAAGTTGTCTTTCACCCATGCTCTCTCTATTTATACTTACTTTTATGTTATTATTCCCCTTATGATATCTTATACGTAATCATAACCATCGTCCACCGTGGACCTTGATAAACGATTCGAGTATTCAACCTGCACGAATGATAGTCTGTTGAAAGTGTTGCCTAGCCTTTTACTGCTCCCGAGGTAGCACCTTTTTCGAAGGTTTTTTGCGCCAAAAGGTAGAATATTAACACGGGAATAACCGTCATGGCGATTGCCGCCGTCATTAAGCCATAATCCGTACCATATTGTGAACTTACATTAGATAATAATACGACAATAGGCGCGACCCTCTCATGAGAAACAAGTACCAAGGACGAGAAGAGATCGTTGTAAGACCATAAAAACACAAAAATACCTACGGTCGAAAAGGCTGGCAAGGAAATCGGCAGGAATACCTTGGTGAACATTTTAAAACGGCCGCATCCATCCATTACAGATGCCTCTTCCAATTCTTTAGGTATAGTCGCCATATATCCGCTAATCACTAGTATCGCAAAGGGCAGATTCCCGGCAGTCTGCGGAATAATCAACGCCCGGTAGGTATTAACCAGATCCATACTAATCATCATTCTATATACTGGTACAATCGTGGCAAAAGCCGGTATTAATAAACTGGCAACCAATAAAGCTTGTAATAGTCCTCGTAACTTGAACTGCATCCGTGCCATCGCAAATGCGGCTAGTCCGCCGATAAATAAAACGAGTAACACAACGGAACCTGAGATGATAAAACTATTGAGATAACTTTTTCCAATATTCACTGTTTCAAACGCATTGACATAGTTTTGCATCGTTGGATCAGCAGGCAAGGCAAAGGTATCCGTAATAATTTCGCGAGACTCTTTGAAAGAATTTAAAAATACCCAGGCCAATGGAAAAATAGTCGTCATCGACCATAATGTCAGCACCACGTAAATAAATATTTTTCCAGCTTTTGATTCGGCAAAATACCGCTCTTGAAACCTCTCCCAAAATGTCATTTTCTTTTCTACAGCATGTGCCATAATGGTAAACACCTCTTTTCTAAATCTCTAGTAAGTTACCTCATCATTTTTTAATAATTTATTGGTGATAAAAGCAAGCGTTAAACCTAAAGCAACGATTAAGACAGCTATTGTTGCGCCGTAACCCATTGCTGTATCTTCAAAGGCCTTCTGATACATATACGTCCCTAACACTTCAGACGAATTACCAGGTCCCCCTCGTGTAATAATATAGACCAGTTCAAATATTTTCAGTGTTCCTGTGATGGCGAGAACAATACAGGTCTTTAAATCGGTTACAATCAAAGGAATCGTTAGGCGAAACATTTTTTGCACACCGGTTATTCCTTCTAGTTTTGCCGCTTCATAGAAATCATTAGGTATTTTTTGAATAGCCGTCAGTAATATAACGAAATAAAAACCTACATAATTCCAAATGGTCGGGATGGCCACCATATAAAGAGAAGATTGTTCGGTCAACCATAACACTCTTTCCCAGCCTAAATTAACCAATATTTCATTTAGCAATCCATTGCGATAGTTATAAATTAACGTAAACAATAGACCAATTGCCGCTCCTGAAATAACAATCGGAAAGAAAAAAGTCGTCCGATAAAACCCCGCCCCTTTTGTAATGGAATTCACCATGATAGCCAATACCAGGGCAATCCCAACTTGAAAAACGGTAACGTATATCATCAACTCAATCGAATTGAAAAAGGCCGTTCGTGCGATCTCATCATTCCATAATCGAATGTAATTATCCAAACCAATGAAAGTAGAATTAAAAAAACCGTCTGTCTTATAAAAACTTTGTAATAGATTATTAACAAAGGGGTAGTACAAAAAAATCCCAGTAACCACTATTGCTGGTGCTAAAAAGAGGAATATATATATTCTGTCACCCTGCATACCCTTCATGAAATCCCCTCCTATGTTTCGTGACATCATTTTGTCTCTTCATCCCTTGAAACAAACGCTTTGATAAGAGACTGACAGTCTTGAGACAACAAGAAGGTTGACCTGTTTGCAGACCAACCCCTCCTGTATCTGGCCTTCTGTTATTCTGCCATTTCCGCTGCTTTCTCCAGCACTTCCTCGCCCGTCTTTTCACCATTTACAATGGCTGGCACACTAGTGCGCAAATGGGTGAACGACTCTGGATTAATACGGTCATTAATTGGTAAAGCTACTGCTGGAGCATTGGCTACTAAGTCATGACCTGCTTTCAAATAGTCAGGTAAGTCCGCTAATTCTCCTTTGGCAGGAGGCTGACCAGTAGCTCCAGCAATTTCTACAATCGTTTCCTCTGAGGTTAGATAATTGAATAAATCAACCACAGCATCTTTTTTGCTGTCATCTTCGTAAGCCTTCGTACTAATAAACCAACCTTGCGAAGCACCGCCAACTAGTTCTCCTGTTTCTCCACCTTCCTTGATTGGCATAGGCAGTACCGCTACGTCTTCACCCATACCAGCTTCTTCTAATTGCCCCCACAACCATGATCCTTCAAATATCATTGCTGCTTGCTCCTGCTTAAACAATTCTTGAGCTAATGCCAAATCAATCGTGGCAGCATCTGGTGTGAATGCACCCATATCGGCATGTTTTTTTATTAAATCCAATCCTTCTGCCCAAGCTGGATTACGATCAGCTAATTCTGCATTATAATTTTCAATACCGCCAGCTGCCAATGCATAATGTTCCACTACATAGTAAGAATCCTCGGTTGACGCTGCGATCGGTACAATTTCATCTGTTTTTGCAAATTCTTCAATGGCTTTCTCGTAAAGTTCCCAAGTGGTTGGCAATTCTATACCATACTCTTCGAACAAATTCTCATTGACAAACAATGACTCATAAAAACCGGATTGCGGTGCAGCATATATGTTTCCATCGCTAAATCTTTGCTGCTCCAGCATGGAATTATATCCACTCAAATCAATACCATCTGCCTCTTCCAGGTTTACGACTTTGCCTTCCTCGATAATTCCTTCTGCATCTACTGTATTAAAGTAGAACATTAAATCTGGTTCATTATCAGAAGAAAAATCGGTGTTCACCTTGGTACGAATCGTGCCTGCATCCGCTGACTGTGAATCATTTTCAATGGTTACATGGGGATGTTCTTCTTCAAACGCATCTAAGGCCGCTTGGAATACTTCTCCGGCCGGATCTGTCCCTGCCATCGTTGTTACTACCCGCAAATTCACGTCTTCTTGGGTATCACTTTCTGAATTGTCATTACCATTATCAGCATTCCCTGATGCACCTTCATCACCACTGCCACACGCCGCTAACCCTAATACTAATAATAAAAGCGTTAACATCATTACCCACTTCATCTTTTTCATCGCTAATTCCCCTCTCTTTTTTTAAAAAATGCGATCAACTTTGTCAAGTTGTCTATACCTAATATAATCTGGCGTTTATTATTTGTCAATACATTTTATTAATTTGTTACTACATTTATAAAATCCCACAAAAACAATGTTATAAAGAAATATTACTTAACCACTCTATTGTTTTGTCGAAATTAATCTAATTAAAACGAATAAAAATCACTATATTTTATATTGGTAACTACATTAATGGTACATACCAGTTATAGCGCTTTAATGACACTCTTTTTCGAGTCATTTATGAATATTCAGTAAACAAATTATATATTGTATAGACAACCATACTTTAAACTGTTATTCTATAGATAACTACTATAAAAAGGTGTGAAATGACGTGGATCAATCAAAACTGTTGATCAGAAATATACAAGTATACAGTGCTAGTCAAACTATCAAACAGGGCTATATTAAAATCAATCACGGAAAAGTGGAAGAAATTGGGCCTGTAGGTTCATTAACGCAAACAGAAGGATATCAACTCATCGATTTTCCTAATCAAAACATAAAAGCGATACCTGGTTTAATCGATGTGCATATCCATGGGGCAAACGGAGCAGATGTAATGGATGGCACTGCAGCTGCCCTTGAAACAATGTGTCGAGCCTTACCACAAGAAGGAACCACTACCTTTCTTGCTACTACTATGACCCAGAGTGAAGAGAGCATTGAACAAGCTTTACAAACAACGGCAGCCTATATGAAAGCACAACCTCAGCGTCAAGCTGAAATAGCAGGCATTCATTTGGAAGGACCTTTTGTCAATCCAAAAAGAAAAGGAGCCCAACCAGAAAAATATATACAGAAACCAAATATAGAATTATTTCAAAAATGGAACCAACTTGCTGAACATCAGATTAAATTGGTGACCTTAGCACCCGAACTAGATGATGATCATGCCTTCACCAAATACTTGGTCGAACATGGTGTCATCGCCTCTGCGGGCCATACGGATGCTACAGCAACTGAGATTAGTGAAGCGATCGAGCATGGCTTGTCGCATATCACTCATCTATACAATCAAATGAGAGGATTTCACCACCGAGAACCTGGTGTGGTAGGCGCAGCATGGCTTCAAGATTCATTAATGGTCGAGCTAATTGCTGATGGCATTCATTCGACCCCTGAGGCAGCAAAAATTGCCTTCGATTTAAAAGGAAAGCATCGATTACTTTTGATCACAGATGCCATGCGGGCAAAATGTTTGCAAGATGGAGAATATGAACTTGGCGGGCAAAAGGTATCTGTAAAGGATCAAAAGGCAACACTTGAAGATGGCACGATTGCTGGCAGTACCCTGCAGCTCCATAACGGTCTGAAAAATATGATAGAGTTTGCTGGCTGTACGATGGAAGAAGTTATTCAGATTGGTTCAACCAATGCCGCTGCCGAGCTAGGAATAGACGATCGCAAAGGGTCGATCGCAGCAGGAAAAGACGCAGATATTGTGTTATTAAATGAAGAGAATAATGTACTCCTCACCCTTTGTCGAGGAGAAGTAGCATATGAAAGGAAGGCATGAAATGGAATTAATTAAAGCAAAAGATTATCAGGATATGAGTAAAAAAGCAGCAGAATTTATTATTGAGAGAGTGAAATTAAACCCTAATGCAACGATTGGCTTGGCTACTGGTGGAACACCGGTTCAAACCTATGCTAATATAGTAGAAGACCACCAAATAAACAAGACATCCTATAAGAAGGTGACGACGTTTAATTTGGATGAATATGTGGGGTTACCGATTGAAGATCCCAATAGTTACCATTACTATATGAAGGAACACCTTTTCCAGAAAATTGATATTCCGACAGATCGGACATTTCTCCCAAATGGCTTAGCCACAGATTTGGCAGCCGAGTGTCAGGCATACGAAGAGCTAATCAGCGCCAACAATGGTATTGACCTGCAATTATTAGGTTTAGGACAAAACAGTCATATCGGTTTTAACGAGCCTGGAACACCATTTGATCAACGCACACATGTTGTCGATCTAGCAGAATCAACAATCGAAGCCAACGCCCGTTTCTTTGAAACATTAGACGAGGTACCGAGACAAGCGATTACGGCAGGAATTAACACGATCATGGACAGTAAAGAAATCTTATTGATTGTGTCTGGCCAAGAAAAACGCGAAGCCTTATCCCAATTACTTACTGGAGAGGTTTCTACTGAATTCCCTGCTTCTATATTAAAGACACATCCTCAAGTTACCATTATAGCAACCGAGGACGCATTGTGAAAATCCTCTATTAGGAAGGAGTTTTAGATATGATCGATAAACAATCACCGATCCCTATCTATCACCAGCTAGAAGAACAAATCAAAGGCAAAATCGAGAAAGGCGAATACATGCCAGGCGACTCCTTACCGTCTGAACGGGAGTATGCAGAGGAATTGAATATCAGCCGTATGACCGTGCGTCAAGCCATTACTAATTTAGTAAATGAACGTTACCTTCATCGCATCAAAGGAAAAGGGACCTTTATCACCGAAAAGAAATTTGAACAAAATTTAAGCGGTCTTACCAGTTTTACAGAAGATATGAAGGCACGAGGGATGAAACCTAGTAATAAATTAGTTAATTTCGAAATTGTTCCTGCCAAAAAAAGCCTTGCTAGTCAATTAAATATCCCTGAGCACTCACCGATCTATGAAATAAAAAGGATTCGGTTGGCAGAAGATATTCCAATGGCCTTGGAACGCACCTATGTTTCTGCCAACTTGATTAAAGGCTTGACCGACGATATTGTGCAATCTTCCTTATACCAATATATTGAGGATGATTTACAGCTAAAAATCGGCAAAGCGAGTCAGCTGTTTGAGGCGACGATTGCTAATGATGAAGAAATGGAGTATCTAAACATTCCTGAGCATTCACCAATCTTGCTGATGAGGCGTATCACCCAGTTGGAAGATGGTACTCCTTTTGAAGTAGTGAAGTCCGCTTACCGAGCAGATCGATACCAATTCATGCTTGACTTAGAACGTTAATATATAAGTTAAATCTGATAGGTGCTCTTGATCCATTTACGTGCCTTTCAGCTCTGCTGAAAGGCTTGTTAATGGGAATTCACACGAATGGATCAAATTAGATATTAGCAGGAAATAATGCATGCAAAGACTTACATAATGTGAATGCAATAATAGAAATAATAAACTACCACAGGAATTCATTCCCTGTGGTAGTTTTCGATTTTAAATGCCATTTTATTGGTTATTCATTAATTTTAAGGCTTGTTGAAGCACTTGATCTCCTTGCATTAAACCAAAAGCCTGTTGATTAATAAGATCACACTTTACGCCCTCCGGTTCCAACTTCTTCCTGATGCTCTTTTCTAAATAACGCACTTGAGGACCAATAAGAACAACATCCAACTCATTGACCTGATCATGAAGATCTGCTTCAGATACTGCCTTGATCTCTGCCTGTATCTGTTTTTCCTCGGCTGCCTTTTTCATACGTTCCACTAGCAAAGAAGTCGACATACCCGCAGAACAAACTAATACAATCTTCATTTTGTTGCTCCCTCCAGCTTATTCAACCTTTGATACACTTCTATCATTTCTAATGCCAAATCCTTAACCGTTAATGCCATCATCAGATGATCTTGGGCATGGGCAAGAATGATGGACATATACTGCTCATTTGGATTGTTTATTTCCTTATGTAATAAACCTGTTTGTTCGTGATGAGCCTTGATAAACTCTGCATCTGCCTCCTCCATTTTTCCTTGTGCTGCTTCCATGCGATTAACTTTCGCTAGCTTTATCGCCTCCATAGCACATGTTCGTGCATTTCCTGAATGAAGGATAATCGCAAAAGAAATACGTTGTAACTCTTCTTGTTCTTCTAACATCATGCATCCTCCGCTCGTTGTTTGGGTATATACAATGCTGCCAATAAAAAAGGAATATAAATAATGATGGCTACTAGTAAATTTACTAGCTGCAATGCGATACCTCGCCAACTGCCACCAGTCACCAGATAACCGCTAATAATCGGGGGTGTTGTCCAAGGTAAAAAAGCCACGGTTCGCGGAACGAGACCAATATACAAAGCTGTATAAGAAATAATCGTCAACACAACAGGTACCAAGACAAATGGAATTAACATAATGGGATTTAATACAATTGGTAAACCGAAAATCACAGGTTCATTGATATTAAACAAACTTCCTGGTGCTGCTAATTTAGCGACTTCGCGATACGGATGTTTTTTCCGAGATTGGATTACCAAGAAAACCGCAGCCAATAAGGCAATCGTAGTACCTGCACCCCCCATAAAAACAAAGGTATCAAGAAAGGGTTTAGTGACAATGTTAGGTACCTCGTAAGCCGACATCCCCATACGGAATAACCGCAAATTCTCCTCAACCAATGAGATATAAACAGGTTCGGTAATAGCACCAATAATATTGGTTCCGTGTAAACCAAAAAACCAAAGGATATGTGTAAG
The DNA here is from genome assembly GCF_900086715.1 of Gracilibacillus timonensis. GTDB lineage: Bacteria > Bacillota > Bacilli > Bacillales > Amphibacillaceae > Gracilibacillus > Gracilibacillus timonensis. Next base: position 247,908 of record NZ_FLKH01000009.1, on the reverse strand, counting down.
CATGGACACAATGATGGCCGCCGGCAGAGAGTCACCTAAACCTTGAATAGGTTGTTGAATAACGAAAAATATAATTTCAAATACATTAGTATCTGCCAGAATATCTAATAAAGCTTGACATAGACCAACCAAGGATAGAATTACCATCATTGGAATCAGCGCTCTAAAGGAATCTGTTACACCGGCAGGCACACCAGCTGGCATTTTAATCACCATTTTAGGCTTTGTCATCAATAACCGAAATAATTCCGTTGTCAACAAGGCGATAATAATTCCTACAAATAATCCTTGCGTCCCGAGCCATTCCATGTTTAAACCAAAATCTTCTGTTACTGGGACCAGTATCATATAAGAGGCACCAGACAAAAGGGCAGCAGGTAATCTATCTATATTATAGCTTTTAGCCAAATGATAGGCAATGGTAAAGGAAACAAGCAAACCGAGCACAGCAAAGGTACCTTCCCAAACACTGCCTCCCACCTTCTGCCAATTACCATTCCCAAAAATACTATTCAGCCATGACACCAATTGAAAGCTTCCCAGTGGCGGGAAATTATTGATTAGAATGGCCAATGAACCAATGATGACAAGTGGCATAACCGCTACAAAACCATCCCTAATCGCTACCAAGTGTCTTGCTGCCCCTATCCTGCCAGCTACTTCGATAAATCGTTGCACGAATTTATTCATTACGTTATCGACCTCCCTTTCATACCAATTGAGGTGTATTAGGTTTACCGCATTACAACTTTTTTCTATGGAGAAGTATCCAAAGTCGTTATCCGCACTTTATTTTAACCGCTTTCACAACGATCCCTACGCTTATCCTGTCCTTATTATCTATCGCTTCGTACCTAGTTTACCCTATTTGTACCTGCTAAAATGAAATGAAATACTAATCCGCCCTGCTACCATACCCGTTACCTTTTTATTTTTTACTACTATGTATAATTCTTCTAACATATTTTTCTAATATTTGCTTTATTTTTAATACAAAAGTATCATATAATGAAGTAAATGTAAACACTATTCCTTGATTATCATGATTGGTTACTACGTTTATTTACTTGTCATCATAGCCTTTCTTTAGTACACTAACGTTAATATCTTACAGAGCAGTTAAAGGAGAAAATAATGGAGAAGAAACAATCCTTACACGCACATATCAAAAGTGAATTACTGGCAAGGATTAAGAACGGCACTTACCAGAAAGGTGAAAAAATTCCAACCGAACTTGAACTATGCAAAAATTTTGATGTAAGCCGAACCACCGTCAGGGCCGCGTTAAACCAATTAACCCTAGAGGGATATTTGGAACGCACCCAAGGGCGGGGAACTTTCGTAGCTGACAAAAAAGTACATCAAACCCTGTCTCAAACCGTCAAACGCTATGTCGATCAAGTGGAGGTGCAAGGAAAGACCGCTGAGATTATCTTAATTGATTTATCGGTTATACCTGCCAGTGAAACGATTCAACTGGCATTAGGTGTCCCTCCTAATGACCCGATCCAAAAGATTGAACGTGTCCGCAAAGCCAATCATTCACCCACGCAATATGAAATTTCTTATATTCCATGGAGCACTGCACCTGGAATCACAAAAAAACAAGCAGAAACTTCACTCTACAATGCCTTGAAGCAGGATTTCCATGTGGCCATTGCCAAAACAACAGAACATATCGAGCTTACCTTGTCAGACGAAAGCACTTCTTATTATCTAGATTCAGAAATTGGTCTTCCCTGTTTTTATATCGAAACCGTTGCCGAAGACCAAGAAGGGAACAAGGTTGAATACTCACAATCCTATTTCCGTGGTGATAAAACCAATTTTGTCATCGAGAGATTGTATCCGGAAGATGCAGAAATATAAAGCAGAGAGGAAGAGAATATTGGATATTTTATTCAATGCCGATGATTTCGGAATAACAAAAGGGGTTTCCAACGGTATTATTCAAGCACATCAGCACGGTGTTATTTCTTCGACTACCATAATGATGAACGGTTTAGCAGTAGATTATGCCATTGATCTAGCCAAACAATGTCCCTCTCTAGACATTGGCTTGCACCTTATACTTACTTCTGGAAAACCTTTATTTTCTCCTACGTCCAGCCTTACAAATGAACGGGGTATGTTTCGTTTCACCAATCGTTTTTACGAAATGGATATACCTTGTTTAGATGATGTAAGAGATGAATGGCGTGCCCAAATTGAAGCCTTTCTGGCAACTGGTCTTCCTCTTCACCACCTTGATAGTCACCATCACATCCATGGCTGGCAGCCGTTAAAAGAGATAGTAATCGAATTAGCGGATAAATATCAGATTCCCGTTCGTTGTCAAGATACTTTTCGAGACAGGACAGACCTGTTGCTAACCGAGGCACTTTGGGTAGATTTTTATGGTGATGGTGCTGGCCTAAATATTTTCGAACGGCTACATACATACTCTTTTTCTTCAGTGGAAGTCATGACCCATCCTGGACGATGTGATGGTGATTTGTATACAATGAGTTCTTATACCGTTCAAAGGGAAAAAGAGCTGGATATACTATGTAACCTCTCCATTCCAAGCTGGGCGAATGTATTATGAAATTAACGCGCTACATGGACAGTTTGATTATTTATCGTACCAAATTAAAGAAGGAATGCATGCGAATTCTGGTAAAATAGGTATTTAAACGATGTTTATCCTAAATAAAAACACATATATTTTCTAAAACTCCCAAACAGGTATAGACTTCTATATTTTAAATTGCTATTCTAGTAGTGTTAGGAGGAAATCAGAATGACACATACATATGTTTTACAAAATCTCCAAGTAACCACTGGGGAGAAAGTCGACATCGTTATCCGAGGTAATCAGATACAACACATTACCAATGCTGGTCAAGGTGCAGCACCAACAGCTTACGACTATTCCGGTTGTTACGTCTCAAAAGGCTGGATCGATTTACATGTCCACGCCAATAAAAAGTTAGAGCCCTACGGGGATGAACTCGATTTGATCGGTGTGCAGCAAGGTGTTACCACCGTAGTCGATGCAGGAAGTTGTGGCGCAGATAGTGTAAGCGATCTCTTCCCCACCACTGATTCTGCCAAAACTAATCTACTTGCCTTTCTCAACGTCTCAACGATTGGTTTGCAGCGAATCGATGAATTATCCAATCTAGATTGGTTAAAGGAAGCTGCTTTATTAGAAACCATTGCAGTACACCCTACTAAGATTGTTGGTTTAAAGGTAAGAATGAGTAAAAGCGTGGTAAAAGACAGCGGCATTCGGCCATTGCAGATTGCTCGTTCTTGGGCAAAACGCACTTCTTTACCCTTAATGGTCCATATTGGATCTGGTCCGCCTGATATAACTGATATTCTCCCTCAACTAGAAAAAGGAGATATTATCACGCATTTTTTAAATGGCAAAGCTAATAACCTTTTCTCCGAGGATGGTCAACCACTGCCTGAGCTCTTATCAGCGATCAACCGGGGTGTACGACTGGATGTAGGGCACGGCACGGCCAGTTTTTCCTTTCAAGTGGCAGAATATGCAAAGAAACATGCGATTCAACCCTTTTCGATTAGTTCAGATATTTACCGGGGAAACCGGCAAAATGGTCCTGTATACAGCCTAGCTGATGTAGCAAGCAAATTTCTGCTGTTAGGATACAGCCTGCCGCAAGTAATCGATGCTGTTACCCTTCTACCTGCGCAAGCAATCGGCAGACCTGAGCTAGGACAGTTGAAGACGGGGACAACAGCTGACCTTACCCTTTTTGAGGTTAGACCCTCTCAGCAAATGTTGACGGATTCAGAAGGGAAAACAAGAACAGCAAAACAAATGATTCATACAGTAGGAGTGATAAAGAATGGAGAAATCATTACATCATAAATATGGTCTAAAACGAGTCGTCAATGCAAGCGGCAGAATGAGTATTCTTGGGGTTTCAGCTCCTAGCGATTCCGTTCTGGAAGCAATGAAAACCGGGGCGCAAAACTATGTTGAAATAGAAGACTTAGTGGATAAAGCGGGGGGACATATTGCGAACCAACTACATAGTGAGGATGCAGTAATTGTTAATTCTGCTTCAAGTGGCATTGCCTTATCGGTGGCTGGCATGATCACAGAAGGGAACCAACGAAAAAGCCTGCAGTTACATCAGCAGCCCATTCCCAAAAACGAAATTATTTGCTTCAAAGGACATAACGTACAATACGGTGCACCAATCGAAACAATGGTCTATTTAGGTGGCGGAAAACTTGTAGAAGTTGGCTATGCGAACGAAGGAAAACAGCACCATATCGCAGAAGCCATTAACGAACATACTGCAGCAATTCTTTATGTTCAATCCCATCACGCCGTACAGAAAAATACCATTTCGATAGAGGAGGCTTGGCAAGTAGCTCAAGCCTATAACATTCCTCTCATTGTCGATGCAGCGGCCGAAGAAGATTTACGTAAGTATCCTGCTTGCTCTGATTTAGTGATTTACAGTGGCTCAAAGGCAATCGAAGGTCCGACATCCGGTATTGTCGCAGGAAAAAAAGCCTATATCGATTGGGTCAAGGTGCAGCTACACGGGATCGGCAGAAGTATGAAAGTAGGAAAAGAAGCGAGCTTTGGACTGCTGCAAGCGTTAGACCTTTTTTTCACCAAAACCGACCACAGCCAGACAGAAAAAGAAAGCTTGCGATCCTTAGAGAAATTAGCTGACTTACCTGGTGTTTCGGTAGATATAGTACAAGATGAAGCTGGACGAGCCATCTATCGCGGTCGTATTCAAATAGATGCTTCTCTTGCTGGTAAAACAGCGGAACAAACCGTGACAGAGCTTAAAAATGGGGCTATTGCCATCTATACGCGTGACTATGGTAGCAAACAAGGCTTCTTTGATATTGATCCTCGACCACTAAAAGGGAATGATATCGATGTTATCACAGAGCGCATACAAGAAATTTTAGGAGGAAAATAACTTATGTCCATCACGGATCACTTTTATAAAAATCGCGTTGCCATTAATGTACTGGCTAATAGCATAGCGAATGCTCAAGAAATCTATCAGACAGCGGAAGGCTTTGCCTTGATCGGTGTCTTATCCAAAGACTATGACAATGTTCCAAGCGCCGTCCATGCGATGAAAGAGTACGGCTCAGCTATAAATGACGCCGTATCGATAGGTCTTGGAGCAGGTGACAGCAAACAAGGAAAAGTTGTCGCAGACATTGTGCATACCTATCCTGGTAAACACGTGAATCAAGTATTCCCATTTGTCGGTTACACCCGAGCCAAAGCTGGCACAGATAAGAGCTGGATTAACTGTTTGGTGACACCAACCGGTCAACCAGGATATGTCAATATTTCTACAGGTCCACACAGTGAACAAGGCGAAAAAGCAATCGTATCCATTCATTCCGCCATCAACCTCATCAAGGATATGGGAGGAAATGCAATCAAGTACTTCCCGATGAAGGGCCTATCGACAAAGGATGAATACCAAGCCGTGGCAACTGCTTGTGGGAAAGCTGATTTCGCCTTGGAGCCTACCGGTGGGATCGATCTTGACAATTTCAGCGACATTTTAGAAATCGCCTTAGCCGCAAAGGTGCCCAAAGTCATTCCACATGTTTATTCATCGATTATTGATAAAGAAACGGGAGCGACCAAAACGGAAGACATCGAACAGTTATTAACAGAAGTGAAAAAGCTGGTGAATCAATATGGTTAAGACGATTGCCGCCTTTGGTGAAGTAATGATGCGTTTAGAAGTGCCAGGTCATCAGTTACTACCGCAAGCTAATCAACTACAATACAGTTTCTCAGGGACCGGGGTAAATATTACAGGTAGCTTGCATTGTCTAGGGTATCCTACCCGTTTAATTACCACATTGCCAAAAAATTCATTAGGGGATGCAGCGATCGCTTACCTGCGTAAATTAGGGATCGTCACAGATTCCATCGCACGAGCGGGTAAATATCTCGGTATGTATTTCTTAGAAAATGGTTTCGGGGCACGATCCAGTCGTGTTACCTATTCCAATCGATTAGAAAGCAGCTTCAATACAGCGGAGACCGCTATCTATCCTTTTGATGAACTGGCCAAGAATATTCAGCTTTTGCATGTATGCGGGATTAGTCTAGCCATGAACGAACGTGTGCGGGCCCAATTAAAACAATTGGCTGGCTTGGTTAAGCAACAGGGCGGCCAAGTGGTATTTGATTGCAATTACCGTCCCTCACTTTGGGGCGAAAATGGCTATCAAACAGCTAGACCGCATTACCAGGAATTGCTTGAATTAGCCGATATCGTGATGATGAATGAAAAGGATGCTTTATTTACTTTAGGCTACACCTCTTCGCACACATCGAGAGAAAATCAACTGGAAGAACTGATACCCCAGATCGCAGAAAAGTATCAAATCCCTATTATTGCTGGGACACACCGTGATGTTCATGAGGATGAGACCAATTCCATTCGCGGGTTTCTTTATCAAGAAGACAGTTTCTATTATGCTGATCAGCAGCGCTTTGCCGTACTGGACAGGATCGGGGCTGGTGATGCCTTTACAACTGGCATTATCCATGGTGTATTACAAAAACAAGCACCTGCGCAAATCATTCCGTTTGCAGTTGCCTCTTGCATGTTAGCGCACACGATTACCGGTGACACATCGCTCGCCTCTGAGCAAGATATTTTACAGGCGATAACAAACAAACGGCAAGATGTAATTCGTTAAGCCAAGGTAGTTATCCACCCTTGTGACACAGCATGTTTCCATTAGACATGATCAAACCAAAATAAAACCGGAACTACGATTCGTTCAAGGTCAAATCATTAGTCCTATTATACTCAAGGTTTATAAACTTCTCTAGCTTAAAAAAAGCCAAGGGGCACTTGCTGCCTTGGCTTTTTTCAATTAACCTTATCTATCGTAAACGTTGGGGCATATTGATCCTATTTCGACAGTTCATGAACCTACTCCATTTGCGGTTTGAGTAATTTTCCAGCTCGGATAAAGATAAGATAGTAACTTAAAAAACAGAGCAACACTGGAATAATCCCACCATATAACATCAAGAATAATGGATGAATCTGATACAGCATATACAAGGCGACCAGAGAAATGCCTATACTAGAAATCGTATAATGCGGGAAAGACAAGCTCATCAACAACGCCTTTCTAAAGCTGGCCCAAACTCGCAACTGCACATGGACGGTGTCTGCCATAAAATAACTACTAAAAGCGAGCAAAAATACTGTAAATACCAGATACGTATAAAACAATGGGGACCCTATTTCTGTCTGTAATAATTGATAGTTGATCAGCCAAATCCCCCAAACCAACGTTATCACCAATCCACCTAGTAGCGCCTTTCCATAATTTTGACGATAAAACAACCAAAAATGGCGCAATAATTGATGGTGCATTCGGTGCATGACTGCCCGCCTCACCAAGGCAAACATGGCGACAGTAGCCGGAAAAAAGGTAAAAGGAAGTAAAGCAATAATGGTGAACAAGATCCAATATAGTTCTCCCATGTCTTTGGCATACAGCATAGCTAATGACAAATAGACAATCGGGAAATTGAAAGTCAGCCAGATCAGATTAACCCTTAATAACCTCATGAGCCAATCACACACTCGATACAGTCTACCAGAAATTCCTGTCCATTCCATTTCTGCTTCCCTCCTTTTTCCTATTTCCTCTCTTATTCAGCAGATAATATCGTTAAATTCTCTTGCCATTTCTCGGTTTGGAAATCAAGCAATTGCTGATAACCTACCCCTTGCGCTGCTTCTTCAGCTGTTGTCATGATCTCTTCCACTTCTTCATCACTCTGCGCATAGATCGCCTCGGCACGTGCTTCCTCAAATATCTCACCAATGCGCTGTTGAATAATACCTTCTTCACTTTCTGGAAGTGGATTAATATTCAAATATTGCGTAGCGTCATATTGGGTGTCCCAAGTAATTGTACTCTGCCAATGCGTTGTCCAATTCCGCTGGTCCTCAGGCAGTGTAGCCTCGAAATTTGCCTTAGCCGTATCTAGGAAATTGGAGTTCCCATTCCACTGGAAGTTCGCCGTATCTTCTTCAATCTTGGCTAAACCTTCTGGATCTTCATGGTAGGCATCGGTGAATTGCGGAAACCCTTCTCCATCGAATCCATCCCAATACTTGCCCTCAGGTCCAAAAATAAGGGAAGATTGACCTTCAGGACCTGTTAGCCAATCCAAAAAGGCAAACACTTTCTCTGGGTCTTCTGCACCTTTCGTAATGACACTCACATTCCACCCCATCATATTGTAGGAACCTGGATAGATTTCATTTTCGTCTAAGCCTGGTTCATGGATTGGCCAAATCATAAAGTAGCCGCCATCAGGATTTTCTTCTTGCAAGGTATAGTGACCTGTACGCGCATGGTCGGTCGGACTTGCCGAAGCAAAAACAGCAATTTCACCAGTCGTTACCTTTTCAATCACCATATCCTGATCTTGTGTTAACGCATCTTGAGTAATTAATCGTTCTCTAAATAGTTGACTTGCATATTTTAAAGAGTCTACATAATTCTCATCGGTAAAAATCGATGTTAATTGATCTCCTTGCGGTACGGCAACATTATTAATATTCGCCGGTGACTCCCCTTCTGCAAAGGCAGAATATAATACATTAATTCCCTGCCCATCCAAACCTGTTTCAAATGGGATAACATCAGGGTAATTCTCTTTAACTAATTGCAAATAAGCGTATAAATCCTCGGTTGTTTCTAATGCAGGTGAGCCTAGCTCTTCATAGATTCCTTTATTCACAACATATCCTGCATTTCCAAATGGACTGGAATTGTACCAGTTCGGGAATTGATACAGTTTACCATCGTCAGAACGCAGCATATTGATTCCCTCTTCCCCAAACCAATCCCTTAAATTCGTATATTTATCAAGGTATGGATCTAGAGGAACTAATGCCCCACCTTCACGTAATCTCTCCACGTCAGGTCCCCTATCTGTCCAAATAAAGTCTGGCAAATCGCCACCTGCAATCATTGTCGTTAGCCTTTGTTCGGCATTACCACCACCATCAATTGCCGTGATATCTACACCCTTGTTTTCCTTAATCCATTCAGTTGCTTGATCATCGCCCCAGCCAGGCATGGTGTACCAGTCATAATTACCAAACATAGTAATCTCTAATGGCTCATCACCAAGCACGAATGGATCTTCCTCTGTTGTTTCCTCCGCCTCTGCCTGTTCATTATCATCTTCGGTCGATTCGTTGGTACTTGAGTCTGAACACCCCGCAATGATACCGACAGCCAACAAGAAAATCAGTAACATATACCAATATCGCTGCTTTTTCATCATCACTTTCTCTCCCCTTTTTTCTTATTTTTTTGACTTTTCCAGTACATGCATTTGGTAAAAGTCTATATTTAAAGCATATAGCTTTAAAACAATAGTTAACGTCGGTTTATTCTTTTAACGATCCGATTAGTACCCCTTTAACAAAGTGTTTCTGTACGAAAGGATAAACCAGCATAATCGGAATCGTCGCCACCATCATGGTTGCCATGGATAATGACTTCCCTGTTACCTTGGCAACATTCGACATATGGGCAAGTGCTCCAGCGTCTAATTGGCTCATCTGTGACGTAACCGTGTTTGAATTTAACACTTGCCGCAACAGGGTTTGAATCGGAATCAAGTGCTCAGATGTGATATATATACTAGGAAAAAACCAATCATTCCAATGAAAGACAGCCGTAAACAATGATAACGTCGCAATAACCGGTCCTGATAATGGTAAAACAATACGAAAAAATATCTGCCAATTACCACAGCCATCAATCTTGGCCGACTCTTCCAGACCTTTAGGTAATTGCTGAAAAAAGGTCCGAAAAATAATCATGTTCCAGACCAATACCAAAGTCGGGATGATCATCGCCCAAAAAGAATCCATTAATCCTATCCCTCTTACTAATAGGAAGGTAGGAATTAATCCCCCACTAAAAAACATCGTTAGTAAACAAAAAATCATGAAAAAATGTCTGCCAATCAATTCTTTTTTAGACAATCCATACGCTAATAAAGCGGTTACAAGAACTGACAAAAAGGTTCCTATCCCTGTGCGCAATATAGTGATCAGAAAAGCATTAAGCAGACGCTTATCTTGAAACACTACTTGATAATTCTCCCAGGTGAATTCCCTAGGCCAGAAAGTAATGCCACCTAACATCGTATCTTTTCCCGCGTTAAAGGAAATAACGAGAGAGTTCCAAAATGGATAAAACGTAATAAATGCTAAACCGATCAAAAACACATAGATGAATATGATCATTATGCGATCACTTAACGTCGGTTTAATCATAACTTCACCTCATTTCTTGTAAGTCCATTTGTTCGATTTACCATAAGCTATTCCCTGACCTTCTGGCCAGATAGTTAGCTAAGCTCAATAACCCTACACTGATAACTGCCTTAAACAACCCAATCGCCGTAGCATAGGAATATCTACCGCTCCCTATCCCTACACGATAGACGTAAGTATCTAAAACATCTGATACAGACCTCAAGATCGCGTCATCACCTAAAATCAATAGATCCTCAAAACCAGCGTTCAATAAATTACCCACTTCTAGAATAAAGAAAATAACGATAATCGGCATAATTGATGGAATCGTTATCAAAAATATTTGCTTGAACCTGCTTGCTCCATCCAATGCGGCAGCTTCATATAATTGTGGGTCAACCCCTGCAATGGCGGCAATGTATACAATAGAAGCAAACCCAATCGATTTCCATAAATTTGTTGATACAATAATCGTCCAAAAATATTCTGGTATCGCCAAAAAACTGAGCGGTTCATCGATTAATCCTGCCTTTTCCATGGCCATATTTAAGCTGCCATTATCTGTGGAAAGAATCGACATCGCAAACCCTGCGACGATAACCCATGATAAGAAATGTGGCAAGTACGTAATAGTTTGCACGGTTCGTTTAAATGCCATGTTCTTCACTTCATTCAACATAAGCGCTAACATAATCGGTGCTGGAAAACAGATTAGTATCTTTAAACCACTAATTACCATCGTATTTCGCATGATTTCCATAAAACGTGGATCATTAAAAAACATTTCAAAATGCTTAAAACCTACCCAAGGACTATTACCCATTCCATCAAAAAGATTATAATCTTGAAAAGACATCAAAACACCATACATCGGTATGTAATTAAATATAAAAATAAATAATAGTCCCGGAATAACCATAAGTTGCAAATCCATTTGTTTCATATACCGAAACAAAAAGGGCTTCTTTTTATTTGATCTTCCTTGTGATAACACCATTTCCGATTTATCTTTCATTTTACCCCTCCATTCTTTAATTATAGTTGACTAGTCCAAAAATCATAAACAAAAAGTTAAGATAACTATACCAGTTTGTTTTTAACAAATCAATCCCAAACTTTAAAAAAATATATTTCAACGTTGTTTAAGAAATAAATTCACATTTTATTCAAAAAAAGATTGACATATATCGGATGTTTTTTTAGAATTAGGTAATGTAAGGGATTTCATATATTGGCCAGAAAGGAGGTTCGCAGTAAATTTACTATAATTCTGTTTTTTGTCTATTTTATTGGTATAGACATCTAGTTATTAAAAGTGAGAGGAGTATTATATGACAGAACAAGCAGCTATTTTACCAGTAAAGATGATGAAGGTAAGCTTGATGACGATTGGTTTATTTCTTATTTCTTTAGCCTTTGCCTCGATGGTTTCCGCTCACGGCTATGTGAATAACCCAGAAAGCCGGGCTGTTCTTTGTGCAGATGGTGTAAATAATGATTGTGGTGCCGTTATTTATGAACCTCATAGTCTTGAAGGACCGGGCAATTATCCAGAGCAAGGGGTGGCGGATGGACAAATTGCTAGTGCCGGTGGTGTGTTTCCTAAATTGGACGAGCAGTCTGAAAATCGTTGGGCTAAAGTTCCTATGTCAAGCGGTGATTTTACCTTTGAATGGACATTAACTGCTGCCCATGCCACAGAAGATTGGGATTACTACATTACCAAGGAAGGTTGGGATCCTAATTCACCATTAGAGCGTTCTGATTTTGAACTATTTTGTACGTACAACGATAATGGACAGCGTCCTGGTTTTACAGTAACACATGATTGTGACATTCCTGAACGTGATGGCTACCATGTTATTCTCGCTTATTGGGAGGTTGCTGATACCGCAAATGCTTTCTATCAAGTAATTGATGCCAATTTTGACGGAGATTTCGTCGAACCTGGTGATCCCGATGAGCCAGGTGAACCTGGCGATTTGCCTGATCCGTGGGATGCCTCTCTCGTTTATGTCAATGGGGACCGAGTAAGCTATCAAGGTGCTGTTTATCAAGCGAGATGGTGGACGTTAGGCGAGACGCCAGGAAATGCCTATGTTTGGGAATTAATCAGTAATTAACTTGTTTTCAAATGTAAATACCTCTTTTTATATTAAATGGATGGAGTATATGCATGAGGCATATGCTCCTTTTTTATTGATAGACCAATCCTTTTATAATCAAAATGTGGTCGGTAAAGGGAGCGGTCTGGTTTTTACCCGGTTTCTTAATGTTTCTTTTCACTTATCACTCCCCTATAAATTCAACTGTCGCCCTATGTCGATTGACTATACAAAAACTTTTCCTGCTCATAGAGTATAGTGTTCACGATATTTATTTCCAAGAGGAGTGTGGATAGAATGGGTAGTGTTACACATGATTGTGTTTGTGATGTCGTAAGGGCGATCGCAGAAGCACAGGAAGACGTTGCTGATCAGCACTGCGACGTCAGCTGTCACCGTTCGATTAGAAATTTGGTTTCTCCAGATTCCGGTAATGGTTACGATACCGTTCCTTTTATTCTTTATAATAAGAAGGGCGAGCCATTTCGCGGTGTTGGAGCAGGGATTGAAAGCAATGGTACAGCTACGTTCTCCTGTGTAGAGAGCTTTGTCTTCCGGGTAAGTGAAGTGAATGACTGCTGTGCTATGTTGGAATTGTTAGTGTTTGATGGCGACAGTGCAACGGGTGATATGCCTTGTGATCAAATTAGCGGCGAGGCAGTAAGCAGCCTTGAGCGTACGGGCATTTGTATTACCGTCGACTTAAGCTGTTTCTGTGCCATCTCCTGTTTACCTGCTGTATCGTTGTTGTAATGCCCCTATGCAGCACCAAGACTTCTTGGTGCTGCTCGGCATTATTTTCCCTCGTAAACCTCTTTTGAAATGAAAATCTCCTGATTCCCTGACACATATGGTGCAATGGCATACTGCTGAAATACGAGTGTGATGCCATCATCACCAAAATAAAATGCCGTATCCTGTGTTAATGGAATATCTTCGCGTTTTAAATCAGGATAAAATACATCTGGTCTAGCAATCGCATACTCCCAGACATAATCCCGTACTGCCTCTATTTTTTCTTCATTGTTTAATATATCTGTTACATATACTCGTTTTTTTGCTTTTTCATCGAAATTAAATGATTGAACAACCGTATTGCCATGCGCTCCGCCGCTAAACATATAATTGCTCGTTAAAATACTTAACAAAGAGGCTTGATTATACTTTACTTGATAATCAGTTTGATACTCTGCATGAAAATCGTATTGCTCTGCTTCCTTTTCATTGTTACGCATCTCTTTATAGGATTGCTTGATATATTGTTCAAATATCCCATTAATTTTACCCTCAAAAGACTGGTTATCCATTTCAGATACTTGAGGATATTTTAATTCTACTTTATCCTTAAATAGTTGATCGGTTACTAAGGCTGTTTGATCTTGTGCCATTACCACGGAAGCATGACAGACAAAAAACAACAGGGCTGCCATCACAAGTATTCTTTTTTTCATTCTTATCTCCACCTTCTTATTTGTTTGGCATTTTCGTTTGCTTGTCTCATCTATACACATTTTTCTCTCTATGTAGATATTATGTCTCAAATCAAGTGAAAAAATGTGTTAAAATACCTTATATTCAGAAAGGAGTTTATTATGAAACGTAAAGGTAAAATGCAGCATTCCACGATCTATAGCACATATCTGGATGAAGAAATAGAAATCAAATGGTATATTCCGGAAGCATTCACTCCGTTTAACGACTATCAATTATGTGTGATGCAAGATGGGAACGACTATTTTCAAATAGGAAAAGTTGCAACGCTCAGTGATCGGTTACATGAGTCCATGGAAATTGAGCCTACCATTTTCATGGGAATTCATTACCAAAATAAAGAAGATCGTGCTCAAAAATATCATCCAAAAGGGACCAAACAAACAAAATATATCGAATTTTTGGTTAAGGAAGCCATCCCGTTTGTTGAAGAACAGATACATATTACTCCTGTTCGTCGTGCCTTGTTAGGCGATTCCCTAGCAGGAACATTGGCATTAATGGTAGCAAGTCAATTTCCGAGTACATTTGATACAGTGATGATGCAATCACCGTATGTGAATGATCAAGTATTAACAAGGGCGAAACGGGCACATACCTATGCCCACTTGGCCATTTTTCATTCCGTCGGCACCGAGGAACAGGATGTAGATACGACCATGGGAGAGCGACTGGATTTTCTCCATGGGAACCGCTTATTACATGATGTGTTGGCAGAACAGCTTTCTCAATATCATTACCATGAATTTCAAGGCAATCATACCTGGACATACTGGCAGCAGGATTTAGAAAACATGTTAAAGACAATGTTGGCATAAGGAGAGGGGACAAACGATGGAAATCATCGAGGCAAAAAATGAAAAAGTGTTAGCTGACGGCTACAAGGTGCGTTTTGAGGTCTTTGTCGATGAACAACAAGTACCAAAGGATCTGGAAATAGATGAATGGGAAGAAGCAGCCACCCATTTTGTTGGTTATAGAAATAATCAGCCGATCGCCGCCAGCAGAATGCGTTTTGTCGATCAATATGCAAAAATGGAGCGAATTTGTGTGGTAAAAGCACATCGCAATCAAGGGCTTGGCAAAGAGTTACTGCTCTTCATGGAAGATGTGGCTAAAAAACAACAATATACGAAAGCAAAATTAAATGGCCAAATACAAGCAGTAGACTTTTATCAACATTTGGGCTATCACATCGTGTCTGATGAATTTCTGGATGCTGGTATCCCTCATGTTACCATGGTAAAACAACTCCTCGATTAACTCCGAGAAGCCTCAGCGCTACACTCCGCTGCGGCTTTTTTCTTTTCTTTTTTTCAAACAGATTTCGTTGGTATGTAAATCCCTTTTTGGAACACCCTAAGGAAATATACGATAACCCTAATGATAAAAAACACCATTTAACTGGAGAAGGTCTATTGGATGCATATTGCATCATTAACCTTCTTCCCTCTTTAGCCAGATAAATTTTTCACCAATTCATGCTGCGACATTCTTGAATGGAATAGAAAGGAGCATAGCCATGCATTATGGTTCAATTTTTATAGAAACACTGTTTGGTTTTGTCATGCTGTTTCTCTTGACGAAGGTACTTGGAAAAACACAAATCAGACAACTTACTGCCTTTGATTTTATTTCTGCCCTTATATTAGGTGAACTAGTCGGGAATGCGCTATATGATAATGAAGTGGGCCTGATGGATATCGGCTTTGCCATTCTGCTGTGGGGAACATTGCTCTATCTCACTGAGTGGCTCACCCAAAAATTCAAAAGAACAAGATCCTTATTGGAGGGGCGCCCTTCACTTGTTATTCATAAAGGCAAATTGCAGTACGAGGAAATGAAGCATGGAAACCTGGATACAAATCAACTGCTCCACCTATTACGCTCAAAGGATGTTTTTTCGATTCAAGAGGTGGATTATGCCGTACTGGAAACCGACGGAACGGTTTCAGTATTGAAG
Source organism: Gracilibacillus timonensis (assembly GCF_900086715.1). GTDB lineage: Bacteria > Bacillota > Bacilli > Bacillales > Amphibacillaceae > Gracilibacillus > Gracilibacillus timonensis. The sequence continues at coordinate 232,012 of NZ_FLKH01000009.1, read as the reverse complement.
AAGTCGACCTTTCAACAACTGACTCGCCAAGACATAAACCTAACACCGGAAGAGGTAGTCCTGCCTCGTATGCTAATTAATGATGGAGAAGTGATCTGGGACAGCCTTGAAGAAATCGGTAAGGATAAGGACTGGCTGATACAGGAGTTGGCAAAGCAAGAAGTGTCTGATATACAAACGATCTTCTATGCGGAATATGTAAAAGGACAAGAACTATACCTTCAAAGCTATTAATACATGTACAAACAGCCCAACTAGACTGCTGGGCTGTTTATGTGTGCATGAAGCCATTTTATAAACATTTAAACTGTCGCCTCAAACCTTCTTCCTTTCCCTGTTATTTCAGCGGAGACCGTTTCTTGCTGCATAGGGTCATATTTTTGCGAGGTACTGGCTTGTTTTTTTCTTTTCGATCGTTCTTCTCTTGCCTTTTGGTGTTCAGACATTATTTCATAATATTGCCGATCAAATTGACTTGGGTATAACTTTTCCACTGTATAAGGAATTCGCTTGGTTTGGGTAATACGGTTTTGATACTGTTGATACTGATAATGATCTACTGGTATGATATAACCCATCTTATTCCCTCCCCAGCCCCTTGTTTTATTGTCTTTTGTATTCTATACCCGCTTTCTTCTATAAATAATCCTATACGTTTTTCGAACATGACAAAGAAGATAGGCTACCGCCTACCTTCTAGCTAAATCCATGAAAATGGTGGTCGATTTGGACGATCATCTGATTCCTCGTTTTCGTGCTTTTCGTGATCATCCTCTGCTTTGACTTCTTCTACTTCTTCCGCTTCCACCTCGCGCTCTCTTCCCCTGAAAAAAGGATCACGATGGCGTTCTGGCTCGATGCGAACATTCTCTGCCTTAATCACTAGATCCTTAACATGAATGACTTTCTTGTTCTCAGACAATGGGTTCCCTCCTTACTATCATACATAGTTGAAAAATGAATATGATCGATACATCTTATGCAATCGACAATGATAGGTGCTAAAAACCAATAATGTCTATTCTTTTTATCTGTTCTATCGGAACGGTTACTGGTTGTGCCTTACTGCTTATCCTTAATGTCACCATATCTTGTTGATAGTCTTGGATAATCCCTAGATACTTTCGTTTTTCTGTCATAATTTCACACTTTGCCCTTGGTACATGAGATGGCTTAGCAGCAAAATAAGTAACCTTTTCTTCTATTGTCATGTCTTTTACTTTTTTCTTTTTTGCTAACGGCTGCTCTATTTGATTTGCTGCCACGCGGGATGGTTTACCCTCCGATTGGTAGCTGCTTTGCATGCGGCGGACGGGCTTGGTGAAATCAGGCTGTGCAATATACAATTTGGGACTTTCTTGATCTTCTTTAACAAAAGCCATTATCATGACCCCTTTCACTCTTCATCTGTTCCATTATATGTTATCTGCCTAGACTTGGTGAGACATTTTCTCCATTTTTTCTTTAGATGGGTGACAATCGTCTATACGCTTGCTGTGTTATCGCCATACATTAATATTGTGACAAAAGCTTAGTAAAAGGAGTGTTTTTTAAATGGGAAAAGTAGATAGTTGTCAACAACAACCAGAGAGCAATAATGATTGTGTCTGTGAAGTAGTTCGCGCCATAGCCGATGCTCAGGATAATGTCATCGATCAACATTGTGATGTGAGCTGTTCACAATCAATTCAAAACTTGGTATCTCCAGGGAGTGGCAATGGGTTAGATACGGTACCTTTTATCCTATATAATAAAAAGGGGCAGCCATTTAAAGGATTCGGTGCCGAAATTGATGGTTCTTCCCGACGTTTCGAGTGCTTCAGTTCTTTCGTTTTCCGTGTGAGTGAAGTAAATGATGACTGCTGTGCTGTATTGGAGTTATTGGTGTTTGATAATCAGGATAATGCCTGTCACAGTCCTTGTGAACAATTAGATAATGAAGAAGTGCAGGATTTGGAGCGTACAGGTATTTGTATCACAGTAGATTTATCTTGTTTCTGTGCGATTACTTGTTTGCCGGCTGTTTCAGTATTATAAGATTCAGCCAGGTGTCTGTCACCTTCCTTTAGGCTGTTGTATTTCTGTTTTTTTGCTTAACACAACATGTGTATCGTCCTTTCTATCTGGAAAGGACTTTTTTATTTTAAGAAAATAGGCGATCCATGGCATAATAGGATTTAGAACGATATTGACCATGAGCTCATCGGAAGTGCAGTTGCTTCTTTGAGTTATCTATAAAAGAACGGGCGGGTTTAAGCACAATTTTCTCCTCGACTAAGAAAATATCTATTCTCTATTATCCTGTTTCAATGAGGATTTTTTATCTATTAACAAACCGTTTATTTTCAGTTATCATTTTATACGTTAAATCCATATAATCCTAAATATGTTATAGTTGATTTATATTTCTGTTGACGATAATTACGAATAAATGCAATATTTTTTAAAGTAGCTGCAAGGTGCATGGTGATGATAGTTAAGGTCATTCCTCTAATTATCATTGAATAATTAATACTTGAATTCATATATGAAAGTTTGCTAGAATACAAAACGTTATGTTCAAAAACGAATAAAATGTGATATTAAGGGTAAGGTATACTGTGGACTTATACAACATGGAAAATTCATGGCAACCAGAAAGGATGATTCGATGAAAAAAGTATCGCCAGTGTTTTATATCTCGTTAGCTATCTGTCTAGCATTTATCATCTGGGGAATAGTCCCCAGAAGTGTATGGCCAACATGGAATCTTGATCATATTACTGGTCTTATTCAAGGTTTCTTAGTTACTCGTTTTGGTTGGTTTTACTTGTTAATTGCAACGGTATTTGTAGGTTTTGCTATCTTTCTTATCGTTTCTAAGTACGGTAATATTGTCTTAGGAAAGGATTCCGATAAACCTGAATATAATTATTTAACATGGTTTGGTATGTTATTTAGTGCAGGAATGGGAATTGGTCTGGTTTTCTGGGGGGCTGCGGAACCTATTTCACACCTACATACACCTCCCTATCCGACCGCAAATGAGGCGGAAGCAGCACGTGTTGCTATGCAGCATAGTTTCTTCCATTGGGGCTTTCACCCATGGGCTGTTTATGCGACACTAGCTTTGGCATTGGCCTATTTCCAGTTTCGAAAGGACGAGCCTGGATTAATTAGTAGTACCTTAAAACCGTTATTTGGTAATAAAATGAATGGCGGCTTCGGTACTACGATTAACGTGATTGCCGTTTTTGCTACCGTATTTGGTGTGGCAACTTCTTTAGGGCTTGGTGCACAACAAATCGGTAGTGGTATTGAATTTATTACCGGCTCTGTTACGAATACCATTGGTCTACAGTTAATTATTATTGCAGTTGTTACCGTATTATACATGACTTCAGCCTTGACAGGACTGAATAAAGGGATTAAATATTTAAGTACCACTAATATTGTGGTAGCTATCCTATTAATGTTATTCCTATTATTTGCAGGTCCTACTAATTTTATTATGAATTTCTTTACAACTACCTTAGGTTCCTATGTATCGAATCTCCCAGAAATGAGCTTTCGTATGGCACCATTTAGTGAAGACAATTCAAGCTGGTTACAGGACTGGACTATCTTTTACTGGGCATGGTGGATCGCTTGGTCACCGTTTGTCGGGACTTTTATTGCCCGTGTATCACGAGGACGTACGGTACGTGAATTTGTCGTAGGTGTATTATTAGTCCCAACCATCTTTGGTGGATTGTGGTTTAGTGTCTTCGGCGGTTCAGCAATTTCCCTTGAGATGGAGCAAGGGGTCGATATTATGGGTGTCATAAACGACCTAGGTGAAGAAGCAGCATTGTTCACCTTACTAGAAAATGTACCTTTTTCTATCTTGCTTTCTATCCTTACTGTTATATTAATTAGTACCTTCTTTATTACGTCAGCCGATTCGGCAACTTTTGTATTAGGTACACAGACGATGAACGGTACACTAAACCCTAGCTTTCAAATCAAAGTCGTTTGGGGTATCATTCAATCCGGTACTGCTGCCGTGCTATTATGGCAAGGTGGGCTTGGTGCCTTACAAACCGCTTCGATCATTGCGGCCTTTCCGTTTGCGATCATCATGATTATGGTTATTCTATCAATTGTGAAGGCATTTAGAGAAGAGGCTAGACAATATACACTCCGAAGCGGACCGAAAAAAAGACAAAGAGCGGAAAGATAATATAAAAACCAAGGCTTTGATCAGCCTTGGTTTTTTATTGACGTAAAATCCTCACTCAATAAATCGATCTTTATCCTCTGGTTTGGGTATCATACAGTGTTCGCTTTTGCCAAACCAACGATAACGGTTATTGGCAATCATTCGATAGATCGGATCACGAAGGAAGCGAGGAATCAATCGAAAAACGGTCAAAAGAGGATAGAGACGATACAAAGAAGAAACTATTTTCAAAGCCGCCGTCGACTGTTGGTAATAGTCATCTCCTTCGATCAAGATCAAACTATCCAGATCAGCAGATATTTGATATTGTTCAACCAGCTGTTTGCCAACCTGACTTTGCAGTGAGGCAAACTGGAATTTCACCTTCGGATCACGCTTAATAACAAATTGTACACTGCCATTACAGAAATTACAGACCCCATCAAACAAAATAATCTTCTTCATTATCGCTTCACCCCTTTCTTACCTCTAGTGTAAAACAACCCTGCACCATTCGTAAATGATACAGGGTTGTTTTGCTAAACATGTTCTAATAGTTGACGCAGTTCCTCTGCGTATTGAGCTGAACCTGTTACTACTAATCGATCTTGCAAGCGTAATTCCGTCTCACCATGAGGGACGATCGAATCATGGCCACGGAATATCCGTACCATAATGACATCTCCTGTAAATGGAAATTCCCTTAAGCGCGTTCCTTCATAGCGACTATTATTCATATTAATTTCATAGAGCGCACTTTCCTGTTGTGTAAAGATATTCGCTACATTTGGTGACTCAATCAAGGCCTTTAATAATGTCTTCGTAGACAGTATAACAGAGAATACATCTACCCCAATCTCCTTTAATTCCTTCTCTACCACACTTGTTTCAATACGAGCGATCACTCGTTCCACTTCTTTTTCCTTAGCAAAGCTGGCAATTTCTTTATTCTTCACTTCATCTCCAGTAGTGACCACAACGATATCATGTTCAAACACACCGCTATCTTCTAGTGTAGTCAAATCATAGTTATCTAATTCATTAATATGAAAGGCGGAGCGTGTGACCTTATCATCATCCAGCTTTTCTAACTTGGTATGGAATAAATGCGCCTCGAAATCATCGGCATCCAGCTCCCGAATAACGGGCATTGTTGCTTGATTAATACCAATAAAAGCAACTGATAACTGATGGTCCGCTTCTTCTTGATTGACATAAAATTTCTTAAAGAGTGCAGGTGTGATAATGCAAGATAATACCGCCACCAACACAAGTGCCCCATGCATTTCACTCGTAATAATCTCCATTCTCTCTCCAATGGTCGCCGCCGCAATCACTAAGGATAAGGTGGAAGTAAGCAACATACTTGCTGCAATAACAGTATTTGTGTCATACCACTTCTTTAGTATAGCAACTGGGATCACTTTCGACACGAGCAAAGCTATGAATAGAAGTGGAATAAGAATTAAGACTCTCGGCTCTTCAAAAAGTGCCCATAAATCTAATTCTACCCCTACCATCACAAAGAAAATTGGAATGAAGAAACCATAACCAAAACTATCCAATTTTTGAATTAATTCTTGGTTTGGTGATAATAAGGACACCAAGGCACCTGCTAAGAATGCACCAAGAATATTTTCTGCCCCTACCGATTCAGATAAAGCAACCAAGAACATAATCAGGGTAAACACTGCTCGTGTCCCGATTTGAATCGTACCCTTGGACATTGCCTCGACAAAGGATTGCTTGCGGAAATAGTTCCCTAGGAAATACAGCAAAATGCCAACAGCAAAAAGAATCAGCAACAACCACATATTTCCGGTCCCTTCACTGTAAAAGGAAACAAATACAGCCAAAAGAATCATAGTAGCTAAATCAGCAATGACCGCAATTAATAATATCGTTTGTCCAACGGTTGTTTGCATCGCTTGCGCTTCTTTAAGCGTCGGTACTACTACCCCTAAGGATATGGTCGAAATGATTAATGTCATTAAAAATACATTATCAATAAAACCCAACACAACAAATAAATAGGATAATAAAAAGGAAACGATAAAAATCCCCACAAAAACTAAAGACGCTAAGGCAACGGGATTGGGCATATTTTTCTCATCACCATTTTTCACTTTGCGTTTTTGTCTTTTACTCGAAAAGATGGTGAAATCTATCTCCAGTCCACTTAAAAACATGAGAAAAATAAAGCCCAATGTGGATAATATCTCTAGCCAATTGCTTTCATCTACCAAATCAAAACCGCTATAGCCTATAATGAGACCGATAATAATCTCAGCTACTACAACGGGAAGGAATTTTATCTTTAAACGATGTAAAATGAGCGGTGTTAATAAAGCCGCTACTACTACAATCAATAAAGAGCTAACTGATTCTCCGTGTTCCATATCTCCCGTAACTCCTTCCAAACTAAATTAAAAAACTCATAAATGCCGTTGCCAGACCAAAATAAATAAAAATGGATATTAAATCATTAAGTGTGGTAATAAATGGCCCAGAGGCAACTGCAGGGTCAATATTTAGGCGGTGCATGATCAAAGGAATCACAGCACCAGAAATGGTTGCTACTAAAAGGGTAGCCATAATGGAAATGCCCACTAGTAAACCTAAGAAGAAGTCGCTATACCAGAAGGCAATTAGCAAGGTAATAATCACACCACATGAAAGACCTGTGATAACACCTGTTTTCGCTTCTTGCCAAATAACCGAGGCCTTCCCTCTCTTATCCATCTCCCCTGTTGAAATACTTCTTACAGCAACCGCTAAGGCTTGTGTACCTGTATTACCAGCCATACCAGCAATTAAAGGAATAAATACAGCCAATATCGCCACTTGTTCTAATGTCGCCTCAAAACGCCCGATTACACTCGCCGTCACCATTCCTAAAAATAATAAGATAATCAACCATGGCAACCGTTTCTTTGCTGATGAAATAGCCGTGTCACCACTGCTTTCCACATCAGAAATACCGGCCAGCTTGGAATAGTCATCGCTTGCCTCTTCTTCCATAACATCCATAATATCATCAACGGTAATGATCCCTAATAAATGGTTTTGAAAATCAACTACTGGCAGGGCTAGAAAGTCATAGTCACGCATCATTTGAGCAATATCCTCTTGATCTTCTCCCGCTGGTACCGAAACCACTCTTTCACTCATCACTTCATGAATCTTCAGCGACCCTTCAGCAATGATAAGGTCTCTTAAGGAAATAACCCCGACCAAACGCTTATAGGAATCCACTACATAAATATAATAAATCGTCTCTGCGTCTGGCGCTTCTTTACGCAAATGCCGCATTGCTTCCTTGACCGTCATCTCTGTATGAATCACGACAAATTCTGTCGTCATAATACTTCCAGCTGTTTTCTCTTCAAAGTGCAATAACTTCTTAATCTCAGCAGAAGACTTTGGCTCCATAATCGTTAGAAAGCTGACCAATTTATTGTTATCTAACTCATTTAGAATATCTACTGCATCATCAATCGACATAAATTCCAGCACTTTGGCAGCAAAAGCAGGCACCATTTCCGTAATAAAGGTGGTAACTAAGTCATGATCTACATTCTCAATTACTTCTGCCATTTCTTCCGGGGATAAATATGAATAAATTAAGAAACGAATCTCCTCAGATTGTTCTTCGAATATTTTGGCTTGATCATAGGGATGTAATGCCAAAAACTCGGCACGAAACTGACTGATTTGTTCGTTAATCAGTGCCTGTTCTATTTTATCCCACATTGCCATTCGCTCCTGCTTTTCTAAATGTTCCATGATCTCAACCCCCTGTTCTAAGCAAGTCTCTTGTTGTTCTCTTCCTTCATTTGTTTCATCAGGTGAAACTTCACGCAGGGCAGGGATTCTCCCCACTGCATGTTAGTTGAAGCAATGAAATCATTACTGACTGTTAGACACCCTCATTAGAAACGTTATTTCTTGAAGGGTGGTTCTGACAGCCAGTTACACTGCAATAAAACAAATAAGATGTAAACAGAATAACACAACTTGAAAAAAAATACGTAAATTTTACACCTTTTTTGGCAAAACTAAATACTGCCAAGCCCAAGACGAAAACTTGAAACAAAGCAAGCAAAAATAGCTAGATAAGTTGAACTTATAAATGTAACAAAAACCGTGTTATAAATAAGTCTTTGCTCCCATTATTTCTTGATAATCTAGTTTGATCCATTCGTGTGAATGACCATTCACACGAATGGATCAAGAGCAAATATCAGATCAATGAGAGATTATTTCATTCAACTTACCTATATTATTTCTCAAAAAACTATTTTTACACTATACTAGACATAGTCTACTATTTTCAAGAAAGAAAGGTCAAAAAAATGTTTGAACAAAATAATAAATCAAAGATTGACTACGCCTTAATATTAATTGTTATTCTACTTGCCATTATTAGCGTATTTACCTTATATACCCTCAATCCCTATTTAAACCAAAACCCTTTATACCAGAATATGTATTTAAAACAAATCGTATGGTATATTGCTGGTTCTATGATCGCCGCCGTTATGATTGTGTTTGATTACGATAGGCTTCGGCAAGTGTCGATTATACTTTATGGTTTAGGGGTACTGTCACTTGTTATGTTATATTTTCATTTTCCTCCTGGCATTGCCACCACCGTAAATGGTGCCTGGGGCTGGTTTAAATTTCCTATAATAGGGACCTTACAACCAGCTGAATTTATAAAAGTTTTCTTACTTATTTTTCTCGCTCATCTGATGGCCATCCATAATGAAAAATATCCAGAGCACACCATCAAAATGGACTTATGGTTACTAGCAAAAATGGTCATTACTGCTCTTATACCAATGGCCTTTCTAGCACAACAGCCAGATTATGGTGCAGTACTTGTATTAGGCGCCATCACCATTTGTATGATCTTAGTATCAGGTATCAAATGGCGTATCATCTTGGTAATAGGAGGAAGCATCTTTATTGGCTTCGTTGCCATGATTTATCTTTATTTACACTATACGGACGCCGTCAATCAGTTCTTTTATGATAACGGAATGTCTCATATTGTTTCTCGTTTTCAAGGTTGGCTAACTCCTGATGAATTTGCCCAAGATGGTGCCTATCAGGTTGTCAGAGCGATGCTCACTATCGGTTCTGGTCAATTGATTGGCAAAGGTATTGGGGGCTTTGAAATGACAACCCGAATACCGGAATACCATACGGATATCATCTTCTCTGCAATTGCCGAGCAATTTGGTTTCTTTGGCTCCAGCATTTTGATACTGGTTTACTTTTTACTTATTTATCGATTGATTTTTATCGCCTTAAAGTGTAAAGACCCGTTCGCTACTTACATGATTACTGGCATTATCGGTTTATTTACCTATCAAGTATTTCAAAACATTGGCATGCTTGTACAACTTCTTCCTGTAACGGGTCTGCCGCTTCCCTTTATTAGTTATGGAGGGAATTCCATTTTAACGTACATGTTAGCGATCGGCATCGCCTTAAGCGTCTATTATCATACCAAAGATTATATGTTTGATGAATCATAAATTCAGACAAAGAAGGGAATGGAGCTAATGAAGCTAGATATTATCGGAGATATTCATGGGTGTTACCAAGAGTTAACTAGCTTATTGACAAAATTAGGTTATCGATGGCAGAATCGCAAACTTGTTCACCCTGACCATCGAAATCTCGCCTTTATTGGTGATTTAACAGATCGTGGTCCACAATCACTAGAAGTCATTCGACTTGTTTATGATATCGTTGTGAATCAGAAACAGGGATACTATGTGCCTGGTAACCACTGTGACAAGCTTTACCGTTTTTTCCTCGGTAATAACGTCCAGCAAAGACATGGCTTGGAAACTACCGTCGCAGAATGGGAACAGCTTGATGAACATGATAAACAAGAAGTAAAAGAGATGATGTTGACACTCTACCGACAAGCGCCACTTTATCAGTCATTCGATTCGCTTCATACCATTATTGCCCATGCCGGTATCCCTGAAAAATATATTGGTCAGCATGGCGGGAAGGTAAAAACCTTTGTATTATATGGTGATATCACTGGGGAGACATTACCAGACGGACGACCAGTAAGAAGGGATTGGGCCGCTCATTATCATGGAGATAAATGGATTGTATATGGACATACACCTGTCCTGGAGGCTCGCTTCGTGAATAAGACGGTCAATATTGATACAGGCTGTGTTTTTGGTAACAAGCTAACCGCTTTTCGCCTTCCAGAAGAAACGATAGAAGAGGTATCCTCTCATTTACCTTTTATAGCGGAACGTTTTCAGTGAATGGAGGCTGGCCCAAGAAGGAAGGGAGGCTTAGCGAATTGAATGCAAATAAACCCGTTAATATAGTAACCATACTTAGTAACCGTTGAAATATTGTGTTGTATTTCTTTGATAATATTGCCAGGCTGCTTTCATATCCTCTGCTATCGGCAGTTCAAAGGTCATTTTTTTCTGAGTAACCGGGTGGTCAAAACGAAGATACGTGCAATGCAGTGCCTGTCTTTTTAAAAAGGAAGTATCACCGCCATATAGGCTATCGCCAATCAACGGATGACCTACGGATGAAAAATGGACACGAATTTGATGGGTCCTTCCCGTCTCCATCTTCATCTCTACTATGGAAATCGACGTTCCTTTTTCTATCACACTATAATGAGTAATGGCACGCTGTCCTTCTTCTGCTACCTCGCGTTCAATAATTGAACCTGGCTTTCTAGCGATAGCTGCCGATATGGTTCCCTCATCATTTAATAAATGTCCAGAGATGATTGCCTGATATCGCCTGTTCACCTTATTGTGCTGTTGCTGTTGAAACAGAATGGAATGACTATAGCGATGTTTGGCCACTAATAGTAACCCTGAGGTGTCCCGATCTAACCTGGTGACTACATGGACCGTATATGGAATCTGTTGTTGATCGTAGTGATGAATAATACCATTCGCAAGCGTACCCTCAGGGTGATACACAGAAGGTACGGTTGGCAAAAATGGTGGTTTATTTATCACTAATACATCTTCATCTTCAAATACAATGGTAAAAGGAATAGCTCGTGCAAATAATAACCTACTGCGCTGTTCAGGCGGGAAGGTAACTTCTACTTGATCTCCCTCTTTTAGTAGGTAGCGAACCGTCACTTCCTGATCGTTTACCACCAGTTTACCACCATTATATTTTATATCGGTTAACATCCGCCTTGAAATATTCCTTGTACTTCTAAGATAATCTCTTAACAAAAGTCCTTTGTTTTCTTGATTGATTTTCCATTTCACCATTCTTCACCTTCATCGTTTAAGATCGTTCATCAGAAATAAAGGAATCATGCACCCTCTTCCAAAAAGGAAATGGTCTAAATCTAGCAAATCGAATCTTCTCATTGGCCACACGACATTCGATACGGGCAACATTATTATATACTTCCGTCATATGATCAATCGTAATCAAAAAATTTCTCTCATGATAGATCGGCAGAAATTCACAGACATGGTGTTTCGGCAAAATTAATGGAGAACCAATCGTCCGGTAAACACGATTATTAATCGATGCCATTTCTGTAATTTGTAAAGCATTTAAAGAAGGATGCAGGATAGCGCCACCTAATGCCTTGTTATAAGCTGTACTTCCAGAAGGGGTGGAAACACATAGGCCATCCCCGCGAAATCGTTCAAAATGCGCCCCTTTAATATGCACATCCATTGCCAAAGTACCATCTGCAGACTTGACCGAAACCTCATTTAAGGCTAAAAAATGTCTATATTCCTCGCTGCCTACTGGATGAATTTTAATATCGAGCAAGGGGTATTCCACTACCTCAAAGGGGCGTTTCGCAATATCAATAATCAGCTTTTCTACTTCTTCCGGTACCCAATCCGCATAAAAACCGAGATGCCCGGTATGCACCCCGATAAACGCTGTATCTTTTAAGCGATGTTGATAATCATGAAAAGCCTGCAAAAAAGTACCGTCCCCACCAACGGAAATAACAATATCTGGTTCCGTTTCATCATAATCAAGTGTAAACCCTTCTAAATATTGCTTCATTCTGGCTGTAATTGCTTCTGATTTACCGTCGTCCCTTGATAGAATACAAAACCGCATCGTCCGCTTCCCTCCTTATTTATGGTTTATTTTATCCGTTCGAAATATACGCTGCGCTTCTTGGATTTCATCTTTAATTTTGGACATCTCTTCATCCAGTTTAAAGGCAGCTTCAGCCGCTCGTTTTAAACGCGCACTGATTCGTTCCGGTATCTTCCCTTCGTATTTATAGTTGAGGGAATGTTCATTCGTTGCCCAAAAGTTCATCGCCAAAGTGCGAATTTGTATTTCAGCAATAATTTTGCGCTCACCATTAATCATGTCTACTGGATAAGAAATAATCAAATGATAAGATCGATAACCACTTTCTTTTTTATGATTAATATAATCGCGTTCTTCAATTACTTCAAAATCATTACGTGATTTCAAATGGGACACAATATCATCAATGTCATCAACAAATTGACAAACAATCCTTACCCCTGCAATATCTTGCAGTTCTAATTCAATGTCCTTTATATGTATATTTTTTCTTTTCATTTTTTCTTTAATGCTGAAAATAGGTTTCACTCGAGCTGTAACAAATTCAATCGGTGAATGGCTTGATTCATGCTCAAACTGTACTCTCATTCCTTTCAGCTTAACCTTCAATTCCTCGACCACTTGGGCATAAGGTGCCAAGAAGTTTTTCCAATCCATGGTCAGCACCACCTATTTTACATGTTTTTTGTGATAGTCCGTTCCTTGTTTATGACAAGTGTAATGTTTGTCATCTGTCTTCATTTTACCATATAATATGATAAAGAAGGAATAATAGACGTTTACTTCTTCTTGAAAAGGTTGCGAAAAATCTATTTACTCCTTTGCTGCTAAACTAAGCGTTTCATAGACAGGAGAGGTTTTCCCGTATTTCTCAACAACCTCTTATAATAAACTCCAAAGGGTAGGTGAATAAAATGACAAAGGAAATCGAGATCGAATTCAAAAATATAATTACGAAAAACGAATATCAGTCATTAATGGAACATTTCCCATCTTGCCATTGGCAAAGAACACTTCAAAAAAATTATTATTTTGAGACAAATGATTTTGCCTTAAAGGCTTATGGGTCCGCCCTGCGCATCCGAGAAAAAGAACATACATTTCAACTAACATTAAAAACACCTAATCCAGATGGGGATGGTTTATTAGAAGTACACGCCTCATTAACACGGACAGAAGCACAGCAATGGATAAACGGATCCATCCAACCAAAAGAAGGAGTATCGGAGGCCTTGCTGAGAATGGGTATCCATCCCAATGATTTATATTATGGAGGCATGCTTCAAACAGAACGATTCGAATGTAGCTATAAAGAAACAAACCTTGTTTTGGATAAGAGTCAATATAATGGTGTATTAGATTATGAATTAGAAGTAGAAGCAGACAGCAAGGCTTATGGCGAATCCATCTTCCAAGACATCTTACAACAATTAGACATTCCCAAAAGAAAAACGGACAATAAAATTGCACGTTTTTATCAAACGTTATCGTCTAACCAATAGGTCAATGGAATCCATTATTTTGTAACAGTTTCCTTTTACCAAACGGCTGTTTAACCGTTCCAACCTCTGTTCGATAACAGCGCTTTTCCTTTTTTGTCAAGGATTTAGCCTTACAATCACATCATTTGATTGTTTGATATAAAGGCTGTTACAATATAGAAACCTGAGTTTTACAGTAAAAACAAACAAAAACACCCCTTTATCCCTTGATGTAACTGGGATGGAGGGGTGTTGTATTTTGTCCTGTTTTCATGGGGAAAAATCACCTTTTCTTCGTCTGTGCTAAAATCTTTTTAATTTCTCCCAATCGACGATATCTGGAAGAAAAATCAATTTGAAATTGCTTGCCAACAGCCTCCAGAACATCGTCATAATAATCAAATAGATAATAATTCTGTTTAAGCTCTGTACATTCTGCTTTGCGTAAACTGTTTAATAAACGAGAGACACCATATTCTCCTTTCATCTCCATCTCCAATAACCTGGCGATCGTAAGTGATACAAAACAAGTTAGAAAATGTGCCTCAATATGTTCCTGGCTGGAAACATAAACAGGCCGGGTTTCTAAATTGCTTTTCGTGATCCGGAACGTTTCTTCAATCCGCCATAATCCTCGATACATATCAATGATGGCATCATCCGATTCGTTGTATTCGCTGGTAATCAATACATAATAGCCATCCAGTTTTTCTTGTTCCTTTATTTTCTCTATATCGAGCTGCAGTTGTTCTTTTGGTGTTAAAATTTCGCCTGTCTTTTTATCAAAGCGGATGTTTTTAATATAATTACTGGCACCTACGGAAGTGGCACGTTTATAAGCCCCTGGATTGTCGATTAAAGCTTGTGTCTTTTGAAGGATTTTTTCTCTCTCGTATTTGGCTTTTTTCGCATATTTTTCGCTCCAAAAGATGACCTGTTTTTCATGGACTTGTCTAGTAAGTTTTTTTCCATTTTTCGCTGTCACTTGAATATCTCTTGGATATAACCGGGATTTTCGTTTGTATTCCTTTCCGAGCCATTCATAGCCGTTTTCATTCGTCACATAATCTTTTAATGCCTTGTTCGCTCCACGTACGGACATACTGAATACATAGCCGTCTTTGGCAGAGAGCGTATACCAGATGTTATCTCCTGTGGTCATTCCTTTGTCAGCTACGACAACAGCACGCTTGATTCCATAATCTAATTTCATTTTTTTGAGGTTTGGACGATAGGTCATACAATCATTCGTATTTCCAGGGAATAACTGATAGGTGATGGGAATGCCTTGATTATCCATAAACAGCCCCATTTGGACAATTGGATTGGGGCGATGCTCCTTCGATACCCCTTTCCGGCGCATATCATCTTCTTTGATAGTCTCTGTTTCAAAATAATAATTGGTGACGTCATAAAAAACACGGGAGGTATCTCGTCCATAATTTTCTGTTACTTGGTCATGCAGCCACGAAAGGAAGTCGTCTTTTTTCTCGTTATAGAAGCTAAGTGCACGGTAGACATCGGCAAGCTTAAAAGTTGTTCTTTCAAAAAAGAGCGATTGATTTTCAAACGATTGATATTTCGATCCGGGATACAAGAGACGTGTAAAAATCAATAACTTAAAAATAATATTGGCATCAAAATCAAATTTCCGGCGATGCGAACGATTTTTCCAAAAAGTATCCAGCTTCAGCCGGTGATAAATCTGACTGAGTATCACATGCCCGAAATTTTTTCGGTATGCTTTTCCTTTTTCCATTTTTTCATCAACAGACAGTTCCAATCGGATGGGTTCTTTCTTTTCGTTTTTCGCTCTTTTTAATTCCTCTACACGTGCTTTAAAGTGAGCGATGGGATCATCATATTTTTTCTCCGCTTCATCCAGATAACCTAAGCTTTCCACGGTTACCTGTCTGGCATGTTTTTTCGCTTTATCGTAATAAGAATCGACAATACTTAAATGAATTCGTCCATTCTTTGTTTTTGTCTTTTTTAAATACATGATATCACCTGCTTTATCCCTTATTATATCATATATCGTTATATTACGCTATCAAAATATAACTTAAAATAAATAAAAAAATAAGCTCGTATCATTGATAGAGCAACTGGTTTCAGTGTTAATATAGGTGAGGTAACTGTAAAACAACGGAATGGAATCCATTATTTTGTAACAGTTTCCTTTTACCAAACGGCTGTTTAACCGTTCCAACCTCTGTTCGATAACAGCGCTTTTCCTTTTTTGTCAAGGATTTAGCCTTACAATCACATCATTTGATTGTTTGATATAAAGGCTGTTACAATATAGAAACAATAATGATAATGACTAGATTGGTAACAATGAACGAGAAAGGTTTGGAAAATAATGAGAGATACTACAACTTCTCTTTACCATGCTATTGGTGGAGAGGAAACAATCAAGAGATTAGTAGAAGCCTTCTATGCCAGAGTAGCGCAGCATCCTGAATTAATTCCGATTTTTCCTGATGACTTTACCGAAGTTGCAAGAAAACAAACGCAATTTTTAACTCAATTTTTTGGCGGGCCTCCACTCTATATTCAAGAACATGGGCATCCGATGCTGAGAAAACGTCATTTGCGTTTCCCTATTACACCATCAAGACGTGATGCTTGGTTGTCGTGTATGGAAGAAGCGTTAACGGCTTCCGAAATTGCAGAGCCATATCGTAGTGCTATGTTTGAGCGGCTCACATTAACAGCCAATCACATGATGAATACACCCGAACAGAAAGGAGAATCATTGTGAATTGGAAATATGCCGGATCTTGGAACAAGCAGGATCGCAACCAAACAACGCATTATCATTTTATTGATATTTTAAAAAAACCTATTGAAATATATATATTTATTGATCCATTATGTCCAGAATGTTGGGCGTTAGAACCTTATATCAAGAAATTATCTATTGAATACGGTCGTTTTTTTACGGTTCGTACCGTTATAAGCGGACAGGCAGATAATTCCCGTAGAGAGATTTGTGATAAACCTCGGCAGTTAAAGGATATTTGGGAAAAAACAGCTAGTCGAACAGGAATGCCTTGCGACGGAGATATTTGGATGGAAAATCCTATTCATTATCCAAGATTAGCTTCCATTGCGATTAAAGCTGCAGAATTGCAAGGAAAAAAGGCAGGTAAACGATTCTTAAGGAAACTACAGGAAATGGTTTTTTTGGAAAAGTTGGATATCTCACAAGAGCATGTATTATTAGATGTTGCTGACCAGATTCACTTAGACGTGGAAGAGTTTCAAGAAGACTTATATTCGTGCTCATCCAAGAAAGCACTGAAGTGTGATCACAAAATCACAAAAGAAATGGAAGTCGATGATTTGCCAACAATGGTTTTCTTTAATGAATCAGAAGACGAAGCAGGCTTGAAGATCTCTGGCACTTTTCCTTATGAAGTATATGTTAAAATTCTCAAGCAAATGTTACAAAAAGAGCCTCTCCCCGCAAAAAAACCGAAATTATTAGATTTTATTTCTTATTATCATTTTGTGGGAACCAAAGAAGTGGCAGTTGTCTACGATTGGTCCATCGAAAAGGCAGAGAAAGAAATGAAAAAACTACAATTAAAACAGCTCGTAGAGAAAGTTCCTGTCAAATTCGGCTGTTTTTGGAAATATGCGAAATGAATAAAGAGGAGTTGTTTAAACAACTCCTCTTTATTCCTATAGATAAGGGATGGGAGATAAATCAAGTCAAACAAAATGGGGTATGATTGTTTAACTTACTGTAACTATATCAGACCTATAACAAAGTATCAATAACTTTGTTCATTGTTTCACAAAAATGTCACGATTACCATCTCTTCTTCTCCATCTTTCTCTTTTTTTGCATGATTGTCAGCCCCAATGCATACCTTTACAATAAAATATCCTTTATACAATTACCGATAAGATGGAATATGAATTTGATGCTTCAAGTCAATTGTTATTAGTAGTGTAGACTAGCGTTAGATAATTAGTCAGAAAGGTGGATAGATAATGAAATTGTTATTATGGCTTATTCCATTGTTTGCGTTTATTTTAAACATCTTTGGTCTCATGCAAATGATTCCACTTTATCTCACCATACCACTATTATTCATCTCCATCTACACTACCATTTATTTCTATCAGCACAAAAAAAGCTTCAAAGGATTCAAAAGCCTCACTCGATGATCGAAAACGGAAAAGCAGCCAATGTGTTGGCTGCTTTTCTGTATATCTATTTCACTTCTTCTAAAAGCCGTTCCATTTCTTCTAGTTTCTCTTCAAATACTTTTAAAGCATTTTCAACCGGAGTGCGCTCGGTCATATCCACACCAGCCTGTTTTAATACTTCAATTGGATAATCACTGCTTCCTGCCTTTAAAAAACCAAGATAGCGTTCAACAGCTACATCCTTCTCTTCAGTAATCTGTGCCGCTAGCGATTGAGCAGCAGCATAGCCAGTAGCATATTGGTACACATAATAATTGTAATAAAAATGTGGAATCCTGGCCCATTCTAAACCAATCTCTTCGTCTATGACCAAATCATCTCCAAAATATTGTTTGTTAAGGTCATAATATACCTCTGTTAAACGATCTGCAGTTAAGGCCTCTCCTTCTTGTGCCAACAGATGAATCTTATGCTCAAATTCAGCAAACATGGTCTGTCTAAATACCGTCCCGCGAAACCCTTCTAAAAAGTGATTCAACAAGAATAATTTTTCTTTCGGGTCTTCTGTATTCGCCACTAAATATTCATTCAGTAACGCCTCATTACAAGTAGAAGCCACTTCTGCCACAAAGATGGAATAATTACCATAACGAAATGGCTGGTTTTCATGTGTATAGTGGCTGTGCATCGAATGACCAAGTTCGTGTGCTAATGTAAATAAATTATTCAAATTATCTTGCCAGTTCATCAAAATATATGGATTCGTTCCGTATGCGCCGGAGGAGTAGGCGCCGCTCCGCTTTCCTTTATTCTCTTCCACATCAATCCATCGCTCCGTGAATGCCCGCTGTAACACATTTAAATATTCATCACCAAAAGGTTGCAATGCCTTATGAATAATCTCTTGCGCCTTTGGATACGAATATGTCATATGCACATTCTTGACCAACGGGGTATACAAATCATACATATGGAGTTCGTCTATATCAAGAATTTTCTTGCGTAAAGCAACATAGCGCTGTAATAACGGCAACCCGTCATGTATGGCCTCCAGCAAATTATCATATACCGCTTCAGGTATATTATTTTTATTAAGGGCAGCCTGTCGGGCGGACTCATAGTTTCTCATTTTAGCGTAGAAATTATCCTTTTTCACCGTGCCTTGTAAAGTCGAAGCAAAGGTATTCTTAAAGCTGCCATACGTATTGTACATCGCTTTAAAAGCGTCTCGTCTCACACGTTGATCCTTTGATTCAAGGAAATTGATATACCTACCATGTGTGAGATCCACTTGATTACCATCTGCATCCTCAATAGATGGAAATGTTAAATCAGCATTATTAAGCATGCCAAAGGTTTGTGAAGCATTATCGGTTACTTCAGAGGCTTCTGCTAATAACGCCTCTTCCTCTTCTGACAACACATGTGGGCGTTGACGATTAATTTCATCAAACGTGTGTTGATATTGTTGCAATCCTTCATGCTGCTGCACATATTGTTGTAATGTTTGCTCATCCAGCTTTAGCATTTCTGGTGTAATAAAACTCATTGTACTGGAAGCCTGTGTAATTAAATTCTCCGCCTTCCCATTTAAGGCTTGATAAAAAGAATTGGTGGTATCCTGATCATATCGCATATGCGCATATGTATACAATTTGCTTAGCCTTTCCGACACCTCATCTTGTAGTTTTAATAACTGATAGAGATTCTCTGCACTCTCCTGCAATTTACTCTGAAAATCAGCAAATTTGGGTAATAATTGTTGAACAGCCTTCCATTCTTTTTCCCACTCTTCATCAGTAGCAAAGATGTCTTCCAATCTCCATGTATACTTCTCTGGTATTTCTTCACGAGCTGGTAATGCCTTTTGTGCTTTCGCCATCTAAATCTCCTCCTACACATACATTATTATTTCTTTCCTTATTATAACTTATTTTACGCTAATTCATACAGTACTATGATTGATTAGGTATTGTTCTTGTTTGATTGGTTGCAACACCGAATATTTTATTAATAACTGAAAATATTCCTTAATAGGATCCACATCTTCTTTAATGAAAGGGAATTTACGAGGTGAAATGTAGTATTCATACATAAAATGCCTGGCTTCTGAGAGAGAAACACTTCTATTCTTTCGTAACAAATCAACATAAAGTCGAGATTGCCATATCCAAGGTGGTACTTTCATTCGATATTGCGAAACAATGGGAAGATATACAAAATGAGGTAGGGTGGCAAGTTGTAGCTGATGTAAATAAAGCCACTGCCGCCACATCGTTTCTTGCTGATGATGGACAGAGACAGGGTGATGAATCCAAGTTTTTTTCTTCTTCTGCCAAAAATCTCGGAATGCTTGAGCGGCACGATAGTGAGGATGAAAAAGATCTCGCCACGTTAGTTCAAACAACTTTTGGGCCTTCAACGCTCCGAAAGTCTGTGTTTTAGTGAGAAAAATAACATCCTGATATTGGATCATTTGTTTCGTATTGGAACAATAATAATAAATAGACAAGGGATAATTGGGGTGAAACTGATAAAGGAAGGCATGTTCTGTAGTAGTAATACGTAAAGAATTGGCTGAAAGGCGCCGCATTCTGTTTCCACCTAAAATCCAAATAGGTATAATATTGACTGATCGATATCCAGCCGTTCGATCTAGTATTTCTTCGCTAGAAATTCTGGCACATTGATATTCGATCGCAATTCGTTTATCAGCCAAGTGCAAGAGAATATCTGCTCGTTGCTTAATCTCTTCAACATAATATTCTAAAAACACTTGATATCCTTGATTCTTCAACCATACGTAAATATCTCTCTTCCCTGTTTCATGATAAAGGCTCTCTCCAGACAAATCACAATGCGCCTCTCCTTTATGGGCAAAGTGGGCAATGTTTTTAGTACCTGCCCGCAATAATAATGGCTGTTGACAAGCCGGGCAATAAAAGGTTTCCTTCCTCATTTGTTGGAGTTTCTTTCGATTAGCATTCCATACAACCACAACCTCCCCTTTTTGATTTACTGCCTGTAACATAAAAAACACCTCCATGTATAATGATTCTACATAGAAGTGTTTTTTCCTGCCTAAGCAGCATCTTTTCCTGGAATGGAATTTTTGATAAAAAAGGCTAAGACAAGCCCAATTACAGCAAAGACACCAGCCACAAAGAAGGACACATTCACACCATGAACATAACCTTCTAATCCCTCTGACGGGATTGCTTGGTTCATCATAACGGAAATCAATAATGCTGTACCAATGGCACCAGACATTTGTCTCATCGTGTTGTTCATCGCAGTTCCGTGTGGGATATATTGGGTTGGTAACTGATTTAAGCCCGCTGTTGTAACAGGCATCATTACCATCGCCACTCCCAGCATACGCGCAGCATTGACCAGTGCTATATAGAGCCAGGTTGTTTCTGGCGTTAACACGGAAAACATAAAAGTAGTCACTGAAATTAAAGCTAAGCCGGATATAGCAAGCCATTTTCCGCCAAATTTATCAAATAAACGGCCAGTTACAGGGTTCATCAAGCCCATTAACACAGCACCTGGAAGTAAGGCAAGGCCAGATTCCACTGCATTATATCCCAAATAATTCTGCATCATAAGCGGTAAAATAATGGCACCGCCAATCATCGCCAAGAATGAAATCATCCCAATCGCTGTGGTCAATGTAAACATTCTGTACTGAAAGATACGAAACTCCAAGATTGGCTTTTCCAGTTGTAATTGACGGCGAATAAAGATCAAAAGAGTGATGCCGCCGACAATCAATGGTACATAAACCATCGGACTTCCCCAACTGTGATTAACATCACCTGCCATACTGAAACCATACAGTAGTCCACCAAAACCGAGGGTAGACAAGATGATCGAAAGAACATCCACTTTAGGGAATGTTTGTTTCGTAACATTTACTAATATTTTGTATGCTACGATAATGTCAATAACAGCGATCGGTAAGATGACATAGAACAAACTACGCCAATGGAAATGTTCCACTAACCAACCGGATAATGTTGGACCGATGGCTGGTGCAAAGGCAATAACCAGCCCAAACATTCCCATTGCTGTACCTCGTTTTTCAATTGGAAAAACCAAAAACATAATGGTTTGCATTAGCGGCATCATAATTCCAGCGCCACTTGCCTGCAAAACCCTTCCAACCATTAACAAGGAAAAACTTGGTGCGATTGCTGCGATTAATGTACCAATAGCGAAACTACCCATTGCCGTTAAAAATAACGCTCTCGTCGTAAATCGTTCAATTAAAAAAGCCGTTACAGGGATCATAATCCCATTAACGAGCATAAAAATCGATTGAAGCCATTGAGCAGTAGCTTCATCAATCTCCAAATCGGTCATAATGTGAGGTAGTGCTGTACCTAATAGTGTTTGATTCAAAATGGCTACAAATGCCCCTGATATTAATACTACCATCAATGGGGTTCTGTTAATAGTTGTTGTATTCCCTTCCATATTATTCCTTCCCTCTTCTTTTACATACTTTTATATCATAACACAGATTATTTCGATTATCGAAATATATACTCACATTATTCTCAGATGTTGCTACATGATAAAGTCTCCAAATGGAAGTAATCTATGTATGCACCAAATAGTTCTTTAATTGGCCTAACCCTATACCTTCGCAAAGTTTCTCAAATACTTATTTAGTCCAACAGGCTGTTAATAAGATGGAATTATATGAACTAACCCACTTTTTATAGAGAGGTTAGCCGTACCATCCTCCTTATCATTATTTAACCAGAAGCTTCCTTCAGTTTTATTATATCTAAAACCGCCCAAACACCTATTATAATGGAGATTGGATTGCCTGCTTTATTGACCAAAAAGAAGAAAAAACTAAGCATCAAAATCGATACTTAGTTATCTACTGAAATGTTCACTTACTTGTGCAAGTGCTTCCTCTGCAAAAATCACTTTACCATACTCTTCTACAATAAACACAGTTGCACTTGATTCCTGACCATATTCCAGTATTTGACTAATCAAATCTTCTTGTTCGTCATCTGAAAGGAATTCTTCATCAAATCGAGTAATCAACATGTACTGATTATCATAGAAATATAACTCGTCTTTCATCCCTTCCGCCTTTTCAAACACATGACTTAACTGGATAACATCCTCTAGTTCCCTAAATTTCACTACGACAACAAAATCTTGACCATATTGTTCTATCTGTGCCATTTCTTTTTCAGAGGAACCGAATTTCTCTTCAAGGAGTGTCTCAATTTTATCATCCACCGGCATATCAATAGTTTTACCTGATTCGGTAGGCAATTGCAGGTTCTGACCATCTTTAGACAACTGCGCCTTCGTTACAACAATCTCTAACCCTTTTTCAAGTGCCTGTACCTGAATCCATAATGGTCCATCGATCTGGAAATCTTCTTCATTATAATTTACTTCGTCCATTACCTGCCAGAAAAGCTGTTCACTTCTCTCACGGTTATACCAGATTTCCTCTCTGTCAAAACCACGATCTTCTATATCCATGTAAGAGATATAAAATTTAATGGTATTTTCGTTTATTCTCTCAATTTCCATTATAAAAACTCTCCCTTCATTTAAAAGTAATGGGGTTGGAAGGGACATTATTGCAAGAAAACCCTTATATAATAAATACCCTTTTTTCAACTATTATAAGCGATGTTATCTATATTGTATGACAAAAAGGATGATTTTGAAAACATTTAAAGTTAAAAAATAAAATTTATTGTATCGATGGTATTAACTACTGATTGTAGCGCATTCTTTTTATATTGTCACTAGTTATATGCTGGTTTTTTAGAAAAAGCAGGTATTACCACTTTAAGATCAGGATATTCAACAAGCTGCCTCGGTGCAATCATTTGTATGACCTCTATTGCTGGCACTCTCATTTGATCTGCCTTTCCCACGTATCTACCCGGGAATTACTAATTATCCACATCTCACAATAAAAGTCAAGTATTAGCCGTTGTTAATGTCCTGTATGGTGCAAAAAAAGCAGATCTTTTATTTGTAAGATCTGCTTTTTCAAGGGCTAAGGTAAGGAAAGTGGCATTCATTGTTGAACACCTTTATACTTTTCACTCATTTAGTTGACCATACGTTGAGCTTCTCTTAATTGAAAGGTACGCACCGTGCGTGGCAAGAAGCGTCGAATCTCATCTTCGTTATAACCAACTTGTAATCGTTTCTCGTCTATAATAATCGGTCTTCTCAATAAACCTGGGTTCTCTTGAATTAACTGAAATAAATCTTTTAGTGGTAATTGGTCAAGATTCACATTTAGTTTTTGAAAAACCTTAGATCGAGTGGAAATAATCTCATCTGTTCCATCTTCTGTCATTCTTAAAATTTCTTTAATCTCATCCAAGCTTAAAGGCTCTGAGAAAATATTACGTTCTGTAAATGGGATATCATGCTCCTCTAACCATGCTTTTGCTTTACGACATGATGTACAACTAGGCGAGGTATAAAGTGTTACCATAAAACTTCACTCCTCAATAAAATTTATAATGTTAACCTTCGTAATTTTCATTTCTTATTACTTTAAAATTACTATAATCTATCTTCTACTAATGTAAGTATACTATATTTCAGCAAGTAATGATAGGGTATTATGTGTTTTTATTCACTTTTTACACATTCTTAATAATGCATTGAGAATGAATATCTGTGGTCATTTCTCCGTCTTATCTCGTATTTTTTGTAATGAATGAAATATATCATCTACCTCCCGGTTGGTATCGTATTTCACCGCTTCTTCCACTGACTGATACGTTCGGCCATATACCTCTTCATCTTTATAGGTATGGATATCTTCATACATTTTCTTCATTTGCTGATAAATCTCTTCCTCATTCTCACCATGTGGTGACCAGTATAAGATTTCCAACGCGCTCGACTCATTGGTTACCAAGGACTGATGTGTGTAACCAATAGATACCGCATGTTTAAAGCCTTCCCGATGATAAAAATGCAGACGCTTCGATGTATCTGAATCTGAATAATCCAGTGGCTCCACTTCAAGAATAATCGGTTTATCCTTTTGTTTTAACTTGTCAAAAAGCTTGTGGCCGATTCCTTGTCCGCGTGACTCTTTTGATACATATACATAATCAATAAAAAGAAAAGTGGGGAACTCTGCATACATCATTACATGATCCGGGCCTTCATCTTTAAAATAAATGTCCCCTTTTTCCTTTAATAATAACTCCATATGCTCCTGCGATTTCATTTCATCTTTAGGAAAATATCGTTGTAATTTCTCATACCAATTCATTAGACAATGCCTCCTTACTACCTGCGACCTTCAACAACTTATAAAGTATTATACCCTTTTCCAATAAAAATAATCATAAAAGTGTTAACACTCCACCTTTTTTTATATGTTTAATCAAGCGGGGTGTAATCGACCCCTTCTGTATAACTATTCCCTGAATTCCAAAGCAAGAATTCATCAATACCATTCTCATTTAATGCCTTAATCTGTGCCTCTACTTCACTAACACCGTATTCAAAGGTAGGACCACTATATAACCATGGTGCACTGAAATCTTGAATCCACGGCCGAGATACCGGTGCTTCATCCAATGCACCAAGCACTTCATTCTCTACTTTGGCATATTCATCTACCAAACGATAAGGCTCCTCATCTGGATTGTCAATACCAAAGTATGGCGTCCAATGACTTGGATAAATCATCGAAGAGATCACGTCGACATTATCAGAAATTCTTGAAAAGTTTTGTCCGATACCTGGTGTTTCTTCAATCGTTGCTGCATAGCCAAAAATATCTACCGATACGTCTACATCATAATCAGAAAGCTCTTCTCTTGCATAGGAAACAAAGTTAGTTACTGCTTCTACTCTTTTCTTGATATTATTCATATCAACGTCTTGATAATCGCCTAGGTTATATTCTAATTCTTCATCTTTGTTCTCAAATCCTTCTGGAAAACGAACATAATCAAATTGAATTTCTTGAAAGCCCATTTCTGCGGCCATTTTGGCAATTTCAACATTATAATCCCAAACCTCTTTTTGGAACGGACTGACAAACGCTTCTTTTTTACCATTTTTCCATACTTCACCATTCTCTGTAAATGATAAGTCTGGTCGTGCTTCCGCAAGTTGTGTATCCTTGAAGACAACAATTCTGGCAATAGGGTAAACCCCTTCTTCCTCCAGCCGTTCCATCATGGCCTCTGGATCTTTAATCACTTCTTGAATCGCATCCTCATAAGGAAGCTCCTGCTCAGGATCAACGGTAATATGTCCTCCGTCTTCCTTAATATCAATCACCATACTATTCAAATCCGTGTTATCAATTAAATCGAGCAGGGAGTCAAACCTACTTCCTCCTGCAGAATTCCCAGTGGCATACAGACCTCTTACTGCCTCCGGATACTCAAAATCATATCCAGAATCATATGTAAACCTGGCGAAATGTTCGGGTGACTCATATGCATTAGCTGCAAATGTGTTCACGGAATGCGCTTGTGCAATAAGTACGTCACCGTCTCCCGCTGCATTCACTTTATCGGTAACCATAAAGGATGATAGCAAGAGCATTGCCCCTGCTGCTGCTTTTACGTATTTATGCATTGTCTATCAAACTCCTAAACTAAATTTTATGTATTTCTCCATTATACAGAAAATCCGTTCTTTTTTGTGTATTTTTCACAAATTTTTTAAAAACGATCCATTAGACTGACTAACAGCTGTTGTACCATGATCGCGATCACAAATGTTGAATGCCTTCTCTGCACATCTATTTGCTTCATTAGACATGAAATCACCATATTTCTATATGTAAGAGGATGTTCAAAAAGGAAAGAAGGTAAAAGGAATTTTTAAAACTTCCTTTTACCTTCTTGGTTATACCCCGTTTACTAACTTTTTAATCGCATCCAAGTTAAATTTTAACGATTCTTTTGTTGGGTATGCATTACTAAAATCCTCCATACCGATATTACCGTCATATCCTACTGCCTTCAGGTCCGTTAACACTTGTTTCCAGTCTACAACACCTTTATCAAGTTGCGCCCACTGCACTTGCCAATTCACTTGGTCATCATCCGTTTGTTTGACCCATTGAGCATTCTTGACATGGACATGAGCTAAATAATCGCCTAATAATTCCATCCCCATGCGATAATTCTCATACCCTTCATGCACCATATTACCCGGATCATATAAGACACCAATATGGTCAGGGTTTAGCGAGCGAACCAAACGATAAGCTAAAGAAGCGCTGGGAGTGATCGTTTGATGATGTGTCTCCACCAGTCCTTTCACCCCATATTGTTTACACATTTGTTCTGCTTCTTGTAAATAATGCAAAGCACCCTGATAAAGATCATGATAGTTACTAGAGCGATCATAGCGCGGTACGCCAAGTCGAATGGATTTAGCTCCAAACTTCTTGGCAACATCCAATACCCGTTCCGTGGCTTCTAAATCACCACTTGTTAGATAAGGGGTAACACTAAAGATCTCTATCCCATTCTCTTTGGCTGTTTGAGCAAGCTGCTGGATCTCCTGATCTGATATCGCAGGGTCAATCGTACATAAATTATTTCCCCAAAAACTGGTTTCCTGCTTTTTTACTTCCTCAGGAGTTTCTTTAAAGCGCCATTCTACTCCATCATAACCGGTCTCCTTTAAATAATGGATCATTCGTTCCGGCGTGGTATCTGGGGCCATCACCGTAAATACGGAAAATTTCATGTTACCCTTCCTTTCGTCCATTTAATAAGTTCCATCCACGTCCAAAGAAACATTAGCAACCTTCTTCTCCACTTGAGAATGTTGGATTCTTTCTTGTAATTGTTGATAATATAATTCCTCATCGACCGGAAAATCGACCCAATCATCCATCCAAGTGGACAATTGCATAGCATTGGATAGCGTTAATCCCTTAATACCTTCTTCACCTGGTGCCAATAGGGACGTATCATGCAAGATAGCATTGATAAAATTTTGTGTAATACCTGGATGACCAGTTTCCGTACCAGTGATGTGAACTTCGACCTTCCATGCCTCTGGCTCACC
Source organism: Gracilibacillus timonensis (assembly GCF_900086715.1). GTDB lineage: Bacteria > Bacillota > Bacilli > Bacillales > Amphibacillaceae > Gracilibacillus > Gracilibacillus timonensis. The sequence goes on along the minus strand of NZ_FLKH01000009.1, from coordinate 204,010 downwards.
AAATCCACCTGTATATTCACGATTAAATGCAGGCTCTGGTACACGCAGCTGCCAAAAATCTAACTTGCCATTTTCTACAACTACTTTTCCACGATCACCTGTTATCTCCAAACGATTGGTACCAGGAGCTTCCCCAGTTGTTGTGATAAATACAGCCGTTGCCCCATTTTCATATTCGGCATAAGCTGTCACATCATCCTCTACTTCTATATCACGATATTGTCCAAAGCGGCAAAAGGCACGCATTCTTGTCGGCATCATACCTGTCATCCATTGCCATAAATCTAACTGGTGAGGGCATTGATTGATCAGCACGCCACCACCCTCACCTTTCCAAGTCGCACGCCAACCACCTGAATCATAGTAACTTTGAGAACGATACCAATTAGTAATTAACCAATTGATGCGCCGTATTTCTCCCAATTCACCATCTTGAATTAATTCCCGTAATTTTTGATAAAGTGGATTAGTACGCTGATTGTACATCATGGAGAAGATCTTACCACTTTTTTCCGCCTCCTCATTCATTTCACGCACTTGTTTCGTATAAACTCCGGCAGGCTTTTCACATAACACATGCAGGCCATGTTCAAAGGCCTTTATCGCCAAATAGGCATGATCATAGTGCGGTGTCGCAACTAATACGGCATCTACTAAACCAGAAGCAAAAAAAGCATCTTCGTCCACAAATGTTTGAACACCTTTGCCAAATTCCCGTTCAAAAGCGGTAATAGCTTGTGCATCATGATCCAATACAGCGGTTAACCTTGCCCCTTTAATATCTCCTTGTGAGACATATTTAGAATGGGAGGTACCCATATTCCCAACCCCGATAATACCTAATCTTACTTCCTTCATTTATCCAACACGTCCTCTCTGTTTTTTGCTAATTTAATTTAAAACCCATATTTAATGGTCATGCAAGGCTGCGTCAATCGGAAAATCTTTCCCTGCCCAAGCCCTCTTTGCCGTCCATTCTTCTGGAGGATCTTGCCAAAAAGCCTCCTCGGTTGACAATCCTAATGGCAAAAAGATCGCTGTACATAAGTAGAGACTTCCTGTCGTTATGTAACCTTCACCAATATTTGGCTGATGGCCAGACAAACCTATTTGCAGCCAACTTTCTTCTTGAAACATACCAGGGATGGCTAATGTTCTTTTTATAACAGCAGTCAGCCCTGACCGAACTTGCGCTGGTGTCAAATTAAGAGGTAAATCTTTTCTCAATGCCGATTGCGAAAGCGCTTGAAATGCTCCGAAACGATAGGCCAAAGAACGCCCAACCGGCGGATAGGTTCCTTCTGGTGAGATTTGTCGTTCCAATATTTCAGCATACCTTCTGCCTCTCTTTAATACGTCTTCATAACGCTCTTGCCAATCAGGGTATTCATGTCCCACTGCTGCCAGTATGTCTACAAGCATGGGATGAATGACAAAACTATTATAATAATCAAAATGGAATAAAGAACCATCACGATAGAGCCCATCACCGATATACCATTGCTCTAACTGCTTCAAAGCATAGTCGATACGTACCAAATCCCAATCCGACTCTCCTGTTTTATAAAAAAACACCTCAATCATAGCTGAAAATAACAACCAATTGTTAAACGCAGGCTTTTGTGCTCTTGTTTGCTGCAAGGCCTGGATTACATTGTATTTCGTTTGTTTATCCTGCTTTTCCCATAGTTCATGAGGAGCTCTTAACATGGCATGCGCTAAAAAAGCAGTATCAACTAACGGCTGCCCTCCATTAGCAAAATGCATATAATCCGGAGAATTAGGATCTGTCCCTGCCTTGATGGCTTCTCTCGCAAGTTGAGCGTAACGCTGACGAAGTTGTTCCTCTTCTTTTTTCTCATGCTTTCTTTCCAGCCATGGAGCCATGCCGTTTAACAATCTTGCCAGCGCTTCCAAATAAGTATAAGTTGTTCGATCCTTGCTTCCGACCGTCTCTACTGGCATCACTTGTTTTAATTGTCTTTTTTCCAATGCGTGAAGAACTGGATCAGCAATTTTCAACATGGTTTTCAACCAATAGCTCCGATCTGGATTAATCACGGACATCTCTTCCCACCTCCTATTCCTTTTTTCTTCACATAATTGTAGTCTACTTGACCCAAAAAGGTTTGTCTAGTACAGGATTGCCTCGTTTTTGTCTTTATTATGCCGATCATTGCACTGTTCATTATATTCCATACTATCTTTTTTAGATAATTGAATAATCATTTTAAATGGAAAGTAACAATAAGAAAGCTGATCTGAAAGGGAAAACACTTGCAAAAAAACATCGCATTCTATATAATACAATCAAATAACTCACATATTCGGAAAAGAAAAAATAGTACTTCTTTGCCTCTAGTTGAAGAGAGCCTATGATTGCTGAGAATAGGTACTAAGTAAAAGAAGGAATTGGGCTTTTCATGCAATTTTCCATGCTTGCTAGGCAATACAGTAGCATTCAAGTGATCATTAATGATGATAACAAGGGTGGCACCGCGGTTCATTCGTCCCTTAGCACAGGGAATGGATGGGCTTTTTTTGTATGAAAAAAATGGATAGAAGAATGATTTTATGCCAACTGAAGCTTTTCCCTTATTCTTTTCGTAATAGTAAAAAAATGAACAGAGGTGAACAAAATGAAAAAGATTTTTTCAGGAATTCAGCCGAGTGGTACTCTAACACTAGGCAATTACTTAGGTGCTATGAAACATTTTGTCGAATTACAAGATGACAATCAATGTTATTTTTGTATTGTAGATGAACATGCACTGACAGTTCCCCAAGATCGACTGAAATTAAGAGAGAATATTAAGTCACTGGCGGCTTTATATATTGCTTCCGGTATTGACCCAGAAAAATCAGTATTATTTATCCAATCAGAAGTACCTGCTCATACTCAGTTGGGCTGGATGCTCCAGACAGTCAGTTATATTGGCGAGTTAGAACGGATGACTCAGTTTAAGGATAAATCAAAAGGCAGCAAAGAAGCTGTATCTGCCGGATTATTAACGTATCCGCCATTAATGGCTGCCGATATATTGTTATATGGCACAGATATCGTTCCAGTAGGCGAAGATCAAAAACAACATTTGGAATTGACACGTGATCTGGCGCAACGATTTAATTCGCGTTTCAACGATATCTTTACCATTCCAGAAATTAGCATACCAAAGGTCGGTGCACGCATTATGTCGTTGCAGGATCCTACCAAGAAAATGAGTAAATCCGATCAAAACCAAAAAGCAGTGATCCTTATGCTGGATACAGAAAAACAAATAGAAAAGAAAATCAAAAGTGCTGTTACAGACTCAGAAGGCGTTGTGAAATACGATAAAGATAACAAACCAGGTATTAGCAATTTATTAACGATCTACTCCTGCTGTACAGGTGAATCCATTGAACAGCTAGAAGAGAAATATCGTGATAGTGGTTATGGAGAATTTAAACAGGCGACAGCGAATGTAGTTATCGAGACATTACGTCCAATCCAGCAGCGTTACGAAGAGTTAATTCAAACAGAGGAATTAGATACCTTATTGGATCAAGGGGCGCAAAAGGCGAATGCCGATGCCCAGAAGATGTTAATCAAGGCGAAAAAAGCAATGGGCCTTGGACGGGTGAAGAAAAAGAAATAACAGGCTGTGTTCCAAAATCCAAGCATTGAAATCCTAAGGAAAAACGACCCGTCAAATATAGACCGGGTCGTTTTTATGTACAATGAGAAAAAGGGGCGAAAGTGATGGACTATACCATTACCTAGTACTTTCCCTTTTTCAAAAAATTTAGAATGATCGTAGTGATTTGGTTGTGTAGCTTGCCTGCTCCCTTTCCCAGATATCCTCATAAAATGCTTGTCCTTTACTAATCAAACGGCAAAATTCTTCATGTTTTTTACTCCATCCCTGAATCAATTCTTGATAAAGGGTGTACCATGCCTGTTCAAATGTCATGTTTTTTATTTGATGATATTTCTCTGGCTGCCATTCCGTCATCCAGTACCTTATTTCCTCAATCTTTTGGTTAACCTCTAATTGATCCAGAGCAATCATAAGCAATTGTTTTAGCTGCCGTTCCTTACGAGTTAAGCCGTTCATATATTGTGGTGATAACGATAACATGTGGTATTCTTTTTTTGTATGACTTGGTAATGGATAGGTCTCGGCTGTTCTTCCTTGAAGTAATTCTAACACGAGTCGTTCTTGACGAGGGATAAGCCTGCTTTTTCTAATTGGAATATGATATCCCATCGTATCAAACGCCATAATAGAAAAACCATTGGTAATGATACAGGCATAATCAAGCGGCTGCCTTTTCTGATTTTTTCGCACGTAAGCTTGTTGGTATATTTGATCTAAAATTGCTTCTGGAATATCCTGCAAGTCATTCTCGATATAATCATACGTCTGATCGTCTATCAATAAAATAGGGGCCTGATCCAGAATTTCAATGCCATCTGATTTTCGCCACTCATGAAAATCACACACATTATAACCGTTCTCTTCTCCTTCAAACCAATTCACCCAAACGTCGTGTAGATATAGCATTCTTTTATCCCTCACTTTGACTAATCTCTTTAATGATCTTTAATGAACAGTATGGCCAATATCGGATAAATTATTCTTAGCCTGTTATTATTTAACAGATATATTTGTTATTTTTTGTACACTAATCCCCATAAAGAGGAGACCAATGAAGAAGAAATAACATTCTATTCTTGTCTGAATAATGGCCACATAATCAAGAAAACTTAGTCCAGCTGGTATAAAGTTTAAATATAAAATAGCGGATACTCCTCCAGAGATAGCCAGTCCAAATCCAACTAAAAAACAGACAATATACACCATATTTTTTGCCCTCCAACGCTTTGTATGATGTATATGTACAAGCATAGGAAACTATGCAAAACGATCACCTGAAGCTTTCCGAATTCAGCAAATGAGTGCAAGTCGTATTATCACCAATTCGACTGTCAATAAGATGGTTGATAAGCAATGAGTTTATGTTCACATATGTAAAAGACCAAAAGCATATAAAAATCGAGAGAAGAAGCACTTGGCCCTTCTCTCGATTTTTATATAGCTTATTCTATTTCCTTTGTCTTATCAGCTCCAGATTTACTGAAACTTTTTAAATACGAGTGTTACGTTATGACCTCCGAAACCAAAGGAATTGGAAATCGCAAACTCAATATCTTTTTGTAAGGACTCATTCGGAATATAATGTAAGTCACATGCTTCATCAGGTGTTTCATAGTTCGTTGTTGGTGGTAAAACCCCTTCTTGAATTGCTCTTACACAAGCGATTGATTCAATGGCACCAGCCGCTCCTAATAAATGACCAGTCATGGATTTGGTGGAAGATATATCCACGTTGTAAGCATGATCATGGAATACCGTTTTGATTGCTTCTGTTTCAAACGCATCATTATACTGCGTACTCGTCCCATGTGCATTGATATAGCCCACTTGTTCTGCGGTTATTTCTGCATCTTCTAATGCTTGTTGCATCGAACGGGCAGCACCTTCGCCATTTGGTGCAGGAGAAGTGATATGATAAGCGTCTCCTGTGGCACCATAACCGATGATTTCCGCATGAATAGTGGCGCCACGCGCTTGGGCAGACTCTAGTGATTCTAGAATAAGGATCCCTGCCCCTTCCCCCATAATAAAACCATCACGATCTTTATCAAATGGACGACTTGCCGTTTTCGGATCATCATTAAATGATAATGCCTTTGCCGTCGAAAAACCGGCGAATGCCATTGGTGTTAGTGGTGCTTCTGCCCCACCGGCAATCATATAATCGGCATCTCCGCGGGCAATAACTTTAAAGGCATCCCCGATCGAATTTGCCCCTGAAGAACAAGCGGTAACCGTACAGCTGTTAATACCCTTGGCACCAAGCTGGATTGAAACTTGCCCGGCAGCCATATCCGGAATAAGCATTGGAACAAAGAATGGACTCACCTTGCGATATCCTTTATCCACAAATCGTCTAAATTGTTCATCATAAGTCGCCATCCCGCCAATACCAGAACCAATCCAAACACCGACACGATTGGCGATTTCATCGGTAATATCTAAGCCAGCATCTTCCACAGCCATACGCGAGGCTGCTACTGCATATTGCGTAAACAAATCCATGCGTTTTGATTCTTTCTTATCCATAAAGTCTGTTGCAACAAAGTCTTTGACTTCACCGGCTACTTTTGCTGGAAAATCATCTTTATCTACTTTTGTTACATAGTCAATCCCAGAAGTACCTGATTTCAAATGATCCCAGAATTGTGAGACAGTATTTCCCAAAGGTGTAATAGCACCCATTCCCGTGACTACCACTCGTCTTTTGCTCATTTCATTTCCTCCTTCGATCTATTTACCCCATTTTATTGCGACAGCGCCCCAAGTCAATCCTCCACCGAAACCGACAAGAACCACTAAATCGTTATCTTTTATTTTACCGTTTTTCACAGATTCAGACAAAGCAATTGGTATGGAAGCAGCAGAAGTATTACCATACTTGTTCACGTTCACTGCCATTTTGTCTTCCGCAATGCCTAATCGTTGTCTGGCTGCTTCCATAATTCGAATATTGGCTTGGTGTGGGACAAGATAGTCAACATCTTCTTTAGCATAACCAGCTTTCTCCACCACATGAACAGACGATTCAGGCATTTGTCTTACCGCAAACTTAAACACCTCACGTCCATTCATAAATATATATCGATCGTCTTGTGACAAATGCTTACCACCACTACCATCAGCGCCTAGCTCGAAGGACAAGATCCCTTTATCTTCACTTACAGGACCAAGTACTGCTGCACCGGCACCATCTCCAAATAGGACACACGTGTTGCGATCCGTCCAGTCCGTAATTTTCGACAGTTTTTCTGCACCGATAATTAAGATATGTTTATAATCTCCTGTTTCAATAAATTGTTTCGCCGTAATCATGGCATACATAAATCCGGCACAAGCCGCACTCACATCCATAGCTGCTGCCTTTGTTGCGCCTAAACGCTCCTGTAACTTACAAGAAACCGTTGGAAATGGCTGATCCGGAGTAACCGTAGCTACCAAAATCAAATCCAAATCTTCTCCTGTTATATTAGCATCCTGTAAGGCTTGTTCTGCGGCAAAAAAAGATAAATCCGATGTATTTTCATTATCTCCGGCAATTCTGCGCTCTTCGATACCAGTTCGTGTTCTTATCCATTCATCGCTCGTTTCTACGATTTGTTCCATATCTTTATTCGTTAACACTTTCTCAGGAACATAGTGTCCTACTCCAAGAATACCTGCTTTCACTAGCACCCTTCCTCTCAAAGGATTTATTATCAATTATTAAGACGTGGTACTAATTTTAAAGCAAGCTTGATTTTTTTTCAAGCTTCTTCTCTGTAAAGAAAGGACTTTACTTTTTCACGCATCTGTCGATATAAGATTTGTGTCTTTTTTTCTACTGGTTATACAAACGAACAATGAAAGGATGAGTAATGATTGAACAACTTTTGTAAGGAATGTGGACATGCTTTAAAGGAGAATGCCCATTTTTGTCCAGAATGCGGCACACCTAATACGGTCCAGCAGCCCCCACCAAAGAAGACAACATTTATCGGAACAAAACGTAAGCAATTATCCAAAAAACAAAAGATCGTCTCCATAAGTATTGCAGGGGTGATTATTTTGTTATTTAGTGCTTATCAAGTTGGAGCGTTTATAACGGATAAAGATCGTTTGATCGGACAATTTGAAGAGGCCCTAATTGAAAAAGATAGCAATGCCATGTCGGACCTGTTATCAACAAGTGATGACCGTATGGAAATAAACGAAGATAACACCCAGAGACTGATCGATCGAATAGAAGACAACCCTTCACAACAAAACTATTTTGTCGATGCCCTAAAACAACAAGGAGAAGCCTATGATGAGGGGGCAGCATCTCCTATGACAAATTCCGTTTTCTCTCTTGAAAAGAAAGGGAAAACAGCACTAATTTATGATAATTATCAAATTGAAGTGACACCCTTCTTTTTTGAAGTGGGAACCAATATGAGTGATGTACAGATTTTATTAGATGGAGAAGAGCTTGCTATTAGTGATTCTGATACTTACTCAAAGGAATTTGGGCCACTGATGCCTGGTACATATCACGTAACGGCAACCTATCAAAACGACTACACCATTTTAGAGAATCAGGCAGAATTATCACTTTGGGAAGCATCTTATGATCAGAATCAATTACTGGACTTATCATTATACGGGGAATACGTCTCACTTTATTCGGAATATGCAGATATTGCCGATTCTACTGCTTTTTTTGTGAATGATCATGAAATCAGCATGTCCGAAGATGAAGATTTTGGACCTGTTTCAATTGATGGTTCTGTTGAGGCATATAGCACCCTTTCTTTCCCTTGGGGAGAAGCAAAGTCAGAGGTAACGCCGATTAATAGTACCTATTTAGACCTGGCTGTACCCAATCCTTTCTCAGAAGAGGTGCGTACAGAAATTATAAATACCATTCATAGCTTTGGTGAAGAATTTGCCGCTGCACAGCGCGAACGCGACGTCTCATTATATACAAACATATCCTCAGAATATGAAGAAATAGCTGCTGAGGAGTTTGAATATATGAATGAGTATGGTAATCGCTGGACTGGTTCTTATCAAAAAGTCATCATTGATTTGGATAGCTTTTACCTAGTCAAACAAGACGAGCAATTTATCTTAGATGTCAATACCCAGTTTCATTATGCGGATGTTGCTTCTTATGATGAAGACGATGACGATATAGAAACGGAAGATGAAATAACCGATTTATCAGTGGAATTGATCTATGATAACGAAAATGAGGCATGGCTGATCAATGATTACAGCTCTATTTGGGCATTCGAAGCCTCAAATACAGAAGAACGAACAGCAGAAGAACAATAATCCATTTTAGAAATGAACGCTAGCTATTTGCAGCGGATATCAAATATCTTTCAAAGGAGCGATTTATAATGCAATGCACACAATGCCATGCACAGCTAGAAGAAAATGCGAAGTTTTGTACGAATTGTGGTGCCATGGTAAATGATGAAAACACTTCGGAAACCATCGCAGCAAACACAGCTGAACTTGTTGAATCCAATAATAACCCTTCCTCACAAACCAACGATTATGTGGAGCAAGGGAAAGTTATTAGTAAGCATTACTGGAATTTTATTCGAAGAGCACTGGCTACCCCATACTTAACGAGTAAAGAGGTAACACAGCAGGAAAGGATCAATGGCATTATCACACTTGTCCTCTTCTCTATCTTATTACCGCTATTTACTTATTTGAGTATTCGCAGTTTATCAGACGGTTATATCGAACCGCCGTTTTTCGATGTTGTCATTAAACCTTTCTTTGGTCTGATATTGTTTTCTGCCCTTCTGACTCTCGTGAAATTTGGTGTAGCTAAGCTCATGAAAGCCCAAATCGATTTCTTTGGTGTATTGACCACCTATGGCACATTAATGGTCTTACCAACTGTTGTCGCATTCGCTTCATTATTGTTATCTTTTTTTAGCAGCTATGGGTTTAGCATGATGCTCTTCATTCTTGCCATAAGCATCACATCCGTAGCAAGCATGGCAACGATCTTTGCAATTAAAACAAAGGCACCGGAAAAGAGTGGTTTAGACGTCATCTATGGCTTGCTTATCACTTATCTCGCTATCGCCATTATCCTTTTAGTGATTGGTGATAGTGTTCTTGGCAGTTTGCTAAACGAGTTAGAAAACATGTTCTATACCCCACCATTCTAAAAAACCGGGCTATCAAGCCCGGTTTTTCTTAAAAGATAAGAAAGTATAGAATTCTGAGTATGATTGGACGTGGACCGATTTTGATCTTAAACGAATGGTGGTACCGATAAGATGGATGATGTAAAGTATCTAGTTCCATTATTCCATGTAGTAAAGTTGATGGTTTGTCAGTACTAGGAAACGCTCCGGAAACAGGTTCCGCTTCGATGCATAGGACATGCAAGTGCAGGTGTGGCAATTGTCGTCGTGATCTTAGCCTGCGAACCTTCATGTCTTGGCTTTAGCCTCTTCGTCAGCAAAGATCGCTTCCTGCGGGATCTTCACATGGCCATTACTGCAAGATGCGGCATATGTAAAGTATTCTAGATACTGGAAGGCTTTCATCATCATAATCACTTTATGACTGATGAGGCAAAAGACCTGTCTCGACATACTCTTCAATTAATTGATCCAAATGCTGAACAGTTGCTTCTGGTACTTGTTCGCTGTATGGCCCTATCGTAATGACCCCTTCAGCAAAGCCAAAATTGTATATACCGCCAGTTAATTCCCCTTTTGTTAACTGTTCGATTGCATACACGTACAGTTTATCAACATGCTGCTGCGTACTTGTTAATACCGACTGACCACCATGTGGCTGCTGATCATTTACATAACCAATCGAATGAATCCCATCATTCATGGCCGCTTCTACAACTGCCAAGCTATATGCATCTCCTGCTGGATAGACCACATCAACGTTATTATTCAGCATTTGCTGATAATAATTCAAGGCCACTTCCGATTCATCCCAGCTATTTACATAGCGCACATCGACCTCAGCTTCCTGGTTTTGGTAAAGTACACCTTCGTAAAACCCTTCCACTTCAGGCTGCCACTCAAATGCAGCGAGCACGCCAACATGATCATTCTCCGACATGTCCCCTGCCAGCATCCCCGCAAAGAAGCCCATTGCCAACGAATTGAAGTTCAAACTGATTAAATTATCCCCTGAATAACCTCCGTTAACATAAATAAATTCAATATCAGGATAAGATGAATGCAGCTGATTAAAAAATTCTCCATAGTTACTGCTATGCCCTATAATCACCTGCACTCCTTGATTGGAAAGTTCTTCTACCGCTACATTTACTTGCTGTTGTGTTTGTACTCCTTCACGAAAAAAAATCTCTGAATCAAATTCTTCTTCTATATCTAATAAACCATGATACCCTCTGCTTCCCCATGTTTGATCATTAATGGTATGCTCAATTAACATGCCAACACGTTCAACCTTGTTAGAATCTCCTTGTTGACAGCTGATTAATAATGGAAGACCGATTAACATGAGGAAAAGCAACATCATAAACCTTCTCAATTAGTGCACTCCCCAGCAAATTGAAATTTCATTCTCCGTATAACCTTAGTACTATTCTATCGTCTCTTCTTGTTTACGTAAACCAAGAACGTATTACAAATTGATTACAAATTGAGCGTAAATAGTGGCATAAAGCCTTTTTTGTTTCTATTCACTAATACTTTATTTTATTAAAAAAGTTTGGTAAAATGTAATAAGTGTAACAGAAAGACCATACATAAAGGGCGTCCTATTCATGATCATGCTATGAATCATAGCGATGATCGGATACCTTATAACAAATTCTATTTTTTTTGGTATTATATTCAATGAGAAAGAATATATTGAAAGAGGTGAAACGGATGAAATATTTTGCTACTATTTTTTGGGCTGTCTTGATTATCACGGTTGTGTCCTATGTGTTAACAAGTATGGCAGGGCAAGCTTTTAACATTGGGTCCACGCTTTCGGTTGCAGCCATTTTTGCCGTAGCTGCTATCGTCTTGGGTGAAGGTATTTTGAAAGAAGAAAATTCATGAGATATACTTAGGTCTATTGCTAACCCTTGTCTTTCCTTCTTGACAAGGGTTATCTTTATGAGTCGATTGTGTTAGGAGGATATAAATGGAAGATTTCATATTATTGATTAAATACCTATTTTTAGGTTTATTACAAGGCTTTACTGAACCAATCCCTATCTCATCCAGCGGGCATTTAGTCTTAGCCCAAGAGATTTTTAACGTGGGAATTATCGAAAACCTCTCCTTTGAGGTACTGGTTAATTTCGGTTCTTTAATTGCGGTATTAATCATTTATTGGAAAGACATTATTAGTATCGCAAAAAATGGTATTCAATACATAGGGACAAGAGAAACACGATACCACTCCGATTTCATGTTTATTGTCTATCTTGTAGTTGCCACTGTACCAGCTGCTGTACTTGGTCTCTTTTTCGAGGATCTTATTGCCAAGACCTTTGGTGGTAAGGCGAGTATGGTTGGTATTTCATTGTTAGTTACCGGGGCAGCCTTATGGATCATTCGTAACATCCGAGGTAGTAAAAGCGATGGGGAGTTGACCTGGAAGGATGCGATTATTATTGGGCTTGCTCAAGCCGTTTCACTGATACCTGGTATAAGCCGCTCAGGTGCAACGATTGTTGCTGCCATGTTATTAGGTTTGAAACAAGAAACAGCTTTACGTTTTTCGTTTCTTATGTTCATTCCAGTAAGTGCTGGTACGATGGTTTTATCAATTGGCGATGTGATTCATGATCCAAATATCCAAACACTTTGGATTCCTTATGTGATTGCCTTCATTGCCGCCTTGATTGCTACCTATTTTGCGCTGCGCTGGTTTATGAATATTATGGCAAAAGGCAATCTTAAATATTTTGCCATCTATTGTTTTATCGTAGGTATTCTTGCCTTTATCTTGCTTTAGTATACGTAAAAAGGCGATTTCCCTTTTGGGGAATCGCCTTTTTTAAAATAATATTAATCCGGAATTCCAAGGGCAATTTTGGCATATCTAGACATACGTTCTTTAGACCATGGAGGATTCCAGACAATATTCACATCCGTGTCTTTCACCTCAGGAATATCTTCCATTACTCGCTTAATATCTTGTTCAATGTGACCTGCTAAAGGACAGCCCATCGCCGTTAACGTCATCGTAACCGTTGCGATCCCTTCCTCATCAAGCTCCACTCCATATACAAGACCTAAGTTCACTATATCTATACCAAGCTCTGGGTCAATGACATTCTCCAAAGCTCCCATTAGGTTCTCTTCTAAAGCCTGATCCATCGTATCCCTCCTTTAAGTTTCTTGCCCTTATTATAAAACAAATCGCCCGACATTTAAAACATATATCCTTATAATTGATATTCTAGCCAGTTAACAAACTCCATCGTAGCAAAACGGCTTACCTTATGACCACTGTCTAATTGTTTAAGAAAGGCAATATTCTCTGGATTTTTATAAAGGTGGATGACCTCCTCATAAAAACTATAACTGTGATCAAAAGGTACTACCGTATCCTGTTTCCCATGCCAAAAAAATAGCGGGCGCCCAAATAATTTTTCTGCTTGCAGGGATAAATCGATTTCCTTTATCTCTTCTAATAGATTTTGCACCTCTTCATCGGATACAGGAAAATCTGGCTTATGTTCTTTCATTAAAGCAATCCTATATTCAGCATATTGTGTTAATTTTGGGGAACCCATCAGCACTCCCGCTGTCTTAATCCAGGAAAATTGTGTTAACGCAGCCGCAGTGGTCATACCACCCATGCTGGTACCTGCCAGCCCAAATCGATTTCCTTCCAGTAATCCTTTGGCAACCAGCTCTTGATAAATCATCTCAATATCATCTAAATTTTGTTTGATAATATCGAAAAAACGCATTTCCAATACCCCTTGTGACAGGTCTTCTTCCCTCTCTCCATGGTACAAGCTATCTGGCAATATCACTCGATATCCTTTTTCCGCCAACAAATAAGCGATGGGCAGATTATATTCCTTTGCGCTCGTAAAACCATGCATATACGTCAATACCGGCAATGGCTGATCTTTTTTTGGGGCTGGGGCAATATGTAACAATGGCAGGTGATTCCAATATTCTTTATTTACAACAATCAATGGTGACATTCCTTTCTTATTCCTATTTTTAAAAACGGTACAATAGATACGATTCTCCTTTTATGATATAACTTCTAAAGCAAACTTTCAAAAAATTAAGATAAACCAAGCAAAATCTGTCCAGTTCTTTATTACTAATCCTTCATCAGCGGTTGATGTGAAAATTACTTCACTTATTACATATCGACTCATTCTGGCGACTAACATTGTAATGATGAAGTAAAAAATTGTCGCAAAATCAAGATATACTTCCCAGATACAGTAACATCTAATCGATAAAAATACGCGCTTTAAAACACACAAGAACTTTACATCATATTCATTTACATATAGACTATATTTAATAAAGAGGTGATAATATGCAAATGAACAGACATTTAATCGCACTTGATCTGGATGGCACATTATTAACTGATCAAAAGCAGATTAGTCCTTATACAAAACTAGTCCTTCAACAGGCGGTAGAAGCGGGGCACATTGTTGTCATTGCAACTGGGAGACCCCATCGTGCCAGCATCCAATATTACAAGGAACTTGCTTTAGACACACCTATGGTGAATTTTAACGGGGCCTTAATCCATCATCCTTCCGACAAAAAGTGGGATTCTCTCCATTCTCCATTGCCGAATCGCACGGCAAAAAAAATTATTCAAACCTGTTATGATCTGAATGTTAAAAATATTTTTGCAGAGATGATGGATAGTATGTACTTAGATCGTTTTGATCAGGAGCTTGTGGATGTTTTCACTACACCTGACGAACGAGAATCAATTACGATTGGCAGTTTAAAGCAATATTTGCTGGAAGATGACCCAACTTCCTTATTAATCCACCCAGAGGATTATCAAGTTGATGATTTACGGCAATATTTAAATGACCATCATGCCTCCATGGTGGAACATCGCAATTGGGGAGTACCGTGGAATGTGATTGAAATCGTTCGAAAAGGAATTAATAAAGCAGTAGGCTTAAAGAAAATCGCTCACTACTTTCATATCCCAGCTGAGCGGATTATCGCTTTTGGAGATGAGGATAATGATTTAGAAATGATCGATTACGCTGGTGTTGGTGTGGCAATGGATAATGCCATTATGGAATTAAAGCGGATCGCTGCCTATCATACAGCAACTAATGAACAAGATGGGATCGGTGGCTTCCTATCCGATTATTTAAAATTGGAAATAGCACCTTTAACTACTAAATCATCACTCACATAAAAGCAGCATAACCGACCATACTATACATGAACGTCACCACATGATGTTCATGTTTTTCTTCGTACTGAGCCAAACATGCTACTGTGAATCATGATGGTCATCGATTGATAAACCTAGTGATTCCTAATTGGAGGTTTTGTAAATGAAAAATCAAATGATGGAACAAGCAAAAAACGCTGTAAATCGTATGATGAACCGTGGATTTGATGAAGAGGACAAACAAGCGGCACAGTCAGCTATTCAAGCAGCCATGACCCAAGCTTCGGCAGAAGAACAACAAGAATTACGCCAGCTTGAAAAACAGCTGCAACAGCAAAATCAACTAAAGTAAGAATGCAGCAGAATGAAAAGGCAGAGATAGGAATTTCTATCTCTGTTTTTTTTCGATGCTTGGCTATCTCTTTGCTTTGCTTCCCGATAAAACTTTGATATGATTAACCTTAAATAAGTTGTTCAAAAACACCAGTAAACGTAACGAATTTTGAACATGTACTTAAATACATAATTTAGTCGGCTTGGAAGTCGGGTAGTTAACAAAGGAGGCACTAAAATGAGTATTCATGTAGAGTCAACACCTAATCCGAATGCGATGAAATTCAACAGTGATAAACTGATTTTTGAAGGTAACAATAGTATATCGGTCATGCCAGGTCAAACAAGCGAACATGGTGTGTTAAATGAATTAATGAAACTTGATGGAGTAGATAATGTCTTTGGATTTCAGCACTTTATAACAGTGAACAAAAAATTCGACGCAGAATGGGACGAATTAATCGAAAAGGTAGAGGCCGTTATCGTCAGCTTTGGATACTAGAAGTTAAAAAACCGGGTGGATCCCGGTTTTTTTATAAGCAAAGACAACATTACCTCCGATATAATAGGTGCTGGAACAGTTTTAATCTTGCAATAGACGAACTATAAAATTTCATAACAACACCTTTAACCATCGTACCTAACTTGTATTAATGAAAATGAACCTAGTATTATTTTTGCAAAGTTTCCCTTATTCAAACTTTGTAACGTTTTCTAAAATGGTTCAATCATTTCGCCTAAAGAAACCATACACACCAGCCGTTTGAATAACATTGGCAAAGGCATTCTCATCCACCTCACGAATAATTCGCTCCAAATCATATAATTCATAACGAGTAATAACCAAGTATAACATATGCTTATCTTCTTTCGTATAGGCACCTTTTACGGGTAAAATGGTAATGCCACGAACCATCGTATCGTGAATTGCCTTTTGTAATTCATCTGCTTTTTTAGTAACAATCATCGCCGTAATCTTCTCATGACGAGTATGTATCCCATCAATCACTCGTGTAGTTACATACAACCCTATCAGTGTATATAAAGCATTTTCTGGCTCATTTAACACACCTGCAATCATGATGATGAAACCATTAATTATCATCAAATAACCGCCAATTGGCTTGTCTTTCATACGAGAAAGAATCATAGCAATAATATCTGATCCACCAGTAGATGCACCCCATTTAAGTGTAATACCAACACCAACACCAGCAATTACGCCGCCAAACACCGCATTGAGCATTATATCACTTGATATCTCAATAATGGGAATAACTTCTAGAAAGAGGGATGTCGCTACCACGGAAACAAAGCTGTATATAGTAAACCCTTTTCCTACCATAAACCAGCCAAGAATGGCTACAGGAATATTGAGACATAATAAAATAAGACCTGTACTAGCAAACTGTAGCCCTAAATATTCTTGTGAAACAGTAGTAAGGATCTGTGCCATCCCAGTAAAACCACTTGCATATACATTGGCGCTAATCATGAAGAAATTCAACGCTATTGCATTAAGCACTGCACCAATTATTACAATAAATATCCTTTTAGCCTCCATCAAGAACACGATTCATTCCTCCTCATTTATGCTTGTTCCGATCATTCACACAGGACTAAACTATACTAAAAAAACACAACACTTCCAAGTACTTCACTATCATTTTTTGATATTTATTTGAGAAAGACGTAACTAAGTTCTCATTTTACCGTAAAAAACATGGTTTAGCTACTGCTTGTTGGCGGAAAACGTGTTATACTCTTTCTAAGTCTAAACCAAGTATAAATCAATCATACATGATGGTTATACAGAACAAATAAGGGGGGATTTTGATGGCAGTAAAAATACTTGCCGATTCAGCCTGTGACCTGACAAAAGAGGATTATCAGCGTTATCAAATAGAGGTACTTCCTCTGATTGTTCAGCTAGATGGAAAGGAATATGAAGATGGGGTTTCTATCTCTGCCAAAACGATCTATGATGCCATGCGTGGTGGTGCCACACCGAAAACAGCCCAAGTAAGTGCCCAAGCGTTTAAAGACACCTTTGAACGACATGCGGCTGCAGGGGACCAAGTGGTTTATTTTTCCTTTTCTTCTCAGCTTTCCGGAACCTATCAAGCCGCTAAATTGATGGAACAAGAAATCAAAGAAAGCTACCCTGATTTCACCCTTCACGTCGTTGATACCAAGTGTGCTTCACTCGGCTATGGCTTAGTCGTGTTACGAGCAGCTGAGTTGGCCCAAGCAGGTGCAGATGTAGACGAAATACTGAAGACAGGACAGCATTATTATCAGCATATGGAACATATTTTTACCGTAGACGATTTGGAATACCTCTATCGTGGCGGTCGAGTAAGTAAAACAGCCGCTTTTGTAGGTACGTTATTAAAGGTGAAGCCACTCTTACATATGGAGGATGGTAAATTAATTCCATTAGAGAAAATACGCGGCTCCAAAAAAGTGTATAAACGCATGATCGAAGTGATGGAAGAACGAGGAGCAGACCTCGAAAATCAACGAATCGCTATCAGCCATGGAGACGCACTGGAAACAGCTGAACAGCTAAGCCAATTGATTCGTGACAAATGGCAAGTGAAAGATATAAAAATAAATATGGTTGGATCAACAATTGGCGCTCACTCCGGCCCTGGTACGATTGCCTTGTTTTTCCTAAATGATTCGCCTTTATAATAGCGGTGTGTCCCATCAAAACCATGCATCTTTGAACCTGGAAGGTTTTGTCACATAGCTTTCCAGTATCAAACCACATACTGGACAAATCAAGTGTTCGACTGGGGAACCTAGCATTTTACCTTTGGGCATAATGACACCATAACCATGCTGCATGCCCTTTCCGAAGTCTGTCCCTCCACATTTGGGACATTGCTTTGTTTCATGAGTCATAATCAATCACCTCTTTAATGTGATATACGAACTTATCCTTCTCATGGTTTCATTATTCTTCCTTTAATCCACAACAAAGGCACTAGTGTATAGAACAGCTAGTGCATTTTCTTGCTTATTTTTCTGCCTGCTTTCCCTTTCTGTTTAGGGCTACCACAAAGAAGACAAAACCTCCAAATATGACTGCAACTAAGGAAAGAAAGAACCAATTCAAACCGCTATCGTCCTCTAATACAAAGATATTGCTTGTTTCCCTGTCCAGAATCATGCGATAAGAACCGTCATCCTGTTGCCTGACAATATCATCATCTAAAATCCCTCGTAACTGCATGTCATCCTCCACATCATTCAATGCAACGGTCTGCGTTTCGGTATCATTATTAATCGCTACATACATGGTTTGTTCTGAAGAAGAACGCTTGAATACAGTCATCGCACCTGATTCAGCTACAACTTCCAGTTCACCTTGCTGTAAAGCTGATGAGTCACCCCGAAAATTAGACAACCGATCTAGATGCTCCGTTAGTTCTTCATCGGTTTTATTTAATTCTGCCATGCGGTGATCCGGTTCGTCTGCCCCATTATCCATTGGTACTTCCACTCCTTGATAAAACAGAGAAGAACCAGGTAGCGTATATAACAAGGTTGCTGCCAATTTCCACCGGGTCACAGGATTGTATCCTTCCTGAACCGATTCAAAAGCAAAACGGGGCGTGTTGACAGATTCGATAAAGTGTATGCCGGACAGATCTTGCTCTAAGATAGGTGTAATCGATTCACCAGGTTGCTTAAGAGCGTCGACTGCTGCCGATTGAAAGGTGTTGTTCATATCATTTTGGTCATTATCCCCATCATATATAACCGTTACATCCTCTTTTTCCGCTTGCAGACGTTGATTTAATTCCTCGATAAAATCATCTGGCGTCTGTTGATTCACATAAAAGTGAAAGCCATCTACATTGGATGTTTGCAGCCAATAAATAGCTGTCTCCATCAAGTACTCTTGTACATCCTGATTACTCATATCCACAGTTGGCAAATGCTCACCCAATGTATTTTCGGTGGTCTCTTGCACCCAGTCCATTTGTTCATCATTCCAGTTATGTTCAGAACTGACATGACTTAATGGAAAATCTAATATGACACGCATATCTCTTTCCTGCGCTTCTGATACTAGTTCTTGCAAAATAGCTATATCACCAAAGTGCGGATTAACACTTTGAGCCGATGTGATATCAAAACCATGATAAGACTCTGCTTCCATCACCGGACTTAAGTTGATCATGGTTATCCCCAAATCACTTAAATCATCCATTTTATCAATAATTCCCTGAAGATCTCCCCCATGATAGGCATCTGAATCATCAATATCAATATCGATATCATTATCATTGTCTCCATTATTATAGCGATCAATCAGCATGTAATAAATGCGTTCATCTGCTTGTTCGGCTGCTTCTGTAGATATAAAAGGAAAGATTAAAAACAAGAAACAGGTCATCATACATGCTCTTTTTATATATTGCATAATAGTCCCCTTTTCATAATAGTTATGCTTCTATTATCCTTGAGACCAAATCAGAAAGTCAAATGAATATTTTTTATTCTGTATGAATTTTTTGTGAAGAAGTAGATGTAACGAGAACGCAAATGAATGACTAAATATTGTAGCATACTTTTCTTATAAAAACATGAACATTCCATTTTAAAAATATTCATTTCAGCAAAAATCATCAAATAGCCAGGCACTATTCCGATTATCTCCCCTCTACACCTCATGAAAATCTACTTTTACCGTTTTGCCTTGCCCGCCATAAAGCGATAAGATGAAAACAAATTCATTCTAACAAAAGGATGTGGTATACTAATGTTAACCGCATTAAAAGAAGATACGCATGATTATCGCTCGACACATCCGGATTATGATGGCCTATGGAAAAACATTATTCAAGAATTGTTTCAAGCATTTATGGCCTTTTTTGCGCCCGATTTGTACCCGGACATTGAGTTTGACAAAGGCATCGACTTTGAAGGTACAGAGCTTCTCCCGCATATTTTGAGACAGGCAAAAGGGAAAAGATATACGGATAAAGCGAGACTTATCAGGAGGTTTAGAGACCGTTGTTTTCCATCACCACTTGGAGGTATTTCTCATACAGTCGGAAAACTTACGGGCTCTTAACGCTGTGATAAGTTAGCCAAAGTAACATTAAAAAGTGGCAAAAACCAATACATCCATATCCATATTGAAGTGCAGGCAGTTGGGAATAAAAAATTTGCCCGGCGCATGTTTCCATATTTTTACCGCCTCTACGAAAACCATACAGAACCGATTTATGCCATCGCGCTGTTAACGGATGCCAGCGAAGCAAACTATGAAAATCAGTTTCATGATGCCTTTTATGGCACGGAAATCACATATCGTTACAACACCTATCACTTTTACGGGAAAGACGAAGAAGAACTGAAACAATCGCCGAACCCCTTCGCATTAGTGGTGCTTGCCGGTATCTATGCCAGTAAAAAAACCACTGGGAAAGATGATAAAAGGATGAGTGAGGAACAAAAGAAGCAAAAGCGCGAGGAAACCAAGTTTGATCATAAGAAGATACTGGTCGACTTAGTCTACGAAAAATATCGACACCGCCCCAAGTATCTTTCTGCCTTATTGTATTTTATTGATTACATCATGAAGCTACCAGACGAATTACAGGAACAATTTTACGAATCATTACCCATCATCCAAAACGAGAAGGAGGGCAAAAACGTTATGGAAATGGAAAAGTTAAGAGACACCCCCGACATTTGGCCGATTGATTAGAGAAATTGGGGAAGCGGCTACAGAACAAGGATTGGAACGTGGGATAGAGCAAGGTATGGAACAAGGTATGGAGCGCGGAAGAGAAGAAGGCAAATTGGAAGGCATTGAAGAAGCAGAACGTAATGTTGCCAAAAAGCTGATAGACCGTGACTATTCGGATGAAGAAATATCGGAGTTAACCAGTCTTGAGCTTAAAGAAGTGACGAAACTACGGAAATCGCTTGAACATTAATATCAAAACGAAACAAGAGAATTCTCTTGTTTCGTTCTCTTTTTATGAGTTAAAAAAGTTTATAATCACTGATATAACTTGATGGATATTATTTTTACTATAAAGGCAATAGGAAAGGTTTAATCCTTCTTACATTCCTCCTTTTTAATCCGTTGTTTGAATTTTTTTCTTAGCTGATAACTGATAAGCAGCAGTAACAAGAGAGCCATGGCTAACAAGGTGTCCCTCTGACCAAGTATGGTGATTACGTTCTCCTCGCTTATCGGAGAAGCTATTCGCATGTTAGAGATCAATGGTAACATCGTAAGTTTCCAGCCAATAATCAATTTGTGCAAGGTGGGCCAAAAGCTGCGGACCTGTCATCAATTGACCAAACCACGGGGTTTCAATGCTGGACGCTTTTTGCTGTACCAGCTCTGTCACTTTATCACGATTCATTATCTCAAACAACCTAGCTTCCTTTTTGTTAATGATCATCTGCATCCACTCCGTTACCGCTTTGGTATAGGCGGGATGATATGTCTTTGGATAAGGGCTTTTCTTACGGTATAATATATCATCAGGCAAAAGCCCCGTTAATGCCCTTCTTAGTATCCCTTTTTCCCTGTTGCCATCGTTTTTCATTTCCCAGGGAATATTCCAAACATATTCGACCAGGTGATGATCACTAAATGGAACTCGAGCCTCGAAGCTTGCGCCCATGCTCATTCGATCTTTTCGATCTAATAATGTCGGCATAAACCAGTGCATATTCAAATAGAACATTTGCCTTCTGGCAGACGCTTCTTGGCTCTCTCCCTCCAGCAATGGAGTTTCATCAACTGTTTCTTGATATCTTTTCTGGACATAAGCCTGGATGTCTATCTCTCTATTAATTTCACCTCGTAATAAATGTTGACGAAAAGCAGATGAGCGTATCCATGGGAATCCTTCCCTTTCTAAGTCTTCTTGACGATAAAACCATGGATATCCACCAAAAATCTCATCTGCGCATTCACCGGATAAGGCAACTGTCACTTGTTTCTTTGTTTCTTGACAAAACCACAATAAGGAACTATCGACATCTGCCATACCTGGTAAATCACGATAGGTCACCGCCTCTTTCAACAGTACTGCCAAAGTGTTATTATCCATATGAAATGTCTGGTGTTTAGTTTGCAGGGCAGCCACCATGATATCAATAAAATCATTATCTTGATTAGGTTGGAAACTACTCTTTTTGAAATATTTATCATTTTCTTGATAATCAATGGAGAAGGTCTGCAACGGCTTGGTTAGATTGTTGGCAGCAATAGCCGTAATGGCACTTGAATCCACTCCCCCCGATAAAAACGTGCCTAAAGGAACATCAGAAACGAGTTGCCTTTCAACAGCTTCTGTCAGTAGCTGCCGTACTCTTTGTGCTGTTTCCTCTACTGAATCTTGATGTAGATGACTTTTCACATTCCAATAACGTCTAGTCTTCCAACCTGTTTTATTATAAATACCAACATGACCAGCACGTAACTCTTTGATTCCAGCAAACACACCATGACCAGGTGTTCTGGATGGACCGAGGCCAAAGATTTCCGCTACTCCATCCTGCTGAAGAACTGGTTTGATCTCTGAATGAGCCAACAACGCTTTTATTTCTGAGGCAAACAGAATGCCTTGCTGGTGTTCTGTGTAAAAAAGGGGTTTAACGCCCAAACGATCTCTCGCTGTAAATAATTGCTGCTTGTACTGATCCCAAATGGCATATGCAAAGATACCATTTAATTTATCGACATGATCTTCTCCCCATTCCATGTAACTCTTCAGTAATACTTCTGTATCTGAATGGGAGCGAAACTGCCAGCCTCTTTTTATTAATGCTGTTCTGAGCTCTTCTGTATTATATAATTCCCCATTATAAACCAGCACATATTCCTGCAGATTTTTCTGTTCTTTCATAGGCTGTTTACCACCTTGAGGGTCTATTACGACCAGGCGCTGGTGCCCAAAAGCAACATGTCTGTCTTGATAGTAACCTGTTTCATCCGGTCCACGATGCTGCAATGTTTCTGTCATCTTTCGGACTTGTTGGCTTTCTTTCGCTACATCACGGCTAAAATCAATCCATCCCGCAATCCCGCACATGAATATCGACACACCTTTCTCTTAGTTGCTCTTACCATTATATGCAGCACCCTTGAGAAAAATCATGTTATTTCAAAACTTTGGGAAGGGAATTTCTTTTTTGACTTGATTACTCCCTATTGGTTTGCAAAATTCTCTATCCAACGATCATTTTTGATGAATATGAATTCTAGTAAACCTATTCCTCCATCTAAGCCGGAATGTGACTGTTACAAAGGAAACTCAGAAAATGAAGACAAGAAGAGAAAGTATCACAAGGATTGTTATCAAAAGAAAAGGTACGAAGGCCTTTCGTAACTCCCCTTCCTCCTCCGCGTTTTTTATTTTTTCCCTATATGTTTTCCACGAAAAGACATACCCTATTATAATCACTACCAGTACCAATACAGTAAACGCATGGATCGATCTCTCCCCTCCTCACCTTGAAATTTAAGCCTCCTACACCACAAAAACCGTGGAGGACTTTCCCCACGGTTTTTTGTTTAAAATAATTGAACGCCTATCGGCAGTCTGCCAAAGCCTAGTACTAACACAATAATAAAGGCAATGATAAATTGAATCCAGAAACTTTTAGCAGGTTTAGATTTCGCCGTTTTAACCAAGATCATTTCCATAGCGGCAATCACCCAAATACCGGCCACACCTTTTACAATAGCCTCAGGTAAGTAGGAATTAGTTCCTATGAAATAATCAGCTATCAAATCTCCACCTGAATATAAAATAAGTAAATAATCCAAGCGCAGAATCATATGCAGGATCTTCCCTGCCTTACTCCCTTTTTTATACATGGCATAAGAAACAAATAACAAAATAACCGCTAGCACCCATGCCGTAATGTGCAAATGTGTCAATTCACTGCACCTCCTATTCCCTCACAAATTTCATTCTTTTATCTTATCATGGATAGCAATAAAATTCATTTGTGAGCCTTTTCTTCACGTAATTGTCATTACTTCCTATAGTGCTCGTTTATTTGATAATTTTTTTTGATAAATCAAGCTTCGCCACAGCCATTCTATCGGTCCTCTCTGGTAATATCGCAGCCACCAAAAGCTAACCAACACTTGGATCGGATAGATAATTAATCCAACCAATATCGTTTGGAATGGTGTTAGTGTATCATATAATCCCAGTCCATACGAATAAAATAGCAGTACTCCTAAGACAGATTGGAGCAGATAATTGGATAATGCCATCTTTCCTACATATCCGAGCCAGCGAAACAATTTGACTGCCTTATTATACCATAACGTTATCGTCAGCAAATAGAAAATCGCTGAACCCGTACCGCCAAGGGTGTCTTGCACCATCTGCAGCCAAAATGGGTTTCCAATCAAATAAGGACCAGCCTTACAAACGGCAAAAACGAATAAGGAACCTACCCACCATCTTTGTAAAATTTTCCGGTGAGCCGTGATATCATGCAGCCAGCGGTTTCTTCCAAATAATACTCCTAAGAGAAAAATTGGAAGTAAGTTACAAGTGATCATGAAGAAATTCAAGACGTTATTACTATAGAACCAATCTGTTGCATTTTGTTGCCAAATGGCGGTAATACTGCCTTCTCCATAATGTTGCAAGGCCTGATTAATCGCCGCTGTATTCGCTAATGAGCTGGTATCCGCTACTAGACTGGTTAAGAATAACAAACCAGTTAGCATCAGCACTGGAATAACTAATAAACAAGCAAACCAAACCCACAGCGTTATATTTTTGCGTGTAAGAAATAATAACAACAGCAAGCCCACTAAAGCGTATGTGATCAAAATATCCCCATACCAAATAACAAAGGCATGTATAGCACCAATGATTAATAAAATAATCAGACGGCGCACCATCCATTTTCTTGGTGATTCAACCTGTTTCGCTGACAGGTTATCATAGATCATGTACATACCAAAGCCAAATAAAAAAGAAAACAGAGAATAGAAACTCGCCTGAAAAAAGATATCCAAAAGCATTTGAATGATCCCGGGATCCCCCAATCCCCAATAATTTTGACCATTTCCATATAAAAAATAAGGGCCATGAAAAGACGCCAGGTTCACCAGAAAGATACCTAATATGGCAAAACCGCGTGCACTATCAATCCATGGCAATCGTTTCGAATCCGTTAACGGCAGTGGATTACTCAATGATATCGACTCCTTTATTAAATTTTAAACGAAACACAGACAGTTTAGAATCCTATTTATCGATTGTAATGTCATACGCGTTTCTTCTATCCGAAAATCGATTTCTGTTCACACCCAAGCCTGTACTCGCATAATCTAAGATTGGTAGGCTAAGACCGCAGACTTTTGGGGTTACGTAACTCGTTCCTCCGAAATCATTTGTTGCAACGCCTGCAACTATATAAGTTGAACTTATCAATATAACAAAGACGTGTGACAAACAAGTCTTTGCTTACATTATTTCTTGATAATATCTTGTTTGATCCATTCGTGTGAATCACCATTCACACGCCTTTCAGCTTATATAGTACGTCAAAATGATGTAACCATGTTAGGATGATGTATATGCCAGCAATTGTTGGTGCAGTAAAGGTGATTAACATTGGTTCTTCCAGTATTTTTCATATTGGAGATGTCTATAAAATCCAGCCTTACACTCAAGCCAAAACCTTTGCAGGTGGCGGGTCATTCAACACAGGCGATGGAATCCGTGTGCATCTTGAAAATGCACAAACAACGATGGTAGATAACGATCAATTTGATCAAAATATATCTGGAATATAGTAGGTGATTTCATGCATATAACCGTTAATCAATCGATTTATATTCATTTTCTCAAGGTTGGCAGTATCACTAATTCATCCGTTCTGCAAATAGGAAGTACTGGCAGTATGCAAACTCTCTCACAGTTATACAACACGGGCGGGTATTCGACAGCTGCAGAACAAGCAACGGCAGCAGGAGAAGCTAGTGAGTCATTAGTACCTCTTTCCCCTTTCTAACAGATGTCAGAAGGAGTGATAACGAATGAGCAATCAGCTGATAATGCATTATATAACACAACTGCAGCAACAAGTGCAGCAACTCTATCAATATAGTCACTCCTTAGAGAACCGAATTCAGCAGCTTGAGAGTAATAAACAGGCCAAAACCTCCATCGAAAAACTGGAATACCATTTCGATCAACTAAAAATTGAACGCTTAGATGGAACTCTTCATATTGGGATGACGCCAGAAGATTTACAAAGTAGCGAAGACCTTTCGTTAAATCCCTCGCAAGGTCAAACGCCCTTTCCTTCTGTACATCAAACTTTAGTAGAAGATGCAGACAATGAACTCCCAGGTTATGTACATTCGCTTGAGCAGCAATATAATTACCCACTTGAGGATGATTTTCGACAAACATTAATCCAAGATGTGAAACAACAGTTGCCCAACCGTATCGCATACTATCAACAAGCCAATGTTCCCCCGACAGATTTACCCCAACACATCCTTGAGCATGTAAAAAAGGAATGGCAACAAGGACTGAAAAATTGGTTTAGTAATCAGCAGAAGGAGTGACGTTATGTATTACCAAGTAAATAACAGGCAATTAGGTGTAGGAAATATTTCTATCTTAGGCATTTCTGGTTCTTCTTTATTCATAGCTGGAGACAGCTGTCATATTCAACTGGCCTCTTTATTCGATACACCTCCCGAGTCCTATATTGTTGGGGCAGCGGAAGGCAGGTTGATCCCGCTTGGAAACACGGACGACTAACGTACAACAACTGAAACTCGACAGTCTTGCCTATAGTTCCATATTACAAATAGGAGATACCAGCTTCACAGAACCTAGTGTGAATGTAATCGCTGTTCAAAAAGAAGGTGGTATTTCATCAGACAAAAGCTTTTCCTTTGAAGACGATTCTTTTTTCCAACAATCTATTCCTTTTCTTCCTAATTACAGCTTAACCTATGGCGATCATCATATGTTGTGCCCAAGAATTGATATTCATTCTCTCGATGTTTCAGCTGCCTCCTCTTCTGCTGTCATTCAACTCGGAAATAGTCAGCACGTGCATTCGATTGCCCGACTCAAGCATATACGCATTGTCGACCCAGATTAACCCAGCAAGTTTCATGCACCTCAAGGTTATCTATTAAATAAAAAAGGACGTGATCACCTTGCCATCCATCGTTGGACCCATCAAAATTAATGGTGTTGATGGAGGAATCATCAATTTTGGTGACAGCTTTTACCTGTCTCCTAAGAGTGCTTCTAAAGTAGCTACTGGAGCAGGTGCAAACAATACAGGCGATTTCTTAAACACCAACACAGGTTTTAATATTACCAATGCAATCGATCCCGATGCCGTTGATCAAGTTATTGGCGGAAATGCATAAGGAGAATCGTTCTCCTTATGCTCACACTTCTAGTAACAGGCTTTTATCAAAAAAGTATAAATATTTTTCCGTCACAGGCTTCTTCCATATCTCAGCTAGTGCCTTTGCATATAAATCAAGCTGCAGCTGATAACGTTGTTTCAATTTTTCTTCTAGCATCTCGCTTTGTGTATCTGTGATGTGATCCGTTTTATAGTCTAGTAATAATAATCCCGAATCGGTTTCTATCACACAATCGATCACACCTTGCAGAAAAATCCTTTCCTTGGTCTGTTCTTGCCAATTGGGATAGACTTCATCTGCCAGTAATGTCATACTAAACGGCACCTCACGCTCGACTTTATCTGCTCTTAACAGCAGCTTGCCCATATCGGTTGCGAAAAAATGCAGTATTGAAGAAGTATCGATCACCTCGGCCTCATCATTCGTGATCATTTCATCCGCTTCCAGGTGGGCAATATATTCCTCTAAACCAGATAATGTCCATTCCCGATCCAAAGGCAGGTGCTGCATGACCGTGTGCATAGCTGTACCAATCTCCGCCCTAGATAACTGCCGCTCTTTTTGCATAAAGCGCGGGCGTTTGCGGATAGGGGAACGGAAGGTATCGATAATTTGTTCGTCACTATAGCTATCTTTCATTTCATATTGACGTTTCATTTCCGTTACTGTTTGTTTGGCACGATAAAAAACCGCATCTTGAAACGGATAGGCAAATTCCAACTGCGAGGCTACCTTGTTAGCCATGCCCTCATCAGGTAGATCCAGCTTTTCCCACTGATTGATGGAATCATGTAAGGATTGGATTTGATCACGACCACTCTCCTCTATCCTATGATATTGGCTCTGATGCACCGGGGTAATCTTCCACTGAGAGGCATCTTGCATAATCTCTACAGGGACTTGTAATGACCTATCTGTATTCCTCAATGCAACAGCGTCTTGATGACGGAGCAGAGTTGCTCCGAACCAATCTAAATAGGTTAGCGACTCTAAACGATAATAGGACGGGAGCACCCAGTCTTGATGTGTAATGATATCTTCCCATTTTTTCCTTTTCTTCTCTAAAGAGGGAACCGTACCGACTAAGACAAGTTTCTCTTTCGCACGTGTTAATGCCACGTATAAGACGCGCATTTCTTCTGCCAGCATCTCACGCTGCATTTCCTTTTTAATACCATGAAATAGCAAGGTGGGATACATAATTCGTTTAACTGGATCGATATATTTGGTGGCAAAACCCAGTTCCTTATGCAGTAAATACTTGGCACGCAAATCCTGTTGGTTAAATTGTTTATTCATAGCACCAACAATGACGACCGGGAATTCCAACCCTTTACTTTTATGAATCGTCATAATCCGTACGACATCTTCTTGCTCGCCCAATGCTTTGGCTGCTCCTAAGTCATCCCCTTTCTCTTCCATACGCTCAATAAAGCGCAAGAACCGGAATAAACCTCGGAACGATGTAGCCTCATAACCTTTGGCACGATCAAATAAGGCACGTAAATTGGCCTGCCGCTGCCGTCCACCTGGCATTCCGCCGACAAAATCATAGTAGCCAGTTTCTTGATAGATTTGCCAAATCAAGGAGGATAAAGCCCCTTGTCTGGCTTCCAATCGCCATACTGCTAATTGATCGATAAATGTCTGGATTGTCTCATGATCGTTTATTTTGATAAATGTTTGCAAGGCCTCATAAAAGGAAACACCCTTCTTACTCAGTCTGATCTGAGCCAGTTCATCTTCGTTCAAGCCGACAATAGGTGACTTTAACACAGAAGTTAACGGAATATCCTGCCTCGGATTATCAATCACCTTTAACAGACTTATCATAACCTGGATTTCAATCGCCGCCAAATAACCCGTTGATAATTCGGCATATATTGGAATATGCTGTTTTTTAAACTCTTCCATAATGGCGGGCGCCCATGTCATCGAACGAAGTAAGATCACTATATCCCGGTACTCGACATGCCGCGCCATTCCGGTCTGTTTATCAATAATCTGCATAGGCTCACTTCCATCTGCGCCAATCCATTGTTTGATCTTTTCCACATATGCCCGTGCTTCTAGTTGCGCCTTCTCTAAATCGGCCTCTGTTTCCATATCTTCTGTGTCCTCATCGTTTTCCTGTGTTTCTTGATCAATCACAATTACTTCTGTTTCCGGCTCCTTCAACGGTATGTCTTCATACGATTTGTTGCCATAAATCAATTCAGCGGCTTGATCGTAGTCAATATCACCAACTTTTTCATCGAATAACTGTCTGAAAATGTAGTTAGCTGCTGTCAATATCTGTTCACGACTACGGAAGTTTTTGGCCAGATCGATTCTACGTCCCGTAGTGTCCCGTTCGGCAAAGCGGTTATATTTTTCAATAAAAAGACTTGGTTCTGCATGACGAAAACGATAGATGCTTTGTTTCACATCTCCTACCATAAACATATTACCGCCATTATCATGATCGGCAACTAGTGATAAGATCGTTTCCTGAACCAAGTTGGTATCCTGATATTCATCGACCATCACCTCTGTATATTTCTGTTTAAGGCTTTTGGCCACAGCAGACGGTTGTAATGTTTCTTTATTTTCCGAGAGAACATCTAAGGCAAAATGCTCTAAATCGGCAAAGTCTACCAATCCCTTTTCTCGTTTGGCTGCTTGATAAGCATCTTTAAACTGGTGAATTAATTCGGTCAAGGCATAAACCGTTGGATAGAGTTCTGCCATATCGCGCAGATGCCCCTGCAGACTTCTGGCAAACCAATCGGTTGCAATCCCATTCCAACGCTTCTTCACTTGATCACGCAATGTTTTCACTTGTTCTTTCTTTTCTTCTTCACAGTCCACTTTTTTACGCGAAAGTGCCTTAAATTTAGCCGTCGTAAAAATAGTTCCTACTTCTTGCCAAGACACAGCCAGTGCCCCTTTCGCTTGTTGAATCATTACGAGATCTTGGTCTAATGCCTCCGCATAATGATAAGGGCCATCTGCTTCTCGAGTTAGGTTTAATGCCTGCTGGGTTAATGTCTCCATCACCCCTAGTTGATCGGCAACTTCTTCTTTCAATAAGGAAAGCCAGGGAATCTCGTCTTCCTGCGTCTCTTCATTGACTTGATACACCTGTGACATCTGCTTAAGCCAGTGGTCAGGATTGGGATGCTGGATCGAGAACTCATACATTTTCAAAATAAGCGATTCTACTTCCAGATCATTACGATCATTACTAAATCGATCGACAACGGAGAAAAAGGCTGCCTGTTTCTGCTCGTCTTCTTCCCCATACCAGCCCTCAAATAATTCCTCCAACACATCTTGCCTGATTAAATCAGCTTCCATGTCATCGGCAATGCGAAAGCCTGGATCGATATCCAAGTGGTAAGCATATTGACGAACCAGATTCATACAGAAGGCATGCAAAGTTGAAATCGAGGCATTTTGCACCAATGCCAGCTGTTTTTTTAAATGATTCGATTGCGGATTATCTGAAAGCGACGTTTCAATAGCAGCACCGATACGGTTACGCATCTCTTGTGCCGCTGCATTCGTAAAGGTCACGACTAATAAAGTGTCGATATCGACTGGCTGTTGCTTATTTAATAATTTCTGAATAATCCGCTCCACTAGTACCGCGGTTTTACCTGAACCAGCCGCTGCTGCTACTAAAATGTCCTGACCAGATTGATAGATTGCTTCTTCCTGTTCCTTTGTCCATTGCGGCATTACATATCACCTCGTTTCATCGCTGCTATCGCTTCTTCATCCTTCATATTCTTCAGTTTACGATAATTATTTTCGATTAATGTTGGATCAAATTGACAGACGGAGCGAAAATCACAGTAATTACATGCCGTTAATTGATCTTGCTGAAATGGGTTTAAGTCGACCTTACCTTCTGTAATCTGTACACCTGCTCGTTCCATTAGCTGATAAATATAATCATGTAATTGACGGAATACTTCTTGCTCTGCTACTGCCGACCCCTTATAGAACGAACCATTCTTACTAAAACCGGCTGGAATGATATTACTTCTCCCCGAGTCCAAAGAAGTATCCATCTTCCGCACGATATCTTCTTGATCGACGAGTAATCCCTTCATCTTAAACTTTTTCATCAGCTCTTGCTCCAGTTTATCTTCCGGTAAGTAGTCATTAGCAGCCACCATCGGATTATGCACATGAAAATATAATACCCCTGCCGGTTGGGCGGGTTCACCTAACCAGTTTTCTGCATTTTGCAACACCACATCTAAATAGGAGAGCATTTGTAGGGCCAAGCCATAGTATACTTCCGTAAGAGTGAGACCTCTGGCACTGGATTTATAATCAATGATACGCAAATAGAGTTGATCCTGTTCCACTGCCCGATCCACACGATCGATTCTGCCTCGTAACAGCAATCGATGCTCATTAGGCAAATCAATCTGTAATGGCGCAAGTTGATCAGGATAACCGAAGCCTATCTCTAAACCAACGGGGGAAAAATGGGTTTTTCGTGCCTGTTCACTTAATACATAAGTAGCGCGGGCAATAACACTCTCCAATTTCCGTTGAATATATTGATATCGATTAGAACTATGCAAAATTTGGTGCTGTAAAACAGGGGACAGTGTACTGACAGCTCGATGGGCATAAGACTTTGCTTCTTGATCGTAAATATCGGCAAATTGTTTCCCTTCTTTTTGAATCCACTCGGTAATCTGTTTTAATGCTTCATGGAATAACTGCCCAATATCTGGCGCATCCAATTTATAAGTAGGACGTTCCTCCAGTCCTAAACTGTACTTAGCAAAATGCTGGTAAGAACAACGATGGTACATTTCTAACCTTGATACACTTGCCTTTATTTCCTCGGGATACATTGCTGCCACGGTATCCTTCTTCAAATCGCTTGGTCTATTCTCATAAAACAGACTTTGTAATACTCGTTGATCAAGCAACGGTTGTGGTGATCTTTCCATATACCAATTTAGTACATACTCCCAAATCGGATCAATCGGATAACCACGTAATTTGCGGGCTAACTGTGAAGTGAGCGCCCCTCTTGTTTTGACAGGTGTGGTCACAAAACGTTCTGCCTGGTTCATCTCCTCTGGATCTTGTAAGAAAAGACCGGGCATTTGCTCAGGAAACCATTCCTTCACACGTTTAATTAAAGGGGATGGCGCCTTTTGTTTCCCTTCTTCGTTACTAATAGGATAGCTGATCCATAAATAGTCAGCTGGCAGTGTGAAAGCCAGATAGACATAAAACCAATCATCCAGCAGCTGCCGTTGACTGCCCGCAGCCAATTGCATACCATTCATTTGTAAAATCGTACGTTCTTCTTCCGAAATCAAACCATCACCAGCGGGCTTCATCGGCCATGTTCCTTCGTTCACACCAAGTAAGAAGGCACACTTCACTCCGTGCATACGGGAACGATCAATCGAACCGACAACAACATGGTCCATACTTGGCGGTACATGAGAGAAACGTAATGCCTCCATACCAGATTCTAAGACCTTACGAAACATCGCTAAGTCCATCGATTCCTCGCCAGCAACTTCCGTCATCTCTTCTAACAATTGAATGATGGCATCCCATACCTGGTCCTGCTCTCGTCCTTTTTCTACTTTCCCTTGTTGATCATAAAGATCCCGGATAGCTTCGAGCCGTTCTGGGGCTTGATTGTTCTCCAGCCACTCAAAAAGCGCTACCGTCTTCTCTTGAATCGTCGGCAGGGTACGCAATTTTTTATCTATGTCAGCCAAGGCATATGCTACTTGATTGCGATAAGCATTGATACGTTCTTGTGTCAATCGTTCTTGATCTGTCTGGACGGGTTGGTCAAAGCCCCTAAATCGTTGAAAACGCCAATCGCGATCCGATAACCAGCTGGATCTCCCCCTCATACCGTATTCTAGTACATAATTTTCTAATTCATCGATGGCCACCTGATTCAAGCGATACTCCCCTTCACCCTCAGGAATAAAGCCAGCTTTCAACAGGCGAAACACTGCCTCATAGCGCCAGTTCCCTTCTACCACATCCAATAGGGAGCGAATCGTCTCGATTAATGGATGACTCAACATCGTTTTCTTCTCATCGACAAACACTGGTATATCATAGTCCTGAAACAATGTCGTTATCAAATCCTGATAAACTTCCGGCTCGCGAATTAAAATCGCAATATCCCGATAACGATAACCCTGTTCCCTGATTAATCGAATGATTTCTTGCGCTGTTCCTTCCACCTCAGCCCTTGGATGAACTGCCTCAGACAACCTCACGTTGGCTTTGCCATTCATGCTTGGTACAGGACGAGTGTCAAAATAATCGTTAATATGTTGAAAAGTAGGACGCACGTGCTCTGGTGGCTGCATTTGCTCACTCTCCACCTGCATACCGACCTGATCAGCCAGCTGTGTTAATTGGCTGTAGGTCTCATGTGTTAGATAAAATAAATCTAAAGGGGATGATTCTCTTTTTGCCGTATCCAACGTCAATGTCACGGTAACCTGATCTGCTTTTTTCAGCATTACATCTAATACTAACAATTCTTGCGGGGTAAACTGGTGAAAGCCATCTATGTAAATGGTTGCCCCCTCCAAAAAGGAAGATGTGTGTAATTTTTCAACTAGCTGCTGCATCTGATCCTCGCTATTCATATATTGCCCCTGTAATGCCTCCGTTAATTGCTGATAAATATAAAATAAGTCATCCAGTTTGTGTTGTAAGGCTTGTTCATTAACGGTCGGATGATGTGACGATGCCATATCCGCCATCTGTACAGCTAACATATCAGGTGTGACACAATAATGTTTAAATTCAGTAATCATCGTTTCTAGTTGTTCAATAAACCCTTGTTTTTCGATGGATTTCTGAAACATTTTCCAATCTTCTGTCCGTTCTTCAACGATCTTGCGAAGCAGCATTTGCACTCCCGTCGACGTGATATATTTCTTGGTTGCCCCTCCTGTCAGTTGCATCACACGCCAAGCCAACCGCGAAAAACTATAGACCTGCGCACGTATAGAACCATTAATATCCTCATCGCTTAGCAAGGCATAT
Source organism: Gracilibacillus timonensis (assembly GCF_900086715.1). Taxonomy (GTDB): domain Bacteria; phylum Bacillota; class Bacilli; order Bacillales; family Amphibacillaceae; genus Gracilibacillus; species Gracilibacillus timonensis. The sequence goes on along the minus strand of NZ_FLKH01000009.1, from coordinate 169,225 downwards.
TCCTGCTGAAAGGTCATTTGATCGGGAACTAAATAAATAATAGGCGGACCCTTAGGATTCTCTTTTAGTTCCTCTCGTATTTCCGACAAGCATTGTTTACTTTTATTCACTGTCGCACTTCCTAATAAAAAACGCAGCAAGTATAACACCTACTTTCTCTGAACATATATCTATTGTATCAAACACTCGTTCCATATGGAAGTGAGAGTCTTTTATATAAGGTAAGAAAACAGATAATCTCCACTATAATAAGTTCAATCTAACACAGACAAACAGTTAAACTCCCACTTACAAATTCAATTCTAACTATAGAACTACTATAAGCAAAGGTTTTGCTATAAATAAACTATGTAGTGCGTTTTTGGCTCGTTTGTTTGTCAAAATAATAAAGTCTTATTATACGGTCGTTTTCTTAACATTATCAAACAGAAAATTCTTTTGGTTTACAAACCCTCCAAATTGCTTTAGTATATAACATCTGTGAAATTATGCAGCAACATTTCCATACATTATTCTTTTTTTACCAAATCTACGTAATGAAAGCTTGGTTAAAAGGGCACACTAAAAAGAAGTGATTGGGAACGTAAACAACTAATTGGAGGAACAAACAACTATGGAACGTTTAAAAAACAAAAACCTGAATTATTCATACCTGTAGATTAAAGTTTCAAATTAAAATTTGTAGTTCATGATTTTCTATTTTCAAGCGAAAAAAGCTAAAATATCGTAGGCAGTTGATGGTAAATGGTATTCATAAGAAAAAACAACCGTTTTTGGGCAGACTTCTCCTGTGATTATCTAAAGGTTTTTAAATTTCTAGATATTTCCTTTTGTCTTTCACTCCAACTGAAGCTGTTGAACGTTTCGTAGCACATTCCAGAAGAAAGAAGCATACACAAAACTCGAAGCCAGTTTGAAATAGAAAGAACGCCCTGATTTCACTAATTTACTGGCAACTTTAATCATACGTGTACGAATGGTCTGGATTTGCATCTGTTTTTGTCCTTCTGGAAAACAAAGCGTACGCAGCCAATTGGTTAAGTTATACGCTAGTAAGCTCAACATCATCCGAGCTTCATTCGCCTGAAAAGAATGACTGTTCATGCGATCCAGGCCGAAACCATTTTTCGCTTCTTTGATGTAGTTTTCCATCGTGCCTCTTCGCTGATAGGACTGCACAATCACTTGCGGAGAAAAGACATCTCCCAAGTTGGTCACAAAAAAGCTGTGTGTGAAAAACATTTCTCCTGCAGGACGAACGGATTGAATAATGATTTTTCGTGTTTTTTTCCATGATTTTGCCTGATAGTCGCTCTCTTCAACATAGCACTCGGACTCGCTCATATCTTTGGCGGCAGAAGCTGGATGCAGCTCATCTGCCAGTTGCTGCAGTTTGGCATTGGACTTTAAGCGAATCACATAAGAAACCGATTCTTTTTCGCATAAATCATACAGTTCCGGAACGGCAAAACCACTGTCTGCACGCAGAAATGGAGTGATCCATGGGAATTTTTCGTTGTAATGTTCGATAAGCGGACGAACGAAACCGACAACGCCATTGGATGTATACACATTTCCCGGACGCAATTCGGATTTGAGAAAATCACCTTCCACTCCCTCAAAGGCAACCATGGGATGAAAACCAATGGTACGGTAATGAGCATTGTAAGCAGCTTGTTCCTGTTTGCCATACGTATCGGCGTGCGTGGAATCTAAATCAAAAATAATCGCATTGGATTTCCGGTGTGTATGCATTTTATCCAGTAATACCTGATTGGCTTGAAGTAAAGAAGTAATGGACTGCGCGTCAAAACGATTTAAAAAACGAGACAAGCTTGGCTGGGAAGCAAGCGTATTTTTCCCCATGATTTGCGTAAATACCGGATCGTGTATCAGGGCATCCGCTGCATCATCTTCCGCATATCCAGCAATGACTTGATAGATTTTCTGACGCAGTAAATCTTCATTCGCATGCACATAGTAGCGCCTTTCGTCGATGAGTTATAAATATTCTGCCAAAGTTGCAGAAAAGCCGATTTTTTCATCGAATTCCCGAAACACCATTTCACCGGTATCAGAGGATAATTCGCCTCCATCATGAGATAGTTTTATTTTGCGATTGAAATCAAGCGTGATTTGCGGTAAAGTAGCCATTGTAAGAACCCTTTCTGTTGGTTATTTCTTCGCAGTTTAACCTTATCAGAAACGGGTTCTTTTTTCATTTATTTGATGCAGTTCATATCTTTCATAGTTACTTGTCAGGTATGGGTTTATAAGCTATTAAGATTTTTCTATGAATAATTCAGGAAAAAGACTTCACTGGATCTCCCATCATTATTAGTAAGCGGGGGTATCTTGTTGTTTTTTGTTATTGCAGCACTTATCAATGCAGACTTGGTAGCCAATACCGTCAATCAATTATTTGGCATATCGGTTACTTATTTTGGTATTCTATATCAATTGACACTATTAGGAACCTTTTTTATTGCCTTAGCGTTAGCCATAACCAAATACGGAAAAATTCGTTTAGGAAATCTGAACAAACCGGAAATGAGTACATTTAAGTGGATCTCTATTATTATGTGTACATTATTGGCTGGCGGTGGTATATTTTGGGCGGCAGCTGAACCTTTGAGTCATTTTCTTACGACACCTCCTAATTTTCCTGGGATAGAAAGTGGTACACCTGATGCAATAGTCCCGGCCTTAACGACAAGTTTTATTGATTGGGGCTTCCTAGCTTGGGCAATATTAGGAACTTTAGGTACCATCGTCTTAATGTATGCCCATTATCACAAAGGCATGCCCTTAAAACCCCGAGCATTTTTATATCCTTTTTTTGGCGAGAAAATCATGAGAAACAATGTGTTCGGCACCATTGTCGACGCCTTTTCTATTATTGCTGTTGCAGCAGGAACTATTGGTCCTATCGGCTTCTTGGGATTGCAGGCTGGTTATGGGATTAGCTCCCTAACCAATTTATCTAATACAACAAGCTTGCATATCACCATCATTGTGTTATTAGTGATTGGAGCGGCTATTTCTGCGGTAACTGGGATTCATAGAGGAATTCAATTCTTAAGCAGTTTTAATGTTATCTTAGCGATAGGGTTGATAATCGGTGTCTTGGCATTCGGACCAGGATTGTTCATCTTTAATAATTTCTTTGAATCATTTGGTCTTTACGTGAATGATTTCATATCGCTGAATACCTATCGAGGAGATGAGGCATGGCTTAGTCTATGGACAATATTCTTCTTTGCATGGTTCGTCGGTTATGGTCCGATGATGGCTATATTTGCCGCCAGGATATCTCGAGGGCGTACGATCAGAGAGCTTGTCTTAGCGGTCGCTATTATTGCGCCAGTTGTTACAACTTTTTGGTTTACAGTTGTAGGTGGGACAGGTATTTTCCAAGAACTACAATCTCCTGGCTCTATCTCTACGGCTTTAGATGAGGCTGGGCCACCTGCAGCAATGATGGCTATTACACAACAATTGCCGTTCGGAGAAATTTTTGGTTTCTTGTTCTTATTGGCAACCATTATTTTCGTCTTAACCACGACAGACTCAATGTCCTTAACGATTTCCATGGCCATCTCTGGTAATGGCCACCCACCACGTTGGCTAAGGGCCTTTTACGCGATTATTATGGGAGCGGTAGCCATCGTGTTGGTTTCTTTAGGTGAAGGAAGTATTAATGCATTGCAATCCTTCATCGTTGTAACGGCAGCACCAGTAGTCTTATTATTATTAACGACCTTCTGGACCGCACCAAAGGTATGTAAAGAGTTATACCAAGATCAAATAAAATCCTAGACAAAACACGGCTATTCCTTGATCAATCTTGGCATAGCCGTGTTTTATTGTGTTCAGTCGTTAGGGCACACCCCTCATTCTTTATTACTTGCTGTATATTCCATTAACCAGCAATCACGATAGTCTCCTTCATGCCATTCATGATCCGCTAACGTTTTCGTCTTCACAAAACCACATTTTTCATAGCAGCGTATCGCACGAATATTACTTTTATGTGGATCTACAACGACTCGCTGCGCCCCCAATTGCTCTACTAAATAAACAACCATCAACTCAACAAACTGTGCACCAATTCCTTGATTCCAGTAAGACGTCTCACCAATAAATTGATCCATACCATATATTCTCTTTTCCGATAAGCCATATGATGTTTTGGTTGAGGTATCTAAAAGATAGAATTGTATATATCCAATGGCTTGCTGGCGATATTCTATGATGCACCTTACTGTTGGAGAACCATTCAGGTAAAAGATCTTCCTTGTTTTTCTGTGATCAAATGATTGATCGCGTCCTTCATAATAAGCGAGTACATCTGGATCGGACAGCCATTTGGTCAATAGAGATTCATCCTGCAATGTTAATTTTCGGATTCCTATAGCATTTTTGTGGACGAGCACCTTGCTATCCCCTCCCCTGCCCAACGTGATCATTTATCGTGACCTTAAACGGTCCCCCTATTCAACTTTTTAGGCAACTATACAGCAACTAAATTAGTAAGCGCTTACTTCAATCAGCAAATTGAAAGCTTAATTCAGAAATTGGCCAGTAACGAATATTTACCTTACCTACCACTGTCTCTTGATCCACAAAGCCTATCTCTCTGGAATCACGACTGTTCATTCGATTATCCCCTAGGACGAACAACTTTCCTTCAGGTACTATTTTCTCTCCGGTAACCTCTAACAGGGTAAAATCCTCTGTTAATGTTTGATTAGGTTCACGATAAGGTTCAAGATAAGGCTCTTTTTTTTCTTTACCATTAATAAACAACTTGTCATCCTTATAAACAACTTGGTCGCCTGGTTTTCCGATCACCCTTTTTACATAATCTTCATCTTGCGTTGCATGAAAAATAATCACATCAAAATAATCAATCGCTCCCCAATCATACAATCTTTTATTGACCATGAGCAGATTACCATCATGCAAAGTAGGTTCCATTGATTTTCCATTCACTTCATAATTTGCTATCAAGTAAGGCTTGAGACATAATACCAAAATGATGGTGACCACCAGACTACGAACAATGATCGATACTCTTTTTTTCCACATAGCCTTTCCTCCAAAAGGAACATTTATTAATAAGTTCCCTGTTTGGCATTTTTTAATCCTTTATTTATTCTTTTTCTCTTCCGACCGCTTATGTAAATAAGTTTCAATATATTTCCCAGCGACCCAGAGTAGAGCTACTCCTATGGCTACAATGATCGTCTTGACAGGATTTTGCGCAAAAGAAGCCAAACTATCCCCCACAAATGAAATGGTAAACACCATCACGCCTTTGCCAAGTAAAACAGCAAGCACAAATTGATAGAAATTTATCCTGGATAAGGCAGCTACTACATTAATAATAGCTGATGGAGAAAAAGGAAAACATAGTAACAAAAACAGTGGACCAAAACCATGTCTAGTCAACCAATTGGTTACCTTGGATACCTGTTTATTTGACGTTAACCAGCGGAAGAATCGCAAATGTTGATAACGTCTAACTAGCATAAAAACCAAAATGGTACCTGAGCTTGTCCCCGCTAACGATAATAGAAAACCTTCTAATAAACCATAAGCCGCTGCATTGGTAATAACAAAAGCAATAATCGGCAAAAAAGGTAAGAAAGCTTCAATAAAAGGTAAGAAAAATCCTGGAAGGGGACCTAAGCTTTCATAGCTGCTTAATAAGATATCTACTAATTGACCATATTCATTGGCCTCAAATAAATCTTTTATCTCCGTAACATCAATGTTTTCAATATTGTTTATACTATATAGGATCATCCCGCCTCTAGCTCCTTTAAGAAGTTCAAAGTATGGCTTACCCTTATTCTAATATTTTTTGCTTCATTTGCCCAATCTTTCACATCTTTCTTTTATTTTCTTTCCCCTTTTTATTGCAATTTTATGTACATTATATTAAAATAGAACAAACGTTCCTTTATAGGAGGAGAATGACACATGAGATATTTGAACAAACATGAATGGAACCTAGCGTCACGTTTTCTCTTTTTATCCATGACCTTAACAGTAATTAGACATGATTTAGGGAAATTAGAGCAAAACTCTCCCTTCAAAATAACCGAACCATATACACAACTATTACAAGAGATGGAGCAGCAAGCAATAAAGGAAAGGGAGGAGCTGATTAAAGAAATGAATAAAGAAGAGCTGGAGGTGCAAGCCCTCCCTCATTCCCATGACATGTCCTTCACTTCCTATTTATTTATCTGCAAAGGGAGAGAAGAGAAACGTAATTATTTCAATCCAGCTATTCGAAGGAAAGTGTCCTTTATATTTGAAGAACTGTTAGCACATGCCCTGACAGCTAAAACCAACCAAGAAGAGAAGATGAAACTTTAATAACTTAAAGTGCGTGCTCAAGCAGTCCAGTTTCCCATGTGACAAGTTTGATTATTTTTCTATGTTAGGCAAGTGCCGTGAAGTACTTTACACAAGCATTTGCCTAACACTTTCTATACTTCAAGCCAATGTCGGGGCAATTTCACAGTTTAGAATACCCGCCATTGCTTTTAGTAACTATCTTTTTCGATGTAAGGGTGGTTCTGAGACAAATTGAGAATGTTCTAAAACATGTTCGATATTGTTGCTTAATAAGTAGCGGTATTGTGCTGTTCGGTAGACCTGATTGATGATGCTTGCATAGGAGACATTCAGCAGTATATCACGACCGTTTTTAAATACAACTCTGGTGAAATGTGTATCTTCTCTTTCCACTTCCAGCACATGAGAGTGGGCAATCCAGGTGCAAGATTTTCTCAGCGGGGATTCTACCGGAAAAAAATACATACCACTTATGCGATCAATCGCAATAGGCGGTTTATGGGTGATACCGCTCAGCATACGTGTTCCATCCAACAAACCTTGCAAACTAATTCCAAAACCCTTGCACGTGTAATTCATTACCTGATGTGTACTCCATGTGGTTTCATAATCATCCTTTTCGTCCTGTTCAACAATCCTTGTAAAAAATCCATCATCATCCTGAAACCCAACAATCGCCAATGTATTCGGATTAATCTCTGGTATTGTTTCCTTACTTATTTTCATCTAATTCCTCCTTTAAATTTTTCTACTTAAAGATAGCAATTAAAGGGCATTTTGGAAATAAAATAAGCTAAATTACCCGATATTCAGCTTAAATTCGACCAACTTGATCAATGTTTGGTATAATTCTTGTAAAAAGAGGCACTCAGTACGACTTTTTGAAGAAATTTGCCCAAATAAAGGAGGAGACGTTGATGTGGTTTAAGAAGCAACCAAAAGAAGATACAAAATACCCACAACGAGACATTTCTATAAAGGAATTGCAACAGGCCATCCAGCAATTTGAACAAGATTTACCGTCTCATATTCCACTAAGGGTGCTCATTAATGAGGATAGATCACTTGATTATTCCCTACTCACCCCATTTTTGAAGGCGATTCCAAATCAACCCTATTACATGTCGAAGGAAACGTACGAGTTATTTCCAGAGGAGGAAAAACATCTAGCAGTAGCACTAGATCAAGTTCAACGTGCAGTAGACCAATATATTTTACAAACGAATACCTTACCGGTGATTGATTATGATCCCTACCGAAAGGTGAATTTCTTCAAGTTAGAGCAGCTTGATCTCATTGATCAACGCCCTGATATTGATTTTTACATTACTGACTTAGAAAATTTAATTACTATGGAGAAACCGGAGTAATGCTTTAAGTTTGTAACAAACTTTTCAGCAATGATAAATAAATAGAATGATAAAAACTATCTTATTCTTTATCACTTATACGGATCCTTTCTGTAATATAGTCAGACTTGCTATGCCACGTATATCACCATTTCACCTCACCATTGCAGCAAAGAATGTTTTCTTTATTTACCAAAAAACTAGTGTACTTTCCTGAAAAAATGGGTAAGTACACTAGTTGATCTTTCTTATAGAAGTTACTCTTCATTCAACATGTTATTGACAATAGTCAACTACTTCCTGATAGGACAAATCTCCACCAAAAATATCGAGGGCACTGCCAATCGTAACATGTAGCTTACCTTGCGTAAGCCGTTCGAACAGTTGTAAATCAGCCAACGAGCTTACCCCACCTGCATAAGTTGTCGGAATCGAAACAGAAGCAGTTAATGCTTCGACTAGTTCTTCCGCAATTCCAGCACGTTTTCCTTCTACATCTGCAGCATGAATCAGAAATTCATCACAATATTTTTCTAACTTCTTAATCGTTGTTGGATTAATTGCAATATTGCTGAATTTGGTCCATTTATCGGTGACCACATACCACTGTCCATCCTTTTGTTTACAGCTTAAATCGATGACTAATCTTTCTTTGCCAATTGTCTCCACTAATTTGTTTAAACGTTCGATTTTTAATTCACCATCTTGAAAAATATAGGACGTAACGATCACATGAGAAGCGCCAGCCTTCAGAAAGGTCTGTGCATTGTCTGCATTGATACCACCGCCTACCTGCAACCCTCCTGGATAAGCCGCTAATGCTTTGATCGCCGCTTCTTTATTGCCTTCCCCAAGCATAATGACATGACCGCCTTTAAGTTGATCTTGTTTAAACATCTCTGCGTAATAGCGACTGTCATATGTCGAAACATAGTTTTCTATTACTTGGTGATCAGCTTGGTTTAACGTTGCTCCCACAATCTGTTTTACCTGTCCTTGATGTAAGTCAATACATGGTCTAAATTGCACACCTTCACTTCCTTTTCCATTGTTTAATGCTTGTTTACCACAGGGTAACTGGAGTTTGATTGGTGGCACTAATAAGTATGAGAAAACTTCACTGAATGAAGTTTTCCTTTATTTTCCCATAAATCCACCGTTTGCCTCGATAACTTGTCCGGTTAACCAATCCGCTTCTTCTTTGATCAATAAAGAAAGAATATTCGCTGCATCAATTGGTTGCCCAATTCGTCCTGCTGGAAATAGCGGCAATAATTGTTGCTGCAGCGATGCAGTAATCCAGCCTGTATCCGTTGGCCCAGGATCTAGCGCATTAACGGTAATTCCAAGTGGAGCTAAATTAACAGCTAAAGGTGGTGTAATGGCTTTTAACATTCCCTTTGTGGCAATATAAGCCAAGTTATTTGGATCTGGTCCGCCAGACACCATGAAAATAATTCTTCCATGGTTTCCACCTGGAAATGCTTGTTCGAAATTCTTTGCAAATAACGTACTCAATAAGATTGTCGACTTATTATTTACTTGATAATGCCTATCCAACAGTTCCCCTGATAAATTGTGCAGATTGGCAGGGGCTTCAAAAGTAGCATTATTAATTAAGATACTTGGGTCCCCTAATGTACGCCTTACCTCCTCGATGATTTGGTTAGGTGCGTTAGATTCAGTCAAATCCACTTCCAAATCCGCTACACGCCTGCCATAGTTCTTCAATTCCTTTGTTAATTGTTGAGGGTAATTCTTTTCCTCTGCGTATATATCGGCTGAAGTCAAATGAGTAAAAAAGATATCGAGCCCTTCCGCGGCTAATTTATGACAAATAACAGCGCCGATACCATTTGGTCGGCTAACACCAGTTATCATGGCAATTTGTTTCATTTATCCCTCGCCTCGCTTTCCCTTCACCTATTGTAATGTAAAGCCTAGAAAAAGAAAAGATGTCACCAATCATGATGACATCTTTTACAGCTAAGCAAAGCCACGGGCATATTGCTTTGGAATTTCGATTTCTTGCTGGAGCTTTCGGGCAGCATGTATCGCCCAATACGGATCACGCAGTAGACCGCGGCCAATCGCAACCAAGTCGGCATCGGCATTACCGATAACCGCATTAGCCAAAGCTGAATCGTCTAACGAACCAACCGCAATGGTAGGAACGTCTAACGCATCACGCATCGCCCGAGCAAAAGGTAGCATATAGCCTTGATGTGTACCTGGGTGGCGAGTAGGTGAAATCGCTCCCTCGCCTCCAGCACTAATATGAAACATATCTACACCGGCCTCTTGATAAGCTATCGCCTTTTCCACGCCATCTTCCAAAGTATAACCTTCCTCTACAAATTCGGTCGCAGAAATTCTCATGAGAAGTGGCATACCCTCAGGCATTTCTTCTTTGACGGCTTGAATAACCTCCGAACCAAAACGCGTATATTCCTGATACTCATCTGTACGCTTATTCGTATAAGGAGAATGGAACTGATGAATCAAATAACCATGCGCCCCATGTAATTCAATTGCGTCAAAACCTGCTTCGACTGCACGACGAGCCGATTGTCTGAATTTCTCTACCATATCCTTTACTTCTGTGGTAGTAAGCGCCCTAGGCTGTTTGGATGTTTCATTATATGCAATCGCAGAAGGCGCAACAGGGTGTTCTGTATCCTCTGCTTTTCTTCCGGCATGGGCAATCTGAATGGCTATTTTACTACCTTGCTGATGTGCGGCATCGGTTATCCGGCGATAAGCAGGAATCTGATCATCTGACCATAGACCGAGACATTGATTAGAGATACGTCCATCTGGTTCCACATTCGTCATTTCGACAATGACCAGACCGGTTCCACCGACTGCACGTGATACATAATGGGTATAGTGCCAATCATTTGGTGTACCATCCTGTTTCTCTACAGAATATTGACACATGGGTGCCATCACGACACGGTTTTTCAAGTTTAAATCTTTTATTTGAAATGGTTGAAATAGTTCTGACAAGTTGTTTCCTCCTTGCTTACTTTTTGTTCGTTACTTTTACAAGTATAGCAAGATTCCACGAGAAATTCACTTGTAACAACTTAACCAATCGATTTCTTCCGGGCAAGAAAATGCTCCAGCACAGCGATACAAATAAATACCCAAACCGTACTTAAGGCGATACCCGCCATAATATCCGTAACGTAATGCACCTGCAAAACCACTCTGCTGCAGGCAATAACTAAAGCAAGCAACAAGAACGAAACAACAGCTAGCCACTTCACCCTCTGATTGGAAATATATTTCCACGCAATAAAACTTAGCATCCCATATAACGCCAGCGAACCTGCCGAATGACCACTAGGAAAGCTATAACCGGTCCCATCAAACTGTGCCAATATTTCTGGACGCTCTCGTTCAAATATTCTTTTGAAACCCTTGACCCAAAGGCTGATACCGAGCATATTTATACATAAAAACACGCTATACCAATTACTAAGCTTGCTAAACAGTAATAGTACAGTCACGACGACTGTGACCACCGTCAAAAACCAGACAGACCCTGCATGTGTAATCCATGACATCAATGAATAGAGAAGGTCACCACTGATATTATCGGCTTTTTCAAAAAAGTAATGGTCTAGTCTAAACTCAGCCCCCTGCATAATCCCCGTTGCTAATCCGAAAAAGAAGATCAAGGCAACAAGTGCGATCATACCTAAGTATTTTATTTTGTTTGGAAGCTCCTTCACAACATGCACCTCCCTCCCTATTATTACCCGGTAATCATATTAACAAAAACGCTATTCTTTGCGGAAGCGGTAACCTACACCCCAAACCGTTTCGATAAACGAAGGATGAGAAGGATCTTTTTCAATCTTTTCTCTAATTTTACGAATATGTACCGTAACGGTTGTATTATCACCAATCGCATCCCATCCCCAAATTTGTTCAAATAGCTGATCTTTGGTGAATACTTGATTGGGATGGGTTAATAAAAAAACGAGCAAATCATATTCCTTTGCTGTCATGATTAATTCTTGCTCTCCTAAGTAGACCCGTCGTGCTTGAGTATCAATTAACATATTCCCTGTTTCAAGCAGATCCTTCTTGGATCCTTGTTGTGTTAAACGCTGATATCTAGCTAAATGCGCCTTTACCCTCGCCACCAATTCATTTGGGTTGAATGGTTTCACAATATAATCATCAGCGCCTCGATCAAATCCCTTTATCTTATCAATATCCTCTTTACGTGCCGTTACCATAAGAATGGGTATATCCAGGGTTGCACGCAGCTTCTGACATATTTCAAAACCATTGACCTCTGGCAGCATTAGGTCCAGTAAAATTAGGTCATACTCTTCCTGCCTAGCAAGACGTAATCCTTCCTGACCAGTAAGAGCAATCCTTGTCTCAAGCCCTGCCACCTCCAAATAGTCCGCTTGTAGTTCGGCAATACTTTGTTCATCTTCAATGATCAATACTTGTTTCATGTTGTTCACCTGCTTTAATAGAGAAATAAATGGTTGTCCCAAGATTCATTTCACTCTTGGCATAAACTTCACCGCCATGAGCCTCTACAATTTTTTTTACAATAGCCAACCCGAGACCACTTCCACCCGTCTCCGAATTGCGGGAATAATCACTGCGATAAAAGGGGTCAAATATACCAGGAAGTGCCCCCTCCGCTATACCTATTCCATTATCAGTAATCGCTATTTTGATCTCGTCCTGCACCTGTTCTACAAAAATAGCTATATGAAGCGGAAGAGCGCCTTTGTACTTCCAACCATTATGCAGAATGTTGCTTACCACACGATAAAGCTGTTCCCGATCACCAGATACCAAATCTGTTATCCTCCCTGTTTGATAATCAAATATAATTTCTGGATATTGGAAGCTCCATTCCTCGATAATATCACGAAGAAAATGATCAATGTCGATAGAAGAATACTGGAGGGAGACCTGCTCCACATCTAACTTAGAAAATAAAAACAATTCATCAATCATTCGTTCTAACTCATTTGTCTTCTGACTAATTGTTTTCATATATCGATTCAGTTTCTCTGGCGTATTCGCCACACCATCTGATACCCCTTGTACATACCCCTTAATCGAAGTAACCGGTGTCCGTAAATCATGAGAAATACTTGAGATTAACTCCCGACGATTTTGCTCATACATCGCTTCCTTTTCCTGTGCGTCCTTGAGACTCTTCCGCATTGCCTCAAAACTTGTCGCCAAATCGCCTAACTCGCCTTTATAGTTTGTATCGACTGCCTGATTTAAATTTCCTGCCTTGATTTGATTAGCTGCCTCCCCTAACTGTTGAACCGGTCCAATAATCGTACGTGATACCAGATAAGTTAACCCGGCATTAGTCAGAATAATCACCAGTAACATCAAGAGGAAACGATAATTGACAAAGGCACGCAATGAGTTTTCTTCCATCTCTTGATTCGGAAAGACAAAAAACATCATCCCTAGGACTATTTCTATCAGAAAAAAACAAAGAATAGGAACTATTATCATACCCAAATTAGAAAGCAATAACTTCTTCTTAATCGTCATTTCTATCACCCACTTAGAATTCCATTATAGTGGAAATAGAACGGATAAGCCAATCGTTATCCGTTCTTCCTTCTGCTATCTACTATAGGAACAAGCACGGCACAAATCACTGCCATATAATATGGTAAAAACTTGATTCCAAGTGGCACACCGAATACTGTCATACCTATAATTCCAATCAAACTAGATAAAGCGATGCCTACGATAAACCCACCAACTATACCTATAATAATTGCTAACATTGTTCTCATGACTATATCCTCCTTCCATAAGAATAAATTTGCTGTACCATCAACAGCGTTGTGCCGATAAACAGTAACACACCAACTATCGGGTGCAGTGCTGCAAACCAAGGCATTTTCCCTGCTATATTTGCCGTGAAATACATTAAGAAAATCAACACCATGAAACCAAGCACTTGTAAGTATACTCGCTTCTTCATTTTGCCCAACCAAGCAAACACAAGTAAAATAAGTGGCAGGTTAAAGCCAAATAGGTGAATCAACATTGTGTGATTCCTCCACTGCGCTGGGTCAGCAAACACCGCTAGACCAGCCAGTATGAATTGGGCAAATACCACCATTAAAAATAAACCCAGTAAAATGATAAAGGTCATTTCCGCTATTTTTATTCTCACTTTCATTCTCCTTTCTTCGCTAATTTTTAGTCTAATGGTTAAATCTGAACAATTTCTTAGCAAACTATTAAATTTTTCTTAAATAATGGCGGCCTTCTCTTTTTTAAAATTGAATATATACACACTCTCTGCAATTTGTTACGTTTATAAAGTTTTAACATATATTTCACTTTAAAATTATTTTCATGTAGTATAAAATAAAGGGAACGATAGAGTAAGAAAGGAGGCTGTCATAAACCATGGCATACAACGAAGAGGATCACAGCTTAGAAAGATTCAACAATCAGGTTATTTCTGAGTTTTCTAAAACTTTGGAAATGTTCTCGCTAAATAAAACAGAAGCACAATTATTTGTCACTCTTTTCTTAAACGGGGAACCTATGACCTTGGATGAAATGAAAGATAACTTAGGAAAAAGCAAGACAGCAATGAGTTATGCTATCCGTCGACTACAAGAATTTAATTTAGTCGAAAGAGTATGGCAAAAAGGGATGCGTAAAGACCTTTATCAAGCTCGAAAGGATTTATATAGAAAATTTATGAAAACCTATGTTAATCGCTGGTTAGATTCTTTAAATAAACAAATTAATAACTTAGCCGATATACAAGCGGATTTAGATATTGAATCAGGTGAGCATAAGCAATTGATGGAACAAAAGATTCAAGAAGCCATCTCATTTCATCAGTCTTTAGAGGGTGTATTCTCAAAAATCAAACAAAATGACATTCTATAAGAGGTTGTTCGTAAAGTCTAATCAGATAAACCGGGCACCCTCCACGCCCGGCTCTTTATTATTTAATCTAAGTAGATACTGACTACGGAGCTCGTTCCAAGTTAACCTCTTTACAAAAATCCTATTACTCAGAATGATATGCTTTTCTACCATATAAAAAAGTCACTTTTCTTTTACACACAGAAAAGTGACCTTTTAGATTCTCTATCTATTCTCTTGATCTTTACATACTTTCCTCGACAGAGCCTTCTTGTCTATCGACAACATACCAACCAAGCGTAGCGGTATGACTGTCGTTCTCATTCTCTACCACTTCAAAAACATGTACTACATAGGTGTCATCCTCCTCATCGGTGTGATCCACTACAACATGTAGTTCACTGTCATCGGGAATATTCAAGTACTCTTTCACAAGATTTTGAGCATTTTCTTCAGATATAGTGCTACCATCCTCGATTTGTGCACTATCGTCCTCCGTCACATGTTCTTGTTCATTCTGATTGGTTGATTCATCATTATCTTGATCAGAACGGTCTGTTTGCTCTTCATCATCTGTCACTGTTTCATCCGTTGCAGGCTCATCCGAGTGGTTTGCCTCATATGAATTAGAATCCTCACTATCAGAACCCTCAGCACTTTGGTTGCTATTATCTTCATGTTGCTCCACAGTTGTTGATTCATCCTCTACATCTTGCTGGTAAAAATCACTGATCCGCCATTTATCCTCTTCCCAGCTGATCACATAGGTAACCTGAATCAAGTCATTAGAAGACGCCGTTTGTTCCTGTGTTAATGCATATTCTTCCTCTGTGATTTGCTCCAAGCTATACTCCAATTCCTCATCTAGCCAGACTGGTTGTTTCAATGGATCCGTAGACACGATATCGTCTTCTTTCTGAAAAAAATCGGATATAACGGTATCGGCATATTTTTCTGTTAAGACAGTTAGCAATTCCTCTTTTATGGTCTCTGTGGAAGAATAGTTTGTCAGTTGCCCATCTTCTTCGGCATCGGATATGACATCACGATACATCATTTGATACTCTGTTAGTACCCCAGATGCTTCTTCCTCTGTTAATTCTGGTGTTTCTGCTTCCTTTACTGGTTGATTTACCCCTGCTTTGTTATCATCTTTTGAACAAGCTATTAACACAGCAGAAAGTAATAGCACCCATACCGCTATTTTCGATTTCATCCTTCTCCCCCTCAAGCTTTTCTTTACTTCTATCATACACTTTTCCATTATCAAAACCAATAGCTTAAGGAAAAAGGACTTATTCAATTAAGCGACTTTCTTTTGATTTCTCCGTCGTTTTCTCCATTCGGTTGGCTAATAATGGTTTTAATACTACCCCAATGACAAGAGCAATCACTAGAAAAATGCCTAACAACATTACATTATACCAAGCAATCTCCGGCACTAGTCCTGCCACTGCCTCTCGCATTAAATCAATCGCATAAGAGAATGGCATATACGGATGCAATGCCTGGAAAAATGGCGGAGCAACTTCAATCGGAAACGTGCCTCCACCGCTGGATATCTGTAATACTAATAATACGATCATCAGTGCCTTACCGATATTGCCTAATATTGAGGCAAAAGTATAGACAATCACCATAAACACGATAGCGATCAACACACTAAATAGGATAAAATAACCCGTTTCCTGTGTGTATACATTCAGGATCGTAATGTCGCCAATACTAACAATCAAAGCCTGTAAGATCGCAATAATCAAGAACAAAATCATTCTGCCAAAGTAAATCTGGCGCGAGGTGTAATCTTCTCTGTAGTCCTGCTTGTGTAGACCTGTAGCCAGCAAATTGGATAAAAGCAACGCTCCGACCCATAAGGCCAATGTCGTATAAAAGGGTGCGTTAGCAGAACCATAGTTTGGCACAGGAAAGATATCATCCTCCACTAATTCTACTGGATTGGCAAAAAAATCATTTTCATCAGCCAAGTCATTTCTTAACAGCGCAATCAGCTGGTTCAATTGATCCTTATTTTCTATCTCATGCATCTTATCGGAAGCTTCAGATACCTGACTTTGTAATTCTGGCAACCTGTCCCTGCTGAATGACGCTAATTCATGAATAGCTGACTCCACTGTTGGCAGATTTTCCTCGATTTTATCCACCGTGTCTAAATAAGATTGTTCTATTCCTGGCAAATCTTGTTCAATAAAATCAGCCAATTTGTTTACCTTTTGTTCTACGGTTGGCAGATCATTCTCCATAAACTGTTGAAAAGTACCTATCGAATTGACTAACACCGGAAAGGTTTGTTGGACTTCCTGATTGATTTCCTGCCAGCGATCCTTTATTGCCGGCATATCTTCTCTCAGCTGATTAATATCTTGATCTGCTTGCTCCAGCACGCCATCAGCATTGGATAGCAACGATTGTAACACGTCATGAATTTCATGCAGCTGATCCATATTAAAATCGGCAGAAGCAACTGTTTCTTTCATTTGATTAAACGCTCCATTTAAACTGCTTTCCCCATTTGTCTCCAGCCAGCTGGTAAGAGAATTGGTGTGCTGCTGCGTTGTTTCAATATCCGCTTGTAACGCCGTCTTCAGCGACTCGTCTAGTGTCTCCAGCCCGACCAATTGATTAACGTGTTGTTCCATCGATTCGAAACTGGATTGAGCAGCCTCGATCTCGTTAATAAAACCAGCGATTTGTTCATCACCTGATAGATCATATAATCGCTGATATATTTGCGCATTACTTTGTAAATAAACGATGTGCTGGGTAATCTCCTGCTGACTCTGCTGCACAGCTTGTTGATGTTCCCTTACGCTCTCATCAGCTTCTATATTCTGCATGGTTGTCTGTAAGTCTGACATCGTTTTATCCATGCGTACCAATTGACTTTGAAAAGACTGAATAAATGGTGCGGCAGTTAAATCTGCCTCACCAATCACTTGTTGAAATTCCGCTATATTTTCTTCAATGGAGGAGGCTTGCTCGTTCACATTATCCAGTTGATTGCCGATACCCTCCATCTGTTCTCGAGTGTCTGCAATATGCTGTTGTGATTGATCGAGGAACTCTTCTGCTTCATCAAACATAGAGCCAATCTGATTAAAGCCATCAACCGCCTTTTCTAACGTTGGAATATTTTCCTCCACTTCAGCAATCGGACCACTTAACTCATAAATTCTCGGAATCTGCTCCTGTAGTGCCAGGATTTGATCTGCCCCCTCATGAATCTGTGGCAAGTAATCTTGAATAGCCATAAAGCGATCGATTTGTTCCTCAATATTACCCCAATCCTGCTCTACTCCTTCAATAAAATGACCGATATTAACAATCTCCGGCATTCGGTCATCTAATTCAAAAAGAGAATGTTCGATGCGTCGGATCGTTGGTAATTCCTCTTCGATTCGGATACCCAGGTTATCGAACTCCCGGAATAGTGTATTCGATGTCTCTTCCACAAATTGATCGTTAATCATATTCACAATCGTAGAGGCACCTGCCGAGGTCATTTTAGGTGCTATCGCATTCTTTTTCTGATTGACCTGATAGCGTACCGAAGTTTGGACAGGTTCTCCATCTACAATTTTCACTAATTGCTCCGAAAAATCAGAACCTACAAAAATACCAGCATAATAATCTCCTTGACGAATCCCTTCCTCAGCTTGTTCTTCATCGGCAAACACCCAGCCAAGACTTTCATTTTCCTTTAGATTATTTACCAGTTCTTGTCCTAAATTAACCTCTTCCCCTTCTAACTCTGCTCCAGCGTCCTCATTTACAATAACTACTTTAATATCTTCGGTGTTGGCATATGGATCCCATGATGCTCCTAAATTAAACCATGCATATAAGGAAGGCAGAATAGCTAGCCCCAATAAAAGTAACGCAACCAGCGGCACACGCCTAAGATTGCGTAAATCTTGCGCAAATATTTTCCACACATTTTTCATCTCTCAATTCCCTCCGTAAAATTCCGAAACTCCTATTAGCTATTATGGTTGTAACCCCTCAATAAAATACAACCGAATTAAAGCAGCCGCTCTTTCACGCGATATCGGCGAATGGTGCTTTTGCCAATCATGAATGAGATTGATATACATTTTATACATCAAGAAGGCCGTGATCTCTGGATCACACGAGCGAATTTCCTCTTTTTCGATTGCTAGCCTGACTTTGTCAGCAATATAAACACAAATTTCTTGTTCAAAAGAATCCAATACCTCTTTAACAATCGGCGTGCCAAAATCATTTAGCTCCAATGAGAGCTTTACCATTAGATCATGTTGTTCTCTGAATTGCAGAATCGCATATAATGCAGCATCAAAACGCTCAACAAACCCTTCACTTGCTTGAATATGCTGATCTGCCACCATGCGCATCTCTACCGCCAAAGATCTGACAATTTCCTTCAACAATTTTTCCTTATTACTAAAGTACAGATATACCGTTCCTTTTCCCACTTGAGCGATCTTTGCTACCTGCTCCATCGTCGTTGCCTTATAACCATATTGGGAGAAGGATTGGGCAGCAGCATTGATAATTTGTTGTTGTTTATCCATGTCATCTCCTCTTTCTTATGACTATAATACTAAAACAGTCATTTGTTTAATTTAACACGTTTTTGCAAATCTTGCAATGATTCGATCTGGATCTATACAAGTTGAAGGAAATCATGTCTCATGGATCGGATAGGTGCTCTTGATCTATTCACACGAATGGATCAAACGAGGTATTATCAGGAAATAATGCGAGCAAGACTTTCCTGTCACACGTTTTTGTTACATTTATAAGTTCAACTTATATAGTGTTTTAAAAAGAGGATAAGGTGGTATATGGAAAAGAGATATAATACAAAGGAGGATGTCTATCATGCAAGAAGTTATACCGACAAGAACGTTAAGAGATGGGCTAGATATACCAGTAATCGGCTTTGGTACAGGAGGACTCAAAGGAATGGACGGCGCCCAAGCGATTACAAGTGCTATTCATAATGGCTATCGCTTGCTGGATACTGCTTACAATTATGAAAATGAAGGAACGGTTGGCGCAGCTATTAAGCAAAGTAATATTTCTCGGACAGAATTATTGATTACCTCCAAGTTGCCCGGCCGCTTTCATGGATATGATGATGCCGTACACGCTATCCAAGAATCGCTTTTCCGTGCTGACTTGGATTATTTTGATCTTTACTTGATCCATTGGCCAAATCCTAAACAAGACAAGTTTATTGGGGCTTGGCAGGCATTAATCGACGCCAAAAAATGGGGATTGATTCGTTCCATCGGAGTCAGTAACTTCCTTCCTGAACATATCGAGCGTCTGGAAAAAGAGACAGGTGTCTTACCAAGCATTAATCAGATAGAGTTGCACCCATTCTTTAATCAGGCAGATCAGCGTCAATGGCACGAAGAACATGACATAGCGACAGAAGCTTGGAGCCCATTATACCGGGCACAAGATATCACAAATAATTCTGTTTTACAGCAAATTGCTGATAAGTATCAAAAGTCTGTTGGGCAAGTGATTTTACGTTGGCATTATCAGATTGGCACGATAACCATTCCAAAATCCACTTCCCCACAAAGACAAATTGATAATCGATCGATATTTGATTTCGCTTTAGACTATGAAGATATGGAAGCTATTGCTGAACTCTCTAGCGATAACGGTCGAATAAACGACCAAGACCCAGCTGTTTATGAGGAATTTTAAATAAAAAAAGGAGACACAGTGTAATATATTTTACCGTTTTTACTCATTCTTTTCTTTGACTTCCTGCTGTTACTCCTTAATAATAGACATAACATCTATTATAAAGGAGTTACCTAATGATGGACTATCAATCCATAGAACTAGAAGACATTAAACATTGGAAAAAAGAGTTATTACGTTTTATTATGGCTTATGATTTCGCCATCAAAGAACTAACAACCAAAATTAATATACTAGAAGACGAGTTTCAGCATATTCACGATTACAACCCAATCGAACATGTCAAATCAAGGGTAAAATCACCAGAAAGTATTTTATTTAAAATCAAGAAAAAGGGACTACCTATGGATTTGCCAACTATTCGCGAGAATATTCGCGATATCGCTGGCATTCGCATTAACTGTTCCTTTGTTTCCGATATTTATCAAGTAGCGGATATGCTGGTTCAGCAAAAGGATATCACGCTAATTGAACAAAAAGATTACATTCAACATCCAAAATACAATGGATATAAGAGTCTCCATCTGATTATTAAAATCCCCATTTTCATGTCTGACAGGGTGGAGGATGTGTATACAGAGATTCAGATTAGAACGATTGCCATGGATTTTTGGGCAAGCCTAGAGCATAAAATATATTATAAATATAATAAGGCGATCCCACAGGCATTGAAAGATGACCTAAGAGATGCTGCCCTATCTGCATGGGAACTGGATCAGCGTATGGAACGTATTAACGCAGAAGTAAATCAAATTAAAGAGGAAGAGCATATACGTCATAAGCAAGCGGAAGAAGAACTCGTCTTTCCTCCCGAGTTCCTCAAGCTATTAACCGAAGAAAAACAAGATGACTAACCAAAACAAGCCCTATGGCCACACTATCTATGTGGCAAGGGCTTGTTGCTTTTTTTCATAAAGCATGATAGTGTATTTAAAAATATAGGAGGGATGTTTATTGCAGACGGAAGATATTTATCGTAACATGCCACAGTTAGCGACAGAACGATTGTTATTAAGAAAAATCACAATGGGTGACCTGGAAGATATCCATGCCTATGGTTCCAATCCCAACGTGGCAAAGTATGTAAGCTGGCCAAGACATCAATCACTTGCAGATACAAAAGAATTTCTGGAAATGACATTATATCAATATGAGAATGCCTTGATCGCACCTTGGGGAATAGAGCATAAAGAAGACCATAAGCTCATAGGAACGGTTGGTTTTGTCAGTTGGAATCCTGATCAATACATGGCAGAGATTGGTTATGCCTTAGCGGAGGATTATTGGAATAGTGGACTAGTAACAGAAGCTACAGAGCGCATACTAGCTTTTGGCTTTGAAGAAATGCAGCTAGAACGAATTCAAGCCAAATGTATTGCCGCCAATATCGGATCTGCTCGTGTGATGGAAAAAGCCGGTATGACCTTTGAAGGTACCATGCGAAAAGCTATTTATCATGATAACCAACATTGGGATGCCAAACTATACGCTATTATAAACGAAGATTTTCATCTTACAAAGACTATTTAACCTATTCTATCTTTAAAAACAAAGAAGTGTCGCTGAAGACGTGTCCAAGTATAGGAACAAGACGAAAGCAAAGTTTACTTGAATCGCTTGTTAACTTATGCTCTGTGTTTTACTGTCTTATCAGTACTCCAATTCGTTCAAGTTAAAACTTTTTCAAATCCTATTATATCAAGAACTATCTATTTCTTACTTTTTTAAAAAACCGGGTCACCCGCCCGCCCTTTATTACTACCCGAAATTAGATATGAACTGCCGATTAGACGGATTATGTTAAGTATTTAGTTCAATTATTCCATGTAGTAAAGTTGATTGTTTGTCAGTGCTAGGAAACGCTCCGAAAATAGGTTCCGCTTTCCGCGAGACAAGGCTTTAGCCTCCTCGTCAGCAAAGATCGCTTCCTGCGGGGTCTTCACACTGCGCTTTTCTCGCAGGAGTCTCCACCTATTTCCTCCGCTGGGTAGTAGTACTACAATCGAATGGCTGCGAAGATGAAGTGTTCCAGACACTATATTTCTGCCAATAAGTAAACCGCATAACCTTTTTCTGAGAACGATTCGATCATACATTATGGCTTTTATAAAATGAAGGAGCCATTTTGTAGCATGATCCATTACACAGTTGAAGAATCAGTTGACGATTTTTTCCTTTTGTTACAACAGTGTCTAGGTACCTAGAATGCTTTCTCCTTGCAGTGATAACCATTGTAGTACTCCAATCTAGCGGAGGGAATATGCGGAGACTTGAAAATGGTTTACAGGCTAAAATCGCAACGTCCTGTGCATCGCAGGACGAGCTGAAGATCCACTTGTAAAAGTGCTCTTCTTTTGCAAGTTAGCTGAAGCCGGCCCCGCGGAAAGCGCAGCATCTTCCTGCAGCGCTTGCTTTGCACAGATAAAACGATCAAACTCACCACTAAGAAAGTGAGCTACTAAACATAATCCGTCTTATCGGTACCACCATTCGTTTAAGATCAACTCTTTTAAAAAAGAAGCTCCTTTCGGAAGCTTCTTTTCCTTTTTGCCTTAATGCATACCTTGTTGGCCTGCTGGCGCATAGCCTTGTTCCATCATTTGCGTATCTTGATCACTTAGTTTTGGTAATTGGTAATAGCCATGCTTGTTTTGGTATAAGAATAACTCATAAGCCATTTCCAACATATTAGGAATACTATCTGCAATCACACGACGCAAAACTGGTTGATTCATCTCGAGCGCTGCAGTCGTCATGCCAGTAGCAACGGTTTTAGTTTGACCCAGCATAAACGAAGAATAACATTCATCCGTCAACTCATTAATCGTTTGCTTCGGTTGTTTAGGCTGACCGGGTTTTAAACCGTAGATAACCTCATTGCTTTCTTGCATTTTATATTCCTGTGTCGGCACTTGTGGATCGCGTCCCGTTTGAAATACACCAATAACCGTGTTATACAGCTGTGTCGTAAAAGCCGATTGACGCTGCAGTATATTTTTTAATTGGGTATCCTGGATATGCTGATCATACAATTGATATTGTTCTAACATACCGATAAGACTGCCAATCACCTCATGGGTATCCATCATTTCATGTGCACTATGATTACGTGTATTTGCTTGGCTCCCCATGTTTGGCTGCGAAGACATCCCTTGCCCTTGTGACATTTGTTGATGAT
The DNA here is from genome assembly GCF_900086715.1 of Gracilibacillus timonensis. GTDB lineage: Bacteria > Bacillota > Bacilli > Bacillales > Amphibacillaceae > Gracilibacillus > Gracilibacillus timonensis. The sequence continues at coordinate 145,693 of NZ_FLKH01000009.1, read as the reverse complement.
TTTGCAATTCCATAACCTCCTGTAAAATAGATACTTGTTTAGTTTTCACAGAAGTTCGGGACTTATGTATAAAAAAAGAGGATTTTTCAATTCCTCTTTTTCAATTGAAGTAACGATAAGTCATTAATTGCTGCAGGTGGTCTATTTCCTTTAATAACAGCTGACCAATATTCGTTTCGCGAACTTTTTTTCGCTCCAATTCCTTATCCACCACTCTACGAACAGATAAGACATCTGCACCTTCTAACAATACCTCTTGTTTTGAATTAAAATGTTGATGCGCCACTAATTGCATGCCATAAGAATTATACAACAATGTATATCCAGCAATACCGGTGGTAGACTGATATACTTTGGAAAATCCTCCATCAATAACGATCATTTTCCCATCTGCTTTGATTGGGTCTTCTCCTTCAATTTCTTTTACTGGGGTATGTCCATTAATAATATGTCCTTGTTCAGGATCGAGATCAAATTCTGCTAAGATATTACAGCATATTTCTTTACTTTCACGTAAAAAATAATATGGATTCTTTTTTTCTTTATGGGCTGCTTTATCTTTTATAAAATATCGTTCAAAGGTGGTCATTGCTCGCTTGCCAAACAGTGAGGAGAATTCTCCTGTCCATAAATACCACACCATATCAGTAGCCAAATCATCAGCAAATTCTTTGTTGGCAAAGGCTTGACGTAAATAATATTCAAATTGGTCTAGCAGATCACGTCCCTGGTATTGTTCGCCTTCAATCTCCATTTTTTCCATATTACCATCTTGATCCACTGGGATACAGCCATGTATAAGCAGATTGCCATTATAACGCAAATAGAGATTCCCTTTTTTCATTAAAAAACGCATATGACGACTAAGCTTTTCGGATTGCTGTACGGCAAAAAGTAATTTTTCAATCACTTCTTCCTCTTCCGGGAGTAATTGATCAGGCTGCTCAGGGTTAACAGTAGCAAAGCAGGTATCTTCTAGAGAGTAGGTGTCTCCATACAAGGTGATCGTTTGCTGTTCATAATTCACCTTTTCTAATACAAGTCTTTCGTCCATGTTAAAAAATGGACGCCGTTTAATAATTGGACTTTCTAACTTAAATTGAATCATAGCGATCGCTTGATGCATTTTGGTAATTTGGATTTCTTCTTCTGTGGAAAGGCTTTGACCTGGTGATTTCTTTGGACGAAAAGATGGATTATCACCATAATACCTTTCCGCTAAATTAAGTAGGGGACGCAAATTGATTCCATAGGCATCCTCGATTATATCCAAATTATCATACCGCGCACAAATACGTAAAATATTGGCTAAGCAAACCTTAGATCCCGCATAAGCTCCAATCCATAGCACATCATGATTTCCCCATTGAATATCAATGGAGTGATGATTAATTAAGGCATCCATAATTTTATCTGGTTCTGGTCCACGGTCATAAATATCTCCAACTACATGCAAATGATCCACTACTAGGCGCTGTGTCGTATAAGCAAGTCCGGTAATCAACTTGTCCGCTTGATTTAATGAAATGACCTGCTGCACAATCTTTTGGTAATACGTTTTTTTATTCATATACTCATCACTTTTATATAACAGCTCTTCAATCACGTAAACAAATTGCTTTGGCAAGGCTTTTCGCAATTTGGAACGTGTATATTTCGAGGATGCATAGGCAATTAAGTGAATCAATTGATGAATTTGTTTGGTATACCATTCATCCAACTCTCGTTTTTCTGTTGTATTATTTTTAATTAATGTCAATTTATCTTCCGGATAATAAACCAACGTGGCAAATTCGGATATTTCATCCTCGGATAATGTGTCCTTGTAAATGTCATGGATTTTCTCCCTTACTTTACCTGACCCATTTCTGAGCACATGTTGAAAGGCTTGAAACTCCCCATGCAAATCACTGACAAAATGTTCTGTCCCCTTTGGCAGATTGAGGATTGCTTCCAAGTTAATAATTTCTGTGACAACTTTTTCTTCACTATCGTACTTTTCTGCTAATAAGTCCAAATATGCAGTATTCAATTGAATACATCCCCTTCCCCAAAATATATACTATAAAATATAACATTTTTCGAATAATAAATACAACACATTTGCTGTTTTTGATAAATATTATACATTTTTGTATAAATGAAATATTTGGTATATAATTTTGCATTTTCTTCATAATAAGGTATTGGTAGACAAAACAATAAATACGTAGTACCTGCACTCGAACATTTAGCAGTCATTTTTCAAGAAAAACATGCGATACAGGAGAATTTTATTCTTTCTAATACTTCTCCTACCGTTCCTTTTGTGATGTCAATAGGCGGGATGATGCTAGCTAGGGGACTCCACCTGAACCCACTTGGTGAACCATTATTAGTTATTGGCACGCAAAAATGCTGTATAGAGATCCTACAACTTGTTACAACTACTAAGGAAGCTGCGCAGCAAAGTAAGGCACAAGCGATTGTATTGGAAAACAAACAAAAATGAGGTGATACTAATCGAATTTCCAACAATTCATACTAACATATGGGATGGTACGATTGCCGTCCCTGTCATCATCATCTTGACACAGTGTATCAAAGTATTTCCCATTCCAAGGCAATTTTATCCTACGGTTGCAAGCATATTAGGCTTTATTATTTCCATCTTTATTAGTCATCGTCATGATTTGTGGGCAGGAGTGTTTATGGGGGCGTTTTATGGGGGTGCGGCTATCGGAACCTATTCTTCTTTAAAGACTTCATGGGTGGCATTCAAGAACCATAGACAGCAGAAAAAACAGACTTAAACCCGATCGTTGCTCTACGGATAAATCAAATTAGTCATTAACTGCTGATGTTAAATCGCTTTGAGATATGAATAGTGCACCAAGCTCTTCCGCAGCACTTCCTAGCACCGACAAACACTCAACTTTACTACATGGAATAGAAGGTCCGACTACTTTATATCATTCAATTTATCGAGACTCCCATTTGTTCAGAGGAAAATTTTCTTATATATTTTTCTATCATACAAAAAACTCCCCTTCAAGTAAACTATCTGTCTACTTAAAGGGAAGTTACTATTACCAGATAAGCTGGTGTTTTAGCGAATTATTCGCCTAAGCCTTCTGTCCATTTTTCAAGAAGATCTGGATTCTCTTCAAGGAATTGGCTTGCGGCATCTTCTTCGCTTTCGCCACCATTAATAGCTACAAGTAAATCATTCTCGATTTCACCATTATAATCTTCTGTAAAACGTTGAACTACTTCATACGCTGCAGGTGAATCTTCTTGGAAAGTTGTATTTGCTACTGCTTCAATACGGTCACCATCACCACCATAAATTTCTTGTGGATCTTCTAGCATTTTTAGATCCAATTCAGCGAAAGCCCAGTGTGGCTCCCAAAGTGGTACAATAATTGGCTCTTCATTGTCCATTTTTGATTGTAATTCAGAAAGCATAGCCGCTTCAGAACTAGCAAGAAGCTCCCAATTATCTAAGCCATATTCTTCGATAGCAGTTTCTGTGTTCTGCATAATACCTGCACCAGAGTCAATACCAGTAATCGTCCAGTCAACAGACTCACCTAACTCTTCATTGCCTTGAAGGTCTTCAATGGAGTTTACATCTTCCATGTAAGAAGGAACTGTTAAAGCTAGTGGGGCTTGGGCAACAAATTCCCCAACAACTTCCACATCATCTTCGTATTCTTCCCAATAAGACGCGTGTGTTGCTGGCAGCCAAGATGCCGTCATAAACGCCGCGTCACCACTTGCAACACTTGACCACATCGCTCCTGCTTCTACCTGTGTATCTTCCACCGTATAGCCAACTTCCTCAAGTACTTGCTTCAACAACGGTGTACGTGCAAGCGCACCTGCCCAAGCAACATATGGAACGGTAAGATCCGTTTCACCAAGCTCTGCGCCGTCTGCACTTTCACTACCATTGTCCGTATCTCCATTGTCCCCTGAACCTGCATCTTCTTCATCACCACTGCCGCCACAGGCTGCTAATAACATAACCAGCGCAAGCACTGCGATAAAACCAAATAATTTGACATTCTTAATCATTAAGAAGTCCCCCTTTTTTAAAATTTAATATATAGTTAAGATTTTGGGGGATGAACCCCTAAAATCTATTAACTAGCTATTTCTTCCTGTTAAATCCTTGTGTAAAGCGGTCCAACAGCATCGCTAAGATAACTAATGAAAGTCCGCCTTCAAATCCAGGTCCGATATTAACCTGTGTAACAGCCCGGTATACAACTACACCAAGTCCAGGAGCCCCTACCATCGAAGCAATAACAACCATGGATAAGGATAACATAATGGTTTGGTTAATACCTGCCATAATCGTTGGCGTGGCAAGTGGTAATTGTACCTTTCCTAACCTTTGCCACGTTGTTGAACCAAAGGCATCTGCCGCTTCAATCAATTCTCCATTAACTTGTCTAATACCAAGATTAGTCATTCTTACCGTTGGCGGCATCGAGAAGATAATTGTAGCTACAACACCTGGAACCATACCAAGGCTGAAGAATACCACTGCCGGAATTAAGTAAACAAAGGCAGGCATGGTCTGCATAAAATCCAAAATGGGTGTAATAATCGATTGAACAAGACTTTTTTGTGACATCCAAATACCAATGGGTATCCCAATAATCATCGATATAACCACCGAAACGATGACCAGTGACACGGTTTCCAATGTCTCCGGCCAATAACCTAGATTGTTTATTAATCCTAATCCAAGTAATGCAAATACCCCTATTTTCCAATTGACAACCCACCATGCTAATAAGGCAACAATAATAATTAGGGCAATTGCCGGTATCATTTCTAATAGCAAAACGAAGTTCTCTGTAATAAATTCAATAACGTTTGTAATAACATCAAAAAAACCAGATAAATGATCGGTTAAGAAATCTTCAACCTTTTCTATAAACCTATCTAAAGGCAACTTTGGAAATATTGCACCTTCTGACTTATCCATCTGCCTTCACCTCCCCGTTTCCGTTTAGCACTTGATCATTACCCGCAAGTGCACCGATAACAGAGCCTCTTACGACAATACCAACCAATCTGCCATCTTCGTCAATCACAGAAAGTGGCGCTTTTTGATCGGCCATCGGTTCAAAGGAATCGGTCAGTAATGTATCTGGTGTGATGGTTGGAACATCCGTTACCATGACATCCGTAATCTGTTTTCCTTCTTTATCTGCAGCGTCTGCTTGATCTGCTGTGATATATCCAAGGAATTTTCTTTTTTTGTCCACGACATAAATCGTTGATACGCCATTTTCTTTCATTAACCTTAGAGCCACTTTCGGCCCTTTGTCCGATACTACGGTTTCTGCCCGTTTCATAATATGGTTTGCCGTAAGTACCTTGGAAAGGTCGACATCCTCCACGAAACGTTCTACATAATCGTTCGCGGGATTCATCAGGATTTCCTCTGCTGTGCCGATTTGCACGATACTTCCATCTTTCATTAACGCAATCCTGTCACCAATTCGAAGTGCTTCATCCAAATCGTGTGTGATAAAGATAATCGTCTTCTGTACGGATTCCTGTAAATCCATTAATTCATCCTGCATGTCTTTACGAATTAACGGGTCAAGCGCACTGAAGGCCTCATCCATTAATAGGATGTCTGGATCATTAGCTAATGCTCGAGCCAAGCCAACACGCTGCTGCATACCACCAGAAAGTTCATTTGGGTATTTATCTAAATAATCCCCCAAACCAACTAACTTCAATGCTTCACGTGCCTTTTCCTGGCGATTTTCTTTATCAATTCCTTGAACCTCCAGGCCAAACTCGGTATTACGTAAAATCGTTTTGTGTGGAAGTAAGGCGAAATTCTGGAAGACCATACTCATTCTTTTCCTGCGCATGTCTCGAAGCTGTTCCTTGTTCATGCTTGTCACATTCTCATTTTCCAACTTAACTTCACCTGAAGTAGCATCAATTAAACGGTTCAGCATACGGACAAGGGTGGATTTACCACTCCCGGATAACCCCATGATTACAAAAGTTTCTCCAGCTTCTACCGAAAAAGAAGCCTGATTAACCCCAACGGTACAACCAGTTTCTTTTAAAATCTCTGCTTTTGATTTTCCTTTACTTAAAAGCTGCAGTGCTTGTTTTCGCTGTTTGTGTTTCCCAAACACTTTGGTTAGTTTGTCTACTTCGATAACCGCCATATCACTCACCTCTCTCATTTTTCTATTTCTCTGTCGGTCATTGTTTAAGCCTGATATAACGGCTAGTTGTGAAGCAGTACTGCCACCGCCTAGACAATTGAACGTTCAAATATCATGTCATTTGGCTCAGTGCTTTTCGATCAGTTCCCCAAAATATTTACTTATTTTAAACTAGAATCGATCAATCACTAACTTTCATCAGGTCAATAGGCTTTCGCTTACTGTAATACTATATAACATTTTACCCATTCAATTCAAACATTAAATTCAGCTGATTTCAAATGTTTTTTTCGTAAAGTTTAGACTGTACGTACTTATTATGGCATATTCTCTTAATTACTACATTTATCTCTTTCTAACTATCTCATTTCTGATTTTGATTTTTTTTATATCTAGTGTAGCCTTAATTTACAAGCATTTTAGGAGGATTATATGAACATTCAGAAAAAAGAAAATATCATCCACCAAACTATTCATGCCTTCTCACAAACCATTGAAATGTTTGGTTTATCTCCATCTGATGCCCGCTTATTTGCTTTTTTATATTTACATAAAAACCCATTAACACTTGATGACATGTGTGAGGCCTTGGGGAGAAGTAAAACATCGATAAGTACTGGCATTAGGAATTTAGTAGAAATGAACCTAGCAACTCGTGTATGGCAAAAAGGGGTGCGCAAAGATCTATATCAGGTAAACTCAGAATTATTTGAACTATTCGTGCATGCCTCCGTTGCAAAATGGGTCGATCACACCAATCAGCAGCGTGGCACGTTAGAAGAGTTACTGAAAACACTTCCACATGATGATGACAACGAAGATTTAAAACAATCTCTTGAAGAATTGATTGCCTTTCATCAAGAAATAGGGGGCGCCTTTCAAAAAATGAAAAAAAGCGAATAAGCACAGCCTATTCGGCAGTGTTTACTCGCTTTTTAAACGAACTTACCTTGTGCACTCACTCATTTCCTTGAGCGAGTGCACGTTTTATTTTTCTGTGAAGACCACTCGGGTATTCCCAATCATATCATGTAAGCCCTGCTTCTGTGCCGTAAACGCGACAAAAAGATAGAGCAACATGGTTAGCTTAAAGATATTAAAGATAAAACGACCGACAACCTCGCGAAAAATAAGGTCGCTCCATTGCAGTGCCTGCTTATCTTCCCTAATCACCTTCAAACCAAAAATCATCTTACCCAACGTCTGTTGAAAGTATTTCGTCATTAACAAGAAGTACAAGTAAAAGATAATCCCTCCAAGGATACCTGTCACTGTCCAAAAACCGATCGTTAATGGCTGGCCATCATTAATGAAAACAAATGGCAGCAATAAGATACCGCTAATGCTAAAGACGACAATACTATCTACGAGATAGGCCCAAAATCTCATCCAAAATCCCGCATATCGCTGAACGACTACTGTCTGTTCTTCCACGTTACCGACACCTCCTTATTCTGAATATAAGTACATGGCACGCGGTGCATTATTTTGCTGAAGTAATTCCTTCACACCATTTAGCTCATGCTGTGATCCCATCATATTTTGAGCTACTCCGCCAAGCCATTGATTAAAATAGGCGCCTTCTTGATATTCAATTACCGGTGCATTTGCTAAATCCTGTTCTTCTTTCATCATAGCAACGGTGTCATCGAAGCTGCCTAATTCATCAACCAGCCCTACTTCCTGTGCCTGAGAACCAGTGTACACACGGCCATCTCCTAATTCACGCACTCGATCTTCTGTCATGTCCCTGCCATCGACAATAACCTGTACAAAATCAGCGTACATGTCATCAATCATGGTTTGAAGTAATTCGCGTTCCTCGTCCGTCATATCACGAGTCGACGACATAATATCTTTAAATTCGCCACTTTTGATCGTGTTTACATCAATTCCTAATTGATCCGCCAACTCTGAGAAATTATAACTTTCCATGATTACCCCAATCGAGCCAGTCAACGTTGCATTATGGGCAACAATCTTATCAACAGGCGCAGATATGTAGTAACCACCTGAAGCAGCGGTGTTCCCCATCGATACATAGACTGGTTTATCATAGGTTTCTTTAATTTCTACTATTTTATCATGGATTTCAGCACTCTCGACAACACCGCCTCCAGGGGTATTGACTCGCAATATAATACCTCCGACACTACTATCTTCTCCCGCCTGTTCCAACATCTCCATAAAAGATTGATGATTGTAACCAGTAGACATGAAACTAGCAGCTCCACCACTGTCCTGAATAACACCATTCACATTCAGAACGGCAATTTTTTCATTTCCTGTACCTGTTTCCACCGTTTCTTCTGCATAACTCTTTGTTTCATCCCCCATCTCAAACATTCGTGTGAAATCTGTCGTGATAATGGAAGAAAAGAATTGGAAACCTATCGATACAAGGAATAATCCCACTGCTACAGATAGGGCTATCCATCGTTTTACACTCATTGTTTATGTCCTCCCTTTCGCTGTTTTACTCATAAGTGGATCTTTCACTCCTCTAATATCATACCTGTATTCATAATCTTTGAAACATCGATATGAAACAACGGTCTTTACATCCACTGTTCTTATTATGTACGAATTTTCTAGTAAAATGTTTCAGATTTTTCATTCTAAGTGCGTGTTCAAAAGCCGACTATCAGATCAATGAGACATTATTTCATTCAACTTATTTACTTTCACAGATCTAACATCCATTATATCCCTCTTCATTCCGGTTTTTTATTGTAATAAGCTATTGGTAACATATTACAAATATTTAATCACCTTCGCTGGATTACCGCCTACCACTACATTATGGGGTACATCCTTTGTCACCACTGCACCAGAACCTATCACAACATTATCTCCAATCGTGACGCCCGGGTTAATAATCGCTCCGGCACCAATCCAGGCCTTATTTCCTATCGTTATTGGTTTGGCATATTCCTTACCAGAGGTACGTTCGTTAGGATCTAATGGGTGTGTAGCGGTCAATATTTGCACACTTGGACCAATCATACAGTCATCCCCTATTCTCACTTCACATACATCTAACACCGTAAAATCGAAGTTCGCATAAAAATTTTCGCCAACATGTAAGTTATAGCCATAGTCAAAGCGAATATTGGGTTCCATTCCTATGTTTTCACCAGTTGAACCAATTATTTCTTTTAACAAACGGACACGCTTTTGCTCTTCAGCTGGACCGGTAGCATTAAATATATGGACCAATTCCCTTACCCGATGCCGTTCTTCCGTTAAAACGGCATCGGTGGCATCATACAATTCTCCGGCTAACATTTTCTCTTTTTCTGTTTTCATCATTATTCTATTCTCCTCCTTTATTTTAATACATACAACAGTCGTTCTGAGGCGATCAACATCAGGGCGATGATCAGCACAAGAAACATTGGAAAAATGGCAATACTAGTCTGTGTTGCGATAAAACCAAGTAATGGGGGAATAAACGTCGTTCCCGTATAAGCGGTCGCCATTTGGTACCCCATAATCGATTGGGAATGAGTAGTACCAAAACGGGTAGGTGTTTCATGCAGCATACAAGGAAAAATCGGCGCCAAACCTAAACCAATCAGCAGTAAGCCTGCTAAAGCAAAAGGAATAGGTAATGGTAGAAGCAATAATATCGCACCACTTAAAGCAGTAATTTGTCCTGATCTGATCAGATGATTATTATCAATCTTTAAGGTGACAAAACCAGTAATAAATCGGCCAATCGTGATACCTGCCCAATAAAAGGATATCCATTTGGCAGCAACTGATGGGGAGACATCTTTCACATTGACTAAATAACTGCTCCCCCACAAACCGACAGCCGCTTCAGCCGAGCAATAAAAGAAAAAGGATAGAAGTGCAAACTTGACACCTTTTGTTTGCAGTGGTTTGCTCTTTGGTTGTTTTACTGATTCATCGGTATTGGTTTCTGCCACTATCGTTCTTTTCTGTGTATTCTCTACCTTTTTCCATAGGGGTAATGACAAAGAATAAATAATAACCAAGCTAAATTGAATGATAGCAATTGCCAGATACCCATTACGCCAAGAATCTTGTGTATCAATAAAAAAAGCCATAACAATAGGACCAGAAGTAGCCCCTACTCCCCAAAAACTATGTAGCCAGCTCATATGATGGGCTTTATAATGACGGGCAACGAAATCGTTTAACCCGGCATCAATGGCTCCAGCCCCTAACCCAAGAGGTATAGCGCACAGCACTAACCAAAGCAGAGATGGGGCGAAGTGGAAACCTAACAAGGCAGCAGCTGTCATCGCAGCACTTACCAGAGAAACTTTGCCAACTCCAAAGTGTTTCAATAATTTCCCACTTGCTAAGCTGGATACAATCGTACCACAAGCAATCACCATAAACAGGTAACCAGCTGTATCCAGAGGGGCATCGAAATCCGGACGCATTGCCGGCCATGCTGCCCCTAAAACCGAATCTGGCAATCCCAAGCTAATAAATGCCAAATAAATAATAAGCAATAATAATGTCATACGGTAAAACCTCTTCTATGTATATTTATCCGATTATTATGAGCATTAATCATACTATACCAACCTGAAATATTCTAAACAAATAATCCGACTTTCTTGTTTTTATAAACAAATACAATCGATTGAACGAGAGGTTGACAATCTCTTTAGATTATGTATAATTATTCATAATAATTTATATTTATTAACGGAGGGATCGAATGAATCTTCAATGTACATCTCCTAATCTGGAGGACTATCTCGTTGAATTACCTGCGCTTGATTTTTCTCATCCACTTGTACAAGCTAAATCAGACGAACTATTTACAGCTTACCCATCCGAAATAAGTAAAGTGCAGCGTGCCTTTTGCTTTGTTCGTGACCGAATCGACCATTCATGGGATATACAAGGAAAACAAAATACTTGTAAGGCCTCGGAGGTGTTACAACATCAAGAGGGGATATGTTATGCTAAAACCCACCTGTTAGCTGCCTTACTCCGTTCCCAAGGCGTCCCTACTGGATTTTGTTATCAGCGCTTAACCTTATTTGATACAGCTGAACAAGGTTATTGCATCCATGCATTGAATGCCGTTTTTTTGTCTGATCAACAAACATGGATACGATTAGATGCAAGGGGCAACAAGCCTGGCATCAACGCTCAGTTCTCTGGCGGTAAAGAGCAGCTAGCCTTCACTGTAAGAGAAGAATTAGACGAGAAGGACTATCCCTTTATTTTCGCCAAACCACATCCAAAGATCTTAAACACGTTGACAAGCTACGCTGATCCGATTGATATGTGTCGCTCCGGTTTACCAAATGAACTTTGATATGAATACAGGGTGTCTTTTATAAGAAAAGACACCCTGTATTCATTTATTTCCATTCCATCGGTCGTTGTACGAATGGATGATCATAGGATTTCTCTCTGCGCACCCCTTTGCCAATATGATATTCCTTTGCTTGTACAGTATCATGAAAGGAAAGAAGATTGCTTAGCTGCAGTCCTGATCCCGGCATAATCACTGGTCCGTCCAATTGATCCGCTAATTGGATTAAGCGTAGAATCTGATCTTTGCCTTGTATACAATCCGGTGCACCACCAGAGGTTAGTACTCGTTCTACTAAGTTTGGATAGGTGGCGAGTGTTTGATAGGAGGTTTGTAAATCATTAGAATAATCAATAGCCCGATGAAAGGTGATGCGAATATCCGTTGAGATGGCCTCTATTTGTTGTAGGATCTGTTCATTTATGCTGCCATCTTCATTAAGAGCACCGAAAACAAAGTGATTTATCCCTAGTCGATGTAGTTCTTGAAAATCTTGCAATATTTGTTGCGTATCCTGTTTGCTATAATAAAAACCGTTATCATGTGGTCGCACCATGACTTGCACTCGTATCGATGGTTTCTCATTGATAATGGACCGCAGCAAATCAATATCTGGTGTCAAGCCGTCCTCTTCAATTGCTGAAACTAACTCTACTCGATCATAACCACATTGTTCCGCCTCTAATACATCGTCCTTTGTTAAGGCAATGACTTCAATAATCACATAAATCCCTTCTTCCTGCTTGTTTACGGCAAACATCACGTCGACAATATTCGCCATATTTATTATCATACCACTTTTTTGATTCCAATCATAAAGGGAGACTGTCATCAATGATATTTTTTCCTTCCTTACAGAGATGTAACGAGGGGTCTATCTCTACTAAGCTGGGAGGAACTAAATTGTACTGGAATAAACAAAACGGCTGCTGCCCTCATGGAACAGCAACCTTCTCGTTTACTTTGTAATATAGTCATACATCGATGTTACTTGTAGTTGTTTAACTGGAACTGTATCTGTCACTTCTGGGTCTAATGATTGACAATACCGAACAAATTTCTTGATACCCGGTACAAGATTAAAATTATTATCTTCAAAAAAACCAGTCTCTTCCGCCTGTAGCCAAACATTCGTTGCATAGGATGTCGCTGTCAACACGAAGCCATCATCCGCCAATTCCCATTTAATATGAGGATTTTGCAGATTCAAGTGTTTTGTTTTCTCAAACAAATGGTCTATCGAATCTACCACAGTATCACCAATTAACAACTCACAACGCAATAATGTTTGACTGCGATCGCCCGATGCGATGTTTGCCACATCTTCTTCGATTAATTTACTTGAAGTATTGGCCTCTATTGTCACCTGTTGGTGCTGTTGATCAAGTAATGATCCATTAAAATCATAAAGAGAATAAATCAATGTTGCCTCTTGCTGCTTGATGACATCTGAAACGGCATAAATGGTGAATTGCTCTTCTTTTTGATCGGCAATGATCACCGTCGGTTTAAAGCGGTCTTTCATCGTAAATTGCAATGCCTTCCACCTGCCGTAGTAATCCATGCTTGACCAAGAAGCGACTGGCCAGCAATCGTTCATTTGCCAATACAATGTTCCCATACAATACGGCATATGTAGCCTGTGACCCTCTACTGCTTGTTTAATTGCCTCAGCCTGTAAGATATGACTCACATGCAGAAAGGAAGAAAAATCTTTAGGTTCCTGATAATAACTATCCATATAGGTTTTAATCAAACGATTACCAGCACCATTTTTCTGATGATGCAGCATCACATCAGACTCTAATGCCATCTCCTGCTCCTGGGCGTAGGTTCTTACCGTTCTTTCTTCCGGAAAGGATTGGAACCCATATTCGCTCATAAAGCGGCCAACATTCTGTTTATATGCCTCTAATGGCTGCTGACCATGCCAGACATCCCAATAGTGCATGTCACCTCTTGTTACGGAATCAAAGGTTGCATGCTGTGATGATGTTCCCGATAAATCCTGCATAGGAGAGCTTGGCCAATAGTCCTTAACCGGATCGTTTTGGTCGATCACCTCTGGTAAAATCTGATGAAAGACTTGTTCATAATCCTGCCAAATAGCCTGACGCTGTTCCTCATTATATCGTTGCTTCCAGCCCCATCCAGCCTCTTCAATGTATTCTGTCCAGGCGGAGTCCATTTCATTATTACCGCACCATAAGGCTATACATGCATAATTACGTAGTCGCTTCACTTGGTCCATCGCTTCCTGTTTGACATTGGCAAGGAAGGCCTCGTCACCGGGATACATGCTGCAAGCAAACATGAAGTCCTGCCAGACAAGAATTCCATATTGGTCACAATATTCATAAAAGGCTTCATATTCATAAATCCCGCCGCCCCAAATACGCAACATGTTCATATTCGAATCAACGGCTGTTAATATTTCATGACGATAATCTTCCTTACTGATTCTTGTTTCAAAACTGTCATTCGGGATATGATTGGCACCTTTTGCAAACACAGGGATGCCATTTAATTCAAAATAAAAACTTTCCCCTGCTTCGTCTGCTTTTCTTACCAATTTGATGGAGCGTAACCCCGTCGTCAGCTGATAATCACTCAACACTTGATCGGTAGAAGAGACTACTTCCACATGAAATTGATACAAATGAGCTGCACCTAATCCGTTAGACCACCATAGGCGTGGCGACTCCTTCGTAAATGGTACATCAATCACCTGTTGACCTGCTTCTAGCGTAGCTTGTTGTGTATGCTCCCAGCCATATTGATCGGTAATTTTAATAGTTACCTGTTGCGCCTCGGTTGTTTCCACTTCTACATGTGCTAGTACTTCCGCTTTTTCTTCTGTAATATGCTGTTGCTCCAGGTAAACATCCTGCACTTTTACGTCCGACCATGCTTCGATCGTTACATCTTTCCAAATTCCAGCTGTAACAAAGCGAGGTCCCCAATCCCAACCATAATGATAAGGGGCCTTTCGCGCAAAAACACTCAATTTCTTCTCGCCAACACCGCCATCTTCGGAATGGTCATTATCGGCCGGTAGATTGTAACCTAGCTGATCTGGTTTATCCAAGTCATATTGAACGGCAGAATGGAAATAAATGTGCAGTGTATTTTCCCCAAGTTGCAAATAGTCTTTTATATCAACCTTCCAAATGCGAAACATATTGTTAGCTTTCAGAATCGAATGACCATTCAAACGCACATCTGCATAGGTATCAAGCCCATGGAAGGTAAGTACTACATACTCTTGTTTTAACGCTTCCTCGGTTACTTCGAAAGTGGTCTGATATTCCCAGTCCCGCTTATCTACCCATTGCACATCTAATTCTTTTTTTCCCTCAAAGGGATCTTCTATCATGCCAAGATCCAATAAATCCGTGTGAACGCAACCCGGCACAGTGGCAGTATACCACTCTTCCGCTGTTGCCTCTTTAAATTTCCAGTTGTCTAATTGCCATGTTGTTAGATTCGTCATTTCTCTACACCACCTAGCTGTTAAAATATATTTCTCTTTGTTCTGTACTGGATTGATAGACACCCGTTAACATCTTCATCATCTCCACGCCATCCCCTACTGGCGCAATCGTTGTTGCCTCTCCTTTTACACAAGCAATAAAGTGATCGATTTCTTTTTGGAAACCTTGGACAAAATCAAAGGATAGATGGTCAATTTGTGGTGTGCTATTAAACATAATATTATGCTTTTCCGTAAAAATTTCAAGTGCTGGTTCGATCACTGCCCCTCCCTTATTACCATGGAGGCTAACATTGATTTCTTCTTTTGGTGCATGTAAGGCAAAGCTCACCTCTACAGCAAGAGATGCACCATTTTCAAAACGAATCAGGGCATTTGCCGAATCTTCGACATCATTTTGGTCAGCATCATAATCGGCCGCCTGATAAAAGGATTTGTATTCAATATTGGACCGGTTTCCTAATTGATGATAAGTATTACCACTAACCGATTTTACTTTTGGTTTCCCCATTAAATACCAGCACAAATCGATAACATGCACACCTAAATCAATTAGAGGACCTCCGCCCGATCGTTCTTTATCAGCAAACCAGCCTCCGGGATTACCTAATACACGAATACAAGACGCCTTCGAGTAATAAATATCCCCTAAGTCACCACTGTCAATGAATTTTTTTAATACTTGTGTATTAGTGCCAAAGCGACGTACATAACCTACCTGCAAGAATTGATCCGGATTATCTGTTACCGCTTGCTGTACGGCTTCTGCCTCTTCTACCGTTTTACACAAAGGTTTCTCTGATAAGACACTTTTGCCGCTATTTAATGCAGCAATAGCGATCTCGGCATGGCTATTATTCCATGTACAAATGCTGATTGCCTCTACTTCTGGGTTGGCTAGAAGCTCTTGGTAATCCGTATACGCATAGGAAACGCCAAGATCTTCCGCCTTTTGCTCAAGACGTTCCTGATTGATATCACACACGGCAATCAGTTCAGCTTCTTCTGATTTTTGATACGATTGAATATGCATTTCCGAAATCGACCCTAATCCAATCACACCTATTTTGATTTTGCTCATTCTATTTTTTTCCTCCTTTTAGATAGAATCCCATAGTTGTTTGATATTTTTAAAGGAAATGGCGCTGGCTTGTTTACATTCTTCCATCCCTTCAAATTCGATCGAGATATAACCGTCATAGCCATGATCTTTCACTTGTTTTAATATTTGTGCTAACGGCAAGTCACCGTGACCAGTAATGGCGCCTCGTAAATAATTACCTCCAGCAGAGCCAAACCAACCTTCACCTGGGTTAGAGGCAGTTGCTGTACGAACATAGAAATCTTTAGCATGCAGCATCGTAGTATTCCCCAGACATTTAGGAACAGCTACTGCGGGATCCTCATCGACACAAACAAAATTTCCTGTATCCAAGGTATGACCAAAGTTTGGTCGATTCACCTTAGCGATGATTAAGTTGATGCGATCACTTGCCTGCAAATAGAAACCATGATTTTCAATACTTGTCACAATATCATACTGCTTGGCATAATCGGCAATCAGCTGACACGCCTTTACAATCGTCGGCAAATCCTGATCAAACTGTTCGATCGTTCCCTCTTGCGGTGGCTTAAAAGACACGTCATGCCGCATTCTTTTGACACCTAACTGATTTGCGATATCCACTTCTTTTTTCACGCGTTCTATTTCCTGTTGAAAAGCGGTTTCATCTCCAGACAAGAAATCGGCGCCAATGGCATAATTGGAAATAGCCAAGTCTAACTCTTTTGCTTTGGCTGTAATTGCCTTGATTAGCTGGGGATTCTCCGTTAACGAATAACCAATCGGGACAATTTCGATATGCTCTCCACCTAATTCTTTCGTCCATTCCATCACATCCAAAATCGTCATTTCTCCAGAATGAATCGCCTGTGCTAAACTATAAGAGCTCATTCCTAATTTCATTACATATATCCTCCTATGGTGTTATTAAGCTTTATGTATTGCTTGGATAAACAGTGGTCATATAAACAACAACCTCTGATTCCCCTTATATTTTTAATCTACCTTCTTCACTATCATTCAAGCCTATACCTTCGTAATGGAAAGTATAGGGGGATACTATCAAGCTAGTGTAAAACGAAAGACGTCTGCTATAGGATGCGTCGTTTCCTCATTTACCAGTTCCACAGTGATCCCTTCATCATCTTGCGAGAACACGATATCTTGCTGCTCATTCATCCATTCGATAGTTTTTACTTTCGCTTGAAAAGGAATACGGATCGTTGTTGGATAAACGCTATCCTCTTCTTCACACAATCGAAAGCAGAATACTTGATTTCCTTTTTTAGTAAAGGCAAAAGGTGCTTCAAAATACGGCGCTGTTATTCTGGTACCGTAAATTGCCTCACCATACCTATCCATCCATTTCCCTAACTGCTCCATTCGCTCCAGCGCAATTCTAGGCAGTCGACCATCTGGTTGTGGTGGTACATTTAAGGCAAGATTACCACCTTTGGCAACGATCTCAATCAAGGCATGCACAATTTCACGTAATGATTTATACTCATCCTCATATTTAAAAGCAAAGGAGGTAGCAATTGAAATACAGCTTTCCCACGGGATATGAAGAGCTCTATCCGGTATCGTCTGCTCTGGGGTAATATAGTTTTCATGTTCTCCACCTATCGTACGGTCAGCCGTTAGTAAACCTGGTTGATGCTTACGCCCTTCAGCAACCACTTCTCCCAAACGAATATCTTGTTTTCCTTTACCAACCCATCCGGCATCCAACCATAGAATATCGATTTCTCCATATTCTGTCAGCAACTCGAGTATCTGACGATGTGTAAAGGATACAAAGTTTTCCCACATCCATGGATACTCTTCTGGATCATAGGATGGTCCTCTCCACATATGATGTTTTCTTTCCATTCCTGGTGCCCAATAGTAGGGTGTATGCCAATCAGCTTTGGAAAAATAAGCGGCAATCCCGATTCCTTGCTTCCTGAATGCAGTAAATACATGCTTACAAATATCGGCATATCGATGCGTGTGGAAAGGACATTCTGCACCAGTAATGCGATAATCAGATTGTTTTGTATTCCACATCGAAAAGCCATCATGGTGTTTGGTTGTGAAAATCAAATACTTAAATCCTGCTTTTTTGGCTTGTTCAGCCCATTTATCTGGTTGAAAGCGAATAGGATTAAAAGTTTTGTTCAGATTAAAATACTGACGTTTGAACTCTTCCATATCCTCTTCCCAGTCGACATCATCTCTCGACCAGTCGCCATCTGCATCGCTCAGTGCCCATGACTCCACCAGGCCAATTTGTGAATAGGGACCCCAGTGCATCATCAATGCCAACTTCTGATCCTTAAACCATTCCAGTTTTTCTAATACAGCAGGGTCGTTTGGTTTTACCCATTTGTCCTCTGCACTATAATTGTGCACCCCGCGTTCGATTTCGGTATGCTCGCTCATTACAATCACATCCTCATTTATTTATTTAAGCATTACTCCAGTGCACTGCCTGTTCCAGCTGACTTTAGCGAAACGAGTTATACATCGAGTTTGCTCACGAAAATCAAGATCGTGTTTACTGGCTCGAGCCATCCAATGAAAAGTTCGTGCATTAGATTCTCCTCGGCATCGGTTGTCTTTTATAATGTGACGACATGATCTCCTCCGCTCTTTCAGCAGAAATCAAATCTTAGATCTTTATGGCAATATGCCTAGCTTAAGCATATATGAAGCCTTGAGCTATCGAATTTTCTCATTTGATAATAATTTCCGTCTTCAAATGAAACGATAACAAACGACTGTATCCCTAGTTCTATTTCCTGTATACTACCACATGACAAATGGTTGTCAATGTTGATCATTAGCACCACTTCTCTAACTAGCGCTTATTCCATCTTGTCAATGAACCGCATATGTATGTCACTCTTTAGCTGCAGATATACAAGGATGGCTCGTCCTTTTGATTACAAAACGAGCCATCCACTTGTTAACTGAAATTAATTACTTGCCCAACGATCATAGGCTGCTTGATTAATTTCAATATATCTTTCAATATTCATATTTTCAATTGTCTCAACATAAGAATCCCAATTAGACATTGGTTCTACTCCTGTGATGAACTTCGCCTCCATCTGTTCTACATAAGACTCCAAGTCCACTTCAATCGTATTTAGCTCATCTTGTTCATCTTTCGTTAAATAAACTAGCGGAAACGGTAATTCGCCATATGGTTCAATCTTTTCTTCTGTTTCCGCTCGAACAAATTGATCAAATTCAGACTCTTCTTTCCCCTCAATTGGATAGGTAACAGTTGGTGTAGCAATACCGTAATCAGGGGTTAGCGTGCCGCGATAATCTTCCGAACTATCATATCCCTCAGGTGGATCCAGTTCAATGACTTCTCCATCGTCACCACGTTCCCAAAGGTCTCCTTCTGGACCCATGTTCAAGAAGGCATATCCTTCAGGAGAATAGAAATAATCAATCCATCTAATAGTCGCTTCGGGATTGCTGTTATTCGATGTGATCGAGAACGTTCCTCGTGTTAACCCTGGGCTTAATGGCATCATTGGTTCTTCTGACCATTCACTAGTCAATGGATGAAACATTGGATTATTCATTGCTTCTTCCTGGCTTTCACCAGTAGTAAAGAAGGAGAACCAATCTGGGAATAACCCTAGTCGGTTTTGTTGTCCTTTTGCTTTCTTCTGCTCATCAGATTGCGAGAATGTTTCTTGATCTAATAAGTTTTCTTCGTACAATTTATTCATAAATGTTAAGTACTCTTTATAATTTTCGGTGATAGGGGTGTAACGTACTTCACCATCTACCTCGTCAATTCCCCATTCTTTCAAGCCAAATGCGGCTAATAACCAAGGACGAGTACTGTTCATTTCTACGTCTAATAATGGAATTTCATCTGCTTCCCCATTGCCATTCGGATCTTCGTCACGGAATCGGACTAATAAATCATAAAACTCATCTATTGTCTTCGGTAGTTCTTCTACTCCTAATTCATCTAACCATTTTCCGTTATACCACATCGGACCAGTATACCATAGAGCTGATGAACCGCCTTCAGCAACACGAGGCAACGAGTAGATATGACCATCCACTGTCGTAATGGATTTTTCAATCTCTGGATTTTCATCTAATAATTTTTGAATATTCGGGGCATGCTCTGCGATTAAATCTTCTAATGGAACCAGTACTCCTTGTTGACCATAATCCACTTCCATACCAGGAGTAAAGTCGTCTGATCCAGCTGCATAGATAATATCAGCAATATCCCCACTTGCAAAAGCCAAATTTAATTTGGTTGGAAAATCACTGACAGGAGGTGTGTCATAAGACAAATTTATGTTAGTCATCTCTGCATACTCCTGAAGTGTCTCCATGTCTTCCCAATCTTCCAAACCAGTACCTGGAGCCATCAATGATAAGGTAATCTCTTCATCGACAATCGGAAAACCTTCTTCATTGATTTCAACTGTTTCATCGGTGGAAGCTAACTCTGAACCTTCATCTGATGAATCACCACCACATGCGGCCAATAAGCCGATACATAACACACTAATTAAGGTAAAAATTAAGTATTTTCTCATATGTTGTACCCTCTCTTTTTTTAAGAATAGAATGTCCCAAATTACATGTACTTACGCGTTGTCCCTGCTTTTCACCTCCCTAAATGAAATGATCGAAGACTTTATGGATAAATACTTGCACTGAGTTTTCTGACACGATAACTATCTTAGCCCTGCAAGCAATTCCCATCGATTCATTATATGGTTCGTTTATCTGTTAAGCTTTATTAACCTTTTAATGAGCCAATCATAACCCCTTTTACGAAATACTTCTGTAAGAACGGATAAACGATAATAACTGGTAAAGAGGAAACAATCATTACCCCATATTTAATAATGGCTGCCAGCTGTTGATTACTGTGGATCAACTGTGCCGCTTCCCCTGTCATATTGGTATTATTAGAAGACATATCCTGCAATACTAAAATTTCTCTTAATACTAACTGCAATGGAAATAAATCACGATCAGAAATATAAATTAAGGCATTGAAATAACCGTTCCAGTGACCAACACCATAGAATAAAGCCATTACCGCAATAATTGGAGCAGATAAAGGCAGGATAATTTTGAAGAACAATTTAAAATTCGTTGCCCCATCAATTGTCGCTGCCTCTTCCAAGCCTCTAGGAATCGTAGACTGGAAGAACACGCGAGCAATGACAATATTCCATACCGCTGCTGCGTTCGGAAGCACCATTGCCCAGATTGTATCAATTAACCCCAAGTCTCGAACCACTAAGTACGTAGGGATTAATCCACCTGTAAAAAACATGGTAAGTACAAATAAAGCAGTAAAGAATCCTCTTCCATAAAAATCTTTCCGAGCTAAGGCATATGCCGCTGGGATCGTTACTAATAAATTGATAAAAGTACCTAATCCAGTATACACGACAGTCATTAAATAACCTTGCCAAATGGAGTCATTGCCAAAAATCAAACGATAACCTTCAAATGTAATATCTTTTGGCCATAACCACATTTGTCCTGAGTTCACCATAGATGGATTACTGATCGACGCACTAACAATATAGATTAATGGATATAAAACGGCAACTAAGGCCACGGTCAAGCAAAAATAGACGAATAATTTAAACATTTTGTCTTTTCTTGTTTCAAAAATATTAGAGTCCATACTTATAAACCTCCTTTACCATAAGCTTGTTTCGCTTGTTTTTCTGGCGATTTGGTTAACGGCAATTAACAATATCGCGTTGATAACAGCGTTGAATAAGCCAACCGCTGCCGCAAAGCTGTACTGTGCATCTAATAAACCGGCTTGATACACGAAAGTCGCAATTACATTTGATGATTCCATGTTTAATGGATTCTGTAATAGTAAGATCTTTTCAAAACCAAGCGCCATAATATTACCTAAGTTCATAATTAATAAGATAACCATTGTTGGCACTAAAGTCGGGATATTAATATAAAGAATCCGCTGGAATCTGGTTGCACCATCTACGATAGCAGCCTCATGCTGCTGCGGATCTACACCTGACAAGGCAGCTAAGTAAATAATCGTTCCCCAACCGGTACTTTGCCATACACCCGATAATACATAAACGGTCTTAAACCACTTTGGATCACTCATAAAGCTAATTGGATCAAAGCCTAAAAACGTAATAAAGTGGTTAATGATACCTGTTGTTGGTGATAAGAAGGCAATTATCATACCAGAAATAACCACAACAGAGATAAAGTGTGGTGCATAGGTAACCGTTTGCACCGTACGCTTATAAATTCCATCCTTTACCTCATTTAATAATAAGGCCAAGATAATTGGCAAAGGAAAACCAACAATTAATTCGTATACACTAATTCCTAATGTATTCTTCAATAAATCCCAGAAATAATAAGAATCAAAAAACCTTTCAAAATGTTTCAATCCTACCCAATCACTTCCTAAAAACCCTAGGGAAGGTACATAATCTTTAAATGCAATTTGAATTCCATACATCGGGACATAATGGAAAATAATAAAATACAAAACAGCTGGTAAAATAAAGATGTAAAGCTGCCAATTTTGTAGTATCTTCTTCCATTTACTTTTCTTCATGCTTTTAGCAATATTGTTATCTTTCTTATTTGCTGTAGCTGTTCCTGAATCCATCTACATATTCCTCCTTTTTTCGGTTGTTGCATGCCGTGAAACTGTTTTCATCATACGCTTTTTGGGAAAACGTTATCAATATGTGATTTTTATTTTTGATTGTCATTGAATTTATACAAAATGTGATAAAGTCTTGATTATCAAAGGGTTTCAGCCGTCTACAATATGTGAAAATTGATTGGTATGTGGTTTTTGCGATTGTCTTATTAACACACATCTTATAAGACATATTGGTTTCATTAATAAGAAAAACCGGGCAATTCCGTCGGGTGCATTACCGACCACTCAAAGAAGATACGGAACTGCTGATAAGATAGATGATGTAAAGTAGTTTGCTTTCTTTAGTGATGAGTTTGCCCGTTTTTTGTGCTAGGCGAGCGCTGAAGGTTCGCAGGCTAAAATCATGACGACAATCACCACGCCTGCACTTACATGTCCTATGCATCGAAACGGAACCTATTTCTCGAGCGTTTCCTAGCACTTACAAACCATCAACTTTACTTTATGGAATAAATGGCCTGGCTACTTTGCCTCATCCATCTTATCGGTACCACCATTCGTTCAAGGTCAACCATTCCAAGTTCTATTATATCAATGATCATAAACTGTCTTATCTTTTAAAATAATCTGACTTATTTGCTTTTACCAACAAATAAGTCAGATCTACTAATGTCGTTTAATTACTAGCCCACCGATCATAGGCTTCCTGATAAATATCGACGTATTCTGCTATATTCATATTTTCAATGGTTTTAACATATTGATCCCAATTAGATAAAGGCTCAACGCCCGTAATAAATTTCGCCTCCATTTGTTCTACATAGGATTGTAAATCGACTTCAATGGAATTGATTTGTTCTTGTTCATCATTCGTTAGATAGGTTAAGGGATAAGCTGTTTCAGCATATTGATCGACTTTTTCTTGCGTTTCTGATTCTATGAATAAATCAAAATCAGAACGTGGTGCATTCTCTACTAGATCAACTAGCATCGGCACTGGAATACCATATGCCGGCGTTAGCGTACCCCGATAATCTTCACTACTATCGTACTCTTCTGGTATATCCAAGAAAACCCTCTCCCCATCGTCTCCCATCTCCCACAGAAAACCTTCAGGGCCTTGATCAAAGAAATCTCTACCTTCTCTGGAATACAAATAATCTACCCATCTTAAGGAAACCTCAGGATGTTCATTGTTTTTGGTAATGGCAAAGGCCCCTCTATTTATACCTGGATTCCCTGGCAAAACGATTTCGGGCGATACGTCACTGACTAATGGGTGAAACATTGGATTATTAATAGCGTCTTCCTCTGCTTGACCCGTAGTAAAGAAAGAAAACCAATCAGGGAATAAGCCAAGTCGGTTTTCTTGACCTTTTGCCTTTTTTTGTTCGTCAGCTTGAGAGAATGTTTCAGGATCAAGTAAGTTCTCTTCATACAATGTATTCATGTAAGTTAAATACTCCAAATAGTTATCGCTGATAGGTGCATAACGAACTTGGTCGCCAACAGCCTCTATGCCCCATTCCTTCATACCAAATGCCGCAAGAAACCAAGTTCTTGAACTTTCCATTTTGACATCTATCAATGGTATTTCATCCGCTTCTCCATTTCCATTTGGATCCTCATCACGAAAACGAACCAACAACTCATACAAATCATCCGTTGTTTTAGGTAACTCTGTAATATTAAGAGCGTCCAGCCATTCTCCGTTATACCAAAGCGGACCGGCTGGCCATGCAGATGTTGGATGCTGATTAATTACTGGCAAGGCATAGATGTGCCCATCACTAGTCGTAATGGACTTTCTTATTTCAGGATTTTGTTCCATCAATGCCTTAAAATGAGGAGCATATTCATCAATTAATTCTTCTAATGGAATTAAAGTCCCTTGTTTACCATAATCCACTTCCATAGATGGGGTTAAATTATCGCTCCCTGCTGCAAATATAATATCTGCTATATCTCCACTAGCAAAAGCCAAATTTAATTTTGTCTGAAAATCAGCCATTGGAGGAGTATCGTAATGGAAATCAACATTTGTCATCTCTGAATATTGTTTCAGTGTTTCCATTTCACTCCATTCTTCCAAACCGGTGCCTGGAGCGATCAATGACAAAGTAATCTCTTCTTCAACAATAGGAAACCCTTCTTTCTTCACTTCCACTGCATCGTTAGTTGACGACTCATTTTCTTCACCAGCGGAATCATCTCCACATGCAACCAAGACTGTAAATAACAATAGGCTAAAAACAACATATGCAAGCTTTAACTTCATTTGTTTTCCCCTTTCGTTTGAGCACACTTATTTATTTAAAATGGTCTCACAATTTCTCTAATGATAAGTGTCTTACCCAATCAATTACTCTTTTTCTTGTGTAATACGCATGGATGTAAAGGTTTTCATTTCATAACATAACTTCGCGACTAATTTGTCGTACAATGATCTTATCTAATTCGCCTATAAAATGCTAAGCATTTTATAGAAAGAATGCCTCTATAAAAAGAGACATTCTCCCCCAATCAATTAACTTTCTGCCCAACGATCATAAGCTTCTTGATGGATTTCAATATAACGCTCAATATTCATATTCTCAATCGTGCTGACATAAGCATCCCAATTTGAGATTGGTTCTACACCTGTAATGAATTTTGCTTCCATCTGTTCTACATATGATTGTAAATCCACTTCAATGGCATTTAATTCTTCTTGTTCTTCTTGTGTTAAATATACTAAAGGAAATGGTACCTCACTATAAGGTACATACTTTTCATCCGTCTCTGCCTGCACAAATTGAGTAAATTCACTAACTTCTTTTCCTTCGATTGGCTGAGCAAGTGTTGGTGTTGAAATTCCATAATCTGGTGTGATGGTACCACGCCAGTCTTCTGAACTTTCAAATTGTGATGGTACTTCTAATTCAACAATTTCACCATTCTCTCCTTCTTCCCACATGACCCCTTCAGGCCCCATGTTCAAGAACTTGTTTCCTTCTGGTGAATAGAAATAGTCAACCCACCGTATAGAAGCTTCTGGATGTTCATTATTATTCGTAATGGCAAAAGTTCCTCGATTCAACCCAGGACTTTCTGGTAACAGTGGCTCAGAAGTCCATTCGCTTGTTAATGGATAATACATCGGATTGTTCATCGATTCTTCTTCGGTCTCACCAGTAGTAAAGAAAGAAAAATAATCAGGGAATACACCTATGCGATTTTCTTGTCCTTTTGCTTTCTTTTGTTCATCTGCTTGCGAGAAAGTCTCATGATCTAATAAGTTCTCATCATATAGCTTGTTCATAAATTCTAGATATGCTTGATAATTTTCGGTAATCGGTGTGTAACGAACCTCTCCATCTACTTCGTCAATTCCCCATTCTTTTAAACCGAATGCACCCAACAACCATGGACGAGTACTTTCCATCTGCACATCAATTAGAGGAATCTCATCTGCTTCCCCATTCCCATTTGGATCCTCATCCCGAAAACGAACTAATAAGTCATAAAATTCATCAATCGTTTTAGGTAATTCCTCTACTCCTAGTTCATCTAGCCAGCGACCGTTATACCACATTGGTCCCCTGTACCAAACAGCACCGAAATCCCCTTGAGAAATACGTGGCAAGGAGTATATATGTCCATCTACTGTAGTGATTGATTTTTCTATATCTGGATTTTCATCTAGCAGCTTCTTAATATTTGGTGCATATTCATCAATTAGCCCTTCTAATGGAACTAATACACCTTGCTGACCGTAATCAACTTCCATACCTGGTGTAAAATCTGTTGAACCTGCTGCAAAAATAATATCAGCAATGTCGCCACTAGCAAATGCTAAGTTTAATTTTGTCTGGAAATCAGCCATTGGAGGCGTATCATAGTTGAATTGAATATTTGTCATATCTGCATATTCCTGTAAGGTCTCCATGTTTTCCCAATCTTCCATTCCAGTCCCTGGTGCGATCAAAGATAAGGTAATTTCCTCATCTACAATTGGGAAGCCCTCTGTATTTACTTCTTCCGCAGAATCAGATGAAGCCCCCTCTTCGTTGTTTTCCGCAACACTGTCTGTTGAATTGTCACTACATGCAGCCAGCACAACGAATAACAGTAAACCAATAAACAAATACAATAATTTCTCTTTCATCATGTTCATCCCCTCTTTTCTATTATTTTACATAAACTGACCGTTTTGTTATCGCTATCAAAAATCTACCTGATGATTCTATAAAAATACAATTGATTTGTTACATTATGCAACAAACTTTTTCCATGCAACTATTACATACTAAAATCGATCAAGTACAAAAGTAATTTTTGATAAAAATGCGATAACGGCAGTTTTGTAATTGCTTTCATAATACCTTGCTGCATTTGACCATTCAATATGTATTTCTTGTTGTGACTTGTCTTTCGAGAATTGGTATGATTGCGTTTTCCATATATGACCTGCTTTCATGTATATTGCTATATGTAAAATTTGTTGTTTATGTATGATTTGTCATTTATGTTATTAGAAAGGCTGAAAAACAAAAATTCCTCTGTTTTTTGTTTTCCAGCTGTCAATGTACAGACTATATATGATTTTTAATGAGCAATCTTTTTTATACAGGTGATTAGTTAATGTTGTCAACAACTGATGAAATGACTATTACAAGATTATTTTTGAGAAAATAAAATTGTTTGTCTAGCAGTAATCCTTTTTCAAGAAAAAGAGACTTGCAGTAGACCATATTGCTAGTCTCTTTCGCTTATTTAACTGTCTGCCCAACGATCATAAGCAGCTTGGTATATTTCTACGTAACGTTCAATATTCATGTTCTCAATAGTACCTACATAACTTTCCCAGTTGGAAATTGGCTCCACACCTGTAATAAACTTCGCTTCCATTTGTCGTACATATGATTCAAGATCCACCTCAATAGTATTAATCTCATCTTGTTCATCTTTCGTTAAATAAACCTCTGGAAAAGCGACCTCTCCATAAGGTGCAATTTTCTCATCCGTTTCAGCTTCAATAAATTTATCAAAATCGTTTATTTCTATTCCTTCTATTGGATAAGTAATGGTTGGTGCTGCTATCCCATAATCTGGTGTAATGGTTGCTCGATAATCCTCTCTACTGTCATATCCTTCTGGAATATCTAAGTCTACAATTTCTCCATTTTCACCACGTTCCCACATAATTCCTTCAGGGCCCATGTTTAAGAAAGCTCTGCCTTCAGCAGTATAAAAGTAATCTATCCATCTTATTGTCGCTTCAGGATGTTCATTATTGCTTGTGATTGAAAAAGTACCACGGCCAATCCCTGTATTTAAAGGCATTAAAGGTTCTTTTGACCATTCGCTGGTTAATGGAAAAAACATAGGATTATTTACCGATTCTTCTGTTTCTTGACCTGTAGTAAAGAAAGAGAACCAGTCAGGAAAAACACCTAATCTATTTTCTTGTCCCTTTGCTTTCTTCTGCTCATCAGATTGAGAAAATGTTTCGTGATCAAGTAAATTCTCATCATGTAATTTATTCATAAATGTCAAATACTCTTTATAATTCTCTGTAATTGGGGCATAATGCACCTCCCCATCAAATTCTTCAATCCCCCACTCTTTGATACCAAAAGCCGGCAGCAACCAAGGACGAGTACTATCCATTTCAACATCGATTAATGGAATTTCATCCGCTTCTCCGTTGCCATTCGGATCTTCATCACGAAAACGAACTAATAAATCATAAAATTCGTCAACTGTTTTTGGTAATTCTTCTACCTCTAGTGCCTCTAACCATGTACCGTTATACCACATAGGGCCTCTAATCCAAAGGGCCGAGGAGCCACCTTCCGCAATACGTGGTAAAGAATAAATATGGCCGTCTACCGTAGTGATTGACTTTTTTATATTTGGATTTTCATCTAATATGCTTTGGATATTTGGTGCATAATCTGCAATTAAATCTTCTAACGGAATCAATATCCCTTGTTGACCATAGTCCACTTCCATTCCCGGAGTGAGATTATCAGAGCCAGCCGCATAGATTACATCAGCAATATCTCCACTGGCAAAGGCTAAATTCAATTTTGTTTGAAAATCTGTTATTGGAGGCGTATCATAAGTGAATTGAATATTGGTCATCTCTGCATAATCCATTAAAGTCTCCATGTTTTCCCAATCTTCTTGACCAGTACCAGGAGCAATCATAGATAAAGTGATTTCCTCGTCCACAATAGGGAACCCTTCTTTATTTACTTCTGCTTCTGAAGCGGAATCTTCTACGCTTGTCGAATCTCCTTCCACGTCCTCATTGCTATTACATGCCATTAAAATAAAACACCAGAAACTAATAAACAAAATCATTAATCCATGCTTCATGTTTATACCCCCTTGTATATTTGTTATTTACTTTCGTACAGCTACACTCACCTCCTTAAAAGTTCATATTCATTTGCCAGGACACCATTATCATTTTCCAAATGATAGACTAATTATTTATGCTTTTAGCGTGATAAGCCTCCACACCAGTTTTGTAACTGCTTACATAATACGTTTGTTTAGCCGATGCATTCAATATGTATTTTGTAAATAGATTTGTCATTCACCTTCAAACAAAGGTATAAAGTTATAGTTCGTCTTTGTTTTTCACTGTGTAAATATGTGAGAACGAAATATATATGTAATAATTGATATCACCCTTTTATGTTTTATATGTAATGACTGATGTTGGGTTTATCTCTCCATCATCATTTGCATCTCATGAAGAGAAACGATTCTATTGACATAAAGGAAGAAATCTTATTCAATTAATACTTTCAGACAGTGTTCAAGTGGAATTTATACAAAAAGAAAGGTTCTAAACAATAGATACTGGAAAAATATCCCACGAAGAAGATGTTCGAGGAAAAAAATTATACCTTGGGTTAAAAGTGTAATACGGTCATGTTTTATATTAATTAACACAAGTAAATCGCCGCAGAAACAGTATAAAAAGCACTTTAATGCTTGTAAGTATAATAATTTTGAGTTCGTATAAGAAAAAGAGCTACTTTTGCAGCAGCTCTTCGTTTTACTATTCTGTATAAAATTGGCGGTATTTCCCTGGTGTCATCCCTACCTCATTTTTAAACTTACGGGTGAAATTGGCAACATCTTTATAGCCAACATCCATTACAATTGCCTTAATTGGTTTATCCGTAGTAGTCAGCTGTTTCTTGACTTCCTCCATTCGCAAATATTGTACATATTGCTTAAAAGTGTAGCCCGTCTGTTCTTTAATAAATCGGCTTACATAAGAGGCGGACAAGCGAAACTCAATAGCGATTTTTTCCAAGGAAAGATCGTATAACATAAAATACTTATTCAAGTAATCAGTAATATCGTTTTTCAATTGCTCATTATGGCTCTTCTTACTCTCATTCACTTCTTTACAAGCAGTTTCCATTAACTTGAATAACTCCTGATGTAATTGTTCATATGAACGAAAATCAAAGATTCGCTCATAGGTTTCTCGAGATGGTTTTATTCCCATTTCTGTGATGGTTTTAATGACGGTATTAATCACATCGAAACAAATTGCTCTTAAGAATGATAAAGACTGCTTATTGTTTTGAAAAGATTTAAAAATAGAAGACAAGGTTTCTTGTGCAACCTCTTTATCACCTTGTTTAATACTTTGAATAATTTTCAATAAATCTTCCCTTGGATACCCTACAGCAAATTCATGCTCTTTCATCTCTTCAAAATAAAGGTTACTTCCCTCACTGTATAAATATTTATAATCCAAGGCGGCTAGTGCTTCAATATACGATCGGTTAATCATTGTTTTACGATCGTAAATCTTTCCCACTCCCACCATCGGTTTGAATCCTAAAACATCTTTGACCTCATCATTCATTTTTTGTACAAATTCTTTACGTTTTTTTTCAGCAGTTTGCAAATTACCTTTAAATTTGACAATTAGTGCAACAGCATCCATATTCAATAAGTCAATACCGTAAGCTGTTATATCCTTGGTGGAGACATTGGTAAATAATTCATAAATGGTTTCACGTTCTATAATTTCCTCGTTAGATAGTTTTTCTTCTAACGATACAATTAAAGAACAATAATAATCCCCATCAATATCCAGATATAGTGTTTCGTTATAGTTATCAATCTCTTCTTCTGTAGAAAAATCACCTTTAATGATCTTCGTTAAAAACTGGTCCTTGGCAAAGGTTTGATGTTTATAGATCGTTTCACTCAACATTTCATGATCTTCAAATACGGATGTCACCGTTCGTTTAATGGTTTCTAATTCATTAATGCCTTTTGAGTCTGTTTTTCGATTCTTATTAATAGAGTTAAAGAGCGATCGAATCGGCTGATATTGCCTTCTAGCCAAGAATAAAGTTAATACACTTCCGATGATAAACAGACTCACACATAATAATACCATGACAATAACCGTATTGGATAATCGCTCAAAAAACTGGGAACTCTTCATCATGATAACAAATTTCCAGCCTGTCTCTTCTGATTCTACAACAGCCATCGAGTAACTCTCTCCATCTAGCTTTATGCTGTTAACTTCACCAAAGGTCCGTTCTTCCAAACTTATATTTGATATGTCAATCTCTTCCTCATTAGCCGTTTCCGCAATAACTTGATCATGCTCTGACAGAATATAGGCATTACCTCGCATATCATTCATCGTATTGGCAATAAGCTCATTCATTGTTCTTTCACGAATAACATAAGCAACTGTGCCATAACTATTATTATTATCTAATGTTATCGGTACAAAATAATTAATATACTGAAATTTTCCACTCTGTCCCTCTTCCTCATCCACAATGGAGGTGACAGGTACATTTGCCTCTATCGCCTCATCAATCATCTCCGCATCCCAATTATATTGTTCAAAAGCAGGCTGCAAGGAAGAAGAACCCTTTGATGAATAAATAGCATCCGTTCCATGATAGTAAATCATCAGCTCATCAATAATAGAACTGTTTGCCTTATATTTTCTTAATTCATTGATTGCCTCAGAACTATAGTATTGATGTCGGACCATATAAGGAGTTAGTCTCGGGTCATAGGCAATTCGATTAGCGATCATATCCAACTCTTGCATTCGTTCATCTGTAATTGTGGCCACTTGTTCTAATTTACCAATATTCGATTGCTCGATCTCCTCTTTCAAATCCGAAACAGAGTTCAAATAAATAATTGAACACATGACAACAAAAGGTATAAAAAACATAATAAAATAGGAAAATATATATTGTTTAAATAATTTTGACTTTATCACCATGTCCCCTCCTGCACATGCACCTGTTGTTTAATTTTCTTCCGGTTCTGGGTCTGACTCTTGCATTGCTGCACTCTTCTCTTCAACAGCAACACAAGCTCGATAAGAGAACCATAACAGAGGATAAAGGGTTAATGGTACACCCATAAATATCACTAGAACAGGTAAGAAATTGTATAAGTAATATAATGGAAACAAAGCAATTAACATCGCTAATGACTCAAATGGACGAATAAGCCCAATCAGAACGGTCTGCTTAAAATAACGGAAAAAGGTGAGCTCATATCGATTATAGACAACGAAGAAATGAAATACAGTGATCGTATATAACACCATAATAACAACAATAAATATATGAAAATAAAAAGATTGAATCATATCTCTGGAAATTACATAATCAGCATAAAAAAATATACCGATAACAAACCAGATCAGACCTAATCCATTCCCTTTCAAAAACGCTTTCTTATATGTTTGCCAAAACACTTTATAAACCGAGATATCGCTACCTTCTTTAAACCATTTATGTATGACGGCAGCCGTAGCCAGTGTGGCGGGCACTATTCCGAATATTCCTAAACCAATCGCTGTAAAACCATACCACAATACTTGTAAATACATCATATTAAACAACCAATTACCAAACTGATAAAAAAAACGCATGAAGCCGTTCATTTGCGATCCCCCTACTATCTAAAACTCTCTCATTACGATGGAATGTATGACGTAGATTGCCATTTTAATATGTTGCACCTATTTTTCCAATTTACGACAAAAAACGCCCTTGCCAACTTATTCTTCTATTTTAACACTATTTATCAACCATTACACTAACAAAAATAATTTAGACCATGCCTCCAACCCGGCTTTTATACATAATAGCTTTATTCTTGATTGTAACGTTTTGTTCATCTTTCATTCATAAAGCGATCGTATACTTGAAAGGAAGGTATTGGAGGTATGAAAATGAAAATAGGATGGAAAGAAATCAAAAAGAATAAAATACGTTTTTTAATATTGGGATCCATCGTCTTTTTGGTTAGTTTATTAACATTTATGATATCAGGTCTGGCAAATGGGCTTTCCCAAGACAATGCCGCCTTAATTAAAAATTTACCAGATGGCACCATCTATATGTCAGCAGACGCCGAGGATAATTATAACCTATCAAGTATCGATAACCAACAAATAACCACTGATAATCAGGCAACAGCTTTTTCGATTCAAATGGGGTTCTTACATGATCAAACAGATAAACAACACAGCGTAGCATTTGTTACGTCAACCAATTCGGATGATTTTGTTCAAGTAGACGATGGAGATGTAATCTTGGATCAAACCTTGCACGAAGAAGGTATACAAATAGGTGATACACTTACGAGCCAGCAAACTGATCAAAACTTTACCGTGACTGGATTTGTTGATGAAAGTAAATTCAGTCATGCACCGGTAGCTTACCTGCATGTAGAAGACTACCAGCAAATGTATCAGACCGATCAGATGCAATTAATCTTCTCACCAGATAATCAAGCGGCGATTGATGACGAAAATTTGCAAGCGTACTCCCTGTCAGAATTTCTCAACACCATTCCCAGTTACCAGGCAGAACAGTTGTCACTCACGATGATTATTTGGTTTTTGATTGTTATAAGCGGGTTGTTATTCGGAATTTTCTTTTATATGATGAATGTCCAAAAGATGGGACTATATGGGATTCTAAAAGCGATTGGTGTAAAGACAACGACCTTGTTTGCTATGATCTGGGGCCAAATGCTATTCATTACGATCATCGCACTGATTTTTTCTACCATTTTCAGCCAATTGTTTAATCTGTTTGCTCCAAAGGGTATGCCATTTCATTTAACCGGTGCTACCACTTTGCAGCTTTCAATCATCTTTTTGATCATAGGTTTCTTAGGGGCTACCATTTCTGGTCTTCAAATTCGAAAAGCCGCCCCCTTACAAGCTATTCAACAAGGAGAGAATTAACATGTCGATTTTAACATTATCAAATATCCATAAGACATTTAAAACAGGAGAGATAGAAGAAGAAATCATCAAAGGAATTGACCTTGCTCTGCCACGAGGAGGTATCACAGCACTTACCGGGGCTTCCGGATCTGGAAAAAGCACACTGCTTACCATTGCTGCAGGTCTGCAGCCAGCTACTAGCGGTCATATTTATTTTGACTCTATAGATTTGACCAGCTTAAACCCTGATCAAGTGCGGAAAATTCGGGCTGAACAATTTGGATTTGTGTTTCAATTTGCCCACCTTGTCCCTTTCTTAACAGTAGCAGAGCAGCTGACTTTTATGTTAGAGGTAGCGATTACGAAACAAAACAAAAAACAACAAGCTCAAGCAGTCGAACAGCTACTTGAACGTGTAGACATGCAACATCGTTCTTCCGCTTATCCCTCCTCCCTATCCGGCGGAGAAAAACAGCGGGTAGCGATTGCCCGTGCCGTTATTCATCAACCACAGGTATTATTCGCTGATGAACCAACGGCAAGCCTTGATTCCAAACGATCTACCGAAGCTATGAACTTAATTCGTGATATAACGAAACAATTGGACATCACCACCTTGATGGTTACCCATGATTCCGATACGTTATCTTATGCAGATCACGTCATGGAGATGCAAGACGGGAAATTATGTTAATATGATAAGAACAGATGTGATAATGTATCAGCTTAAAATCCCTAGATCGCTGACCTAAAATAAACAAACATAGGAGTTATGAAACATGACCAATATTCTAATTGTAGATGATGACCAACATATGTTGAAGTTTGTCGAGCATCATTTAACTACGCAAGGTTATATCGTCCATCAGGCACAAGATGGTGTACAAGCGCTATCTGTATTAAAAAAACAAGCATGTCAACTAGCGGTAGTGGATATCATGATGCCATTTATGAATGGTTATGAATTAACCAGAGAAATTCGCAGTCATTATGATATTCCCATTATACTACTGACGGCAAAGAATCAGATTGAGGATAAGGAGCAAGGCTTTTTTGCTGGAACGGATGATTATTTGGTCAAACCATTTGAACCAAAAGAATTAGTGTATCGCATCAAGGCACTGCTCAGGCGTTACACTCCTACCAATGAAACGTCCTGTATTCAAATGGGACAAATCAAAATCGACAAAAAAAGTTATGAAGTGTTCACGCTTAATCGTACGCTGCTTTTACCACTAAAAGAATTTGAATTGTTATATTTACTAATGTCCCACCCTTCGCAAGTTTTCTCCAGAGAACAACTAATCGAGCAGATTTGGGGAATCGATTTTCAAGGAGATGATCGAACGGTGGATGTGCATATCAAACGATTACGAGAAAGGTTTCGTGATGTAACCGATGACTTCCAGATAAAAACAGTGCGAGGAATCGGATACTCATTGGTGGAAAAGCAATCATGAAATCTTTTTATATCAAATATGTCGCAATGACGGTTTGTATTATGATTATCAGCAGCGTAATTGCTTTCCTTGTATGTAACATTTATTATCACCATGCCTTAAAACCGGACAACGATCAAAAAAATACAGAAATCGCTCAATCGATTACTGCCTATATTGATAACCATCCAGATGTTCATCTCGAGGATTATTTAGAAAACATCGCCCAAGTCGGCTATCAATTATATCTCGTTGATGCCCAGGGAGAGGATACATTTTTCGGTTCCTCCTTTCGTGAAACTGCACTGCCTGGTCAAACCAAAAAACGCGTACTATCTGGTTCTACCTATCACGGTATCGCCGAATTCCCTAACCAAACCTTTGTCACTGGTTTTTTTGCGAATGAATTGCAGAATACGATCGGCGTTCCTATCACTCACCAAGGAGAAAGCTATGCCTTGTTTATCCGACCTGATATCAAGCTGTTATTCAATGAAATGCACTGGCTGTTTGCTTGGCTATTATTATTAACGATTACCTTAAGTGTTTTGCTGGTGTTGTTCAGCACGAAGTACTTAGTTAAACCGATCAGTAAACTAACCAAGGCAACAAAAAAAATAGCCGATGGTACATTTGATGTGTCACTTCATAGCAAACGAAAAGATGAGTTAGGAGAGCTCACTAATAGTTTTGCTTCGATGGCGAATAAACTAGGACAAATGGAAGATGTACGAAAAGAATTTATTTCCAATATCTCACATGACATTCAATCACCATTAGCCAACATCAAGGGTTATACCAATATATTGGAAGATCATTCGTTAGATGAACGAGATCGAAAGGAATATATCGACATCATTAATGGAGAAATTACAAGATTATCCTCCCTAACAAAACAATTACTACTGCTAGCGTCCTTGGATCGTGATCAGGATATCCTCAAAAAGAAATCGTTCCAACTTGATCAACAATTAAAGGAATTAATTCGTCATTATCAGTGGCTGATCAATGAAAAAGGCATGATGCTCAGTTATTCCCTTCCAGATATCGTTTTTTATGGAGACCCATCCTTGCTCCATACAGTCTGGGACAACCTGCTATCGAATGCTATTAAATATAACAAAGAGAATGGCAGTATTATGATGGAAGCGAGAGAAACGGAAGAAGCAGTGACGATTATATTTGAAGATAGTGGCATTGGCATATCATCAGAGGAAATAAAGAGAATTTTTGATCGTTTTTATCGAGTCGACGCTTCCCGCACAAGAGCGATAGAGGGTTCTGGTTTGGGGTTGTCGATTGCTGCCAACGTGGTCCAGTTACATGAAGGAGAAATCACTGTTAAGAGTACAGTCGAGACAGGAACTGTATTTACGGTGCAACTTCCGAAGAAACGGCATGTTAGTGAAACTTAGAATAATATCAAGAGCAATTCCAGAACGATGTGACAGTTCTTTACTTCACAATGATTGCTTAGTTTCTTTCGCTCGTATACTGAACCGTGTACCATTCATTGCTACGATCAATATGCTTGCGGACGGTTCTGTACGTATTCCGGACGTTTTGGGATTCTTTCCGGACAGTTCCACTCGGATTCCAGACGGTTTCGTATTATGTCAACTAGACTCCCACTTAACAAGCTTCGTTTCTACTGAACGAAGCTTGTTAGTGGGAACGATCACTATTTAGCCTAGGGCTGGAGTGTCTCTCAAGCTAATTTTATCCGATTCCCTGCGATGTAACTCAAAGATAATGATTTCATTTTCTCCTTCTCTCAGCAGTGGTCCAGGCAGATACAATGTTTGTTGCGGCCCCTTATGCCAATATCTCCCCAGGTTGAATCCATTAATAAAGACAACACCTTTTGTCCAACCTTCAAGAGAAACAAAGGTATCGGCTGCTTCTTTTACATGAAAATTGCCCCTGTAAAAAGCTGGACTTTGCTCATCTGCGCCAGTATCATAAGCCAGTCCCGTTAAATCAGTTAGCGATAATGGATAGATCGTCCAGTCGTAAAGAAATTGATTACCAATCCGTATACCCTCGGTAATGCCTTTCTCATCCCATAAGTGTGGGCCATAATTAACCCTGCCCATATTCTCTACCAAAATAGCGAGCTCCAACCCCTGTTCTGGAATCGTTAACGGTACGCCTCTGGGATCCCAGCGTTCGACCACGTCTAGCAGCACGCCATCAGCAAAAACTAATGCCCGATCATGTACCTCCTGTAAAGTCAAATCACCGGACTCCCTAGGACCCGGGATAAACGTTTGATACAGAATAAAGCCATAATCCTGACCGATTTGTTCCATCGTATTTGGATGCTTAGATAGAATGGCTTTACTGATATTTTTCAAGTTAGCAAACAAAGAAGCTTGCTCTGCTAATCTAATTTCTCCATAATCCTGTTTAGATATCGGCTCAGGTAATACCAAATCGGGCAATTCAAAGTGCCGTTCAAGCACGTTTCTTATTTGATAGAATTTTTCGGTTGGTTCCCCTGCTTCATTCAGTGGCGCATCACTGTCATAGCTTGTAATCGTTGGTTCATACGTATCGAACAGATTCGCCCCGTTGTAAAAGCCAAAATTGGTACCCCCATGAAACATATAAAAATTCACGGAGCCACCCTCTTGTAATATACCATCTAATACATCAGCCACTTCTTTTGCATCCCTGGTATGATGCTCTTCCCCCCAATGGTCGAACCAGCCATTCCAGAATTCCATACACATCACCGGCTGATGACACTGGTATTCTCTTAATTTAGTAAACGATCCCACTGGATTTGAACCAAAATTAACGGTTTCAAGCACATCAGGAATCATCCCACCTTGAAGCATCGAATCCTCCGCGCCATCAGAGGTAAATAACAATACATCCATCCCACGGGTGCGCATGCTGTCTCTTAGATATTCTAGGTATGCGGTATCATTTCCAAAACTACCATATTCATTTTCGATCTGCATCGCTATGACTGGACCACCATTTGTTGATAAATATGGTTGAAGGAGTGGTAATAAACGATCAAAGTAAGCGTCTACCTTTTCTAAAAATGGCTGGAATGAGGAGCGCAGCCTCATATTCCTATCTGCTAATAACCATGACGGAAGTCCACCAAATTCCCATTCTGC
Source organism: Gracilibacillus timonensis (assembly GCF_900086715.1). GTDB lineage: Bacteria > Bacillota > Bacilli > Bacillales > Amphibacillaceae > Gracilibacillus > Gracilibacillus timonensis. Next base: position 107,147 of record NZ_FLKH01000009.1, on the reverse strand, counting down.
ACATATGTAAGGGGTAGGTCTTAAGATCACAAATAATCCTTGTTTTTCCGCCAATTCAATAAAAGCAGTCAAATCTGCCATACCTTCAAAATAAAATTGACCTTCTTGGGGTTCATGAAGATTCCAAGGGATATATGTCTCCACACTATTAAACCCACAGGCCTTCAGTTTAGCCAGACGATCCTGCCAATATTCCGGCACCACCCGAAAATAATGAATAGCTCCAGATACGATGGTTATCGGTTTGTCTTGATAGATAAATTGTGCTTGATTCGTTGTTAAATTTGTCATAGGTTCTCCTTTCTTCTGTCCTTTTTAGATTGCTTCTATTATTTTATCATTAGTAGCACACGGAGTATAACATGAAATATCGCACAAATACCCAAGCTTCACCAGTTGATTAGCTTGGGTATTTGTGCGCTCCATAGAGGTTGTTCAATAAAAATGGTGCCTCGAACTCCTCTTAGTGTCGGTGTTGGCATTGTTGCCGCAAAATTACCGACGGATCCTTTTCATCAAACGATTTGAATCATACTTATGTTTACCTAAATACGATCCCGCCATCGGTAAGGATGGATTGACCTGTAATATAGTCAGAATCATCTGAAGCCAAAAAGGAGACTAAATTAGCCACATCTTCTGGCTCCTGCGGCCGACCTAGCAAAATACCCTCAGAGAATTTTTTAAAGGCATCGCCGGGTTCCATATTATCGTAATATTTCACCATTTCCTTATCGATACGATCCCACATTGAGGTTCCAGCAACACCTGGACAATAAGCATTCACGCGAATATTATCTGCAGCCAATTCCTTTGCCGCTGTCTGTGTAAAAGAACGTACCGCATGTTTCGTTGCTGAATAAGTACCTAACATTTCATAGGATTCATGTCCAGCAATACTACAAGCATTGATGATCTTGCCTTTTGATTGCTGTTTTTTGAATTGCTCTGCAGCTGCCTGGGTCCCAAATACCGTTCCATTTACATTAATCGCAAATGACTTAGACAGCTCATCTTCATCAATATCTAAGAAAGGCGATACGGCATCAATCCCCGCATTATTCACAAACACATCTAATTGTCCAAACTCTTTGACTGCCTGTTCAACCAAGTTAAATTGGTCATCTCTTTTAGAAACATCGCCTTTTACCGCGATGGTCTCGATTCCCACCTCGTCAAATTCCTTTAATGTTTCTTCTAACATGTCTTTATTTATATCATTTAAGACAATGCGAAAACCGTCTCTCCCCAACCTTTTTGCGATTCCTTTGCCTAATCCTCCTGCTGATCCGGTAACTATCGCAACTTTTGCCACAATAAAACCTCCTTAGTAAAAATTCGTGTTGTGTTGTCACATTATTACTATTCCTTATTATTGTGGTTTTAAACAACGCAAGTTTTATTTGCCAAATGCCTCATCAGAAGAAGACAAGAAAGTCTGCGATATCATAATGCAGTATAACCCCCATCAATCGTAAAAACGGAACCTGTTGCAAAAGAAGAAGCTTCAGACGCTAAGTACAGTGCAATACCGCCTAGTTCTTCAGGCTGTCCTGGTCTGCCCATCGGCGTCATTCCCATCCATGTTTCCGTTATTCCTCCTTGCTCAAAAAATTTCTTCGTTAATTCTGTTTCCATGTATCCTGGAGCAATCGTGTTTACTCGGATATTATACTTAGCCCACTCCATTGCCAGACTTTTCGTCAACATAATAACCCCGGCCTTAGACGTGTTATAAGAGGCTTGATACTGTGGTGTGTTTACGACCAAGCCAGACATAGAAGAAATATTGATAATAGATCCTTTTTGCTGCTTGATCATTTGTTTACCCACTAATTTTGCCGTAATAAAAACACCATTTACATTGATATTCATTACTTTTTGCCAATTTTCAAGCGAGGTTTCTTCCGCTTCTTCATTCATAACAATACCAGCATTATTAATCAACACATCAATCTGACCGAAGCGTTCGACCACTTGATCGACCATCTGCTGTACCTGTTCTTCATTAGTTACATCTGTTTGTATGGCTAATGATTCAACACCTTCTGCTTCACTGAACTGTTTCGCCGTTTCCTCTGCTTTCGGTACATCAATATCAGCAATCACAATCTTAGAACCCGCTTGTGCTAAAGCTTCGGCCATAGCTTTTCCTAAGCCGGTTGCTCCCCCTGTTATAATCGATACTTTGTTCGTTAAATCATACTTGTCTAAAATTTTCATTTTCTTCCCTCCATGAAATGAATCGCTTGTCCGATAATGTCAGCTGGATGCATGAACCATTAAATGCATTCCACAAAGACCGCCTAGTTTGATGTAGTCTTTTTATGTAACGCATTTATAATCGTAAGTGCTTACATTGTAGCATAATTAATTACTAAATAGCATTATTTCAACCTGAAAGTGACCTAGTTGATGTTGTGGAACAAACATGATCGTGGGACCACATCATCTGAGTGTAGCCCCTCTTCATAAACTAACTGTCAGTAACAGGGTGCATAATATTATTCCAAAACATCTCCCACACCTGTTCCATATGGCATGTAATATCTTCCTCCGCATAAAGCATTGTTTCATTATATAGACCCTCTAATAGATAAAAAAAGGTATGTGTCATTTGTGAAGTTGTGTAATCTTTTCTAATTTGCTGCTGTTGCTTTCCTGTTTCAATAATTGTATGTATCCCTGATTTCACCACTTGATCACCTTCTATTACATAGCGCTTTACATTCTCTTCTAATCCTGTTGGAGGATAAATATAGAAACGATTATAGAAATTCATTCCTGCTTCATCTTTAGGTAATTCCAATATATAGGCCTGCAATATAGCATATAATTGGCTGGAAGCACCGGAATCTTTCTCCTTTTCAATAGCAGCTTGAATAAATGTTTCGTACTCGGCTGACATTTGATCAAGAACAGCCAAAAACAAGGCTTCTTTACTATTAAAATGGGCATATAAGGAAGGCTTTTTTATCCCTACTTCCTTGGCAATCATTGCTAGAGTAGTACCTTCATATCCATATAATGAAAATAATTCGACACTTACTTTGAGAATAACATCTTTTGTTTTCATTCATAATCTCCTTTGACTTTTATTTTTCATTGATATATAATTTTTGAATAACAAACTAACGGTAGGTAGGTTATTATTTGGAACAATTATTTCCCTTTTATTATAACGCAAATGACTACCTAATTTAACATAAACAAACAACAAGGTCATGCAGGCAATGGAAACTAGGATAAAGGAGAAAAATAAATGGAACATTCTACAACACCATTAATGCGCAATCGTACCTTTGTATTGTTGCTAGTAGCAGGAATTTTTGCTGTCGTTGGCTTCAGCATGTTTTTAACCACAACGACATGGTACGTTGTCACGGACATTGGCAGCAGCAGTTCACTAGGAATCGTACTAATCGTGGCAACCGTACCCAGGCTCGTCATGATGATCTATGGGGGTGTACTTGCAGATAAATATAAGAAAACAACGATTATGTTTGCGACCAACTTATCGCAGGCTTTTTTACTTTTGGTCATTTACCTTCTTGTAAATAATGGATCTATGACTTTTGTTATTTTATTAGTGATTGCTGGTGTATTTGGTATGCTGGATGCCTTCTTTGGTCCTGCTAGTTCTTCCATGATCCCTAAGATAGTACCAAAACACCAACTTCAGCGAGCGAATGCTTTTTTTCAAGGGGTAGATCAGATTTCTTTTGTTATTGGTCCTATATTAGCAGGAGCTGCCATGGAATATGCCGGCGTAGCCACCAGTTATCTTATAGCTACTATACTTGTATCATTATCGGCAGTTATTATTTTTCCACCTTTTATTAAAGAAGCTGCTGTAGAAAACGAGGTTGAACAAAATCCACTGCAGGATTTCAAAGAAGGATTGGCCTATGTGCTAAGGTCACAGTTCTTATTGGTAGGACTACTCGTATTAATAACACTAAACTTTTTTGTGTTTGGCACCTTGCATATCGCCATTCCATTACTAGTTGACCTTCATGGTGGCAGTCCGTTGAATTTAAGTTATATGGAAGTGAGCTTGGGAGTAGGCATGATCCTGGGAACCACCATATTAGGCTCTGTGATGATTAAACGTAAGGGACTCGTTTCTTTGATAGGCTTACTGACATCTTTAGTCATCTTCATAGTCTTCAGTCAGGTGCCTAACTTATTTTTGCTTACTGCCTTGGTTTTCTTTATTGGCTTTGCTATGTCCTTTGTGTTTATTCCATTCTTTACAGCCGTTCAAGAGATTACTGAAAATCGCTTAATGGGAAGGGTGATGAGTATTGTTTTTCTTGCTATGAACGGGTTTGACCCTATTTCATACGGCGTAGTTACTGGGCTTATTGCTATAGATGTTTCGATTCAAGTGATTTTACTCTGTTTTGGAGTGGTTGGATTTATTATTGCGATGAGTCTTTTTGTTAAAGCACATGGCTATAAGACAATGTAATATTTACCTTAGTCCACCAAATAATTATCGCAAATATAATTTTCTTATTATTTTTAAACAGTCGAATATACAACCGGCTGTTTTTATTTTCCTCATTAATTAGCCTCTTTAAGCGCAACTAGCTAGAATGCCTGTTTTTACAAGAAAGTATCGAATAATAGCAATCAGTCTATACCGATGATTGTCTTCAGAATATATTGAAGAAGAGCATAACATTTAGGTGGATAATCGTACGTTTGCTTAAACGGTCATGTTTCTTAAAGCTTATTTTTTATGAAAGGAGAATGATAATGTCTCTACCTAATATTCCCGATCTTACTCCCAATATTACCGTTTCAAGAGATGATGTTATCAATTTATTACTTGCTTCCATTGCCATGGAAGAGCTAGGTATTTCTCATATTATTAATGCAGAAGGAGAAAAAATTCAATATGCCTTGGGTACGATACCTGGTTTAACCATGCCAGCCTCATTGGATGAGATTATGGAGGTAAACGAGAGTGTCCAAGATATGCTTTCTACTGCAATGAAAAAAGAATTAATTCTTGATGACAAACTAAAACGTGTGACAAGGATTATGCCTAATGGAGATATTGGACCTACGGGGCCTACGGGACCTACTGGTGATCCAGGACCTACTGGACCTACGGGGGCTACCGGTGATCCGGGAGCTACTGGACCTACTGGCGCTACGGGACCTACTGGGGCCACTGGACCTACTGGCGCTACTGGACCTACCGGCGCTACTGGACCGGCTGGAGCCACTGGACCTACCGGCGCTACCGGACCGGCTGGGGCCACTGGACCTACCGGCGCTACGGGACCTACTGGGGCCACTGGACCTACTGGCGCTACGGGACCTACCGGCGCTACTGGACCGGCTGGAGCCACTGGACCTACCGGCGCTACCGGACCGGCTGGAGCCACGGGACCTACCGGCGCTACTGGACCGGCTGGAGCTACGGGACCTACCGGGGCCACTGGACCTACCGGCGCTACTGGAGCTGTCGGGGCTACGGGACCTACCGGCGCTACGGGACCGATCGGCGCTACTGGAGCCGACGGGGCTACGGGACCTACCGGCGCTACCGGACCGGCTGGGGCTACTGGACCTACCGGCGCTACTGGACCGGCTGGGGCCACTGGACCTACTGGCGCTACTGGACCGGCTGGAGCTACTGGACCTACCGGGGCCACTGGAGCTGTCGGCGCTACGGGACCGGCTGGGGCTACTGGACCTACCGGCGCTACCGGATCCGACGGGGCTACTGGACCTACCGGCGCTACCGGACCGGCTGGGGCCACTGGACCTACCGGCGCTACGGGACCTACTGGCGCTACCGGACCGATCGGCGCTACTGGACCTACCGGCGCTACGGGACCTACTGGCGCTACCGGACCGATCGGCGCTACTGGACCTACCGGCGCTACTGGACCTACCGGCGCTACCGGACCTGCGTTTGCAGAAAATGGATTCTCTGCACGAGTTGGAACCTTATCAATAGATGAATCTATACAAATACAAGGCTTTACTACGGCAGATCCAGGATACCCTAACGCTAGCTTCAACGCACCAGATGGTATATTCACAGTACCTGAAACAGGTCGCTATTCCATCAGTGCAACGATAAACTATCAAACAACTGCCGCAATTACCGTTGACCTTGGAGCGGGAGTAAATCCAGCTTTTGAAGTTCGTCGAATTACACCAACAACTACAACTTTGGTAACCGGGTTATTCCCTGTATTGAACGTAAACGTAGCCTTAGTCCTCAGCTTAAGAGCTGTATTAGGAAACGGAACCGTAACCCTAGCAGGAGAAGCTCAGCTTAGCGCTGGGGATGAGATTGGACTGTTCTATGTAGCAGATGGTTTAACCATCGCCTTAGACATAGGCGGTACAGATCAACAAGGAATTTATTGGTCTATCAATCAAATCGCATAATTCATCGGGCTGGAGCAACATTTTGCTCCAGCCTCTTGTTTTGATTAAATAACCATTTTATCGATCGTTGTTTTATCACCTTTTGCGATCCCAACAACTAGACTCCTGCCCATTTAAGGAACAGCCCGCCTATCTCATACATACAATGGTACCGCAATAACAAATCCATAAAGAAATGAGGAAAACCACTTGTCACAAGCGAATATTCCTAATATTACACCCGAGATTTCCATTGACCGAGATGATGTGATTAATCTCTTGTTAGCTTCGATCGCCTTAGAAGAACTAGGCTTAGCACATATTATTAATGCCGAAGGAGAAAAAATCCAGTATGTACTAGGCACGCTAACAACCCCGCCTAATACAATGGTCGAATTAGATGATTTACTAAGCATTAATGATAATGTCCAGTCCACCTTAGAGGTGGTCCTAAAGAAAGAATTATTACTACAAACCAAGTTAAAAAACATTATCGATATCTTGGAATAACCTGGACTTTTATTCAAGAAAAATTTTCTCGATAAACTGTTCACTAAATCAACGTAAGAGACGTAAGATAAATCAAATGCAGATAAGAGCCTACTTTTTCTAACAAAAGAAAGTAGTGTTTGATAAAGCAAGGAGGAAAAAAAGATGTCAATGCCAAATATCCCTAACATTACACCAACCGTATCCTTAACCCGTTGTGAAACCATTGACTTACTATTATCATCTATTGCACTTGAAGAAATTGGCTTATCCCATATATTAAATGCCGAAGGAGAAAAACTTCAAGCTTTCTTAAAAAACCATGATCATTGCCTGCAAGACTACGTAAAAATAAATCATAGTGTAAACCAAACATTGCGAACGGTGGTTAAATCGCAAATGTTACTCCAGTTTAAGCTCGAAGATGTTGCAGATCTAGACGACTGCGGTTGTGACGAAGGTAAACAAAAACCGAAAAAGCCGGACTGCAATAATTTCCATGAACAACTCCGTTCTAAAGACAGACCTGCTAAACACAAGGGTCATGATCATCATCCCAAAAAATAACGATAATCAAAGGAGGAAATGTAAGATGAGCTCTGTCCGATCAACCATCCAACAAGACTTTTGCAGAAGTGAGGCCAACTATACCGCATACACCTTAGCCTTCTTACATTTTTTATTCCGCTATTTGCAAGAGTTAACCAACGATAACCTTTCCACACAAGAAAAAAAGCAAATAGAAAAACAATTAGTGTGTTCTCTCCACGTGATTGGAGAGCTCCACCACCACCTCTTGAAAAGAAAAAATCTGTTAGATTCACAACTAAATCTTCTTCCTAATACACCCGATCCTGATCCATCCGATAATGAAGCATTACAGCAGCAATTGCTGCGTTTTAAAAAACTACTTACTGTTCATCGTTTTCAATTGGCTCCAGACAAACAACAATGTCTAACGATTGTCAATCATTTACTAAACCACTATCAGGTCATACCTATTATTAATCAATCCCCCTCTTACGTACCATGGGTTGATCAAAATGTATCAGGTTCACTTTGGAAGAAGGAGAGTGGCAAGCATGACACAGCCAGTATCGATTAGTTTGTGTATGATCGTTAAAAACGAGGAAGCGTTTATAAAAAAATGCTTGGAAAGTGTTCAGTCATTAGTCGATGAAATGATTATTGTCGATACAGGATCAACCGATCAAACCCTTTCTATTTGCGATACCTTTGAGGCAAAAGTTTTCCCTTATACCTGGGATGACCATTTTGCCAATGCGAGAAATTATGGTTTGCAGCAAGCAACAGGGGACTGGATTCTGTGGTTAGATGCGGACGAACAATTAGATCACAGCAAGACAACTAATTTAACGGAAACCTTACAAACTACCAAGGCACTAGCTCTCTCTCTTCCTGTCATTAATTACATCGGAGATCAATTAGAAGATATGAATCAGCAGGCTTATTTATACTACCAGCCTCGCCTTTTTCGTAATCATCAGGCGATTCGTTTTGTCGATCGCATTCATGAGACACTTCAAATTCCTAGTGAAACCATCATTACTTATCCAGATCTCTCCATCCATCATTTTGGCTATATTCAAGAAATACAACAACGCAAAAACAAGGCAAAACGCAATAAACAATTATTAAAGAAGGAATATGTCAATGACCAGCACAACCCTTGGACGGAATATCATTTGGCGAGTGAATATTATCGCGAGCAAGATTATCAAGAGGCATTTGACTACATTAATCAATCCTTATTACAGTTTCTCTTATCTGGTAAAAAACCACCAGCCCTTTTATATAAAATGAAATATGACATCCTGTTGCGTACCAATAGTTTAGATCAGGCATTAACCGGTATTGAGAAGGCACTGCAATTATATCCTGATTATGTCGACTTACATTATTACAAAGGTTGTATCTTATTCGAACAAGAAGCGTATGCCAGCGCCTTAACAAGCTTTGATCAATGCTTAACACTAGGCGAAGATCATCCGGACTATCTCGTTTTAAAAGGAGTGGGAAGCGATATGGCACAACAATGGAAGGATGCCTGCTTAGCTAAACTCAAGGAAAAAGATCAATAATATCAGGAGGTTGTCCTATGAAACATGTGTTATATATTGGCTGGATTGGTTATCACAATTTAGGTGACGAACTCATGTTTGATTTATTTAAACAGCAATTTTCTCAATTAGGAGAGGACTATAAGCTAGATACCGTGAATAATGAAAAAAGATACCTCGATAATGCACGTATTGCGGACTATGATTTAATCGTACTTGGCGGTGGCTCGATTATCAGCGGGCCAGATCAATTGATTCAGCCCTATATTATAGAAACCCTCTATCGGGCCTTGCAACTAAATAAGAAGGTGATGATCTGGGGCTCAGGAATAGATTGGGTGCCACAATCTTATATCGCCCTCGATGCCCCAATCACATGGCAAGCATCGAAAGAGTTAAAACAAAAAACGTCCACTGTTTTCAAGGAAAGTGTCTGGACTGGCGTAAGAGGTCCACTTACCCATCAAGTATTGCAACAATGTGGTATTAACGATTCGATTGAGGTCAGCGGTGATTCTGCCTTTTTATTGGAAAAGGGGGCTACTAAAGAACAGAAAGAGAATATAATTGGTGTTAACTGGGGAACTTCCTATCAGAATATCTATGGTTATGATGAAATCACACTGGAGAATCGTCTAGCTTCTGCCTTAAATCAATTAATTGCCAAAGGTTATAAGATTTATTTCTATCTCGTATGGCAGGCTGATCTAGATGTAACGAAACGTCTCTGTCAAAAAATATCCAACCAACAGGCGATTACCTTAGATGAAAAAATCTACTATCAAGATGATTTAATAGCATTAATGGATCGCTTCTCCTTCACCATTAATTTTAAATTACATGCTAATTATTTATCATTAGCTGCACAGGTTCCATTTATCGCTCTAGGCTATCGTTTTAAAATATATGACTTTGCTGCTTCGATTGATTTAAGTGATATGGTCATTGCAACAGACGACAACCAGCTTGCTGATAAAATTCTTTCACTTGAACAGCAAATCACCACGAATCAAGAGAATATTGTTGACACGATGCGACAGTACCAGCAAATGTATCAAAAAAAGCTTGTTGCACCTTTCCAACAGGGACTTTATCTTTAAGAGTAAGGAAGCGTGATCATGAAGAAATTAAAAATTTTATTTGTTACTCGAAATGATCGTGAATACATCGTGCCCGCCTCCCATTACTTTATCGAGGAACTGGGCAAGTTAACCAATCTACATGTCACACACCAGTCAGGGGATATCAACAAACTGGTTGCAGAAATGGAGGAAAAACCAGACTTTATTTACATTAACGATTACCTGGAAAATGGCTCTCCTGTTGTAAAAAACCTAAAACAACTGAAGCTACCATTCGCTGTAGGCCTTCATGATCTCCACTATCAGAAACCTTACCGAAAGGCGATGCTGAAAAAAGAGGAAGTTCAGCATATTTTCACCTATTATCGTGATAAGTTTCTGCAATGGTATCCTGAATTCTCAGAACAGATGCACTGGTTGCCTCACCACGCCCATCGTGATATTTATTGTGACTATCACCAGAATAAGGACATCGATGTATTAATGATGGGATCTTTATTAGAAGACTATTATCCGCTTCGGGTCTTAATGCAAAAACGTCTGGACAGGCGCCCTGGATTTGTCTATCACTCTCATCCAGGTTATCGTAATGTCCAACAGCAAGAGAATAACGTCTATGTGGGTACTAGCTATGCCAAAGAATTAAACCGAGCCAAAATCAGCCTCACTTGTGACTCTGTTTTCAAATATCCATTAATGAAATACTTTGAAATTACGGCGTGTAACACGCTTCTGTTAGCACCTTATTCCAAGGAATTAGGTGATTTAGGTTTTATACCAGGTGTAAACTTTGTCTCCATTAATGAACAAGATTTTGAAGAGAAAATGGATTATTACTTAGAAAATGAAGCAGAAAGGCAAATGATTGCGCACAATGGCATGTATTTATCACAACATCGCCATTCCACCAAGCAGCGAGCGCAAGACTTTTTAGATGAAGTGGTGACTATTTTAACAGAAAAACCCCCATCTTCTCTGATCTAAAGACAGATAAACATACGCTTTTCCACTTGAACCATACACTAAACAAGATAACAGCTTTTATGCAGAAAGGACTGTATCGACAAAGTGGAAAAACGTAAAATACTCATGTGTTACGGCAAGACAAATTTCACGCCTGGTCGATATCTAGAGGAAGGGTTGCGCGCAATCGGAATCCATGTCGATGTATTTCAAGATAGTATTGACTTTAATCAAGTTGACTGGAGACAATACCTCGCAGTATTATTTGTAGAAAGTCCTTCCAAACCACCTGTACGCGTCAAACATATCAATCAGGTAACCATTCCGAAACTCTTCTGGGTTCACCACGGTGAAAATCGTTTAGTCACCAATAGACAATTAGCGGCACAATATAAGCCTGACCTTATCTTAATGGCACATTCCTTACATTTGGCAAAGCATTTTGTAGTGCCCGTACATTTCTTTCCATTTGCCATGGCCAAAGACGTCTTTAATAACAGCAAAGCCTTAATGGATCGACCTACTGACATTTCCTCTGTAGGTACGTTAGATCCTGTCTATTATCAACGGCGCAAGCGGGCAATTGCTCGTCTAAAGGAACAATTCCAGTCTACCTACCAAACGTCTTTTCATAAACGTGTTTTCTTAGACGAATTAGCGGCGACTTACCGTGACAGCAAACTAGTTGTTAACCATACCGCTGATCATATCAAAAGCCTTAATATGCGACTTTTTGAAGGGGTTGGCTGTGGCGCCCTTGTCCTTAGTGATTACGTGCCAAAAATGGAGGAAATATTTACGCCGGACAAACATCTCGTGCTTTTCGATAACCATAACGATCTATTGGAAAAGGCAGATTATTATTTAAACCATCTCGATGAGGCACAAACGATTGCTTCCTCTGGGTATCGCCATCTTTTAACCAAACACACATACGAACACAGAGCGCAGGAGTTGTTAGATAAAATAGAGGAAGTGAAGGAAAAGCAATAAGCAAGATACAAAACGTGAATAGCCCTAAAAGAAGCCATTGTTTGATGACAATTGATTCTATTAGGGCTATTGTTTTTTAGCATAGAAGAGACTTTGAAGCTATTTTGCTTTACGAATATCATACTCTTCCATTGCCTTCATCAATAACTTTGCATTAAAACTGGGCCAATACTTTTTTGTAAACCAAATCTCAGAACTAGAAATCTGCCAGAGCAGAAAATTGCTTATTCTCAAATCCCCACCCGTTCTTATGATTAATTCAGGGTCTTCCACCCCTTTGGTATACAAATAATTTGTAAATGTCTCTTCTGATATATTAAGGATGGTTTCCTTTGATTCATTGATTAGTATCTGTTTAGCCGCTTGAAGAATATCTTTTCTTCCGCCATAGTTTAATGCAAAATGAACATGCATACCATTATTTTTAGATGTTTTCTTTTCTGCTACTTTTAATAATTCCACGGTTTGAGGTGGCAGGCTGTTTATATCTCCAATGAAATTTATCTTTATATTCTTTTTATGATAAACCTTCAATATTTCACTTTTGAAAATTTCCGATGGTAAATCCTTGATTAAATAATCTACCTCTCCTCCGGGACGTTTCCAATTTTCTGAGGAAAAAGCATACAGCGTTAAATGTTTAAGTCCCATTTTATGACAGTCTTCTATGATATTTCTTAATGCCAGCATCCCTGCATAATGTCCAATGGATCTTGGAAAACCTCTATTCTTTGCTCACCTTCCATTCCCATCCATGATGATTGCAATATGTTTAGGAATGGTCATATCTAATTTATTGATGGTATGAAACGATGAAAACATCGAGAAAAAAAGCCATACTATTTTTTTATATGCTTGAAATATTAATTGGTGAAACATCATATTCGCCTCCTTAAGGAAACTTTACATTCAAATAATATATGACTGTACATGCTGTAGACGTACTAGGATTGATTTCTTATTTGCCAATTTTAATAACTTCATTTATTTCTAAATCAATCAATCTGGTACTAGTATCTGACTTAGAAATAAAAAGTGCTTCCCCATTTTTATTTATACAATAAGCAATTGGTATGGAAATCCCACAGTTTCTAAATGAACCGTCGGCATGACTGGTTCCAATTATGTAACAATTATGCTTAATAGCCGTTTTCTTTGCATAATCAATCCAGTCATTAAATTGATTTTCACTAAACATCCCCGTTCCGATAGGATGAGCAATAAAATCAATGAAACAATCCCCAGCAAACCCTTCCACTCCTTTTAATATTTCCATACAAAGAATATAACCGATAGTACCCTTACTTGTCTGCACTACTATAGGTTCTAAAAGATTATTCTTATGTATTGGTGTTTTAGCTCGATCAAGTACTTTTTCCCCATTGTTGTCAATAATCAAACCACGGTCTTTATTTTGATTATCTTTATATCCCGTAATAATTATCGTTTCTGTTCTTACCGCAAGATTACTGATCTCTTCTAATAAATCTTTATCCTGAAGGTAACCTTCTGGAAATAACAAAATATCTACATTTGGTAAGGTATCCAGTTCTTCCTTCAATTGATTCAGACTATTTTCTTGTTTTGGTTGTCCTACAAGTATTTTCAATTTCATTTATCTCCTTAGTCATTTTCACCTATAAAAGCTTATTCCACTCTACTTATAACTGTATATGGTCTTACTGTAAAATGTTCTAAAGGAATAGAAGAAGAGGACATCGCATCCAACATTCTACTCTGGAAATTGCCTCTTGTTACATACTGACACATATTGTTTTTACTGATTGTGAAGAATCCACAATCTTGTATCTCATTTGATTGAGTACTTAATTGTCCATCTAGATATTGGCCCGCAAAAACAAATACTATATGCCTTTTGGTTTCATTAGTATAGACACCAGTAATCCCACTTAACGTTACCTCAACACCTGTTTCTTCTTTTATTTTCCTCTTACAGGCTTCGTCTATACTTTCCCCCTCCTCTACTATACCGCCTGGCATTTCATACGTATCCGATCTCCATTCCGTTTTTACTAGTAATACTTCCCCTTGTTTATTTTCAATCCATCCACAGGCTGCAAGAGAATACTTACTATCAAAATAATCACCTGTAGAATGTAAAAATTCTTCCTTTTTTTCTAGTATGACTTGATCAATGGAATGCTTGTTTTTCTGAGCTAGTTGAAAAAGAGGATCGTCTTTTACCTTTTGTTGAATAGCATAATAATCATCCATATCTTTATATTCCCACATCGCTTCTACTTTATTTTTTTCAATATTTGTCCATCTGCCAGCTAATTTCGCTCCATTTTTCATCTGATTAGGTAACAAATAGGAATGAAAATAATTATTAAAAGATTCATATTTATCAGCGTTTATTTTATAGGTCCTTTTGCGATAAATCACAGCTCTCTACTCCTTTTCATGATAAAACATTTATCCTTTTTTAGTTTTCTTTATATCATATAATTGTAAGCGTTTTACAAAATAATCGCAATCCTTTGATTAACCTTTACAAAAAATTAACCCAGATTTTACAGCCATTTATTATTCCAATGCTATGATTAGTGTAGCAATTAACAAAGAGGTGAAAACGGAAATGAAAAAAACATTATTCTATTTATTCATCACCATCACTACCCTAGCAGTTTCACCACTAACTTCAATAGCGAGTGATAATTCTTCAAACGAAGCATTGACCGATCTCTCACTTTACAATGGAGCAACGAAAGAAAGTTTACCCATCGAACTAACCGGACGATACATAAGTGGCGCCGAGTATGGAGCTGGAGGAGCAGAAATTGTGGCTTACGATGAAAGAAGCCATCAAATATTTTCTGTTAATGGCGATGAACAATCCATCGATATTTTAGATGGAGAATCATTAACAGACGATCAGCCTTTTACGGATATTCCTCTTAAAGAACGATTACTAATGGAAGATTTGGATCCTTCTTTGTCGAATGTTTCTGATTTAACAAGTATTGCGGTCCATCCAAACGAAGATATCATTGCAGTAGCTATCGTAGCCGATCCGAAAACAGATCCTGGTCATGTCCTTTTTCTAACAAGTGCTGGTGATCATCTTGCAACAGTTGAAGTTGGCGCCCTGCCAGACATGGTTACATTTACACCAGATGGAGAGCAATTACTGGTTGCCAATGAAGGGGAACCAAACGAAGACTATAGTGTAAACCCGGAAGGATCGGTTTCGATTATTAATATTAGCCAAGGTATAGAGGAGACAGATATCGCTACGGCTGGATTTTCGGATAAAATCATTGATGCTGACGTACGCAAAGTCCACCCTGAGGCAAGCTATCCAGAAGATCTGGAACCAGAATATATTGCTATAAAAGAAGACAGCTCCCTAGCTTATGTGGTCTTGCAGGAAAATAATGCAATAGCAACTCTTGATTTAGAGGATAATACTTTTACAAGTGTACAATCGCTTGGTTATAAGGATCATTCAGAACACGGAAATGGAATGGACGCTTCTAATGAAGACGGTAAAATAAATATCCAGAACTGGCCCGTATTAGGAATCCACCAGCCAGATGCGATAACACTCTATGAAACGAATGGAAAAACATATATTATTACCCCGAATGAAGGGGACGCACAAGACTATGATCGTTTTTCAGAAGAAGCGCGTGCAGCCGAGCTTGAAGATAATGTAACCTTTCATGCAGATTTATTTTCAGGATACACGCAAGAAGAATTAGATCAACTCGTTGCAGACGATCTATTCGCTGATGAAAACCTGGGACGTTTGAACGTAACCACTTCTGCACCAACGAATGAGGAAGGCCACTATGAAGCTCTTTACGCGTTTGGCGGACGTTCCTTTTCGATTTTCGATGCCGATACGATGGAACTTGTTTTTGATAGTGGTGATGCATTCGAACAAAAAATAGCGGAAATCAACCCGGATTTATTTAATAGTGACCACGAGGAAGACGCATTCGATGACCGCAGTGATAACAAAGGTCCCGAACCAGAAACCATCGAACTTGTGGAAGTAGATGGGAAAACGTATGCTTTTATTGCGCTTGAACGGGATGGTGGTCTGTTTGTCTATGATATTACCAATCCAGCAAATGCCAGCTATGAAGCGTATTTCTCCACACGTGATATAGATGGTACGGGTAAAACAAGTGATATTGCACCTGAAGGACTAACATTTGTTCCAGCAGACAGAAGCCCTAACGGCGAAGCAACGCTCCTAGTCAGCTATGAAGTCACGGGAACGGTCGCCTCATTTACTGTAGGGAGTGATGTTGCAAATACGGAGCCTGCTGCCGATGACTTAGTTCATACCGTCAAACCAGGCGAAACCCTGTTTGAAATTGGATTACGTTACAATTATTTATGGACGACACTCGAACAAACGAATGATTTGAAAAACCCTGATTTGATTTATCCAGGTGAACAGCTGATGATCAAATAAAAAAGAAGCCTTCCTAGGCTTCTTTTTTATTTATTTAGCGATTATATCATTTTCTCCTTAAATACCTGTTCAATCTTTGGTTGATAGTAAGCTTGTTTATCTTGATAAGTCTTGATATATGTCTCCCGCCGTTGTGTGACTTTCGTGACTAATGGAATAAGATCTTGAGCGATATTGGCATTAGCAGTAGAAAGAACTAAGTTTTCTAAACCAAATGAGGCATACATATCAAAGACTTTAAAGCGATAGCCTAGTGCAATAGCCGGTGTACCTGCAGCAAAAGATAGTAGATTCGGATGCAATTTAAAATTAATCGTTAGCTGACAACCGGATAGTTCGCTCATTAATTCTTGTTCACTATACCGTTTCTTTTCAAAAAAAACGGCATCTTCTCGGTCGATTTTCTTCTGCAAACGTCGGCAGGCTGCAAAGTCTTGATCCCATACCGCATAAATAAAAATCTGATAGCCTGCAGCAATTAATTGTTGGGAAACAAGAACAAGCTGATCCTCTAATGCTTTTTCATTACCTCCATACAGCTGATTATTGGTCGTACCCCAATTAATCCCAATGGTTTTCGAATGGAGTTTCTTAGGATTCTCTACTTGCAATAAAACACCAGGATCACCAATTACAGGAATCGTCTCTATACCCGTTAACGTCTTCAATACCTTTTTGGTATAGGGACCTCTGACTCCTGCAAATGTGGCGGCATGCAATACCTCCTTCAGCATGGGAACCTCTTCTCCACGAAAACGCGAAATAGACGGTATGTTTTCTCCTTTTCGAAGCTGGTCGAGCTGCGTTTCCGTAATACGATCGATACCACTTCCCCATATGATAACGTTTTTTCCCTGTTTCACTGCCTTATATAAAACAGATATATAGCTTGGTGCAATCAAGGAGCCTCCACCTAAAACGACTGTGTCATACGGTTCCAACTGATTAATATTAACCGTTGGGAAAGCCGGTACAACGGTCATTTTTTCTGGTGCCAGATACTTCTCTTGCAATGTTTGAAAGGCATGCCACAAGAGATCGTCACCTAAGTTGTGATAACCGATCCAGCCAATATACAATACCTTCCTCATGCCATCACCACCTTTTTTATAATATGATCATCCACAGAAAGGAACCCTTTTCTGCTATAGCGAAAAGGGCTGCGGCCTATTGATTCTTCTTCGCATATTCTTTGAAAAATTTTTCATTATATAGCACTTGTGTATCATGGGGCCGATACGTTTTCGCCTTGCTATTATGCTCTATGGCACGATCCTGATCACCAATTTGCCAATAACACACGCATAATTGCAGGTGTGGATACCATGTTGCATAACTTTGTTGGTAAAACCCTTGACTGTCGCTGATATCAACATCTACGGCTAATCGATACCAAATAATCGCCTTTTCAAATTTGTTTTTTTCTTTATACAAATCTCCAATACGGCAAGAGACCTCTGGCCGCGGCACATCATAGGTGATCGACATCACTAATGACTCAATCTCTTTTTCTGGATTACCTAGACTCCGGTAACAGGCGGCCATGTTAATACAGGCGCGGATCTCATCCTCGATCCATCCCTTTTTCGTTGCCAGGAATTCACGATAATAGATGGCAGCCTTTTGAAATAAACGATGATCCTTCAGTTCATTTGCGTAATAAAATAAATCGCGCGGACTAAATTTCTCTCCTTGCTTTAGTCGTTTTTCATATATCTTTAAATTACGATCTTTTGGCACAGAATTTTTCGTTTTATCGGACTTACGGTGAGCAACAGCAATATCGGATGAAATAATATGTCCATATACCTCGAGATATTCATGGACCGGGCCTATCCATTGAAAATTCTTTTCTCGTTTGACCAGTCTGTTTCTACGATAACTAAAGGTTGGGGTGTTGTATTCATCAAAAGCAATATGATATAGCATCGAAACAGCATCTTCTGTCCCATCTAGTTCTGCTTTTAATTGTCTTAATTTTTCTTGATCTTCCTTTTCTAACATATCATCAGCATCAAGCCAAAGAATATAATCACCATGAGCCTGGCTGAATGCAAAGTTTCTTGCCGCTGAAAAATCATCGATCCATTCAAAATCAATAACCTGCTTGGTGAAATCCTGCGCAATTTCCTTTGTTTTGTCCGTAGAACCGGTATCCACGATAATCACTTCATCACAAATTGGCGCCACACTGTCTAAGCATTGCCGCAATACTTCCTCTTCATTTTTTACAATCATACATAAACTAATCTGCATCATAAAAAGCACACCACCAATGATAAGATATAGTAATATATGATGGATAGGGAAATTGTGAAACCTTATGAAGAGAAAATAGGTTATAAGAAGTTGTTCAAAAAGCCCAATAAAAATGACGCATCGAATTTCTGCGTTGGCGATATAGGAACTTCTACTAAGACCGCCCACGTCCTGTAGGCAACGCAGCAGTCAACACATCCTGCGTGAGTCCGTTCCTCACGTATGAAAAGCATACGTTCCGGTACTCAAAACTGCACCGCCTTGAACTTCTTGGTCCTTTTCATCAGGCTTTTTGAACGCGCACTATAACGATAGAAGATATCCATTTACCACGGTGATTGTCTTAATGGTAGCGGATCGGCTGTTTCTGCCATTCGATCACATAAGCGTTGGAATAGCGTCATCTTTATTGTTTGATAAGCAGAGTGATCCCAAATGTTTTCCACTTCATTTGGATCATCCTTCAAATGATACAATTCACCTGTTTTGTCACCGTGATATAAGACCAGCTTATAATCTTCATTCCTTACCATGGTTGCATGAGTTATGTTTTTTTTATCTTTCAAATTTACGTTGTAGTATTCACAATAGACATCATTGCGATAGGAATAAGCTAGATCTTCTTTTACGAGCACAGGCCATAACGATTGTCCTTTCATACCCTCATATATTGGCTCACTTGCTGCTTCTAATAATGTAGGAGCAAGATCCACCAGTTCAATCAAATGATCGATTTTTTGACCTTCTCTTATTTTTGCAGGCCAGGAAACAATGAATGGAACTTTTACAGATCCTTCATAAAAATGAGGCCCTTTTAAATAGATACCATGATCGCCCAATAATTCACCGTGGTCAGACATAAAAATAATCATCGTGTTATCTATTTGTCCTGTCTCTTCTAATGCTGCTATCATTCGGCCTACCTGGTCATCAATTAAATCAATCATCGCCCAATAAGCAGCCCGAAGCATGCGATGATCATGCTCGTTCATTTCAGAATAAGCTAGATGCCCTTTCATTCCATAGGCACCTTCATGGTCAACTTGTTGATAGATGGGCTTATGGTCAAGCTCATTTTTCGTATAGTTTGGTAATGGAAGCTCCTGCAATCGATCAAGGTAACGCTGTAGATATTGTTTGGGTGGATTGAATGGGTGATGTGGATCAAAAAAATTAACAGAAAATAGCCATGGTTTATCAGCGTTTTTATTCGCTTCCATAAATTGAATAGCTTTTTCTGCACACCACGTGGTTTGATGATCCTCCACCTCAGGCCCATATTGAACATATGAACATGTTTCTAATGATTGCGGTTTAAATTCCTTTCCTTTTTCCTGAAGCCATTGTGTATATTCATTAGTAGGCCAATCTGGCTGTGGGTGATGCGACCAATGAAACTGCGAATACCCGTCATCAATCCTAGCTTCTTCCTCTGGTGCTACCGACGGATGACAAGGTGAAATATGCAGTTTCCCTGATAAACCACACTTATACCCTGCATCTGCTAGCAATTTCGTAACTAATACTTCATCATTTGAAATCGCTTGGCCATTTTGACGGCAGCGATTCGTTCGCGGATAACGACCAGTAAGAAAGCTGGCACGACTTGGCGTACATACAGTACTCTGACTATAGCAATTTTCAAATAGTACCCCCCTTTCAGCCAGTCGATCTATATGAGGGGTTTTGACAAATTCATTTCCGTAACACCCTAATGAATCAAAACGTTGTTGATCCGTACATATCCATAAAATATTTGGTTTCATTTCTACCACCTCTTTGACCTTTTTTCAGAATATTCCTTCATCATATATCCAGAAATAATTTATCGAATGGCGTGTGGAATAAGACGACGCTTACTATATTACCTCTATCTCAGGTTACCTCACTCCCCGGACGGTACAGTAATAGGAATTTCAGTGGCTACAGGAATTCCAAAATTAGGAGACCCATCTGCATTCCACGTGAATTTTTGGATACGAGTACTTCGTTTTTGAGCTCCACCATCTGATTCCGAGATAGCATGATAAATAATCCAATCCTCGGTTCCATCAGGAGACTGCGTAAAGCCATTATGTCCTGGAGCAAACACTTGATTTTCTTCACTTTTCTTAAATACAGGCTGGTCAGATTTTGACCATGAGTGTGGATTTAATAGATCTAATTCCATCGATGCAGTTAACATACCTAGACAATAATCATCAGACCAGGTAGTACTGGCAGAATATATCATAAATAATTGATTATTCCGCTTTAATAACACCGGTCCTTCGTTAATAGCCATTCCACCTTGTTTTTCCCAATCAAATTCTGGCTTTGATAGCAATACTTCTGCTCCCTTTAATGTCCAGGGATTTTCCATTTCAGAAATATATAATGCAGATCCGTAATCTGGAAAATTACCATACCCAGCATAAATAAAATACCATTTATGCTGATGTTCAAAAACAGTACCATCCAAACCGGGGTGATCAGTATTGACAAAGCCCTTTTCCCTCCATTCTCCAGTAAATGGATCAGAAGTATTCTCCAGAACAAACACTTTTCTTGTTTGGTCCCCACCTTCACCATCATTGGCAGTAAAATACACATACCAAACATCATTTATCTTATGAATCTCAGGTGCCCAAATATTGGCACAATTAATTCCTTTTTCCGGTGCAGTCCAAATCGTTTTATGATCTCCCTGTGCAATTCCACTTAATGTTGTTGATTTCCATAATTCAATCTTGGTTCTCCTTGTCACCATAAAATAATAGACATCCTTGTCCTTCCATACCCAAGGGTCCGCTCCTAAATGATCTAATAATGGGTTTTGAAATGTATTTTCCATCACAAACTCACACTCCTATAATAATTGTTTTTCAATGTACAAATCTGATACTACTCTCTACTTACCCCTTAATCGAGCCAATCATAACCCCTTTCACAAAATGCTTTTGAACAAAGGGATACATAATTAATACTGGTAAACTAGCAACGATGATTAAGGCATACTTTATACTTTCACCCAAAAGCAGCTTATCTCCTAAACCAAAACTATCAAGACCATCTGTCGCACTTGCTTGTGTCACCAAAAGAATCTCTCGTAAGACAAGCTGTAAAGGATAGAGCCCATCATCTCTAAGGTAGATGAGTGCATTAAAGAATGCATTCCAATGACCTACTGCATAAAATAGGATCATTACCGCCAATATTGGCTTAGATAATGGTAAAATGATTTTCCATAGCATATGAATATTGTTACAGCCATCTATCATAGCAGATTCCTGAATTTCCCACGGGATACTGGATTGGAAATAGGTTCGCATAACAATTAAATTATAGGTAGCTATAGCATTGGGAATCATCATCGCCCACATCGTATCCACCAGTCCCAATTCTTGTACGATTAAAAAGGTTGGAATTAATCCCCCACTAAAGAACATCGTAAATGTAATAATAAACATAAAGAGGTTTCTTCCTGGTAAATCGCGTCTTGAAAGTGGATAAGCTGCCAATGTTGTTAATACAATATTAATAAACGTTCCACCGACTGTGTAGATAATCGTATTTTTATACCCATTCCACACCTCTCCATTTTTCAGAATTTCCGTATACGCATCTAGTGAAAAATCCACAGGAAACAGCCACATCTCACCATTCATCACTTTTTCAGGATTGCTAAATGACGCACTGACAACAAAGATTAATGGATAAAGTACAATGATCAAAATAATGGCAGATATAATAACTACAGCTATATCAAACCATTTATCATCTGAAATTTTTCGGGAGTTTCCTCTCATCTCCCTTTCCCCCTTCCTGTCAAATAAAATTAAATCTCCTTACCAAAGACTAGTCTCAGCTTTTTTCTTTGCTACATGATTAATCAAGATTAACAGCGCAAAATTAATAATAGAATTAAATAAACCAATAGCTGCACTATAACTGTAATTACCATTAAGAATCCCGCTTCTATATACAAATGTCTGGATCACATCACTAGCTTCCATGTTCAAATTGTTCTGCATTAACAATATTTTTTCAAAGCCGACATTCATAAAATTACCGATATCCAAAATGAGTAAGATAACAATCACCGGTAATAATCCTGGCAAAGATACGTGTAGAATTCTTTGCAGCCTGCTAGCTCCATCTATTTTGGCCGCCTCATATAATTGAGGATCAATCCCACTTAAGGCAGCAATATAAATAATCGATTGCCAGCCTGCACTTTGCCAAATACCAGAACTGATTAGTACCGATTTAAACCACTCAGGTCTTTCCATAAATGCAATCGGTTCAATTCCCAGAGAATTAAGGATGGTATTGATAAAACCACCATTAGGATCAAGAAATAGATTTAGCATTCCTACAATAACTACTACAGATATAAAATGAGGGACATATGTAACATTTTGAACTACTTTTTTTAACTTATTACTACTAATTTCATTGACTAACAACGCAAGCATAATTGGAATGGGAAAAGCAAAAAGTAAGGATAATAAACTAATCGATATCGTATTCCAAATAATTCTGCCAAAGTAATAAGAATCAAAAAATCGAATAAAGTGTTCCAAACCGACCCATTCACTTCCCAAGAAACCAAAAGCAGGATTAAAATCTTTAAAGGCAATCTGTAAGCCGTACATTGGTACATATTGAAACACAATATACCATGTTAATGGCAGCAGGAGCATTAAATATAAATCGTACCGCTTAGCAATACCCATCCACGTTCTCTTTGCTTTGGATGCAGGTTTAACCTGATAATTAAGCCCTTCCATTTCCGTTTTTGTTTTACTCATACATAGCACGCCCTCTCCACTTCATCATTAAAAGGGAATCATTAGGCACAAATGAACATGTGCCTAACGACAAGAATTAATCTTTATATTGCGTATCATAAGCCTCTTGATAAATTTCAATTAATCGAGACAGACCCATATTTTCAATCGTTGATACATAATCATCCCACTGATCAAAACTCATATCACCATTAATAAACTTAGCAGTACTTTCATTATAGTAGGCATCCATATCTTGACGAATCTGTTCCACTTCTTCTGCCGTGTCTACATCAAACAACGGAGGTCCGTAGATAATCTCCGGCAAATAATCATCCAGTTGTTTCTGAGCTTCTTGTACAGCTGGCGGATTAATCCCGGAAGCATTGTATTCTGTAATATATTGAGGAGCGCCCCCGCCTGGATATGGAGTGAAATCACCAATAGCTACACCATAACCACGTGGGTCATCATAAATTTCATCACTATATTCAGGAAGACCTTCTTCATCGTAATAAAATGTTTCGTCCTCAATTCCATACCTAAACATAATCGAACCTTCTTCACTAAAGAAATAATCTAACCATCTAATAGTTGCAGCAGGATGCTCATTATTGGATGTAATGGCAAAGGTACCGAAATCTCTAGCAATTGGTCCAGAAGGCTGTATTTGGTCTCCGTGGGGTCCTTTCACTGGTGAAATCCCTATATACTCCCACTCTTTCGCTTGATCATTCAAATCATTTGCTTGTATATGAGACATACCAATTTTACCAGCAGCTACTTTCCCCATATAATCGGCTTGGTTATGCGTCAATACTTCCCGATCTAATAACCCTTCGCTGTATAGCTGATTTAAAAACTGTAGCAATTCTTTATATCTATCACTGGTTTTCCAAAATTGCACTTCATCGTTTTCAATATTAATCGTATTACCCATTTGATGTAACAATCCCCATGAACCGCCTATGGTGTTGATTAATGAATATAAATTTCTTTCCGTTAATGGTATTTCATCCTGCTCACCATTCCCATTCGGATCGTCATTTTTAAAAGCGGTGAGCACTTCAATCAGTTCATCAGCGGTGGTAGGTTCGTCCAGACCTAATGTATCTAACCAGTCTTTATTAACCCAAAATTTCTCATTACGGGCAGCATCCAATTCTATAATGGCAGGTAAGGCATAGATATGACCGTCTGGTGCAGTAATAGATGATTTGATTTCTGGATACTGTTCAAAAAGAGCGGTTAAATTTGGCGCATATTCATCGATTAAATCCTCCAGTGCGATGAATATCCCGGATGAACCATATTCCACTGCTTGCGTTTGGGAAAGACTTGCCTTATAGAAAACATCAGGTAGCTCACCAGAAGCTAACTCCAAGCTTTTTCTCTCATCAAAATTATCTTGCGGAACATCATCCCATTCCACCTTGATATTGGTCATATCTGCATACTCTTGAAAAACCAACATATCTTCATAAGGTCCATTCTGTGGGGAACGTCTCGCAAAAAACTCTAGACTGATCTCTTCATCGACAATGGGAAATCCTTCTTCATTAAGTGTTTCAGGGGTACTTTCACTTTGCTCTTCATTGGTTTGTTTCGAGCAGCCAATCATAATCAAAACGCCCAAAATAAACATACACATAAGTCCAATACTTTTTTTCATATTTTTTCCTCCATGGTATTTCTGTCTTTTTCGATAATAACTTCTCGACATTTAATAGAAACACTGATAAATAAAATTCTTAAAAGAAAATCACCCCCTAAATATTTCTAAATCACTATCAACTTTCTAATTTTTACATCTCATGCTGTATGCTCATACCTGTTACAAGGTATAAAGATCACTTCACTTCGGCTCATCCATACGGTCAGCCAACAACTTAATGAACAATCCCCCTACAACAGATCGATTTTTAAATCCAGCAATTCTGCCATCGATGGTATAGTACCAATCTGTGAACGGCACTCGTGAATCTGTTTCATTTAGAAAATCCCAAATAGGATTGATTAATTGTTGAAAATCTGTTTTTTCCTCGGCCAGTGTTGCTGCCCATATTAGCCAGTCCGCCTTGGTATATGTCTTTCGATTGTCTAATGGCGTTCCGTATGGATTACTTTTACGCAAATACCAAGCAACCTCTTTCTTTTTCAAGTCTTCTGAAAATAAATTTAATTGAAATAGGTTATCCCAAACCAAATTGTACTTCAAGCTCCATGTACCTGGTGTATCAAATGTAAGACGATAATGGTCGTCATCTCGGGCCATTGATTCCCATTGACTAGCCATTTCTTTTGCCTTTTGAAAATATTCCACTCCTTCCTCATTGCCCATCCAACCTGATAAGAATCCATAGCTGGCAATTCCAATAATGGCTTTAATGGAAAGGTTCGCATTATGTGCCAGATGTCCGCCAAAATCATCCGTACATAACTGATTACCAGGATCCATTCCATATTCTATTAAATAATTGGCCCATTGCTGCAATAACCCCCAGTAATCAGAAGCAAAACTCGTACTTTGTTCTGCCCAACATACTGCCGCAGTCATAATCAACATATTTCCACATTCTTCTATTGGCATTTGCCTTTTTAGTTCCATTCCATATGCCTGACCTTCTGCAACTGGATATCTGCCAATATCATGAGGGGCAAATTCATACGGCCAAGCTTTTGAATCTGCATATTGAAAAATTGGTCTTAACATCCCTCTGACTAATTCCGTATTGTATAGGAGAAATAGTGGCATTGATGGATAACTCACATCAACCGTCGCTAAACAGCCATTACTATTATTTTCTTTTGATAAAAATAGTATCTCTCCATTTTCATCTGCAACTAATTTGTGGGCCGCAATTGCTTGACGATAGGATAATGCTAGAATATCCGCATATTTCTCACCTCCTGCTTCTTTAGCATTAGCAATCATTTCATTATTAAAGCGATTACATTTTTCCGTAATTACTGAATATTCACGAATAGATGCGAGCACAACATCTTCAAAGCTTTGCCCATTTCTTGCCCAATAACCTGGCAAGTGTTTGTTAAAATACTCAATGGCATACACATCATCATAAGCCACTATCAAATAATTTGAGACTTCTTTAACCCCTACTTCCCCATAATCTAGTACACTAGCAAGTATAGGCATATCATGATCAACCGCTCGAGGAAAATGTTGGTCATCTGTTTCAGGTAATATTTTCCATTCGATAAATTGATCACGTATGTCTACGGATCCAATAGCAGTTGTAGCTGCTGTACCATCTGGTATAACAAGGGTTGCATATCCCCAATCCACACGAATCATATCACCCTTACGTTTTAAAACTTCTTGTTTTTCCGTACCTACTTGAAGAAGCTGACTTCCATCCTCCAGGCGATTTCTTGAAGTCACTACTTCCTGAATTGGAACATCTACTGCAAGTTCACTAGTAATGTCGTAATAAATATTCACATGATGATTTTCACCATCGTTTGAACAAGCCTTCACCGTAATATAAGAAGTAGGTCTGGCCATCACATCAAGGTCATCTAACAACAATGGTGTTGTAAAATTAACAGTGAGCGTGATTCCGCCTGCTTCAAATGTATAAATACTAGACAGCGGCTTAATCGTCAGATCCGTCTGCTGCATGGCCGGGGCATTCAGTGATTTAAAATCACTACGGCGATCATATCCACCCATAAATCGCCATACCTTTCCGTCAATTACAGCCAACCCTACCATGCCATGGGTTGCCCCGGTCCAATGAATTGTTTCTGCTGCATGTAATTGATTGGCGTTTGACCAAATACTAAAATATGGATCAATGGTTGCCAACGGTACTGCAGGTGGTCTTAATTTGTTTGCCATTCTGTTAACCTCATTTCCTCGATAATTATAGTGATTCCCATTTTATTGTTAGTATCCATTTAACTATTATTAATACCCGAGCTTATGATCCAGCTGTCCACCCACCCCCTTCACATTTATTTGTTCAACAACAAAGATATTGGATATCGCTTTCATTACTTTGAATAACGGTTTTCCATCTGCTTGTTCATATGACTAAATATAAGCTATTGAAAATTATTTTAAAATGTTAATTTGTTAGATCGTCAGTTACCATTTTGTTAGAATGAGTAAACTTTTGATGGTTGGTGAGTAAACAAAAGGGATTGCCTCTTATGTTACTTGTTTAAAAATGGACAAAAAAACATCCCGATATGACCTATAGTAAATGGATAGATTTCAAATACTATAGCTGGGATGTTCGTTCTAGAATACATATATGATATTCAATAATTAATGAAGTACAGTTAGAATCTTTCTTATTAAACCAAACTAGATAGTCATTTTCTGATGCCTTGATAAAGTTATGCTTCCTCTACCACCTGTCTTTGATTTTCTTTCCTAGCTTCCATTTTTCTAAATGACATATAGGCTAATCTCATTAAAAGATAACTAAATAGGCTTCCGCCAAAGAAAGGGATCAGACCAGGTAGAAATAGGAACATTTCATAAATAACATAACAGCCTAAAACCATCAATATGGTAACCAAGGGTTGCATAATCACAAATATGACAGCACTTCTAAAGTAATGAATAATCTTCATTTGATAGTGAACAAATAAGGGGAAAATAAATAATAAAACAAGAAAATATACGAGAAAAAGCCCTAGAATGAAATATCTTAGTAGATAAATAATAAATCCTTCTTGCAATTGAAAAAAACGATGGTCCATATATAATAATACACCCATGCTGACGATTATTAAAAATACAATATTAGACCTTTTAAAATCTTTTCGATAGGTATCCCAAAATATATGAAATACAGAAATTTCGTCTGCACCCATAACCATTTTTCTAGTCACCGCAAATAAGCCAGCAGTTGCAGGTCCCATCCCAAAAATAATGCCGCCTACAACGATAAACAACAACCATAATATGTTTACATATGCCAGCCTCATTATCCATTCACTCAGACGATAAAGACCTGCCATAAAACCATTTTCTATCATCATTGCACATTCCCCTCATCCACTTATATTGGCATGCTTTCATTCATCAATCCATGTTGGGTTTCTAAACTCTCTATGCAAAGCTTTGTCTGGGTGGAATCGGTTTTTCTAATTCACCATAAATATCTATTATTCTCATCAACATTTTCAGCTTCATATCTTTATATTGGGGATCATCAAAAAGATTTATAAATTCTCGTGGATCCTCCGTCAGATCATATAGCTCCCCATCCTCTCGTTCTAAATAATAATTTAGTTTATACTGATCCATAATCAATGTTTTTACATAAAAGTTAGGTTCTGCTCGATTTTCAACTAAACACCATTCTCGGCTTGACTCATCAGGGTGTCTCATCGTATGTAGCTGACTTACCCCTTGCATCGTGTCTGTCTTTTCCAGACCGGCCAGTTCTAAAAACGTTGGTGCCAAGTCTACTAGACTAATCAATGACGATGTTCGCTTTCCTGCTGGAACCTTGTTCTTCCATCTTACAAGAAAGGGGACACGTAGAATATCATCATAATGAATAGGACCTTTCAACCATAAACCATGATTTCCTGCGTAATCACCGTGATCTGAAGTAAAAACAACCATTGTATTATCTGCCATTCCGAGTTCATCTAATTTATCCAAAACTCTTCCAATATGGTAGTCTATTAAACTAATCATACCGTAATAAGAAGCTAACCATTTTCTAGCTCGTTCATATCCGATCTTCTTATTCGTATGACCCAAACATTGTAGACCACCTGTATCATGACCTGGGTCGGCAGTTACTTCAATATCCATTTCATCCATCCGATCTTCAGAGAGATATCGGTGAAGCATAGGCTTATCAAGCATCTCCCCCTCTTTCTCTATAAACAATGGTAGTTGTTCTGGATCATACATGCTGTTCCAAGGTTCGGGACATAGAAACGCATTATGTGGATCTTGGAAACTGCACCATGCCATAAAAGGCTGTATATTATCTTGTTTGTCGAGAAAGTCAATGGTTTTATCTGCAGTCCAACGTGTATAATGATATTCCTCTGGCAACTCCCATGATCCTTCACGATAACCGCCTCCAGGCCCAAAATATTGTTGGGGATCAATCCCCTGTTCCGCCAACCATGCCCCATAATGCATACCATGAGAAGAATCTTCATCTGCATGTCCATGAAGCATTGCCACTTGCTCAAAACCATAATAAGGTCCATCCCATTTTTTCCAAAATTCACGATCATGAATATGTGGTGGTGCTTCGAAACTTCCTTCTTTTAAAACTGGTTTGAAATGTGCTTTGCCAAATAGTCCAGTTGCATAACCACTTTTCTGCAGCTGATGACCAAAAGTAGACCGATTTTCATCTAATTCAACGCCGATATTCCAACACCCATGTCTGGATGGGTATTCGCCAGTGATGATGGAAGAACGGCTGGGAGAAC
This sequence comes from Gracilibacillus timonensis, assembly GCF_900086715.1. GTDB lineage: Bacteria > Bacillota > Bacilli > Bacillales > Amphibacillaceae > Gracilibacillus > Gracilibacillus timonensis. Next base: position 77,218 of record NZ_FLKH01000009.1, on the reverse strand, counting down.
ATACCGGGTTGGATACATATGCCCTATCGAATGCCGTACCTTCTGCTGCCAATCGATCTAAATTAGGAGTGTGAATAGCTTCATTACCTAATGCCTGAATCGTATTCCAGTGTTGTTGATCTGTCGTTATCATCAAAATATTTGTTTTCTTATTCTCCATTCCTGTTCCCTCAACTTCTCTCATATCTTTCTGATTTTGAATCCTAAGATACTTATTTTCGTTTCTCTAATAATTCCATGTTTTAAAATACTTCACGCATTGAAAAGGCTTACTTTTTAGGTCCATCATTTCCACTCATATTTGGCGAGAAATGATTTGTTTATATCTTCTATTTTACACACAGATAAGAATTTAAAAATGTCCATTTGTTAGTTTTGATTTAACAAATTGTTACTTGTCATTTGTCTTTATTATTGCTCTCCCAAATCGTAAAAAGAAAACTATGTTGACGCACATTTTGCTATTGCCTCTTGCTTATCTATTTTCGCATTTGCTATAATCAGAAAGAATTATAGTTCGATAAGTAGTCACTGTGTTACCTTTAAAAATAAGAAATCAATATTGGTGGTGGAAAATTTGAAGGAATTTTCTCATGAATTTGCTGAACATTGGTATTATAACCCGACCCCCTTACTTAAATCAGGTGGACTTTGGCCAATTAGAGCCGGGCATAATATAGCTAAATCCAATTATAAAATGGGACCAAGATTGATTACCTATTTCAGTATTCATTTTGTTTTAGAGGGAGAAGGGACGTTCCAGCAGAATAATATAGAAACAACGATTAACAAAGGGGATTTATTTTGTCTTTTTCCTAATCAAACACATCATTACTCAACTAATCCTAAACATAAGTTAAAGATGTTTTGGTTAGCTTTTGATGGAAAACAAGCACTTCCCTTACTAAATAGAACGGGGTTGACACAATATTCTTCCTATTTGAACGGCATTTTAAATGACGCCATTGCCAGTACCATAGAAGAGCTGTCTGATTACTTCCAAGACACGGATGAACCCGATGATTTATTATTTATTAGTATTATCTATAAACTTTTCCACCAATTATATCAACAGTCCATTCGTTTAAATCTATCAACCTCTTCTCCTTCAAATTGGCTTGAAAAAGGGGAAGATTACATGAATATGCATTTTGCTGAGAACATTACCGTTGCCGATGTAGCAAAATATATTGATATTAACCGATCTTACTTTACTACTGCCTACGCCAAAAAAACAGGTATAACACCTAGTAAATATATTTATAAACTAAGAATGGAAAAAGCAATAGAATTAATAACGGATGATTCACATACGATAACGGAAATAGCGTTAACTCTAGGCTATTCGGACTTATATTCTTTTTCCAGAGCGTTTAAGAAATTTTATGGTATGTCTCCAAATCAATACAAAAAACATCAAACGTCAGAGGAATAACATGTCGAGGTATTCACTTGTCTTTTATAGTTTGTTCTTCATCTTATTTTAAGCAATTTCATGAATAGGATTAACGTTCCGTAAAACGTACTTTTACATTACATCATCCAACTTATCGGTATCGTGATTCATTCCAGATTAACATCATTCCAAGTCCTATTATTCCAAGGATTAGTAGACTTTCTTTACTTAAGAAAAAGGACTTATCGATCTGAACAGATAAGCCCTTCATTTATTTAGTAGATTATTTGTTTTCTATCATCTGACGTACACTATTGTGCATAATTGAATAGGCAAAGTCAGAGATTTTTCCGTTTTCCTTCTGTTTGGTTACGTGTTTGATCATATTCTTTAGCTGTTTTATCGCTTGCTTATCTTTTCCTTTATCTTGATGCTTTTCTGCTTGTTTGAGGTTATTTAGAAGTAATTTGTAAAGGGACTTATCGATGTCACCTTCATCATGGAACTTCTCCAATAATCCCTTTGTTGATTCGTAATCTGGGTAAGGCCTGACAAGAAAATTATCATATTTTGTATCACTATAAAAGCTGCGAACACCTACTTTTCCGTGAGTAAAGGCTGTGATACTGTGGTCAGTATAATCAATTTTGGGATTATTCATATCGCCAACATAAACCTTGATATTGGCTCCATTAATATCAACCTTTATATGTTGCCATTCATCAATAGGTTCTGTCAAATCAGCACCTTCCAAATAAGTCCAATCATAATTTAATTTGCCCAGATGTACACCATCATTATTTATATACGCTACATAGCCCTGTAACATATCCGCACTATTATGATTAAGCTCCGTGCCATGCCCTGGATTATTGGCCCTAAACAAAATCCCGCCATCGCCTTTTCCATCAACAATTTTCATATCTGTCTCCACGATATAATTGTTCCAACCATGCTCACCAGTTATCGACTTCGCAAATGTACCTGCTCCTGAACGATATACTCCCTCTGGTTCCTCTACTTCAAAATCATCACTATTGTGAAAACTAAAGCTATGAAAATCAAATTCACCGTTGACGGTTTCTACTTTAATCGTATGTTCACCAGCAGGTAATGATACCTTTTCCTTTATGACGCTTGTCCAATTATCTAATCCACCTGTTTGCGGGATATCGATAATGCCTGTGAGATCTACCTCGTCATCTAACCAAATTCTGGCTTGACTGCCTTGTACATCGTTAGCAACCTTTAAGTCTAATACATATTCATGAGCTTCTTCTACATCTACTTTGTATTGATACCATTCTCCTGTTTGATTCCAGCCAATGTTAAAGGTTCCATCAGGATGATTACGAATGTCTACCCCACCATACCGATATTCCCCGCCGACATTTTCAATTGTTTGATCATGGTAAGCAATACCTTCTCCACCTGTCATGTAATCCACCGCCATTACTTTTCCAGGTAAAGCGTGGGATTGATCAAAGGTATGAAAAATCATTTTTGAGAAAGCAAACGCACCAGAAATAACTTTTATTTTGACAGTATGCTTGCCTGCTGGTAATTCTAAGTCTTTAACAGATACCCGTTTCCAATTATCATTTTCCGTCACAGGAATCTCAACAGCACCGGTTAATGCTTTTTCGTCATTTAACAATACCTTTACTTGTGTATTTTCATTTGCGCTTTTAGTGATCAAATCCAAATCATATTTACCAGCTTCTGCAACATTCACGTTATAATTGATCCACTCGTCCTTTTCAAAATCAGTGATGGCAAATCCACCTTCAGGGTTTTTTTGGATGTCTACCCCTTCTTCTCTAAATTCTCCACCGGTATTGGTCTCGGTTTTATCATGATAGGCAATTCCCTCACCGCCTAAATTAAAATCAACCGCTTCAAGCAATCCAGGTAAAGGTTTGTGCACATCGAACGCTCGAAAAGTAAGTGTAGACATATCAAACTCTCCGGTAACAATCTCTAATTTCAAGGTATGTTCACCTTCTGGAAGCTCTATACCCTCCATGGTAAGTGTCTCCCAATTATTCCAATCACCAGTATTAGGAACATCTACTGCACCAGTTAAATCAGTCTCATCGTCTAACCATAATCTTACTTCAGCATCAGAAAATGTTGTAGCCAATTCCAGCTCCACATTATATAATCCACTCTCTTGCACGTCTACATTATACGTTAACCATTCATCCGTTTGATTCCACCCTACAGCATAACCTCCTTGTGGTTTTTCCCTAATATCTACTGCATCCGCTCTGAGTTCACCACCAATATTTTCTGTTGTTCGATCATGATATGCTACGCCTTCGCCACCAGTCCGGTAATGTACCGCTTCTATCGATCCAGGAATCGGCTTGTAGACATCGAAACCACTGTCAGAATCTTTATTGGTATCAACCCTCCAGGAACCTTCATACCTATCCCAGCCAGTATCTACGCCATCATTAAAATCATCGAACAGCATAGATACAGGTTCATGTTTGTCTACATCAAAGCTGGCTAGATTTACTTCACCTTCCATTACTTCTATTTTAATAGAATGTTCTCCATCAGGTAGTGAGAGTGTATCCAACATCATGTTTTGCCACTGTTCTCCTCCGCCGGTATGTGGGATAGTTATCACACCAGTTAAATCGATATCATCATCTAACCACAACCTTACTTTTGCATCCTTTTCAGGCGTTGCCACTCTCATCGTAAAATCGTAAGTAGCTTCTTCAGTGATATTAACATTATACTTAAGCCACTCTTCTTGTCTAAGAGAATGCACACTTAGACCACCTTCAGGGTTAGTGACAATGTTAACAGCATCTTGTCGATAGGTATCCAACACTTGATTACTTGTGATATGATATCCCTTCCCTTCACCACCGGTGTTATAATGAACGGCCTCAATGGAGCCTGGCAAAGGTTTGTGTACATCAAATATATTACTACCATTCACCTGATTACTCGTTGCTATATAACCAAAAGCGGCGTGAACATCCACTGTTGTGTATCCTATTTTTCCACCAGCTAAGTCTTGAACCTCTCTCGTTTGTTTATGCATATCATCTACATAGATCTTAAATTCTTCATTTTCTTTTTCTACTCTTATATTGTGTAGTGCGGTATAATCAAAGTCTTCAGGTAGTGAGGAAGACTCCCATTCTATATCTACACCATCGATACGAAACATGGTTTCCAAACGATTTTCATCCGGATTTAACACCGCAACGCCATAATTATCTTCATCTTGATATGAGAATACTGCGCCAAAACGGGATGTAGTGTTATCTCCTTCTTCCACCATGTGGACATTGAATTCAGCTGTATAATTCGCTGCTGTCTCATGCGTTGTGACCTGACGAGACCATGAATCACCATCAATTGCAGTTTGTTCCATTGCATATGAGCCACCCTCATTGACAATCGACCATTCTCCATTATTAATTGCCGTCCATTCGGAACCTATATCATCTCGTTCAAAACGGTCACTAAAATCAGGTAATTGCGGATTAGGTTGTTCTGAGGTAGTTGGCCCTAGCGCAACCATTTTATCGCCATTCCAGCCAAGCCGGTCGATATTAATAAATCTCCCTGGTTTGGCATGACTATGGTAGACGATAAACTCCGAGTCAAGATTTGGGCCCCTTATGATGGAATTATGACCTAGCCCAACATTTGAGCCTTCCGAATTAATTAATAATGGATTCTGAATGCTCCCTTCAAATTGATTGGTTGGTGAATTACTAGTAGCATAGTTAATTCGATAGGCATTGCTCCAGACATGATTACCAGTGTATGTCATATAATATTTTCCATGTCTTTTGAATACCGTTGCTCCTTCCGTCCAGCCATTCATTTCTGCACCCGTATTTATTGCTGGTCCAAATGTATAAGGATCTTCCATTTCATGGGCAGTAATATAACCTTGGCCAGTACCGTAAAAATACCACTGGCCATCGTCATCAATAAATATATGACCATCAATACCCATACCGAGATTTTCTGTCTGTAACTCAAAAGGACCTAACGGACTGTCACTCTTATAAACATAATGACCATTTCCACCTGGTGACGTATACATATAGAATGCGCCATTCCAATAAGTAACTTCCGGTGCATATGCCGCCAACGTACTTGGCTCTTCTGTAACGAGGCCAGCATGTTCCCAATTCACCAAATCTTGTGAGGTCCAAGCCTTCACACCACTTTTATCATCAACTGTACTTGCATAAAGATAGTACGTCCCATTATGCTTTAAAATATATGGGTCACCTTCACCATAGAAATCTCCGTTATCCCATTCCCAAGAATCGGGCATATCTTCAAATGGGTTACTATAAGCAAATGATATACTTGGAAACATCAATATTCCGCCAAAAATAAGCAACATGCGTAATAACTTCAATAGTTCATTCTCCTTTTTTATTAAGTTGTCCAAAACTAAAAATAGAAAATCCTGAATTTTTGGTTCCAGTGATGATGGAACATATACCTGTTTCTATTTATTTCGCGGAAAAACATCCGTTCTTTCTGCCCATTTGTTCCAGATCTCAATCATTTCCTCTGTTAATTCTGGATATTGCTCTTTTAGATTATGAATTTCTGTACGGTCGTTATCTATGTCGTATAGTTCCCAATCTTTTTCTTTAACCTTTGACAGCTTCCATTTCCCTTTTCGCACACCACAATGCTGCTCATGTTCAAAGCAAAAGATACGCTCTTTTTGATCCTTACCGAGGAATGCAGGTACTAGACTCTCCCCTTCCATTGGCAAAATAGGGTGATCATTGTATTGTTCAGGATATGTTGTCCCCGATATATCCACAAACGTAGCCATAAAATCAATAAAGTGTCCTGGATGATGATCTATTTCCCCATGTCGCTCTATTCCTTGAGGCCAGTGCGCTATTAATGGTGTACTGATCCCACCTTCGTGACTGTAGTGCTTATATAATTGGAGCGGCGTACTACTGGCATTCGCCCAACCTGAACCGTAACTATGATAGGAGGCCGGTCCTCCCATCGTATCGAGGTCTTCTTGTCGATGTAATCGATTAGAGGTCGTTTTCCAATTATCAAATCCCCACGGATCCCATTCACCACATGCACCATTATCAGAACAAAATAAGATTAATGTATTATCCAGTTCGTCCTTTTCTCGAAGATTGTCTATCACTCTACCAATATTTTGATCCATTCGATCTACCATTGCTGCATAGATTGCCATACGCTTTGCTAGATCCTTTTGACGATCAGAATCGATTGAATCCCATGCAGGGTTCCTTCCTGAGATATCACGATCTCGAGACCAATATTCTGCTCGTTCCGGTAATTGACTGTCCTTAGAAACAATACCTAGCTCTTTCATTTTTTCTAGACGTTCTTCTCTAAGACGATCCCAACCTTTGTTATATACTTTTTCATATTTGTTTATCTCTTCTTGAGGTGCCTGTAATGGAAAATGGGGAGCATTGTAGGATAAATAAAGAAAAAAAGGATCATCATCTTTCCGAGAATCTTCAAGAAAATCCAAGGCATGATCTGTAATAGCATCTGTTGCGTAGAATTCCGCCTCACTATATGATCGCTCTGTCCGTCCCTCCGGCAAACGAACATAATGACGTTGCTCAAAAAAGCTATTAAATCCGCCAAGCAACCCATAATAATCATCGAAACCTCGCTTAATAGGACCTTGCCTACCAACATGCCATTTTCCTGATAGATAAGTGTGATAGCCTCCACTACCTAACACTTCAGCAAGTGTTACACATTGATCTTTCAAATAACCACGGTATCCTGGTGTTTCTAAATCATGATCCATTTTCCCAACACCTGCTTGATGCGGGTACAACCCTGTCAACAAAGAAGCACGACTAGGACAACAACGTGCCGAATTATAGAATTGAGTAAATCGAACACCATCTCCTGCAATTTGATCTAAGTTTGGTGTTTCTATTTCACCTCCATAGCACCCTAAGTCTGAGAATCCTAAATCATCAGCTAATATCAACAAAATATTTGGTTTTTTTGACATTATTATTCCTCCAAATGATATACTTTTGTGAACCTATAATGCTCGTCCATTGCCTGAATCTTATTTGCCTACATACCATAAATATTATCAACTACTTATGTTTTTATAATAATCACTCCTTTGTTAATGCTTTATTAATACAATAATTATATTTACTTACGAATTATATGTATTAATAGAAAAAAGTATACGCTTTCAGAAATGTTTAGTCAAACTTCATTGTATTATTTCTATTTTTTAATCATTAAACAAGCATTTTTTTAATAATATATAGCTTTTTTTATACCTTGTAACACCTTTTATTTCGAGGTTTTTGTTTTTATATAATTTATTACAACTTTGATGAATTAATAAAAGTGATAACCAAAAGTTCGGATAAATAAGCCGGTTAAAGTCATTTCATACAATTACGATCTATTTATAAGTTCAACTTATATCGTTCATGATAATAGTCCAGTAAGAGGAATCCTGTAAAATAGAATTTCTCTTACTGGACCATTATTCAAATAATATCTGATCTATTTTTAAATGCATACATCTTCTTATCTACCAATGTATACATTTCATCCGCAGTTATTGCCTCGGAATAACGTTGATACCCATAACTAAATGTTAATCCATTAACATGGTTCATCTCACTTTTCCTTAATAAGGCTTGTACCTCTTCAATATAGTTGTCAATGTTCTCCTCTTCTGTTCGCAATACTACGACAAATTCATCTCCGCCCATTCGTGACACTAGCGCGTTTGCAGCAAACACCTTTTGCAAGACTTGGGCAAAAGCGACCAACACCTGATCTCCGGTATCATGCCCGAATCGGTCATTGATTCCCTTAAATCGATCCAAATCAAATAAGATAACACCAAAGGGTTTCCGGTCTTCCATTAAATAACGGACATATAATTCATAACTATGGCGATTGTATACCTTAGTCAGATTATCTTCTTCTGCAGATATGGTTTCTAAGAAAATGTAAGCTGCCAATATACCTAGCACAATCGAAGTCCATGAAAAATACAACTTCGAATCAAACAATTGGACTACCATCCCTAAAATCGGAAGGATGAAAAAAATGAAGAAGATATTGATCACATAAGGTCTCGTTCTTCGTCGATGCCGCCATACAAACAACGCCATATAGAGGTATACACTTGCTAACAGAAGATAATGTAATGGCTTCCACATTTCGCTGTGAAAGATATTGTGAACAGGTTCAACAGAGAAATAAATAGGGTAAAAGAGATTAATAAGTAAAATAATAAATGTTAACAAACTAATATGCTGATAAAAAAAACGCCGATAAATACGTTTTGGTGCGGTGAATAAATGATAGTCTACATAAGCTAGCATTAATCCAGCCAGCACTGGCCCTAGCATAAACAATAGAAAATTAGTACCGTACTCCAAAAGAAAAGCACCATAAAAGGTTTTTCGATCAAATATCCAGGTTAACGGCTCCACAATAATAGCGACAGCCGTGCCAATTAGTACGAGTTTCAACAGCCTCTTACCAAACGTCTCCACCCTAGACTTTAACTTTATAATCAGGTAGAGAACAATCAACACCATAATGGCATAAATATTAATCTGGAATTGAACGATATAATCCATGTCTCTCCCCCCAATATTTTTCTCAAAAAACAACTTTGAAGTTGAGATAATTGTTTATTCTTTGAAACAATGGATGGTCTGCCATCAGCGGAGGATCTCAGGTGGTTAGCAAGCTTATCAAGATGTATTACGTCCATTATTCCCGCCTAAACTACTTGGACATTTTCTTATATCTGGAATGAGAACCTTATTCGTCGATTGACTTAAGGCGATCAGCTTGCTAAAAAAGCATCAATTTGCTGCTTATGATGATTATCATGCCAGACGAATGAGCTGATATAGTTAAATAGTGAGTGAGGATAGCCGGAATATACGTCGATTTCCTCCCCATTCAAATGAAACGTAGCCAAGAAATCTTCTTCCGGTTTTTCATGTAGATACGCAATCAATAATCGCCTTGTCTCCAGCTGCTCATGAATCAGTTGTGTTTTCGATACACCAGATAGGGCATAAGCGGCGGCAGGCTGATTAATCACTTCAAATGCTGGATTTGTCAGTTTGGCATCTTGTTTCATTTGCGGTATTAATTCTTCCAACAAATAGCGGTCCCAATAAGTAAAATGGCTGATAATTTCCGCCGTTGACCACTTTCCCTGCTGAATCGGCTGAAAGAAGGCCTCATCACTCCATTGTTCCAACTCACTTACCCAATCATTACAGGCCTCGAATCTTTGGATTAGCTTCGTTACCTCATTCATTAGGTAATTCTCCCCTTCTTTTTTTCTTTTACCATACCATAATTTCGATCTGATTGATATACTAGCTTGCGAGCAAATTCACTTTTCCGATACAATAGAAAGAAAACGGATTCTTCCCAATTATAACGGAGGTGATAGACCATGATTCGTTCTACCTTAGCCAATAATATTTTGAACAAAGTGCGTGATTTATTAGACGAAGACTTGATTATTGTGGATACTGACGGTGTGATTATGGCAAGCACAGAAGCTGAGCGAATTGGCAATTTTCATGAAGGAGCAAGCATAACCTGTCAACACAAATCGACACTCACTATCACAAAAGCAGATGAAAAAAAACTGCAAGGTGTAAAGGCAGGGATTAACCTTCCTATCTTTTTTAACGACCAAATTGTCGGCGTAATTGGTATCACTGGAGATCCTGCTAAGGTCTCTGCCTATGGCGAACTGTTACGCCAAATGACCGAATTAATCGTAAAAGAAAACTATTATGTAGAACAGGCAGAATGGCAAGCACGATCACTTGAAATATTTGTATTTGATTGGATCAATCAAACAACATGGTCTCCTTCTTTTATCCAACAGGCGGACATCTTATTAGTGAACCTCAGCTGTGATAGACAGGTTATTATGGGGCGTTACCAACGAAAAGAGAACGAATGGCTTCCCTATAAAAGCTGGTCTGAATTAATTAGCCAATTTTTCCAAGACACACAAGATGTCATCGTGCGCTGGGGTAATGAACGATTCCTGATTTTATCAGCTGGCAATAAAAACACAGCACAGATCAAACAAAAACTGACAGATATTCAGGCTTATTTTTATAAAAATTACAAGCAAGAAATTGTATTTGGGGTCGGCCAGTCACTTGCTGCTCATCAACTATATCAGTCCTTTCATCAGGCAGAGCGTGCCCTCGGCATTACCAATCCAGCTCAACCGATTATTTTCGAGGAAACCATGCAGTTGGAGATGTGTTTACAAGATGTTACACAAGCAAGTCGCATAGAATTAGTTAGACGCACACTTGAGCCAATTATTGCGGATCAGACATTACTCGATTGTTTACAAACCTTTATTGATCACGGACAATCATTGAAACAAACAGCTGCATCTTTACATATACACATCAATACCCTGCACTATCGCTTTAAAAAAATGGAACAGCTAACTGGGTTGAATCCACGTGACTTTCATGACCTAATCACACTTTCAATCGCTTTATATTTTTTGGAGGATTATCTAAAATTCACTCATAAAAACGCTTAATTTTTGGTTATTTCACCATAGATTCTGTGAGAATTTTCTTTATAATAAAAAAGAAAGCCTTCAAATAGGAGTGGATGAAATTGATAACCTCTGAGATCAAAGACAAATTGATCCACATCGTAGGCAGCGAAAACTATCAAGATTCTGCCGCGAGTAAGCTGGCCTACTCGTATGACGCCACACCGCAGTATCAATCGATGCCTGCTGCGATAGTGGCACCTCGTAACAAGCAGGAAATCACTGCGATTGTGCAGTTATGTAACGAACACGTTATTCCCATCGTGCCAAGAGGCTCTGGTACCAATCTATGCGCCGGTACTTGTCCAACAGAAGGCGGCATTGTCTTACTATTTAAACACTTGAATCGCATGTTGGAGATCGACGAAGACAATCTAACCATCACCGTCCAGCCTGGTGTTATTACGCAGGAAATCATTCAAGCGGCTGAAGCAAAAGGATTATTCTATCCCCCTGATCCTAGTTCCATGAAGATTTCGACCATTGGTGGCAATATCAATGAAAATTCCGGTGGACTGCGCGGACTCAAATATGGAGTCACCAAAGATTATGTACTGGGATTAGAAGTGGTACTTCCAAACGGTGACATCATGCGAACGGGTGGCAAATTAGCAAAAGACGTGGCTGGCTATGATTTTACCCATTTACTCGTTGGTTCAGAAGGTACATTAGGCATTATTACGGAAGCAATCCTAAAGCTTGTGCCTATGCCAGCTAGCAAGAAAACGATGTTGGCCCTTTATCAGGATATGGAAGCAGCTGCTGCAAGTGTATCTGAGATTATCCGACAACAAATGATCCCTGTCACGATGGAATTCCTAGACCAGCCTACGTTACAAGTCGTAGAGGACTATGCACAAATTGGTTTACCAACCGATGTAGAAGCTGTTTTACTAATAGAGCAAGATGGACCAAACGAGATTGTAGAACAAGATATCAAAAAAATGGCTGCCATTTGTGAACAAAAACAAGCCGTTTCGGTGCGCATCGCTGAATCAGCAGAAGAAGCAGACAAACTTCGAACAGCGAGAAGATCGGCTCTTTCCGCTTTAGCACGTCTGCACCCCACGACTATTTTAGAAGATGCGACCGTCCCCCGGTCTGCCATCGCACCAATGGTAAAGGCGATTAATCATATTGCAGAGAAATATGAAGTAACGATATGTACCTTTGGCCACGCTGGCGACGGAAACCTGCATCCTACTTGTCTAACGGATAGCCGCAACCAAGAAGAAATGGAACGAGTGGAACAGGCCTTTGAGGAGATTTTTATGAAAGCCGTGGAACTTGGCGGAACCATAACTGGTGAACATGGAGTCGGTATGATGAAAGCTCCTTACCTTCATTTAAAACTTGGAAAGACTGGCATTGAGGCTATGCGTGCAGTAAAACAAGCGCTTGATCCCAATCAGATTATGAATCCCGGGAAGATATTTGCCAATGATATGAGAAAAAGAGTGGTGATGAACAAATGACAACGGCAAAGGAACGGACAGCTATCCAACAGCAATTTCAGGAGCGCATGGATCAAGATGAATTAATGAATTGTATGCGCTGCGGCTTTTGTTTACCAGCCTGCCCTACTTACATCGAGTCAGGCTATCAGGAGGAACATTCCCCACGCGGTCGTTTGGCCTTGATGAAGGCGGTTGCCGATGGGGAAATAGAACCCGATGAAGATGTAGAACGTTCCTTAGATATGTGTTTAGGCTGTCGAGCTTGTGAACCCGTTTGTCCTGCTGGCGTCAATTACGGACACCTATTAGAAGAATCACGGGATATTATTCAGCAAAATAAACAGCATAGTCTGCCAATAAGAACGTTACGGAAAACGGCCTTTCAAGGGCTTTTTCCACACCAAAACCGCATGCAATCATTAACGGGGTTTCTAAGTTTCTATCAACGTTCCGGATTGCAGTCCCTGTTTCAACGTACCAGAATGAATCAGCTTTTACCAAATAGTCTAGCTGCTATCGAACAAATTTTACCAAAAGCTCCTACAAAAAAAGAAATGAAACAACGCCCAACGTTTATCGAAGCGACCATTCCTTCTGTCACACGTGTGGCCTTTTTTTCTGGTTGTTTGATGGATACGATGTTTATGGAGACAAACGATGCCACTCTGCAATTGTTAAAACGGGCTGGCTGTGAGATCGTTATTCCACAGGAGCAAGGCTGTTGTGGGGCGTTACATGGACATAGTGGAGAAAAAGAAGCTGCTAAAGCATTGGCCAGACGAAATATCGAAGCATTTGAGCAAACAGAAGCGGACTATATTATTTCTAACGCGGGTGGCTGCGGGGCCTTCCTGATTGACTATGACCACTTACTAAAAGATGATCCTGAATGGGCAGAACGAGCACAGCGCTTTACTAGTAAAGTTAAGGATATCACTAGTATATTAGTTGATTTACATTTTCACCTTATGCAGCCGCTCTCTTTGCCAGCACAAACGATCACTTATCAAGATTCCTGTCATTTACGCAATGTGATGAAAACGGAACAAGCTCCTCGTACTTTGTTAGGTGCCATTGATGGTATTCATTTTCAAGAGATGGAAAAGGCTGATAGCTGCTGTGGATCGGCTGGCATATATAATATCGTGGAAACAGAGATGTCCATGCAGATTTTAGATACGAAAATGGCCTATACCAAGGCCAGCAATGCTTCCACCATTGTCACGGCAAACCCTGGCTGTTTATTGCAGATGAAGCTAGGCATTGAACGCGAAGGATTGGCCGACCAAGTACGGGCGGTTCATATTGTCGATTTACTATTAGAAGCGGTTAACCATGAAACATCCAATCTCTAGTCATACTGGATTAGGCAAGCGATGTGCTCTTTATATAAAGGAGCATATCGTTTTTTATGTTAGGCAAAACGCTCTGGGAATAGGTTACGTTAGATCATCGTACCTTGAATTAATCAGAGTACCGATAAGACGGATTATGTTAGCCCTTCTATTTATTCCATGTAGTAAAGTGGATTGTTTGTCAGTGCTAATAGGCGTTGCGGAAATAAGTTCCGCTAGGTAGTATAGTACGACAATCGAATGGACTGCGAGGATGAAGGGATCTAGGCACCATAACCATGCCAGAATATTTTGTTGAGAACGATTCGATCATACATTATGATTTTTATAAATGAAAGAACTACCTTGTAGCATGGAGCCTTTATGAGGCCGAAAAATCAGTGGACGGTTTGTTTCTTTTTGTTGCCATACTATCTAGGTACTTAGAACGCTTCATCCTTGCAGTGATAATCACTGTTAAACCGCTAGCGGAGAGAAATGCGGAGACTCGCAAACACGGTTCACAGGCTAAATCCGTGCCTTCCTGGAACTGCGATTACTCGCCCCACCGAAACCCATTGTCACAACGCCTGCACTTGCACGTCCTGTGCATCGCAGAACGTGCTGAAGCCGACTCCACCGCCTCATCGTTTACCACGTTTGAAATCAAGCCAGAAGGGAATCAATATATATTGTAGATAAACTGTAAAGGAGGGGTTTTCGGCTCGATGATTACCTTTAAAGATGTTAGTAAGCAATTTCCCGATGGCACAGTTGCCGTTGATTCTATTGATCTCACCATCAACCAAGGCGAATTCTTCGTACTGATTGGTCCGAGTGGCTGTGGTAAAACAACCACCTTAAAAATGATTAATCGCTTAATCCCGATTTCTGATGGTACCCTTTTTATCAATGAGCAAAAAATCAGTGAATATCAATTGGAGGAGCTGCGTTGGAACATCGGCTACGTCCTGCAGCAAATCGCCTTGTTTCCTCATATGACGATTGCAGAAAATATCTCCATTGTACCAGAATTAAAACGTTGGGATAGTCATGAAATCAAGGATCGAGTCGATGAATTACTAGAGATGGTGGGGCTTGAACCTGATACTTATCGCAACCGCAAACCAAACGAGTTATCCGGTGGTGAACAACAAAGGGTTGGAGTGGTCAGGGCATTAGCTGCCGATCCAGATATTATCCTGATGGATGAACCCTTCAGTGCATTAGATCCCATCAGCCGAGAAAAATTACAAGATGATATCATCCATCTCCAACAAACCATTCAAAAAACGATTGTATTCGTCACCCATGATATGCAAGAAGCGCTAAAATTGGCGGATCGAATTTGTTTAATGAACAATGGCAAGATTGTACAGGTCGGTAAGCCTGATCAGATTATCCACCAGCCGGCCAATGACTTTGTTAAAGATTTTGTCGGATCAGCTGGGAAAGCCACTGTCCCTTTTCAGCTAGAAACATTTGTTGAAAAGACCTATAGCCAAGATAAAACCGCTGACGACTTTCAGCTCAACAGCACTGCCACATTACCAGAAACATTAGCGGCATTATCCAAGCATGAGCAGATATTAGTTGAAAAAGAGGGAAAGATCATAGGTCAAGTTAATCGGCAAATGATGATTGCCCATTTTTCTAAGCATTTAGAGGAAGGTGAGGCGTCCGATGCATAATCTCCTTCAAGAATTTCAAAGCAGACAGAGCAATCTATGGCAGGCACTTATTGAACATATTCAATTATCCTTCGTCGCGCTATTCTTTGCTGTCGTTATCGCAATCCCGCTTGGCATTTATTTAACGAGGAAAGAAAAGATAGCAGAAGGTATTATCGGGATAGCGGCTGTATTACAAACAATCCCATCACTGGCTTTATTAGGTCTATTTATTCCTTTATTCGGAATCGGTTATCAGCCTGCCGTTATTGCATTAGTGATCTATGCCTTACTGCCTATCCTGCGAAATACGTATACAGGCATTAAAGAAATTGATCCATCATTGGTCGAGGCCGCAATGGCAATGGGAATGAATCAATACAAAAGGTTGCAAAAGGTGGAACTGCCACTTGCCATGCCTGTAATTATGGCAGGTATTCGAACAGCAATGGTGCTTATTATTGGAACAGCAACCTTGGCTGCCTTAATTGGTGCAGGGGGATTAGGGGATTTAATCTTATTAGGCATTGATCGAAATAATTCTGCACTCATTGTATTAGGAGCTATTCCCGCTGCTCTGTTGGCCGTTATTTTTGATTTTTTGCTAAGAAAGATGGAGAAGTTATCCTATAAAAAAACGCTAATTACTGTTGCTATCATTGTGGTGGTCACCTTTAGTTTCTCTATTGTTCCTAGTTTGATCAAAAATAATCAAGACACCTTAACCATCGGCGGTAAGTTAGGTGCAGAACCAGAAATTCTGATAAATATGTATCAATTACTCATCGAAGAAGAGACGGATATCCAGGTTGAATTGGAACCTAGTCTTGGAAAAACAACCTTTTTATACAACGCCTTGCAAAATGGAGATATTGATATTTATCCTGAATTTACCGGGACAATTATTTCTGAATTCCTCAATGAAACAGCTAATAGCAAGGAAGAGGAAGAAGTCTACCAGCAGGCAAGAGATGGCATTTTAGCAGAAGCTGATTTAACACTATTAGAACCAATGGCTTATAACAATACCTATTCCTTAGCGGTATCGGAAGCATTTGCGGAAGAACATAATCTTGAATCCATTTCAGATTTACATGGTTTAGAGGAGCAAATAAATGCTGGATTCACCTTGGAATTTTCTGATCGCGAGGATGGTTACATTGGCATTCAGGATATATATAACCTTACCTTTCCAAACCTTGATACGATGGAACCAAAGTTGCGTTATACGGCCGTGGAACAGGGGGACATTAATCTGTTAGATGCCTATTCAACTGATAGTGAAATCAAAAGATATAACTTACAGGTGCTAGTGGATGATCAATCCTTATTCCCACCATATCAGGGGGCTCCGCTACTCCGGACCGATACGTTAGAAGACTACCCTGAATTGGAAGAGATTCTCAACCAATTGGCCGGCAAGATAACCGATGAGGAAATGCGAGAGATGAATTATCGAGTAGACGTCGATGGAGAAAGCCCGAAAGCAGTAGCGGAAAACTATTTACAGCAAGAAGGGCTGCTCGAATAATCATTGCCGTTCTACTTTTGTGATCATCAAATCGATGAGAACAAAAAGCTCAAAAAGATGGATCTTTTGCAGACTAAATAAACAGCTACCATATAAACTGGCTGTTGGATCTCCTGCTTCCTATTTTCAAACTTTTCTCTTCTTGAAGTGGGCTCTTACCACCAGTTTCCATATGATAAATTTCTAGAATATCCAAACATGAATGGATATAATGAAAAGGCACTTGATCATCCTACTATGATGTTATCATTGTAGGAATGACAGGTGTTTTTCTATGATATCACTCATACTTTATCTATTTTCAGATTCAAGCCACAAAACGGTTTCACTGGGGTAGGAAAATGTTTTTTAGAAGAAAACCGAAAATAAACGAGCAAACAATCCAAAAACTAGTGCAAAATCTGGAAACAGCGTATATCAATAAGGATATCAAGCAATTGACAGACATGTTTCATCCGTATCATCGTGATATCTCGTTTCTCGATCACTCTTCTCTTTCGATGAATTTTCAAATCTACGATGTAACATCTACAGAGCATACCAAAGAATTCATTGAGGGAAATCCAGTAGAATACAGTGATATTATTGCACAGGAAGAAGATTACTCGATCATTGAAATAAAAATACAAGGTCGTTCTGGATTACAGCATGAATTAGTTTTGAACATTGTTGCGTCGGATGGTTTTTTTATGATCCGTTTTCTACAAAGCTGGAATACCTTGATTGACGAAGAATTGCGCCAGCACTTGATCGAACAAATGAAAAAAGCTGCTGCGATATAGGAATAGTATTTTCAATTGCCAAATATAGGTGATAAATATTGTTGATAAAATAGTTACAGCCTCTTCCCAAGAATGAAAAGAGGCTGTTCTACATTTTATTGCTGAAGCGATCGTACAAACTCCTTAATGGAATCAGTAATTAAATCCTGGTCATAATCCAAGCTGGCTACGTGGTAGGAATTGGGTAGCAACTGCTTCTGCTTATACGTTGAATTCACTCGTTCCAAAATAAAATCCGTATTTTCAACCGGTACTACGTGATCCTGATAGGAAACCATACATAATAACGGACAAGAAATAGTATTCAACTTTGGACGAACCTCATCCATGATGCCCAATAATTGTTGATAGCCATTTATCGGCGTTTCAGTGTAGGTAATCTCGTAGGCATTAGGTCGCTTAATATCTGGTTCACCTTCTGCAATATATCTGTATTTATCTTCCAATCGATAATGTTGGAATGCTGGGATATCCATAGCAGGATTAATCAACATAATACCATCAATATTTGGAATGAATGTTGCCAAGTGTAACGTCAAGGTGCCTCCCATCGATTGCCCAACCACATAGACAGTCTCGCATACCTCTTTTAAACCGTGGTAAGCCTTCACTATATTATTCATCCAATCTGTATACGACGAAAAAGCCAATTCTTCTGGGCTTGTTCCATGCCCATCCAATCTCAAACCACTGACTGTATAACCAGCTTCATGCAATGACTGACCAAGGTATTCCATACTCTGAGGGGTACCAATAAAACCATGACATAATAAAATCCCAATTTCTCCACCTTGATAGTAAAAAGGTTCCGCTCCTTTGATTATTTTATCTGCAACAAGCATGATAAAACCTCCTTGTTTATGCGCTTTATCAAATTATACCTATAGATAAAGTTGGAATTAATCCAACCGATAATATTTCTACTTTCGTCTTTGTTATCTTACATCATATACCGATTAAACACTCCTGTCAATCATTAAATATATAATTCCTATAAAAATACTTGGTTATACAAAAAACATCCACAGATATAAGATGAATTAAATAATTTCGCATTGATCGGATAAATGCTCTGTATCCATTTACGCGGTATGGTGAGATAACCAAGGAATAAATAAATGTATTCTCTGGGTTATCTCACCATACCGCTACCTTTCAACAGAGCTGAAAGGCAGGTGAATGACTATTCACACGAATGGATCAAACGAGGTATTATCAGGAAATCATGCGAGCAAAGACATACTTGTAACACATTTTTGTTACATTTATAAGTTCAACTTATAGAGGTTGTTCACTTTATACTATCAGTTATCGATAGTGACACGAATCACGACTGCAGTCAGCGCCTCTATTTCAATAGAATCTTTCCATAATTGAACACCAATAGGCTTATGGATAACATCTATACCCGCATGCTGCTGGTCAACAATTATTTTTCCACCTTGTAAATCTTCCGATAAGCTCAACTTTCTTGAGGTATTATCCGCATTGATGAACACATAATAGGCGGTCTTTCCATCACTATTTTCCGTGCGAAAAGCAAGTACAAGGTCTTCCTCTGCTATTTCAACTATACCCAGCAACGAAACCTTTTCATGGATCATCTCGATCGTAGCATGACGAAAGGCATCCGCAGAACGCCGTAAGGTAACCAAACCTTTGGTAAACTCTCTTGTAGCGGTCTCCGTAGGATAGACTTTCGTATTGGTTGCCTTTTCCCAGTCGAATTGATTGACCCTATCACTGGCATTATAAGAATCGTGAATAAAATAAGGGTACATAAATGGCTTCCCTTGCTCATCCGTTAAAAAGGTGGACTTATAAGGCGGTTCTGCTGCCATTCCTTGAAAATCTGGATGTAGGAATTGCTTCGTGCGACCATACTCCTGACCAGCATGAAGAAATGACGTCCCTTGTGCCATCAGAACCATCAGATTGCCTAGTCGAATACGCTGATGAATTTCTACCGAATGATCTTTTGGATCCTTTTTTATCGATTGGGCAATCACATCGTGCAAGGTTAAATTATCATGTGCTGAGATATAAGACACAACATCGCCTGGATTCGTTACTTGAAAGTTGTTAGGATTAGCTGTCATATTGCGAAAGATCGTTCCAATATGGCGAGCGCCACCAGTTAGAAATCGAGGTTCTCCCTCACTACCATAACCCGACTTCAACTCATTACGGAATTCATCAGAAAATGAGCCGACACTGTTCGTATCCTGCATCCAATGTTGGTCGGCCGCCTGCACATCCGCATCGTCTTCGTCTCCGGCATATGTCAGCCAACCTTCCCCGATCATCACAATATGAGGATTCCGTTTTTTTGCTTCATTGTAGGCTAGTTGAATCGTTTTCGCGTCATGATCTCCCATCATATCAAAACGAAAACCATCGATTTTAAATTCCTCTACCCAATAAACAATCGAATCGAGCAGTAAGCGACGTGCCATTTGGTGGGTTGTACCTAATCGTCCTCCGCCAAAGCTTTCACGCGCTGTTCCATCGGCGTTCGTAAAATGATAATAATGAGGTTCTAAATCTTCCAGGATATGCAATTGCGCCGTATGATTATAAACGACATCCAACATAACCCCCATCCCTCTTGTATGGATTTCATGAATTAGACCTTTAAATTCTGCTATTCTTTTTTCAGGATCTGCGGGGTTTGTGGAATACATTCCTGATAATGAAAAATAACTATGTGGATCATACCCCCAATTATAATTGGCATAAGCAGCTTGCCAATCGGACATGCGCTTATTGTTATCTAATTCATTGATAAAATAATAATTCATAACCGGTAACAATTGGATATGAGTGACCCCTAAATCCTTTATATAATCCAATTTATCAATAAAAGAACAAAAGGTGCCAAATGGTGCTTGCAGCTCTTCACTAATCGAAGGATCAGAGGTAAAATCACGGACATGGATTTCATATATAATTGCGTCTTCTCGTTTTTCAAATCCTTCAATAGATGCATACATTAATTCAGGCCCTAATGCACTGGGATCTACAATCGCTGCCTTACCAATATGATTATCTGGATCATTGCTATTCCACGCAGCCATGGATTTAGCATATGGATCAAGCGTGAGCACCCTCTCTCCCTCACGTTCTATGGCAACATGATAAAAGTAACCCATCAACTCATTTATGCCTAATGTCTCTGCATCTAATTCTACTAGCCAAACTCCTTGTTTCAGACGCGTCATTGGTATGTCATCCCTCACGATTTGTTTGGGATTATCCTTATCATACAAGACGACTGCTACGTGATCTGCACTTGGAGACCATAGTCTCAAAGTGACATGCTTGTCATCATGTATTTCCAACCCTAATTTGCCTTTATAACCAAACTGATCGTCTTTTATCCTCCAGTTTGCATTTGCATCTGCTTTTTGCTCTTTATGCCCCACTCTCTCCATCGTTATCGCATCTGTTCTCATTATTGCCCCACCCTTTATTTCTACGCTTATTTAGTCAAAGTGGAAATCCCACTGTCGTTCTATAAACCGTTGTCACCAGTACTTTTATTATCATCAAAAGTTTACCCCTATTAAACAACTTTTAATCATTGTACATCTAGGATAAACAAGCCTGTACTACAGTAAATTCCAATGAAAATATGAGTCCTAAACGATTTTATCCGGCAAAATGTTTGTTATTTCCCAGGAAATGAACGGCATGATTTGCACTGTATCTACTTATATGCGAACTTGTTCTCGGTTTTTCTGCTTTATTACCATATCATATGCTACCAATAAATAATAGTTAATTGTTTTTTACATCCGCTCATCAAGAATGCTGACTCCAAAACAAGGAAGTCAGCAAGAATTGCCAATTTATTTGGTTGTTACTAAAGGGAGCTGGTTGCACCGCCATCGACAGGAAATTCCGCTCCTGTAGTGTACGACGAATCATCAGAAGCAAGGAACAGGACGGTTTTCGCTACCTCCGATCGCTTGCCTAAACGACCAAGGGGATAATCTTCACCCAGTTCTTCGGTCGTAGTTCCTTGTTGTTCTGCGCCGTAATCAGCCATTTGTGTATCAATATACCCTGGATGAATCGAATTAACACGAATTTGTTGCCTGGCTACCTCCATGGCTACATCCTTTGTCATGATGCGCACTGCTCCCTTGCTAGCGCCGTACAAGGCATGGCCTGGTGCACCTCGGAGGCCCGCTACCGAAGAAGCATTAATAATCGAACCACTATTTTGCTTTTGCATGACAGGCAGGACATGCTTCATTCCTAAAAAAGTGCCAGTCACATTAATAGCCATTAATTTATTCCATGTATCTAACTCCAGCTCTGTAATTGGTTTAATAATATAAATACCGGCATTATTGAATAAAACATCGATCGTTCCGAATTGGTCAACCGCCTTCTCAACGGCTTTCTGCCAGTCTTCTTCCTTACTCACATCATGTTTTATACTGATTGCCTCTGCACCTAATTCCTTTACTTCTTTTTCCGTTTCCTGCACCGCATCTACAGCCACATCTGTTAAAACTAATTTAGCGCCTTCCTTCGCAAATAACAAGGCTGTTTCTTTACCAATACCTGAACCAGCTCCTGTTATCAACGTTACTTTGTTTTTTACTCTCATATTGCTTTACCTCCTTGATATTTTCACTAATACCCTGTTATTCTTTCCAAGATATCCATGATTACTCATAAGAAGCAGCATAGAGTGTACAGTTAACAAAATAGAGAGAGCTTCTCTGAAAAAAGAAACACAACCAACAAGGACGACGCATAGAGTAAGCAATAGGTGAATTACCTAAAAATATTATATCAATAAATGAGGTGGCGCATTTGTATCATCCTAATTATCAGTACCAGCAGCAAGGGAATATGCATGCTGCGATGGATAATCAGCCAAATAGGAACCAAGGAAATGGGGCTCAACAAGTATTAGCAACGGTAGAGCCCGTCGTTCGGCATGGCCTAAATGAAGCTCAGCAGCTCGGTGTTCCCCATGCGATGACAGAAGCTGTTGCCATTGCCTATTTGATGGGGCAAGGTCAAGATTTTCAATCGGCGTGGTCTACGGTAGAATCCTGGTGGCGACCGCAATTCCCATCACAGCCCAATACTTTTTATTAAATAAGTGCGAGAGAATCATCGATATGCAACCAGACAAATATTCATGATCTTTGATCTTAATAACCCTTTACCATATCCACTTTGTTTGGAAGGGGGTGTTTGTTTTCAATATGCTGCAAAGTTTCAACAAAGCACGCCACCGCTTCTTCCGGAGTAGTTATCGCTGCAATATGAGGGGTCATTCTGATCTTTGGATGTCGCCAAAAAGGGTGATCTGCTCCCAATGGTTCGTGAGCAAACACATCCAGTATGGCACCTCGCACATGTTCGGAAGTTAACGCCTCCAGCAGATCCTTCTCACAAACAGACTCTCCCCTGCCTACATTAATAAAAAGCAGTTGAGAAGTATACTGAAATAAGGTGCGATTGAAGATTTGATCTGTTTTTTCTGTTAATGGCAACGTATTAATCAGATAATCCATTTCTGTTATCTTTGAAAAATGATCAGAAAAGGAAGTCACGGTCTCAAAATTCGGCTTGCTATTTCCACTTAAGGACACACCATATACCTTCATTCCTAGAGAAGATAATACTTTGGCAATATGTTGGCCGATCTTTCCTGTCCCATAGATCAGCACCTTGGCTTCTGATAAGAGCCTTGGTGCTTTTGGCTGCCATGTAGTTTGTGCTTGTAATTCACTAAAAGGAGTATGACATTGCAGATCTGCTAAGATATAACTAAGACAATACTCCGTAATCCGCTGGCCAAACGGGCCAGTCATTCTCGTTAACAATACTTGTTCATCCCATGACTTTTTATATAAAAAATGGTCCACACCTGCCCCAAGGGAGTGTACCCACTTCACCTTACTAAAATCATAATCCTCACTTAATTGGAAGCTGACAAAGGCATCCGCCCAATCTAAATCCGTTTCACTAAGCTCTGCTTCCGTCACAAAACGATACGACTGAGTCAGGTGGTAGCTGTTCAGGATGTCTTTTATTTGAGGATTCATCTCACTTACAAACAAAATATGGTTGATATCCATGTTGTAACTCCTTTTTATTTAACATATATCATGCCGCTGAAATCCGTTATCTCTATGAGCTTACATAGGATCCCCATCGAATAAATCCGTTTGAATGATTTGAAGTAACCCTGCTTTCAAGACGTTTTTTTCCTGATCACTTAGGTTCTGCAATACGGTTTTATCCATTTCAAGCGTTATCTTCTCAACGACATGTCGGATTTGCTCTGCCTTTTCTGTACTGTTTACGACCACATGCCTTCGGTTATGAGAGTCTACCTTCCGTTCAATCAACTCTCGTTTTTGCATTTTATCCAGTATACCTGATACCGTGGGTGCCTCCAGATAAAGCAACTCTCCTATTCGTTTGGGAGAAATCTTCCCCTCCGTCCACAAACAGTTTAAGACGCCATATTGAGCGGGAGTGAGGTTATATTCCTCTAAACATGTTCGAAAATAGGTAAATACTTTATGCTGTGATACGCTCAATAAAAAATTGATACATTGATGTAAATCCACGACAATCACCTCCATCTTGACAATGATATCATAACATGATACGTTCACTATAGAAATAGTTTTGTCACAAAAATATACTAGCATAAATTAGGAGGATATCATGGATTCCTTTCAAGCGATGGTTGTAAAAAAAACGAATGACGATGTCAAATATAACGTAGAAAACGTAACACTCGCTCACCTATCCGATGGCGAGGTATTAATCAAGGTTACCTATTCCTCGGTAAATTATAAAGATATGCTTGCCGTCCAACCAAATAGTGGTGTCGTGAGTGATTATCCAATGATTCCAGGTATTGATTTGAGCGGAACCGTCGTGAGTTCTGCTAACGATCAATTTGCAGAGGGGCAAGAAGTATTAATTACTGGCTTTGGAACGGGCGTTAATCATACAGGTGGGTTTTCTGAATATGCCAGAGTTCCTGCCGATTGGATAGTGCCACTACCGAAAGGACTGACTTTAAAAGAGGCCATGATTTTTGGCACCGCTGGCTTTACAGCAGCTTTATCCCTGCAGGCATTAGAAAATCAAGGGATGACACCTGAACACCACCCTCACATTTTGGTTACCGGTTCAACGGGAGGCGTGGGAAGTATCGCTGTACAAATTCTATCAAAAATGGGATATCCGCATATTAGCGCTTTAGTTCGTAAAGAAAAGCAAGTAGCTGTTGCCAAATCATTGGGAGCAACCGATGTTATATTTGCTTCTGAACTTGGAGATGGCAAGAAGCCACTAAACAAACAAACCTATGATTATGTGTTGGATACAGTCGGTGGAGATGTAGTGGCTCGTCTGATTCCACAAATTCGTTATGGTGGCAGTATGAGTATGTGCGGTAATGCCGGTGGGTTAAAGCTATCGACCAATGTGCTTCCTTTTATTCTTCGAGGTATCAACCTGTTAGGGATTGATTCCGTAAACGTCCCTATTACAGATCGCCCTGCCATTTGGAAAAAGTTAGCTAATGAATGGAATGTTGCCGCAACAACGGTAAGCAATGACGTAACGCTTCAGGAATTGACTGACACCATAGATGCTGTAAAAAATGGACAGCATTTAGGAAGAACGGTAGTAGACCTCTCATGAGTTTGCATGAGAGGTTTTTACTTTATTGTTTTTCATCTGATTGTTCCATATCATAACTCAAAAAAACAAAAACAAACACTTGTTCTTTTTAGTGATAGATGCTATACTAGTCTTAGAACTTCACCACGATCCATCCTCCTATAACCTCGCAAAGGACGTGCCATAATGACCGTACTCTCACTCGTTCGTGAAGCACCTCAGACCTACACCAAACATGACCAACTATTCAAAGAATTGATCCACCACTTTTTTGAAGAATTTCTGGAGGCCTTTTTCCCTGATGTCTATGCTTATTTAGACTTTGCAACCATCAAGCCCCTCTCGGAAGAAGTATTTTCCGACTTGCATGATGGAGACGCCCGTCGCCTGGATATTGTCGTAGAAGCCAAGTTGAAGGAAAGCGATGCCGTTCTGATTATCCATGTCGAACCACAGAGTTACCAGCAGTCGAATTTCCATGAGCGCATGTTTCTTTATTTTAACATGCTGTATAATAGGTATAGAAAACCAATTGTGCCGATTGCCGTTTTTAGTTACGAGGAAGACTGGGAATATGATCAATATACGATGGCTTTCCCTTTCCATCATGTGTTAACCTTTAACTATAGGATCCTTCATTTGCGCAAAAAAGACTGGCGCGACTATATTCAGTCGGACAACCCTGCAGCGGCAGCCCTTCTGAGTAAAATGGGCTATTCCGAAGAAGAAAAGGTAGAAGTGAAGAAAGAATTCCTGCGTATGCTGGTACGAATGAAACTGGATCCAGCCAAAGAACGCTTGATTTATGGCTTTTTTGAAAGTTATTTAACCTTAAATGAAGAAGAGGAGGAAGAACTAATGGAGGAAATCAAACGATCGGACGATGCCGAAAAGATTTTGGAGCTTCCTATTTCGTATGAGGAGAAAGGGAAGGAAATAGGGAAAGTGATGGAAAAAAAAGAGGTCGCCTTAAAGATGTTGAAGGAGGGCTCTGCTATTTCTTTTATTTCAAAAGTCACCGGTTTAGAAAAAGACGTGATCGAGGCGTTAAAAGAGGACCTCTAAATAATATGCCTATCCCAAGTTCATCATGATACTTGGGATAGGCGGAAACAACGTATATATGGACAAGGAGGGCTGTAATTAGCCAATAATTCATTTGACTGCATTATCAATCACCATTTATCATCTTTGTAAGATATCTGGATTAGATCCTTTCATTTCTATATTTTCAAAAGGCTCCAAGATATCTGACTATCGCGCGGAATAAACAGTAATCTACTAACATGGATCCAATTTTACCCCATTCTTATCTTTTTGAAGCTAATTATTTCAAGTTCCCTTAACGCTCGTCCTGATCACTCATATCTACCGCACCTGCTTCTTTCATTTTGGAAATCGCCTCTTGAACTTCTTGCATCTTGTCTTTATCTAATTGATAGAACTTCATCGCAATGATCGAAATCAACCAACCGATTATTGGTACACCAAATGAAGCAATCAATGTCATAGCAAACAAACCAGTCGTTAACGATTCGCCGATTTGCGGAAATTCATTGTGATAACCAATAAGCGCTACCAGAAAGCCTACAATCGCTGGTGCTAAGGAAGATACTACTTTATCTACCAAAGAGAATAAGGCAGACATCATACCGGGTACAAACCGTTTACTCCTATATGTTTCATAGTCTGCTGCGTCAGCAATCATCGGAATCACGATAGCTGGCGTTAACGACGCAACCCCGCGTCCTAAACTATACAACAATATAAAAATAATGGTTACCAGCCCGAAATTATCAAAATTTGCGATTGTTGGATCATCGACTAGCAGAAACATAACAATAAGAAGCGAGAATGCCACCACACCTATCCAAGAAAATCGAACTAAAGAAAGTTTCATTCCCTTTTTTCTAGCATAGCTAACGCCAAAGTATGTCATGATTAGGCTTGGTATAATAATAATCAAATTGAAATGCCCACTTAAGGCGTAATTTCCTAGCATAATACCAAAAAGCATCACATATACCGGTTGCTGCTGCATTACTTGTGAAGCCAGTTTATCTGTAGAAGCAGATAAGACAAGCATTTGCATTGGTCGGTTATTCTTTAAGACTGGCCAATAATCACGAAATCTTGTTTTCGCATTAACATTTGCGAGTCCATAGAACTCTTTGCGATCCTTCGATTTAATAGCAATCATCGAAAGAATAGTAAAAATAAACGAAGCAATGACAACAAACGTGTTTAACTCTAGAAATACCTCCATCGTGAAATCTCCGCCGTGTTTTGGGACCAAATAATTAGATACAACCACTTGACCTCCAGAAAATATAAACACGTTAAAAATGGAGTCAAACAAACTGAATATCGGTCTTTGCTTTGGGTGGTTGGTTAAAACCGTTTGCGCTGCTCTAGTGACGGTCGTTTGCATCGTATACCCCAAGATATAAATCGCGTGGATAACAATAAACGCTATGATGCGAAAGCCCTCTGGTAAATGATGCAAATTGTACATCGTAATAAAGGAAATAATTAATATAATATTTCCAATCAATTGGATAGGTCTGAATTTACCAAACTTTGATTCTATTTTATCCAAGATAAATCCGATAATCGGGTCTGTAATACCATCAAATACTCTCATCGTCGTTAAAATCGTACTTACTACAACAACTGTCAGACCAGCGATACCGGTTGCATAATAAGTAACAAACCCTATCGCAAACAGAAATAAATTGGTTGCTGTATTATTTAAAGTGAATAAGGCTATTTGCCAAATTTTTGCCGTATGATAATTTGAATTCATGGCTGCTTCTTGATTCGTCATGATGTAAACTCACCTTTCGCTAGTAAAGAATTACTTATTAGAATTCGCTTTCAATTACTTTTCATGATATTTTTTAAAAGATATAGCGCTTTCCAAGATAAAAAAAGACCGCTGAAAAACATATTCACGCTTTATTTAACAAGAAATAGTAATAAACCTATTCCTAGCGATGATTACATGAAATCTAAAAATGTTTTTCAGCAGCTCTTGGAGGCTTTGTCTTAAAACCAGTCCGCATATCCCATGTTGCGCAAGTTATCGGCAGAAATTTGTAAAGACTCAAATGGATCACGACCATATGTATCATCTTGTTCAATTAAGAAATATTGTGCTCCTGCCTCTAAACTGGCGTCTATAATAGCTGGCATATTCAGGTTTCCTTCTCCTACTTCAGCAAATTCAATCAGGTTAACGAATTTATCAAAGAATTTCCCCATATCTTTAAGATCATCGTCGGTTACGTTCAAATCACCAATGCGATAATCTTTGAGGTGAATCAAAGATACACGACCTTTATACTGTTTAATAAAGTCAACTGGATCTACCCCAGCTCGCTGGATCCAATGGACATCCAGTTCAAATCCTAGTTTCGACGTATTTTCTTTCATCAAATCTAATACATATTTTCCGTTTTGACGTTGAAACTCAATATGATGTGTATGGTAATAAAGTTGAATCCCTTCTTGTTCCAGCTTACCTGCCATTTCTTCCGCACGAAAGATAAAATCCATTATTTTATCCTTATCCCCCATGATACGCAAAGGTAACATACCAATGCGGATAAATTGACAATTTAATGCCTTACAATCGGCAATCATTTTGTCGAAGTGATCAGTAAGATTTTCAGCCTTATCTTCTGGATGATTTGGTTCCAACGGTGCAGAAATAGCTGTGATATCAATGGTAAAGTCGTCACTTGCTCTTTTTAATTCTGCAACATTTTCTGAAGTCATTGGAATTTGTGAAATCTCAACCGAACGATAACCTAATTCATGTATTTTTTTCATCGTTTCATAGGCACCTAGATCTTCTACTTTTCCTTTGAGCATCATCATTTGCACGCCAATTAATCCTTTACTCATTATAAAACCTCCATTTTTTACTTTATTATGCTTGTGCTAAGCATAGTCCTATCGCTCTTGGCTTCTTCGTTTATTTAATTCTTCTAAAAATAAGTCTTCATCAATCGGTAACGAAACTTCTTTATTTAACCAGCTAGACAAGTGGATGGCATTCGCTAATGCTACACCATGAATTCCATCCCTTCCTGGTGCAATTAGTGGTGTATTATGGAGGATATTTGCTGCAAAGTTTTCCAGTACTGCCACATGCTGACCTCCCCAAACACTTTCAAACTCTAAAACCTCTTCCTCATAAATCGAGTCTGGTCCATCTCCCTGAAATAAGTTCATGACATCTCCCATCGACATCTTATCGCTCATCTCATTCTCGGGTGTGTTTAAACGTTTAATATTTATGGTCTTACTATCGTTTACGACAATCTTTCCTTTATCTCCATGTATCTCCAGACGATCTGTGCCAATTACATCGTGCGTACATGTAATAAACACACCTGTTGCACCGTTTCCATAATCAAACAAAGCCGTTACATCATCTTCTACCGGTATGTTGCGTTGATAGCCATATTGTGCTTTGGTATATACTTTTTCAGGCATACCGCATATCCATTGCATTAAATCAATTTGATGTGGAGCTTGGTTAACTAACACACCTCCGCCTTCACCATCCCATGTTGCTCGCCAAGAACCAGCATCATAATAGCCTTGCGGGCGCCACCAAGTAGTAATAATCCAGTTCGTCCTGCGAATACCACCAATTTCTCCATTATCAATTACTTCTTTTACTTTTTGATAAAGTTGATTGGTTCGTTGGTTAAACATAATCGCATAGGTTAATTCCGGCTTGGTTACAGCAAAATCATTTATTTCCCGCACTTGCTTGGTGTACACACCGGCAGGCTTTTCTAATAACACATGAATATCACGCTTCAATGCCTCTATCCCCATGTTGGTATGATCATAATGTGGGACACAGGTGACAATTGCATCAATATCTCCACTCTCTAGCATCTCTAGATAATTATCGTAAAAAGGGGTACCTGGATACTCTTTCTCTGCACCCATTCTCTTTTTTGGATCGATATCACAGATCGCCCCTATTTCCATCTCAGAAACACGGCCCTCTTTAATAAATTGCGCATATGCGCCACCTTGCTGTCCTAAACCAATAATACCCAATCTTACTTTTGACATGTGTCATTCACTCCTTTTCTGTATTTGCCATTGATTCTCTCGATATTGTTTAGGTGTGATTCCTTCATTCCCTTTAAAAAATCGAGTAAAATGTGCTGCGCTTTCAAAACCGCATTCTTTTGCTATTTGTTGTAATGTCTTGTTCGTTTCCATCTCTAATAGTAACTTTACCTGCTGTAGTCTCACTGCCATCACATATTCCATTACTGCAAACCCTGTCATTTCTTTAAAAACATGAGAAACATAAGATGGACTTAATTGGACCTCGTTGGCAATCAACTCAAGTGATAGTTTATTTTGAAAATTCGCTCGAATAATTGATGTGATTTTTTCTGCTTGTCGTGCTTTGTCGTTGTGAGCAGAGGTTTCCTTTTGAGACGTTATTTGCCCTAAATGATTGACCTTAATTAAAACATGGGTGAGTAAAATCTTTAATACCCATTCTTCTTGCTGCGCAGTGCCTTCTTCAGACTGAGCTTCATTCATTTTCTTGAAAAGTGATTCTAAACCTTCCAACTTATTTTTTTCCGTTGGTCGTATGAGACAATGATGCAGCCGATGAAATACATTTAATAATTGTGTAGCTCCTAATGATTCTAAAATGGGTGCAATATAATTGGGATCGAAATGGATATGACTTCTGATATAGTCGCTATCGTCCGGAACATTTGGTTTGTGCAATGCCAGACCATCCATTAACAGAATGTCTCCCGACTTCAAATCATAAATATGATGATTGATTAAATAACGACAATTCCCTTGGTGAAAGAAAAAAATCTCATAATGTTGATGAGAATGTGATTTGATTTCTTCTTCAAATCCCTTCAACCGATAAGTAACGGTGATTGGATTGTTAAAATACTGCACTCCTTGCACAGTCATGGTCATCACCTAATTTCTTAAGATTGATTGTATTATAAACAATTAGATAATAAAATAGCATGGATTGTTCTATATTACCCTTATAATTGACTGGTTAAGCTTTCCTTAAAAAGTAAATTATTTTGGAACGAGTAAATTATTTTTCTCAAGATGAGGGTGTTGTTTCGATAAGATGGAATCACGCAGGGGATTTACTGGGAAAGGCATTATAAAAAAGACCCTTTCCGTGGATGAGTAACCAAAGAAAGGGCTTTTGCTGATTAAGTTTTTCAAACAAAAATGCGACTCATGTCTTTTTTTGTTCTATTCATTTACGTTTATTTCAACTTACCACCAAATACAGGCATATCACTCGCGTCACCATAATCTTCAATGCGCTCTACATTTTTCAAGAATTCCATATCTTGATCAGAAATAGTAAAGTCCACTTCGGCATTGTTTTTCATATGATCAGGTTTTGCCGTTTTAGGTAGTGGAAGCAGCCCAAGTTGTAAGGTATAACGAATACTTAATTGTGGGATAGACACACCATATTTTTCTGCGATTTCGGCAACTTTCACGTTTTTGAACAATTCACCGTGTGCAATTGGGGAATATGCCTCAACTAAGATATCTTGTTCTTGTGAATAGGCAATCAAATCAAATGGTGTGTTACTAATATGAGCTAAAATTTGATTTACCATTGGTTTAACCGTACCATTACTTATAAGGTTATCCAGATCCTCTTTTTGGAAGTTCGATACCCCAATAGCACGAAGTTTTCCTGCTTGATAGGCTTCTTCCAGAGCTTGCCAAGCTTCTTGATTTCCTTCAAAAAATCGGGCCTCTTCGCCAAAATCCATCCATGGTTGTGGGCTGTGAATGATCATCATGTCAATATAATCCAGACCCATTGTCTCTAACGATTGATTAATGGAGGCAACGGCTTCTTCGTATGATTTCACTTCTGCAGCAAGTTTTGTCGTAATAAATAAGTCTTCACGGTTCACACCACAGGCTTTAATCCCCTCACCAACACCACTTTCATTACCATATGCTTGAGCCGTGTCAATATGGCGATAACCAATTTGCACCGCGTCTACTACGGCCTGTGCAACATCGTTATTATTGATAAACCATGTACCCAGTCCAATTTTAGGAATCTCCACTCCATTAGCCAGCTGAAAATTTTCGTTTAATATCATATGACCATCTCCTTGTATAAATTTCCATAAAGTACATGTTGGTATTATATACTTTATGTTTATTCTAATACTTAAAGTTAACTCTAAGTCAACTGACTTCATCATTTTTATCCTGGTAACACCATTCATAATCCTTCACTTAAGCTGTGAGGTTTGGTTATTGGAGTATCATTTAAGGAGGAGTGCGGTACATATGCGTGAAACTCATGCTCTTCTATTGCAAAAAGCTACGTATGGGACTGTTGATAGGATAGCAGCATGGTCCTTGTTATGAATGTGGTTTCAACTATTCAAGATTAAAGCTGTTCTACTACTTATAGTAGTGCGAATTTTATACTTTTTTACACATCAAAAAAACCGCAAAGCAAATTGCTAAACGGTTCAATGATTTATTTATCATGGTCTTGACGCCATTTATTAAATTCCAGATATTCTTTGAATTGTTCCTTCGAGACTCCTGATTCCATTGCCTCTTTCACAATATTCATCCATTCACTATCTAACTCTTCATCAGCGATTGGACGGTCTTCATTTATCAATTCATTCACTGAAACTCCTAGTACTTGACTGATTTTTTCCATAAACTGGATTGATGGATTAGATTGAAGGTTTCGCTCAATTGAACTTAAATAGGATTTTGCTATTCCAGCTTTTTCAGCTAGTTCGGAAAGAGACATCCGCTTTTCATTGCGGAGCTGTTTTATTTTTTCACCAATCAAGTTCTTCACCTACCTTCTATGCGATTATATCATAATTTTGGTGAAGAGTTCTAATATAATTAGAGGATATTCAAAAAATGTTCGTTTATGGACGATTAACTGTCACAATAGAGGTATACCTACGCTTCACAAATAAATGGAGATCGTCATTATGGACTTCATATGTTAGCACAAGGATAACATAACAACGCTCCGGCAAACCACTCCGGAGCGCTTGTCTTGCACAGAAAAATAGACTCGTTCACAGCCACTCTCTTATTCAGAAGAGTGGTTCTACGTATCGTAAAGCCAGCCACTACTAGTCTTAAGGGTTTTCGTTGCACAAGACCTGTACTGGTGCAGGCATTGCGATTGTCGTCGCGGACTCCGTTTGTTTCTACATCCTCGACTAATGTTATCCCCGTTGTCCTCACTCATTTTTTATTCCTCTGGCAGCTTGAAGTGGGGACTCGAACGATTATAACACTGTGATAAAATGCACCTCCAACTTATATCAATTAAATGGCTTTATCAGAAACAAATGAGCAGTTACCCTTATGGAAATAATGAGGTAAAATGATGTTTAGTTTGATAGCGAATAATCTTGTACTCTTTTTGTCTGAAGAGCATTAAACACGCAAACCCAAACGATATCAACCAGGATTATTTAGGCTGTTAGCAAATTGGAGAAGCCAGCCAGAAAGATCTTTTACCTACCATCTATCTTTCTGCTTTCTGTGTTCATCAATAATTCGGAACATACTACAAATCCATGTAAAGCTGGAATGAGGACCATTCCTACTTTACACATCCTCCTATACTTCATTTACTTTTTACTTAAAGGCAGGAATGATTCTGGCTTATTAAGAAATTCCCTTATTTCTTCTTTAGTTATGCCAAGTTTATGTGCTTCTAAAATTAGCTCAGCCCATTCAGCATCTAAATCCCTTGAAAAAAGTAAGTTACTGCTCACGTGTCCCCCCTTTCTGTAGTCCAGCCACCATAGTCGAAAAACGTTAGGTCTGTGACTTTGCGTCTCAATCTTTAGATTGATTTGCCTTTATTTAGTTAAATTAATTTTATTACCGGTAAAGCGTTTCATTATATTTATAAGCATATCAAAGATATTGCTTATTTCATACTGAGGAATGTTAATAATTTGCTAACTTTTAAAAGATATGCGACAAACACCACAAAAATGACACGCAGGTTGACTGCTTCAGGAAATCTTTACTCTATGTTGGCTGCTGTCTTTAATCGAACCAGATTGATTTCAGGAGGATTAAACAGCCGGAATTTGCTAAAGGATAACGCGCCGCTGCTGCCAAGACCTGTACTCACGTATTGTTTCGTTCCTTTATACTCCCATAACCCCTTGACACGATCTTGTGGAGGAAAGATACCGTTTGGTTCATACCAAGGTTCTGGAACGAAGAGAGCGCCAACCAACGGTACACGAATCTGCCCGCCATGATAGTGCCCTGCCATGATCAAATCATAATCCCGCCATGTTAAATGAGGATTAGCTTGGATATGATCAACTCGAATATCAGGTATTGGATAATGATTTAGAGCAACCATAACATCCGCCTCTTTTCGTTGATCGAGTACGGATAATTCTTGCCATCGTGCTGCTTGATATAATTGATAGTTTTCATCATTTACGTACTCCGGCTGCAAAATACCTTGCACATTCGTTGCATACTGTGGAGTTTTTAAAACGGATAATTCAAAGTTAACCAAATATACCGTACCTTCCCCCGCCGTAAGGCCTTGAATAGACTCTAATAGTTCCACCCCTCTTGCTTCCATCCCACTGATAAACGGGCTTTTTTCTACCTTTTGTTCAACATGATAATTGGCAGGATCCGTATTTCCAGCTACATAGAACGCATTGTCTTTATTATCGATTCCTTCAATCAATGAATAGAAACGATCGTAATTAGTGCTTTCTGATTCATCCAGCATATCCCCCGTGAACACAATGGCATCATAATCAATTGAATTAATTGCGGTTACTAATCTTTTTTGATTTTTACCAAATTGTTTTTCATGTAAATCACTAACCTGAAGTATGCGGAATTCGTCTAACTCTTCTGGAAGAAGATCGATTATGATTTCTTGTTCGACAACCACAAATCGATGATTATCCCAAATCGTATATAATGTGATCACAAGGACGAGACAGCCGATTCCCTGAATTATTCTCTTTATTATTTTATCCATCAGACTTCCCCTACCTGACTGCTTCCATCTGGTTACGTAACAAATGGTGGAACATACTTTTCGTCTCTTGGGAAAGCTCGGCAAAACCACCTTGCTGAATGATCTGTCCTTCTTCTAAGACAACGACCTGATCGGCATGTCGAATCGTTGATAATCGATGGGCAATGATGATTATCGTCATCTTGCCCTTCAGCCGTTCCAAAGCAGATTGAATCTTGACTTCATTCTCCGTGTCTAGTGCACTGGTTGCTTCATCCAAAACAAGAATGGATGGCTTTCTTAAAATGGCACGTGCTAATACAAGCCGCTGCCTTTCTCCACCAGACAACTTAATACCGCGATCACCGATAATGGTGTCTAGTCCTTCTGGAAGCTGTTTGACAAAGGTAATAGCAGAAGAGAATTCCAGCGCCTGCCACATTTCTTCTTCTGTGGCACCTGCCTTTACCATGGTTAAATTTTCTCTGATACTGGTGTGAAATAGAAACGGTTCTTGTGGCACATAGCTGATAGATCTTCTCCAAGCAAATAGATTTTCATCAGTAAGTGGTACCCCATCGATTAAAATCTCTCCACACTCTGGACGATTCAGACCCATTAATAAATCAATTAAAGTGCTTTTACCTGCACCAGAGCGACCAACAATGGCTGTCATTTGATGAGAAGGAATAGTAAGATGGATATTCTTTAAGGCATAATATTCCTTTTTATGGTAGCGGAAATGGATCTGGCTACAACGAATATGTTGTTTCATCGTCATAGAGGTGTTGTCAGTCTTCTCATCGATGTTGCATTCCTTAGCCATTTTACATTCTTCCTGCAAGGCGATCACAGCATAAAAGGAAGGGACCGTTGTCGCTATTTGTTCCAGTGATGATTGAATGCCTGTCACCCTGGGCCACAACCTGGAAAACAAAATGATAATCAACATCAGTTGTGCTGCTTGAGCTTGGAACATCATTACCGCAACATATATAAAAAGAGCAATTAGAATCGCCGAGGCTGCTTTATAATATAATTGCGAAGTGGACTTCAACCTCATAAATTCTACTTGCTCTTTTTCTATTTCTTTTGTGATCATGCCAAACCAGTTTAACCGAGATCTTTCCAATGTATTGCTTTTAATGTCTTTAATTCCATCCAGATGATCGGTAATCCCGCTAATGTATTCCTTTGATAACTCGTAATTCCTGCCTCCCAAAGTCAACGATCGTTTTAAAAATTTACGATTAAAAAGAATAAGAACCAATCCACAGACAAGGATAAAGATTGTAATCATCGGAGAAAGGATAAAGGCAAGTACAATTTGGATAAATGAAAGCCCCAGAGAGGAAATAAATTGTAATACCGAATATGCCCCTACACTGGAACGAGCAATCTCGGATGTTAACATATTGATGAAATCTGATTTTCTATTTTTAAGGAACAGCTGCCAGTTGGCATATAAAAGCAATTGATAGGTTTCTACCCGCATATATCGTAAAAAACCTTGCTGTATCCTGGTGTTTTTCACATTTAATATTCTTTTGACCAAATTCTGCCCAATGACAATCACGACAAAGATAGCCAATATAACCGGCAACCCAAACGCCATTGGCATATCTGCAAAAGAACCAAACATATGCACAATCGGTATATCTGTTGTTCCCATATCAACAAGACCGCTGGTACTAAGCAATGGAACAAGTAACAGAATAGCCATACTATCCAATAAACCGATGCCTGTCACGGCCAATAAATTAATATAAACGATCTTTCCTGAGTAACGATGGATTTGTTTCAAGAAATAAATAATGGCTTTCATCTGTGTGTCTCCTTATGATAAGGCGTGTTTTCTCGTTTTTCTCCATGCCCAAAGAAAGGGACGGAGCGGAAAATAGAGAAAATGTAGCGATTTTGGTAATGGTAAGGTTTTGACATCATCTGGATATGGATACAGGAAGCTTAGTGTAAACAAAACCCGTTGCTCCAGCGACATTAATTCAATTAAATACCTTTTATGATACTTCACTACCGCTTCTGGTAAGGGTAAGGAATGAATATTAATCATTGATTCCAAGTAAAAAATCGATTTTATCGCTAATTTTTTGGAGCGGCGATTGATCAAATGAGACGCTGCCTCATTCGAAATCTTTCCATTTAATAATTCTGATACTAACACCAGACCTTGCCCTCCAACATGGAAATAACCATACTGCTTTAATCGCTGGCTTACCTTGCCCCAGTCTAAATCTCGATGGATGAGCTGCTTGATATCTACTAACCAACGTAATCGCGACCAGCCATGCTGGGAGCCATGTGTATTCAGATACCAATAAAGATCCTCATCACTTAGCATATTGACGTCATGGATCGATGGTACGTCTTGTCTTCTATTCCACAATTCATTAAATCGTGGTTCTTTCGCTGGACCAGTATTTAATCTCCAATGTATTTCGATGGTGATTTGCTTATCTGGATGATAATAATTAACATGTCGATGTCTCCATTTCCATTCATTCAACGCTTTATTGATCTCATATTCCTTTTGATAACCACGCTTGAAAAGCAGTTCCTCTGCCTGATCCAGCTGTTCAATTGGTATAAGAATATCAAGATCCCTGGATGTACGAAGGGAAATATCACCATATAATGTTTGTGCAAGCACCGGTCCCTTTAAGAAAAGTGTACGTATTTGATGAATCTTAAACAACTTGCTTACCTCTTGCATTTCTGCACTGAGGAAAAGCATTTTGATCGTATTTTTTCGATAAAGGTACGCCAATTGCTTTCGTACAGTGGAAGGGATAGCGTCACTCTCTATCTGCTTTAACTGAAGATACAGCAGGGAGTACACACGATGATGAATCGCTAAATCAATGAACCTATTCCAATCCAGGTCAAAGAAACGCACTTCAGATATCTGCCTATCATCATTATCCTTAAGTAAATCCATGATCAGCAACAATTCTTTTGGTATATGCTTTAAGTCTAATCTATTTTCCATTTTCGTCACCTTTTATCTTTCATCTCTATTGTTTTGGCGAATGTGCTAACCATCGTAAATCGCTCCATCCCTTCTGCTCCGGTTATACAAAATGGACCACTGCGCAGCCAGGCATGTGCCATCAATTTTCCCGCTTCGTCTTTGGCTGTTCCCAGGTAAAGCGTACTCTCAATCTTCCGTCTTTCTAACATTTTTAAAGCTGCAATCCCTCGGACCAGACATTCGCTTTCCCAAAAGGTATATTTGCTTATCATATCGATTGCTTGTGAGATTTCCATTAACGTTTTCTTATACCCATTATCGATATCCGTTGATGTTTCTTTCATTCTTTCTCCTAATGAAGGCGCTATTTTGGCAAAGGAAAACGTCTTTAACAGACGAGCCAGAGCAAGGAAAACAAATGCTTCCATAAGTAGACATTTCATTCTTATATTTAATGCCAAGAGTATTTTTACTTTTCTCATCCTGCTGCTCCTTTTTTAAGTGCTCTCTACTTTTATAAGCTCTTCTCTTGCTAAATGCTCGATAAATTGGAGAACTTGATCACTGCACGCCTGTTCTTCCACGTCATATTCCCTAACTAATCGATCAATTAAATCTTGTATAGCAATCGGTTCTTTCAGATAATCCCAAATCACCCCGCCTATTTCACCAAGGTTATAATACTTACCATTCTTCATGCTTAGCATGACCTTCTCCCCAGCCATATCACTTACAATATGATCCTCTAATTGACAGACAACATCACGATTGGAAATGGTTTTGTTCATATCAGCTGCTCCTCCTTCCTTGACGGATGGTGATTTTCTAAATTAGCACCACCGTTGATTAAGTGTAGAATATGATCGACTAATTCCTCGGCTGTAAACCGTAAATGGGGACGCACAATTTGATAAAAAACAAGCCGATTCACCAAATCAGCCGAAAAGGAGAAATGCCAATCTAGCAAACCAGCACGCTGAATCATAAAATGACGAAAGGTATGATAGTATAAAATAGGAAAGCAGGCCAGCTTTGGAATAGGAGCTATTTCAATTGTAGGCTGTTCGGCTTTCTCTAGTACAAATACCCCGGCTAAGGGGGCTGGTTTATCCATAAACCCATGATTAACCGGAATTTTATATTTTGTTTCCCGCTGATAGATAGGTTGATAGGAGTGAGAGGCTATCCCGAATTCGTCTAAGCTTTCCTGCCATAACTTCTGCTGTGGATAGGAAGGGATACCGAGCGGATGGCCATTTTTCGTCATCGTCACCGCAAGAATATCATCGGTTAGTAATCGAAAGCCTCGATTTAAAAAAGCAGACGCAAGCGTTGATTTTCCCGCACCTGACTCACCCACAATGGCATAAGCCTTCCCATCGATAATCACACCACTTCCATGCATAGGCAGTACTTTCCTTTGCATCAGTAATACACCGAAACACGTCCCAAGCAAGTAAAGTCGAAGCTGCTGATCATTGACACCCGCTATTGGTGAATACGAAATCACACTGCCTGCTTCCATCCTATAAATAGCCACACCTGAAACGTGAATCAGACAAAGATCCTTTTTTATGTAATAATAGGAATCAGGTTCTGCAAGTTGTGACCATAAAGCAGATAAATCGACTTTCTTAATCACTACATCGGGCTGTTCCTCGCCTCCACAGTGAGGCAATAATTCCGGCAATGACAAGTCGCTGAAAATATGGAGTCCGAATGCCTTATAGCAGGATATATTTGACGTTTTAGCCATCGTTTGTCACCTTCATTTCTAATGATTGATGAATTGATCAGGGTGTTTGCGTCCGTCATCTCACGCTTGAAAACGAGGCTTACGGACGCCTGCACCGGGATTAAACTAGTTCATTAGCTGATTTCTTCTTCTGGATTTGGATCGGGTTTGTTGTATCTGCCAATGAAAAATCCATCCCAAGAATCTCCTGACCAGCTGGCCATTGTTTCTTTAACATCCAACGATTCCAACTTTGGTTCTTTCCATTCCTTTTTCATAGGTATCACCTCCTTTAAAGGTTTTTAAGAATCGATAAACAATAATCCCACGCATTAGCAATCTCAACTCTGGCTTAAAGGCAAAAGCAGCTTTTGGCTGTTCTATGGCTGCTGACAAGGCCCTTCGAATGGAATCCATGTTCAAATAAGTAGCTGCTTCTTTATCTCTGAGCAATTCGTTTACCTCATCGATAAATTCCTGCCAATAAGGGATCATGCGATGAAGCCAATCCGCTGCTTGAATACCATAATTCGTTTGATTTAACCGTACCTTATCTGGCAAGTATCCTTTGGTGGCATGCCTAATTAGTGCACGATCCATGCCGCAATTGATAAACTGTTTTAATGGCAATGACATGCAATACTGAATCACTCGGACATCATTAGTAGGGTCCCGCATCCATAAACCGTATCGCAAGGAAAGCTTGGAGCTTGCTATCCCATTTCCATTCCAAATAAATTCACTTTCTATCACGTTGGTTCGTTGATTCACAAGATCAAGATCGGTAAACCCATTTGCATCCATACCATATACCTGCAATTTATCAAATACCTTCATCTTGTCAGCAAAGTGTGGATGGATAAGCATGGGGAAGGACGGATCCGTTTCCTTATCTAAAAAAGGAAAGGCTTGTTGACTGATAAGAGACAACAGTCTTTTTCTTCCTATTCCGATAGTTCTGCTGTATTGCTGCAATTCACGTCCTAGCTGCATCCATTTCAACCTTTTTAATAAATAGCCATAATATTCTAACGCTGGGCCCCAAGATATGGTGAAATTACCTCTTGCTCCACTTAATAAAATTCCGATGTCCTCTTGCCTTGCTTGTTCGAATATACCTTTCATCCAAAATGAATTCTCAAAAAACTTATAAGGAGACTCAAGCATGTCTAGCCAGTCATCGATATCATGGTAAGGATTTTTGTCAGCGAAACGAAGGTAGTGCTCTTCGATATTGCCTACATAATCAACCGTGGCCCGAATATAGGGACGCTCATCGGTGAAATAGTTCTTAGGCGTATAATCATGAAAATCTGCTTGAGGGATGGAACTATAGGTATGCAATGTTTTATGTTGCGTTTGCAACGTTTTTGCCGCAAAACTCGCCACTGCTCCGGAATCAAGCCCGCCGCTCAGGTGTGATCCTACTGATTTAAAGGTGCGCAGCCTGGCATCTGTTGCCTGTTGAAAAATAGCACGGAAACGCTCCGTATACTCTTCATTATGTTGGCATCTGATTTTTTCATTTAAAGATAATACGTGATATTTCCTTAGCTTCACGCTTCCGTTTGATACGGTAATCGTATGGGATGGCGGGACTTGCTGGATATCTTCCAGCACTGTATGGGATACGTCAACGGCATCGATAAAGGTGGAAATGGCTAAATACTCCGCCAGCCACGATTCATTCAATCGTCTCTGTACATAGGGCAGTGTCAATAACGGTTCCATAACGGTACAGAAGGCAAATCGCTGGTCCCCACGGAAATAATAGAGTGACCTTGCGCCCGAAAAATCCCTTGCTCCAAACAGCCTTTGTTTTT
This sequence comes from Gracilibacillus timonensis, assembly GCF_900086715.1. Lineage (GTDB taxonomy): Bacteria > Bacillota > Bacilli > Bacillales > Amphibacillaceae > Gracilibacillus > Gracilibacillus timonensis. The sequence goes on along the minus strand of NZ_FLKH01000009.1, from coordinate 35,121 downwards.
GTTCATCCCAGATCATAAAAGCAAAGTCACCAAGCAAATACCGTGGAACTTCCTCTTGCCATTTGTCGTATGCCAGTAAAATTAATTGACTATCCGGCATAACTTTTCTTTCCTTATGAACAATTCCTAATCTATCAAATAATACGTCGCGATTATCAATGATAGCATCAGACGTGATAACCAGCTGGCGTTCATCATCGTAAAAAGGAAGGGGTTCATTCATAGATTCAGGCGTTATCCACTGGGCGTGGCAGCCGAAGAACAAATTTTCTTGACGCCAGATTCGACGATCATCCGATGGAAATTTGTGTAATACATGCATCATTTGTTGTCCAAATGATGGCGGAACCGGATCTTTCATGTGATAAATGCCAGCAATTGCACTCATGCTATCTTCTCCTATTTCTTTGGATTAAAATTTTGTTCTTATTAAAGAACGAAATAGCGTAAAAAATCCTGAAGTTATCTAAATGCTTCGCATCAAAATTGGTTGAACAATTTCAGGAAAGCTACTATTACCATTGTTCTATATAAAGAACGATACACTATTTGTACTGATAATTCAATAGTTAATTTAAATTATTTCAAGACCATTGCACTTATATTTGAACTGCTGAGTCTTTTATCGTTTCTTGATAGGCTGTTAAGGCCATACTATCAGGCAATATAACATCATCAAAAGTGAGGATTTCGCCTACTTTCACTTCTCTTGTAACCACGGCATTCACCAATAAACCAATGGGCACATGTGCTTCATTTCCGGCTATTTTCACCGCTTCTCCCCTTACTTGAAAACTACCAATCCCCTTGGTAACTTGTTCGCCAATCTGTAAGGTTCGTTTGGCTACCGCTGCTACACTTACGGAAGGCGTTATGCCGTTATTTAATAAAATGCCGCCGCCATGAATGACTCTCTTGATCGTTTTCATGATTTCTAAATGACATAAGTGATAGTTTTGCAATAACGTATAATAAGGTCCTTCCCCCATTTTATAATAACGCAGAGCATCTTTTTGTCTGGGGTCGTGAGTTGCCATGATAAATACACCAGGAGGCGCTTTTGGCGCTATAACAAAGTCACTAATCGGATAACCTAAACGCTCTGCTGTCATTGCCAGTTCTTCCCCTACCTTGTTTAAATCATCTGTCTGTGGCGCAAGCAACCCATCCACGGCAATGCCCGCCCCCAGTCCGTTTGCAACGAAGGCCTGCTCTATCTGCACTTTCGTCCCATCAGTAAACGATGTCGTCATACCTAGACGCACCCCATTTTTCTTTGAGAAATATTCCATATCTTTTAAATTAGGATCTAATTTTAAGAAACCTTTGATATTACCATACACCAATGGTTCAAACCCCATCTGCACAACATTTTCATGTAACGCTGCCAAACAACCTGGTTGATCCCCTTCCGCTTCGGTAATAAACCCTCTCCTAGCAAAATAACTGCCTGTTGTCACTTGAAGCTCTGCATTCATCGTGATCACTGGAATGGCCGCTTTTATTGCTTGATCGATTACCTCTGTTCCGTAAAGCACATCTCCACTGCACTCTACTACTAGCTGACAGCTGTTTATCAATTCTTCTACGGAATTGGTTAAAACTTCGGGATACGGGTATGCCGACATCTGTTTTATTTCACGACGAGTAAGTACCTTTGTTAGCTCTAAATCGGATTGCTTTTTGATTTCGATGGCCAGTCCGTTACCAATTAAGCCAGTGCCAATAATGCCTATTTTAGTTACACTATCCATGACGTTAGCCTCCTTTTATAAAAAAAGATTGTAGAACCTCGAAGTAGTAGTTACAAACATACTATATAAGTTGAACGTATAAATCGTGACAAGCCAGTCTTTTCTCGCATATTTCCTGAGCATCCCTCGTTTGATTCATTCGTATAAATAGATCAAAAACACCTCGGATCCATGAGAAATTATTTCAACTTATATAATCGTTCATTTTTTCTGCTGAACAAGCGCTCGATCCTGCATTCGCCAAAAAACACCACTCACGGTGTCACATAATCATCTTCAAACACTTCCGCATGGATGAATGCCGGATGCTGCTTATCTTTCTCGGATAATATCGGCCGGCTCGTCGGCCAATCAATCTGAAGCGTTGGGTCATTCCAGATGATACCTCGATCTAATGCAGGATAGTAGTATTCATCCACTTTATAGATCACTTCTGTATTGGCTTCCAGTGTGCAAAAGCCGTGCGCAAAACCTTTGGGAATGTACAATTGCTTTTTATTTTTATCACTGATTTCGACACTAAACCATTTGCCGAAATTTACCGAATCTCTTCTAATATCTACGACAACATCAAAAATAGAGCCTCTGATCACGCGGATTAATTTTGCTTGTGAGCCTGGATTCAATTGATAATGCAATCCTCTCAATGTCCCCTTTTCCACAGATAAGGAATGGTTATCTTGAATGAAATGATCCTTGATTCCGTATGTTGTTAACTGTTGATAATGATAACTTTCCATAAAAAAACCCCGGTTGTCTTGCCATACTTTTGGGATAATCAGCTTTACTTCATCCCATATCGGTTGAACCTCTATCATGGTTTAACACCTGCCATCTTTTTTTAGTGTGGGCTTACTTATGCACGACTAATTTCTTTTTCATTTGGTTCGTCTCGACAATTTGCAGTAAATACGCGCCATAGTGACTCTTCTTCAGCGGCTCAGCCAGTTGCAATAACTCCGTTTCGGATATATATCCCTTGTAAAAGGCGATCTCTTCTAAACAAGCAATTTTCAAACGTTGTCTTTTTTCAATAATCTCAATAAACTGGGAAGCCTCTAATAACGCTTCGTGAGTGCCTGTATCTAGCCAAACAAAACCACGACCCAACAGCTCGACATTCAATCTGCCCCGCTTGACATACTCCTTGAGAATATCGGTTATCTCTAATTCCCCTCGAGCTGATGGCCTGACACGTTTGGCAAAATCAACAACCTGATGATCGAAAAAGTATAGACCGGTAATCGCATAGTTTGATTTCGGAAAGGCTGGTTTTTCCTCAATCGATACCACATGGCCATATTCATCAAATTCCACCACCCCAAAGCGCCTTGGATCTTTGACATTATAACCAAAGATCGTTGCCCCGTTTAATTCTGCGGACACTCTCTCCAAGTGATAGGTGAATTCATGTCCATGAAAAATATTGTCACCTAAAATCAAGGCAACATCGTCCTGCCCAATAAAATCTTCGCCAATGATGAAAGCCTCTGCTAAACCGTTCGGATGTTCCTGGACAGCATAGGAAATATGAATGCCCAGTTCGGCACCATCCCCGAGCAATTGTTCAAAACGAGGCGTATCATGTGGTGTTGAAATAATTAATATTTCTGTTATCCCCGCCAGCATTAAAACAGAAATAGGGTAATAAATCATCGGTTTGTCATAGACGGGCAGTAATTGTTTCGATATAGATCGCGTTAATGGGTAAAGCCGTGTCCCATTTCCACCTGCTAAAATAATTCCTTTCATAACTAGTCACCTCGCTTGTTTTATGTCAGTTGTCGTTTTTTCGTAGGAATATGGTTGATGCGCTCAAATAACGATGGATGGACGCAAAATATTACACACATCACCTTTTGCTTCCAGCCCATTTCTTTATGCAGCAAAAGATAAAACAAGGTTCGGTCAAACGAACGTTTCATCACCCTTAATGCTTGCCTCCTATCTGTTGAATCGGACTTCGCCAAAAAGTAATACCAAAAAAACTTCTCCATATAATGTTTTAGAGCTTTTTGATGTAACGAAGTTAGTTTTCTCTTTCGAAAATAAACTTCTCTATCCTTTAGTGCCGATACCGCGCCGAATCGTATCGAATAAGAAAGGGAATGAATTTGACTATCCTTGCGCTGAACATAATAATATAATGCAGTCTGAATATAGGTTGTTTTTTCACTCTTATCAAGCAGCTTATGCACAACCGTTTCATCGTCATTGATATTGCCAACCTCATATCTAATATCTTGAAATACCGATTCTTTATAAAGTTTATTCCACGGACAGATAAACGTAAGAGCATTCGTTCCATAGATTTGGTGTAAAGCCTCTATATTGGTAAAGTGCTGTATCTTATAATCGTCCGATGCACATTTCCTATCAACAAGCTGGTCTTCGTTCACCTTGACAAAATCACAGGCGACCATATCGGAATTATTCTTCATCGCATTGGTATATAACAGTTCCAGCATCTGTTCATTGATATAATCATCATTATCGACAAACCCTATATATTTCCCTTTTGCCATATCTAAGCCTGCATTTCGTGATGACGCCACTCCGCCGTTTTCTTTATGAATCACCTTCACTCGCTTGTCTCGTTTAGCATATGCATCGCATAGTTCACCGCTAGCATCGGTAGAACCATCGTTAACTAGAATCAACTCAAATGCTTGGAACGTTTGAGCTAAGATCGAATCTATACATTTTGGTAAGAACTTCTCCAGATTATACACAGGGACAATCATACTTATTTCTATAGTCATCACTTGCCTCCTTCTGTGGTTCACACCGTCTTTTTCTTGGGCACCCACACTTGCTGTTTGTCACTCGTTCGCTGCGCTAATTTTCTGCCCATTTTTTGTGCGGGGTTTTCAATGGCTAGCCAGGCGAGCGCTGCTATACCAAAACTCAACTTCATCGCTATGACCGATATCATCCATAATGGCAGCAATCCCTGAAGCAGGTATAAGCAGGTTAAAATAACCGGTAAATGAAAGAGATATAAGCTATAAGATATTCTTCCTAAAAAAAGAAACGGTTTAAGCTGCAGCACGCTTGTTAACTTAACTGAACCAAGCGCACATACAACTATGCCGATACAACCAAGAACTATGCCATATTCTGATATCGTATTAAAATGAGTGGAGAAAAAACTAATTCCTGTCAGTTGATAGGCAACATGCAAACCAAAATTCGAGAACTGAAACAACCCTAAGGACATAAAAAGCAGGGCACATTTAGATGAAAATTTTCTATGATGAAAGAATACTGTTAGCTCTTTTCGATGTTTAGCCATTAAGGAACCAAACAGAAAAAAAGCGGTGTATTGCAACGTTTTAAAATAGTCTGTATGATATCCCACGGATTCCTGCCAATGATACATCGTATTTAACGCTGAAATGCCAGATAGCAGAAGAGCTATCGTAATGATTATTTTCCAGTTCAACCGCTTCACTACTAGCATTAGAAAAGGGAAAATCAAAGATATACGTAATTCATGCACCAAGGACCAGATCACACCATTAAATGCATTGGTATGATAATTACCTAAGAATAAAAGATGTTCCGTCATTAATGGCATACGGATGGATTCCTTCCATAACAGGTTCCAGTCACCAATAGCCGCAATGTCTTGATTCAAAAAAATTTGCGATAGTATCATCGCAAAGACAATCGCAGACAAGTAGGGAAGATAAATTCTAAACAATCGTTTGATTACATAAGGCAGATAATCCAGTTTGTCTTTTCTTAGGAAAGGGAGTGACAACACGAAACCACTTAACAGAAAAAACAACATCACAGCACGGTAACCATCCGTAAAACCTAACCATACAAGAGCCTGATAGACGACAGGGGGCAGCGAAAACGCAAAATACGGGATATGACTAAATAGAACGACTAATGCTGCTAAACCACGAAGCGAGTCTAATTGTTCCATGCGATTGCTCATTATTTTTTACCACCTTTAGCCTCATTTCTGACTGACTATGATTTTAGATTACTGACTGCTTCCATTCATGATGAACGGAGACCACCTGACCGTCGCTAATTTCGAAAACAATATCGCAATTTTCAATCGTACTTAATCGATGAGCAATGATAATGAATGTCTTCTCACCCTTGAGTTCATCAATCGCCTTGATGATATCCTTTTCGGTCTCATGATCCAATGCAGATGTTGCTTCATCCATGAATAATATTTCTGGGTTGTGATACAAAGCCCGGGCAATGCCAATACGTTGGCGCTGTCCACCAGACAGTCTCAATCCCCTTTCTCCTACGGTTGTTTCTAATTGATTTGGCAGGGTTTCCACATACTCTTTTAATTGTGCTTGTTCTAGTGCTTGCCAGACCATGGCATCATCAATTTCTTCTCTTTCCATACCAAAGGCTACATTGCCGCGGATCGTATCATCTGATAGAAAAATCGTCTGCGGGATGTAACCTATTTTCTGCTGCCAACTATGTTTTTGTTCGAAAATATCTTGGCCATCTGCCAGCACACGACCGTTTGCCGGCTCAAACAGCCCGAGTATAATGTCCACTAATGTCGTTTTCCCTGAACCAGATTCGCCGATAAACGCAATCGATTGGCCGATGGGGATTTCTAACGATATATTCTTGATCGTGTCCATCGTTTGATTCGGATAACGAAACGAGACATTATTTAGCTGTATGGAATCAGTATACGTCTTGGATCCCGAATTCTTGTATTTTTGTTTAAGTTGATGGGCATACGCCGTTTCTTCTTTATGCCATATTAAATCTTCATAAACGACATTCAATGCTGGTTGACTGTAACGAATGGTTGTGATCAGTGCGACCACTCGTGTAATGGACGGCATTAAACGAAAGGCGGCCATAGCAAATAGTGCCATGGTCGAGATCAGTTGTGTTGTTCCTGTTCCTTGAAGCACGATAATCAGCATGGTAATCAAGACAATCGAGACCAACATTGTCTCAATAAACAGCCTTGGTACTGTCTCCAGCATTTTCATATACCTGCTATTATTCGCCTTGATCTGGCTTTGAGCGGCGTAGGAATCAATAAAGAATCTTTCCTTCCCTGATACCTTCACTTCTTTGCTTGCTCCTAATCCTTGATTGACCCATTTAATCATTTTTCCGCCAACGATTTGCTGTTCTTGTCCTAAGGTACTAATCTTCTTGCGCAAGATGGTAAAGAACAACACCACACTTCCACCTAATAAAACAGCAGCCGTTAATGTAGCGACTGGTGCTGTAATAAGCAGCAAGATCAAGATACAAAGGATAACCAGTATTTCAGTAAATAATTGAAAACTCGACATGATAATACCTTGAAACACCTTGGGCACCTCTTCATTTACATTACGGAGAAGATCTGCTGAATTCCGTTGCAGATGAAAAGTATAAGGTTTAGTTAGATACGCCTTAAATAGATTGCGTGATAACTTTACTTGTTGATTCAGGATAACCCTAAATTGGGCATAGTTGAAAAGCAGTAGATATAGATTTTTCAAGACAAATACGATAAATAACAGGATAACGGCAAATAGGATAAATGCAGTAGTTGTTTGAAAGGAAAATAGTTCATATATCTTAGCTAAAATGGCTTGTTCTTGAATCATTTCTGGATTCGTCACCATACCAACAAAAGGAACGATTAATCCTATTCCAATGGTTTCTAGCAAGGCGGCTATTACCATCATAAAAAAAAGAAGCACCAGTCGTTTCTTTTCCCGCCGCTGAAAGAGTGCTGCTATTTTTTGTATCGTTGTTTTCACATTCTCACTTCCTTTCTATAGGGCATTCACCCATGGGAGATAGCTACTATACAATCCCGTATAGCTACTCGTGAACTATTGAATTTTCGTCCACCATTTTACTCACTTCACTCGAATTTTTGGCCGTCATTTTCGTGATGACGACCATTTTTTCCGCTTCCCACGAGATTTTGGCCGTCATTTCCATGATGACGACCATTTTTTCCGCTTCCCACGAGATTTTGGCCGTCATTTCCATGATGACGACCATTTTTTCCGCTTCCCACAAGATTTTGGCCGTCATTTCCATGATGACGACCATTTTTTCCGCTTCCCACAAGATTTTGGCCGTCATTTCCATGATGACGACCATTTTTTCCGCTTCTCACAAAATTTTGGCCGTCATTTTCGTGATGACGATCAACCGTGTTTTCATATATACCAAGATAGTTTCTTTCATAAAAATAGCTAGGTGGAAGCCGCCGATGGAAGATCGTTTCGCTCTATCATACGTTGCACTGCTGCATATATTTGCTGCTCATCAACGTCTACGATTATACTGTTTGCATGCTGTGACAACTGTTCATGGGCACCGGTAAAATTAGTCGTAATAATCGGATTAGAAAAACACCTGGCTTCTGCAAGGGTAAGGCAATACCCCTCATGACGAGATGGTTGAACGTATAGATCACATTGCTTCATAAACGGATAAGGATTAGACATGGCACCTAACAGGATAAAATCGGATTCCAACTGATATTTTTTTATCAGCTGTTCATATGCTTGTTGGGCACTTCCTTCTCCAATGCAATACCACCTTACAGGAAAGCCGCTTTCTTTTAATTTTGCTAATACGGGAATAATGAGATCCTGACCTTTCTCTTTACTCAAACGGCCGACCGTTAAAATCCTTACACCAGGAAAATGATCTGTAAATCCTTTACCTTCCTCGGCCTTCTCCGTTATCCGTTCAGGCTCTATTAGATTGGCACAAAAATCGATTTTCGCTTTTAATTTCGGGAGTTTATCGATTAGTTTATCTCTCCCTTCCTGAGATACTGCATAAACCTGATCGAATTGCCGATAAATTTTTGCAGCAAAGGATACATCAAAATCAATCTTGGTCACATCAAAATGAATCCACTGTACTTTCTTCTTGGCATTTATTTTGTGACAAACAAAATAGCTTATTAGATCCATAGGACCTGCATAAGCTACCGCCACATCATATGCTGTTGGTAAGTTTGGCGTGTTTTTCAACACATAGTTTAAGAAATATCCTCTATTCCTCATAAATCTTGCTCCTAACTGTCTAAAAAAGGGACGCCAATCGTTGATCCTTTTATCCTTTTGAAAATTATTACGCAGCATTTTCCTGAGTGGGCTGTTTAACATCTCTTTGATTGTTGGATATTCATCGATAGAGGTAACCTTTACATGAGCAGGGATGGACGCTAAAAAACCACCACGTTTCTCCAACATCAGAATTGTAATATCATATTGATTCTCCGGCATTTCAGCAATCCTATTCAGCAATGACCGTTCTGTCCCACCTACATTCATATTAATGACCATAAATAATATGCTTTGCTTCATTTCGAAAACCATCCTTTATGTGGATTCAATCAACTGATAAAAGTTCTCTATTTCTTCCACATTTCCTTTTTTCTCATGGATTAAGTATTGAATGATACGGCTTTTTAACGGTTGATTATCTAGAATTTGTTTAATTGCTGCCGAAACATCATCCGCATTTCGTTCCACGACTAATCCATTTTTCTCGTTTACCATTTGATTATATACGGCATCAAAGATTGAGGTGACGACGGGAATATTCAGCATTCTGGCTTCTGCTATAGCGAGGCCAAACCCTTCAAAACGCGAGGTCTGAACATAAATATCCGCCTGTTTAATAAAAGGATACGGATTCGCCTTTACCCCCAATAAAATAAAATGGTCGGTTAATCCCATCTTTTTTATCTTTTTTTCAATCTCTACTTGCAAGGGACCTTTTCCCAGTGCATACCATTTAAAATGTACGCTAGCTTCTTTCAGCTTTTTACAGGCCTCCAGTGCCAGATCATAACCTTTTTGATGAGCTAATCTTCCAATGGTTAACAGCCTTACACCATCAAAATCATCTTTATAACCTTCTCCAATTTCCGCCATTTTAGTAATAAAGACAGGATTATTAATATCATATTGTATGGCTAGTTTCTTTTGATAAAAAGGAAATGTTTCTAAAAAAACTTCTTTTGCTGCATCCGACACAGTAATGATTTTATCGTATCGATCATAATAATATTGTTGAAACTGTCTCTCACGTTGATCCAATCGATAACTAACATTAACCCAGGCCAGTTTTCTTTTCGCCGTTATTTTCTCTGCCACATAAAAGGTAGGTACCCCTTGTGCATAACTGATCGCAACATCATATTGCTTCGGGTTATCCTCAATCACGCGTGCTGCACTTTCCCAGTAAATTCTAGCCTTCTGGATATTGCCACAATTCTTACTGCGAATTTGGTATGAATATCTGACTCGTGAGACAAGCATCGTATAGTCTGTTGTGGTCATCGATTGCATTAGCGCCGATGTCCAACGCTTCCCTGTAAAGCTTGTATAGCTCAATGGTTTTAATAGATGGACTTGCTCGGGAACCAATTGCTCCAGTGGATTACCATAAGCGAATAATTGCAAATCGACTTCATACTGATGATAATCCAATAAATTTAACAGTGTCACCAGACTTTTTTCAGCGCCGGCCACATCCAATGAATCAATCACAAACAATAGCTTCTTTTTCATCGTTTCACCACCTGTATATTTTCTTTATGACAGGCCCAACGTTTGCTTTAATCGGCTGGAGAATAACAATAAAAAAATATTGTAGCGAATCATCGACACAATATATTTATATTTATAAGACAAGATGTTATTTCTCATCATCTTCCTGTAGTGTTTACGACTATAGCGCCGAATCTTCAGCAGATATAATTTCTTCTCTCTTCTATTCATTGTTTGATTCAATACGTAAAAAATATTATCTACACACCAATAACCATAACAGGCATACACATCCGTCAGCAGAGAAGAATCATACTGCTCAATAAATTCCAATATGTCATTCCAGGCAATAAAGGCATCCAGTCTGCCCTGATGAAACCGCTCATTTAAAATACTATGACTCCTTTTCACATAGACATAGCCAGCAAAATTGGAATAAGTAACCGTTTCTGCATTGGCGAACAACTTGTATGTGGTCGATAAATCTTCATGGATACGTCCTACCGGAAAAGATACGCCCGTAAAACAGCTTTTTTTAAATAACTTATTGCATAGAGAGAAACGAAATAAGCGTCCCTTAAAAAGTTCCGACATTGCTTCTTGATTGGTCATCACTTTTTGATAAGGCGGATCGTTACGGGAATCTATGCGTTTTCCATCTATTTCTCTTCCTAAATCGCAAACAGATATGGCACACCCTGTTTCTTCGCAAAGTTGATAGAGTCGCTGATACATATCCTTTTCAATATAATCATCGGCGTCCACAAAACCGATATATTCCCCAGTGGCTGCCGCTACTCCTGCATTTCTTGCTGCACTAACACCAGCATGTTGCTGATGGATCACCTTCACCCTGTTATCCTTGCTGCTAAATTGGTCACAAATAGCTCCGCTGCCATCTGTCGAACCATCATTAACAACCACCATTTCCATACTCGTAAACGCTTGGGCGAGAATACTATCTAAACATTTAGCCATATAGGCTTCCAAATTATATACTGGCACGATAACGCTGATGATAGGTTTCAACGATGACACCTCCCTTTTTACAGCTTAATCTTCTCTTTCATCAGCGATGACGACACCCCTTTGGTATAGGGAAAATAGATAATATCCACCCCCACTTGTTGGAACTCTTTCTCCAACGCAGTAAATAGAGGATCTCCTTCCCAATCATCGCCAACAAACATCACATTAAAAAGCAAGAAGTCCCAGGCAGCCATTTTATCCCGATTGTGTTGGGGGATGACTTGATCCACGTATTTCATCCCTGCTACAATTTCTTTTCGTTCTTCATAAGGAATGACTGGCCGTTTGGCTTTGTATTCCTCCACCAGTTCATCGGTACTAACACCTACAATCAAGAAATCACACTGCTCTTTTGCCTTGCGTAAGATATTCAAGTGTCCTACATGAAATAAATCAAACACGCCTGTTGTATATCCAATTTTATACCGTTTCATAATATGTCACCCCTCGTTTTATAATCAAAACAGACTTCCTCTAATCGCTTGACTAACCTCTCACTTGCTCGACCGTATTCGTAAGAACCGACTTCATCGAGAAATGTCACTACATCCTGTTGATAGACCTCCGCTTGAAAGCTGATTATGTTACCGTACAGCCCTTGATGATTCGTTGCATAGGTAAAAGGTAATTGCGTAATAGTAAAATAAAGGCCTCTCTCTGCATTGGCATATTGTTCTAAGTCCGGCGTGTAAAGGAAACACGGTCGTTTGGTAATAGCAAAATCAAACATAAGCGATGAGTAGTCCGTTATTAAGATATCGGCAAGCAGCAGCAATTCCTGTACATCATCATACGAGGTCACATCGATTACCTGCTTACCATCATGAAACTGCTTGGTTGCAGCGCTCAAATGCGGATGTAATTTCACCAAAACGAGCCATTCTCCTCCAAACTTCTCCTGCAATACCTGCGACAATGGTTGATAATCCAAATCATATACGACCTCATGGTTGCCCGCTCGAAAGGTAGGTGCATACAGTAATAATTTCTTCCCTTTGGGCAGCTGTAATCTTGCGAGTATATGATCTCGTTGACGGGAGCCGCTTTGATACAATAAATCATTGCGCGGGGTGCCATGCTCAAAAATTTCTCCGTCATACCAAAAAGCCCTTTTAAAAATATCCGTACTAAATCGACAGCCTGATAATACCAAATCACATTTTGCTGCGTCTTGCTTTGCCATCTGCAGGTAGCTCGCAGGCAAGGTATTCTCTGCGTCCTTTTCAATTTGCTTTAAACGTAAGGAACTATGCCAGGTTTGAATATAATACTGATTTTTTCTTTTGATAAATAAGTCGGTTGTGCGGTAGTTTGTAATAACTACCTTTGCCGTGCATACTTCATAAAAATATCGCCAAGACATGTTCTTTACTTTTCGAACGTGGGGTAATTCCAGCTTCGATTCTGGTTCGTTGAAAGCCCAGACCAAATCAAAGGAATTAGCTGTATGTTCGCTGATATATTGCGAAATATACTTGGGATTACAGCCATAGTTACTGCCGTAATAGCTAAACAACACTATTTTATTTTGCTTGATCGGCAACAGGTTACAAAAATATATCCACACGAATCCGATCCATTTCTTGATTTTTTTCATCATTTCACTAACACCTCTTTTGTCACTTCTGTCAATCCAGTCGGTGTACGTAGCAGTTTCATTTGCCGTAATCCTTTTCTCCATCCGAGGTAGCCCATATACAAATAGGGATGCCATAAGAATAATCGTAAGTGAAGACGTAATGATTTGTCCCCGCTAATTGCTTGTTTCAGCTCCTTGGCGTTGTTCCGTATATACAACGCAATGGCTTCTCTATGTAACTTATTGCTATCGATACTTCTGTTCAACGTGCACAAGTTGTAATGAATCAGACTCGTTTTTAAAATCAGTTTGTACGAGGTATCCATCAGTTCCGGGTAATGGGATTCAACAAAGCGATGTCTTTCCTTTAAACCCTTCAGCATATCTAAGCTTCTAGTAGTGTAAGTTGCTGCAATACTGTCATCACGCTGATAGTAATAATACATAGGCTGATGCAGTATGAGATATCGATCCACTTGATGCATGACGTGATGGGCCCAGAAGACATCCTCAAATAAAACACCTTTTTTAAATGGAATATTCCGAATGAAGGAAGTTTTATATAACTTTCCCCAGGCAAAATTTTTCACTTTTTCATTTGCGATCAATTCATACATCAACCGATCCTGTTGTAATAGAACCGGTCGATCGTGTTCCTTGAAGTAGCGTTGATCCACCAGCAACTTGTCTTGATAAGCATAATAAAAAGCGGTTTGGACAACATCCGCTTGATAGCGGATCATATAGGTCATCATCATCTCCACCATGGTTTCCTTGAGCCAATCATCACTGTCCACAAACATCGTATAGTCGCCCGTCGCACGCTTCACTCCCTGGTTTCTTGCGTCTGACAAGCCAGCATTTTCCTGATGAATGACGTGTACTCGACAATCTGTTTGTTGATAATCATTCGCTATTTTTCCGCAATCGTCTGGGGAGCCGTCGTCTACTAGGATGATTTCCAAATTGGAATAGGTTTGATGAATAATACTATCCAAACAGCGATGAATATATGGCTCAACGTTATAGATCGGCACAATGATGCTCACTTTAGCTTCTCCCCACATCCAATTCCTCCTTTTTAGACGATTTGATAAAGCTTCTCTAACTCCCGTTCATTAGCATAATCGGTATTGGCACATGCCGCAGCCAACTGGTTTCTTTGTTCTGGATGCTCGTATAACGTTTGAATACCCGTTGCAATTCCAGCAATGGATGACTCACAGATCCTGCCATCCTGTCCATCGTTTACTTGACTTGGTGCCGTTGGATAATTCGTTATTAAGACCGGTTTGGCGAGTATTTGCGCCTCCCCAACTGTCACGGCTTTTCCTTCATAGCGTGATGGCTGGACATACAAATCAGCAGCCTTGATGAAAGGATAGGGATTGACCTTTTTTCCTAGGAGAATAAATGCTTCCTGCAAGTCAGCGTCTGCTATCAGCTCCCTTAGCATGCGTTCATCCCCGCCATAACCAACCACATACCAGGCAAGATTCCGATAGCCCTTTTCCTTTAACAGCTTCAGTGCTCGAACCGCTTGATCTATCCCTTTGGCATGAGATAAACGTGCCACAGTGATTATTTTAAATCGTGTATCATGCAGCATGGGATTTTCCAGCTGTACGGCGGCCAATGACCGGATCAAATCAGGCGATGTGATATTTTCCATCACAAGCACCTTCTGCTGGAGCAGTGGATATTTATGAATAAACGACTTTTTACATTCCTCCGAGACGGCGACAATGTGATCAAACTTCCTCCACATCTTGATATCGATGTCCTCATTGGTATCGACCGAAGAGAAGTCGGTGTGTATCCAAGCGATTTTCACCTTTGCTGCTACTTTTTCCGCTACAAAGTAATGCGGCCACAAATAACTAACCGCAACATCATAGGTGGTGTCTAACTTCGGTAAGAAAGGCAAGGCATACTTCCACATATACTGCATTTGCTGATAACCTGTTTCTGCCGAATCCTGCCAATGTGTCCGCAGTTTGGCTAATAAACGAGCAACCCCAATGGCGGGATACCCTGATTGGAATATTTGCTTGATAGACATTCGAAACGTTTTATAACGAGCTGATTCTTGCAATAATTCTGGTTCGGTTGGTAATTGCTTCAAAAAATCACCACTATGGCTATACAGCATTACATCCACCTTATATTGCTGATAATTAAAATGATGTAACATACTGATGAGACTGCGCTCCACTCCTCCTACTTCCAGATCAAAAGTAGCGATCAATATATTTTCCATGTTCACCGCCCTCCTCATATTGATAGATTTTCATCAGCTTCGCCAGGGCCTGTTTGACGGAATAACCGTTGTACTCCAATCCATTGCTGATTTTCGTTTGGTTATATTCCTTTTGTCCTGCCTTTTCGATAATTTTGTCAGCCCACAGGCTTGGCTTATCTGACAAGGATAATTTGGTAAATAGGTCCACTTGCAGGTCTGCTTCTGGCTGGATGGCTTCAGAAACAATACACGGCACTCCACTCGCCTGTGCCTCCAGCAATACTAAACCTAAGCCTTCGTAAATCGATGGGAAAACAAACACATCCATGCTGTGCAGCATCGTAGGAATGTCATCCCTTACACCGATAAAACAGATATAATCCGACAGCCCCTCTGTTGCAGCGACCGCCTCTATCTCTTCGCGCAAATCGCCATCCCCTACCAATAATAATTTCGCCGCCGGCTCCTTCTTGATCACTTCTTTCATTATTTTCAACAAAAATTTATGGTTTTTTGCCTCCATAAAGCGGCCAATGTGTCCAATAATGATATATTTATCAAAACCTTGTTGAGTGATAAACTGTTGCACTTGTGTTTCTGACTTGTGTAAATAGGGATAGTAATCAATCACATTGGGAAAATAGGTGTACTTGGCATCACCAAGAAGCTTTTTACCATATAAATATTTCCCAGCTTCCTTGCTGCAAGCTAATAGATGAGTAGAATACTGTGTGATAAAGTATCGCATCATCTTTAAATAAAGCTTTCTGATGATTCCTTCACTATCGTCCAAGGTGGTATGGGCATGGGAGATTCTTATCTTCACACCCGCTAACCGCGCAGCCATCATCGAGATACCACAATGAAACAACGTATGGGCATGAATAACATCATAGGGACCATATTTTTTGATCACCTGATAGATAGCTAAACTAGAATTTGTCTTGCGAAGTCGAATGACGTTGCCACCAAGTTCTCTAATTTCTTGATCATAATGGGCCTCCTTCTGGCTATACGAGATAAAATCAAATTGGACTTTTTGATAATCAATGTTGCGATAGACATTCATTAACATCGTTTCCGTTCCAGCCCGATTCATGGCACCAACCACGTGTAATACCTTTATTTTCTTAGGAGTTTTCATGTTTATTACCCGCTTTATCGTTTTTATCGAGATTCTCCTTCTGCCATTTCGCAAACTCAATGACTGATTTGAAGTCTTGTAAATCATTGGTTTTTACCCCCGAATTCTTCAAATCAGTAACAAATTGCACCCATTTCGCTTCAGGGTTCTGCTCGGTTGATGATTCTTTGCTAACCAATGTATTGACATCGACATGCAATACCTTTGCGATCTTCTCGATAATTTGCAAGGAGGGGTTCTGATTTTGATTGCGCTCGATATTACTCAAATAAGATTTGGATATATTCGCTCGCTTGGCACACTCGGATAATGTGAGCCTTCTTGTCTTACGTATTGTTTTAATTTTCTCTCCAATCATCTGTTATACCTCGTATTCTTGTAATTTCATCTCATCCCTTGTTCCGATCGCACTATCAAAATGACTCCTTACGCTCCTTATTACTCGATGTTGTTCTACTTCTGTCAGATTGGATCCTGACGGAAGACAAATCCCTGTCTCAAATAATTGGTCAGATACCGACAGGCCCATTCCATGCGCATAATACCTTGTTGTTTGGAAAAGCGGCTGTAGATGGAGCGGTTTCCAAACAGGTCGTGCTTCTATGTTTTCCTCATGTAAAGAAGCCAAGATTTGCGTCGCGGTAACCCCTGCTTTGCTTGCATCGATCGTTAATGTCGTCAACCAGCGATTGCTATGTGTATCTTCCATCTCTTCCATAAACGTGACCCCAGGCAAGTCTGATAAGGCATGAACATAGGTGGCAAATACCTTTCGTTTCAGCCTCACCCTCTCATCCAGTACTTGCAGTTGCGATCTACCGACACCAGCTAGCAAGTTACTCATCCGATAATTAAATCCCATCACACTATGCTGATAATGGACGGCCGTATCTTTCGCCTGTGACGCTAAATATCTTGCTTTCTCTAAAGCCTTCGTATTATTGGAAACAAGCATACCGCCACCAGAAGTTGTAATAATCTTATTGCCATTAAACGAATAAATGCCGAACTCGCCAAACGTACCACTTGCCTTTCCTTGGTAAAGAGAACCTAGCGACTCTGCGGCGTCTTCAATCATCGGAATGTCATATTCATTACATAAACGAAGAATCTCGTTCATGTTGGCACTTTGTCCATATAAGTTAACTACAATCACTGCTTTCGGAAGCTTTCCTTGCAGTGCTGCTATCCTTAAAGCCCTTGCTAATGCTTGTGGTGACATATTCCAAGACGATGGTTCCGAATCAATAAACACGGGAGTTGCTCCCTGATAAAGAATCGGATTTGCGCTTGCGACAAACGTCAATGTCGAACAGAAAACGAGATCTCCTTTGCTGACTCCTAACAAAGCGAGAGATAAATGGATGGCAGCCGTTCCAGAACTTACGGCAATCGCTCCTTTTGCCCCTACTTTTGCAGCTATTTCCCTTTCAAACCCATCGACATTCGGTCCTATCGGTGCAACCCAATTCGTTTCCAATGCACGTTGTATATAATTAATTTCTTTTCCGCTCATGTGTGGCGGTGAGAGATAGATTCTTGCTTGGGTCAACGAAAACACCACCTTTTTTTAAACATCCTTTTTAATGCTTTATTAGATTTTTTTGCGCACGTACAACAGCTGCCGTGCTGTCTTTGGTCATTAATTGTTTCAAGATAAAATCGTTAATCAAGGTGTATTTCTTTCCCTTCACTTCAATAAAAGCCCCATTATATGGCGGAAACCAAAACGCTCTAATTTTCAAATCAATATCGTCGTTGATTAAATCTATTCTTTTCATTTCTTCCATCTCTAGTCTTGTAATATATCTTCCCTGATTTGGCCCTTGTTGGATCGAAGGGAGTCTCCCATTGGTTAAGATGTCTAAGAGCACACTCTTGTATAGTTCCACTTGTATTTCTTGTGTTTTCTTTTCTAAACTAGCAGCTGTCTCCATTCGATAATCAAAGTTAAAGGAAAAGGTACGGATGATATCCCCTGTGTCAATTTCACGATCCACATAATGTGCCGTTGCTCCCCACTCAACAAGCTTATTCAAAATCGCCACATTATATCCGGCAGTACCTTTCCACTCCGGTAATAACGCTGGATGAAAGTTAATACAGCCATATCGAGGTCCACTAATTAGTGGTTCCTTTATCTTTTTCCAATATAAATAAGAAATAATGACATCGATCGAATGATACGGGTCCATTAGCATTTGCTCCACATCTTCCATGGTTATAACGGGTATTCTTAATTCAGAAGCTTTTTGTGCCGTTGGTGAGTTAGGAAAATGAGAATCGGTAACGACGGCGACAATCTCCACCCCTTGACTTAACGTCCACTCTAACAACTCTGCGGCATACTTTTTTCTTCCCATAAATATCATTTTCATTTTATACATCCTCCGAATTCCCTGCGAAGTATTGAACCGTTGCTTGTTCTTCCTGATGGATCCCTTCTTTTAAAAATACACTTTTGATAGTGGTTATGATAATTTTCCAATCTAATGCGAAACAGACATGATCGACATATTCAACATCCAATCGAAACTTTTCCTGCCAGCTAATGGCATTTCTTCCATTGACCTGAGCCAATCCTGATAACCCCGGCCTTACTTCATGGCGCCGTCGCTGCTGCTGATTATATAGAGGCAAATACTGTACCAGTAGCGGACGCGGTCCAATAAGTGACATGTCGCCTTTCACAATGTTAAATAATTCCGGCAGCTCATCTAGAGAGGTTGCCCGAAGCAAGCTGCCAAACCTCGTTAATCTCCGATCATCAGGAAGCATATTTCCTTTTTCATCTCGCGCATCGGTCATGGTTCGAAACTTATACATCCAAAAGATTTCTTCCTGCAAACCAGGTCGTTCTTGTTTAAAAAGGATGGGACTACCTAATTTCGTTTTTACCAAAATGGCGATCACTAGGAATACCGGGCTTAGCACGATAATGGCAAGGAGTGATAAGATCAAATCCATCGGTCTCTTGAGATAGGTTCGATAGATAGGTATTTTGAGCATACTCATGGCGCTGATCACCACCTAATGCATTAAAAACACCGATGTTGGCTTTTGCAACGGTGTTTTTTCGCTTATGATGCGATATCCAGTTGGATTATTTCTTTGCCAGCGCCAAGCATCGGCGCACATTTCCTCGATTCCTCTCATGGCTTGCCAAGCTAACTGTTTTTTCGCTTTCGCAGGATCGGCAAAACAACTGCTAATATCACCTGGCCGTCGCTTGACAAAGGTGTAAGGAATTTGATTTCCTGACACCTTCTCAAAGGCGTCCACTACCTCAAGTACACTATAGCCCTTGCCTGTACCTAAATTATAGGCTTCTATGCCATGATTTTTTTGCATGTATTCCAACGCTTTTAAGTGTCCCATTGCCAGATCGATGACATGGATATAATCTCGTACTCCAGTTCCATCCGCTGTGGGGTAATTATTCCCGAATATTCGAAGTTGTTCCCTTCTGCCAATCGCAATTTGCGAAATATACGGCAGGAGATTATTCGGTGGTCCCTCCGGATCTTCACCGATAAGCCCACTTTCATGTGCCCCGATTGGATTAAAATAACGTAATAAGGCAATACTCCATGACGAATCCGCATGGGCTGTATCGAGTAATATTTCTTCGATCATCTGTTTCGTTCGGCCGTATGGATTCGTAGCCCTCAGCTCTGCATCTTCTGTGATGGGCACTGTTTTCGGGTTACCATAGACCGTAGCCGAAGAACTAAAGATTAGTTTTTTCACGGAGAATTGCTCCATTACCTCAAACAAGATTAGACTGCCTTTTACGTTATGTTGATAATACTGTAAAGGGACTGTCACGGATTCTCCGACCGCTTTTAGGCCTGCAAAATGAATCACAGCGTCTATTTGATGATCAAGAAAGACCTTTTCTACGCTTTTTTTATCTAAAAGATTAATGTAATACGTCTGGAATGTCCTTCCTGTGATTTGTTTTACTCTGTGCAATGATTCTGGACGACTATTGGAGAAGTTATCGACAACAATAATGTCATATCCGTGTTGGAGGAGCTCGACACATGTATGACTCCCAATATACCCAGCCCCACCCGTTACAAGAATCGTCATTTGTTTCCCTCCCTTAAATTCGTTAGAAAAAACCAGACAAAAGACAGCCCGGTCCATGTAAAACACTAGGTTGTTATTTTTAGAAAATATATGTGCGATCACCCAATCCCTTCACTTTTATCCACAGAGCATAAGTTAACAAGCGATTCAGGCAAAGAACATCTTCATCGAGTTTCCTATACTTAGAAGTGAAGCCTGTTTCCAAAGCGGTCAAAAACGATCCACTTTACGATATGGGATAGTTGAACTAGCTCGTCTTATCATTACTCAGGTTCATTCCAGGTTATCAAGTGATCTTTTGCTCACCAGGTTAAAAATTCGCTGATATACTCGATATTCAACGTCACAACCGACTCATAGTAATAAAACATAAAATAACTAACGATCAACAGCAAATAAATAAGCTTCTGATCTTTACTTCGAAATAACTTAGGTATCCATGAAATAAGAATCAGCTGATAAAGCTGAAAATAGATCGATACCCTGGCAAAAATCCATTCTTGCGTAGAAATAACCATAAAAACTAAGCCTACTAACGCCATATTCACAACAAAATCACTGTGGCGGAAAAGATGTTTCAGCTTCTTCCTCCCTAAAAAGGCAACAAAAAGCGGGCTTGCCTCTACTGCAACCCGAATAATATTGGCCCCACCTTCTGCAAACTCATCATATGCACTGTACTGTGAATCCTCCAAAGCAGTAAATAATAAAGCAGAAAATTGTTCATATCCGATGACGACCACAACGGAAAATATAATTAAGGCAATCGTCGCCTTTGACCATGCCTTCAATCGGACCAAAAAATACATAGGAAGCAGAATGAGTGCACTCTTGTGAAAGAAGGAAGCAAACATAACAATCAGCGCATATTTTAAAAAATGACCACTCATCAAAAACTTGATGGCCGTAAAAGCAATCGCTGCCGCCAATAGTTGTCTAATCCCATTCATCGAAATTAAAAATAAGCCGCCCGTAATATAGACATATAAACTGAGTTCCAACAGCCGGGAATATTTGTATAAAACCATGATAATCAGTACATTTGTTACAAGTGCCGTGATAATAAGCAGGACTTGTGAATCCTCCGAAATATAGTTTTTGATTAGGACTTGAAGAAGCCCAAACCCGATGTCACCTTCCGAAGTGATATATTCCCAGGTGAAATCCTTTGTTTCAAAGATATTTCGATAATTGTAGGTATCACCTATCCCACTTCGGAGACCAGAAATTAGAATAAGTGACAAGCATGCACCAAATACCAACAGCTTATTTGGTTTTAAATAAGCCGACCGCCCCATATCTGGTACCGTTTTGGCAAAATATCTTGCAGACACAGAAAAAAGAAATACAACAACAAGGTTGATCCAAAGTAAGGTCATGGGTTATATCCTTTCAGCTACTTGCCTTGCTCGTCTTTGAAGCAACATATACATATAATAAAAAACCCAACGGAATAGCGAATGTCGTTAGGGTTTTAGCAGGTGTTTCTTGTAAAAATGCTTTGTTTTTACTTATGAGATTACTGGATACATAATGAACCGCCTGCCTGAATTTAAATGTCGTATTAGCAAAAGGCAACTGCATAAGTGCTTTACGATAAAAAGAAAAGCCAAGTGGATTTTTGCGATATTGTCTTACCATATTTAAGGATGAACCATCTGCTAGATATTCGACATGACAGAGAACGTCATTCATAAGTAATAGTTCATAATCCTTGTCTAACATATAATATTTGTAGGCTAATCCGACATATTTTTCGTCTTTAAAAATCGGATAGGGATATTTCTTAGTTAGCTCGGTGCGATAAACTAACTTCTTATCACCTGTTACAGCATGTTTATAATAGACATCAAACAGTGTCGCCTGCATTAAGCCTTGCGGAAATGGCTTGCCAATGATGTTACCTTCTTTATCAGCATCAAGCCCAGCCATGCCACTCACTTTTTCATTCCCATGTACAGCCCAAAAATAAAGGATTTTTGCAACGCCATCATCGGGCATATAATCATCGGAATCGATGCACACGTTCAACTCCGTTTCTATTTTTTGATAGGCTGTATTATGAGCACCGTGCATACCTTGATTTTCTTGCCAACAGTAGTGTATTTCCAGCTCCTCCTCATGCTGCCATCTTTTGACCAACTCCCTTGTATTGTCGGTGGAACCATCATCGATCACTAACCAAACAAAATCTTTACAAGTTTGTCTTTTCAGGCTTTCATAACAGTGGTGCAGACAGTAGGCCCGATTATACGTAGGGGTAAACACAGTCAGTTGCTTCATAGCACACCTCCTTTTGTTGTTAGATAATGTTGTTGTAGTGTTTGAGCGATCTTCTGAATGTCAAAATCTTCTGTTAGCACTCCTCGTTTGGCCAATATTCGAGAAACCGGTTGATTGGTAATGTCGATCATCTTTCGTGTCCATGAAGCTTGGTCCACTAACGGCAAGCGGTGTACTAATCCCAAATCCATATCCACTTCCTCCGTAATCGAATCAGAGATGATACATGGCAATCCGGCAGTTTGAGCCTCAATCAGCGTAACAGGCAAACCTTCAAAGAAAGACGGAAAGACAAACAGGTCAAACATTTGCAACAAGTCAGGAATATCGTCTCTCACCCCAAGGAACTTCACTTTACGTTCCAGTTTTAAATCCTTTACCTTGGTTTCCATTTTTGTTCGATCAGGACCATTACCAACCAAGATAAGCAAGGTATTGGTTATTTCTTTGCTTACTTGATGAAAAAGCTCGATTAAAAAGGTGTGATTCTTTTGTGGATGGAACCTGCCGACATGGCCAAGAACCAGTGTGTCATCAGCAATAGCAAATCTCTCTCGCATCAATCTTCTTTTTTGCTCAGAATAAGTAAATTGCTCGATATTAATCCCATTATTTACGATGAAGGTGTGTTGTGACTTCGACCGAAATAGCCATTCCGCCGCCGCTTGGGAACAGGCATATTGCTGAGTGGTATTGGATGAAATCAAAAGACCGGCATACCACTTATACAATTTGATTAAAAAATGTCCTTCACTTCTCGTATTATGACTATGAGCAATTCGCACGGGAATACCAGATTTTTTGGCAGAGCGCATCACCAAGCCGCTCATCTTATCCATATGAGCATGGACAATCTGATACGTCTTATGTTCAGCAAAAAAATGATCCAATGCCTGTAGATAACCAGAATGACCCGCTTCCGTCAGATAAGGGATCCGGTGAACTTCCCCGCCAAGTGCTTCAATTTCTTTGTCGAATACGCCTTCTTTACAGGTTAGGAAATCGAATTGGATTTTTTCTCGGTCGATGTTTTGGTATATGTTCATAAGAAGCGTTTCCGCACCACCACGATTCATATTCACAACTACATGCAACACTCTTAATGGACTGCCCACCGCATCCCCCTCCATTCCTCCATGTACTTTTCGTACACTTTCCTTTTTTCCATCAGTATTCTATCTACGGTATATAACGATTCGATTTTTTCTCTGGCATACTTGCCAAACATCAACTCGGTTTCTGCCATCTTGGACACATCAATTAATTGGTTCGCAAAATCAAGGGCATGAGGACTTGAAAGCAGCCAACCAGACTTATTATGATCAATCAGTTCTCGGTGCCCGCGATTATCAACTGCCACAACCGGTAAGCCACAGGCCATCGTCTCCATGATATTAACAGGCAAACCTTCCCTTAAACTGGAGGCCACCCCTACATCACACATGGGCAAAAGCTGATCGATATCCTTGCGAAAACCAAGGAAATCAATCCTGTCGACAACACCCAGCTCACTCGCCAGCTGTTGACAGTGCTCGAATAACGGCCCTTCTCCTGCAAGCAATAATCGTGCGTTTGGCACTTGCTCTTGCACGAGTGCCATGGCATGTACAAGTAATTGCTGATTTTTATTTTTATTAAATTCTGCTGCATAAAATAATAAAAAGTCATCGGCTTGATATCCCAATGACTTGCGCAACTCTCTTTTTTTCTGCTTATCTATAGGCTTATATTTCTCGGTATCCACACCAACTCCGTGTACATGTTCAATAGATGTCGCATGGAATTTATGTTTTTTTGCCAACTCATAGTCTTCTTGATTAATGAGGATAAGTGCATCGGTATATCTTGACAAATATTTTTCAATCGGATAATAGAACAGCCAATTTGCTACTGGTGCCCCTTTACAAAAATGAAATCCGTGTGCCGTATACAAAACTCTCGTTCCCTGTTTCCTAGTCTCTCTTGCCGCTAGTCTGGCGAGTACCCCACCAAATGGAGTGTGACAATGAATCATAGTATAATGATTTTGATCGATAATTTCTTTTAGTTGCTTATAAGCTGCTAGATTCGATCGATGAAAAGGAGATCGCTGAATCGCAATACGGTATTGTTGATTGGTGTAGGGCAAATTGATATTTCCTGCTGCTGCCACATGTACTTCCCAGCCCTGCTTTTGAAACCACTGCATATACGGTAAATGAAACGCCTTAAAATGATAGTCGACGGTTGCACAAAATAATATTTTATGAGCCATGTAAAGCTCCCCCTTCCACCGTTTTATGTCAGATATTCACAACTGCTAGCTCTTTTGTCACCAAGTTGTTGGCTAACGTCAATAATTGCTCTCTCACTGTATCGGCATCTAGTGTGTCATAGCTGGCAATCAATTTTGTGATTTCATCGATATAGAGATTCGTCGTTTTTCCAATATAAATGTTGGGATACATTTGCTGGTTATGCACTTCATTCTCCTGCAATAACTCCTCGTAAAGCTTTTCGCCAGGACGAATACCAGTGTAGCTAATTCCAATATCATCAACGGCATATCCTGATAATTTGATCAGGTTCCGCGCCAAATCAATAATCTTTACTGGCTCCCCCATATCAAGAACAAACACCTCACCGCCATTCGCTAAGGCACCTGCTTGCATAACAAGCCGGGATGCTTCTGGAATGGTCATAAAATAACGGACCATTTCCGGATGGGTTACCGTCACCGGTCCGCCATTCTTGATTTGCTTCTTAAATAAGGGAATCACACTTCCACGACTGCCTAGCACATTACCAAAGCGCACGGTTACGAATTTCGTATCACTTCGTTTATTCATATCTTGGACAATCATTTCTGCGAGCCTTTTGGAAGCACCCATGACACTCGTTGGATGAACCGCCTTATCCGTTGATACCATAACAAAGATACCAACATGCGCTTGATCAGCCGCCTGAGCAGCATTTCTAGTACCAATCATATTATTTTTGATGGCTTCCTCAGGATTACGCTCCATCAAAGGTACATGCTTATGCGCAGCCGCATGGTAAACCACATCTGGCTTATACTTTTCCATCACGCGCAGCATTTTCTTGGCATCTTGTACATCGGCTATTTCTGTCATCACCTCTATCGAACGATTCGGATATATTTCCTTTAACTCCATCTCGATTGAGTAAATACTATTTTCACCATGACCCAATAGAATGAGCTGAGAAGGGGTAAAACGGGATACTTGTCTGGTAATTTCAGAACCAATCGATCCCCCTGCACCAGTAACCATCACTACCTTACCTGTTATATATTCAGAAATACTTTCCATATCCATCTCCACTGGGTCTCTCCCTAATAAATCTTCCACTTGCACATCACGGAACTGATTCACTGATACTTTGCCCGTAATTAAATCTTCTAGAAAAGGTAGAATTTGTGTTTTTGCCGTTGTCTTTGCACATTCTTGAAAAATAATAGTTAATTCTTTCCTTGTTAAAGAAGGAATAGAAATAATTATATGTTCAATTTCCCATTTCTTTACTACTGTTGCTATTTGACTTACACCACCGACGACTGGAAGGCCTAAGATATCCAAATGATGTTTCTTGGGATCGTCGTCAATAAAAGCAACAGCCAATAAATGACCTTCGTTTTGCTTTAATAATTGTCTGGCCACCATGGTCCCAGCAGAGCCAGCTCCAACAATCAAGGTACGAATTCTATTTTCTGATTTATTCAGGATCGTGTCGCGATATATCCTCCACACCAAACGTGATCCACCAATAGAAAACAGGTAAAGCAGCCAAGTCACTACAAACAGCTTTAAAGATAATGCTTGTGTAAAAAAGTAATGAATAATAACAGCTGTCAAAGTGGAGTAAGTCACGACTTTTAGGATAATTAATAATTCTCGAATACTCGCATATTCCCAAACCTTTTTATAAAGTTTGTACTTTATAGAGAACAGATGGTGCGCAGATAATATAGCTAGACAACTTATCATAATGGACAGGTAGATCGGAGAAGCCACCACATCAATCAGCTGGGTACTAATAAATAAGACTGTTAAAATAAGACAAGAATCAATAATAATAAATAACGATATGCGCTGGCGATAAGTCACTCTTCTCACTCCCCTTTCTCTAAATAGGTTGAACTTATAAATGTAACAAAAACGTGTGAAAGCAAGTCTTTGCTCGCATGAGTTTTTGATCATACCTCGTTGGATCCATTCGTGTGAATGGTCATTCACACGCCTTTCAGCTCTGCTGAAAGGTAGCAGTATGATGATCGTTGCTATAAAAGTCTACTTCATTTATGTATAAACGGGCATCTAACCCGACCTCACACTACACTATTGACAACGAACGCGTCTAAGGTTGATGGCAACCCACAGCATAGCCGAGTACCTACATTGATAACGGTAAGTATGATATCACCACATATCGATAATCAATTCTTAATAACGAACGATAAAACAATAAAAAACGACTAATTCAGAATAGCCCCAATTAAATTGGCATTCGCTAGATCCAGTACTTGTTTTGTTTTTATGGCTTTTTCGATTTCTGTTTTGCCTTGTTTTAATACAAGTACTACTCCCTCACATTGATTAGCAATCACCCTTGTTTCGGTTGTTTGTAATACAGAAGGCGAATCGATCAGCACAATATCATACGGATGATCCAATTCATCGAGCAGCTTTTTCATCGCATGGCTCTCCAGAATTTCTGCTGGATTAAACACCTCTGGTCCTGCTGTAATAATATCTAACTGATGAATATCCGTGTGACGTATGGCTTCTTTTACGGTCGATAACCCCCTAAGCACATTTGATAAACCGTTTTCATTGGATAGGTTGAACAGCGAATGCATAATCGGTGTTCTTAAATTGGCATCAATCAACAGTACTTTTTCATTTTGCTGTGATAGAGAGACCGCTAAATTTGCCGCCATGGTTGACTTTCCTGTCCGCTCTTCCGGCGAAGTAATCAGTAAGATTGAATGATTCTTCTTTTCTCGTAAAAATTGGATATTGGATCTGATTTCTCTAAATTGGTCTGCTATGACTGAATCTGGATAGGAATAAGTTAATAGATGGATAGGAGTAATTGGTGCATTACGTATTTTGTTTAACATATACTTCCCCTTCCTTCATCTGTTTGAGCATGGGAGACTGTTTTTTAACAGCGAATTCCCGTTTATTCATGTTCGATACGGTGCCTAATACCGGAACTCCTAATAACGCTTCTACTTCACTTTCTTTTCTAATTTTCGCGTCTAAAGAATCGATCAAAAAGATAATCCCTAAGCCTACAATGAGACCAGATACAAAAGTAATGATTGTTAAATTACTAGAGGCTGCATTGATCGAGGCTGTGTTCGTTTTTGCCTCTGATAACAATTGTACTTCGGTAAATCCTAGTATATCTTTTATTTCGGTTTTGTAGGTAGCAGCCGTTGCGTTCGCTAGATCAGCCGCCATCTCTGGATCAGAATCCGTTACAGATATCTGTACCACCTGCGATTCATCCACTTGCGAAACCGTAATTTGGTCTGCTATAGCACCTGCAGATCTTTCTAATTGTAGTTCTTCGACAACTTTTTCCATGACAATGGGATCTTTGATCATAACCATTAGTGTACTCATGTCTTCACTGCCTGATCCAAGAATCATTCTTGTAGAAGATTCATAGATTGGCGCATTATTATAATGGCTGTAATAGTATCCTGCTAGTGTGGAAATGACGGTCATCACGATAATAATCCAGAACCTCTTTTTAATTAACAGAAAATATTGTTTGAGGTCAATCTCTTTGATGTTTGTTTGCTCCTCGTAATGAGAAGCATTATTATGATTCATTTACATCACCTTCACCCTTATTTATAAAATCTATTTTGAAGTGACTTCCATTCTTTATAAAGAACGATTGAGTAAAAAAATTAGCTTATATAACTTATAATAGTTCTTTATAAAGAACATGTCAATAGCTAATTTGATAATTACGTATTTGTTTTTTGTTGGCCTTTCGCACGTGTACTATAAGTGAAGAAAAACAGTTGGTCGCTTGTGCAAATAATATATTACACTACCGATAAAATGGGGGATCACTTTCCTGAGCCATGAGCGTGACTGTTTTTTTATGCTGAGCGAACACTTCGGGAATATGCTACGCTAGGTAGTAGCTCAACACTGATTATCACTGCAAGGATATCTTACATCATCCGTCTTATCGGTAGTCCGTATCTACTGTTGATTAGTAATCAAGGTCAGCTCGGGTTTTTCCAAGTTTTTTATACTGCATGTTAAAAACCACTATGCGAATCGCGATGAAACCTTCCGTTAGCTTGGTACAAATACTTTTCAGGTACAGCTTGTTCTATAAGTGGAAACAGTTGACGTTCCTCCAAACGCACATGGTTGTTTAATAGTTCGCCTAACTCATTCATTTCTTTATAGGAAGTCTGCCTGTCTTCTCTCAAATGTTGAATACTGCTTCTTATTTGAGCATGCTGATAGAGTATTTCTTTTACTAAATCCATCTCTATTGAATCAGCATGTTCCAAATATAAGGGGATGAGGACTTCTTCTTCATCACGAAAATGATTATTTCCATCCCTTTCCCAAAAACCAATCAAATCACGCAGTAATTCCGTATAGCCTTTCTGACTTTTCTCAGTACCAGCCCGTTGCAGCTCCAATGCTTGCGTTAATGTATGATGATGGTGATGCGATAAAGGATTTAATGCTTCATGTCGTTTCATTTTTTACCTCCTCAAATGATTTGTTGGCTGTTTACTGTTACTTTACACCATTCTAGCGTCATTCAAACCAGTTTCATTCGTCTTTATTACTTTGCAAATACTTATTTAATGCCTCTTCCTCTCGTTTGAAGTAAAGATACCAGCCAAACCAATATAGCACATACATCAGAATAAAAATCACACTAAACCATAAAACGGACCAGCCACTGATAGGAATCCAACCGGCCATACCAGCGATAATAAGGCAAGCAATATACGTAAGGATAAAGTGGCTAATCGACTTTTTGATAAGATGATTACCGCTGTTCCCAAAAATAAGGGAAGATATGCCAAAATAAACGCCTAAGAACATGCTGGCCCCCATATGCAGCCATATTTCTGATACAGAAGCCTCCCATGCATTGAGTTTCATAATCGTGAGGACAATAAAAGTTGCGATAGCTCCGAAAGCGATACCCAACGTTGAACGCTTTAACATTTCAAGTATCATGTTACTGCCCTCCCTGCATCAGTTTTTCTTTAATGGCACTGACATATTTCCGTGTAATGTATTCCTTGTTGCCGGATTGAAAATAAACACATAGATTTCCATTAAAAGACGCCTCGAACTTTTCAATACGATGAAGGTTTCCGATCACCGATTTTGAAAAGCGCATAAAACCATGTGGAGCTAAGAATTCTTCCACCTCATACAGCTTCATCCTCAATTCAAAACGCCAATCTTTGGAGACCGCATATATCTTGCGTTTTTCCGCATGAATAAAATCGATCTCCTTTGGCTCCAGCAGAACGGTCTGGTCTTCATCCATACCAAATAAGCACTGCTGTTTCTCTTTTTTAATCACGTTGACAATCTCCTCCAGCTCCCTCGTCCATTCCTTCGCCTGAATGGTGATTTGCGTCTCGTCATGGTTAGCATCGATATCAATGTTTATTTTCATTCCAACCCCTCCACATACAAACCATATCTCCTGCTAGCTCACAGCTCGTTTTAGAAAATAGGGATACCGGACCATAGCGATAATAAATGCTAGTAATCCCATCGCTAATAATACCCCTAATGTTTGGAATAGCTCCACGATTTGTGTGGTCCCAGCCATCGCATCCTGAAAAGACTGGTTTGCCCAATACTGCGGCAAAAAGCGAGCGATTGTCTGCATAAAGTCCGGTAGCATGTCAATCGGCATCCATAACCCGCTCAGCATCGCCCCACCCAAAGCAACAACCTGGGTAATAGCAATTCCCATATTTTCTGTATTCACAGTAAGCGACATCGCTAATCCAATTGCGGTAGCTGTAAACGTCATAAACAATGACACAACCAACAGAATCAGCGGCTCACCAAACGAAATATCGTAAACCATTCCTCCAAATAAAAATAACACAATAATCTGAAAGAATACAATAAACATAAAAGGAATCCACTTTCCGAATAGATAAGCATAGCTTTTAAGTGGTGTGCTTGCCATACGTGCCGTCGTACCTTTATCCCTGTCTTTGATAAATACCTGCACCATCGAAATCATAATAAAAAAGACAAACATCACAATATATGCTGGAACAATTGTCTGAATAACCTCCTGTCTCTCCGCGTCTTCCACACCTGCCGTAAAAATGGCAATAAAGATAATCGTAAATAAAATAGGCAAAAGAAGAATCCAGAAAACCAGACCTTTATCCTGTATATGCTTTTTCAATTCTACTATCATAATAGCATTCATCATCTACACCTCCAACTTTATTATTCTCTCAAGTTACTTCCTGTCAACCTAAAAAACACATCTTCCAATCGAGGACGAACCAGCTCCAGCCGCTCTACATCAACCTTATTCTTGCGGCAATAGAAAATTATCTTTTCCATTACAGGTAAGGCTTCTTCGGTAAAAATGACAAATGCCTCCTGCCGTTGTTGAACAGAACCAAATGCCTCCAGTTGTTCTGGCGCCATCCCGTCTGCTTTGATATAGATGGAAGGAACCGCATATTGCTGAAGCAGCTTATCGATCGCACCATTCTCTATCATTTTCCCCTTATCGAGAAAAGCGACATAGTCACAGAGCCTTTCTACTTCCTCCATATAATGACTGGCATAGACAACGGTCTTTCCGGTAGCTTTCAACTCTTCAATCATCTGAAAAATATACTGTCTTGATTGCGGATCTATACCGACGGTCGGTTCATCCATAATGATAAGCTCTGGATTATGCATTAGCGCACAGCCTATATTCAACCTTCGCTTCATTCCACCTGAGAAAGTGGCGACTTTATCCTTACTCCTTTCGCTAAGTCCAATTAACGACAGCACCTCTTTTGTTCGTTGTGCCAATTTGCTTCCTTTCAAGCCATATATTCTACCAAACAGATATAAATTACCGATTGCAGTGATATTTTCTTCCAAAACAATATCCTGTGGAACATATCCTGATTGCTGTTTGGTTTGGTCAGAGATTGGTTTATGGTTAAATGCAATATCTCCTTCATAACCACGGATAATCGATGTAATTATTTTAATAAGGGTGGACTTCCCTGCACCATTTGGACCAACCAGCCCGTAACAAACTCCACTAGGAATTGTCACGGAAACATCGCTTAATGCCTCTGTTTTATCATAATATTTCGTTACCTTTTCGATCGTCAACATGCTTCTCATCTCCTTTGTTCTCCATTATCGCAAAGGAATAGAAGGTGGTGATAAAAAACGGAGTAACATGTAAGAATAAGTGTATGACATGCTGCGTTCATTGTTTAAGAATAGTGGAGCTGGCTGTGCGTGGCTTTCATTGCTCATCACTTTTCATCGCGTTTATTGTAATTGCTGTAATAAATAGGCTTAAGCTGATAATACCTGTGGAAACGACCATTACTGTGGGTAACGTCATGATTTATTCCTCCTTTCCCTGGTATTATCGCAAAGGAACAAGGATTTGTATGGAAAGAGAGAATAACTTGCAGGAGGATAGGTATGAAGTGACAAAGCGGATGTGTAACATGTAGGAGCAAGTAGAGGAAAATAAATATTTCATAAGTGGGGACCATCTCTCCCCAGTGACGACTGAAAATCGAGGCTTGAGCCTCATCTGTGAAATATTTATCGATTGGTGAGCCATTGTTCTACCGCCAAATAACGTGCCGATGGACAAGCCAGAAGCCGCTTATCCATCAGATACCAATTCATTTTACAAAAGCAACTTTTACCACGGCGATTGCCTGATCGGTAGTGGATCAATGGTTTCCACTATTCGATCGCATAAACATTGATAAAGTGATAGCTTGATAGTTTGATAAGCAGGGTGATCCCAAACGTTAGTCGATTCACTTGGGTCCACCTTCAAGTGATACAGTTCACCTGTTTCATCACCATGATATGCAACCAACTTATGCTCATCCGTTCTTATCATGGTGGCGTATACTCCCTTTTCATCATGCTTGAAATTTGCATTATAGTGTTCACAATAGACGGCTTTACGATAGGTGTACGTAAGATCATTCCCTGTAAGCACAGGCCATAACGATTGTCCTTGCATACCTGCATATACCGGTTCACCCGCCGCTTCTAATAGAGTCGGTGCAAGATCAATCAGTTCGATGAAACGATCCACCTTCTTATTTTCTCGTATCTTTTCAGGCCAGCACATAATTAATGGCACGTTTACAGATTGCTCGTAAAAATGAGGTCCTTTTAAATAGACACCATGATCTCCCAATAATTCTCCGTGATCAGACATAAAAATAATCATGGTGTTATCCAATTGCCCCGTCTTTTCTAATGCCGTTATCATTCGTCCTACCTGTTCGTCAATAAGGTCGACCATCGCCCAATAAGCAGCCCGAAGCATGCGGTGATCATGCTCGGTCATATCCGAATAAGCAAGATGTCCTTTCATTCCATAAGCACCATGATGATCCATCTGTTGATAGATTGGCTTATTGTTCAATTCACCCTGCTTATAATGAGGTAATGGCAGCTCCTCTAATCGATCTAAATAACGCTGTATATATTGTTTGGGCGGGTCAAATGGATGATGTGGATCAAAGAAATTCACAGAGAATAACCATGGCGTTTCACTGGCCTCATTCGCTTCCATAAATTGAATCGCCTTCTCTGCACACCAGGTGGTTTGATGATATTCCGCATCAGGCCCGTATTGAACATATGAACAGTTTTCTACTGATTCTGGTTTAAATTCCTGTCCCTGTTCTTGGAGCCACTGTGTATATTCATTAGCAGGCCAATCCGGACTTGGATGATGCGACCAATGAAAAGTTTCATACCCATCATCCACTCTTGCTTCTATCTCTGGTGCAGCAGATGGGTAACAAGGTGAGATATGCAACTTTCCCGATAAACCACAAGTATATCCTGCATCCGCAAGTAATTTCGTGACCAATACCTCGTCATTTGGAATCGCCTGCCCATTCTGACGACAGCAATTAGTTCGCGGATAGCGTCCTGTCAGAAAGCTGGCACGACTAGGGGTACAAACCGGACTCTGACTATAAGCATTTTCGAATAATACTCCTCGCTCAGCCAGACGGTCAATATTAGGCGTTTTGACAAACTCATTTCCGTAACAGCCTAATGAATCCAAGCGTTGTTGATCGGTACAAATCCATAATATATTCGGTTTAATAATGTTCACCTCTCCTTTTTCATTTAATACTTATAAGAAAACGATTACAAAACAGTGTTACTATCAACTATCTTGTGTGTATACTCATGATTGATTTATGATGAGTAGATTAGGAAGCACTTTTCATCAATCAAATAACATGTCACATGTATTTTACCAAATACAGAATAAAATACAATGGAATGGCGCGTTTTTCCATTTAATAATAAGTAATTTCAAATGGTAGCCATCCAAGGTTAGAGTGCTGAGAGATAACAATGATCGAACGCTGCATTTTCTTGAAAAAATAGTAACATTTCATTTTAAAGATCTGTTTCTCAGCAAAAATCATCAAATAGCCAGGCACTATTCCGATTATCTCCCCTCTACACCTCATGAAAATCCACTTTTACCGTTTTGCCTTTCCCGCCTTAAAGCGATAAGATGAAAACAAATTTATGCTAACGAAAGGATGTGGTATACTAATGTTAACCGCAGTAAAAGAAGATACGCATGATTATCGCTCGGCACCTCCCGATTATGATGGCCTATGGAAAAACATTATTCAAGAATTGTTTCAAGAATTTATGGCCTTTTTTGCGCCCGATTTGTACCCGGACATTGATTTTGACAAAGGCGTCGACTTTGAAGGTACAGAGCTTCTCCCGCATATTTTGAGACAGGCAAAAGGGAAAAGATATACGGATAAGCTAGCCAAAGTAACACTAAAAAACGGGGAAAATCAATACGTCCATATCCATATTGAAGTGCAGGCAGTTGAGAATAAAAAATTTGCCAGGCGCATGTTTCCATATTTTTACCGCATCTACGAAAACCATACAGAACCGATTTATGCCATCGCGCTGTTAACGGATGCCAGCGAAGCAAACTATGAAAATCAGTTTCATGATGCCTTTTATGGCACGGAAATCACGTATCGTTACAACACTTATCACTTTTACGGGAAAGACGAAGAAGAACTGAAACAATCGCCGAACCCCTTCGCATTAGTGGTGCTTGCCGGTATCTATGCCAGTAAAAAAATCAAAATAAAAGATGAACACAAAAAGAGTAAGGAACAAAAGAAGCAAGAACGCGAGGAAACC
>NZ_FLKH01000008.1 GCF_900086715.1 Gracilibacillus timonensis | reverse complement strand
CCGCCAGCGTCGGCGCGAAAATGTGTGGAGGAAGGAGGGGGTACCCCCTCCTTCCTCCACACATTCACCATACCCTAACCGGATAAAAACATGTAAATGTATTTTACACAATAATATGGACTTGACTTGTTAGATTCATTCTTACGGACAAAAGTTTGCGAATCTGCAGTTTTTTGTCTGTTAGAAAGGTATGAATAGTATCTTTAAAATTATTATGTAGCTAGGTTATAATGTTCACAAAAGTATGGTTAGTATGGAAATCACAGGAGACCTAATGACATCAGCTTCCCTGAATGATGCTTCAGAATTTGAAATTATCGAAGTATCTGAGGGTGAAAATGAGCGAGGTGAAGATAGAATAGCCGCACTGTTCATTAGGGATGTGTTAACCGCTGATGAATCCTATATCAAAAAGAAAAGGCAGCAACGACTTGAAAAAATAATGCGACCACAATCCATTTATCCAAAGAAAGAAGGCTGTTTTATGAAATCTGTATTATTAATTGGACAATCCAATATGGCAGGAAGAGGATTTTTGCAGGATGTGCCGATGATTTATAATGAAAATATAAAAATGTTGCGAAATGGCAGATGGCAAATGATGGCGGAACCAGTTCATGTTGACCGCCACATAGCAGGTGTTGGGCCGGCAACTTCTTTTGCTCAAGCGTGGACGGAGGATCACCCCGGTGAATCGATTGGGTTGATCCCATGTGCTGAGGGTGGCAGCTCTATCGATGAGTGGGCAGTAGATAGCGTATTAACTAGACATGCGGTTTCTGAAGCAACCTTCGCTATGGAAACAAGTGAAATAGTGGGGATTCTCTGGCATCAAGGGGAAAGTGATAGTCACGGAGCACGTTACCAGGCATATGAAGAGAAATTAATTTCCTTATTTAACCATTTGAGGAAAGAATTAAATGCACCAGATATTCCAATTATGATCGGTGAGTTGGGCCATTATCTTGGAGAGGACGGATTTGGAAAAAACGCTGTAGAATATAAGCAAATCAACCAGATATTATTCAACGTTGCTCATGCTGAAAATAATGTCTACTTTGTAACAGCCAAAGGTTTCACAGCAAATCCAGATGGCATTCATACCGATGCGGTTTCGCAAAGAAAATTTGGATTAAGATATTATGAAGCTTTTTCCAAGCAAATGCATGTATTAGACGTTTTGGACATGGAGCATGAATGGATAGATAAAGAAGCAAAACGTGAACTAACGAAGAATGAACGTATCTTTGTTCAAAGTAAGAAATTTGCTTTAGGGCAAATGAGTTTTGAGGAGTTTTCCATTCGTGTTTCCCATATTAATGAAAGTGAGTAAAGCAAGACGCACCCATCAGTGGAGGGAGCAGAGGAAGTTGCAACGTCTGCGTGAGCAAGCTAAAAACCCTCACTGCTGGTCGTTTCACTTCCATTTTGAGCAACTCTCATATAATGAGCCCAATAACCAACGAACTTGCCATAATGACGTGAAATTTCTCCTAAAGTAATCTTTGATGCGGCCTGGGAATACAGGACTTCAAAAGACTTATTTAAGACTTTTTCATTAAAAGGCAATTTCTCCATTTTCCCTAATCCTCTTAACAGTATAAAATCTGCAGACCATTTCCCAATCCCTTTTATGTCTATTAACTGGTTATATGCTTCTTGATAGGATGCTGAGCGTAATGCCATTTCGTCCATATGATAAAAAGCTTGAATCACATGCCAAAGATAGTTTGCTTTTGTTTGATTATGAACAATGTTATTTAATGAATCTTCATTAATAGTTATTAATTTTTGGGGAGACGGAAAAGTAAAATAAGTAGTATTATCTAAATACAGCTTATCCCCATATGTTTGCATGAACGCTTTCTTTAGATTGATGGCGTGTTTCATTGGATTTCTGATGGAAAGAACTGCCCAGCAAGCATTCTCAAAAGGCGTTAAGAACTTGACTTGATGATAACCATAGAGCTGCTTCATGATGGGTGAAAAAATATTATCCCTTTCACTTCTTGCATAAAACTCGGTTAAGTCATCTTTTAGACTCAAAAAGAATGTGATTCGATCTTCTGCTTCTGCTTGACTAGAACTGCTGATAGGATCATTTGCATACAACTCATATTGTAATATTGGGTTCTGAATGGTGCCTGTTGAATAAACGGAAAAAATAACACGAATAGAAGAAAGTTCGATCGCTTTTGTTAGTCGGTGTCCTTGATAGGTTTGCTCATTATTGGTCGGTTTAAACGATTGTAAAAAAGAAATGCTTTTCTCAAAATCAAAAGGTGCGCTTGGGTATAAAACGCCTGCTACATTATATTTCATTCACGATTACTCCTCAAATAAATGTTTGGTTAGAAAATCCGTTCATCGGGTTGACTAATAATGACTTACCATATTATACTACGATATATAGTTCGGTATCAAACTATATTCTAGCGAATTATTTTGGTTAAGGGAGGGGAAAACCATGAAAAGTGTTGTTGTAGTATGGTAACCAGATGTTCGATTGTCTCATGTGATAGGCACAAATCGATTGAGCACGCTCGATATTCGAATAAGCAATCCATGATCTGTTTGGAAATACATTTGCGTTTTATTGTTTGGAGCCTTATTATATAGTTACAAACTTTTAAAGGGGTAATCATCATGACCGATTTTTATTTGCAGGATTTACCGAGTAATAAGGTTTTAAGACAATACGCCGAGCAATTTCCAGAAGTAGATGTTTTATCCGTGGAACTGTGTCTGGGTTTTCTTACCACTTCCCGTGCTGTTTCTGATGCTTATCAATCATACTTTGCTAAATACGGATTATCATTAAACAAATTTAACATCCTTATGTTACTGTATCGAGCTCCCAAAAATGAACTATTCCCATCTGAATTAGCCAACAGTGTGGGACTTACTAGGGGAACGGTTACCGGTCTTTTAGATGGATTGGAAAAACAAGAGTGGGTAAAGCGGAAGCATAGTTCCGTTGATCGAAGGAAGTTAACGATTAAGCTGACAGAGAGCGGAAAAGAAAGATTGGTGGATATGTTACCTGACCATTATTATAGAACCAGTGCTCTGTTAGATAACTTAAGTACGGAAGAGAAAGAGTCTTTGAAACATATTTTAGAGAAGATATATACTGGAACATCGGTATTTTATGATTAAGGAGGAACGAACAATGGCAATAACCGCAAATCAATTTTTTGAAGAAAAGGTGCAGGCAACGTTTAGCCCAATGGACTATCTGAACGCAGTAAAGGAATCTCCAGAGGATTATTATCTAGTAGATGTCCGCAATGGTCCGCCACATTTGAAAAAAGAAAAAGTGGAAGGAGCAGTAGAGATACCACAAAGTGAGTTAAAGAAAAGATTTTTTGAATTGCCAAAAGACAAAACGTTAGTATTATATTGCTGGGACGTCTGGTGTAATACAGCGGCAAAAGCAGCATTATTTTTAATAAATGAAGGCTTTGAAGTGAAAGAATTAGCTGGGGGCATAGCAGCTTGGAATACAATGGGGTTTCCTACTGAAAAAGTAGCGGGAATAGAAGTGTAAGGAATTTCACACATTGTTCGATCTTGAATACCGTCCATTAGCAAATGAATTTTAATGGACGGTATTTACATAACCTCACGAGTGTTGATTAGGGAATGATACGGATCTACCTCTTTACAGACTGATATCACGATAAACTATTCCATTTCACTTGGATTCTCCTCTCTTATCCGATTGATTCGATCCAGCATTTTCGTTGGCTGATCCGATCTAAAAACAACACGATTAACCTGTTTCTTCCTCCCATAAGAACCCTTCATTAAAACCGGCTCTTTTAGAATGATCTCATATTGCGGGGAGTCCATTTTCAGCAATGAATAATAAGTATCTTTCGGTAGCTTATCTTCTATTCCGCCTTGTTTTGCGTTTATGATGCTTTCTATATTTCTAATATCTAATTCAATGCTACTCTGGTAGCCTAGTCGTATAATAAGCTTATCTTGTTTGATAACATGAGGCAAAGATCTTGTAGAATGATAAAGCCCAACCAAATAAAATAAAGCGTAAATATTTAATACCGTAAAGATCCATGCAGCAATGTTGCTCCACCATTGAATAACAAAATGGAATAATGCTCCTTCTATTGCAATAATAATCGAAAATACAATGACGATGGTTTTGATCTGTGATGTTTTGTGATAGGTAAAAAACTCATTTCCCTTCATATTAATGTTTTCAAACCATCCCCATACTGCATAATAGAAAACACTGATTTCTGTCATGACTGCTTCTAAGAAGAAACCTTTTCCCAATTTTGGCTCAAGCAACATTCTTGTCGTTTCCAGAAAAGTATAGCTACCATCCGCATTGATTTTCTTATAACGTATAATTCCTTTGGCTATACTATACACAACATAGATAACGACACTCATTTGCACAACAGGTAAAAGCCAATCCAAAATTTGATTAAAAAAATGTTTCTGAGCAGAAGGAATAATCCAATAAGAAAGCCCTAAGCATACAATAAATGATACATATAGGAGTATTTTCGGCAACGATCTAGGCAGTATTAAAAAGAAAAAAATACTTAATGGGCATAAAATGATTAAAGCTATCGTTAATGATAGGGCAACCAAGCTATGAATATTACTTAACCGAAAAATAATGGAACTTCCGATCATTACAAGGGAAAGAATCATAAGTAAAATAGGGAGTTGCAGACGGTCAGTCTTCATATTCATTGCCTCTTCTTGGTCTATTATTTTGCTTATTTAATATATCTGAGGCTGCTGCGGTGTAATCTTGGAATCCTTTAGATATAAAGGAAAAATGATATAAGGAACTTTCTTCTGTTTTTAACTTTTCGAGTTCTTCTTGATACTTTGGTTCTAAAATGTTGTTTAACATTCTTTCTAGCTGTTTCATTAAATGTTGAACGTCTATATGATGTGGAGGAACTCCACTCTCATAAAGACCTTGTAATTTATGGATAGCTATTAATAGTTCACGATTCCTATTCATTCTTTCTTCTTTAGGTATATGTTCCATAAATACTTGATCAACAATGGGTTTGGGAAGTTGGTTAGATAGCCATTGTTTCTGTTTGTTTTCCATTTGAATGGAATGAATGATAGCGAGTAATAAGTCACTCTCCATCTTTTCATCTTGAATGATTTGTTCTACTGTCGAAAACGTATTGATGATATGATCCAGTTCCTCTCTTTTCTGCTTAAGCAATTCTTTCTGTTTAAACAATGTATCTTGTACACTAGCTTTTGAATTCTTAGACAGGTAATCGATGATCTCTTTCAAAGAATACCCTAAATATTTGAGTGTTAAAATTTTCTGCATTTTAAATATATCGTCATGACTATAGAGGCGATAACCGTTTTGGGTATAGCTCGTTGGAGTCAGGACTCCTTTTCGATCATAATAATGAAGCGTTCGTTCTGTGACACCTGTCAATGTTGCAAATTTTTTTACGGTATACATTTTTTCATTCACGTGCGCTCTCTCCTTCCTTATTACATTCTATAGTATGACGTTAGGTCATAGTCAATCTTTTATATATTATTACTGGACTACCTGTTCATAGGTCTACAATCCACAGAATTGTAAAACGATTATGCGGAAATAGCAAAAGTTACTGAAGTACAAGTAAAGGGTTTAAGACATTATCACGCAAGCTAATTAATTAATGAGTTTAATGCTGATTATTAGTTGTATCACGAAGATTAGGACATAGCTCACCAGAAATAACCTTAAAACATTATGCACACTTATGGAGTAAAAATGATGAGCCGCTTGCTGAAAAAATGGCAGGGAATATTTTTTAGGAGGAAAAATAGGGTGACTATTGGGCGTTTTTGTAAGATGGAGATACAAGCTTGTTATGTGCTCTCTTCAAATTAAGGCGAGGGTTATAGTGAATTATTTAAACACTTCACAATAAGAATTATATATTGTATTTTTAGGAATATAAAATATAATAATTCATATATTCAATTTTATGATTATGTAAAACCAACAAATAAAGTGGCGACGTTTAAAACAAAGTCACGCCGTTTATAAAAATGTTGCGAAGGTTTATCTCTATGGATATGATGATTCCAAAGAGTATTTTAACGGAAGATACTTATGCAACAATCGGGTCATTTAATTGAATAATTGTGAAAGATAAAGAGGGAAAGAAGGGTGTATTATCATGATCAATACTGATACGGCATTAAGGGATAATATTAAATTTCAATTTAGTATTTCTAGACAACTTCTCGAATATCATCTTTCATCATTAAGTCAGGATGAATATATGTGGCGTTCCCCTAATAGTGGACTGTATATTCAAGAAGTAGATGGAAATTGGTATGCTGACTTACCTGAATCTGAAGCTTATGATATTGGTACACCAAGTATTGCTTGGACATTGTGGCATATAACATTTTGGTGGGAAATGGTTTTTAATCATTCATTTGGTGACGGTACTCTAACTAAAGAGGATATAAATGTTAATAGAAATGTAGAATCAGTCAAGTCAACTATCAACTCTCTGATAGAAAGGTGGGAAAAGACATTATCAAACGTAACAGAAGAAGATTTAAACAGTAAACATTACAGTAAGTTCCCGTTTAATAATGAAGTGGAATTTCATAAACTAGCCTCTTGGTTAAATCTCGAATTAATGAAAAATGCTTCTGAAATTGGTTATGTTAGATTTGAATATGCATCATCATCTGATAGATAGAAAAGTGCACTTAATATAGTAATGCAACAAATCTCTCTTTCGTATCAGGACTTAGTACAAAGGGGATAAAAGAGCATTGCTCACTTCCTTTGATAACACGAAAGGAGGTGAGAAAAATGAAACTATCTTCTTTTCAAACAACCATAGAAAATCAATTTGATTATATCTGTAAACGTGGGATGGAAGATGAACATATAGACTATTTCATTCAATTCAAAAAAGCATTCCAACTTAATCTGGAATGCTTTTTTGCCTTTTAGATTTGAGCATTCTTACGTACCAATAACAGATAGCTTAACAACCCGCCAAGGTTGGCAATGACCATGGTTAACCCCATCGGAACAGCCGTATCTTCTCCTGCAATCCCTACAAAAGGAATAGCTATGCCTCCTAATAGATAAGGCAGAATTCCTAAAAATGCAGAGGCACTTCCTGCATGTTTCTCCTGATTGCTCATGGCTAAAGAAAATGTAAGAGGGGTACTGATACCAATACAAGATACAACGACAAACAAAGGAATAACAATCAATGGCAAAGGCGCTTGTATCCATGTCATAAAAAATAAGATCATGCTAAATAAAGTAGAAATACAAAGTCCAATATAAAGTAGTTTATCTTCCTCTATTTTTCTTGTAATCCTTCCAATGATTCTAGTGCCGATGATAATTCCTGCACCGTTTAAAGCAAACAAGAAACTAAACATTTGTGGTGATACTCCATAAATAGACTGATAAACAAATGGTGTACCGGAAACATTCGCAAACACACTTGCCATGATCAAGCCTTGTGTCAGTCCATAGCCTAAGAAGCGTTTATTCTTGATTAACGTTCCAAATGTAAGCAGTGTTTCTTTTATATTTCCATCTACCCTGTTAGAAGTGGGGTTTGTTTCTGGTAAAACAATAAAAATAAAGGCTAAAATCGCCAGTGTAAAAAAACCAAGTAGCAGAAAAATGCCTTGCCAATTGGTGAAGTTAAGAACTGCCCCACC
Source organism: Gracilibacillus timonensis (assembly GCF_900086715.1). Lineage (GTDB taxonomy): Bacteria > Bacillota > Bacilli > Bacillales > Amphibacillaceae > Gracilibacillus > Gracilibacillus timonensis. The sequence continues at coordinate 224,907 of NZ_FLKH01000008.1, read as the reverse complement.
AATAATTGGAGCTACTATTGGTCCAACCCCGACAAAAAGGGTGATTAATCCATAGAGTCTTGTCAAATCCTTACCAGAATATATATCTCGAACAATCGCTCTGGAAATGACAACTCCTGCCGATGCAGTCAACCCTTGGAAAAATCTAGCAGCAATAAAAAGCCAAATCGAAGGTGCAAAAATGCACAAAACAGAAGCAAACACATAAAGAATCAATGCAGAAATAAGCGGTATTTTTCTTCCTCGCTTATCACTTAATGGCCCAAAGACAATTTGCCCAGCTGCCAACCCTAACAAACAAAAGGTTAAGCTTAATTGGACATTCGAAGCGGTTGTTCCAAATTCATTTGCAATGGTTGGAAAACTAGGCAGATACATATCGACTGTCAGTGAACCAAAAGCCGCCAGAATACCCAATAGTGCACTAATGGCGATTTTTCTGGAATGGGACATTGTATTTAATGATTTCATGTTATTCTATCATCCTATTCATCTTTTCTTCTTTCATCCTTATATATTTCAGATTAACAAAGAACGCAACATGTGTATAATACCTAAAATTTAAGATGTAATGCCTCATAAGCATAATTCTTTTTAGCAAATTAGATAATCAATACAAGAAGAACAAGATATTGCATAGGCGCTGTGCAAATAGGAGTGTTCTGAAATATTGAATCAATGGAAAAAGAGAGTAAATCTCCTCCCTTTTCCAATGCCTTCAACTAAGGTGCTTGACTCGATACATCCCCTTCTCAGCTATCAATTCGCACATACATAAGCAATGCTACGAATAGCAGCGGTTTTCTTCAGCTGATCGGTCATAGCCAATGCCAAATCGGCTCGAGTAATACGCCCTTTTCCGTTTGGTACAGGTTTATCAAAATGGATGCGATAATGTCCCTTGGGCGCGCCATTGGTTAGATAAGGCGGTCTGATAATGGTCCAGTCAAGGTTGCTTTGATAAATTTGTTTTTCCATACGTTGCATATCTCGGTAGATATGATGAAATACTCTCCATAAAATGCGGACAAGGATACGTTCTGTCAAAGAAGTTTCTTCTTTCGGCTTTAATGTTTCTGCAGACAGGCAGATCAATCGCTGTACTCCTGCTTGCTCCATTTCGCTGATGATCGTTTTCATTCCGTCCGAATAAACGGTTGTCGGCTGACGAGGACTTCCGCCTAGCGCCGAAAGCACCGCATCCTTTCCAGCTAGCTTGCCTGTTATGGTGCTAGATTGTAAAACGTCGCCTTGGATGATCTCTAGATGTTTATCTGATAACGCAAATTTCTCTGGTCTCCGCACGATTGCGGTTACTTCATGGCCTTGCAAAAGTAATTGTTTCACTAAAGGAATACCCGTATCGCCAGTGGCTCCAAATACAACGATTTTCACATGTAACACCTTCTTATTTATTTTTTTTGATAGTTATCAACAACTAACATTCGTTAGATGATTTATGGCACTACCACATTGCTACGTCCTACACCATAAGAAACAGAGAGTAGTAGAATCGCTAGTTAAACCGCCACATTCCATAGAAATATCTGTTCCTTTCTCGTTTATCTTGACCAGCCATTTGTTAACACTTCTTTTACTGGTGAAGTCCATAACAAAATGTTTGCACACTATTTTTAATAAATTCTTCCTTTGTTAGGCTAATAAACTTTCCTCCCCATAAAGCGGTAGAAATAAAATAACTGAACAGGGTAGCTAAAAAGGTAGAGGCTTGCGTATAAGAATCGGCTCGGATCATTTTTCCTTTTTCTTGCATGGTATTAAAATACGATGTGATAAACCCTTTTAACTGTTCGGTGTTGTCCGATATCAAATCAACTAATTCAGGCATCGACGTTCTTTCCTGAACAGCGATAAGGCAAATGGATTCATTGCGTATCATTAAATCAAGATATAGATCAGCTATTAGCAATAAATCTTTTTCCAGATCCCAAACTAGATCTTTCTCTAGGGTTTGTTGGAAGCGGGGCACAACCGTATTTTTTTCAATCGCTGCCTCTAACACGCCTTTTTTGGTTTCAAAATGGCGAAAGACCGTCATTTCACTCACGTCTGCTTGATCAGCAATTTCTTTAATTGTTACCAGTTGAAATCCTTTGTTTTTCATTAATTGCAGTGCTGATTGCAGGATGCGGTCAGATGTACTTGGTTTGTTTGGCATAATATGGCCTCCACTTTAATAAAATGATAGTTAGTGATCACTAACGTAAGTTGCTTATCATTCTAACTTTTTCTTTTTAGAATGTCAATCTCTTATGTTGTTTTTATTATGCAGAAAGACTAAACAAAAACAAATATAATTTAGGGTTGCCGACGGTGTGTGTTATACAAGCACTTCACAAAGGAACTTAATTGATGAAACAAGGTGAAAGTTAAAAGTGAATCATGTATTTTTATTGACTTGAAGTCAACTTTATCATATATACTAATATACGAAGAAAAAAGGAGGCGTGTGTTTTGAAGAAATATACAGTGGTTACAGGGGCTAGTTCAGGCATAGGATACACATCAGCTATTGCTTTTGCTGAGAGAGGAAAAAATTTAATTTTAATTGCAAGAAGAGAATTGAAATTAGTGGAGCTAAAAGACAGCATTAATGCACAGTTTCCAGATGTAGACGTTATTATTAAACCTTTTGATTTAACTGATATTGATAATCTAGAAGTTTCATTTAAGCAACTTGACGATTATTTTATTGAAACGTGGGTTAATAATGCAGGATTTGGTTACCATACTTCCATTCAAGAACAGAGTATCAGCCGTTCTCGTGAAATGATTCAACTTAATGTTGAGTCGTTAACGGTATTGTCGTTATTATATGTACAAAAATATAGTAACCAACCCGGCACACAATTAATCAACATTTCTTCTATAGGCGGTTATTTAATGATTCCAACTGCTGTGACATACGGTGCTACTAAATTTTATGTTAGTTCATTTACGGAAGGTCTAGCTTTAGAAATGAGAAGTAAAAATTTACCGTTGAAAGCAAAGGTTTTAGCTCCAGCTGCAACAGAAACAGAGTTTGGACAAGTTGCAAACGATATCGATGACTTTGATTACAATAAAGCATTTTCAACGTTTCATACTGCGGAAGACATGGCTCAATTGTTAATGGATTTGTATGATAGTGATCAAATAGTTGGTGTTGTAGACCGTAAAACTTTTGATTTCACATTAAGTGAGAATAGGTTCGATTACGGAGGTAAATAAACGGATTATTATGCCCACGGCAATAGAGGAACACTTTATTCAAATAAATGGTTAATATCAAATCCTATAGTTGAGATAAATAATGGTGAATAAAAGCCCCATGAAAAAACTGTCTTATTGTATAGGACAGTTTTTTAATTAGACGAGAAATAAAACACTAGCTTTTTCATTGATTATCAGCCTTTCTGTATCGTTGATTTATGTGAACACTAACATAAATACCCCTATTTAACATCTATTTATATTCTTGCTTGTTACGCGTCTTTGTTACATTGATAAGTTCAACAGACAATTATTAATGAGAATAAAATGATCGACAGAAATATTGATTTTAAAAGGACAGTCATCTATAATGTAATTAGTAATGATAATCATTATTAGTTTCATTGGAAAGTAATGATAGGTCATATCTTTATAAGACGTATAGAATCACGTTTGCAGGAATTGGTGGCGCACAATGACTTATGTTACAACGTTTTCATTTAAATATAACATACCATCTATATCCATTTATTTAATACTTAAAGAAAGTAGGGCTATGACATGATTGAACTTAAAGGATTGACCAAGAAGTATGGTAATAAACCTATCGTGAATGATATCTCGGTTGAAATTCAGCCTAATAAGATTACGTCGTTTATCGGACCAAACGGCGCAGGGAAATCAACGCTGCTTTCCATGGCAAGTCGTCTACTTGCTGCAGATACCGGAGAGGTATTATTAGATAAAAACAATATCAAAAGTATGAAATCGAAAGAATTTGCTAAGCGTATTGCTATTTTAAGACAATCGAATTTTTTGAATGTAAAATTAACGATTCGACAGTTGGTATCATTTGGTCGTTATCCTTACTCAAAAGGTCGTTTAAATGCGGAGGATAATCGCATTGTCGATCAATCGATTGAATATTTAAACCTAACCGATATCCAGCATAAATTTTTGGATGAACTGTCTGGTGGTCAAAAGCAACGTGCCTTTATTGCTATGGTTATTGCTCAGGATACAGAATACATTTTACTGGATGAGCCATTGAATAATTTAGATATGAAGCATTCTGTGCAAATTATGAAGATATTACGCAAGCTTGTTGATGAGTTGGATAAAACAGTGGTGATTGTTTTACATGATATTAACTTTGCCTCTGTCTATTCGGATTATATCGTAGCTTTAAAGGATGGGCATCTCATAAAAGATGGACCAACACACGAAATTATTAATTCAGAGGCGTTAAACGAAATTTACGATATGCATATTCCGGTTCATATGCAAAACGGTTGTCGTTTTTGTGTATACTTTGACTCTCATACAGGTTAAAAGCAGAGGGATCTGATGCTTTCTCCATCCATTTCTAGTGGGGAAGCGTCTGCTTTATGTATCATAACTGGATTTAGTACACCTGACTGAAAATGATGAATCTTGACCTATGCTTGCCCCTTTTATAAGGAGCAAGCATATTTTATCAACAAGGAAAGTATAAAACCCTTGGTATAATAGGACTTGGAATGATTTGACCTTGAACGAATAGTGGTACCGATAAGATGGATTATGTGAACGGTTTGTGTTTTCCTATGTGGTGAGTTTGACCTATTTTTCTCTGCTAGACAAGTCGCTCCGAGAATAGGTTACGCTTCCTAGCACATAAAAAACGTTCAACATGATCACTTGGAATAGCCTTTTACTTCACATAATCCATCTTATCGGCAGTCCGTATTCTCATCTCGGGTAGCATTAGAGGACTAGACGGATTTCCCCCTGTTTTATCTGACCGCAGTAACGGTCTGTTAGGTTCAACAAATTTTCAGTGATGATTCGTTTCTACAAGGGTGAACAGCAGTCATTTTGTATAAGTACCAAGATTAACAGTGAAAATGTACAAAATACAGTTGACAACTTTTATTAATTTGATATACTTTAAAATAGATTAATTGAGATTGATTATCAATATCGATTTGTTGTAGCTAGGCACTATAGTATATTAGGATTCATTATTTTACATCATGCGCTAAATATACGCAGATATTAAATAGATCACCTCAATAGTCTATTTGTCTATAAAATATACATAAAGAAAGAGGTAGGAGAAATGGAAAAAATACGTTTTTTTAAGTCCGCTTTTATAATTGCGTTATTTGCAATGTTTGTTTTGGTTTTGGTAGCTTGTGGCGATTCCAGTAATGAAGATGAGGGAAATGCTAGTCAAGATAATGATTCTGCTGAGACAGAAGAAACGGATGGTGCTTCTGAAGATGCAACGGTTGAAATTACAGATGCTCATGGAACAGTTACAGTCCCGGTTAATCCAGAGAATGTGGTCGCTTTAGATAGTAGAGCTTTTGAAACACTATCTGATTGGGGGATTGAATTAGCTGCTGCCCCTAGAGATTTAATACCTGAAGATATACCATATTCCAGTGATGAATCGATTGAAAATATCGGAAATCACCGTGAACCTAATTTGGAGCTTATTGCAGCTGCAGATCCTGAGCTTGTCATTGTGGGCCAACGATTTGATGGCTTTTACGAAGATATTAAAGAGATAGTACCAAATGCAGCGGTGATTGATCTGAACATTGACGTTTCTGAAGAAGCTACCACTCCTGGAGAAAATTTAGTAAATGGATTTAAGGATTCGACCACTTCTTTAGGAGACATTTTTGATAAAAAGGAAGAGGCGGAGCAATTGATAGCTGATTTTGATCAATCGATTGAGGATGCTAAGTCTGCATATAATGGAACAGATACCATCATGAGTGTAGTTGTTTCTGGTGGGGATATTAATTTTTCCGCTCCACAGTCCGGTCGTGTTTGGGGACCATTATATGATATCTTTGACTGGACGCCATCATTAGAAATTGACCAAGCTTCATCCGACCACCAAGGTGATGATATTTCGGTGGAAGCTATTGCAGAAACAGATCCTGACTGGATTTTCGTAATGGATCGTGACGCGGCTATCGCATCGGAAGAGGAAGCTTCACCTGCTCAAGATGTTATTGATAATGCGCCTGCTCTTCAAAACACAACGGCTGTTACGGAAGGACAATTAATTTACGCACCAGCAGACACCTATACCAATGAATCGATACAAACATTTACCAATTTATTTGAAGATATTGCAAATACTTTATCTGAGTAGTTTAGAGGAGTATAACTATAGTGCTTAAAAATACCATACAAAAAATGTTTGGGGCTGGGGATTCTCAGTCCCCACATTCTCATTATGAAAAAATATGGACGAAGCCTTTTATTTTAGCAATTATCGTTGTTATTATATTAGGTGTTATTTCCATGTCTATCGGGGTTTACGATATACGAGGTAAAGAAGATGGGATGGAAATGTTTTTCATCACTCGTATTCCAAGAACAGCTGCGCTAATGCTTACAGGAGCCGCAATGGCCATGTCTGGACTCGTCATGCAGCTTATTACACAGAATCGTTTAGTCGAACCTACGACTACAGGAACGATTGAATGGGCAGGTTTAGGCTTGCTTTTTGTTTATTTATTATTCCCCGCACCATCTTTAGTGCTAAGAATGACAGGAGCAATCATTTTTTCCTTTATAGGAACGATGGTTTTCTTTTTGTTTTTAAGAAGAGTGAAGCTTCGTTCTTCTTTAATTGTGCCGATTATAGGGATCATGCTAGGGGCGGTCATTTCTGCATTTTCCACTTTTATGGGACTTGTTTTTCAAATGTCGCAAAATGTGGAAACCTGGTTTGTCGGTTCATTTGCCTCGATTCAAGTTGGTAGATATGAATATTTATGGCTGATTGTTGTGGTTACTTTTCTTATTTTTATCTATGCTAATCGATTGACTTTAGCTGGACTAGGAGAAGATGTTACCACGAGCCTTGGGGTGAGTTATAATAAGATTATTCTTATTGGTACTGGCCTTATTGCTTTTGCCGTTGGAATTGTGGCAGCTGTGATTGGTAACTTACCATTTCTAGGTTTAATTGTTCCCAATATTGTTTCCATGTTTAGAGGCGATAATCTCAGGAGTAACCTGCCATGGGTATGTGTGTCTGGAATTGGGGCTTTGACTATTGCTGATATCATATCACGCACGGTTATCATGCCTTTCGAAGTGCCAGTCTCTTTGATACTTGGAACAGTTGGTGCGATCGTATTTATTGTTATTTTGTTAAGAAGAAGGAGGCTAGGATAACGAATTGGAATATACTAATAAAAAAAATGCAAAAATGGATTCTAGTCTCCTTAATACAGATAGAGCTGATAAAGCTTTTCGTTCTAAAAAGGAGGAAAGACGTTATTGGATATTATTGATAACAATGATTGGATTAGGTCTCCTTTCCTCGTATGGACTGTTAGTTTATAACAATCCCGTTCCAATAGATTCTCCTTCTTTTATACCAGTTGTGGAAAGAAGAATGATAGCTATTGTGTCCATGATTGTTGCTGCTGTTTGTCAGAGCTTGGCGACTGTTGCTTTCCAATCGGTTACGAATAACCGGGTGATAACTCCTTCGCTGTTAGGGTTTGAAGCACTGTATTCCACGATTCATACGAGTACGATGTTTTTCTTCGGTACCACTGTATTTATAGGTTATATGGGTGCTGGCTCCTTCTTATTGCAAGTGGCTGCCATGGTGGCGATGTGTTTGATCCTTTACGGATGGTTGCTTTCTGGGAAGTATGGAAATTTACAGCTGATGCTTTTGGTTGGTATCATTATTGGGACAGGGTTAAGGTCTTTGTCGACGTTTATGAGAAAATTACTTGCGCCTTCTGAATTTGACATTCTACAGGCGAAGTTGTTTGGTTCTGTCAATCATGCGGATGCGGAATATTTTCCAATTGCCATTCCCATCGTAATCATTGTGGCAATTCTTCTACTAGCTTATTCGAAGAGATTAAATGTATTATCGCTCGGGAAAGATATTGCTAGTTCTCTGGGAGTCAATCATCAATATAGTATCATTTATGTGCTTGTATTAGTTTCTATTTTGATGTCCGTCTCTACGGCGTTAGTTGGGCCGCTTACTTTCTTTGGCTTTTTGGTTGCAACATTGAGTTATCAGTTGGCACCAACTTATGATCACAGATATATTTTTCCTATGGCCCTTGCGACTGGATTTCTGATACTAACGGGTGCTTACTTTATTATGAATCATGTATTTAACGCTCAAGGTGTTGTGTCTGTTATTATTGAAATCGTTGGCGGGTTAACCTTTTTAATTATTATCTTAAAGAGAAAGACTTTGTAATTTTTATATCCTTCCATCTGTTAAAAGTCGTGCTGATGACTCTTAACAGATGGAAGGATTTTTTGTAAGTAGACTATAATAGGTGTTTGACTGGTTTTGACAGAGGTATTATCAGGAAATCATGTAAGCAAAGACTTGCTTGTCACATGTTTTTGTTGCATTGATAAGCTCAACTAATATAATACGGCTATAATAAGGGTTCATCACTTATCTCCAGCAAAAAAAATTATGGATTTAAACGAACTTTCATTTCAAATCATCCTATATTCCTTCATTTTGAAGCTTATCTGTTCTGGAGATACGGATTTATTTTGTGTTATACTTTGGTCATATGTTCATAGTTATAGCAAACGAAGGGGGGTAACGGAATGAGCCAAGACCGTAAGACCGTTACGAAAGAATATGTATCTATCAATGGGTTGAAGCAAGGTTTAATTATTGAAACAATCGATGAGAATCTGCCGGTTTTGTTTGTCGTACATGGAGGACCGGGTTATCCATTATATCCGATCGCTCGCGCGAATAATGTTCCGTTCCATCGCCTGTTCACGGTTTGTTATTGGGATCAGCGCGGCACTGGCATGTCCTATACATCAGACAAAAACAGCTTAACCATTGATCAGCTGGTCCAGGATATTGTAGAAATCAGTCATTATTTGCTCGACAAGTTTTCCCAAGAAAAAGTCTATCTGATGGGACACTCTTGGGGTACGATTATTGGCAGCAAGGCCGCTAGTATTCAGCCAGACCTTTTTCAAGCCTATATTGGTGTGGGGCAAGTGGGATCACAAAGTGCTTCTGAGCAAGAAACCTATGAGGTTATTTCGGAAAAAGTCAAAGCGACAGGAGAAGAAAAAGCAATCGCTGAGATCAACAGTGTTGATTATAGCGACGCCTATTATAAAGATCGAAAATATTTTAGTATCGTTGATAAATACAGAGCCAAATTTGGAGGCGGTTTTTTACGGAAAGGATACCCGAATCGACAAGGGCTGAAGGATGTATTTGGTACACGACAGTATGCGTTCAAAGAAAGAATCAATGTGTTTCGCGGTATCGGAAATGCTTACCAAGCTTTTGGTGAAAAAATGGCCAAAACGGATTTGGCGACGGAAATCAAGGAGATAAATACCGATGTTTATATCCTTCAAGGCAGACATGATTATTTAACGACGCATGCTCAGGCGTTTCGTTTTTATGATCAGTTGAAAGCACCTAAGAAGAGATTCCATACGTTTGAACATTCCGCACATTCCCCTTTTATTGAAGAGCAGTCGGCATTTTTAGAGAAATTAAAGAACGAGGTATTGGCAGTCCGTACATAAATATTCCGCTACTTTCATGAATAAAAGTCAAAAATAGATGATAAAGGTTGGAAGCTAAATGAAGATAAGACCGTACCAGGAAAAGGATAAAGACCAGATCATCAACCTATCCTATCGCTTCACTGACATCCCATTAATGGAATATAGAAATCGAGAGGATTTGAAAGCAAAACAATTAGAGTTGGCGATGAATGCTGTGACATCAATCACCTCGGATATTTTTGTGGTGGAAGATCGCGATGTGTTCCAAGGGTACATTGAATTGACTAGCGATCGAGATTATTTCACAAATGAAAGGATAGCATACATCTCAGCGATTGCTGTCACAAGTGGAGGTGAAGGGAAAGGCATCGGGAAATTGCTAATGGCTAAAGCAGAAGAATGGTGTCTGGATAAAGGATGTAAGCAGCTCGCCTTAGATGTATTTAAAGCAAATAAGCATGCTATTTCCTTCTATCGACACTTAGGATTTGAAGAAGAAATCGTGAAGATGGTTAAAACGTTGGAATAAAGCAGTCTTTTCCTTGGTGATCCTGACATGCCATTCTCAACAGGATCACCATCCTTTACACCCTCTTTTCTAAGTGCACTGTTTCTAATTCTCCTTCTTCCGCTAACACAAGTGCGAATCCTTTCTTTTTCCAAAAAGTCAATCCACCTGGTAAAAAGCGATGGGTGTGCAAATACATGATGGAATAATGGCTTTGTCTGCAAAATGTCAGCGCTTGTTGAAACAGGAGACTGCCAATCCCTTGCTGCCTTCTATCTGGTTTGACATAACACTTGATGATCTCGCAGGTATTCTCGTCATCATAACGGCTGTCGAGGGCAGTGATCCTGCCGTCATATGGCCTGATCGCGATCGTACCAACCACCTCCTGATCAGAAAAGGCGGCAATCATAGCAGTGTTGGAAGGTGTAAGGAATAAAGTCTCTATCTCTACTAAATCACGTTTGGAGGCATCCGTTAACGGAAAAGGATAGACTTCCTCCATTGTTCGCTGTATAAATGTGGATACAGCCTTGATATCATCTGGTTGTACTTCACGGATTTCTAGCATAACAACCTCCTAAATTTAAACTTTCTCCGCAATAAAGGTAACTATCGAGCCGCTTTGCGCTTTGCCGTAATCCATTTCATCATCAACGCGGCTAAATCCGGCATTTTTTAACAGCATGTTTAACTCGTTTAATCCATACCAAAAAAGGGTGAAATGAGAAATTTCGGTTTGTTGGATCGTTCCTTGATGAAGCAGTTCATATTTGTGGATATAGGAAACCTGCTGTTCGATCCAATTCATTTCTTTACTGACGCTCGTGAATAAGATGCCGGAATCTTTTGTCAACGTATAACGGTTGATAGCTGTTTCGTTCGCTTTGAAATTTGCTGGAAACAAGATATCAAAAATAAATTGCCCACCTTTTGCTAGAGATTGATAGATGTTTTGTAGCAACACGTCTATGTGGTGTTTAGGCAGCAGACAAAAGCTTCCTGTTGGCATAATAATGGTATCATACGTTTTGGGCAGGGAAAGCTGCATCAGGTCTTGCTGATAGAGATTTGTATCTACCTGATGCGTTTGCATGTTTTTCTTACATTGATCCAGCATGTCAAAAGAGAGATCCACACCATCAATGGCTATTCCTTTTTTTAAAAAGGGAATCAGCATTCTCCCTGTGCCAACTCCTGCTTCCAGTATAGGTCCCTGACGATTGGTTAGTTTTTGCTCATAGTATTCGATATCGCCATCAATGGAATGCCCAATGGGTTTGGTATGTTCGTATAGTTTTGTGCTTAATTCACCGTATTCTTTAAACATGATAATCCCTCTCTTATAAACTAGTTATCTGTTTAGTTTAACACGCCAGTCCATCTCCGTCACATGTTCTTTTAGAAAATAATAGTAAATGTGGGAGTGCAAGTGAGGACACAATGAAAAGAGCAGTTTGATAAATGTTTCTTATCGTGCGTGTTCAAAAATGCCGATAAATAGGACCTCGTTGGCTAAAACCTCAGGCGTCCTGGGACTGCGATTACTCGCCCCACCGAACCCATTTGTTGCAACGCCGACACTAGTACGTCCTGTACGTCGAAAGTTCAAGGCGGCGCAGTCTCCCGGTACCGGAACGTATGCTTTTCATACGTGAGGAACGGACTCACGCAGGATGTGTTGACCTCTACGTTGCCTACAGGACGTGGGCGGTCTTAGCAGAAGTTCCTATATCGCCAACGCAGAAATTCGCTGCGTCATTTTTGTTGGTCTTTTTGAACATCCTCTTATCGTGAATAAATAATGTAGTGGAATCATACTAATATTTCTAAAAAATAGTTTTATCCGACACCTTTTTTGGGAATAAGAGCTAATAATAGCACAATGACAATAGACCCATCTGTCAAACGCTAGATTTGTATTTTTGAAGAATACAAATTATAATGTAATTGTGATGCTATTCACAATATTTCTCCAAAAAAGAAAGGAGTAATCAAATTGAAGAATTTCTTAGCAATACTAGGAACGAACTCCGACCATTCCACGAATCGTCTCTTACTGCAGTTTATGCAGCGACATTTTGCCGAACAAGCGAACATTGAAATTTTTGAAATCAAAAACATCCCTGCATTTAATAAGCCGGAAGTGAAACAAGCACCTCATGAAGTACAAAAATTGACAGATAAAATGAGGGAAGCAGATGGGGTGATTATCAGTTCACCAGAATATAACCATTCTGTACCAGCTATATTAAAAAGTACGTTAGAATGGGTGTCCTACACGAATCAAGCACTAGTTGATAAACCAGTCATGCTGACAGGGGCTTCTTATGGGAAATTAGGTTCCTCTCGGGCACAAAGTCATTTGCGTCAAATCCTTGATTCACCAGAATTGAAAGCGCGTATTATGCCTAGTTCTGAATTCTTAATAGGTTATTCGTTACAGGCCTTTGATAATAATGGTCAGTTAAAAGATCAAGCTAAAATAGAAGAACTCGAGCAAATCTTTAAGGACTTTATCCAATTTGTAGAGATTACCAATCAATTAGTCAATGCGAGTGATTCGCATCAGAAGAAAGCGACAAACTTCTCTTGGGAGACTCATTAATTAATAGGAGGTATGACAGATGAAACTCGTTGGAATCGTTGGATCAAATGCTGAATTTTCTTATAATCGTTTATTATTACAGTTTATCGCAAAACATTTCAAAAAATTAGTGGATGTAGAAGTGTTAGATATTAAAGATGTTCCTATGTTTAATCAATCGGATGACCAAACAGACAGTGAAGTGATTCAACTTTTAAATAGTAAAATTGTTGAAGCAGATGGTGTTATTATTGCTACGCCAGAATACAATCACTCTATTCCATCCGCACTACAAAGTGTCTTGGAATGGTTGTCGTTTAACATACACCCACTTGACGGGAAGCCGGTCATGATTGTCGGTGCTTCTTATGATGTGCAAGGATCTTCCCGGTCTCAATTGCATTTGCGACAAGTATTAGATGCACCTGGCATTAATGCGGTAGTCATGCCGGGTAATGAGTTTCTATTAGGTGAAGTACAACAAGCCTTTGATGAGGACAATAATTTAAAGGATCAGCAAACGACGCAATTTTTAGAAAGCTGTCTGAAGCAATTTATTCGTTTTATCAATGTGGTTAATGTCTTGCAATCACCTGACGGCATGAAAGATGTATCGGATACGGAGGATTTATACGCGACTGGATCCATTGACACTACCATTGAAGGGGTCGACAAGTCAGCTGACGACTGGGTGGAACAGGCTTCTGACAAAACCCAAGCCGTAGAAGGAGATACTTACGTGAAACTAGATCGAGGTATTTTAACCGTTGATCAGATCAATCACTTTTTAAACTCGATGCCGGCAGAATTAACATATGCTGACAGTAACAATCAATTCTTATATTATAACCGCAAGTTTGGTGCGGAAGATATGTTGGCTCCTCGAAGACCGGAACAAGTAGGCAGCCCGTTAGCAGAATGTCACCCGGAAAGAGTATATAGCGGCGTTTCTTGGGTGATTCAACAATTGCGTAATGGAAAAGAGGATGTCGTACGTACCCATGTGCCGACACATGGACCAGATAAGTTTGTTGTCCATAGTTATCAAGCGATACGTGATCAAGGGGATCAATATATTGGTATTAATGAGTATGTACAGGATATTCAACCGATCATTGATTGGTATTTAGAGCAAACTGGCCAACAGCTAACCGGTGGCGGCGTCGATGCCGTTTCAGGAGCGACCACGAAGGTAGATACCGTTTCAGGGGCAACGGTTAAGGATAGTTAAGCAAAAAGAGGTCGGTATGGCCTCTTTTTTCGTAAACATTGTTAAGAGAAGGGGAATGCCTGTGAAAACGCGTGAGGTACATATGATGGGAACAGTTATCCAAGTATCAGTTCAGCATGACTATGCGGATTTTGTACTAGATGAAGTGATTCTTCGCTTAAAAGAATACGAACAGCGATTCAGTGCGAATGATTCTCGTTCAGAATTGATGGAAGTGAACAAGAATGCTGGCATAAGACCGGTCCACGTGAATCCAAGTTTATATGAACTAATCAAAATCGGAAAGAAACATAGTATGGCAACGGACAGTTTTTTAAACATTGCGATTGGTCCCCTTGTTCAGGCGTGGCGGATTGGATTTGAGGATGCCACTGTACCTTCATCGACAACCATTCCATCTTTACTTAGCAGTACCGATGCGGCAGAGATAATACTGGATGATCAGGAGCAGACCGTATTTTTAAAGGATTGTGCGATGTTTATCGATTTAGGAGCAGTAGCCAAAGGATTTATTGCCGATCTTATGGTAGATGATTTACAATCGATGGGAGTATCAGAGGCGTTAATTAATTTAGGTGGGAATGTGATGACCTATGGCACATCTCCCAAACAGGCTGATGGTTATTGGCGTATAGGCATTCAACACCCTTTTCTACCACGTGGGAATTATATCGCTGTTTTAAAGGCATTTAACCAATCCATTGTGACCTCCGGTATTTATGAAAGAAGTTTTACAAGGGATAACAGGACCTATCATCATATTCTGAACCCACAAACAGGTTATCCGATAGAATCAGAAATTGCGGGATTAACGATTGTATCCCAAAAATCGGTTGATGGTGAAATATGGACTAGCCGTTTATTCGGGAAATCATCTCGTCAAGTCATGGAGACGATAGAGCCATTAGAAGGTATCGAAGGTCTTGTTGTGACTAAGGATAGGGAGGTGTGGTGTTCAGAATCACTTAAGCCTTATATAAGTGCACCTATCTAAATGATTAAAAAATACCATTGCCAGACAACTCAAAATCTGTGTATGATAATAGCAACCTCTCTACATAAGAGATAAAAAAGGAGAAGACCATGATAGCAGATGAAATCCTTTCTAGTTTGTTGGTGGTTGGAGGCGTCGTCGGCCTCTTTATCATTATTTTTATTTTGAGCAAAATACCCGGAGCAGGTCTCATCGCACGTCTGATTCGGGGCTTGTTCTTGATTGTATGGCGTATTGTCCTGCTTGCTCTTACCTTTTTCATGTTTTTTATGATTGGCTATATGGTGATCGTATTCTTTACCTTCAACGGAAGTGAAGAGGGGATCCTATACCAAGGGGAGCCGATTAACTTTTTGATCGGTGATAATGCGAAACACGCAGCATACTTCATTATGGTGTACGCAGGATTTTCCCTAGTCTGTCTGTATGTGCTTGCCTTTATATTGGCAATCGTACGAAAAGGAGCACGTATCGTTGGCAGGTTTCGTGATGAGGCGATTTTGGTTATCATGTTACTTTTGATGTATACGGTTTTCCCAACGATCGTAGAGACAATCTTGCCGGATTTTGAGGTGGGTCGTTATGGAACATACGCGCTTGGCGTCTTACCTATTACGATGTACATTCAAGGGCGAATAAGCAAAGCAAGAAAACGAAATGGACGTGGGCGTTATCGGTCTCGCAAGGATGAATTTTATCGGGATTTAGGTGAAAAAAGTTCGTTTTAGGAACTGCGGATTGAACACATGTAAAAACCATATCGGATAATCGTAAGAAAATAGCTTCCTTGTCTAGCATGAAAAAAACATGTGACAAGCCATCGATTTGGCTATGTCACATGTTTTTTATTAAAATTCCATATTTTCAATCCATTGCGAGACCTCTTCTTCTATATCATCTCTCGGACTGTTTGCCATGGATAGTTCTTCCGTGATGGTCGCTTCAGGGAGCAGCTCTCTTAGGTCACTTTGTGGATCTTCTATCGGCTGGCTTCCACTAGTGAAAAAAGGGATAATATTCTTATCTGCCAGTTCTGTATCCATCAACCATTTTTGCACGGGTTGGGAAATATATCCATGCCAAGTGGGTGAGCCTACAAAAATCGTGTCATACTCCTCTATATTTAAATCTAAATCTTGTAATTCAGGAAATTCTCCCGCTTCTTGTTGCTCTCTTACTAAACCAGCAACTTCACTATAAGCACGTGGATAAGGTTCAACGGGTTCCAATTTTTCTAAGTCAGCTTCTGTTTGTACTTGGATTTCCTCGGCTACCTCTTCGGTATTTTCTGTTAGGGAGTAGTAGACGATCGCTGCGTTGGTTATTTCCGTGTCTGAATTTGCGTTTTCATTCGTATCATTTGGGGCATTTTCGTCAGCTTCTTCGGTATTATCAGGTTGACTGCCACAGGCTGCTAAAAGCAACAGTAAAAATAAAGCTACAATAACTTTCTTCATTCATCATCGCCCTTCCTTTTTTTTATTATCATTATCGTACGATTTAAAGTGGACTTTAAGTCAAGCAAAATGTGATTTCATTTACGAATGAATTCTAACAAAGAAGCAAGTCCTCCAAATAAAAGTCAACCTATCTTCTAAGTTATCTTTTGAAAAAGCATATGCCTTCTCTCGTGTACGATCTTGAACTTCATCAGAAAACAGATAATTAGGATTGCTCATCCTCTGTGTTTTCTGATTTTTTCATGTATTCCTTCAATCTTTGTTTATTCGGTTTAAGGGTGTATCCTAAATATTTCCTTTCTTTGTTGGCATCCTTATAGAAGGCGATCATCATCAATAAGACAACCAGACTAAATGGCAGTGCGGAAATAATCGCAGCAGATTGTAAGGCATCTAATCCGGTTTCTCCACCGGATAAGAGTAACACAAAAGCAATGGCTGACAACGAGATACCCCAGACGATTTTGACGAAATTTTTAGGATGCAAGGTTCCAAAAGCCGTTTGCATACCTAATACAAAGGTGGCAGAATCGGCTGACGTAACAAAGAAGGACGATACCAATACCAAAGCGGTAATTGTTAATAGGATACTTAAAGGTAGTTCATTGAAAATACCAAATAACTGTGTTTCAGGTGGCATGTCAAATATTTGTGAGGCATTTTGTCCTGTCTCAATTCCTGTTAAACCAAAGGTGCTAAACCAAAGAAAGCTTACAAAGGTTGGTACAAACAATACCGCGAGGACGAACTCGCGGATGGATCGGCCGCGTGAAACCCTTGCAATAAATACTCCGACAAAAGGGCTCCAACTCATCCACCAACCCCAATAGTATAATGTCCAATCCTGCATCCATTCCTGTTTTTGTTCACTTAATGGAGCCGGATCCAGACTATTAAATATTAATTGGTTCAAATAGTCGCCAGCAGCACTTGGGATCATATTGAGTATCAGTAATGTTGGGCCAAGAATTAGAATCGCTATCAACAATAAGCCAGCAAGTATCAGATTCAGATTACTCAAATATTGAATTCCTTTACTTAGACCTGTCCAAGCGCTGATTAAGAATAATATCGTGGCAATAGCAATGATGATTCCTTGGGTAAATATATTGTTTGGAATCTCAAAGAGGTAGTGTAATCCCCCGTTAATTTGCAGCGCCCCCACACCCAAAGAAACAGCTACACCAATAATGGTGGCAAATACCGCTAATACGTCCACGATATTGCCAAGTGGCCCGTCTACTCTATGCCCGAAAATAGGTCGTAGTGTTTTCGACATTAAACCGCGCTCGCCTTTTCTAAACTGAGTATAGGCTAAGGATAATGCAACCGTACCGTACACCGCCCAAGGATGGAAACCATAGTGCAGAAAGGTAGAGCGCATGGATTCTGCTAAGGCTGCTTTTGTTTTCGGATCGGCAGTAGGGGGAGCTACGTAATGAGAAATAGGCTCTGATGAACCATAGAAAACTAAACCAATCCCCATTCCTGCGCTAAACAACATCGTTAGCCATGATATCGTATGGAATTCTGGTTTGTCGTTTGGTTTCCCTAATTTGAGTTTACCGATAGGGCTGAAGCACAAAAAAATACAAAAGAATAAGATGAGGGTAAATATCACCATATAATACCAACCAAATACTTCAGTGATCCATGTACCGATGGCACCAGAAATGTCGCCAAATGAATCAGGGAAAATGGCACCCAGTAGCACTAATATACCAACAATAACAGCTGCATAAGTAAATACACTAGAAAAGTTCTTGTTCGTTTGCTTCATGAAAATAATCCTCCTTACTGCTATTTGAATCAATTTTTTTCGCAGTTTGCAGCATAAGCTATATAAAAAAGTTGCGTGTGTACATTGTTCGATGGAATAGCACTGTAATAACTTGTTTTTTGTAAGGTAGTTGATTATAGAGCTTACTCCATCCGCCCAGCCTCGATTTCAAGATTCCTGAAGAACAAAGAAAGGGGCTAACCATCAGTAGAATCTTCGTGTCTGAAAGTCTCACTTGATACGCAATATGGTAAAAGGCTGCATATATCTGTTTTCTTGGATTTATTCTCCCCAACGTTCTATAGATTTCATACATTATTTTTTAAATAGGGATGTGGTAAGTAGATCTGTCAATGAATCTAGACGAATGCAATTCTTTTCATAGGCTGGTTGCATGAGGTTCATCAAAAATTTCCCTTCCATTCAAAGTTAGAAATCTTACGAAAAAAAACGGGAACTATTGTACAAATGATAGAGCTTGTTTCTGTATTGTTAGGTTTTTGAGGGCTGATTCAGGAAAGAAAACAATGAAGGGTGTCGGAAATTTCCCGGGAAATAATGAATATGACGAATGAACGAGGCTGATGTCGGATAGTAAGTAAAATCTATAATAAAAGCCTCATTTCTCTTTTTTAAAGAGGAATGAGGCTTTTGGTTTATGATGAAGGAATTTTACTGATTTTCCTCGAAGTCGCCTACTTTTTTCTTGTATTCTTCCATCCGTTTTTTATTCGGCGTCAAGGTATAGCCTAAATATTTTCTTTCTTTGTTCGCATCTTTGTAAAAGGCTATCGTCATTAATAAGACGATGACACTAAACGGTAATGCAGAAATAATCGCGGCAGCTTGCAAGGCATCTAAGCCGGTTTCTCCACCAGATAGAAGTAAAACAAAGGCAATGGCTGATAACGATAATCCCCAGACAACCTTGACGAAGTTCTTAGGATGCAGGGTTCCAAAGGCAGTCTGCATGCCTAACACAAAGGTAGCGGAGTCGGCTGACGTAACAAAGAAGGACGATATCAACACCAAGGCGATAATCGCTAGTACGATACTTAACGGTAATTCATTAAAAATACCAAATAATTGCGTTTCAGGTGGCATTTCGAATATTTGGGCTGCCGTTTGTCCTGCCTCAATACCTGTTAGACCAAAAGCACTAAACCACAAGAAACTCACAATGCTAGGTACAAATAATACGGCCATCACAAATTCACGAATAGATCGTCCTCGTGAAACCCTGGCAATAAAAATACCGACAAATGGACTCCAACTCATCCACCATCCCCAATAGTATATCGTCCAGTCTTGCATCCATTCATGTTTTTGCTCATTTAAAGGTGATGGATCAAGGCTGTTAAATAGTAAATGAGAGAGATAGTCACCTGTTGCACTTGGTATCATGTTAAGTATCAATAAGGTTGGCCCTAGAATCAATATCGCAATAAATAACAGGCCAGCTAAGATCATATTCAAGTTACTTAAGTATTGAATCCCTTTACTCAGGCCACTCCAAGCACTTATTAAGAATAGTACCGTTACAATGGCGATGATGATTCCCTGTACCAAGGTGTTATTTGGAACATTGAAAAGATAGTTTAAACCGCCATTAATCTGCATGGCTCCTACACCTAAGGAAACAGCTACCCCGATGATGGTGGCAAATACCGCTAGTACATCGACCACATTTCCGATCGGTCCATCTACTCTATCACCTAAAATCGGCCGCAGTGTTTTCGAGATTAAACCAAGCTCTCCTTTTCTAAATTGTGCATAGGCTAATGCTAGTGCGACAATGCCATATACTGCCCAAGGGTGGAATCCATAATGAAGAAAGGTGGAGCGCATGGATTCGGCTAAGGCGGCTGTTGTTTCTGGATCGGCAGTAGGGGGAGCTAAGTAATGTGCAATGGGCTCCGATGAACCATAAAAGACCAAGCCGATCCCCATCCCGGCACTGAACAGCATAGTTAGCCAAGATATCGTATTGAATTCTGGTTTCTCGGTTGGTTTACCCAATTTGAGCTTTCCTATCGGACTGAAGCACAGAAAGATACAAAAGAACAGGATAAGTGTGAATATTACCATGTAGTACCATCCGAATACTTCTGAAACCCAATCACCAATCGCACCAGAAATATCGCCAAATTGATTTGGAAAAATGGCACCCAGTAGTACTAGTGCGCCAACTACGATTGCTGCATAAGTAAATACACTAGAAAAATTCTTATTTTTTTGCTTCATGAATTGATTTATCCTCCTTAATTTGTTTGAACAAACATGTTTTTTATTTTACCATAATTAGATAGTGATTCAAGCAAGAGTTCTAACATATTTCTGCCATTAGTTTACTTCAACTGTCTGATATTAGTCACTATACTTTACATTTGTAAATAATTATAATGATGTAATAGAGCGATATACTATGATAAAAAACGAGGGGATAGACTTGGAATTAAGAGTATTGCGGTATTTCTTAGTGATTGCAGAAGAAGGGAGTATTTCAAGGGCTTCAGAGGTGCTTCATACCACGCAGCCTACTTTAAGTCGGCAAATAAAAGAACTGGAAGAAGAGCTCGGTGCCGGTTTATTTATTCGTGAAAAAAGAAAAATGGTGTTAACTAAGGCTGGCATGTACTTAAAAGATCGTGCGCAGGAAATCCTGTCTTTATCTGATAAAACAACACAGGAATTTATTAATCAGCGCAAACAACTATTCAGTGGGCATATTTCGATTGGCTGTGTGGAAGCGGATAACTCAGATACACTGTCGATGATCTTGGAAGAGTTTATCGCGGATTATCCTGAGGTAACCTTTAGTATTTTTAGTGGGACTGGTGAAGATATTATCGATAAGTTGGATGGAGGGTTGTTGGATGTTGGTGTATTATTAAAACCAATCTCAACGGAAAAATATGAATATGTTTCCTTCCCTATGCATGAAAAATGGGGAGTTTTAGTAGAAACAAGCTCTTTTTTAGCTCAAAAAAACGACCTTGAACCAAAAGATTTAAAAGGAGTACCATTATTGGCTCCTGTGCGTAAAGATGTGCAAAAAAAGTTCGCTAATTGGATGGAGCAGGAAGTGGATGACTTGACGATAACTGGAGACTATAATCTGATTTTTAATGTGTTCTCTTTAGTAGAAAATAAGGTAGCCTCTGCACTGACTATTGAAGGGGCAATTGCTCATCGTCAGACCGAAAATTTACGATTTATTCCGTTGCATCCTCCGCTAGAAACACAATGTGTCTTTGCTTGGCGCAAAAATATAATGTTTTCTCCTGTTGTACAAGAATTGATTAAAAGGATGAATGATGCCTTTCGAGCATGATTTCTTTATCAGATAAAGATACAAACTTTACTATGTTGGGATTGGCACCGATTGTACCTTGAACGAACCGGAATACCGATCAGACCTATCATGTGAAGTTGTCGGTCCATCTACTTTGAGTGAGCAGTATGGACCGAACAGGCTTCAACCTAGGTTATCACTAGATCATCTTATGCATCTCTTAGTAAAACGCGTACAGTCGCACTAATTGGTCCTTCAGCTATCATAGGAGCCAGATAAGGACTGGAGCCGTACTTCTCTTTATAGGCATTATCAATTTTCTCCGTTAAGTCAGGGTCTGCATTGATTGGCTGAAATGTCACATCAAATTCTTGACCAGCTAATTGAATCTTTCCTGCTTGCTGTTCCACTGCCGATTGATACCATCTCGAACGCTTGCCGTTGTATGCTCTGACATATAGATGGTTATCAGTGACTACAGACCAGATCCAAGTTGGCGTTCCAGGTGTTTTTCCATCACTATAGAATGGTGAGATATAGAAGTCATCTACTTTGGCAAATTGATCAAGTTGTGCTTGTGTCCAGTTTGGTTGCATTTGTTTCTACCTCCTATTTGTGTGAAATGTAATAGTTATCAGAACGTTTAACGCCATGATATTTTCATTTTACATCCTAAAGTCGACTTTAAGTCAAGGGAACTGTTTTTTATAGTATATCGGACAGTGAGGAGCAAAGTGCTTATTTGTCCAAGCAAACAAGTAGCAACAGCTATCTAAATTTTCCCAGGCTATTGATTTAGCTACAGCGTACTCTTTTTTTTCGAAAGATGATATAATGATGGTGTGTTCCAGAATCACACACCTCGTTTGTGTATTTTTGAGGGAATAACAGGAAGTTTCATGATGAAATTCGTTTGAACATAAAGAAATGATCAACCATAGAAAAGGACGAAAGGAAGAGCATGAGATGTTACTTACCATCATTATTCTACTTATTTTAGTCGGAGGGTTCTTGATTGGATTAAGGAATGGCTTAGTGAATCAGATTGTCCGCTTAACCGGAATAATTGTAGCACTGGCCGTCGCTTATTTTTTCTTTAGAGATCTTGCTCCCTACCTAGAGTGGATTCCTTCTCCTGGCTCAGAGGGGAGCAATATAGCAAGTATTTTTTATCGATCGATTGCGTTTATCATTTTGTTTATCGGTACCAGGATTTTGTGGAATATTCTTGGTTCAACGCTTGATTATTTGGCAAATTTACCTTTCTTAAGCATCGTGAACCGCTGGCTCGGTGGGGCATTTGGTTTTGTTAAGGTTTATTTGATTGTATTTCTGTTTTTAAACCTGGTTGCCTTTGTTCCCAATGTAGCTGTGCAACAAGCCGTTTCTGATTCGAGCTTAGCACAGACGATGGTTCAGCATACGCCGATTCTGTCTGAAAAAATAGAGCAGTGGTGACGGCACTAAAAGAGAATGATGAATCTTTTTGATAAAATGGATCGTTATTCTATAGCGATAGTGATTATACTATACTTCGGAACCCTTAACATAGCTAGTGTTTTTGGGTTTTTTCTGATGCCTGTACATATTTGGTTGTGAAACATTTGATATTGTATTGGTCATCCTTATTTTTTATGTTATAGTAATGGCTGATTTAAAAGGAAGGAAAGGATCATGAAAAAAGTATTTTATGTTATCCTGTTAGCCATTTGTTTTGTTCTTATTTTAAGTGGTTGTGGTCAGTCGGACGATGAAAGTTCGAGAGCAGCGACAGATGAATCAAATGAAGCTGACCAAAGAGATAATGAATCGCAGAACGAATCGGAAGAAGAGGATGATGTAGACAACGAACAAACATCTTCCGAAGATAACACCAGTAACGAAAGTGAAATGGATAACAATGATGAAACCTCTTCTCATTCATCAGAATCAAAAGATACTACATCAACCAATGAATTCGCTGATGAAAATGAGAATTCAGGTAATCAGGATGATATCAAAATAGCGAACATGGATGAGGCTATTTCCCATCTTAAAGAAGAATTAGATCGTGCAGATGAATTAACTGTGGATGAAACAGAATTCATTCCGGATGATTCTACCGATCAGACAGATGGTAACGAAACTGTTTATACCATATCTTTAGTTTCTAAATCCATGAGAGAAAATGGTGGATCGGGTACTGTAGGTACATATAATGTATACGAAAACGGGGAGTATGAACTCGCCTATTAATTTGCAGGTGCATTTTAAAGGAAGGGTTTCCGAAAACTGCTCGTAAACAGCAATTGCCTCGTTAATCTGCTATCTTTTGTCGAAGTAGTTGTTCATTAGAGTGGACATAGCAACATCAGTCTTCTTGCGTTGTACAGGCTTGGTTAGGGCTTTTCACCGAACAAATGCAGTAAGAGCTGAGCTGAAAGAGCGCTTTTGAAGATGGAAGAATCCATTCTGTTAGTTATTTTGCTATAACAGAATGGGTTCTTTTTCAACTTTCGGCATAAATTTTTAGCAAGATCCATCTTAAAAGTCCGCCGACGGCTAAACCAATTGGTAAAAATAAGATAGGTAGCCAAATCGATCCTACCAAATGACCGAAAATGGTAAATGTAGGTGAAAAAATTAAGCCAACCGTTACAAAATAAGCAGAGAAGGCAAGTGGCAGATAGGCAAAAGGTTTTTCTCCACCACCTGCATGCTTATAAGCATCCCAAATAGCATAAAAGTACAAACAAGGATAAAACATCAGCCACAAATAATTGGTTTCTGCGATAGCTTCTTCCGCTTTAAAGTGGAAGCTCAACATAAGAATGGTATTTAGATTACCCTTGACATTAATTAGTATTTCCAATCCTATCAGCAAAATACCTTTTATATAATGATGATGTAATAATTGGGCAAACCCAGGTAATGCTATGCTCCACAGGACTGCTTCGAGCTTTTCGCTTTTTTTCGATATGTTTGTCCCCATAGACTTCCCTACTTCGATGATGATTTCTGATATATTGCTTTTGAGAGTGATTTCATCGATTGGATGGGAGCGATGAAAACAGCAAAGACTTCCCCGATAAGCTTGACCATCAAAGAAGGTTCCACTGAATGGGGGTGTGTGGAGATGTTATGAAACGGCAATGAGTCATTTCTCGAGAATACTGTGCCCATTTTTTTACCCCTTTCCCTTTTGTTTTGCTAACTTTTCCCGATCTTTAATGCCAGGTGGCTGTTCAAACCAATGATGATCAATCATGATATCCGCACCGCTTTTCGCAAGTTCAGCAACCTCTAATGAGAGGCGCTGGTAATTCATTTGTAAATCTGCACGCTGACTGGCCGCTGCGGCGGTGCTATAGTTACCTACTCCTGCTGACATCATCAAGGACATATGAAACATCATTAATGCATCGGAAAAAGTTTGTGTGGTGGAATCACTGACACCTACATCAGGTACTTGCGGAGCTCCGACATCATCTTTTAACATTTCATTCACAAATATTTTTATATGCTTTTGGGCCATGTTTTTACTTTTAATCATAAAATTCTGTACGTCCTTGGAAGGTGAAGTTTGAGCAAAGGCCAGGCACAGTTTTGAACCAATTTCATTTGTCTGAATGTTGGTATATAAATGTGCGATTTCAACGGCGTTTATCGGGCGTTTCTCACTAAATGGATTGAACCCATTGAAATACTTTTTGCTGTTAACATAGTCTATTTCTTTAGGGGGCTCAATATAAGGTTGTCTCGAGTTCACCCCTTTTTCCAGGGCGGTTTGGGTTGCTTGGTTATAAAGCATGATTGTTTCCTGAAGCCCTTGTGTGAAGTAATCTCGAATCTCCTTTTTAATACTCATAGAGACAAAGCCGCTATAAACGGACATTCCAATTCTCGCCATGTGTGTGACGTAGGTTAAGCAAAAGACGTCGGTAAAAAGCCATGGTGCCTGCATATTAATGTCCTGTTCAGAGAATCCATTTGGGGTTGCGTAATTCTCCTCTTCAAAAACTTGTTGTAATTGTTCGATACGATGAACGGCAATATCATAGGATTGCTGGATAAGTGGTTTTATCTCGGGATCATTGACATGTTTTAGCATGAAACGCAAGACGGATCTCGTCATCGAATCATTCATATATCCGGCCCAGACAGAAGCAATTTCAGCGGCGGTTAGATGTACATTTTTTTTGTTCAAGTGGATACCCCTTTCATGGATTGACTATAGCATTAGATTTTACAACGAATTTGTTTTTATACATAAATTGTCCCTGTTTGGAGAAAATAGGGGGAGTAACTATTGTAAAGGTTGTTCATATCTTTTTGAAAAACGCACTTTAATAGACATGAGGGGATAACGTTGGCTCGTTTATATCGAAAAAATCATAAGCGGAAAAAAGCAGAAGAGAATTTCTCTCTGGATATAGAAACGAATCTAGCTGGTAACCTGGAAAACATTAAAAATATGCTAGAGGAGCCGAGTGATTTGGTGATACGTGAATTCACCATGAACAATCATCGTACCGCTATTGTTTATATCGACGGCTTAGTGGACAGTAAATACGTGCATGATCACATTATGGATGACTTGAAACAAGCCAGTTCGTTACCTAATGATAAAGAGCAGCTCTTTGACACGATTCATTGGGAAGTGCTGACGGTAACTGGGATTGAACTGGGGCAATCCCTAGACGATGTATCGAATGCCATACTCAGCGGACGCACCGTGTTTTATTTAGACGGAATGACCCAGGTATTGATCATGGGAACGAGAGGCGGAGAAAATCGTGCTATTGAAGAACCTGCTTCAGAATCCCTTATTCGTGGGGCAAGGGATGGATTTGTCGAGAATTTAAGGACCAATACATCGTTGATTCGTCGACATATTTCGGATCCTAATCTTCGTTTTAAAAACTATAAGGTAGGTAGACGATCTAAAAAAGATCTGCTCGTTGTTTATGTGGATGGTATTGTCAATCCGGATATAGTGGAAGAGATAAAACGAAGGTTAGAAACGATTGATATGGACGATGCTCCGGAATCTGGCTATATTGAACAATGGATTGAGGATAGTTTTTTGTCTCCTTTTCCACAAGTGTTAAATACAGAACGGCCTGATAAAGCGGCTGATGCTGTACTACAAGGGAAAGTGGTTATTATGCTAGATCGTACCCCTTTTGTACTGATTGCACCGGCAACTTTTGGTAGTTCTTTGCATTCTCCAGAGGATTATTATTGGCGCTGGTCTTTGGCAACGCTGATTAGAGTCTTGCGTTATCTGGCTGCCTTTATTTCTGTCTTTCTTCCAGCTCTATATATTGCATTGGTTTCCTATCATCAAGGGCTGATTCCGTCTGACTTGGCATTTTCAATTGCAGCAACAAGGGATGGAGTTCCCTTTCCGCCATTTATTGAGGCATTAATTATGACGGTAACGATGGAATTGCTAAGGGAAGCTGGATTACGATTGCCCACTGCGATAGGTCAAACGATAGGGATTGTTGGTGGGCTCGTGATTGGGGAGGCTGCGGTGTCGGCTGGAATCGTTAGTCCGATTATGGTTATTGTCGTTGCCTTAAATGCCATTGCTTCCTTTGCACTTCCATCCTATAGTATCGCCATTTCGTTTCGGATTCTACAGTTTGGCTTAATGGTGGGAGCGGCGATATTCGGTCTTTACGGCATCGTGCTCGGCTATATCATGATCAATATCCATATTGTTAATCTGACGAGCTTTGGTGTCCCGTATTCCTCTTCCTTCGCACCAAGCTTTCTGGACGATTGGAAGGATCTCGTCTTACGTGCCCCAATTACCATGAAAACTAGGCGCCCCAGCTATATGAAAACCAATGATGAGAAACGCATGGACAAAGGGGAAAGTACCTAATGAAAAAACTTAAGTACGAAAACGATAGAATTAGTCCCAGAGACATCTTCGTTGCTATTCCATCTATTGTGACCGGGGTAGGTGTTCTCTCCTTACCAAAAGTGATAGCCTCTGCCACAGAATCAGCCGATGGGTGGATTCCTTTATTCATAGGTGGATTGATTGCGATAGGGTTAACTTGGGCAGTAGCCAAGTTTGCTTCCGGTTTTCGCCATCAATCATTCCTTACCTATGCTACTAAGATTGTAACCAAACCAGTGGCAATGCTGCTGACGAGTTTGTTTGCTGTAGTTTTTCTTATGATTACGTCCTATCAAGTGCGTAAAATTAGTAATATTGCACAACAATATTTATTTGATCAGACACCGATCGAAATTATTGCACTCTCCTTCTTGCTGGTCGTTATTTATGCGGTCTCTGGTTCGAGGGTGGGGTTGTTTCGGCTTAATATTATGTTTTTACCGATTATTCTGCTTATCGCGTTTTTTTTGATTATATTTAATTTAGGTTGGTTTGAGCCTGGTCGATTATTGCCGATGTTTATAACCCCTTTTACTGATTATGTGAAGGTGCTGAATCAAGGGGTTCTGGCATATATGGGGTTTGGTATTTTATGGTTTTATCTTGCCTTGGTTGACCAACCCGATAAAGCACCCAAAATGGCCGCGCTGGGAATGTGTATTCCTGTTGGGTTATATATCATTATTTTTTTCGTGTGTATTGCGGTATTTGGTAATGCCGTCACTTCCAATTTACCCTATCCAACCGTTGAACTAGCCAAGGTGGTGGAGATACCGGGTGGTTTTTTTGAACGATTTGAATCTATCTTCTTTGTGATTTGGATTATGGCTATTTTCAATACGACAGCCATGGCGCTGGATGTGAGTGTGTTTGCCTTGAATTCCATTTTTAAAAATACGATGAAATTAAAGCTTATTTTTATGCTTGCCCCTGTCGCTTATATCATGGCGATGCTGCCTCAAGATGTGATTGCGGTGGATTTTTTGGGAGGGCTTATAGGTAATGTCTTAATAATCCTGAACTTGGTGGTGCTAATACTATTGCCAGTGGTTGCCAAAATCAGAGGAGTGAAGCAAAATGAATAAAAAGTATTTGCTCATAGGCTGCTGTTTGCTTGTTTTCCTGAGTGGGTGCTGGGATGAAATAAATATTGAAGAACGAGGTTTTGTGGTTGGTTTATCGCTTGACTTGGCAGAAGAGCAATCTGGCGATAAACCAATAATCACCGTAACGAATCAATTTGTTGTACCTGCTGGATTAGGTACTCCTAATGAAAACAGCAGCGGTGCGCAAAAACCCTACAGTAATGTATCAACGAGCGGGAGAAGCGTATTCGAGGCGATTCGGAAAATGTCAACGATGAAGGGTGATCCTCCCTTTTTTGAACATTTGAAATTAATCATCGTTTCGGAAGAGTTAGCCTCTGATCAACAGTTATTTGCCGGGATGATGGATCTGTTTCTGCGTGATCAGGAAATGCGTCGGTCGGTAAGGATTCTCATTTCCGAAGGCAAGGCGATGGATATACTGGATATCGAACCGGATA
This sequence comes from Gracilibacillus timonensis, assembly GCF_900086715.1. Lineage (GTDB taxonomy): Bacteria > Bacillota > Bacilli > Bacillales > Amphibacillaceae > Gracilibacillus > Gracilibacillus timonensis. The sequence goes on along the minus strand of NZ_FLKH01000008.1, from coordinate 195,842 downwards.
CAGATCCGCTTCCAGTCATGTATATTAATAACGCTAGTGAAAACACCGATAAAGTGGCCGGATTGATTAAACCACTTAGAGCAGGGGATTTGCATGAATATCTGTTGGAAAATAATAATTATCTTATCCCAAGGATTTATGCCATGGATAGTAAAATTCAATTTGATGGTGCAGGTGTTTTTAATGGAGAAACAAATCATTTAGTCGGGGTTCTTAATGATAAAGAAGTGGTAGGTTTTAACCTGATAATGGGTAAGTTGAAAGGGGGATATATTACCTTTGACATCAATGATCAATTAATGCTTTATGAAATAAAAAAAGCAAAAAGCAATATAACGATCGATACAAATGGAACTGATCAAGTGACCATTGATGTCACGATTGATACAGAAGGCAGTATTGGGGAGATGCACGGGAAACGGACCCTTTTAGAAAAAGGTTACCTTAAGAAAATAGAGGAGCAAATCAATAAGAGGATGGAGCAATTGGCAAACGAGGTCATAAAAAAAGGGCAGGAGGAAATAGAGTTAGACTTTTTTGGTTTTAACAAGATCATGCGGCAAAGACATTATCCAACATGGAAAGAAATCAAGGGTGACTGGGAAGAAGGCGAAAATATTTTTCAAAATGCTACGATCAAAGTAAAGGCCAATTCGATTGTCCGAACAACAGGTGCAACAGATAAGGTAAAGGATTAAGAGAGGGAGCGAAGCATTTATGTGGAAACCGTTATTGGGCGTATTACCTGAATATTTGATTCTGGTCTGCACCATATTAGCCCTTTTGATTCCGTACGTTATTTATAAAATAAATCAACAACTGCATAAATACGGTGACCCACCATGGAAAGCGAAAAGCGATGAAAAGAAGAGTGGAGATGAAAAATAGAAAACATAAGGCTTGTGGGCTGGTGACTGTGAAGAATTGTAAACATGCCTTTAAAGCATACTCCTTTGTTTGAAAGGTATTAGACGAGCAACACATTTCGTTATACCATAGAATTATACGGAAAAAGTTTTAAAGGATGCGTCCTAGAGAAGCATCTTTTACATGGAGGTATGAAAAATGGCAAAACATGAAGAAGTAAAAAATGGTGTGATTTTTCCAATAGGAGAAAAAAATGATGCGTTTGCGCAATACTTTGTCGGACAAAGCTATTTGCAAGGTTTGGTATCAGATCCCGATGTAAATGTTGGCGTAGGGAATGTGACGTTTGAGCCTGGTTGTCGGAACAATTGGCATATCCATCATGATGGCTTTCAGATTTTGTTAGTAACTGGTGGAGAAGGATGGTACCAAGAAGACGGGCAAGAGGCACAATTTTTACAAGCTGGTGATGTCATTGTGACGCATGACGGTATTAAACATTGGCATGGTGCGACAAAAGATAGCTGGTTTGAGCATATCGCAATAACCGCTGGAACCCCAGAATGGCTGGAACCTGTTTCAGACGATATTTATTCCCAGCTAGATGCACAATAATTAAGAGAAAGAGGGATAAACGATGGCAAAAAAACAAACAGCAGGTCGTGACAATCTAGGAGAGTTTGCTCCACAATTTGCAGGCTTGAATGATGATGTCTTATTTGGCGAAGTGTGGTCTAGAGAGTCAGAATTATCTCCTCGTGACCGCAGTATGATTACTTGTGCCAGTTTGATGACGCAAGGTGCTCCTCAATTAGAGGCTCATCTAAACATAGCCAAACAAAATGGTGTAACCAAAGACGAAATCGTCGAATTAATTACCCATTTGGCCTTTTATACCGGTTGGCCTAAAGCATGGTCAGCCTTTACAATGGCGAAAGAGATTTTTGATGAAGAGTAGAGGGAGATAATGATAAGAAAGCCAAGGACCTTTTAAAAACTAAGGTTCTTGGCTTTTTTAATTCGTTGGAGTGGCAACGGTCATCACTTGGAGAATGACGACCTTTTTCAATCTTCATCATTTCAATAGAGTCATCTTGCTTATGTTACTCTAGGTTTGCATGCTTGGTAAACATGGCGCTTCCCTTCATTTCTTGTTTCTCCATCAATCGCAAAATAAACGCATCAAATAGGAGTAATAGGGTTTGCTCAAACATGGCACCCATTGGTTGGATCGATGTAGATTCATTATCGGACTTATCCTTAGTTGAGCCTGGTAATGAAACGGTGATGTCAGCCATTTGTCCAATAGTTGACGCTGGCGAAATGGTTACAAGGGCAACGATCCCTTCCAAGCTTTTTGCCTTTTGAACCATAGAAACTAATCCCTTAGTCTCTCCCGAACCAGATCCGAGAATGAATAAGTCCCCTTTCTCCAAATTAGGGGTTACCGTTTCTCCTACCACGTAAGCTTCAAATCCCATTTGCATTAAGCGCATGGCAAAAGTTTTCATCATAAGTCCAGATCGTCCAGCTCCGGCAACGAAAATCTTCTTAGATGTCAGGATTTGCTGGACAAGTTGTTCCGCTTCTTCATCATTGATTAAATCGGCAGTTGGCGCAAGCTCTTGTAATATATTGGTTAGATGCTTGGTTGTCCCCATTGTGTTTTCCATCCTCTTAAGCAGTCTCTTGTTTGATTAATGCTTCTATTTTTTCAGCTGCCGCTTGTTTATCTTCTTGTCCCGCAATACCACCACCAACAATCACAAGGTCAGGCTGTGCTTGCACTACTTCAGGGAGGGTTTCTAGCTTAATGCCACCCGCAATAGCTGTTTTGGCATTCTTCACAACCCCTTTAATGGTTTGAAGGTCCTCAAATGAATTTTTACCAACTGCTTGCAGATCATAACCAGTGTGTACACAAATGTAGTCAACACCCATGTCATCCACCTCTTGGGCACGTTTGGCAATATCTTTTACGGCAATTAAATCAACAAGAATTTCTTTCCCTTGTTTTTTCGCTTCTTCTACAGCGCCTTTGATCGACTCATCTTCTGCTGTACCTAAAATCGTAACAATGTCGGCACCATTTTCGACTGCTTTTTGTACTTCATAGCCGGCTGCATCCATTGTTTTCATATCCGCTAATACTTCTAACTGCGGGAATGCTTCTTTCATTGCTTTTACTGCTTTTAATCCTTCAATTTTAACAATCGGTGTTCCGATTTCTACAATGTCGATATGGTCTTTTACTTCTTCCACCAATGCTATGGCTTCTTCTGTATTTACGAGGTCTAATGCTAATTGTAATTTCATTTATGCTTCACTCCTATAATAAAATTTGTTACATCTATAGTATATGATGTTTTATCATTTCTAAAAAGTACGCACTTTAATCTCAAATAGTTACTCCTGCATAACTCGGTGTGCAAAAGTATACCAAGTGTTGTTAAAGGAAGGGAGCATAAAAAGGGCATGAATAAAGGCATCGGAAGGCCTATTTTAAGAACAATCCAATACAAAGAAGGAACTATTTAATATAAAAAAGTAGAGGAAGGGGAAAGATTTTGAGTACCGGTATGACTAAAAAACGTGTCTGAAAAATCTCGATTTACGGTCCAGCCATTTTTTATTTTACAGTAGGTATAATCGGATTTAATGGCCAGTGGGAATCACCAAGTTCTATCCATAAAAAACGGCTAGAACTACGCAATAGTTGTCGACTTAGTATTCTCCATCACTTTTTGTATGATCCTGAGAAAGGGTTTATCACTATTACGTCTTATTCTAGCCATTTGACTTATTATTTTGGTGAACTGCTTACTTCTACTTGATCCTCGACTTCGACAACATTCTCTAGGTAATCTTTTCCCCATTTATACATGGATTCCAATATTGGCATTAAGCTTTCCCCATGTTCGGTTAGGGAGTATTCTACTTTTGGTGGCACAACGGGATAAACTTCCCTGTGGACAATCTTATCTTCTTCCAGCTCTCTTAGCTGATTGACCAGCATACGTTGTGTAATTCTTGGCATCAGTGACTTTAATTCACCAAACCGTTTAGTTCCTTCTTTTCCTAAGTGCCATAAGATAAGCATTTTCCACTTGCCACCAATCACAGAAAGAGTCAATTCTTTTTCGCAGTTATAGGTTTTGCCACAAATGTGTCCCACTTACTGTCACCACCATATTTGTAATTATAGTATACTTTTTGCTACTACACGCAAATACTATACGTATATTTAAATATTATACAAGGAATGGGTGTTCTTTGTATAGCAAAGCGAAACATAAGTGTCTTAGTCTTAGTAATTAACAGTATTGACATACCTTTATGGGGTATTATATGATTGGCCTAAGAATAGTGAGTCCTAGCAGTTACTAGGAATGAATTAAAAATCAATTCATGTAACAAGTGTTAGTGTAATTTTAATACTTGACAATACCTACCCGGGGTATGATAGAATGGATGTAGATAAAATAATAGGAGGTCATTCACATGCAAAATATTACCCTTAAGGTACAAGGGATGTCTTGTGGACATTGCGTTTCTTCTATTGAAGGAAATGTAGGAGAAATGACTGGTGTTGAATCAGTTAAGGTGCATTTAGAAGATGGAAAAGTCGATGTAACGTTCGAGGCCGGGCAAGTCAATGAACAAGATATTATCGAAGTAATTGAAGATCAAGGATACGATGTCGCTTAAGAAGAACGGTCGTGCTAAAACAGCACGATCCTCTTTTTGACATATATATACCCTACAGAGGTATGAGAGAGGTGAACAGGGTGGAAGCACAAAAAGAAGTAAGTTTACAGATTCAAGGTATGACCTGTGCCGCGTGTGCGAATAGAATTGAAAAAGGTCTTTATAAAATAGATGGTGTGGAAGAAGCAAATGTTAATTTTGCGATTGAAAAGACGAAAGTGGTTTATGATCCAGAGAAAACTGGAGTATCTGATTTTGAAGAAAAAATTGAAAGGCTAGGTTATCATGTGGCCCATGATAAACAAACTTTTGATATATCTGGCATGACTTGTGCTGCTTGTGCCAATCGAATTGAGAAGAAACTGAATAAGACAGAGGGTGTAGCAGAGGCTAGCGTGAATTTTGCTTTAGAAAATGTATCTGTGGAATATGATCAAGACCAGGTAACCATCCAAGATATGATGGAAGCCGTCAAAAAACTCGGGTACACATTAAGCATTCCAACATCCAAAGAAGAAACAGCTACTAATAAAGAGGAAGAAATCCGTCATCAGACTGGGAAGTTTATCTTTTCCGCTATTTTAACATTGCCTTTACTATGGACGATGGTGACACACTTTGAGTTTACTTCCTTTATTTATTCCCCAGATATGTTAATGAATCCATGGGTACAATTAGCCTTGGCGACACCAGTTCAGTTTATTGTTGGGGCACAGTTTTATAGCGGTGCTTATAAGGCGTTGCGGAATAAAAGTGCCTCTATGGATGTGCTGGTAGCTTTGGGTACTTCTGTCGCTTACTTTTATAGTATTTTCCTTGGTGTAGAGTGGCAGTTAAACGGGCAATTTGGTATGCCAGAGCTGTATTTTGAAGCAGCGGCAGTTATCATTACATTAGTCCTGCTTGGAAAGCTCTTTGAAGTTCGTGCGAAAGGAAGAACTGGACAGGCGATTCAGAAATTGCTTGGTATGCAGGCGAAAACGGCTCGTGTGCTGCGAAATGGTGAAGAGCAAGAAATTGCTATAGAAGAAGTCATCGTTGGAGATATGATCATGGTTCGGCCAGGTGAAAAAATACCTGTTGATGGCATGATTATCAAAGGGGAATCAGCCGTTGATGAATCGATGATTACGGGGGAGAGTATTCCTGTTGATAAAAAGATAGGCGATGTAGCGATTGGTTCCACGATCAATAAGAATGGTATCTTAACGATGGAGGCGACCAAGGTAGGTAAGGATACTGCCCTTTCGCAAATTGTCAAGGTAGTAGAGGAAGCACAGGGAAGTAAAGCAGATATTCAACGCGTGGCCGATCGTGTATCGGGTGTGTTCGTTCCAGCGGTTGTCGGCATCGCATTAGTTACATTTCTTGTCTGGTTTTTTATCGTAGAGCCAGGAGAATTACGCACAGCCCTTGTGCCAGCGATTACGGTGTTGGTGATTGCTTGTCCTTGTGCCCTTGGTTTAGCTACACCGACCTCAGTCATGGCTGGATCCGGCAGGGCTGCGGAATTAGGTGTTTTGTTTAAGGGTGGCGAATATCTAGAAAATACCCGTACTTTAGACACGATCGTGTTAGACAAAACGGGTACCGTGACGAAAGGTGAACCGGAATTAACCGATGTTCTCCCAGAAGAAGGATTTACAGAAACAGAGGTATTGGCTTTAGTGGCAGCTGCCGAAAACAGCTCGGAACACCCCCTTGCAGAGGCGATTGTCCGAGGGGCAAAAGCACAAGGAATAACAGTAGAAGCCGTGGATTCCTTTGAGGCGATACCTGGTTATGGTATACGTGCAACATTGCAGCAGCAAACGATATGGGTAGGCACAAGAAAATTGATGCAAGAACAGCAACTAGATATCCGTTCCGTAGAAGAAAACATGGCCAAACTAGAATCAGAAGGAAAGACAGCTATGCTCATCGGTGTGGATCAACAGCTGGCAGGGGTGATTGCCGTTGCAGATACCGTCAAAGAAACATCGAAAGCAGCCATCCGCAGAATGCATAAGCTCGGTTTGGAAGTGATTATGTTAACGGGTGATAACGAACGGACCGCTCAAGCAATTGGAAAACAAGTCGGTATTGATCGCGTAATTGCTGAAGTAGTGCCTGAACAAAAGGCAAATGAAATCAAACAATTACAACAAGAAAATAAAAAAGTAGCGATGGTAGGCGATGGTGTAAATGACGCACCAGCACTCGCCGTAGCTGATATTGGCATGGCAATTGGTACTGGTACGGATGTAGCGATTGAGGCAGCAGATATTACCCTGATGCGAGGCGACTTGAATAGTGTGGCCGACAGTGTCCAAATCAGCGGCAAGACCATGCGTAATATTAAGCAAAACTTATTTTTCGCCTTTTTCTACAATACGGCTTCGATCCCTATTGCTGCGATTGGTCTGCTTGCTCCATGGGTTGCTGGAGCCGCGATGGCCTGTAGTTCGGTATCAGTGGTACTAAATGCCTTGCGATTACAGCGTTTGAAGCTAAAGGGAGGCCAGGAATAAGATGTCAATCAAAACATGGGTTTCTTTAGGTGTTGGATATGTCGTGATTGTTTTTGCCGGGTATGCCTTGATAACGGGGAATAGTCCGTTTTAACGTAAAAGCCTCTCCATTGAAGGCGAATCACCGGATTTAACCAGTGATTCGCTTCATTGTTATGCAGGGTTTTTTGTACGTCAAGTAGAGTCCCGTAGAAAGCAGTATCCCAGCAGAACCATATAAAAATCAGCTAACACATCCAATGGGAAATAGTAGTAGGGTGCTACGTGATTACTTGGAAAGCTCACATTTGTTTTTTTGATGAGCGGTAGGAGGACAGGAAGATCTGTCAGTTGCTGCACGTTATTAGTAAATTTGATTCTACCTTTAATTGGTATGAAAAAAGACAAACCATATACTAAATCCAATCATGGTTTGTCTTTTGAAAGTTTATGCTAGTACTTGCGATTTTCTTATCGATTGAAGAGCAGTTGACCAAGCAACGACATCATCAATTAATTCTTCCAACCGTTTATGATGAACTTCCATTGGTTTGAAGATAGCTATATGTTCGAAATCATTAAATAAACTGAAAGCTCCTTGTGGCTCCACGGCAGCTATTTTTAGGTTTGCTAAAGTGGTGCGCAGTGCAAGGGAAGCTGCAATACCCAAGGTAGAACCATAGCTCACAATACCTGCTGCTTTATGGTGCCATTCCGAGCCCAGATAATCAATATGATCTTTAAGCCCTGAAGGAATATTATTATTGTACTCAGGTGTCACAAAAATAAAACCATCGAGTGCCTCGATTTTCTTTGACCAAGTAGTATGCGGTTCCGTTGTGTATTCTTTGTTTTCGAGAAGCTCGTCGATAAACGATTGGTTATTCATTATCATACCATTCCACAAGCGCATGCAAGACGCGATCAAGCAGCCCTTTTTCTACAGCTGCAGCAATCGTCCCTTCGCTGAATCGTTCTCCACGTACCATATAAGTTGCTGTACGAATGGCGTCTCCAATGGTTAGCTCCTTACCTGAAACGGCGCGGTCAGGCAATCCATGTTCCATCCAGACATATAACGGGGTGACAGCACCAACCTCAGATAATAGGCGGATCACCTCGCTTATCTGTTCACTATAACAGGGATAGCCAATGTGGTATACTCGATTAGAAAGCTGCTTCCCGCCTTTCCAGTTGACTTGGCGATCTGCCCCTGTCCGTTTCTCCGCTATCGCACGTAATCCCTCCCATGCCTCTGTGTTTGTTTGATCAAGCTGGTCTATAGAGTTGCCGGTCATTCGAGTTTCCATTCATACGTTCCTTCCTTTCCATACTGTTAATGGATATCCTGATCATTCTCGCTCGAATACTGTTTACTCAATTGCTCTAGTCGTTGGGCGATATCATATTCTATTCTTTCGCTTAGAGGCAGTGTTTCCGACGCAAATGGCAAAAGCTGCGGGTTGTCACCGATCATAACGGTGTACATGGCATGCTGAAACATGGTGATATCGTTGGCGTCATTACCGAACGCGAGATAATCTCCAGCCGCTACACCTAACTGCTGTAATCCAGTCCATTTATCAATACCTTGTGGGCTTATGTCCAAAACTCCTTCGTCACCATGGACGTGAACGACTACCTCCATTTTTCTAAGTTCTTTTTCAACTTCCTCCATATGATCCGATGTTAACAGCAACATTTTCACGATCGATGTTAATTGTCCGAGCTCCACTTTTTTAGCGAGACGTTGTGGATCAAGGTTATTTAAAATAGGGTGGGCAGCTGGGCCGGTGTAGGCATAGTCCCAATCACTATCGATTAAATAAGATACATGATACTTCTGTAATAAAGCGATCATCGCTTCCTGCGTTTTTTCTTCAAAGGAAACCGTTGAGAGGATGTTTCCTTGTGAAGAAATGATGGAACCATTACCGCCAATCATTGAATACGTATGAAAACGTTGATGTAAGACAGGAAGCAAATCCCTTATCGGTCTGGCAGAGGCGAAGATGACCTCATGTCCTTGTTTTGTTAAGTTTTCTAATGCAATTAATAGCGGTTTTGAGACTGGTTTTCCTTTGAAACAAATCGTACCATCTATGTCAAATACGAATTTCATTCTGTTCCACTCCTATGTTTTTTGTTATGCTCATTTTATCAGTTTATCGTATCATGAAAAGGACAAATGTCCCAAAGGAGGGATTGGATGAAATATATGCAGGATACTGAATTGCTTGAAAGGAAATTAAAGCAATATGAGCTGGAGAAGATAGTGAATCAAACAAACGGCGTGCCTTGGTCATTGCAGCAATATGAAGCAAATGAAAAAATCTTGTTGGAAGGGGCAAAACTGGAGACACTCTTGTTTTTGGTAGAGGGAAGAGTGAAAATCACCTCTAGTGTCGCAACAGGTAAATCTCTTTTACTGCGATTTGCCCAGCCGTTTTCCATTATAGGTGACATTGAATTAATCCGTGATATTCCTGTTCAATCAGAGGTGGTCGCGGTAGGTTCGTGCTTAATGATTGGCTTACCGATTAATTATATTCAACACCATATCATGCATCATCCTCCTTTTTTGCATATGCTTTTGCAGCATGTCAGTTATAAGCTACAAACCTGTACGACGGCTTCACGCATCAACTTGTTGGCAACGGTGGAAAATAAGTTTGCCAGCTACCTTTTATCTACCTTAACACCAGAACAAGGTAATAACTTTGGCATGGAGCTGAGAACGTCTAACATCAAGGAAATTGCCGAGGTACTTGGAACCACCTATCGTCATTTAAATCGAGTGATCCATTCACTTACGGAAAAGGATGTTATCGAAAAAGATAACCATCTGATCCGGGTACGGAATTGGCAAGAACTAAGAAGATTGTCTAATGGCATACGTTATCAATAATCATAATAGGTTTTTGACGTAATGTTATCTCGTGTTTGGCTTGCTGCTTGTTAGGGAATATTCTTTTTAAATATTCTTTAAGGAGAGGGTAGAATGTTACGCACATGTACCATCCTCATGCTGCTGAGCATTGTGATGGTAATGACGGCATGCAATATCTCAGGGTCAGAAGAAACAAGCAGTGAGGGTAGTGAAGTAAAGGAAAATCAAGAGCAGCAACAAGAAAAAACTGTACCAGAGGATACGATGTCCGATGATGGTCAGCAAAATAGTGCAACGGATGAGAGTGAACAGTCAAGTAACACTACCGATGATGAGAGTAGTGACGATAGGGATATAGCAAAACCCGAGCTTTATGAACCAGAAGAAGTGAGTGGACGCGACAATCCTGAAGAAGGTAGCGGTGATGTATACCCTGAGGCTTTGGAAAATCTAGAACTGCCTTATATCTATGAGAATACATTGGTGTATAGCGGGACGATTAATCCTGAGCAAAGTATTCGATTTGAGATTTCGCAACCAGATAGTGAAGAAGTAGAAAACGTTGATCCAGAAGTGACAGAGCAGGGGCATTTTGCGTTGCCACTTGATGGCATGGAGCTTGAGGCTGGCGATGAGTTGATTGTGTATGTGATGGGAAATATGCCGCACGAACAGCAATTTGTCCTGCCTATCCAGCCAGCCGAAGATGGAATGGAATTAGTAGAAAGCACTTCGGATACAGCAGTTATGAATGACATTAAGGAAGCCACTGATTTACCAGAATTTTATGAAAACACCTCGACTTATTATGGCAAGACATTGCCTGGTGTTTCGGTGGAAGTTTCTGAAGTAGACGCATTCGTAGCAAGCACACAGGATTTGGAAGTAGAGGAAGAGGGTGATTTTCATGGCGATTTTTCTAACTTCCCATATCAAGCAGCTGGCGAAGCAGGATTGCAGGAAGGACAACATTTATTGTTCCGCATGACAGATGAAGATGGAAATCTCGCCTTATTCCTAACCGACATTCTAGCGCCTTCAGATGACCCTAATTATGATGGCCCCATTTCTGAATAAGGATGTAACACAAGCAGATGCGAAAGGGAATGCTTTCGCATCTGCATAATATTGGAATATTATAAAAAAAGAAAAGGGAACCGCTGGCAAGTACTTGTGGACAACGATTCTTAGGGACGGGAGAGGGTAAACCTGATTCCAGAGTCTGTAATCTCAGGGACTGAAGAGAATAAATCGCAAAACTTTGTCTGTAAGAATGACACTTGCGGTATGACTCCTGCTTCATGATATAGAGAAGCTTGAAAATATCAGACCATCATTAACATTAATGGTTCAAGATAGAGTTTCCATTTATGTAGACTATCGATAATCCGGGTTATCTGGAATTGTGTTTTCCGATAAGTGGGGATTTTTAGACAACCTCGATAAGAAAAAGACGATGAATCATCCATCGTCTTTTTTAAAAGATAAGAAAGTATAAAATTCTGAGTATGAAAGGATGTGGACCGATTTTGATCTTGAACGAATGGTGATACCGATAAGATGTATGATGTAAAGTATCTAGTTCCATTATTCCATGTAGTAAAGTTGATTGTTTGTCAGTGCTAGACAGCGCTCCGGAAATAGGTTCCGCTTTCCGCGAGCTTGGCTCAGCCTCCTCGTCAGCAAAGAACGCTTCCTGCGGGGTCTTCACACTGCGCTTTTCTCGCAGGAGTCTCCACCTATTTCCTCCGCTGGGTAGTAGCACTACAATCGAATGGTTGCGAAGATGAAGTGTTCCAGACACTATATTTCTGCCAATAAGCAAACCGCATAACCTTTTTCTGAGAACGGTTTGATCCTACGTTATGACTTTTATATTTGTAGCATGATCATTACGCAACCGAAGAATCAGCTGACGATTTTCTCCTTTCGCTACAACACTGTCTAGGTACCTAGAACCCTTCATTCTAGCAGTAACAACCATTGTTGTACTTTTACCTAGCGGAGGGAATATGCGGAGACTCCTATGGGAACAGGACGAGCTGAAGATCCACTAAAAAGTGCTTTTCTTTTTAGTTAGCTGAAGCCGTCCCCATGGAAAGCGCAGCATATTCCCGCAGCGCTCGCCTAGCACAAAAAATCCGGTCAAACTCACCACTAAGGAAAGTGGGCTACTTAACATAATCTATCTTATCGCCAGTTCAGTGGCTGCTTTGAGTGGTCGGCAAAGGACCGGGCGAATTTGGCCCGGTTTTTCTTAATGCCTTTTATGCGATTTTATTAGCAAAGATTCGTTTATAGATCATATAAAAAATAGGAATACCAATCAATAACACAATCAACTCACTAATCCCTGTGGTAAGCCATGTGAAGAAGAAAGGGAGTTCCAATGCAATGTTCAGCATAAAAGCAATAATAAACATATTAAAACTAAAAATCAATGTATTCAAGAATAATAGCACCAGCGTGTTTTTAATATATTTCTTTAAGAAAATAATAATTCCTAATGAAATAGCGGTATGTGCCGTTCCGAATAAAAGATCTAGTCCTCCCGCCATGGAAAACAAATTAGAGACAAATACTCCAATTGTAATCCCAAAAAAGAACCGTTTATCAAAGATTACTAAATGGTTAAACATCTCTGATATCCGGAATTGAATCGCACCGAATGCGACTGGAGAGACTAATAAGGATACGGCAACATATAGCGCTGCAACGATCCCGTTAATCACAAGCGTTTTTATATTCATGTTCTATCTTCCTCCTAGTTTTTTAACGTGGGATGGTTTCGAACCACGTCATGCTTTGCTTATCATACCAGTGTTTAAGCAGGAAAACAATTGATTTGTATGATCTGCCATTTACTTTCTCGCGCACTTTAAAAAGAACGGTTAATTTTATTTGTATTGGTAAAGCTAAAGAAAGAAATCTATAACGAAATGAGGCCCAACCTATGTCTGAAAAAGAGAAATCAACTAATCCAGCGAGTCAGGAGAATGATCAAACCTTAACCACCCGCCAAGGACACCCTGTCACGAACAATCAAAATATTCGTACCGTCAGTAATCGCGGTCCAGCCACGTTGGAGAATTATGATTTTATTGAAAAAATCAGTCACTTTGATCGTGAGAAGGTGCCGGAACGTATTGTGCATGCTCGTGGTGCTGGTGCACATGGTTATTTTGAAACATATGGCACAGCTGGTGAGGAGTCAGTATCTAAATATACTAGAGCGAAAGTTTTTCAGGATAAAGGAAAACAAACACCGGTATTTGTCCGCTTTTCCACGGTCGTTCATGGCAACCATTCCCCAGAAACGGTCCGGGACCCTCGTGGTTTTGCGGTGAAATTTTACACGGAAGACGGCAACTGGGATCTTGTGGGCAATAACATAAAAATCTTCTTTATTCGGGACGCAATGAAGTTTCCCGATATGATTCACGCTTTTCGTCCAGATCCAGTCACGAATATCCAGGATGCCGAGCGCTTCTTTGATTTCTGTGCCAATTCCCCAGAATCTTTCCATATGGTGACATTTATCTATTCACCATGGGGAATCCCTGCCAATTATCGTATGATGCAGGGTTCTGGGGTGAACACGTATAAATGGGTCAATCAGGATGGGGAGGCGGTTCTCGTCAAATATCATTGGGAGCCGAAGCAAGGAATTAAAAATTTAACTGCTAAAGAAGCTGCAGAGATTCAAGGTGAAAATTTCAATCACGCCACACAGGATTTATATGATGCGATCGAAAACGGAGATTATCCAGAATGGGAGCTATTCGTACAAATTATGTCTGATGATGACCATCCGGAACTTGATTTTGATCCATTAGATGATACCAAACTGTGGCCTGAAGATACTTTCCCATGGCTGCCAGTGGGAAAAATGGTATTAAACAAAAATCCAGAGAACTATTTTACCGAAGTAGAACAGGCTGCATTTGGAACCGGGGTTTTGGTAGATGGCCTCGATTTTTCTGATGACAAAATGCTGCAGGGTCGTACCTTTTCTTATTCAGATACCCAGCGTTATCGTGTCGGGGCCAATTACCTGCAAGTTCCTGTCAATGCCGCAAAAAAACGTGTAGCAACCAACCAGGAAGGCGGTCAACTCCGTCAACAAAATGATAAAGCACCGGGACAAAACCCCCATGTAAATTATGAACCATCTGTATTAGGCGGTCTGGAGGAAGCAGAGCAGGTTGGGAAAGAATACACACCTCATGTAGAGGGGAATCTTGTCAGAGAATCAATTGATCGCCACGACAATACCAAACAGGCTGGGCAAACCTTTCGACAGTTTAAAGATTGGGAGAAGGATGAATTATTAGCCAACTTGATCGGTGATTTATCGACTTGTGATCAGCGTATCCAGGATAAAATGATTAGCTTAGCGGAAGAAGCAGATGAAGAATATGGCCGGCGCCTGCGCGAAGGCTTAGCACAAACCATGAAGCAGGGAACCAGTCATAATCCATTAGGTGCAGCAGATGCAGAACAAGCTCCTAAGCATGCGGAAGATTTAGGACATGAAGCGGACCCCTATTGATATTCGAAAACCGTGCCTCCTATATGAAGAGGCACGGTTTTTTTATGTATTCATCCTAACAATTCTTTCATTATTATATATATGAGAAACTATTACTGAGTTATCGTATTTTAAGTATAGGATAAGTTACTTTTCAAATCGTAATGATTACGATATAATGAATTCAGCTTTTGTAGAATTCATTTTGCGCTAAGCTAATAAGGAGGAGAGTGTCATGTTATACGATTGTGCTGTTATTGGAGGAGGTCCGGCAGGTTTAAACGCCTCGCTCGTCTTAGCCAGGGGGAAGAAAACCGTGTTGTTATTGGATGATGGCACCCCACGTAATGCGGTAACACAGGAATCTCATAATTTTATTACAAGGGATGGCATTCAACCGGCTGATTTTAGAAAGGCAGCTCACGCAGATTTAAATAAATATGATGCGATATCTTATCAAAAGAAACGGGTAAACGATATTATCCCATCAGAAGATGTGTTCTCTATTCGAACCAACGATGATCAGGAGTATAGGGTCAAAACCATGATACTCGCAACAGGTTTAAAGGATGTCCTTCCAGATATAGAAGGTATTCATGATGTCTATGGGACCAGCTTGTTTGCCTGTCCTTTCTGTGATGGATGGGAATTAAAGGATACGCCGTTAGTCTATATTGCTGAGCGCGGACCTGTTTTTCATGGAGTCAAAATGTTCTCCAATTGGAACAAAGATATTGTGGTATGCACTAATGGAAAAGAAACCCTCTCTACAGAAGAAAAAGAGATACTAGCACAAAAACAAATCCAAGTGTTGGAAGATGAGATTTTACGTTTGCAAAGTGAAAATGGACAATTAAAGAAAATTCAATTTAAGAACGGCAAGGAGCTGGAACGAGAGGCAGGGTTTGTTTCCTATGATATGCAGCAGGCTGCCCCGTTTGCCGAGCGTCTTGGTTTAGAAATGAATGAAATGGGAGGTATTCAAACAGATAGTTACGGGCGGACAAGTATAAAAGGGATTTATGCGGCTGGCGATAATGCTTCGGGTCCCCCTCAGCTTATTATTGCGGCCAGCGAGGGAAACAAGGCAGCGATAGGTGTGATCAGTGACTTCGTGGAAGATTCATTTTAATTACGCCCACTTGCTGATGGACTACTTCTCTATGTAAAACGAAACAATTACTATTTACATTTGATGAAGAATCAAGTATACTATGTCAATACGTCATTATTTTGAATGAATCAAGCTTGCATGAACAATAGAAGATATGATATCGAAAGGAGTATAAATAACATGGCTAAAAAGTCCAAAATCGCAAAAGAAAAGAAGCGTCAGGAAAAGGTGGCGCAATATGCAGAGTTGAGAAGAGAACTAAAGGAAAAGGGAGATTATGAGGCACTACGCAAGCTGCCACGAGATTCTTCACCTACTCGTCTAAAAAATCGCTGTGAGGTAACCGGAAGACCACGAGGCTATATGAGAAAGTTCAAAATGTCCCGAATTGCCTTTAGAGAATATGCCCACAAAGGACAAATTCCTGGTGTGAAAAAGTCGAGCTGGTAAATGGTTTGTTTCAAACAGAATCTGTCATGTAGTGGAAGGCTGTCGCAATGATGACCGCTGCTCTGTTGCATGCTAATGATCTATGAAAGATTGGGTCTCCTGTTTGGAGTTTTCTTCTGAGGGTTGAGGCAGGAGTTTTTATAACTAAGCAGTGCTGCGACGACCACAACGCCAGCATTAGCATGTCCTGTGCAGCAAAAATCCAACTATATAAGTTGAATTATCCGATAGGTGCTCTTGATCCATTCGTGTGAATGGTCATTCACACGAATGGATCAAACTAGATTATCAGGAAATAATGTGAGCAAAGATTTACTTATCACAGATATTTGTTACATTTATAAGTTCAACTTATATAGTAACAGTCTCACTTTACCTAAAATAGGCTGAGCAAGGAGGAACAACATTGGTACAAGATACCCAGATTCCGGTAACGATTTTAACCGGTTTTTTAGGTGCTGGGAAGACCACATTGTTAAACAATTTGTTACACGATCTATCTGAGCAAAAGACGGCTGTTATTATTAATGAATTCGGTGACACATCAATTGACAGTCAGCTGGTGGTATCCACAAACGAAGAAATTGTGGAAATTAACAGTGGTTGTATTTGCTGTAATGTGCGTGGTGATTTAATTCGGTTATTGGCCGATTTGCAGAAGCAAGAGGATACAATCGATCGTGTTGTGATCGAAACAACTGGAATGGCTACCCCCGCTCCCGTGATTCAAACTTTTCTGATGGATGAGCAAACCGCGGCGTCCTTCGAGATTGACAGTGTGATTACGATGGTAGATGCCAAGCATATTGGACAACATTTAGAGGAAGAAGAGCCGGCTCAACAAATTGCCTTTGCTGATAAATTGCTGGTCAATAAGATCGATCTTATTACGAATGATGAGAAAGAAGCGTTGAAACAACAATTAATTAGCATGAATCCAAATGCCAAAAAGTTTTATACGACAAATGCCAAGGTGGACAGCAGTGAATTAATCGGGACGAAATCTTTTGCTGTTGAAAATGCGTTGAACATGGATCCGGATCTCTTGACAGACACCCATCACCATCATCATAGTCCAGTTACCTCTTTCGTCTTACAGGAAGATCGTCCGTTGGATATCGATAAGGTGAATAAATGGTTTGCCTATTTAGTCCAGATGAAAGGGGAAAGCTTGTATCGTTACAAAGGAGTACTTTATATCAAACAGATGGATAGAAAAGTGGTATTCCAAGGCGTGCATATGCTCTTCGCTGGTACAGAGGGAGACGAATGGGCACCTAATGAAAAACGACAAAGTGAGGTTGTATTTATTGGAAAGCAGCTGGATAATAAGGAGCTGGAAACCGGTTTTCAATATTGCCTTGCTTAACTTTTTAAGATTTAAATCGTAATGATTTCGAATGAGGAGGTTGCTATGGATAATCTATATGATGTCATTATCGTAGGAGCAGGTCCTTCTGGAATAGGTGTAGCCTCTATACTACAACAAATGGAATGTTCGTCCTATTTGGTCTTAGAAAAAGAAGAAGTAGGGGCGTCCTTTTTACGCTGGCCGGAGGAAATGCGGTTTATTACGCCCTCTTTTCCGGCACGGGGATTTGGCCAGACCGATTTGAATGCGATTGTTCCAAAGACTTCACCGGCGTATACCCTTGCTATGGAACATCCTAGCGGCAAGGATTATGCTGGTTATTTACAAGTCATTGCCAATCATTTCTCGATTCCGATTAAACGAGGGGTAGAGGTAAAGCATATTGAAAAAAAGGGCAACCTTTTCACTGTGGAGACGTCATCGGGAGTCTATCAAAGTCGCTTTCTGGTCTGGGCTGCGGGAGAATATCAATATCCAGATATGAACCCATTTCCGGGAGCGGAGTTTGCTATTCACAATAGTCATATTTCTTCTTGGGAGGAGTTGACTGGAGATGATTTTATCGTTATTGGCGGTTATGAAAGTGGCATGGATGCAGCTTATCAACTAGGAAAGCTTGGCAAAAAGGTTACAGTAATTTCCAATAGCCATTCATGGGAATTAGAAAGTAGTGATCCTAGTATTGCCTTATCCCCTTATACCTATCAGCGAGTTCATCCATTGTTAGATTCTGAATGGTTTACGCTGGCGGGGCATAAGACAGTAGAATGGCTGGAAGCAGATGAGAAAGGCTATTACGTTTTTGCTAGTGACGGAGACGTCTATTTCAGCAGTGAAAAACCGATTCTAGCTACTGGATTTGCGGGCAGTACGATGATTATTGAAAACTTAGTAAAACGTGGAACACATCATAAGGCGCTGCTGAATGAATCAGACGAATCCGTGGAGACGTCAGGATTGTTTCTGACTGGCCCTGAGCTACGGCATAACGACCATATCTTTTGTTATATTTATAAATTCCGCCAGCGGTTTGCGGTTATAGCGGAAGCAATAGGGGAACAGTTAGGTTTAGATTTGTCCGTTATCGAGGCGTATCAACAGGAGAATTTCTATTTAAACGACCTTTCCATGTGCGGGGAGAAATGCCAATGTTAGAGCAAGCAGAGTATGCTGATGTGGCATGGACAGAAGTATTGCTAGTAGGCTGTGAATCAGTAGGGAAATCTGGCTTATTTCGACAATTGATTGGTGAGAAAAAAGCATTAGCCAGTAATGTAAAAGGGTCTACCATATCTGCTTTGCAGGCGCCTTGTCATTTAAATGGGAACATCCAATTAACCGATTTACCAGGTCTTCAATTTGAGATGGATAGCCATAACACTCAACTAACGTTAGATCACTTACAAGAAGGAAAGACAATTCTCCTAGTCGTGAAGTCTACGGAATTGAAAGAAGAATTGGAACAACTGCAAACAGAATTAAATTTGAAAGGGAGAAAGATCGCCATCGTGGCAACACATCGAGATAAGTACTCGCCATCCCCAGCGGAGCAAAATAGAGTACAGGAATTATTACAGGTACCCGTTGTCTGGATAAATACACGAAAGATGGATGACTCAGTGCAGGAAGAAGTCATGCGTGCTATCAAACAGGCTCAAGTATGGGGAGCTACTGCAAGTATTATGCGTTTTCTCCCTGCTTCTTCACCAAATGTCCACCAATTACTTCCTATTTTTCGTTTACCAATCGCAGGTCCACTCTTGGCTTGTTTCTTCCTGTTTGCAATGTTTGCTCTTCCGGTTATCGGCGCATACCTATTGGTCTCCTGGCTGGAACCAATTGTGGATCAATATGTGCTTGATCCTCTCATTACAACACTGGATCAGGCACCCTATTTTCTAGCAAATATGTTGATAGGTGATTACGGGTTAATCACGCTAGGTTCTTATTCGTTTCTGTGGGCTTTTCCGGTAGTACTGTTGATCGGGGTAATGACAAGCCTAACCGAAGAGATTGGTATACAAGAGCACATCACGACTACATTGGATCCTTGGCTTCGTAAAATAGGGTTAACAGGAAGGGATTTACTACCGGTAATCACAGGCTTTGGCTGTAATGTCGTTGCCGTTTTTCAAAGCAGAGGATGCAGCAGTTGTACACGCATATCCTGTGTTTCCTTGATTGCTTTTGGTTCGGCATGCAGCTATCAAATAGGAGCGACGTTATCCATTTTTAATGCGGCACAAGTACCATTTCTATTTGTGCCTTATATATTGCTGTTATTTTTGGTTGGTGCGATCCATACAAGAGTTTGGAATCGGCAGTCTGCAGATCAGTTCACACGTATAGCACCGCTCCCTTATATACAAAAGATAGATTGGAAGGCATTCTTTTGGAAGCTTTCAGGAGTGATAAAACAGTTTTTATTGCAGGCGATGCCCATCTTCTTAGTCATTTGTTTGGTGGCATCTGTTTTAGATACAATCGGCATATTATCCATTTTTAGCTGGCTTGCTATGCCATTGCTTGCATTGTTTTCCTTGCCGGCAGAAGCAGCGCCGGGCTTAATCTTCTCTTTTATCAGAAAGGATGGTTTGCTTGTCTTAAATGAAGGACAAGGGAGTCTTTTAATGGATATGTCGATTAGTCAGATATTTATACTGGTTTACTTGGCTTCTACGCTTTCTGCTTGTTTAGTAACCTTATTTACGATTGGCAAAGAGCTAGGCTGGAAGACATCGCTTTCGATTGGCGGTAAACAGATGTTGACCAGTATGGTAAGTGCAGCCCTTTTGGCAGTAGGATTATATTTTTTAACATAGGGTAGTAGATCTGGGTTTTCATTGGTCCAAAGCAGCCCATAAATATAAAGGAGGACGAATAAATGAAGAAAATTCCTGTTACTGTACTAAGTGGATACTTGGGCGCAGGTAAAACAACGTTATTAAATCATGTCTTACATAATCGTGAAGGTTTAAAGGTAGCGGTTATCGTTAATGACATGAGCGAGGTAAACATTGATAGTGAGTTAATCCAAACGCAAGGTGGATTCTCGCGTACAGAAGAAAAGCTGGTAGAAATGTCCAATGGTTGTATTTGTTGTACCTTACGCGAGGACTTATTAGTAGAAGTTGAAAAGCTCGTCCAAAAAGGTGACGTCGATTATATTTTGATTGAATCATCAGGTATTAGTGAACCTGTGCCTGTTGCGCAGACTTTTTCGTATATTGATGATACGATGGGGATTGACTTAACCAAATATTGTGAACTAGATACGATGGTAACAGTGGTTGATGCCAATCGTTTTTGGCATGACTTTGGTTCCGGTGATTCCTTGTTAAGTAGAAAACAAGCAGTAGCCGATGAGGATACGCGGAATATTGCCGATTTATTAATCGATCAGATTGAATTCTGTAATGTGTTGATACTGAATAAAACTGATTTAGTAGCAGAAGAAGACTTGCAGAAACTGGAACAAGTTATTCGCAAACTACAACCAGAAGCGAAAATTATTCGTACTCAACACAGTAACATCGATCCAAAGGAAATACTAAATACCAAGTTGTTTGATTTTGAAAAAGCAAGTGAATCAGCAGGTTGGTTAAAAGAACTAAATGCAAGAGTCGAGAACCATACTCCTGAAACAGAAGAATATGGAATTGGATCCTTTGTTTATACTTCTAGGTTACCATTCCACACCGAACGATTGATGAGCTGGTACCAGAACCTGCCTCAAGAAATAGTTCGAATGAAAGGGGTAATCTGGTGTGCTACTCATAATGATGTCGCCCTATTAATATCTCAAGCTGGTCCTTCTGTGGAATTGGAGCCTTTAGCTTATTGGGTAGCCAGCTTACCAAAAGAAAAACAAAAACAAATTTTAAGTCAAAATCCGGAAGTGAAAGCATTGTGGGATCCAAAATATGGTGATCGTCATACTAAGATCGTGTTTATAGGTATGGATTTGGATGTTGACCAAATAACAAATGATCTGGAGCATTGCCTTTTGAGTGAATCTGAAATGGATGAAGACTGGTCCAAGTTTAGAAACCCATTCCCTTGGCGACTTTCATAATCAGGAGGGAAACCCATTGATTTTATCTGGACAGACGATTGAGCAATTGATACAGGACAAACAAATGACGATTGCCCCTTTTCAGCAATTAAGCATCCAGCCGGCTTCTATTGACTTGCGTCTGGGGGAACATTTCGTCATCGTGGATGATATCTCTACCCCGTTTTTGTCGGTAGACAAGCCAGCGAAGTATAAGGAAATACAAGTATCGGAGGAGGGGTTTATTACAATTCCTCCGCAAACCTTTTTACTGGGCACAACACTGGAGGAAGTGAAGCTGCCTAATCATTTAACCGCCTTTGTAGAAGGCAGAAGTTCAGTCGGCAGATTAGGCGTGTTTATCCAAAATGCTGGCTGGATTGATCCAGGCTTTGCTGGGCAGATTACCTTGGAACTGTTTAATGCGAATCGCGTGCCTGTGCAATTACAGGTGGGCATGCGTATTTGTCAGCTGGTCATCGCACAAGTCGATCAGCCGACAGAAGGATATAGCGGAAAGTATTTGTTTCAAGAAGGAGCGACCCCGAGCCGTGTCTATAAGGATCAGGAAAGAAAGGAAGAATAATTGATGAACAAAAGAATTCCAGTAACCGTTTTGAGTGGGTTTCTAGGCGCGGGCAAGACATCCATGCTTAACCACCTGCTTACCGAACAACATGGACAGAAAATAGCCGTTATTGTCAATGATATGAGCGAAATCAACATCGATGCCAGGTTGGTGAAGGAAGGTAGTTTGATCCGCACCGAGGAAAATATGGTAGAGATGACTAACGGCTGTATCTGCTGTACCTTGCGAGAAGACTTAATCGTCGAATTGGAAAAACTGGCGAAGCAGGATATCGATTATGTCTTGATTGAATCAAGCGGTGTCTCAGAACCAATCCCGGTCGCTCAGAGTTTCGTCTATGCCGATGAAGAATTAGGAATAGATTTACAAGCCCTTTTCCAACTGGATACGATGGTAACATTAGTCAATGGCCAGCAGTTTTGGCAAGATTATCGCTCAGAGGATTTGCTGCTGGACCGGGAATTACATGTATCGGATGATGATGAGCGGGGGATTGTCGATTTACTAGTCGATCAAATCGAATTTGCCAATGTGATTGTGTTAAACAAAGTAGATAAGCTGTCGAGTGAGGAGATGGAAGAATTAAAAGAT
The DNA here is from genome assembly GCF_900086715.1 of Gracilibacillus timonensis. Taxonomy (GTDB): domain Bacteria; phylum Bacillota; class Bacilli; order Bacillales; family Amphibacillaceae; genus Gracilibacillus; species Gracilibacillus timonensis. The sequence goes on along the minus strand of NZ_FLKH01000008.1, from coordinate 173,187 downwards.
TTACTTTATAAGCTAAATCCAGAGGCAAAGATTATTCCCACTACATTTGGTCAAATAGATCCTTTACAAGTGCTGCATACCGGTCAATTTGATTTGGAAGAGGCAAGTCACGGGGCTGGCTGGATCAAAGAGTTAAATCAAGAACACGTACCAGAGACCGAAGAGTATGGGATTAGCTCCTTTGTCTATCGAAGTAGAAGGCCATTCCATCCTGGACGATTTCAGGAATGGCTGGAGAATTGGCCAGATGAAATTCTTCGGGCGAAAGGTTTCTTTTGGTTAGTCACCAGAAATGATGTGGCCGGCTTTTTATCACAGGCCGGGTCGATGCTGACTTTAGAAGGTGCTGGAAGATGGCTGGCAAGCTATTCCGAAGAGGAGCAAGCGGCATTAAAGGCAGATGATCCAGGTCTGTTTGATAATTGGGATGAAGCAGCCGGTGACCGCATTACGGAACTTGTTTGTATAGGCCGTGAAATGGATAAAAATCAGATTATTGCTTCATTAAATGATTGCCTAGTGACAGAGGAAGAAGCGGACAAACCTGCCTCTGCTTTTGTGGATTCATTACCTGCATTTGCGATGACATAGAGAATATCTCCCCCCTAACGAATCTATTTTGCACTTAAGTGGTGCAAAATGGATTCGTTTTTTGTTCCGATACAATAGAGAGAGGTGTTGGACATAGGGATATGACGATCAAAAATAAGAGTCAGACTCGAAAAAAAGGCCGTTATTTTCACATGGCAAATACTTTGAACAATTTAATTAGATGCAAAACAAACATACGTTTGATACAATGGAGTTATCATAAAATTCTCATGCAAAGAGGTGACCCATGATGAAACAGGAGTCTCTTTTCTCAGAAGATAATAAAAAAAGCACTCCGCTTGCTAGCCGAATCCGTCCGAAAGCGTTGGATGAATTTGTCGGGCAGCAGCACTTGCTAGGATCAGGTAAAGTACTGCGGGATATCATTGAAAACGATCAAGTGTCTTCCTTGATTTTCTGGGGACCACCTGGGGTAGGCAAAACAACCTTGGCGGAGATTATTGCGCGAAAGACCGAGTCCACATTTATTAACCTGTCAGCGGTAAATAGTGGAATAAAAGAGATTAAACAAATGATGAAGGAAGCCGAATCCAGACGCGATTTTGGCGAAAAGACGATTATTTTTATCGATGAGATCCATCGGTTTAACAAAGCGCAGCAGGATGCCTTTCTCCCTTATGTCGAGAACGGTAGTATCATTTTAATCGGGGCGACCACGGAAAATCCATCCTTTGAAGTGAATGCCGCCCTGTTGTCTAGGAGTAAGGTGTTTGTCTTAAAACTATTGGAAACCGAAGACATTGTCAATCTTTTGAAAACGGCGATTGCTCATCCTGATGGTTTCGGGGATAAAAAGATCGATATTACGAAACAAGCTTTAACCGCTATTGCGAAATTTGCAAATGGGGATGCAAGAAGTGCCTTAAATACATTAGAAATGGCGGTGTTAAATAGTGAGGAGACAGCAGAGGGAATTGCTATCACTGAAGATCAGTTGCAACAATTAATCACCAGAACCTCCCTTCTTTATGATAAAAATGGAGAGGAACATTATAATATTATTTCTGCCTTGCATAAATCGATGCGAAATAGTGATGTGGACGCGGCGATTTATTGGCTGTCGCGAATGTTGGAATCGGGGGAAGATCCTATCTATATTGCTAGAAGGCTGCTACGTTTTGCCAGTGAGGATATCGGACTTGCCGATGCCCGTGCCTTAAGTATCACAACGGATGTTTTTCAGGCGTGCCGTTTTATTGGTATGCCGGAATGTGATGTTCATTTAACAGAAGCGGTGATTTATTTGTCCTTAGCACCGAAATCTAATGCCGTCTATACTGCACGTTTGCAAGCAAGGAAAGATGTGAAGGAATCGATTAATGAACCAGTGCCATTACAAATCAGGAACGCGCCGACCAATTTAATGAAGGAACTGGACTATGGTAAGGATTATCAGTATTCCCATCAACAAGAAGAGAAATTAACGACGATGAAAACGATGCCGCCTTCCTTAGAGGGACGGGAATATTACCTGCCAACCGATCAAGGACATGAGAAAAAATTCAAAGAAAGACTGGATTATATCAAAGCATGGCATCAAGAGTATGATAATAAAGACAGAGACTAGGAGGATAATATGAAAGTGATTTTTTTAGATATTGATGGTACCTTGGTCAACTATGAAACCCAGATTCCAGTGTCTGCTATGGAAGCAGTACAAGCGACAAGAAAAAAGGGGAATAAGGTTTACCTTAGCACGGGTCGTAGTAAGGCAGAGGTGTACAGCCATCTATGGGATATTGGGTTGGATGGCATGATTGGTGGCAATGGGATGTATATCGAAGACAATGGTGAAGTGCTGCAAGATTTGATGATGGAAAAGCAAGATGTGATCAAAACCGTCGATTGGATGCAGGAGCAAGGGATAGCCTTTTATTTAGAAAGTAAGAATGGCTTGTTTGCCTGTGAGCACTTTTTAGAAAAGACGACGGAGAAGTTATGGGGAGAAGCTTCTAAAGAGAATCAAGAACGGCTTCAAGCCATTTATCCCGACATGATTTACGGAGGAGACTTGTATCGGGATGATGTAGCGAAAATCAGCTTTTGTTTGCATCCTGATAAACTGGCGGAAGCAAAAGCTACGTTTGGTGATCATTTGAAAGTAGACACGTGGTCAGCAACCGGAGAAAAACCGGAATTTGGCGAGTTTGCCATTTTGGGATCGGATAAGGTACATGCCGTTGACCAATTATTGAATCATTTACAGGTCGGCAAGGAGCATACTTTTGCCTTTGGTGATGCGGCCAGTGATAAGCAAATGATTGAGTATTGCCAAGTAGGGATAGCGATGGGGAATGCTCAACCTAATTTAAAAGCAGCGGCTGATTATGTCACCAATCATGTCGATGCAGATGGGTTATGGAAGGCGTTTGAGAGATATGAATTGGTTTAAAAATGAACTTAACTAAACATAAAAAAGCGAATATTCTTTTTTTGTACAGTCATGTTTATCCATAGAAACCATGAGGAACAACTAAATAGAAGCATATACTAATCAGCTATCAAGGAGGACTGTGTGATGAAACAAGAGCAATTGATATTACGTGATCGACCAAATGGACTGCCAAACGAAGATACCTTTCAATTTCAGACAGTGGAAGTGGGAGAGCCAGGCGAGAACGAGGTATTGGTAAAAACACTATACGTTTCCGTCGATCCTTATATGCGTGGAAGAATGTCAGATGCCCCATCCTATGCGGCATCATTTGAGGTAGGTGAACCGTTGGCAGGTGGGGTCGTTGGACAAGTGACCAAATCCAATAGTGATCAGCTGAAGGTGGGAGATTTGGTCACAGGTGCGCTGGATTTTCAAGAGTACAATGTGGTATCAGGAGATCAGGTTCGTCAAGTCGATACAAAAGGCTTAAGCCCCAGCAGTGCATTAAGTGTACTAGGAATGCCGGCATTGACAGCCTATTTTGGGATGATGCATATCGGTGAACCGAAACAGGGCGAAACCGTTGTTGTCTCAGGAGCCGCTGGAGCCGTTGGACAAATCGCTGGGCAATTGGCCAAAAGAGCTGGAGCGCGGGTGGTTGGCATTGTAGGATCAGAGAAAAAAGCACGCTATATTACGGAGACTTTGGGCTATGATGCAGCCGTGGAATATAAAAAGGGAAATGTAAGCGACCAGTTACAAGAGACTTGTCCAGATGGAATTGATGTCTATTATGAAAACGTCGGCGGTGAGATTTCTGATGCGGTTTGGCCGTTGTTAAATGTGTTCGCACGTGTGCCGGTATGTGGATCTATTTCTTCCTACAACCTAAAGGAAGACGAACAGGATATTGGCTTGCGAGTACAGCGATTTTTGGTGAAGTCTCGGGTGAAAATGCAAGGCTTGCTTGTCGGCGACTTTGCAGCACATTACGATGAGGCTTATCAAGTACTAGGGGAGGCTGTTGCCAAGGGAGAGTTGAAGTTTGAAGAAACGATTCACGAAGGTTTTCGTGACATACCTGATGCCTTTTTAGGGTTATTTACTGGTGAGAATATTGGGAAACAGCTGGTGAAGGTGGCGGATGAAGAATAAATGACCGCAAAAACATATCTTCTGCCTATTTGTAGAAGATATGTTTTTTCTTAAAGAAGTTGATAAGTGAGAAACCATCGCTGAATTTTGATGTGTAAGGTTGGCCGCTAGAGATAAAATGTATTATTTTACAAAAAGGCATCGTCTCTTATTTCTTTCCGTTTAATCTCCTGCGCTCTCTTCTTCTGGTATTTTTGTTGGTGCCTTGGGAACAGAGCGGGAATCGTAATTAATCACATCTGATGAATGCAGAGTGATCACAACCGTTCCTTCATAACGCTTGGAACGAATCAGGATCGGTTGATTATACATGTTTTGAAAACGAAAATCAGGACCGTGCCAGCTTACCGTCGCATCACGTCCAGGTGGAACGTACTTGACACGTCGGCTATGCGCATAGCGTTCAACAATTTCGAGTCCCGCACCGTCAACAGCGTTAAACAAGGTGGATGACACTTGGCAGATTCCTCCGCCAACATCTTCTGCCAGTTCTCCTTTCACAATGACGGTGGAACGCTTGTATCCCCGCTCGACCGTTCGTTCTCCCACTACTTCGTTAAATGAAAATATCTCGTTAGGAAAGATCACATAGTTGTCTACTGCTTCTGCGGAAAGTTGAATATTGTGCGTGCGATTTTGATTATTTGCATTGAAATAAGTGACATACTGGCCAATTTTTTGCATTCGAACATTGGCGAGCAATTCACTGTCCACCTTTGGATAAATCTCCAACACGGGCACTTCCAAAGTGGCAGATTTACTTTCTATAAAATAGGCATAAAACTGTTTTTTAAATGCCTTCTTGTCCAATCCGTACCCCAGTTGTCCTGGATCGATCTCTTCTTGGTCATTAATGGTAGCATTCACTGGTTCCATGTAAATCTGTTGATCCAATTCTTCTACTAATCGATCAAGCTTTTCCATATTTATCAAAGGAGTTCCGGTAAAAGGTAAAGAGAAGTTCTCACGATCGATGGTAGCGATTATTTCTCCTTGATGCGTAATGGTTAAGCGATCAGGTTCCTCCATAGGTTGGGCAATGGGTAACACCAATGCAATAAAATAAGCGATGAAAAATGATGGCTTCATAAATGACATACCTCCCACTATCAGTATGAGCAATAGGTAAGAGGTTTATGTATGTGATTGGGATGGGTTTGGATTGTGTACGTCAACAAGTACCCATCATTTCACACCATAAAATAAGCAACAATCGATAAAACAACTGAGGTAATCCCCATGGCTAACAACGGCTTTAGCGCCCGTGCACGTAAGTCTTTGAGACTGACATTCAAACCTAATCCAACCATGGCGGCGGTTAGAATCCAGGTGGTAGCAGTGGCGGTCGCGCCCATCACATCTGAAGATACCGGAATCGCATGTCCCAGCACGTAACTGCCGAAAATGCTCATTAGGATAAATCCAAGCAAAAACCAAGGGAAAGCAACCTTGTTTCCTGCTTGCTGCCTGTTATTTTTGCGCTTCATGATATAAATCAACAGAAAGCAGAGCGGAACCAGTAAAAACACGCGTCCTAGTTTTGCTAACAAGGCAATCGCCAAGGCATCTTCTCCAGCAGGTTCTGCCGCGATTGCCACATGAGCTAATTCGTGCAAGCTGATACCCGACCAAATCCCATAATCGGCAGGGATTAATGGAAGTAATGGTCGCAAAATGGTATAGACAATCGCGAATATGGTTCCCATTAATGCGATAATACCGACTCCAATGGCTGTATCTTCCTCTTTCGCTTTGACAATCGGTGCAACAGCCGCAATGGCAGCAGCGCCACAAACTCCGGTTCCAACCCCTAATAAAAGGGAAATACTCTTATCTGCCTTAAATACCTTGGCCAGCCACATGGTTAATCCGATCGCTAAGGCAATCACGAACGCATCACGAATCAGCAACCCCCAGCCTTCATGAAATACGGTAGCTATATTCAATTTCAATCCATATAAGATAATCGCCAAACGCAAGAGCTTTTGCGTGGAAAAGGTAATCCCTTTGCGTAAGATATCTGGATAGCCAAAAACTTGTCGGTAGATTACGGCAATAATAATCGCACAGGCTAACTGGCCGACATGATTCAGGCCGGGGAACATAGCCAGTAAGCTGCCGAGTAGTGCAATCAAAAATGTAAAAGCAATCCCTGCAATATATTTTCCGGTAAAAATAAGGGATTGTTTATTGATGGCTAATGAAGTCATCTAAACACCTCCTTTTTTAAGCATAAGCGAAGTTAATGCATAAGAAAAATAATTTATTATAATAACTACGATAAGTAAAATGTTATAATAAAAGGAATAGATATTAAAGGAGGTGGAGTGAGAAATGGATCAACATTTACAAATTTTTATAACAGTTGCCGAGAAACAAAGTTTTTCAAAGGCGGCAGCAGCGCATTATATGACACAGCCAGCAGTTAGCCAATACATCCGTACATTAGAAAATAGTATGGGGGTACGTTTACTGGAGCGGAGTAACAAGTATGTCCGTTTAAATAAGGCAGGGGAGATCGTGTATCATCATGGGAAAGAAATCCTCGGTTTGTATACCACGATGCAACATTTGGTCGACGATCTAATGAACCAAGCAAATGGACCGCTCTCCATCGGTGCGAGTTATACCTTTGGCGAATATGTTCTTCCTCGGATTATTGCCAATATGCAGGAAACCTATCCTGATATTGATCCGACTGTCACGATTGGCAATACCGAACATATTGCCGAGTTGGTGGAGAGTCACCAATTGGATGTTGGGATTGTCGAAGGTCATTTCCCCCAGCAAAAGTTAATCACCGAGGAGTTTGCAGAGGATGATATGGTGATTGTCGTCTCGCCCAGCCATCGATTAGGCAAGCGTTCGAAACCAGTTGGAGTAGAAGAATTGCAACAAGAAAAGTGGATTGTGCGGGAACATGGATCGGGTACGAGGGAAGCAACAGAGACAGTTTTTGAGATGTTAGACATCCAGCCATCCCGCTTGATGCATTATAGCAGTACACAACCGATTAAAGAATCTGTAGCAGCGGGATTGGGAATTAGCTTGCTTTCTCAATGGGCGATTCAAAAGGAGATTCGATATGGCGATTTAGAGATTATTCCTGTCAAAGGGCTACCATTTTCTCGCAAATTTTCGATCATTACACCATCCCCTTTTCAAACGAAGGCATTGGAAACCTTTATCGGATTATTGCATGATAATCGTATTATTGAGACTTTGTCATGAGAAAGGTGTATGTCTTACGGGCTGGAGATCATTCCCATAAGAATCTCGTGGACTGAGGAGAGCAAATCGCGCTCCTGGGTCCATAAGAATTGGCTGGGAGTATGTAACGTGTTCGGCTTCTCTATTGTCATAAGAAAATAATTCTCTGAAACCATTTGAAATGTCATTACGTGTAAGGAATAGCAAGGCATTAGGAGGAGAGGACATTGACAATTAAAATAGAAGGACTGCAAAAAAAGTATCGTTCGTTTCAAGCATTGAAGGATATCGACCTGCAGATGGAGACGGGATTATTTGGTCTATTATCAACCAACCGAGCATCTGCATCTTAGATGAACCGTTTGTTGGTTTGGATACAGAGGAGCGGCTCTACTTCCAGCGCGTGTCAGAGCGCTTATCTTATCATAGTGTCGTTATTATCAGCACGCATTTATTGGACGAAATGAATCCATCTCAACAAAATCGGTTGCTTTACCTAAAGGAAGGTGCTCTGATTTATGATGAATAATAACTTATAAAATCCGAAAGAAGATGTTTTCCTCTAAGAAGTAGGACAACATCTTCTTCGTTTAATAAGAACAGTAATGATTCAAAAAGAAACTAATATCCATCATAACACCAGTTTAAATCGTTAGCTGCATTATCATCCCAGCTATCCATTAATACCTCATAAGTGACCCCTTCATCCTCGAAATCAAATAAATCTAATAACTGATAATAGGCCTCGAACCTTTTATTGGCATCAGAATCGATTGTGAATTCTGTTTTTTTCTTGCAAAATTGGAGTTCATAGGAAGCTTCCTCTGCTCTAATTGATCGAGCTGTTTCAATTAAAAAGGTCTCCATGGATCTTAATGTAGTTTCTATGGAATGTAGTTGACTGCGTTCTTCTTTAGAAAGTTCTCTATATTGGGATAAAAAATAAATGGATTTTAATAATTTTTCGATATCAACTCGTAAAGGCTCCCAATAACTTAGGCTGTCCTCTGAATAATTTTCTTGATCCATTACTGGTTCGATATCCTGCGATAACAGGTATGTTTCGGAAGCAATCCGCTCCTGAATAGTAGAGACTAGCTGTTGAGTGCTCTTATAATTGTTGTAATATAGCCAGGAGCAGGCAAGAGTTGTTACCAGCAATAGCACTATCGCAATAATCAGATAATTTTTCTTTTGCATATCGATTTACTCCAATACTTGATAATCCTCTTTAAAAGATTTATCAATTTCGTGAATTTTGTTTGTGTACCCTCCAAATGCACTCTTTTCGTAGATATCAAATGAGCACTTGTCATAGATTGATCAGCTACAATGTTTTCGTGATCATTACTCAACCATTTCCACGCTATTGCATTTGTTGGGAGGTTTTCTGAACCTGCTGGCCAATTAACCGTCCCTTTATAAAAACCATCTGTGTCATAAATAATTAACGATTCATTTTCAAACATATAATATGCGCGAGGTATGGTCTCTATTAAATCATCGTTACTATACAAGTCTGGGTTATTGTCCAAAGAATCTCGCGCTTCGTTTTCCAAGTACTATACCTATCCGTTCGAATGAAGATATGGCAAAAACCATGATTCCATTGTAGCAATTTGTTCTTTCTTTTTTTCAAACTCATCTTTGCTCTTAAAATGATCTAAATCCATTTCCTGAGAAAGACTTTTTATTTGATTAACTGAAAATAAGTTCGGTAATTCATCTTCAAAATACAATAATTCATTTGAGTTATTATCCACGAGTGCCATTTTGATTACGTTTTTTTCCGTTAACGTATTATAATTAATAGGTAGTAGTAATTCCTTCGGGGCATTTTCTTCTATCTTAACTGATTTAATAGTATATTTATCCGTATCACTAAAGTCTATAAGATAACCACCGGTGATTTGATTAGAAGAAGGATAGACTTTCCCGTTTGTTTGTAAATCATATGTTTCGCCATTGTAAGATAGCTTGGACTCCATATATACTTTATTTTGTTCTGTAGAAAAGCTGTTAACTGCTAGTTCGGCATCTAATTGTTTCTTATTTTCAATCTCGAATATCTTGTCCCCATATACAATGCCTTGAATATCATGATTTGCCTCATTGCTACTTGCTTGAGATGAACACCCACCCAAAAAGATAGCAATGAATAGAATGACTAAACTTATTAATTTCTTCAATCACATCACTCTCCTGTATATTTTTTTACAGTTACATATTATACGTTAATAGACTCCTCTCCTCAACCATAAATTTCCCATTAAACCTAAAAATGAAATTTGAGGTTCAAAGAGGTATGCTATTTTCAAGCGTAATGGAAATATGTCATTTTTGATAAGATATTGTAAAACTTATTAGATATTGCATAATTTTTAAGCTCTCTAAGATGTTTTTAGTTGCAAAATGCGAATGATAGGAATCGTGATTAGCATAAAGCGATGGAGGGTATGATGATTATAAAATGAATGGAATGAAAGTGAGGGAATGTTATGGTAAACAGAAGCGATGTTTTTGATTTTGTTCAAGAAACATATGACATAAAACCAGATTATCCATGGAAAACATACGCCAACTATGCTGTCTTGAGACATGAAAAGAACGGAAAATGGTTCGGTTTAATCATGGATATTACGAAGGACAAAATAGGATTGGATAGTGAAGAGAAAACGGATGTGTTGAATGTGAAAGTAAGGAAAGAATTCGTCGGTTCGTTAAGAAAAGAAGAGGGGATTTATCCGGCATATCATATGAATAAATTAAATTGGGTCAGTATTCATTTGGCTGAAATGAAGAGTATCCATCCTATTAAAGATTTAATTGCAGAGAGTTTTGAATTAACAATATAAAAACAGAATCGTATAAGCAAACAGCAGCAGTCATAAAACAAGGAAGTTTAATCACTTTTTTCCTTCACCAAAGCAATGATATCATCTAATTTCTTTTCTATGTTTTGATAATGTTCAGCTCGCTTCTGGTTATTCTCTACTATTCTTTTAACAAATAGCACAAGCGAAATGACAAACAAAACCACTAGACCTAATATGAGCAACAGGTATAATATTGGAAGTAAGTTAAGGTCAGCCATCATCACAGATTTCCGTCTCCTCTCTTTGTATCCATAAATCAACATAAATATTTACTGATAATATTATTGTATTTAGTCTTATATGTCAAAAAAGAAAAAACAACAGATAAATTTACCAATGAAAAGAGTAGCCTTTCCACTCTATATAGCTTCATTTTTTTCATTACTCAATCAACCAATTATAAACATCATGGGAGCAGAAACTCTGAGCGGGAGAAGCTTCTTGCTATTTGGATATCTCACTTGCCACAAGCAGGCTGTACACTGTATCGAGATAAGGTGTGTGTAGCGCGTGTGTTCGGCTTTTCAGATATAAATAGCCTTGAATATAATCGGTTTCCATTGGCTGTTGATGGATGCGGTCATAATACATGCTGGTGCCCATATGGGGCGGATAACCATCATAAATCGTCATAATCTCGTTGACGATCGTTGGCTTAAAATCAATTCCCTCCGCAGCGGCGATAGAGATGCCTTCTTTTAACAATTCCTCACAGATGGTACGTATCTTTCTGTCTTGCAAAATAACTGCCGTGTTTTGACTTAATGCCGTGACGGAATTGATCGCTAAATTGACGAGCAATTTATACCAGATATCATGCAAATAATCACGATGCAGCTGGATATCAAGATTGCTTTTGGATACTGCCTCTTTTAGGCCATAGGTGGCACTGTTTTCAGGCAAAATCAACGTTCGATCACGAAAATGAGTGATTACCTGTCCCTTTTTTTGTCCACTAATATAGACAACGGCTTGATAGGTGTGAGGCAGGGGAAAACGTTCTAGCTGACCATAGCCATTTTGACAAAGAATGCAGATGGTTTGTCGGTGCAAGACTTGGTCGAGATAGGGGAGGATCGTCTCCAACTGAGTGCCTTTTACGGTAATAAATACATAATCAAACGTTGTCGTCGTCTCTGAAAGTGGGGCAACAGGTAGTGTGGTAGAGGTGTTGTCGTTATGATGGACTTGTACCTTCCCAGGTTGTTTTCCTAGTAAGGTAACAGCATACCCAGCTTTTTGAAGGGATTCTCCAATCACTGCACCCACCGCGCCCGGACCGATTACGGCAAATCTAGACATTATGGTCGCTCTCCTTTTACTGATTCATTGTTTCTAGCGTTGCAATTATTGGTTAGAAAGTCAAGGATTAATTCCTTTTACGTTCTGAGAAATGATCGCAGGATGACACCAAAGAGAACTAGCTTCTATTTATTCATTAATATTTTCAATGTTATCACTTTACAATAAAATACAAAAGTGATATCATAATAATATAAATAAGATATATAAGGAGGGACGATATGCCTGCAATCTGGATGCTTTCCATTGGCGTTTTTGTCTGGGTCCTATATGCATTTGTTCGGAGCTTGAAAGGGAATGAATAATACAGCGACGGAATCTGTCAATATGGTCGCTATAGTCTATATTTATTAGCTTTTGAGCTGGTATTATTATTGCTGTTTGATCTGAGCATTTTATATCTTTGACCGGATGATTTTGTTGAGGTATTCTGCTTTATTGTAGGAATCCTCTTTTTGGAAATATACATCCAGATTTTCGAAACAAATAATAGGCAATTCGCATTCCAAGGAGCAAAAAAATCTTTGTACATAGGAGAGGATGTCATGCAAGAACGCAAGGCGTGGAGTATAAACGGTGTATTAGGAATAGGGCTTATTATATTATTACTTGCTGCTGGTGTATTTAGCTTTGTCCAAGAACAAATAGTCTTGGGAATTATTCTGGCAGTAATTGCAGTTATTCTTGCTAGTGGTATTACGTTGGTGCAGCCAAACCAGTCCGTGGTGGTCATTTTTCTCGGGAAGTATATGGGAACGGTAAGACAGGAAGGAATCGTGGTGACGGTGCCATTTTCAGTACGACGAACGATTTCATTACGGGTGCGTAACTTTAATAGTAACCGTCTTAAAGTCAATGATATCAATGGGAACCCTATTGAGATTGCCGCAGTTGTAGTTTTTAAGGTTACGGATGCGGCCAAGGCAGTTTTTGAGGTTGATAATTACAAGCAGTTTGTCGAGATTCAAAGTGAAACAGCTATCCGTGCTGTGGCGACTACGTATCCATATGATTCCTTTTCTGAGAATGAGCGAACCCTGCGTGGAAATGCAGATCTGGTATCGGGGGAGCTAACAACAGAGTTGCAACAACGTCTTGACATTGCTGGAGTCGAAGTCGATGAGGTCCGTCTGACTCATTTGGCTTATTCCACCGAGATTGCCCAAGCCATGCTGCAACGTCAGCAAGCAAGTGCGATTATCTCCGCTCGTAAGCTAATTGTCCAAGGAGCGGTTGGTATGGCACAAGATGCGATTGCCCGTTTGGAGACAGATAATGTAGTAGACTTAGACGAAGAACGCCGGGTGGCGATGATCAATAATCTACTCGTTGCGATCGTTTCGGATCGAGGAACGCAACCTGTGATTAATACAGGAACTCTTTATCAATAAGTAGGTGCCGCAATGGCTAAGAAAAAAAACTTTCCTTTACGTATCGATCCAGAACTCTATGACATTTTACAGCGATGGTCAAAGGATGAATTCCGCAGTGTCAACAGCCATGTCGAGTTTTTACTGAGGGAGTCTGCCAAGCGAGCCGGTAGATTACCGAAAAAACAAGATAAGAAAATTGGAGAAGATTAATGGGATGGGTTCGACTCATCCCATTCTTGTTTTCAAAAATAAAACGCTTTCTATTTGTGAAACATTTCACAAACTTGTAACAAAACGAGGCTCGCAAACCGAAAAAAACGTGTTATGATGAAATCAAGAAATATAAAGGGGTGATCCAATATGATTCTGAATGAGTGGAAAGAATTTAGTACCGATGCCGAATTATACACGCAGGAAAATTTTGAACAGCAAATCGGCGACGTATTCGAGGCCATGTGTTTGGATGAAAACGATGATATACCACATTATATTTGGACCAAAAATTACACGGTGGTGATAAAGCCTAACACACGTGTCATTAAGGATGTATCTTTTGTCAAAGTACCCCGTCACCCAGTCATTGGCTAGCATTTTATTTTTTGAAAGTTTATGCTCATTATTTCACAATCTTTTTTCAAGGAGGAAATACGATGATTACCAAAGAGAAGGAAAAACAGGCAGTAACCGTGGAAGAAAGCATTGACAAACTGGTGAAAAACGCACAGACAGCACTAGCAGGAATGAGGCAGTTAGATCAAGAACAAGTGGACTATATTGTGAAAGAAATGGCGCTTGCAGGATTGGACCAGCACATGCAGCTAGCCAAATTAGCCGTAGAAGAAACAGGACGTGGTGTCTATGAGGACAAAATCATCAAGAATATTTTTGCAACGGAATATGTCTATCACAATATCAAGTATGATAAAACGATTGGAGTGATAAGCGAGAATGAACAAGAAGGTATGGTGGAAATTGCAGAGCCAATAGGGGTAATTGCTGGGGTAACGCCGGTAACCAATCCAACTTCTACCACCTTATTCAAATCATTAATTGCCATTAAAACAGGAAATCCGATTATCTTTGCTTTTCATCCATCCGCACAAAAATGCAGCTCGGAAGCAGCTAGAATCGTGCATGAGGCAGCCGTAAAGGCTGGGGCGCCAAGAAATTGCATTCAGTGGGTGGAGAAGCCATCGATTGATGCGACACAGGGATTAATGAAGCATGACGGCGTAGCAACCATTTTGGCTACAGGCGGTCCTGGCATGGTTAAATCAGCATACAGTTCTGGAAAACCAGCATTAGGAGTGGGTGCAGGTAATGTGCCTTGCTATATCGAAAAATCGGTTAATGTCAAACGGGCCGTGAATGATCTGATTTTATCCAAAACCTTTGATAATGGAATGGTTTGTGCCTCAGAGCAAGCAATGATAGTGGATAAGGCTATCTATCAACAAGTAAAACAGGAAATGATCGATAACAATGTCTATTTCCTAACACCAGAAGAAAAGTCAAAAGTGGAAAAACTGGTGATCAATGTAGACGCTTGTGCCGTTAATCCTTCGATTGTCGGTATGAAGGCAGCAAAAATTGCCGAACTGGCTGGGGTGAAGGTGCCTGAGGATACCAAGATCCTCGTCGCGGAACTAACTGGTGTAGGTCCAGACCATCCGCTTTCTCGTGAGAAATTGAGTCCTGTGTTGGCTGCCTATAAAGTAAACAGTACCGAGGAAGGGCTACAGCGTGCAGAAGAAATGCTGGAATTTGGCGGTTTAGGTCACTCTGCCGTTATCCATTCCGACGATCAAGCCGTTTTGAATGCCTTTGGAAGAAGAATGAAAGCGGGTCGTATCATTGTCAATGCACCATCTTCTCAAGGTGCGATCGGGGATATTTATAATGCTTATATGCCATCTCTTACACTTGGATGTGGTTCTTATGGCGGCAACTCTGTATCTACGAATGTAGGGGCAACTCACTTAATTAACGTAAAAAAAATGGCGAGAAGGAATGTCAATATGCAATGGTTTAAAGTGCCACCGAAAATCTATTTTGAAAAAAATGCCGTGCAATATTTAGCGAAAATGCCTGATATTTCAAAAGCGTTTATTGTCACCGATCCAATGATGGTCCAACTAGGTTATGTAGACAAGGTTCTTTATTACTTGCGTCGACGTCCGGATTACGTACATTGTGAGATTTTCTCTGACGTGGAGGCAGATCCATCAAAGGATACCGTCATGCGAGGGGCAGCAGCCATGGATGCCTTCCAGCCTGATGTGATTATTTCCCTTGGTGGAGGTTCAGCGATGGACGCCGCTAAAGGAATGTGGTTATTCCATGAATACCCAGACACCGATTTTAATGGACTAAAGCAAAAGTTTTTGGATATTCGTAAACGAGTCTATAAATATCCAAAACTAGGTAAGCAAGCGCAATTTGTAGCGATTCCGACAACATCTGGTACGGGTTCTGAAGTGACCTCTTTCTCTGTTATTACAGATAAAGAAAACAATATCAAATATCCATTAGCAGAGTATGAGTTAACACCTGATGTAGCGATTATTGATCCACAATTTGTCATGACCATGCCAAAAACGATCACAGCCGACACAGGAATGGACGTACTAACCCATGCGATTGAGTCTTATGTATCTAATATGGCAAATGATTATACCGATGGACTGGCGATCAAAGCGATTCAACTGGTATTTGAATATTTACCACAAGCTTATCGTGATGGTAACAATGCCTTAGCAAGAGAAAAAATGCACAATGCTTCTGCGATTGCGGGGATGGCGTTTGCCAATGCATTCCTAGGCATTAACCATAGTCTTGCTCATAAATTGGGGGCAGAGTATCATATCGCACACGGACGTGCCAATGCCATTCTCTTGCCGCATGTGATTCGCTATAATGCCAAGAAACCAACGAAATTTGTGTCATTCCCTAAATATGAGCACTTTATCGCAGACAAACGCTATGCAGAGATTGCAAGAGTGTTAGGGTTGCCAGCAGCAACAACGGAACAAGGCGTAGAGAGCTTAGTGCAGGCCATCTACCAGCTAGCTCACGAATTGGATATTCCAATGAGCATTGCCGAAAACGGAGTCGATAAAAAAGAATTCGATAAAAAGGTAGATTATCTTGCGGACCGTGCCTTTGAGGATCAATGTACAACAGCAAATCCTAAGCTGCCGTTAGTAACAGAACTGGCAGAGGTGTATCGTCAAGCTTTTAAAGGGTAACCGTATGGTGGGAGAGTGACGCGAGTGGTCACTCTCCCATTTTATCGTACACTAAAATTCCCTTTTTTCCTTATTTCGATTCCCCTTTAAGGGAATGCCTTGTAAGGTCAGGATAATCACAAGAGAAATCAGATATAGAACGGCTAAAAAGGACATCGCCGCTGTAATTCCGTATTTATCCAAGAAAAAACCGATCGCAATCGGGGATAAACCACCTAATGCCCTGCCGGTATTAAAAATGGTGTTATTGGCGGTACTTCTCACTTCAGCCGCATAAAAGCTGCTAATTAAGGCGCCGTATCCCGCATTCATTCCATTGGCAAAGAATCCAACAATCGCCCCGCCAATTAATATTGCAATGGCGCTTTGGGCAAAGACATATAGAAAAACGGAGGCAGCTGATGCAACGAGAAAAATACCGTACGAGGTTTTCGCCCCAAACCTATCTAGTATCTGCCCAAACAACAGCATGCCAGCACACATTCCGATGATGGTACTGATCATCCAAAGAGACGATCCGGAAACACTCAAACCAAGCTGGTCTTGTAAGATAGACGGCAGCCAGTTCATTAAGCCAAAGTAGCCAGCGACTTGTACGGTAGACATAATCGTCAGCGCTATCGTTGTGTACGCTACTTTAGGGGAGCTAAAGAGTTTGGCAAGAGAGCTCCCTTTCTTTTCCCCTTGTTTAATTTTCGTTTGTGCTTGTTTCCATTCCTCGGTTTCCCCTAAGTTTCTGCGTACATAAAAGATTAAAAGGACCGGTAGTATCCCAACAATAAACAAGGCTCTCCAGCCAAATAGGGGAATGATAATAGCTGCTAAAATGGCAGCGGCCACAGCACCCATTTGCCCGCCGATCGTAACCCATGATGTCATTCGGCCACGTCGCTCTTTAGAAAAAACTTCCGCTACAAGCGCCATACCAATGCCAAATTCACCGCCACCGCCAACTCCTGCCAAAAAGCGCAGCAGATAGATCATATAAATATTATCTGCAAAGGCCATCAGAGCGGTAGCAATGGAAAATAGGAATATGGTATAAGTGAATATACGGATTCTGCCATATTTATCAGCAAGGATTCCAAAGGTGACCCCACCAACCAGCATACCGATATTGGTGATGGAAGCAATCGATCCACCTGCTGCCGACGAAATCCCAAATTCAGTGATAATAGAGCTTAAAACAAAAGAGAGAAACATGATATCCATGCCTTCTAATCCCAAACCAAGCATGGAAGAAGCTAATATCTTTTTTTGGTAGCTTTTTTTATTTGAAACTTGTTCCAACCTTAACACACCTTTACCATTATTGGATTTTGACACAAGCGTCTAACACTAATTTCGCTGCTTGTTGATGAATTGCTTGATAGTCTTGATCGGAAACCCATTGTTCGTTAAGCCGATTGACATGCACGACGAGACAATTGGCTGCGGAAATTTGATAAAGTGACGCTAATATAAACAGCACCGCGGATTCCATTTCAGCGTTTAGCACATGCCGCTCTTTCCAATAATCCATCCAGTTTTTATTTGGCTGTGGGCCATTGCTAATGCCGTGCTCGCGAGATTGACCTAAATAATAACTTTGCGTAGTCATGCCAATACCGGTATGGACGCGAAATCCGCTATTTTCTGCCTGTAATTTGATTTGTGCCAACAAGTCTGGGTCAGCTGCAGCTGGATATGTATCACTCACATATTGGTGGAGCATACCTGGATCTCGAACCATGGCATGATTGAAGAGTAAGTCACCTGCTGATAAGCGGTCGTTCCACGCACCACATCCACCTAATCGAACGAGTTTTTTTGCTCCGCTGCGAATCAATTCGATGATCGCTATTTCCGTAGAGCCGACGCCAATCCCGGTGGAACAGATAGAAACCGTTGTGCCTTTCCAAGTCCCTGTAACCAAAATGAATTCTCGATTTTCGGAGACAAGTTGATGCGTATCCCATTGACTAGAAATGAGTTCAACTCGAGCTGGATCACCAACCAAAAGTGTCACTTCTCCCAAGTCTGCTGCTCCTACCTTTTTTAAATGAATATTTTCCATTTGGCCTCCACCTCCTTCGTCTGGTATATTTTTTCCCTGCAACGTATAATCATACTCTTTCCTATAAAAAAATCAATCATAAAATCGATCATGAAAAGTACAGCAATAGTTTCCAGAAGACGATTATATCTTTGCATTTTATTATATAGACAAATATATATATAGATGATAATCTATATATAATGAGAAGTAACATGATGTTCGACTTCTCACTGAGAAAGAGGATATCGCGGATGATTGCACCAAAAATAGCTTTAGAAGCAGGTGACCTTTGATGTACCAACAGCTTTCCGATTATTTGAAAATATTAGCGGATCCAAGTCGATTAGAAATTCTTGATCTATTATCGTGCGATGAATTATGTGCCTGTGATTTATTAGCACACTTCCATTTTTCACAGCCTACTTTGAGTCATCACATGAAAGTGTTAGCCAGATACCAATTAGTCCAATCAAGGAAAAACGGGACAAAAACCATGTACCGATTGAATAAAGAGAGGTTGGAAGAAATAACGAGTCAATTATCCTCGATTGGCGCAGCTACTAGCCCATGCGTGTGTGATCAATTGGAGAAAGGTACGTGTGAAACATGACCCTCCTAGCTATCATTCTCTTTTTGCTCACCTTAATCTTTGTTATTTGGCAGCCAAAAGGATTAGATATAGGCATAACGGCAGCAGTAGGTGCTGTATTAGCCGTTATTACTGGTGTCGTTTCCTTTGCTGATGTGGTAGAAGTGACGGGGATTGTCTGGAATGCCACGCTTACGTTTGTTGCGGTGATCATCATTTCCTTGATATTAGATGAGATTGGTTTTTTTGAATGGTCTGCCCGCCATATGGTTCATATCTCAAAGGGGCATGGCGTGCGAATGTTTATCTATATCTCCTTACTAGGTGCGATCGTGGCGGCTTTTTTTGCTAATGATGGTGCAGCCTTGATCCTGACACCGATTGTACTGGCGATGGTCCGCAATTTGCAATTTGACCAGCGGGCAATCTTTCCGTTTGTGATTGCTAGTGGTTTTATTGCGGATACGACTTCCTTGCCGCTGATCGTCAGTAATTTGGTTAATATTGTATCAGCCGACTACTTTGGAATTGATTTTCTTTCCTATTTTTTGCGGATGATCATTCCTAATATTTTTTCATTATTAGCTAGTATTGTTGTACTATGGATCTATTTCCGGAAGGCCATCCCCAAGCAATTTGATGAGAAACAGCTGGAATCTCCGGCAATGGCGATTAAGGACCAGCGATTATTTGTTTATGCGTGGGGCGTGTTGGCTATTTTATTGATGGGCTATTTAATGAGTGAGTTTATTGCCATTCCCGTATCGTTTATAGCAGGTGTCGTTGCAATCATCTTTCTGCTATTAGCCAGAAAATCAAATGCCGTTCATACACGAAAAGTAATAAAAGGTGCCCCGTGGAATATTGTGGTGTTTTCACTTGGCATGTATATCGTCGTATTCGGGTTGAAGAATGCGGGAATTACGACGATGTTGGCAGATGTGTTAACGACATTGGGTGAACAAGGATTATTTGCAAGTGTGATAGGGATGGGGTTTATCGCTGCATTTCTAAGTTCGGTAATGAACAACATGCCCACCGTCTTAATTGATGCGATCGCCATCGATCAAGCGGCTGTAACGGCTGCCGTGAAAGAAGGGTTGATTTACGCCAACATTATTGGTTCCGATTTAGGGCCGAAAATTACACCGATTGGTTCCTTAGCAACCTTGCTGTGGCTGCACGTATTGACACAAAAAGGGATGAAAATTTCATGGGGGACGTATTTTAAAACGGGGATTGTGATTACGATACCGGTATTGGTATTTACCTTGTTTGGTTTGTATCTAACGTTATTATTATTTTAGGAGGAGAAGGGAAATGAAGAAGAATATTATCTATTTTATTTGCACCGGAAATGCTTGTCGCAGTCAAATGGCAGAAGGATGGGCTAGACGTATATTGGGAGACGAATGGGAGGTATACTCTGCAGGGATTAGAGCACATGGTGTCAACCCGCTTGCCATTCAAGCTATGCAGGAAGTGGATATTGATATCTCGCAGCATACCTCGGATGTCATCGATGCCGATATCTTGAATCAGGCTACGCTTGTTGTCACTTTATGCAGTGATGCCGATCAGAACTGCCCCCACATACCTGCCCATGTAAAAAAGGAACATTGGGGCTTTGATGATCCGGCAGGACAAGAATGGTCCGTATTCCAAAGGGTTAGGGATCAAATAGGTGCAAGAATAGAGACTTTTGCAGAAACTGGGAAGTAAAAGAGGATGTTTGGCTAGCAAATGTTTGTTATAATATGGATAGTATAAAAGGGATGGAGTGGGGGAAGGGAAATGGGACGTGCAGAATTAGCAATCTTTACGAATATGTGTATGATCGAGAACGAAAAAGGACAGATTCTCGTGCAAGATCGCGTCAATCCGAATTGGCCAGGCTTAACCTTTCCGGGCGGTCATATTGAAAAAGAAGAATCTTTTCACGATGCCGTTATCCGCGAGGTCGAGGAAGAAACAGGATTGCGGATAAGTCAGCCGGTATTATGTGGCAGTAAACAGTTTCAAACAGAGGCAGATGAGCGATATGTGGTATTGTTTTATCATACGACAAGATTTACTGGGGACGTGACCAGTTCAGACGAAGGGGAAGTATTCTGGATTGATCCCCATGAATTAGAGAATTACATATTGGCAGATGGGTTTCTGGACATGTACAAGATCTTTAAGGATGCGCAGCTTTCTGAATGTTACTATGATCGCAAGGAAATGTATTTGTTCTAGACGACCTCAATGGATAAAGGAAAGAAGGGATAGTGTGAAAATTACTGCTCCAAAAATATCGGAAGCATTAACACCAAGCCATTTTACCGATATTTTCTACGAGGAAGATCCTGAATTAGAAATGGCTTTTGTGACAGATTCCGAGTTTACCAATGAAATATTAGAGAGACTGCGAATCTATCATGCTATTATTAAAAACAGTCAGTTTAATCATACGGACTTTGGCAAAATCCAATTAACGGATGTCCGCTTTGAAAATTGTGATCTATCGAATGCTAATCTGCGCGAATCTTCCATTCATCGCGTCGAGTTTCATAACTGTAAATTACTTGGGACCGACTTTTCCGAATCGTCCATCGGCAATGTGACTTTCAACGATTCGATTGTGAACATGGCGATGTTTGGCAACTCCAAGCTGGAAAAGGTCCTGTTTAAAGAAGCGGTTCTCCAGCAAACTGATTTTTATGATTGTAAGTTTAAAGGTGTTGGGTTTGATTTATGTGATTTGAGTGGGACAAGCTTTGAACAAACGGCCTTAAAAGGGGTCGATATTAGTACATCTCGTTTTGACACATTAACGGTTTCCATTGAAGATTTAAACGGCTGTAAGGTATCAACACACCAGGCGGTGCAGCTTGCTTCATTAATGGGATTGGTGGTAAAGGAGTAAGTCCCTTGATTGCTAGAGAACCTTTGTCCATTTGACAGAGGTTCTTCTTAAGGATAAACAGATAAGAATCAGCCTCTACCACTATTCTTTGTTTTTCCATTTTTTAATCATGCTGTATCCATTCATGAATATTAAGATCGGAAAAAGAATGAATAATAAGATCGGAAAAAGAATGAATAATAATGTTCCGCCAAGAAAGTCCATATTTCCTTTCAAAAGGGTATTCTCAAATAGAATGAGAAATAAACCAAAAAAAGCGATGACAAAAAAGAAGTCTGCCCATTTACTGGTGAGGATTTTTTTAATGCTATTCCATATGCTCTTCACCCCTTTAACCTCCCATCATTTATAATGAACATATGATCAATTTTCAAGTGACAATTGATCACTTTAAAAATTCCATCTTCCAGCTATAATAATCTTTTTCCTCGTTCTTTTCATAGCTTAAATAGGCATTGAATTTCTTCCCGTTTTTACTGGTTAGCCCCTTCACGAATGCTTTCTTCTCCTTCAATAATGTTTTCACCATGGTCTTTGTTGGCTTCTTGCGCATCGCTGCTAAGTATTTATCATTCTTCCAAATCGCAAAATTACATCCCTTCTTCCAATTGCTGCAGCTAAAGGCTTTATAACCGTCTTTCACCTTGCCACCGCATTGAGGACAGGTACCTAATACCTCATTGGTCGCTCGTTTGGAGGCTGCCTGGTGAATGACTACGTCCTGATCTTGTTTAATTGTCGCCACGGACTCCGTTGTGAACTGAAAGACGAGACGGAGAAATGCTTGTTTGCTTGCTTTCCCTTTTTCGATATCGGATAAGGCTTTTTCAAGGCGTCCGGTAAATGCTAAATCGAATAGGTTTTTGACAGGGAAAGTGTCAACAAGTCGTTTGCCAAGCTCTGTGCACAGTAAATACTTCTTATCCGTTGTGATATAACCGATATCTTTTAGTTTTTTAATCGTTTCGGCTCTAGTTGCCGCCGTCCCAATACTGAATCCATTTAAAATACTCCCCAACAACTCTTCATTTTCATCCTCTTGATAGTCTTTTCCACAGGTTTCCATCACGCGAAGCAAGGTTCTTTCTGTATGATGCTTGGGCGGTTTGGTGACATGGGAAGTAACGTCAGACCCTATGATTTGAACGCGTTCTTCTTTGTTCACAGAAGGCAGGAAGGCATCTTTTGATTGGATGTTCTCTACTTTCTTCCAGCCTTCAACCAACTGCACCTTACCTTTGGAATGAAAACGACCAGGTAGGTCCGTGTCTAGTACTTTGGTAATCAGTTTGGTCTCTTCATATTCTGCTACCGGCATAAATTGCATAATAAATCGATTCTTAATAGCGGTATATACGATGCCTTCATCTGCTGTCAGGCGTTTTGGTTTTAGGTAAGTGGGGATGATGGCGCTATGACTTTCTACTTTTGCATTGTTAAAAACTCGCTTGGTTTTGCTAAAATGAACCTCTTCTTTATAAGGAAGGTCTTCCGAATGTACCTTTAATACATGGGCTGTTTTTCCAACTAGGCTTTCTTCCAATGCCATACTGGATGTACGTGGATAAGTGATCCATTTTTTCTCGTAAAGGGACTGCGCTGTCTTTAAGACTTTATCCGATGTCCAGCCCTTATATTTATTGGTGATATACCCTTGCAGATTAGATAGGTTAAATAAAAAAGGCGGGAATTCCTTTTTCTTCTCGACTTGTTTATCTGTAATAATGGCTGGTTTGTCTGCAATAGCTTCGTTAATCGGCTCTAATAATTCTTTTTTCTTAAACTTCTCCGTTTTGTTTTCGCGATATATTCCTTCATATTCGTGGTTATTCACGGTCTGAAACGTTGCCGCCAGTTTAAAATAATCTTCTGGTTTGAAATTCTCTATCTCTTGATCGCGATCATAAATGATTTTTAAGGTGGGGAGGAGGACCCTGCCGATATTTAACGCACCGGATTTCCCTTGTTGATACTTTAAAGTGGCAACAGATGTCAGATTAATACCAATCACCCAATCGGCCCATTGTCTGCTGATTCCGGCATCGCGGAGTGGCTGCATCGAAGCGTTTGATTGGAGATTTTCCAAACCTCGAAGCACTTCCTTTTCTGTCCATTCATTCAAAAGCAGGCGGTACACGTTTGCTTTTGGTTTTGTTCCACCGCGATAGATAATGCTGTCTGCAATCAGTTGTCCTTCGCGGTCATCATCACATGCGGAAATAATCGCCTCCACATCGCTTCTCCTCATTAAAGACTGGATGATTTTTAATTGTTTGGCAGCACCGCCATCTGTTTTTGCTCGATTTCTTGGATTACTTTTCACTTTATATTTAAAGGCAGCAGGAATAAAAGGAAAGTAATCCATTTTCCAATGGCGCATCTTCCCATCGTAATCTTTGGCATCATAAAGCTCAACAAGATGACCAAATGCCCAAGTGATACAATAGTTCATTCCTTCAAAATAGCCATCTTTTTTTGTTTTAATGTTTAGCGCGTCGGCAATGTTTTTTGCGACGGATGGTTTTTCAGCTAGAATTAATCGAACTGTCATTGTCAATTCATCGCCTTTCTTTTAGAACGATATTAGTTGGGAAGTTCCTGATAGAAACATTCGTTCGATGTTGCTACTATTATGTCATATATCATTCTTTTTTTCTAGTGTTTTTAGGTAATCCATTTATTATATTTTTTCGATCTCCTAGCAAACATTAAATGTTTTTTAATAATTATCGATTACAGTGTACTTATCCAAATTCATAGGAGGCGTGCATATCATGGAGAAATTACTGATTATGGTGTCGATTCTATCTTTTTTATTGGCGGCATCTTTGTTTATTGTAGAGCTGGTTAGAAATGGATGGAAAGACAGCAACTTTCGACCAGCCTTATGGATGTTTGTGGTTTATATAGTCAGCATTGTGGCATTTTTAATCATTTTTAATGTAGGAGGAAGATAAGGAATGGAACTTCGGGATGTGCGTTACCAAACAGGGGAGACCAGGATCCTAAAAGGGATTGATCTTGAATTAGAAAAAGGAAAAATATATGGATTATTAGGTCCAAACGGGGTAGGAAAGACCACGTTATTTAAGGCATTATTAAACACCATTGATTACCAAGGCGATATTTTACCAGAAGTGGATCAGCTGAAGATTGGGAAATTAATTGAATATCCAGCCTTTTATCCTCAGCTTACTTGT
This sequence comes from Gracilibacillus timonensis, assembly GCF_900086715.1. Classification (GTDB taxonomy): domain Bacteria; phylum Bacillota; class Bacilli; order Bacillales; family Amphibacillaceae; genus Gracilibacillus; species Gracilibacillus timonensis. The sequence continues at coordinate 148,299 of NZ_FLKH01000008.1, read as the reverse complement.
GAGGAGAATCTACAACTCCACGCTTCTTATCTGAAGATAACTGCTAGTGAGGCTGGAATCGATGACTTATTAGAAATGGTCGACCTAGTAAATGCCCAAACGAAGAAATTCAAGGAATTATCAATGGGAATGAAACAGCGTCTTGGCGTGGCCAAGGCATTAATGGGGGATCCAGATTTATTGTTATTGGATGAGCCTACCAATGGCTTAGATCCAATGGGGATGAAGGAATTACGGCAGTTGATCGAACAAAAGATTAAAACCGAATCGAGAATTATTCTAATATCGAGTCATCATTTAAATGAAGTCGCTTTGGTTGCTGATACACTCATATTTATGCGACAAGGTGAAAAAATCTTAGAATTGGAAAATAGCGATAAGGAATATATCTATGGTCCGGTTCCATCCCAGTCAAATGCTATCGCAAACGAAATGACTATCTTAGCAGATAAAAAGAACCGTCAATATTTTCTGCTAAATAAAGCTACGTACCATCGTCTGACAGCTAACGATGAAGGTACCTATGAAAATACCGAGAAATTAACCTTGGAAGATGTATATATTCGACTGATGTCATCTGACCTAGTGGAGGTGAATCCAAATGATGAAGCTGATAAACAATGAATGGATCAAAATGAAAAGTGAAAAAGTAACCTTAGTTATTGTCGCTCTCAGTCTGCTCCCCTTATTGATGAATTTGGCTAATTTTTTCTTCAATAATGGAGATACCAGTCTGCAAAATGGTTTTTACTTTACTTACTACAATCAGTATTTTATGCTATTGCCAATTATTATGAGTGTGCTGATTTCGTATGTGTTTTATATCGAGTACAAAAACAAAACCTATCTTGATTGGATCACGTATCCTGAATCACGAGTTAAACTGCTCTTTTCAAAAATAGCGGTAGCTGGTTTAATGATATTCGCCATTTATTTGCTGCAGTTGGTTATTCTCTTATTATTTTATGCGATAGTAGATGGTGATTGGGGCAATATGTGGTTGCTGACGTCTTCCTATACGGTTTTGAATGTTATTGTTGTGCTCACCATTTTGTTGGGATTTGCCGTGATTATTCAATGGACGCAGCATCTGGTGGCAAGTATCTCAATAGGCATAGGGGTTTCTTTGCTGTCCATGATTTTTATGGCTGCCCCTTTTTCTTATCTGATTCCGCCTGCATTTGGCTACAGGCTGGGCTTGGTGATGATTGATCCTACGTATTATTACGAGAATGTCGTCTCATCCACTATAATAGGGATAGGGCTGTTGATGGTATTAATGATTGGTATGCTGCTGTTAAATGTCAAGTTGGTATATCGAAAGAATTTATAAATAAAGGGCGATTATTTGCTCGTTTAATGATGACAAAAAAGACAGGTGATCCATAGATGGAAGACATACTTAAAAAGCTCGATATTTTTGTGCTGGAAGATGATCTAGATATCTCCCGTTTCTTAGATGTATTTTTAGGTGAGTATTTTCAAAAGGTGGTTGTAAAAACAGATAATCGATTTGATGATGCAATCTTTGATGAGCTCGATATCTTTTTATTGGATATTGAAATTCCATTTGATAGTGGCTACGAGATCTGTAAACGAATCAAAACAATGTATCCTGAGAAGCCGGTTGTTTTTCTTACGGCACATAGCCAAATTGACGATAAAATCAAGGGGCTTGAACTTGGCGATGATTTTATCCCCAAACCTTTTGAACCGCTGGAGCTAATCGCAAGGCTCAAAAATGTATTGCGAGATAGATATGGAAAGATCATGTACTTGGATCAAATAGCAGTGGACACACGCACCCAAACTATTTTTCACTGTGATCCATGGATGGAAATCCCACTAAGCAAAACAGAAAGTAAGCTGTTTTTTTATCTGTGTGACAACATCCACCTTAGCCTATCTAGAGAACAGATTATTCATCATATCTGGGGAACGGATGGAGCTGGCAGTCAAGCAAATAGTCTGAGTGTTTATATGAACAGTTTACGGCAAAAAATAGATGCGGAAGGTCGGCTAATTCAAACGATTTATGGCTATGGGTACAAGATGGTAAATCCAGAGGAACGAGATAGATGAATAAGAAAATTTTGTTTTTCACGTTTCTATCGATCTTATTCTTTCCATTTGCCTTGATGTTGTCTAACTATATCGTGCTGGGAACCCATCTCCTCCAAAATTATTTCAACGGCACGGACACGCCATTTAAGGCGGAAGATAACTATTTTTATGTGTTAATGTTATTTTCCACGATGATATTATTATATGTGTTTTATCTTTCTAGAATTATCGTCAATATATCATCGGAGATTACCCATCTTTCCAATTTGATTCGAGATATTGCCAAGGATCAGAACTATCCAGATCCTGTGAATACGGCAGATCTAAAATATAAGGATATGCAGTATTTAAGTGAATCGATCAATATACTCATTGATCAATTACAGTATAATCAAAGCAAATATGAGGAATCAGAAGAATTTAGAAAAAAATATCTCGATCAACTGTCGCATGATATTAAGACACCATTATCGATTATCAAAATTAATTTATATTACTTACAAACCCAACAGAACAAAGAAGAAGCCATTCAAGAAATTAATAAAAATGCGAATATTATCGCCACGCTTAGTGACCGGATTTATCATAAAAATGATATAAACACGGAGGCGATTATGACTCACTTAACGCTTATTGATTTGGAAGAGTGTATGAATGACATGGTGGACAAATGGCAGAATGCGCTTAAGCACAAAGGGATAAGCTGGCAGTTGCAGGTAACAGCTGATATGACTTGGGAACTGGATAAGGTATGGTTTGAGCGATTGATTGATAATATTTTGCAAAATGTGCTCTATCATTCTGAAGCCAGTCATTTAACCATCGAAGGAGTAGCGGATGAACAAGAACAGCGATTGATTATTCGTGATGATGGTATCGGTTTTAATCCTGACCAGAAGCTGCAGCAATCGGATCGAAAAGGTTTAAATATCATTCATGAAGTACCGAAATTACTGGGGATTGATCTCTCCATTGATAGTAATTCATCAGGTACGAAGCTGATACTGACTTATGGAATAAAGACGAAAAATTAGCGAGCAGGACCATATCAGAAAGTGCCTATCTAGGAGAGGGATGACGTTTTTAGACACTTTCTGAGATCGTAGATGGGCCAGACTATTCATTCGTTTCATGCACTACCTCATGAAGCGATTTCATAATTATTTGCTGTTCCACATAGAACAATTCGATCAGTTCAATGAGGGTAGAAATGACATCATCAATCACTCTTTCCCTATCCACCATTAGACTAAAAGTGGCATCAACGAGCTTTACCTCCATTTCTGTAAAAAATAACTTTCGGTTTATTTCTATTTCCAACTGCTCCATTCTGCTCCTCCTCTTTTTCTATTGTTTATCGATTACGTCAATCGGTTAAAAGTATGCTGTGATACTATATGAATAACAAACACGTAAAGCTAGAAAAAATTTTGTCAATTAATCGTTAAAGAATGATTTTTAAATCAAAAATAATAGGTTATAATATATATATTAAATCTATAAAGGTTATTTTGGATTCATTTAATCATAATCGCTATAGAGGTAATTGTCAAGGTTGTTTTTGGATTTACTAGTGAATAATAATCCTTGTGCGATTAACATGTGGAGGTGTATAGAAATGAGCTCAAGTTACATAGGTCAGAATTTGAAAAAAATTAGAAAGTATAAAGGCTGGACGCAGCAAGAACTGGCAAACAAAATTGGTATTAATCTACAAAACCTTTCGAAGATAGAACGAGGGGTAAACCATCCTACGTTCCAAACGTTAGAGAAGATTATGCAAACATTAGAAGTCACACCAAATGAGTTATTCGCAGAAAATTTCAAAGTGCGTGGGGTTGTAGAAAATGAACTGATTCAATTTATGGAGCGAGAAAGAGCCTGGAATATTGAAATGGAACGAAAGAAATATGAAGGTGAGTTCACCAAGGAAGAAATGGAGAAATATGAAATAGGGGAATTAAGAAAATATATCAAGGCATATATCGACGCTGATCATCGGCATCCAAGCGATCTTCACCCAATGAAAGAGGTTATTTATGAAAAGAAACTCGCTGAAGTGGTAGGACGGTACGATGAGTATTTGAGCTATGATTTATTTGGCGAAACCCTTGTAACAAAAGATAAACATCTAAACCCCTATAAGAATGAAAACGGGAATGCACAGGCAGGAGGTAACAAAGAGAGCGAGTAGTCCAGATGAAGGTGATGATTGAAGGCGAGTTTTTTAAAGCATTTTCATTAAAGAAAGCCATGTCGAAATAAAAACGTGGAAATCCACATGTTTGTTTTGCATGGCTTTCTTTAAGTGACGTCCTTAATAAATAGAAACCAAAATAAGAAACACACACATCACCAAATGAATGTCCAAGTCCTGGCTCATGATTTCTATTCGCGCTTTTCGAGGAAGTTTGAAGTTTAAAAATTTCCATTCAGCAGCTAATTGATTGCTGTCTGACTCTTGTATATGAATAAACTTATTGGCAAATTTCTTTGTGATCACATACTCTTTGTCATTATAGTGAAAATGAAAGATGGGATGACTCTTGACCTTTGTTTTATCCTCTAAAAGAAAAGTCTTTTGATTATAATGGACATCCCACTTGTGTCGTAAGGTGTAATGATGGTGTTCAGCCACGACTTTAGACTCTCCTTGCGTATCTTCGCTGGAGATATGTAAGAACAGGCCATCAATCAAGACGGTGGAGAGTTTTTGGAAGGAACTCTAGTAAAACCGCTGGATCGCTCCAACCGTTTCCCCCTTACTATTGTAATAAAACTTCTTATCACTGAATCTTTTATAAAAGGGTACCTCAAAGGAATAATACATCGTTTTCACCTTTTTCTATAAAATCATTAGGATGTGAAAGTATAAATATTCATATTTTTCTGATAAACGGTATATCGTAATAATACCATTTATTTCAACATATTTTCCAGAAAAATGCCTTGGTTGAGCCTGATTTTATAGAATGATGAAACATCTGCTAACACTTTCCCTCGCTTTCAAGTGCTAATAAAGATTCTTTCAACGCTAAACCGCCACGAAAGCCTGTCAAATCCCCCTTTTTACTCAAAACACGATGACAGGGAATAAAAAACATCAGTGGATTTGCTCCAATTGCCGCACCAACCGCTCGTACGGCTTGAGGATTTCCAATTTGCTCAGCGATATCTGTATAAGTCAACACTTGACCATAGGGGATACGGCTGAGTTCTTTCCAGACGGCCCTTTGAAAAGGTGTGCCCGTGATATCCAGTGGCAGGTTGAAGGATTGCCGTTTCCCATGGATAAATTCGACTAACTGATCGCTGTAAGGCCTGATTTTGTTCTGATCCTCGATTAATGAGGAGTCGGGTTTCTTTTTTTCTACCCAATCCTGCACTTCTCCAATGCCATGATTAGGGATACCGACAAAACATACTCCTTCGTCTGTGGTTGCAAGGTATACCGAACAATGATCGATACATAGATTTCCATAGTAGATTAGTTGTTTATTCATAGGTTGCACCTTCCTTTTGAGTAGCTGATAGATACCTATCTCACTGCCTTGATTAAGGTCATTATACAACGATTATACGAGAAAATGAGAAAAAACGAATGAAAGAGCAGGATATGAAAAGTATGAGAGGGAGATAAAAATGGGAAAGGATCTTAAGCATTTCCAATCCACTGCAAAGTGCGGTGGATTGGGAAACCAACTTGATCCGTTGAGGGGGACCATACGTTAGTCTTTATGTATGATCTGCCAGCCAATCCCGTTTAAAGATGGACATAATATAAGCATCTTTATACGCGCCATTGGTATAAAAGTGTTCTTTTAACGTACCTTCCAAAATAAATCCTTGTTTTTTGTAGATATGAACGGCCTTTTCATTGGTTGTGTCGACAAAGAGAAAGACCTTGTACATGTTTAGGATATGGAAGGCATAATCCACGGCCTGATGAAAGGCGAACTTGGCATAACCTTTGCCGCCAAACTCTGGTTTGATGATGATTTGAATCTCACAATTACGATGAATATGGTTAATCGCTACTAATTCCACGATCCCGACTAAATCCTCACCATCCTCTATCACAAATCTTCTTTCGGATTCATCTAGAAAATGCTTTTGAAAGAGATGCTTTAGTTTCGTGAGGGATTCATATGGCTCTCGAAACCAGTAGGTCATAATCGCGTGTTCGTTGTTCAATTCATGAATAAATGGTAGGTCCTTTTCTTCTAGTGTGCGTAGTTTCATTTTCTCACCTTTCTTATGATTGCTTAATGGCCAAACTTGCTTGAAATGGCGGGAGAGAGGATATACTCTTCCACTTTAACAAAACCCCAGTCTGCAATTGTTCGCGAATCTGGGTTTCCATCGTATGGCTGAATTGTAATCCATCCCTTTCTATCATATCGGCACGTTCTTCTTCTGTAAAGTCTTGCAGAGGGTATAAGGTAATCGATGAACCAGCTGTATATCCTGGATTCCCGAGAAAAACACTATTTTATAACGAGAAATGCTGATACAATAGGATTTTGGGAATTTCAAGCTCGTTATATATTCATTTATATAACGAGAGGATAATGTTGATTTGTCGCCATTTGTAGACTGTCTCGTTATACATTCCGGGAACGCAGGGTATATCTTCTAATCGCTCGGCAGTATCAAAATAAGAGAAGTGCCTAATTACGCTTTTTCTTTTGCTAAAATATCTTCAAGCGCCAAGAGAGCAGTTGGATAGTGAAACGTAAAACCTGCTCTATCCAAGCGCTTAGGCAAGACCTTCTGCACATCTAAAATAATTGTGGCCTGTTCGCCTAATAGGACTCGCAATAAAGAAGCAGGAACCGGTGCGTAATGCGGTCTGGCCATGATTCGTCCGATTAATTTACCGAGATGTCGCTGTCGGATAGGATTAGGACTGGTGATGTTATAGGCCCCTTCTGCTTGCTTGTCTGCTATTAAGTGCACGGTAGCTCGAGTGACATCATCGAGGTGAATCCAAGAAAACCACTGCTTTCCATCGCCAAGCTGACCACCAGCAAATAATTTATAAGGTAAGATAATGCGTGCCAGTGCGCCGCCTTTTTCAGAAAAGACCACACCAAATCGACCAATCACTACTCTGGTGCCGAGTGCCTCAAATTTCTTGGCGGCAGCCTCCCATTGATGAACGATCGTTGATAGGAAGTCATGCGGCTCCTCGTAAACATGGGATTCATCATAAACAGCTGATTTAGAAGGTGGATAATAGCCGATCGCACTCGCATTAAATAATACCGTTGGGGAGTACCCCTCTGTTTGAAAAAAGTTATATAATCGTTCGGTTGTATCGATTCGGCTTTGCAGCATTGCCTTTTTATGCTCTTTTGTCCAGCGCTCACTCAAGCTTGCGCCTGCCAAATTAATGACCACATCAATGTTGGGAATAGCAGTCTCCCAGCCGTTTTCTTGCCAATTGACATAATGTAATCCAGGATGTTCAGACGTTCGCTCGCTTCGTGTTAGCACAATCACCTGGTTTCCTTGATGTAAATAGTGAGCTACTAGTTCTGTTCCTACTAAGCCGGTACCACCAGTCATTAATATATTACTCATCTTGTTTACCCCTCTCTTTGAAGACAGAATTGGACATGGTAGAACTTATTTCTCCATTAAACTGCCATTTTCCTGCTTTTTAGATTGAATTTTTGCTTGAAATAAAAAATATAACTGTTGATAATGCCTAATTATTCGGACTATACATAGATAATCAATTAAATATAGATAGGATGTCTAACGTCCTTTTTTGTTCTGGTAATGTATTCCCTTTTTTAAAGAGATTAAAGCTATTTTGTGAAAAGAAAAAGCCATGTCCATCAAGGGCATGACTTTTATTTTTTATGTTTCCTGCTGATCAATAAAATCCATTAATTGGTCAATGAATGCTTCATAGGATTTGGAATTTGCAAGTTTACTCACATTTGAAGGGCTAGAAAGAATTTTAATGTATTCGTCATATATATCCCGATATATATTGCGTTCATTCTTGTTCATAGCAATTAACGAGACAATTCGAATGTTATCTGCTTCCCCCCATTTGATCGGTTTCTTGGTAATTAGTACAGCAATAGTTGTTTGCAAAGCATCCATATGGATAGAATGGGGGACGGCTACAATATTGTTGAACGAGGTAGAGGATAGCTTCTCTCTTTTTATTACGTTATCAATAAAATCGTCTTTCACTAAATGAAGCGTGGCCATTTTCTCTGTGATAAAAGGGATTACTTCAAACTCGTCATTAAATGTCTGATCACTTAACATAAAAAGACGACGGTCAAATAGAGACAGAAGATTTTGTTTTATATGTTGCTGCCGTTTTTCCTTCTTTTTCCTGTTGAGTAGTTTTTGTATATTAAGTACATCATCAGAGGTTAAAAAAGTACTAATAACTACCTGCGAAAGATTCAGATGTAATGGCACTTCTACAGTAGAAATAAGAAAATCTGTTTTTATGTCAGTTAATTCTTTATCCACTCTCGTTATTATTTTTACCACACGTAACTGGTTAGCAAAGTAATGCTCTATTTTCTCCTTTAGTTGAAATTGTAAATTATTATAAGCTGGACAAATTAGTATAACCTCAAGCTGATCATGGTGTTTTTGTTTTAATTCTAAGCAGCTTCCTACATGTAATGCAATATAGGTGATTTCATCTTCATGCAAGTCTATATCTAATTTTTCTGAAATCAAATTACTGATATAGACAGATAAATCATAAATAAGTGGAGAAGACGTTTTAATTGACTGTGTTAAAGGATTTTTGGATGAAAAGTGATTAGAAGTTCTTATCACCAAGTTCTGAACATGCAGAGCAAACTTGGTTTTAAATTCATCATCTTCCAAATTAATGAAATAATTTTCATTCACTTTTTCGATGATCTCATGAATTAGATTCCAAAATGGTGCTTTAACTATATTTCCTTTATCTTCTGATAAATTAGTCGTTTTACTACTAATCAGTGCTTGTAAATAATATAATTCATTTTTGTCCATATGAACATGGAAGTATGATTCAATTAAGTCTTGAATTTCATGGACAATGGTCATGGAAATAAATGTTTCTTTATATGGATAGGCTAGATGATGAACGTATTGATTATCCTGCATGCGTTCAATTGATATAATAATGTGATAAATAATATTACCTAATGTGTATTCGTTAATATCATAGCCATGCTGTTGAACGATTTCCAATAACTCTTCTTTAAAAGTGTGTAGCTCATAACCAAATATTTTTTCTAGATCAATAATGTTATAAAAGGTAGTATTGTATTCCTTATAATAAATAAAGCTCATTATTTTTCGTTTGTCAATTTCTTTTCCATGCAGAAAGAGACGATCTTGAGTGCGATCAATGCTTAAGTTGTAATCTGAGGTCAGTTTCCGGCATTCGATAAGGTCTTTTTCAATAGTCGGTACGCTTACAAACATATACTCACTCAAGTCAAATATATCGAGCCCCTCTTCTACTAAAATCAATTGCTGAAGGATATAGTATACTCTGTTTTTCGGATTCATATCCATCGGTTGAAAGATAACTTGTTCATGGTCTGTTTTTAAACGATATCCAGCACTGGACGATTCTATCGAAAGCGATGGTCGATATTGTTCATTAATATACTGGATATAATTCCTCAATGTACGGGAAGAAATATTTAAGTAATGTAATATTTCATTTGTAGTCAGCCAGTCCTGCTGTTCCTTCAGTATTTGAATCAGCGCTTCGATATTTTTCTCTTTCATAAACCATATCCCTCCTTTTCAACCATTGATTTCATTATAGTTCAATTCAATTCTATCTCGAAAATAAAGTTATTTCCAATGGGTAGGCAAGATAGATATTGGTTAGCATGCCACCAATTTGCCATAATATAAGTACACAAAAACAAGGAGGATTTAGAAATGAAAAAAACCATCTTATTAATTTGTAGTGGAGGAGCCTCAAGTGGTTTTCTTGCACAGAATATTCGAAAGGCAGCTAAGAAAAAAAGTTTAGAAGTGGAAGTAATTGCTCGTGGAGAGTCAGAATTAAATGATTATATGGACAAGATTGCGATGGTGTTAATTGCCCCCCATCTAAGCTATATTCAAGACGATATTGCCGATCAGCTTGCTGGTACAAATATCCCGTATCAAATCATTGATCAGATGACATACGGCACATTGAATGGTGAGAAAGGTCTGGACATTATTGTAAAAGAATTGGGTTTAGAATAATTCATTAAGGTGGGATAAGCATGAACAAACTAATTGAATATATGAATCGATCATTTGCACCTAAGATGAACAAAATCACACGAAATGCTTGGGTATCAGCCATCCAAGAATCTATCATGGGCGTATTGCCTTTGATACTTGTTGGATCATTAATTACCTTAATTATGATCCTAAACGATGTGATACCTAATATGCCGAATTTACAGCCTATTAGTGATTTTTCGTTTGGTTTAATGAGTTTATTTATCTCATTTTTAGCACCATATTTTATTATGGAAAAGTTGAAGAAGAATGATCGGAAACTAATTGCCGGATTGACTGGTGCAGCGATGTTTTTATTATTACTTTCACCAACCTTTAATGAAGATGGACAAATAATTTTTTCCTTTGAGAGATTCGGTGCTAACGGCATGTTTGTTGCTATTATCGTTGGTTTATTAGTAGGATTTGTTTTTAATTTATTTAGTAAGATCTCATTTTTTAAAGAATCAAGCTCCTTACCTGATTTTATTATTGTTTGGTTTGATACAATTGTACCGATTACCCTTTTATTAGTAGCTGGATGGCTTGCTACTATTGTTGGGAGTTTCGATCTTTATGCTTCGATTCTTAGTCTATTTGAACCGCTGAATAGTATTGGTCAAAGCTTTGTTGGTTTTGTTATTCTTACTTTTATTTGTGTGTTTTTATATACTTTTGGTATCAGTCCATGGGCCTTGTACCCGGTTGTGTTTCCGATGTGGATTGCAGGAATTGAACAGAATGCAAGTCAAGTGGCACAAGGCTTGAATCCTGCTAATATTCATACGTTTGAAACGTTAATGGCATGGATTTGGATTGGTGGTATGGGAACCACATTGCCATTGGTAATTATCATGCTTGTTATTGCAAAATCGAATCATTTGAAGGCGATTAGTCGAGTGACTATTGTACCATCTATTTTTAACATTAATGAACCTGTGGTATTTGGATCTCCTGTTGCCTTTAATCCAATCTTAATGATCCCGATGTGGTTAAATGGTATTGTGATGCCTGCCATCACTTATCTGGTGCTTTCATTTGGAGTTATTACATTGCCAGCAGAGGTGTTGCAGTTATGGTATTTACCAATTGGGATTTCCACCTATTTAGTGAATACAGACATTAGTGGCTTACTACTTTTACTTGTTAACTTCATTGTATCATTTATTATATGGTATCCATTTGTCAAGGTTTATGACAAACAAAAAGTAGCAGAAGAAGCAGAGGCGTAAGCCTAATTTATCAATTTTGGGAGATGATCCATTTGAGTCAAGATAACAAAGAGGCATTACAAGAAGTCGCGATGCAAATCATATTAGGGGCAGGTAATGCACGTGCAGATATTCAAGTTGCTTTAAAACACATAGAAACATTTGATTTTTCATTAGCTGAAGAATCGTTGGCACAAGCGAAAAAGCATATGTCTCAAGCCCACTCTGTACAGACAGATACAATCCAAAAAGAGGCAAAAGGAGAAGAGATTATTTTCTCAACGTTATTTACTCATGCACAAGATCATTTGATGACGGTTATGAGTGAATGGAATATAGCAAAGAATTTATTGCAAATCTCTCGTTCATTCGATCAAAGAATAAAAAAATTAGAAGAACAGTAATAAACCGATTGGAAGTGATAAAGGTGTCTATGCAAATAAATAAACGATTTCCAGATTCCTTTCTTTGGGGGGCAGCAACCTCTGCTTATCAAATCGAAGGTGAACATCTGACTCATGGGAAAACATTATCGGTTGTCGAAAAGAATATGAACAGTAATTATGCAGATCCTAGTGTCGCTTCTGGTCATTATCAGCACTGGGAAGAAGACATTGAGCTTATGAGAGAGCTTGGGTTAAAGGCCTATCGTTTTTCTATTGCTTGGCCAAGAATTTTACCCAACGGTCGTGGAGAGATAAATCAAGAGGGAATATCATTTTATCGTCGTATCTTGGATAAATTAAAAGCATATCAAATAGAACCTATTGTTACTATTTACCATTTTGATTTACCGCAATGCTTACAAGAGGAATATGGTGGGTGGTCTTCTAGGAAAGTAATTGTAGATTTTGAGGAATTTTGTGAGGTGCTTTTTACTCAATTTCCTGATGTGAACTACTGGCTAACTATTAATGAGCAAAGTAATATGTTTCAGTTACCGTATTTAATGGAGTTTGCGCCTGACGTGCCATTAGAGAAACAGAAATATGAAATGAATCATATTATGACTTTAGCGCATGCAAAAGCAGTAAAACTGTGCCGTGAAATGTTGCCAGAAGCAAAGATAGGACCAGCTCTAGGTATCATTCCAAATTATCCAGCAACATCTAAACCAGAAGATGTTTTAGCAGCCAGACATGCAGATGATTTAAGAACATATTTATTTATGGATCTATATATGAAAGGCGAATATAGATCTTTTGTGTGGAATTATCTAGTAGAAAACGGGTTAGAGCCTACCATTGAGAGAGGAGATATGGCTATAATAAAATCTGCGAAACCAGATTTTATTGGAATTAATTATTACCAATCCCGTGTTGTGAAATATATTTCAGCAGAAGCCGAGAAAAAAGAATTAAAGCTTAATTATGATGGTGAAGATGACGATACACAATTTGATAATATACCTGGTATTTTTGAAGGGGCTGCCAATACATATACAGACAAGACCAGATGGGATTGGGAGATTGATCCAATCGGTTTTCGTTATCTGTTAAATGAACTTTACGATCGATATCATATTCCGATAATGATTACGGAAAATGGTATTGGGACCTTGGATCAAGTAACGGGTGATCAAAAAATTCATGATCAAGAGAGGATAGATTTCTTAAACAAACATCTGCAACAGTTGCAATTAGCAATGAAAGATGGAGTAGAAATATGGGGATATATGGCTTGGTCTTTTATAGATTTACTGAGTACATCTAGTGGTTTTAGAAAACGTTATGGTTTTGTCTACGTGGATCGCGATGATCATGATGTGAAAAAACTAGAAAGGATAAAAAAAGATAGTTTTACTTGGTACCAAGAAGTAATTGCTTCTAATGGACAATATTTAATTGATCGTTAAGATGAAGACATTGTATTTTCATTGATGAACATTGTCTTGATTAAGGCAGGATCCGGCAAATGCTGGGGCATTTTATTTCATCAGAGCGGTACCTGGATTATTTTTCTAATACTAAAAAACTCCAATATCGACAAAAAACATGTCATTAGACCTAAAGGCATCTTTTTCATTCGTTTAGGAACAAAAAGTGATCATTTAGGAATAGGCATAAATATTTTGTAGAAAGTTGTGATAAACTGATAGAAATTTAGTTGATGGAGTGATAGTCTTGCTATCCAAACTTGAAAGAATTGAAGCAATGCCAGAAAGAGCTGCCAACAGGATGTCTTTATGGATAAAAGGGAAAAATAGTATGGAAGAGCTAGACTACCTCAAGATGAAGCTAGGGATAGAGGTTATTCTAACGAATCTAACCAAAGGAATTATCGTATATGGTTTAGCTTTCCTCTTACAGGTTTTTTGGGAAACATTGATCCTCCATGGCGCTTATGTGCTACTACGCAGATATTCTTTCGGGTTACACGCTAAATCAAGTATTGTGTGTACCATAGTAAGTGTTGTACTGTTTGTTGTAATCCCTTACTTTTTAAGGGATGTGGTACTTGGCAATTATGTGATAGGGGCTCTATTTTTGTTAAGTATTCTAAGTATCTATTATTTTGCCCCGGCAGATACAGAAAAGCACCCGTTAATTGGGGAAAAGAAGCGCAAGAAGTTACGTAATAAGTCGGTTCTTACATGTATTATACTAATGATCGTTGCGTTGGTTGTACCAATAGCGATGATAAAAACCATGGTGATAGCTGGAGTGGCTATTCAAGTGATTAGCATACTTCCAGTTTCATATAAAATTTTGCAAAGGAGCTATGATAATTATGAATCTTATGAAGAACAAGTTGGCTGATGGCATGAAGCAAGGTGTGGCAAAGGTTGCAGGAAACGTTGCAATGAAAGTTGGCAAGGATTCGATCGGCTCTCAATGTATTGGTTTTTCCTATGAACCAGAAGTTCCTAAAGAATTATTGCGACAAGATCGTCTAGATAAGTAAATTTTCATAGAAATATGTGCTATACTGTAAGCATAAAACAAGGTGGTGATGTTTATGCTTACTTTTTTTGTGATCTTTTTTCAATTATTAGCTATTGTGTTAGGTATATATATCTTATCTGAAAAACCATTTGGATTACGATTATTATCCTTTATGTTTATCGTTTCTCAAATAGTTGGTTACATATTGTTTACAATCATAGGTATTATGGGTATTTTTCCTCTATTAATATTCTTTATCGCATGTTTGTATTTAAAGATCGGTCAGCCAATTCTTAGTATTTTGATTACTTTTATACCAGTTATTTTATTTGTATTAGGTGATTATATTGCGCAAATGTTTACTTTTTTTGTAGAAAGCATGAATATATTGGACTTGAATGCTGAACAAAGAATTGTTAGTGTCCTTATCATACAATTTCTATTAATAATTGCGTTATCTTTACTACTAAAAAAACTATTCACTAAATTTCAAATATATCGTTTTCTTAAAGGAGTATATGGGAAGTTAATTATTTCCTTTGTTGCTATGACTATCATCATCTTTTATGTAAACATCTTCATGGGTAAACAGCAAGGCTTCAGCCATGAAAATATACAAGCGAATAGCATTTTATTTCTCTTTTATACCATCTTATTATTCAGTATGTTTATCGTCCTCATCCGTACAGCAGCCAATAATTTTCGCATGGAGAATGAAAGAGTGCAAAACGAACAACTTCGAGAGTACACGGAAGCATTAGAATTACAGTATGACGAAATTAGAAAATTCCGCCATGACTATATCAATATTTTATCCACCATGTCTGCATACTTGAGTTTAAACGATTTAGAGAAACTAAAGAAATATTTTTCCGAAAAAATTATCCCCATCGGTCAGAAATTTGAATCCAATAATTATCAATTAGGTGCGATATCGAAAGTAAAGGTTCAGGAGGTAAAAGGCATCGTCTCTAATAAGATCATCAAGGCACAGGATCTTAATATTCCAACGATTGTGGATATTACCGAACCAGTTGACGATTTACATATCGATACCATGAAGTTATGTCGTAGCCTGGGAATTATACTGGATAATGCGATTGAGGCTGCGATGAACGCGGAAGATCCGCGAATCCAGGTCGCCTTTATTGAAAAAGAACATGCTCACCTTATTATTGTGAAGAATAGTTACCGTGATGTACCACCGATTCACCAAATTTATCAAAAGGGATTTTCAACTAAAGGAGAGAACAGGGGGTTAGGATTAAGCAACTTAAGAGAAATACTAGCAGAATGCGAAGGAGTGACATTGGATACCTATACAGCAGAGGATTATTTTGTACAAGAAATTGGAATAGCATATTAGAAAGTACGTGATGATAATGCTGGAAATATTTATCTGTGAAGATGATAATCGCCAGAGAGAAGAGTTGACACGATATATTCAAGCTTTCATTGAAGGTTCCTCACTAGATATGTCTATCGCTATTTCTACGGGAAATCCGAATGATATTATCGATTATGTACAAATGCATGATGTAAGTGGCATGTATTTTTTGGATGTGCAGTTACAGACGAAAACAGAAGGAATCGAATTGGCCGCAAAAATTCGTGAGTACGACGAGAAAGGGGCGATGGTATTTATCACTACACATCCGGAATTAATGGCACTAACCTTTTCCTATAAAGTGGAAGCAATGGACTATATAACAAAAGGAGACTTTCAGCATGTTAAGAAGCGGGTAAGTGAATGTTTGAAGCTTGCCTATCAACGATTGATGACAAAAGATACGAAACAAACTATTCATATCAAAAATAAAAGTAAATTTATTATTGAAGAATATGATAATATCATGTTTTTTGAGACCTCTCCTAATAAACACCGCATCGTTCTTCATGCCAGAAATCGTCAAGTCGAATTCTATGGCAAACTGAACAAGATTGAAACATTACATGAGTGTTTGTATCGCTGTCATCGTGCCTTTGTCGTTAATAAGCAGAATATTGTAGAGGTGGACCGAAGCAGTGGTCAGGTTGTGATGAAGAATAATGAAATCTGCTTTGTATCGCATCGGCTGATGAAGAAGTTACTGAAAGAAATAAAAGAAGACGTATCATCTGTTTCTAATTATTAAAGGGCTGTGGCAAAATGCATGTGTTGCATTGGCTGACAGCTCCTTTTGTTTTTAAGCCGTCTTTAATGAATGGGAATGGCGATATATAAACAGAGATGTTCTTTAAGAGGATGTTCAAAAAGATCAACAAAAATGACGCAGCGAATTTCTGCGTTGGCGATGGCGATATAGGAACTTCTACTAAGACCGCCCACGTCCTGTAGGCAACGCAGAAGTCAACACATCCTGCGTGAGTTCGTTCCTCACGTATTGTTCCGGTACCGGGAGACTGCGCCGCCTTGAACTTTCGACGTACAGGACGTACTAGTGTTGGCGTTGCAACAAATGGGTTCGGTGGGGCGAGTAATCGCAGTCCCAGGACGCCTGAGGTTTTAGCCAACGAGGTCCTATTTATCGGCATTTTTGAACATGCACTTTAAGATGGTGGAATCAATTTGGTGTGTACATGACAATGGAATACTTCACATTAAATGTACATTCCATAAAAAAGACCCATTCAAAGATATTTGCTCAAATACGTTGAATGGATCTTTATGTTCAAGATACCTCTTGTACACTTTTTGTCTTAAGATGATTCCTGCTCTACCATTTGATAGACAGATTTATCTTCAATAAAATGAGTGAGGACGGTTAAGGCTAAACCAAAGGCAATCATACAACCAGCGATCGTAGTGATGGCAACAAAGGAGAAGCCATGATCTAACAGCAGACTTCCAAATGCCGCTCCAATAAAATTAGCCAGATTAAAGATGGAAGCTGCAATGGTACCAGATAATAAAGGGGCCTCCTTAGCCGCTAGGATGATTTTGGCGTTTAACAATGGGGTTGTACCAAATGTCCCAGCGCCAAACAAGAAACTAAAAACAAATGCCAATAGTGAAAAAGAGATAACGTGTGTAAATAGAATCAACACAATGGCCAAAAATCCAAGTGACCCCATTAAATATTCGGTTAGCCGATTTTCACTAATTTTTCCTGACGCAAAGTTGCCGATAACAGCCCCAAGACCAAAGAAGAACATTGCTCCAGTTACACCAGCTACACCAAAGTTAGCAAATTCACGAAGAATTGGTTCCGTAAAGGTATAGGCCGTAAAGACGCCAGAAAATCCAAAGACAATGACTAATATCATCATGATCACATTTCTATTTTTGAACATTTTTAGTTCTTGTTTTAAGTGAGGTGCTTTTACCAATTTTTCTGTAGGTGTTACGATGGTGAGCCCTATCAATGTGACTAAACCTAGTAATGCCATAAACCAGAATACAAGTCTCCAATCTAGCATACCGCCAAGGAAAGAACCGAATGGAACACCAAGCATAATCGAAATGGTTAGACCTCCCTGTACCGCGGCAATTGCTCCTGTACGCTTGTATGGTGCAGATATATTAACCGCAATCGCCATACATAGTCCAAAGAACGGGGCATGCATCGTTGCCGAAAGCAGTCTGGACAATAATAAGATTTCAAATGTTGGAGCGGTAGCCGCAATGATATTACTGATTACAAATACGCCCATTAATCCTACCAATAATGGTTTAGGGGGATATTTTAAGGTGACAATCCGCAGAATCGGTCCACAGATGGCCACACTAATAGCATAAACACTTAGCAGCAGTCCTGTTGTGGATACAGAGACATCCAGGTCACTGGCAAATTGCGTCAAAAGACCAGTTACCACGTATTCTGTCATACCAACGACAAAGGTGCCAAGCATAAAGACGATAAGGATCATATTTCTTGATGGGTTGAGTTGAGTCATGTTAAATGCTCCTTTCTGCTTTATATAAAATAAATCTAGCCCAGTAGAAGATCCAAGGCTAGGAAGACATAGAATTTGTGTTTTTGACACGAACTATATTATTAAATCACAAAGAAGAATCGCTTGTAAATCATCTTGCTTGAAATGTGAGTGAAAAAATGATAGACATCATTTTCATTATGACGAGAGAAGAAAATCCTGTTCTTCGAAGCTTTATCATCGTTGTGGAAAAGTATCGATTTACAATGAAGTTATGATAGAATAAGTGGGAAGAGGTGAATACATATGAATTTGGAACTACTAAAAGAAATCAATATCATACAAAACAAAAAACTAGTCGTATGGCTGAATATATGGTCGATTATTATTTTCGTCCTCTTGATCGCATTAGGCTTATTCATATTACCAGCTGCGACTATTGCAATCCATATTATTCCGATGCTCCTGTTTTTGTTGGCTATGTTTGTGATGTTTTGTTTTCATGAGCTGATTCATGGCATGTTTTTCAAGATGTTTGCGCCTGGATCAAAGGTAAAGTATGGAATAAAAAGCGGTATGTTTTATGCGGCAAATCCTGGAGTAACCTATTCCAAGCTTCCTTTTGTTGTTATTATTTTAATGCCTTTCTTCATTATTTCCTGTTTATTAGTTATGCTGTCATTATTTCCGATTAATCTGCATGCTTTGTACGTTCTTTTTGCTATACATACAGCGGGCTGTGTTGGGGACTTCTACTATATAGGAGTATTAAATAATCGTTCCCTTTTCCGGGAACAGCTAGTTGTTGAAGATACGGATACGGGAATCAAGATTTATAGAAACGGTACAACACTCGAACAATAATAAGTGATTCTGTTGGAATGTTCGTATGTTATATTGACTTCTTTCAAGCAGACTAGTAATATTAAAATGAAATGAATGATTATAATCTGTCGTATATTATTGGGAATATGGCCCAAGAGTTTCTACAGGAGCACCACAAATGCTCTAACTACGATGTGACGAGATCCTGACATAGGCTGTCAAATCTCTCCATGGTGTGGAACACTCTTGGCTGGTATCCAAGGGTGTTTATTTGTATTGGAAAAAATAACGACTGATAAAAAAGGAGAGTTACCTAACGTGAAAAAGTATTTTGAATTTGATCGGCTTGGTACGAACTATCGCCGCGAGACCATGGCAGGGGTTACCACCTTCTTGGCTATGGCGTATATTTTGTTCGTCAATCCGGCGATGTTATCGGCAGATGGGGCGACAGGAATGGATCCGAATGCCGTATTTGTGGCTACTGCTTTGGCGGCGGCTATCGGTACGATGATCATGGGAGTATTTGCAAGATATCCAATCGCTCTAGCACCTGGAATGGGCTTAAATGCGTTTTTCGCTTATACCGTTGTGCTTGGTTACGGTATTCCGTGGGAAACGGCATTAGCTGGCGTATTGGTTTCTGGACTTATTTTTATTGTGTTAACTCTTACAGGTATACGTGAAAAGGTTATAAATGCGATTCCGTCGGTATTAAAAATGGCAGTAGGTGCTGGTATTGGTTTATTTATTGCCTTTCTTGGCTTCCAAAATGCCGAAATCATTGTGACCGATCCTGATACAATGGTTGCATTGGGAGATTTGACGAATCCTGTTGCAGCACTGGCTGTTTTTGGAGTGGTGGTAACCGTTGTTTTGATGGTACTAGGTATTAAAGGTGGCGTATTCTATGGTATGATTTTAACGGCGATTGCTGGTATGATCTTTGGTCAAATTGATATTCCAGAGAAAATCGTCTCCTCTGTACCAAGTTTAGCGCCTACATTTGGAGCTGCATTTTCACATTTTGGTGAAGTATTTACCTTGCAAATGCTGGTGGTAATCCTGACGTTCTTATTCGTCGATTTCTTTGATACGGCAGGTACGCTCGTAGCTGTAGCTTCGAAAGCAGGGTTGTTAACAAAAGACGGTAAATTGCCACGTGTTAGCAGGGCGCTGTTTTCTGATTCAGCTGCCACGGTAGTAGGTGCATCTTTAGGAACTTCGACTACTACTTCTTATGTAGAGTCTGCCACGGGTGTTGGAGCTGGCGGTCGTACTGGATTCGCCTCTGTAGTAACAGCCATCCTGTTCCTGTTAGCATTATTCTTTTCACCTTTACTTGCAGTGGTCACCAATTCAGTAACTGCACCAGCATTGATTATCGTTGGGGTGCTAATGGCGTCGACCTTAAAGGATATTCCTTGGGACGAATTTCATGTGGCTGTACCGGCATTTTTAACCGTAGTTACCATGCCGCTTACGTATAGTATTGCGACTGGTATTGCGATCGGTTTTGTATTTTATCCCATCACCATGGTAGCGAAGGGTAAAATAAAAGAAGTCAATCCGATTATGTGGGGATTGTTTGTTATCTTTATTTTGTATCTTATTTTCTTACATTAAATAAAAACAAGCCTCAGCTAATGCCGAGGCTTGTTTTACGTTTTTCTGTAGACCTTTCGCTTAGGGCGGATAACGGTAATAAAAGCTGCGCCGATAACCAATCCGATGCCTAAACCCTGCAAGAGTGTCAGATTGTCTTGAAAGACCAATACGCCAAGTATAATGGCTACAATGGGTTCCATTGCTCCCAGAATAGCCGCTTTACTTGATTCAATATAAGTAAGGCCGTAAGTGTACAGAATATAGGCACCTAATGTAGACAACAGTGCTATTCCGCTAATATGAATCCAAACATCAAGCGATTGAAAGGCTTCTATCTTTTGCCACAGTCCACTGGTTGGAAAAATAAATACACACCCCATCATTAAGGCATAGAAAGTGACCGTCAAATAATGATAGTACTTTCCTACTTCTTTTCCAATAAGACTGTACAATCCACAGAAAAAAGCCGAGCACAGTCCTAAACCGATACTGCTGGCAGAAAGGGACATGTTCCCAATTGGCAGTAACTGAATGGCTAATGCACAGCCAACCAGGGTCATCGCCACAGAGGTTATTTTTCTAGGTGTAATCTGCTCACGAAAAAAGATGCGTGATAAGACGGTCACAAAGATAGGCATCGTATATAGTAAGACAACGGCAATCGATAAGGATGCCTGCTTCATGACAGTGAAATAGCACCAATTAAAAAAGACAATTCCCAGTACACCTAAGCCAACAAAATGGAGAATATGTCTTTTTTCTATTTTGAGCAGGGAGGGTTTCGCGATCCCCAGCACCACAAGTAAGATCACCGCAGCCACGCTTAAGCGAATAGCGACAATTTCCCAAGCACTGAATCCGTGATTGTACAGGCCATCGACAAACAGACCTGTCACTCCCCATAAGCTTGCACCAATGAGAGTAATTACGTACGATACATAGTGTTTCATCATGTTCACCTTCTTTTCTCTCTCTATTTTCAAAGGTTACGATAATGAAGAGCATGCTCATCTTAACATATTTACTGGATATTGCAAGCTTATACCGCTATTCCTCAAACTCGCTAATATCAATGACTCGTTGATCTTCCTGTTTGGAAACCAGGCGATGTAAATGAACGGTGAGCAGTCCTTGCCTTAAAGAGGCAGATATTTGGTCCTTACGCACAGGAAAAGGCAGGTCAATATCACGTGAAAACTCTCCTTGTAGAATTTCTTGTTTGATCAGGCTCCCCCTTTCTTCTATTGGAAATAGACTGCCGCTTAAGCTTAATATGGAGTTGTTTATACGTAGTTGTATCTGATTACGATCTTTAATGCCGGGTAAGCTAGCATAAAGAAATAATTCGTTTTCACTTTGATAGAGATTTACCGCTGGAATAGGTGGTTTAACCATATGTTCAAATTCATTCCAAAACGTATCGCCAAAAAAAGAATCCATGTTATCCTTCCATTCATGCATCTGTTTGAATGGATCCAAGATTGCTCTCCTCCTCTCTATATAAGTTGAACTTATAGATGTAACAAAAACGTGTGACAAGCCATTCTTTGCCCGCATGATTTCCTGATAATACCTCGTTTGAACCATGTTTGATCCATTCGTGTAAGTGACCCATTCACACTGCGTAAATGGATCAAGAGCGTATATCAGATCCATGAGAAATTATTTCATTCAACTTATATAATAAAGCTATGGTAAAATAATTTCGCTATACTATACTATAAGGTATGGAATGGCAATAGATTATGTGCAAATGGGGTGTACGTATGCTGGAAAATGCAATCATTATGGTTGTTATTATTCTGATTATTAACATTGTGTATGTTTCATGTTCCACAGTAAGGGTTATCTTAACATTAAAGGGAAGGCGTTATATTGCTGGAACTATTGGTGTTTTTGAGATTATTCTATATACGATTGGGCTAGGCATCGTTTTGGATAATGTAGGCGAAATTCAGAACTTGATTGCCTACGGATTAGGGTATGGTATTGGTGTTGTCGTCGGTTCCATGATTGAAGAGAAGCTAGCACTTGGGTATATTACAGTGAATGTGATATCGTCAAATCCTGATATTACGTTTACGAAACAATTACGGGAGAAAGGTTTCGGTGTGACAAGCTGGTATGCATATGGAATGGATGGAGACCGTTTATCCATGCAGATTCTTTCTCCGCGTAAATATGAACTGCATCTATATGAAGCTATAAAGGTGATTGACCCAAAGGCTTTTATTATTGCCTACGAGCCCAAGCAAATCCATGGCGGTTTCTGGGTGAAGCAAGTCAAGCGAGGGAGGATAAAGAAAAGTGTCCAAGAAGAACAAGAAGAGCCCAAGCAAGAAGAAGTTTTACGTAGAGAAGAATGAAAGCCTGGACGAGTGTCTAGCTCGTATCCAACAGGAAGGCTATCAACCGGTCAGACGAATGGAAAAGCCGTTATTTATTGAAAAGAATGGGCAGCCTGTTCCAGAAGGTCGAGAAATCATTTTTGAGGCAAAGAAGATAAAAGACGAACATTCAAAATAAAACCCGAATAAAATGTTCGATTTTAATTGACATGTTTCAACAGCTCTTGATATCATATGAATGTAGAAAAAAGAATAAACACCTCATATAATTTGGGAATATGGCTCAAAAGTTTCTACCCGTTACCGTAAATGATGGACTATGAGGGAAGATGATTGATGATTGTGAAGACAAGCATCAGGATAGTTATGTGATTGAAACCTATTCATCTTCTCTCCTGATTAGAGAGTATGAATAGGTTTTTTGTTTGTGATAAGACGATCGCAACAGCACTCATGAAATAAAATGGTTCACTACAATACATAAGAAATGAGGGAAAAACATGACACAAGCAGGCGTGATTATGGGAAGTATCTCAGATTGGGAAACGATGCAGCATACTTGTGCCGCATTAGATGATTTAGGAATTTCTTATGAAAAAGAAGTTATCTCCGCACACAGAACTCCAGAAGATATGTTTGCTTATGCCGAAAATGCCCGTGATAAAGGCTTGAAAGTCATTATTGCCGGGGCCGGTGGGGCGGCACACCTACCAGGGATGGTCGCTGCCAAAACTACTTTACCTGTTATCGGTGTACCAGTAAAAACCAGCACGCTAAGCGGGGTAGACTCCCTCTATTCCATCGTGCAAATGCCAGGCGGTGTTCCCGTTGCAACGGTTGCGATTGGAAAGGCTGGTGCAACGAATGCAGGCATCCTCGCAGCACAAATAATCGGAACAAGTGACCCAAGCACGGCAGAACGATTATTCCAACACCAACAACAACTAAAAGAGAAAGTAGCAGAAATGAGGGAAAACCTTGCAGATAAATAAACAATTATTCGGCTCAACCATTGGCATTATTGGTGGTGGGCAATTGGGAAGAATGATGACAACAGCGGCGAAGCATATGGGTTATCGCGTAGTTGTCTTAGACCCCACACCAGATTGTCCTACGGCGCAGGTAGCGGATCGACAAATTGTAGCAGCCTATGATGATTTAACAGCCATTCAGCAATTGGCAGAGGCAAGTGATGTTGTCACCTATGAGTTTGAAAATGTTGACCTGGAAGCAGCGGAAATTCTTGAAAAAGCAGGTCTTCTTCCGCAAGGCGCTCAGTCTCTACGTATTACACAAGACCGTGAATTAGAAAAACAAGCGATGGTCGACAGTCTTCAGCCGGTAGCAGATTACTCGATTGTGCGGACGAAGCAGGAATTGACAGCATCCGTTCAACGGTTAGAATATCCAGTCGTTGCCAAGACCTGTCGAGGCGGATATGATGGAAAGGGTCAAGTAAAACTGACAAGTGATGCCGACTTGGTCAGTGTAGAAGAGATGTTGGAACAGACTGGGCGCTTAATCATCGAACAATGGGTACCTTTTGATCAAGAGATATCGATTGTCTTTACGAGAAGCGCAACCGGAGAGATTACTTACTTTCCAGTCGCTGAAAATATCCATCGTGATCATATTTTACATGCAACGATTGTTCCAGCTCGTGTGTCAGAAGAAATTACCGAAAAGGCCCATCAAGCAGCCAAGGCAATTGCCGAAACAATCGGGGTCGTTGGAACGTTTGCGATTGAGATGTTTGTATGTGTGTCAGATATTCTTATTAATGAATTGGCGCCTCGCCCGCATAATTCCGGGCATTATACGATTGAGGCTTGTAATGTATCGCAATTTGAACAGCATATACGTGCCATCTGCGGTTTACCGCTGATCCCAATTCATGCACATCAAGCGGCGGTTATGGTCAACCTGCTTGGCAAAGATATCGAGCCATTTTTTGACCAATTAGAGGATAATCCAGACGCACATATTCATATGTACGGTAAGGAAGATGCGAAAGCCTTACGAAAAATGGGGCATGTTACGTTTATTGGAGAGAATGTATCCAGCTTGTACCAACAATTACTAGATAAGAAGATAATCGAAAACTAGGAGGACACAGCAATGATCGAACGTTATACAAGAGAAGAAATGGGAAAGATTTGGACAGATAAAAACCGTTATAATGCCTGGCTGGAGGTTGAATTGCTAGCATGTGAGGCATGGAGTGAGTTAGGTATCATTCCCTCGGAAGATGTTAAGAAGTTAAGAGAGCATGCGGGATTTGATATCGATCGAATTTTGGAAATTGAGCAGGAAACGCGTCATGATGTGGTTGCCTTCACACGTGCTGTTTCTGAAACACTAGGGGAAGAGAAGAAATGGGTGCATTATGGTTTAACGTCAACTGATGTCGTTGATACGGCTCTTTCTTATATATTGAAGCAAGCCAATACGATCATTCGTCGTGATATCGTTCGTTTTATAGATATTTTAAAGGAAAAGGCAGTCGAACATAAACATACGGTGATGATGGGACGTACCCATGGTGTCCATGCAGAACCAACAACGTTCGGTCTAAAAATGGCTCTATGGTATGAGGAAATGAAACGTAACCTGAAACGATTTGATGCCGCTGCTGAGGTGATCGAAACAGGCAAGCTATCAGGAGCAGTCGGTACTTATGCCAATATCGATCCATTTGTCGAGGAATATGTTTGTGAGAAATTGGGACTGCAGGCGGCCCCAGTTTCCACTCAGACCTTACAGCGTGATCGACACGCTCAATATTTATCTACGCTTGCTCTTGTTGCCAGTTCGATTGAAAAATTCGCCACAGAAATCCGTGGTTTACAGAAAACAGAGACCCGTGAGGTAGAAGAGTTTTTTGCTAAAGGTCAGAAAGGTTCCTCTGCTATGCCGCATAAACGGAATCCAATTGGCTCGGAAAATATGACAGGCATGGCTCGTGTGATTCGCGGCTACATGGTGACAGCCTATGAGGATGTGTCTTTATGGCATGAACGTGATATCTCTCATTCCTCCGCTGAACGTGTGATTTTACCAGATGCCACGATCGCCCTAAACTATATGTTGAATCGCTTTAGTAATATCGTGAAGAATTTGACGGTGTTCCCAGAGAATATGAAACGTAATATTGATCGTACCTATGGCGTGATTTTCTCACAACGTGTGTTATTATCCTTGATTGACCAGGGAATGAGCCGGGAAGAGGCTTATGATATGGTACAGCCCAATGCGATGAAAGCTTGGGAGACAGCCACCCCATTCCGTGAATTAATCGAGCAGGAAGAACGAATTACGAATACTTTGTCAAAAGAACAATTGGATGATTGTTTTGACTATACCTATCATCTGAAAAATGTCGATCAAATCTTCCGAAAAATCGGTTTAGCATAAGGAGCGTGCCATAATGAAGGACAAGCTGTTGTATGAAGGAAAAGCGAAAAAGGTATACACGGTTGCTGATGACCCAGAATTGCTGATTTTGTCTTATAAAAATGATGCAACGGCCTTTAATGGAGAGAAAAAAGCAGAATTTCAAGGCAAAGGACGTTACAATAACCTGATTTCTGCCAAGGTGTTTGCTTTTTTACACCAACATGGTATTAGCAGCCATTTTAAAAAAGCTTTAAACGAAACCGAACAATTGGTAGAAAAAACAACGATTATCCCGCTGGAAGTAGTGGTGCGTAATGTCGCCGCCGGAAGCATTGTTCGGCGTACAGGCTTGGCTGAGAAAACCATCTTTCAACCAGCATTAGTAGAACTTTTTTATAAAAAAGATGAGCTTGGTGATCCGTTAATTAACGATGAACATGCCCTATTGCTTACCGATGTGACAGCTGCTGAGCTAAATCAAATCAAAGAGATGGCACGAGATGTGAATCAACAGCTGCAAGCCTTCTTTCAAGAAATCAACTTACAGCTTGTCGATTTTAAATTAGAATTTGGTCGTAATGTACAAGGGGAGATCGTGTTATCGGATGAGGTCAGTCCGGATACCTGCCGTCTGTGGGACATGGCGACAGGGGAGAAAATGGATAAGGATGTCTTCCGCGAAGATTCAGGCGATTTGCTGACTGTATATGACAATATTCTATCACGACTGGAGGAGAAACAATGAAACTAGTAAAAGTTCATGTGACATTAAAAGAAGGCGTATTAGATCCACAAGGGAAGGCCGTCCAAAATTCGTTGAATACATTAGGGTATAACAATGTACAAGAGGTACGTGTCGGTAAATATTTGGAATTAACCGTGCAAGATAACGCTGATATCGAGCAAGAAATAGAAGATATGTGTAACAAACTGCTTGCCAATCCCGTAATTGAAAATTATTCTTATACGGTAGATGAGGAGGTTGCCCAGTGAAATTTGCTGTCGTAGTTTTCCCTGGTTCCAACTGTGACCGCGATATGCATTACGCAGCGCAAGAGGTACTAGGAGAAGAGGCTGATTTAGTCTGGTATAAGGATGCCAATTTGGATGGCTATGATGCTATTCTAATTCCTGGTGGTTTTTCTTATGGTGATTATTTACGTTGTGGTGCGATTGCCTCTACCTCTAGCGTAGTGACACAATTACGTGAGAAGGCAGAAACCGGGGTGCCGATTTTAGGTGTCTGTAATGGTTTTCAGATTTTGCTAGAGGCAGGATTACTTCCAGGTGCTCTATTACGTAATAAAAATCTTAAGTTTATGTGTCATTTTGAAGATTTGATTGTGACAAACAATCAGACACAGTTTACGACAGAATATCAAGAAGGCGAAGTCATCTCGATTCCGATTGCTCATAATGAAGGAAACTATTATTGCGACGAGGAAACACTTTCACGTCTTCAAGCAAATAACCAAATTGTATTTACGTATCAAAACAATCCAAATGGCTCGGTGGCTGATATTGCCGGTATTATCAATGAACAAGGCAATGTTCTTGGGATGATGCCACACCCAGAACGTGCCGTGGAGGCTATTTTGAATAGTGAAGATGGCCGGAAGTTATTTCAATCCATGTTGGTAAATTGGAGGGAACGTTATGTTGCAGGCGTCTGAAATCAGTCCAGAGCAAATTGAACAAGAGAAAGTCTATCAAGAAATGGGTTTAACCGATAAAGAGTATGACATGATTAAGGATATTATGGGACGTCAACCGAACTTTACCGAGATCGGTATTTTCTCGGTGATGTGGTCGGAGCATTGTAGCTATAAAACTTCCAAACCATTACTGAAGAAATTCCCAACCGAAGGACCTCAAGTTGTGCAGGGTCCGGGTGAAGGAGCAGGCATTGTTGATATTGGTGATGGTCAGGGTGTTGTGTTTAAAGTAGAAAGTCATAACCATCCATCTGCGGTAGAGCCGTATCAAGGGGCAGCAACTGGAGTAGGCGGTATTATCCGTGATGTATTCTCGATGGGGGCTCGTCCGATTGCTTCCCTGAATTCCTTGCGTTTTGGTAATTTAACGAATGGTAGAGTCAAATACCTGTTTGAAGAAGTGGTCCACGGTATTGCCGGGTATGGGAATTGTGTCGGTGTCCCAACAGTTGGCGGAGAAGTCCAGTTTGATGATTCCTATCAGGGGAACCCGTTAGTTAACGCTATGTGTGTCGGCTTGATTGATACCAAAGATATTCAAAAAGGAATCGCTGACGGAGAGGGTAACACGATCATGTATGTCGGGTCTAAAACGGGTCGTGACGGTATTCATGGGGCAACCTTTGCTTCAGAAGACTTGACCGAAGATTCCGAGAGTAAACGGTCCAATGTTCAAGTCGGGGACCCTTTTATGGAGAAGTTATTGATCGAAGCCTGTCTTGAAGTGATCCAATCGGATGCGTTGGTTGGTATTCAGGATATGGGCGCCGCCGGTTTAACTTCTTCAGCAAGTGAGATGGCAAGTAAGGCCGGCATGGGAATGGAAATGAACCTTGACTTTATTCCTCAGCGTGAAGAGCAGATGACAGCTTATGAAATGATGTTATCCGAGTCCCAAGAGCGGATGCTCTTATGCGTGAAAAAAGGGGAAGAACAAGAAATCATCGATATTTTCAAAAAATATAATTTGGATGCCGTCGCAGTAGGAAAGGTAACGACAGATAACAAGTTCCGCTTGCTACATAAGGGCGAAGTGGTGGCAGATATTCCTGTTGATCATTTAGCGGAAGACGCGCCAATTTTTTATAAAGATTCCAAGGTACCGGCTTATTTTCAAGAATATCAAGCGATGGCGCCTTATCAGCCGCAAGTAACCGATCATGCGGAAACATTAAAACAGCTATTACAGCAGCCGACAATCGCAAGCAAGGAATATGTCTATGATCAGTACGATTCCATGGTGCAGGCCAATACGGTATTTTCACCAGGATCGGACGCAGCGGTTGTTCGGATTCAGGGTTATGACAAGGCGATTGCGATGACGACGGATTGTAATTCTCGCTATATTTATTTAGATCCAGAGACGGGCGGAAAGATTGCCGTAGCAGAGGCGGCACGTAATATTATCGCATCAGGAGCTAAGCCGCTTGCTTTAACCGATGGATTAAATTTCGGTAATCCAGATAAGCCAGAGAACTTCTGGCAAATGGAAAAAAGTGTCGATGGAATGAGTGCGGCAAGCCTTGAACTGGACACCCCAGTGATTAGCGGAAATGTTTCCTTATATAATGAATCCAACGGACAAGCCATTTTTCCAACACCGATTGTAGGGATGGTTGGTTTACATCAATCACTTGCCGATATTACACCTTCTCATTTTCAACAAGCGGGTGATTTGATCTACGTTATCGGGGAAACCAGCCCAGAATTTGGCGGAAGCGAATTGCAGAATTTATTAGAAGGTCGTTATTTTGGGAAGGCCCCAGCGATTGATTTAGAAGTTGAAAAAACACGTCAGTCACAAGTATTGGCTGCAATTCAAGCAGGATTAGTGGTTTCTGCTCACGATCTATCCGAAGGTGGATTGGGCGTCGCCTTAGCAGAGAGCTTATTTAGTTCTCATGTTTTAGGAGCGGATTTGGAACTACGCGGTGACCTGACTAGTGCTTTATTTAGTGAATCTCAGTCACGCTTTCTAGTGAGTGTCTCTGAACAAAACAGCGAGGCATTTGAAGGACAAGTCGATGCTGCGCAACGGATTGGAAAGGTTACAGATACGAATCAATTGGTTATTCATATAGATAAAACGGAAGCAATCACAGAAGATGTATCAGCATTACAACAGCTGTGGAAAGGAGCTTTACCTTGCTTGCTGAAATCAAAGGCTTAAATGAAGAATGTGGTGTCTTCGCCATCTGGGGACATGAGAAAGCAGCAGAAATGACCTATTATGGACTGCATGCCCTCCAGCATCGTGGACAAGAAGGGGCTGGAATTGTCACCACAGATCGCGAGAAATTACATTTGCATAAAGGAACAGGTTTAGTGAATGAGGTATTTTCAGAGGATAAGTTCTCTGGTTTGCCGGGACATGCAGCGATCGGACATGTGCGTTATGCTACACAGGGAGGAGGCGGTTATGAGAATGTACAGCCGCTTGTCTTCCGATCCCAAACAAATAGTATGGCACTTGCACACAACGGAAATTTGGTGAATGCCCATCAATTGAAAAGCCAGCTGGAAGCACAAGGAAGTATTTTACAAACGACCTCTGATACAGAAGTCATCGCCCATTTAGTCAAGCGCAATGGTCATATTCCGATGGAGGACGCGATTGCCTCCGCTTTAGGTATGATAAAAGGAGCCTATGCTTTTGCTCTTTTAACCGAGAAGCAGATGTTTGTTGGACAGGATCCACGTGGATTGCGACCGTTGTCGATTGGGCGGTTAGGTGATGCCTATGTGGTAGCCTCCGAAACATGTGCCTTTGATTTAATTGGTGCGACGTATGAAAGAGAGGTTCGCCCTGGGGAATTGATTATCATTGATGAAGATGGTTTGCGAGCCAAGGAGTTCACGTCACCAATGGAGCGTACCTTATGCTCGATGGAATATGTTTATTTTTCCCGCCCGGATAGTGATTTGAATGAACTCAATGTCCATGCTAGTCGGAAGACAATGGGTAAACAATTGGCACAAGAGGCACCGATTGAAGCGGATGTGGTTACAGGTGTGCCAGATTCCAGTATTTCTGCAGCGATCGGTTTTTCAGAGGAAGCGGGAATCCCATATGAACTAGGACTGATCAAGAATCGTTACGTTGGCCGGACCTTTATTCAGCCCTCACAAGAGCTTCGGGAGCAAGGTGTGAAGATGAAACTTTCCGCTGTTCGAGGGATTGTCGATGGTAAACGAGTGGTAATGGTGGATGACTCGATCGTACGTGGCACCACGAGCCGCCGAATTGTACGGTTATTAAAAGAAGCGGGAGCTACCGAGGTACATGTGCGTATCGCCTCACCACCAATTCAGAATCCTTGTTATTATGGGATTGATACATCGACAAAAGGAGAGTTAATTGCCGCCAACCATTCGATCGAAGATATGCGTGAGATTATTGGCGCTGACAGCTTAGCTTTTTTATCTACCGAGGGTTTAGAAGCCTCCATCGTATCAGATCGTGATCGCCAGCAGCATGGTATTTGCCAGGCATGTTTCACAGGCAATTACCCAACGGAAATCTATCCAGATACCGTTATTCCTGCTTATAAAGATTGACCAAGCGGGTCTTGGAAAATGATTGATAGTTTTAACTAGATCTTCCGAAAGCTCGCCCATTTTGAAATCTAACGGACAAAAAAAGCGGGGAACGCGAAATACTGTCCGTAAGAATGGATCTAACGGACAAAAAAAGCGGGAAATGCGAAACACTGTCCGTAAGAATCTTCTAACAAATAATAAAGGGGTATCGCCCCTATTTTGTCGGTAAATGAAGTTAATGAACAGATGGCGAACCACTCTCGATTGATTTTATAACAAAAGGAGTACATCTAATATGAGTGATATTTACAAAGACGCAGGTGTCGATGTGCAAGCGGGCTATCAAGCAGTAAAGCTAATGAAAAAGCATATTGCTAAGACGAATCGTTCCGAAGTAATGGGCGGAGTCGGAGCTTTTGCTGGTTTGTTTGATATCAGTAAGTTTTCTTATCAAGAACCCGTGCTTGTTTCTGGTACTGATGGAGTGGGCACAAAATTGAAACTTGCATTTACCATGGATAAACATGATACCGTGGGGATTGATCTTGTGGCTATGTGTGTGAATGATATCATTGCCCAAGGTGCGGATCCGATTTTTTTCTTGGATTATATTGCCTGCGGGAAAAATCAACCAGCCAAAATCGAACAAATTGTCAAAGGGATTTCGGAAGGCTGTGTGCAAAGTAATGCTGCTCTTATTGGCGGGGAAACGGCCGAAATGCCAGGTATGTATAGTGAAGAAGAGTATGATCTTGCCGGTTTTGTTGTTGGTATCGCTGATAAAGCTCAATTAATCACTGGTGAGTCGGTGGAGCCTGGTGACAAGATTATTGGTCTATCCTCCTCTGGTGTGCATTCTAACGGTTTTTCTTTGGTTAGGAAAATCATCGAACAGCAAGGTTTAACTTATCAGCAAGAAACGGCGGAGCTAGGAACTACATTGGGAGAGGCTTTACTTACACCAACGAAGATTTATACTAAGGCGATTCAACAGCTAAAACAAGACCTCACGATTAAAGGTATCAGCCATATTACGGGCGGAGGTTTTTATGAGAATCTGCCAAGGGCTATTCCGGAACATCTAGGTGTCCACATGAAGCAGGGTTCATGGAAGCGTCCTGCCATCTTTGATTATTTGCAGCAGCAGGCCTCCCTATCAGACGAAGAAATGTACGGCGTCTTTAACATGGGGGTTGGCATGGCTGTCGTAGT
This sequence comes from Gracilibacillus timonensis, assembly GCF_900086715.1. Lineage (GTDB taxonomy): Bacteria > Bacillota > Bacilli > Bacillales > Amphibacillaceae > Gracilibacillus > Gracilibacillus timonensis. Next base: position 115,351 of record NZ_FLKH01000008.1, on the reverse strand, counting down.
AGAGGCTCATGAAGCGGAGCTGGCCTTGCAATTACTGGAGGATATTGGCGAACAAGCCTACCTAATCGGTGAAGTGACAACAGAAACCGGGGTGAGTTTCTCTCATGACTAGGTTAGCGGTATTTGCTTCTGGTACAGGCAGTAACTATGAGGCATTGCAAGAAGCAATCGAACAAGGAAGCCTCGACGCGGAGATAGCACTGCTTGTATGCGATAAGCCACATGCAGCTGTCGTGGAGAAGGCAAATGGAATCGATACATTTGTATTTGAACCGAAACAATTTTCTAATAAAATAGCCTTTGAAACAGAAATAGTCAAACAGTTACGTGAAAAAGGGGTTGAATGGATCATTTTGGCTGGTTATATGCGCATAGTGGGAGAAACGCTTTTGCATGCATACGAAGGTAAGATGATTAATATTCATCCTTCGCTGCTTCCTTCATTCCCAGGATTAGATGCGATTGGTCAAGCTATGGAAGCAGGCGTGAAAGTTACTGGTGTGACCATTCATTATGTGGACGCTGGGATGGACACAGGAAAAATTATTGCACAGGAAGCTGTAGCTGTTGCAGATGATATGAAAAAAGCTGATTTGCAGGCAGCCATTCAGCGTGTAGAACATACACTTTATCCAACAACCATACAGAAATTGATCAGGGAAGGAGAATCATCTTGAAAAAACGTGCACTATTAAGCGTATCAGATAAAAGCAATCTAGTACCTTTTGCAGAAGGATTAGATAAATTAGGTTATGAGCTTATCTCAACCGGAGGAACATTACGAGCATTACAGGAGGCAGGGCTACCAGCTAAGGCTGTTTCCGAAATTACCCATTTTGATGAGATCCTTGACGGTCGTGTGAAAACATTGCACCCTTTTATTCATGCGGGATTATTAGCTCGACGTGACGAAGAATCTCACCTGCAGCAATTAGCAGAACGTGATATTGCTCCAATTGATATCGTTGTGGTGAATCTTTATCCATTTAAAGAAACCATTGCGAAACCAGATGTAACGGAAGAAGACGCCATTGAAAATATTGATATTGGCGGGCCAACCATGCTGCGTGCTGCTTCGAAGAATTTTCGTGATGTCACGGTGGTAGTTGATCCAACTGATTATGACGCCGTCCTTGCAAGCCTGGAAGGAGAAGGATCGCTGGAATTCCGTAAGACATTGGCAGCGAAAGTGTTCCGTCATACCGCAAACTATGATGCCATGATTGCGAATTATTTTGTTGATATTACCGAGGAACAAGACCCGGAAACCTTCACACAGACCTTTGAAAAGGTACAATCATTGCGCTATGGCGAAAATCCACATCAAGAAGCTGCTTTTTATAAAGAAGGCAATGTAAGCGGAGCTTCGATTGCCAATGCTGAACAGTTACATGGAAAAGAATTATCTTACAATAATATTCAAGATGCCAATGCGGCATTGGAAATTGTCTTGGAATTTGAGGAGCAGCCTGCAGCCGTTGCCGTGAAGCATATGAACCCATGTGGTGTAGGGATCGGCGATAATCTTTCTGATGCTTTTCAAAAGGCATATGATGCTGACCCGGTATCGATTTTTGGCGGTATTGTTGCCTTGAATCGTGAAGTAGATGAAGCAACAGCCAATCAGCTGAAGGAAATTTTCTTAGAGATTGTCATTGCACCTAGTTTTTCAGAGAAAGCTTTAGAAATATTAACGGTGAAGAAAAATATTCGTTTATTAGAAATACCAATGACGATGAATCAAGGCGATAAGAAAAAAGTTGTCAGTGTGATGGGTGGTTTGCTTGTACAGGATCGTGACAAAGGAGCAGTTACGGCAGATGATTTAGAGGTCGTCACCGATCGAAAACCAGATGCAAAAGAAATCGAAGAATTATTATTCGCATGGAAGATTGTCAAACACGTCAAGTCGAATGCGATCGTTGTGGCAAAGGCAGATCAGACGTTAGGCGTTGGTGCCGGACAAATGAATCGAGTCGGAGCAGCAGCTATTGCCTTTGAACAAGCTGGTGAAAAGGCCGAGGGTGCCGTACTCGCTTCTGATGCTTTTTTCCCAATGCCAGATACCGTTGAAAATGCAGCAAAAGCAGGCATTCGTGCGATTATTCAACCTGGTGGATCCAAGCGTGATCAGGATTCAATTGACGAATGTAATAAACATGGCATTGCGATGGTGTTGACAAGTATGCGCCACTTTAAACACTAGGAGCGTTTTGTTATTTATTTGATGTTGCAGAAAATGAAATGACGCCCAAAATCCGAGGCAAAGCCGCAAAAATGGCCGTCATCGTGGAAATGACGCCCAAAATCCGAGGAGAGATCTGAGAAATGGCCGTCATCGTGGAAATGACGCCCAAAATCCGAAGAGAGAGCTGAGAAATGGCCGTTATCGCGGAAATGACGCCCAAAATCCGAAGAGAGAGCTGAGAAATGGTCGTCATCACGGAAATGACGACCATAATCGTAAGCATATACTAAATGTTGTCCGACATGACCGTATTACCAGATAAGACCATGTAATGTTTCGAAAAAAGGAGGCCTTCTATGAAAGTATTAGTAATCGGCGGTGGTGGCCGTGAGCATATCATCGTGAAAAAGTTGATAGAGAGCAAGCGGGTGACCGAGATTTTTGCGGCACCGGGGAATGGCGGTATTGCCCAAGACGCTGTATGTATTCCCATTAAAGATGACGCGATCGGTGAATTGGTAGACTTTGCGGAGAAGGAAGCGATCGACTGGACGATCGTCGGTCCAGAGATCCCATTAACTAAAGGGATAGTCGATGCCTTCCGTGCCAAAAATTTAAAGGTATTCGGCCCGTCTAAAGCCGCTGCCATGATTGAGGGAAGCAAAGATTTTGCCAAAGGCTTTATGAAAAAATATGGTATTCCTACGGCCGATTATGCCACTTTTACCGATGTAGAGGAGGCCAAATCCTACGTTAGAAAACAAGGTGCCCCTATTGTGATTAAGGCAGATGGTCTAGCGGCTGGAAAAGGGGTAGTGGTTGCCACGACGGAACAGCAGGCTCTAACGGCTGTGGAGGAAATGCTCATTGATAATAAGTTCGGTGCTGCAGGCAGTCATGTGGTCATTGAAGAATACTTAGAAGGAAAAGAATTCTCCTTGTTTGCTTTTGTAGATGGCGAAAATGTATATCCAATGGTGCCTGCTCGCGATTACAAACGTGCCTATCCATTGGATGAGGGCCCCAATACTGGTGGAATGGGAGCATTTTCACCAGTGCCGGATCTTGATCCAAAAGATGTAGAATATACCGTCGAACAGATTTTAAAACCTGTAGCAAAAGGTATGCAACAAGAAGGCAGAACCTATACGGGTGTGCTATATGGCGGCTTGATTGAAACGGAAACTGGTCCAAAAGTGATTGAATTTAATGCTCGATTTGGTGATCCTGAAACACAGGTAGTTCTGCCACTACTCGAAAATGATTTGCTGCAGGTGATTGAGGATGTCACTTCTGGCCGTGATCCACAGTTAACATGGAAAACGGGTTACGCTATTGGTGCCGTCGTTGCTTCCACAGGTTATCCAGGTACTTATGAGAAGCATATCAAACTTCCAGATTTAGCAACGGATAAAGATGTCTATGTGATTCATGCCGGTACTGTACAGACAGAGGATGGCAGTTTTTATTCCACTGGCGGCCGCGTCCTATTTGTCGGTTCCCTTCAAGAGACGCCTGAGCAGGCTCAACGGGAAATCTATCAATATTTAACGAAGTTTGCTCCATTAGATTCGTTCTTTTATCGTATTGACATTGGAATTGCTGGAAAAGAATAAAGGTAATCCCGGAGGTGATAGCCTTCGGGATTTTTTATGTCTATTTTGATTACGTTACTTGATCAAAAAGATATGCAATTGTTCAGCTCGATTCTGCTGGGAGCAAACCTTTGACATTTTCTAATTACAAAAGTATAATAACTTACAAAAAGTAATTAAAGGAGTTTGTCCATGCAATTTCATCAAAAACCAACTACCTATGTAAGTCACGTTACGATCAAAGTAAGCAGTCTCGAACGATCCTTGTCTTTTTATAACGAGCTATTAGGATTCAAGATTCTAGAAAGAACCACTACCACTGCCTCACTCACTACGGATGGTGTGACAGCTATTCTCACGTTGGAGCAGCCAGATAATGCCCAGCCTAAGAAGCACAGAACAACCGGTCTTTATCACTTTGCTATCCTGTTACCGACTAGGAAGGACCTTGCTAACTTTATTTATCATAGTGCAGAAGCAGGTTTAGCCTTAGCGTCCGCAGATCACCTAGTAAGTGAGGCGCTATACTTCAATGATCCCGATGGTAATGGTATTGAAGTATATCGTGATCGAGCACCGGATACATGGGTGTGGAAGGATGCACAAGTAGAAATGACAGTTGATCCGCTAGATATCGAGGATTTGTTAAAAGAAGGAGAGCGAGGGGCATGGCGTGGCCTTCCAGTACAAACGGTTATGGGACATATTCATCTACACGTGACCGACCTGTCAGAGAGCAAAGATTTTTATGAAAAAGGTTTAGGTTTTGAAACCGTTAGTCAACTGGGAAATCAAGCATTATTTATCTCAACAGGAAATTACCATCATCATATAGGTTTGAACACATGGAATGGTTATGATGCTCCAGCTCCAGCCGCTGACAGTGTTGGGCTGCGTTCTTTTACTGTTTTGTATCCGGATGAGGAGGCGCTGATACGAGTAGTCAATCATTTACAAGCAATCGATGCCTTTGTTCAAATGGAGAAGGATGTTTTTTACACGAAGGATCCATCAGGTAATGTCATTCAATTAAAACATGGCTAGCATGGCGAGATAGTGTACTTCATCGTTGGGAAAAAGAATATTGTTGATCTAAAAACCGATGTTAAACTATTCCGAATCTTAGCATATAGTGTTAATGACTAATATTTGGGAGGGTTTATATTGTCGTCATATCTTTCATCAGTCCAGTTGTGGTGTGAGGAAATTCAAGCATTTTACCACACATCGATCCAAGTATTTCGAGAACATGCTAACCCGAAGGAATTACAAGATTGGGAAGAAAAATTAGCACAATTGCAACAGGATCTTTCAAGTAACACCTCACTGCAAGATTGGCAAGCTTACCAACAGGCAAGTGAATTGTACACACAGTTAAATAACTACTTGACGGAGACCAATCATCCACAATCAACGAATCAGGATCGAATAAACAACCAAGTGCCGATTGGTGGACATACGCTGCCGCCATTGCCATACCCTTATGATGCGCTAGAGCCATACATTGATCAAGAAACGATGCGATTGCATCATGATAAGCATCATAAAAGCTATGTAGATGGGCTGAATAAAGCAGAAAAAGAACTACAAAAGGCACGTGCAACGAATAACTTTGATCTTATTAAGCATTGGGAAAGAGAGCTCGCATTTAATGGTGCTGGTCACTATCTCCATACTATCTTTTGGTGTGTAATGAGTCCACAAGGAGGCGGGCAGCCTTCAGGTGATTTAATGAGAGAAATACAGCGATCATTCGGAGGTTTTGAGCCGTTTAAGAAACAGTTTACGGAAGCGGCCAATGCCGTCGAAGGAGGAGGATGGGCTATTTTAGTATGGTCTCCACGGGCGAGACGCTTAGAAATCCTTCAAGCTGAGAAGCACCAAAACTTGAGTCAATGGGATGTGGTTCCATTACTCGTATTGGACGTGTGGGAGCACGCCTATTATCTTAAATATCAAAATGAACGAAAAAAGTACATCGAGAACTGGTGGAATATCGTTTATTGGCCAGAAGTGGAAAAACGTTTTGAAAAAGCAAAACAATTAAAGTGGCAGCCTTATTAATAGTTATGGCGGAGATGACAGACAAAGTTAGGCAATATCCCTATACTTTGTCTGTTATTTTTTTGTGGACACAGGAACAGAATTTTCACTCTCTCGTTCGTGAAATGCAATCTTACGGTCCCAGTAACGAGATTTGCACTCTCCAGTCCGCAAGATTCAATGATTGTTCATCCATTCAAAGCACATCTAGTAAAAAAAGGGGGTATGACTGCCTCTAAAATGGGAATAAAAAGAATAGCTAGTATCTATCAACTGGAAAAACATCAGCAATCTGCCCAAAAAAACGTCATATTTTTGTCAACGGCACACAATGCAAACGTTAACAAAAAATGCTAAAATAGGAGTTAATTAAATTAATAAAGAAGGAGATCAGTAATGAAGGATCATTTATATAGATGGCGGAATAAAGAAATACGCCGACAAGTTGCCGTAATCGATCAAAAAGAAGTACCAACCTTAATTTTACAAAATGCTTTTTACTTAAATGTTTTTTTGAGAAAATGGGTAGAAGCCCATATTTGGGTATACCGTGACCGCATTGTCTATGTAGGCTCTAAACTACCTGAGACATTGCAAGGAGTGGAGGTAGTTGATTGCACAGGAAAATATATTGTACCGGGATATATTGAGCCACATGCTCATCCTTTTCAATTATATAATCCTTATGAATTGGCGATGCATGCCGGACAAACCGGTACTACCACTTTAATGAATGATAACCTGCCATGGCTTTATTTGACTAATCGGGAGAAAGCGTTTTCTTTGATTGAAGATTTTATGAAGCTACCTGTTTCAATGTATTGGTGGGCCCGATTTGATTCTCAATCAGAAATAAACGAGGAACAAGACCTATTCAATGATGAAGAAGTGCATGCCTGGTTGCAGCATGAAGCAGTTGTTCAAGGTGGAGAACTGACGGCATGGCCTGAAGTAATGCGTGATGATGATCGCATTCTTTATTGGATTCAAGAAGCCAAGCGAATGCGTAAACCTGTGGAAGGACATTTTCCAGGCGCTTCGGAAAACACGCTTGTTAAATTGAAGTTATTGGGAGCTAGTTCCGATCATGAAGCATTATCAGGAGAAGAAGCGTATCAACGAGTTTCGATGGGATATCGAGTAGGGTTACGCAACTCATCGATTCGTCCAGATCTAGGAAAAATATTGACTGAGCTACAAGAGTTAGGCTTAGAAAAATATGATTTCTTAACGATGACGACAGATGGTTCCAGTCCCTCGTTTTATGAACATGGTTTAATTAATCAATGTATCCAAATTGCGATTGATCATGGTGTCCCAGAAATAGAAGCCTATATGATGGCTACCTATAATGCAGCTGAACACTTTCATTTAGAGGAACGGTTGGGAGGCATAGCACCGGGCAGAGTGGCCCACTTGAATATTCTCAGCTCTCCAGATAATGCCACCCCGGAATCTGTTATTGCCAAAGGGAAATGGTTAAAACGAGAGGGAGAACTAGTACATCACGACATCACGATTGATTGGGAAAAATATGGTTTAGGTAAATTGGATTTAGCTTGGCAATTAACCGAAAATGATCTGCAATTTTCGATGCCAGTGGGCTTAAAAATGATCAATGATGTCATCATGAAACCATACCCGATTTCAATTGATTCCAATACCGATGAAATTGAAAGTGCAGCAGATGAATCATTTATTATGCTAGCTGATCGGGAAGGTGAATGGCGGGTAAACACGATGATCAAGGGATTTACCAATACCCTAGGCGGGCTGGCCAGCTCCTATTCTCTCACTGGTGATATTGTCTTGATTGGAAAAAGTAAATCAGATTTGATGCTGGCTTTTACCCGTATGAAAGAGATTGGCGGGGGCATTGTACTTGCACATCAAGGCAAAATTATTTTTGAACTGCCATTGCAAATTGCTGGAATGCTATATAAAGGCGAATTGTCCACATTAATAGAAAGGGACAAAGCATTAAAAGAGATTTTGATTGATCATGGCTATCAATTTCAAGATCCGCCATATGGCTTGTTATTTCTATCTTCCATGCACTTGCCATTTGTACGTATCACACCGATGGGAATTATGGATGTAAAAAAAAGGGAGATCATTTTTCCAGCCATTATGCGTTAAAGGAGTAGTCAAATAACCTTATTTGCTATATAGTTAAATAAAGATTGACAGACTTCGAGTATCGGCATGTGCATGAACATGTCGATATTCCATTTTTAGAAGAAAGGTGATGGAAAGTTATGAAGAGGATATTCTTACTATTCGTAATAGCTTTATTGGCAGCATGCTCTAGCAATGATGAAGAGCAGCAAACAGGAGAAGAGAATCCCTCGTCTGATCAAGAAGATCCTTCTGCAAAACAACAGGAGGCATCTGTGTATCCATTAACAGGTGAAGAAACGGATGCGGAGGTAATGGATCGTATCGTTGCGGTGATGGTCAATAATCATCCGAAAGCAAGACCTCAGACGGGGTTGGCTCAGGCAGATATTACATTTGAAATTTTGGCAGAAGGGAATATTACTCGATTTTTGGCTTTATATCAAAGTGATATGCCTGATCGGGTTGGGCCAGTTCGAAGTGCCCGTCCTTACTATTTTGATTTGGCAGAAGGATATGATGCTATCTATGTTTACCATGGCGCTGCTAATTTCATTGAAGAAATGATTCAAAATGGATCTGTGCAAGGGTTAAATGGTATGTATTATGATAATGACAAGGCATTATTTGAGCGATCTGCCGAACGGGTAGCACCTCATAATTCCTATACGATCTTTGACGGTATTTATCAAGAAGCGGAAGAACAAGGATATTCCTTAGAATCTAGTTATCAGCCTCTATCTTTTTTAGCGGAGGATGAAGAGGTCACTGGTGAGGAGGCAACGGAGATTGCTTTTGCCTATGCTTCTACCAACCGCATTCGTTATCAATATAATTCAGATTCGGAAAAGTATCAAAGATACAGCGATGATGAATTAACGGTAGAATATGCGGATGATCAGCCTATTGAATTGGATAATATCTTATTTATAGAGGCGGCACATCAAGTGGTAGATGATGCAGGTCGTCGTGAAATAGATTTGGAATCTGGCGGAGATGCTTTACTGCTACAGCAAGGTAAAGTGCAATACGTGCAATGGGAGCGAAATAATGGTAGAATAATCCCAATGAAAGATGGAGAGCCTGTATCATTTGTTCCAGGGCAAACTTGGATTAATGTGATCCCCAAACAGATTGGAATTGATGAGATAGAGCTTACTCCATAACCTATGTAAAAAGTTCCCTTAGCGGTCCGTTTTTCATATGACGATTAGCACGGTGACAAAAAGGAGAGGTGATACCATGCAAATCGATAAATTGCGTGGCGAACAATTAGATCAACTATTCGATGCCATTCTATCGTTAGAAAACCGAGAAGAATGCTATCGCTTTTTTGACGATATCGCGACCATGAATGAGATTCAAGCCTTGACCCAGCGCTTGCAGGTGGCAAAAATGTTAGATGAAGGAAGCACTTATACGGCGATTGCCAATGAATCCAATGCTTCTACTACTACCATTTCACGTGTGAAGCGGTGTCTCACCTATGGGAATGATGGTTATCGGGTGGTATTAGACCGTTTAAAAAAAGACTAAGTATGCAACCATTTTTGCAAAACAGGATACAACAGGAGGAAATAGTATGATACGTTTTGGTGTAATCGGAACGAATTGGATTACCGATCGATTTATTGATGGAACAAAGGATATTGATAACTTTCAATTACAAGCTGTTTATTCACGCACACGAGAAAAGGCGGAAGAATTTGCTGCCAAGTATCAAGTAACAAACACTTATACCGATTTAGAAGAACTGGCGGCAAGTGACCAGGTGGATGCAATCTATATTGCTTCCCCAACGGCTCTACATAGTGAACAAGCCATTACCTGTATGAAGGGTGGCAAGCATGTCATTGTGGAAAAGCCATTTGCCTCAAATGAACAAGAAGTCCAAGCCATGATCGAGGTTGCCAAACAACAGCAAGTGACGCTTATGGAAGCAATGAAGACAACCCATTTACCTAATTTTCAGCTGATCAAAGAGAATTTAACAAAAATTGGTCCGGTTCGTCGTTACGTGGCGAACTTTTGCCAATACTCTTCAAGATATGATAAATATAAGGATGGAATCGTGTTAAATGCTTTTAAACCAGAGTTTTCCAATGGTTCTTTAATGGATATTGGGGTTTATTGCATCTATCCAATGATTAATTTATTTGGTGCCCCGAAAGACGTGCAGGCAACAGCATTTATGTTGGATTCGGGAGTAGACGGGCAAGGTACAGTAACAGCTGATTATGGTGATTTTCATGGTGTGTCTATGTTTTCTAAGATTACCGATTCTGCACTGCCGTCAGAGATTCAAGGGGAGCAGGGTTCGATTGTGATTGATAAATTCTCTGGTATGTTAGATGTCAAGATTATCTATCGGGATGGTACAGAAGAAGTGCTCGACGCTGGTCAAGTAGAGAACAATATGTATTACGAGGCAAAATCATTTGTCGAATCGATCGAGAATCAACAAAGTGAAAATATGGTTAATACATGGGAGGATTCCTTGCGCACTATGCGTGTATTAGATCAAGCGCGCCAACAACTAGGGTTACGTTTTCCGGCAGATTTGAAAAATTAGAATGTTTAACACACAACCTCCTGCACTACGAGGTTTAAACCAATTTCGATCTACATCTGGATGACCAATTATTTTGAATGTAGAAAGGAGATAGAATGAAAGCTTATTCATGGAGAAGTTATTCGTTTTTGGCTATGAGTATCATCGTCTCTCTTTCCTTTTTGTTTCTTTTATATACAACAACGGCTTATAATAAATGGATCTTACCCTTTGTCCTAGCGATTATTGTACTAGGCGCCGTATTCTCACTTATTATGTTGTTTCTCACCTTATTTAATAAAAAGGAAAAGAAAATGATCGCCATTTTTGCTTCTATTATAACCATACTAAACACGGCATTAATCGTTTTTGTTTTGTGGTTAATGATGGTTTATCCATGGTGGTTTTTTGGTGGGTTTGCTCATGTTAAGGATAGTGCGGATATCATTGTAGGAGTAGCGTAAGGATGGGATAACAGGAAAAAGTGCAAAACAGATCCTGTTCTTTTATCGCAAAAACAAGGTAGCTAGCCACACGCCGAATAGCTTAGCAATGCAGTGTAGTTCATTTTTTTGAATGCTTTTTGTGCAAAGGAGCATTTTGGGAGAATGGACTACGCTATCACCCACAGAGCCATAAGTCTAAAACTGACTGAAGCATATTAATCGTCTTCCTCCATAAACCCATTCTCTTCGATTAGCCTCTCCATATTTGAACCATTTGTTTGATTGGATAAAAACATATATTGTATGACGAATTTGTCCTACAACTGTCATAAACGGTTCATAAAACATTATTATCTACACAAAATTCTTTCAGGGTTTTTAACAGAATGGTTTTCTCCTTTACAAAGTTCTTTTCTTGTTGGGGTTGCCTATATCCTATTTGCATTCATTTTTATGATAGCATTTAGAAGTGTTCATTTTTATGATTCCATACGAAAACTACAAAGGATAAACCATTGCTAAGTAAATGGTGTCTGCGGAATCCTTCTCTAGGCTTATCGAACATACTATCCAGCTGATATTATCCTACTATATCAGCACTTATCATCTATGGAACGTAAAGTCCCACAAAAAATGACTAGCGGGATCCCGCTAGTCATTGATAATTAATTTCGAATCATATAATCAAATGCACCTAAAGCTGCGGTAGCACCAGATCCCATCGAAATAATAATCTGTTTGAAGGCACTATCGGTACAATCGCCGGCTGCAAAAACGCCAGGGAGGTTAGTACCGCCACGTTTATCTACAATGATCTCACCGAATTTACTGCGTTCAAGTGTTCCTTCTAACCATTCCGTATTTGGTACAAGACCGATTTGTACGAAGACACCTGCCAGTTCAATCGAATGTTCCTCTTCGGTGTCACGATCGACATAACGAAGTCCTTGTACTTTATCAGCGCCATATATTTCTGATGTGCGGGCATTGGTAATAACCGTCACATTCGGCATGCTGAATAGGCGTTCTTGCAATACTTGATCGGCTTTTAATTCAGGCAGGAATTCCAACACTGTAACGTGTTTGACAATTCCCGCAAGATCAATTGCTGCTTCAATACCAGAATTACCTCCACCGATTACCGCTACTTCTTTTCCTTCAAAAATAGGTCCATCACAGTGTGGACAATATGCCACACCTTTATTTTTGAATTCTGCTTCACCAGGTACACCGATATTTCTCCAGCGTGCCCCAGTAGATAGAATCACGGTCTTACTTTTTAGGGTAGCGCCGTTCTCTAGCTCTAATTCAAAAAGGTCATTTTTCGCTAATGATTTAGCACGCATCGAGTTCATGATATCTACCTTATAATCACGAACATGCTCTTCTAAGTTAGCGACAAGTTTTGGTCCTTCTGTATAAGTGGTCGTAATAAAGTTTTCGATTCCTTTTGTATCCTGAACTTGACCGCCAAAGCGCTCTGCTACGATACCAGTACGAATTCCTTTTCGCGCTGCGTAGATGGCCGCACTTGCTCCAGCAGGTCCACCTCCAACAACCAATACATCAAAGGGTTCTTTCTCATTAAGTTCTGAAATATCTACTGTACTTCCTAACTTCTCTAAAATGCTTTCTAACGTTTGACGACCGTTAATAAACGATTCGCCATTTAAGAAAACAGCTGGTACAGCCATGACATCCTTGTCTTCTGCCTCTTCTTTAAAGGCAGATCCCTCTACCATGGTGTGAGAAATATTTGGATTGATCACACTCATAAGGTTAAGTGCCTGAACAACATCCGGACAGTTTTGACAAGAAAGGCTGACATATGTTTCAAAATGCAATGGACCCTCTAATTGTTGGATCTGTTGGATCGCTTTTTCATCTGCTTTTGGTGGGCGACCACTTACTTGTAATAAAGCTAAAATAAGGGAAGTGAATTCATGCCCAAGCGGAACCCCGGCGAAAGCAACGCCAGGGTCCTCCCCACCTGCAGGGCTGATGCTGAAGGTAGGTGTTCTTGGGAAATTTCCCTGTTCTAAGCTGATTTTATCGGACATGCTAGCAATTTCCTTAACTAGCTCGTCCACTTCTTTCGATACATCATCTGTACCAACCTGTGATTGAATAACAATGTCGTTCTCTAATAGTTTCAAGTATTCATTAAGTTGAGCTTTTATTTCTTGATCAAGCATGTTGAACCTCTTTTCTTATATTTTACCCACTAGATCAAGGCTTGGTTTTAAGGTTTCTCCACCTTCTTGCCATTTAGCAGGGCAAACTTCATCAGGATTGTTACGTACATATTGAGCTGCTTTGATTTTGTTAATTAAGGTACTAGCATCGCGACCGATACCTTCTGCATTGATTTCGACAGCTTGGATAATACCATCTGGATCAATGATAAAAGTACCGCGATCCGCTAGGCCTTCCTCTTCTCTTAACACCTCGAAGTTACGAGAAAGCTGTTGAGATGGGTCGCCAATCATCGTGTATTCGATTTTGCCAATCGCATCTGAGCTTTCATGCCATGCCTTGTGTGTAAAATGTGTGTCGGTGGAAGCAGAATAAACTTCTACACCTAATTGCTGAAGGTCAGCATATTGATCTTGTAAATCCTCTAGTTCTGTTGGGCATACGAAGGTGAAGTCTGCTGGATAAAAGCAAACAATGCTCCATTTCCCTTTAAAGTTTTCCTCTGTGACATCAACGAATTCTCCTTGACGGAATGCCGATGCTTTGAATGGTAGTACTTCTTTACCTACTAATGACATAATGATTGTCCTCCTTAAATATTCTCTATTTTAGTATTATTTTATTTACCAGCAATGAAGTAAATAAAATAATTATTACTCTAGAGTCATTATTAATAATAAATGATCAAAAGTCAAGAATTATGCTAGACATCTGAGTTGCTTGATTCTCAATTGTCAATAAATTGTGAACATGTAGAGGGGCGAATTGGTTTGCAACATGAAAAAATCCAATATACTATATAAGTTGAATGAAATAACTTCTTATAGATTGAATAGAATGGATCAAACGAGGTATTATCAGGAAATAATGTGAGCAAAGCCGGGCTTGTCACACGATTTTGTTACATTTATAAGTTCAACTTATATAGTAAGCAATGAAAAAGGGGAGGATGTACAGATGAATATCGAAGAGATAAAACAAATGGTGAATACTGGTGAAATGTACAACGATGCCCATCCAGATGTGGATCGAATCCGCAAAGGGGCGATAGCTGTGTGCAGGCGCTATAATAAAAAGGTAAATGATGATAATGAATATGATCTTACTATTTTGCAGGATTTATTTGAACGAATAGGGGAAGATGTGCTAGTAGAATCCAACTTCCGCTGTGAATTTGGTTTTAACATTCGAATTGGTAATCATGTCTATCTGAATCACGATATGATCATATTAGACTGCCATCGAGTGTCTATCGGGGATGATGTCTATGTTGGACCAAGAGTTGGCTTGTATGCCGCAAACCATGCAGAAGACCCTATCGAACGTATTAATGGTGGGGTATACGCCAAGCCGATTACAATTGGTAATAAAGTGTGGTTAGGAGGCGATGTCCAAGTCACACAAGGGGTTACTATAGGTGATAATTCGATTATCGGCGCCGGCAGTGTTGTTACCAAGGATATACCGGCCAACGTGATGGCAGCAGGTAATCCTTGCCGTGTCATTCGTGACATTCAGGAATCTGAGGTGAAATGGACAAAGCAATAAGGAAAAGGACGTGCGTTGTCGTCAAAAACAGGTAGCGCACGATTTCCGAATCCAGCGCGGCACTCCCCCGAATACGTGCCCAGCACAGAAAAGTGATCAGCCCCACCACTTAGGAAAATAACAATTCAACCCCATTAATCCATAAAGAAGCAAAGGTGTCCCTATCAAAGAGAAAATGAACATAAACACCCCACTTCCACTTTTTCTGATAAATTACTTAGATATCACTCTAAAATAGTGAAGATTTTTGTTATAATGTAATAATGGGTAGAGAAACGCGATTACTGGAGGATTAAAGCCGTGTATAACATAGATGAATGGAAGCATATCTTCAAGTTGGATCCTGCCAAAGAACTTTCCGAGGATATGATCAATAAAATATGCGAATCAGGAACCGATGCGATAATAGTTGGGGGCACAGATAGCGTTACGTTAGATGGTGTCCTGCAGTTGCTTAGTTCGATTCGCCGTTATCCCGTACCGGTTATTTTGGAAATATCAAATATCGAATCGGTGACACCAGGCTATGACTATTATTTTGTGCCAATGGTATTAAACAGTCAGGCAAAGCAGTGGATGATGGATAGGCAGCATCAAGCGGTGGTAGAGTATGGTGATATCATCAACTGGGAAGAATTGTACGCAGAGGGATACTGTATTATGAACGAAGAATCCAAGGTGTACCAACATACTAATTGTCAATTGCCTACGCCAGATGAGGCGGTAGGTTATGCAAGGATGGCAGAACATCTATTCCATTTGCCTTTTTTCTATTTGGAGTACAGTGGAACCTATGGTGAGGTTACCTTAGTGGAAAAAGTCAGCCAGCAGTTAGATAAGACAAAATTGATTTATGGAGGCGGCATTGAAACAAAGGAACAAGCCGCTGAAATGGGGCAATATGCCGATATTATTGTAGTAGGGAATGCTATTTATGAACATCCCAAACAAGCCTTGACAACGGTAAAGGCGATTAAGTAAAAGAAGGACGGTGTTAAGATGAGTCGGACGATGCGTGATTTGTTACAAGGGTTAAATGAGAAGCAGCGTGAAGCGGTGAAGCATACAGAAGGTCCACTCTTAATTATGGCAGGTGCTGGTAGTGGTAAGACAAGGGTGCTTACTCACCGGATTGCCTATTTGTTAGATGAAAAGGAAGTATCACCACGAACGGTGCTGGCCATCACATTTACCAACAAAGCAGCTCGAGAAATGAAGGATCGTGTAGCGGCTCTTGTGGGACCGTCTGCCCATCACATGTGGATATCCACCTTTCACTCGATGTGTGTCCGTATATTAAGAAGAGATATTGACCGCATCGGTTATAGCAGTAATTTTTCGATCTTAGATGGTGCCGATCAATTAACAGTGATTAAGAATATTATGAAGGATAAGAATATAGATAAGAAGAAGTTTGATCCAAGAGCGATGCTTGGTGCTATTTCCAGTGCGAAAAATGAGTTAACAACACCGGAAAAATTTGCAGAATCGGCAAACGACTTTTACAGCAGGCAAGTAGCTGATATTTATACCGAGTATCAAAAGCGGCTGCGTAAAAATCAGTCCTTAGATTTTGATGATTTAATCATGCAGACGATCCATCTGTTTAAACGGGTGCCAGAGGTATTGGAATATTATCAGCGCCGTTTTCAGTACATCCACGTGGATGAGTATCAAGATACCAATCATGCCCAGTATTTCTTGGTGAAACAGCTTGCCAATCGTTTTCAAAACTTGTGTGTGGTAGGAGATTCGGATCAGTCGATCTATGCTTGGCGTGGTGCGGATATTAGTAATATCTTATCCTTTGAGCAAGACTATCCAAGTGCACGTGTCGTTCTCCTGGAACAAAACTATCGTTCCACCAAATCAATTTTGCAGGCGGCGAATGGTGTGATCAAACACAACATGGAAAGGAAGCCGAAGAACCTTTGGACAGATAATGATGACGGGCATCGTATTCATTATTTTAAAGCGTCCACGGAACGAGAAGAGGCATTATACGTTACGGAAAAAATTGAAGAATTGACTCGTGGAAGCTATCGTTACAATGATATGGCTGTCCTTTACCGCACCAATGCCCAATCCCGTGCGATTGAAGAAACCTTTATGAAGGCCGGTGTCCCTTATCAAATGGTAGGAGGAACGAAATTCTACGATCGTAAAGAGATTAAGGACTTACTTGCTTATCTGCGGTTAATCGTTAATCCGGATGATGATATTAGTTTCACTCGTGTGGTGAATGTGCCAAAACGAGGCATTGGTAAGACAACCATCGATAAATTGACAGCTTATGCCCAAATGAATGATATTTCATTGTATACGGCAGTTCAGGAAGTGGATTTTGTCGGCGTCAGTGCCAAGGCAGCTAAAGCTTTGATGGCATTTGCGCAAATGATTAAAAATTGGGTGCAGCAGCAAGAATTTCTAACCGCTACAGACATGGTAGATGAAGTCATTGCCACAACAGGCTATGAAGAGATGTTGATCAACGAACGAAGCATTGAGGCCCAAACACGACTGGAAAATATTGAAGAATTCAAAACGGTTACGAAAAATTTTGAAGAGACGGCAGAAGAGGATACGACACTTGTGAACTTTTTAACCGATCTGGCCTTGATTTCTGATATCGATCAAATGAATGATAATTCGGATGAAGAAGATAGTGTAACGATGATGACTCTGCATGCAGCGAAGGGGTTAGAGTTTCCGTCTGTATTTTTGATTGGCATGGAGGAAGGGGTTTTTCCTCATAGCCGTTCTTTAATGGATGAAGCACAAATGCAGGAAGAGCGACGTCTCGCTTATGTAGGGATTACAAGGGCAGAGGAAGTTCTTCATGTGTCCCATGCACAAATGCGCACCTTATTCGGACGCACGAATATGAATCCGCTCAGTCGTTTTATTGATGAGATACCGGAAGAATTACTGGAAGGGAAAGAGCCAGCAGTAGAACCGTCGTTCTCCACAAGTAGCGAGCGAATCCCTCTTCAGGACCAAGCATTACCATTTGAAAAGCCGCAGCCAAAACAAAAACGACAGGCGATTCGCCATGTAAATCCGACAATCGATGGAGAAAAGCAGGGCTGGCAAATTGGAGATAAGGCGAGTCATACTAAATGGGGACAAGGCACAGTGGTGAAAGTCAGTGGCGAAGGAGAAGATCTGGAGCTGGATATTGCTTTCCCAGCACCAGTTGGTATTAAACGATTATTGGCCAAGTTTGCTCCGATAACCAAAGCGTAAAACAAGGAGGTGTTTTCCTGCATGACAGAACAAGAGGCACGTGAGCGCTTAGAGGCACTGCGTGACGAACTGAATACGCATAATTATCAATATCATGTATTGGATCAGCCAACGATACCTGATATAGAATATGATAAAAAAATGAAAGAATTAAAAGATATTGAAACGGAATTTCCTTACCTTGTGACAGGAGATTCCCCTTCCCAACGAGTAGGGGGACCGCCGTTAGATGCATTTGAGAAAGTGACACATCGAGTCCCGATGCTTAGTCTTGGCAATGCCTTTAATGAAGGTGATCTGGTTGACTTTGATCGCCGTGTCCGTGAAGGTCTCGGTATCGACAATGTGACTTATGTATGTGAGTTGAAGATTGATGGTCTGGCGGTTTCCTTGCGTTATCAAGATGGACTTTTTGTACAAGGTGCTACTCGTGGGGATGGCGTCACAGGAGAGGATATTACCAGTAACCTCAAAACGATTAAGAGTATTCCGCTTCGGATTAAGGAACATTCTCCAGTAGAGGTACGCGGGGAAGCCTACATGCCGCAACAGTCTTTTGCTGCTTTAAATGAAGCGCGTGAGCAAGAAGGAGAAGCACTTTTTGCTAACCCAAGGAATGCTGCCGCTGGATCCTTACGTCAATTAAATCCGCAAATTGCAGCCAAGCGCCACTTGGATATTTTCTTATATGCCGTTGGGGAATGGGAGGCAGGTACGCTAGAGACGCATAGCGAACGGTTAAACTATCTACAAAAGTTAGGGTTTAAGACCAATCCCGAATGGCGTAAATGTATAGGAATAGAACAAGTATTGGATTTTGTCCATCAATGGGTGGAAAAACGGGCAAGACTTTCTTACGATATTGATGGCATTGTCGTCAAAGTAGATAACTTAGAAGCACAAGAACAGCTCGGTTTTACCGCCAAAAGTCCACGATGGGCGATTGCCTATAAATTCCCTGCTGAAGAGGCTGTCACTCGATTAGTTGATATTGAATTGAGCGTCGGGCGTACCGGAGTGGTTACACCTACAGCCATTCTCGAAGCCGTCAAGGTAGCAGGAAGCACGGTACAACGAGCTTCTTTGCATAATGAAGATTTAATTAAAGAAAAGGACATCCGCATCGGAGACACCGTTATAATCAAAAAAGCAGGAGATATTATCCCTGAGGTCGTAAAGGTTGTTATGGAAGAACGCAGCGATGATTTGGAGCCCTTTTCGATGCCAAAGCACTGTCCATCTTGTCAGGACGAGCTGATTCGTTTAGAAGAAGAAGTTGCCTTGCGTTGCATTAATCCCAATTGTCCGGCCCAATTACAAGAGGGGCTGATTCATTTTGTCTCCAGATTAGCGATGAATATTGATGGCTTAGGGGAAAAGGTGATTGAGCAACTATTTAAAGAAGGTTATGTCCAGACGATTGCCGATTTATATCGATTAGACCACGACGAGCTGATTCAACTAGAGCGAATGGGGGAAAAATCAACCGCCAACTTGTTGTCTGCTATTGAAGCATCGAAAGAAAACTCCTTAGAGCGCTTGTTATTTGGACTAGGCATTCGTTTCGTAGGATCCAAAGCAGCCAGGACACTCGCTGCTCATTTTGATTCGATGGATCGACTGCAGGAAGCAGATTTGGAGGATTTGATTGCCATTGATGAAATAGGCGATAAAATGGCCGATTCGATTGTTCGATATTTTGCCGATGATAAGGTCCAGGAATTAATGGCAGAATTAAAAGGACTGGGATTAAACATGACCTATCTCGGTCCGAAATTAGCAGAAGTGTCTTCCGATAGTCTATTTGCGGATAAAACAGTTGTATTAACTGGAAAATTATCGATATATACGAGACAAGAGGTGAAGCAGCGAATAGAAGCACTTGGTGGTAAAATAACAGGAAGTGTAAGTAAAAAGACTGACTTGGTTATTGTCGGAGAAGATGCTGGTTCTAAGTTAACAAAAGCAAGAGAATTAGATGTAGAGGTTTGGGAGGAGTCACAACTTCAAGCCGCCTTAGAGGAGGAAACACCGTGAAGAAGAGTCTAGCCGTGCTTATGGTAATGGTACTTCTAGCAGCAGGCTGTTCCCCCGATTTTGGTGATCAACCGGAGGATGCAGTCATCGATGACAATGTCGAGGATTCACTAGATGATACAGCGATTATTCCAAAGTATAATGTGACTGAGGAAAATTATCGTGTCTTGATTGATTCCAATTTAAGTCAGGCTAGAGGGGTTATTACCAATCAAATTGCCAATCGTGTGGACATAGACGAGCTAGAAGAAGGATTGCGTCGCCATTCGAAAGAACCATTTAACCCGGAAGATTATTATTTTCAGGAGGGACAGTATTTAACAGATAACGTTCTGTATTCCTGGCTCGAACGTTTTGATTCAGAGGAAAGCCCGGAAGGATTAAACCCGGAATTAGAAGAAGCAGATTCCGCGCGAGAAGCAGAAGAAAATAATCCAAGGTACCTTTCTCATATCTTGGAACAAAATTATTTAAGAAAGACAGAAGATGACTCAGTTGAATTGGCTGGTATGTCGATTGCGATTGCGATGAAATCGGTCTATCGTTTTCAAACGGAAACCGGCGGACCTTACTATTATGAAGACATTTCCGAATCTGAAATGCGAACAGAGGCCAATCGAGTGGCAAATGAGGTCGTGCAACGAATTCGAGAAATGGAAGACATCCCAAATGTACCGATCCGTTTAGCTATATACCGGGAAGCCGATCAGAACTCGTTAGTTCCAGGACATTATGTAGCAGTAAGCAATGTTCCTGCCGATAGCGCCTCTGTAGATGATTGGGATGATATTAACGAGGAAACCGTGTTATTCCCGTCTAATCATGCGCAAGAGGTTAGCCCAGATATAGCGGCAACGTTAGTTGATTTTGAATCAGATGTTGCTTCGTATTTTCCCAACTATGTAAGTGTAATAGGCAGAGGCTTTTTCCAAGATGGCAATTTGCGCAGGTTAACGGTTGATATTCCAGTTTCTTTTTATGGTAAGGCGGAATTGATTGGTTTTACGCAATATGTCTATGGTCTGGTGCTATCCGGTTTTTCCAATGAATATCCGATTGAAATCAATATAAAATCCGGTGAAAGGCAAGAAGCAGTAATTGTCAGGGAAGCAGGAGAAGAAGAGGGATTTGTGCATATTTACCGTTAAATCTATTTATTCTGCATTAAATGTTCGTACGTTTTCCTACAATACATTCTGATCAGTCTAGCTAAGCATCAATGAAGGCTTTATGAAAACTTATGGCACAAAACGGTTTTAGAAAAGCAGAATTAATGGTAAAATATACGTTATGTATTTTATCATGGTGCAAACGTCCGAACCTCCTTGCTTCCAGACTTGAGAAGGTAAAAAAGTTTGGAAGTAAGGGATAGTGGACGGATTCCTCGATAAGTCCCACTAACAAATTTATTAATATGAAAATAATACATGGAGGTGAAACACGTGGCGGAGATTTCAAAAGAACAAGTAAAGCACGTGGCAAATTTAGCTCGTCTTGCATTAAATGAAAAAGAAGTAGAGATGTTTACCCAACAACTAGGGGATATCATTAATTACGCAGAGTTACTTAATGAATTGGACACTAGTGAGGTAGAACCAACGACACATGTTCTCGATTTAAAGAATGTGCTGCGTAAAGATGAAGCAGCAGAATGGATTACCAAAGAAGACGCGCTCAAAAATGCGCCAGATCAAGCGGATGGTCAGTTCCGTGTACCATCTATCTTAGAATAAGGAGGGTTTCATTTGTCACTTTTTGATTATTCATTAAAAGAATTACAAGACAAGCTACATAACAAAGAAATTACCGTTAGTGATCTTGTACAAGCCTCGTTTGATCGTATCGATGAAGTCGATGATCAAGTCAAGGCATTTATTACATTAAATAAAGCGGAAGCAGAGCGACAGGCAAAAGAATTAGATGAACAACTGGGAACAGAGGCTGCTATTCTGTATGGTATGCCAATTGGAATTAAAGATAATATCGTTACGAAAGGATTACGCACTACATGTGCTAGCCAAATCCTCGATAATTTAACCGACCCGCTGTATGATGCAACGGTTATTCAGAAATTGAATAAAGAAAAAACTGTTACAATTGGAAAACTGAATATGGACGAGTTTGCGATGGGCTCTTCTACTGAAAATTCCAGTTATCCTAATACGCGCAATCCTTGGAATACCGATTATGTACCAGGTGGCTCCAGTGGTGGTTCTGCAGCAGCCGTGGCAGCAGGAGAGGTACTATTCTCTCTAGGTTCTGATACAGGTGGATCGATCCGCCAGCCTGCAGCCTTCTGTGGTGTCGTTGGCTTAAAACCTACGTATGGTTTGGTTTCTCGCTTTGGTTTAGTGGCTTTCGCTTCTTCCTTAGATCAGATTGGTCCGATTACGAGAACCGTAGAAGATAATGCTCACTTATTACAGGCGATCGTTGGCCATGATAAGATGGATTCAACATCCGCAAATGTGGATATTCCTTCCTATAGTGAGGCACTTAATCAGGATGTCAAAGGTTTGCGCATTGCCGTTCCGAAAGAATATCTGGCAGAAGGTGTTGATCCAGAAGTAAAAAATGCCATATTAGCTGCACTGAAGCAATATGAGGAGTTGGGAGCAACTTGGGAAGAGGTTTCTCTGCCACACTCTAAATATGCCGTTGCTGCTTATTATTTATTGGCATCTTCAGAAGCAAGTTCCAACCTTGCTCGTTTTGACGGTGTCCGCTACGGTAAGCGTACCGAGAAGCCTGTTGATATGATAGACATGTTTAAAGAATCCCGTGCAGAAGGCTTTGGCGACGAAGTAAAACGTCGGATCATGCTGGGAACGTTTGCCCTCAGCTCTGGTTATTATGATGCCTATTATAAAAAAGCACAGAAGGTACGTACGTTGATTAAACATGATTTCGACAAAATTTTTGCTGATTATGATGTGGTTGTAGGTCCAACAACACCAACCCCTGCCTATAAAGTTGGGGAAAAAATCGATGACCCGTTAACCATGTATACAGATGATGTATTAACAACGCCAGTTAACTTAGCTGGTTTACCAGGTATCTCGATACCGTGTGGTTTCTCGAGCAAAGGTTTACCAATAGGGTTACAAATTATTGGTAAGCATTTCGATGAATCGATGATCTACCGTACCGCATATGCCTTTGAAAAAGCAACAGATTTTCATACCAAACGCCCTAGCTTGGGAGGTGACCAATAATGACAAACTTTGAAACAATCATCGGTTTAGAGGTACACGTAGAATTGAAAACAGCTTCAAAAATCTTTAGCCCTGCCTCCAACGCCTTTGGGTCCGAACCAAATAGTAATGTAAATCCAATTGACTTAGGTTATCCAGGGGTTCTACCTGTATTGAATGAAGAGGCCGTAAACTATGCGATGAAAGCTGCGATGGCGATTAATTGTGAGATTGCTACAGATACTAAGTTCGATCGGAAGAACTATTTTTATCCAGATAACCCTAAAGCATACCAAATTTCGCAATTTGATCAACCGATTGGAGAACATGGTTGGATCGAAATTGAAGTAAATGGTGAAAAGAAAAAAATCGGTATTACCCGCCTTCATTTGGAAGAAGATGCCGGTAAATTAACCCATGGTGACGATGGTTATTCGCTTGTAGACTATAATCGTCAAGGTACACCGTTAGTGGAGATTGTATCTGAGCCTGATATCCGTACACCAGAAGAGGCCTACGCCTATCTCGAGAAATTAAAAAATATTATTCAGTATACCGGTGTATCTGATTGTAAGATGGAAGAGGGCTCCCTTCGTTGTGATGCCAATATCTCCATTCGCCCAGTAGGTCAGGAAGCATTTGGTACCAAAACCGAACTAAAAAACTTGAATTCCTTCTCTTTTGTGCAAAAAGGCTTGGAATTTGAAGAAAAGCGCCAGCGTGAAGTATTACTTGCCGGCGGTGAAATTCTTCAAGAAACTCGTCGCTATGATGAACAAACCAAGGAAACGATCTTGATGCGTGTCAAAGAAGGTTCTGACGACTATCGTTATTTCCCAGAACCAGATTTGGTACCTTTATATATTGATGATGCATGGAAAGAACGTATTCGTGCAGAAATTCCTGAACTTCCTGATGCCAGACGAGAGCGTTATGTGCAGGAGTTAGACTTACCAGCTTATGACGCAGCCGTCTTAACGAGTACCAAGGAAATGTCTGATTTCTTTGAAGGAGCCATTGCCGCAGGTGCAGATGTCAAACAAGCATCGAACTGGCTGATGGGTGAGGTATCTGCCTTTTTAAACAAAGAACAGGTAGAACTTCATGAGTTGAAAATGACCCCTGAAGCCCTTGCGAAAATGATTCAGCTGATTGCGGATGGTACGATCTCATCGAAAATGGCGAAGAAAGTGTTCGCCGAGCTAGTGAAAAATGGTGGCGATCCTGATCAGATTGTGAAAGACAAGGGACTTGTACAAATATCAGATGAAGGACAGTTACGCGAGATTATTAGTAAGATTCTTGATGAAAATGAACAATCGATCGTTGATTATAAGAATGGTAAGGATAAGGCACTCGGATTCCTAGTTGGCCAAACAATGAAGGCTACCAAAGGTCAAGCCAATCCGCCAATGGTAAACAAAATCATTCTAGAGGAAATCAACAAGCGGTAAAGGCTTGGAAAAGGAGTGTGCAGAGCCGCACAGTCCTTTTCCCTGCCTTTCCTATTATGTTAAGCGGAATGATGAAACGGATCTTCTGCAAGTTTGCTTTTAGGCGGAAAAGGATTATGATAGAAGGTAGCAACTTACGTTGAAGGAGAGAACAAGATGAAGCGTGCACGCATAATCTACAACCCAACATCTGGGCGGGAGGCATTTAAAAAAGAACTGCCGGAAGTACTTCGAAAGTTTGAAGAGGCAGGATATGAAACTTCTGCACATGCAACGACATCCGAAGGAGATGGGATAAACGCTGCAAGAAAGGCTGTAGAACAGCAATTTGATTTGATTATTGCTGCAGGTGGAGATGGAACCGTAAATGAGGTGGTTCATGGAATAGCAGAACAGCCCAATCGCCCTAAATTAGCAATTATTCCAGTGGGCACAACGAATGACTTTGCCAGAGCGTTAGGTATTCCCCGTGAGATTCATAAGGCAGTAGACACCATATTAGAACATCATACGATGCGACTGGATATCGGGAAAGTCAACGATCATCACTTTATGAATATTGCCGGTGGTGGTAAACTGACAGAGCTAACCTACGAGGTGCCAAGTAAGCTAAAAACGATGTTAGGACAGTTGGCTTATTATTTGAAAGGGATGGAAATGTTACCATCCTTGAAACCAATCAAAGCAACGATTGAATACGATGGTCATATATTTGAAGATGAGATTATGCTCTTTCTCGTTTCGAATACGAATTCGGTTGGTGGTTTTGAAAAACTCGCCCCTGCTGCTCAAATGAACGATGGTTATTTCGATTTATTGATCCTTCGCAAAACAAATCTTGCTGAATTTGTACGCATTGCTAGTCTCGCAACAAAAGGGGCACATCTAGAAGACGATCATATCTTTTATGCCAAGGCAAATCGTATTAAGGTACATGCTGAAGAAAAAATGCAATTGAATATCGACGGGGAATTTGGCGGTATGCTGCCAGGAGAATTTGAAAATTTGTATCAGCATATTGAGTTTTTTGTCTCCTCGACATTTATGGAGAAACAGGAAACCATAAAAAGAATAAGTAATGAGGCACATTCTGAGTAAGAGTGTGCTTTTTTTCGCATATTATAGGATCAAGCCTGATTATTATTTCCCAGGAAATGATCTATTTAGACAGGCTATTTCCTATTTGTAGATAGCTATGATAAAATTTGGACAAGATACGATAAGATCTAATGTCGACTGATGAAAAGGAAGTAGATAACATGACAAAAACAACCCCTCCTGTACAGAAAAATCAAACCCTTGAAATAAGATTTGAAGATATTACCCATGAAGGCGATGGCGTTGGAAAAGTGAACGGCTATCCCTTATTTGTTCCTTATGGACTGCCAGGCGAAACGGCCGAGGTAAAAGTTATCAAGGTGAAAAAGAATTTTGGCTTTGGTCGATTAACGAAACTCATCGAACCAAGTAAACATCGAGTAGATCCTCCTTGTAATGTTTATTACAAATGCGGCGGTTGCCAATTGCAGCATATGGATTACGAGATGCAATTGGACAGGAAACGCACACAGGTAGTCAGCGCATTAAAAAAATTTGGTCAGTTCGACCATATTATGGTCCATCCAACGATCGGAATGAAAGACCCATGGCGTTACCGAAATAAGGTGCAGATCCCTGTCGGCGACAAAAATGGGGAATTGATTACCGGTTTTTACCGCAAGAAAAGCCATGATATTATCACAGACATGGATCGCTGTATTATCACGGATCACGCCAATGATGAAATGGTCGGTCACATCCGTGAGATTGCCAATCGCTTAGGTATCCCTGCCTATGATGAAAAACAGCATCGTGGCGTGCTGCGACATATTATGGTTCGTTCAGGTCAAGTGACTAAGCAAATGATGGTCGTGATTATTACTAAGCCAAGCAAAGTACATGGTCTTGATCAGTTAGTTAAGGAAATTACCGAACATTATCCAAATGTAAAGTCGATTATTCACAATGTCAACCCAGATCGTACCAATGTGATTTTGGGTAAGAAAACCAAGGTACTATGGGGCGAGGAATATATTTATGATGAAATTGGTGATATACGTTTTGCTATTTCCGCTAAATCCTTTTATCAGGTCAACCCAATCCAAACGAAAAAGCTTTATGACAAGGCTTTGCAATATGCCAACTTAACCGGCAGCGAAACAGTGATCGATGCCTATTGTGGAATTGGAACCATTTCACTCTTCCTGGCTCAGCAAGCAAAGCAAATATATGGAGTCGAGATCGTACCAGAGGCGATTAACGACGCAAAGGCAAATGCCAGATTAAATCATATCGACAACGCCGAATTCTTTGTTGGTCAAGCTGAAAAGGTCTTACCATGGTGGCAGGCACAAGGATTACACCCAGATGTCATCGTCGTCGACCCACCACGAAAAGGCTGTGATCAGGCCCTATTACAAGCAATGCTGCAAATGAAACCAGAGCGGATTGTTTATGTTTCCTGTAACCCATCTACACTGGCACGAGACTTGCGCATATTAGCAGATGGGGATTACGAGGTGAAAGAAGTGCAACCAGTGGATATGTTTCCGCAGACGACACATGTGGAGGTTATAGTTTCGATACAACGGAAGAATACGTCGAAATCCTTAGTATGACAGTGTTTCACAAGCATTACCAATTTATACCTGATGGTCAAAATGGGCGAAAAAAAGTGCTAAAACATCATGTTGACGTTTCAGTGGGAATCAATCTGGTATATGGAGACACAACAAAATAAAAATTCCATAATAAGTAAGTTTAAAAATTTTAGGCGTTCAGAAAAATGAACGTCTATTTTTTTATGTCAAAATTGGAAATTTATTTTGAGAATTTATTGATTTTCTTATAAAAAATGAACCTCTAATAAATGAAATAAAGGTTGTGATTGATATGAAACTTCTTACGTTAGGAAGTTTATTTGATGGAATCGGTGTATTTCCTTTAGCTGCTTCTTTTTATGGAGTGAAACCTGTTTGGGCAAGTGAAGTTGAGAAGGCACCAATTGCAATTACGAAACGTCATTTTCCTAATATGCTTCATCTTGGAGATATTACAAAAATAGATGGTGGAGAAATACCACCTGTTCATATCATTACCTTTGGTTCTCCTTGTCAGGATTTATCTAACATTGGTAAGCGAGAAGGCCTTGCTGGAAGTAAATCCAACTTATTTTATCAAGCATTACGAATTATTGAAGAAATGAGGTGTGCAACGAATGGTGTCTATCCAGTTATCGCTGTTTGGGAAAACGTCATGGGAGCTTTTTCATCAAATAACAGGATGGATTTTAAAGCCGTGCTGGAATCTTTCACAGGTTCCAAAATTCCAATGCCTACTTCTGGAGGATGGGCAAACGCCGGAATGGTTCGAGGGAACAACGTTGATGTCTGTTGGCGATTGTTGGACGCCCGATATTGGGGAAAGCCCACTCTCGCTCAAAGAAGAAGACGTATCTTCCTCGTGGCAGATTTTAGAGGAAACCGTGCCAAAGAAATATTATTTAAAGCCCGTGATTTGCAATCGTTTCCTGCGTCTTGCGGAAAAAACAGGCTGTCCTCCGCCGGCTCCTGTGGAATACCTGTTAAAGAAACAAGGAGGAACATACCCATCATCCGACCCTTTCAAGAAAGACGTATGCGAAGTGCCGCAAAAGAAAAAAACGAAACAGGATTCATTGGAAGTTTCGGAAAGACAGATGACCCTTTTCCAACAATGCTAGCTGGTTCCGTTAATCTTTTTTCGTTTTGGTATGAAGGGAAAGAAAAAGAAGGTTTTATTCGGCAGCTTACTCCATTGGAATGTGAACGTTTGATGGGATTGCCCGAAGGCTGGACAGCTTTTGGAGAACAAGAAAAAGCAATCAGCGATTATGCCAGATATAAAGCACTTGGAAATTCAATTGCTGTACCATGTGCCGAATATATTATGGCTGGTGTTGCAGAAAGTTTATAGATAATTAATTTCTTAGCTTGTTGGATTATGGTCATCTGACATGCTTTTTTAATGGATAAAGACGCAGGAAAGGAGAAGGAACATGATGTCTTTGAAAGAGGAAGAAATATACGAAGATAAGGTCATGGAATGGATTGATGACCATTTTGTGCTGAATGAGGTTGAGATTGAAGAGTATCCGTTTTTTCTTCATGGAAAATTAGTGCGTGATAAAAAAGGGGAATCCATGATTGTTTTTTGGTGTGTAATATACGGACGTGTTGATTATCGTTTTTAATTATAAAAGGAGAATGATTATGAATATCACAACTTTTATTTGTGTACTTGATGATAATGTAAAGGCAGAAATAGAAAAGGATTTAAGAGCAGCAGGTCATTCAGAAGAAGATGTGCAAAGAGGATTGGATAGCCGTCTTTGCGATTTAGAAGACACAATAGATATTCAAAAATATAAAGAAATGCTTCAAGATAGTTAATTTATGTAGCTTAAAGATTCTTTTATAGAATTCTTTCTGTATAAAAAGAATACAGAGAACAAGTATTTGGTTAAGAAAATGAAGTGACAGGAGGTCATTTGATATGATTATTTATTATTCACGTTCTCCTCCGCTTTTATCGTTTTTGTTATGTATTTAAGAAATAAAATAATAAAGAAAAGAGGTCATTATTATGGAACTAAAATATGTCATCCCAAATATGGAGAAAACATTTGGAAACTTAGAATATGCAGGAGAAGGAAAAGTAGAACAACGACGGATTAATGGACGTATGACAACATTATCCCGCAGTTATAATCTGTATTCCGATATTCAACGGGCAGATGATATTGAGGTTGTTCTCCCGAATGAAGCTGGGGAAAAATTCTTTGAACATGAGGACAAAGTAAAACTGGTGAATGCACGTATTACCGCAGAAGGCTATAAAATCGGTGATCGTGGTTTTACAAATTATATACTACATGCTGACAACATCGTCAAAGCATAACATAGTCAACATATAAGGAGGAATATCACATGAGATTAGCACAAGGAATTGTGATTGATAAGGAAAAAACATTTGGGGTATTGAAATTTTCTGCTTTACGACGCGAAGTGTTCCTTCAAAATGAAGATGGTACTGTTTCTACAGAGGTAAAGGAACGCACGTATGATTTAAAGTCCAGGGAACAAGGACGCATGATACAAGTAAGTCTTCCTGCTTCTGTTCCATTAAAAGAGTTTGATTATAATGCAGAAGTAGAAATTATGAACCCTATTGCGGATACGGTCGCCAATGCTACCTTTCGTGGTGCGGATGTCGATTGGTATATAAAAGCCGATGACATCGTGTTAAAAGGAAAAGCAACTTCAACTATTGGAGAAAAACCATCAAAAACACCACCTAATAAGGATAAATAAGAATGAAACCTTTCAAAAAACGAGGGAAACGTATTAGAGAAAAAGACGCTTCTCTCGTTTTTCAATTTGTGTTTATATCGCTGGTTGGTATATGGCTTCTATTCTTCCTCCCTTTTCACTTATCTTTTTTATTGTCTACAACATGGGAACTTGAAGAACTACAAGCACATTTTATTAGCAAGTATGGATTAGTGGCGTTGTGTATTAGTCTCGTTTTAACGGCAGCTTGTGCTTTTGTTTATTATCGTTATTGCTATAACCACTTCAAACAGCTTATTCATCGTCAAAAACTTGCTAAAATGGTTTTAGAAAACAGCTGGTACGAAACAAAACAAGTCACGCAAGAGAGCTTCTTTAAGGATATCCCATCTAATAAATCAAAGGAGAAAATCAGTCATTTTCCGAAAATCTATTATCGGTTTGAAAAGGGTTTGTTTTACATTCAAGTAGAGATTACACTTGGCAAGTTTCAAGAACCATTATTAAATTTAGAAACCAAACTGGAAAGCGGTTTGTATTGTGAATTGGTATCGAAGGAATTACGTGATTCCTACGTGGAGTACACGCTTTTCTATGATATGATTGCGAACCGCATTTCCATTGATGAGGTTATCGCACAGGATGGAAGTTTAAAATTAATGGAGTCTTTTTATTGGGAGTATGATAAGTTACCGCATATGTTGATCGCTGGCGGTACAGGTGGCGGAAAAAGCTATTTTATTCTGACACTGATTGAAGCTCTACTCAAAACAGACGCAAAACTATATATCCTAGATCCTAAAAATGCTGATTTGGCAGACTTAGCTACCGTTATGCCTGACGTGTACTACAAAAAGGAAGATATGACAGCTTGTATTGATCAGTTCTATGAAGACATGATGAAACGGAACGAAGAAATGAAGCAAATGCCAAATTATAAGACTGGTGAAAACTATGCCTATTTAGGCTTGCCAGCCCGTTTTTTAATCTTTGACGAGTACACCTCATTTATGGAAATGGTCGGGAAAGAAAGCGTCAAAGTCATGAGTAAACTGAAACAGATTGTTATGTTGGGTAGGCAGTCAGGCTTCTTCTTAATTCTTGCTTGTCAAAGACCAGACGCAAAATACCTTGGGGATGGGATTCGTGACCAATTTAATTTCAGGGTAGGTTTAGGGCGTATATCAGAACTGGGGTACGGAATGCTTTTTGGGTCAGATGTGCAAAAGCAATTTTTTCTTAAACAAATCAAAGGACGCGGCTATGTAGATAAAGGAGATAATGTGATCTCTGAATTTTACACAGCATTTGTCCCTAAAGGACATGACTTCCTAAAAGAAATAGGTAAACTCACAAACTAAAGGCTGCCCAGTGCGGCGCCGTGCGAAGCGAAAGGCGCTGTGCTGGGTTAAGCCTGCGTGGCGACAGCCACGCTTTAACCCCCCTTATCTAACAGGGGGGTAGAAAAACAATTGAAAACTGTTCCAAAAGCCAATAAAGCCTGATGGCACAACGGTTAGGGATATATCACAAAGATGTCAGCTTTTAAGTCAAAGTTGACATCTTTTTTTTAGTTAGGAGGAATGCAAGTGTATCAAATGCCTTGGTATCACGTATTAAGAGAAAAGAGATTGGAATATGGCGTATCCCAAAATAAATTGGCGATACACGTTGGGATTTCAAGACAATATCTAAGTGAAATTGAGACAGGAAAAGTGACACCTTCAGAAGCTATTCAAACTACTTTGTTTGATATTTTAGAACAGTTTAACCCAGAAGCACCTTTGGAGATATTATTTGACTATGTGCGAATTCGATTTTTAACAACGAATCCTACACCAGTGATTGAAGATATTTTGCAGTTAAAAAAGAGTTATATGCTTCATGAAGATTTTGCTTTTTACTCGTACTTTGAGCAATATGTCTATGGAGATATTGTGGTAATGGTATCTCCTGACGAGGACAAAGGATGTCTGCTTGAACTAAAAGGGAAAGGTTGTCGTCAATTTGAAAATTTCCTTTTAGCCCAACAACGCACATGGTTTGATTTTTTTATGGAAGTGTTTCGTGTGGGTGGTGTCTTTAAGCGAATTGACCTTGCCATTAATGATAAGACAGGAATTTTGGATATCCCCTTTCTCACTCAAAAATGCAGAAATGAAGAATGTGTCACGGTATTTCGCAATTTTAAAAGCTATCGTTCGGGTGAACTAGTTCATGCAGAAGATAAACCTGACATGGGTCATACCTTATATATCGGTTCGTTAAAAAGCGACGTATATTTTAGTATCTATGAAAAAGATTATGAGCAGTATGTGAAATTTGGTACGTCTATCGAGGACACCGAGGTGAAAAATCGTTTTGAAATTCGACTTAAAAATGATCGAGCCTACCATGCGATTGTTGACTTAATGACTTATGAGGACGCAGGAAAAACCGCCTTCTCCATCATTAACCGTTACATTCGTTTTGTAGATAAGGATGAGAAAAAACGGCGGAGCAGTTGGAAAATGAATGCAGATTGGCAACGCTTTTTGGATTTAGGTGTGAATCGAAAAATTTCTTTAACGACAAAACCAGAACCGTACACATTTGATAAAACGTTGAGATGGTTAGCTCATCAGGTTGCTCCTACTTGGAAGTTAGCAACAGAAGTGGATGAAATCAATCAAACCACTGTCATCAAAGATATGTTAGCACAAGCAGAGTTATCGGACCGTCATCAAAAGATACTTTTGCAACAAACTGTTCCTGTAGAGAAAGCGATTCGCCTTCCGTCCACTAAAAATGATGAAAAATAGAAAGGAGACAGTCAAATGAATTTCGGGCAGAATATTTATAACTGGTTTTTGGACAACGCACAATCCTTAGTGTTAATGGCTATTGTTGTGATTGGCATTTATTTAGGATTTAAGCGTGAGTTTTCCAAATTGATAGGTTTTCTGATTATTGCTCTCGTTGCTGTTGGACTAGTCTTTAACGCTTCAGGTGTAAAAGATGTGTTATTAAACCTATTTAACAGGATAATAGGGG
The DNA here is from genome assembly GCF_900086715.1 of Gracilibacillus timonensis. Lineage (GTDB taxonomy): Bacteria > Bacillota > Bacilli > Bacillales > Amphibacillaceae > Gracilibacillus > Gracilibacillus timonensis. The sequence goes on along the minus strand of NZ_FLKH01000008.1, from coordinate 82,333 downwards.
CTTAAATTGTACCGTTTGTCTGTGGAAGATAAGTGCTTTCCTTATGTTCTGCAGACAAATGGTGATCCAAGCGGTAGCGCGGAAGGGATAAATAAGTTTATGTGATGTACCAGTAAACACCTTGCTGGTGCTTTTTTTATGATTCTTTTTTAGAAAAGAGGTGAATTTCCATGAGAATGCAAGTTTTTATTGTGAATCTTGATAGATATAAGGAGGATCAAATCAGAGGATCTTGGTTTGAACCACCTATTGATTTGGAGGAAATGAAAGAACGTATAGGTTTGGACGGGGAATACAAAGAATATGCCATTTTTGATTATGATTTACCCTTTGAAATAGACGAATCCACACCTGTTTCTGAAATCAATCGTTTATGCGGAATGGTGCAAGAAATGGAAGGTTCCCCCTTATACGACGCTCTTCCCGAAGTACAAAAACATTGGTTTAATAGCTTAGAAGAATTACTTGAAAATCAGTATAAAATCCTTTATTACCCTGATTGTACCGATTTAATAGATATAGCGAAATTTTGGATGGAAGAATCAGGTATAACCCGTCTATTTGCAGAAGTCCCTTTTAATCTTGAAGACTATATTGATTATCAAGCTATTGGGCGAGATTTTGAGATTCATGGCAATTTTCTTGTGACTGCCAATGGTATATTTGAATATCTAAAATAAATGGAAAAGCAGCTTGTACTAACAGGCTGTTTTTCTTTTGTTAGGAGGCTTTAAAACATGGAAATGCAAGTGTATATAGCAAACCTCGGAAAATATAATGAAGGAGAAACGGTTGGTGCTTGGTTTACGCCACCTATTGATGTAGAGGAAGTAAAAGAACGAATTGGGTTAAACGGTGAATATGAAGAATACGCCATACACGACTTTGAATTGCCGTTTGAAATCCATGAGTACACGCCGATTTCCGAAATCAATCGTTTATGTGAAATGGTACAGGAAATTGAAGGCACTCCCTTGTATGACGCTCTCTCCGAAATACAGAGTTATTGGTTTAATAGCGTCGAAGAATTATTGGAACATCAAGATGCTATTGAATGTTACTCTGATTGTGAAAGTATGGAAGATGTAGCTCGGTATTATATAGAGGAAACTGGAATGCTTAGTGGTGTAGATCCCAGTTTACAATACTATTTTGATTACAGTTCATACGGACGTGATCTTGAAATCAATGGTGATTTTCTTGTTACCTCCCATGGAATCTTTGAATATAAGCAATAAATAGAAAGGCAGCTTGTTTAGATGATATGCTCCCTTTATAGTAGACAGAGAAATAATAAAAATTCTCTCCTACTAGGAAGGGAGTATTTTTAATGTCTAAAAGAATAACCAAACATACGCTAGAAGAACGTATGGAGATTGTACAAAAGGTGACGGAAGAAAAGAAACCGATTAGTGCTATCGCAAGAAAATATGAAATGTATGAAAATACGGTGAAAGAATGGGTTCGTAAATATAAAAGTAATGGGATAGATGGATTGAAGGAGTCAAGGAATTGGAAACAGTACCCAGAGGAATTAAAAAGACAGGCTGTAGCGTTCTATCTTGAACAAGAAAATAGCCTCAAGGTAACATGTGAACAATTTAATATTTCGTCCACTTCCGTTTTACGTCGTTGGATAAAGCTTTATACTAGTGGTAAAGCAATAAAATCCACTAGTAAAGGAAGCGTTAAAATGAGCGAAGGACGTAAAACCACATTCAAAGAACGGATAGAGATTGTCCAATATGCGATTGCCAATGATTCCAATTATCATCAAGCAGCGGAGAAGTATAAAGTTTCCTATCAACAGGTTTATAGCTGGGTTCGTAAATATGAGAAAGACGGAGAGCAGGCTCTTCAGGACCGCCGCGGGAAGACATTAGAAACTAAGCCAAATCTAACGGAAGAAGAAAAATTAAAGCTTCGGATTAAGGAATTAGAACACCGTAATCAATATTTGGAGGCAGAAGCTGGTCTCTTAAAAAAGTTAGAGGAAATCGAAAGGAGAGGATCGAACGATTAAGGAAACAAGTCCCGGCATTTGAAGCCATTCATGCCTATCATGAAGAAACAGGCATGCCGATTCAATTACTATGCGATATTTTAAAGGTGTCCCGCTCTGGATATTATAAGTGGCTGCATCACATACCAGGCGAACAAGAAGACGAAAATGCATGGCTAATCAAGAAAATCCAAATGATTTTTAAACAGTACGGAGGAATCTATGGCTATCGGCGAATCAGAATGGTGATTGATCGCAAATACGGAAAACGATATAATCTGAAGCGCATTCGTCGTTTGATGATTTTATTAGGCTTAAAATCATTTATCCGTCGTTCGAATGGATATTCCACCAAAACAAGCTACGTCAACATGGAGGAGAATATTTTGAACCGGGAATTTACGGCAGACAAGCCAAATCAGAAATGGGTAACGGATATCACACATTTAAAATACAGCCTGAGTCATAAAGCTTATTTAAGCGTCATTAAAGACCTTTATGATGGTTCGATTGTTGCCTATAAGGTTGGTTATTATAACGATAATGAGCTGGTTATGGAAACCATTAAAGCAGCACTGGAAGCAAATCCAGGTGCCACGCCTTTACTGCATAGTGATCGGGGTTCGCAATATACATCGAGGGAATATCGTTTGGTGACAACAAAAGCCGAGATTACACGCAGCATGTCCCGTGTTGGGAAATGTATTGATAATGCGCCTGTAGAAAGCTTTTTTGGCCATTTTAAAAGTGAATCTTATGATTTAAAACGATATAAGAGCTTTGAAGAATTAGTAGAGGATATTGATCGATATATCCAATTTTATAATGAAGAACGTTACCAGGAGAAATTAAACAGCCTGACACCGTTGGAATATCGGGACCAGGCTGTTGCATAGAGTTTTTGTTTTTTTACTGTCTACTTGACGGGGCACAGTTCAAGACACAGGCTGCTTTTTTCTTTGGAAAGGATGTTAAGACGTGAAAAAATTAAAGAGCTACACACGAATTTGGTCGGTGGAAAAAGTCATTTATGCGATCAACGATTTTCGTTTGCCCTTTCCTGTCACTTTTTCGCAGATGACTTGGTTTGTGCTTTCTCTTTTGGCCGTTATGTTACTTGGAAACCTTCCTCCCCTCTCTTTGATTGATGGAGTACTATTAAAATATGTTGGTGTTCCAGTAGCGTTGACATGGTTTATGAGTAAAAAGAGCTTTGACGGCAAAAAACCTTATGGTTTCCTAAAGTCTGTTATCACGTATTGGTTTCGCCCTAAAGTGACCTATGCAAACAAGCCAGTCAAATTTAAAAAACAATCGGTCAATGAAACCATTACAGCGGTAAGGGGGAAAATCGTATGAGTTATCCAATTAAATATATCGAAAATAACCTTGTTTTTAATCATGATGGAGAAGCATTTGCTTATTACGAATTATTGCCATACAACTATTCCTTCTTATCTGAAGATGAAAAAATGCAAGTACACGAACACTTTCGTCAACTCATTGCCCAAAATCAAGATGGAAAAATCCATGCCTTACAGATAAGCACCGAGAGCAGTATTCGTTCGGTACAAGAACGAAGTAAAGAACTTGTAACAGGAAGGCTGCAAGAAGCAGCTTACAATCGAATTGACGATCAAACAGAAGCCCTTGTTTCCATGATTGGAGAACATCAAGTCGATTATCGTTTCTTTATTGGATTTAAGCTTTTGTTGAATGAAGAAGAAGTCAGTATGAAATCGATGGGAGAATCAGTAACGGCGTCTCTCTCAACCTTTGTTCGAGACGTGAATCATCATTTAATGGGTGATTTTGTTTCTATGCCACATAGTGAAGTTGCTCGTTTTCTAAAAATGGAACAATTATTACAAAATAAAATCACTAAGCGTTTTAAGGTTCGGCCTTTAACGAAAAATGACATGGGGTATTTAATCGAACACTTACACGGACAAACGGGTATTGCCTTTGAAGATTACAGTTATAACCTCTCTTATGAGAAAGGTGAAAAAGAAACTTACGTCAAACGTTATGACCTCATTAAACCCACACGCTGTCTGATTACAGAAAAACAGCGTTACATCAAGTTGGAACAGGAAGATACAACAACTTATGTTGCTTACTTTACCATTAATTCCATTGTTGGTGATTTGGAATTTCCCAGTGATGAAATCTTTTACTATCAGCAACAACAATTCACGTTTCCAATCGACACCTCTATGCATGTCGAGATAGTCACCAATAAAAAAGCATTATCAACCGTACGCAATAAGAAAAAGGAATTAAAGGATTTAGATAACCATGCGATGGATTCAGATAATGAAACGGGAAATAACGTGTTGGAAGCTTTGGAACAAGTCAATGAATTAGAGGATGTCCTCGATCAGACGAAAGAATCCATGTATAAGTTAAGCTATGTCATTCGGGTATCTGCTTCTAGTTTGGATGAACTCAAACAACGCTGTAATGAAGTCAAAGATTTTTATGATGACTTAAATGTAAAACTTGTTCGCCCATTTGGCGATATGTTGGGTTTACATGGTGAATTTATTCCTGCCAGTAAACGCTATATCTCCGACTATGTACAGTATGTCACTTCGGATTTTTTAGCTGGCCTTGGATTTGGTGCAACGCAAATGTTAGGAGAAAATGAAGGCATTTATTTTGGGTACAACTTAGATACGGGAAGAAATGTCTATCTCAATCCTAGTCTCGCTAGTCAAGGTGTAAAAGGCTCTGTCACGAACGCTTTGGCCTCTGCTTTTTTAGGTTCACTTGGTGGTGGAAAATCGTTCTCCAATAACTTACTGGTATACTATGCCGTTCTTTTTGGTGGTCAAGCATTGGTTGTCGACCCTAAGGGCGAACGTGGCGGCTGGAAAGAAGCTTTACCTGATATTGCTGATGAAATTAATATCGTTAATTTAACCAGTGAAGAAAGCAATCAAGGGCTGCTTGACCCGTTTGTCATTATGAAAAATAAGAAGGATTCGGAAAGTTTAGCGATTGATATTCTTACCTTCTTAACGGGTATTTCCAGTCGGGATGGTGATAAGTTTCCTGTCTTACGACGAGCTATTCGAGCAATCGGTCAACAAGAGGAACGCGGCTTAATGCTGGTGATTCATGAACTAAGGAGTGATCCAAATCCGCTTGCTTCCACTATTGCAGATCATATCGAAAGTTTTACCGATTATGACTTTGCCCACCTTCTCTTTTCAGACGGAACGGTTCAAAATTCTATCAGCTTAGAAAAACAGCTCAATATTATACAGGTGGCAGATTTAGTATTGCCTGACGCGGAAACCAACTTTGAAGAATACACGACAATGGAATTGTTGAGTGTCGCCATGTTAATTATTATTTCTACATTTGCCTTAGACTTCATTCACTCTGATCGCAGTATTTTTAAAATTGTAGATGTTGATGAGGCCTGGAGCTTTTTACAAGTGGCACAAGGGAAAACACTTTCTAATAAACTGGTACGTGCTGGCCGCTCCATGAATGCAGGTGTGTACTTTGTTACCCAGAACGCTGACGATCTAACAGACGAAAAATTGAAGAATAATATTGGTGTGAAATTTGCGTTTCGTTCCAGGGATAGTACAGAAATTAAAAAAACGCTGCAATTTTTTGGCGTGGACGCGGAAGATGAAGCCAATCAACGTCGATTAAGAGAATTGGAAAATGGACAATGCCTTATGCAAGATTTATATGGACGAGTTGGGATTATTCAGGTTCATCCTGTGTTTGAAGATTTATTTGACGCTTTCGACACTCGACCACCTGTCCTAGAAAGGCAGTGATAAGATGAACAAACCAAAACTGAAAAAGATTGTATGGATGACGGTACTCATTGGTGCGGTCATTTTTTTATTGTTTCTTTCCCTGTTTACTGTAACACAGGCTGCTGGATTAGTTGATGATACGGTATCAGAGGACAATCTTTATTCCTTGTATCCACTCGACCATTATCAGTTAGATTTTTTTGTGGATTCGGGGTGGGATTGGCTGCCGTGGAATTGGGATGATGGAATCGGAAAACAAGTCATGTACGGACTGTACACGATCACCAATTTTATTTGGATTATCAATTTATATCTTTCCAATGCCACTGGTTATTTAGTACAACAAGCGTATTCTCTTGATTTTATTTCTGAAACAGCAACCGCCATCGGACAGAATATGCAAACATTGGCTGGAGTTACTGCACAAGGTTTTGGAACAGAAGGTTTTTATGTTGGTTTCCTTCTTCTCTTTGTATTGATTGTTGGAATTTATGTTACCTATACAGGTCTCATGAAACGAGAAACAACAAAGGCTTTTCGTGCTATTTTGAATTTCCTAGTGGTGTTTATCGTATCAGCGGCTTTTATTGCGTTTGCCCCAACCTATATTACAAAAATTAATGATTTTTCCGCAGATGTAAGTGAAGCAGCACTTGACTTAGGTACAAACATTCTTATGCCTAACTCCAACAGTCAAGGAAGTGATAGTGTCGATATGATTCGAAATAACCTTTTTTCCATTCAAGTGGAGCAACCATGGTTATTATTGCAGTTTGATAACTCGGACAAAGAAGCGATTGGAGAAGAACGAGTGGACGCTTTAGTTTCCATCAGTCCTGATACAAACAATGGAGAAGATCGAGAAGCAGCCGTGCAAGCAGAAATTGAGGATCACGATAATAAAAATTTGACCATTACCAAAACGACTACTCGCTTAGGGATGGTTTTTTTCTTGTTTATATTTAATATCGGGATTTCCATATTTGTATTTCTTTTATCGGGGATGATGATTTTCTCCCAACTTCTATTTATTGTGTTTGCGACATTTCTACCTATTAGTTTTCTGCTTTCCATGATACCGACTTTTGAAAACATGGGTAAACAGGCCATTTTAAAACTGTTTAACGTGATTATGCTGCGTGCTGGAATCACACTCGTGATAACGATAGCTTTTAGTATTTCGTCCATGCTGTATAGCTTAACCAGCTCCTATCCGTTTTTCTTAATTGCTTTTCTGCAAATTGTGACTTTTGCAGGGATTTATATGAAGCTTGGCGACATCATGAGTATGTTTCGTTTACAAAGCAGCGACACCCAACAAGTTGGACGGAGCGTTATGCGTCGCCCGAAACAGATGGCCTATCGCAGTGGTCGAAGGTTACAACGTTCCATTAGTCGTACGTTAACAGGTGTAACGGCTGGAGCAACCGTTGGCAAAATGATGAGTAAATCAGGAAAAACACAACATTCTTTCTCTCTCCGTCGACCTATACAAAGTCTGCACTCTATGCGGTCAAACAAAACAGAGAAACCTAATCAGGAGCGAAAATCATTTAGTCAAAAGATCGGACAAACCACTGGAAAAGTGTTAGACACGAAAAATCGTGTACGAGCGAATATCAACCACAGAAAACAGCAAGTCAAAGATTTACCAACCACAACGAAATACGCTTTGGCTCAAGGAAAAGAAAAAATTCAACGGCCAGGCAAGGATTTTAAACAAGGAGTGTCACAAGCCAAAGAGCAGCGACAACGTGAAAACACCGAACGCACAAGTAAACATCGAAAGACGATTGCGGAAAGACGACAAGCTTTGGATAAAAAGAAGAAAAATATCACTGCTTACTCCAATAAGCCTACGGTACAAAAGAATTCTCCTTCCTCATTCACAAAAGAGAAACAGAAAATGAAGCCGAAAGAAAGTCTGAATCCTGAAAGTCATAAAAGAAAACAAGTGCCTGTGCAAAAAGAAAAAATTCAAAGATTACAGAATCAAAATAGAAAAGTGAATCAGCCTTATCAAGTATCCACAAAAAGAAAGAAGCAAAGCCAAAGAACACACCCTACCCGACTGCCGAAACAAACATCGAAAGGAAAAGAACAACAGGTGATTAAGCGACCTGTCCTTCCTAGAAAACGAACACGTCAAAAAGTGAAACCTCCACGCCAGAGACAAACCGTTAGGAGGAAAAAATCATGACATTCTTAAAGCTTAAAATCATGCTGATTATCGGTGGGATAGGTTTCTTGGCATTCTTAGGATTACTTGCCTTTGTTGCTATCTTTATTTCCGATGAAGCAGGAGATTTTGATTCTTCCATGGATTTAGGTTCACCAAATGATTGGCAAAATGTATCTCTATCCAAAGATGTGCTGGCTCATCAACCAATGGTGGAAAAATACGCAAATGAATATGGAATCAGCGACTATGTGCCGATTTTACTTGCGATTATTGCTGTTGAAAGTGGTGGTAATGCCGAGGATGTTATGCAATCAAGTGAATCATTAGGATTACCACCGAACACGTTAGATACGGAAGCTTCTATTAAACAGGGAACGAAATACCTTGCGAACTTATTGCAGTCAGCAGATACAAAAGGTGTCGATGATTCGACCGTACTTCAAGCTTATAACTATGGCGGGGCTTTTATTGATTATGTGGCAGGACGAGGAAACTCTTACACTTTTGATCTAGCTGAAAGCTTTGCGAAAGAGCGATCAGGAGGAAAGAAAGTCAGCTACTCTAACCCCATTGCGATAGAGAAAAACGGTGGTTGGAGGTACGGCTATGGCAATATGTTTTATTTAGATTTACTTCAACCTTATCTTCGTGAAACGCCGTCCTTTGATGATGATACCTTTCGACTGGTGATGGAAGAAGCCTTAAAATATGAGGGTTTCCCATATGTTTTTGGTGGGGCTCATCCTGATACTTCATTTGATTGTAGTGGACTTATACAATGGATTTTCCGTGAAGCAGGAATTAATTTACCTCGTACCGCTCAAGAACAGTATGAAGCTACAGAACACATCCCTCTATCAGAAGCAAAGCCAGGAGATTTAGTATTTTTCCATTCGACTTACAACACCGCCAACTACATTACGCATAATGGAATTTATGTTGGAAACAATCAAATGTTCCATGCGGGGAATCCGATCGGTTATGCGGATTTAACATCTTCTTACTGGCAAGAACATCTAGTAGGTGCTGGACGTATCAAAAACTAAGGAAAGGTTGGGATAACATGAAGCTGCCTTTTAGTATAAAAGAAAAGCAAAAAAACCCGAAGAAAACGAAAAAGATAAAAGTAAGAACGATTGGGAAACGAAAAAAATCCGTGTTGTTTTTATGGATATTGCTTCTTAGTAGTCTTGCGTTTGGGATCTACAAAAACTTTACAGCGATTGACCAGCATACGATCCATGAAAGAGAAATTATAGAAAGCCGTATTCAAGATACAACTGCCATTGAAAGTTTTACAAGAAACTTTGTAACAGACTACTATTCTTGGGAAAATGAAACTGAAGCATTGGAAGAACGAACCGAAAAATTGAAAGATTATTTAACCGAAGAATTGCAAGCTTTAAATAGTGATATGATTCGAGAGGATATTCCTACTAGTTCTACTGTAAAAGATATAAATATTTGGTCAATAACGGAAGAAACAGAAAATACGTTTTCCGTCATTTATTCCGTACAGCAAGAAATCATGGAAGATAAAGACAGCTCATTAACAAGTTCAACTTATCGTATTGTACTCTATCAAGATGAACAAAAGAATCTGGTCATTACGCAAAACCCTACTCTGTGGAATAAGCCCGAAAAATCTAATTTTACACCAGAACAAGTGGAAAGTGATGGAACGGTAGAATCAGAAACGGCAGAAGAAGTCATGGAGTTTTTAGTGACGTTCTTTTCCTCTTACCCAACAGCAACGAATCAAGAACTTGCTTATTATGTGAAGAACAATGCCTTACCAGCCATTGAAAAAGATTATACGTTTTCTGAGCTTGTAAATCCAGTATTTCAAGAACAAGATAATCAAATTAAAGTATGGGTTACTGTAAAGTATTTGGATAATACCACAAAAGCAACACAACTTTCACAATATGACCTCACATTAGAGAAAGATTCTAACTGGATGGTTGTTGAATAAGAAGATTTTTAGCCGGAAAGTATAAAGAATCACTACCTGTTCAATCTACAATAAATAGGTGATGATTGCCATTTGTTATTATCAGATTTAAATGCTCACCATGAAGTTTAGTGAATGGATAGTTTTTTAACACTAAATTGTTGTCTATAGATTATAGAGTGTGGTTATATCAAAATCTCCTTAAGTGCTGACTTTATACTAGAGGGCACAGTATAATTGATTAAACATTTTTTCACAATGTATGATTAAAAAATAGTAAGGATTTGATGTTATTTAAAAAAACAGAAAGGAATCTACTTGCTCATCAGTTAAATCGAAAGTTATATTTTGCAGAAATAGAAGAAAAATTAATTAAAGTCACCTATTGCCTAATGGCAGATGATCTATATACGGTAGATCATGCTATTCCTGAATTAATTAAGATAATTGACCAATTAGAACTAGAAAAACGGGCAATAATGAATGAAATTGGACGATTAGAGGATTCTGATGGTCGAGCATAGTAATATAGAAATAAAAGAAATTTTGTATAAAGAGTATGAAAAAATGTATAAGCGATCATCACTTGCTCTGTTTGGTACTAGACAAGTGGTGATCGCTTTATACAACCAAATTTCATATATTTTCTTAACATCTTAATTACTTAAAATCAATGATTTATTCTAATGTAAATAAATATGCCATTTGTGAGGAGTCATAAAGCAAATTATCAATACTTATTTTGGTTGGGTAGGAAACTCATATTCCAAGATTTAATAATTGAAAGAAATTTATCCTTCATGATATTCAAATAAATACTTGAATGATTAGAAGAAAAGGACTATACTATAATCAAATAAACATTTGAATGTAATGGAGTGAAGAAAATGAGTAATAAAGATATGTGTGAAATTTTTTGTTATGACGAAGAAAAAGTCAATCGAATACAAGAAGATTTGCTACAACATGATATTTATAGTATTTCTCGATTATTTAAAATACTTGCAGATGAAAATAGAGCAAAGATTTCCTATGCTCTATGTCAAGAGGACGAGTTATGTGTATGTGACATCGCCAACATTATTGGTTCTTCGATAGCTACAGCTTCTCATCATTTACGAACTCTTCATAAACAAGAAATTGTGACATATCGCAAGGAAGGAAAATTAGCATTTTATTCATTGGAGAATGAACAAATTAAACAATTAATGGCCATTACGCTGGTTCAGAAGAAGGAAGTGGAAGCAAATGTCTGAATCATTACCGAAAGAAACAATGAGCACTTATCGTGTGCAAGGGTTTAGTTGTGCAAGCTGTGCCCAAACCTTTGAAGATAACGTAAAAGCATTAGAAGGTGTACAAGAGGCCAAAGTAAACTTTGGAGCCTCTAAAATTTCCGTTTACGGGGAAGCAACAACAGAGGATCTAGAAAAAGCAGGAGCTTTTGAAAATCTTAAGGTGACTGCTGAATATGGAGGGAAAGACCCAAAAAGTGAAGAGCTTGATAAGGAGGAAAAAATTCCATTTTATAAAAAACATAGTACATTACTGTACTCGACCTTATTTATGGCTTTCGGTTTCCTTTCTATGTTTGTAAACGGAAATGAAAATATCGTTACAGCATTGTTATTTATCACATCTATGTTAGTAGGCGGATTATCGCTGTTTAGAGTGGGTTTGCAAAACTTAATTCGATTCCAGTTTGACATGAGAACCCTCATGACAGTTGCTGTAATCGGTGGTGTCATTATTGGGGAATGGGCGGAGGTTGCCATTGTCGTTATACTCTTTGCTATTAGTGAAGCGCTGGAACGGTTTTCCATGGATAGAGCAAGGCAATCCATCCATTCATTAATGGATATTGCACCAAAGGAAGCTATTGTCAGACGGAATGGACAAGAAATAACTATTCATGTAAATGATATTGCAATTGGGGATATTATGCTTGTTAAACCAGGGCAAAAAATTGCTATGGATGGTGTCATTGTAAATGGATATTCGTCTATTAACCAAGCAGCGATAACAGGCGAATCGGTTCCTGTTGAAAAAGCCGTTGACGATGAAGTATTTGCAGGAACGCTTAATGAAGAAGGGCTGCTTGAGGTCAAAATTACAAAGCTTGTTGAAGACACAACGATATCAAAAATTATCCATTTAGTGGAGGAAGCGCAAGGAGAACGTGCGCCGTCTCAAGCTTTTGTGGATAAATTTGCTAAATATTATACGCCAAGCATTATGGTTATTGCAGCATTAGTAGCTATCGTGCCGCCTTTATTCTTTGATGGAAGTTGGGGGAACTGGGTGTACCTAGGTCTAGCCACGCTGGTTGTTGGATGTCCTTGTGCGTTGGTTATTTCGACTCCCATTTCGATTGTTTCAGCAATCGGCAATGCTGCAAAAAAAGGTGTTCTGGTCAAAGGCGGTGTCTACTTAGAAGAAATAGGCGGATTAAAAGCCATTGCATTTGATAAAACAGGAACACTCACGAAAGGCGTTCCCGTTGTAACAGATTTTAACTTATTAAATAAACAGGTAGAAGAGAAAGAGCTGCTTTCCATCATTACAGCGCTTGAATACCGTTCGCAACACCCTCTTGCTTCAGCAATTATGAAAAAAGCAGAGCAAGAAAATATCCCGTACTCAGATATAAGTGTAACAGACTTTTCTTCTATTACAGGCCGGGGTATAAAAGGAATTGTAAAAGGAACAACCTATTATATAGGAAGCCCAAAACTCTTCAAGGAATTATTTGTTCCTGATTTTAGCCAAGATTTTGAAGATAAGGTTAAAAATCTTCAAAATCAAGGGAAAACGGCCATGATTATTGGAACGGAAGAAAATATACTTGCCGTTATTGCAGTTGCTGATGAAGTACGTGAAACCAGCAAACATGTGATTCAAAAGTTACATCAGTTAGGTCTCAAAAAGACAATTATGTTGACTGGTGATAATAAAGGTACTGCTGATGCAATCGGTACACACGTAGGCGTATCTGATATTCAAGCAGAATTAATGCCGCAGGATAAATTGGACTATATTAAACAATTGAGAGCGGAGTATGGTAATGTAGCCATGGTTGGTGATGGTGTCAATGATGCCCCAGCATTAGCAGCTTCTTCAGTTGGAATAGCAATGGGCGGTGCTGGTACAGATACAGCACTTGAAACGGCAGATGTTGCTCTTATGGGTGATGATTTAAGAAAGCTTCCGTTTACTGTTAAACTCAGTCGTAAAACACTAAATATCATCAAAGCGAACATTACCTTTGCTATTGCTATTAAAATAGTGGCCTTACTGTTGGTTATTCCGGGTTGGTTAACTCTGTGGATTGCCATTCTATCTGATATGGGAGCAACCCTTTTAGTTGCTTTAAATGGATTGAGGCTTATGAGGGTAAAAGAATAAAATGAACAGAGCTCTCTATACATCGGGAGCCCTTCAAGATTATATTTAAAATTAAGCGGGTGCATGCTAATGGGTACAACAGTCTTATCTGCTATTGTAGTTTATATAGCGACAGGAATTGATTATTTAATTATTTTAATGCTTTTGTTTACGCAGTCAGTTAAACAAAAGCAAACAAAGCATATCATTGTAGGGCAATATTTAGGTACAGCAATCATTATATTGATAAGTTTGTTGGCAGCTTTCGGTGCAAACTTTATTCCACAACAGTGGGTTATAGGCTTGCTTGGACTATTACCAATATATTTAGGTATAAAAGTATGGCTTAAGGGTGAGGAAGATTCAGATGAGAGCAACATTTTATCTCTTTTATCATCTGAACGATTTAATCAACTATTTCTAACTGTCACCTTTATTGTATTAGCTTCTAGTGCTGATGACTTTTCCATTTATATTCCGTATTTTACAACATTAAATATAGTTGAAATTGCAGTTGTCAGTCTCGTCTTTTTCATCATGGTGGGGGTCTTATGTTATGTCAGCTATCAAATGGCATCTATGAAATATATCTCAGAGAAAATTGAGAAATATGAACGCTGGATTGTCCCGATTGTTTTCATAGGTTTAGGGATTTATATTATGATGGAGAATGGCACCTTCAGCGCATTATTTTCGATTTTCTCAAATTAGAAGATAAAAATATTTCTTATAGGGAGATATTCAATGGAATATGAAGTTATTGTAATTGGTGGAGGGCAAGCAGGGTTAGCTATGGGATATTCGCTAAAACAGAAAAATGTAAGTTTTATAATTATTGATGAGAATGAGCAAACGGGCATTTCTTGGCGAAAACGTTATGATTCATTACGCTTATTTACTCCTAGGAATTACAGCCAATTACATGGGTTTCATGTTCGAGGAGATCCAAAAGGCTTTCCAGATAAAAATGAAATGGCAGATTACTTAAACGTATTTAGAATAAAGAATGACTTGCCGATAGTTCATAATGAAAAAGTCATAAAACTATCAAAAAATGGGGAGAAAAAGTTCTCAGTAATCACTCAAAGTAAAACGTATAAAGCTAAACAAATAGTTGTTGCCACTGGAGCTTTTTACAATCCTTTTGTTCCAAACATTCATGATGGTACAGCAAGTTTTGATATCCATGCTTCTAAATATCGTAACCCTTCCCAAATACCTAAAGGTAATGTTTTAATCATAGGTGCAGGTAATACAGGCGTTCAAATTGCGGCGGAATTAAATAAAACACATCAGGTTACATTGTCCCAAAGTAAACCAATGAAAAGTGTTCCTCAGGTTATTGCTGGAAGAAGTCTCTTTTGGTGGTTAGAAAAATTCCGAATTGGTCGGGCAAAGCCAAATTCTTTTATAGGAAAAATATTAAGGGAAAGAGAGCCGTTAATAGGAAATGACTATAAAACGGTTAAAAAAATGTAGAAATCGTAGGCAGGCTAATAGAAATTAAAGAAGGTAAGGCATGCTTTAATAATGGTATATCTAAACAGGTTCAAAATGTGATATGGGCAACTGGTTATCGCAATGATTATTCATGGATACAAATCGAAGGAGCTTTAAGTAGTCACGGGAGACCGTTACACTGTTTTGGTGTTACTAATGTAGTTGGATTGTATTTCATAGGGCTAAGCTGGCAGAGTAAAAGAAGCTCAGCCCTTCTATATGGTGTTAGTGATGATGCAAAATATATAGCTGAAAAAATTCAGCAGCAAGAAATGTAAAAGCAAAAACTATCGAGATATTATTATGAGCAAATTAAGGAAACTTTCATTATAGTTAAATTTGCTATTAATTATAACATGTATATATAGGCAGTAACTTAAGGTCAGTAAAAGCTATAGATTTGAATAGATGTAAAGAAAATTACATATATCTATAATCACACCTAAAACGTCATCTGTCGGTAAATACCGTTCAAATGACGTTTTAAGTGTGATTATCTAATGAGAAATCAAGTGATTTAATGTGAACTTTCTTTGCTATCGGTTCTCTCTTTTTATGCAATTTAATAAATAGAAAGATGAGATAAGAAAATATAGAACCTCGAAAGGAGATTATTCTTACATTAAACTAAAGAACATTTACTTTACTAGTTTTCTAATTCTCAATAAACTTTGAGATACTATCGCCAATACTGGTAATTCTATTAAGGGACCAATTATAAGTGCAAGAGCAATTAGTGGTTGGTCTGGGAAAGCTGTTACTACTATTGCTAAAGCAACAGGTGAATTTCTTGCAATAGTTGTCATATTTAAACTTACTGTATCTTCATAGCTAAACTTAAATACTTTTCCTACCGTTTGAGCAACAAAAAAGTTTATTATGAAAAATAGTAAAAGTGGAATAAGGATTAAAAAGATCACTTCCAAATTATTTATTAAATAATAGCCTTGCGAGGCAAACATTGCTACAATAGCTAAACACAAAAATACAATTTGTGATAAGGAAAAAAATGGAATTAATTTCTTTTCTAAGAATGCCTTCTTCTTATTAAATAAATAACGTGTTATATTGGCTAGTAAAAATGGGACAAATAAGACAAAGATGACACTTTCTATTATAGTGGATAACCCAACTGTCTCCATTGTGCCTGCAAAAATGAATAAATAAGCCGGCAGCAACATAACTTGCAAAATTAAGTTAACTGGTAATACCGATGTGGAAAGAGACATATTCCCTCTCGCAATGGATGTAAAGATTAAATACCAATCTGTACATGGAGTAACAAGAAATAAAATAAAACCGAGCCATAAAGCTGGATGATCAGATAAAAAAATTGCTCCTAATCCCCATGCTAACATTGGTGTCCATACAAAATTAAGTACAGTACTTGTACCTAAGAATTTTACGTTTTTTAAAGCAGCTTTAAGGTTTTGTAATGGAATAGTTAAAAATAACCCATACAGCATGAATAATAAAAATGGAAGAATAAAAGTTTCTGCATTCTTTTCAAAGATACTATACTGTCCTAAAAATAGTCCTACTCCTACAGCTATCAAAATCACTACGGATTGAAATTTTTCAATAAAATTCATATAATAATCTCCTTCACATAATGGAGGTAGATGTGCACAACCGACCTTTTGTTTTAACTGTACATGAACTTTTAAAATATAGCATTATAGATATTGACTCCGAATTTAGAAGGAGAGATTGAATTGAACAAGGAACAATGGAAAGCAATCAAAAATAACGATGAAAAATATGATGGTATGTTTTATTATGCCTTATCGACAACCAAAACAGTGTGTCGTCCTTCTTGTACAGCTAGAACTCCTAACCCAAAACATGTCATTATCTATAAAGATTTAAATTCAGCTATTAACGAAGGATTCAGACCTTGTACTAGATGTAAGTCAAATCAAATGGATTGGCTAGGATATAAAGAGGAAATCACAAAAGATGTACTGAAATATATACAAGAACACTATAAAGAAAAGATAACTTTAAAATTGCTAGGTAATATTTTGAATAAAAATCCCTACTATATACAACGTAGTTTTAAAGAAATAAAGGGAAAAACTCCCTTAAATTATATACACGAACTAAGAATGGAAGAAGCCAAAAGGTTATTTTTCTTTAAAGAATTATCAATAACAGATATTGCCTTAGAAGTTGGGTATAGTGACAGTACTCAATTCTCTGTAAAGTTTAAAAGACATCAGGGAGTCTCGCCAACTAATTATAGAAATTCATTATTGGAAAAACAATAGTAATCAAAACAGACTACATGTTTTTATAGAATTATAAACCTTTATTACAAAACCAATAAATACACTTAAAACGTCATTTGATCGGTATTAACCGACAGATGGCTTTTTTGATGTTAGCTAAAAAATAATAGGAGTGATTTACAATGAACGTTTCTCATTCTCGTCCTCTCCTTGTTCTAGTTTTTTTGTAGCTCTATTAAATGAAAAATAAAATTATGAAGAAAAGAGGTAATCTAGATGTAATTAAAATATGTGATTCCGAACATGGAAAAAAACTTTGGAACTATGGAATTGCAGGAGAAGGTCAGATGAACAAAGTTGCATTAACTTACATATGAAAACATTTTTTCGACGCTATAACCTTTATTGGGATATTTAGCGAGCGGATGATATTGAAGTAAGAAGTTGAAGAACAATTTTTAAAAGCCGAACGAGAAATAAAATTAGTCAATGCACATATTACCGCAGAAGGTTATACAATCGAAGATCATGGTTTTACAAATTACATTTTACATGCTATGGCAACTTGATTATGTTAAACTTTAACCTATTAAAGTTCAATTAATAAAATTTACTTGCATTTTGCAAATAAATATTGTATAACAAATAAAAGAGGTGATTTAAATATGGAAAATACTCGTGACCTTTTTCAAATGATAACACGTCGATTTGGTCTTTTGAATAAAAATTGTTGTTCAGCAGATGGACTTGATATCTCATTAATTCAAAGCCATATTCTTTATGAAATCAATCGTCAACTCGCTCCGTCTGTCCAAGAAGTTGCAGAAGCCTTAGGGACGGATATTACTACTTTTAGTCGTCAGGTTCAATCTTTAATAAAAATGAATTTAGTTAATAAGACACCAAGTCTAAATGATCGCCGTATTCATACGCTTGAGTTAACGGCGGAAGGAACGAATATAGCTGAAATCATTGACGAACAGATAAATACTTATTTAGAAGAAATATTTGCCCATATGACTGATTTTGAAAAAGAAACGGTGCTTCGCTCTATTCAGCTACTTAATAATACAATGGGTAAAATTGGTTCTTGCTGTGCTCCTGCTCCAAGATAGATAAATTTATAAAAAAATAATGCTTGCATTTTGCAAATAAAAGGAGGAACAAAATGATTTATGACTCTATCATCATTGGTGGAGGACAGGCTGGCCTTGCGTCGGGGTATTACTTAACAAAATACGGATTGAATTATTTAATACTTGAGGCAAATACGCAAGCAACTGGTTCATGGTCTTATTATTATGATAGTTTAAAGCTCTTTTCTCCTGCACGTTTATCTTCTTTACCAGGCATGAGAATGAAAAATGACAAGCGAGGTTATCCAACCAAAAAAGATGTTATAAGTTACTTGAACACCTACACCAAACGTTTTAAATTGCCCATCTTAACTAATCAACGGGTTTATGAGGTCAGTCGTAACCAAAAAGGATTTTCTATTGAAACTTCTGACGGAAAATCCTATAAAGCAAAAACGATTATTAATGCTACCGGTTCTTTTCATAATCCTTATTTACCACAAATGAATGGCATGAATACTTTTCGTGGCAATTATCTTCATTCTTCTTCCTATCAAAAGCCTGATCAGTATATTGGTCAAAGAGTAATCGTTGTTGGAAGTGGAAACTCAGCTGTTCAGATTGCTATGGAATTATCAGAAGTGAGTAACACTACACTTGCAGTTCGTAAGTCTGTGCAGTTAGTAAAACAAAAAATATTAGGAATAGATTTACACTATTGGGTGAAGGCAATCGGCTTTGATAAGTTTCCTTTCTGGAGGTTCGGAAAAGCAGTTCCAATTCCTAGCTCAACAGTTGATTTGGCTGGATACAAAGAAAAGTTAGAAGTTGGTAACCCTAATCAAAAAAAGATGTTCGAACGTTTCTATTCTGATGGTGTTGTCTGGTCAGAAGGCAACCAAGAGCCTGTAGACACTGTGATTTTCGCTACAGGATATCGTTCTGATTTTGGATATCTAAAGACAATAGAAAAATTTGATGTGGAGGGAAGACCACTACAGAAAGCTGGTATCAGTCAAAATACTCCCGGACTTTATTATGTTGGACTTGAAGGGCAACGATCTTTTTCTTCTGCGACATTAAGAGGGGGAGGCTCTGATAGTAAGTTCGTAATAAAGCATATAAAACAGAATTTATAAAGAAGATAGGATAACAATGGAGAAATAATTAGTGAAAATTTAGGAGGATGATGAACGTGAAACCTATAGAAATTAAAACAAATTGTTGTCAACCGCAAGAAGAACTACAACAAGTAAGCAATCATCAATATAACAAACATTTACCTATTGCAGTCATTGGTGCTGGACCAGTAGGTCTTGCCGCGACAGCCCATTTAGTTAGTTACGACCAACCTTTTATTTTATTAGAATCCGGCTCTAAAGTGGGAGAGAATATTTTAACATGGGGGCATGTCCAAGTCTTTTCACCTTGGAAATATAATATTGATAAGACGGCATTGAAGCTTCTTAAAAAACAAGATTGGAATGTACCGAATCAAAATGAATTACCTACTGGTAAAGAGTTAGTTGACCAATACTTAAAACCGTTATCGAATACACCAGAAATCAAAAATTCTTTGTTTATGAATACTAAGGTTATTTCCATTAGCCGCAAAAATACAGATAAAATGAAAACAGCTAATCGAGATCAACAACCTTTTGTGATTTATGCAGAACAAGGTAACGAACTGGTACAATTTGAAGCAAGAGCAGTCATAGATGCGACCGGAACTTGGGGAAACCCTAATCCTGCAAATTCAAATGGAATATGGTTAAAAGAAGAGAAAGATATAAAAAATCAAATTTTCTATGGCATTCCAGATATTCTTGGTAAAGATAAGGACCGTTATCTAAACAAACGTGTTGCTGTTGTCGGAAGTGGTCATTCTGCTATTAATTCGTTATTGGAATTAGCAAAATTAAAAGAAGAACATCCTGCAACGGAAATTATATGGATTTTAAGGAAAAACAGCGTAAAAGATGCATTTGGAGGAGAAGAACTGGATGCACTTGAGGCAAGAGGAGCATTAGGAAGTCATATACACAATTTAGTAGATGCAAATACATTTGAAGTAATTACTCCTTTTAGAATTCAACGTATACATGAAAAAGAAGGCAAAATAGAGCTTATAGGAGAATCGAAAGGAGAGTTAACAACGATTTCAGATATAGATGAGATGGTTGTTAATACTGGCAATCGTCCAGACTTCTCCAATTCAAGTGAGCTGAGAACCCGTATTGATACAGCAACAGAAAGTGTTAAAGACCTTGCACCTTTAATTGATCCAAATATACACAGTTGCGGAACAGTACGCCCGCATGGAGAAAAAGAATTGCGACAACCTGAAAAGGATTTTTATATCGTGGGAGCAAAAAGTTATGGTCGGGCACCAACATTCCTAATGGCAACTGGACATGAACAGGTTCGATCCATTGTAGCTTATTTATCGGGGGATTATGAAGCCTCTGAGAAAGTCGAACTGGAATTACCTGAAACTGGTGTATGTAGTACGAATTTAAATGCTGCCAATTCGTGTTGCTGAAATAAAAAACAAAGGGAAAGTATCATTTACTTTCCCTCCCTTTTTGGAGGTGGTCTGAATGATTATTAATAAAGGCGGAGATTTAAGCAAAGAATACTTTATGGCATATTTTTCTTTGCTTATGAACAGCAGACAATGTACTTTAGAGAAGGCAAAGGAAATCACGTTTGATCGTCTATTTCGCAATGATGAAAATACGTTTGGAAACATTTCTTTTCAACATTTTATGGAAGCCTATGAGGAATTAAAAGAATAGGAAATAAGATTGCACTAAATTTTTTATTTGAATATATAAGTGTATAGTTATATACTTATATTATTATTTCATAAAAAGGGGGATTTAAATGCTGCAAACTACAATTGAATTGGAGAAAGCTGCTGGTATTTTAAAATTACTTGGCGATAAAACAAGGCTGACTATGCTGAAATTAATTAATGAACAAACTTGTTGTGTTTGTGAGTTCGTTGAAATATTTCAGTCCAGTCAACCATCCATTAGCCAACATTTACGCAAACTGAAAGATTTGGGGTTAGTGAAGGAAGAAAGAAAAGGACAATGGATATTTTATACGGTTAATAGTAAGAGTGAGTATTATTCATTTATCAAACCGATTTTGAATCAATTACCCGATCAAGATGATAAATTAAAAGAACTGGAAGAGAAAGGCACACGAATTTCTTGTTGTTAGGTTTGGAGGTCTTATTTTGTCAGCAACACTTATACTCGCCATTATAATATTTGTTTTAACCCTAGTCCTAGTCATTTGGCAGCCAAAGAATTTAAATATTGGATGGTCTGCCATGGGAGGAGCTATTATTGCTTTACTCGTAGGAGTAGTGGGATTTAGTGATGTACTTGAAGTTATTGGCATCACTTGGAATGCAACATTATCATTTGTCGCCATTATTCTTATTTCATTAGTATTAGATGAAATTGGATTATTTGAATGGGCAGCATTACATATGGCACGGATAGCAAAAGGGCATGGAATAAAGATGTTTGTATATATTAGCATTTTGGGTGCAATTGTCGCAGCTTTATTTGCGAATGATGGTGCAGCACTCATTCTAACACCGATTGTACTTGCGATGGTACGTCATTTGAATTTCAAAGAAAAAATGATTTTTCCATTTATCATGGCAAGTGGGTTTATCGCTGATACGACATCTTTACCGTTTATTGTTAGTAATTTAGTTAACATCGTTTCAGCCGATTTCTTTGGTATCGGTTTTGTCGAATATGCTTCTAGAATGATTATTCCAAATTTATTCTCTTTAATCGCAACGATTTCGGTATTATTAATTTATTTTAGAAAAAACATACCTAGAGATTATGATGTATCAAAATTAAGAACACCAAATGAGGCGATCAGGGACTTAAAAATGTTTCGCCTATCATGGCTTATACTTGGTATATTAGTAATTGGGTACTTTACGAGTGAATTTGTTAATGTACCTGTTTCTATTATTGCTGGGGTCATTGCGATTTTCTTTATTTTGATGGCAAGACGCAGTACCGCTGTTAATACAAAAGAAGTAATTAAAGGGGCACCATGGAATATTGTATTCTTCTCCATTGGAATGTACGTGGTGGTCTATGGATTAGGGAATGCAGGGCTTACATCGGCACTTGCAAGTATGATTCAAACCGTAGCTGACCAAGGTTTATTTGTTGGAACGGTTGCCATGGGATTTATTGCAGCATTCCTATCCTCCATTATGAATAACATGCCTACCGTAATGATTAATGCATTAGCCATTGCGGAAACAAATACATCTGGTGTGTTACGTGAAGCACTTATTTATGCGAATGTAGTTGGATCAGATTTAGGTCCCAAAATCACACCGATTGGTTCTCTGGCAACATTAGTATGGCTGTATGTATTATCACAAAAAGGCGTTAAGATTTCATGGGGAACTTATTTTAAAACAGGTATTATTTTAACCCTTCCTATCTTATTGATTACATTAGTAGGACTATATTTAACACTGATTCTATTTTAACAAGGAGAATGATTATGTCTAAAAAAACAATTTATTTCTTATGCACTGGAAACTCTTGCAGAAGCCAAATGGCTGAAGGCTGGGCGAAAAAATATCTTGGAGATGCTTGGGAAGTGAAAAGTGCAGGTATTGAGGCACATGGTTTAAATCCCAATGCAGTAAAGGCAATGCAAGAGGTCAATATTGATATTTCGAACCAAACATCTGATATTATCGACCCGGAAATCTTAAACAATGCGGACTTTGTAGTCACTTTATGCGGAGACGCTGCGGATAAATGTCCAATGACACCGCCACAAGTGAAACGTGACCATTGGGGTTTTGATGATCCAGCCAAAGCTCAAGGGAATGAAGAAGAAAAATGGATTGTATTTCAACGGGTTCGTGATGAAATAGGGAAAAGAATCAAACGTTTTGCTGAAACAGGAGAATAGTATATGTATATGTTTATTTCATATTGAAAGGTGAAAACTAGATGATTGTAGAATAAAGAGGAATCGTTTCATAAAAAATATATGTTATCTAGTGAACTTGCCTATTATGTAAAAGATAATGCTTTGCCCTTAATTGATCAAGAATATGCTTTTTCTGAGTTAATCAACCCTGTATAAAGAGAACCAAATAAAGGCCTGGGTAACAGTGAGATATTTAGATTAGACAATAAAGGCAGTGCAATTTTCACAGTATGAATTGACCTTGGAGAAAGATAGGAACTGGTTGATTATAGAGTGAAAATAATCATTTTTTATTATTCTTCGTTATAACTAGATAAAAAAGATGATTCTAATAATAGGAAACCCACATGGATTCATTGTTTTTTATTTATAGGTCTGCCTTATGCAGTTAAACGAATACTTGTTTTAAATTCCTTTTTTATGCTGACTTTCCGTTTTAAGGCACGATATAATTAAATAAAATTATGTGTATGTGCTAGGAAATAGGTTAATTGAAGGAGGAATTAGATGGTTAAAGATAATGAAAAAGGCCGCTTATTAACACATGAATTGAATCGGAAATTGTATTTTGCGGAAATGGAAGAAAAATTGGTTAAGGTCACTTACTGTTTGATGGCAGATGACCTGTATACGGTAGATCATGCTATTCCTGAATTAATAAAAATAATTAACTTATTAGAACAAGAGCAGAGAGCTATCATGAATAGTATTATTTGTATAGAGAAGCAAATAAAAATAGAAAATTGACAAAAGTGTGAGAGTATTATAAAAGCCATCAAATTATGATGGCTCATTTTTTGTTTCAATCGTTTTTTATTATCTATAAGATTTTGCACCAATATAGTGACTTTGCCAGTAATCAATGCTAATATCTGCTACGACAACCCCATTATCTCCGGAATGAATCATTTGATTGTTTCCAATATAGATACCGCTATGGGACGCACCTTGTACGTCATAAGTACCTTCAAAGAATACAACATCCCCCACACTAGGAGAGTTAACACGTACACCAGTATTTACCCAATTATCACGGTGTGTACGAGCAACATCAATGCCTACTTGATTAAATACATATTGAATAAAACCGCTACTATCTAATCCGGAAGCAGTAGTTCCACCCCATACATAAGGTGTTCCGAGAACACTCTCTGCTGCAGCAACAATATTATCATGACTAGGGGAAATAGCTGCCGATTCGCTTGATTCACTAGATACATTTGTGTTAGTTAATTCATTGGAATTTCCAGTCTCTTCAAGGGCAAGTTCCTCATCATTAGTCTCAGATATGGTGTCTTGAGGTAAAGAAGGTGTATCAGCAGGTAATGCTAATGCATTCTTTGTATTTGACCCAATAATACCATCTACTTGCAAACCTTGATCCGCTTGGAAATCTCTCACTGCTTGTGCAGTAATATCACCAAAAACCCCATCTACTTGATAAGAATAGTAACCAAGTGATTGTAGAGTATTTTGTACATGTTCTACCTCAGATCCTACACTGCCTTGTTGGAGTATAGATGTGTTTACAATTTCAGTTGTAGTTGGTGGTTGCTGCTCTACTTGAAAATTGGATAAGTTGCTTTCTTCAATAGAAATATCGCCTTTAGAAGAGCCTTCGCCAGCGCTTGCAAACACACTATCTCCTAAAAATGGAGTTAATGCTATAGAAGTAGCAAGTGCACTTGAAAGTACATATTTTTTCACTCTAAGATTGGGTGTTGCCATAAGTGTTCCTCCTTTTAATGTTAGAAATTCTAGTTATTTTGTAGTTAAGTTTGAAATTCTATGTAATAGATTTTTCGCTCTTAAATAGATTTTAGCATGTGCATATCACAATAGAAATCATAAAAAAATTACATAAAGATTACAAAATGTGATCATATGTTACAGTATTGTATAAAGATTATAACAATAATCGACAGTATTTTATTTTTATGAAGCCTCTTTCGTGTACCTCGTAAAGTTCTAAAAAATTGATAGAAGAAGGAAACGTTTTGAAAACAACTGTCTTTAGCTTGACGATTGAATTGCCTATCTCATGATTGTTTTCTCAACAAAACGATTTGCTTCTCTCTATTAAGGTATAGGCTAAAAATGTCGCCTATTTCCAAATTGAGAAATTTAATAAATTCTTTTGGTACTCTAAATGAGCCTCTTTCATTTAATATCATTATATTTTCTATTGAATTTCCACTAAATTTTTGCACTATTAATTCATTAGATTTATGTTTTGAACTAATTATCACCTCATCTCCAGGGCTTAAGTTTAAAATATCTCTAATGGGTTTTGGAATAGTAACAGAATAACTACTGGTTATCATACAATGTAATCCAGTTGGATTTATTTGGGGATTTTTTTCATTTATAGGACATGAATCGTACATAAATTTAACACTCCATTTGAATATATTTTTTTAATAGTAATGGGAAGTTATGCAGATTCTTTGCAGAATAAAAAATTATAGAAATAATTTTCTTGTCAAATATCAAATCCTTTTATCGTATTCAATAAAAGAAGACAAAAAATTACAGAAGATATCTTTTATAGAAGATTTCTTCTGTAATTTGCTTATAACCCTTCAAAAGGAGGGGACATCTTCCTTCTCTTGAATATATTTTTAAATGGGATTGTATTGTTTACAAAAAGGTGAGTTAGAAATTATATGCTAGTTAATTCTAATTTCATTCTACTGAGGATAATTCACTTTCTGTTACCCATTTGTGGTTTGTGACTTCTTCTCCATTTGTAGTTAAAACAAAATCTACCATATATACCGTGGTTTCTTCTGCTGAATCAATTTCAGCTGTTGCCCCATTCATGCCTTCCATATGATCAGCATTTATAATAGCTTCATCACCAGATTCTAACGGTGTTTCACTAGGGTCTTCTAATTCTTCATGAATGACCCACTTATGATTGGTTATTTTCTCACCACCTGTTGTGGGTATATAAGAAACTGTATAAACTGTGGTATCGTAGGCTCCTACTATTGTTGCCTCAGCACCTTTCATACCTTCCATGTGATCCGATTCAATTATAGCTTGACTGCCAACTTCATAAGTTGGATTGTTTGCTTCCTTTAAACCTTCGGGTACATCTCCAGAGCCAGACATATGCATTTCGGAATGGTCCATGCCTTCCATATCGTCCTGTGTACTTTCCTCGGAGTTTTGTTCCGTGTTATTTTCATTATTTGTATCTTCCGTTTCCGTTTCTCCCGCACATGCGGATAGTACGGAGATTGTAAATAAAGATACTAACCCTATTATAATTTTTTTAATTGCCATTTAATGTTGCTCCTTTCATTATTTTGAATTCATTGTTACAGTACCCTATTATTTTGCAGTTTATGTGCAGATTGTCTAAAGTTCTAAAGATTATTTAATATTTATCTGATATAAAGTAAAGATTCAGCTTTGTAAAACAGGGGAATTCATTTTTCTTGGCAGGCCTGCATATTTTCTTGATAAATAAAAGCTATAATAAATGATAATAGACCAAATGAGAAGGTGATGTAAATTGCATATGATGAATGGGTATGGATCATTTTGGACAGTGATTCTAATGATTATTTTCTGGATAGGATTAATTAGTTTTGGTATTTTTTTAATAGCAAGTTTTATTAAAGGAGATAAAAAGAGAACACCATTACAAATAATTAAAGAACGCTTAGCTAAAGGTGAAATTAACGAGTTGGAATATGAACGACTAAAATCAATAATAAAGGAAAAAAAGAGTAATGATTTGAAAGTGAACAGTAGTATAAGTGAAGGTGATGTAGATAGTTAGCTTTACCATCCTAACAAATATACTTTTTCTTAAACATGTCTTTGCAACGGTATATTATCAAGATAGCCTCATTCTCATTTTTTCGGAGCGACACATATATCAAGAAGTTAAAGAAAAAATCATTTAATTATTACCAAGGTCAAGTGATAAAATTATTATATAGTGAGTTGAATATATATGTTTGAACTATTTAACCAGATAAGTAACACATTAATGGAACCAATAATAGATCTCGCTAATGGTTTAGAACATTTACCATTATTATTTGCCTTTTTTCTTGGGGTGATTGGAGCTCTTGCACCTTGTCAGCTTACAAGTAACCTCAGTGCAATTACGATTTATGGTAATAAATCATTAGTTGATAAAGTTCCATGGTTGCATGTATTGTTATTTGTCTTAGGGAAGGTCGTAGTTTATTCTATACTAGGGATTATTGTTTGGTTGTTAGGTAGAGAGGTATATAGCACGCTTTCACAAATTCTACCCATTATACGTAAAGCAATAGGTCCAATGCTAATTATAGTAGGGTTATTTATGATTGGGATATTTCAATGGAAGAAAACATGGCGTATTTTTCATTTTCCCACAAAGGTACTTAAAGATAGTTATTTAGGCAGCTTTTTAATGGGAGTAAGTTTTACATTAGCTTTTTGCCCAACCATGTTTGTGCTCTTTCTTTTAACATTAATGCCAATTGTATTGATAACTTCGTATGGTGCAGTCCTTCCAGCTGTGTTTGGAATTGGCACTTCTCTTCCGCTATTGATTGTTATATTTTTAATTTGGTATTTTGGTGCAAGTGGTGCCATATTAAAAAGAAGTAGAAAAATAGGAGCTGTCACCCAAAAGATTGCTGGTTTGTTACTTTTAATTCTTGGTGTGTTGGATACACTTACTTATTGGTTATAGAGGTGTAGTATGTTTAATAAATTATCTTTTAAAATTGGATTACTGTTTTTTGTATTTATTCTGGTTATTGAATCTTTTTTGTTTTTTATTTTATATACGAACCTAGTAAATGATCGTATTGATGAAGTTATGAATAGTCTGCTGGCACGCGGGAACACACATCGTGACGTTTTAGAAGATCATTTCGATCAACCTACATTAGAACATGTCGGTATTATGGAATCAGCGTCTGAATTTATCGTTATCATTACAAATGAGAAAGGTGAGATTATTATTTCATCTGACCCTGTAAAACAAGAAATGATTAATGTGGTAGAACATACTAATGATGAAGAAATACCTACAGAAGGTAAAATAGTTGAAGATAGGTGGAGTGAAGGAAATTATATCGTGACAGATAGTCCGATTACAATAAGCGGGGAACATAAGGGGCATGTGTTTATGTTTGCCGATACAAGTTATGTAAAAAGAACAGTTGATCAGCTTAGCAATCAGTTTTTGATAATTAGCTTTATCACTGTGTTGTTAACAATTATGACTATATTTATTTTGTCTCGATTTATTACACAACCGTTAATTAAAATGAAAGAAGAGACAGAACAATTAAGTAAGGGAAGACACAATATAGCACTACATACAAAAAGGAAAGATGAATTAGGTGAATTAGCTAATTCCATCACCAAGCTATCACAGGAGTTGAAAGAACTAAAACAGGCTAGAAATGAGTTCCTGGCCAGTGTGTCACATGAGCTGCGGACGCCATTAACATATATCAAAGGATATGCAGATATCATTAATCGTCAAGGTACGTCTGAAGAACAAGTTAAAGAATATGTTGAAATAATTCGAGAAGAAACAGAGCAATTAACGGTATTAATTAAGAACTTATTTGAATTAGCTAAAATAGATCAAAATAATTTTCGGATTAGACGCGAACGAGTGAATTTATGTGAGCTTATTCAAAGAATAATTGAACGTATTCGACCAGCGTTAGCTGAGAAAAAAATATTACTTCATGTGAATTGCCTTGATGAAATAAAAGCTTATATTGATCCAGAACGTTTTCAACAAGTGTTAATAAATATCCTAGATAATGCGAAAAAGCATTCTAAGGAAGGTTCAAAAATCTTAATAGAGGTAAAGCAGACTGATCAGTATATCATTATTACAACTACAGATGATGGAGAAGGAATTCCTGCACAAGATCTTCCATATATATTTGACCGGTTATACCGTGTGGAAAAATCACGTTCAAGACAAAGTGGAGGAACTGGGCTAGGTCTAGCTATTTCAAAAGAAATTATTGAATCCCATGGTGGTAGTATTGAAGCAAAAAGCGAAATAGGACTGGGCACAAGTATCATTATCAAGTTGGCAAGGGGGAAAAGAAATGAATAAAGTTCTTATCGTTGATGATGAGAAGCGAATGTTAGATTTAATTGCGTTGTATTTACAACCTCATAAATATGTTTGTAAAGAAGCATTAGGTGCTACTGAAGCATTGTCCTATATAAATCAAGAAACATTTGACATTGTTTTACTAGATATTATGATGCCTGAGATGGATGGATGGGAATTATGCCAAGAAATTAGAGGCATTTCTGATGTACCAATTATAATGTTAACTGCCCATGACCAACATGAGGATATTGTAAAAGGATTGCGGTTAGGTGCAGACGATTATATCACAAAGCCATTTAACGAAGAAGAATTATTGGCTAGGATGTCAGCTATATTACGTAGAAGAGAACCAAAGAGTTATATTGAGGTGAATGGTTTAATTTGGAATAGGGATCAGTTTGAATTATCCTATAAAACTAACCCAATCAAGGTAACGCCTAAAGAATTTATTATGATTGGACACTTTATGAAGAATCCGAATCAAGTATTTGCTAGGGAACATTTGATTGATTTGATTTGGGGGTTTGATTCTGAAACAGGGGGAAGAACAGTTGATTCACACGTGCGGAATATGAGAGAGAAAATCCGTCAAACAGGATTTCCAATAGATGACTATTTTAAAACTGTGTGGGGTGTAGGATATAAGTGGGTTAATAACCCTTGACAGGGGAATTTGTATGATGTCTTAGTAATAAGAAAATTACCTATTGCACACTATATAGAAAATGATCTTAACATAATTATTCACTAGGAGGATTGATAGCATGGCAAATCACGATAGTAAGAAGAATAACCAAAGCCATAGTGAACACGATGGGCACAAGCACCATAATCACGAACATCATAACCACGAGCATCATGATCATGAACACCATAGCCATGATCACCGTGAGCATCATAATCATAATGGTCATGACCATTCGGGACACGGACATGGAGGAGGACATGCCGGTCATCATGAGCATATGATAGATGATTTTAAAAAGCGTTTCTGGGTATCTTTAGTGTTAGCGATACCGATTACTTATCTGTCACCGATGATCCAAATGTTATTCAACTATGAAGTAAACTTTACGGGTAACACGATAGTACTTTTCTTACTTTCTACCATAGTGTTTTTCTATGGTGGAAAACCGTTTTTACTTGGTGCATGGGATGAAATAAAAACAAAAACACCAGGGATGATGTTGTTAATTTCACTTGCCATTGTAACAGCCTATATTTATAGCACCTTAACAGCCTTCTTGATTGATGGCAGTGACTTTTATTTTGAGGTAGCTACGTTAATTGTCATTATGTTGTTAGGTCACTGGGTAGAAATGAGGTCCATAATGGGTGCTTCAAAAGCACTCGAAGAATTAATTAAACTAATGCCAAAAGAGGCACATAAAATTGACGCGTCCGGAAATATTGTAGAAGTGTCTGTTGAAGAATTACACCCTGGAGATGAGATTCTAGTTAAATCAGGAGAAAAAATACCCATTGATGGGGAAATTTTTGAAGGAGAATCTACCGTCGACGAATCTATGTTAACAGGTGAATCCGTTCCTGTGGAAAAAGGACCTGGAATGAAAGCAATAGGTGGGGCCGTTAATGGTGAAGGTGTATTAAAAATTAAGGTAAATAAAATTGGAAATGACACGTATTTATCTCAAGTTATTCAATTAGTAAGCGAGGCGGAAAATACCAAATCAAAAGCACAGGGGTTTGCTAATATTGCAGCAAAATGGCTATTTTATGTGGCGGTGGTTGCTGGAATCATCACGATTGCTTACTGGAGTACGACAGGGGATTTTGAATTTGCGCTAGAAAGAATGGTTACCGTTCTGATTATAGCTTGCCCGCATGCACTTGGTCTGGCTATGCCTTTAGTTACTTCAAGATCAACGTCTATTGCTGCTAAGAATGGTTTGTTGATTCGTAATCGTACCCCATTTGAAAATGCTCGAAAGCTAGATCGGGTTGTATTCGATAAGACAGGCACCCTTACTGAGGGAAACTTCGGGGTTACTGATATTCATCCAAGTAACAATGTAAGTAAAGATGAATTAGTGAAGTTAGCTTATTCAGTTGAGACCCAATCCGATCATCCAATTGCAAAAGGAATTGTGAAGGAAGGAAAAAATCGTAATTTAGAGCTATATGAGGTAACGAATTATAGAAATTTAACTGGTAAAGGATTAACTGCTGATGTGAAAGGAACTGAAATCGCAGTCATTAGCCCTGGAGCGATGAAAGCGAATAATATAGATTTCGATGAAGAAACGTATGAAAAGCTAGCCCAACAAGGGAAAACAGTTGTTTTTGTATTAAGAGACAATGTATTGCAAGGAATGATTGCTTTAGCGGATATCATTCGTGAATCCTCTTATGAAGTTATCAAGCAATTAAAAGATAGTGGCATTGAAACAGTTATGATGACAGGTGATAATAATCGTGTTGCAAATTATGTAGGTGAAAAACTTGGACTATCAAAAGTTATTTCAGAGGTTCTACCACATGATAAATCGGATAATGTGAAAAAACTGAAGGAAGGTGGCAAAAAGGTTGCCATGATTGGTGACGGAATCAATGATGCGCCTGCCTTAGCTGAAGCTGATTTGGGTATTGCGATTGGTGCTGGTACAGACGTTGCAATTGAGACAGCGGATGTTGTTTTAGTAAATAGTGATCCTGTTGATATCTTAAATATTTTGAAGTTATCGAAAGCTAGTTATAGAAAAATGATACAAAACTTAGGATGGGCAGCAGGTTACAACGTGATAGCCATCCCACTAGCAGCAGGTGTATTATATAATGTCGGTATCGTTATTACACCAGCTATTGGTGCTGCTGTCATGTCATTAAGTACAATTATTTGTGCAATTAATGCCCAATTGTTGAAGATTGATTAAAATTTAGTATGAAAATGAAATATAGGTTAAGTGTTAATAGTATAATGCTATTATTATACTCGGAAAAAGCTCAATCTGTAAAGAAAAACTTTAGATGTAAAGGTTCAAAAGTTTCATTGTAAAATTTGAAAGAAGTTGTTTAAGATTAAGGTTATGAATTTAGTGTCTAAATATAAAAATGAAAAAGCTGGTTTTCCGTTAGGTGAAAATCAGTTTTTTCTAGTTGAAAGATTAAAGTAATGTGAGAAAAAGCTGACTTGGGTAAAGGTGACCGCTGCAATAGCTGATTTCGTTTTAATGGATAATGTAAATGAGTAAAATACAATCGACGAATCACTTCTGATCCACAAAGTATATTAACGCCTTTATGGAAAAAGGTTGATTGTTAATAACTTTTAACGTTCTAGTTGATTTCCGGAATAGATAAAGAAATGTACATCTATGTTTTGCATAATATTTGTAGTCCCCATATATGATTAAAGATTTATCATTAAGGTGAAGGGTTTAAAACTGTAAATGATTCTCCATTTAGATATTTTATGATTATATTTAATTATGTAATTCATCAAACATTAACTTTTTCTTGATAAATTCTCGATAGTTTTAAAATATAGTTACGTCATAAGGATAATGAATCATTAACATAAATTGGTATCAAGTATCTAATGAAAGGAGAAAAGTTAACATCTATAATCGTAATTTAAGTGATGAAACAATAATCAAATATAATTCTTGAATCAAGTAAATTGGCTAATAGTCAAGTGTTATTGAATGTTAGCCTTTAAAGATGGATTAATATGTAAAATTTTCTTAATGGGAGTTATGGTATATGAAAAGAAAATCATTATTAATAAGTTTAATTTTTTTATTGACAATACTTGTCTTATCGGCTTGTGCAGGGAATGTTGAATCACCACCTGAAGAAAACTCAGATATGGAACAAGAGTCTGATTCCATGGAAGAAGGAATGGATCATTCATCTATGGATGATGATGCAATTGAGAATGGTCATATGAGTCATGATGAGGTGGTAAGTTTAAATGGTTCAACAGGGGAAAATGAATTGAAAATACCTCCTTTGCTTGAAAGCGATAATGAAGAAGAAGTTGTATACACTGTTCGAGCACAAGAAGGAGAGACTGAAATATTCGATGGTACTAATACGAAAACATATGGATACAATGGGTCATTTTTAGGACCAGTGCTTCAATTTGAAGAAGGCGATACGGTGAAAATTAGAACGATAAATGAGTTAGATGAGGAGACAACTTTTCATTGGCACGGGCTGGAAGTATCAGGTGAAGAAGACGGTGGGCCACATAATTCATTAAAGCCAGGAGAAGAAGAGCTGATCGAATTTGAAGTGACACAAGAAGCCTCGACGTTATGGTTCCATCCCCATCCAGAAGGGAAAACCTCTGAACAGGTTTACAATGGACTTGCAGGATTGATTTATATAGAAGATGACAACTCTAAGAGTCTTGGATTGCCAAATGAGTATGGAAAGAATGATATTCCCTTGATTTTCCAAGATAAAACATTTGATGATCAGAAACAATTGAATTACAGTGCTGCTATGAATGATGATGGAACAATCGGTGATACGTCATTGGTAAACGGGACGTTAAATCCGAAGTTGACCGTAGGGAAAGAAAAGGTTCGTCTTCGTCTCTTAAATGGGTCCAATGCGAGGAATTACACTTTTAAATTGAATACAGGGGATTCCTTTGTGCAAGTTGCAACGGATGGAGGTTTCCTGAATAAACCAGTGACACTAGATGAAATTACACTGACCCCATCAGAACGGGCGGAAATAATTATTGATTTTTCGCAGCTTAACTCTGAAGATGGGTTGGCGTTAATAAATGAGGAGGATGGTTCGATCCTTTTACCATTTGAAGTTTCTGGTCAAAGTGGAGAGGATAGCAGTATTCCAGAAGAGATGAATGATATTTCAATTACAGAAGAAGAGATGAACTTACCAGTAACAAAAAACGTGGAACTCTTTGGAATGATGGATATGGTAACGATAAATGGAAAGAAATTTGATCCGGAAAGAATTGATTTCACACAAGATCAAGGGGTCACTGAAGTGTGGGAAATTTACAATAAACCTGACATGATGGGCGGAATGATTCATCCATTTCACATTCACGGAGCTCAATTTAAAATACTTTCTCGAAATGGAGAAGAACCACCAGAAAATGAGCGGGGATGGAAAGACAGTATTTCTATTGAACCAGATGAAACAGTTAAAATAGCTATACAATTCAAGCAAAAAGGCGTGTATATGTTCCATTGTCATATTCTTGAACATGAAGACAACGGCATGATGGGACAGGTGAAGGTAGAATAGAGTATGGTCCATAATATAGCGTTAGACATGTAAAAAAGAATTATTAAGCTGCCAGTGTGATTAGTTCATACTGGCAATTTTAAAATTCATTAATCGATGAAAAAGGGGTATTTTACTTTTTTCCATGTTACATGATATCTATCAAGTCTGATGTTCAATTTATGCCCAACTTTTTACTCGCTCCATTGTAAAAAAGACGTGATATTTATAAAATATTTGAGTAATTTTCCCCATTTGGATTTTGATTTAAACGGATGTTCCTTATAAAGGACTTACTTAATCAAACAGTTAATTGTATACTGAATTTATCAAAAATTACATATATTATTTTTATAAATGTACTTAAACTAATTGGTAGGATACTTTAAAAAAAATTTAATAATATACTTGACTGTGTATCTAGATACACGGTTTATTATTTTTATAGGAGGTGAAATATGTGAGTTATCGTATTAGTGCATTTGCAGAAAAATGTGGAGTGAATAAAGAGACAATTAGATATTACGAACAAAAATCATTATTAAAGGAACCTTCTCGAACAAATGCTGGTTATCGGGTATACTCAGATAATGATGTTAGGCGAGTAGGTTTTATTAAACATATTCAAGAGCTTGGTTTCTCTTTAAATGAAATTTATAAATTACTTGGGATTGTAGATAAAGATGAAGTTCGCTGTGAAAATATGTTTGAATTTGTTTCCAAAAAAGAAAAGGAAGTACAAAAAAAAATAGAAGATTTAAAGCGAATTGAAGTCATGCTAAAAGATTTAAAACAACGGTGCCCAGATGAAAAACAACTACATGAATGTCCAATAATTGAAACACTGATTGGGGAACAATAAAAGGAATAAGAAAAAATATAGAACAGGATGATGAGTAAATGAATAAATTTAAGATAAACATTCACGGAATGACTTGTACAGGTTGTGAAGAGCATGTAGCATTAGCACTTCAAAATATAGGAGCTAATAATGTTGAAGCTAGTTTTCGTCGTGGTGAAGCAGTATTTGAGTTACCTGAGAATATTGGAGTTAAAACTGCAAACAAGGCGATTAAAGAAGCAAAATATCAACCTGGAGAAATAGAAGAAGTACCATCACAAGAAAATATGGTGCTAGGTAATGAAGGGGATTATGACTTACTTATCATTGGTTCTGGTGGTGCAGCTTTTTCGGCTGCGATTAAAGCAATTGAATATGGGGCGAAAGTAGTCATGATTGAACGTGAAACCATTGGAGGAACATGCGTGAATACAGGTTGTGTTCCATCAAAGACACTTCTTAGAGCTGGGAAAATCAATCATTTGGCTAAGGTGAATCCATTTAAAGGATTGCAAATTTCCGCGGGAGATGTAGAATTAGCACCTTTAATCAGGCAAAAAAATGAATTGGTTAATAGGCTTAGGCACCAAAAATACATTGATTTAATTAATGAATATGGCTTTGATTTAATTAAGGGTGAAGCTAAATTTATTGATAAAAATACAATTGAAGTCAACGGAGAGAAACTTTCTGCAAAGCACTTTTTAATTGCAACAGGTGCTTCTCCTTCTTTACCGGAAATTTCAGGACTTAAAGAAGTGGATTATCTAACAAGTACAACACTACTTGAATTAAAAAAGGTGCCTGAACGCTTAACGGTTATTGGTTCAGGATATATCGGAATGGAGCTTGGGCAACTATTTCATAATTTAGGTTCAGAAGTAACGCTTATGCAAAGAAGTGAACGTCTTTTAAAAGAATATGACCCAGAGATTTCAGAAGCTGTAGAAAAGGCTTTAGTTGAACAGGGTATAAATCTTGTGAAAGGGGCAACCTTTGAGTGGGTAGAACAAGTTGGAGGAAACAAAAAGATTTACGTAACGGTAAATGGTAAGAAAAAAGTTGTGGAATCAGAGCAGTTACTTGTGGCAACAGGGAGAAAACCAAATACGGATTCTTTAAATTTAAGTGCAGCAGGTATTGAAGTTGGAAAACGAAAAGAAATCGTGATAAATGATTATGCTAGGACAAGTAATGAGAAGGTTTATGCAGCAGGAGATGTAACATTGGGACCTCAATTTGTTTATGTAGCAGCCTATGAAGGTGGAATTGTTGCTGACAATGCGATTCGTGGGTTAAATAAAAAATTAAATTTGTCTGTTGTTCCTGGCATAACGTTTATAAATCCGGCAATTGCAACAGTTGGTTTAACAGAAAAACAAGCAAAAGAAAAGGGATATGAAGTCAAAACATCTGTGTTGCCTTTAGACACCATTCCAAGAGCGTTAGTAAATCATGAAACAACAGGGGTTTTTAAGCTTGTTGCTGATTCAAAAACATTGAAAGTGCTTGGAGTTCATATTGTATCTGAAAATGCAGGAGATGTGATTTATGCAGCTACATTAGTCGTTAAGTTTGGATTAACCGTAGAGGATTTAAAAGAAAGTCTTGCACCGTATTTAACAATGGCAGAGGGTTTAAAATTAGCTGCTCTTACATTTGATAAAGATGTATCAAAATTATCATGCTGTGCCGGGTAAAAACTCCTTATTGATAATAGCTTCAATTAATTGAATAAGTATAACTTCACTATTTTATGCTTTACTCGAACTATAGAATCCATTTTGATTAATCTTTTTCCAAAATGGATTCTTTTATTTAACGTAAAAC
This sequence comes from Gracilibacillus timonensis, assembly GCF_900086715.1. Lineage (GTDB taxonomy): Bacteria > Bacillota > Bacilli > Bacillales > Amphibacillaceae > Gracilibacillus > Gracilibacillus timonensis. The sequence goes on along the minus strand of NZ_FLKH01000008.1, from coordinate 45,215 downwards.
ACGAGTTTACATGGTATTTTTAATCAAACCTTATTTAAAAGCCACAAAGGGTGAGGTAGAAGCTATAAACGCAGTGCTTAAACATTATGAACCTTATATAAATAAACTATCGTTACGGTTAGTACAAGATGATTTTGGTGCTTCTCAAATGGTAGTAGATGATTATACACGTAGACGCTTAGAAACAAAATTAATTACAGCTATATTAAGATTTGAATTGACTTAGGGTTTTTATTCTTAAGCATTTTAATCCTCGTTCTTCCTAGTTGATATTTGATAAAGAAAGCTTTGAGAAAATTCAATGTTGTATCAGGAACAAATCAGAAATGTTTTAAATAAGAAAAGAGACAATTTGGAGGATTACAAGACAAATGATTATTATTAGCTAAAACTATCACCACTTTGTAAAGGTGATTAAAGGAAGTGGTGATAGTTTTGCAGGCCATGATGATTATAAGTTAATATTTAGCTTTTTCATTGTAACAAGTTTGCTAGGTTTATTGAGATCGTGGGCTCCTTTGCTGACTCTCTAAACATAAGTAAGATTTCATTTTTAGAATTAATTTGTTCTTCTAAACTATTTAGAAGATGATCATTTGTCATTAGTTGATTATACCTTTCTTTATTCACATTTATTGCTAAAAAGATTCCTTTTTTGTAGTTGTATCTATTAATGAATTGATCAATTTTCTTAATATCATTTAGCATATCTGTTGTAGAAAGTTTAGGGTTAGCTTTGACTTCAATAATTAAGTCTTGATTTTCATATGTACCCGGTTCATGTATTAAAAAGTCAGGGTAATATACTCCGTCTGTACTATTTACTCCAAATAATTGTGTGATTTCATCACTTACTTGAGCCTTGCGAAGTTCAGCTTGTAAAATCACTTTTTCATTCAACCTATTTTCTTCCATAATTTTACGCAATTGATGATAAAGCTCATAACAGAAAACTCGCTCATTATGCATACTCAAATATGGCATTAGCTTTTCACGCTTTTTATCCTGAGATTTAATATTATGAACATTTAACATAGAATCAATCCAATTTTGGTTTCCAAAATACACTTCTTCCACATTATTGATTGCTCTGCGAAGAAATTTAATGTATTCATGAATGTTCAAGTTTTATTCCTCCAATCCTACTTATTCTTTCCTTTAAATACATAATATCATAAACACGTTATAGCCAATTAGTATTAAATTCTTAATCGTAACAGCTTAACAAATGTAGAACATTTACCAAACACATGCAAGTTCAATTCATGATTTCTTTTTTTGGTTTTTACTCGTTTTTGGCAAAATGGTTCTTTCTATTTGTAGTAATAGCAAAGGAAGGAGAGAAAGGAAAGTCAGCATTTCTTATTTTAAAAAATAGATGTGTGGCATATGGAACTTTCCTTTTTCTTTTAGCAGTCACTTAAAGTGGGAGAATGATTTTTAACGTTCTTTGATAAAGAAAGCATGATTAATCTCATGCATTATAAATTGGAAAATCAGATACGTTCTGCTGATGAAGAGCTACTTGATTCTTGCGCCATGACTTTCTGCTGAAACGAGCGATAAACAAAGAATCTAATGTAATCGTGGTGGATTACTGGCGATGACTCATTAGCAGGATAATGATACTCCCCTACCGTCATGGTTCGAGCGTTTGGAGCGTCGCAAGCTATGAGTAGGGCTGGAAGAAATACTTGCAGGGGTGAAATTCCCGTGGAGCTGTACCAACAGCCGTCTGATTTTTTATTTTGAAATTCTTTGAGGAGGTAGGTTTTTATGAAAAAGAATTTGATTAAATACAGTATGCAAATTTCTATGTTAAAACAATTACTGACTTATAAGTTAATTTCAGAGGAAGAATATAAAATGGCAAAAAGTAAATTAATGAAAGATTATCATATTATCTCTGATATTACAGGCTGACTTTTATTTTAAATCGCCGTAGAATATTGGTAATAAAATCCAAGGAGGGATTTGTAATGTCAGAGGTTGAAATTATAAAAGGAAACAATTCCCGTTTTAGCCATCGGCGAGGCAAAGCTATTGAACAGCGTCGAGTAGCTGCATATTGTCGGGTTAGTACAGATGATGAGGATCAATTAAGTAGTTATAAGTCACAAGTTACCTATTATAAGGATTTAATTAATAACAATCCGGAATGGGTATTTGCTGGTATTTATGCTGATGAAGCGATTACAGGAACACAAACGGTTAAGCGGGAAGATTTTCAAAGAATGATAAATGACTGTATGAATGGAGATATTGATATGGTTATTACCAAATCAATATCTCGTTTTGCAAGAAATACTTTAGACACGCTTAAATACGTTCGAATGTTTAAAGAAAAAGATATTGCAGTCTTCTTTGAAGATGAAAAAATTAATACGCTTACGATGGATGGAGAATTGTTACTTGTAGTATTGAGTTCGGTTGCTCAACAGGAAGTTGAAAATATCTCTGCTAATGTAAAAAAAGGCTTAAAAATGAAAATGAGCAGAGGGGAGCTGATAGGTTTTCAAGGTTGCATTGGTTATGATTATAACCCGGAAGATAAAACGCTTACTATAAATGAAAAAGAAGCAGAAATAGTACGATATATATTTGAAAGATATGTGCAGGGTGCAGGAGGAAAGATGATAGCAAAAGAGTTGGAAGCTTTAGGCCATAAAACAAAAAAAGGCAATACAAAATGGCAAGACGCAACTATACTTCGTATTATTAAGAATGAGAAATATAAAGGTGATCTTTTAATGGGGAAAACCTTTACAGTTGATCCTATTACAAAACGTAGATTAAGTAATTTTGGAGAAGAAGATCAATACTATATAAAAAATAACCATGAACCAATTGTCAGTGCTGAAATTTTTGAAAAAGCAGAAGAGATTAGAACACGCAGGAATCGGAACAAACTTAGAGTAGACAGAAATGGTGGCAAGAGGGAAAAGTATAGTCGTAAGTACGCTTTTAGCAGTTTGCTTGAATGTCCTTATTGTGGAAGCATATTGTCGAGACGAAGTTGGCATGGTGGCAGTTCATATCATAAAATAATATGGCATTGTATGACTAGTACAAAAAAAGGAAAACAATATTGCCCAGAGAGTAAAGGGATACAGGAAGAAATAATTGAAAAAGCATTTTTAGAAAGTTATCGTCTTATGTGTAATAATAATCAAGATGTCTTAGAAGAATTTTTGGAAAGAATGGAAGAGAGTTTAAGTGTAAATATAGCATATGAGAAGGTTTCTAAAATTGAGATAGAAATTGAAGCTTTAGAGAAAAAGAAAAATAAGTTGATTGATATGCATATAGAGGGTAGGCTAGATAAAGAAACATATGAAGATAAATATAATAAGACAATCAAAAAACTCGATGACAAGAAACGAAGAAAAGCCTATTTACAATCAAGTCTTGATGATGAAAAAGATATTAAAGAACGATTGTTAGAATTTAGAAAATTACTAGAAAAAGAAAATGGTCTAAATACTTTTGATCGATATGTTTTTGAAAGTATAATAGAGAAAGTAATAGTTGGTGGTGTGGATAATGAAGGAAATGACAATCCATATAAGTTAACATTTATTTACAAAATTGGAACAGTCGATTCATTAGATGGAAATAGTTTTAAACCTCCGAGAAAAAATAAAAAAAAGGAATCTTTTAATGAATTGTATTCCAATACTGAAAACGAGGAAAACGAATTGCGTTCCAATAGCAATTACCACACATTGTGAAGTAGTCGTTTCGGTAGAACGGAAAATAATGTAGAAATCTTTAGTTTCAAGATGTTATCAATGTTTACTACATGGTGAAAATGGACGTAAAAAAGTGATAAAAAGCAGATTAATGTTTCAGTATGAGTCAATCTGGTATGAGGGAACATAATAAAATTAAAAGATCAATCTTGAGTTGGTAGGTGTAAAATGACTAAAGAGAAGTTCGAAGTGCCACTTAGATGTAAAGGGATTGCAGTGGTTTTGTTGAAAAAAATTGAACATGAGTATAAAGTGCTTCTATTAAAACGAGCAACTCCTGTTTTGCAAGATATGTGGTGTTATATTGGAGGGGGCATTGAAGAAGAAGAAAAGGCTTGGCAATCTGCATTAAGGGAAGTTGAAGAGGAAACTGCAATCACGAAGATTTCATTATACACTTCAAATAAATTCGATCAATTTTACTCACCTAATGAGAACTATATCTATATTGCACCAGTATTTGTAGGATATGTGTCTGACGAACAGGATGTAATATTAAACCATGAACATAGTGAATATAAATGGTTGAGTGTTAATGAGGCGATTGAACATGTCACCTTGCCTGGAAACGATGAAGTCCTTACTTTTATAGAAAAGCATTTTATAAAAAGTATTCCGATAGAATCGTTGCGTGTTGGGAGATAGAATAAAAATTTATTTATAAAGTAAAAGAATAATCATTATTACGGCGATGAGTCAGAACCATTATGACAATACGTGTGTCGAATTGTAATCAAAGAGAAATTATTTTTTTATAAACGTAAAAACCGTATTTCCGTGAAAAAGCTAGAGGATGAAGAAGAGCCAGAAAAGAATTTAATAAAGGTTTATGAGTAATTTGATTTTCTTCCTATGTCTAGAAATATACATGTTAGGATTATACAAAACATAAATATATAAATAAAAAAAGTAGTTAAATCTGTAGCGATTCCAACAGAGATAACAAGTATTATTTGGATTAACATGTGTAAAGGCAACTTCCCTTTAGGCTTTTCCATCATTTTAATTGATACATTATTAGCATCTCTCATTTTACCTGCTGTATTGTATTTTTTTGTGGGTGAAACAATATCAATTGATACCTTTTCAATCGTTATTGATTTACTGTGGATGATTGTTTTGCCATCCATACTAGCCATATTTATTGCTTAACGAATTCAAAAAAGGAAATATACAAACGTTCAGCAAAAAGCTTGCTCCATTTTCTAAGTTAAGCTTGTTCGCGGTTGTAATTATCAATAGTAGTGCAGTTGCCCTTTATTTGAAAGAATTTACTTGGGAACTGCTTGCTATTATTGCAGCTATGGTGTGGCTCTGTTTCTACCTTATATTCATCTGGTGTCCAATTAGCTTGATGTGATTCATTTCCTCAACTTGATATATGTAGTTACTCGCCTACTGTTGTTCCATTTTCAATATCATCTTCGTAAATTTTAAAAAATCATTGATATGTTTTTCTAAAATGGATTGTAGAATATCGAGTTCTAATGCCTGATAATCATGAACGGCAATATTCCTAAATCCGACCATATTCATTAATGTTGTAGCTAAGCTGCTATCAATTATGCCTTCCTCTTGCAAAATTTTAAATGCCGCGCGACTTGTTTTTGGAATACCGAGTTTACGTTCACTAATTAGATGCATCGCAAGGTCAATACTTGTCTCACAGGCACGTTGAATGTTTAATATAATACTATCTTGCTTGGTGAAATCGGACAAGTTTTCCGGATTATCTTCATACACTTCTTCTATACGAATTACGCATCGTTCAATCGTTGTAATTTTATTTAAAATGATATCATTCATGGCCAAACACACTCCCTCTCTCCTTAATCGCCTCAATAATCGGTGCACGTTGCTCATTTAAATTTGCATACATACTATATGCGCACATCTTCTGTCGAATATATTCATTTTCGTCTGTTATAAAAATCGGGTTACCTTGTGAAAAAATTTGCATCGTAAATACTGTATCAATTTGTTTAATATCTATTAAATCTACTTCACAGTTAGCAATTAAAGCAAGTTCATTCGTCAATATAAATCGTTCATATGAAGATAACTTTTTATCACTGAAATAAGCTAAGTCGATATCGCTTTTTTCATGATTTGTTCCTTTTGCAAACGAACCGAAAAGAAGAATAAAAGCTGGATTTAATTCCTGTTCGAGTTTCTCAATAAGTTGTTCTTTCACTGCATTTGACAGCATACATAGATCACCTACCCCTAGTCATTGAACTAACTGCTATCTTCTAATCATTTTAAAATAATAGATGTCTTACAAAAAATGGTCAAAACGTTTTTCATTCATTTGATGTCAAAGCCACCTGTTTGAACCATTATTATATAGACTTTTTAATAGTAGTATATACGAATATTATACTACTTTAAAACCTTTAAATCGATTTATTTATATATTCTAATGACTTTGTTTATGCATCTGAATGAATATGCATAAACAAAAAATTACGGGAATATATAAATGATTATACAATTTAAATGGAGGATAATAGAGGTGACACAAGAATAAGATTTTGCAAGTATAGTCTCGTCTTAATTACCGGTGCTGCCACAGGAATTGGACAAGTAATTGCTCTAAAATATGCTGAATGTAGGGCGAAAATCGCGATTGGTGACATTAATGAGGATAGTGATAAAGTTGTTCAGCAGATTAAAAATAATGAGTTTTTTGCTAGGTATGGCGCTATCACTCTTGACCATGATTAGTGTTGTTTCCGTCGTTTCTCTGTTATTCGTTTTGACCAAACATACCAGTGCTTCTTTAGGGATTATCCTTGTCTTAATGTTTGTTGCTCCAACTGTCGTGTATATGATGACCAACTTTGATCATGCATTTTTACATCTGTGGCCAGTACATTGGGATATGATATCAACCGGAATGGAATATATACTTTATCACTGGATAGGTAGGAATTTTCAACTAAATAGCCATAAAATGTTCCTAGCTTAGAATAGTACAAAGGGTATATCATATGTCAACAATTATACCGTTCTACTATTCATTTTGTAATCAGATAAGCCTTTGCGCATAAAAGGTTAGTGTACAGTAATAAAAAAGGATGTAAAATAGATGGTCACAAAAATACATCCAATAAATTTGAAGCCTCCTGCATATTCAGTCACAGATTGCAAAAGGTAACATTAGAATTTTCTTTTAGTTATTTTAGCTCGGTCCTAAAAACTTTACAGAATCTTCATGTTTTATTTAATCATGGTTAATATTCAAAATCTATAGTTAAGTTTGAATGCAAATTTAATTATGGAGGGGGAAGAGCATGGAGAGAACTTTTGCACTAATCATGGTCATTATGCTTTTATTTACGACATTCTTGCATGGAGTGGTACCCATTTCTGCAGCAACGATGAAAATGTCAGATGTAAAAGCAGGCGAACAGGATACCGAACCAGAGAAAGAACAAAAGGATTTACCCATTCAGCATGAACAGCCAAAACAGTTGACACTAAATAAGAGTTTCCAAGTAGAAGTTAGCATGCAAGAGGCAGAGGAAATTGTTTTGTTGTATAAGCAAGACGTGGATTCTGAAGAAATAGAACTGCCAATGGAACCTTCAGAGAATACAGACCGATATACAGCAGTCATTCCAGGAGAGGCTATCTCAGGTTCTAACTTAGAATATTGGTTTGAGGTCACAAATGAGGAAGAAAGTATTACTTCTTTACCGTATATTGTTGATGTAATAGAGGAAAAGCAGGAAACACAAAAAGAAGAAGATCAAGATGCTAAGTCTGTTAAAGAGTTGGCGATAGAGCACGAAGCGGTAACAAATATGGATGGCGAGGCGAATGTCACACTCAAAGCGAAGGTTAAAAATGCAGAGAATGTGATATTACAATTTGAAACAGGAGAACAGATGGCTGTGCAGGAGCTGTCGTTCACAAAAGATGAAGGAACGAATAACTATACGGTGGCAGTTCCAACAGAGTATATTTGGTCCGATCAATTTCAGTATAACATTATTGCTCAAGGTGAAGATGGGCAAGAACTGACATACCCTGAAGAAGGCTACATAGAAGCAACCGTACAAACAGAAGAACCAGAAACACAGGGACTCCCCCCTGTACTTATTACAGAAATTGCATCACAACCTGATGGTTACGGGTTTATCGAAATTTACAATAATAGTGATCATTCAATAAATGTTAAGGATTATCAACTGTCTTATCAAGAGGCAAACAACGAAACAGATCAGGTGATGGACCTGACGGAGGACAAAGTTATCCCATCCAAAGAAACATTTATCATCTGGACCCAAGATAAAGCAAGAACAATAGATGAGTTTAATACAAATTTTGATGCTGCATTAACAGAAGACCGTTTGACAATAATCGAAAGCAGCCTGGCAAATAATCATGAACAAACCATAGCGATTCGTAATGATGCAGGTGAAGAAATCGTGAGTGCTGCTTATCATAAACAGGATCAAGATAACCAGACAAGTGTTTTTCAATATCCATCTGAACAACATCATATGCGGTATGTTGGGCTTGGGGAGACAGCTACACCATTAGCGCTTATCCATGGACAAGTGCCAAGTAAACCAGTTGAGATAGAGACAGCCGATAATGAAGAAGAACAGACCACAAACACAGAAGTAGATAAGGAAATAAATACGGAAACAGACAGGGAAACAAATGCACCGTCGAACATAGAAACGGATAAGAAAGCGAATGCAGAGCTTCCTATTATGGGTGAACCTTCCATCTCTTTAACAGATGAAGTAGTTACGGTAGAAATGGAAGTAACCTCTGACGATGAATTGAAGGAAGTGCTCGTTCATGTTAGCCAAAGTAGTGCCCTTACAGAACAAGTTTTACCCATGGAATTAGCAGAAGATTCTATTTATAAACTTACCATTCCGCGCAGTCAGATTTGGAATGAGCAGATTCAGTATCATTTTACTGCGTCTATTGACAGTGATACGGTGACAACAAAAACCTATGAAGCCGTAATTCCACAACCGTCAGTTGACCCGCAAACCATGCCAAAGTTACTGGTTACGGAATTAGTACCAGATACAGTAAATAGGAATGGTGCAGACGCCTATGAGTTTATCGAGGTTTATAACAATACAGATCAGCCTATCAATATGAAGGATTACCAGATTATCTACCGCTATCCGACGGAAACGGCTGATCAGACTTGGGATATTACCGATGATAAGATGATTGCCTCACAGGAAAGTTTTATCATTTGGATTCATAATGATGGCAATCAACAGGCGACACTTGATGACTTTAATCAACAGTATGGGCTTGAGTTGACCGAGGATCAAGTGGCCATTGTTTCAAACAGCGGAATGGCCAATGGAAGTGAGCGAACATTGATTGTTGCAGATGAATTTGGCAATGAAATTGTCCAAGCTTCCTATAATGATGGCACGAATGATGTATTTACCGATCAGGGTATTATGTATAAATATCCGGAAAAAGGAGTTGATATGCAAAAGGTTGGTGTTGCAGAAAGTGTTTCTCCACTGACCGTTTTCCCAGAGCAAGTACCTCAAGATCCTGTGAAGGTGCAAACGGAGGCAGAGTTACCAGAGATTGGCGAACCTGACATAGACGTGACAGATGAAGAAATAACGATGCAGCTTGAAGTGACTTCCGAGCAAGCTTTACAAGGGGTTAATCTTTATGTAAGCCAAGCAGAATCCATGGGTTTTGATTCCGTTATGATGGAAGAGACAGAAACTGCTGGCATCTATATGGCGAGTATCCCTCGTACAGAAATATGGAGTAATAAGTTGCACTACTATATTGTAGCATCGAACCAAGCAGGCAAAGCAACGTCAGAACATGCCGAGTTCGATCTTCCACAAGCGCAAATAGACTATCAATCCGTCCCATCCCTATTTATAACAGAAGTGGTGCCGGATTCAACCAATGCAAATGGTTCGGATGCCTATGAGTTTATAGAAGTATATAATAATACAACAGAGGCGATTAATTATCAGGATTATACCGTGCGCTATCGATATCCTAATACCGGACCAGCAGGAGATGTACTTTGGAACACACCTTCGGATCAGAAGGATATTATGATTCCGTCTGGGGAAACAGTTGTTTTTTGGATTATTAATTCGGGGAATCCTGATTTGACAAGCGTGGATTTTAACAACCATTACGGCACAAACCTGACAGAAGGTGCGAATTTAATAAAAATATATAATAGCGGTATGTCCAATAGTGCAGAGCGTTCCCTTGTGATGGCAACAAAAAGTGGAGATGAACTTTCTAATGTAACTTATATGGATGAGGTCGGAGTAGATGACACGATTGCTAATAAAGGTGTTTTATTCCGCTATCCTAGTGATGGTAGTCAATCGTTAAGAAAGATCAGTGCAGGTGCTTTGGACGCCACACCTGGAGAAGTGATGCCAGAGCAAATACCGGAAGAAAAAGTACAATTGGCTGAGGACACTGTGCAACCGAACATTGAAGATACAACAGGAAAAGAAACGATAACGTCAGAGGAAGCTGCTCAAATTACAGCAACTATCACAGACGATATCCGAGTGAAATCTGTTAGTCTTTTTTACCGTACAATGGCTGGCGAGAGCTTTAGACAAGTAAACTTGGAACGACAAACAGATAATACGTATGAACATACTATTTACGAACCAGAACTAATTGGACAGCAGGAACTTGAATATTATTTTGAGGCATCGGATGGACGTAATCAAAGCTCTACTGAAATAAAAACCATTCCCATTGAACATGAGAATGTAGAAACAGGACTTCGTTTAAATGTAGAGGAAGATGAATTACTTGCTGGTGAAAAAGTCATCAAAGCGACAGAAGATGCGTATACTGAGAATCTGCAATTGTTCCTTGATAACGAACTAGTGACAGATACGTTTATGGCAATGGAAAAAGAAGCTTATTTTGCCTTTGATGTAAGTGAAACAAACATTTATTTCAAAAATGGGGTGACAATGGGCGATGAAATTTTAGAAATTTTTGATGATACGTATACGGATTTTGTTACTCTAACGGTTCCTATTCCTCCAGATATGTTGGCACCGGGGGAGAATACTATCACGATCCGTGCTGGAAATAAGGTAAGTCCATTTGATGAAACATCCGCGGAAAATCGGGATGATTTTACCATCAAAAACGTTCGCTTGGTATTGGAAGATGGCACTGTCATTTATGATCCAGACTACTCGAATCCAGAAACGAATTATGCTATCGGTGACAGCACTGGAAAAGATCCGGTTTACGATTTCCATTTTACGCTGGACCAAGATAAATTTGCTTCCCTTGCCTATTTATTTGACACAACCACCGTTGCAGATGGGACACATGAAATAAAGGCAGCATTAGGTGATGACGACACAACAGCAAATGTGATAGTGGATAATACGGCACCAGTCATCAAGCCAAGTATAGAAGAAGGAAAAGAGTTTAAGGGTGACTTTACCATCCATGCAGGAACGGAAGACGCCAGTGATGTGGAAGTAATGACGGCAACATTAGATGGAGGCAATATCACACTCCCTTATGAAACATCGTCTGCACAGCTTTCACCAGGTGAACATGAAGTCATCTATACGGCGACAGATGCAGCAGGAAATACCGGAACAGAGACCGTAACATTCCTTGTCGCAGAGGAACATCCTTGGCTTCCAGATTGGATGGAGAGCCAGCCGGATGCAGTAGAAGCAGATTTATCAGTGAAGGTAAATGATCCAACTGGTGACAAGATGAAAGTTGATTTTTATCAATCGTATCAGTACACGTCAGAGGACACAGAAAATCTCACCATTTCGCAAAATAGTGTGAGTACAGAGCCACCGGGAGAATTTTCACCAGAAGGAGAAACACATTTTACAGAAGGGGAACGGACACATCTCACCGATTTGAACGGCAAAGAAGTGGTAACGGAATCAACAACGGAGTTTCCCTATCATCGCTTTGACGTGACCGTTGATGAAAATGTTCAGCCTGATGATGAAATCGAGATGGTATGGAATGGCTCATCATTAGAAGGTCGAAAGGTAACGATGTATGCTTGGAACCATACTACCAATGGCTGGGATGAGCTTACATCGGTCATTGCTGGTGAAAAGGCCTTTGAACTGATTGGTTCGGTGACGGGTGAGGCATACTTACAAGATGGTAAGGTAAGTGTCATTGTTCAAGACCAAATAGCGAATCCTGGAGAAGATTTCACTTTTGTATGGATGTCGGATACCCAGTACTACGCGGAGAGCTATCCAAATATTTATCAAGAACAAGTGGATTGGATAGCAGCCAATCAAGAAGAACTGAATCTTGAGTATGTCATCCATACCGGAGATATCGTTAATATTTGGGATGATTTTGATCAATGGGAAGTTGGAGATAAGTCAATGAAAGTTCTTGATGATGCCAACATACCATATGGTGTTCTAGCTGGAAATCATGACGTCGATCAAAAGGATAATAATTATACAAATTATTATACGTACTTTGGCGATCATCGGTTTGCAGATCGACCTTATTTTGCCGGGTCTTATGAGAATAATCGGGGACACTATGATCTTATTTCGGTGAATGGGAATGACTTTATTATTGCTTATATGGGATGGGGAGTCGATCAGGCTGGTATTGATTGGCTGAATAATGTATTAGAAGAGCATCCAAACCATAAAGCGATTCTGGGCTTTCATGAATATTTGCTAGCCAGTGGTACAAGAGGTCCGATCGGAGATGAGCTTTTTGAGAAAGTGGTGGTACCAAACGAGAATGTGCAAGCTGTTCTCTCTGGCCATTATCATAATAGCCAGAAATTAATCGATGAAATAGATGATGATGGCGATGGTGTTGCGGAGCGCACGGTTTATCAATTGCTCGCTGACTATCAAGGTGGTCCAGAAGGCGGCCAAGGATATATGCGGCTGTTAAACTTCAACATGGAGACCAATCAAATGGAGGTTCAGACCTATTCTCCTTATATGGATGAATACAATTACTATGATCCAGAAGAACATCCAGAGAAAGATGCGTTTAATCTGGACTGGGATTTAGAACCTCAGTTGAAAAAAGTCGCCACAGACTATGTCGAGGTAAATGTGTATACTGATCATTTGATTGATTCCGTTGAGCAAGTCGACAGCGGGGCAACAGCCACAGCCGTCTGGGAAAACTTAGCCCCAAATAGTGAATATTTCTGGTATGTTATCGTAACAGATGACTTCGGTGGTAAGGTTCGTTCAGATATTTGGAGCTTCCAAACCATTGATGGAGAAATCATTGAACCGCCAGAACCAGAAGTACCAGAGGTTCCTAATCCAGAAGAGCCAGGTGAAAACCCTGATGATGAAAATGGAGAAGACACTGGTGGTGTAAATGACGGTGATTCTGGTGCTGATGAAAATAACAAGAACCCTGATGAAGATCCGAATGAGGCACTGCCTAACAATAAAAAGCAAACCATTTTACCTGAAGTACAAAATAACCAAGCTATACTTGATGATAATGTATTCCATGAAATAATCAGTGATGGTAATATCATCGTTGATCTGAATGCCTATGCAGACCTAACCATCGTTGAACTGAAATTAATGGAGGAACAAGTTGATCTAATAAAAGAAAAGAATATCATGCTAACGATTCAAAAAGGTGATCTATCACTGGATATCCCAGCGTCTGCATTTAATGAGTCAGGCGATGTTATCATTAAGGTGGAACGCTTGAAACAAATCGAAGATGCGTTGAGTAACGTATATGACATTACCGTGACGCAAGATGATACACAGATTAATCAATTTGCAGAACCAATTACTTTCACGTTAGACGTCTTCACTGACAAGGTTACCATCCCTGAACATCTTCATTTATATTATTCCAATGAGGATGTGAAAGAATGGGAACTAGTTAACGGAAGTGAATTCGCCAATAATCAAGTAACTGCTCCCGTACACCATCTGAGTATATTCGCAGCATTTGAGGAGATAGATGAACACGAGGAATCTACTCCAGTGATGGGTGATCAATCTGATACAGACAAAACATCTGATAGTGAAGGTAAAGGATCAAATGCTGATTCTAAATGGTTTATGCCGAACACAGCTACGAATATGTTTAATTATTTATCGATTGGTTTATTACTTATCATAATCGGTGTGTGTATTTGGTTTATAAGGTTTTATAGAAGACAACGATCGTTGGATGGATAAGATACGTGAAAGAGCTTCAGTTATGGCTGGAGCTCTTTTTATCTGAATAAGCTCAATTTTTTTTTGAAAATATGCATAAAGAAAATAGGCTTGTTGAAAATAAATAAGGAAACAGTCAGTCAAATAATCATTGATAAAGGAAAGGATAGGGTGAAAATGAAAGATAAACCAAAAAAAGATCAATATGAAGATTTTAAGAATGTGCAATCACAGAAAGAGGATTTGACTTCGGAGGAGCTTCCAGAAGGACCTTATGGATCAGCACTGGAAGGTTCTTTAGGGAAGAGTGATAATTGGGAAGAAGGTCAGCATGTAACGAGCGCTTTCACCTATGAAAACCGAGAATTACATGCAGGAGATAAACGGAAATATCCAGGAGCACATCCCACTCATTCGAAAGGTAAAGGGAAAGAGGCGGATTAATCCAAGGGATACCAGAAAGCTACAGGAGAGATTGTTACTGCAGTGGCAGGTCATGTATCTGCTACACTGTGACCAATAGTCTCTTCTACCTTTATGTTATCTTCAAGCGCCGCACGTCTTCTTTTGGCGGGAATCCAAACATACGGACATATTCCCGACTAAACTGAGTGGGGCTCTCGTAACCTACTCGAAAGGCAACATCTGCCGCATCCCCAGACTCAGATAATAATAAATTTCGAGCTTCTTGTAGCCGAAGTTGTTTTTGATATTGAATAGGACTCATAGCAGTTATTGCTTTAAATGTACGATGAAAAGAAGACACACTCATATTGGCCATTTCTGCAAGTTCTTCGATTTTAAAAGCATCGGTATAATGTTGCATAATATGTTTGATGACATGGTTAATTTGGTGAGTGGAGCTTCCTTCAATGGCAATTTGCTTCAGAGCTTCTCCATGTTCTCCTCGCAACACTCGATAGATAATTTCTTTTGTAATTAATGGTGCAAGAATTGGGATATCTTCTGGAGTATTTAACAAGTGAACCAGCCGATTGATAGCATCTAATAATGGTGCTTCTATTCTGTTGACATACATCCCTCGCCTTGCTTTTTGTTTTCTAGCAGGGTTCATTTGATATTCACGTAATACTTCTAAAATATCCTTTGGTGTAAATATTAGTTTGATAGCTAAGTAAGGCTGATCTGGTGAAGCCTTGGTGACGCTGACGCTGGCCGGTAAATCAACAGAAGAAATTAGATAATCGCTCGGGCCATAGGTATAGTGTTCTTTGGCTAGAAATACTTCTTTCATACCTTGAGCGATAAAGCATAAAGAGGTACTATAAGTTCCATAATTTGGGCCGATTGTGGTAGGAGTGCGAGAGAAGAATAGATTGGGTACTGCTGTTGTATGTGTTCCATCTTGTGTGGAATGACGTTCAATGAGTTGGGCGATTTCTTTCTGCTGTCCACTGATTTGTTCAGACATTAGAAAATTCCTCCTTGCGTTATTGGTTATGGTTATTCCTACAATATAACCCATATAAGAGTATTAGGCAATCATTTAGCGGAAATAGGCTACCATTTCCTTTCTTTTTTGTTGCATAATAAAAAGAGAAAATAGATGTATGTAGGGGAGTGGAAGTATTGCTAAGCCGATTCAAAGAGTTATTTCAAATTAAACATTTTGGCCTTTTTATTATCTGTATGTTATTAGTAGGCACAAGCGTTTCGATTACGATGCCGTATCTTTCCTTATATGGTACAGGTGTCATCGGTATGAGCACGGGGACATTTGGGATATTTATGGCGATCAGTTCTCTATCTGGAGTAATTGCTAATACGATGATTGCCAATTATTCCGATAATGGGATGGATCGCAAGTGGCTTATTTTGGCGGCAATGCTTTCTTCTGCTTGCGGTTATGCGTCCTATTTGGTGTTTGAATCGTTTTTAGGATTGCTACTTTCCGTTAGTTTCTTTAATGGACTGGGTGCTGCAGCGATGCCGCAAATGTTTGCTTATGCCCACGAATCCGCCAGTGAAAGTAACTCAGATGATAAGACGTTCGCCAAATCCACCTTGCGTTCCTTATTCTCATTAGGATTTTTAATTGGACCATTGTTTGGAACTTTGTTGTTGGCAGCCTTTGATTATAAAGGCCTTTTTCTGGGTACATCCACTATTTTTGTCCTCCTTGCTTTACTCGTTTTTATTTTTTTGCCAAAACGTAAAATGACAATGATACGAAAACCCGAGACTAAACGGCCAACTTTATTTTCAACAGAAACGAAGCGATTATTTCTACCATTCTTAGCTTTTATCTTGCTTTTTTCCGTAAATGCGGTTAATGGAATGAATACACCATTATTTGTGATACATGAATTAAATGGAAGTCATGCCGATGTAGGTCTGATGGTTGGTTTATGTGCGGGACTGGAAATTCCTATTATGTTAACCTTTGGAGCATTAGGCAAAAAAATAGCTAATCATCATATTGTACTTATCGGTTGTGTAGTTTCGATGCTTTATTTCTCTGTCTTGGGAATGGCGACAGCTTCCTGGCAGTTGATTGCCGCCCAAGTTCTCCAAGCCACGTTTGTTGCCGTTGTGATGGGAAATGGGTTAAGTTATTTTGCCGATTTCCTTCCTGATTCTCCTGGAGTTGCGGCAACACTCTATGCCAATGCCAGTACGCTTGGGAGATTAGGCGGTAATCTGTTGGGTGGATTTGGAGCAGAAGTGGCAGGGTTTCGTTACTTGAACTGGGTATGTGTGAGTGTTGTCCTTCTCTCCTGTTTCCTTCTTTTGGTGAAGCGGCCGAGGCAAATGACGGAAAGAGAAGGACCGTAACGGTAATTCAGCTCAAAACTTGGAGGAAGAAACGTGTTCATCAACCAATCAGGCAGCTATTAGTTACTGAATTTGCCGCTTAAAAACATTGCTTTGTACATACTAATTGGTCACAGGATAGCTGGCTGTGAGATTCTAAGGAGATCAAACAGCCAGTACAACCCGATTGATTCAACTAATTGTATCTTTATATTGAGAAATAAGACTGTTATAATGATCGACTTTATTATCCAGTTTGATCAAGGTAGCGTCTATTTCTTTTTTTTCGATCGCGTAGTTTATCTCGTTCATCCATTAAAAGCTGTTGTCTTTCTTGTAATGTAGCATCTTCTTGAACATAAGAGGATTAGGCAATCATATAACATGAATAGGCTACCGTTTAGCTTCTCCTATGGTTCATAATAAATATGAAGCTATTGGAAGACCTACACTATGTTATCGAAAAGGATGGCTGAATATACAAAGGAGGAATTTATCATGAGAAATGTAACATTGAATAACGGAGTGGAAATGCCAATATTAGGATTTGGTGTATTCCAGATTCAAGATGAAGAAGAGTGCGAACAAGTGGTATATGATGCAATTAATACCGGCTATCGACTTATTGATACGGCAGCGTCCTATTTGAATGAAGCAGCAGTTGGTAGAGGGATTAAGCGAAGTGGTGTGCCGAGAGAAGAATTATTTATCACAACGAAACTTTGGGTGCAGGATACGGGTTATGAAGCTACCAAGAAGGCTTTTGACAATTCATTAAAAAGACTACAATTAGATTATTTAGATTTGTATTTGATTCACCAGCCTTATGGTGATGTACACGGTGCTTGGCGTGCGATGGAAGAACTGTATCATGAAGGAAAGGTAAGAGCAATCGGAGTGAGTAATTTTCAGGAAGATCGTCTCATGGATATCATCGTTCAAAATGAAGTAACTCCTGCCGTCAACCAAGTGGAAACACACCCATTCCATCAACAGATAGAAAATGCAGCCTTTATGAAAGAAAACAATGTGCAAATAGAAGCATGGGGACCATTTGCAGAAGGTAAAAATAATATGTTCCATAACGAGACATTGGCAGAAATAGCTGAGGAACACCACAAATCTGTCGCACAAGTCGTGTTGCGTTGGTTAACGCAACGAGACGTTATTGCTATTCCGAAATCCGTGCGTAAAGAAAGAATGGTAGAGAATTTCAATATCTTTGACTTTGAATTAAGTGAGAAAGATATGGGCAAGATTGCAACGTTAAATGAAAAAGAAAGCTTGTTCTTTTCCCACCGTGATCCGGAGATGGTTAAAGCGCTTAGTACGCGGAAACTAGATATTTAAACGATTATAACAGGTCAACTAATCATACTTTCTGCTAAGCGGAAAGTATGATTTAACTTGTTAGCGAATCAGAACAGAAAGGTGGAAAAATGATGAAAGTATTAATTCTAGGAGCTGCCGGACAAGTGGCAGGCCAGTTACGTGATAATTTGTTACAGGATACCAATAATTCTCTAGTACTTTATGCAAGAAACGCTCATCAACGTTTAACGATAAAAGATGAAACAGTGATTAGGGGTATTGACAGAATAATAATAAAAATACAGTATGAAAGAAAAGAAGATACAACAACAAATTGCACGAAGCAAATATTAAATGAAAAAGCCACTTTTGCAACAGCGACCTTTGGATTAATACGATGCAAATAGAAGAGATCAATATATTCCGCATCTAAATGTTGAAGTGCTTCATTCATCGCTTCGGTTATTTATTTTCTATATTTCCAAACAATTATTTTAAATAAAAAAACTCCATTACTATTTAGAGTAAAGAAGTTTCTGATTTCGATTGTCTGCTTTATCCGTAAAGATAGCTATTTCTTTCCATTGAATTCTGCTAACGTTACCCGTAACTGCTCATCTAAAATTTCTTTTCATTTCTTATACTTTTCATCCTGCTAAATGAATAATAATAAATCTCCATACCTAAAGAGTCTTTCTTTTCATCCAAAAATAATGTGTTAAAATTTAGAGAATACGTATAAAAATAGTAGCCAGGTGAAAGCGGTATTAAGATGTACTGCAAATTATTCTGAAACGAAGCAAGAAGACCATGTTATCCATTATAAGGACCTGAAGGTGGACATCCATAATTATTCCGTTGATAAAAATGGTAAGGAAAGGTGCTCAAAAAATCTGTTAAAACAACAATCATCACCTCTGTTATCATTGCCATTTGTTTCGGTATAAGTAACGAAGAGCTGCCAGACCTATCCATCCGTTCTTTCCTTGTCAGGTCATCGATATTTATCGTCATTGGTGCTGCTGCCACGTATTTATCGATAAGAAATATGGAACATAAGGATGTATTTTAATGATAATAGGAAGAGGGGTGAGGAAAAATGTTTAAGTTAATGCGTTTGGAAATGAAAAAATTAAATGTTGCGCGGTATGTAAGGAACGCTTTAGCAGCATGCTTGGCTATTAGCGGATTTTTATTCTTCATGTTATATGTCGACAGGGAGTTGTATACTGCTAGCAGTACAGATTTCTTCTTCTTAGTTGATAGTATTACAAGAATGGTGTTCATTGTATTCTCAGGTGTATTAATTTCAAGATTAGTTATTGAAGAATATAATGACAAAACCATCACTTTGATGTTTACGTATCCAGTTAGCCGAAAAAAATTAATGTGCTCCAAGTTATTGATGATCATATGCTTTACTTTTTTCTCGATACTCCTATCACGAATTTTTGCAACTGTTGTTTTAACGATGTTAGATAACAACTTGCATTTTATCGAGGGGAACATCACGATTCAAATGGTGATAGAGCATTTTAGAAATACAACCCTATATGATTTTTCTGCCAGCGGTATCAGCTTAGTTCCCCTATTTTTGGGATTGCTTAAAAAGTCGGTTAGAACGACGATTATTACATCCATTATCATTGCAGCTTTTTTCGGTGCAAGTAATGAAGACCTATCGATAGGTTCCATTATTGGTGTACCTGTGACATTTACCATCATTGGTGTGGTTGCTTCGTATGTATCGATAAGAAATATAGAGCATAAGGATGTACTTGAATGACGATCAAATCATCAATAGGAGGTAAAAGTGATGAGACAAGAACACATTTATCTGCTATTTACCAACACGGGTACATTACTGACCAAGGCTATTGGATTGTACACGAAAGCAGAATATAATCATGTTTCCGTGGCCTTGGATGTAAATTTAAATGAAACATACAGCTTTGGCAGAAAGCATCACCGTAACCCTTTTTGGGGCGGGTTCGTGAAAGAAAATATACAAGAGAGGTTCTTTCTAGAAGCAGACTGCTCGATTTATGCTTATCCTATTAATGCCAAGCAAATTAAAAAACTGCAAGGAACATTAAACTTTTTTAGGAGCAGGGAAAACACTTATCACTATAACCTATGGGAGCTATTTGGCTTAATGTTTAATAAGCCAATCCAACGCTCCAATGCATACTTCTGTTCTCAGTTTGTAGCTTATCTGTTGATAGAAGCTGGTATTGTTTCCTTTGATAAGCCGCCAGAGCTTATCACACCACAGGATATTCAACAGTTACCAGGCTTGATTGCCATTTATCAAGGGAAATTACAAGGGGCGGTGTAAATTAATGGTAGAAAAAACCCTTGTGCATGTTAGTAGAATTCGCATGCACAGGGGTTTTTCAATGAAATCTGGTCATCTATCATTTGGTTAGAAACTTATCTGACATACACTTCATCTCCTGGATAAATTAAATCTGGATTTGGAAATTGGTTGATCTCCTGTAGGGTTGTCCATAAATAATTATAGGTGAGTCCAATTTCAAATAAGGTATCTCCAGGTTGTACTATATATGTCGTTCCTTCTGACTGCTTTTGGCTGATGTCTCCGTGAAAGTGGGCGCCAATAGCCTTTGCTATGATTTTTGGTAAATCGGTATTATCATGGAATCCAGTGAATTGATCAGCTCCAGGACCATATGCGTAGAGGGGTAAATCCACTCCAGTGTGATTGGTGCTTGTCCATCCGACATTAGCCTTTGAGCTGATGACGGCATTGATGGCCATTTTAGGATCCTCTGCTTCTTGGATCGATTGAACCTCTTCTTCTGATAACTCCATACCTGAATACTGATTCACAACCTCACTCGCATTGGAGCGATCTTCATTTAATTCGGCTGCTATATTCTCACCAGTTGCGGTTACACTTTGAAGCAGTTCTGGATTGGCTGTTCCAGAACCATTGGCACCTGCCGTCATTCCACCTGTTTCATGATCTCCTCCAACAACTACCAGCGTATTCCCGTCTTTTTCAGCAAAATCGATCGCTGCTTGAACAGCGGCTTCAAATGCTGCTACATCCGTCATCGCCCATGCAGCATCGTTATCGTGGCCAGCCCAGTCAATTTGGCTACCTTCTACCATAAGAAAAAAACCATCTTCATCTTTTTTTAGTGTATCAATGGAGATTTGCGTCATTTCTGCAAGACTAGGTTCTTCTTCGGTGTCACGATGCAGCTCAGGGGACAAGGCTTCATCAGCGAATAAACCTAGCATTCTTTCATTGTTTACATCGATGTCTGCTTCCATCAATTGATTACGATTTTCTACCAGCTGATATCCTTGTTCCTCCGCTTGCTGGAGCACATGGGCTTCTTCCTGATTTCCACCTTCTGATTCTGGTAGGAAATTGTTTTTGCCGCCGCCAAGTAACACATCAATCTCATTATCTATTAACTGCCTGGCAATTTCCGTTTCATTGTTTCGATCATCTACATGCGCACCAAAGGCAGCCGGGGTTGCATGGGTAATAGTAGACGTGGCAACAAGGCCTGTTGACATGCCTTGATCTTTTGAGGCTTCTAAAATAGTCTGCTGTGTATTGCCTTCTGGATCTATTCCAATGGTACCGTTATTCGTTTTCACTCCCGTTGACATGGCTGTTCCTGCTGCTGCGGAGTCTGTAATGTTGGAATCAGCGGAGTGTGTAGAAAACATGCCTTGTAAATGTGGATCCCACACGGCCTCTTCACCCTTGAAATAACGATAATTGGTTGCGTAATCAGCGTTAAAGCCGTCTGGGATCATGTAAATGATATTTTCTGCTTTACCATTTTCCTCCCTATTGTTCATCTGGCTGTTTCCATCTGCGTTAACGGACGTAATATTAATGCTAGAGAAGATTAGTCCTGCACTTAACGCAGCAAATCCAAGCTTTCGTATCATTCCTTCATCCTCCTTCTAAATGGAACCTAGTCTCATTGTAGGGGAAGAATTTTAACGAAATATGAATGGAATGTAAATAGTATGTAATTTATATATAAGTTGAACTTATAAATGTAACAAAAACATGTGACAAGCAAGTCTTTGCTTGCCACACGTTTTTTAATGTAATGATGATAGAAAGCAAATTTATCGATGATTTTCATGAAACTTTCACATAAACAGGTTATTATTAGGTGTAGTTATGAAAGGAGACAGATAAATGCTTACATATTATATGACTGAGTATGGGTTTCAAGTGGATACCGAATATAGAGATCTCCCGGTTTCTGGACAAGGAGAACTTGGTTATCGACCTTATGAGCTGATGATATCATCTATTGTAGGTTGCAGTGGTCTGACGCTTAGAAAAATATTAGAGAAGATGAGGTTTACATTTATCGATATTCATGTGTCAGCCGATATCGTGCGAAACCCATCCGTTGCTAATCGTATTCAAGAACTACATCTAATCTATACAGTTATCTCAAGCAACGCAACGGAAGAAAAGTTAAAGAAAGCGCTGGAATTAATGAATAAAAATTGTGGTATGATTCAATCAGTAAAAGATAGTATGACCATCACAGAATCTATTATAAAAGCATGATATTTTAAAAGGTTAATATTCAAAATAGCGATTTTTGAGAGGTGAATCGGATGCTCAAGCTACTTTCCTGGACACTTATCATGGTAGGAGTTGTTACCTTAGCTTTTGGAGGCTATCAATGGTGGAGTTCCGCTTATAAGGAACAAGAAAGACTCTCTGAAGCGCAAACACTGTTTTCAACAGAGAACCAGAAACGTAAAGATACATCGATAGAAGACGTGTTAGATAGGGGGTACGAAAAAGGGGAAACGATTGGATTGCTGTATATACCTAAATTAGATCGTGAGATTCCCATAGTGGAGGGTACGGATGAAGAAGAACTCGCACAAGGTGTTGGCCATTATCATGATACAGGCTTGCCTGGTCAGAATAAACAAATTCTCCTCTCGGGACATAGGGATACGGTTTTCAGAAATTTTGATCAATTAGCACATGGGGATGAATTCCATGTGAAAATGGAGTATGGAACGTATAGATATAAAATCAGAGATCATGAAATTGTAGCAGCAGACAATACAACAGTGATTGACCCTTCTCGGGAAGATGAATATTTAACTGTCTCAACCTGTTACCCCTTTTCAATGATCGGAAATGCCCCTGATCGTTACGTATTATATGCTTATCCTCAATAACGTCCACGTAGGATTGGAATACAAGTATCAGCTTCAAAATATATTAGATAAACAGTAAGATGACAGGGACAAGTACAGAAACCACTACCGCGCTAATCGTCATGGACAATACACTGATGGCACCTTCCAGTTTGCCGAATTCTAATGATTTGGCAGCTCCCATAGCATGGGAAGATGTGCCGAAGCTCAATCCAATGGCTACGGGGTGTTGTATATGACAGAGTTTCAAAATAAAGGGTCCAAACATGCCACCACTGATTCCGGCAATCATAACAAAAATAGCGATTAATGAAGTGTTTCCGCCAGCGGCTTCGGTAATACTGATAGCAATTGGTGCAGTAACTGATTTTGCAGCAACCGTTTGAATCAGCCAATTATCAAAACCTAATAATTTAGCACCGATAACTCCAGTGACAACCCCAGTCAAACCACCCGCAAATATGCCGGTGCCAATCGCATTAGCATATTTTTTTATCAATGCGAGCTCCTTGTATAGTGGAATGGCAAAGGAAACAACAATGGGACCAAGGAAAAAATCAATCCATTGTCCTCCCATCATATAGGTATTATAAGAGATCCCCGTTAAAGATAAAATTATTACAATGGTAACCATCGATAAGAAAATAGGCAATGTGAATGGACTTGGGATTTCACCATATATTTTTTTCGAAATTCGGTAAAGCAGAAATGTCATCACGATCATAAAGATTCCAATTAGAACATTAGTCATTTGTTATCACCTTGTTTTTTAACATCTGATTCGTCACTATCCCACTAACACCAATGACCAGGCAGGTACTCACCACAATCAACAGGATGATCAGACTCCCTTTCCCAAGGAAGAAATTCAAATATTCCATTACACCAACGGTCACAGGAATAAAGAAAAAGGGAATATCTTTGAGCAAATAATCAACCCCGGTCTGGATTTTGGTTAATGGAATAACCTTCATGACCAATAGTCCAAATAATAAAAGCATACCTATGAGGCTGCCGGGAATAACAAGGGAAAAGAAATCCTGAATGGCTAGTCCTATATAATTAAAAAGAAACAACACACTGATTTGTAACATTATAACGAGATATTTCATCATTAGACTCCATTGTAAAGTGATGATTTGCTAGATATATCATGAGAAATAAAAAAAGTTCATCGCTTTTTTTAGCGTCTTGAACTTTTGATTGATTCGAATCCATTCCATGCCTATATAGTTAGAATGCCTGAGACTAGTACAATTAAAGTAAATGCTGCATATACATTAGGAGTTCCCAATAGATTATCATTTGACTGTTACTTAACGGTGATGCCATAATTATATGTAAAAACTATAAATAATGTGGTGATACAATGAAATTTTCCAAAGGTACCAACTATGCTCTGCACACCATGATTTATCTTGCATCCCAAAATGAAAAGGATACGATAAGCTTACAAGAGCTTGCGGAACAACGAAATGTGCCACCTTCCTATCTATCTAAGATGCTTACCAAACTTGCCAAAAAGGGTCTTGTTGCTTCCTATTCGGGAGCCTACGGTGGTTTTCGACTTGGTAAAAGCGCCAAAGAAATTAGTTTCTTAGATATCACCAAAGCAATTGAAGGTGATTTACCACTTTTTCAAGGATGTGATAAAGATAATGGGGTAGAATGTCTTGTTGAGAACATCATGAAAAACGCTGAAAACGAAATGGATACGTATTTAGCAAATACATCGTTACAAGACGTTTTAAACAAAGTAGAAAAGCATGATCTTGTAGACTCTATATAATAAAGAAGTCAGAAAGATTCGTTTGGTTACGCCATTACGAATCTTTTGTTACGGATATTACTTCTTCTCCAATACATTGATATTCATAATCCTTTATGCAGTCACAATCGTAGAACTTTTTCAGTGCTTCTTTTTCAGAGCTTGCATGAATCTCACGGATATTTTCGCATTCTTTTGTATATATGATTTTGTAGACTGGCATTTACTCCACTCCTTTATTGATTTAATTAATCAACACCTCGAAATGTCTCTGATTAATCTAATATAACATTCTATTTTACGTTTTCATAATATGTTGCTCAGACTTATTTGGATGTCATTTTATTTACCTAAGGTGATATTGAAATTCACCAGTGTTATGACCATTAAGCTGTCATTGTCGAAAATTATTCAGATGGTAGTTTTAATTGTGTCTAGACTTTCCTGCCCCCATCTGATAAAATACTCCCAATTTATCCGTTATGTTGTGAGGAGAGAGGATCATGTTCGTATATAAAATAGATGAAGACTTGTCGTTAAAATTAGTTGAATTAAGAGACAGTACACGGATTTTTTCGTTAACCGATCGTTCCAGAAATTATTTAAGAGAATGGCTTTCATGGGTAGATACGACAAACAAAGAGGAAGATACGATTGCGTTCATTAAAATCTGTTTACAAGGCTTTGCAGAAAACAAAAGCTTAAACGCAGCTATTTTATTTAAAGGGGAGATTGTGGGCGTGGCGGGATTTAATCACCTTGATTGGTCCAATCGCATCGCCTATATTGGTTACTGGCTGGCAGAGGATTACCAAGGGAATGGTATAATGACCAAAGTAGCAAAGGCCTTAACTGATTATGCTTTTAGGGAATTAAAACTGAATAAAGTGGAAATTCGTGCCGCTGCGGAGAATGATAAAAGCAGAAGTATACCAGAAAGACTTGGTTTTACCTACGAGGGGCATATCAGGCAAGCAGAATGGCTATATGATCATTATGTGGATCATGTTATTTACGGAGTGTTGAGAGAGGAATGGGGAAAGTAGCAGATGGAAGTATCATGAAGCGATAAAAACGAGAGAAGGTGTAGGGTGGAGGAGATTGCAGGATACCATTCATTCGTAACGATGGAGCCGATTGATAAGGGCTGGTCCAGTGATAAAAAGTATTACATAGAGACGAAAGATGGGCAGACATTACTTTTGCGTATAGCCGATATTTCCCAATACGATAAAAAAAAGAATGAATACGAATGGATGCAAGAGGTCGCCGCTTTAGGTGTACCCATGTCTAGGCCTGTGCATTTCGGAACTTGCGATAACGATAAGAAGGTCTATTCTCTGTTTACTTGGTGTGAAGGGGAAGATGCTGAAACGGTTTTACCACTTTTACCGGAGACGGAACAATATCAGTTGGGAATCAAGTCAGGGGAGATACTGCGAATGATTCATTCCATTCCGGCTCCTGAAGGACAGGCAGAGTGGAGTGAACGGTTTAATCGTAAGGCAGATGATAAAATAAAAAAATATCAGGCTTGTGGTATCCGTTTTGACGGAGATGATCAAGTAATCGATTATGTGGAGAAACATCGTTATTTATTATCCAATCGACCACAGTGTTTTCAGCATGGTGACTATCATGTTGGTAATATGGTTATTTCAGCTGACCAAACGTTGTCTATTATTGACTTCAATCGTTTGGATATTGGCGATCCTTGGGAAGAATTCAATCGAATCGTTTGGAGTGCAGGAGTTAGCCCTTATTTCGCAACGGGTCAGCTTAATGGCTATTTTGCTGGAAAACCACCTATCGAATTCTTTGAACGGTTAGCTTTTTATATTGCCACAAATGCGCTGGCTTCCGTTCCCTGGGCAATTCCATTCGGTGAGAAACAAATCATGACGTTGAAACAGCAAACAAAGGATATCCTGTCATGGTATAACGATATGAATCAAGTGGTGCCTACGTGGTATTTAGCGGATTTTTATGTGCAATATGTAGACGGTATTTCTTATCAATTGAAGGAACCTTTTGACATGTCTTTTATTCAACAATACGGTAAGGTATTTAAAGTGTTTGATAATCAAGATTCTGGGAATATCTGCTTTGGAGTAGAAAAACATAGGAAGAAATATTTCGTGAAATTTGCCGGGGCGCCAACCGCGAGATATGCGGGTACAACAGATGACGCTATCGAACGATTGAGGTCGATTGTACCAATATATCAAGATCTAGCTCATTCCCATTTAATTAAATATGTTCAGGCAGAGCATATTGGCGGTGGCTTTGCTGTAGTATTTGATTGGGTAGATGGAGAGTGTATGGGCAAACAATATCCGCTGACAAGACGACGATTTATGCAAATGCCGTTAAAGATAAAGTTAAATATATTTGATGATATCCTATCTTTTCATTATCATGTTATTAAAAAAGGTTATGTGGCGATTGATTTCTATGACGGTAGTATTATGTATGATGTTATGGCAGAGAAAACAATAATATGCGATATTGATTTTTATGCAAAAATGCCGTATATCAACAAGGTCGGAAGAATGTGGGGAAGTTCTCGTTTCATGTCGCCAGAAGAATGGCAACAAGGGGCAGCTATTGATGAGATAACTAATGTCTACTTGATGGGAGCAACCGCCTTTGCTTTATTTGCTAATGATAGTAGAGAATGGGAACGCTGGCAGCTTAACAAGGCGTTATATAAGGTGGCTTTAAAAGCTATTCATCACGAGCGCGACCAGCGACAACCATCGATACAGCAATTTATCGAGGAATGGAATAAAGAAAAGACATCATTTTAAGAAAGAAAAAGCAAACTCGTTGTCAGCTTAGGACATACAAGCTTGCTTTTCCTTATCCCCATTTATGATATAGGCGATAGAGTTTGGCTGTTGTATACATGATCCATTTCGGTACTTTTTTTGGAAAGAAGGGACGACAGTAAAGGCGCATATAGCCACGTTTTAAATCATCCCACTGCGTGCAGACTTTCGATTGGGAGAAGCGCGCCACATCAATAATACGTACCTCCCCATCTTTGTTCACGATCAGATTATGCAAATGGATGTCAGAAGGGTTAAGCCCGGCCTCTTTTGCAGTCTGTAAGCCCTGGTCAACCTCTTTCATATAGTGAGGTTTCAAGGGAATTCCTGTTGCGAGGCATTCAAAGAATGTTTTTCCTTCAATATATTCCATCACTAAATAATTGCTGCCTGATTCGTAGACAACTGGGTAATAATGATTACCTTGTAATTTTTCATAGTTTTGTTTTTCCTGCTCTGCCGCATGCTCAAAGGTTGGATGGAAAACTTTGATTATTTTATTCTCATTGTTTATCTTAAAGATCGCAGCACTTCGTCCCAGTCCATAAAGCTGTAAATCAGGGTGATGTTTACGTACTTTTATACGTCTATTACTTTTCGTAAATGACACAGTTGCTGTATAGCGCTCGTACTTAGTTGGTTCCATTACTTTTTGAGTGTACCTTTTCGTTTTGCTAGTTCTTTTTTGATTAAAGGTACGGCGTGTTTACGTGCTTGTCTGATGCCCTCTCTTACCGTTCTCGACTTTAGAAGTTTACTTAGTTTTGACATGTTGTAGCCTCCTTGAAGTTGTGGTGGGCAAAAGTGTACAAAAAGAGACCTTTGCCCACAGTATTGGACAAAGGTCTCGCAAGCAACGGAATCAGTTTGTTGCCAGCAGTGCCGAGGATTTCTCCCGTAATGACGACAGCTGCTATTATGCTACTCCCCTTTGGGATTCATTTCAATCAATCATTTCGTTTATTATATCGGCTTGGCTCCAAGTGTGCAAGTATTACGCAAATGAATGTTATATCAAAGTGGACATTTAATAGCCAGTAATGCTAGGTGCTTCAACGGACTTTGGCTTCTAACGGTTCGTTTATGTTAACAAGCATCATTGTGAGTAAGGTAATGTAAACCAAAAAGTATGCAGATTTCCTTCAGAATAGACACCAATGTTTCCATGATGTCGCTCGATGATTTCCTTAGAAATGGCAAGTCCCAGCCCTGAGCCTCCTAATTCCCTCGATCGAGAAGGCTCTGTTCGATAAAACCTTTCAAAGATGCGCTCCCTGTCTGATTCGGGAATGGTTCGTCCCGGTCCTGTGAGCGACAATTTATATTTGTCAGGGAGCTTTTCTCCTATTATCGTGACTGGCCCAGCACCTTCATAATAACGGATCGCATTATCCAATAAGTTGCTAATAACCTGTGAGATACTGGTGCGATGGACGGTAACGACACCTGATTGTAGGTGGACATCCAATTCCATATTCTCTTCTTGCAGGGACCAATAAAATAGGCCAATGACTTCTTCGATAAAGGCTTTCAGGTCAGTAGGCTCTTTTTCCGTAAATGTTTGGGAGGCTATATCGTCCCATTCTTTTAACTGTTCCATCTGCTCCACTAATGCGGTTAGTTTGGTTGATTCGGCATAGAGCGACTGGTATAGCTTCTCATCGCCCTCGATTACCCCATTTTGTAGGGCGCGTAAATATCCATTCAAATTCGTTAGTGGTGTCCGAAACTCATGTGATAAATCTGATACAAGTTTTTTTCTTTGCTGTTCATTGGTATGTAACTGTTGAACCAGCTCGTTCATGTTATTGGATAACGTTGCAATTTCTCCATTGGTTTTGACGTCAATTGGAGGCGGATACTGACCTTGCTTCATTTTCTGTGTGGATTGAATTAATTCTTTCAATGGCTGAGTCACTTTATTTGTTAGGTAAAAATGTATAAGGCTGCCAAAAAGGATTGTAGAGATACTAAATATGCATAAATATTGAAAAAGCGTCGTCCGAAACTGGTGTTGTCTTTGGTCCGTCATGGCAAGAAGACCATCAGCAAGCGTACAGGCTGTATGATAAATAGCCCAACTGCTAAACGTAACAAATGCAACAATAACGATAATATTGATGAACGTTAGTCGAAATAAAAATGAACTTGGAAAGATATTGCGTTTCCAACTATTCCGTAACAAATTTATACCCCATTCCTCGAACGGTAATAATCCGCTCTGGAGAAGCGGGGTTATGTTCGATTTTTTTTCGTAATTTCTTGATGTGCGCGTCAATGGTACGATCGGATACTAATTTATCGGCGTAGGGATATAATTGGTCAATCAGGCTGTCGCGAGAAATAATGGCATTGGGGTTCTCCATAAAATAATATAACAAATTAAATTCATGCTTGGTGAGCTTGAGTTCTTGATCAAACAGCAAAACTTCCCCTTTTCGCGGTTTAATACATAAACCGTCATAAGCAATTTTTTGACAATATTGACCAGTACGACGTAAAACCGCCTCTACATGCGCTATAAGCTCTTCTGGATGGAAAGGTTTGATCAGATAATCATCTGCGCCTAGTTTTAAACCATGAATTTTATCCTCTGTTCGTGCCTTCGCTGATAACATAATGATGGACACCTCATTCCGCTCTTGCTCACGTATCCATGTACAGAATGCTTCTCCAGACATTTTTGGCAGCATTAAATCAAGGATTACCATGCAGGGGTGACTGGTCATAAATACAGTTTTTGCGGCTTCTCCATCTGCAGCCTCTACGACATCATATCCGGATTTTATTAGATACATCCGGATCAATTCTCGAATCATTTTATCATCTTCTACCACTAATATGGTCTGTTCCATTCTGTTCACCTCTTGCCATTCATCATACCATAGCGGATCAATCCATACCTTCCATCTCTGCTACCATTTGGTTATACGTCAAGGGACCGAAAGTTTTGAATTGAATAATCCCTTCTGAATCAATCATAAAGGAAGTGGGGATTGGCTGTATGGCATAGGTATTTGCTACTTCGATTACCTCATCCAGCAAAATCGGAAACGATAAGCCGTATTCATTGACAAATTGCTGAACTTGCTCCGTATTAGGCTCTGTTTCTGTTAAATTCACCGCCAAAATTTCTATTTCCGTATCCTGATGAAATTTTTCCATATCAGGCATTTCTACACGACAGGGGGGACACCAGGTTGCCCAAAAATTGAGCATCACCTTACTGCCACGATAATCCGATAAAGCTACCGTTTCCCCACTTAATGTTGCCAACTGAAAATCAGGCGCAAGGTTTCCCACCTCTAGCCCTACTGTTGGTTCTGATGCGGTTGTTTCTTTTTGTTCTTCATTTTCTGACTGGTCTGCTGAATCATTGTCCAAGTTCACTCCAGATTCAACTGTTTCTTCTTCGACTGCTTGCCCTGTTGATGCCTCATCCGATGGGAAAACAAACTCATACACGGCCCAGCCTATCATTCCTAACATAATAACAAGCATGATTGTTTTTTTCATTGCTATACACCTCGTATCATAAGTTTGTTACTCCATTCTTTCCAACTGTTGCAGCATTTGATCATGATTCATGGCACCGAGAGAGATGAATTGCGTTCTTCCATTCGAATCAATCATATAGGTGGTCGGGTAGGCTACGACCTGATAAGTATCCAAGACGTCGCCCTCTGGATCCATTAACACAGGAAAGGTCATGTCGAATTCATCGACAAAGTCAGCGACAACCTGCTGCCCACTTTCTGACGCAGTCATATTGACGGCCAGAATTTCCACATCCTTTTCGTCATAGAGTTTTTGCATATCGGGAATTTCTGCTCGGCAAGGTGGACACCAGGTGGCCCAAAAATTAAGAAAAACACGTTCCCCGCGATAATCTGACAATTGAGCCGTATCTCCTTCTAATGTTTTCACCTCAAAATCAGGTGCGATCTGTCCTTGTTCCAGTCCAACTTCATCCGATTCCGTCACTTCCTCAGATCCTTGCTGTAGGGGAGTAGTGATACGATTTCCTTGCAGGTTCTCTTCTTCTGCCTCCTGTTGATTCGAGTTGTTGACAAATGCAAAGATGGCCCAGCCAAACATGCCCAGCATTATTACGATAAAAATAGTTTTCTTCATTATATATTCCTCCTTATCAACCTAGGCGTGATAACCATGTATCCTGTATTAAATCAAGGAAAAAAGTAGAAATCTGTGGCATCCATCCGAAAAATAATACCAGTCCCATGGCAATCATTAGTGCGCCGCCAATTTTGATAATCACTCCACTGTGACGTGCAATCCATTTCGTTGAACCAAGGAAAAAAGTTAACACAATAAACGGCAACGCAAAGCCAATCACATACATGATCGTATAGAATATTCCTTGTCCTGGGTTGGAGGCTGCCAGTAGCAGGATGGAGCCAAAGATCGGTCCAATACAAGGAGTCCAGCCTGCTGCAAAACCTAGACCGACAAAGAAGGTGCCAGCAAATCCAGCTGGCTTTTTGGTGTAATGGAAACGTCTTTCTTTCATTAAAGCTGGTATCGTAATCCAACCAGCCACAAAAAACCCCATAAAGACAATGAAAATACCCGCAATACGTTGGATCAACAGTCCGGAATTCCCGATTAATAATTGCTGCATCCATTGTCCGAAGAAAGAAGCGCTGGCACCCAAACTGATAAAAATTAAGGAGACGCCGAGTAGAAAGAAAAAGGAATGACTTAATAGTTGTCTGCAAATGTTGACATCGTGGTCTCCTTGTAACTCTTTGACACTTATTCCAGTAATATACGACATATATGCTGGGAAAATCGGTAGCACACATGGAGACAGGAAGGACAAAGCTCCTGCTCCCATTGCTAAGAACATACCGATAAGCAGCATCGTATCTGTTTCAATAATTCCCATTAGTAACGCTCCTTTTTTGATAAATAAAAAAACAAACTAACATCGTTATGTAGAATAAACCAATAAACCAGATGTCCATCGTATAACCAAAGCTAGTAATAACTGGCTGTAACAAATTCAAGATAATCATGCCAAACGACCACCCATGTAACAGTAACAATAGCAGTGTTGGAACAGACCATCGCTCCTGTAGGAAAAAATACAAAATAATTAAGCAGGTAAGAAGTGCAAGTTGTGCAACTGCGTTCCCATTATGATGTAACGTAATCTCGATAAATTCGTAGCAAAAGGAAGCGGTCAGGAAAATAGGTGCAAAGGAATTTAAAAAATATAGTAAAGAAAGCTTTTTTTGTTTTTGTTTATACAGGAGTAACAGGGCAATAGAGAACACAGCAAGATAAAGAGCGATGGCATCACTAGGGTAAGCCAGCACCGCTAATGGATCAGAAAGAAAAAGGGAAAAATGCAAGATAATTTTCCAGCCCCATATAAATAGCACCACATTAATTAATTGGGAAATCACTTCACTGATATATTTCTTTTTATGCGCTGCAGATGTGTTTCCCATGATATAAAACAAAAGACACCCTATTAAGAAACTGGCGACCACGCTTCCTACCGCAACGAGCTTACTTGTTATTACCATCAAATGGTTCCTCCATTTCCAAACATCTTCCTATCTATCTTACCCCGCCAATGTGAAAGTTTGATGAAAAAAAGAATGGGAATTAATGTTAGTTGAAGTTGTTTCTCTTCTGAGTGATACATATTCTGAAAACAAATGTAGTCAGTTTAATTTTGGTAGATTGCGTAGGGTGAAAAATATTTAGATATTTATCGTATTCGTGTTTTCAATAGCGACAAGCGCAATATGATAGAGGGAAAATAGGTATATGATGACAAGTTTAGTAGTTTTTGAGTTAGAAAATCAAAAAAAATGGAGATGTAATCGACGTGTTTTTACGCTATAATGGACAGTGATAGATAATAAACACAGCAGGCTAGGAGGTGAAGAAATGAGTAACGAAAACCATCAAGTGATCGACAACGAAGCACTTATGTTAGCAATCAGAGAGCTGTCTAAAGACATTACAGGATTGAACAATAAGATAGACGCGGTAGAAGAAAGATTGAATACGAAGATAGACTCGTTGGATGTAAAGATAGATGCGGTAGAAGAAAGACTAAATAAAAAGATAGATACCGTAGAAAAAACATTGAGCACGAAAATAGATGCGGTCGAGGAAAGATTGGGAGAGAAGATCGATATATTAGATGATAAATTTTCGATATTATCAGATGATGTTGTATCAACCAGAACCGATGTAAAGAGGTTGAAAAAGGCAAGATACACCAGCTGAGATTAATTAGTCACACCGACTGATCAAAAAAACATTATTACATCATTGCAATGAAGAAAACTTGGCTGATGGCAGTCTATCTAAAGTACCAAAAATCACAGAATATAGTGGAACTTGAAATGAAAAAGCTCATAACCAAGTAAACGAAATAAATAGGTTGCTAAATTCCTTATATTGTCTCTACGGATCCCCGCAATAACTTGATCAACAAGGTAATGGCCCAATTCATGAATCTAAACATATAAGAGAAAGAGAAAATATTCAAAGATAATCAAAAATACTACCTGCATGGATTTACTGATCTTTCATTAAAGCAAGATGATCCCATGTTCCGTACCTGTAAAATGGTTTTAGAAAGTTGGGCCTGGTTTTACTTTCGTATCGTTGTTAAAAGACAGATAATACACAGAAGGAAGTGTTCTATTGCTTACCGTACCAATTATCCAAGAAGAAAAAGCAGACTACATGAAGCATGATCGACTGACAAAAAAGTTGATACAAGAGTTTTTTGAAGAGTTCATCGCAGAATTTTTCCCCAACCTTCACCCCTACATTGATTTCTCCGATGTCACATTCCTTGAGCAGGAAGTTTACATGGATTACCTAAAAGGTGACAAGAGGGAAATCGATGTTCTCGCCGAAGTAAAATTACATCATGAAGACAAAATCCTACATATTCACACCGAAGCACAATCCACTCATGAAGCGGATTTCCCCGAAAGGATGTTTCTCTACTTCAGTTATCTATACGCCAAGCACCGCAAACCAATTCAACCCATCGCCGTTTTGAGTTATAATAGAAAAGAAGAAGTACCGACACAATTCAAAATCGATACACCGACTCAGGAAGTACTTCAATTTAGTTATCTAAAATTACAATTAAAACACAAAAACTGGAAAGAATATATCGAATCAAACAACCCGGCTGCAGCAGCATTAATCAGTCAGATGGGTTATGAAGAACATGAGCGTGTCCAGGTGAAACTGGAATTTTTACGCATGATTACTCGGATGAAAATCAATCCGGCGCAACTGGAATTCTTGTATGGATATTTCGAGACGTATTTAAATTTGAGCGAAGAGGAGGAAAAACAAATGATGGAGAAAATGGAAAAGCTTCCAGAAGAGGAGAAAGAAGTGGTCATGCAGCTGCCGAATTCTTATTTTGAGAGAGGGAAAGAAGAGGGCATAGAAAAAGGCATAGAAAAGGGAATAGAAAAGGGGATAGAAAAAGGAAGAAAAGAAATCGCAGCAGAATTACTGGCGAAAGGCATGTCCACCCGTCAGGTAGTAGAAATCACGAAATTAACGGAAGAAGACGTAAAAAAACTTGCAGATAAATGATTGTATCGGAAAAGTGCTATTGTATCAGTAAATGTGAAAAGGGGGCGGTTATGAAACCAGCTCCCTTTTGTCGAAAGAGGAAGAAGATGCGCTTATGTAGCTTTCGAATGAAAGAAAGAAAGGAAAACATTTTGAAATTAATTGCAAAAGGCACTTCATCTATAAAGTTTTTCATTCTTCTTTTGTGTTTTCCATCTTGCCATAACCTAGCAACTATGATAAATTTCATAGAGTAAAATGAAATCATATAATCCTAGTAATAAGGTCTAGGAGTTTCTACGAAGCAACCGATAATTGCTTTACTATGGACGGTGGATACATTGGGAGAGACACAAGTCATTTTTTGTTTCTCATGTTATCTATACAATAGCTTTTGTTATTATCGTCTATCTTAAAAGTAGGCGATTTTTGTATTTATTTTGGTATCATCGCTTTTTGTCCTGTGTATCGAAATTGGTAAATACTCCTATCCATCAAAGAGTATCGTAGAAACGAAAGATAAGGAGAGAAAAGATGGACATATTAAAAGATTTGCTTGCCGCGTTAAGCGGTGTGTTAAACGGACTTCCACAGGGACTATTAGCATTAGCATTTGGTTTTGCTTCTGTTCCGACTGCGATGGCTTTTATTGTTGGTGCATTGGGCAATAGTGTGACAGGTTCCGTTGCGGTGATATCTTTTCAAGCGGAAACAATCACCGTTGCCGGGTCCATGGGGAAAAACATTCGTGAAAGACTTTCAATGATTTTCTTTGGGGCACTAGTCATGTTTCTTATTGGTGCCTTTGGTCTGCTGGAAAAGATTATGAGCTGGATTGGGCCGGTAATCACAAACGGTATGATGGCAGGTGTGGGCATCATGTTAACCAAAGTGGCTTGGGATATGGCCAAGGATAACAAAATTCCTGGAACGGTATCCTTTGCAACAGGATTAATCACCTACATGGCAACCCAAGATCTCGTTTATACGATTACGGTTTCGGTCGTGTTATCGAGTGTTGTTGCCTATTTCACGAGTAAAGAGGAAGAAAAGAAGGTCAACAAGCCATTTGTAAATGATAAGTTTCAACGGCTTCGTTTTGTGATTAATCCGATGGTTATTCGTGGGGCTTTGGCAATGGTCTGCTTAAATATTGGTGCCAATATTGCGTTCGGGAATATTAATAGTTCGATTGCTGCACGGGATGTCAATATCGATGTGCTGGCTATGATCAGTAGCTTGGCAGATATGGCTTCTTCCTTCTTCGGTGGAGGACCGGTAGAAGTCGTCATCTCGGCAACAGCAAGTGCTCCTCATCCGGTATGGGCAGGTGTACTAATGATGGCCATCATGGCGATGATCCTGTTATTTAAATTTCTTCCGAAAATAGGTAAGTATATTCCGACGGCATCGATTGCTGGCTTCCTTTTTGTTTTGGGAGCCATTGTAACACTGCCTGGAAATGCAGAAGCTGCACTACTAGAAGCGGAGGGTTCACAAACCATTGTAGGAGCAATGACGATGGTGATTACCGCAATCACAGATCCCTTTATCGGCATGTTATCAGGGGTTATTATTGAATTTTTGATCCGTTTATTTGGATTTTAGAAAGGGGAGTTTAGATTGGATACCTATACCTTACATATTCAAGGTCTGAATCGAGAATTACCGGTTATACCAGTCAGTGATGATTTACGTATTGCCAGCTTTGTTATCTTGGGTGATACCGAATTGGTTTGTCATGTGGCGCCACTACTTGCGAATAAACTGCCGGAGGTGGATTATATTCTAACCGCTGAGGCAAAAGGAATTCCTTTGATCCATGAAATTACCAGAGTATTAGCGATGGATCAATACATTATCGCAAGAAAAAGTGTTAAGGCTTATATGAAAGATCCGCTTGTCCATCAGGTTAATTCCATCACCACGACTAATGAACAGGTGCTATGCTTAGATGGACTGGACGCTTCCAAGCTACAAGGAAAACGGGTTGCTATTATTGATGACGTGATCAGCACAGGAGAATCACTGCGTGCGCTGGAAGAATTGGCTATGCAAGCAGGAGCAGAGGTCGTAGCAAAGGCTGCGATTCTAGCAGAAGGAGACGCAGCTGATCGGGAGGATATTATCTTTTTAGAGAAACTGCCGGTATTTCCCGGGTAATGGCGGAAGTAAGTTAGTGCAAAATGACGATCTTATCATGTAGAGATCGTCATTTTGTCGTTTGGAATAAATGAAAATTCTTGGTGATTTCTGCTATGCAACGTATAATAGATGATAAGTTAAATTGGTGGTGGATACGGAGGGACATCTTATGAGGGAAGCTATTCTATTACTTGTTGATATCATCAACTATATTCATGATGCAATTGCTGATATGGTTGGCGTAAATATGACAGATAAAGAGTTGCACTTTTGGATATTTGGTATCTTAGGAATGATCACATTCTTTTTTGTTTATGTGGTCTTTAAAATTATTTCGAAAATGAAATGGAGTATTGTGACGCTTTCCTTTTTCTATACCTTTACAGTGATGGTGGTGCTCGCTTTTGCTATCGAAATCCAACAGGCCTATACGCAGCGTGGAAATATGGAGTTTGCGGACGCTGTAATGGGACTGTGGGGGTTTGTTGTCTTCTTTGCCGTGTATGCGGTGATTGCTTTGGTTATCTATGGGGTTATCAAGCTATTAAAAAAAGATCGTAGTGAAAATCGCGGGAGACATGCGCGATAACAGATATGATTTGAAAACAGCGGCTGAATGGCTGCTGTTTTTTGTATTTCTTCTCCATGATAGTAATAACAAATCTAATACCGTTTTATAAGAGAGCATTTATCTTTTCTCACGTATCCGATAATCTGCGTGTGCTTGTTGTCCATTCAACTGTTTTTACAGCTGTTTCACTTTGAAATAAGTACCACTCACTTTAGCACAAGTACCGTTCATGCCTTCTTTTCTTTTATTCACTCGATAAATAATGTGATGATGATCATTCCGCCTTATACTAAAGGCAGAAAATAAAGGAGGCGTTTTATATGGAATGCGTGCAAGCTTTTGAAACAACTGTCGAATTTTCATCCATTTTCATAAGAAGGAACCCATCAGTATGAAAAAATGGATACAAATCGTTGTGTCACTTATTATGTTACTGCTGGCGATTATTCCGTTTTTGGTCATTTATGATGGGTTATCTCAAGCTTTACCAATACTTCCAATTTATAAGGTGCCAGGTTGGATGATTCCCGGTGGTTTTCTTTGTATAGCTGTTATCATCGTGTTTTCTTTCTTTATAAAAGGAAGAGAAAAGTAAGACGATACTTTTTCTTATTGTTTTATTCCCTGTTTTTGCGCTATGATGAAAGAAATAAGCATTGCAAAAAGGAGCATATCTATGGTTTTCTCTTTTAACCAGCTAATAAAAGTGGAGCAAAACACCGTACTTTTGCCAGAATTGAGCTTGTCCGTGCCCAATGGTGAGATTATTGCTGTTCAGACAGAAAATGAATATATCCAGCACGCTTTTGACTTGTTCAATCATCCACAACAGATCAAAAAAGACATGATTACCTTACCGGAAGCTGGTTTTCAATCAATCTATCTGTATCAGCAAACGGATGGTTTATACAAACGTTTAACCGTCCAGCAAATGTTGCGTTTTTGGAGCAAATTGTACGGACAACAAGCAGATATAGAGCAAATTTTGAATCTGTGTGAGCTACAATCGTGTGTGTCCAAGAAAACGAAACAGCTGACACTGTCGGAACAGCGCCGGCTGCAGTTAGCGCTGGCGCTTATTCAACCAGCTGAAGTCTACATTTTTGAGGATCCTTCGCTGATGTTAGATTTACAATCGAAGCATGTCCTTCATCATTTGCTGGTATACTTAGCAAAACAGGGTAGAGCTGTTCTTCTTTTTACCACAACGTTAGAAGAAGCGATTCGACTGGGAAGTAAGGTTTATCGTTATTCGGCTCGAGGTGTACATAAAGTGGAAGAGGACACAGGAGAGGTGGGAGAAGAAATACAGGAGGAAGAGACGGCAAGCACACAGGTGCAGTTGGAGAAAATAAGTGCCAAAGTGGAAGATAAACTGCTTCTTTTTCATCCTTTGGAGATCGATTACATCGAGGCGCGTGAAGGACACACCTTTTTGTTTGTTAATAATGAGGAATTCGCCTCCTCTAATACGATTAAGACGTTAGAGGAAAGGTTGTCACCATTGGGTTTTTTTCGCTGTCATCGTTCTTATTTGGTTAATTTACAGCGGGTGCGCGAGATTATTATTTGGAGTAAAAACAGTTACAGTTTGAGCTTGGATAATCCATCAAAAAGTACGATACCTTTATCCAAAGCGAATTACAGTAAGCTGAAAGAACAAATTCAATTATGACAGAGAGGGAGAGACTAATGGCTGTAAAACAATGGAAGGCTTTAATCTATAAAGATATGTGTGATTTGCGCTGGAATGGACAGATTCTTTTTAATATGATGTCTTCGATCGCTTTTGTAACCGTGTTTTCATTTATTCCGGGACAGCAGCTGCAACTATCGTTTCTCATCGCCTTTATCCTCTTGATGTTAACCATGTATATGCAGGGAAATATGGTAGTGGAGGAATATGAACAAAAGACACGCCGCCGACTGTCGCAAGCAAATGTCTCATTCAAGATAATGTTTCTAGCTAAGATGGCTATCACTTTTATGATCACTTCCATCGTGTTAATTGCCTTTTTCTTCTTTCATAGTGACCGTTTATTAGCCTGTATCAGCATCTATTTGTTGACACTGCCTTTGATCATATTAATACAGCTTGTAGGATTGATGTTAGGAATAAAAACGAAAAATACGATCGAACTCAGTATGTATGGTATGCCTATTATGCTACTCTATTTCTTTGTCGAAGGACTACTGATGAATAGTAATCAACCAGATGAGTGGAAATGGCTCGCCGTCCTTCCCAACTATCATCTCCATCATGGGATCGAACAGATTCAATTACAGCAGCCTTTCATGTCTTCACTGATTGTACCTCTTATTTGGATGGCAGCCGCTATTTTATTATTTGTCTGGTGGTTTCGTAAGCAACGTCATCGCTTGATAAGCTGATAGTGAGGGGATGAATGCAAGCAACCCTTGTGACGTACTAATGAAAAGGGATATAATGGTGAAAGAATGAGTGCAGTTATGACATTGTAGAAGGTGTGAAAGTTGGGGTAAAATGTATTATCTATTACTAATGATCTTCGGCATGCTGGGTGCTACCTCCAGATATGGCTTGGAATTGTTTATCAATGCTGGGAGTTTTCCATTAGCTACTTTGATGATTAATATATGTGGCTGTTTTTTGCTCGCCTTTGTCACTCGTTTTGTAGTGGAATTGCCATTTATGTCACCGAAAGTCACTTCTGCCATTGGAACAGGCTTTATCGGTTCGTTTACTACTTTTTCTACGTTTGCATTGGAATCGGCAGAGCTGATGCAAGCTGGTGCCTATCTTAGTGCGGCGGGTTATATCTTAGCGAGTTTGTTTGGTGGTTTGGCAGCAACTTTATTAGGTTATCAGATCAGTCAAGTGCTACTAACATGGAAAGAGGGGTGGCGTAATGGTGCTTAATGTTATGTTGGTTGCGATTGGTGGGGCGTTTGGTGCATTAGCTCGAGCGCTAATGACAACCTGGCTCAAACGAAAAGCAAGTTCGTCTTTTCCTACGCCTACTTTTCTGATTAATATGCTCGGATCTTTTTTATTAGGTATACTCACTAGCTTAAGCCTTGGTTCAGCGATGGCTCTTTTGCTAGGCATGGGGTTTATGGGTTCGTTCACTACTTTTTCTACTTTTAATGTTGAAAATATGGAATTGTTGCGTGAAGAAAAGTATAAAGTCTTTTTTAGCTACATAGGTGCCTCTTATCTGGTGGGAATTGTTGCCTTGTTTGCAGGGTTAGCTATTGGTATCGTGTTAAAATAGTTTTTAATGTAATGGAGGTAATAGGATGAAAGTATTATTGATTGGAGCTACCGGTACGATAGGCTCTATTGTAGAAAAAGAAATGAAAAATGAGGCCGAGATTATTACGGCAGGGATTGATCAATCAGACATCACCGTAGATTTGACGTCTACAGAAAGCATTCAACAGATGTATGAGCAAGTGGGCGAGGTCGATGCGGTGGTGAATACAGCAGGAATAGAACATTATGGATCATTGCAAGAAATGACACCCGAACAAAATCAAGTCGCTGTACAGAGTAAACTGTCTGGACAAGTGAATTTAGTTTTGCTTGGCATGGACGCTGTAACCGATCGGGGCAGTTTCACTTTAACAACCGGTATTCTGATGGATGATCCGATTGTAAAAGGAGCCTCAGCCGCAATGGCGAACGGTGGTGTACGTGCTTTTGTTCAGTCCGCTGCGATTGAAATGCCTCGCGGGATCAGAATTAATCATGTCAGCCCGACGATCCTGGAAGATTCAGTCGAGAAAAATGGTCATCTGTTCCAAGGCTTTGAATCGGTCTCGTCAAAGCGAGTTGGCTTGGCTTATCGTAAAAGTATACTAGGGGCACAGACGGGTCAAGGGATTTATGTGTATTAAATTAATACAAAATAGAATTAGTTATTGTATATTCGTTGCAGCGAAATTCATGCCGATTAGGTATTTCGCTGCAACTTTTTGTTGGTAAATTATAAATGATTTTATTGTGAAACTTATGATGAAAATGAGATTTTAGCGCAGGAAAATATAAATGTCTTCGCTTGAAATCTTGTTTTGAAGCGCTGAAAGCCCAATCTATCCTTTAGCTATTTGTGTATTGATTAAAAAAGAGAACGTATATTCCTGGTGAAATATAAATAGTTCTAGTATAATGTCAATTAACAAAAAGTTGGAGGGAATAAATTTAAGGAGGAGAGCAAGATGGGTATTTATATTTTTATGGATGTGTTGCCAAATGAGATCAAACAGGAGGATTGGGAAGCGGTCTATGAAGAATCGTTGGAATTGATTCGTGCCTATCCGTTTTTGAGTAGGGAAGTCGACAGACATACTTATCAGGAAAATTGGGCATATGCCTTGCACACGAAAGAAAAGGAATTGAATCAGTATCAAAAAGGGTGGCATCTGATTGGCGATTATCCAACGATGCAAGGTGCGGAATCTTTTATTCTTTACCGTAATATAGAGAACTACCGATATAGTCATCCAATGAAGAAGGCTTGTCCTGATATTTTAGCGAAATTGATTAATAGAGAAGTGTTTTACCAGGAGAATGAGAGGCAAATTCCTGTAGATAGTGTCAACGTGTTTGATGGAAAAACGCAAGGGTACCCCCATCACAACAACCTGCTGGCCATCGCTTGTCTGTTTGAATGCAGATTTCCAGAACACGTCGTGGTGAGAGGGGATATCACCATCGGTCAAATGAATAAAGCGGTGAAATGGGCCAATACCGTACTAAAGCAGCCGATTCAAATAACAGAGCGGGCAGATAACGAGAAGTTAGTGAAACGAATAAACCGGATAGTGGAAGATGAGCAGAGCACGTTGCAGGCATTTATGTCGTTAAATTTGCAAGCAGAGGATTTTCGGCTGGGAGAGATGATAAGAAGGCAATTTAATGATGAGGTCATCACCAGCTATTTTACCGAAAGATTTAAACAATTAGATGTAAACACGATGGGATTTCGTAGTTCTTTAAGCCATTTTTTAAATTTAGGTTTTCCTATCGAACAGGCCTGTGAAATCTGCGTACTTGATGAAAAAGGCTGTCAGTATGATGCAAAAGACTTTGCGGAAACCGTCTTATCCCTGGAGTGGAATGATGGAAAAGACCGACTTGATGATGAGATGATAGCCTACAACCAACCAGGAAAGGAATCTCCTGAGACTGTTTATTCACAATTTGGTAAGATGATGATGCAGATGACAGGGGTTACAGAGCGTATGAAGTCTAACCTATCATCTGAAGAAGTGACAGTTATTTTAGATCATAAACTAGGTGAACAAGTGGATGTGAAAGCGATTTCGAATGCGGAACAGAATAAATCAACTGATACCGCTGGCAATGCTTTACTTGAACTGTTATCCGATAATTTAGTAGAAATAGAAGAAGAATTAGAAGATAGATTTGATATTAGTGATATCGATTATTTGATTTTGTGGAAAGAAGGGGATAGACTGCATCCAAAAATCGAGAAGCGGTTAAACAACCTAAAAGATTTCATTATGGAAATGCAAAAGAATGAGAAAGAGACGTTCGACAGGTTTAATGGATCGTCGGACCAAGACAAAATAAACTGTCTGATCCAATCGAATCGTTACTTTCTGATACGAAAAGAATGCTGGGATTATTATATAGAAAATATCAACCAGACGCATTTGATGAATGTCGTATTTAGTATTTTGGCGATAAAAGCAGACGAGATAAAAGTGAATAGTTTGTGTAAGGCCATATTGAATAATCGAGGTTTACTTGAAAAATACTTTTAGAGTTTGCTCAAAGGTCTGCTGCGAACCTTTTGGAAGTTCTCCATAAGGTTCGCTGTTATTACAATCATTAAAGGAGGATCTAGATGGGTGTTTATATTTATATGAATGTACTGCCAAATGAGATCAAACAGGAGGATTGGGAGGCGGTTTATGAAGAATCGTTGGAATTGGTAAGGGCTTACCCTTTTTTGGATGATAACGTGGACTGGGATTCTTATGAGGAACCTTGGCAATACGGGATTTACTCGGATGAAGTAATATTGGATAAAAATCAACTAGGGTGGCATATATTTGGCGATTATCCAACAATGATGAGTGCAGAATCGTTTGCTATTTACCGGGATATAAAAAATTACCGAAAGATAACGCAATATAATTACGGAAATAAAGATCAGGAGAATGTCAAATGTCGGGATATTCTAGCTGTTCCCCTTAATAAGTATGTGCTTTCTAACGAGCTTGAAATACCTATAGATAATGTCTATGTTTTTGATGGCAAGACGCAGAGAT
Source organism: Gracilibacillus timonensis (assembly GCF_900086715.1). GTDB lineage: Bacteria > Bacillota > Bacilli > Bacillales > Amphibacillaceae > Gracilibacillus > Gracilibacillus timonensis. The sequence continues at coordinate 810 of NZ_FLKH01000008.1, read as the reverse complement.
TCCCTCATCATAAATACGTATTAGCAATCGCTTGTTTATTTGAATGCAGGTTCCCTGAATATGTCTATGTGGATGGGGATATATCGACCGAAGAAAAAAATAATGCAATAAATTGGGCCAATACTATATTAAATAAATCGATTCAACTAACCGAACCGCTTAGCAATGAAACATTGCTGAGGAGAATAAGAAGCATTGTTAAGGATGAATCTGCCGTATTAGACGCGTTCATGACTTTGCCTGTTCGAAGAGAAAGTTATAGTGTAAGCGATCAATACTCAAGTGTATAGAAAAATCCCCAACCCTGCGATAAACTGTTCTAGAAAGAGGAACAGAAGGGTTGGGGAGATTTATCCTTATTTCTTGTTTCGTGGCTTTGGCAGCGTTCTTTCCTGGCAACGTTCTTTGACGTGGGAACGCCATGGCAAATAAGCCTTCCAATCTTCCTCATTGGTTAAGGTGGGAAGGTTAGGAAGTTCTTCGAGTAAATAAGTGATATATTTTTCGGGAACGAGGTTATTTTGTTTCGCTGTTTCGATGATACTCATGATAATCGCAGCGGCTGTCGCTCCTTCATAGGTGGCGCTGAATAACCAGTTTTTTCTTCCCATCACGAAGGGTTTGATGGCGCGTTCGGCTCGGTTGTTATCAAGCGCTAGTTTCGCATCTTTCAAGACCGTGCGAAACGTGGACTCGTATGTCAAAGCATACTGTATCGCTTCGCCTAACTTGCTGCCGGATAAAGGATCTTGTTCCCGTAACCAATCAAAAAAGGCATCCATTTTGGGTTTCAAGATGGTTTGGCGTTTC
>NZ_FLKH01000007.1 GCF_900086715.1 Gracilibacillus timonensis | reverse complement strand
TGCATCAAAGAAGGTGAGTTGATGATCAGGAGGTAGTGTTTCTTTGGATTTACCGAAGATTTTTTGGGTGAGGTAAGCGACTTGTTCCCGCAACAATGTCAGCTCATTCGCTTGTTGAGCGAGCTGAGCTGTTAATTGTTCAATTTGTTTCACTTGTGCTTCGTTGATTTTTAGTAATGTCTCCTCGGGACTCATACGCGTTTCTCCCTTTTATTTTCTAACTATATTATACCATAAAAGGGATATAAAAGCACTCTTTATTTAATAAAAGGCGCGAGAAGAAGCGATTTGTATCGGTGGATCAATCGAAAAACCACGGAGTAGCCAATCCACTTGTTGACTGGTCAGTTCCCGGGCTTCTTTGGTCGTTCGAGGCCATTTTAATTGCCCATTTTCAAACCGTTTATATAACAGCCAGAAACCTTCTCCATCCCAATGCAGCATCTTGAAGCGATCCTGCTTGTTTCCACAAAAGAAAAACAACGCTTCTTGAAAAGGATCTAAGTGGAATTGGGATTGCACCGTATAAGCCAACGAATCAATCCCATACCGCATGTCTGTTTTTCCACATACAATATAAAACCCTTTCGCTTGCTTTAAATTAACAATCAAATAGAAAAACCTCCTGTATCTTTGTCTTACCATAAGTGTACAGGAGGTGATGCTGCATTTATAGATACTTGGTTATTGATCGCTTACGTTATAGTTTAGAAATGTTAAAAGAACAATTCAGCGATGAAGTGATCATGGCAGACTGTATAGATGATTTTAGAAAAGACAGACCTGTAGAGATTGGATTTGGTTACTCATTAGAACGTTTTTTCAATTTGGGTTTTTCTGTAGAGAAGGCTTGTGATATTTGCGTGCTCGATCAGAACGGATGCCAATATGATGCGCAAGATTTTGCAGAAGTTACCTTATCATTGAATTGGAATGACCAACAAGATCGAGAAGAGCCTTGGGACGATTTGAGACCTAATCATTCCACCGAAGAAGTGGCTGCTATTCTGGAGAACAAACTGGGAGCAAGGATTGATTTAACACCACCGAAAGAGGCAGAGCAGAAAGAGAAGACAGAACAAGATTATGTTCAAGAATTCCTAAGAGACTTACTAATTAAAGGTGCAGGAGAACAAGTTATCCCTGAATATACCTTTAGTAATATCGATTATTTGGCCTTCTGGAAAGAAGGGGACAGCCTTCATCCGAATGTAGAGAAAAGGTTACAGAAATTAAAAGATACTACCATCGAAATAAGGGAAAATAACAAGGATACATTTGACCAATTTAATGAATGTTCAGAATACGATAGGATCAAGTGGTTAATTTCCTTGAATCGTTATTTTCTAATACGTAAGGACTACTGGGACTACTATAACGATAATATCAACCAGACCGATTTGAGCAATACGTTATTCAATATATTGCTTGTCGATGCACGCGAAATATATACGAATCATTTATGTCGGGCACTTCTGAACAATCGAGCGTTATTGGAGAGGTTTATGATCTGAAAAGGTAGCAACAAGTCTGGAAATACAGCTAGAAACCGTTTATACTTGATATGTAATCCGTTATTCTATTTTCTTGTAATGGCTTGGTTTACATTTTTTAAGCAATTGAAAAGGATTCTAATAATCTAAGCACGGGATAGTACAAACCATGTTCCATTATACATCACCATATCAATTAATAAAACATCCACCACAGGAGGAACACCAATGACATTTTCAACCGTACTCTACCATGAAATTCGTAAAGCAGCAGACTTTAATCCAGAATATCCATCACCTATTGATGTTAGGCAAGATTACGCTGATCTCTTGCCGTCTGCTTTATTTGTCACGCTAGAGCAATTGGAAGAAGAAATGGAATATTTGAAGGAAAACCATTTTCATACCCTGACTTTACAAGAAATAAAGGCATTTTATTATCAACAAAACCCATTACCAGAAAAATCCATACTGCTTACATTTGATGACTGCTTTCAATCGATCAAAGAGTATGCCTATCCCATTCTAAAAAAGTATGGATTCCATGCCGTTGCATTTGTCGTAACGGGCTGGCTTCATGATCAAACGAAGCCATTCGATATAGACAAGTCCGTTTGTTTAACTAAAAGCGATTTGAAAGAAATGGAAGATGTCTTTGAATATGCCAATCATACAGATAAGTACCATCAACGAACAAACGAATCGACCAGTATGATCATGGAAGTTACAGATCAACAATTTGCAGATGATCTAGATTTATGTAATTCTTTTGTAGCAGAACAGGACGTCTTTGCTTATCCATTCGGTCTTTTCATTGATCGCAATGTATCCCTGCTTCGAACAAAGGGTTTTCAGTTAGCCTTCACCTGTGAAGAGCACAAGAACGATCAACATACCGATCCTTTATTGTTGAATCGCTATGTTGTTCCACATTTTTTGCCATTGGAGGAATTCAAGGAGATGGTTGATTAATGGAGAAAGTCCTTAGTTTTTAAACTACTTCGCATTTCACTTGGAAAGGTTCCAGTGATCTGCTGGTAATTTCGATGAAAACTGCGAATCGATTCATAACCGCATTGATGGGCGATGGTTTGGACAGACAGATCTGTATCAGCCAGCAACTCCTGTGCTTTAAGGATTCGCAACGTATTGACATATTCGTTGAAACCCATCCCGGTTCCTTGTTTAAAAACCTTGGATAGATATTTGTAATCATAAGCGAGTTCAGCTGCCAATTGCTTTAGTGTACAATGACGTTGGTAATGGGACATCATCCAGCTAATCATTTGGTGCAGCAGCTCGCTTTTTTCAGAATCCGCAATCGGTTTAAACGACGTCTGTTGCACTAAGAGATCGCACAGCGTATATAACAATGCTTTGACACGATACACTCCCATTGTCAGACTGAACCAAGATGTTCCACCAACATCTTGAATAATATTAGAGGCCGGCCTTTGCTGTTGATAAGTCTGATGAAAATCGGGAATCACCTCTGGTGCAGCGATTAAAACACCTATCTGGGTATTGGGCTCGGCCTGAAAACTATGTATTTGATTACTGAAAATAAAAGCAGCTTCTCCTTTTTTTAATGGATGGCTTTCCCCGTCAATGGTCACCTGTAAGTTTCCTTCCAAAACTAATAATACTTCATAGGCACGATGGAAATGAGAAGGGAAACTTTCTCCTTTGATTTGAATGACATGAAACAAGGTTTCTTTTTCGGATCCATAGTTTTGAAAAAAATACATCATAACCTCCAAGACGAATTTTGTCTATTTGAAGACGATTCTTCCTCTATCTATTATAACGGTTTCAGTCTACAATAAAAAGAGATGAAAGAATAATTTAGTAGAAGAGGTGAAGGGATAATGACAGAATATCATGTAGCGAAAAATGGCTCAATCTCTAACTCAGGAACGACAGAACAACCCTTTTTAGAGATTCAGCAAGCGGCAGAGGTTGCTCAGGTTGGCGATACGATTATTGTCCATGAAGGAGAATATCGAGAGTGGGTGCGACCACGTCATGGAGGTTTAAGTGAAAGGCGGCCAATCACTTATCAGACCGCACCAGGTGAAAAGGCTGTCATCAAAGGTTCGGAAGCCGTGACTGCTTGGGAAAAGGTAACCGGGACAACATGGAAAAAAGAAATTCCTAATGCATGGTTCGGGGAGTTTAATCCGTTTGATCAATTAGTCTGGGGTGACTGGCTGTCCTCGGCTAAAGATCGCGATGTGCATCTGGGAGAAGTGTACTTGAATGGTCAAGCGATGTATGAAACGACATCTCGGGAAAAGGTGGAGACACCAGAAAGCCGGGATACGGTCGAGGAATTTTTTGTATTTGTCGATGTAGAGGAGCGTTATCCGGAACGTATGCAATATACGTGGTTTGCTGAAGTAGACGAAACACATACCACGATTTTTGCTAATTTCCAAGAATATGATCCAAACGAGGAATTAATTGAAATCAATGTTAGACCGGCTTGTTTTTATCCAGAAACAAATGGCCGAGATTATATTATTCTACGCGGTTTCGAAATTTGTCATGCTGCTTGCCCGTGGGCACCACCAACTGGTGACCAGCCAGGCATGATAGGTCCTCGCTGGAGTAAGGGCTGGATTATAGAAGACAATGTTATTCATAACGCCAAGTGTTCTGCGATCAGTCTAGGGAAAGTTGCTGAATCTGGTGACAATTATTATGGTCATCGATTGGATAAGCCTGGCTATACTTATCAGTTGGAGTCTGTTTTTACAGCAGAAGATCAGGGATGGAGTAAGGAGCGAATTGGCAGTCATATCGTTCGTCGTAATCATATCTATGACTGTGGACAGAATGGGATTGTTGGTCATCTTGGCTGTGTTTTCTCCAAAATATACGATAATCATATCCATGATATGTCGATGAAAAGGGAGTTTCGTGGCTGGGAAATCGCTGGGATAAAATTGCATGCTGCTATTGATGTAGAGATTCGTCACAATCATATCCATGACTGTTCGTGTGGAACATGGCTGGACTGGCAGACTCAAGGTACTCGTATTCGTCAAAACATCTTCTATGACAATGGCTTGGACTTCTTTGTAGAGGTATCGCATGGTCCTTACTTAGTAGAAAATAATATCTTTGCTTCCCGTTTTGCTTTGCGAAATCTTGCACAAGGTGGTGCGTACATCAATAATTTGATTGCTGGTAATATTGATCATTGGGATGTGCGCGATCGGGCAACACCATATCATCTAGAACACAGCACGAAAGTCAAAGGGTATGCAGTAGTATACGGTGGTGATGATCGTTACTATAATAATATGTTTATCGGGAGAGCCGAGGCAGAATATTGTGGCACCAGCAGTTATGACGGTCACCACACTAGCTTGGAGGATTACATTACTGAAATACAGGAGGACGCTCCAACCGATGTGGATAAATTTTTGCAAGTAAAAGACCCTGTCTACATTGAAAATAACATCTATTGGAATCAAGCGACTGCCTTTGCCAAAGAACAGGATGCTCTGGTGATGACATATGATCCGCAACTTACGGTGAGTCGGGAAGCAGATGGGGTATATGTGACGATTACACTACCTGAAGAATTTGCGCAAAAAACCCCGCAAATACATTCCAGCGAAACCTTAGGGCGTGTACGTCTAGTCGATGCAGAATTCGAGAATCCAGATGGTAGCGCCCTGACTGTCGATACCGACCTGACTGGGGAAGCTATCACAAAGGTCTGTGGTCCGTTGCAAGCTTTGCAGGCAGGTGAGAATAAGCTGAAAATCTGGGGGTGATATAAGAAGATGTGCCCGATGGGTCCGAGCTTTCTCATAATAATAGAGGGTTTTCAAAAATGACGCCTCGAATTCTCCGTTGACAAAATAGGAAAACTTTTGCTAAGGTTGTCAACGTCCTGTGGGAAATGCAGAAGTCAATCTGATGGACAAGTGGTCTCTGGCTTGAACTTTCGACGTACAGTATGTTGTGGTTTTAGTCGGCGGCCCTTGCCGAATCCCTGGAATATATACTCGCTAACAAGGGGATATCTTAGATAGTTATATGAATTATGGTGTGTATCTCAAAGTAGTAAAGATTTTTCGTGATCATTTACTAATAACATCCCCTTAAGTAACCAGTTTATTTAAGGAGAGTTTTTGTAGTAAGAAAAGGGTGAACAGAAAAATATCCTGTTGCAAGCTTCAGAATACATAAATATCTATAAGGACCAAAAAGCTATATACTACAGGAATTTTAAGTATAATAAAAAGTCTCTCCGTATGGATGAAGAGACTTTAGTGATCTACGTGAAGTTACTCGTATTCCGTTATTTATAATCATTTCATCATTGTGAGAGCGAAAACTAAAAAATTAATGATAAGTCAGTTGGCTTAGTGTGGGTAAATCGTTTTGTTCGGCAATAGTATCAACCCAAGACATGGGGTCTTCATGATGCACAAATTCAGGACTGTCCAAAAGTAAAGGATAAAAACTGGAATTTTTCATAATCTTCTCGGCCTTTTCGGCTGTAATATCATAATTTTTTACTAAATTTGTCATAATCTCTTCCACTAACCACTGGTCAGCTTTACTTAGTCTTTTCACAGTTATCATCCTTTCTGTTTAATAACATTTCTTTCTCTATAAAGATCATATTGAGGATTTAACAATACTTGGTTTGCAAAATGTTCTTTGTGGAAAACTAATTGGTTATAATTATTTCTAAATGGTTGAATTCCGTTTTGATATTCTCCATCTTCGTCAAAACCATATAGAAGATCGTTTAAGTTTAATCTTCCTTCGTAATACATTTTACACAATCTCATAAGGGAACTTCCATCTGCCATTCCCCCATAAGTCCAATAATATGAATGCGAAAGACCAACTTTACTGTTCCATAGTCTGTTTTTTACAATAAAACGTGCCCAATCTTCATTAATTGAATCAAATACTTTATATCTATACTTTCCTAAAGTATACAATAGATCCTGATTCAAATCAAAGGAAATTATGATTCCACGATTTTGTTTGGTCACTTTTTCTCCTGGTTTGGTAAACTTCTTTTGGATATCTCTCGCTCTTTGCACGGCTTGTATTTTATTCGTAGTAGTGTAGAATCCTCTTCCAAAATCTGCGTTATATGTTATCTCTAAATTCTCAATTAATACATTGTTTTGGATTGATTCAAAATGCTTAAAGAGAGTTGCATGATAAACTTTATTTGGTGGGTTAAATTGGTAGGACATTATCTTCTCCATTTTTATCGATTTTCATAATTCTATTTTATCATATTTACAATAAAAAGTAATATAATAAAGCGAAAAAGACTAGGTATATAAACTTATAAAAATAAAATGAATGATGTTGTTTGCCATTGGAGAGAATTAGAAGGAGTTAAAATGGGAAGAACGAACACTGATAAATTTCGCTACCACATCAATGGTCATGAAAGACTCTCATTGATGTCCATTTCACTTTATCTTTTTATTTATTCACCATTCAAAGGTGCTTAAGACTCCATAGCTTTACTTTCCCAGCACATTATCATATAATAATGTCCACACGTTAGTTTTCAATGAATCATCGACAAATAAAAAATGAGGTGCATTTTGTGAGTGCGGTAGCTTCTAAATAGGAAAAATAAAACATGAAATGAATACTGGAACAAATAGGGAATACGCAAATAGCGGTTCTTGATTTTGTTGTGGTTATTTATTTCGCCCTATTATGAAGATACCTACAAAAGCATTCGTAATGAACAGATGAAAGGGATGAGTCTATCCTTTCACTTCATGCCAGCGAGCTACGGTATCCCCGTGGTTTTTTTATGGTTAGAAAATAATAACGCTGTTTGTCGAAGATAGCTATTTTTGGTTCTGAGCGTTCTACGCTTTGTCGGTCAACATGGTCCTATTGAAATCTAACGAGTAGGTATCTTCATCTATGAACGTAAAATCATACATGAGGAGAATCGAATATGAATCCAACCACATTTGAAAAATTGCAATATAACGAGTTAAAAGATAGAGTCAAATCATTCTGCGTTAGCGGTTTAGGGAGACAGTTGATCGATAAGCTAACACCAAGCGCTAAGATGAACATTGTCAGCCATCGCTTACATGAAACCACTGAAGCGGTAACGATACTGAATACCAATAGCCGCGTGCCATTTCAAGGGGTTGCTCATATCCAGCCAATCGTACAAAGCTTAGAAAAGGGAGAAATGCTAGACCCATCGCAGCTTATTGAAATATCAGATTTCCTAAGAGGCTGTAGAAAAATAAAAACCTATATGCTGGATAAGGAATATCTTGCACCGGTTTTATCGTCTTATGCCCAGTCGATGACAGAGTTCAGCAGTGTGGAAGAGGAGATTCAATATACGGTTAAGGGGAATCGAATTCAATCATCAGCTAGTAAAGAGCTCAAACGAATTCGTAGCAGTATCGCTACTACCGAACAGAAAATTGAAGAGCGTTTAAATAAATTTTTAAGAAATAGCTCGAATAAACAGTACATTCAAGAGGCGTTTATCAGTAAGAAGGACGACCGTTATACCGTACCTATTAAAGCAGCTTATAAGCAGCGAGTGGAGGGTGCGATTGTGGATGTATCTGCCAAAGGTTCCACTGTTTTTATCGAGCCAACAGCCGTCGCAAAGTTGAATGCGACATTTGCCACATTAAAGGTGGAGGAATCGATGGAGGAATATCAAATTTTGGCTGGACTAACGGGGCTGATTTTAGAACATATCCAAGAAATCAAAATTAATATGGAGTTGATTGGTCAATATGATCTGGTTTTTGCCAAAGCAAAATTTAGTAAACAGATAGATGGCATCGAACCTGCATTGAATGATCATGGCTACGTTCAAATTGTAGGCGGAAAACATCCGCTATTACCCGGAGAAGTCGTGCCGCTCGATTGTGAGATTGGAAAAGATTTTCGCAGTCTGATTATTACAGGCCCTAATGCGGGAGGAAAGACAGTTGTGTTAAAGACGATTGGGCTTTTAACACTAGCTGTCATGTCAGGATTGCATATTAGTGCTGCCAAAGGAACAGAGATTTCTTTATTCGAGCAAATTTTTGTCGATATCGGTGATAACCAAAGCATGGAGAATGCTTTAAGTACTTTTTCTTCACATATGTATCAGATTTCTAGTATTCTCAAAGAGGCTAACAATCATAGCTTATTACTATTTGATGAAATTGGCAGTGGAACGGAGCCAAATGAAGGTGCCGCCTTGGCCATAGCTATTTTAGAATCTGTCTACCAGCAAGGTTGTATAACAGTGGCCACTACTCATTATGGCGAGATTAAGCGTTTTTCCGAAAGACATCCAGATTTTATGAATGCCGCCATGCGTTTTAACAGTGAGACATTAGAGCCATTGTACCAATTGATTCAGGGGAAATCAGGAGAGAGTAATGCCCTTTGGATTGCTAGAAAGATGGATATTGAAGAGCAGGTATTGCAAAAGGCGCAACAGTATATCGATGGTAAGGGCTATTCGTTAGATAAGATAAGCGAAGATAAGCGGAGAAAGCCTAAGCAAGTAAAACAACAGTCCAAAGTTTATGCAGATTATGCCAAAGGTGACCGAGTCCGGTTGCTTGAATATGATGATGTCGGGATTGTCTACCAAGGCATGGACCAATTTCAAAATGTTGTTGTTCTCTATCAAAGGGAATGGATCGAGGTAAATGTAAAAAGGCTAGCACTTGAATTAAAGGCTGAGGACTTATATCCAGCCGGCTATGATTTGGATGCCTTGTTTACCGATTATTCCACGCGCAAAATGCAACGTGATTTAGAACGGGGTTCGAAAAAGGCATTGCGTAAGGTAGAGAAAGAAATCCGGAAACATCGCAAGTAAATTCACCAGGGTTAGCTGTTAGTTATTAATAGCTAGCCCGGTAAAGCAAATTATGGTTTGGAATGACGACCAAAATTCGAGGGGAAGCCGTAAAAACGGTCGTCATCTCAAAAATGGTTGGTTTAGACCGAGATGAAGTGGGAATAGAATATATAGGAAAAGGTGGAGATAACGCTCTATATAAACCAAGGGGGTTGTGTGATGGAGAATCAGCGGGGGCAAGAGCTTATGGCCATTCTGGAAAATATCCGATCTGCAGCTGATGAGAATTTGGTGACGAAATTAGAATTGGATAAGTGTGTACGTGTGATTCATCGACTGGACTCCTTTTCGGCAGAGTGTGAGCAATGTTATCAATATGTAGACGAGCTAAGTGACCACCTGACGCTATTGAATGAACGAATAGATCAACTGACAGAAGAAGATATCAAAATACATAAGCAAAAAGTGAACAAGATCACCTCTCATTTGATGAAGCGGCATCAACTAGTAACGAAAGGATATTACACTGGCGTTTACATGAGTATCGGAATCGCATTAGGCGTTTCATTCGGTGCAGTGTACGATAATCTGGCAATTGGAATACCAATTGGGGTGGCGATGGGAGTGGCCATTGGAGCAAGTATGGAAGCTAGCGCAAAGCAAAAAGACAGGTTGCTTTGAACGTTGGTTATATGGAGAAGGTGCCCCTTTGACAGATTATCTATCAAAGGGCAATCCAATACCTTCTTATCCATTCCTCATCTACCTCATCCCATACCTTCTTTTCAAGTTTTCCGTTATTAGCTTCAATTACTTTGGCAGAGGAAATATTATCATCACCGCAGATCAGAAGCACCTCAGCTATTGCTTTTTTCTGAGCTTCTTTTAGTGTTAGCTCCAGTATTTTAGTACCATATCCCTGTCCTCTTTCCGTTGGTTTAATCGAATAACCGATATGTCCAGCATATTGTTGCAAAAAAACGGTACTTAACTCGAAGCGAAGATTGGAAATCCCTAATAACTGTTGATCACTTTCTCGAATGAGAATCCAAGTCCCACACGGTGCTAACCCTTCAGGTACGGTTGCTTTATCCCAAAAGATATCCACGTCCTTGATCCATTGTTCAATGGAATCAGCCTTTGAAAGAAAGTTAGAGCCATGCATTTTTTCATTATGCTGTTGAAAGCTTTCTTTATAGGCAGCAATTTGCTCGACATAGGCTAACGAAGGTTTGACTAACTGATACATTTTCCTCATCTCCTATCTCCGGTTAAATGTGTTTTATTAAAGCATAACCAACTAACTTTAGTCAAGGGTAAATGATTGGTAAGATAATGACAGGTATGCTATTTATCGTTTGGTTGTTTAGCAAATGATTTTTCATTATGATATAAAAGAAAACAGCAGTAATATAGAGGTGGTAGAATGAAAATAGACCCGGAAACAAGGCATCAAAAATTAGCGCAACATATCAAATTCCACTTGTCATTTGTTGAGGTTGACCAAGTGAAGTTTGGTATTGTTACCATGATGTTTTGTATATATGATTTGGCATTAATCTTGGGATTGTTAAGTATCTATAAAATGGAGTTCTTATGGATGGTCCTGCCCTTTATTGTGATTCTCCATTTATGGGGAGCGAGGCTGGTCATCAAGAATCCCTATTCTACCCAGTTAGAGACGGTTTTGTTTTTAGGGGTATGGGGATTACTTGGTGCTATTTCTTTATGGATCATGGTACAAGGCATGTCCTATTATAACTTACATATCACCTCGGTTATTTATTATATTTTGATCCATATAAGTATTCTCTTGCTAGGCTATATTATGGTAAAATACCAATTCGATAAATACAGCGGTGATCCTATGAAAGAAAGGAAAGCGAGCAACCAAAGCAAATATTATGGGCTATTGGATGTCGCGCCAGCCATGGGGTATATCATAGCACAAAGTGTGAGTGATACAGTGGTATTAAAACATGTATTGGGATTAGTTCTTGTTTATTCATTCACCGTCTTGATGATGTATATCGGGGCGAAATTTTTACACCGATACTTTTTTATCAAACTCCGACAGAAGACTCCCACCTCAAGGAATGTGAAGGGCATAGCCCAATGAGTAGGTGGGAGATGAATGTCGGTAGTATCCTAAATAGTTGAAAAAAGCGAACATTTGTTCTATGATATGATTGTAAGTTGCTCTTTGAAAACTGAAGATAGGAGGTTGTTGCAGGAAAATCGTCTGCAACGTAAAATCTTCAACGTTCAGTTGCCCCACACGACCCGAAGTTGCGAAAATCAAGCTAAAGTAGGACGTGTGGCGAGTCGGGCGTACAAGATATAAAGCACGAACCGTTGGGATGACGGGGTTAGCCTGCTTAAAAACTGGTGGATGCACCGGTGTTCGCAGGAATCTCCCACTTCAAATTTTCATTAGAAAATGAAGTGGGGGTAGTTCAAAAGAGCGAATTGGGATTACGTAACCTATCAGCCCGTCTCCAATAAAGAGAGGAAAAAGGTAATCAAGCAAGGAATGGAGATTAAATAATGATGACCATGATGAAAAAAACGATATGCCCATCGATCAAAAGAGCACACCGTTCCAATAGATTTAGCCATTCACCACTTTTCCACCATTAATGTGTAACGTCTGGCCGGACATATAGCTGCTGTCTTGACTGGCCAAGTAAACATAGGCTGGACCCAGTTCGCTAGGCTGTCCAGGCCGTTTCATTGGCGTATCCCCACCAAAATCATCGACTTGTTTTTTGTTAAAGGTAGCGGGAATAAGCGGTGTCCAAATCGGCCCTGGAGCCACTGCGTTTATGCGGATTCCTTTGCCCGAAAGTTCATTAGACAATGCTCGTGTAAACGAGACAATCGCCCCTTTGGTGGATGAATAATCAATTAAGGTTGGATTTCCTTCATAGGCAGTCACGGAAGTGGTGTTAATAATGGTGCCTCCTTCCGATAAATGGGGGAGCACCTCTTTTGTTAAATAGAACATGCTAAATACATTGGTCTGAAACGTCTTTTCCAGTTGTTCTTTCGTGATATCCGTAAATTTCTTCTGAGGGTGCTGTTCGGCGGCATTGTTCACGAGGATATCGACTTTCCCGTAGTGATCTAAAACCTGTTTGATTGCCGCTTCACAAAAGGATGGATCACCAATATCCCCATTGATTAACATACACTTGCGTCCCGCTTGTTCTACCAATCGCTGAGTTTTTTCGGCATCGCTATGCTCTTCTAAGTAGATAATCGCAATATCTGCGCCTTCTTTTGCATAATGGACGCTGACGGATCGACCAATCCCGCTGTCACCACCAGTTATGACGGCTACCTTGTCTAGTAATTTATTACTTCCTTGGTAAGCATCATCGATGAAGATTGGTTCCGGCTTCATTTCCGACTCGATGCCAGGCTGTTTATTTTGTGTTTGTGCAGGCGGGGTGATTTTTCCCTTCTGTTTTTCCATTGCCATAATTCTTTTTCCTCCTCATCGTTTGATTATAATTAGGAATACCCCAATCACGCTGTTTTTACTCCTGTAGGCAGTTGAAATTTTATCAGCATCCGATATAATGAATATGAATATAAAAACATTTTGTTCATAAGATCATAAAAAAGAGGAGAATACGTATGTCCAGAGGTTTTGATGAACAGGAGAGACAGGATATTCAACATGCCCTTGTAGCACATGGTAAAGAACTTTTTCGTCAATTCGGATTTCAAAAAACGAGTATACGGGAAATTGCTAAGCGTACTGGCATTGCGCAGGGGACCTTTTATCATTTTTTTGATTCGAAAGAAGAGCTGTACTTTCACATTCTCGAGTCAGAAGAACAAGAGATGCGGGAACAATGGATGGGTGTGGATATTTTTGCGGCGAGTCAACCAAAGCGAGCCATCAAGACCATCTTGCAGCAAATGGTTCAAACGATGGAAACCAATCCGTTTATTCGTGAATTGTACTTCGATCAAACGGTGGCGAGGCTGGCCAAGAAGCTTTCTCCTGAAAAGCTTGATCAACATTTTCAAGCAGACGCAACTGCCATCGTTCCCTTGATGAAGGCATTAGAAGAAAAGGGATGGAAGATAGATAAAGAGCCCGCGGTAATAGCTGGCATGCTTCGTTCTTTATTTGTATTAGCGCTTCATCAACAAGAGATTGGGACAGATGTTTATCAAGAAACGATGGCTGCATTTATTGATGTCATGGTGGAAGGACTAATCCGAGAGGAGCATTAATTGGTATGGAATCAGTAATCCAATTGCACCGTATTTCTAAGGTTTATCGAAATGTTAAGGCGGTTGACCAGGTTTCCTTACATATCAAAAAAGGGGAAATCTATGGCTTTATTGGTTTAAATGGAGCGGGGAAAACGACTACCATTCGTATGTTGTTAGGAATGATTCGTCCTACAGAAGGTGCTTGCTATATTCATCAAAAAAAAGTCAGTCTGCGTCATTATCCTATTTGGCGTAGTGTAGGGTATCTAGTGGAGACGCCTCATTTTTACCCGGAATTGACGGTTGAAGAAAATCTTCATATTTATCGGCGTTTGCGGCTTATTTCCGATTCGGGAGCGGTTGAAAAGGTGATGCAACAGTTAAATATCATGCAGTATGCCGATGCGAAGGCAAAGCACCTCTCACTTGGAAATGCGCAGCGCCTGGGGATTGCCAAGGCCCTATTGCCTGTACCAGATGTATTAATTTTAGATGAGCCGGTTAATGGTTTGGATCCTGCTGGTATCGTGGAGGTTCGTGAATTACTACAAGAATTGGCATATCACCATGGCGTGACAATCTTGATCTCTAGTCATCTCCTGAGTGAGGTAGCCAAGATAGCTACCAAGATTGGCGTGTTAGATAAAGGGAAATTGGTACAGGAAATCGATTCTTCCAGCTTACATCGCCTGTTGCAGCAACGCTTGGTAATTGATACTCGTGATAATGACAGAGCGGTTACTAATCTGGTCGCTGCTCAAATAAATGAAAAAGGGCTGATAGAAGTCCATGATCAGCAAGCGATACAATCTCCAGACCAAATCGCCCGTTTGCTTGTTGATAAAGGGATTCCTCCTACTAGATTAAGTGTAGAAGCGGAAGATCTGGAGGCTTATTTTCTAAGGATACTGAGACAAGAAAAGGAGGCAATAAGATGAAATATTTGCTGCCTGCCTTACGTGTGGAATTGCTCAAAGTTCGAAAATCAAAGGTCGTTTGGATAACAACGGGGGCATTTACGCTCGCTCCTTTGATAGCAGGATTTTTTATGTTTGTGCTACGGTATCCAGCATTTGCTGAAAGGTCGGGTTTACTTGGCGCTCAAGCTCAAATTGTTGGTGAAGCCAGCTGGCCAGCCTATTTAAATCTGCTTGCCCAAATGATTGCCGTAGGAGGCATATTAATTTTTGGCTTTGTATCTAGTTGGTTGTTTGGTCGGGAGTACGCAGATGGAACGATAAAGGATCTGCTGGCACTTCCCTATCCCCGAGCAGTGATGGTGGCTGCCAAATTTATCGCTGCTGGTCTCACATGTTTGCTAATCAGCCTTTATATTATTACGCTAGGCTTATTACTTGGCTGGTTTGTCGGCTTGCCACAAGGGTCACTCGATGTTTTTCTGCAGGGGCTGGGAGTATTGCTGTTGGTGACGGTATTGGTCATCCTGTTAAGTACACCAGTTGCTTTTATAGCTTGTTACAGTCGGGGGTATTTAGCTCCGCTTGGCTTTGTAATCATCGTTCTTGTCTTTGCACAAATTATCGCAGCAGCCGGGTTTGGTGCCTATTTTCCATGGGCAATTCCCGCACTGTACAGTGGTATCGTTGCAAGTAGTATGGCTCTCGATTGGTTGGGGCTAATGCTTATTTTTATCACGAGTATCATTGGTGTGGGTAGTACCTTGGCGTGGTGGTTGATGGCGGACCAGCATTAAGAATGAAGGTGTTTATAACAACACCTGTATGGGTTCAGAAGATGCTGTGGAAGATTTTTATTATACAAAAAAGCCCTTATCCCTATGCAATTGTTTAAAAATCTGCTAAGCTAATAACAATATCAAATTTAAATGCAGGGATAAGGAGTAGTACTTGCCAACCTGTTTGCAGAAAGTTGCTGGCTGATGAAAAGCAACAGCAGGAAAGTAAGGAACTCACCTTGGAGCAGACCAAGTGAAATCAGATCTTCTGAGAATAACTGAGAACGGCCTCCCGCCGTTACACGGGAAGGGTATAGGGCGCGCCTCTGTATCTGTTAAGTGCATGATAATACTTTTATCATGAATTCGGGGTGGTACCGCGTAAGCAGAAGTCTTTCGTCTCCAATGTAATGATTGGAGATGAGAGGCTTTTTTATAAGATAGGAAAGTATATCATTTTGCATGAATAAATTCTTATTCAGGAACAGCCGTGTCCAGCTCCAAGCGCCAAACTTTAGAGATTTCGCGACACGCCCTACGATAAAGAAGACTTAGCGACTGGCAAGCCAACAGGCGCAGACAGAGCTAAAGTCGCACTTATGCCCTGCGGGTGAAAGTCAACATCGACTCCTTGCGTCGCCGTGTTTCCTTTATCTCAGTTGCGTCGCTCCAATCTCTACGTTTTTAAGAGGGCGCTTTGCGCTTTTCGTTCTTATCCTAATTTGAGGAGGAATAGACCATGTTTAACCATCAAAAATACGAAAAGCAATATTATTTACCGCCGACATTGACATATGATTGGGTGCAAAAAGAGACCGTAGAAGAAGCGCCAATATGGTGTAGTGTTGATTTGCGGGATGGAAACCAAGCTTTGCCGATTCCGATGAATTTAGATGAAAAATTGAAGATGTTTCAGCTGTTAGTAGAAATTGGCTTTAAGGAGATTGAAGTCGCCTTTCCTGCAGCTTCGGAGACGGATTTTAAGCTGGTAAGGACATTAATTGAAGAAAATATGATTCCAGATGATGTAACAATTATGGTAATTACACAAGCGCGTGAGCATATTATCCGCAGAACTTTCGAGGCAATTGAGGGAGCGCCAAGAGCGATTGTTCACTTGTATAACTCAACATCCGTGGCACAGCGGCGTCAGGTATTCAAAAAGAATAAAGAAGAAATTAAACAGATTGCCTTAGATGGTGCTGTTTTAGTGAAAGAATTAGCGGAACAGACAGAAGGTAACTTTTATTTCCAATACAGTCCAGAAAGCTTTCCGGGCACCGAGGTGGAATATGCCTTGGATATTTGTAATGAAGTATTGGATATCTGGCAGCCAACACCGGATCATAAGGCGATTATTAATATTCCTACTACAGTGGAAATCGCCATGCCGCATGTGTTTGCCTGTCAAATTGAATATATTCACAAAAACTTAGCCTATCGTGACGCGGTAACGTTGTCGATACACCCACATAATGACAGAGGTTGCGGCGTGAGTGATGCCGAGTTCGGAGTAATGGCAGGTGCTGACCGAGTCGAGGGTACCTTGTTTGGCATTGGTGAGCGTACTGGAAATGTGGATTTGGTTACTTTGGCAATGAATATGTACTCTCAAGGGTATGATCCATTACTTGACTTTACCAATTTGGATCAAATTCGCAGCCAGTACGAAGAGCTAACGAGAATAAATGTCTATGAGAGACAGCCTTACTCTGGTGATTTGGTCTTTACAGCCTTCTCCGGATCTCATCAAGACGCCATTTCCAAGGGGATGAAATACAGAAAAGAACATCATATCGAAAAATGGGATGTGCCTTATATTCCAGTGGATCCAGCCGATTTAGGCAGAAATTATCAAACCGATGTTATTCGCATTAACAGCCAGTCAGGCAAAGGCGGGATCGGTTATATTCTGGAAACCAACTACGGCATTAAGTTGCCATATAAAATGAATGAGGCGATGAGTTACTTTACCAAAAATGTTTCGGATCAGACTAATCGTGAGTTGACGTCCGAAGAAATTTATCAGGTGTTCCAAGAACAATATATTAACTACCAGCCGCATTTTCAACTGTTGGATTATCGCTTCCATAAAGGAGAACACCAAGAGGTAACCTTAACATTGTCGGTAGATAATCAGGAAATCGTCATACAAGGAGAAGGGAATGGCAGTTTAGACGCGATAAGCAATGCCTTAAAAACGCATTTTGATATTGACTTTGCCTTGGAAGTGTATGAACAGCAATCGTTAGGAACGGATTCTATTGCCGATTCCTGTGCTCAAATTGGCATCTCCAGCCAAGGAACCATGTATTGGGGAGCGGGCATCGATGAAGATGTCTTGATGGCCTCTGTCCATGCCTTAGTGGTGGCAGTGAATAGACTGGAAACTTTTTAAATCGCTGATATAGTAACAACCGAATAGCGTTTATCCAAACGCCTTGGCAGTAATAAAGAATCTTACTGTCAGGGCTTTTTACGTGCTTCCCAACAACGATCGAATCATAAAAAAAGAGGTCCTTTATTATTCGATAAAATTTTATTGAAAAACGATAAAATAAATGGTATGATATAGGTAATAACTAAGAAGAGGTGCTTTATGGGAAAAGGACAGATTATTTTTTTAAAATTTACTGTGTATTTGATTGGTGTGATGATTGTTAGTCTTTGTATCTTTGCCTTGCCACATTTAGCTGCTCAATCAGCTGCGGTGTATCCAGAATATGCTTATTTAGAATATCCTGTCTTGATTGGTCTCTATGTAACTGTCATTCCTTTTTTCTTCGCCTTGTATCAAGCGTTAAAGCTATTAGGGTACGTCGATAAAAACGAATCCTTTTCTAAGGTGGCAGTACATAGAATTGGCTTGATTAAATATGCTGCCATCATCATTAGTTTGATGTATGCGTTAGGGATGCTGATTCTTTTTATCGTAAATGCCTTGCATCCAGGGATTGGCTTAGTCGGATTGTTGATTCTTTTTATTTCCGTTGTTATTGCTGTATTTACAGCTGTTCTGCAAAGTTTATTAAGTAATGCATTACAAATCAAAAGAGAAAACGACCTAACTATCTGAGGTGAGCACATGGCGATTATTGTAAATATAGATGTAATGTTAGCCAAACGAAAAATGAGCATGACGGAGTTAACCGATAAGGTTGGGATTACCATGGCCAACTTATCGATTCTAAAAAATGGCAAAGCGAAGGCTGTTCGTTTTTCCACATTAGAAGAAATTTGCAAGGCTCTAGATTGCCAGCCTGGCGATATTCTGGAGTATAAAGCAGATAACGAGGAAGGAGTATAACGGTGAAAACGATCTCCTTACTATTAATCATAGTTGGTTGTCCATTTCTGTTACTTGCTTGTCAATCACAAGCCGAACAAATGACGCTGTTAGATGATGTTTCCTCTGTTTCTGTCTCTAAATCAGATGGGTATGGTGGAATAAGTGGGAAGCATGTCAAGACCATCAACAAAGATACATTAACAACAACTTTTCAACAAGTTTTAGAAAATGCAAAGGGCAGAAAACAAAACGTAGATGTTTATCAAGGGAGACCTGATTATGATCTCGTTGTCCATTATGAAAACGGTGGTACCCATTTATTACATCTCACCATTGGAAACAAAGGGGAGAAAAGCAGAGTGATGTATACAGGTCATGAGCATAATGGTTTTGATCTGTCTGTGGAAGATACAGCGTTATTACGAGGTATGTTAGAAAACAATAGTGATAGGTACTAATGGTGGGGAAGTGAGGAAAAGTAAATGTTAAAAAGATTAGTAGCGATCCTCTCCATCCCTTTAGTGATTGCTCATGTCGTGATACTATACTTGTGGATTAGCTATTGGGAAGTATTAGTCACTAGAATAGGGTTGATTGGCTGGGGTGGATCGATTTTTTTAGGGATAATCATTTTTGTCATGTATAGCAAAGTCAAAGCTATCGACAAGCGGTCATCGGTTATACGCGCAACGGTATTAGCTTCCACTTTGATGAGTATCTTGTTAGGTCTTTTGTCTGTATTAATTACATTGATCACCAGTTCTATGCCGTAGCTATGTACACCAAGTGATCTTGTGTTTTTGGATCAGACGTATTGCCGATCGTTCTTGCTATGTTGTCATTCATGGTATTCTTTCGGACGCTTATGGTTTGAATGATGTCCAATAAAAAATAACCCCTCATCTGCTGTAACAGGCGTGTGAGGGATTAAAAGTTTTTATGTGTTGCTCCTTATTTCGGAGAGGCTATGGTACGTGTATAATGTTGTTCACTTCTTGCTATAATCACCAGGTTATTCTGTTGGATCTTCCACACTTCCGGCAAACAAGATCAACTCACGCTCGGTATCGGTAATTGTAAATACAAACGGCCGGTTTATCTCCATCTGAAATGGTTCCTCCATGGGAGCGGAAGTAACATCAATAGCTACAGATGTAGCACCTGCTGCTTCGGTGCCGGATTCATCGACCGAAATAAACGTTTTATGAAGGGTATCACTGATATAGGCATTGTTGGATTCGGTTAATTCCAGCATCTCAGAAAAGTCCGCATGATCGGGATCAAAGGCTTGCTCGATCCCCATTTTCTGGAATACTTGGTTCAATTCTGTTTCATATTCAAATTCAAAAGAAGGTAAGGAGACGAAGCCGTTTTCCGTTTGCATTTCCTTTGTCCATGCTTGCCATTTCTCTACATCGAAACGGGTCTGAAAGTCTTCAAAATCA
The DNA here is from genome assembly GCF_900086715.1 of Gracilibacillus timonensis. Classification (GTDB taxonomy): domain Bacteria; phylum Bacillota; class Bacilli; order Bacillales; family Amphibacillaceae; genus Gracilibacillus; species Gracilibacillus timonensis. The sequence continues at coordinate 90,789 of NZ_FLKH01000007.1, read as the reverse complement.
AGTTTTTCAGATGGTAGAAAGATTTGCATCTGAATGGTTTCCTCTTCGCCATAAGGAAGTGCTACAACTTGTACCTCTTCGTCTTCAAAATAAGCGAGGTCCTCTGATAACCGCATAAACGACGTTTGCTTCGTATCGCCATCCGATAAATGAAAGTCGCTATCCTCGGTTAATTCTTCATTAAAAGGATATGTCCATGGTCCTTGAAAATAGATGGCATTTAGTAACAGCACGGCTAGACTCGGATCTACTTGATCTATCATTTGTTCGATGCGATCGTTCGTCTGTTCCGCGACCCAGTTATTGATTGCATCAGCAGTGGTTATTGGCTCCAACTGTGCAAGGTACTGTTCCTCTACTTGTTCTTGATAACCTGGCTGCAATGTAAAGGCTTCGTTCAGCCATAAACTATTAGCAAGTGATAGCTCAATCTCTTCCTCTGTTTCACCAATGTTGGTTAGCAGAGTATGATTGGCAGTGCTTAGTTCCTCCCCATTAACATTCTCTATACCAAATGCCTGCTCTATTTCTGTTTTGGTCTCACCTGAAGTACCATGATAAGCCATATTCATCGCCAGCCAAATACTAACTGGTGACAGAAATCTATTCCCTGCCTCGTTTGGATCTACTTGAGCGAGTCCTTCTAATCCCAATTGATTCACCTTTTCTGGGATTTCCTCATTTACTGTTTGGCCGCTTTCCCCTTCTTCTTGATCGGAGTTATTGGTGCCACACGCAACTAATAAAAGAAATGCAAACACACACATTAATTTTTTCATCCACCTTGCCACTCCTTCGATCGATTGTTTTGTTAAAGATATCATATATTGGACTAGTCAACAACTTCTTTCAATGGATTCTAATAAACACCGCTTATCACTCCAATCGAAGTATTAAATTTGAAAATATGGAAAGGGTAAAAAAGTAATTAATTTTGTGAAATGCGGGTATACCAATAGTAGATGAATAAAAGGAGGAAACACAATATGCCATTTGTAAAAATCTATACCAATGACGAAACGTTAGAGGGCGATATTAACACCTTAGTAAGTAATCAGATCGCCTCTGAAGATATCTTTGTGCTCTCTCATGATGATGATCGTACAGCAAGGATCGTTAAGCATAGTGACGCGTCAGGGGTTGATTATAATAAACAGGATATTGGACAAGCATTTGAGAAACAGGGGGATGAATTAAGAGAAAAATTACGTGAACTAGGTATAGAAGAAGAGGACGCGCAGGAATATGAAGCCGATATGGACGAGGGTAAAGTCTTTTTAATCGTTACAAATAACCAAGCTGCAGATCTATTGGAAGACTAAACTCTAAAACCGCCTGTCTGGTTATGGCAGGCGGTGATAGATGCAACCGAGCTTTATTTTGTATTTATGTGCGTTATCCATATACTTTTTTTACGCTACATTAACGAAGAAAAGAGAAGGTGTGTGTCATGCAAGCAAACGAATTAAGAGAAAAAATCACTCAATATTGTGAAGAATATGATAGTACCTATGCCAAACTGGTGAAGCCGATTAATGAAATGCTCATCGATGTAGATGCTAGTATTTCAGAAGAGACAGCCCATCAAATCTTGGAGAATCTGAAATTAAGTGCCGCAGGGAATAAAGAGGTGGCCGATTGCCATTTAGATGAGAGTGATAATTTCTTGCGTGACGGCATAGAGGATTTAAAGCATGGAAACTTAGGGGATGGCGCATTACAAATCTTTGGCGCTGGTCTGAACTTTGCCAGTTATGCAGCAAAGGTAGCAGCCACAAGAGAAATTAATCCGCACAAGATGTTAGACGAGCGATTCAAAAAATTGAAGAACGACTTGACCTAATTTGTAAACATGCGTTAGCTATTGAATGGCTAGCATATTCTTCTTGAAGCCATCGTAAACTTGTCACTATCAGATAAAACAAGGCTCCCAAACATCAAGTCACACAATTAATTAATGGCGTGAAGCCATCTACCAAAGCAGCTATTTGATCATTGCGCTGAATAGCAACTTCTTCTGGATTACCTACTAGCAATATATCTCCTGGTAACAAGGTCATCGATTTAGAATGGTGGCTGACAATAGAACTAAGACTATAAGGTAAATCGGTAATAGGTATTTCATGGACAAGGATACCATTGTGTAAAGTGGATAGACTCCACTCCTCTATACGTTCTGCGCTGTTCTTACTAATGAATTCTGATCCTAAACTAAAGAAGGTATCAAAGCTTTTGGCAGTTATGACATCTTGATTAGACAGAGTGGTTTCTGTTATATCTATAGCTGTCGTATAACCAGCAATATAATTCTCCGCTTCATTCATTTCAATATTCCGCCCCGTTTTACCAATAATAATGGCTAATTCTGCCTTAGCGGAAATATGCCTAGAGGCAAATGGTGCTTGGATCGCATCTGAATCACCTATAATAGAAGTGCTTGGTTTAATGAAGCAAGTCGGCAAGCGCTTTGAAGTGTCGAAATGATGAGGAACGGTAATGCCAATTATTTTGCCCGGCTTGTCGTATAACGGATGAATGTCTGTCTGGTCATTATTAATGGGGTGACAATAATCAAGCAGTTCTTTTCCCCCGGCTAGATACCAAATTTCTAACTCTTCTATATACTGCCCCTCGATCAAGTGGAATACGTCATTTGGCCAGTTTTTGTTCTCCATATCATTGATACTGTCGATTAAGTAATAACTATCATTATGAACAAAAGCTGCTTGCTCTTGTCCTCGATAAGATACGGTAGCCATTTTCATTTCCTTCCCCTCCATTAGAGCAACTTATACTATACAATATAAACTTTCTATCTTTATATGTCAATAAAGTTAACGTACATTGTCAATGAAAGTGACTGAAAGAAAATCACGGTCAAAAAATGGAATAAAAAGGTTTTTATAGAAAAATAAATATGTTGTAAGATGATCTTACAAAAGAATAAGGATGACCGTTACAAATATTCTATAATGATGTAAAAGGAAACAAAACGGGGTGAAGTGAATGAAACTAACCATAAACGAAGCACTAAAGGTATCTCCATTCTCTGAAACGCGTTTACTAACAAAACCAAATAAGAAACAACAAATCATTCAAGATATTTGTATCGTTGATAACTTTGAAATAGAAAACAGCATGGAAGATGGGGTATTTGTTTGGACGACAGCTCGTGTATTGTGTAATGTGGAACAGGCCAAGAAGTTTTTGCTGCAATTGCATAAAAAGAATGTTACAGGACTTGCTGTAAAATTAGGAGACTATTGGGAATGTATGCCACAATCGCTTATTGATCTGGCTAATTATCTTGATTTTCCACTGTTGGAGTTGAATGATCGGATACCGTTTTCTGATCAAGTACAATGTTTGGCGATGGCAGCAGAAAATAAAAGGGTAACCTGGCTTCATGAAAAACAGACCCTTCAAAGCCAGTTGAGGCATTTTAGTGTGAACGGCAGGAAAACAAGTGAATATATGGAATTAGCAGGTGAGTGTATCGATCATCCATTTGCCATTCTTTCTTGTACAGGAGAGGTTTATTATCATAATACCAGCTATACAACTGAAAACATTATCCAGAAGTGGCATGGTTTCGTTAATGACCTCACCATGGATGATCAAGATCGGCTGATTTATAGAATAGAGTTGGCGAACAGGCAAGCATGTTTATTGATCGAATGTGAGGAGATGGCAAACAAAGAGGAGGAGACTGTTTTTTATCAGACAGCACAAATGATTTCACATTATGTAGCAAAATGGCGCGACGAAAATGAACAGGAGCTGCCTGCTATTATGAAGTGGCAGCAAAGTTTATTATTTTAAGGAGGTATTTAAAAGCTTAAAAAAATGACGTATCGAATTTTGTAGCATTTCTGCCAAGGGAGCCATCCACTTTCTATGGATAACACAGAAGTGCGCTTTTCTGTTCCTCATGTATTCTAAAAGCTATACCATCCTTTTACCATTTTGAACATCGTTACATAAGATATGCAAGCGCAATCGCTGCGAATTTGGGCTATGTATTTAACAGGATATACTAGTGTCACCTGAAACAAATGAATTTCGGTGGGCAAATAATCACAGCTTCAGGACACCTGAGGTTTTGCCGATGAATCACCCTTTGAACACGCATTAAGGAACGGATTTTGTAACAAACCTATCCAAACTCCACGTTGCAATATGGTTAGAAGGTGTGAGATGCTCTGACAGTACCTTGAATCACGCCTTCCAGTTTTCCTTTATAGATACAAGTTAGAGTTGGTATTTCCTGAAGATCTTGTGGTGTTACCAATTCCAAAGGTTTGTCAAAGGAAACAATTGCAGCTTCTGCCAAAATATAAGCCACAAATTGGGAACAAAAGTAAGCATTTTTCCTCTGAATTGGCAGGTTGAGCAGGACCCCAAATAATCCCAACAAGTTATAATGATAGATCTCTTTCCTGTTCATAAAAAAGGATAGGGCCTCTTTTAATCTTTTTTCTTGATTGGGATTAATGGCACACGCATAAATGGAACAGTCTGCTTTCTGGAAAATTTCTTCTTGCGCCTTCTCTTTCACAAAACCACCAAAAAATGGATTTCGTGGATTTTTTCGCCCAAAGCTATACATTTCCTTTAAGCTGAGATCCAATGCAATGGAAGCATGATTATAATCCGCTTTCGTATATAAATTTATCGCTTTTGTAAATAAAGTACCCGTATTGGTGAATAACAGGTAAATATGTTTTTGTCCCATCCCCATGAACCCCTCATGTTTTTTCTTTCATTATATGTGAAAATGACCTTCCTGATAAGGGGTTTTAGATGTAAAATTTACTAAATCTTCCGACTAACTGCAATTACGTCTTAGGTCTTAGTTTTGATAATAAAAAAAACGGGCAAATCCCGAAAAATGTTGACTCTCTCGTTACGTGATAGTTTAAGATAAAAGTGAAAGGAGGTTAGACACTTGTTAAGAAAAATAAAAGAGGTGGCAGATCTTGCTAGAATTAGTGTGCGCACCTTGCATCATTATGATGAGATAGGCTTGCTGTCACCAGAAACAACAACGGATTCAGGTTATCGGCTTTATTCGGAAGCAGATTTGGAAATGCTGCAGCAAATCCTTCTTTTTCGAGAATTGGATTTCCCATTAAAAAAGATTAAGGAGATTATCAGTAAACCCAATTTTGACCAATTGGAAGCTTTGACGCAGCATCGTAACGAGATATTGGAGAAGCGGCGTTATCTGGATCAAGTATTGATCACCATCGATAAAACGATGAAACATAAGAGAGGAGAGTCGCATATGACAACAGAAGAAAAATTTGAAGCATTTAAAGAAAAAATGATAGAAGACAATGAAGAGACTTATGGCGAAGAAATCCGTGAAAAATACGGAGAAGAAACCATCGAGAATAGTAATGCAAAAATACGTGGCATGTCACAGGTTGACTATCAAGCGATGGTTCAGTTAGAAAAAGAGCTGTTTGATTTATTGGAAAAAGCGTATCAGACAGGAGACCCGGCTTCAGATCTGGCACAACAAGCAGCTGCCAAGCACAAGGAATGGCTGATGTATTCCTGGTCAACATATTCCAAAGAGGCACATGTAGGCCTTGCAGAAATGTATGTTGCAGATGAACGTTTTACGGCTTACTATGACAAACAGGTAAAGAACGGTACCCGTTTTTTACGAGATGCTATTCTTATTTTTACTGGGCAAGAGTCTGTCTAAATGACAGGCTCTTTGTTGTGTTATCATTTAGAAAAGCTTTTCATATTTAAATTTTGATAAAAGAGGTGGTTTATCATGAACTCGGAACCTATCAGGGTAGTCGTTGGTGCAGGTCCGTATCATAATAACCCAGGATGGTTACATACCAATGAGGATGAGTTAGACCTTCTTGACGAAAGTACTTGGATGGAGAAATTTCACAAACAGTCGATTACCGCTATTTTGGCGGAGCACATTTGGGAGCATTTAACGTATCAACAAGGGCTGCATGCGGCGAAGATCTGTTATCAATTTTTGATGAATGGAGGTTATGTACGGTGTGCTGTTCCTGATGGCTTTTTTCCTGATCCAGACTACCAGAAGACGATTCAAGTAGGTGGTCCTGGCCCTAAAGACCATCCCGCTGCCAGTCATCAAACGGTCCATAATTATCAGACGTTAACGGCGATGTTTCAGGAGGCTGGTTTCCAAATAGAGTTGCTTGAATTTTTTGATGAGGATGGTGCTTTTCATCATCAAGAATGGAAGGGAGAAGACGGAGTTATCTTCCGTTCGAAACAATATGATCCCAGGAATCAAAAGGGAGAGCTGAGATTTCCATCATTGATTATCGATGCCTGTAAAAAGGAATAGTGCATTGCGTTTCCCATATTAATAAGATATGTGTAATTGGTATATACCTAAAGAGCGTCTCCATAATTTTAGGATTTCACACAAATGCTGATATATCAATGTTTTATATTACAAAAACATTACAAAAATAGCGTGATATTGATATTTCATGCAGGTGTCTTTACTATAAGGTATAGACATCTACACAACTTTTCTTTTGCATATGCTGTAACTCATATCTGTGTTATGAAAGGTGTCAAAAATAACAGGGAGGGTAACATTAATTGAGAGCGATTGCAAATAAGAGAAGGAAGTTTCGGCATTTGTGGTATGGTTGTTTATTATTGCTATGGATTATCTCAGGTATGTTCGTTCCGCAAAACGTTCAGGCCGATACGGGTGAGGGCAAAGTGGTCTTAGGATATTACAGTTCATGGAATCCACCGGAGCAAATCGATGCACAAAAGGTAACGCATATCAATTATGCATTTGCGGATGTGTGTTGGGAAGGAGAGCACGGCAATCCAGACAATGAGGAAATTCCGGATGGAGAGCTGAAAACATGGCCTTGTAAGAATTTGCAAGGGGAAGAGGAGGCAGACATCGAAAACGGATCGATTGTTTTATATGATCCTGAGGTGGATTTGGTTGAATTGCCCAAAGTTGTAGATTTAAAGAATCAAAATAGCGATTTAAAAACATTAATTTCTGTTGGTGGTTGGACTTTATCTAATAATCTATCATTGGTTGCCAGAACAGAAGAAACACGGAAGGTATTTGCAGAGTCGGCGGTTGATTTTGTACGAGAATTTAACTTAGACGGATTAGATTTAGACTGGGAGTATCCTGTTGATGGTGGCATGCCAAATAATGAACGCGATCCAAGTGATAAAGAAAATCACACACTTGTATTACAAGCAGTGCGTGATGCCTTTGATCAAGCAGAGCAAGAGGATGACAAGGAATATCTAGTAACCATTGCTGGTGCAGCAACGTGGACTTATGCAGAAAATAATGAATTAGGAAAAATAGCTGACATTGTTGATTATATGGCAATCATGGCCTACGACATTAATGGCACTTGGTCAGGAGTGACAGGACATAATGCCCCTTTGCATGGCGATCCGTTGGAAACAGAAATCAGGGGATGGACGTTTGGGGTAGATCAAACGGTTAACGTTTACGGAGATGTACCGAAAGACAAGCTGGTATTAGGTGTGCCTTTTTATGGTCATTCATGGGCTGGTTGTAATCCCGACGATGGAGGTGGGATGAAAATAGAGAATGGTGCCTATCAATCTTGTGCAGCAGCTTGGGAGAAGCCGGGCTTAGAAGGTGGTACCGTCAATTATGATGTCATCAAATCGCTTATCAATCAGGATGGCTATTATTACTTTTTCGATAATACGGCAAAGGTACCTTATTTATACAACGAGCAAAAAGGGGAATTTATTTCTTACGATAATGTGGAATCATTAGGTTACAAAATGAATTTTATTAAAGACCAAGGTTTAAAGGGTGCGATGATTTGGGATTTAGCAGGAGATGACAAGGAATTAAATCTTTTAAAAACAATTTCCCATGGGTTGGGTGTATCAAGCGAAGAACCAGCTCCTGATCCAGAGCCAATCGTTGAACTCCAGGTAGACGATGATCCAGTATCTGTAACGGCAAAAAGCTTGATCAAGGTCTTGGAAGAAGATCAGGACACAGGAGTGGAGGTGCAATTACCTGCTGATTTACCGCATGGAACCACTTTGAAAATTGTAGAAGCGGAAAAAGGAAGAGATTACTTAACGAATTTAGAATCAGCTGGCCCGGTCTATACCTTCCAGTTTGCCTATTCCGATGGAGAATTATTCCAAAGTGAAATAGGATTTGTATTATCGATGCCAGTCAACGAGAATGCCGAAGCACCAGCAATCTATTATTTTCAAGAGGATAAGGAAGCATGGGAACGTATAGGTGAGGAGGTAGTGGAAGGCAATATCACCTTAACCATTGAGCATATGTCAACTTATGGTGTGTTTACGGTTGTAGAAGAAGATGAAGGGACGGAAGATGAAGAAGTTGAAATAGACGAAGGTGACAATGGTGAAGGGGACGACGAAGACAATGATAACAAAGATACCGATGGTGGGGATGGTGGCAATAACGATGACAAGCACACTGGAAATGGCAACAATGATGATAACGACAGAGGAACTACCGGAGACGAAACAGATAACGGAGATGGTAGCGAAAGCGATGATGGCAATATAAACGACGAGACGGATGAATCGAGCACTAATGATATCGAGAATGATGAGGAAGATAATGCGGGTAATGGAACAAGTGATGATGGGAACGATAGTAAACCACTAACAGATGGTAAACAACTACCTGATACTGCAACTTCCTTATTTAATTATCTGTTACTTGGAGTTATTATCTTGTTCGTAGGGGCAGGTACCTTCTTTTATCAACACAAGAGGAAAGCAGCAGCCGATAATTAAAAAATAGCACTAATCAAAAAAAGTTGCAGCCGAAAAAATGCTTGCTGTGGCTTTTTTTTGGTTGACTCCGCAGAATTTCTGCATAGGGAGATGATTGTAGCACCTATAAACAGGGTATAGTATGAACGAAAAGAAAGATGGAGGGGAAGCCTATGAAACTAGTGTTGATCAGACATGGGGAGAGTGTATGGAATCAAGCCAACCTCTTTACGGGATGGACAGATGTAGACTTAACAGAAAATGGTGTAGCGGAGGCGAGAAAGGCAGGCAAGGTCCTTCGTGAAAAAGGCTTTCATTTTGACGTTGCCTTTACCTCTTATTTGAAGCGGGCGATCAAAACGTTGGATTATACCTTGGAAGAAACGGGCCAATTATGGATCCCTGTATATAAAACGTGGAAGCTGAATGAGCGGCATTATGGTGCGCTACAAGGGTTAAATAAGGAAGAGGTAGCCGATCAATATGGCGATGAGAAAGTTCATCTGTGGCGCCGTGGTTTCCGAACGCTTCCACCAGCATTAAATGTCGATGATGAACGTTATCCTGGAAGAGATCCTAAGTACCAAGAATTAAGATTAGAGGAAATACCAACCGCTGAAAGTCTTGCAACAACGATTGAACGAGTAATCCCGTATTGGGAACAAACAATCAAACCTTTTTTAAAAGAGGAGAAAAAAGTGATTGTAGCAGCTCATGGTAATAGCTTGAGGGGACTTATGAAATACTTGGAGAACATAAGTGATGAAGATATCGTGAATGTTAATATTCCAACTGGGAGTCCGCTTGTTTATGAATTGGACGAGCAGATGGTGCCGGTTTCTAAGTATTATTTAGATGAGTAGGAGACGTGTTCAAAAGCAATAGGGGAAATCAAAAAAATCGAAGACAGATCCGTAGAGGGGTCTGTCTTCGATTTTTTTGTGTGATGAGAAAATTCCGTCCAATATTACCTTGACAAATGCAACGCTTTAAACGATAGTGATAATCGTTATCAATTAGTTTTTAGTTAAGGTGTGAATAGTAAAAAAAGAAAGGAGTTTAACCAGTGAAAGCGATGGATATTCAAGACATAGATGTAGGTTATGCCAATGAATTGATCATCAAGGATTTAAGTATTTCCATCCCATCCCACCAAATAACAACGATTATTGGACCAAACGGTTGTGGGAAGTCGACGTTGATCAAAACGATTGCGCGTATTTTGCAAGTGAAACAGGGAGCAGTCCTTCTTGAAGGTGAAGCAATCCATCAAGTGGACACGAAAGAAATTGCCAAACGAATGGCTATTCTACCGCAAACAGCGGAAGCTCCTGGTGGCTTGACGGTATTTGAACTTATTTCATACGGTCGGTTCCCTTATAAAAAAGGGATGGGTTCGTTGAGTAAGCAAGATTATGAGTATATTCGTTGGGCGATCGAAGTGACTGGACTAGAGGAGGTAAAGGAACGGTCGATCAGTGCGTTATCTGGAGGACAGAGACAACGGGTCTGGATTGCCATGGCTTTAGCGCAAGGTACAGATATCCTTGTGTTGGATGAACCTACTACCTATCTGGATTTGGCTCATCAGCTGGATATCTTGTTGTTGTTAGAACGGCTTAATAAAGAAGAGGGACGTACGATTGTTATGGTGCTTCATGATTTGAATCACGCCTCACGCTTTTCTCATTATATGATCGCTATGAAGGATGGCAGGATTGTTAAAGATGGTACGCCGCAAGAAGTGATGACTTGTGATAATTTACAACGTGTGTTTCAAATCGATGCCCAATTAACTCGATGTCCACATAGTGCCAACCCAATTTGTTTGTCGTATCAATTATGTCAGGCAGCTACAGACTCATCATGCCATAAGTCCGATCATTGTGTATCTGGATTACAGAAAAGCTTATCTAGCTAAATAATAAAGAAAGGTATTAAGCAATGAAGCAAAAAGAATGGATGCAAGAGAAGAAGGAGACTACTCGTCCCTTAAAAGGTGTCGTTATTCTAATAATGGGTACGCTATTATTATTTTTTTCTTTCGCGTTATCTGTTTCCTTTGGGGCAGCGGATTTTAATGTTCGAACGGTTTGGCAGGCCATTTTGCATTTTGATCCCAATATACAATCGCATCAAATTATATGGGAGCTTCGTTTGCCTCGTATGGTTGGAGCTGCGATCGTAGGAGGGGCTTTTGCGGTATCTGGTGCATTGATGCAAGGGATGACACGTAATCCTTTAGCAGATTCTGGTCTGCTTGGGCTAAATGCTGGAGCAGTTTTTATGCTGGCTTGCTGTTTTGCCTTCTTTCCTGATTTGTCTTATATGTATGTGATACTATTTTCCTTTCTAGGGGCTGCCCTTGGAGCAGGAATCGTGTATGGTGTAGGCTCTTTATCCACTAATGGGCTAACACCGGTTCGTTTAGTATTAGCCGGTGCAGCGGTTAGTGCTTTATTAGCTGCTTTAAGCGAAGGTATTGCCTTATATTATGAGATTGGCCAGGATTTGGCCTTTTGGTATGCGGGTGGAGTCTCCGGAACTACATGGTTCCAATTGAAAATTATTACACCATGGTTACTGCTGGCCTTGATTGGTGCTGTCTCCCTGTCAAGATCGATCACGCTTTTGAGTCTGGGAGAGGAAGTAGCAGTCGGACTTGGTGAAAAAACAGCTAGGGTTAAGCTGTTGGCTGCTTTTATCATTGTTATATTAGCTGGTATGGCTGTTTCAGTCGTTGGGGCGGTGAGCTTCGTTGGATTAATCGTTCCTCATATTGTTCGACGCTTTGTAGGTCATGATTATCGCTGGATTATACCAGCTTCTCTTATTTTCGGTGCGTTACTTGTTGTACTAGCTGATTTAGCTGCACGAACACTAAATCCGCCTTATGAAACGCCGGTTGGTGCCTTAATTGCCCTCTTAGGCGTTCCATTCTTTCTTTATTTGGCAAGGAAAGGAGGCGGTGTGGTATGACCAAGCAGCCATTTGTAACGAAACAGCAGTTGCAAAAAGCAAAACGTGCCAAAATCGTTGCAGCCACTTTGATTTTTTTAATTATTACCGTGTTTTTTATTAGTCTTAATACTGGTTATATTCGTTTAGCACCTGGAGAGGTTATGGCGGCCTTGATTGGTCAAGGGACTGCTCAACAAACATTGATATTGTTTGACTTTCGCTTACCACGAATGATTATCGCCCTCTTCGTCGGAATGGGCTTAGCCATATCAGGTACAATATTGCAAGGGATCGTACGAAATCCGCTAGCAGACCCAGGTATTATCGGTATTAATGCTGGTGCTAGTTTGACAGTTATGCTTTTTGTTTCCTTCTTTTCAGCAGCAAGTACGGTTTCCATATTATTAATGCCTATTCTGGCCTTTGGTGGGGCAGCAGGTGCGGCGGTTGTTATTTATCTACTTTCTTATAAGAGGGCACAAGGTGCTTCGCCGATGCGGATAGTGATTACAGGAGTTGCCGTTGCAGCAGGGATTAATGCCTTGATGATTGTCTTAACATTGAAATTAAATCCAGAAAATTATCAATTCCTGGCTACTTGGCTTGCTGGCAGTATTTGGGGAGCAAACTGGCAATTTGTATTGGCTATTCTACCATGGTTAGTGCTGCTTCCCTATGTATATGCCAAATCATTAACACTCAATATTCTTCATCTAGGAGAAGAAACGTCGATTGGGCTTGGCACGAATCTGGAGAGAGAAAGACGAGTCTTGTTCGGAGCAGCCGTTGCGTTGGCAGCAGCAAGTGTTTCCGTAAGTGGTGGGATTGGATTTGTCGGACTTGTTGCCCCACATTTGACGAGGAGATTAGTCGGAGAGAAGCATGAATATGTTATTCCCATAGCAGGACTGACGGGTGCCTTGCTTCTGCTAACGGCAGATATGATTGGCCGGATGATTAAACAGCCGGAAATACCCGCGGGGATTATTGTTGCCGTCATCGGCGCTCCTTACTTTTTATACTTATTGGCAAAAATAAAGGATTAATTAATCATAGACATTTGTCTATTGGAGGTATGGAATATGAAAAGAATAATGATTTTATTGGCTGCATTATGTTTTTTTGTCCTGGTTGGCTGCGGTAATCAGCAAACGAACGAAGAACAAGCAGGCTCAGAAAACGAAGGATCAGAAGAAACAGTTACCTACCCATCTGAAACAGGACCGGTGGAGATTCCTACTGATCCACAACGAATTGTTGCGTTAACCAATGCACCAAATGTATTTGCCTTGGATGGCCCGTTGGTAGGTGTGGATGAGTGGACGAAAGCCAACCCGCTTTTTGCAGAAGATTTAAAAGATGTTCCTGTAGTTTCCGAGAATGAGCCAGAAAGTGTCCTTGCTCAAGAACCTGATTTGATTATTGCAGGTTCCCACATGGAAAACATAGATGAACTAGAAAAAATTGCCCCAACGATTGTGTACACCTGGGGCAAGCTGGATTACTTAGAACAACAACTGGAGATAGGCAAGTTATTAAACAAAGAAGAGGAAGCTCAAGCGTGGATAGATGACTTTACGGAGCGTGCCCAAGCAGCAGGAGATAAAATCAAAGAGGCTTATGGTGAAGATGTCTCTGTTACGGTTTTTGAAACCGATGCGAAAAATTTTTATGTTTATGGTGACAGTTGGGCTCGAGGCACAGAACTTCTCTATCAAGCGATGGAATTGCAGATGCCGGAAAAAGTTGAAGCAGATGCTCAAGAAGATGGTTATTATACCTTGTCTCAAGAAGTACTTCCTGAATATGCAGGGGATTTTATCGTGCTGAGCAAGAGTGGGGATGATAATACATTTATGGAAAGCGATACTTGGCAGTCGATACCGGCTGTACAAAATGACCAAGTGATTGAAATAGATACGGAAGAAGCAAGTTATAGTGATCCGATCACACTGGAACATTTACTGGGTATTTTTGAACAAGGATTTGATAAATAGGATAGATCATCATTTATCATGCGTGTTCAATAAGTTCAGGACGTGATGGACTTAGCAGAAGTTCCGCTCTGGTTAGCACAGAAATTCGCTTCGTCATTTTTGTTGGGCTTTTTGAACAACCTTTTAAAAGGAGTTGACGTTTTCATTGAAAAATCAGTTGTGTATTGGATTGTCATTAAACCATCGTCAAAAGAAACAAGCAGCAATGGATCAAGCAGTATCTGCGCAAATCGGGCAGGCGCAACGAGCGGAACAGGCCAAGCTAGATTTTGTCTTTAAACCAGATTCTTTATATGCTCACCCAGCCAGGTTATCATCCCAGGCTGGTTTAGACCCTACTTTAGTATTAACACTGATTGCAGAACAGACAGACAATATAGGGCTCGTCACAACGATTTCAGCATCCTTTCAGCCACCTTACATTCTAGCTAGACAATTACAAACGTTGCACTGGATAAGTAATGGCAGAGCGGGATGGAATATTGTGACTTCTCTAGACGGAGGAGAAAATTTCGGTGAGACGAGCAAATTGTCTTCTGAATGCAGATATGAGAAGGCAAGAGAATGTACCGAAGTTGTACAAAAGCTTTGGCGCAGTTTTCCTGCTGAAGCCTTAACAGCAAGGAATCCACAAGATTTAGTAAAGCCAATTACGCACCAAGGTAACTATTTTCAAGTGAAAGGTCCGCTTTCTATTGCTATGCATGCAAGTGGTGAGCCGGTCTTATTCCAAGCGGGTGCATCGGAAGCAGGACGGCAATTTGCTGCTTCGGTAGCTAGTGCTATTTTTGCTGCTACACCTGATAAGGAAACGGCTAAGGAGCTACGTCAAGACTTAAGAAACCGCGCCAAGGCGAATCAGCGTTCTCCTAGTGATATCCGTGTGCTTCCCGGTTTGTATTTCTTTCTTGGGGATTCTTATGAAGAAGCACAGCAAATGCACCGTGAGGCACATCAACATCTCACTTTAGAACATCGATATGCCTCGATAGAAACAACAATTGGACTTGATGTAAGAGAGCTTCCGCTTGATACACAAGTTACTGAAGTGATGCTTCCCAGTGAAAAACAGCCTGTCCGCAGTCGAACACACGCCAATTTACTGCGTAGATTTATTAGCGATAATCAGCCAACCGTTAAACGGTTATTAGATAGACCAGAGGTGATTGACTCCGCGCATTGGGTGGAAGTAGGAACTCCTCAACAGGTGTTAGGTCGTATCATCGAATGGTATAACGATGGAGCAATGGATGGATTTATTGCTATACCAGGTGGAACAGAAAAATCATTAAATTTATTTTTCGACCAATTAGTCCCTTTGTTAACGGAAGCAGGTGTCTTTCGACGGGAATACACAAGCAAGACACTGAGAGATCATCTAAAATAACCAAATGAAAATAACAGTAGAATGGAGATTCAGACAAATGAATAAAAAATGGATAGTATTCCTTATTACTATTATAGGCTTAGTGGTACTAGCTGCATGTGGACAAGACAATGATGCCTCAGGACAAGAGAATACGGCAAGTGAGGAGACGGAAGAAACAAGTAAAGAAGCAAATGAAGAAGCGGAAACAAGAACAATCGAATATTTAGGAGAAACCTATACCGTTCCAAGTGATGTAGAAAGAATCGTGATTACAGGCGCTATGGAAGCAATGGAAGATGCAGTAGTGATGGACGTTGAACCGGTTGGTGCGGTAACCATTGCTGGAGAATTTCCCGACATATATGCTGATGTAATGGGTAATGCCGAATCAATTGGGGAAAAACAAGAACCCAACTTTGAGAAAATACTAGAATTGCAGCCTGACGTGATTTTAGGTTCAAGCAAATTCCCAGAAGAAGTGGTGGGAAAGCTAGAACAAATTGCCACAACTATTCTTGTCTCTCATATCTCATCAGATTGGGAAGCTAATCTACATCTAATGGGAGCATTATCTGGTAAAGAGGAGCAAGCGGATCAAATATTAGCAGATTATAAAACAGACATAGAAACAGCTAACGATTCCTTAACAGAAAAACTTTCTGGTCAGAAGGTTGTCGCAATTAGAATTAGAGGAGGTCAGATGTTTATTTATCCACCAGATATCTATTTTAATGCAGTGTTATATGACGAATTAGGTTTAGAGGTGCCAGGAGCAGTAGAAAAAGCAGAGACGCAGGAAGCCATTTCGGTGGAACAGCTTGCGGAAATGAATCCGGATTATGTCTTTATGCAGATTCAAGAGAATGGCAGTGGAGAGGGTAACAAGGCCTTTGAGGAATTACAAGAGAATCCGATTATACAAAATATTACCGCATTTAACGATGATCAGGTATTCGTCAATGTAGTTGATCCACTATTAGAAGGTGGTCCTGTATATAGTAGAATTCTATTTTTAGAACAACTACAAGAAAAATTAGCGGAGTAATAGGACGGGGGAAAGAAGTACCCATGTATGCTTTCAGAAAGAATCGATTGTTATGGATTACAGTGTTATTGTTATTTTTAATCGCCACGCTTTTTACTTCAATTGCTTTTGGATCTAAATCAATTAGCCTCACTACCGTATGGAATGGGCTATTGCACTTTGATTCAGAAAATATGGATCATTTAATTATTCATACTTCACGATTACCACGAGTGATTGGAGCATTGCTGATTGGTGCATTTATGGCGGTGTCTGGAGCGTTAATGCAAGGAATGACAAGAAACTATCTCGCTTCTCCCTCGATAATGGGGGTAGCGGATGGTTCGGTCTTCGTCATTACTCTATGTATGATCTTTCTACCTGATGCAGCACCGATGACGCTGATTATCTATTCTTTGATTGGCTCCGCTTTAGGCGCTTTTTTAGTGTTTTCTATTGCACGTATACTGCCAGATGGCATGACACCACTTACACTAGCTATATTAGGAACGATTTTAGGTACCTTTCTTAATGGTATATCTCAGGCGTTGTCTACCTACTTTCAGGTTTCACAGAATATTAGCTTTTGGTATAATGCACGCTTGCATCAGATGGACCCTGTTCTGATTAAATGGGCCATTCCCTTTGCTATCTTAGGTTTGTTTCTAGCTATTTACGTTTCACGAGCTATCACGGCTATTTCACTAGGAGATGAAGTAGCACAAGGGTTAGGGATCAAGCTTATGACAATAAAAACATTGACAATACTCAGTGTCGTGATTTTGACAGGGATTTCTGTTGCTATGGCAGGAAAAATTGCCTTTATCGGCTTAGTTATCCCTCATATTACTCGCTTTTTAATCGGCGAGGATTATCGAAAAATTATTCCCTTTTCAGCTGTCTTTGGAGGGTTATTCTTGGCATGGTCAGATATTATCAGCAGATTTATTAATCACCCATTTGAAACACCAGTGGGCGTAGTTACTGCCTTATTTGGTGTGCCTTACTTCCTTTATCTAATTAAAACGAAGGGAGGAAGGAGTTTTTGATGAAACAACGCAATCGATATAAATTTCTATTGATTTTGCTACTGAGTATAGGGTTTGCTCTTTTTATTATGTATGTCAGTATAACCAATGGAACGTTTGATATGACAGCTTTGGATGCAATCAAAACATTGCTTGGATTAGACCAAGGCAGTGATCATACATTAGTGATTTTTGAATTTCGTTTACCACGTATTTTGATTGGCGCTTTGGTGGGTTTTGCTTTAGGTATTGCAGGTGCTGTATTGCAAGGTATAACAAGAAATCAGTTGGCTGATCCAGGTATACTAGGTATTCATGCCGCTGCTGGTCTTTCGATTGTTATGTATATGTTTGTTGTACAAGCAGCGGTAAAAAGTGCCGGTTGGCTTTCAATATTCAATATGACGTTTTTCGGTTGGATAGGTGGTATGGCTGCTACTGCTTTTTTACTCTTGTTTTCTCGTGAGCAAGGTAAACTGGAACCAAGAAAACTGATTTTAGTCGGAATTGCCTTGAATTCAGGCTTCAGTGCCTTAACTCTTTATGTTTCATTAAAAATGGACCCGCAGGATTTTGAGATGGCCACTGTCTGGTTGTCAGGCAGTATTTATAGTGCTTCCTGGTCGCAAATCATTGCCACATTGCCGTGGATACTTTGTTTTACTCCTATTTTGCTTTGGCAGTCCCCTGTTTTGAACGTGCTGCAGCTGGATGAGGTTACGACAACAGGGATAGGCGTGTCTATCGAGCGAGAACGTCGAATCATGTTGCTTAGCTCGGTAGCGCTTGTTAGTGCTTCTGTCGCTGTTTCGGGAAGCATTGGATTTGTGGGCTTAATTGCTCCGCATATTTCCCGAAGACTGGTCGGTATTCATCATCCATACAGCTTGCCAATCAGCGGGATGATCGGTATGTTAATGGTTTTGTTAGGAGACTTTATTGGTAAGACGATCTTTGCACCGGCAGAATTACCAGCAGGAATTGTAATAGCGATTATTGGTGTCCCTTATTTTGTTTATTTATTAGTAAAGGCTAAAGGGGCATAGTAAGGAGGAGCAAGATGACAACTTATCTGTTGAACGGAAAGCACCACGATTATCAACTGAAAATAGCAGTGCCAGATCAGTCTCCCCAGAAAAAGGGTATCCAGTTTTATATATTCTGGATAGTAATGCGTACTTCACCATGTTTCATGAGATGATTCGTTTGCAAAGTAGAAGGGCAGAGAGGACAGGAGTCGAACCCATGTTACTGGTGGGTATTGGTTATCAAGAAGAGAAGCCTTTCTCCCCATTTCGAGTCTATGATTTTACTCCGCCAGCTGGACAAGCCGAATTACCCGACAGACCAGATGGAACTCCGTGGCCTGAGCACGGAGGAGCAGCTGATTTTTTGCAGCTCTTGCAAGGTCAAGTCTTGCCGTATGTGCAACAACATTACACCATTGATCAACAAAAACAGACGCTTTTTGGCCACTCACTTGGCGGTTTATTTGCGTTATATGCCCTTTTTCAAGAGCCTGTGCTTTTCAGTCATTACTTTGTTTGCAGTCCCTCGATCTGGTGGAATCAACAAGCTATTTTAAGCTGGGAAAATAAGCATGATTTATCCGCGGTGAAAGGACTGTTTATTGCGGCAGAGCAGGTTGCGAAACAAGGGATGTATGACCGAGCTTTATCATTATATGAAAGGCTGTCTACTGCTTATCCGAAGGTACCAATTGACTTTTCCTCACTAGAAGGCGAGAACCACATGTCGATTGTTCCAACCGTATTTAGTAGAGGGATGCGTTTTTTACATGAAGCATCATACGAAGGCACTTTCTGAATCCCAGCTAGTTCAGAAAGCGAAGGCGAAGCAGTTAGGGTCGACCATATCCTGCTTCGCTTTTTCACCACGTTATCCTTTTGTATCAAGCGTGATCCAGGTGATTAGATAGGCAAGAAAGCTAACAATAAGACCGCTCCCCACACCAACAATCATTACTGTTTGAACGGTTTTAATATCGGAGAAGAATAAGCTGAGTCCAAAGCAGAGAAAAAGAATAACAATCATAGTAATTATTAATATTCGATAAGTAACCAGGCTGGCTCTTTTTGAGATGATTTCTTCGCGCTCATCTATTGCACTGAGTTCGCCCTTCTTAGTACTGTAGCCTCCATTCTTCGTGTTCCTTCCATATAGAAACCTAGCTAGACCGAAAATCAATACCCAGATAAAAAGTATAAACCAAAAAAATCCAAGATTGAAAGAACTAGAGAATGGAGCTTCTGTTATCGTAACCGAGTGCACGGTTTGAATCATTGCCAACATTAAAAGTAGGACAAGTAGGATATTTCCCGTTTGCTCGAATATTATTTTCTTCATCGTAACTTACTCCTTTCCTAATTGAAAAATCGTATGAATATCAGTTTCTAAAACCTCTGCAATTTGTAACGCTAATAATAAGGAAGGTGTATAATTTCCCTTTTCCAAAGAAATAATTGTTTTTCTCGAGAGTAAAGTGGTCTACTTAACAAAATCTCACCTTATCGGCAGTCAGCATTTTCTTTTGATGATATAAGTGGAATGAAATCATGGCTCATTAATCGGATAGGTGCTCTTGATCCATTTATGCAGTATGATGAAATAACCAGGGAATAAATGCATTTATTCCCTGGTTATTTCATCATACTGCTACCTTTCAGCAGAGCTGAAAGGCGTGTGAATGGTCATTCACACGAATGGATCAAACTAGCTTATCAGAGAAATAATGAGGGCAAAGACTTGCTTATAACATGTTTTTGTTACCTTTATACGTTCAGCTCATATAGTAATAGAGGGTATGTGTAAAATAATACTCGAAAGTGATAAAAAATCCCCATAGCCAAAAAAGAGAAGGTACTCTATCATAAAATGTATGCTTTGCAGGGCATAATACATTTACGAAAGAGGCCTTCTCATGGAACTTATTATATCAAAACTATATGAATTAATAAAGGATACAACGAATGTGATTGAAATGGAGGAAGAAGCCCATCGTTTGATGTATGGTTGTTTCACAAGCTTAGTAGGGCAAGTCTTTCGAGAACTAGATCGTGTACTGGTATCTCAACGCTTGGCAGAAGGGTGGAAACGAGAACGTACCGATAGCCGAAGTATCCAGTTTATGTTTGGGATGGTCACGTTCGATCGTACGTTGATGAAGAATCCAAATGGTCAAGCGATGTATCCTTTAGATGAATGGATTGGTTTGCGTAAAAGACAGCGCTACAGTCCTTTGGTGGAGGTTAAAGTAGCCGAGATGGCCAGTGAAAGCACATATCGGGAAGTGGCTCATACATTAGAAGCATGGACGCCTGTCCACCTGAGTCATCAAACGGTAGGACATATGGTAAAAGTGGTAGGGAAAGCGCAGGCCCAAGCCGATCAAGACCGAGTGGCAGAGATGGAGGAAGCTACTTCCTTACCCAATGGGGAAAAGTGGAATACTTCTATGCAGAGGCGGATGGCGTCTTTATTCGAGGATGTCAAAAGAAACAACATATAGAAGTGCGGCATGCCATCCTGTATGAAGGCTGGGAGAAGAATGGGAAACGAATCTCCCTTCAGGAACCAACTGTTATTATGACCACCCAACCAGTGGATGCCTTTTGGGAGGAGGTACAGACAATGGCAGCCAGTCGATACAGCTTAGAAGAGACGCAAGTAGTGACAAATAGTGATGGAGGCAACGGTTATACGGCCGAACGATTTCAAACCGCTTTTTCCCAATCGAAACATCAGGTACTGAATCAGTTGGATGCCTATCATGTGGCTCAAGGGGTCAATCGTGCTTTTCCCAAGGAAGAGAAGGGGTATAAAAAAGCCGTCCGACAGGCATTAAAAGTACATGATTTGGATGCCTTTAAGCTACAAGTAGACACATATGAGAGCACGTTAGAAGACCCAAAACAGATCGAGAAAGTGCAGCGATTCCGCCAGTATATTCTTCATAACTGGTCTCGCATCTATGATTGGCGGGAGGTAGTCTCCGATTGTCCAAAAGATGCCAGAAAACTAGGGGCGATGGAATCTCATCAACGACAGGTGTCCTTCCGTATGAAAAAACGAGGGATGCATTGGAGTGCCGCAGGTGGAGAAGCCATGGTCAAGATCAAACAAGGCATACAAAATCAAACCTTGCGACCAGCTTATTTAGCGAACCAGCAACGAAGTACAAGAAAGCAAAGAGACGTGAAAAAGGGAATCCGAGTGGCTGCCTTACTGCGTCAGCCGACTAGAGCTTCTATTGGTGCCAAACAAGGCAGAATACCTCTGTATGAGGCTCATTCATCAGCTATGGGGTATCTAGTTAAAAGTTTTTAAATCATAGCCTCGGTGGTGCGTGAAGGTTCTTGAACGGTGGAACCTTCACACACCACCGAGGGGAACAAGCGATAGCGCGTTAGTCTAGGCAAGTGTACAAAAAGATAGAGTCTGAACTATTGGTGGGAAAAGCTTGTCGAGAAAATCTTGACACATACTAATAGAGGGCCCGGCTTTTCTTATTTCATTAAATTACTTATAATTGACAAGCAAAATATAACCACTCAGATAATCACTACTCCAATATTTTTATCATTTTATGATGTATTCGTTTTCTGTGATAAGCGTATGCTATGTTATAATGAAGAGAGAAAATGAACATTCATCTTATGTTAAAGAGAGGATTGTTGCTGATGTGAATATTTTAACATCGAAATTATTAGAAGTTGTATTGGCTGTACTCCCTATTACGATTATTGTTGCGATTCTGCATTTTATTTTGGTGCCACTAGATACCATGTTGATGATTCGTTTTATGGTTGGCGCTGTTTTTATTGTAGTAGGTCTATCGGTTTTCCTGTTGGGAGTAGACATTGGGATTACACCAATAGGTAAGCAAATGGGGAAGGTTGTAGCTAAGTCTAATAAGTTATGGATCGTCATTGTGGCAGGGTTATTTCTAGGGTTTATTATTTCAATAGCGGAGCCTGATTTACATATATTGGCCGGTCAGGTGGAAACCGTGACGGATGGCAGTGTTCCGAAATTGCTGCTTGTCGTAGTTGTTTCATTAGGTATTGCGGCATTGTTAGCACTAGGACTTGTTCGTATTGTTCATAATATTCCTTTGTTTAAATTGCTAACGATTTTATATTTGATCGTTCTTGCCGTAGCCATCTTCACTTCTCCTCAGTTCTTGGCTATCTCTTTTGATGCCTCAGGTGCTACTACAGGTGCATTAACAGTTCCTTTTATCCTAGCCTTATCTATTGGTATTTCCATGATGAAAAAGGATAGTAAGGCATCCGAAAAAGATAGCTTCGGAATGCTAGCGATTGTATCGGTTGGCGCCATATTAACCGTCATGTTAATGAGTATTATCACGAATCAAGATGAATTATCAGGAGGGCTTGCAGGAAATCAAGAAGTATCTGACGGAATACTCGCTCCGTTTCTCTATGAATCCATACATATTACCCAAGAAGTATTACTCGCCTTAGCTCCGATTGTTTTGATTTTTTTGATTTTTCAAAAAATATCATTTAAATTATCCAAGGCGTCTTTTCGAAAGATTATAACTGGATTATTCTTTACCTTTATCGGCTTGATCCTTTTTTTAGTTGGTGTCAATGCAGGTTTTATGGATTTAGGTACAGAATTAGGATTTAGTATTGCTTCCTTAGACAATAAGGCATATATTGTTAGTATCGGATTTATATTAGGCTTGGTTACTATATTGGCAGAGCCCGCCGTCTATGTATTAACGACACAAATTGAAGATGTCACCAGCGGGTATGTCAAACGAAAAGAAGTATTATTCACCTTGGCGATTGGCGTAGGAATCGCTATAGGACTATCAATGTTACGAATCCTTATTCCTGAATTACAGCTGTGGCATTATTTGCTGCCTGGTTACTTGATTGCGCTTGGCTTAACCTATGTCGTCCCTAAATTATTTGTTGGGATAGCGTTTGATTCAGGTGGAGTTGCGTCAGGCCCGATGACCGCAACGTTTATTCTAGCCTTTACGCATGGTGCAGCAGACGCAATTCAAGGAGCCGATGTGATCGTTGATGGCTTTGGTATGATTGCAATGGTTGCGTTAACGCCACTTATCACTTTGCAGATATTGGGCTTAGTATTCAAATGGAAATCACGTAAAGGGGGTATACCGAACCATGAATCCCGATAAAGTGGTCAGCCAATTTGAGCTGATTCATGTCATTGTCCGATTCGGATTAGGAAGTAAAGTATTAAAAGAAGCAAAGAAGTGTGGAGTTTCAGGTGGGACGTTATGTATCGGCAAAGGAACCATTCAAAATAAGTTATTGAAAATGATGTCGATTACCGATACTCGTAAGGAAGTTGTTATGATGATCTCTAACCCGAAAACGACATCTAAGACATTACAACACTTAAACAAGGTTTTTCATTTTGATAAACCCAATCATGGCATAGTGTTTACCATGTCATTGAATCATGTAATCGGAACAAGCAGTTGTCAAAGAGACAAGGAAGAAAGGAGTGACGATGGAATCATGTATCAGAATATCATGATTGTTGTGGACCGTGGTAAAGCAGAGGATGTGATTGAATCGGCACAAAAAGCTGGATCAAAGGGTGGCACGATTATCAATGCACGTGGCTCTGGTATTCATGAAACAAGTAAATTATTTGCCATGAATATCGAACCGGAAAAAGAAATCGTCATGATATTATCCAAGCAGGAGACGACCGATTTCATTATAAAAAGAATCTATGATGATTTGAAAATTGGGGAACCAGGTAATGGCATTATTTTTGTACAGGATGTGAATAAGACATACGGGATTTACGAGTAACCTAATCATCATTCAGTGAACAGAGGTGAAGAGAAATGGGGAAAATGCAAGCTGCAGTCTTAAATAAACCATTAGATATGGAGATCCAAGAGGTTAAGATTCCTGAACCCAAAAGTGATGAAGTACTTATTAAGGTGCATTGTATCGGTGTTTGCGGCTCAGATGTTCATTACTATGAGCGTGGCAAGATTGGCCGGTATGAAGTTAAAGAGCCGATTATCTTAGGCCATGAATTGGCAGGAGATATTGTCGAAATAGGCAGTGAGGTTTCAGATTTACAGGTTGGCGACCGCGTTGCTGTTGAGCCAGGTGTAACGTGTGGCAGGTGTGAATATTGCAAGCAAGGCAGGTATAACCTCTGTCCAGAGGTACGCTTTATGGCTACACCGCCAATTGATGGGGCGTGGTCTGAATATGTCACGATTCGCAGTGATTTCGCCTTTAAGATACCAGATCAAATGAGTTATGAAGAAGGCGCTTTGATTGAGCCTTTATCGGTAGGAATTCATGCAATGGAACGAGGCAAGGTAAAACCTAATGATAAGTTGTTGATTACGGGACTTGGTCCGATTGGTTTATTGACGATTAAGGCTGCTCAAATCTTTGGTGTGACTGAAATATATTGTTCCGATGTCGTGCCTTTTCGGAGAGAATTAGCCAAAAAGCTAGGTGCTGTTCAGGTATTTGATCCTACACAGGATAACATCGCAGAGGAGCTCGAACAGATAACAGATGGTGTTGGGATTGATGTAGCGATTGAGACCTCAGGAAATGGACGAGCCGTTCAAGACGCATTAACGCTTACGAAAAGGGGAGGCAGAATCGTATTGGTCGGTTTGCCAGCTGTTTCTGAAGTTCCTATTGATATTACCCACTTAGTTGATTCGGAATATGATGTCTATGGTGTCTTTCGTTATGCCAATAGCTATCCGACGGCCATTCAGGCAATTGCTAATCATGATTTGAGACTGGAAGAAGTGATTACCGATAAGTATCATTTATCAGATACCAGAGAAGCCGTAGAAAAGGCAAGAAATGAAAAAGATACCAGTATTAAAATCATGATTTACACCGAATGAATGAGAAACCATGATAAGGACTGTGGAACAGGAAAAGTACTACAGTCCTTATCGAATAACAGGACTAATCATAAAATGGACTGTTTTTATCCTCCAGCATCGTTTCCAATAGTACGTTAACACCCTCTAATTCATTTACAACTGTCAAGCTAATATCTAACGCTTCAAAAATAGGACGGATGATTTCGGCATAATCATCTGCTCGCATATATACCTGCTGAGGTAACTGTTCTATGCTTTGCAAGAAGTGAAAGGATTTTTCTTGCAATTCGGATATGCTATCTCCCAATTCAGTAATGTTAAAATGCATCACCAACTGACTTTCTTGTTCCACCATTACGAACATATGAGGGAGGTATGGTCGTGAGTTTGGCGTATCCTGCACTGGTTCTGGAAATGGAACAATCCCTAATTCCACGTTTTGCGCTAATGGTGATTTTTCTTTTTTTAGGCGTTTTATTTCTAATTCAGGTATGTTTAAAGAGACATCGAAAGACTCATTGACCTCTTGGATCAGATCATCAATGGACAGATAAATATCTTGACCTTTTTGATTAACAGCAAATATATGATCTCCCGATTCTGGAACGTCTTTGTCTTTCAATTCCTTAATCATTATACGAAGTACGGGTAAAACACTAATTAATAAGAGTGCTTCTTCATGATCAATCATCCATGGCATTTTATTAGGTGCTAAGCTGAGAAAGGATGGCCATTCATGTTTACCCCGATAGCTTCTGCCAAGACTTTTAATTAAATCATATTCTTCAGGCTCCAGCTCGTCACGATTATTGAGGTAAACAGTAATGGCACGCTGTCTCAAGTCTATTGATGGCTCTTCCTCTTCCGTGCTTTGAAAAAATTGTAAAAGCGCTTTGCTGCCAGGGAAAAAGCTAATGCCATACGTAACCTCGCCATTACCCATAATCGACGCATACATATAGTCTCCTAATTCAGTAGACCATATACCGACAATTTGCGTATCTGTTAAGGTTTCCCAAGGTTTTAATTGTTTTATTTCCTCTATGTAGTCAAACAGAAGGTTCCATTCCTGTTCCGTAGGCGAATGTTTTTGTTGATAAATCTCCTCATTCTCTAACTCATACTCCTCCTCCATCTCTTGAAATGGTTCTAACATAAAGTTAATATCATCCAACAGTAACTCATTCTCTGAATACTGCTCGGTGTCTAGTGGAAGTTCAAGTTGTTCGTCCCATTCTTCCAGCTCTGGTTCCTCAAGCTCTTCATCCCCCTCTGCTGCTATACAAACGGGTAAAGGATGGTCTTCAGAGGCAGTAAATTGTTTTTCCAATATGATTTCATGTTCCCAGTGATCACCGAGGTCATAGATATAGCTTACCCGATCATTCGGCTCTTGCAAAATAGCTCCCAAAGTAACCTCTGTTTCATCTAGATCATTTTCTTCACCGAAAATTCCTTCGATTATCGGGCTAATTGTCAAATTTTTTTGGTTGAAGATATGCATATGAGAGTTAGACCAGTCAAATGCTACTTGCAAATACATATGAAATTCTTCAAATGTTGTTTCTTCGGATACAAGTAATGTTCGCCATTTTGGATTTTCGACATGTTTTAGGTCGATCCGTAGTTGTAATGTCATAAAAGCACATCCTTCGGTAAGATTACTTGCAATATATCATTAATAGCGGAAAAAGTATAGGAAAGTTAATAAGTTTGGAAGCGTGTGTACCAATCTATGTTATAGAGGTTATTCAAGAAGCTTAATAAAAGATATATCTTTTAATATGGGTAACGATTAACTAGGCCAATACATAGAATAATATGAAAATGTAATGGAAAGGAGCCGGTTATGTATTATCCAGCTGAGTATTATCCGATGTATGATGAGACTAATCTTCTGCCAAACAGACAACCGAAAACGGACTTTGGCAAGCAACCTTTTGTTGTCAATATCGCAGAGGCGACAATGCAAAACCAAAATTATCGAACGGCACTTTGGACTGGAGAACATTTGCAACTAACCTTGATGTGCATTGCGCCAGGAGATGACATTGGATTAGAAATCCATCCGAGTACGGATCAATTTTTACGTTTGGAACAAGGGCAAGGATTAGTGTTGATGGGAGACCGTCAAGACAACCTGAATTACCAGCAATTTGTCTGCGAGGATTATGCCATATTGGTGCCAGCAGGTACATGGCATAACGTCATTAATATTGGAGAAAGCCCATTAAAGCTATATTCTATTTATGCGCCACCCCACCATCCTTATGGCACGGTCCAACCTACTAAGGCAGATGCAGAAGCAGAAGAACATCATCGATAAAAAAAGAGGAAACTCCGTTTATTCGGAGTTCCCTGTTTAGGATAATGGGCTGAATTCGTGAACCCAGACTCTCATTGTAGGGAGCCAGGGCATACCAGGATGTAGAGAAAGGATAGCTTCTTTATATTCTTCCAATGTAGCAAATCCTTCTCGTTGTGCATGGGCATCGGTTAGTTCGCCCAATTTTTGCTGGTAGACATTATCTATAACAAATTTTTTATTTTCTAAGGTCATTACCTCACCTATATCGGCATAGCGCCCATTACGTCTTGTCGCCGTTTTTTTGCCGGTTAAGACTTTTTTCACATCAGGTGGATTGGTCACAAGTCTTTCGATGGAACAGGTTTTTGGTGGTAATTGCGCCTGTTTCGTCATGATATTTTCTCCTTTCCTAAAAAAGATCTTCTACTATATTATAACGTTACCAAGGGGTAACAAACAATTGGAAAAGCTTTTATAAACATGTTTATTGATCAAAAAAGTGAACACTTCATGAATTTTATAGTAAAGGAATGGGTACTTTCTTAATAAATATACATGTACGTACATTTTGTAGAATTGACGTTAGTGAGGATTTAATGGTATATTTATAAGTAACAAACTTCCCATTTTATGAAGTTAAATTATGATACGTAGTTGTGCATACGAATTGTTGCAAAGGCTTACTTTTTCAAGCGATTTACAGGCAATGAACAAAGGACTTTCTCAATAGATTAAAGGGAAAGCAATGCGTGATTGTTTAAAAGGAATGGAGGAATAAAGAATGAATGAGAAGTTAAATCAGGCGATTGAAGATGGAAGGACCGTACTTGGTATTGAGATGGGGTCTACTAGAATCAAAGCCGTATTGATTGATGAAGAGAATCAATCCATTGCTTCCGGAAGCCATGATTGGGAAAACAGTTATATTGATAATATCTGGACTTACGGTATCGATGAGATTTGGAAAGGAGTACAGGATAGTTATCGCAATCTGGCTGCGGATGTAAAAGAGCGGTACGGTGTCATCTTGAAAAAACTCGGAGCGATTGGGTTCAGTGGAATGATGCATGGCTATCTAGCCTTTGATAAACAGGATCAGCTGCTTGTTCCTTTTCGCACATGGAGAAATAATATTACACAGCAAGCTTCCGAGGAACTAACGAATCATTTTAATTATAATATTCCACAACGTTGGAGCATTGCTCATCTCTATCAGGCGATCCTGAATCAAGAGGAACACGTAGCAGAGGTAGACTTTATCACGACATTAGCCGGATATGTGCACTGGAAACTCACCGGGAGAAAAGTACTCGGAGTTGGGGAAGCATCAGGTGCGTTCCCGATTGATCTTGAGACAAAGGGCTTTCATCAGGGAATGATTGATAAATTTAATCAACTTATTGCACCAAAACAATTGCCATGGAAGCTGGAAGAAGTACTGCCAGAGGTATTCGTAGCTGGTCAAGAAGCGGGCAGGTTAACGGAAGAGGGTGCAAGATTATTAGATGTGAGCGGTCAGTTGGAAGCAGGTATACCATTATGCCCTCCAGAGGGAGACGCAGGGACAGGTATGGTGGCGACCAATAGTGTTGCCGAACGGACCGGGAATGTATCGGCTGGCACTTCGGCTTTTGCGATGGTTGTACTAGAGAAGAATTTGTCTAAGGTTCACCCAGAGATTGACTTAGTAACCACACCATCTGGTAGTTTAGTAGCTATGGCCCACTCAAACAACTGTACCTCTGATCTAAATGCATGGGTTGGCTTGTTTGGAGAATTTGCTCAAGCGGTAGGAGTGGATATTGATAGTGATACCTTGTATCGTACTTTATTCCACCAGGCGTTAGAAGGGGATCCTGATGGCGGAGGATTATTGTCGTACGGTTATTTATCTGGGGAGCATGTGACTCATTTTGAAGAAGGACGGCCACTCGTGGTACGAGATTCTGACAGCCAGTTTAATCTAGCCAATTTTATGCGTACTCATTTAATGACGTCATTTGGCGCGATGAAGATTGGCTTGGATATTTTGTTAAAAGAGGAGAAGGCTCCATTAGAAGAAATGCTGGGGCATGGCGGAATCTTTAAGACAGAAGGAGTAGCTCAGCGTATACTGGCAGCAGCATGTAACGTACCTACATCAGTAATGGAAACAGCTGGTGAAGGAGGCGCTTGGGGCATTGCCTTACTCGGAAATTACATGATTCACCAGCAAGAGGGCGAGACGCTAGAATTGTTTTTAAAAGAAAAGGTATTTGCCGATCAAGAAGTAACCACTATTTCAGTTGAACCGCAAGAAGTAGCAGGTTTTGAACAGTTTATGGAACGGTATAAACAAGGACTTTCCATTGAAAGAGCAGCAATAGAACATTTAAGATAAAGAGGAACCCGTGCATTCAAAGTAGGAGTGCACGGGTTTTTTATACAGCCTCCATGGTTAGTCTGCGCTCAGGAATTGTTCTACATATTTAACAAGTAATAGCATGCTTATGGAAGACGTCAGGATTATAAAAAATGGACATTCTCATCAAATTCTTAGTTTTTTCTCAGCAGAATTTGAGAATTTATACTGTAAAGTAATCGTTAGAAAGGGAAGAAAGGAGACAATAAACACATGAAACATCTTATGACTGTATCCATGCTTGCGATCCTACTGGCAGCATGTAGCTCAACTAATACGACAGACATAGAAGGTCAAACAGAAGGAAACTCAACGGAGCAATCAACGGTAGAAGAGAATGAAATATCGAAAGCCGAGGACGAGGCTCATACAAATGAGGAAACGAATATAGAAAATCAACACGAAGAACAGACTAATCAAGCAGATCCATTCCCCGAGACAGAGGTATTGGCTCAGTATATCGATTTAGACCAATTAGAACAACAAATAGTGGAAGACAATCCAGGAAAACGGGTGATGCTCTTGGTATCTCCTGAAGGGGAAAAAGAATACAAAAGCGTGTTTATTAAAGAAACAATCCGTTTGAAAATAATTCCAATTGGCCCAGGGGCTCCACTATATAATGATACAATTTAAGTGTCAATCATCATGCAAAATAATCCCTCCAATGCGCTTATCAGGCGCTGAGGGATTATTTCTTCGAGATACAGCTAAAACCTCATCTATATGCTTCTTAAAGCCCCGTTCCAAGTAGAAAAAACTGTGATTGTTCATGATTATAGGTCACTTTTGAGAAATCAAATGGCGTACCATTGGCAAGGAAGAAAATACTTTCCATAATTAGCTTAGGATCAGCTGTAGGCAGCTTTAAGTATTCTGATTCCTCATCTGTCAGCTTCCCTGTCTTAATATACATTTCGGAAAAACCAATATTCAAACCTAATCCTTCGCGAATGTAATCAAAAATCGATTCGGTTACAATTTGCTTATTTAGATAGGTGACAATTGATTTATCATAATAAGATTCCTCTAGACAAAGAGTCTGACCACTGATATAGCGAATTCGTTTGACATGGTAAACATCTTGATCTTTCGCAATTTGTAAATTATCGGCAGCTTCTTGTGTGGGCTTTACTATCTCCAAGCTTATCATTTCCGTGGTAATATCAAATTCTTCTAAATCTTTTTTAAACCCTTGGTTAGATAATAGGTTTATGTACCCCCGCCGGCTTTTTCGTCTTACAAAAATTCCACTGCCTCGAACCTGAAAAATCAACCCTTTTTTTTCTAATAAATCTAGTGCCTTGATAATTGTGCTCTTGCTTGATGAAAAATTTTCCATCAAGGTTTCTAAGACTGGCAGCTTAGATCCCTGTTGAAGTTGGTGCTGTTCGATATAATGTTCGATTTGATTGGCGATTTGTTGGTATTTCAACATGGATGATACCTCACATTCTATGGATAACTAGTAAAATTATATCATACGTTAAACCCAATAGACAAAACAAAAAATGAACAATGACATTATATATGTATTGACTAATTATAACGGTACAATTATAATGTTTGTATAAAATCCTGAAGGGAGTACGGAGACATGGCGGAAAAAGTGAGAGATTACACCAAGCTAGCCGGTGATATTTTAGAAGCGGTTGGTGGAGAGGAAAACTTGGAAAGCGCAACAAGATGTGCGACCAGATTACGCCTTGTTTTAAAACATACCGATCCAAAAGCTAAAGAAAAAGTAAGTGCTATGCCTGGTGTTATCACCGTTGTAGAAAATAGTGGTCAATTCCAAGTCGTCATTGGTCAGCACGTTGGCGAGGTATATGACGCACTTGCCAGTCAGGCCGATTTCGAAGCGGGCGACGGTGAAAATGAAAATAAAGGGACGATTCTTAACCGTGTCATTGCCACAATGTCAGCGGTATTCGCGCCATTTGTGTATATTTTGGCTGCGGCTGGTATTTTACAAGGTACGCTTATCTTAATTAATTTGATCTTTCCTGCCTTTGGAGAAACTGGAACGTATGAAGTATTCAGCTTTATGTCTTGGGCCCCGTTTACGTTCTTGCCGATTTTTATCGCGATAACGGCCTCCAAACACTTTAAAGTCAATACTTATATTGCCGTTGCGGCGACAGCGGCTTTGGTTACACCGGAATGGGCGGATATGGCGTCCAGGATTTCAAGTGGAGAAACAATCACCTTCTTAGGAATTGCCTTATCAGAAACAACATATACATCTTCTGTATTGCCGCCATTATTCTTGGTTTGGATCTTATCGTATGTAGAAAAGTTCCTTAACAAGAAAATGCCTGAGGTGGTACGACCATTATTTGTACCATTTTTTAGTATTGTCATCATGGTGCCAGTTGTCTTATTAGTCATTGGACCACTATCTACTTGGGGTGCAAATGGCATTGCTAATGGTTATAACTTTTTAGCAGAAGCATTTCCACCGTTAGCAGGCGCCATAATCGGTGCGTTTTGGCAGATTCTTGTTATTTTTGGAGTGCATTGGGGGATTACGCCGATGGTACTTTCCAATTTTGAACAATATGGGATGGACTCCTTTCAAGCGTATCAAACGATTGCTGTTGTTGCGCAGGTCGGTGCTGTATTAGGGGTTGTGCTAAAAACAAAAAATCGTGAAACAAAAACAGTAAGTACCTCTGCTGGTATTACGGGAATCTTTGGTATTACAGAACCAGCAATTTATGGGGTCACACTGCGCTTTAAGAAACCGTTTATTTATGGATGTATCTCAGGTGCCGTAGGTGCGATTGCAGCCAGCTTCTTTAATCCCTATTATTTTGCCTATGCTGGCTTGCCAGGGCCAATAACGATTGTGAATGCCATTAATATGGATGAGTACCCAATGTCAATCTTCGGTATTTTACTTGGTGCGGCGATTGCTATTGTGTTACCAATCATTCTTGTACAAATCTTTGGTTATGGAGAAGATACGGCGAAAGAAGGAAGTAAGGAATTAGCAGCAGAACAAGGATCAACAGAAGCGACAGATACGGGTGCCTCTAGCCAAGAAGCTGCACCTAACGAAGAAGAAGTACATGCGCCATTAACAGGGAAAGTAATCCAGCTTGGTGATGTGCCTGACGAAGTATTTAGTTCAGGTGCCATGGGTCAAGGAATTGCCATCGATCCTATTGATAATAAACTATATGCACCAATTGACTGTAAGGTGGCCATGATAGCACCAACGAAACACGCTATCGGTTTGCAAACTAAAACAGGTGTAGAGATATTGCTACATGTAGGGTTAGATACTGTTGGTTTGGATGGGGAGCCATTTCAAGTAAAAGTGGAAGACGGTCAAGAAGTACAACAAGGCGATGAGTTACTAGAGTTTGACCAGGCGTTTATTAAAGATAAAGGATTACAAACAATTACCCCGATTATCGTAACAAACATGGGTGAGTTTCAAGAAATAGTGTCAGAAGATGTCCAACAAGTAACGGCTGGAGACAAATTATTTACGATTGTAAAATAGGAGGAATATGATATGAGTAAATTACCTGAAGATTTCTTATGGGGTGGCGCACTAGCTGCTCATCAATTCGAAGGTGGATGGAATGCTGATGGAAAAGGACCTAGTGTAGTAGATGTGTTAACCGCGGGAGCAAATGGTGTAGCCAGGCGAATTACCGATAAAGTGGAACCTGAAGAATTTTATCCTAATCATGAAGCGATCGACTTTTATCATCATTATAAAGAAGATATTGCGAAGTTTGCCGAAATGGGATTGAAATGTTTACGGACATCAATAGGCTGGAGCCGTATTTTCCCTAAAGGGGATGAAGCAGAGCCTAATGAAGCTGGATTACAATTCTATGATAATGTTTTTGATGAACTGATCAAGTATGGTATTGAACCAGTGATTACCTTATCACACTTTGAAATGCCATTACACCTAGCCCGTGAATATGGTGGCTTTCGCAATAGGAAAGTAGTAGATTATTTTGCCAAGTTTGCCGAGGTTTGCTTTAATCGTTATAAGGATAAAGTGAAATATTGGATGACTTTCAATGAGATTAATAATCAAATGGACGTCCGAAATCCACTGTTTTTGTGGACCAATTCAGGTGTAACCGTTGAAGAAGGCGAAGACGCCAAAGAAGTGATGTACCAGACGGCGCACCATGAGTTAGTAGCAAGTGCTTTAGCTGTTGCTAAAGGGAAAGAAATTAATCCAGCTTTCCAAATTGGTGCGATGGTTTCCCATGTGCCAATTTATCCTTATTCATCCAATCCGGAAGATGTCATGCTTGCTGAGGAGTATATGCGTGATCGTTACTTTTTCCCAGATGTGCAAGTGCGCGGATATTATCCAAGCTATGCCAAGAAGGAATTTGAGCGTAAAGGCTATGATATCGTGATGGAAGCTGATGATGAGGCAATATTACAAAAAGGAACTGTCGATTATCTTGGATTTAGCTATTATATGTCTACCACTGTAAAAAGCGGTGATGTGATGGATGATTCGGCTGATGTAACAAATGGCGGTTTGCCACATGGAGTGGAAAACCCATATATCAAAACCAGTGACTGGGGCTGGGCGATCGATCCGACTGGATTGCGTTATACGCTTAATCGCTTCTATGATCGTTATCAATTGCCGATGTTTATCGTTGAGAATGGTTTCGGAGCGATCGATACGATAGAAGCCGATGGTTCGATTCATGATGAGGCACGAATTAACTATTTACGTTCCCATATTGAGGCATTAGAAGAGGCCGTGATTTATGATGGAGTGGACTTGATGGGGTATACTCCTTGGGGAATTATTGATATAGTTTCCTTTACAACCGGAGAGATGAAAAAACGTTATGGCATGATCTATGTTGATCGTGACAACAAAGGAAATGGAACGATGGAACGTTCTAGGAAAGATTCCTTTGAATGGTATAAACAAGTGATTGCGACAAATGGAGCAGATTTAAGTTATCATCGTAAGTAGAAACGGGGAAATCTTGAGATCCATTAGCGATTTGCTTAGTAAATGAAATAACCATTTATTAAAACCTAAGTCTAGTAGCGATATGTTGACGGTGCTAGGCTTTTTATTGCTGAAAATGATATAGCTAGTTATTGTATTTGTCCTATATATTCGGTAAGATAAAAATTATCAATGAAGAAAGGGCAGGTGACAGAATGGTTTATAAACAAGGCAGTGAACTTACTAAAGAAATCCAATCAACAGAGGTGTATTCAAATGAAGTAGCCATATGGAGCTTGGGTCAGTCTGGCGTTATTCTGAAGGATAAGGATACAACTCTCTGCATTGATCCTTATCTAACCTATTCGATTGAGACAGGCAATCCAGATTCAGATGGAAAAAGAAGCTTTGCGCCACCACTAGAGCCAAGGCAATTGCAAGATATCAACGCGGTACTTATTACACATTTTCATGCGGATCACATGGATTTAGAAACGTTAAAGCCCATAGCGAAGGTGTCCGAAAAGACGAAATTCGCAGCCCCTGCTTCTCATGCCGATCAGCTTAGTGAACAGGGAATTGATCGATTGATTCGAGTGGCAGATGAATCAAGCTTTGAGATCAATCAGATAAGAATTACTCCTGTAGAGGCAGCCCACACTGAGTATGAACGGGATGAAGAAGGGAATCCCTATTATTTTGGCTATTTTATTGAAATGAATGGTGTGCGTGTTTTTCATAGTGGAGACACCGTTGCAACCAAAGAAATTTTGGAAAAGGTACAAGCCTTAAAGCCTGATGTTGCATTTTTGCCGATCAATGGTCGAGATTATGCGCGTACGGATAAAGGTTTGATTGGTAACATGAACTATCGAGAAGCGGCCGATTTTGGTGTAGCCGTTGGAACAGATTTGATTATCCCCAATCATTTTGACATGATGCCGAAAAACAGTGAGAATCCAGCCTATTTTGTTGATTATCTTTTTTCACACTATCCAGATCAGAAGTTTCATATGTTTACTGCAGGAGAGCGGTTGATTTATCGGAAATAGTAATTTTGATAGCGATTCAAACTAGTAAGGTATTAGCAAGGGGCTGAAAGTGTTGGTGAAGGCATTATTAATTGATCTAGAAGGTACGTTATATTTCAAAAACAGACCGATTGCAGGGGCAAAGGAAGCAATAGCGCATGTAAAAGATCTTGGGATTCCATTACGATTTCTGACTAACACAGATTCCAAAACCCCGAAGGACATGGAAAAGAAACTACAGCAAATGGGATTTGATATTACGGAAGCAGAGATTTTTACTCCAGTAACTGCCATGTTGCGATTTTTCCAAAAACAGGACTCAAAGAATGGGTATTTTCTCGTTAGCTCAGCGCTGCAGAAAGTAGTTGCGCCTTATGCTGTGGAACAGACATCGGCAGATTATGTAGTGGTTGGTGATTTTCGTGATCAAATGAATTATCAAGTTCTGAATAAGGCGTTCCAACATATTATGGCTGGTGCGGAAATTATCGCCCTGCAAAAAGGGAAATATTTTATTAGGGAGAATGGCTATAATCTGGATACCGGTTCCTTTGTCCAGATGTTAGAATACGCTTCGAACAAGGAGGCATACGTATTAGGAAAGCCCAGTAAGCAATATTTCTCCTTAGCACTTGATGAGCTTGGGGTAACAGCGGAAGAAACTGCTGTAGTAGGTGATGACCAGACAACAGATATACTAGGGGCAGAGGCCGTTGGTGCTACAGGGATTCTTGTTAAAACAGGAAAATATGCGGAAGTAAATGGGAGTCAAGTCAAAGTTGAACCGAATAAAGTGATTGATTCCATAAGCCAACTTCCTCTGATTTTAAAAGATATCTAAATCGAGATAATTGATAAGGAGGGGTTGCTGTGCATTTTTATATAGCCTCAAGTTTTAAAAATAGGAAAAAGGTAAAAAGAACTTGCTAATAAATTAAAGCAGAGAGGTTATACCTATACTTATGATTGGACTCAAAATGAAAAAGCCAATTCTTTTGAGAGGTTATCTAATATTGGGGAAAAAGAACGTGAAGGGGTAAAGAATGCAGATTTTTTCATTATTCTATTGCCAGGAGGTAAAGGGAGTCACATTGAATTAGGGATTGCTCTTGGACTGGGAAAACGAGTTTTTTTATATTCACCGGCTAATGATATATACGAATATGATAAAACATGCACTTTTTATCATATAAAAGGTTTAAATCGTTTTGTTGGAGCATTTGACTCGTTTACGGATTATTTATTAGAACATGAAGATTTAAATTGGAATGACATTTAATAAGTTGGTTTAAATAACTTTAGGCATGAGCAAAAGATAATAAGAAAAACCGGGCAAAATTCGCCCGGTCCTTTACCGACCACTCAAAGAAGTTAATGAACTGCCGATAAGATGGATGATGTAAAGTAGTTTGCTTTCTTTAGTGGTGAGTTTGCCCGTTTTTTTGTGCTAGGCGAGCGCTGCGGGAATATGCTGCGCTTTCCATGGGGACGGCTTCAGCTAACTAAAAAGAAAAGCACTTTTTAGTGGATCTTCAGCTCGTCCTGTTCCCATAGGAGTCTCCGCATATTCCCTCCGCTAGGTAAAAGTATAACAATGGTTGTTACTGCTAGAATGAAGGGTTCTAGGTACCTAGACAGTATTGTAGCAAAAGGAGAAAATCGTCAGCTGATTCTTCGGTTGCGTAATGATCATGCTACAAATATAAAAGTCATAACGTAGGATCAAACCGTTCTCAGAAAAAGGTTATGCGGTTTGCTTATTGGCAGAAATATAGTGTCTGGAACACTTCATCTTCGCAACCATTCGATTGTAGTGCTACTACCCAGCGGAGGAAATAGGTGGAGACTCCTGCGAGAAAAGCGCAGTGTGAAGACCCCGCAGGAAGCGATCTTTGCTGACGAGGAGGCTAAAGCCTTGTCTCGCGGAAAGCGGAACCTATTTCCGGAGCGTTTCCTAGCATTGACAAACAATCAACTTTACTACATGGAATAATGGAACTAGATACTTTACATCATACATCTTATCGGTATCACCATTCGTTCAAGATCAAAATCGGTCCACATCCTTTCATACTCAGAATTTTATACTTTCTTATTTTTCAAGAAAAAAGAATTGGGAACCACTCCAACTCCTCTTTCACTACGTTTACATGCTTCACGAGATTATTTTCACATCCATGTTTTAGAATGGAATGGTGGTTTTGTCGATAGGATCATCGCTTATCTTGTTCCTGTTAAAGCAAGGGTTATCCAATACCGAATATTCAATTTATCTATCGTGTGTGGTTAAAAAGTGAATGATCAAACAATCGATAAACAGGACAAAAAAGTAACCTTTCTCTGCTTTGGTAGTCATTCCGCAATCAAATCTCATGAATAGTAACGACAAACAGTGGTATGTTATGCTAAAAGAAATATTATAGCTTAACGTCAAAAACGCCATTAAATTTACGAGGTGATACAAATGATAACCGACCAGAATCCAGGATGGCATTTACGTCATAAATATCAGGATCTTCCTGATATTTTCTATTCTTCCGTTGGTCCGACCGAAGTAGCGCAGTCGAAAATCGTTCTCTTTAATGAGACATTAGCCGAGGAACTGGGGTTGGATGACACCCTGCTTCGTCAACTTCCAGACATTTTCACAGGAAATCAGTTGCCAGATGAAAGTAAGCCAATTGCTCAAGCATATGCTGGTCACCAGTTTGCTTCTTTCACCATGTTAGGGGATGGAAGGGCTGTCCTGCTAGGTGAGCAGCAAGCCGACGATGGAAGATTGTATGATATCCAATTAAAAGGTGCTGGGCGAACCCCTTATTCACGGGGTGGAGACGGACGGGCAGCATTGGGTCCTATGCTTCGAGAATATTTGATTAGTGAATCTATGCATGGACTGGGTGTGCCAACTAGCCGAGGATTAGCGGTAGCCACCACTGGGGAAAAGGTATATCGAGAAGAGGTCTTGCCGGGCGCAGTACTGACAAGGGTAGCGGACAGTCATATTCGTGTTGGTACCTTTCAATATGCGCGCCAATGGGGAAGCAAACAAGATTTGCAGGCACTAGCGGACTATACGATCGACAGGCATTATCCAGAAATTGCAGAGGACGAAAATAAATACTTGTCCTTCTTACACAAAGTGGCCGAAAGACAAGCCGCTTTAATTGCAAAATGGCAGTTGGTTGGTTTTATACATGGTGTAATGAATACCGATAACGTAGCCATTAGCGGGCAAACTATTGACTATGGTCCCTGTGCCTTTATGGATCGCTATGATCGCCAAACGGTTTTCAGTTCGATTGATCTCGAGAGGCGTTATGCTTATGGAAATCAACCCGAGATAGGCGCTTGGAACATGGCGCGTTTTGCTGAATCTTTGTTAATACTGATCGATGAAGAGGAGGAAAAGGCACTTCCACAAGCAAAAGAGGTTATTCAAAACTATTTAAGCTTGGTAGAATCCTATTGGTTGGATGGTATGAGGGCTAAATTAGGGATCGTAGATAAAACGGATGAAGATAAGGTGCTAATCGAGCGGTTGTTGAATTTAATGGAGCAGCATCGTGCCGATTTTACCAATACTTTTCGAGCCTTGACGCTTCTACAATTTGATCCTGCCTCAAGATTGTTTCAAGCCAAGGCCTTTCAAACATGGTTTCAAGAATGGCAAAGTAAATTGGCGCTGCAGTCAATGACTGTAACAGAAGCTTATCAACTTATGAAACAGCATAATCCTTCTGTTATTCCAAGGAATTATTTAGTTGAAAAGGTATTGGACGAAGCAGTGTCCAATAATGATTATCAGCCTTTGTATGACCTGTTGGCAGTTATGCAAAATCCTTATGCCTATACAGAAATGCAAGAAGCATATGCCGCTGATCCACCTGACGAAGCCTATCAGACTTTTTGCGGTACGTAAGCAAGCAGACGAGTCGAACTTGTCTGCTTTTTCACTTCTATCTAAACATGGTATACTAAGAAAAAAACGACAAGGATTGGTTATACCATGAGTGAACACTATTATGAAATGAAGCTGCGGCAGGCAGAGGATTATTTTCAATCATTACAAGCACAAGCAACCTCCAGTCATTTCGTCGATGCTTTGATAGATGACTTGCAACAATATGAAAAGTCCAAACAAAATATATGGGTGAACTTGGATAAGAGTGCTTCTCAGCTTGGACCATCACTCCTTACACAACTAGCTAGAGCTGGAATGTTGGATCATTACTTATTTCGCAGTGTTTCTTATATTTATTTACGGGATTTAGGGCGAGACGTTACTACACCAGTTATGCAAAAACGAATAGCAGAGATAACCAAAAGCGTGAAAGGTTACCTGAAAAAAAAGCAGCAGCGACTGTCCTTTGATTTAGCTGAATTATACCGATTAGCACAACAAGAATCGCTGGAAACTGTTTTTTTCTGGGTAACAGACAAGTTATCCAATATTTCTACATTAATGCCAGAAGGTATGGATCCCGCAGAAGCCAAACGTAAATTGATTAAAATTATTGCAGGCGTAGTGATCCACGAAATCGAAGAATTAAAGGATGAAACATCGTTGCATATAAGACAGCAACGGCTGGATCATGCGGTACGTATTGGTTATTATTATGGTTTAACGTATCCATTTATTGATGACCTACTGGATGCAGCTATCTTATCTCCGCAAGAAAAACAGAATTTCAGTTTTTTTATTCGGCAAACGTTATTAACTGGAGAGGTTGTTCCGCTTGAGGCTCAAGATTGGCAAGAGCAGAATCGTGATTTGATTCAAGCGGTACATGATGAGTTGGCGGAGGCGTTTACTTTTTTGAAGAATAATCAACCAGTTGAACGAGTGCAAGACTTTTTAGATAATGCCTATCTTTTCTTTCAGTCACAGGAAATTGATCGTAACAAGTGCCTGGATGATCCTTCCTACACAAACCATCAGTTATATGTGCCAGTCATTCTTAAATCAGCATCTTCGCGACTCATCGTGCGATCCTTTCAATCCTATTCCGAGGACAAACAAGTGGAGGATAATCTATTTTATTACGGTATTTATAATCAATTGTCAGATGATTTGACGGATTTACAGCAAGATTTAGCGTTGCAGAGTGTGACGCCGTATACCTATTTTCTAACCTATGCGGATGAGCAGGCGGAAATACGCAATCCCTTCCTGATGTACTGGTCGGTTATTTATTCTTTTATCCATACGGTTCATCAAGGAAAGTCAGAGATACGAAACCTGATATTGGACCGTGTGATTAATGGTTTGCAACGCTTGCAGGATCGGCTGGGTAAGGAGCGTTATCAGGCAATCATGCAGCAAATTTCCTTCGATGCCCGCTTTGATCAAGTCCTAAACCAAGTCGTTCAAAAAACAAAAAATGTAGCCTTTTTTGATAAATTAATGCGCGATCAATTATTAGATACTTTACGGAAAAAAAAGCAAGCGAAAGAACATTTTCTATCCATTATGAAAGATACCAAGTGGCAAATAGACCGTTATTTAAGACTGGATTCGCCTGAAAATGATTTGGAGAAGGCTGTTAATTACAGCTTAGAGGGCAATGCAAAGCGGGTTCGCCCGATTATGACCTGGGTAATGGCAAAAGAAGGGTTTGGACTAAGTGAGGCATTTATTCTTCCACTGGTGAAATCTGTAGAGTACATGCATACCGCTTCGTTGATTTTCGATGACCTGCCTTCTCAGGATAATGCCCCAACTAGAAGAGGTAGACTGACACTACATGAGAAATATAACCATGCACTAGCAGAATTAACCGCCTTATGGATGACACAGAATGCCGTCGAGGAACAGGCATCGATGAAAGAGGCTGATCCGACACTGGTGCTACAGCTTATCGCTTATTCCACTAGGACAACACAAAGGATGTGTCAGGGACAACTAGTTGATTTAGAGGCAAAAGGTAAGATATTACAGCTAGCAGAGTTGAAAGAATTATCGGTATATAAAACAAGTCTTGGATTCGAAGCGGCACTGATGATGCCATTAATTATGGCAGACGCACCAGAGGAAATGAAGCAGGCTGCTACTCAATTTGCCTATCATGCGGGTATTGTTTTTCAAATCAAAGACGATCTATTGGATGTGGAAGGAGAGAGTACAGCGTTAGGTAAGCAAGCTGGGCTTGATCGACTGAACCAAAGTGCAACCTTTGTCTCTATACTGGGAATAGAAGCGGCAAAAAAGGAAATGTGGGAGCATTATCAAGAAGCTGTCCTTTGTCTCAAACAGCTTCCTAGCTTGTCTTTCTTTCAACAGCTGCTAGATTTTATCTTATTCCGTAAGCATTAATAACGAGTCATGGTTAAATAGAAAATAAACACTAATAAGCCACCAAATCCAATGATATATGCTAGGAAAACAGGGTTAAATAAAATTGGGTGTTTGGCCGTTATTTTGGTATCTTGATCATGTTCCTGTTCTTGCTCATTAACCGTTTTACCAACGCGAATGGTATAGATAAGGCCAGCTACGCCAACGATAACGACAAGAATCGATAAAAAAATAACCACGGGTTTGGTCACCACCTTCCGCTTATTGATGATTAGTTTGTTACAGAGCATGTG
The DNA here is from genome assembly GCF_900086715.1 of Gracilibacillus timonensis. Lineage (GTDB taxonomy): Bacteria > Bacillota > Bacilli > Bacillales > Amphibacillaceae > Gracilibacillus > Gracilibacillus timonensis. The sequence goes on along the minus strand of NZ_FLKH01000007.1, from coordinate 48,408 downwards.
AAATTATGCAAGAATGTTTTTTATTTTCTTTGGCAGTTATGTTATATTAGTATGAGGTACTAAATCGTAAGTCACACCGGTTGTGAAGGAGGATATAATGGATAATTTATTAAAACTAAAGGATAAGAATATTGTCATAATGGGTGTAGCAAATGAGCGCAGTATTGCGTGGGGAGTGGCGAAATCTCTTCATCAAGCTGGTGCCAATTTGATTTTTACATATCGGAAGGAACGTTCGTTAGCGAAATTACAGAAAGCGTTAGACAAAAACGAGATAGAAGCAAGGCTGATTGTTGCTTGTGATATTAATCATGATGAACATATCAAAGAGGCTTTTGCGGCAATTGGAACAGAAGTTGGTACCATCCACGGATTGGTTCATTCGATTGCTTTTGCTCATGGAGAAGATTTAAAGAATCGTTTTGTGGAGACAAGTAGAGAGGGATACGCCTTTGCTCAGGATACCAGTGCTTATTCCTTAATTGCCGTCGCCCGCGAAGCACAAACTTTGATGACAGAGGGTGGTTCGATTATTGCCATGACCTATCTGGGTGCGGAGCGTGCCGTGCCAGGTTATAATGTGATGGGCGTTGCGAAGGCCGCGTTGGAATCTGCGGTGAAGTATTTAGCCTTAGACTTAGGTGAGCAGAATATCCGAGTCAATGCTATCTCTGCTGGAGCGATCCGTACCTTAGCAGCGAAAGGAATTCCGTCTTTTAACGAAATTTTACACAAAATAGAGGCAGAAGCCCCATTAAAACGAAACGTAACGCAAGAAGAAGTTGGCGATATGTCTCTAGCCATGCTCAGTCAACTAGCTCGTGGTGTAACGGGTGAAATTGTCTATGTTGATTCAGGTTATAACATTCTAGGGTAAACCATGATCCATCAGCACACCTTTGCCCTGCTGATGGATCATTTTTGTCACAGTATGAAGTGTCCGGAAAATCCAAGAAATTAGGTGAGGGATGAACATTAAACATCCACTTAAGCCTCGCGCTTATCTATCAGTGGGGCTGTGTAGCAGGCTAAGTTTGCGACAGCCATAACGTCTGCGCTACTACGTCCTGTGTGTTAAAAACCCTTCCACTGATGACAGTCTCGTTTTATCAAGTACACATAGAGATGGAGAATCATAATGAAAAAACGATTAATGTGGTTGATTTTATTAATAGTTGTTATTTGCAGCGTGTTTTTTATTGCCTTTGATTTTAAACAGACTTTGACCGGTAGTATGGCGCCTGGCTCAAGCACTTCTGTTCTTAGTCATAGCTTGCCGGAGAACATTATGGATCGATTCTGGTTGATTGATGAGGTCGATTTAGAGGCGGAGTCGGCATTGCTCATTGAGGCAGATACAGGGCATGTCCTGTATGAGCATAATAGTGAGTTATCCGTACCTACAGCAAGTATGTCGAAAATGATGTCTGAAGTCCTTGTATTAGAGGCGATTGAAGCGGGGGCACTTGACTGGGACGATACCGTCAAACTCAGTGAATACGCCTTAGCTATCTCAAATCATCCCGGATATGCCAGTGTTGGTTTGTCGGATGATCAAGCCTACACGGTGCGCGAGTTGTTTGAGGCGATGGCTGTTTCTTCCGCAAATGGCGCCACAATCGCTCTTGCCGAAGCAGTAAGCGGTACGGAACAAGCCTTTGTACAGGAGATGAATTTGAAAGCAGCGGAACTGGGACTAGAGGATTCCTCGTTTGTAAATAGTACGGGACTAGACAATTACTTATTAGGTGATTACTATTCTACCGGTAACCTTAATGATACAAATAAGATGTCAGCAAGGGACCTGGCGAGTCTCGCAAGTTATTTACTGGATACGCATCCTGCCGTATCACAGGTGATGAGTCAGCCACAATATAGCAAAGGGAATTTGACCTCTCCCAATACGAATCAAATGCTATCTGGTGAGTTAGCCTATGATGGTGTGGACGGCTTAAAGACAGGTTATACGGATATCGCTGGTTATTGTTTTACTGGAACTGTGGAGCGTGATGGCGTGCGCTTAATCTCTGTTGTAACAGGAACATCGAGTGAAGAACAGCGTTTTATTGATACGGCCTCTCTATATGAACAGGCCTATGATTTAATCGATAATTGGTGAAAACAGTTGGGAGGCGAGGAGAGATGGGGAAAACTGGCTGGATTGTTTATAATGGCAATTTATACACCAAAAAATTCTCTGAACAAGTAGAATGGCTGCTCTATAGCGCCAAACAACTGAATATCGAAATGGAGGCAATCGCTAACCATGACCTGCTGGTGATGACCGATCAGACCGGGCCTACCCTGTTGACAGACAAACAAGCCCCTGATTTTGTGTTTTTTTGGGATAAGGACTTGTTTTTAGCCAGACAGCTGGAGCATCAAGGGATACGCCTTTTTAACAGCGCCAGAACGATTGAAATTTGTGATGATAAGGCATTGACCCATGTAGAGTTAGCCAGCCATGGTGTTCCAATGCCTCGAACGATTATTGCGCCAAAGGTATATGTAAAGCTGGAGGATGATCGCCACCTACAGAAGGTAATGGAGACAATCGGATTTCCGATGATTATTAAGGAAGCATTCGGATCATTTGGTGAGCAAGTTTATTATATTGAAAATGAAGAGGTATTACGAAAAAAGGTTCGTGAACTCGGTAACACTCCCTATATTTTTCAAGAATATCTCCCATCAAGCTATGGTAAAGATATCCGTCTGCATGTGGTTGGTGATCGGGTCGTGGCGTCGATGCTGCGAAAATCAGACGATAACTTCCGGGCAAACGTAACAGCGGGCGGGCAGATGTTTCCTTATCAGCCAACTAAGGAGGAGGAAGCATTAGCCATAAAAACTAGTCAGTTGGTTGGTGCCGATTTTGCCGGAGTGGATTTATTGTTTGGTCCCAAGCAAGAGCCGATTGTTTGTGAAATCAATTCAAACGCTCATTTTAAGAATATCTATGATTGTACAGGGATAGATATAACAAAGGATATGCTTTCTTATATTAAGGAGCAATTATCATGAATGGATGGTTGATTTATCGAGAGGAAGACGCAGAGAGGAATCAAGGGTTTATCACATGGCTGCAAGAAGAAGCGATTGAACAAGGTATTAACCTCAAGCTTGTGCTCTATCATACCCTTTCCTATGGTGTAAGGGATGGTGAGCTATTTGTAGATGCATGCTCTACTCTTCCTGATTTTGTTATGATGCGGGTGATGGACTCTCTATTATCCCAGCAATTTGAATACTTACAGATACCAGTTTTTAATAAGGCGAGGGTAGCCGAGATTGCTAACAATAAGGCCAAGACACATCAGCTCTTTGGTAGTTATGGTATTGCGATGGCGGACACCTATTTCTTGGCAAAAGATCAAGTGAATGCTTATGCGATGGAGCACCCGTTTATACTGAAAGAAGCAAAAGGCAGAAGCGGAAAACAAGTGTATAAAATAGAACAGCAAAAGGACCTGCCTAACGTAGATGGGGAACAATATATAGTCCAAGCAGCTGCTGTATATGGCAAAGATTTACGTGTGTTTGTGATGGGAAATGAAATAATTGGAGCAGTTCTGCGCTCTTCTGATCATGATTTTAAGTCCAATTATTCATTAGGTGGAACGATTAAGTTGTATACCTTATCTGAACAAGAAAAAAATGTGGTCAAACAGATTATGGATATTTTACCGGCCGATTTTATCGGAATTGATTTTGTTTTTGATGAAAAAGGAAGGCTGTTGCTTAATGAAATAGAAGATGTGGTGGGCAGCCGCTCTTTAGTAGATTTGACAAATATCAATATTGCCTCTATGTATATCAGATATATAGTAAGCACACTGTTGAATGGTAGTCGAGCGAGAGGAAAGTGAGAAATATGTCGAATAAACCATCGAAACCTTTTTACAAAAAGAAAGGCTTTCATCTTTTGACGATATGCTTATTGTTGGTGATGATTACGGTAAAGGTATACAGGGATACGAGTATATTTAAGCTGAATAAGATGCAACTAGAGAGTGAAAAGCTGGAAAAGGGAGATCGTTTTCAAATTTTACAGTTGACGGATGTCCATAACAAGGTGTTCCGCGATAATAATGACAAGCTTGTGGCAGAAATTGAGCAAACAAAGGCCGATATCATCGTAATAACCGGTGATTTAGTCGATCGAAAAACGGATGAATTGCAGGATGTGTTAAGCTTGGTGGATCGCTTGTTAGAGGTGAATCCACAGCTTTTCTTTGTCACTGGTAATCATGAATGGGAAAATTGTCACTATGGTTTATTAATGAATGAGTTAGCGTCTAGGGGTGTAACAATTCTTCACAATGCTAGTGAACAAGTGGAGCTCAATGGGGTAAGCGTTAATTTAGTTGGTATTGATGACGCCTCGACAGAACGTGAAGACCTACGACAGGCTTTTCATCAAGTAGATACAGACCAATATACCATTTTGTTATCTCATACACCGAATGTGACACAACATTATGCAGGAATTCCTGCTGACTTGATTTTGAGTGGTCATACACATGGCGGGCAAATCAGGTTCCCCATCATTGGCGCGCTTGTCGCTCCAGACGATGGGCTTTTTCCGAAATTAGAGAAAGGATTGTATCCTTTGGGTGAGCAGCAATATTTATATATTGACAGTGGCCTTGGTACGACAGGTGCTCCCATTCGTTTTTTAAACCAAAGTCAATTCAGCTTGATTGAGGTCACTAACGACTAGCATTCCGTTTACCGATGGAATGCTTTTTTGTAACAGGCAAAGCAAGTATTGCAATGGCGAGATTCGGGTATAACACTTCCTAACTATAAGAAAAAGCTGATAAAAATAGATCGACCAACCAACTTACTTATCTATTTTACCGACAGTGCTATTTGTTTTGGTTAGTACTAAAAGACTGGGTGTGATCGCATCTGTGAATTCAGAAAACATCTTTATAAAAGAGGTATAAGGGCGTCAACTTTCTTGATTTTATCTTCTTGCTTCGCTTGATGGTTGACTTTATTAATACCAAATAACATTATAAAAAAGTTCTTTGTTTTATTGTTTCTTAAGCCTGCGTAACCATTTCCATAGATGAAGAGTCAATCTCTGCAGGCTGTGTAACATCGGTGAAGATAAATGTCCATGGCATGCTTGTGTTTGTCGGGAGTCGCAGTCTGGGATCGGTGATGGAGAGCTTGGACAGAAATTGTTTATTTGATAGCAAATGTATGGTCTCGCATGTCAAATCAATGGTTTGGTTCGAAGTGTTATGGATAAGTACAGTAACAAGTAGGTGGTTGTGATGATTGACCGCTATACGAACGATGGTAAAGGACAGATCATGATGTGCCGTATCCTTCGTTTGTTGAAAAAGAGTTTCCAGTCTTTGGCGATCCTGAGAACTGATTGTACGATCCCAAGCTTCGGTAAATATTAGTTGCTGCACACGAATGCACCTCCTGAAATGATAGGGCTTAACTGTCCTTCATCGTGATATTACTATCTTAACAGGGAGTAGAGAGATAAAACAAGATAATTCTTTTAAAAGAAAAAATATTCAGATAATAGACTGGTATCTCAGCCTATCTTTTCTTATAATAAAGGAAGTTGCATCATTTTAAGGAACATGGGGGCACAATATGAAAAGAATAGCAATTATAGGAAGCAGTGGGGGAAACCTGTATAATCTGGGAGGAAAACACCCACAGCAATTATTAGAAGAGATAGAGAAACAAGCAGAGAGTGCAGGCATTTCGATTACAGCTGTTCAATTTATTGCAGCAAATGAGTCAATGGATGCTATCAAAGAGACTACCGAGGCAGCTATCTGGGAGAAGAATGAACAAGGCATGCACCCAGGGAAAAGTAATTTATTAATAGATATTAATGAACGAACGAAAGAAATCGACCAAGCGATTGCCAAACAGATAAGAGCAGGGGATATTGACGGGCTAATTGTCATGAGCGGTGATCCAGAAGGAGCCAATCTAAATGCCTTATCGGCCGCAGCGGAAACAAAGATACCTATTGTGGGAACAGGTGGGACTTCGATGGCGGCTATTGCTTCCATGGGTTGTCGTGTCATTTCCACTTCTGGCACAACGGGAACGACTAATAGGACAAGGGCGGTTTCCTTCATCACCTCGTTAAGTAAAGAATTTCAGCTTACCTACCGGCCGATTTTGGGGAGCGGGGATCGTGAGTTATCCAACGGGAGCGGTTTGCGAAATATCAGCATCCGCGGTATTATGATGGCCTCGTTACCAGGTTTTATCGCTTTGGCGTTAGTATTAGCATTAAGCAAGATTCCGGGTTTAGGAGCATTAGGCGATGTGTTTGATGTGTTATTAGGTGCTTTACCAGTTATGATTGCCGTTATTGCTGCCAAACAGATTTCTGAATTAGACGAGGTATCGATTGTAGCTGGCGTTATTGCAGGTATCTTATCGGTAGATGGAGGAATTATTGGTGGTTTAGTTGGCGGTATATTGGCTGGCTTAACCGTGAGGCTGTTATTTCGAAAATTTGTCGAATGGCGTTTCCCGATGACAACCGTTAATATTGGAGCCGGAGGAATATCGGGGCTTATCGCCGGATTATTGGTATTCTATTTGATCGCTCCGGTTGCTTTATATATTGGGGATGGTATTAAATGGCTGCTTGAAACGACGATTGCGTTTAATCCCATCGTCGCCGGAGCTATTGCAGGTATCTTGATTTGGCCAGCTATCATTGGCGGTATTTATCATGCGGCGATTCTCCCAATTGTGCTATTGGATATGGAGCAAACAGGTAATAGTTTTTTGGGCGCGGTCGATATGGTCGGATTGGTGATGGTGGCAGCTGGTATTAATCTTGCCAATATTATTAAACCTCGTGAAAAAAGTGAGGCAGCCGTCGCAGCCCCGGGGTTTGCGATTAATATGGGGTTTGGAACGTTTGTGGAATCAGCCTATCCGTTTATGTTTTCGAGCAAATGGATATTTGGCGGTGCGTTGCTTTCAGCTGGAATCGGTGGCGCTTTAGTTGGCTTTTTTGATATCAGGGGAACGGCCTATGTGCCAACTTTCACAGCACCATTGTTAGCCAACAATCCTGCTGGATTTATCATTGCAATGCTCGTGCCATGTGTGCTGGCTTTTATCATTACATTAACCGTTAATCTTATCCAGCGGAAATAAACATGAAATAACTCTTTTAAGGCTGTAGTAGTTAGATATTCATTTATTTCTAAGCTTAGTTGGGAAGAGAGAGGTGCTGTTTGATGTCTGGAAATATCCAAATTAGATTAGTACAAGAAAGTGAAAAATCCGTGCTAAGACAATTAATGGAACTATATTCATATGACTTTAGCGAATTCACTGGGATTGATGTGAATCTGTATGGTTTCTATGGCTATCGCTACTTGGATCATTATTGGACGGAAGCTGGCAGATCCCCATTTTTTGTGCTAGTGGATGGAAAATTGGCTGGATTTGTACTAGTTAATGATCATTGCCATATATCGAAGGAGGATAATGCTCGTTCTATCGGAGAGTTTTTCATTATGCGCAAATATCGAAAGACAGGAGTCGGTTCTAAAGCAGCTGCTCTGATTTTTCAACAATTCACCGCACACTGGGAAATACTTGTACATCCTGAAAACCAGGTTGCGGATAAATTTTGGCAAAAGATGATCGAACAGTATACAGATGGGAACTATCTAACAAAAAAAGTAGTAACAGAGGATTGGGAGGGTACGGGATATACCTTTTTTAGTCAAATCAATAAACGGTGATGGACTTGCAACACGCCAAGTAATCAAAATAAAACAAAAGAAAAGCTTCTTCTGCTTTTCTTTTGTTAATTAATCAGTGATTGAAGCGGTGCCGGAATTCGCCCGCCACGCTTGATCAGCTTGTCCGAGTTAAAGTTATTGACACCGATAATGGGTGCACGTCCAAGTAAACCACCAAATTCAACGATATCTCCTGCTTCTTTTCCTATCACAGGGATGATCCTTATCGCCGTTGTTTTTTTGTTGATCATACCGATCGCGGCCTCGTCTGCAATAATCGCAGCTAGTGTCTCCGGACTAGCGGAACCTTCTAATGCAATCATGTCTAAGCCAACTGAACAGACACAGGTCATCGCCTCTAATTTCGAAAGGTTAAGCGCACCATCCTCAATACCGCGAATCATACCATTGTCTTCACTTACTGGGATGAACGCCCCGCTAAGTCCACCCACATATGAACTGGCCATCGCACCACCTTTTTTGACGGCATCGTTCATTAAGGCCAAGGCCGCAATCGTTCCATGCGTTCCCACACGTTCTAGTCCAATCTCTTCTAAGATTTCTGCCACACTGTCATTAAGTGCGTTCGTGGGTGCCAAGGATAAATCCATAATGCCGAATGGTACTTGTAAACGATCAGCCACGACACGTCCAATCAGCTCACCGGCTCGGGTGATTTTGAAGGCGGTGTTTTTAATCACATCCGCCACCTGGCCAAGGTCCGCATCAGGGTAGCGTTTGAGTGCATTCAGTACAACACCAGGTCCGCTGACTCCAACACTTAACACCGTCTCACCTTCTCCTGCACCATGGAATGCCCCTGCCATAAATGGGTTATCCTCAACCGGATTACAGAAAACAACCAGTTTGGCGCAACCGATACTATTATCTGTTTTGGTGAATTCTGCAGTTTCGTGAATAATCTTACCCATTTGCGCGACTGCATCCATATTGATCCCTGTACGAGTCGTTGCCACCGAGATGGAGGAACAGACTCGCTCTGTTTGACTTAATGCCTCAGGGAGGGCATCTAATAAAACCTGGTCTCCTTTAGAAATTCCTTTATGTACGAGGGCAGAAAAACCACCAATAAAATCAACTTCTAATGCTTGAGCCGCTTTATCCAATGTAATAGCAAGTTCAACAGCTTGTTCCTTGGTAGCATGCCCTAACAATTCAGAAACAGGGGAGATGGCGATACGTTTATTAATAATCGGCACACCATATTCTTGAGCCACTTGATTCGCTGTAGCCTGCAAGTTTTGGGCAGTGGTAGTAATTTTCTGATACACCTGTTCCTTTACTTTGGCAAAGTCATGATCAGCACAATCACGTAGACTGATTCCCATCGTAACGGTACGAATATCGAGGTGTTCCATTTCGACCATTCGAATGGTCTCTTGTATTTCTGTAAAACCAATTGGCATGTTTATTCCTCCTACACACGATGCATTGCTTGAAATACATCCTCTAATTGGATGCTGATTTTTAAGCCTAACTCATTTTCGACTGGCTTGAATTGCTTCTGCAGCATGTTTAAATTATTAGTATCCTTGATATCAATTAACATGATCATCGTAAAGAAATCCTGTAAAATGGTTTGACTAATATCCAAGATGTTCATCTCGTTTTCAGAAAGGACGGTTGTGACTTTGGAAATAATACCTATCTGATCCTTGCCAACCACACTTACTACTGCTCGTTTTGCCATTCTGATCATCCTTTTTATGATTTTATTCTGATAAAAATGTCCTTCACTAAAGACGTAGGTTTGGTTTCATTTGGAGATGAAAGGATTATACCTGATCTTCATTACATTAAAATATAGCATTATTATGCCTTGCTATCAAATTTTCTTTATTTATCTAACATGCCTTCTTTCCCTTGAAATAGAATTTCACTTAATGTATAGCCACTGTTTTTGCTAAATTTCTTCGTTTGCCTTAAAATATAAGGAGAACTGATATGGAAAGGAGTACATACATGACAAAGGATATCAAACTAATTGCCCTGGACATGGATGGTACATTGCTAGGAGCAGACCATCAAGTATCAGAAAGAAATCAACATGCAATAAAGCAAGCACAGAAAAAAGGTGTTGAGGTCATTATTTCAACGGGGAGACATTATCAAACAAGTTCCAAAGTCGCAGAGGCATTAGGGATTGATTATTTGATTACGGTGAATGGAAGTGAGATTTGGACATTGTCAGGTGAGCTTATTTCTCGACAAACCATCCAACCTAACACGATAAAAAAGCTCGTTGATATAAAAGATGAACATAATGTTTGGGCCTGGCTAGCCTCCGTAACAGATTTATGGCGTGGGGAAGTACCGACTGATTTACTGGCACATCAATGGCTGAAGTTCGGTTTTGACACGAATGATCCAACAACAAAGGAGCTCATTGTCAAGACACTAGCAGAATGGGATGATGTCGAAGTGAGTAATTCCAGTCCCACCAATATTGAAGTGAACGCGATAGGAGTCAATAAGGCAGCCGCTATTGAGACCATTTGTGAGCGGTTAGGGATAACAATGAATCAAGTAATGGCAGTCGGCGATAGCTTGAATGATATTAAAATGATTGAAGAAGCTGGCTTGGGTATCGCAATGGGTAATGCACAAGAACCTGTTAAAAAAGTAGCCAATCAGCAAACGGCGGCTAACACTCAAGATGGAGTAGCGCAGGCCATTGAAAGATGGGTACTCTAAGAGAGTGCACGATTTTGATCCGTCATACGAAATGGAAGGCATTTATCCTTTATTTATGGTAAAATAGAGAGGGAAAATATTATAGTGATAATGAAAAGGAGCGAATAAGAGCATGGCTAAACAGCAATTTGGTGTCATTGGTCTTGCTGTTATGGGAAAAAACCTGGCCCTTAATGTAGAAAGCAGGGGTTATTCCGTAGCAGTATTTAACCGTACTTATCAAAAAACAGAAGACTTCTTAAATAATGAAGCAAAAGGTAAAAACTTCGTAGGTTCAGAAACGATTGAGGAATTCGTTGATTCGTTAGAAAAGCCTCGTAAAATAATGCTAATGGTACAAGCAGGACCAGCAACGGATGCAACGATTGCCTCTTTAAAACCCCTTTTAGACAAAGGGGATATATTGATTGATGGTGGTAATACATTCTTCAAGGATACGATGCGTCGTAATGCAGAACTTGATGAATCTGGCATCCACTTTATCGGTACTGGTGTATCCGGTGGAGAAGAAGGTGCACTTAAAGGACCTTCGATTATGCCAGGTGGTCAACAAGAAGCATATGAAAAAGTAGCACCGATTTTTGAAGCTATTTCTGCTAAAGTAAATGGTGATCCATGTGTTACCTATATCGGTCCGAATGGTGCAGGACATTATGTAAAGATGGTACATAATGGCATTGAATATGGGGATATGCAGCTGATTTGTGAAGCCTATTTCATTCTCAAGCATGTACTTGGTTTAGAAGCCGAAGAATTACATGAGGTATTTAAAGAGTGGAACAAGGGTGAATTGGATAGTTATCTGATCGAAATCACTACTGACATCTTCAAGAAAAAAGATAAAGAAACAGGCAAGCCAATGGTGGATGTCATTCTTGATACCGCTGGACAAAAAGGTACAGGTAAATGGACAAGCCAGAGCTCACTAGATTTGGGTGTACCATTACCTGTTATCACAGAGTCTGTGTTTGCACGCTTTATTTCCGCTATGAAGGAAGAACGTGTAGCGGCAAGCAAAGTATTACAAGGACCATCTGCACAAGACAAGCCTTATGAAGGGGATAAAGATGAGTTAGTCGAAGCCATCCGTAAGGCACTATACATGAGTAAGATTGTTTCTTATGCTCAAGGATTTGCGCAAATGCGTGCTGCTTCAGAGGAAAATGATTGGAACTTGCGTTATGGGGATATTTCGATGATCTTCCGTGGCGGATGTATTATCCGTGCCCAATTCCTCCAAAAAATCAAAGAAGCTTATGATCGCGATCCAGCTTTGGCTAATCTTTTATTGGATCCTTATTTCCAAGAAATCGTGGAGAGCTATCAAACATCATTGCGTAAGGTACTTTCCATTGCGATGGAACGCGGTATTCCAGTTCCAGGTTTTGCTAGTGCATTAGCTTATTATGATAGCTATCGTACAGCGACATTGCCAGCAAATCTACTTCAAGCACAGCGTGATTACTTTGGTGCCCATACGTATCAACGTGTAGATAAAGAAGGAGTATTCCACACCGAATGGTTGGAAGATTAATTTAAAAGAATCGACAAAGACGCCGGCTTTATGTCGGCGTCTTTGTTATAAGCTTTCTTAAATCTTAGCATAAAAAACAACCTATCCCTCGATTGGAATAGGTTGTTTTAAGGTGCTTATTCAGGTTTAACGTTCCACCACTCAAGACCGTCTTTATTTAAAAGCATATCAGCCTCTTTAGGTCCGTTAGTTCCAGACTTGTAATTAGGGAAGTCAGCTTTTTTACTAGCCCATGCATCTGCAATCACATCAACAAATTTCCAGGAAAGTGCTACTTCATCCCAGTGGGTAAAGTTTGTAGAATCACCGCGCATACAATCATGCAAGAGGATTTCATAAGCTTCCGGTGTATTCATTTTATCCTTTGCGTTGTTGTCATAGCTTAATGCAATCGGAGTAGAAGAAGCATTATAATCTCCTTTTCGGGCATTTACATGTAAGGTAATACCTTCATGAGGCTGTACATGAATCACCAATAAGTTGGACTGTGTTTCATTTCCTTGGCCATAATAAAGGTTCATAGGCAAATCCTTGAATTCAACAACGATTTGGGTTGACTTCTCTTTCATACGCTTTCCAGTACGAATATAGAAAGGGACACCTGCCCAGCGGAAATTATCAATCATCAGTTTAGCAGCAACAAAGGTGTCCGTGTTCGATTCAGGATCTACACCATTACCTTCACGATAAGAGGCAACTTCTTCTCCATTAACCGTTCCATTATCATATTGCCCACGAACAAAGTGCTGATCAATTTCATCTTCATTGAAGACGCGTAACGCCCTTAATGCTTTCACTTTTTCACTGCGAATCTCATCAGGCGTCAATTTAATTGGTGGTTCCATCGCGATCAATGCAAGCATTTGCAGCATATGATTTTGCACCATATCCTTGAGTGCCCCAGCGCTGTCATAATAACGGCCGCGTTCTTCTACACCCAGTACTTCACTGGAAGTGATTTGAATGTTGGAAATGTATTGATTATTCCATAAAGGTTCAAACAAGGCATTGGCAAAACGGATCACTTCAATATTTTGCACCATTTCCTTACCAAGATAGTGGTCGATACGATAGATTTGATCTTCGTTAAATGCTTCACGAATCTGATCATTCAGTTCTTTTGCTGACTGGTAATCGTGGCCAAATGGCTTTTCAATCACAAGGCGAGTCCAGCCTTCTGTTGTAGTCAATCCCTCTGATTTAAGGTTCGCGGCTAATGTACCAAAGAAATTAGGTGCCATGGAGAAATAGAAGAGACGATTACCTTCTGTTTCATGTTTGGCATCTAGCTCTTTAATTAAGTTCTCCAGTTCTTGATAGTGTTCCAAGTCTTGAATATCAAATGGGTTGTAATGGAAATGACTGGCAAATTCATCTTTATCAATATGAGGATCATCGAAGCTATCGATGGACTCCTTCACCTTTTCATGAAAAATTTCATTTGTCCACGGACGTCTTGCTACACCAATTACTGCAAAATTATCAGATAATTTTCCATTACGATAAAGTCTGTAAATGGAAGGGTAAAGTTTTCTATTTGCAAGATCCCCTGTCGCACCAAATATTACGATTACTGCTTTCGGGTTATTCGTTGTCATTGACTTTAACTACCTTTCTTCTAGTTTATTTACGAGTTATATGCATATGTGTCACGATATGCTATAATCATGTAGCAACTACAGTGATAAAGTAAAATTTATCAGGCATCATACTTTACTATTGTAGCATGTTATAAACTTCAATGGAATTATTCCACCTGATAACAATCAACTATAGTGCTAGTTGTCAATTGTCATAAATATATACTATCATTTATTATGAAAATAACAAATAAAATACATAGAATTTTTAAAAAATTTAGGAGGACACGATGAAACAATATAAAGGATTTTTAATTGACCTAGATGGAACCATGTATAAAGGAACAGAGCCTATTGAAGAGGCAATCTCTTTTGTGCAAAAATTGGAAGAAAAAAAGCTACCCTATTTGTTTGTAACCAACAATTCCACTAAACATCCCCGAGATGTCTCTGAAAAGTTGCAAAGCATGGGAGTACCAAGTACAGCAGAACATGTCTTTACCACGAGTATGGCAACCGCTCATTATCTGAAAGAACAAAAGCCTAATGGGAAAGTCTACGCCATTGGCGAGGAGGGACTGCACCTAGCTCTTGAAGAATGCGGACTGGAATTAGTGGAAGAGGATGCTGATTTTGTTGTAATGGGTTTGGACCGCACTATCACTTATGAAAAATTGACTAAGGGAGTTTTGAATATTCGATCCGGTGCCCAGTTTGTAGCCACAAATGGCGATGTTGCACTGCCAACTGAGCGCGGCTTCTTACCAGGTGCAGGCTCATTGATTTCTGTCTTGTCTGTATCCACTGGTGTAACACCAACTTTTATCGGCAAGCCAGAATCGATTATTGTGGAACAAGCGATAGAAGTGTTGGGCACAACAAAGCAAGACACCCTAATGATAGGTGACAATTACGATACAGACATCCTGGCAGGTATTCGTGCAGACATCGATTCCTTGTTGGTGCATACAGGTGTAACGACTGCAGAAGACCTCGAGGTTATCGAACAACAACCAACATTCACGATGAGCAGCCTTTCAGAATGGCCTTTTGAATAACAAGGATAAAAATGATGATGGACAGCGTGCTATGTTGCCCATCATCTCGCGGACTAGGGAGAGGAAAACACGCTCCTGAGTCCGTAAGAATAAATCTCACGGACAAAAAACCGGCAAAACGCGAAATACTGTCTGTAAGAATGGATCTCACGGACAAAAAACCGGCAAAACGCGAAATACTGTCCGTAAGAATGGATCTCACGGACAAAAAACCGGCAAAACGCGAAATACTGTCCGTAAGAATGGATCTCACGGACAAAAAAACGCACAAACGCGAAATACTGTCTGTAAGAATGGATCTCACGGACAAAAAAACGCACAAACGCGAAATACTGTCTGTAAGAATAAATCTAACGGACAAAAAAACGTCAAATCGCCAAATGCTGTCCGTAAGAACAACCTCTTATAGCTAAATCCGTCAAGCCCGGTATTTCCATATTATTTTGCCGCTTTTTGCAGTTTTTGAATCATTTGTAAGGATCGACCGGTTCCAACCGCTACAGATTCTAAGGGGCTGCTCGCAAGATGAACCGGTACATTTACTTCTTCGCCGAGCCAATCCTGCATTCCTTTTAATAAGGCACCTCCGCCAGTGATAGTAATCCCTTGGTCGACAATATCGCCGCTCAACTCAGGAGGGCAATCTTCAAGTGTTTCCGTTATAGCCTGGAAAATGGATTCTAACACTTCTTTGATAGCGTGATGAATTTCGCTTGAATGAATAGTTACCACTTTAGGTAAACCTGTGACAAGATCACGACCTCGAACATCCATTGTTTCTTCTCGGTGACCGTCCACGGCGTTCCCGATCTCAATCTTGACACGTTCTGCTGTGCTTTCCCCGATGAGGATATTATATTTCTTTTTGATATATTGGATAATCTCTTCGTCCATATGATCACCACCAACTCGCACAGAACGGCTGGCAACCACACCGCCAAAGGAAATGATTCCCACTTCGCTTGTGCCGCCGCCAATATCGACAATCATACTTGCTTGTGGTTCTGCTACTGGCAAGTCCGCACCAATGGCAGCCGCCACAGGTTCTTCGATAAGATGTACTTCTTTTGCACCAAAATTTTTGACTGCATTATCAATCGCTCGGCGCTCTACTGCCGTGCTCCCAGATGGGGTGCAGACAACGACACTAGGCTTACGCATTGATACACCAGCCTTTTTACTCACTTTTTTGAGAAAAGCTTTTAACATTTGAGTGGTACGATCAAAATCAGCAATCACGCCATCCTTTAATGGACGGATTGGAACAATATTACGTGGTGTTTTCCCAACCATTTCTTTTGCTTCATTTCCTACTGCTACGACTTGATTCGTAGACGTATCCACTGCCACGACAGAGGGCTCGTTTAAAATAATACCTTTGTTTTTAGTATAAATTAGTATATTTGCTGTACCTAAGTCAATTCCAATTTCAGTTGTTGAGAACATGATGTAACCTCCAGTTTATTGATTAGCTATTGTTAAGTAAATAAAACGCATATAAAATGTGTAAGTCATTGTTTATACTCTTCCCTATATAAAAAAACTCACTCTAATACATAATTATTCTTATGAAAAAAATAAATTATGACGGTTGTTGAAATAGTAAAATATTCATTTTTATAAAAGCTAACCAATGAAAAGAAAGACATTCTTATGTATACTGTTTGTAGAAGAACTACAATCAGCCTCACTTCAATATCGCAACCTTTATCAGTGTTTACAGCAATTACCGAGCAATTGGAACTGGTAATGATAGTGAGGGGAAAGGATGGTATATAGTGGATTTCATTTCGCAAATGGCAGAAGAGCGGATTAAACAAGCAATTGCTGACGGTGATTTTGATCAATTGGAGGGGAAAGGAAAACCTCAACGTCAAGACCCTCTGGCTGGTGTACCAGAAGATTTGCGAATGAGCTATCGAATTATGAAAAACAGTGGTTATCTTCCAGAAGAAGCAGAAATCAACAAAGAGTTAATGTCATTAAGGGATTTATTAAATGCCTGCACGAATGCAGAGGAGCAAGCAGATATTAGAAAACGGATATCGGAAAAGGAAATTCAATTTCAAATTTTAATCGATAAAAGAAAATGGAAGCAGAATCGTTCTGTTCGAAAATATAGTAATAAGTTGCAACGATTGTTCTAGTACTATTAGCAATAAATGATAGCAGAAATAGGATTAACAGGAGAGGTATGGTGGTATCATATGATTAAGGTGTTGTTTATTTGCTTGGGAAATATCTGCCGATCACCCATGGCTGAAGCGGTATTTCGTCAATTAGTGAAGGACAAAGGAGTGGAAGAGAAATTTATCATTGATTCTGCAGGTTTAGGTGATTGGCATATCGGCAGCCAGCCCCATGAGGGTACCAGACATAAATTGGATGAAAAGGGTATTTCTTATCAGGGACAGCATGCTCGGAAATTGACAGCAGATGATTTTGCTAACTTTGATTATATCATAGCCATGGATCAGCAAAATATCGATGAAATGTCTCGGTTTAATTATGCAGAAGAGACTGTCACTGTGAAAAAGTTAATGGATTTTGTTGACGACATGGAAGAAAACAATATTCCAGACCCTTATTTTACGAATAATTTTGATTACACGTATGAATTAGTCCAGTCCGGTTGTGAGCAATTATTTTATTATATATCTAACCAACAGGACTCGTCCTATAAAAAAATATAGAGAAAAGAGTTGAAATCATGAGTAGAGATAAAGTAATAAAAGGAGTAATCGCCGGTGCAGTAGTAGGTGGTCTTCTGACATTAACAAATAAAGATACAAGAAATTATGTAACAAAAGGAGTAAAAAATTGCGGCAGTCAAGTGTCCTTTTATCTGCATAACCCGGTTGAGGCGGTTCAACAATTGAATAATCAATATACACAATATTCGAAACAACTTTCCGCTACCCTGACATCTGTGTTAGATATCCTTAATCAAGTACAATCGGCAAGCAATAAACTACTTGAGCGAGATGAACATGAATCTAGCTGACAATCGTTTCGTTCAGTTCGTTAAACAATTGGTAGCTCGTATTTCGAGACACGATGTCCCAGGGTTGTCGGCACAGTTATCTTATTTCTTTCTGTTATCCTTGTTTCCATTTATGATTTTCTTCGTCACCTTGATGGGTTATTTACCCTTTGAAGATATTGATGTAATCAATTTCTTATCGGATTACGCTCCTGCTGATATCGTGAATT
Organism: Gracilibacillus timonensis; assembly: GCF_900086715.1. Lineage (GTDB taxonomy): Bacteria > Bacillota > Bacilli > Bacillales > Amphibacillaceae > Gracilibacillus > Gracilibacillus timonensis. The sequence continues at coordinate 30,545 of NZ_FLKH01000007.1, read as the reverse complement.
TGTTAAATAGTACGATTTCAGAAGTAATGAATAATCGTAATGGTGGATTGTTATCCATTGGTATTATTGGTACACTTTGGTCCGCTTCTAATGGTATTAATGCTTTAATACGTTCTTTTAACTCTGCCTATGATATTGAAGAAGCACGTCCATTTCTTATTGCAAGAGGTATTTCGATTATTTTAACGATTGCTATGATTGGTGTCATCATTATGGCATTTGCTTTACCCATTTTTGGACGGATGATCGGAGAGTATATCTTTTCTTTGATCGGTCTATCGGATGGTTTTGTAAGTTTATGGAATACCTTGCGCTGGGTAGTTTCTTCTGTTGTATTTTTTATTGTGTTGATTATGTTATACAAAATGGCACCGAGTAAACACGTTTACTTTAGACATACTTATCTAGGTGCGTTGTTTGCAACGGTTTTTTGGCAATTAACGTCATTAGGTTTTTCTTATTATGTATCCAATATGGCAAATTATTCTGCGACATATGGCAGTCTCGGTGGGGTAATCATTATGATGTTCTGGTTCTACCTGTCGGGTATTATTATCATCGTTGGCGGTGAGATCAATGCCTTGTTCGCTCAGAAGAAAGAGAGAAAGGCAATACGTGCGTCATCCGTAAGCTAGGCAGGAGAACATCTGCCTAGCTTATTTTCGTGATCAAGCTTATCGATTATCAGAGTGTGGTAAACTAACTATAACAAGGGAACAAGGAGGGAAGGCAATGGAATTTTATCTGAAACAAGGTGGGGTAAGGACTAATTTGGCTTATGGAGAATTAGATATTGCTGGTAATGAAGATAATGGTTACCGCCCATTTGAATTAATGGTAGCTTCGGTGACAGGCTGTAGCGCTTCTGTGTTCTGTAAGGTGTTAAAAAAGAAGCGGATCGATATTGATGATTTAAAGATTACTGCAGATGTGGAACGATCACCTCAACACGCCAATAAGATTACGGCTATCGAATTGCAATTTGTTGTTAAGGGTTCCCAACTAAAAAAAGATCAATTAGAAAAAGCTTTAGAAGTCGCCAGGAAAAATTGTTCGATGATTCGGACGATAGAGGAATCTGTCAACATTACTGAGAAGTTGGAAGTGATTAACCTGAGCCATTGATACTTGGATTTACTAAAGTGTGTTTGTCTGAGTATGATATGCACGCCTTAAGTTATTTAGAAAGGGTTCATCACCATAGACTCGAAATAGGCTTAAACCTATGGAATGATTTGGATCTGGAACCAATTCAAAGGTTCCGTATCTACTTTTGCTTCGTTGTTTATTTTTGGCTGGATTGCCAGCATTATTTTAGTGTAAAAAAGCATAAAAAACTGCCTGGATGTCAAAATAAAAGAAAAAAAGGTGAGTTTTTATGAAAAAATTATATGTATTGCTCTTGATTGGTTTATTTCTTTTTCCTTTGCAAGCTGAAGCAGTAAGTTATGGCTGGGGATATAAGAAAGCTGCCGATCATCAGCCACCTGAAGTAGGAAAATTTGAAGCAATCTTAGCCAAATATGACGCCTTCTATGTAGACCCATCTGGCGATAAGGATATCTATTTAACCTTTGACAATGGTTATGAGGCAGGATATACTAAACAAATTCTTGATGTATTAGCAGAGAAAAACGTACCAGCGACTTTCTTCTTAACCGGTCATTATGTTACTGATCAGCCATCACTGGTCAAACGAATGATAAAAGACAATCATATTATTGGAAATCATTCCGATGGGCATCGTGATTTTACTGCTTTATCAAATAAGGCATTCACTAAGGATGTAACAGTATTAACCGATAAATTAAAAGAAATCGATCAACAAGTAAATGTGAAATATATTCGCCCGCCGAAGGGAACTTTTAATGAAACGACTCTGGAATGGGCCGGTGAGCTGGGTTATACCCATATATTCTGGTCGCTTGCATTCGTTGATTGGAACCAAGGATCGGAGCAAGGCTGGGAACATGCGTATAAGCAAGTCATGGATCAGATTCATCCAGGTGCCATTGTATTAATGCATACCGTTTCACAAGATAATGCGGATGCATTGGCTTATTTAATCGATGATTTAAAAGAACAAGGTTATCAATTCAAAAGCCTGGATGACTTAATGTTAAAGCAGATGTTACCTAAAGAACTGCATCTGGGTACAAAACGGCCATCATAGTGAGTTGTTAAAAGAAGAGATAAGCAGCCCGACAAGAGGCTGCTTATTCTATGATAAAAGGTTGGTATGCTTGTTCGAAAAGGATTAACTGAGAATCTACATCGTTTTTGGGAGAAGTAATATGTGCATAGTTGCCATCGGGTGATTGGATCCGCGCTTTGGCTGTATCCTCCAGCATCAACTTTAGAATAGAAAGAATTCGTGCTTTGATCCGTCCTTCAAAAATAGGAAACATAAGCTCAACCCGTTTCACCATATTTCTTGTCATTAAATCAGCAGAAGATAAAAAGACCTTATCCTCTCCATTGTGATAAAAATAATACACGCGGCTATGTTCAAGAAAACGGCCCACAATACTGCGTACATGGATATTATCACTTACACCTGGAATTTTTGGTCGCAAGCAGCAAATACCACGAACGATCAGATCAATCTTCACTCCAATTTGTGAGGCCTCATACAATTTTTCAATTAAAAGTTTATCGGTTAAGGAATTCATTTTGGCAATAATATAACCATTTTTATAGCGTTTGTGGAAGTCCATTTCCTGATCAATATATGTCAATAAGTCGTTGCGAATATCAAATGGGGCCATTGATAAATGATGAAAGGTAGGTTTTTCGGTGTAGCCACTTAAATAATTAAAGAAATTAGTGGCATCCACACCAAACTTACGCTTTATCGTGACGTAAGACATATCGGTGTAAAATTTGGCTGTCTGATCATTATAATTACCGGTTCCTAAATGTACGATTCGTTCAATCCGCTGTTGATGTTTGCGAACAATCAAGGTGATTTTACTATGGGTTTTTAAGGAAATCATGCCATAGATAACATGACAGCCAGCTATTTCTAATTGTTTAGCCCACTGCACATTATTCTCTTCATCAAAACGAGCCTTCAATTCGACCAGAACAGTGACTTGCTTACCGTTTTCAGCAGCTCGTTTCAATCCGGCAATAATGGGGGAGCCACCACTTACCCGGTATAATGTCTGCTTGATCGCAAGCACTTCTGGATCATCGGCCGCTTCCCTGACCAAATCGACAATAGGTTCAAAGGATTCATAAGGATGGTGGAGAAAAATATCCCGCTTTCTTACCGCATCAAATACCGTTTCATCCTCATGTATATCTAGGGCTGGTTGTGGAATTAATGTTTCGTAAATTAAGTGTTCATTATCTTGCTCCAATTGGCTGTAAAACTCACCCAAGCAGGTGAGATCCAACGGTCCATTCATCACATATAAGTCTTTTTTATGAATGTCCAGCACGTGCAGTAAGAAATCAACCATTCCCGAATCCTGCTGTCTGGCGTCTACCTCTAGTCGAACGGCAGCACCAAATCGCCGTTTTTTTAATTCCTTCTCGATCTCCTTCAATAAATCATGTGCTCCTTCTTCGTGAATAGTCATATCTGCATTCCTTGTGATGCGAAAGGTGGTTACAGAAGTCACATGATACCCTTCGAAACATTTATGAATATAATAGCGAATGACATCTTCTAATAAAACATAATGGTGGGAGTCATCCATTCGCAAGAAGCGATCAAGTAGAGCAGGCACCTGTACAATCGCCGTTTTATGATGTTCTTGTTCATGGTCATAGTGATCGGCTAACTGCACGACGAGGTTGATAGATTTGCTTAGCAACATTGGAAATGCCCGATAGGCATCAATGGCCATTGGTGTGAGAATCGGAAAAATGTGTTCTGCAAAATAGTCACTTAAGCCGTCAAGCTGTTGTTTTGTTAAATCTTCCATCTGGATAATCCGAATATCTTCTTTTTCTAGTTCAGCGAATAATTGTTTATATAAGGTATATTGTTCCTGCACTAATTCATGATTAAAGTCGGAAATTCGAGCAAGCTGTTGTTTTGGTGTCAGAACGGATTTGTTATCCGGTCGGTTAAATTCCGCTTTTACTTGGTCTTTTAATCCAGCCACACGCACCATAAAGAATTCATCAAGATTAGATGAAAAGATGGACAGAAAGCGCAGTCGCTCTAATAATGGATTCTTTACATCACTAGCTTCTTCTAGCACCCGCTTATTAAAAGAAAGCCAGCTTAGCTCTCTATTGTTGTAATCAGCCGGTGGGTGGGGTTTAGTTTTTTCTGTGTTTTTAGTCATATGATATCACCCTTTTTGTGCAGTCAGAAGGTATAAAAAACTCGTGAGAGCAGTTGAACAACCTCTTATAGTATAACTTTCCATTGTTAAGCCTATGTAAAGTGTATGTTTGATTCGTGTAAAATAGTTCTATTTCATTTTGAATTTTAATTGAATATTTTGATGGATCGCTTTTTCTAAGTGTTTCTTTTGTTTTTCTGATTGATATTCTTCTGGCCGGGCATCGCCATCGCACAATAATGTAATGACTAAGGCCTGCTTCTTTTGCTTAAAGGAAATATCTTGCACTACCTGTCTTTTGGTAGCATCTAAACAATAACTGAATTTTAACATTGCCCCTAGGTGTTGCAGTTTTTTTCGTTCCTCTTTCAGAAACCATGACTTGTAAGGCTGGATAAACTGTTTGAACACGGTCTTGTTTTTGTAAGAAGCTACTAAAGCAAGCTTTAATCGATCTTTGTGCATCAGTCCATCTATCGTACGATTGGCCAATAAGTAGAAGCTATGCTGTGCGCTTGATTCGGCATCAATATATTCACCTAGGTGACAGAGACAGCTCGCTCTTTTTAACAGAAGCCAGTCTTGCTTCTTTAAATGTAGTAAACCATTCTCACGGCAATAATTAAAAAGGGCTTTAGCGAAAAACTGAACATGAGTCACTTGTTTTAGATCCAGGTCATAATCATTAATCAGTTCTTGAATGCTGTCTTCAAGGACATTGGGGAAAATCGCATAGCCCATCTCTTTAGATAATTGTTCGTAAAATACTCCATCGCGTAAGCCTTTGCGACTGAGAATAAAACTATCGGCTTGTATCGTTTGATAGAGGCTGTGAAATACTTCAATAGCAGGAATGATAATATCCGCTCGATCCTTGGATAATCCCTCTACTTTCGTTAAGTTTTCTGGCTTCAGTGAGGTGAGATAATTACTGACTTGCATAATATCTGTGTCATACATTTGATACTGATGTAACCCAGCTAACGGGTATTTTTTTAGGTTTTGATCGATTTGGGTCAAGTTACGAGCACTTCCACCGATGGCGATTAAAGGCACTTCACGATTTCTCAACCATGGTAATGTATCAAATTGCTTGATTAAGTAATGCCGAAGCTTATTTAACTCATTGGTGGTAGGAAGGGTATGTTTAAAGAAATCTTTTAGAGTCAGTGCACCAAAAGGAAAGCTATGTGATTCTTTTATTTCGCGGTCTTCGAAATAAGTTACCTCAGTACTTCCACCACCAATATCCACCGTGATTCCTGTAGTAATGGAGGTAGAGTTGACTACGGCCAAATATCCATAATAAGCCTCTTCTTTTTCTGAAAGAATACGCATCGCAAGCCCAGTCTGTTTACTTACTTGTTTTTCAATATCTTCTTGGTTAGCAGCTTGTCTAATCGTTGCTGTCGCTACACAAACAATATCCTGTAACGTATAGCTAGCCAAGACATCCTGGAAGCTTTGCAAGGTAGTGATTAATCGGTCAATACCAGCTTGGCTTACCGTATGATCTTCTTCGAGGAAAGTTCGCAGTCGGGCAACCGCCTTGACGTTCTCAATCTCTTTTAATCTGCCGCCTTTTTCTCTTAAATAAATCACAAGGCGCATGGTGTTGGAACCGATATCGATAATAGCAAAATATTGTTTCTCCATTATTGTCACATCCGTTTCTATAGGTAATATTTTTTTCGTATTATAACATATAAAAAGTGGCCGCCATTCTTTCATAAACGAGGTTCAAGAAGGGATATTACCTAGTAGCTGCTTATACATAGAAGCTTGTTCTTTATCCCCTTTTGCTAAATGACTCTTATATAAATATTGAATAGGGGCTGCATTCTTTGGTGATAATTCCATTTCCCATTCAAAGCATGAGATGGCCTGGTCATATTGTTCTAAATCATAATAGAGCTCCCCAAGGGCATATTGCTGGTCAGGGTTCTGCATCAATTTCTCCATATTGCGCAGTTTCTGTACGATGGGAAGTTCGGTATGCTCAATCCGTTTCAGAATGTCTCTTATTGGGATGACAGGGAGCAGTTTCTTTAGTACTTGCTGTAACACTTTTTCCAAGTGTGGATGATCTTCTTGATAAGTTACCGTTAGCTGCTTAAGTAAAGCCTGATAATTCCTGCTAAGTTCTTCTGTAGAGGCAGACTGTAGTGCCAGTTCAAAGGTCTCCTGCTGTTCTGCATTAATGGGTGACTGTAGATAATAGTGCAGCACGGTATCATATGCTTCTAGTGATAATAAATGCTTCATAATTTGCTCTGGTTCAAGGGTGGTTTGTAAGATATGCTGCCAAAAGTGAATCTGCTGGTCGGTCGTAAAATAATCGTTTAACAAGTTAGTTATGGAAGTATCTGTATGCAAGTGCTGATGTCGGATGTAATAAAGGTAAATTTGATCAAATATACGGTTATCCTGGTGGTATTGGTCAAACAACGACGGAACGAAAGGAGCAGGAAAGTCTTGGTCAACGATATAGTTCTCAATATAGAGCGGATCTTGCCAATCTTGGATTAGCTGAGGGATATGGTCATATGGTACTTTATATTTTTGGAAATCACGATGTTGCAGCATGTCATTAGCGAAGGTATCGTCAGGACGTGCCTCTGCAAAATGTAAGACGACCTGAAAGGCTTTTTTAAGTTGACCATTTCTTCGATAACGATAAAAGGCGTCCTTACAAAAGGTTTGAATTTTATGTGGTTGTATATAATGGTCAAACATTGCCAATACATAAAGCATTTCAGATGGATGATAGCTTTTTTTTAACTGCTGGACCATTTGATTGTTAGAGATAAGCGATGATTGATTTTGCAACTGTAAGAAAGCATTCGTTAAGAAATGATCAGCTGGATAGGATACTCCCGTTCGCAGTGCTCTTGCAAGATAGGATGTTAATTGGATAGAAGCAGTTTTCTTGATATTGATAAACTGATTTTTATAGCAGAATAGATAGTAGGAATGACGATTCTTTCCATATGCTTCGATGATTTTAGTTTGTCGGTAAATCGTTAAATGAGTGACTTTTAAACGGATTTTCCTTTTATTATAAAGCATTTCCAGCATGGCCATAAAGCACACAACTCCTTTTTGAGTGGATTAATGTAAGTGTAGCATAAAAGCAATGTTGGAGAAAAGTTCGACCTTCTAAAAATTGTTCAAAAATGACACATCGAATCTCCATATTGGCTTGTATAATAGGACTTGAAATGATGTTGACCTGGAACGAATCCCCCTTCCTGATCGGTAGTCAGCATTTTTTCATGATATAAGTTGAATGAAATCATTGTGGATTGATATCTGATAGGTGCTCTTGATCCCTTCGTGTGAATCGCCATTCACACGAAGGGATCAAACAAGGTATTATTAGGAAATAATGTGAGCAAAGACTTGCCTCACACATGTTTCTGATCGACCTTTTATGAAAAAAATAATTTTTTTGAGCAAAGATATTGAAAGTCAAAAAAGGTCAGAGTATAATAAGAATCAAGGAAGGTCAAAGATAGTCAAAGTCAAAGTTGACCTTGGCCTTCATCCTACTAATTTGAAGGAGGAATTATCTATGAAATGCCAACAATGTGGTGTTCATCAAGCAACTATTAATGTAAACCTTCGAGTCAATAATCAAACAGAATCATTACATGTGTGTCAGTCATGCTTTGAAGATATTAAAAATCAAATGAAACAACCATCAGGAATGTTTGGTGGACAAGGGTTTGAAGAATTCTTCGCTGGGGGAGCAAATGGCTCTGGAACAGCCCAAGCGCAAACCCGTACTAGAAAAGGTGGCAGAGGGAATGGCCTGCTTGATCAACTAGGTAAAAATCTAACAGATGCAGCAAGATCGGGTCAGATTGATCCAGTTATTGGGCGCGATCAAGAGGTAAAACGTGTGATGGAAACCTTAAACCGCCGCAGTAAAAATAACCCTGTTCTTATCGGGGAACCTGGGGTAGGTAAAACTGCTATTGCAGAAGGTTTGGCACTAAAAGTAACAGAAGGTAGTGTGCCAGCGAAATTATTAGACAAACAAATCTATATTTTAGATGTCGCTTCGCTGGTTGCTAACACGGGAGTGCGTGGTCAATTTGAAGAGCGTATGAAGCAATTGGTTTCTGAGTTGCAAGAGCGTCAAGAAGTCATCCTATTTGTGGATGAAATTCATCTGTTGGTAGGCGCCGGCACTGCTGAGGGTTCGCAAATGGACGCAGGTAACATCCTAAAACCAGCTCTTGCTCGTGGCGAGCTGCAATTAATTGGAGCAACTACGTTAAAAGAATACCGTCAAATTGAAAAAGACGCAGCATTAGAACGTCGTTTCCAACCTATTATGGTTAAAGAGCCAACATTGGAAGAAACAGAACAAATTTTACAAGGCTTAAAAGATCGTTATCAACAATACCATCAAGTAGGTTACTCTGATGAAGTATTGAGCGCTGCCGTTCGTTTATCGAAAAGGTATATTCAAGATCGTTTCTTACCAGATAAGGCAATTGACTTGATTGATGAGGCAGGCGCACGTTTGAACTTAACTGTCAGTGAATCAGATCATGACAGTATTCAAAGTCGATTGGATGAAATTGTTAAAGAAAAAACAGAAGCAGCAGAACAAGAAGACTATGAGCGTGCTGCTAACCTTCGCCACCAAGAGATTAAACTTGAACAAAAATTGGCGGAATCTCAAGAAAAACCAAAGGCTGAAGTAACGATCGAGGACATTCAATTAATTATTGAAGAAAAAACAGGTATTCCTGTCCGCAAGATTCAGGCAGATGAACAGTCTAAAATGAAGCAGCTAGCCGACAATCTCAGCCAGAAGGTAATCGGTCAACAACATGCCGTAGATAAGGTTGCCAAAGCAGTGCGTCGTAGTAGAGCAGGACTAAAATCTAAATATCGTCCCATCGGTTCCTTCCTATTTGTTGGTCCAACAGGTGTAGGTAAAACCGAATTGACCAAGGCGTTAGCTGAAGAAATATTTGGTACCAAGGATGCGATGATTCGATTAGACATGAGTGAGTATATGGAAAAACACACGATCTCTAAAATTATCGGTTCTCCTCCTGGCTATGTAGGTCATGAAGAGGCAGGTCAATTAACCGAAAAGGTTCGTCGCAATCCATATAGCTTGCTTTTATTAGATGAAATCGAGAAGGCACATCCAGATGTACAGAATATGTTCTTACAGATTATGGAGGATGGTCACTTAACCGACAGTCATGGTCGGACAGTCAGCTTCAAGGATACCGTGATTATTATGACAAGTAATGCCGGTACCAATGTCAAAAATATTTCAGTAGGATTTAATAGTGACAACAATGAAGCTGTTTCCGTGCTAGAGCATTTAACAGATTATTTCAAAGCGGAATTCCTTAATCGTTTTGACGCGATCATTCCGTTTAATGAATTAACAGAAGCAGACTTGTTGCAGATTGTTGATTTAATGCTTGCTGAATTATCCGACCATCTTCAAGAAGCAGAACTTGAAATAACAGTAAGTGATGAAGCGAAGAAATTCCTTGCCGATAAAGGCTATGATCCACGCTTTGGTGCACGTCCATTACGTCGTGTGATCCAAGACAAAGTGGAAGATGGCATTACCGACATTATCCTAGAAGAAGATCAGGTGAACAAAGTAGAAGTCACTTTTGAGAACGAGGATATTGTGGTTAGAAACGTCTAATAGAACGATTTAATAGGGCACCCTCACGTGATGAGGGTGCTTTTAGTGTATTAAACCACTTCTTAAAACATCATCCCAGCATGAAACTGGGCAAATAGCGTATGATATACAATGAGGCTTATCTGGTATATAATTCTGAAAGTCAATCAAGATTATCCCTGAAATAAAAGGGGTAGGACAGTAATAGCACACTTTGACAGGAAAGAGGAGTCAGCAATTCATGGTCTATCAAATAAATGAATACGATCACTTAACACGAGTGATCACTTGTCCACCAATGTATATGGAAATCAGAAATATTATTAATGAAACACAGCGAAAATATCAAAAGGAAAATATCAACACCCGTTTAGCCATGCAGCAATATCAGAACTTTGTGCAAACCTTGAAAAAATTAGAGATCGAAGTGATCGAGCTAACACCATCCCCAGATTTGAATGAACAAGTTTTTACCCGTGATATTGGTTTTACGATTGATGAACATTTGTTTACTTGCAAAATGGAACAGCCGATTAGAAAAGGGGAGGTAGAGGTCCTCCAGCAGACACTCCAACAGCATGACATCGATTATCAGCCATTAACGGTTGATACGATGGAAGGTGGCGATATTGTCATTACCGATGACATCGTTTATGCTGGTAACAGTAATCGAACCACTGCCAAGGCTATTCAACACCTTCAGCAATTGCTTCCAGACAAACAAATAGTACCATTACCGATGAGAAAGGATATTCTCCATCTAGATTGTTGTTTTAACCTAGTTAGTGAAAGGGAAGGTCTCATATATGATGGTGCTTTTTCCACTGATGATGTGCGACAGCTGCATAAACGATTTGATTTAATCGAGGTGTCAGCTGAGGAACAATTCTACATGGGAACGAATGTATTATCCCTTGGTGATGGAGTCGTTATTTCTTTGCCTGAAAATAAACGAATTAATCAAAAGTTAGAGCAGAAAGGATTCCAAGTGATAGAGGTACCCTTTTCTGAGATTATCAAGTCTGGTGGTTCATTTCGTTGTTGTACGTTACCTGTTCAAAGGAAATGCTAATTTGTCTACCTTACCGTATAACAGAAAATCTGCAATTAATATAAATTTATGCTTGAAGAGACGAATGAAATTGCTTATAATAGGTAAGGTAGCCTAAAGGGGCATTAGCTCAGCGGGAGAGCATCGTGCTGGCAGCGCGAGGGTCAGCGGTTCGAATCCGCTATGCTCCATAAAAAAAGAACCTGGCAGACTTATACCCGTCTGTCAGGTTCTTTTTTTGGATAATATAGCTGTTGCTTGGCGTTGATGATTTATTAAGATCAAAATAGATGATGACCAAAATTCAGGGAGTAAGACTTATAAATGTAACAAAAACGTGTTACAAGCAAGTCTTTGCTTGCATTATTTTCTGTTAATACCTCGTTTGATCTCATCATACCGCCTAAATGGATCAAGAACACCTATCCGATATCAATCCACAATAATTTCATTCAACTTATATAGGTTGTAAATTCCAAAAAAATGAACACGCTTTCTTTCGGGAGTTACCTTACAGTCTGCTGCCAGCATCTTGGGTTTTTGCAAAAGGAATAGTAAGTAGTAACTTTATCAGTAGAGAATACATCTATTGCATTTCCACAGTTCCCACAAATGATCTGACCCATTTTTTGCGGCTGTCTTGTTTTGTACATTATCAATTCCTCCTTAGATAGTTTATTCACTAATAATGTACACTATATAATTATAAAATGCAACGCAATTATCAAAAAAGCACACTAAATAACTCGAATCTCTTTACCATAAGCTATTTTTTTATGGGCGTTATTTTTCATGCGAAACAGGGAAGTACTATAATAAGATTAAATATCTCGTTCAAGAAAGTTGGTGTTGTTATGAAGATAGGGGTGCCTAAGGAAATAAAAAGTAACGAAAATCGAGTAGGGATGACTCCTGCGATGGTCTTGATGCTTACCCAGCAAGGCCATGAGGTAGCGATGGAGACTGGAGCAGGAACAGGAAGTAGTATTGCAGACGAGGATTATCAAAAGGCCGGTGCAACCATTGTACCAACGGCAGAGCAAGCTTGGGCGCAGGAATTGGTGATTAAAGTAAAAGAGCCGCAGCCAGAAGAATTCGCATTTTTACGCGAGGATCTGGTATTATTTACTTATTTACATCTAGCTGCCGAAAAAGAAGTGACCGAGGCATTATTAGAAGCAAAAACAACTTCGGTTGCTTATGAAACGATTCAGAACCCAGATGGTAGCTTACCTTTACTAGTACCAATGAGTGAAATCGCCGGTCGAATGTCTGTACAAGTGGGTATTCGCTTTTTGGAAAAAATATATGGTGGAAAAGGTATCTTACCAGGTGGAGTTCCTGGCGTGTCACCGGCGAACGTTATGATTGTAGGTGGAGGCATTGTAGGTAGTAATGCCGCAAAGATTGCGGTTGGACTTGGTGCGAACACGACATTATTGGATATCAATATCGAGCGTCTACGACAACTTGAAGATTCCTTCCAAGGCAAGATTCATACCCTGGCTTCTAATGAATTTAACCTAAGAGAACAAGTGGAAAAAGCGGACTTGATCATCGGAGCAGTGTTGATACCTGGAGCCAAGGCACCAAAACTTGTAACAGAAGAAATGGTGCAAACGATGGAAAAAGGATCTGTCATTGTCGATGTAGCCGTCGATCAAGGAGGATCGATTGAAACCATTGATAGGATTACCACCCATCAGGATCCGATATATGTTAAACACGGAGTCAATCATTATGCTGTTGCTAATATCCCAGGCGCAGTAGCAAAAACGTCAACCTACTCACTGACTAATATGACTGCACCCTACATCCTTAAATTGGCAAACCAAGGTTTGTTAGAATATGGACGACAGGATTCAGCCTTTGCCAAGGGAATTAACACCTACCAGGGTAAGCTTACTCATGAAGCCGTTGCAGAAGCGCACGATAAACGTTTCATAGATATATCGGCTATCTTTGAATAAAAAAACTAGAGCTCATAGAAGCTCTAGTTTTTTTAAATTATTGATAAAAGGCCAATTCTTCTTCAATCGCCTTTCTGATCTTATCTAATGTTTCTTCCGGCGTTTTTCCATGGACACGTTGGTTATTCACTAATGCATAGGGCTTTAATCTGCATAACCCGCAAAAGCTTAGACAATCACTGATTAATACCGCTACTTCTGGATATTCTGATTCAATAATATGTTCTATGTCCAACGTATTCATTAAATTACTATCACAAATTTCTACGACAACGATTCCCATAGCATCACCTTCCTATGTCTTTCCTGCAAGACATCAAGAGAATCATCAGTTAAAAATAACGCTTGTTCTACGGGTTGTCAACTTATCTGTTCACTCATTATATCAATGATAAGATAACAGGTACAAGGAAGGAGACCATCACTGCGCTAATAATCATCGATAAGGCACTTACTGCTCCTTCTAATTCCCCTAGTTCCAGTGCCTTAGCAGTCCCAATCGCATGAGAGGCGGTACCGATGCTAAGACCTTTGGCGACCGGGTGTGTAATTCGACATAATCGAAGAATGGAAGGACCAAACATAGCTCCACTTATTCCTGCTACCATGACAAATACGGCGACAAGTGATATATTTCCTCCCACAGTTTCTGTAATGCTAATGGCAATCGGTGCGGTAACTGACTTGGCTGCTACCGACTGAATCAGCCAACGATCAAAGCCAAGCAATAGGCTTCCCACAGTACCGGTGATAACTCCCATTAATGAACCAGCAAATATACCGACGATAATTGGCAGAGCAAATTTTTTGATCAAGCCAAGCTGCCGATATAAAGGAATGGCTAAAGACACGACGATGGGTCCTAGAAATAAATCAATCCACTGAGCACCCATCATATAAGTGTGATAAGGAATATCGCTAATTAATAGACATAACACGATGATAACTGTCGAAAGAAAGATAGGCAGTGTAAATGGGCTTGGTTTTAGATAATAAATCTTCTTTGTGACCTGGTAAAGGATGATTGTCGTAATAATTGCAGTCAATCCAATAAAAACATCAGTCATGAGCAGCCCTCCTGTTTTTTAGCAGTTGGTCTGTTATGAGACCAGTGATAGCAATGACAAAAAGGGTGCTAATAATAACAAGAAGTACTAGTAAACTCCCTTTACCATAGAAAAAATTAATATATTGAACGACCCCTACAGTGACCGGAATAAAGAAAAAAGGTATATCCTTCAGTAGCCAATCAACTCCTGATTGTAGCCAAGTGATAGGAATAACCTGCAGACTTAACAGACTAAATAGTAATAACATGCCAATCAAACTACCCGGAATAAAAAGGGAGAAGCAACTTTGAATTAGCTGTCCAATATAATTAAAAAGGAAAAGCGTACCAATTTGTAATACCATGATTAAATACTTCACCTGCAAAACCTCCGTTATTAATCATATGCCTTTTTTGAAATGCAGGCAAGCAGCAATTTTATATAAGTAAATGTAGACTGTTTGATATAATAGGATTTGAAAAGATGATGATATTGAACGAATCGGAGTATCGAGAAGTCGGGCTATGCAAGAGTAGCTGTTCCATCTATATCCATGTAATAAAGTTGTTTGTTACAAGTTTCTACTTCGAATACAAATTCTTATTTGACGAACAAATGTTTGTTTGTTAAAATAAATAAGTGAGGTGAATAATATGCCTGAAATTGCGAAGATCTCGGCTCAAAAAAAACGCAAGGACCGCTATAATATATTTTTCCAGGAAAACGGCCAGGAATATTATGGATTTAGTGTTGGTGAAGATGTACTTATTACTTATCATTTGCACAAAGGGCTTGAGCTCACTAATGAGACAATTGAAAAAATTCAGGAGCAGGATGCAGCGCATAAGGCCTATCTTTTCTCGATAAGATACTTAAGTTATCGGATGCGTTCCGAGAAAGAAATAGCTGATTATTTGCGGAAGAAGGAGATTGACCCTGACTATATTGAGGAAGTTATCACTAGGCTGAAGAAGGAACAACTTTTAGATGACTTGGCCTTTAGTGAAGCCTTAGTAACTACTAGAATACAGACTTCCAGCAAAGGTCCGCTCATGATAAAAAAAGAATTAGCCGAAAAAGGAGTAGCTCCAACAATTATTGAACAGGCAATAACGGCTTATACTTTTGAGGAACAAACCGCTAAAGTTGAAAAATGGGTAAATAAACAATTAAAGCCTTCCAGTAAAAAATCGCACCAACAGCAGATCAATAGCACGACACAATCGCTATTACAGAAAGGATTTACTCAAGAAGTGATTTCTGTAGTGTTGGCACAAATAGCTGACCAGCGTGATCAGGGCGAAGAGTATAAAGCCGCTGTCTATCAAGGAGAAAAATTAATAGCCAAGTTCCAAAAGAAAGAATCTGGCTATATGTTAATACAGAAGGTCAAGGCAGGTTTGTATCGAAAAGGCTTTCCAGTTGATTTGATAGACCGTTTTATTGATGAGTACATAAAAGAATAATCCCTTGCACAAACATGCTAAAATAGTAGTAAGAACAATAAATGGTGGTGTAATAATGGACCGTAGATACAGTACATATACAGTAGAAGAATTGCATGCCGAAGTAGCTAGTCTGAAAGAAAAATTGCAAAAGGCGGAGCAATGGGGAAATATAAGTGAGTATGAAATTTTACAGAGGAAAATGCAAATGGCTGCTGCTTATTTGGTGAATCCAGCAGATTTTGAAAAGGGTGCGCGTTATGAATTAGCTGGAGATCCCGGACAACAATTTGAAATAACCTATATTAATGGTGTATTTGCATGGGGATATAGAATTAATTTATTAGGCCAGAAATTTGAAAAGGAAGAAGCCGTACCACTTTCCATCTTAGGAGATAAACAATGACACTATATAGGTTTCACCGATATTCCCTGAAGTATTGCAACAATTAAGATAACGTCCAGTAGGAGGATTTTATTGGTTTTTCACTAAAATAGCATAGGGACACTTAACGCAGTGATCCATTTAATGAGGAGAAGATGACGATGCAGGAAGAGATACAGAAGTTATCAGAAGAACTAAAACAGAAAGATACCTCACTCACCTTATTAGAGGCGCGAAGTTGGGTTGAATTATTGTGGGAGGATTTTGAAGCATCCCGTGCAAAGGCTGGGCGTGAGTATGAAGGGGCGGATATCACCGCAAAGTTCGTTCGTCATTTTATTGATCAGTACGGCAGTAACCTGACAGATTTTGCTACCAGATATCCCAAGTATCAGCAAATGATTGATAAAAGTAATAAAACCATTCACTAACATAAAAAAACAGGGGAAGTTATCATCCCCTGCCTTGCTCAAGCTTGATTACGCCATTTTGCTGTCCATTTTTAATTTATCTTGAAGTTTTTCCTCTGAGAAAACCCATCCTGTATAGGAGTTCATTAGACGCATGTTGTCATCAATCTGTACAATGGCGATAAAAGTATAGTGGCCTTCCTCCGATCGATAGCGTAAATCGATGAAGCGAACTTCACTAAAATCATCGTATTCACTAATTTCCCAGCGATAAATAGGGGAAAATGACAGGAATGCCGATATATTTTTATCCTGTTTAGCAGCGGTTATCAATTCATTATCCGGAACTGGAATACGCGCAAATCGGTCTTCGATGGTAATATGACCATCTCCAACTCTGCCAACATAATAATAATTGGTGGTTGTTAAGGCAACTCGCCAAATGTTTTGTTTCGTTGTGGGCGAAGTCGCAATTTGTTCCACTCCGGCAAAATTGCCATGAATAATCTTGACAATTTCACGCTTGTCGATAAAACGTTTGATGTAATACAATAAAATAATAAAGTAAATTAATAACCAAGTATATCCTGGATTCGCTCCAAGCAACCAGGCAATAATGCCAATAACATGCAAGCTGAATATATAAGGGTCGAATGTACTGATAAATCCATATGCCACCCATTTTTTTGTGAATGGCCGATATGCTTGCGTACCATAGGCATTAAATACATCGACGAACACATGTAAGATTACAGCTAGAAATGTCCATAACCACAAGTGCAGAAAATTAACTTCTGGAACAAATAAATATATAAAGGAAGATACGGATATGCCCCAAAAAAAGACGGCAGGCATCGAGTGGGTAATACCACGGTGATGCCGAATATACACCGCATTGTTTCTCAGTTTTAAAATCGTATCAAAGTCTGGTGCGTGTGATCCGATAATCGCACCAACCATTATCGAAGTAAAAAGGGTTGTATCTTGTTGTACTACTGGATCTAATGTGGCTAGTCCACCTATGGCAATGCCCATCGTAATATGTGTGGCAGTGTCCATATTAGCTGCCCCTTTCTGTATAGAACGTAATTTCATTAACTCAATCATGTTAGAAGTGGTTGTTTAAAACCCTCGAATAAATAGTTAGTTTAACTACATTTTATTTTATCATGGTACTAACATACAGTAAAATCATTGCGATTGCACTATTCGCAATAAACCAATTAAAGAAGGATGAAGCTATTGTGTCATACACGTCTACTATTAATATACCCCAATTTCAACAGGATTTAATCAACTGGTTTGAAAAGGAGCAGCGAATATTACCATGGCGGGAAAATAAAGATCCATATCGTGTTTGGGTATCAGAAATTATGCTGCAGCAGACAAAGGTTGATACTGTCATTCCTTATTTCCAACATTTTATGAAGCAGTTTCCTGATTTAGAAGCATTAGCAGAGGCGGAAGAACAACAGGTGTTAAAAGCGTGGGAGGGTTTAGGCTATTATTCGCGAGCACGTAATTTACAAACGGCAGTTAAAGAAGTTGTCAGTGAATATCGCGCACAGGTTCCCGAGACCCCAAAAGAATTAGGTGAATTAAAAGGGGTAGGTCCTTATACCAAAGGGGCAATATTAAGCATTGCCTATAACAAACCCGAACCTGCAGTTGATGGGAATGTCATGCGAGTATTATCTCGAATTTTGCGAATTGAGGAAGACATTGCTAAAGCAAAAACAAGAAAAACCTTTGAAACAGCAGTTTACCAACTTATTTCAAAAGAAAATCCGTCTGCCTTCAATCAAGGACTAATGGAACTAGGGGCATTAGTCTGTACTCCCAAAAAACCGAGTTGCCTCTTATGCCCGGTTCAACAGCATTGTTTAGCCTTTCAAGCTGGAGTGGAAGAGACCTTGCCAGTCAAGGTGAAGAAAACAAAACAGTCTACGAAGCATTATGTAGCATTTATTATAGAAGATGAAACAGGCAGGTGTGTATTGGAGCAACGTCCAAATAATGGGTTGTTAGCTCAGATGTGGCAGTTTCCGATGGTGGATACCACGACAATTGATGAACAGCACTTAGAGGCATATATACAAGAAAAATTTCAAACGAAAGTATTGCAGACAACGGAGAAAGAACCGGTGAAGCATGTGTTCTCTCATTTAATTTGGTATTTAACAGTTAAACATATAAAAATAAAAGGAACGATTAGATTACCGGCTAGGATGAAACTTCTTACCAAGAAAGAAGTAGAACAATATCCCTTACCAGTATCCCACCAAAATATTTATCGGCAATTATAATAATCCAATGTCTTTTTTAAATCATTGGATTGTTACGGACTACCTCACATAAATCCTTATCATTTTTTTGCGAATAAAAAATGACAGCTTGGGTAAATTAAATGTCGTGGAGGTGATATCAATGGCTAAACGTAACAATCAAAACAACCCAAGCAAAACAAATGCAGAAGAAGTGAAGCGCCAAAACCAACAAGCGCAACAAGGTCAAGGTCAATATGGTACTGAATTTGCGAGCGAAACAAACGCACAGGAAGTACGCAAGCAAAATCAAAAATCTGAAAATAAAAAGCAATAGTTATAAAAGCCTAAGAAAGCTTGATTCTCAGCAGCAGGGAGTCAAGCTTTCTTTTTGTTACTATACATATTCCTAATAAAATAACCCAGACAAACACCAAGCTATAATTGTATTATTTTCAATTGTAAATATTTATCGTTATAATATGAGTTACACAAAATACAGAAAGGAAAATACGTATGGACGACCTTGAACCAGGAAAGACAATACAAATACAGAGTTATAAGCACAATGGTCAGCTCCATCGTGTCTGGGATACAACAACAGTGTTAAAAGGGACAAGCCGACAGGTAATAGGTGCGAACGATAAGACATTGGTAACGGAAAGTGATGGAAGGACATGGATTACGAGGGAACCGGCTATTTGCTTTTTTCATGTAGAATATTGGTTTAATGTGATCGGCATGTTGCGTGATGATGGGATATACTATTATTGTAATATCAGTTCGCCATTTGTTTTTGAAGATGGAGCGGTAAAGTATATCGATTATGATTTGGATGTCAAAGTATTTCCAGATATGACCTATAACATATTAGATGAAGATGAATATGTCTTGCACAAAAATCAAATGAAGTATCCGGAAGTGTTGGATAAAATTCTTAGGAATAATCTTGATCAATTATTACATTGGATCAGACAAAGAAAGGGGCCATTTTCAGCAGAGTTTGTAGATCAGTGGTATGAACTGTATTTGACATACAGATAAGCAAGTAGAAAGAAAAGAGGTAGAAACTTTTGAGTAGTATAAAAAGATATTTACAATATGTCTTCCCATATAAATGGAAGATATTAGTGACGGTATTGATTGGCATTGTGAAATTCGGAATTCCGCTTTTAATGCCGTTAATCGTAAAATATGTAATGGATAATATTATCGGTGCAGAATCGATGACAACTAGTGAGAAACTATCACAGCTATTTTGGTTGATGGGAATTGCTGCATTTTTATTTGTCCTTTTAAGGCCGCCGATTGAATATTATCGGCAGTACTTGGCGCAATGGACAGGTAACAAGATTCTTTTTGATATTCGTGAGCGTTTATTTGACCATCTTCAGCGGCTAAGTTTGCAATTCTATTCGAGAACAAAGACGGGTGAGGTTATTTCCCGTGTTATTCATGACGTAGAGCAAACTAAAAACTTTGTGATGACTGGCTTGATGAATATTTGGCTAGATATGATTACCATTGTCATAGCCATCGTGATTATGCTGTTTATGGATGTATGGCTGACAGTAGTAGCAGTGGCCTTGTTTCCGCTATATGCAATTTCAGTTAAGCTGTTTTATGGGAGATTGCGTCTATTAACAAAAAATAGATCACAGGCATTGGCAGAAGTGCAAGGTCATTTACATGAACGAGTACAAGGTATTCCGGTTACTCGGAGTTTTGCGTTAGAGGATTACGAAGAAGGAGAATTTGATAAAAGAAACCAGAATTTTTTTAATAAGGCTATTGATCATACCGTTTGGAATGCGAAGACATTTGCCGTGATGAATACTATTACCGATGTAGCACCATTATTGGTAATTGGTTTTGCGGGATATTTTGCGATTACCTCTGATTTAACTTATGGTACGATGGCAGCCTTTGTCGGCTATATGGACCGTGTATACAGTCCATTGAGAAGGTTAATCAGCTCTTCCACTGTATTGGTTCAATCGATTGCCTCCATGGATCGTGTCTTTGAACTGATTGATGAGAAGTACGATATTCAAGATAAGCCGAATGCTCAACCATTAACCAATGTAAAGGGACATGTTCGTCTTGACCACGTTTCCTTCCGTTACGAAGACGAGGAAGACTTAGTGTTGAAGGATGTTTCGCTTGATGTGAAACAAGGAGAAACTATCGCTCTAGTTGGTATGAGTGGTGGAGGGAAATCCACTGTTATAAGTCTCATCCCTCGTTTTTATGATGTGACGAGCGGACGAATTTCTGTTGACGGACACGATATCCGCGATGTACAGGCACGTTCACTACGAGACAAAATTGGAATGGTGCTGCAGGACAATATTCTATTTAGTGAATCCATTGCAATGAATATTCGCATGGGGAATCCAGAGGCATCCGATGAAGAAGTGATACAAGCAGCAAAGGCAGCAAATGCCCATGAATTTATCACTGAATTAAGTAATGGTTATGATACGTTAGTTGGTGAACGAGGAGTTAAGCTGTCAGGAGGGCAGAAGCAGCGTATAGCCATTGCACGAGTCTTTTTAAAGAACCCGCCATTATTAATTTTGGATGAGGCTACATCTGCCTTGGATTTGGAAAGTGAACATTTGATTCAAGAGACATTGGATAAATTGGCTTCCGACCGCACGACATTTATCGTTGCCCACCGTTTATCAACGATTACACATGCCGATCGTATTATCTTAATTGAAAATGGAGAAATCGTTGAAGAAGGTACGCATCATCAATTAATGCAACAGCAAGGCCATTATTATAATTTATATCAAGTGCAGGAATTAGACGATTAATAAAGCAAAAGCGCCCATGGCAATTGGGCGCTTTTTTACTGTGGTTTTGTTGTTATACTGGTTTGCGTCTCTTCTTGAAATCAAACTCCATATGTTTATGAAAATTTTGATAACTATATAAGATTCGTTCAAAGTGCAAAATCTCTTTGTGATATTCCATTAAGCGCGAGGCTAGTGGTAATAAGGCAAGCCGCTCTTTGTCGTCTTTTTCATAAACTTGGATCAATGCATCCACAAGGTGTGGAATATCTGGATCGGTAATATCTTCGATCGATTTACTTGGGTTCTTTTTTATCTTACCCATCGCACTTAACAAAAGGCGCTCATGTGAATATATAAGCTTATCTAATTCATCTATGAGAACTTTACGGAATTCTTTCGGTATATGTTCCACCTTATCGTCGTATTGGTGGAAGGCCTCTAAAGTTGCTAAAGATTTTTTGGATGTATAGATCATCTGTCGAAACAAAATTAACTTACGCATCCTGGGCATACGAGCCTTTTTGCGATAAATTCGTTCTTCGCTGAATAGTAAATAGGTATTATCGATTCGATGAATTTCCGCTTGAATACGCTCAATCTCTGTACGTAAGGCAGGGTCATCCGACAAGTGCTTTGTCGATATACGCAGCCATTGCAAAATATCAGAAGTAATTTGATCAATCGACTTAAACAAACGCAGTTCGTATTTTGGCGGAAGAAACAATAAATTAATGACAAACGCCGATAAAATACCAAGTGTTAATGCAGAGAAACGAACTCCTGCAAAATGAAGTAACATCATTTCCGTAGTCTCCATCACTGCGAGAACGGCAAAGATGGCTAAGGCAATAGTATTTTCGTTTACCTTGAAATACATGAGAACCCCAATCACAATAATTACAGTAAAACCAATAACCACTGGATCATTTCCTAAACTAAAAACAACCAATGCACCAATGCCTACCCCGAAGATATTGGCATAAATTTGTTCCAGCATCGTCTGAAAGGAACGATAAATATTAGGCTGGATTGCAAAAGCGGCGGCAATACCTGCATAGGTTGCTGCTTGTATTCCCAGCAATTGTGCCACATATATAGCGACAGTAATTGCTAATCCCGTCTTTAATATCCTTGCCCCAAGCTTCAATTTGTGCACCATCCTTCCCATTTTGTCCAATAATTTTAGTATACCAGAAAGTATTAAAAAAACTGAGTATGAAAACGTTAGGCGTGTAAACACTACTTATAGTAACATATAACTCGTTGAATGGAAGGGAATAATGTGAGAGGAAAAAATTTAGGTATTATTGCATTAGCATCCATCCCATTGGTGATGACATTAGGGAATTCTATGTTGATCCCAGTGTTGCCAATTATTGAAAAAGAAATTCAAATCAGCTCCTTTCAGTCAAGTCTTTTAATTACGGTTTATTCCGTGATAGCCATCTTATTAATCCCCTTAGCAGGTTATTTGTCTGATAAGTTTGGCAGAAAGAATATATTGCTTCCCAGCTTACTTATAACGGCAATTGGTGGTCTGGTATCCGCATTAGCTGCTTGGAAAATGGCGGATCCTTTTTATGTAATCTTGGCAGGCAGATTCCTACAAGGTATGGGAGCGGCAGGTGCATTTCCTGTGGTAATTCCGACAGTAGGAGATATGTTTGAGGATGAAACAGAAGTCAGCGCTGGACTTGGTATCATTGAAACCTCTAATACATTTGGTAAAGTACTCAGCCCAATTATCGGATCCTTCTTGGCTGTTTTTATTTGGTTTTTACCTTTTGTGTTTATTCCCATTTTTTCCGCTATTGCCATCGTGATGGTTTGGTTTTTATTAGACGCACCCAAACGAGCAGATGACAAAAAGAAGCAATCGTTTAAAGAGTTTTTACAGTGTATCCGTCAGGTTTTCCGTGATAATGGCAGGTGGCTTATTGGTACTTTTGTAATTGGGGCGATTAATATGTTTATTTTGTTTGCCTTTTTATTTCATTTTTCCTCCTTATTAGAAAAACAATATCAATTAGCTGGTGTCTTGAAGGGATTAGTGCTTGCCATACCATTATTATTCCTTTGTATCGCATCCTATGTCACAGGAAAAAAGATTGGTAAAAATAAATTGGTGATGAAATGGACGATCTTAACGGCTAATGTCATTAGCTTAGTCCCACTCTTATGGGTGAAGGATGATCTGCGTTTGACGTATCTTTCTCTGTTATTAGCAATTGCAGGTATTGGAATCGGTATTTCCTTGCCAGTACTTGATTCCCTTATTACAGAAGGAGTAGAGAAAGATATACGTGGCACCGTTACTGCTTTATATAGCAGCATGCGATTTCTTGGTGTTGCAGCAGGTCCTTTTATTATGGCTATCCTGATGGAAAAGGGGAACAGTTGGATGTATTATGTTTTGGCAGGGGCAGCTGCTGTAACCATCCTTCTTACGTTAACTGCCATTCGTCCCAGTCGAGAAGAAGCCACATAAAGGAGGCTGATCATGATAGCGATCAGCCTTCTTCTCTTCCTATTTCATCATAGAAAATGCATAGTCGATGCAGGCGATGGTATGATAAATATTTTCCTCTGTATGGGCAGTTGTTATAAACCAAGCCTCATACTTAGAGGGAGCCAAATTAATACCTTGTTGTAGCATTAATTTAAAGAACTGACCAAACCGTTCTCCGTCACTATTTTCTGCTTGACGATAATTGGTAACCTTTTCCCCTGTGAAATAAAGGGTAAGCGCACCTTTCAATCGATTAACCGAAATCGTTATATCATGTTTAGTAGCAGCTTCATACATACCATTCTCTAATAATGCACCCAATCTATCCAATTCTTGATAAATACCAGCTTGTTCTAATACTTCCAAACATGCGATTCCAGCAGACATCGAAGCAGGGTTTCCTGACATCGTGCCGGCCTGATATGCAGGACCAAGTGGTGCAACTTGCTCCATGATTTCCTTTTTACCACCATAGGCCCCGATTGGTAAACCACCGCCAATGATTTTACCAAAGGCTGTCATATCAGGTTCAACGCCTACTAGCTGTTGTGCGGATCCGTATGTGAAACGGAAGGCAGTAATCACTTCATCATAGATAACAAGGGATCCATTGTCATGGGCAAAGTCGTTCACTGCTTGTAGAAAACCATCTTTAGGTTCAACAATCCCAAAATTCCCTACGATCGGTTCGACTAATACAGCAGCAACTTGATCTCCCCAGTGTGCTAACGCCTCTTGTAAAGCAGCTAAATCATTAAAAGGTACTGTTATGACCTCTTGAGCAGTTGCTTTGGTCACACCAGCAGAATCAGGATTTCCTAGTGTGGATGGTCCAGAGCCGGCTTGTACCAACACTGAATCAAAGTGGCCGTGGTAACACCCAGCAAACTTGATGATTTTTTCTCGTCCGGTATAGGCACGTGCAACACGGACAGTGGTCATGACGGCCTCTGTGCCTGAATTAACAAAGCGTACTTTATCGAGAGAAGGAATCGCCGACTTTAATTTCTGTGCAAAAATATTTTCCAACTTGGTAGGTGTACCGAATAAAACACCATTTTCTGCAGCAGATTGGATCGCCTTAGTGATGTGAGGATGGGCATGACCAGTAATGATCGGACCATAGGCACCAAGGTAATCGATATATTGATTGCCATCAACATCCCAAAAATAAGCACCTTGTCCCTTCTCCATGTATACGGGTGAACCACCCCCAACTCCCTTAAATGCTCGGGAAGGGGAGTTGACTCCTCCAACAATATGTTCTTGAGCTTCTTTATGTAAAGCCTTTGAATTTGTGAATTGCATAACATAAACCTCCGCTAATTCTTAAATTAATAAGGTGCGTTATTATTATAACATTTAGTGCAAAAGTGGTAAAAGATAGATGTATATTAGTTGAGTGTTTGCCTGTTTTCCGATACCCTAGAAGTATTAAGAAGTAATGGAGGGATCTGTAATGACAGTAGAAGTCGGTCAAGCCGTTCAAGACTTTGAACTAATTAATAATAAAGGAGACAAGGTACAACTTTCAGATTATAAAGGAAGTCATATTGTTCTCTATTTTTATCCCAAAGACGATACGCCAGGTTGTACAACGGAGGCTTGTGATTTCCGTGATAACCATGAGAGCTTTCAGGAATTGGACGCGGTTATCCTTGGGATCAGCCCAGATTCAGAGGAGAGCCATAAGAAGTTCATCGATAAACATGACCTTCCCTTTGAATTGTTAGTAGACGAGGACAAACAAGTAGCCGAACAATTTGGTGTTTGGCAGCTTAAGAAAAAATTCGGGAATGAATCAATGGGAATTGTCCGCTCTACTTTTATTATTGATAAAGAGGGCGTTCTACGAAAAGAATTCCGCAATATTCAGGTGAAAGGGCACGTAGACAAGGCGTTAAATTATATACGTGAAGAATTATCATAAAATAAAGGGTGTGGGCCTATAGCTCGCGCCCTTTATTTTACATATTTTTGATAAAAAGGAGGAAAAGCATGCGCATCTACACAAGATCAGGTGATAAAGGAGAAACATCATTAATTTACGGGAAAAGAGTACCCAAAAACCATTTACGAGTAGAGGCATACGGTACTTGTGATGAGGTGAATGCAGTTATTGGCCAGGCTGTCAGCAGTTTAGATCAGGAAAACTTCTCAAACAAGCAGCACCTAATAAATGAACTTTTACAGATACAAACCATTTTATTTCATGTAGGCTCCGAGCTGGCGACACCTACAGATAAAGAAGTAACGTGGCAGTTAACACAAAATCATCTCGAACAGTTGGAAAGGCAGATAGATCATTGGCAATCCTATCTTCCAGAACTGCGTCAGTTTATTTTACCAGGAGGTCATATGGCAGCAAGTATACTGCAGTATGGCAGGACAGTAACGCGCCGTGCCGAGCGATTGGCGGTAGGCTTGAAGGAAGAGTTGGCGGATTCATTGGCAATTACTTATTTAAATAGACTGTCGGACTATTTATTTGTGGTTGCGCGTTTGGTGAATCACCAATTACAAGTGGCAGAGATCCCATTGAAAATCGATATTTAGAGGTAATAAAAGGCTATTTTCGCATCTTTGGCACAAAGAATTCATAAAAATCAGTTTGGACAAGTATACTTGCATTGACAGAATATCAGTAAAAGGAGTACACTAATTATAAGAATTATAAAGTAATAATTGTATTAATACTGGTGCTATTGTAATCTGGTATTATATAGAGAAGTTTTACAATTATGCAGTAGAAAGTGAGGTGCATGGCGGTGTCTGATCATAAGTTGCAAGAGGCTGTAGATAAGTTGAAATCTTCTGGTGTTCGAATCACGCCTCAACGTCATGCGGTGTTGGAATATTTGTTGAATGCGGACACACACCCAACTGCTGACGAAATCTATAAGGCATTGGAAGGTAAATTTCCGAACATGAGCGTAGCCACTGTCTATAATAATTTGCGGGTATTTCGTGAAATCGGTCTGGTCAGAGAACTCACGTATGGTGACTCTTCCAGTCGATTTGATTGTGATACATCTGATCATTATCATATTATATGTGAGACTTGTGGCAAGATTGTTGATTTTCAATATCCAAGTCTAGATGAAGTTGAAGCCTTGGCTGAGCAGATTACTGGATTTGAAGTCACCCATCATCGGATGGAAGTGTACGGGGTATGTCACGCATGTAAAAAAGAAAATAATAAAGCCATTTAATGCGCACACACACGAGCGTTTCACCAACTCGTGTGTGTTTTTGTGAGTAGGATAAATGAAATGTTCAGGTTAGTGGTGATCAAATACTACGGCAGTGATTTTAAGCATTGCCATACTAAAAGCTAATAGTAGTCCTAGATCTCCTTCACATTTACCTTCTTTTATTATATTTTTCATCGAATTCTTTACCTTCTAGATCCTTATCCAAGGTGAGTGGCTGCTTACAGTGCATGCAGGCATCCACACGACCAAGCATTTTGGTAGGTTTGTTACAGTTGGGACAGATAATTTTGACCGCCCTTGTCGAAAGCATACCGATCCAAAAATATATAACCGTACTTAATACAATAGATATTGTACCAAGTATCATGAGTAATAGCATCAGCCACTCTATGTTTCTAAACAACAAACCGGCATACATAATAACAAATCCAATAAAAACCAAGGCTAATGCAACGGTTCGAATTCTATTTATCTTATTACGATAGTTAATTTCCGCCATCTTTCTTCCTCCAACAAATAAATTAATTCCTGAATGGTAGTATAGCATAAAGCAGATGAAAATGCTTGTAAGTCAGCACCTGATTCAAGTAAAATCGGTTTAGATAATTTGTACTTAGGGAAAAAGTTTAAGAATAATAAGGCTGAAACACCATTAAGGGGGAGAACTACTTGGAGGATATACTACGTCCGATTTATCAAGAAAGAGCTAGCAACCGTAATACACTAGGCATATTAGTTATGGAGAAGAAAAATGCTGTCAGCCCTGAGACAGATAATTTTGATTCCATTTTATTGGTTATTGTAAAGGACTTTGAAGATAATTGGCTTGTGAAGCATTATGAATATGGAGAAAAATCAGCCGCTCTTCATATCGTGGATCAACACCAATTAGAGTCATGGATCAAGAATAGTACCTATAAGAGAGTGATAGAATGGGTTCTTGAGGGAAGAATAATTTATGATCGCAATGAGTATGTAGCAGACTTAAAAGAAAACCTTCAAACTTTTCCAGACGATCATAGAAGTCTGCGATTAACCATGGAATTCTCCAAGTTAACTCGAGGTTACAATGAATCAAGGCATCTATATGAGACTGGTAATTATTTAGACGCTTATAGCAGGTTGTTGCGCTCATTACATTATTTAGGAAGAATGGCCATTTTAGAGAAGGGTTATCACCCGGAAGTAGTGGTTTGGAATCAAGTGAAGCGGATTGATTTAGAGGTTTACCAAATCTATGAAAAACTTATCAAAAGTACAGAAGATATAGAGGATAAGATCAAACAAGCTTTAAATGATATTGATATATCCCTGACCAAGCGAACAGAACGATGTGCGGAGCATTTATTACAAGTAATGCGGACGCGTCAATCATCTTGGGGATTTGGCGAGTTAAAAATTCATCCAGAGGTATCTCCGTATGTCTATGATTTGGTTGGAATTATCGAATACTTAGTTTCTCAAAATATTGTGAATGTCGTACTGGAAGAGACTAAAAGTACCGCTGTTAAGCATCGGAAATATCAGGTGATTAACCTTTGATGGAACAACGTACTTAGCAGGCTATTATCTTGTATATAAAAAAGTTGTTGACATTAATATTGTAGCCATGGTATATTATTAGACGTCGCTGAAACGGGAAAGCAAACAACGGATTTATCAATAAAATAATTATTGAATAAAGTTGTTGACATTAACCAGCATAAGCGATATAATATAAAAGCTGTCGAAAAAAGCAGCCAAAACATTGATCATTGAAAACTGAACAAAACAACCAGTATGTGTAAGAAGAAAAGCAAAAAGCTAGCTTGTCAAAAGCGAGCACAAGTACAAACTATATTGAGAGTTTGATCTTGGCTCAGGACGAACGCTGGCGGCGTGCCTAATACATGCAAGTCGAGCGCGGGAAGGCAGCGGAACTCTTCGGAGGGAAGGTGCTGGAACGAGCGGCGGACGGGTGAGTAACACGTGGGCAACCTGCCTGTAAGACGGGGATAACTTCGGGAAACCGGAGCTAATACCCGATACCCCCTTATTTTCACCTGAAGAGAAGGGAAAAGATGGCCTCCGGCTATCACTTACAGATGGGCCCGCGGCGCATTAGCTAGTTGGTAAGGTAATGGCTTACCAAGGCGACGATGCGTAGCCGACCTGAGAGGGTGATCGGCCACACTGGGACTGAGACACGGCCCAGACTCCTACGGGAGGCAGCAGTAGGGAATCTTCCGCAATGGACGAAAGTCTGACGGAGCAACGCCGCGTGAACGAAGAAGGTTTTCGGATCGTAAAGTTCTGTTGTTAGGGAAGAACAAGTACCGTTCGAATAGGGCGGTACCTTGACGGTACCTATCGAGGAAGCCCCGGCTAACTACGTGCCAGCAGCCGCGGTAATACGTAGGGGGCAAGCGTTGTCCGGAATTATTGGGCGTAAAGCGCGCGCAGGCGGTTCTTTAAGTCTGATGTGAAATCTTGTGGCTCAACCACAAGCGGTCATTGGAAACTGGGGAACTTGAGTACAGAAGAGGAGAGCGGAATTCCACGTGTAGCGGTGAAATGCGTAGAGATGTGGAGGAACACCAGTGGCGAAGGCGGCTCTCTGGTCTGTAACTGACGCTGAGGTGCGAAAGCGTGGGGAGCGAACAGGATTAGATACCCTGGTAGTCCACGCCGTAAACGATGAGTGCTAGGTGTTAGGGGGTTTCCGCCCCTTAGTGCTGCAGTTAACGCATTAAGCACTCCGCCTGGGGAGTACGGCCGCAAGGCTGAAACTCAAAAGAATTGACGGGGGCCCGCACAAGCGGTGGAGCATGTGGTTTAATTCGAAGCAACGCGAAGAACCTTACCAGGTCTTGACATCTTTGGATGTCTCTAGAGATAGGGAGTTCCCTTCGGGGACCAAATGACAGGTGGTGCATGGTTGTCGTCAGCTCGTGTCGTGAGATGTTGGGTTAAGTCCCGCAACGAGCGCAACCCTTAATCTTAGTTGCCAGCATTCAGTTGGGCACTCTAAGGTGACTGCCGGTGACAAACCGGAGGAAGGTGGGGATGACGTCAAATCATCATGCCCCTTATGACCTGGGCTACACACGTGCTACAATGGATGGTACAAAGGGCAGCGAAGCCGCAAGGTGAAGCCAATCTCATAAAACCATTCTCAGTTCGGATTGCAGGCTGCAACTCGCCTGCATGAAGCCGGAATCGCTAGTAATCGTGGATCAGCATGCCACGGTGAATACGTTCCCGGGCCTTGTACACACCGCCCGTCACACCACGAGAGTTGGCAACACCCGAAGTCGGTGGGGTAACCAATTGGAGCCAGCCGCCGAAGGTGGGGCCAATGATTGGGGTGAAGTCGTAACAAGGTAGCCGTATCGGAAGGTGCGGCTGGATCACCTCCTTTCTAAGGATAGAACGGAACACCTCTTACGAGGTGCCACATACTAGGTTGTTTGGTTCAGTTTTGAG
>NZ_FLKH01000006.1 GCF_900086715.1 Gracilibacillus timonensis | reverse complement strand
AATCGATCGAGGACTTATCTATACATGATGTTGGCTTGTCCGATGAATTCTTATCTAGTTTTGAAAGTATATAAAAAACACTTGCATTTCGTATAAGGCATGCGTTATAATATGTCTTGTCCTTATCAAAAGAAAGTCTGGTGACGATAGCGAAGAGGTCCCACCTGTTCCCATGCCGAACACAGTAGTTAAGCTCTTCAGCGCCCATGGTAGTTGGGGATTTCCCCTGCAAGAGTAGGACGTTGCCAGGCAAACAGTAAAAAAGAAGCTTATTAATCTATAAAATGATTAATGAGCTTCTTTTTTTATGATAGAGAGAGTATAACATAATATTCTAAAAAAAGAAGCTACTTAACATCATCCGTCTTATCGACAGTCAGTATCTCGTTTCGGGTATAATAGAAGAATGGACGGAGTTTGCCCGGTTTTTCTTATATGCATTATGGAGCGAAGTCCATTTGACCAGTAATCAATAAAAAAGCTGCAATGATCCAAAACAAAAAGAAAGACGAAGAAAGAAGGAAGGATATAATTGGAATGATCTTTTTTTCTTTTTTATTTAACAGTGCGGCAATAGATAGCAGGATACCTGCAACAGAAAGAAGGAATGTGAGGACATCTCCAATTAAGCTGCCGTTGTTAGCGATCCTGGTAAAAGGTACAAAAACAATAAAAAAACAACCGATTCCTATGGTTAAGGAGAGGTAACTAATCAGGCTATGCCTTTTCGAAACCTCCTGTTTTTGTTTCACAAAATCAATCTCCTTTTCTTAATCGATCATCATTTTCCCTGATAATCATGAAAAACAATTATAGCTCATTACGATCATACAAAGTTAATTCCGATTTAATGTGTTCCCAAATGACACGATAGCCAGCATCGATAGGGTGAGAGCCTGTTGTTTGTAAGAGTTTTTCAAGGGCTACCCCTTGACTTGATGCGTAATTGGTCATGGCGTCATAATGAGAAATAAGCTGATAACCATGAGCTCGGCAGATCGATTTCACCACCTGATTGATTTCTTCGGTACCAAAATGATATCGTTCATTTTGGCCGTCAGATAGTGCGGGTGGTGGACTCATCACAATCATTTGCTCACTGTTCGCATCTACATACTCCAGAAAGCTCGTTAGATTATCTTTAAGCTCCAGTGTATTTTGACTGTCCCATCTATCGTTTGTCCCTAACATAACAAAAACCACATCTTCATCGCCAACCCAGCGCTCTTTGTGCCGGTTTGCCCATTTGGCAGATTTTCCAGAAATTCCAGCATTGACAAACTCTACATCCGGGAAAAATTCGTTAATATAATTTCTGAATAAGTTCGACCAAGAATTTGCCTCAAATCCTGCTTCTCGATATACTTCTTCTTGATTTTCAAAAATAACTTGATTAACATCTGGCATCAGTAAGTATTGCGCACCGACCCCTGCAGTTATACTGTCGCCAACTAATTTTATTTTTTCCACTTCACCATTTACTAATTTTTGATAAAAGTTACTGTATGTTTCTGGTGCCTTTGCTTCTAATTGTTCTTCTCTACTTTCCTTATCGGCAGTAAAAGGATTAATTCCTTTGACTAGGATAAAAAACAAAGCGCACAGACATAATATAAGTATGATAAATTTTTTCATTATCTTCCATCCTTATGGTATTCAAATTTCGCGTTGCCACTGCTTATTCTTTACCAATTGCCGTTATATCATGCTGCAGGGGGTAAAGTACAAGCAAAAAACCTTATAATTTAGAGGGTGGCAGTTCCTTCTGCATCTCAAATTATAAGGGGCTGACATGGATTTATCATAACACAGAAAGAAATATTGTAGAAGAAAAAAATCACTTTTTTCACGTGAAACATAAAGTCTATGATTCTTTGTATACCTTTTAATAGATCGGGTTATACTAAGTGATGGAGGTGGAAGCAATGAATGATCATAAAACCTATCACAGATGTGGTGTATGTGAGCAACGGAAAAACAATGGAATCTTCTTATATCAAATGTATTTGTGCCATGAGTGTGAGCAAGAAATTATTTCTGTACGACCAGATGAGGATCATTACTCCTATTATGTAGGTAAGTTGCGTGCTATTAATCAATCAACCTATACGATATAATAGAATCAGTAAGCGTGATTCTATTTTTTTCTATACTCAAAGAAAGAGGTGAGGGATGATTGCTAATCAACAACAGACACCATTGTATGCAGCAGTAAAACAATTTGCCGATGCCCAACCAATCTCTTTTCACGTTCCTGGACATAAAAATGGCAAACTTTTTGCAGAGCAGGGTTTGGCTGAGTTTCAATCATTACTGTCGTTAGATATAACAGAATTAAATGGACTAGATGATCTGCATGCACCAGAAGGGGTAATAGCAGATGCCCAAGAACTTGCTAGTGAATGGTTTCATTCCTTGCATACCTTTTTTCTGATCAATGGAAGTACCGTAGGGAATCTGACGATGATCTTGGCGTGTTGTCAACCAGGTGATATGGTATTGGTACAGCGAAATTGCCATAAATCGATTCTGCATGGGATGGAGCTGGCTGGGGTAAAACCGATCTTCTTGCCGCCATCTTATGACAAGCTCAAACAAAGATATATCGCACCGTCGACTAGCTCGATAAAACAGGCTCTCACTAACTATACAGAAGCTAAGGCTATTATTCTTACTTATCCAGATTATTTTGGTGATGTATTTCCTTTAAAGGAAGTCATTGATCTGGCACATCGTAGTGATACATTTGTGTTGATCGATGAGGCGCATGGGTGTCATTTCTCGCTTCCTTTTGTTTCCGTTCCATCGGCAGGGGAGTTAGGCGCAGATGTCGTGGTTCAGTCTGCTCATAAAATGACTCCAGCAATGACCATGTCTGCTTATCTTCATGTATATACATCAGCCGTACCGTTGGAGCGAGTTCACTATTATTTACAATTGCTGCAGTCAAGCAGTCCTTCTTATCCACTGATGGTCAGCTTAGACCTTGCTCGTTATTACTTGGCAAATTATACAGAGGTGCAATATAAACAGACGCTTCGATATATAAAAGCAGTTCAGGAATGTTTTGTTGCTCCTGACTACTGGGAGGTGGAAGTGAATGATGATCCGCTTAAAATGACATTGCGTATCCATGATCATCTATCAGCCAGTCAGGTTCAAGCCCTTTTTGAAGAACAAGGTATCTATCCAGAGCTTATTACGGATCGTCATGTATTATTTATATTTGGATTAGAACCAGTTTATCCATTAGAACAGCTGCAAAAGCGATTGGCAACAATCAGGGATAGCTTAAAACATATCCGTCATGCTAAAATAGATGTAGATCCATTATTTTTTGAAGAGGAAACTGTCTCTTTGGCATTATCTTATCAGCAGATGAATCAACAGCATACTCGTTGGTGTCGCTGGGAGGAAGCAGCAGGAAAAATAGCCGCTGAGGCGATCATTCCCTATCCTCCAGGTATTCCGCTGATTGCCAAAGGAGAGCGAATTAAAGGAGCCACGGTAGCGAAAATAAAACAATTATTTCAATTGTCTATTGGTTTTCAACCAAGCAATCCTCATAAAGGAATCTATGTCTATGAAGCAGCAGAAGGAGAATGAACGTGTTTATTACATTTGAAGGTGGAGAAGGCGCCGGTAAGACAACGGTTTTAAAACGAGTGGCGCAACGTTTGACAGAAGAGGGCTATCCAGTACTTGCAACAAGAGAACCAGGTGGTATTCCAATTGCGGAACGTATCCGTGATGTCGTGTTATATACGGATAATGCCCAGATGGACCCAAGAACAGAGGCATTATTATTTGCAGCAGCTCGTCGTCAGCATTTGGTTGAGAAGGTTCAGCCGGCCCTGGCAGAAGGTAAAATTGTATTATGCGATCGATTTGTTGATTCCAGTTTGGCTTATCAAGGGGCAGCAAGGGGCTTGGGTATCGATGAAGTGTTTCAAATTAATCAGTTTGCGATCCAGAACCATATGCCCGATGTGACATTGTTTTTTGATATTGAGCCGGAAGAAGGATTAAAACGAATTACTACCAACGCTGAGCGGGAACAAAATCGATTAGATTTAGAATCGTTGGCTTTTCACCGTCAAGTTTATCAAGCTTATCAAACATTAATTAAAAAATTTCCAAATCGAATCGAGAGAATTGATGCAAAATTTGATATAATAAAAGTAGAGCAAGAAGCATATAACAAAATTAAAGCACATCTTACCTAAACCAAGGGGGAGATTAAAGTGAAGTTAATTATGGCCGTAGTACAGGATAAAGATAGTAATCGTCTGATCGACGCGTTAAGTGAAAATCAATATAAAACGACCAAGCTATCCTCAACTGGCGGGTTTTTAAAGGAAGGCAATACGACCTTAATGATTGGCTGTGAGGACAAGTATGTGGAACAGGCACTCGAGGTGATCGAAGATAATTGTAGTAAGCGTGAGCAATTGGTTTCACCGGTCTCACCAATGGGTGGCAACGCAGATTCTTATATTCCACGTCCCATTAATGTAGAAGTTGGCGGGGCTACTGTATTTATCGTACCAGTTGAATCGTTCCATCAGTTCTAAAAAGGCAGGTAAGCATTGATTATGAAGATTACTCAGGATATGCGCACGCAATTAGAAGGATTACAGAAACAGGATACACAAGCACGAACAACTGGGAAACCTTTTGACACTGTCGTCAAGCAACAGTCCGCCCAGTTGCAGCAGAATCAGCTGCAGCAGTTAATGTCGGCGTTAACGGCCCAGGGTCAGAGGGTTGCTCGCTTTCGTTCCTTCAAAGACTTAGCAGCTTACAAACGGCTAGTGAAAAAGTTCGTCAAAGAAGCCGTTGATTATGGCATGGCCTTAAAGAAATCGCATAGCTTTACGCCGGACGGGGGAAATCGTCCCTTAACGATTGTGGAAGAAATCGACGATAAGTTGCTCGAATTAACCGAGTCGGTAATGGACCAGGAAAAACATTCCGTTCAGATATTAGATCTAATTGGGGAGATTAAGGGACTACTTGTTAACCTATATACATGAGCACAAGGTGGCTGGATGTCTCTGATCCATCCACCTTGGTCTTTTTAACAGAAAGTATAAAATCCTTGGTATAATAGGACTTGGAATGATGTTGACCTGGAACTTATCGGTAGTCAGTATGTTCTTTTGATGATATAAGTGGAATGCAATAATTTCTCATGGATATCGGATAGGTGCGCTTGATCCATTTATGCGTTCAACTTATATAGTAATAAAGGACCGGACGGGGGCTGTTCTAACTTTCATAGCAATATAAGATGCAGAATGACAATTGCAGGGCTAGCAAACATCAACTTCATTATCGTCATTAATTGCTGATGAGGCGGTGTAGATAGAGAACTTCAGAACACACGCACACGAAAACAAAGAACAAGTATATTTTATAGAAGAAAGTAGGCTATACCATGGAAGTACATTGGTCAGACATGCTACAGACACAGCCCATTGTCAGTAAAATGGTGATGAATAGCATCAATAAAGGACGAATATCTCACGCCTATTTATTTCATGGCGATAAGGGAACAGGGAAATTTACGCTGGCACAGCTACTTGCCATGAGTATTTTTTGTCAAGAGCGTACGGGTGTAGAACCTTGTTATCAGTGTCGAGATTGCAGGAGGATCCAGAGCGGGAACCACCCTGATTTGCATGTCATTTATCCAGATGGTGCCAGTATTAAGAAAGAACAGATTCTGCATCTCCAAAAAGAATTCACCTATACAGGACTAGAATCGAATAAAAAGGTCTATATTATTGATCAGGCTGATAAAATGACAGATAATGCCTCCAATCGTTTATTGAAATTCTTGGAGGAACCAAGTCAGCAGACGACAGCCATCTTACTTACAGAAAATAGTCAGGCCATTTTACCAACAATTCGTTCGAGATGTCAGATGCTTTCTTTTACACCGTTACAATCAAAACGGCTCGAGGAAAAATTGCAAGAAGAAGGGCTCTCCTTAGCAAATGCAAGGCTTCTGACAGCTATGACAAATAATTTGAGTGCAGCCCTCGAAAAGAGTAAGGATACTTGGTTTGCACAGTCACGAAAAATAGTGGTACAATTGATAGAAATGCTTCAACAAAATCCAAATGAAGTGCCAATTTTTGTGCATACCCAATGGATGCCACATTTTAAAGAGCGAGTACAATTACAAGAAGGCCTGGATTTATTACTCTTATGGTTTCGAGATATCGTACATTACCATTTGGATGAGTCTTCGGAGTTAGTATTTGTTCAGCATCGTGAGAAACTTGAAACAGGCAGTATGCAATGGTCTTTGGCACAAGTCACGGATCATTTGCAGGAAATCATGCATGCCAAACGAAAGCTGGAACAAAATGTGCATCCACAGTTGGTGATGGAGCAACTAACACTTCAAATACAGAGGTGAAAAATAGTGATAGAAGTCATTGGTGTCCGTTTTAAAAAAGCGGGTAAAATATATTATTTTGATCCAGATAGTACAGCGATGGAAACAGATGAATATGTCATCGTGGAGACGGTTCGAGGTGTAGAGTTTGGTAAGGTCGTTGTACCGAATAAACAGGTAGACGAAGAGGATGTTGTCTTGCCATTAAAAAAAGTGATTCGCATCGCTAATAATAAGGACAAGTTAACCGTCGTAGAGAATAAAGATATTGCCGAAGAGGCTTATCAGACTTGTCAACAGAAAATTAAAGACCACGAACTTGAGATGAATTTGGTTGATGTGGAATATACATTTGATCGAAATAAGGTCATCTTTTATTTTACGGCAGATGGTCGGGTCGATTTTCGCAACCTTGTCAAAGACTTGGCATCGGTGTTTAAAACTCGGATTGAGCTAAGGCAGATTGGTGTCAGGGATGAAGCGAAGTTATTAGGTGGTATAGGGCCATGTGGTCGTATGCTCTGCTGTTCTACTTTTTTAGGTGATTTTGAACCGGTTTCGATTAAAATGGCGAAAGACCAGAACTTATCATTGAATCCTTCTAAAATATCCGGGTTGTGTGGACGATTGATGTGCTGTCTCAAGTATGAGAATGACGATTATGAGACGGCCAAAAAAGAGCTTCCAGATTTGGGCGAAACCATCAAAACAAGCTATGGTGATGGTAAAGTAGTCGGCTTGAACATTTTAGAACGACTCATTCAAATTGAAATACCAGAAAAAGAACGCGTAGTCGAATATACTTTAGATGAATTGATAGATGAAGGAGTTATCAGTACCCAGGGCACAGAATAATGGGGTGGAAGTGACGTGAAGAA
This sequence comes from Gracilibacillus timonensis, assembly GCF_900086715.1. Lineage (GTDB taxonomy): Bacteria > Bacillota > Bacilli > Bacillales > Amphibacillaceae > Gracilibacillus > Gracilibacillus timonensis. The sequence goes on along the minus strand of NZ_FLKH01000006.1, from coordinate 58,978 downwards.
AAAGGAATTATTTGAACAAGTATCGGATATGGAAGAACAAATCGGTCAATTATATCAACAACTTGGAGATTTAAAGCAACACTTAGGAGAAATGTTAGAAGAGAATTATCGTTTAGAAATGGAGAATCATCACCTGAGACAACGATTGGATCATGAAACAGAGATACAAGAGAAGCAAGACGAAGAAAATGAGGATCCAACTGCTATTGGGGAAGGATATGATAATCTGGCAAGACTTTATGAAGAAGGCTTCCATATTTGCAATGTCCACTTTGGTAGCCCGAGGCAGGAAGGCGATTGTTTATTCTGCTTGCTATTTTTAAATAAAACGAAATAAAAGCACTTGGTGGCAAAAAGGCTGACAATAGAAGATGTCAGCCTTTTGTCTGAAAAAAGAGAAGTTATGTGACATGAAATAAGGAGTAAGCCTATGCAACTTAAAGACGATGAACGTATAGATGACTTAGTGATCGATCAATCGATGCAAATTATTCAGAGCCCCACTGTGTTTGCTTTTTCGACGGACGCGGTGTTATTAAGTGAGTTTGCCTCTGTTCCGAAAAAGCGAGGTAAGATTTTGGATTTGTGCAGCGGGAATGCCGTCATCCCGTTACTATTGGCTAGAAAAACGATTGTTCCGATTACAGGGGTAGAAATTCAAGCACGGTTATATGACATGGCCAAGCGCAGCATCCAGTTGAACCAGCTGCAAACACAGATTGATATGATACACAGTGATCTAAAAGACATGCCAGCTCATTTCAAAAACAATAAATTTGATCTAGTTACCATTAATCCTCCCTATTTTCCAACAAAAAATCAACTGCATCACAATGATAATGATTATTTAACGATTGCCAGGCATGAGATTTCCTGCTCTTTAGAAGATGTTATGGTAGCCTGCAGTAAGCTGGTAAAATCGGGAGGCAAGCTGGCGATGGTACATCGACCTTCCCGCTTTGTCGATATTATTACCTTGTTCCGCCAATATAAAATCGAGCCAAAGCGTGTGCAGTTTGTTTATCCTAAAATGGGAAAAGAAGCTAACATTCTTTTGATTGAAGGTATTAGAGACGGAAAGCCGGATTTGCGAATGCTGCCACCGCTTTATATGTTTGATGAGCAAGGAAATTATACAAAGGAACTTGAGGGGATCATGTATGACAGACAGTAGCACACACTATGTATATATGCTCAAGTGTAAGGATCACACCTTATATACAGGATACACCAATAATATCAAACGGCGTTTAGCTATGCATGAGCAAGGAAAGGGCGCAAAATATACGAGGGGCAGGGCACCTTTTGAACTGCAATTTATCGAAACATGCCCCACAAAGTCGGAGGCATTACGCCTGGAGGCAAGCATCAAACGACTGTCTCGTAAAGAAAAAGAGCAAATGATCCATGAGCATAAAGAAAGGTATGGTGGCCATGCAAATCCAGAAGAGCTATCAAAATGACAGTGCAGGAGTATTATATATTGTTCCAACGCCAATTGGAAACTTAGAGGACATCACTTTCCGAGCGTTGCGTGTACTAGAAGAGGCAGATATCGTGCTAGCGGAGGATACTCGTAATACAGGAAAGCTGTTGCATCATTTTGATCTAAAGAAGCGGATGATCAGTTACCATGAACATAACAAGGCCACCAGACAGGATCAAATCCTTGCTATGTTAGCAGAAGGACAGACGCTTGTCCTGGTAAGTGATGCCGGAATGCCGGGTATCTCGGATCCGGGCTATGAAGTGATTCAAGCGGCTATTGATCAGGATGTTGCTGTTATCGTATTGCCGGGTGCCAATGCGGCGTTGCCGGCCCTAGTCGGATCTGGTTTATCTACCTCTTCCTTTTATTTTTATGGCTTCCTCCCCCGAAAGAACAAGGAGCGTGAACAGGCATTTGAATTGCTGGCAAGCCTGGATACGACTTTTATTCTGTATGAATCTCCCCATAGGATAACGCAAACGATGGAACAGCTAGCAGAACGATTTGGTAATCGCCAAGCTTCGATTGCAAGGGAGTTATCCAAAAAATACGAAGAATATTTGCGTGGTAATTTGCCGGAACTGGCTGCATGGATAAGCGATCACCCATTAAAAGGGGAATGTTGCATTGTTATCGAGGGCAAGCAAGAGCAGCAAGAAGTGGAGTGGTGGGAATCGCTCAGTGTAAAAGAGCATGTCGAACAGATGATGAAAGAGAGAGAATGCACCAGCAAAGAAGCGATCAAACAAGTGGCCAAAACACGACAATTACCGAAAAGGGATGTATATACGGCCTATCATATTCAATAGACATAGTAAAAGCACGGTCAAACATGATGACCGTGCTTTTTTGAATCTATAGATCTCATATCAGCTAATTGCTAGATATACCACATCGTTGAATTAATCAAGTTTTTTTTGAATTTCTTCTACAAGTTCCTTGGCACCTTCTGGACTAAGCACAAGTTTGCCATTTGCTAAAGTAAAGTTATCGTCAGAAATGTCGCCTGTAATTTGACAGGTCATATTTGGTTTGTATTTCTGAAGGATGATGCGTTCGTCATCCACGTAGATTTCAAGGGCATCTTTTTCTTCAATTCCAAGTGTACGGCGAAGTTCGATAGGAATAACGACACGGCCAAGTTCATCTACTTTTCTTACGATACCTGTTGATTTCATTAAAATTTCTCCCCTTTTGATATTTTTTCGGCATAATTCGACACCTACAGCGTTATAATACCATTAGTTCCCAGTAATGTCAAACGAAATAAGTATTTTTTTTCAAATTTTTTAAAATACTTTAAAAGTAAGGGGTTTCAAGAATGGAAGTTAAAATATTATTCGACAAAAACTGTCGCCAATAATCGTTAACAGAAGCGTAAATATCGATAAATGATTAAAAAAGATGGATTGCCTGTTTGTGATGACGCCCAAAAAAGCAGGAAAACACAAAAAAGTGGCCGTCATAATCAAAATGACGGCCAAAAAAGCGAGAGAACACGGAAAAAAGGCCGTCATACTTAGAACGACGGCTCAAGTATCTCTGAGACGTTTATCGTTTTCCTCCAGGCTACAGATTGTGGTCTTTACAGCACGTGCGGGTTTGTCAGGCTAACGCAGGTAACTGGCGAGGATTTGCAAAATAATCACCATAGCTAAAAGTTGCTACCTATTCTGGATTAACGTCAAAGACCGACGGCATTTCTGCGTTTTTCTAAGATTAAATGATAAAATTCATGGATAAACTACTTTAATAATGGAAAAATGGTTGAAAAATCGCTACAATAAAAGCAGACTAATTTATATACAGAAAAGAAAGTAGCGAGCTTCAAACATCGAAGCTTTATTATGGTGCGCTTTTTTTATGTAAGAACTAAGAACGAATCGAGGAGGTAAAGCATGTCACAGGATAAGCAAGCATTTTATATCACTACACCGATTTATTATCCGAGTGGAAAATTACACATTGGAAATGCCTATACAACGATTGCATGCGATGTAATCGCCCGCTATAAGCGTCTGCAAGGATTTGATACCTTTTACTTAACAGGAACGGATGAGCACGGTCAAAAGATTGAAAAGAAAGCAACCGAGCTTGGCCAAACCCCGCAAGAATATGTGGACGAAATGGCTGAAAGCATTCAAGGTTTATGGAGACTACTTAACATTTCAAATGATCAATTTATTCGTACCACGGATGATTACCATGAAGAAGTGATCCAGAAAATCTTTGAAAAATTAAAAGATCAAGGCGATATTTATTTGGATCAGTATGCAGGCTGGTACTCTGTATCTGACGAGGAGTTCTTTACAGAGACTCAATTAGAAGAAGTTTATCGTGATGAAGATGGCAATGTTACGGGTGGCATTGCGCCGAGTGGAAATGAAGTGGAGTGGATCAAAGAAGAGTCGTATTTTTTACGTATGAGTAAATATGCGGATCGTCTGCTGCAGTATTATGAAGAGCATCCAGACTTTATCCAGCCCGAATCACGAAAAAATGAAATGATCAATAATTTTATCAAACCGGGCCTAGAAGACTTGGCGATCACCCGTACGACTTTTAGCTGGGGGATACCGGTTAAATCGGATCCTAAGCACATCGTATATGTTTGGATCGATGCCCTGTCCAATTATATTACGGCGTTAGGTTATGACCCTGATCTCGGCGGTTATGAAAATCAGTCAGAAAGATTTAAGAAATATTGGCCGGCTGATGTCCAGATGGTAGGGAAAGAGATTGTTCGTTTTCACACCATTTATTGGCCAATTATGTTGATGGCGTTAGACTTACCTATACCTAAGATGATTTTCGGACATGGCTGGTTATTGATGAAAGACGGTAAAATGTCTAAATCAAAAGGGAATGTCGTGTATCCAGAATTCTTAGTGGAACGCTATGGGATCGATCCACTCCGTTACTATCTCATGCGTGAAATGCCTTTTGGAAGTGATGGCGTCTTCACACCAGAAGATTTTATCTCGCGGATTAACTATGATTTGGCCAATGATTTAGGAAATCTATTGAATCGAACCGTTGCCATGATCAACAAATATTTTGACGGAACGGTTCCGGCATATCATGGGGATGTGACTACATTTGATCCATCGTTACGTGAACTGGCAGCAGAAACAGTGAACACATACGAGCAAGAAATGGATAGCATGCAATTTAACGCTGCCTTAGTCGCTGTGTGGAAATTCATTTCTCGTACCAATAAATATATTGACGAAACACAGCCTTGGATTTTAGCAAAAGAAGACGATAAGCGTGGTGAATTGGAGAGTGTCATGGTTCACTTGGCAGAAAGTTTACGTATAGTGGCCACACTTCTTCAGCCGATCTTCATAGAAACTTCTCGTAAGATTTTGGAACAATTAGGATTAGATCCAGAAGTAGATGCGACGTGGGATAGTTTGGCTTCGTTTGGTAAACTAAAATCAGGTACAAAAATCAATAAGCAAGCACCTATTTTTCCGCGCTTGGACGCTGAAGAAGAGGTACAGGCTATTAAAGATACGATGAAGGCACCGGTACAGCCTGAAGCATCAGACGAGCAAGAGACGAAAGAGGAAATCAGCTATGATCAATTTATGTCCATTGATTTGCGTGTAGCCGAGGTCGTCCAAGCAGAGAAAATGAAAAAGGCGGATAAGCTATTGCGTCTGCAATTAGACCTTGGTTCGGAAAAACGCCAAGTGATTTCAGGGATTGCCGAATATTACACACCAGAGTCACTGATTGGCAAAAAGGTGATTTGTGTTACCAATCTGAAACCTGTCAAATTACGTGGTGCATTATCAGAAGGCATGATTTTATCTGGTGAAGACGAAGATGGCTCCTTATCATTGGCCACCGTGTCCTCTGACCTGCCAAATGGTTCGGTAGTAAAATAAAGTGGACAAACGCTTATCGAAACAGGATAAGCGTTTCCTCTTGTAGCAGGAAGAAAGGAAGGATACTCGATGTTATTTGATACACATGTGCACTTAAATGTCTCTCATTTTGATGAGGACAGAGAAGAAGTATTGAAGCGGGCAAAAGAAGCAGGTGTCGAATATATGGTTATCGTAGGGTTTGACCACGAAACGATTCCAAAAGCAATCAAGATGGCCGAGCAGTATGACCATATCTATGCAGCGGTAGGATGGCATCCGGTTGATGCGATCGATATGACAGAGAAAGAATTAGTCTGGCTGGAAGAACTGGCCGATCATCCCAAGGTGGTAGCGCTTGGAGAAATGGGGCTGGATTACCACTGGGACAAATCCCCGAAAGATGTACAAAAAGCGGTATTCCGCAAGCAAATTCAATTGGCTAAAAAGGTACAGCTGCCGATCATTATTCACAATCGTGAAGCAACGGAGGATATTATCGGAGTGCTGCAGGAAGAACATGCGGAAGAAGTAGGCGGCATTATGCATTGTTATAATGATTCTATTGATTATGTAGATACTTGTCTGGATATGGGTTTTTATATTTCATTAGGAGGACCTGTCACGTTTAAGAATGCGACTTTACCCAAAGAAGTGGCGAAATATGTACCGATGGATCGTTTGTTAATTGAAACAGATTGTCCATTTTTGGCTCCTCATCCAAATCGCGGTAAACGAAATGAACCGGCCTATGTTCGTTTAGTTGCGGAACAAATAGCTGATTTGCGTGGCGTAAGCTATGAGAAGTTAAGTGAGCAAACAACCGAGAATGCCAAGCGTTTCTTCGGCATAGAAGTGTGAAAAAAATAGGAAGTGTTTTGCTTTTTTGACCGGTGTTACATGATTGTAAATGAAATGAAATATATGTGTATATAGATAGCCAACCTCTTGATTTCAAAGGGGTTGGCCATTTTTATTAGGCAGAATAACCGTTTGACACTTGTAAAGGAACTTTATATAATACAACGGCGAGTAAAAGGAGGGGAATCTGTTCATGAAAAGATTTAGTATTCGTCGTTTTTTAAACAACACAGACTTCAAGCTTGCCTTATCTTTATTTGTTATTATCGGATTTATTTGTTTTTCCTTTTATGAATTATCCAAAGCAGAAGTCACCGTTGTGCAGGCAGACGAGAGTACCAGTATCCGCACACACGCTAATGTAGTGGAGGATGTACTGGATGAGCTATCCATTTCTATAGCAGAACATGATGACATTTCACATAGTCAAGATACATTAGTCGTCGATGGCATGCAAATTGAACATATACCGGCGAAAGAAGTTACCGTTACAATGGATGGAGAAGCGCAATCTTATTTTACAACGAGCGCAACCGTGGAAGAATTTTTAAATGAGCAAGGAATAGAAGTAGACGAAAAAGATAATCTATCCATTGCTTTGGATACACCGATTGATGATGATCTTGCCTGGTCAATCGATAAGGCATTTCAGGTAACCATCAATGATCAAGATATGCAGAAAGAAGTCTTGACATCACCTGGAAGCACGATCGAAGAGCTGTTGGTAGAAGAAAGCATTGAATTAGGAAAATTAGATCGTGTAGAACCAGAAAAAGATGCCCTGATCGAAAGAGATCAAGGGATTAATATTGTGCGCGTAGAAAAAGTTACCGATGTAGTAGAAGAAAAGCAAGACTCCAAATTGGTAAAGCGTAGTGATGATTCTCTGGCAAAGGGGACCGAAGAAGTGGTCTCAGAAGGAAAGTCGGGAATCGTAGAGAAACATTATGAGGTTGTAATGGAGAATGGTGAGGAAGTCTCCCGCGAGCTAGTGAAAGAAGAAGTCACACAAGATAGTGAAGACAGGATTGTTGCTGTAGGAACCATGGAAGAGGCACCCGTTGAGGAAACGGAAGTACTAGCTGCTCAGACGGAAGAAGAATCGGCAAAACAAGAACCTAAACAAGAGAAACCAGAATCAAATGATGCAAAAGAGAAAAAGCAGGAACCAAAATCAGAACCAGTAACGACTGCCTCCGCTGAAAAAACGGAAAATGTTTCACGTGGAGGAAATGAAGAAGAAGGCAAAACACTTTACATGAAAGCAACGGCTTATAACTGGGATTGTGCTTCTTGTGATGGCCGCGGTTTAACAGCCACAGGTTATGATTTGAAGTCTAATCCTGAAGGTGTTGTGGCAGTAGATCCAAACGTGATTCCTTTAGGGACAAAGGTTTGGGTAGAAGGTTATGGCTATGCGATAGCCAGAGATACGGGCGGTAACATTAAAGGCAATAAGATTGATTTGCACATGTCTTCTCCGCAAAAAGCCGCTAGTTATGGTATGAAAAACGTTCAGGTAAAAATAATGGATTAAACGAATACCTCCAACGGTTAGCATAATCTAACTGTTGGAGGTTTTTGTTATCGGTAGAAAGCATATAACTCTGTGTATGGACCGATTTTGACTTGGAACAAATCGGCAGTCAGTATCAACTTTTGGTTAGTGGTAGGGTTTGTCCGGATTTGTTATAAGAAAGAGATGTTATCAAAATAAAGTCCATTTGTGGTAAACTAAAAGAGGATGTTCAAAAAGACCAACAAAAATGACGCAGCGAATTTCTGCGTTGGCGATATAGGAACTTCTACTAAGACCGCCCACGTCCTGTGGGCAACGTAGAAGTCAACACATCCTGCGTGAGTCCGTTCCTCACGTATGAAAAGCATACGTTCCGGTACCGGGAGACTGCGCCGCCTTGAGCTTTCGACGTACAGGACGTACTAGTGTGGGCGTTGCAACAAATGGGTTCGGTGGGGCGAGTAATCGCAGTCCCAGGACGCCTGAGGTTTTAGCCAACGAGGTCCTATTTATCGGCATTTTTGAACACGCACTAAAATATGAATGTTTAGTGAGAAGTAATTGGAGGATAAACACAATGAGTGAGCCCCTGCTAAAAATAAAGGAAGTAATTGTAGTAGAAGGAAAGGATGACACCGCAAAATTGAAGCAGGTGTTTGAGGTGGATACGATCGAAACCAACGGCTCCGCGATTAATAAAGATACACTTGCTCAAATTGCCCACGCCAAAAATAAGCGCGGGGTGATTGTTTTTACAGATCCAGATTATCCTGGTCAGCGTATTAGGCAAATAATAAATCAGCATATCCCTGGTTGTAAACATGCCTTTCTAACAAGAGAAGAGGCAGCATCCAAAAGAAATAAAGATCATAGCCTTGGAATTGAACATGCTTCGTTTGCAACGCTTCGACAGGCATTAAGTCAGGTTTATGAATTAGATGAAGGACACACATCGAATCTTTCCCAAGCCGATTTGATGGACTATGGCTTGATTGGCGGACCTGGAGCTAAAGAAAGAAGGCTTCAATTAAGCAAACAGCTAAGGATTGGACATCCCAATGGGAAACAATTACTAAAAAGGTTACAAATGTTTAAAATAGACAAAGAAGAACTGGAACAAGTGATACAACAGATGATGCGGGGGGAGGCCAATGAGTGAGCAAAAGGCAATAGCAACACCGAAGCGTACGAAAGAGATTTTAGAGAAATACGGTTTTTCCTTTAAAAAAAGTTTAGGTCAGAATTTTCTCATCGATGTGAATATACTTCAAAATATCATTCAACATGCCAATATTTCCGAGGAAATAAATGCGATTGAAGTAGGTCCAGGCATTGGAGCTCTAACCGAACAATTGGCGATAGCGGCACACAAGGTAGCGGCATTCGAAATAGATGGCCGCCTGGTACCTATCCTGAAGGATACGCTGTCATCCTATTCGAATGTGCGAATTATTAATGAAGATATCTTAAAGGCTGATATCGCCAGTTTGTGGCAGGGTTATTTCCAAGATGATCGACCGGTAAAAGTGGTGGCTAACTTGCCTTATTATATTACCACACGAATTCTTATGCATTTACTGATGAGTCAGTTACCTTTCTCCAGTATAACCGCAATGATGCAGAAGGAAGTAGCAGAACGGATGGCAGCCCATGAAAACACCAAAGATTACGGCTCATTATCGATTGCTATCCAATATTATACCGTTGCTAGTGTGAAAATGACGGTGCCAACTACCGTTTTTATCCCGCAGCCGCGCGTAGATTCGGCTGTGTTGCATTTGGAAAAGCGTCAACAGCCACCCGTGGATCTCCGTGATGAGTCATTCTTCTTCGAGATAGTCCAGGCAAGCTTTCAGCAAAGACGTAAAACCCTCCGAAATAACCTGAATCGTCATTTCAAAGGAAAATTATCGAAGGAACAAGTGGAAGCTGGTTTTCAACATACAGCGATTGATGGAACAAGACGTGGGGAATCTTTAAGTATGCAGGAATTTGCCGATATCGCTAATTATTTTTATCAACAAATAAATAATATACCACCAAGCTAGGGAATAAGCGACCCCTAGCCTTTGTTTTATTATAAAATGAGTAAAAGGAAAGTGGAATTCATTACTCTTGAAAATAGTCCGATTTACGCAATCCGTCTTAGCGGTAGTTTGCCTGTACTAAGTAGAAAAATAAAACCAAATTTCAATTATTTCTTTTGATATACATAATTTTCTGGTAATAAGGAAAACTAATTAGCAAATATGCAAATTTTTTTGTTGACAGGTCATAAAAACTATTGTTATAATAAAAGATTTTTCATTGACTGTTGGACAAGGATATGGTATAATTATACTTAGTGAGGTGGAGTATATTGGCTAAAACATTAGTTGAGATTAAACAAGGCTTAGAAGGAAATGTGGGCAAACGTCTACGTATCAAAGCAAATGATGGAAGGAAAAAAATCGTTGAGCGTTGCGGCGTATTAGCGGAAATGTATCCTTCTGTTTTTATTGTGGAGCTTGACCAAGAAGAAAATGCATTTGAACGTGTGTCTTATAGCTATGCAGATATTCTTACCGAAACTGTGGAGTTAAGCTTTACGGAGAAACTAGAGGCGGTATCAGGGGAGTAGTAAAACAATTTACCGCTTCTGCAAGAAACCAGCTAAATAATATAAGTTAGTACAAAAGCTTTCGCTGTCATTCAATTCCTGATAGCGAAAGCTTTTGTACGTGATATGGTTTGGCAACCTTTTATTACCGAGTATCTATATGGACGTCTTGCATAAGCTATAAATGTCGTTGATACGACAGAAGGGGAGTCACTTCAATGGCTAGAAGACGCAGCATGATGTCTAATCAATTCAAAGAAGAACTTGCCAAGGAATTGGGCTTTTATGACACTGTTCAAAAAGAAGGCTGGGGCGGCATAACGACCAGAGATGCAGGGAATATGGTGAAAAGAGCTGTACAAATTGCAGAAGAAAGCATGAAAAAGGACAAAGTCTAAAGACTTTGTCCTTTTTGCGCACTTGATCCCTTTTGTGGTATCTTTAGGTAAGATGAATGAAGGTGAGTGGAAACGTGGATACACTTGCTGCTAATAATGATCTGCCGAGAAAGGCAGAGAAATGATTATTAATAAAACCAGAAGGTGAATCAATCATGTATATTTCTGAAAAGGCCCCTGCAAAAATTAATCTAACATTAGATGTCCTCTACAAAAGAGAGGATCAATATCACGAAATCGAGATGATTATGACCACTGTTGATTTATCAGATCGTCTGGAATTCCATTTACTGCAAGAAGATACCATCAAGGTGGTTAGTGAAAATCGCTTTGTACCAAATGATCAACGAAACTTGGCTTATCGAGCTGCTAAATTCCTGAAGGATCGTTATCACGTCAAACAAGGGGTGCGGATTGCCATTGATAAGCAGATACCGGTAGCTGCAGGCTTAGCAGGTGGAAGTAGTGATGCAGCGGCAACCTTACGAGGCTTGAATCGTTTATGGAATTTAGGAATCGGAACAAGCGAGTTAGCCTCATTAGGCGCAGAGATCGGTTCGGATGTTCCTTTCTGTGTATATAACACAACGGCTTTAGCGAAAGGAAGAGGGGAAAAGATTGAGGAGCTGCCACCGCCGCCACAATGCTGGGTTGTACTTGCCAAACCTGCGCAAGGTGTATCAACGCAATCTGTGTACCAATCATTGCAGCTAGATGAAATCGAGCATCCAGACACCGAAGGAATGATAACTGCTATCCAACAAGCCGATTACCAAGGAATTTGTCAGCGCCTAAAAAATGTTTTGGAAATTGTCACATTGCCTAAAAACCCAGAGGTAGAGCAAATCAAACAGCAGATGAAACAATCAGGTGCCGACGCCGTATTGATGAGCGGCAGCGGTCCGACGGTCTTCGGGCTGGTACAACAAGAGACTCGTGCCAACCGGATCTATAACAGTCTGCGTGGTTTTTGTGAGGAAGTATATATCGTGCGAATATTAGGGGTGGCAACAAACACTTGATTAAACACGTATAAAATGTTATATTTATCTCAAAATATTCGGATTTTGGGGTGTGGTAATGAAAAGAAGTGATCGTCTTGTCTCGATGACTAATTATTTGGTGGAGCATCCAATGGAATTAATCTCTCTTCCGTTTTTTTCTGAGAAGTGTGGGGCAGCTAAGTCATCGATAAGTGAGGATTTAGCCATTATTAATCGGGTGTTTCATATAGAGGGTATCGGGCAGCTGGAATCTAATTCTGGTGCATCTGGCGGGGTAAGGTATATGCCAAGGATAGGGAACGAGATAAGCGAATCTGTAGTCGCAACACTGTGTCAGCAATTGGAAGATCCAGAACGGATATTGCCTGGTGGATACCTATTTATGAGTGATATACTAGGTGACCCATCGACCATCCGAGAAATTGGCCGATTGTTTGCATCGCGGTTTGCCACGCTTAATATTGACTCGATTGTAACCGTGGCGACCAAAGGGATACCCCTTGCTTATGCTACTGCCTCTTACTTGAATGTACCCGTCATTATTGTCCGTCGTGATCCCAAAGTGACAGAAGGATCGACCGTTAGTATTAATTATGTCTCCGGTTCATCGAAAAAAATTCAAACCATGGTGTTATCCAAGCGCAGTTTACGCGCCGGTGAGAATGTGTGTATTATTGATGACTTTATGAAGGCAGGCGGAACGATTAATGGTATCAAAAGCTTATTGAAAGAGTTTGATGCCAAGGTGAAAGCGATTGGCGTATTGGCTGAGGCAGAGGATGAGGAAGAAGAACGAGTAGTTGATGACTATACATCGTTATTGCAAATTAAGAATGTTGATTCGAATAATCAACAGATCGAAGTGATTAAGGGAAATTACTTTCAATAGGAAAAGATGATGAATTTAACCACCAACCTTATATAAAAAACAATAAAAAAAGACAAAAGCTAAAAATTTTTAAAAATAAGCAGGAAATTAAAAACTTTTGTTGAATTAATGTATTACGTTCTTATATAGGGAAAAGGTGGTGAACCATAATGGAAATAACTGACGTTAGATTACGCCGCGTGAATACCGATGGAAGGATGCGAGCGATTGCCTCCATTACCTTGGACCATGAATTTGTGGTGCACGATATTCGTGTGATTGACGGAAATAATGGCAAGTTTGTAGCAATGCCTTCCAAGCGAACGCCTGATGGTGAGTTCCGTGATATTGCTCACCCGATCAATTCTGGTACAAGGGCAAAGATTCAAGAAGCTGTATTAGAAGCTTACGAACGTGCTGGGAGCACAGAAGTAACCTATGAAGAAGCAGGAGTTTCGTAGAAAAGGAAAAAAGTCTGATCATTCGATTGATTAGGCTTTTTTGTTTCTAGATAGGTGCATCCACCTGCATAACTTGCAGAGCCCATCATTGTAATTAGGCTCTTGGAACACCGGCTTAGCGCAAAAAATATGCCCACGGTCTACTGGCAGCACCCCCTCCATATTTTTCACATACTCGAATTTCCAACTATTCCTCCAGAATTTTTGAGCGGTCTTTATTGAAAATCACCTGTATTTCGTTTATATTCATAATTGGAGAGTTTTACACCTAAATGAATGATATAATAATACATGAGATAAAAGAATAGAACGGAGGAATCGGTTTGTCTAATCGATATGCAATCGTACTTGCAGCAGGTAAGGGTACCAGAATGAAATCGAAATTATATAAAGTGCTTCACCCTGTACTAGGAAAGCCAATGGTGCAGCATGTAGTGGATCAATTAAAGCCGTTGGGTCTTGAAGATATCATTACAGTAGTTGGATTTGGAGCTGAGAAAGTCCAAGAACAACTCGGTGATACGGCACAATTTGTGGTACAAGAGGAGCAGCTAGGGACAGGACATGCCGTTCAGCAGGCTGAGAAGTATCTTGGAGGCAAACAAGGCACGACCATTGTGGTTTGTGGAGACACGCCATTGCTGACAGAAGAGACGATTCAGGCGGCACTCGATCACCATGAATCGGAACAGGCAGCTGTGACAATTCTGACTGCTGTGGCAGATGACCCAACCGGATACGGTCGGATTGTACGTGATGATAGCGGACAGGTAAATAAAATCGTCGAACATAAAGATGCAACACCAGCTGAACAGGCTATTCAAGAGATCAATACGGGCACCTTTTGTTTTGATAATGAAATGTTGTTTGCAGCATTACAACAGGTGTCTAATGACAATTCTCAAGGGGAATACTATCTGCCAGATGTTATTCAAATCGCCCAGGAACAAAAGCAAAAAGTCGCGGCATTCCTGACAGATAATTTTGATGAGACAATTGGCGTGAATGATCGTGTGGCGTTGGCAAAGGCAGAGATGCTGATGAAAAAGAGAGTGAATGAACACCATATGAGAAATGGTGTGACTATTATCGATCCTGCCAATACATATATCGGAGTGGATGTTGAAATTGCAGCAGATGTGGTAATCGAGCCAGGCACTGTTTTGAAAGGGAACACAAAAGTAGAAGCTGATGCAATTATCGGTCCTCACTCAGAAGTAAATGACAGTCATATTGGAGAAGGCACCGTGGTGCGCCATAGTTTGGCCAACGAGAGTTATATTGGAAAAAGGGTGCAAATTGGTCCATTTGCCCATATTCGGCCAGCAGCAGATATCGGTAATGACGTGAAAATAGGTAATTTTGTTGAAATTAAAAAAGCAAAAGTAGATAATAACAGTAAGGTTTCACACCTTAGTTATATTGGCGATGCGGAAATTGGTAGTGGTGTCAATGTAGGTTGTGGTACAATTACAGTGAACTATGATGGCAAGAATAAATTTAAAACGTTCATCGAAGACGATGCGTTTATCGGTTGTAATGCGAATTTAATTGCTCCTGTAAGAATTGGTAAGGGGGCACTTATAGCGGCAGGCTCTACCATCCATGAAGATGTACCTGGAAATGCATTATCGATTGGCCGAGCGAAACAAGTGAATAAAGAGGAATATGCAAAGAAATATAAATAAAGAAGCACATGGAGGTATCGAAATGTCCTATGAGGATTCATCCTTAAAAGTATTGACACTAAACTCAAATCCAAAATTGGCAGAAGAAATTGCCGCTAATATTGGGGTGGAATTAGGTAAAAGCTCGGTAACCAAGTTTAGTGATGGAGAAATTCAAATCAATATTGAAGAGAGTATACGTGGCTGTGACGTCTATGTGGTGCAGTCCACTTGTGAACCAGGCAATCAGCATATTATGGAATTGTTGATTATGATTGATGCGTTAAAGCGGGCCTCCGCAAAATCGATTAATATCGTCATCCCTTATTATGGCTATGCGCGACAAGATCGCAAAGCGCGTGCGCGTGAACCAATCACTGCAAAGCTAGTTGCCGACTTATTACAGGTGGCAGGTGCAACAAGAGTCATTACACTGGACTTACACGCACCACAAATCCAGGGCTTCTTTGATATTCCGGTGGATCAGTTGGTAGGGGTACCGATTTTATCAAGTTATTGGAGTAAGAAAGATTTAGATGATATTGTGGTGGTTTCCCCTGATCATGGTGGGGTAACACGTGCCCGACAACTTGCGGAAAGATTGAAGGCACCCATTGCTATCATCGATAAACGCAGACCGCGTCCGAATGTCGCAGAGGTCATGAACATTGTTGGTAATATTGAAGGGAAGACAGCTATCCTTATCGATGATATTATCGATACGGCAGGTACGATTACGTTAGGAGCAAACGCCTTAATTGAAAATGGTGCCAAAGAAGTATTCGCCTGCTGTACACACCCTGTTTTGTCAGGACCGGCGATTGAACGCATTGAAAATTCGAAGATCAAAGAGTTAGTGGTAACGAATAGTATTCCGTTAAATGAGGAGAAACAAATAGATAAGCTGACACAGCTATCTGTAGCACCGTTAATCAGTGAAGCGATTATCCGCGTGCATGAACGCCAGTCTGTTAGTATCTTATTTGATTGATAGGAGCTTAAGCAGCAAAGTAACGCCATATCGTAGTCCATTCGAACATGATGCATGAAATAACGATCTATCATTTTTAAGCGAAAAAATAGGTTTAACCTGCCTTATTCGCGGGAAATATAAAACGGTATAAGTGAATAATTATGGAGGGTGATTTACAGTGGCAATAGCGTTAAAAGCAAATAAGAGAGAAGATTTAAAAATTTCAAATACAAAGGCATTAAGGGCCTCAGGAGAGGTTCCTGCCGTTATCTATGGCTACCAAGTTGAGCCGCAGACTATTTCTGTTAATAGTATTGAACTATTAAAAACCGTTCGAGATGAAGGGAAAAACGCCATTATCTCATTGCAGGTGGATGGCGGTTCAGTAGATGTTATGCTGCATGAATATCAAGTCGATCCATTGAAGGATGCTTTAGTACATGCTGATTTCTATGCAGTGAATATGAAAGAAGCAATGGAAGTACAAGTACCGATTGTGTTAGAAGGAGAAGCGATTGGTGTGAAACAGGATAATGGTGTATTACAGCAGCCATTATATGAACTTTCTATCTCGGCTAAGCCAAGTGACATTCCGGAACAGATAACCGTTGATGTTTCTGAACTGGGCATTGGTGACAGCATTATGGTGTCGGACTTGAAAGCAGGAAGTAACTTTGAAATTGTCGAAGATGGTGATACGGCAGTAGTTTCGATCCTGGTTCCGGATGAAGAACCAGAAGAAACCACCGAAGAAGAGCCAACCGAACCGGAAGTAATCGGTGAGAAATCAGACGACAGTGAAGAAGAATAAAATAGTGCAATGAGGCGCAACGAACGTGGTTGCGCCTTTTCGTCATAAGCAAAAAAAATAATAGTTTCGACTACAATGGCTGTGAAAAGTCATTTAGCAATAAACGTCACTACTAACCAAGGTGCCGGTACTGTGGGTTATGTAAAACGCATTTCTCTGTGGACTGAGTATGACTGTTTGTTATGTGCAAGACAAGTCGCTGTGGGAATATGCTGCGCGTTCCATGGGAGCGGCTTCAGCTAACTAAAAAGAAGAGCACTTTTTAGCGGAGCTTCAGCACGTCATGCGATGCACAAGACGTGCAAGTGCAGGTGTTATGACAGGAAAAGTCATGGGTTTAGCCTGCGAACCGTTTAGGAGTCTCCGCACATTCCCTCCGCTATGTGATAATACTACAATGTTTATCACTGTAAGTATCAAATATCCTAAGTACATCAACTACTATTTATCAGGATGAATATAGTAGTGAGATAAGTGCTTCACACTCTACAACCATTGCATTACTAAATAATGTGCTACATTCAGGTATTGTAACGAACACATGCTAAGGAACGGTTTTTTTATTCATAGGAGTCCTAGCAAGATGAGTGAATCACTCGAAGAAAAAGTTATATGACTACATTGTCGTGTGGTAACTAAGGTTATTCTTTCGTTTAGAACAATTTAGCTGAAGCCGTCCCCATGGTATAGGAAACACGATGAGAGCGTTCTTTGCTTGAATCGCATGTTGACTTATGCCCTGTGGGTAAAAGCGGAGTGGTTGGCCGGAGCGTTAGCCTTGCACACATAACATCTCAAAATAACTACAAGTTACTTTACATAACCCACATTATCGGTAGCCTCTATTTAGCAAAGTTTTGTGTTAACATATTATGTTCTAATATAAGATTTAAGATAGAGCAAAGAGGTGAACGTATGACCATAGCTTTACAGCTTGAACAAGTGACCAAGCAAAGGGATCAATTTATGTTGAAGATTCCTGGCATAACAGTTGAAAAAGGTGAGATTCTCGGTATTATCGGAAACAATGGTGCAGGTAAATCCACGATGATTCAACTGGTGCTTGGATTGATCCGACCGACAAGCGGTGCGATTTATCGTTATATAGAAGGAAATCTGGCTTCTTCGCTACAGGAATGGAAACGCGATGTAGGCTTTGTTTTTGATGATTTATCCGTATATGATGATTTGCATTTATCCAAACTTTCTGCGCTATTAAGCGAGGTTTATACGGGCTGGGATGAAGCCTATTTCTTTTCCATGTTACATACATTTGAAGTGGACGCTAAGAAAAAAGTCAAGAAACTTTCGCGAGGGATGCGTATGAAAGCAGGTATTGCGGTGGCACTTGCACATCATCCCAAGCTATTATTGCTAGATGAACCAACATCCGGTCTGGACACCAAGTCTAGAAAACAAATGATTGCCCTTTTGAAAAAAGAACATAAAAATAGTGGAACCACGATCATTTTTTCTTCTCATATTCTGTCAGACATGGAGCAGCTCGCTACTACCGTATGGTTGATGGACAAAGGAGAAATTCTCCTGCATGGAGCTGTAGAGGAATTGCAAGCGAATCATGTCGTGGCTGATGATGGTACCATACATAAAGACGCCGTTTCCAAAGAAGGAATGAAGCGTGCCACACTGGAGGATTTACATGATTATTACTTAGGTGGTGACGTCGATTGATAACGCTTATAAAGTTCGACCTTTGGCTGATGCGATGGGGCTTGCTTTTTCTTGTTCTGTTTGCCCCGATTGCAGGAACATTTTTTTATACCGATTTTTCTGTAACCGGCTATGTATTAGTTTTTGTTATGAGCTTGTCTCTGACGCAAATGGACGAAAAACAACATGTGAGAAGATTTATGTTATCATTACCCTTGCCACTGCAAGCATTTTTCCGAGCAAGGACTTTAGGTGTGCTCTTTATCGGTGTTGTCTGGTTATTGCTTGAGTCCATCGGTAGATTCATCGGTTTTAGTGATATTACTTTTGCAGATTCATTCATACAAATCATCACAAGATTAGCTACGATGATGGTTCTGGCACCAATCGTCATTGCCATGTTCACTATGCTGTCTCATCCCGTCTTAAAATGGGGACTAACCATTACCGCATATATGGTGACGGTGATGATTGGAGGGTTATTAGGGGCTTTTATGGAAAGTCTGACATACTTAGGAACGATAGGTTATGTATTTATTATTGCCTATCTCCTTCTTGGGGCAGGCATGTGCTGGTTGATTTTATGGCTTGCCAATAAAATTCGGACACGGGGTGACCTTGTTTGATGTTCATGGATCACCTTTTTGTGTTACACTATAACTTAAGAAACTTTAGGAAAAGGAAGTAGTAGGAATTATGAAGTGTATCGTAGGATTAGGAAATCCAGGTTTGAAATATCGCAAGACAAGGCATAACATTGGCTTTATGGTGATCGATGAAATAGCGAAGCGCAATGGCTGGAAACTGGATAAAAGTAAGTTCAACGGACAATGGACCGTAGAGACAGTAGGTACAGAGAAGATTATCCTGCTTAAACCACAGACATATATGAATTTATCTGGCGAATCTGTAAAGCCATTAGTGGACTATTATGACATAGCGCCAGACGAAATAACCGTTATCTATGATGATTTAGATTTGCCTACAGGTAAGATAAGGTTGCGTCAAACAGGCGGACACGGCGGACATAATGGGGTGCGTTCTTGTATTGATCAATTAGGAACCAAACAATTTAACCGCTTGCGATTCGGTATCGGCAGACCAGATGGTCCCATCCCGGTTATTGATTATGTATTAGGAAAGTTTGCCAAGCAAGATCGAGAGTCAGTCGATAAGTCCATCACGATCGCCGCTGAGGCAATGGAGACATGGATGGATAAACCTTTTCCGAAGGTAATGAATGATTACAATAAATAAGGATTGTCTGTTTTTTTTCGTTGCATAGTCTTTGTGAGTAATGGTTAAGCTAGTAGTAAACTCACAAAAAAGGAGAGGCAACGATGACGATCACTTATAAGTGTAAGCACTGTGGAACGAAGATGGCTAGTATTCAGCCACACATGCTCGATTTCGATAAGATTGGCTGGTCTTTTTTATCGGACGAGGAACAGAGGGAGCTGCTTCGTTACCATCCTCAACAGCAGGTGACGCTATTTGCCATTTGCGAATGTTGTCAGCAACTATTAGAACAGCATCCACAATATCATGAAGTAGATCATTTTATTCAATAATATAACCTAGGTAAGAAAGCTTTGGTAGCTTAACCAAAGCATTTTTGCGTGACTATAAGAGAAATGAACCGTATAGCACAAGGCCGAAGCACGAATGTCCTTGTTGCTGCATAAAAGAAACTATCATGTTAGGAGAAGTAGGGGGAGCTTATGTACGAGTTAAAACAAGCCTTGAAGCAGCATGATGATGTCCATTCGGTCATCGATGGTATTGAATCTGGTTTGAAAGAACAGTTAATATCCGGCTTATCTGGTTCGGCTAGAGGAATCTTGGCGACTATATTAGAGGAGTCTACCAAAAAGAAAACATTGATTGTAACACATCAACTCACACAAGCGCAGCAATTATATGATGATATTACGGAGTTTTCCGAGCATGCTCAAGTCTATTTATATCCGGTCAATGAACTATTAGCAGCGGAATTAGCGGTATCCAGTCCAGAGCTACTAAGCCAGCGTATTTCTGCCTTGACCCAATGGCTTTCCAGTGAGGAAGGGATTCTGATTGCGCCTGTCGCAGCTTTGAAGCGAATGTTACCACCGTTAGCCTACTGGAAGGAATACCAGTTGTCGTTTACATTAGGACAAATTTTAGATATAGATCAGGTGTTAACAGAGTTAGTCGATATGGGTTATGTCCGGCAGAACATGACATCAAGTCCGGGCGAATTCAGTTTGCGTGGCGGCATTATTGATATTTACCCATTAACGGAAAAACAGCCGATTCGTATTGAACTATTCGATGATGAAGTAGATTCGATTCGCTATTATGATGCCGAATCACAAAGATCGTTAGAAAAACTAGAGATGGCTCAAGTCTTACCAGCTACTGAATTACTGCTGAAGGAACATGACTTAGTAGCTGCAGCACAGAAACTGGAAGAGGCTCTGTCTTATTCGATCAAGAAAATCAAGAATCAAGCCGATCAGCAAACCTTAACAGAAACGATTCGTAGTGATATCGATCGTCTGCAGCAGGGAGAACGTTTTGAAGGGATGAAAAAATATATGTCCCTTTTCTATGACGAGCATTATAGTTTACTAGATTATCTGCCAGCAGATGGATTGGTAATGCTGGATGAGATGAGCAGGATTCAAGAGACGGCTGCCCATCTCGATGCAGAAGAACAGGAATGGTTCAAAGACCACTTGCAACGGGCCAAAGTGGTACATGATGTGAATTTATCTTTTGATTGGCATGCCGTATGGCAAAGTATGAAACAAACGCGTATCTATATGTCCGTATTTTTGCGTCATATTCCTAATACAGCACCGGCCAACATTGTAAGTATCTCCTGTCGGGCGATGCAGCAGTTTCATGGTCAAATGAACTTATTGCAAAATGAGATGGAACGATGGCATAAGGCCAACTATTCCGTGATTATTTTAGCACCTGACCCTAAACGGATGGAAAAAGTACAATCCGTTCTGGATGATTATCAAATGAACGTGGCGATTCGGGAATCACTCCCGGCATTGCCTATTGAACAGCCAACCGTGACGATTGGAAATATAAGCGGTGGTTTTGAGCTGCCTATGCATAAGTTAGCTATTATTACCGAGAGTGAGTTATTTAAACAACAGACTACCAGAAAGAAACGCAAGCAAAAAATTTCTAACGCCGAACGAATTAAAAGCTATCAAGAATTAAAAGTCGGCGACTATGTGGTACATCAGAATCATGGCATCGGTCGTTATATCGGCATTGAAACATTGGAAATCAATAAGATACACAAAGATTTTATGCTGATTAAATATTCGGGTGACGATAAACTATTTGTGCCGATTGATCAGATCGATTTGGTGCAAAAATATGTTGGTTCCGAGGGTAAAGAACCTAAGATGTATCGCTTAGGCGGCAACGATTGGAAAAAAGTAAAAAGCAAGGTGCAGTCCAAGGTCGAAGATATTGCCGACGACTTGATGAAGCTTTATGCAGAAAGGGAAGCAGCCAAGGGTTACGCCTTTGATGGGGATACAGAATTGCAAAAGGATTTTGAAATGGCCTTCCCTTATCAGGAAACCGACGACCAGCTTCGTTGTGTTGAAGAAATTAAGCAGGATATGGAGAGCGAAAAACCAATGGATCGCCTGCTTTGCGGGGATGTAGGCTATGGCAAGACGGAGGTAGCTATTCGAGCTGCGTTCAAGGCAATTGCAGATGGCAAACAAGCGGCTATCTTAGCGCCAACCACGATCTTGGCACAGCAGCACTATAAGACGGTAATGGAACGATTTCAGGATTATCCGATCAATGTTGGTTTGCTCAGTCGTTTCCGTACTAGAAAGCAGCAAACCGAAACATTAAAAGGCCTAAAAACAGGTGGTGTCGATCTAGTCATCGGTACGCATCGTCTGTTATCCAAGGATGTTGTCTATAAAGATTTAGGTCTGCTTATTGTCGATGAAGAGCAACGCTTCGGTGTAAAACATAAAGAAAAGATCAAGCAATTAAAAACGAATGTTGATGTACTGACGCTTACGGCTACACCGATTCCACGTACATTGCATATGTCGATGTTAGGGGTGCGTGACCTATCCGTCATTGAGACGCCGCCAGAGAACCGTTTTCCGATCCAGACGTATGTGATGGAATATAATGCACCACTAGTGCGAGAAGCGATTGAGCGTGAATTAGCCAGGGGAGGGCAGGTCTATTTTCTATATAATCGAGTAGATTCGATTGAGCGAATTGCCCAGGAAATCCAGGCTCTGGTGCCTGAATCACGTGTGTCCGTTGCGCATGGACAAATGAATGAGACGGAACTAGAGAATGTGATGTTCTCCTTTTTAGAAGGAGAGGCCGACGTACTTGTCAGCACCACCATTATCGAAACAGGCGTGGATATTCCCAATGTCAATACCCTAATTGTTTACAATGCTGACCATATGGGGTTAAGCCAGCTGTATCAGCTCCGTGGACGTGTGGGACGTTCTAATCGAGTGGCTTATGCCTATTTTACCTACAATCAGGATAAAGTCTTAACAGAAGTGTCCGAGAAACGATTGCAGGCCATTAAGGAATTTACGGAATTAGGCTCTGGCTTTAAGATTGCCATGCGCGATCTATCCATCCGTGGTGCCGGTAATATTCTCGGGGCCCAACAGCATGGTTTTATCGACTCGGTCGGCTTTGATATGTACTCGCAAATGCTGCAAGAGGCAGTGGAAGCGAAGAAACAAGGGAAGACAATTGAAGAAGTCCAACCATTTGAGGTAGAACTTGATTTGAAACTAGACGCCTATATTCCTGATTCTTATATTGCGGATGAAAAGCAAAAGGTGGATATGTATAAACGATTCCAATCTATTTATTCCCAAGAGGATATTCAAGACTTGCGTGATGAATTAATCGATCGCTTTGGCGACTATCCAGATCCAGTAGAAAACCTGCTTCAAGTAGCGGCGCTGAAAATGATGCTCAAGAAAGAACGGGTGGAATCGGTGACGGAGCGGAAGCAGACAATGGAGGTCATCATGGAAGAAGAGAGCAGTAGAGCACTCGATGGGGCAAAGTTGTTTGAGTTGGCTAATCAGTATGGCAGAATGATTCAATTAGGCACCGAGCAGCAGAAATTAAAGGTGGATTTCCGTTTTGATAAACAACAATATGCCAAACGTTATGATATATTGGCAGAGTTTATCGAGGCATTAGACGGTATGAAAGCTGCCTCGGTCAGCTAACGGAAAAAAATCCCCGAAAAAAGGTATAGTTTCCATTTTAATTCATCATACTAACCTTACAACATAATTATCTTATGCTGTATGAAGAGAAAGTGAGGTTAATGATGAATGAAAGCAACAGGAATCGTACGTCGTATTGATGATTTAGGCAGGGTGGTCATCCCAAAGGAAATTCGTCGGACACTTCGGATACGAGAGGGAGATCCACTAGAGATTTTTGTCGATCGAGATGGGGAAGTGATTCTGAAGAAATATTCACCCATTAGTGAGCTTGGCGATTTTGCCATAGAATACGCAGAGGCATTATTCGACTCTTTACATGTGTCGGTACTTATTAGTGATCGGGATGAAATCATCGCTGTCGCAGGAGAATCAAAGAAAGATTATTTAGGTAAACATATCTCCAAGCAAATGGATGAGGTAATGGATAAGCGTCAGCCATCCAGCCAATCGAGCTCTACGGAATTAGAAATGGTGGAAAGCAAGGAGGAAACCGTAAGCTCCTATGTGATCCAACCGATTGTGGCCAGTGGTGATCCGATTGGCTGTGTGATCCTGTTCAGCAAAGAGAAAAAAACATTTGGCGAACTGGAAGAAAAAGCGGCCCAAACCGCAGCAACCTTTCTAGCGAAGCAGATGGATTAAAGAAAAAGCCCCTTAAAGTAAGCGGAAAGCTTATGTTTAAGGGGCTTTATGGTGGTTAGGGATGATCACTGTGGCAAGCCAGATACAAGCACTTTTGTGTAAATAATACTAGCTTAATCGAAAGGAAATCGACCCAGCGAGAATGGAACTGCTGTATGGTTTTTTTGATACGTATTTGCAACTAAACGAAGAGGAGGAAAAACAAGTGCTGAAGGAAATCGAGAACCTAGAAAACTTATCGGAAGAGGAGAAAGAAGTGGTCCGTCATCTTCCTAATTCCTATTATGAAATGGGGATGAAAGAAGGACAGCAAGAAATAATTATGAAGTTGCTAGCCAAAGGAATGTCGATCAGTGAAATCGCTGATGTAACAGAGCTTAGTAAGGAGAAAATTAAAAAGCTTGCGAATCAGTAAGCCATCACGTATACGATGAAAAGTGGGTCTGCTGATAGGAAAGAGGCTCACTTTTTTACGTAACACATCGTAATGAGGTGCAATTAGCATACGGAAACTTTTCCTTTGCGTATTTCGGCATTTATCCCATCAATCGTATTTTTCCCTTTCTCACAATTTTGCTTATTTTCCCATTCTACGATATAGTTTCCCCATCTTTTTTGAATCGATAATATTTTTATTTCCCCTGTATTACTCATATGCTCCTCAATAACCGTGTTTACCGCCTCTTCTTTTGAAATCTCAGGTTCTGCATGCCAACGCCAAAATAAAAAGATGGTGATAGCAATGAAAAGTATGATAAATATTATTTTCTTCACAAAACTCCCCCCTATTTCTGGCAGTATTTAAAGCTATTTCAGCTTGAGAAAAACAAACCGTAGAATTAATCCCTTCTTGGGAAGCGTTTACTTATATGATAAAATAGTAGCATAGAAAACGCAACTTTCGGTCAGGAGGGGAGGGGTGAGGATGTTTATAAAACCATTACTTATTGCCAGTATTCTTGGGATTGCTCTGTTATTGGCAACGGGTATACTGAGGAAGGTAAGTGATAAAACCAAGTTGCATATTATCCCTGCCATCCTGGGTGTGTTGACGACAGGTATATTGGGCTATATAGGACTGGTAGAGATACGAGGCTTTGAAGGGGCTGCATATGCTATCTTGGCGATGTATATTCTGATCTTTTCGTTCGTTTCCGTGATGATGGTGGTACTGGGAAAGCCGCGTCTGTCCCAGTAATTTTGTATCATAGATGGCTTAGAGGGAACAAATGATAAACGATTAGGAGGCTATCCCATTCTACTCAAAGGGCAGAGTTACCTAACAAAAACAGGCTTTATTTTCTTAATTATGGGTGCTGCTATTTGGATGGTAAGTGGTCCGTCATTAAGCACAACAGATATGGTTGGCATCATCATGTGCGTGGTGGGAATCATGTTAATGGTGATTGCGAATGTCCTCAAGATAAAGAAATCACGGTAGTCTAAAAATCAGGGCGGTATTCATAATTGAAGGATCATAGCATGGGAAAAAGAGAAATATGGTTCATGAAGAGGTTATGGAAGATAGTCATATATTATTCGCTCTCAAACCACTCGTTATAATTTTTCCATTCCAAGTTCAACTGATCAATATAAGAGACTAGATCGCCAGAGGTAATCTTATACTTTTTTCCACGAACGGAGACATATTTGCTGTCGTAACTAAAGAGGTGAGAGTCATACCCCGTTTCTACGATTAAACTATAATCCAATGAGTCTTTATTGTTAAATAGCGTTCGTCTTAGTTCCATTTCCGGTAATTGACGGAATAGTTTATCGAGGGGCATCTGATTATCCATAGTAGCCACAAGGGTTTCTGTTCTACTTCTGTTCTCTATCATAATCCGTGTTACCTTTTTATCATCCAAGTTATGGATGACCACTTCACGAAACGTAGTTGTGGGTGAGAAGGAACGATTTGAACTACCCCCACTTAATTTTCTAATGAAAATTTGAAGTGGGAGATTCCTGCGAACACCGGTGCATCCACCAGTTTTTTAGCAAGCTAACCCCGTCATCCCAACGGTTCGTGCTTTATATCTTGTACGCCCGACTCGCCACACGTCCTACTTTAGCTTGATTTTCGCAACTTCGGGTCGTGTGGGGCGACTGAACGTTGAAGATTTTACGTTGCAGACGATTTTCCTGCAACAACCTCCTATCTTCAGTTTTCAAAGAGCAACTTACAATCATATCACAGCACAAATGTTCGCTGTTTTCAACTATTTAGGATACTACCGACATTCATCTCCCACCTACTCATCGGGCTATGCCCTTCACATTCCTTGAGGTGGGAGTCTTCTGTCGGAGTTTGATAAAAGAATAGCTAGTAATACGAGCAAACAGACAGCAGAAATAGAGATTTGGCAGGATACGTTGTCTATCAAAAAAACATTCGAACCGTAACCTTGAAGGAAGTGTTTACCGAGAACATTGCTGCCACAACAGACGATATCCAGAGTATAGATATCTATCGAAGGGAAGATTCCGATGATGTTGCATCGAGCCATGCATATATTAAGATTAACGATAAACAAACAATGGAAACCATCATGAAGAAGTCTGCCGATATGACACTAAAGCCAAGCCGTTCATCATCACCCATGAATTATATTATAACCATTCATACAATGACAGAAAAAAAGCCCAATTTTAACGCTCTGGAACAACATCACATGGATTTTGGCGATACGTTTATAACGATGAATCAAAAATCATATGAAATAATAGGAGAGAACAAGTTGAAAGAAGCGATAGAGACGTTAGATCTGGAATGGACACAAGGGTAGAAGCACTCCATCACAAACGCAACATCAATAAGGATGATAAGAAATGAAACTGTTATTTATCTATCTAATCGGCCTACTATTTGGCGCGATATGGTACGCACTTACAAAATATTTTATCCAAGAATCAAACGAAGAAAAAAGAAAAATTATCGTAGGCGGGAGCGGTCTGGTCTTTGTGATTGGTGGATTTATCATTGGTGGATTTGTGGGAATGCCGATCTCATTGATTGGAGCAGGTATCTTCACGGTTGGCTGTTTGTTATGGTTTGTAGGAAATAAATCGTTACGAAAGAAAATAACGCTGGCCGCCATCGTTGTGGTGGCATTAGCAGGTATGTCCTATATAGGCTTGGAAGAGCTTAATGGCCGTAGTTTTACCGTGGCTGCAAAAGAGGAAAGCCTAGATCCTGATTTGAAAACGTATTATGAGCATCTGCAAGAACATCCGGGGATCGAGGGGTTTAAAACTTTCAATACATATGGGGATGACAAGGCGATGATCCTGTCTCTAGGTGAAGAAAAAGCAGGGAATAGTATCGAGGTTTTATCGGTTGAACGTAAGAGTGCTCGAATGATCGTACATGTGCGCACCTTTGAGAACCAGTCCACCGAAGCCAATCCTTCTATTATTATTTTACTGGATTCCTTAGAGCCTAATGTGGACGTTATGGACACCGATGGAACCCTTTATCATGAACTCCCATAAAAAGGTAAAGTCAATTATAGCCAGTGTAGCAGGAGAATCGTTTCTCTTTAATGCTACATGGAGAGGGGATAAACATGTTTATTGTGCTGTGCCTCATTTTACTGCTTTTGCTCGGTTTATTAATTAAGGAATCTGCTATGTTTCATGCATTTATAAAAACGATCGTGGTTTTATATTATATAGTTATTACTCCTATATTCATTATTGGTTATAAACGTATTCGAGATAAATATAATATGAGTGATGGTCTTAATGATGGTCCTGTTATCCCAGAAGGATGGGGGATCAAATCGGATTGGGCATTCTTCTTTAGTTTTGCTTTTATTATTCCTATTTGGTTTCTTGTGATCTTTGTTTTATTTCGCAAAATGAAACCGACGCGAGCGAAAAAAATAGCTGGCTTGATTTTATCGCATGAATTCTACCACATAAACTTCAAGAATATTGTAAGTGTACGCGAAGGAGACGGCAACAAGAAGCAAACATGATATCAGTTGCATGTTGTCTGTTTTATGCTTCGTATATCTATACAAAAGCACATACCATATTAAAAGCAACACAGCGGGTGTTCCTAGAAATACCCATGTGGGGACATCTCATTTGGGAGAGGGAACAAGGTAGTTAGCAATAAACTATACACTATAAAAATACTAGAAAGAAATAAACTGACAAATGCCCCATTTTTAGCAGGGGGATTAATCGTATCTTTTCGGTATCTGGTTTCATACTTAGAAAACGCCAAATATAATCGACAATCCACGACACACTGAATACAAGTGAAACCGCCAATATAAATAAATTGATTGCTCCACCAAACGCCATTCCGAATAAAAAGAAAGAAGTGAAGAAAGATAAGCATACAAGTGCCATAAAATAACCCAAGTGAAAAATTACTAATTTCATCGTATTCGGCCTCCCCCTTTTTAAAAACAATCTTCTGGAGTTCATTTAATCTTGGTATTCTGCAGTTCCTTATCTTCTATGGAAGCGCTATACCATTTATTATAGTTCTAATAACTAAAAATATAAAGCCTGCTTAGCGTTCATCCTTTTTGATATTTATTTCACCAATGTTATGCTGAGGATGAAGTTTACAGGTGAAAATTTGTACTGAATTTGTTAGGGAAGACTACATTCTTATTCCTAGGAGGTTTCTTACATGCAAATCAATAAAGTTGGATTTCGTTGGATCGTTCTCATGGGTAGTATCATACCCATTATCCTTTTTGGGGGAGCTATGTACCTCCCAGTCATAACGGATTGGCTCAAGTTATGGGGGCCGCTATTTCTTGCCGGGGTATTAGCTGTTTATGCCTATACGAAGGGTTTGAAAATAACCTCTTTAGTAGCTCTTACTGTGATCATTCTTAGTGCTGTTTTTATGGTTTTTGTAGCTCTTATGGCAGGTATGGGGGGGGGGATCCACCCGCTTAAAAAAGAAGTAGTTATAAACTTGGAAGAAGTACGATGGAAAAAGGCTTTACATGGAAACGTATTATCGCTAGTACTGTTCTTTGGAATGTGGATTCCGATTTTAGTCCGGCTGCAATCCATTTAATTTTGGTAGGGACAGCAATAAATTTAGTGATAAAGAATATTCATTAGGAATGAAGCAGCGCTTAAATATTGCTCAAGCCTTGTTTGAAAAATCGAATATTATTTTATTAGATGAGTCTAAATACAGAATTATTCACTACTTCATCTCTTTGAAGTTTTTCACGCAATGAACTGAATTTTAACATTCAATGCTTTTGTCCCATAAAAAAGAAGTACTTTCCTACATTGACTGGTTTTTAAGGTAAAATAGAAAGAAAATTAACTTTAACCTTATGTAAAAGGTATCATTTTGAATCATTTTGTATAAACTAGTATATACAAAATGATAAGGATGTGATACAATGGGGGAAAATCATCATAAGGGAGTGTATATGATGTCTGTTACAGCAAAAAAGTGGGGGAATAGTATTGGAGTTCGCATTCCATTCAAAATCGCTCAAAAATATGGTGTGGAAAACGGCACAGAATTAGAAATTTTTGATACTCAAGATGGAATAATGCTCAAAGTATCCAACAGACCTACGTTGGATTCTCTTCTAGCTCAATGTGAGGGAGAAAATCCAGTCGAGGAATTATTTAGTAATACAGTAGGGAAGGAAGAAATATAATGCAAGTACCGGCTAGAGGTGATCTTATTTATTTAGATTTTAATCCACAGGCAGGGACTGAGCAGGATGGAAGAAGACCTGCTCTTGTTTTATCTCCTCAAAAATTTAATCGTATTACTGGCTATGCCACTGTTTGTCCAATTAGTCGAACGCAAAAAAAATGGGGGTTTCATATTTCGATTCCTGAAGGATTAGATATGGAAGGTGTCCTTATTGTGGATCAAATCAAAAATTTGGATTGGAAAACAAGAAATTCGGAGATAAAAGGAAAAGCGCCTAATGACCTTGTTAATAAGGTTGTTCAAGTAGTACATACATATATTTTTGAAGAATATGAAGAAAGAAATGGTGGCTTTTAAATATATTTTTGTATTTTGTTTTTATAATGGTATTTGGTATTTAATAGAGACGAAAGAGTAGAATCCTTATTCTGGTCCTTAACAGAGAACATTTGAATATTTGCGATTCTATCAATTTTTAAAGAAAGGACTATGGATATGAACTATACCATGATTGCTTCTTATGCTATTCGTGTTATGGGTGTTTATTATACCTCTTTTCTTCTGGAATACACCTTAATTGTTCTGTGGAGGCATTATGTTGGCAGCGGATATTGTACAGATATTGGCAATATATAAAACAGATAGAGACGTTAAGACCAAATTACGCTTTAATTGGATAAACACAACAATCATTTGTTGAGGTTTTGTTTCCCGAACTTTCATACTCTGACGCCGAGTCTCTTCAAAAGTTAATATTCATTAACCTTTTTCCCCACTTGATATCTGTCATCTACTTTAAATATGATCTATAAAGTTATATCATACTATTTGGTAAGTGCTACAAGTAATGAACCTAAAAAAGCACCTATTATAATGACCAGTGCAAAAAAAGCATTACTTAGAATTACCCAACCATCAGGGATCAAAAAGATAGATATAATCATGCCCAACACAACTATAACAGTTACTACTATAGGTGGAATCATAAAAGTATATGACTTCTGTTGTTTATTT
Organism: Gracilibacillus timonensis; assembly: GCF_900086715.1. Taxonomy (GTDB): domain Bacteria; phylum Bacillota; class Bacilli; order Bacillales; family Amphibacillaceae; genus Gracilibacillus; species Gracilibacillus timonensis. Next base: position 28,206 of record NZ_FLKH01000006.1, on the reverse strand, counting down.
TTTATACTGCGACAAATAAAGAAGGAAAGGATAACAGATATTAGACCAACTATGAGAAATACTTCTAAGCCATTCATCATTAAAATCGTTCCTTTCTGTTACCTTTATTTTATATTAAGAACTACTGACACACAATTGTTGGTGGAACATCGTGAAGGAAAATGCTTCCCAACGATTGAGTCCTATCATGTATTAGTGGATTAAATCTAACGAATACGAGAGGACTTTAAAAACAGTGAGAGGAGTACCTGTTCCGTCCAGTTCGAAGAATTCCTCTCGATATTGTTCGTTTTTCTGGATATCCTTCTCTACAAAATCCACTCCCAAGCTTTCTAGGAATGCCTTCTGCTTTTGACAGAAAATATATAGGTCTGTTGAATATACGATAATCTCCATTTCTCAGCCCTTCTTTCTAACGATTAAAGAGAAGTGCAGACAATAAAATGAAAGGATGAAGATAAAACCTTTCATTTTCTCCACTTTTTTCTCTTTATTACGTAGGAAGGAAAGGAGGGGAGCGTATGACACCAGAAACAGTTCCTTTGTGGGTAACCTTGATCGGTAATTTTGGCTTTCCCATTGCTATAACGATTTATTTATTTGTACGATTTGAGCGCAAATTAAAAGATCTGGAGTCTGTTATTATCGAGTTATCTCATGTGATCAAGCGGATAGATAAGCAGAATTCTCGCTCGGAATAAACACGTACGGCATCCATGTTTACTATTTTTTCATAAGGTGATACAGTAAGATAGGTTTCTTAACCGTGATTAGTGAAAAGAAAGGAACACAGCAAATGAAAAAGTGGTATACAACGAACGCTTGGAAAGAATATATATACATTATTATCGGGGCAACAATCGTGGGGCTTGCCTATAATATCTTCTTCCTCCCGGCGCGTTTAGCGGCTGGGGGGATTTCGGGGGTCAGTACGATCCTTTATGAACTATATGCCGTAAATCCGGCTATCGTTCAATTGGCGATTAATATCCCGATTTTCTTTATTGGCTGGCTGGCGCTTGGCAAGGATTTTAGCCTGAAAACGTTAGTCGGTACTTTTTGGGTGCCGCTTACGATTTATCTATCTGCTGATATACCGGTTGAGGTGACCAATCCATTTCTCAGTGCCCTATATGGTGGTTTAATTCTTGGGGCCGGTCTCGGCGTTGTCTATAAAGGAAATGGTTCGACGGGTGGTACGGCGGCGATTGCCCAAATCGTTAAGAAGTTTACCGGGATATCCAGTGGTTATTCGCAGTTTATCGTAGACGGGCTGGTTGTGATCACCTCGATGGTGGTATTCAATATCGAGCTCACCTTGTTTGCGTTGATGGCGATCTATATTAGCGGTAAGGCAATTGACTTTGTTCAATTGCGCACCGCCTCGACGAAGCTGATTCTGATTATTACCGAAGAAGAGGAGAAGGTTCAGCGCTTGATTCAGGATGGCATTGACCGGGGCATGACGAAGATTCGCTCGGTTGGCGGCTATTCCAAAATGGATAAGACGATGATTCTTTGTGTCGCGGAACAACCAGAGGCCGTACAGTTAAAAAGGTTGCTGCAGGAAGAAGCACCAGAGGATTTCACCATTTTTATGAATGCCTCTGAAATTCTTGGCAGAGGTTTTTCACTCGAACGTTATTATGGGCAAAAACTATAAAGGAGAGCGGGAAGCTGTCGGCCACCCCGCTCTCCTATTATTTTATATAAATAAGAAATGCACTATCATAGGATTTAAACGTGAACTAATCAGACGATCGATAAGCTGAATTGTGTAAGTTTTTCTAGTCGTTATTTTGAGCGTTAATGTGTATGGGTGCTTTATGATGAACTCAGCCAAATCTTCTTTTTTTCATAGCGTTTGACTCGTACAGGAAAGAACCTAAAAAATGGCTCTATTGTACAAAAACATCTTATAGCAGTTTCCAATCGAGCTTGTCTGAAAGGACTGGGTAAACTTCTCCCTGATTTTTCTACTCAGAGCTACCCTTTCGCAGCACGATCAGCTGATCTCCCTCATCCAGGGTGATTTTACGTCTCAATGTTACAAATTGTACAGCTGTCTTTTCCTTTTTCACGAAAAGAGGAATCGTATCATCTGGTAAGGATTCTCTTTCTATTTTCTCTTTTTGCTGGTATGGCAAGGTTTGTATCGTGTAGCCGGTATTGATTCGTTTATTTAACTCGGTAAAAATCGCCTCTTCATCAAATAGCAAGTGGGCCTTTCTTGCGGTAGGTACCGCGCTTTGTTTCCCTTGTTTATAGTTGCGGTTCGGCAGAGAAAAGGTGTTGTTATAACCAAATCTGGGTGCATACGACTGACTGACGAGCGCATTAAGGGAAGGATCCCCTGTCATCGATAAAATGGTTTCATATGGAGTCAGGTCTACCTCATACTCACTGTGCTCGGCCAGAATATGTCCTTGATGGGTCGGAATTTGTTGGTGAATGGCCGGCAGCAGCTGGGTAGCGGATGGATCGCTGATTAATACAGGGATGCCAAGTTTTTGTAAATGTCCAGCTAGTGCAATCGAAAAGCTGTTAGCCCCAACGATTAGAATTCCGGGTGGTGCATCATTGGCCAGTTTGAGCGCCTTAGCCACCGGCCCTAATGAAAATCCATGCGCGCAGACGGTGATAAACACTAGCGCAAAGGTTAGGGTGGTCAAGAGTTCTGCCCCTTCATGTCCATCATTCAGCAGGTTAGTGGCAAAGTATCCCGAAACAGACAGTGCCACAATACCCCGAGGTGCCACCCAGCCGATCAGCCCTTTTTCTGCATTGGAAAGCTCCGTTCCGAAAGTGGATAGCCAAATTGACAGTGGGCGTACGATAAAGAGCATTACTAGAACAAAGCCAATAATCGGCCATGTAAACATTTCAGCAATCGTCTCTCGGGACAAGGAAGAGGTCAGCAAAATAAAGATGGTCGATGTAAGCAAGACCGATATATTCTCGACAAAATGGCTGACATCATGACCAAGGGACGAGATATAATGCTTTGTCCTCGCAACCGTTAAACCCATTACCGTAACGGCAAGCATACCTGTCTCATGCATGACAACCTCTGCCAGAGTAAAGCAAAGTAATACAAAGGCAATCATAATTGGTGATTTCAAATATTCCGGAAACATGCCTTTGCCAATCATCAAACTGACTAGAAAACCAATCACATAACCGAAAATAATGGCAATCACGGCACTAATAAAAAAATTCAGCATATAATCGGCTTGCAGTGTCTCAGTGGTCAGTACCTTGATGACCTCATAGGCAAACAAGGCAAGCAATGGCCCAAACGGATCGACGATAATCCCTTCCCATTTAAGGACAGCTGCAGTTCGAGGTTTGAGCTTAGCATTGCGGAGTAAAGGAATGATGACCGTTGGCCCAGTTACAATAAATAGCCCGCCAATAATAAACGATATTTCCAGACTCAACCCTGCGATAAAATGAGCCGCAAGTGCCCCGCCAATCCAAGCGAGAAAGGCCCCGAACGTGACAATACGAAAGACGGATTTGGACACCCCTTTAATTTCACGTACATCAAGACTTGAGCTCCCTTCAAATAAGATAATTGCCACGGCAAGGGAGATTAATGGACTATAGAAATTTCCTAGCGCTTCTTGTGGATCAAATAGTCCAAAGACCGGTCCAAGTAACAAACCGGCAATTGACATAATCACAATCGATGGCCACTGTATGCGCCAAGCCAACCATTGTGAGAAGATACCTGCCACCACGATTGCGGCAACACTGATTAATGCGATATTTTCCATATGTACATCTCCCGCTTCTTTTTATGTATGTTAGCAGTTTATCAATTTTACCAAGATTTGTCGCCTATTTTGCAAGACCTTTTAGCAAGGTGGTTTTGTATGTGATATAGTTTCCCTAGTTGCCGGTTTGTTATGCTTTACTTGTAGGAGCGGGTTTCTTTGTATTATGGTATAATGACAATTAATTTAACTTAAAGGAAGTACCGCATGACACGAGTAAAAAAAATCTATACAGGTGCCTTTGCCTTAATGATTGCTGGATTGCTCAGCAAGGTGATTAGCGCCTTTTATCGCATACCTTTACAGAATCTCACGGGGGATGTTGGGTTCTATATGTACCAACAGCTTTATCCGCTCCTTGGGATTGCTTCGATGCTGGCTTTATACGGATTTCCGGCGGCGATTTCAAGATATTTGGCTGAGTGGCCGTCTGCCAAAAATAAACAGAGCTACCGCCGGATTTTATGTATGATGATCGGCTTTTGTGTTGTCATTGCCTTGTTGATCCTTTGGGCCAGTCCGTTGATAGCAGGGATGATGGGGGACGAACAGCTAATCCGTGCGCTCCGACAGCTGGGATGGGTGTTTCTACTGGTTCCTTTTGTGGCATTATTACGAGGGGTGACACAGGCGGGGCACTGGATGGAACCGACCGCTTATTCACAAATGGTAGAGCAATTGTTTCGCGCTTGCTTACTTATTGCGACAGCCATCTTGATTTTCTATCAGCACTTAGCCGTCCACCATATTGCAACGGGCGCGATTGTGGCGACTGGATCGGGTTTGTTGCTGGCCGCTCTGTTTCTATGGCCATTCTATCAGCGCTATACGAGGAAACAGATAGAGCCAAGAACCTCTCTGACTGGGCACAGCTTCCGTTTTTTAGGCCGATCGATCATCTTATCTGGTGTCGTGATTAGTCTTAATCATATGCTGCTGTTAGTCATGCAGTTAGCCGATGCCTTTACCATGGTTCCTGCCTTATCTGCTTATGGGTTCACGTTGGAAGAGGCTAGAGAATGGAAAGGGATCTTTGACCGAGGTCAGCCGCTTGTCCAATTGGTGACGGTTTTGGGCTCTTCACTTGCCTTGGCTCTGGTTCCTCAAGTGACCAGCTTGTCGTGGCAGATGGACCAGCAAGGCACATTGGAAAAAATACGGAGCACGATAAAATATGCGGTCTTATTATCGGTTGGGGCGACGGTTGGTTTGTTGCTGTTACTTCCAGAGATTAATCAGCTCTTTTTTCAAAATCAGAGCGGGACAACCGCATTACGTATCTTAGCGCTTGCGATTCTATTCTCTTCTTTAGCTGTCACCCTTGCCGCGATATTACAAGGATTTGGTTATATGCGATGGACGGCCGCGATTTTGCTCGTTGGACTGCTGCTGAAGCTAGTGTTGAATGATCTATTGATCACCAGGTTGGGAGTGAATGGGGGTGCAGTGGCCACGGTAGTGACGCTCGCTGCTATTGCCTTAAGCTATGATCGCCTATTGCGGGCACGAATCAAGGTAGACCGATTTCGCGTTCTGCCTTGGAAACAACTCTTGCTTGCTAGTGGTGTGATGGCACTACTTTTATACACCCTGCAGTTGCTGCTGCCCGTAGTGGATGATCGGTTTTATTTATTCGTCATTGTGCTTGTAAAAGTGGCAGCAGGAGCAGCTGTCTATGTCTTCGTACTGATCAAAACGGGTGCATTGAATCAAAAAGAGCGAGAACAACTGTCTGTACGCAAGCAGAAATAAATCAGGGGGTATACTTATGAAACCAATGATAGAAATTATCGGCCTTGGCGGCGGTGATATCGATCAGCTGCCTCTCGGTATCTATAAAAAAATAAGGAACGCAAAAAAGGTAATGGTACGCACCTTGGATCATCCCGTCGTTCAAACGCTAAGTACAGAAGGGGTTCATTTTACTTCGTTTGATGCCGTGTATGAGCAGCATGACCAGTTTGCAGAGGTCTATCAGCAGATTGTGAAGCAACTAGTGGAACAAGCGAAAATAGCTGAAAAAATCGTTTATGCCGTGCCAGGTCATCCGATGCTAGCGGAGCAAACCGTACAGTTGCTTCTCGAGCAAAGTGAGATTGAGGTGAAGATTGCCGGAGGTCAAAGCTTTCTGGATGATTTGTTTGCGGCATTGCAAATCGATCCTATTGAAGGGTTTCAATTGGTTGATGCCACTGGCTTCCAACGTCATCAGCTTTCCTACGAGCAGCACCTTGTTTTCTGTCAGGTCTACGATGGTTTCATCGCCTCCGAAGTGAAACTTACCTTGTTAGAGGATCTGCCGCCAGAGCAGCTAGTAACGATTGTAGAGGCGGTGGGCAGTAAAGAGGAACGATTGCAGCAGGTTCCTCTAGTAGAGCTGGATCAGCAAGTTTCGTTGAGTAATCTCACAAGTGTGTATGTCGCCCCGGTTGCTAAGGAACAATTAAATCATCAATTCCACCGCCTACAGGAAGTGATTGCCATTTTAAGAGCGCCTGGCGGATGCCCGTGGGATCGTAAGCAAACCCATCAGACACTAAAAAAATACTTGATTGAAGAGGCGTATGAAGTCATCGAGGCAATTGATCAAGAGGATGATCAAGCCATCGCTGAAGAACTAGGTGATGTGCTCTTGCAAGTCATGCTGCATAGCCAAATCGGCACAGAGGCAGGATTTTTTACCATCGATGACGTAATATATAGTATTACCGAAAAAATGATTCGCAGGCATCCGCATGTGTTTGCTGATATAGAGGTAGAGGACGAACAAGAAGTGGCTCGTAACTGGGCGACCATTAAGCGTGAGGAGAAAGGCGGTCAACCAACTAGTCTCCTTGCTCATCTCACGGAAGGTCTGCCTGCCCTTTTACTAGCGGAAGAGATACAGAAGAAAGCAGCCAAGGTAGGCTTTGATTGGTCAGAGCCTGCTCCGATGTGGGACAAAGTCTATGAAGAGCTCACCGAGTGGAAGGAGGCGCTGGAGCAAGAGACGGTAGCAGAACAGGAGAAGGAGTTTGGAGATATTCTATTTGCAATGACGAATCTAGCAAGATATTATAAGATTAACCCAGAGATCGCCTTAATCAAATCCAATCATGTTTTTAAGCAGCGGTTTGAACATGTGGAACAACGAGTAAAAGAAAGCGGACAGCCATGGAAGGCCTTCTCGTTAACAGAATTAGATCGTTTTTGGGAAGAAGCCAAGCAGCTGGAAGACTAGGAGGAAAACGCTATGCGCTTAGACAAATTTCTAAAGGTATCACGTCTGATTAAACGAAGAACACTAGCAAAGGAAATAGCCGACCAAGGTAGAATTCTCGTAAACGGCAACACGGCCAAGGCGTCTACAACGATAGCAGTTGGAGATGAGCTGCAGATTCAATTTGGCCAAAAGATCGTAATACTAGAAATTAACGAGTTAAAAGAAGCCGTCAAAAAAGAGGAAGCCGCCCAATTATATACGACGAAAAAGGAAGAATATAAGCAATAATCGTGAGTCTCCTTGTTCTAAACTTGTCCCTTTATTCATAGATTAGTAATGGATAAAAGGAGGGAATAAGGAAATGAACTATTATGAAAAGAAGCCGACGCCGACATCACAATTGGACCATCAAGTTAAAATGACAAACCGCCGATTGCTAGAGATAGATGGAGTCAAAGAAGTAGATAGCTTTGATAGTGAGGAGTTTCTTTTGCAAACGGTGATGGGCTATCTTGTCATCCGTGGGGAGAACTTACAAATGAAGAATCTCGATGTGGAGTCAGGGATTGTGTCGATAAAAGGGAAGGTATATGAACTGACTTACTTGGACGAGCACCATGGGGAGAAGGCTAAAGGACTGTTTAGCAAGCTGTTTAAATGACCTTAAGCACCCAATTTATTACCCTATTAACGATGCTCTTATCCGGGGTTTATGTTGGCGCCGCCTATTTTACTTTTAATCGATTGGCACCTATATGGAGGAACAGCATAACCTGGAAGTACCTGCTGGAAATCTTATTTTGGTTTATACAAGCCATGGTCCTCTTTACGGTTCTTTTTGTGGTAAATGAAGGCATTGTACGTTTTTATCTGTTTTTGGCTGTTTTATGTGGATTTGCTATGTTTAAAGCATTGTTTGAACGTCTCTTCAGCCGGGTATTGGAGATATGTATACATGTCATCAAACATTTATATCGATTTTTTTATCAATTGATACGCATACTGCTGGTTCGACCTATTGTGTGGATCGTTACGGTCATAGTCGTGATCCTGCTTAAAATAGTTTCCCTATTGCTGACTATTTTGAAGTGGGTATTTTTTCCAATCACCTGGCTGTTCCATAAGGTCAGAAAACTTTTGCCAAAAAATGCGCAAAATTATCTACATCTTTTTCATCGGTTTTATAGTAAAATAAGAAGAAAGCACAAATGAGCATAAGGAGGAAATGGTTCATATGGCTAGACGAAACAAAGTATCCCGTATCAATGAAGCCTATATAGAACAACAAGATGCACAGGTCAAACGCCAAAAACGTCGTAAGCAGAAACTATACAGAAGATTAATGATGTTCGGTATAGTAGCTGCGGTTATAATGCTTGGCCTCATTTCCTTTCACGTGAATCAACGTATCCAGCACCATAATATGCAGCAGGAGTACACCGAGCTGTCGGATGAATTAACCAATCTTGAAAAGCAGGAAAAACAACTAGAGGGCGAAATAGAGTTATTAAATGATGAAGATTATTTATTACAAATTGCGAAAACCAATTATTTCTTCACAGAAAAAGGCGAAATTGTCTTTAAACTGCCTGAAGAAGAGCCATCTTATTGACACCGCTTTACTTGCTTGGATATAATATAGTTGTAATATATATTTTTTTACATTCTAAGGAGGAGCAATTTTTTTATGTCAATCGAAGTAGGCAGCAAGTTACAGGGTAAGGTAACGGGTATTACTAATTTTGGGGCGTTTATTGAATTACCAGGAGGTAAGACGGGACTCGTCCATATTAGTGAAGTTGCCGATAATTATGTAAAAGACATTAATGAACACTTAACGGTTGGTGACGAAGTAACGGTGAAGGTTCTTAATGTAGAAGATGATGGGAAGATTGGTTTATCTATTAAAAAAGCAAAAGATGAATCCAACTCATCCAATCGTCGCAAAAGTCAAGGGAATGGAAAAAATAACCGTGACAGAGGCGAATCATTCGAACAGAAGATGAATCGTTTCTTAAAAGATTCGGAAGATCGACTAGCAACATTGAAAAAGCATACAGAATCTAAACGCGGCGGACGAGGAGCGAGAAAAGGATAATAACTTGCTGTCTATAATCGTAGAAGATGGATGTGACTCGTGAAGATATAAAAGAAAAAATGCCCTCTCTTATCATAAGTGGATAAGGGGAGGCATTTTTTATAAAAATCGTGCATTTGTAAGCGATTACTTAATGGGTGCAGATGTGTCAAGCTTTCATCAACTTTGACGGATTTTTTCTTGTAAGATAGGAAAACGTATAATGAGTACCGATAAGATGAATTATGTAAAACATTCGAGCTGTTATTTTGAGAGAATATATGTGCATAACAACGCTCCAGCCAACCACTCCGCTTTCCGCAGGCACGGCTTCAGCTAACTTGAAAAAGAAAAGCACTTTTCCAAGTGGATCTTCAGCTCGTGCTGTTCCTGCTGGAGTCTGCGTGGTTGGCTTACGCTAGGGAATAGTTCTACACCTCTAGCAAGAATTAGCATGGTGATGATCTGAAACGCCCCCCCCCTTTTACATCCATGATATTTTGCTGAAGATAAGTGATTAGCCTTTATCATATCTGGACTAGTCAAAAGAATGAGCAAAAAGTTATTCTCTTACCGATATGTGGAAAAGTTTTGCGTGGATCCATCACTAGTCTGAGATACAACTTATTCTTCAAGTATAAAAAAGAATAGGACGATGGAGCGGACCAAAGAATCATTATATTATACTGCTTTGAACTACTTTCATGCCTAGAACCCTTCATGCATGCAGTGATAACCATTGTAGTACTACTACTTGGCGGAGAAAAATAGGTGGAGACTCCATAAAGGTTCGCCTGCTAAGATCGCAACGTCCTGGGACTGCGGTTACTCGTCCCACCGAAACCATTTATTGCAACACCTGCACTTGCACATCCTATGCATCGAAGCGGAACCTATTTCCACAGCGCTTCTTAGCACAAACAAACAATCAACTTTGCTACACGGAATAGGTGGATCTGCTGTTTTACATAACCCATCTTATCGGCAGTTATGTATTTAGCTTAGTTTAACGTGAAGGAACCGGGGATTATTTTTGATTGGATTGTTATCAATAGGAAATGAATATATACAAATATAGTAGAAAATGAGGTGATGCTTCGTGCAATATGTAGATAGCCATTTTATCATTGGCTCGCCTTTATGGTTGATTGTTCCTGTGCTTATCATTCTCTTTTTGGTGCTGGGGATAGTGATGTACAGGCTCAAGAAAAAGTCATAAGAAAAAATCCTTGCTCCATTTTCGTGGAAGCAAGGATTTTTTTGATAGCGGCGGAGGGGATCGAACCCCCGACCTCACGGGTATGAACCGTACGCTCTAGCCAGCTGAGCTACACCGCCATAAGTTAAGTATCTTCGAAAGACACAAGGAATATAATACAATAGCTTGTCCGTTATGTCAATGATTTTTGTAAGAAGCCTAGAAATATATAATCGCCATGAACAGTCTATATGCTTGCGTTTCCTTTTTAATGTAGATGAATGTTGTACACATATTATCTAAGCGAAAGAAGGATTCTGTTCATCATGCAGAAAGAAGCAATTCGATAAGCTCTTCATGAGTCTTCTAAGACTAACTATCACTCTTTTATGATCCCAGCAAAAAAATCGTCCTTGTTATCTCTACAGGGTCAGCCAAAAATAGGGAAGAAATGAAGGATAAATCATAAGGAATCTGTCGCTTTCCTGTATATTTAAGGAATGCCGTCGAACTTTTTAGAACGGCACTTTGCTTGTTTTGACAAAAAATAGAGGGATCTTATGATTTAATGGGGTGCAGAGGAGTGATATTAATGGACACATATACGGAAAATAAACCAAAATCATTGTTTACAGGCGCACAAGCAAGTATGAAGGAAACAAAACACAAGCTGGCGAAAAAATGGACAACCTTGATGCTTGAAAAAGGACTACTCATTTATATCATTGGCTTCTTATTAGGGAGAGCGGTTATTCTATCAACGTTGTCACCGTTTGTTATTGCCTTTGTCGCTGCTGTATGGTTTTTGCGTCGGGACAAGGTATTCCCTTTGTTTATTTCTACGATAATAGGGGCACTTACATATAGCGCCATCCATAGTTTCTATATCCTGTTATCTTTAGCTATATTTTTCGTTATTTCGCTGTTTATCCAACAAGTGAAGTCCTTAGACAGGATTTTGCCCGTTGTTGTTTTTCTGGCGGCAAGTATTCCGAGAGTAACCATGTATGCGCTGCAAGTACAGCTCACCTATACGGAATGGGTGATTGCTTTTGTGGAGGGATTATTAGCCGCCGTCTTATTACTTATCTTTATGCAGAGTATGCCATTATTATCACCAAAAAGATATAAACCGATTCTAAAAAATGAAGAGATTGTCTGTTTTATCATTTTACTTGCCTCGATTATGACAGGTGTGATTGGGGTGGAGTTCTATCAAGCACATATGGAACAGGTATTAGCAAGATATCTCGTCTTACTGCTGGGCCTTGTTGGCGGGGCAGCTATCGGCTCAACGGTTGGAGTGGTAGCAGGGTTGATTTTAAGCCTGGCTAGCATCTCTAATATGTTTCAGATGAGCCTGCTTGCCTTCTCCGGGCTGTTGGGCGGCCTGCTCAAGGAAGGCGGAAAGCTGGGCGTGAGTATAGGCTTATTGGTCAGCACCTTATTAGTCAGCCTATATAGCGGAGCAGGCGATTATTGGCTGCTTGCCCTGTGGGAGTCGTCGCTTGCTTGTTTATTGCTATTGCTTACCCCTCGTTCCTTTATCAAACAGGTAGCCAAGTATATCCCTGGAACCGTCGAGCATACACAGGAGCAGGAACAATATCTGCAGAAGGTGCGAAATGTAACGGCTCATCGAGTAGAACGTTTTTCCAATGTATTCAAGGCATTATCCCATAGTTTTCAAACAACCTCTCACCATTGGCAGGAGCATGATGTGGAGGTGGACTACTACCTAAGTAATGTGACGGAAAAAACATGTCAAACCTGTTTTAAAAAAGAAACCTGCTGGGTGCAGCATTTTGATAAAACCTATAACTTAATGAAGGATGTCAAGGATCAGCTGGAGACGGATGATCAATTAAATAGTATTACTAACCGCCAGTTCGAGAATCACTGTATCAAATCACGTAAAGTCATCGATACCATGCAGCAGGAATTATCCTTTTTCCAAGCGAATAAACAATTGAGAAAACAAGTATTAGAGAGCCGCCGTTTTGTAGCAGATCAGCTTCAAGGTGTATCCGATTTCATGCAGAATTTCGCAGAGGAGATTATGAAGGAAAAAGAAAATCATGAACAACAGGAAGTCGAGATCGTGGCGGCATTGAAACATGTCGGCATAGAGTTAGAGAAACTGGACATTTACAGTTTAGAACCTGGAAATATCGACGTTGAAATGGTGATCGTTTTTCAACAGTATCATGGAGAGGCAGCCAAAATCGTGGCGCCAATCCTGTCGGACATCTTGGAGGAAACTGTTATTGCCGTAACGGAAGATGTCTCCCCATTAGCAAAAGGGTATAGTTTCTTTACCTTCGGATCCGCGCGGAAATATGAGGTACAGACTGGAGTGGCGCATGCTGCAAAAGGAGGGGGGCTGGTATCCGGTGACTGCTATAAAGCAATGGAGCTGGGAACAGGCAAATTCGCCCTGGCGATCAGTGATGGTATGGGTAATGGCAATCGTGCGCATGAGGAAAGCACAGAAACGTTGCGGTTATTACAGCAAATTCTCGAATCCGGTTTTCATGAACAGGTAGCGATTAAGTCGATTAACTCGATCTTGGCACTGCGGACGAATGAAGAAATGTATGCTACTCTCGACTTAGCGATGGTGGACTTGCATCATGCTCGGGTGCAATTCTTGAAGGTTGGCTCCACACCTAGCTTTATTTTACGAAATAATCATGTAGAGAAAATAGAGGGGAGTAATTTGCCGATTGGCATTATTCAGGAAGTGGACGTGGATGTAGTCAGTGCTCAGCTTCAAGCTGGTGATCTATTGATTATGATGAGTGATGGGATCTTTGAAGGCCCAAAACATATTGAGAATGTGGACTTGTGGCTGGAACGTAAATTGCTAGAAATGGAAACCAATGATCCACAAGAAATGGCTGATATTTTATTAGAAGAGGTCATTCGTACACAAAGCGGGGAGATTGGTGATGACATGACGGTGCTGGTCGCCGAAATCAAGGCAAATCAGCCGCAATGGGCTCCGATTCGTTCATTCCGTCATTTTCAAGAAGAACATATTAGTTGAGCAATTGAAGGTATATTTCCTGCTTCCATTGGTGAAAATAGAATTATCATCATTACCAATTGGAGGAGGAATAATATGCAAGCCGGAACATTAAAGCAAGTTCTTTTAATTACAGATGGTTGTTCGAATCAAGGGGAGGACCCATCTATGGTAGCTAGTTTCATAGCAGAGCAGGGAATTACAGTCAATGTGATTGGTATTTTGGAAGACACACAAAGTGAACAGCCTAGCGGATTAGAAGAGGTCGAGGATATTGCAGCGAATGGCCAAGGGGTAAGTCAAATCGTCTATCAACAGGCATTAACACAAACCGTGCAAACGGTCACCAAGCAAGCGATGACAGAAACCTTGCAAGGAGTGGTGAATGGCGAACTAAAGCAAATATTAGGGCAGGATACCACAATGGAAGAATTGCCGCCGGAACAGCGTGGCGAGGTTATGGAAGTCGTGGACGAACTCGGAGAAACTTGTTCCTTGGAGGTACTGGTTTTGGTAGACACTAGTGCTAGTATGACGAATAAACTCCCGTCTGTACAAGAAGCCCTCGTGGACTTATCGATTAGTATGAATGCAAGAATGGGGGATAATCGTTTTGCGATTTACCAATTTCCCGGACGCAAAAAACCGATTCAAAAATTGGTAGACTGGACGTCCAAATTAGAATCGATCTCTGCCATTTTTTCCAGAATATCGAGTGGTGGAGTAACTCCGACTGGTCCTGCATTAAGAGAAGCGATGTATCAGTTTGGCAAGAAATCATTACGAAGGAGATGGAGGAGAGATGACCTCACCGACATCGAAGAAGCCTGATATTTCTTTGAGAAGGGGCATGTTAGTGAAAGGGAAATGGCATGGCCGTTCCTATCAAGTGATCCGGAAGCTGGGCAGTGGTGCTATCGGGACCGTGTACCTATGTCAGTATAAAAACAGCTATGTTGCCCTGAAGATAAGTAAACAAAGTGCATCGATTACATCGGAAGTCAATGTGTTAAAATCCCTGCAAGTGGTTCAAGGTCATCACCTTGGGCCTTCTTTGATGGATGTGGACGACTATATCACAGCCAACGGTCATCGTTATTCGTTTTATATTATGGAATATGTCTCTGGTGATACACTTCCTCATTTTGTTCGTCAACAGGGGAAGCAGTGGCTGTTGACGCTGCTGATTAGTTTCTCCAAGGATTTAGAGGGATTGCATCAACAAGGTTATGTATTTGGTGATTTAAAACTGGAAAATTTAATCGTCGCTCGAAGACCTGTCCGTTTACGTTGGGTGGATGTGGGTGGTACGACGTTAAAGGGACGGGCGATTAAGGAGTATACCGAGTTTTACGATCGCGCTTATTGGGGGTGTGGGAGCAGGAAGGCGGATCCAGGTTATGATGTATTTGCGCTGGCCATGGTTATCTTACGGATTTATTATCCCAACGGCTTCTCTCGGGGAGCCGATCCCCAAAAGACCTTACGGAAAAAGATTGATCAGGCGGTGGATATAGAGCCACTTCAACATGTTTTAAAGCAAATGGTACAGCAAACGATTGTGGACGCTGGTCAGGTCCATACAGCCTTGCTTTCCCATAACAGAAAAAGACGATCGAAGAAAAAAGACAAGCAAACCGATGATGCACTTCATCCGGTTATCGAGATGGTAAGCATTCTAACCGTTGGTGCGGGCTATTGTCTCTTTTTATGGCTGTAGGCACTCTGCCTTCTGATATTTTCTATTATTTTTTTCTTGAAATGAAATCAAGCGGTGTGAAATATGTTAAAATAACAGAGGGAACGAAGATAACATATCAAGGTGATTGAATGAGGTGGTGGTTTGTGAATCAGTCCAGCTTAGAGAAGCAGGTATTGCCGTTTATGGAACGGCATCAGTTAATACACCGTAACGCAACCGTTGTGATTGGTGTGTCAGGCGGTGTGGATTCGTTGCTTCTGCTAAAATATTACACGGTGCTGCAGCAAGAGTGGCAGTTGCATATCATTGCGGTTTCGATGGATCACGGTTTGCGTGGAGATGAAGCGGCTCGGGACGTAACGTATGTGGAGCAGATTTGTAAGGACTGGGGTGTCCCTTTTGTTGGAAGGAAGATTGATGTCAAGGAGCGGAAGCGGCATCATAAAGAAGGGACACAACAAGCGGCTAGAATATTAAGGTATCAAGTGTTTGAAGAGATAATGAAGCAATATGATGCAGATTATTTGGCATTAGCACATCATGGTGATGATCAGGTAGAGACTGTCGTTATGCGTATGCTTCGTCAAAACAATCCGTCGGCATTAACAGGTATTCCAATTAGTCGAGCATTCGCCTCCGGTTTTATTGTACGTCCTTTCTTATGTTTATCCAAGGCAGAGATCTATCAATACGCTCATATATTTGGGCTCCAGGCACGCGAAGACCCTTCTAATCAATCATCGCAATATACGAGAAATTATCTGCGCAATCAAGTATTGCCACTGTTGAAAAAGCAAGAGCCGCAATTACATAGACATGTGCAAGAAATGACAGAACGATTAACGGAAGACCAACTATACTTAATGAAGCAAGCGGAAAAAGTGATGGCAGAAACGATCACACTTGCGCCGCAATCGGCCTCTTTCCAAATAAATGAGCTTCAGTCCTATCCGATGGCTTTACAAAGAAGAGTCTTTCATCTAATATTGAGTTATCTGTACCATAAAGTACCTTCCGCGATGACATTACAGCACGAAAAAGATTTCTTTCATTTATTACATACGGATAGAAGTAGTGTGACGATCGACTTCCCGAGTGGCTTAAAGGTAACCAAGAGCTATACGGTGATAAGCTTTCATTTTCTTACCGTAGATCATTCGCAATGGGAAGGTCGCCAACTGAGCAAGATACCCGATACAATCTATTTAGCGGATGGGGCTTCATTACAAATAAGGTATAGCGCTTCTTATGTGAAAGACGATACAAATACCTTGCATATCCCAGTGGAACTCACCTCTCTTTTTCCTTTATCCGTAAGAACCCGAAAACCTGGGGACAAAATAAGGATAAAAGGTTTACAGGGAAGGAAGAAGGTGAAGGATATATTTATAGATGAGAAAATCCCTTTAGAACAACGGGACAACTGGCCTATTGTAGTAGGATCAGATGGACAGCTGCTCTGGCTAGTTGGCTTAAGAAAGGCTGAAATTACGCCATTATATGAAGCAAGCGAATATGTAGTATTACATTACATAGAAACAAATAACAGGAGGCACCATGATGCATAATGAAATCAAGGAGACATTAATCTCTGAGCAGCAGATTCAAGAGAAATGCAAAGAGATAGGAGCGCAACTAACAAAGGAGTATGAGGGCAAATTTCCGCTTGCTATCGGGATTTTGAAAGGAGCCTTGCCTTTTATGTCTGATATTCTTCGTCGTATTGATGGACATCTGGAAATGGATTTTATGGATGTATCCAGCTATGGCAACGAAACACGCTCATCCGGAGAAGTGAAGATTGTCAAAGATTTAGATACGAAGGTAGAAGGTAGGGATATTCTCATCATTGAGGATATTATTGACAGTGGTTTGACGCTAAGTTATTTAGTGGACCTGTTTAAGTACCGGAAGGCGAAATCAATCAAAATTGTTACACTGTTGGACAAGCCTGAAGGCAGGACGGTTGATATTAAGGCCGATATTGTTGGTTTTCAAGTGCCAAACGAATTTGTCGTTGGGTATGGACTGGACTATCAAGAGAGGTATCGCAACCTTCCATATATCGGTGTGTTGAAGCCGGAAATATATAGTGAAGAGGCATAAGATTTTTTTCATTTGCCAGTTGTAATTAGTTGTCACAAAGTCTTTGGTTATGGTACTATTTAATATAGTTTTCTCGTTTCGGGAGGAGGTAGGCAATGAATCGGATTATACGTAATGTGATCCTTTATTTCGTAATCTTTTTGGTATTGATTGCGATTATACAAGTAATTACAGGACAAAACAATCAAGCAGAAGAGTTAAATCTTCAAGAGTTTGAACAAGCATTAGAAGGTGACCAGCTTAGTGAGATGGAAATGCGTCCTTCTCATGGCGTTATACGTGTTTCAGGTACGATGAATGAAGGTGAAGAAGAAGAAACATCTTTTTTATCCAATATACCTAATACGGTGACAATGATTGACTATGTCACAGACAATGCTCCGGAAATTTCCGTGCAAGAAGAGGAAAGGCCAAATGGATGGGTTACTTTTCTAACAACAATGATTCCATTTGTGATCATATTTATTCTATTTTTCTTCTTACTTAATCAAGCCCAAGGTGGCGGCAGCCGAGTCATGAACTTCGGTAAAAGTAAAGCAAAAATGTACAGCGAAGAGAAAAAGAAAGTTCGTTTTCGCGATGTTGCTGGTGCAGATGAAGAAAAGCAAGAATTAGTGGAAGTGGTTGACTTCCTTAAGGACCCACGTAAGTTTGCGGCTATTGGTGCGAAAATACCTAAAGGTGTGTTATTAGTAGGACCTCCGGGTACAGGTAAAACCTTGCTCGCTCGTGCCGTAGCAGGTGAAGCAGGGGTGCCGTTCTTCTCCATCAGTGGTTCGGACTTTGTGGAAATGTTCGTTGGTGTTGGTGCTTCACGTGTGCGTGACTTATTTGAGAACGCCAAAAAGAATGCGCCATGTATCATTTTTATTGATGAGATCGATGCAGTAGGTCGTCAACGTGGTGCAGGTGTTGGCGGTGGTCACGATGAACGTGAACAAACCTTGAACCAGCTCTTAGTAGAAATGGATGGTTTTGGTGAGAATGAGGGAATTATCATTATTGCTGCAACCAACCGACCAGATATTTTAGACCCTGCATTATTACGTCCAGGACGTTTCGACCGTCAGATTACTGTTGACCGTCCAGACTTAAAAGGGCGTGAAGATGTACTTGCTGTGCATGCGCGTGATAAGCCTCTAGCTGACGATGTGGAGTTAAAAACGATTGCTATGCGTACGCCTGGATTTTCTGGTGCAGACTTAGAGAATCTTTTGAATGAAGCAGCACTAGTGGCAGCCAGACATGACAAAGAGAAGGTCGATATGGAATCTGTGGATGAAGCGATCGATCGTGTAATTGCTGGACCAGCTAAGAAAAGCCGGGTTATTTCTAAGAAAGAACGTAATATTGTCGCCTACCATGAAAGTGGCCACACGATTATTGGTATGGTACTGGATGATGCAGATATGGTCCATAAGGTAACGATTGTGCCGCGTGGTCAAGCTGGTGGTTATGCTGTCATGCTGCCTCGGGAAGATCGTTATTTTATGACAAAACCAGAGTTGCTTGACAAGATTACCGGGTTATTAGGCGGCCGTGTATCCGAAGAAATTATTTTCGGTGAGGTAAGTACTGGTGCCCATAATGACTTTCAACGTGCAACCAGTATTGCGCGAAAGATGGTTATGGAATACGGTATGAGTGATAAGATTGGTCCATTGCAGTTTGGCAGCAGTGGAGGTCAAGTCTTCTTAGGTCGAGACATGCAAAATGAACAAAACTACAGTGATGCGATTGCGTATGAAATTGACCAGGAAGTACAGAACTTCATTCAAGAATCCTATCACCGTGCGAAAGAAATTTTAACGGAAAACCGTGATAAATTAGAATTAGTTGCTAAAACTCTGTTAGAAGTGGAGACATTAGACGCGAGTCAAATCAAAGGTTTATTTGAGGAAGGCAAGCTTCCTGATCCTGTGGTGTCCGAACAAGATGGCAAGCCGTCTGGACAGAATGAAGGAAAGGAAGAGGATAAGACTAACGAAACCAAAGAGGATGATAAGTCATCTTCAGAAGTGAAAGTTAATATCCAGCCTCAATCCGATCATAAAGAATCTAATGCCGATGAGCAGACAGAGGATAATGAGACTAACGAAAATAAAGAGAATAAAGAAGATTAATAACGATACAGGCTGTCTTGAAGGCTCAACACCATGACCTTCAAGGCAGCTTTTTTCCACTATAGGCGTTGGTAGATGTAGACTTGCTTTTTCTTGTAAGGTAAAAAAGTTTATTATTGATATAATAGGATTTGGAACAATTTGACCTTAAATGAACCGGCAGTTCAGTGAGTGACTACTTTGAGTGGTCGCTAAAGGATCGAGCAGGTTTTTCCTGCTTTTTCTTAAGCAGGGCAAGGAGACAATTAACTTGCGGGATAGGTCATGCAAACTATACAATATGAAGGTAAGGAGAACTAATGACATATATATAGTGGAGGGTGCCATGATTTTTGTAATAGATGTAGGGAATACGAATACCGTTCTAGGTGTTTTTCAAGACGATCAGCTCGCCTACCAGTGGCGTATGCAAACAGATAGACAGAAGACAGAAGATGAGTATGCAATGTTTATTCATTCATTACTGGACTACGAAGGGTTGTCCTTTTCGGATATAAACGGAATGGTGATTTCATCGGTTGTGCCACCTATTTTGTTCGCTCTGCAGCGGATGGCCGATAAATATTTTCGCTGTAAGCCAATGGTGATCGGCGAAAAGCAAGTAGACCCGCATTTACAGATCATCTATCCTAACCCGAAAGAACTAGGGGCCGATCGAATTGTAAATGCAGTAGCTGCCATTGAGGAGTATGGGGCTTCTTGTATTATTATTGACTTTGGCACGGCGACGACATATTGCTATATTAATGAGCAAGCCCAGTATGAAAGTGGTGTGATCACTCCAGGAATTAATATATCATTGGATGCTTTGTATCAAAATGCAGCCAAGTTACCGAAGATTGAGTTGAAAAGACCAGAACAGGTACTAGGGCACTCCACTGTAGAGGCTATGCAAGCAGGTGTATATTTTGGTTATGTGGGTCAGGTGGACGCTGTCGTGCATAGGATTAAGCAGGAGATCAATGCTAATCCTAGGGTGATTGCGACCGGAGGACTAGCTACACTGATCGCCAAGGATTCATCCGTTGTAGACATTGTAGATCCTTATCTTACGTTAAAAGGATTATATTATATTTATCAAAAAAATGAACAAACATTTAGTCATTAGAAAGGAAGACGCCATATGGGTGATTATTTATTAAAAGCGACCGGATTTAACGGGGAAGTAAGAGCCTACGCCATCCAGTCAACTGATACAGTAGAAGAAGCACGGCAAAGGCAAGATACATGGGCTACAACCTCTGCTGCTTTAGGAAGGACGATGACGATTGCCACCATGCTTGGTGCGATGTTAAAAGGTGATGATAAGTTAACCGTTAAGGTTGAAGGAGACGGTCCTGTAGGTGCAGTCATTGCAGATGCAAACGCTATGGGGGAAGTGCGCGGCTATGTGGTGAACCCGCACGTTGACTTTGAATCAAATCAGCACGGCAAACTGGATGTAAAACGGGCGGTAGGAACAGAAGGAACCTTAAGTGTGGTGAAAGATGTTGGGCTCAAAAACCACTTCACTGGACAAGTGCCGATCGTATCAGGAGAAATCAGTGAGGACTTCACCTATTACTTAGCAAATTCAGAACAGGTTCCCTCTGCCGTAGGTGCAGGTGTATTGGTCAATCCAGATCATAGTGTGCTCAGTGCGGGCGGTTTTATTGTGCAAATGCTGCCAGGTGCAGCGGAAGATACGATTACGAGTGTGGAAGATAATATTTCCTCCATTCCTGCTATTTCCCAATTAATCCAAGAGGGAAAAACACCGGAAGAAATGCTGGGGTTATTATTAGGTGATGGCAATTTCACAATTCATGAGGAAGTCCCTGTCCAGTTTTCTTGTCCATGTTCCAAAGAGAGGCTGGAGACGGCGATCCAGGGCTTGGGGAATAAAGAAATCGATGCGATGATCCGTGAAGACCATGGTGCCACGGCTTCTTGTCATTTTTGTAATGAGACGTATACCTTCACAATCGACGAGTTGCGTGCCTTAAAAAGAACAGAAGCGTAATATAGCACGTCTTAAGATGTAAGAAGCTAGCAGCAATTCCCAGATAAGGATTGACAATTACCTTTATTTCATGTAAATTAGTAATTAAACCAATAATATTACTTGGGATTAAGGAGGAATTAGGATGAAAGTGGCTCAAAATATTGCGGAACTAATCGGAAATACCCCTATTGTTAAATTAAATCGTACAGCTGACCCTGAAGGTGCAGAGATTTATGCAAAGCTGGAATTCATGAATCCAGGCAGCTCTGTAAAGGATCGTATTGCACTTGCCATGATTGAAGCGGCAGAAGAAGATGGCAATTTGAAAGAAGGAGATACGATCATCGAACCAACTAGTGGGAATACGGGGATTGGTTTAGCAATGGTAGCAGCTATTAAAGGTTACAAAGCTATTCTTGTTATGCCGGATACGATGAGTATGGAGAGACGCAATCTTTTACGCGCTTATGGTTCGGAACTTGTATTAACTCCAGGTGCGGAAGGTATGAAGGGTGCTATTGCTAAAGCAACCGAGTTACAGGAGCAACATGGCTATTTCATGCCACAACAATTCAATAATGCAGCAAATCCTGCCGTACATGCGCGTACTACAGGTAAAGAAATTGTGGATCAAATGGGTGATCAATTAGACGCCTTTGTATCTGGTATCGGTACAGGTGGAACAATTACTGGGGCAGGTAAAGTATTGAAGAATCAATATAAGGATATCAAGCTTTATGCTGTGGAACCAGCTGATTCGGATATATTGTCTGGGGGAACACCAGGCCCGCATAAAATCCAAGGGATCGGTGCTGGATTTGTGCCAGAGGTACTGGATACAGAGGTATACGATGAAGTTATTACCGTAACGAACGATCAAGCATATGAAACAGCTCGGGAAGCCGCTAAAAAAGACGGACTGCTCGGCGGTGTTTCTTCAGGTGCTGCCATTTATGCCGCGAAACAAGTAGCGAAAAAACTAGGTAAAGGCAAAAAGGTGCTGGCGGTTATCCCAAGTAATGGGGAACGTTATCTATCCACTCCGCTTTATCAGTTTGACGACGAATAAATACTGGAAGAGGCCATCTATTTATAGGTGGTCTTTTTTTGTGAGGTAAGAAAATATAAAATTCTGATTATCATAGGCATTGAAACGAATTTGATCCGGTAATAGGAGACGATATCTGAAAATAAACATCAAAATACAGATAAGATAGATTATGTAAAGTCAATCACTTTTGTGGGCAGTTGACTTATGCCCTGTGGGTGAAAGCGCAACCTATTTTCGGAGCGCTTCCTAGCACATAAAAAACGTTCAACATGATCACTTGGAATAGTCTGTTACTTTACAATACAGACAAGTAGCCAAACTTACTACAGAGAAAACATAAACAGTGCACCTAAACGTCCTGATTTAAAATCATGAAATTTCTACTAAACTTTTTATAGAGATATATGTTATAATAATTTGTTATTGAATACTTACTTTTCATAGGCTTGAATACAAGGGTGGATGATGATGGAAAAATGGTTGCGTACAAAAGAAAGGAATTATTACTATCCAGATAAAACGTTAATCATGGGAATTTTAAATGTCACACCGGATTCTTTTTCAGACGGTGGGAAATATAATTCCCCACAGCCTGCAATAGACCAGGCATTACGCATGGAAGCAGAAGGTGCAGATATCATAGATGTAGGTGGAGAATCGACTAGGCCAGGTTACACACCGGTATCAGAGGAAGAAGAGCTTGCCAGAGTGATTCCTGTAATCAAGGCATTGAGCGGGCAAGTGAACATTCCGCTTTCTATCGATACAACAAAGGCCAATGTAGCTCGAGCGGCGATAGAAGCAGGTGCATCCATTATTAATGATATCTGGGGCGCTAAGAAAGACCCGGAAATGGCAAAGGTTGCCGCTGATTTGCAGGTGCCAATTATTTTAATGCACAATCGTAACCAGATCCCTTACCAATCATTAATGGAAGATATATTAGCGGATGTGCAGGAAAGCATTGATATTGCCTTAGCTGCAGGAGTGAAGCCGGAGCAGCTAATTATTGATCCTGGCATCGGTTTCGCCAAAACGTATGAAGAAAATATCGCTGTTATGCAGCAGATGGAAAGATTTCGTGAGCTAGACCTCCCGTTATTATTAGGTGTATCTCGTAAATCGGTTATTGCCAAAACAGTCGATTTACCTGCTGATCAGCGTGATGAGGCAACAGGAGCAGCTGTTTCTTTTGGCATCACGAAAGGGTGCGAAATCGTTCGGGTACACAATGTGAAATTACATGCTCGAATGATAAGAATGTTGGATAAGTTAATGAATAAAGGCAGGGATGCACATGGATAAGATACAATTGAATCAGATGTCCTTCTACGGCTTCCATGGCGTTTTTCCGGAAGAAAAGAAACTAGGGCAACGTTTTATTGTGGATGCTGTTTTAGAAGTGGATTTACGCCAAGCGGGCAAGACAGATGATCTACAGTATTCGATTGATTATGGCCTTGTTTATCAGCTGACAAAAGCAGTGGTAGAAGGACCGTCAAAAAATCTAATTGAAGCAGTGGCGGAGCAGGTTGCAAGTGAATTATTATTTCATTTTGAAGCATTGATGGCTTGTCAAATTCGATTGATTAAGCCTGACCCACCCATACCAGGACACTATCAATCCGTTGCTGTGGATATATATAGGGAGAAATCAAAATGAATAAAGTCTATATCGCGTTAGGCTCTAATATTGCGCCGCGGTTCAATTATCTGTATCGGGCGATTGACATATTACAGCAGCACGAGGATATTGAAGTGGCCAAACAGTCTTCCGTATATGAGACGGATCCAGTTGGGTATACAGATCAGGAACAATTTTTAAACATGGTGATCGAGCTAGAAACCACGTTAGAGCCCATTGCCCTTTTAAATGTGTGTCAAAGCATTGAACGTAAATTAGGAAGGAAACGTGATATTCGATGGGGGCCAAGAACGATTGATCTAGATATTTTACTGTATAATCAGACATCTATTGTGAACGACCGCTTGGTGGTACCGCATCGGAGATTGCATGAAAGAGCATTTGTATTAATACCATTAGCAGAAATTCATCCTTCTCTTTATATAGAAAGTCTTGAACAAAGCATCTCAGAATTAGTCGGTCAACTACCGTTACAAGATAAAGAAGGAGTAGTAAAATGTCAACCAACAGAAGGGGTAAGAGAATCAAAGCCTTTCGGAAGCTAAAGGGGTATACTCAAGTTGCCTTTGCGAAAACTATCGGTATGTCTATTTCGCAACTTGGCGAAATAGAAAGAGGCAGAAAAGAACCGTCACCCGATCAATTAATGACGATAACAGAACAACTGGGGATTTCATTGGAAGAATTAGACCCAAATGTTAAAGGAAAACAGGAAGAATAGATAGAGGTAATCACCACCGATAACCATTCCAGTGACAGGATTAACCAACGCTTGGAGAATAACTGGTATAACGGATTACGGTGAAGGTGAGGAATGAAGGATAATTTGCTAACGCGATTGCAGTAGCCAACTTAGCTGAATAATCACGAAAAAATTTGATATTTATATTGAGGTGAAGAGAATGAGCGAAGAAACAAACGAACAAATGCAAGTTCGACTAGAAAAAATGGAAAACTACCGCGAACAAGGAATAGATCCGTTTGGTGATAAGTTTGTTCGTACAGATTTGGCAGCAGACTTATTTGAAAGATATCAAGATTGGACAAAGGAAGAATTAGAAGAGCAGAAAATTGAGACAACGGTGGCAGGCCGGGTGATGACGAAACGTGGTAAAGGAAAAGTAGGATTTTCTCATATACAAGATTTAAGCGGGCAAATCCAACTCTACGTGCGCAAGGATCAAATTGGAGAAGAGACATACGAAATTTTTAAATCAACCGATTTAGGTGATATTGTAGGCGTTACAGGAATCGTTTTTAAAACTAAGGTGGGCGAACTTTCTGTAAAAGCAACTCAGTTTACCATGTTAACGAAATCGTTACGACCATTACCAGAGAAGTTCCATGGTTTAAAAGATGTAGAGCAGCGTTATCGCCAACGCTATCTTGATTTAATCACGAATATGGATAGTAAACATACGTTTATTCTTCGTAGTAAAATTATTCAGTCTATGCGCCGTTATTTGGATGATAAAGGCTATCTAGAAGTAGAGACACCGATGATGCATAGTATTCCTGGGGGAGCCTCTGCGCGCCCTTTTGAAACACATCACAATGCACTGGATATTCCGTTATATATGCGAATAGCCATTGAATTACATCTTAAACGATTGATCATAGGTGGTATGGAGAAGGTATATGAAATAGGACGTGTATTCCGTAATGAGGGTGTATCCACTCGTCACAACCCGGAATTCACCATGATTGAATTATATGAAGCTTATGCCGATTATCATGATATTATGGAGCTAGTGGAGGAACTGATCGCACATATTGCCAAAGAAGTAACCGGATCAATGATTATTACGTATGGAGAACATGAAATAGATTTAACACCAAGATGGACAAGACTGCACATGGTAGACGCTATTAAAGAATATACTGGGGTAGATTTCTGGCAGCAGTTGACCGACGAAGAAGCAAAAGCATTGGCAAAAGAACATGGGGTAGATGTAGAGGATAATATGACATATGGTCACATTGTTAATGAGTTCTTTGAACAAAAAGTAGAAGACAAATTGATTCAGCCTACCTTTGTATATGGACACCCAGTAGCGATTTCACCATTAGCCAAGAAAAATAAAGAGGATGAACGCTTTACGGATCGTTTTGAGTTATTTGTCGTGGGGCGTGAACATGCCAACGCCTTTTCGGAATTGAACGATCCGGTTGACCAAAGAGAAAGATTTGAAGCGCAAGTAAAAGAAAAAGAGCAAGGTAACGATGAAGCGCACGAGATGGATGAGGACTTCTTAGAGGCATTAGAGTATGGTATGCCTCCTACAGGTGGTCTAGGTATCGGAATCGACCGCCTTGTTATGCTATTAACCAACTCACCATCGATTAGAGACGTACTATTATTCCCGCAAATGCGCAATAAATAAAGGCAAAAGCTATGTTCTTGATCAAGGACATAGCTTTTATGAAAAAAGTTATTGACACTCTATTTTGTTTTATGGTATATTATTAAACGTCGCTGAAACAGGAAAGCAAACAACGAATTTATCAATGAAATAATTATTGAATAAAGTTATTGACATTGGCCAGCATAAGCGATATAATATAAAAGCTGTCGAAAAAAGCAGCCGAAACATTGATCATTGAAAACTGAACAAAACAACCAGTATGTGTAAGAAGAAAAGCAAAAAGCTAGCTTGTCAAAAGCGAGCACAAGTACAAACTATATTGAGAGTTTGATCTTGGCTCAGGACGAACGCTGGCGGCGTGCCTAATACATGCAAGTCGAGCGCGGGAAGGCAGCGGAACTCTTCGGAGGGAAGGTGCTGGAACGAGCGGCGGACGGGTGAGTAACACGTGGGCAACCTGCCTGTAAGACGGGGATAACTCCGGGAAACCGGAGCTAATACCCGATACCCCCTTATTTTCACCTGAAGAGAAGGGAAAAGATGGCCTCCGGCTATCACTTACAGATGGGCCCGCGGCGCATTAGCTAGTTGGTAAGGTAATGGCTTACCAAGGCGACGATGCGTAGCCGACCTGAGAGGGTGATCGGCCACACTGGGACTGAGACACGGCCCAGACTCCTACGGGAGGCAGCAGTAGGGAATCTTCCGCAATGGACGAAAGTCTGACGGAGCAACGCCGCGTGAACGAAGAAGGTTTTCGGATCGTAAAGTTCTGTTGTTAGGGAAGAACAAGTACCGTTCGAATAGGGCGGTACCTTGACGGTACCTATCGAGGAAGCCCCGGCTAACTACGTGCCAGCAGCCGCGGTAATACGTAGGGGGCAAGCGTTGTCCGGAATTATTGGGCGTAAAGCGCGCGCAGGCGGTTCTTTAAGTCTGATGTGAAATCTTGTGGCTCAACCACAAGCGGTCATTGGAAACTGGGGAACTTGAGTACAGAAGAGGAGAGCGGAATTCCACGTGTAGCGGTGAAATGCGTAGAGATGTGGAGGAACACCAGTGGCGAAGGCGGCTCTCTGGTCTGTAACTGACGCTGAGGTGCGAAAGCGTGGGGAGCGAACAGGATTAGATACCCTGGTAGTCCACGCCGTAAACGATGAGTGCTAGGTGTTAGGGGGTTTCCGCCCCTTAGTGCTGCAGTTAACGCATTAAGCACTCCGCCTGGGGAGTACGGCCGCAAGGCTGAAACTCAAAAGAATTGACGGGGGCCCGCACAAGCGGTGGAGCATGTGGTTTAATTCGAAGCAACGCGAAGAACCTTACCAGGTCTTGACATCTTTGGATGTCTCTAGAGATAGGGAGTTCCCTTCGGGGACCAAATGACAGGTGGTGCATGGTTGTCGTCAGCTCGTGTCGTGAGATGTTGGGTTAAGTCCCGCAACGAGCGCAACCCTTAATCTTAGTTGCCAGCATTCAGTTGGGCACTCTAAGGTGACTGCCGGTGACAAACCGGAGGAAGGTGGGGATGACGTCAAATCATCATGCCCCTTATGACCTGGGCTACACACGTGCTACAATGGATGGTACAAAGGGCAGCGAAGCCGCAAGGTGAAGCCAATCCCATAAAACCATTCTCAGTTCGGATTGCAGGCTGCAACTCGCCTGCATGAAGCCGGAATCGCTAGTAATCGTGGATCAGCATGCCACGGTGAATACGTTCCCGGGCCTTGTACACACCGCCCGTCACACCACGAGAGTTGGCAACACCCGAAGTCGGTGGGGTAACCAATTGGAGCCAGCCGCCGAAGGTGGGGCCAATGATTGGGGTGAAGTCGTAACAAGGTAGCCGTATCGGAAGGTGCGGCTGGATCACCTCCTTTCTAAGGATAGAACGGAACACCTCTTACGAGGTGCCACATACTAGGTTGTTTAGTTCAGTTTTGAG
>NZ_FLKH01000005.1 GCF_900086715.1 Gracilibacillus timonensis | reverse complement strand
AGATAGGTTCGAGGTGGAAGCATGGTGACATGTGGAGCTGACGAATACTAATCGATCGAGGACTTATCTATACATGATGTTGGCTTGTCCGATGAATTCTTATCTAGTTTTGAAAGTATATAAAAAAACACTTGATTTTTTTGAAATACATAGTATAATATTCCTTGTCACTGAAAAAATGCAGATAGCTTGGTGATGATAGCGAAGAGGTCCCACCTGTTCCCATGCCGAACACAGCCGTTAAGCTCTTCAGCGCTCATGGTAGTTGGGGGGTTCCCCTGCAAGAGTAGGACGTTGCCAAGCATATTTTATCCATTCCACAGTAGCTCAGTGGTAGAGCAATCGGCTGTTAACCGATCGGTCGTAGGTTCGAATCCTACCTGTGGAGCCAATGGAGAGCTGTCCGAGTGGTCGAAGGAGCACGATTGGAAATCGTGTGTGCGGTCAACGCTGTACCGAGGGTTCGAATCCCTCGCTCTCCGCCACTTTATATATACTGGCCCGTTGGTCAAGTGGTTAAGACACCGCCCTTTCACGGCGGTAACACGGGTTCGAATCCCGTACGGGTCACCACTACTTAAGATGTATGCTAGAAAGAAGGCGTGTTAAGATCGTGACTTTCTGTCGCAAAACGTGCACTAGTACACTCTATGCTTCGGAGGATTAGCTCAGCTGGGAGAGCACTTGCCTTACAAGCAAGGGGTCGCAGGTTCGAGCCCTGCATCCTCCACCATTCAGAATTTAATATCTTTTTATCATCGCGGGGTGGAGCAGTCTGGTAGCTCGTCGGGCTCATAACCCGAAGGTCGCAAGTTCAAATCTTGCCCCCGCAACCAATGGTCCGGTAGTTCAGTTGGTTAGAATGCCTGCCTGTCACGCA
>NZ_FLKH01000004.1 GCF_900086715.1 Gracilibacillus timonensis | reverse complement strand
ACTTACGAACCCTTAACGCGGTGATAAAGCGTGTATCCGCTGAATGAAAAAGAGGTGATGTCATGAGGAAGCAACATCAGGTAACTTATCGCTATAGAAACGAAGACGAACATGCAACAGAACTGTGATTATCGATTCCGGAACAGGCAGAGAAGGTGGGCATCAACTTAACACCTTCCGGAAGGCATCACCTATCCAATAATTTCATGAGTAGAATCGGCTTTTTATATAATTTTTTTCAAAAGGAGGCATGTTGATTTATCCACATTTGTAGAATTTCATGTTAGTATAAAAGTATGAATGACTAATTTTTAATAAAATGGGTTATGTTTATCTTTTATTTTTTAAAGTTTTGGGGTATAATAATATTGAAAAGAACATACAATAATAACGCTCGGTGGTGGCACACCGAACGTTAGTGCACTAGCCCTTCAAGGGGGCAGCTACACAAACTTTATACTTCAAAAAGTAACCACTGTTTGCTTTGCTAGGCGTAGGTGGTTATTTTTTTTGCTCAAATGACAGAACCAAAATAATAAGCGTAGCAAAAGCTACAGCGAACATCAAAGATTCAAAAACTGTCATTGGCAACACCCCCTTTCCATCTGTAATGAAAGGTATGATAAAGGGAGTGCGCCACCACCACGAAAAGCCTTATGCACTGATATAATCATAACATATTATTCTTATATTATGTGCTTGATTCTCTTGTTAATCAATAAATTTCACACGTATAAGTCATTTTACTTCGAGTTCATAGGATAGATAATTGAGTTGTACATGTATATGGCTACTTAGGGAAATTGCTAGACAAATTGCAACAACCTAGAACCCTGTATTTTAGGGGAACTAGGCTGTTTTTACAATGTATAATTCGAGTTTAGGATAAAAAGTTGCAGCTGCAATATAGATCGATCGGAGAATTTTGAATATGATGAGCGTCTTAAACCTAGAGGAATGCTTGATCCTTTTGAATTTCTTAAAATAGTAGATGCGTTTAATAATTATAAACAGAGTTAGAATAGTTTATTAAAAGCCATTGTATGCCAGTTTAGGATGTCGGGAAATTTTTTCTCAACCGTTTCAGTTTGGGACTTGCGAAAGCCTCTCTATTAAATTGTTACTATTCACAGCCGCCAAATATAAAAGAGGCATTATCAAGGTCAAAACTTATGCACAAGTAGATAAATTTTGACCTTTTTCTCGCTATCCGCAGATGGAAACCGGTGGATCATGTAAGTTGAAAATGTGATAAGATAGCCTTTGAAGATACATAAACTAAATTCTTTTGATAAAGAGCATGACATATGGCTGGAGGACATGATCACCAACAACTCTATAATGACTATGAAAATGTAGCAGGAAAATAGGAAGCGTTCATCGGTTTATTTGGCTTGTGCTGAAATAAGGTGGCTGTGAATAGTAACGATTCTTTTACTGAGATGTAGCGGAACTTTCGTTATAATAAAGCGAAACTTTGTTTAGAGGGGATGTTTTTCGCCCCTAAACAATAGCGAGACTTATCAGGATGTTTAGGGATCGTTGTTTTCCAAAACCACTACGGGATACCACTCCTATAGTCGGAAAACTTACGAACCCTTAACGCGGTGATAAAGCGAGACTTTGTTTAGAGGGGATGTTTTTCGCCCCTAAACAATAGCGAGACTTATCAGGATGTTTAGGGATCGTTGTTTTCCAAAACCACTACGGGATACCACTCCTATAGTCGGAAAACTT
>NZ_FLKH01000003.1 GCF_900086715.1 Gracilibacillus timonensis | reverse complement strand
CCCTTGGTCCCAAACCAAGTGCTCTACCAAGCTGAGCTACTTCCCGAAATGGCGCGCCCGAGAGGAGTCGAACCCCTAACCTCTTGATCCGTAGTCAAACGCTCTATCCAATTGAGCTACGGGCGCTTATTAAAGCGACATCTATTAATATAACATATTTTTATTATATAAGTCAATAACTTTCAATGAAAGAAATACATCAGTGACGCATACTTTATGCTGACAGATACTCAGATCTTTCAAACAATCAATGCGGTCGAGAGGACTTGAACCTCCACGGGTTATTCACCCACTAGGCCCTCAACCTAGCGCGTCTGCCATTCCGCCACGACCGCTTTATACTAATACTATATCAGCAAAAAATGGTGAGCCATGGAGGATTCGAACCTCCGACCCTCTGATTAAAAGTCAGATGCTCTACCAACTGAGCTAATGGCTCCCAATGGAAATGATCCTATATTCAAAAGCTTATACGAACCGTTTTGACCAACTGAATTTACGTTTGTGAAAAGTCGATCAAGTCAATCGAATAGTATATTCGTCCAAAGACGAATAAATGAAAAGAAAAATGGCTGGGCTAGCTGGATTCGAACCAGCGCATGACGGTACCAAAAACCGTTGCCTTACCGCTTGGCTATAGCCCAACAATGGCGGTCCGGACGGGACTCGAACCCGCGACCTCCTGCGTGACAGGCAGGCATTCTAACCAACTGAACTACCGGACCTATGTAATTGTCTGTTATGACCCGTACGGGATTCGAACCCGTGTTACCGCCGTGAAAGGGCGGTGTCTTAACCACTTGACCAACGGGCCAATAAAAAATAATGGCGGAGAAGGAGGGATTTGAACCCTCGCGCCGCTTACACGACCTACACCCTTAGCAGGGGCGCCTCTTCAGCCACTTGAGTACTTCTCCGTCTGGCTCCACAGGTAGGATTCGAACCTACGACCGATCGGTTAACAGCCGATTGCTCTACCACTGAGCTACTGTGGATTAATGTAATTGTTATCAGCGACGTTAAATATATTACAATATTCCGTCAAAGTTGTCAATAGTCTTTCTCAAAATCGATTGATATCACTTTAAACAGCTAATA
This sequence comes from Gracilibacillus timonensis, assembly GCF_900086715.1. Taxonomy (GTDB): domain Bacteria; phylum Bacillota; class Bacilli; order Bacillales; family Amphibacillaceae; genus Gracilibacillus; species Gracilibacillus timonensis. The sequence continues at coordinate 3,537 of NZ_FLKH01000003.1, read as the reverse complement.
TTCGCAATTCAAAGTGACACCAATACAATTTATCACAACTTATGCTCGCTCGTCAATACTTCTGTTCATTTTTTATCATAATTAATCGGCCATTACATTTACCACAGCGATATCGCTTGGTATCAACCTTTTTCTGTCGTTTATAAACATGCTGGCAGCTTTCACACTGATATAAATGTTTATACCGATTTTTTATCGAAGGGAGCATCTGACAAAACCTAGGCGAACCTGTCTGCTTTAATAATTGCTTAAACGAAGCGTCACGATGCTGATACCCTTTTCCTTCTATATGAAGATGATAATGACATAATTCATGTTTAATCACACCAACCAATTCTTCATATCCCAACTCTACATAGTATTTCGGATTTAACTCAATCAAACGTTTGGCAGGAATATAACGCCCACCTGTTGTTCGTAATCGTGGATTGAAGGTCACTTGATCCAGAAATGGTTTCTCAAAAAAACGACAAGATATATCCTTGGTTAATTGTTCTAACTCCGTTTGCGTCATAGGACTCATCTATTCACACCCGCCTTTTATTGTGCATAGACTAAGTTATCCATCATTCATATAAGGAGGAATATTTATGCCTTCTTGGTTAAAAAAACAGTTGAGGAAGGCCTTTTACACCAAAAATAAATATCAAATATGTTTACTCAATCAATGCTGGTATTTTTATCGTGATAAGGAAGAAGGGCATTAACCTTTTTCTATCATTGACAGGGCAATTCGCTGCTTGTCGATATCGACCTGATCCACCCATACCGTAATGACATCACCGACAGACACTAGGTCCATTGGGTGTTTGACATAACTGTTGGACATTTTAGAAATATGCACGAGTCCATCCTGTTTGACACCAATATCAACAAACACGCCGAAATCAACGACATTTCGAACCGTACCTTGTAACTCCATACCTTGCTGCAAATCTTCCATCGATAATACGTTTTTCTTTAATAAAGGTTTTGGTAAGTCGTCACGCGGATCACGGTTGGGACTGATTAATGCCTTTAAAATATCCTGCAAGGTAGGCACCCCTATAGCTAGTCGTTCAGCTATTTCCTTTGTATCCAGCTGACGAACGGCCTCTTTTAACTGATCGGTCCCTAAATCAGCAACGGAACAATGAATGGTTGTCAGGATATTCTTTACTGCCGAGTAAGACTCTGGGTGGATTGGCGTTCGATCTAACGGCTCCTCCCCATCTGGAACACGTAAGAAACCAATACTCTGTTCGTATGTCTTTGCTCCAAGTCTTGGAATATCTTTTAATTGCTTTCGATTAGTAAACTTACCTTGTTCATCCCGATACTTCACAATATTATTCGCTACCGTCTTATTAAGCCCAGATACATATTGCAATAAGGAAGAAGATGCTGTATTTACATTTACCCCAACCTGATTCACAGCGGTCTCCACCACAAAAGTCAGTGATTCGGTTAAACGTTTCTGGCTAACATCATGTTGGTATTGTCCTACTCCAATTGCTTTTGGTTCAATTTTTACTAATTCGGCCAATGGATCTTGAATACGTCGGGCAATGGATACGGCACTTCTTTCTTCCACTTGCAGGTCAGGAAATTCTTCCCGTGCTAATTTGGAGGCAGAATACACGCTTGCCCCGGCTTCATTCACAATGATATAGGATTGATCTAATTGATGTTCCTCCAGCAAATCGGCAATAAATTGTTCTGTCTCCCTAGAAGCTGTACCATTCCCAATCGCAATTAATTCAATTGGAAAAGTTTGGATATATTCCAACACTTGCTTGGTTGCCCCTTTTATATCTTTCCGGGGTGCTGTTGGATAAATCACATTAATGGCCTTGACTTTACCGGTGTCATCCACAACCGCCAGCTTACAGCCTGTACGAAAAGCCGGATCGACTCCTAATACATATTTTCCTTTCAGTGGTGGCTGCAGGAGCAAGCTCTTTAGATTCTTGGCAAAAATATCGATGGCTTGTTCTTCCGCTTTTTCGGTTAAATGGGTACGTATCTCTCGATCAACAGATGGCTGGATCAGACGTTTATAGCTGTCCTCGATCACTTGGATGAGCCATTCTTTCACTACAGCGTCAGCCATTTGTGTGATGATTTGTTTCTCCAGATAGGCCTGAATCTGTTCTACCGGTGGCTGAATCGTCACTCGTAATACATCTTCTTTTTCACCCCGGTTTAAGGCTAAAATCCGATGGGCCACAATCTTATTGACGGATTCGCTGTATTCATAATACATCTCAAAGACTTTTTTCTCGTCCAATTCTGCTTTCTTCAAGATAGAAACAATCAAACCTTTTTGCTGTGTTTGCTTACGTATTTGTTCACGATAGGCTGGCTCGTCGGCGATAAGCTCTGCGATAATATCCTGTGCTCCTTGCAAGACATCCTCCGTCGTATGCAATTCATGCTCTTCAGATAAGTAGGCTTGTGCCGCTTGTTCCATATCGATGGCTTGTTGCTCCCATATTTCCGTAGCTAAAGGCTCTAGGCCCTTTTCTTTGGCAATCGTTGCCCTTGTACGACGCTTTTGCTTATATGGACGATATAAATCTTCTACCTTCTGCAGTTGTGTCGCTTGTTCAATATCTTGTTTTAGTTCAGGGGTTAACTTCCCTTGTTCTTCTATGAGGCGAATGACCTCTTGTTTACGGTCGGCTAATGTGTTGACATAGCTCCACGCGTCTTGAATATCTTTTATTTGTACTTCATCTAATGAACCTGTCTGTTCTTTACGATACCTTGCAATAAAAGGCACGGTATTTCCTTCGTCTAATAAACCGATAACACTTTGTACGGTTTGCTGCTTAATTTGTGTTCTTTTTGTTACATGATTGATTAATTGTTGATATGCTTCTGTATTCACCAACCTAGTTCCTCCTTCAAGTGCGTGCTCCAATCGAACTTCTTTTATTCTATCAAAAACTGCCGCAAAGAACAAAAGCAGTGGATGGATTGGTTCATAGATGTGTCTTTTAATATTTAGAAAAAAGGATATCGTTTTATCTTTTTATTATTAATGAAAAGAAGATACGGAACTACCGATAAGATAGATTATGTTAAGTATCTAGTTCCATTATTCCATGTAGTAAAGTTGATTGTTTGTCAGTGCTAGGAAACGCTCCGGAAATAGGTTCCGCTTTCCGCGAGACAAGGCTTTAGCCTCCTCGTCAGCAAAGATCGCTTCCTGCGGGGGCTTCACACTGCGCTTTTCTCGCAGGAGTCTCCACCTATTTCCTCCGCTGGGTAGTGGTACTACAATCGAATGACTGCTAGGATGAAGCGTTCCAGGCACTATATTTCTGCCAATAACCAAACCGCATAACCTTTTTCTGAGAACGATTCGATCCTACGTTATGACTTTTATATTTATACCATGGAATCAGTTGACGATCTTCTTCTTTTGCTACAACATTGTCTAGGTACCTAGAATGCTTCCTTCTTGCAGTAACAACCATTGTTGTACTCCATCTAGCGGAGGGAATATGCGGAGACTCCTGTGGGACCAGGACGAGCTGAAGATCCACTTGT
>NZ_FLKH01000002.1 GCF_900086715.1 Gracilibacillus timonensis | reverse complement strand
AGGAAACCAAGTTTGATCATAAGAAGATACTGGTCGACTTAGTCTACGAAAAATATCGACACCGCCCCAAGTATCTTTCTGCCTTATTGTATTTTATTGATTACATCATGAAGCTACCAGACGAATTGCAGGAACAATTTTACGAATCATTACCCATCATCCAAAACGAGAAGGAGGGCAAGAACATTATGGGAATGGAAAAATTAAGAGACACCCCGACATTTGGCCGACTGATTAGAGAGATTGAAGAAGCAGCTACAAAACAAGGGTTGGAACGTGGGATGGAACAAGGGATAAAGCAAGGCATAGAGCAAGGCATAGAGCAAGGCATGGAACGCGGAATGTTAAAAGCAGAACAAAGGGTTGCCAAAAAATTGATTGAAAAGAATTATTCCGATGCAGAAATATCAGAATTAACCAGCCTTGAGCTTCAGGAAGTAACGAAGCTTCGGAAATCACTTGAGCATTAATGTCAAAACGAAACAAGTGATCCACTTGTTTCGTTTTGACATTAATGCTTTAGAAAATTCAAAGAGTTCATTATCCGTCATTGTAAACAATCTTTTCAATAAACGGTAATATATTCAGAAATTTTCAAAATATATATTATCTATCTGCACAGACCTAGCATTACTCTAGCACATAAACTCTCTTTCAAATGATTCCTTCTCAGTGTTTAAATGGCATGATCATCAAAATTCACTTGGATAATCTTCTCGGTTCATGACGTAGATAATTTCAACTTCCATATCCTCAAAATCATCCGCATAGTTTGTTTGTTTAACAAAGAGTGCATTGTTTTCATCGTCTCTATCTTCAAAAACGACATAATGATTGGCTCCATCCACTTCCACCCGATAATATCTAGTAGAGTTCATAACCCCTGCCACATTCTGAGAAATCTCAAATGTTTCTTCCTTGCCAGTCTCATCAGTGATAGTTAGGTTTTTTTCTTCTGAAAAATGAAGCATGGCTTGTTCTCCTGTATCCGATAGTCCATACCAATCACCAGCATATGTATCGGATGGTTTACAGCTCATTAGTAGAATCAGTCCACATAACATCATGACTGTCTTGATTAATTTGCTTGTCATATGTATGTAGTTCCCTTTTTCAATATGAATATTACTTTGTTTTTACTTTTATTGGTATAAAAATGTCAATCAATCGTCTTTTTCCATTGTTTCAGGAGCTTCTCCGATTCTATAACGACATCCTCAGCAATAGTCTCCAAAGAGTTCAATACTTCTTCCAATGCGGCATTGACCCTACCATTCTCAAATTCTCCTAACGGTTCTGGTAGTTCCTCTTCGTCTAATACTGCATATTCTCCGCTCGGCGTTTTAACAATATCTATAATCAAGTCTTCAAATGTCACAACACGATGCGTAATTTTCGTCTGTTGAACAATGTTAATATACAAACCCAAGAGTTGGTCATCGCTATCTCTGAATACGTAAACATTATAAGACTTGTCGCTCCAATAAAAAGCGAATGTATAACTGCCTTTGGGGATTCGGAGTATCGAATGATTTACTTGCATGGTAAAAGGAGACTCAATTTTGTGATACAAAACAGCCTTTTTGCCGGCATAAATCCTAATTTCCCTACATGGGTATTCCACCACTGAATTATCATATCTGATTTTTCTTTCAATAACAGAATTATTATCCATTTCACTCCCCCTTTTTATCCATATGGATACAGAAAAGAAATCATATGCTCGGCTAAAAAATCCTTTTATTTATCACAGTGCTAACCGTCCGTAAGACCACACTCCAAGATGACAAAAGTTCAAAGAAGCCAAGTGAACTTCATGGATGGCAGTTTTACTTTATATGATTTTTAATCAATGAAGAGTTCACTTCTATCTAGAAGCCAGCTCACCTGTGAGTTCTGAGATCTTAATCATATGATTAGCACGTGACATGATTTCCAAATGATAGTGTTAATTTATTTACTAACTTAGGAAATCTCCTTCCATTATATCATCCTTATGAAATGATGGATATATAGAAACTAAACTGGAAAGATGAGAAATATTGCATGATAGATTATCCTAACTGCCGTTGAAATACCTTATTGGCAATCAAATAAGTGATGATCATAACCCCTACACACCAAGCAAGTGCAGTCCAGATACCACTATCTACAACACCTTCGTACAAAAGGGCTCGAATCGAATTCACGATGGAAGTTACGGGTTGATGCTCCGCAAACGCACGAACAACCTTCGGCATGGTTTCAGTAGGAACAAAAGCTGAACTGATAAACGGAAGGAAAATCAATAGATACGAATATGATGTCGCCCCTTCCATCGATTTTGCAGTTAATCCAGGAATAACCGCTAACCAGGTCAATGCCAGTGTAAACAACCCCAATATGCCAACTACAGCGAGCCATTCCAGAATATCAGCGTTGGAACGAAACCCTAACAAGAGTGCTACGAGAATAACAATCATTACAGTAAGCAGATTGGAAATAAATGAGGTTAATACATGAGCCCATAATACCGACGATCGCCTGATGGGCATAGTAATAAAACGCGCCATTAGACCGCTCTTTACATCGGTAAATAACCGCAAAGAAGTGTACGCGACTCCTGATGAAATAGTGATTAATAAAATTCCAGGTAAAAGAAAATTGATATAGTTTTCCATACCTGTCTCTATCGCTCCACCAAATACATAGACAAACATTAACATTATCATAATTGGTGTAACCGCAACGGTGATAATCGTATCGGGGCTACGTACAATATTGCGCATTAAACGTCCTGCTAACACACTTGTTTTACTTTCCATTGGTTTCAACTCCTCGTATAATAAGTTTTAGAAATTGATTTTCTTGCTCTTTGATAACTAAATAATAGTTTTCTGCTATAGATGATAAGGGCACCCCATTAGTCGATTTTATATGGAGTGGCAGGGATGATAAGCTGCCATGCATGAGCCAATGTCTTTGCCCATTTGCCGCTTGGCTCGTCGATCATGCCTGCAGAGGCTCCATGTCCAATCGACGGCGGTTCTGTTCTCTCCTTACACTTACATGAATAAATCACACAACCCGAATGGCTTGGATACTGGGGGATATCCCTGGATAATAGAAATTGGAATGGATCCAACTGGGAATATGCTTTCAACTCCTGTAGTTCGACTACGATAAAAGACTGTGACCCAGACAATGGTTGTACTGCAAACACACAAGCTGTATCGGTGCCTACCTAAACCGATATTAGTGGATATCGGGGCAGCTTTTAGGCAGCACCATCGAATACTCATATGCGAGGCTGTAGCCAAACCATTGTTTCTAGGGATATCCCGCAGTATCCAAGCTTATTCCAAAATCAAAAGAAAGGAGGTCCTTTCCATGAAATTGTTCGTAGGTATTGATGTGAGCTCTAAAAATCTAGATGTTTGTTTCCTTGATAGTGAAGATACACGTTTAAAGGAAACCACCTATCCCAATGATATACATGGTGCCACGCAGATGAAAGAAGCCATGTTAGCTTATAATGGACAATTCCATTACGAAAAGATCATGGTTGGGATGGAATCTACCTCCGTCTATAGTTTTCATCCCGCTCACCTGTTGAGTAAGGATAAGGACTTACAGCGGATTGGTGTAGAAGTTGTCGTTCAAAATCCGAAAGCCATTCACCGGTTTAAAGGTCTCTTTGAAGAGGACAAGACCGATCGTATCGATGCATTTCGTATTGCTGATTTTCTTCGTTTCGGGCGTTATCATAAAACCGTTATGCAAGAAGAAAAGTATGTCGCCCTCCAGCGATTAACGCGTTCTCGTTATCAAGTGGTACAGCAATTGACGGAGAGCAAGCAACACTTTTTAGAGAACCTGTATTATAAATGCAACACACTTACGACAGATATAGATACTTCCGTCTTTGGTTCAACCATGATGGAATTGCTTACCGACTCTTTTTCATTAGATGATATAGCCGCCATGGACTTGGAAGAGCTAGCGCTTTTCCTCCAAAAAAGAGGAAAAGGACGGTTCAAAGATCCCGATCAATTAGCGAAAGACATCCAAAAGGCGACTCGTGATTCCTATCGTTTGGGTAAGGTGATGGAAGAATCCGTCGATATGGTTTTAGCGACCTATGCCCGACTCATCCAGACCTTAAAAAAACAAGTCAAAGAACTGGAAAAAGGGATCCAAGCTTTATTTGAGATGATACCGGAAGCACAATGTTTAACAAGCATTCCAGGCATTAGCGACGTTTATGCAGCGGGGATTACCGCCGAGCTTGCACAAATTGATCGCTTCGACACGGAAGCACAGATAGCCAAGTATGCAGGTCTCTACTGGAAGAGAAAACAATCGGGCGACTTTGAATCGGAACGAACACCAAGGGTAAGGTCCGGCAATCCATATCTACGTTATTACTTAGTTGAAGCTGCCAACTCGGTACAACGTAATGAGCCGGTTTACCGTCAATTTTACTTGAAGAAATATAAGGAAGTTCCGAAATACAAGCACAAACGAGCACTCGTCATGACGGCAAGAAAACTCGTGCGTTTGGTGGATGTGCTACTACGCAACCGCCAACTCTACACGCCAGAAAGGAGCGTATAGCCAAAAGCTTACCAAGGCTTTTGAATCCTTGAAGCAAACCCGAACAGGCATTCCTATTTATGCACGGGTTTAGTTCAGTGCGCCTTTTTTCCTTTGACAGTCCATCAAAAGTCAAAATTTTTATCATTTTTCTCTTGACTTACTACCACAAGTCTCGTATAGAATTAATAACCATATAAAATATACAACAGACTTATTTTACCTACTCCGTATATTCTTATAACATGCCTCCCACTCTATTTTTTATTTTTACAATGTACACTTTACAGATTAAAGTCAACTTTAAGTCAAATCATTTTGTAATTTTTCAAAAAATTAAGACTAAAGGCGCGCTTTAGTCTTATCTTTCACAAGTCAATATTACTACGAATGATTATTTCTGCTTTCATTCCTAATTAGATGACTCACCAAGCCTTCTATAACAGGAAAAAAGCATTATTATAAACTTCTAACTTGCAATCTTAGAATATAAAGTAATTAGAAATGGGAGAAATTAGCGATGACAAAACCAATGGAATAATAACCAGAATAATGATATGAACGAGGCTCCTTTGAATATCAAAATAATATGATTGTTTGTTTGACTTACGTCGAAGAAAGGCTTACAATCTCCTCGCTTAACTGGCATATTTCCTTTACCTTATTCTCTTCTAAAGCAACAAATCCAATTTTCGATAAATCATGTTGTAACTTATTCGGTAAATGACCAAAATATCTTTCAAAGATTTTACCTTCTGATGTTTCAAAGTATAGCCATAAAGCTTCACCATACATTTGGTATACTACATTCAAATTTTCCGCATCATTAGATAATCGCTTAATTTTCCTTTCACATAAGGTATCGTGAATTTCGGATAAACCATAATATGAATATCCTTTCTTTCGAAGATGTTTACGAAAATTTTTAATAGTTTGCTGAACCTCTAAAAAATGGACATCTAAATGAAAGGGGGATACTCGTTCAAATTTTTGATATACTTCTAACCTTTGTATTCGAGGTATCATAAGCTCATTTGAAAGGGAATGAAAATGACAATATAAAAATAAAAATCCAGCCTCTGCCCAAGCCCCCATAGAAGAAATGGTGGCTGAATAATACTTTTTCTCCTTTAAAAAATCTAAAGCGGACAAATTTCTTTCTCTAACAATATTAGAGACTTGCTCCATTATCTTTTTTCTGCCTTTATCTGAACTAAAATAGCTGATAGCCCATTTTTTTTATCTTATTAAGTTCTCCATCCTCATCTTTAATAATAGTAACCTCATCCAAAAACCTGAAATCCCAAGGTGAGGCTTCGACCGAAACTATATGAGGTAACTCACTGATATGTAATATCTCTAATTGAATGATTTCATCTTTGTAAATTACGTCAATTTTTTTCGAAATCGTTTCAGTGTTGGTAAATATCGTTAAATCAATGTCACTATATTCATCTGCTTCGCCTCTCCCCACTGAACCACCTACATAAGCACCAATTACTTCTTTGTCTTTAATAAAATCTTGAGCAACTTGAAGCAGTTCAACACTTTTATTGACCATTATCCATCCCCCCCAACAAAGGCTAACGCTTTAAATATCACATACGTAACTCTACTTCTTTTTAACCTATTCTTGTAAAGCATCACTTTATTTCCTCTCAAATAGGGTTATCTTGTTCAAACTCCTCCAGGATAATTACTGTACTTTCCTGAAGTAATATGCTAAATTTTTTGCATATTATAAGGGGGAGTTTTTTAATG
>NZ_FLKH01000001.1 GCF_900086715.1 Gracilibacillus timonensis | reverse complement strand
TAGTATCTGAAATAATTTTACAAAGTTTTTTCAAATCGGAAATTAAATGAATAAACGAGCACATTACTCCAGATTTCTCTCTGATATAAAATGGAAAAGGATGTCTGAATTAATGTGGTAGTTTACACTATTCTCCTTTGAAATCGATTACGTTAAAGGGAAGCAGAACGCATAAGGAGAATATTTCAACAGTCTAAAAAATTAAGCAGCTTATATGAACTGACTCATTTTTTAGACTGTAATCAAAAGAGGTTTTAATCTATAGACTTTTACTTTTCAAAATTTGCAAGAATTAGAACACTTCGTTTTAACCTTTATAAAGCATCTTTTTTCACCCATTACTAATCAGTTCGGATGCTTCTCCGCTATAAATAACTGATAAATGATGCAGCGCTCTGGTACAACCAACATAGAGTAATTTAATAGCTTGTTCTGTCTTCGGATAGTGTCTTTCATCGACATCAACCATTAAAACAGAATCAAATTCCAATCCTTTGGATACATACACTGGCAATAAGGAAATTCCTCCTTCATATGATTTATCTTCGGTTGTAATCATACTTAATTCCAAGATTTCTTCTTTTAACTTCGGATAAATCCCGTTACATTCTTCTTCGGATCTTAGAATAACTGCAATAGTATTCATATTTTGCATTTTCATTTCACGAATCCAGCTTATGATTTCTTCTAATTTTTCTTCTGCTTTTATTTGTTTGATCTGCACGTCCTCGCCGCTTCGAAATACTGGTTCTGCATAAGCGGGACGATTGGCAAGATGATTAAGAATCATGTTGGAAAATGCAATAATCTCATAGGTGGAGCGATAGCTTTTGGTCATTTGAAAGAATTTCGCACGGGATGTACCGAAAAGATCGATAAAGTTCTTCCACTCATCAATGCCTTCATTGCTGTGAATGCCTTGTGCTAAATCACCTAATATTGTAAAAGAGGCTGCTTTAGTGCGCGCATTTAATACAGATACCTGATAGGGTGAGAAGTCTTGAGCTTCATCAATCACAACATGATCAAATCGTTCGTCCCTTTCTATCCCATACCAATAATCGTGAATATCGAGAAGCGGCGCCAGATCATCCAAGGTTATCTTATCCTTGGGAGGCAAAAGGTCTGTCCTTGCCATCTTTTTTAAGATTTGAGCATAAAGTTCATAAGGTTTCCGCTTTTTCCACTTACGTAAATAGCTTCTTAATTCCTTCTTACCATCTTTACGGGCTTGCGTCTGCTCTTTTTTGTCTTCATACATTTTCGCTTCGATTTCAATCCACCTGGTTAATTTTGCTTTGAGTCTATCATATTTCTTGGTGACAGGATTGTCTTTAAAATCAATTTCTATCCATTTTTTGATTTTTTCCAGTGAAACGCCTTGTTTGTTTTTCCAAGGGACAAAATCTTCTTCAGGAAGCCAATCTTTTTCTAATTGTGCTAAATGATCCCTGATTTGCTGTTGAAACGCTAAAGAGCCTTTCCAGTTATGCTGCTGGATTGTATTGGATTCAAAAAAATTTCTTCTTCTTTCGCTAAGAGATTCCAGCCTACATTTCGGATCATCAATAATAGCGTTCAAAACCCAATTTGGAAAGGTCGTCTGGACAATATTTCCTACGCCTAATTCAGGCAACACTTGTGAAATATAATCAAGAAAGATGGTGTTCGGTGCAAAAATAATCATCCGATGCGCTCTCAATTGTTCCCGATATTCGTATAGCAGAAAGGCTAATCGATGGAGTGCCACTGTTGTTTTCCCACTTCCTGCAACTCCCTGAATAATAACCGCTTTATTTAAGGGATAACGAATGATTTCATTTTGTTCTCCTTGGATAGTGGCAACAATATCACGTAGTCTGTTATCTTTTTGATCACCCAGCTTATATAAAAGGAATTCATCGCCTCCAGAAGCTTCTTGTTTTCCACGGATATAACGGTCTACTACTCTTCGTAGCTCCTCTTCATGGATGACAATATTTCTTTTTAAGTAGATTTCGCCTTCTACAATGCCATCTGGAGATTGATAATATACATCATCTTCACTCCCACTAAAACCATAGAACAAGCTGGCAATTGGAGCTCGCCAATCTGTAATCAGAACATTTCCTGTGTCTTCATCAAAAACACCTGCTTTTCCAATATAAGTGGGCTTCGCCTCCTTACTATCTTCCACTTTAAAATCAAGGCGAGCAAAATAAGATTCCTTTTTAGCAAGCCTTAAAGATTCTTTTACCCGCTGTCTGTTATCTTCCAATATGTTTTCGGTAAAATCATCACCAACATATTCCGGTATTTCAGCTAACCGTTCATATTGTTTGTGGATAATAGATAACGTTTTATCTAACACCTTTTTTTCTTCCTCAAATGGCACGAAAAATCCCTCCTCATTTAATGTCATGTTATTTTAGCAATAAAATGAAGAAAAATATAGACTTATATATTCCGTTCATGTATACTATTAAATACAGTCATAGCAAAAATAATTTTACATATAATGTAAAAACCTCTCGGGAAATAATTTGATTTTCCGAGAGGTTTTTTGTAAATATTTCTTATAGAATATTTTATTTTGATAATAAAATTCATGTAATTGTATCAAACATTTTCAATCCATAGTTTATATAATCGAAGATACCTGTTTTTAACAGTATTTTTAGATTCAATTCACAGCTTCCGGCTCCCATATGAAAATCTACCATAATACAAAAAACTCACAAACTCCATTATTTCAATGCTTGTGAGCCATTCTTTCTTAGTCTATTGCAATGAAAAATTATGGTTGACATTAGTGATCGGGCGAAAACTCCGAAGAAACACGATTTTGAGTAGTGCAGTTCATTTTATTCTCTAACGTGAATAGTGTTTTTTTCAAGTCTCTGTCCATACGATTTTAGTACAATAAACATTCTAGCGATAATCTTTTTTGCAATACCATTTATAAAATCTGCCATTCGTGCTTTAATATACTATACAATAGAGAGTCTCGCCAACCATCTTTAATTAACAAATCTTCACGTATTTTCCCTTCTTGAATCATCCCGACTTTTTGTAAGACTTTAGATGAACCTATATTTCTCGGGTCACAAGTTGCAAAAATTCGATGCATTTTATGTTCCTTAAATCCATAATCAATTATCAAATTGGCAACTTCAGTCGCTATCCCTTTACCCCAATACTTTGGATTTACAATATATGCAATTTCTCCATTCCTATTGAAACTATCTCTAATATTAAACTCTCCTGCCCCAATTAATCTTTTGTTAGCTTTTTCTATAATAGCAAACACATATCTAGTTCTTAATTTTTCATTATTAGCCTCTTCCATTATTTGATTAACAAAATTCTTTGTATCTTCTATTGTATTAGGCCCCCAAGGTTGGTATTGACAAACCATTTCTTGTGAGGCGTATTCATGAATATCATTCCAGTCACTTTCAATTATCTCCCTTAAAAATACCCGGCCATTGGATATACTAATATTGTTATGCACCAATAGACTCACCTCATTTATGAAAATTCAAAACTTTCTTTAACTCGGTTGAAAAGCTTCTAAGTAATATAACTTCCTTAGTGTTTCTATCCCCCCAAAATTACTTTATTTGTTTTTGGAATATATTAGTAGGGTGATAACTTTTTTGAACAAGACAATTTACAATTTGTTTTATAACGGTTGGATTACGAAGTTCATCATCATTAAATTTTACTAAATCACTCAGCTCCATCCAAACACTATCAATAATTTCATCTTCTTCAAGATATATTGAACCTCCAGTAATCTTCCCTATAAAATGAAACATAATCACTTGGTCTTGAGTACTGCTAATAAAATTATAAATACCCGTCGTATAAGTGAGTTCCACATCAAACCCTGTCTCTTCTTTCACTTCTCTTCTAGCTGACAAAAGGATGTCTTCCCCTTCTTCCATTCTTCCGCTTGGAAAATTCCACTTATTAATTACATTTGATTTGTTTTCTTTAATCATTAATACTTTTTCATCTTTAATTAGCGACACACTAACAACTAAAACAATTGGTTTTCCAGTCATTTTTTCTCCTCATTATTTATAATTAATGTCTATTGTCAACAACCTTAACACTTACAATAATCATTTCTTTTATTCAGAAATTAACACGTTATGTAAATACACCCGTCCAGAAACTTTATAGTGTTCCATTATCATTTTAACATAAAAAAGCAATTACCTAGTTTTTATAACGTCTATAAGCTATCATCTATACTTTGATATCGTCACAGCCTCCTCGGTATTAGCCACCCAATTCATTGTTTTTAGCGCCTTTATTCAAGTAAAAAGATTAGCTGTAAATAATTCCAGTAGTTGCTTGGTTACGTACTTACCGATACAGTCGTGAAAATTTTCCCTCTCTTAACCATAAAAAAGAACGTTTATACAACGCTCTTCAAGGATCCCACATATCATCTTCATTGTAATTTAGCTCTATTACTTTTCTTAATTTCTTCTTAGTTTTTTTCTTTCTCTTTTTTGTTAGTAGCTTCTTTAAGAATTTCAGCAACCTAACAGCCCCTTTTTATCATTACTATTAGCCTAAAATAGATTGGTTAATATGACAAGAGACGATTAAATGTTTATTGCTAAAAAACATAATAAAATACCTACTAGCACTGCTACGAATGGCTTGTCCTTTTGAGTTCTCGGTCAAAGCATAAAATGATAAGCAACAATGCTGTTAATAAATCACTGAAAAAAGCATTAAAATTTAAATGAAATAACTATTAGTTCCTTTTACTCCTAATATAACATATAAACGTTATGTCCATGTTATGAAAGAGCTACAAAAAGAAGATGACAATATAGCAGTAGCAGTTAATATGTATTGAATTGTGGTGCAATTGTGTATTAAAATTTAAAAATCTATGTTATTGCCAAAAAATAAAAAATGCTTATAAACGCTGTGATGTCAACGTTTATAAGCATATCGATGATTCCTAAAATCATCCTAAATTACCCTTTTAATACCGGTGGTCGGGGTCGAACCGACACTCCCGAAGGAACACGATTTTGAGTCGTGCGCGTCTGCCAATTCCGCCACACCGGCATGATCAAATTCTGGAGGCGGCAACCGGATTTGAACCGGTGATAAAGGTTTTGCAGACCTCTGCCTTACCACTTGGCTATGCCGCCACCATTTTGGTTAAATAAAATGGAGCGGAAGACGGGATTCGAACCCGCGACCCCCACCTTGGCAAGGTGATGTTCTACCACTGAACTACTTCCGCAAATAATGGCTGGGCTAGCTGGATTCGAACCAGCGCATGACGGTACCAAAAACCGTTGCCTTACCGCTTGGCTATAGCCCAATGCCTATTTAAATAATGGGGCGACCAGTGGGGATCGAACCCACGTATGCCGGAACCACAATCCGGTGCGTTAACCACTTCGCCATGACCGCCATAAACGCTACAGGGGTAGTAGGAATCGAACCCACATCAAAGGTTTTGGAGACCTTCGTTTTACCATTAAACTATACCCCTACGATTACTAAATAAATGGTGGAGGGAGTAGGACTCGAACCTACGAACCCGATGGGAGCGGATTTACAGTCCGCCGCGTTTGGCCAACTTCGCTATCCCTCCATATAAATAACAAAAAGAGAATTTTTTAAAAGTGGTGGCTCGGGACGGAATCGAACCGCCGACACACGGATTTTCAGTCCGTTGCTCTACCGACTGAGCTACCGAGCCAAGAATGAATGAATCTATTGATATGTATTAGTGGCGGTCCGGACGGGACTCGAACCCGCGACCTCCTGCGTGACAGGCAGGCATTCTAACCAACTGAACTACCGGACCATTGGTTGCGGGGGCAAGATTTGAACTTGCGACCTTCGGGTTATGAGCCC